>NZ_FOUX01000007.1 GCF_900114995.1 Chitinophaga sp. YR627
GCTACTTGTGATTTTGTAATCTTATAACGAGCAGCCACCTGGCTCATGCTTTGGTCCCCAGCCATATATTCGGCTACGACTTTATTCATGAATGACTGCTCATATTGAAATTGCATTCCTAGACGCCCTTTACGTCCCTCATTGTTTGAATTTTGCATGTTTTACACTTTTTAAGGTGTAAACCTATTTCAGGATCATACAGGTATTTATTTGATAATACTTATCCTACGTTAATCCTACGTTCAGCAACGTAAGATTAACGTAGGATAAGTATTATCAAACCGGCATCTGTAAAACAATCGGCTCAAAATGACTGATACAATTTTAACATAAAGCTATCAGAAGATACAAAAGCGAGAGTAGTTTGTAAATCGGAAAGGAGGGAATACAGTGCAGGGAAATAAAGACTTGATGTATGAATAGTCAAGTGAGGATGTGAGGGGAGAGCAAATAAGGGAATACTAATAGAAAGGAGAAAGGATAGATTGCTGCATAAGGAAATGGAGACTTAGAATATGGCTGGTAAGAAGGCGGATATGGGTAAATAGCAAATAAGGAAATACTGATAGAAAGGAGAAAAGATAGAATACCGCATCAGGAAATAGCGACTTAGAATATACCCAGTCGGAGGATGGATATGGGTAAAAAGCTAATGAGAAATCGAAAAACGAGAAGTGGAAAGGAGCGATAACAAAGATAAAATAAAGTGAATGAGTGGACACAATAATCAGTGCATAATCATAGGTGGTTCCAGGTGGAGAGACCTGGCCTTAGCGCTCCGAAGCAACGCCCAGCCCATGCCCCCAGGGGTTTAATCCACCCCCACTGCCTCAATCTCCACCCCACCGCCCCATAGCAAGTAGCTTCGGCGCGCGTCAGCCAGGGCTCCCACACTGGACCACCGTCGTCAGCCCCGGCTCCATACCTTTGGAAGAAGAAATTTTATCGCCCACCCAAAAATCTGATGCATTTAACACTCAAACACCCCATGCCTGATGTAAAATCGCACTACTCAATCCAGTAGCACACACCTGATGATTTTCACTATATGTCTAAACCACCTCCCCAAAACTGAAATTTCAGTAATTCTACTGACCCCAATACGCAAAATTTGAAGTAACTTGTATAGGTTGTTTGGGCTTGTAGGGAGGGCGTTTACGGTTTTATTTGTAACAGCGTTTTATCCACCCAATTTATAAAAGATGCATCAACCAAATCTAACTAAGCTATTAGGAAGCTTATTCATTGCCTGTTTTCTGCTACTGCGGGCGCAAGCCCAGGTGACGACCGCAACTCTCAGCGGTATCGTCAAAAACGAAGCAGGCCAGCCATTACCCGGTGCGACTATCAGGGTGACCTTCGCCGACGCAGGCATTAACAAAGGCCTCGTCACGAAATCAGACGGTAGCTTCGTAGTCCCCAATCTTCGTGTAGGTGGACCATATACCGTTACAGCCTCATATACCGGCTTCGCCACAGAAACTGCTACGGGTGTATTCCTCACACTCGGACAAAACACCGCACTCGATCTCCGTCTCTCCGAATCGACGGGTAAACTGAACGAAGTAGTGATCAGCGGACGCTCCACTATCTTCAACGACCAGCGTACCGGTGCTTCTACGAACATCAGTGCGCAACAGATCCGGCAACTGCCAACGATTTCGCGTTCGGCAGATGACTATCTGCGTATCACACCTTCCGCATCACCGACGTATAACGGGATATCCTTTGCAGGAAGGAATGGACAGTATAATAACTTTTCGCTGGATGGAGCGGTGTTTAATAACCCGTTCGGACTGGATGCGCCGGCTCCCGGCGGACAAACAAACGCGCAACCCATCTCGCTGGATGCGATCGATCAGATCCAGATCAATATTGCGCCGTATGATGTGACACAGTCCGGATTCACCGGCGCCGGTGTGAACACAGTAACGAAAAGCGGTAGTAATAAGTTCGCCGGAACAGTGTACGCATTTTACAGAAATGATGCGATTTCCGGTGATAAGATCGACGGACAAAAACTCAAGGTACCTACACTCGATCACTTCCAGGGAGGCTTCTCACTGGGTGGTGCGGTCAAAAAAGATAAGCTGTTCTATTTCGTGAACTTCGAGACAGAGCAACGTACGGATGGGGCCAGTGCATATGTAGCGAGGAATAACAGCAACGCCGGAGATGTAACCACCTCCCGCGTACTGGAATCTGACCTGGTAGCAGTCAGTAATGCGCTGAGCAGTCGCTTTGGATATGTGACAGGTCCTTACCAGGATTATGAATATAAACGTAAGAACTATAAATGGCTGGCGAAACTGGATTGGGTGATCAACAGTAAACATACGCTGTCATTTACATATAACGGACTGGATGCATCGCAGGAAAAAGGTGCACACCCGAACGCGATCAATCGCCGCGGACCGGATGCCATTACCCTGCAATTCCGTAACTCCGGTTACAAGATGATCAACAAACTGCATTCCTTCGGACTGGAATTGAAGTCTAACTTCAACGATACCTACTCCAATAAATTCAGGGCAGTATTCACCAGCTTCAGGGATAAACGTGATCCGTTCTCCTCACCATTCCCGGTGCTGAACATCACAAAATACAATGTGCCATACATCGTAGCAGGATATGAACCGTTCTCTATCAATAACCGTCTGAACCAGGATGCATTACAGCTGACAGACAACTTCAACATCATCCTGCCGAAACATACACTGACCATAGGCGCATCCTATGAGCAGTTCAAGTTTGGTAACTCTTTCAACCTGACAGGGTTTGGTTTTACCGTGTTCTCCGGTGTAGATATCGGGACTTTCCTGAACAATGTGCAGACGGGACAATACGATGCCAATGTCACTTATGCAAAGAACCGTGTGGCGGCTGACCAGTGGACCTGGTACTATCTGACTGTAGGACAGGCATCTGCTTATTTGCAGGATGAATTCAGTGCAGCAGGTAACTTCAAACTGACTTACGGCGTACGTTTTGATAAGGCGCTTTATTTCCCATCCAAAGCAAGTTATAACAGTCCCAACGTAAACCAGGATGGCACCTTCGCAGGTAGTTTTGTAACCGGTTCTCCAACCGTTCCGAATACAGATAACCTGACCCTGTTTGATGAAAACGGTAATCCGGTGAAGAATGGCCCCGGACAGACGATCGACAATACCAGTACGCCAAGCGGTAAGATCCTGGTGTCTCCGCGTTTAGGTTTCAACTGGGATATCAAAGGGGATAAGACAGTACAACTGCGAGGTGGTACAGGTCTGTTTACAGGCCGCTTCCCGTTTGTATGGGTAGGTAATGCCATCGGTAACCCTTTCACCGGTTATTACAACGTAACAGCGCATAACTTCAAATGGCCGCAGATCTGGCGCTCCAATATCGGTCTGGATTATAAACTGCCTGTAGGGACAGTACTGACCGCAGATTTCGCCTATTCAAAAGATATCAATTCTATGATAGTGCGTGACTATGGTCTGGGTACGCCAACCGGCACCCTGAACTCAGGTACCGGCGACGACCGCGAAGTCTATCAGACAGCTGATAAGGGTAATACCGGTACATATGTATTCACCAATGTCAAAGCAGGGTACTCTTATAATGCAACTTTCCAGGCGCAACAGACCTTTGGTAAAGGATACTTCTTCATGTTCGGCTATAACTTCCTGATTGCAAAAGATGCCAGTTCTATTTCAGCGGAGATTTCCGGTGATGCCTTCGACCGTAATCCGGTATTGGGTAATGCGAACAGGGCCGTGGAATCAACTTCTCTGTATGGTAACAAACACCGTTTCACCCTGGCAGGTATCAGGAAGTTTGAATATGGTAAAGGTAAATACGCAACAACTGTTTCCTTCTTTGCCAACTGGACCAGCGGTAACCGCTTCTCTTATGTATACGGTGGTGACCTGAACAACGATGGTTCTGCTGCGAATGACCTGATGTATGTACCTACTGCCGCAGAAATCAGAAATATGAGCTTTGCGACACTGACAGATGCAGACGGTAATACACAGAACGCCGCCGCACAGGGTGCAGCACTGGAAGCGTTCATTGGTCAGGATAAATACCTGAGCAGTCATCGTGGTCAGTATACCGGTAAATATGCAGGTGAAACGCCTTGGTTCAGTCAGATCGATATGCGCGTGTTACAGGACTTCAACTTCAAAGGAAAAGAAAAGACCAGCACCATACAGATCAGTCTTGACGTCGTGAACCTGGGTAATCTGATCAGTAGCAAATGGGGCCTTCGTAAATACGCAAGTAACAGTGGTTACTATCAGCCGCTGGGATTTGCAGGAAGAGAAACGAATGGTAAAGCGATCTATCAGTTCGATCCTTCGCAAAGACATACGTTCATTACCAACCCTGACCTGATTTCAAGATGGCAGTTACAGGTAGGTGCGCGTTATATCTTCTAACTATAGTTACCTGAATTGATAAGGAATTAAGAATTAAGGATTAAGAATTGAAGACAATTGCCTCCAATTCTTAATCCTTAATTTTTAATTCTTAATTGTTTTAGTTGGCTCTTCTTCTTTCTTCCTCACTTGCCGTCTGCCTTTTACGCGAAGAGAAGGTGTTTTTCCCAAACTTATAAGAGAAGGATACCGATATATTCCTGGTATCATTCTTCTGTATCATACCATTGCGTTGTTGCAGATAGGCAATATCCAGCTTGTAAGGATTCTTATAAAAGATATCTGCAAAAGCAAGTTTGACGGTACCCTGTTGCTTTAATATAGATTTACTGAATCCCAGGCTGATATCAGAGGTCCTGTCCACATGATATACACCCTGATAAACAGGGGATTCATATCTGCCGGAGAGTTCTGCTTTTATGCCTTGTTTTTTGCTGAGAACAAAGGACTGGGTGGTATTCAGAGAAACAATATAATTATCAGAAGCAAAATAACCATCTGTATACAGGGAGTGCTGTCTGCGGTAAGCGCCTTCAACCGTCACATTCATATCCCACCAGTCTGTAGGCCGGAGGTTTGTCATGAAACCCAGGGTAAAGTCTTCGATATTATCCAGGTTCTGCTGCGTATCGTAAAATGTTTTGCTCGCATTATCCTGTACCGTTACATTACTGACCAGATCTTTCAGTTTTGAATAGGACGCAGTCAGTGTGTAGTTTTGTTTAAAGGTATAGCTGAGTTCACCGCTTGTAAAGATAGCAGGCCGCAGAGCGGGATTACCCTGTTGGAAGCTATAGGGACTACTGTACGAACGGGCCGGGTTCAGCTGCATATAGGCTGGACGTTCCATACGACTGTTATAGTTGAAACTGAACACATGATCGTCTGATGCTTTGTAGGTAATGAACAAGGTCGGAAATAAGCGTAGGTAATTTCTTTTGTTGATGACTTGTTGTGTAATGGAATTACCGGTAGTACGGGTCTGTTCACCTCTTAATCCTGCCTGCAGGTCCCATTTACCAAGGCTACCGCTGATACTGGTGTAAGCCGCAGCTGTATTCTCCGTGTATTTGAAGTTATTACTTTTACTGTCGTCCGGGGATAAGCCACCTTCAAGCACATTGTTGTACAGGAAGAGGTTGTCTGAGTTAATACTGGTGTATTTGATCCCTGACTCCATATCCCATTTTCCGGCAATTTTATAGGTCAGATCAGCTTTTCCTGACCAGATATTAATACGTTGTGTGGATGGCGTGAATATGTTGAAGTTATCATTGACGTTCTTGTCCTGTATATATGTCAGTGCGTTGACATACTGCCGGTTATTGTTGGTGTAAGGCACATAGTCTACATCGATGTTAAGGCTTTTGCCCGCACTGTCCAGTTTTATTTTGTAGTTCAGATTGAAGCTGTAGTTATTGCTGGCGGAATTTGAACGGCCATTGGTGTTAAGGGTAGAATCAGCTGCCGATACATGATCATTGAATACATTGCTGATGGTCCTGGAGTCGGTGTTACGATCGGAATTAAATCCGGTCACCCGGAAACCAAACACCTGTTTTGGATTGATATCATAGTCGAGTCCTAACTGGTAACTGTGGCTTTTATTCACCGGATCGATCGCACGTCGCCCCCGCCAGTCAGAATAGGAATCAGGTGTTTCGTATATGGTATAGGTATTCATCAGGCGTCTGATGCTTTTATTGGTAAAGCCATAGTTACCATAGATGTTTAGTTTGTTTTGTTTGTAATTGAAGGTGCCACCGGCGGTCTGACTACCGAATGTAGCCTGTGTGTAGGCGCCATTGATAGTCCCGTTGAAACCCTGCGCTTTCGACTTTTTGGTGATGATATTCACAATACCACCACCCTGTATATCGTATTTGGCGGAAGGAGTGCGCATGATCTCAATTTTGGAGACGTTATCAGCAGGTAATCCGCTAAGGTAGGCGGTCAGATCTTCTCCGGTCATCTGTACCTGTTTCCCGTCAATATATACGGTCATACTCTTTGTGCCCTGTGTTACCTGGCCACTCTCATTGGTCTGTATACCAGGTGCTTTACGTAACGCGTCCCAGACAGTGCTGCCGCTGGCGAGAATACTGTTTTGTACGTTGAAGATCACTTTATCGTTCCTGCGTTCCACCTGTGGCGGACGGCTGGTCACTACAATATCTTTCAGCTGCTGTACTTTCATGGTATCCGGGCGGGTTTGCTGTGCCACTGCTGAAATGGTAAAGCCGGTTAGTATAAGTATGTATAGAATCGTTTTCATCATTGGTGATTTTGTGATGCAAACGTATTCCGAAGGGCTGTAAACGAAAGTTAAGCTCGGTTAAATAAAGTTAAATCCGCTCCTGATCTGCATAAGCACATAATAAAAAGGCTATTTTCGGGATATGAAATGGCTTTCTGCAAAATACGCTTATCCACTTGTGGTCATCTCGGTACTTGTCAGCATAGTGCTGCAAATTGCCTGGCTAAGACAGTTGTTTACCGAACAGCGGGCGCATATCCGTGAGCAGATAGAGCAGATCGTTAGTACTTCGGCGAAGGAGGTTTCCTACGAAAGTGCGAAGTATCTCGGTTTAAAGGACACGATTTACCGCCGCTTTTTATTGTCACCTGAGTGGATACAATTGCGGCAGGGTTTCGACGGACTCGGTGCTCCCAGCATGTATAAAGCCTTCGATATGTCAGATGATAGCAAGGATTCCTCCTATATCGTCTTTAAATTTGTTTTCTTTCGCCCGGGCAGTGAAGCCAGCAAAAGGCGTAAGTCCGGAAGGTATTATTCTTCGCCGGAGATACCCGGTCTTGATTCAATGATATTACGTATGATGGATAGCACCGTCAGGGTGCGATTGCAACAGATTGGTCTGAATAGTAAGTTTCATATGATATTTGTCGACTTAGGGGATAGAAGTGAAGTAGTACGGGACCCCGACAGTCCCGGTTACATCAGTGAAAAGTATTCCTATAATCTTGAATACAGGCGACGTTGTCAGATACAGGTAGACTCCATTACCGGATATGTATGGTATGAAATGCGTTATTATTTGCTTTCCTCCCTGCTGATGATCGTACTGACCTGTGCGGCCTTTTACTTTATCATAAGACTGATGCGCAATCAGCGCCTGTATGCAAAGGCCAGGGTCGCATTTACCAGTAATATGACGCACGAACTGAAAACGCCTATTGCGACGGTCGCCCTGGCATTGGAGTCTATCACCCGTTATGACCTGGTGCAACAACCGCAGAAGCTGGAAGAATACCTGTCTATCGGCCGGCAGGAACTGCAACGCCTGAACCTGATGATCGAGAAGGTATTGAACCTTAGCAGGGAACAGAATGTTGATTATCCGTTGAATATGGTGCTGTATGACGTGCAGACCGGCTTACAGGATGTTGTTCGTTCGATGGAATTACAACTGGCGAATGCAGGTGCGGTATGTAAACTGGACTTGTCTCCGGAGCCCTGTTTTGTATATGGCGATCCGGTACACCTGACGAATGTCTGCTATAACCTGATCGAAAATGCGATCAAGTACGCAGTAGCGCCGCTTCAGCTGGAGATCAGCTGTGCGGTGGTACACGACAGGGTAGTGGTGCATTTTAAGGATAACGGACCAGGCATTGACAAGATCTATCACGATAAAATATTCGACCGCTTCTTCCGTGTGCCTGTGAAAGGAGATATACACGATGTGAAAGGGTCCGGCCTGGGATTGAACTACGTCAAAAGTATCATCACCCGGCTGAATGGCACCATCACCGTGAAAAGTGAACCAGGAAAAGGAAGCGATTTTATGATCAGTTTACCAGCAGCAACATGAGTTATAAGATATTATATGTAGAAGACGAGCCTTTTCTGTCACGTATTGTCAGTGATGGCTTAAAGGCAAGTGGTTATGACGTTCACCTGATCGCTGACGGAAAGAAGGCATTGTCCGCATTTGAAACTATTCAGCCCGATATCTGTGTGCTGGATATCATGCTGCCTTCCAAGGATGGCTACACTATTGCGGAAGAGATCAGGCTACTGGACCACCAGGTGCCTATCATCTTCCTGAGTGCCAAGTCGCTGACAGAAGATGTGGTTAAAGGGTTTAAGACGGGCGGGAATGACTATCTGAAGAAGCCTTTCAGTATGGAGGAATTACTGGTGCGTATAGAGGCTTTACTATACCGTTTTTCCGGTGCGCCCCAACAGAAGACGGAAGAGAAGGAAACACTGTATCATTTCGGTACCTGTACCCTTGACACGGTACAGCAGACCTTAGTAACCTCCAGCGGTAAGCATACGTTATCCTTTAAGGAATCGGCATTGCTGGAAATGCTCATCCGTCGTAAAAATGATATACTGGAAAGACAGGAAGCCCTGTTAAAGATCTGGAACGACGATAGTTATTATAATACGCGTAGCATGGATGTATTCATGACGCATATACGTAAACTGCTGAAAGATGAACCAGGTATTCAGATCCTTAGTATCAGAAGTGTGGGCTACAAACTGATATGCTAGTATTTGACAAAGTGTTTGCTTAATTTGGCCTCCTGGTGATAAATTCTATCGTATGAAAAAGGTATTCTTCCTGTTAACCTGCCTTAGTGTATGGTTCGAAGTGTCTGCACAGCAACCGGCTAAACGGCCGAACATCATTGTTATATTAAGCGACGATATGGGGTATTCAGATCTGGGTTGTTACGGCAGCGAGATCCATACACCCAATCTTGATAAGTTGTATAAGAACGGTCTGCGTTTTACGCAGTTTTATAATACGGCCCGTTGCTGTCCGTCCAGGGCTTCACTGCTCACCGGCTTATATCCGCATCAGGCGGGAATGGGCTGGATGAGAGACAAAGATGCCGGATTGGAAGGTTACCAGGGTGGACTGAGTAAACACGCTGTAACGATGGCGGAAGTGGTAAAACCGGCGGGTTATACGACCTTGATGGTGGGTAAATGGCATGTGAGCCAGGGCATCCGCCAGGATGGTCCGCTGGACAACTGGCCTTTACAACGTGGTTTTGACAGATTTTATGGCACAATACAGGGAGCAGGCAGCTATTATGATCCTGCTACTTTGTGCCGGGGTAATCAGCTGATTACGCCAGCAACAGATACCGCCTATCAGCCAGCTAACTATTTCTATACAGATGCGGTAACGCATGAAGCCATCCGTTTTATCAAAGAAAGCGATCCATCTAAGCCATTCTTTATGTACCTGGCTTATACCGCTGCACACTGGCCTTTACAGGCAAAACCGGCTGATATTAAGAAATATAAGGGCATGTACGACAAAGGCTGGGAGGCGATCCGCAAACAGCGTTTTGAGAAAATGAAGAAACTGGGCTTACTGCCCGCTAACGCAGAATTATCTCCTTCCGATGCACCCGGGTGGAAAGACGAAAAGAACAAAGCCGTACAGGCGGGAAGGATGGAAGTATATGCCGCTATGGTAGATGAGATGGACCAGGGAATAGGGGAGATCATGGCACAGCTGAAAAAGCAGGGATTGGATGAAAACACCGTTGTGATGTTTATGCAGGATAATGGTGGTTGTGCAGAGGAAATCGGTACCAAAGGGAAAACCGGTCCGGTGGCAGCAAACCCTGAAAAGATAAAACCAAGGGCAAAAGGTGAGATAGAGTATGATGTGATCCCTAAAATGACCAAAGACGGTAAACTGATCATGAAAGGAGAAGGTATCATCGGTGGTCCGGAAACGACCTATGTTTCTTATGGAAAGGTATGGGCGAATGTCTCCAACACCCCTTTCCGTGAGTATAAACACTGGGTACATGAAGGCGGTATCTCTACCCCGCTGATCATTCATTATCCTGCCGGTATCCGCCAGCATAACAGCAGCAATTTTGTAGGTCATTTTATTGATATCATGCCTACCGTAGCCGAATTGGCAGGTGCTTCCTATCCGGCTAACTGGCATAACAACGAGATCATTCCGATGGAAGGGACCAGTCTGGTGCCTTTGTTCACCGGAAAAGCACTGGACAGGGGAAAAGCCCTCTGCTGGGAGCATGAGATGAACAGGGCCGTACGCCTGGGTGACTGGAAACTGGTGGCCAAAGGTGAATTGCTCAGTGAAAAGGATGGCTATGGTGAATGGAAGAACTATACGCTGGGTAAATGGGAACTTTATAACATCAAATCCGATAGAAGCGAATTACACGATGTATCAGCCCAACATCCTGATAGAGTAAGGGAAATGAGTGCGATCTGGGATGATTATGCCAAACGCGCCAAGGTATTACCTGCTCCATGGACACCATTGCAGGGAACACCTGAAAGCGGACAGTAACTGTATCAAAAGCGGACACCTTTATTGCGGCTGATTAGTGTAATGAATTGATAATCATTTGTTGCTTAAACTGACATTATTTTTGCACCGATCGCCGCAGTAAGCTATCCGTTATGTTCAAAAACTACTTTAAGACTGCATTCAGGAACCTGTTAAGGAATAAGATCTATTCCGGTATTAACATCCTCGGACTGAGTATGGGACTCGCCTGTGGTATGTTGATCATTTTGTATGTGAAAGATGAGGTCAGCTATGACCGCTTTCATGACAACCTGAATAATATCTACCGGATCAGTACCGTGCAGTATAATGTGGAAGGAAAAAGGGACGGGGCCATGGGCTACTCGGGTTACCTCCAGGGACCGCGTTTTGCAGCAGATGTACCAGGTATCAAAGCCTTTACAAGGATAGAGCAGGATATGCGTGATGTGAAGAACGGAGAGAATATTAAGGCCTGGCAGGTACACCTGGCTGACTCCGGCTTTTTTTCTATCTTCTCTTTTCCCCTGCTGAGCGGCAATCCAAAAACAGCTTTACTGGCGCCGGATGCTGTTGTGATCACAGAAGATGTAGCGAAGGAGCAATTCGGCACAAAGGACGCACTGGGAAAGGTGCTGCTAATGAAACGGGGGGACGATCAGTTTAAACCCTACACGGTAACAGGCGTCGCTAAAAGAATACCACAGAACTCCTCACTGAAATTCAAGATATTGGTCCCCATCCGGCATCCGCAGTGGATGAGGGCAATGATGAAAACTGGTTCAATTTCTTCCTTAATACTTTTGTTGTACTGGACCCGGCCGCTAACAGAAGTCAGGTAGAGACTAACATGCAACAGGTCTACACAGCCCAGTCGGCAGCTGTTTTTGAACGCCAGCAAAAACAATTTGGTCCGCTCGGCAAAACGGTCTACCAGTTACAGCCGATGAACGAGCTGCATCTAAGTAAAACGTACAGAGCGGATAACGGACTGACAGACGCCAGTGATCCCATTTTCTCTTACATTCTGTCCGGTATAGCGGCATTCATTCTGCTGATCGCCTGTATTAACTTCATTAACCTGACCATCGCACGCTCTGTGAAACGTGCAAAGGAAATAGGGATCCGTAAAGTAGTAGGTGGTGACAGAATGCAGCTCATCATGCAGTTCATGGGAGAATCCTTTATTCTCAGTATCGCAGCATTTCTCCTGGCCCTGATACTGGTACAGCTTTCGCTGCCGGTATTCAATGAATTATCCAATAAGTCCCTCGCGATAAGTTATCTGTTCGATTTGAAACTGGTAGGCGGTTATCTGCTGCTTTTCTTTATGACCGGTTTCCTGGCAGGCTTCTATCCCTCATTGGTACTGTCCGGTTTTAACCCGGTGAAAGTACTCTACAACAGATTCACTTTATCAGGTAAGAACTATCTGCAGAAAGGACTGGTAATATTACAGTTTACACTGGCGTCTTTCCTGATCATTGGTACCATTACGATCTACTGGCAGTTCCGGTATCTGACCACCCGTCAGCTCGGTTACGATGACAAAGACCTGGTGATACTCAGACATAACCGTATCCCTTATCTGCGTGCAGACGCATTCAGGGATGAGTTGATGAAGAGCAGCGCTGTTGCGGATGTAGCATTTAAGAATTCGGGGGACTGGATGACATCGGCGAAGGTGAAAGGTGATCAGACGGTTAATTTCAGTTACGAGACGGTCGATGAAAAATATCTGCCCTTACTGAAAATACCAGTTGTGAAGGGTCGGAATTTCTCTAAAGCATTTCCTTCGGATTCTACGCACGCCGTGCTGGTAAATGAAGCCTTTGTAAAGACAGCTGGCTGGAAAGACCCTATCGGACAAGAGGTAAACTTCTGGTATAACAAAGACGAAAAGTATATAGTCGTAGGCGTCGTGAAAGATTATCATTATATAGACCTGAAACAGCAAATCAGGGAACAGCTCTTCACGATGAAGAACAGTAATCAATATGGCGCAACTTATGTCAAAATAAAGCCAGGTAAGGAAACCGCCGCGCTGGCACATATTGCAACTACTTATAAGAAATACTTCCCGCTGAGTCCTTATGAGTATACCTTCATGAATGACGAAAACATGAAACGGTATGAATCGGAGGCCAAATGGAAACAGATCATCCTGTTCAGTGCTATCCTGACGATCTTCATTTCATGTATAGGCTTATTCGGCTTGTCCGTTCTATCCGCAGAAAAAAGAACCAAAGAGATTGGTATCCGTAAAGTGCTGGGGGCTTCTGTGGCTGCGGTAGTGACTATACTGTCAACAGACTTCCTGAAACTGGTGATAATATCTTTCGTGCTGGCCATGCCACTGGCCTGGATAGTAAGTAATAAATGGCTGGAGGCTTATCCGTACCGTATTACGGTCAGCTGGTGGATATTCGCCACCGCCGCATTCCTGGTAGTAGGTGTCGCACTGATGACCGTGAGTTTCTACGCAATAAAGGCAGCGGTAGCTGATCCTGTAAAAAGTCTGAAAGGAGAATAACAGTTATCCCTTATAAAGCGGGTCTATGTCCCTGAAACAGATCCTGATCTGTGCTTCAGATAACAAGTAGATCTGTTTAATGGCAGGTATCTGTGGATCATATCCATCGATATCAGATGGATGTGTGTTCATCCAGTGAAGTACATCATTGAGGATCATCTGATTGGCCTGTCCATGACCTCCCGGACCTGTCCTGCTGATAATCTTACCCAGCAGGAATACCGGAAAGTCAGCACAGGCGATCTCTGATAGTTTCGCCCTGTATTCTCTTTCTTTGGGCGGGGCATCCTCAAATTGCTTTTTAAAATAGATCTGATCGATACTGTGTCTGCCTTCATGTGCAAATATGGAGGCATTCTGCTGTTTTGTTTCGAAGGCAGTCATAAAAGCCACCTGTAGTTTCCTGCCCTGTAATCCCTGTCTCTTCATTACCCCATAAAGCGTATCCAGTGCATCCATGCGCATACGCATACCGATACCGTTAAGGATAGTAGCGGTATCATTACTGCTCATGATGTGCGCAAAAGGGGCGAGTCTTTCTTTGCGTACACTGCTGTCGGTGACCATGGTCCATACGTTCATCGGCTCCTCTATATAAGCTTCTCTTACCTGGTAAATGGTGTCATTGACAGACCATCCACCGTTCCTGCTTTTACCATCTGTAAACCATCCGGTAAAACCGTTGGAAGTCATGAGGTCTACTTCGATAAAAGTCAGGGCGCCTTTATACCCGTATTGCAGTACTTCTTTATGGGTGATATTGACGATGTGTCCAAGGCATATTTCTTTGGAGGAAAAGCCTGAACTGACACCAAGAAAACCGCTGGTGCCAAATCGGGGCGTCATGATTTCCAGGAAGGTATCATACGTTAAAGGCGCAGTACCAGCAGGGAGGTGCAGCTGCCGGAGGAGCTGTCCGCAGGATTGCAGTAATTGGTGTTCAAACAGGCTGTCATTCGCTTTCTTTAATGCCAGCTGCTGATAGTAATGTGTGATCAGCTTATCCGTCTGACGCAGAAAAGCGGCATAGTGTAAGATCTCCTGCTGGTCAGGCGTTGCTACTAATGCAGCATATTCATAGAAACGTGAACTGGCCAGCGCACGGGCAATCTTTTCATTCTCTGTGGTATTACGTCCTGTCCAATGTGGTAAGAGCGCGTTTAAGGTATCTGCATTGGTCTTTTGATAGGGCCATATACTTTGAGAACTGGAGAAATGGAAATAGGCATTCCATCCTGATAGGATCAGTGCACCGTCTTTTTGCAGGATACCGATGCCGATCATTTGTTTAGCTGCCTGCGGGTGTCCGGGCATCTGTTCGAGAACCGTTTGCAGGAGCGTAGCTGCTTTGGATAAAACAGCGGTATTCGGCTTGCTGTGTGTGTTGTTTTGCAGGAAAGCCGTGCGGGCATAACAAAGGGCGGCGGACTGCCATTCAGCTGGAGATCTGGCGGAGGAGAGTGCTTTTTCAGCGGCGATCAGCGAAGCGCTGTAATGAGCAGCACCTGCTTCAAGATCGCTGAGCAGGATGTAGTTATCGGGTGTAGCAAAGGCAGAGAGGGCGCTGTCAAGATGTTTTTTAGCCAATGTGTAATCATTGTAAAACTGCCAGTCCCTTCCGGCCAGGGTACGGAATGCTTTTGCCCGTTCTTCCTGCGTTGTTTGCGGTGAATGGATGATCTCTCTGATGGCAGCCGCCGACCCGGACAGGTCATATTTAAAGAATGCCTGTTCGGCTTTGTCCCATAAAAGCTGGATGGGTGCAGCGCCGGATATTTGTATACTGATGATAAACGATATAATCGAAAGCCATAGTTTTTGCATGTGATACAGGTGTTTTCCTGTATACAAAGTAAGGGAAGACGGAAGGGGAAAACTTGTATGTAATTAACCTTTTAAGGTCTTGCCAAAGTCTCTGGGGGAAGTGCCGAAATAGCGCCTGAAATGGCGTGTAAAATGTGGCTGATCATAGAAGCCGCTGTCATAGGTGATATTGGTCAGATTGCCCTTACCAGCTACAATGCTGTTGGTGGCTTTTTCCAGGCGTACACGGGTGATGTATTCTGAAAGGCGCAGCCCCGTCTTTTCCTTGAACTTCCGCAGCATATAGACAGGATGTACATTCACCGTGGCTGCAAGACTGTCCACGCTGTGTTGTTCTGCCGGCATATCATTGATACGTGCTGTGATGGTGTTGATCCAGGGTGTTTGTCCGAAACGGGAGAGTTGTTCCTTTTCAAACAGTGCGGTAATGATCTCAAAAGACAGCATATCCAGTGTATCTGCCGGATGGCCTTTGATAAAACGGTAGTACAGGAGGAAAAGGTCCAGCGAAGATTGTTTCAGGATAATAGGCCGCTGTTCCTTCATCTCCCGGGAAAACTGGCTGCTGATATCGTTTTTAAGCTCCAGGTTGAAGCATTTGCCGGTTGTGCCGTCAAATATATTGGCATGTTCATGATCAAAGGGCCTGAAAATAGAGTGGCCGCCTGCGATGATCGTTTCTTCCCTGTGTGTTTTCTCCAGGTAATTACCTTCCAGCAACAGACTGAAATAGGGATTTTCATGATGATGCCGGGGCAGTGCTACGTCAGCACTGTACACGGTTTGCGTCAGACAAAAATGCGTGAGTGTCGTCTGACGAACAGTATTACCATAAAATTTCCCGTCGCTTAACTGCATGTTTTTATGATGTTGTTTCGGCTGTCTGTTTCATCCTGTTTTTGATATTCGTCCTGTGCATGGTACCCCAGTCAATAAGTGACCGGACAACGTCCTGTAAGGTACCGCTGTATTCAGTCAGCTCATATTCTACCAGGTTGCTATTGCCGGGGTGCACGGTCCTGCTGATAAAGCCGTTCAGTTCCATATCCTTTAGTTCGCTGGATAACACCCTGGCAGATATACCATCCACCCGACGTTGTATTTCGTTGAATCTTTTGATTCCTTCGGAAAGGGCAATGATGATCCGGAGTTTCCATTTCCCTCCGATAACATATAAGGCATCACCCAGGGCCTGAAATGAGGCATTACAGGCGGCTTCACTTTCAGGAGGTGTAGTAGAAAATTTTGGCATCTTTCTCACATTTGGCAGGATACAAAGGTACTAACTTTTTGTTAGCGCTGGCATTTGATATCATAGAGCATTCTGCCGCGTCTGCCATTGGCTTTTCGTACGAAATGGAGTTCTACTTCATTTCCTGGCAGTACTTTGGTACCGAGGTTCTCGATAGGTCTGACCAGGTAGAGTTTGTCACAGATGCGGTAATAGACGTCTCCCGTACCCCGGTTGGGCTGTATGGTAGAGATGATCTCGGTGACTTTGCCCCGGATGATCACCTTACTTTCGGACTGCGTATAGCTATTATAGACATAATAAGCAGGAGTAGCGAGGAAGAAGAATACCAGGTATACACCGGCTATGACGAGGTAGAGGTTTGAGTAATTGCCTTTAGCAATGCCTCCCAGCAATAGTATCATTGCCAGACCTGTGCAGCCGGTCATGAAGAGTTTTACAAGTGTGGCTTGTTTTTCTTTCATCAGCTGGAGGTCATCAGGTGTGATCCGGGCGGTCGTTTCCCGGTAATAGGTATGGGGGTATTCTGCTTTCAGCAGGATGCTGCCTTCCATACTGATGTGCAGGATGACTTCATAATTCGTCAGACCGGAAATATTGCTGATAATAGCCTGGTGGTAGGTAGATCTTTGTTCAAAGAAAAAGCTTCTGTCCGGCAGGGCCGATTTGGCTTCAATAACTTCGTGGTTGTAGGTGATATACTGCAGATCACCTTTGGGGCTGGCAATCAGATTCCTGATGCGCATACGCACCATTTTTTTCCTTCCTTTAAGCAGGCCGCTTCTGCAGCGTTTTCTCATTTTAAGCGCGCTGCGCCACATAAAAAAGCAGATAGCGATGGAGATAAAAAGGGTAACAGATACGGGAATATAGATGCGTGCCTGTTTGCCGCACACGGCCATCAGCAGTAATGATGCGAGAATAAGCGTGATAGCGGTGAACAATAAGAGCAGCAGCCAGCGTATACCCGTAATCCTTCCTGCTGTTTTCAGGAGCCGGATGTCTTCATTGGTAAGAGGGCCTTCTTCTTGTATCATGTATTTAAAGTTAAAGAAAAAGAAGGTTCGGCGGAAGGCTTAAAAGCCGTTATACCGCCGTTCATATCTCCCGATATACATACGGTATAAACCTGCATATTCTACGGTCCTTTGTTTAATCAGATAATTGTCATGCATGCACTTGCCGGCAGCAGCTAAAAATCTGCTCCATATTCTTTACTGTTTTTGAAAATGATCGCTGTAATGACAGTAACAGTGATGTTGCTGATGAAGGGAATGCGTGTTCTGTTGTAAGTCAATGCAGGAGAAGGTTTTAGGAGATAGAATATACGCGTCCTGCAAATGGAAACCGCTTAAAAAAAGATAAGCCGCCCTATAAAGAGCAGCTGTCTGATATCCCTATACCTATGAAATATAAGACTGTAAGATATAAAAGAGGTCGCTTGATATGGTTAATGATTCGTTAACAAAACCAAAATAGTTTCGTCTTTGGAATGTCATGTTAAAGCCTATTAATTTTGTAGGGTAGTCTGAAGCAGTTACCTTTGCAGCCAAACCAACTTTACCTGTGATAAAAAAGTCAATTGAGAGTCTTCAGCAGGAAGCAGCCCAAAGCGGGGCGAATACACTAAAACGCAATCTTGGAGGCGTTAATCTTATAGCCATAGGGATCGGGGTGATCATCGGCGCGGGTCTGTTCTCGCTGACAGGTATCGCTGCCGCCAATAACACCGGACCTGCCGTTATCCTGTCTTTCCTGCTGGCAGCCGTAGGCTGTGCTTTCAGTGCACTTTGTTACGCAGAACTGGCCTCTATGGTTCCTGTAGCAGGTAGCGCCTATACGTATGCCTATGCAACGATGGGAGAACTCTTTGCCTGGATCATTGGCTGGGACCTGGTACTCGAATATTCCGTAGGTGCTGCTACCGTGGGTATCAGCTGGTCTAAATACCTGGTGACCTTCCTGGGTAAGTTCAATATTCACCTGCCCGCACAACTGGTCACTTCTCCTTTTGAACTGGTCAAACTGGCGGATGGTACGCAGATACATGGTTTTATCAACCTGCCTGCTGTGCTGATCATCGTATTCATCACCTCTATTATCATCTTTGGCACAAGAGGATCCGCTTTATTCAATGCGATCGTGGTAGCATTAAAGATCAGTGTTGTGTTGGTCTTCATCGCTTTAGGATGGCATTATATCAATCCGGAAAACTATAAACCTTTCATTCCACAAAATACCGGCGAGTTCGGGCACTTCGGACTGAGTGGCATATTACGTGGCGCCGGTGTGGTATTCTTTGTCTTTATTGGCTTTGATATCGTTGCCACCATGGCGCAGGAAACAAAAAATCCTAAGAAGAATATGCCAATAGGTATCCTGGGTTCCCTGATCGTGTGTACCATTCTTTTTATCCTGTTTGGCTATGTGATGACAGGATTGGCGCACTATACCGAATTTAAAGACAATGCCGCCCCTGTTGCTGTGGCGATCGCACATACCCCGTATGAGTGGTTGTTCCTCGCTGTGATTGCGGCGATCCTGATCGGTTATACCTCCGTGATACTGGTCGATCTGCTGGGACAGTCCCGCGTATTCTACTCCATGAGTAAGGACGGTCTGCTGCCACCGGTATTCTCAAAATTGCACCCACGCTTTGCAACACCTTATAAATCCAATGTCGTACTCTGCGTGTTCATCAGCCTTTTCGCAGGACTGGTACCTATTCATGTAGTAGGGGAGATGACCAGTATCGGTACTTTGCTTGCCTTTGTAATGGTATGCCTGGCGGTGATCATCCTGCGTAAGGAACAACCGAACCTGCCAAGGACATTCAGAACGCCATGGGTGCCGGTAGTACCTATTCTGGGGATTCTGACCTGTTTACTGATGATGTTCTCCCTGCCCCTGGATACCTGGATCAGGCTCATCGTATGGCTACTGATCGGTTTTGCCATTTACTTTGGTTATGGCCGTAAACACAGTGTGGTGGCCAAAGCCCAGCAACCTTAACAGGCGAACCATCAGGGGAGCGCACCTTTTATCATTTCCTCACTGGAATACGTCATTGCATTTGTTATATTGAGAGGCGAATTAACAGCCGCCTTTTTATGAGAAAACTACTACTTGCCTTGACGATGTGCTGTACTGCCGGCTTTAGCCAGGCGCAGGATAATGCACAATGGCTACGATATCCCGCTATCTCTCCTGATGGTAAAACCATCGCCTTCGGCTACAAAGGAGACATCTACCGTGTAGATGTAAATGGTGGTGTTGCCGTACCAGTCACCATTCATGAAGCACAGGACATGATGCCTGTATGGAGCCATGATGGTAAATACCTGGCTTTTGCCAGTGACCGCTATGGTAACTTCGATGTATTCGTAATGCCTGCTACCGGTGGCACACCGGTTCGTCTGACCTACAACAGTGCCGGAGATTATCCTTACGATTTCTCACCTGACAATAAACAGGTGCTTTTCGGGAGTTCCCGTAATGCACCGGCTGAGAGTGTGCGCTTCAGCTCCGGACTATTTGCTAATCTGTACACCGTACCTGTTACGGGTGGCCGCTCCCTGCTGGTAAGTGCCGCAGGTGCAGAAAATGCACACTATAACAGCAAAGGTACACAGATCATTTTCCAGGATAGAAAAGGCTATGAGGATCCATGGCGTAAACACCATACTTCTGCCGTAACAAGAGATATCTGGGTGTTTGACATTGCTGCCAAAACCTATAAACAGGTGTCCGGTTATGAAGGAGAAGACCGCGAACCACTGTTCGCCGGCGACAACGATATATATTACCTGAGTGAAAAAGGAGGGATCGCCCAGAACCTCTTCAAAGCATCTGCTACCGATAAAAACAAGATGCAGCAGCTGACGAAATTCGAAAAACATCCGGTACGTCACCTGTCCAGATCTGAAGATAACCTGCTCTGCTTTACCTGGAATGGTGAGATCTATACCCTCAGAGAAGGGCAGCAGCCAAAGAAACTGGCCGTACAGATCTTCAATGATGGCCGTTCTTCTGTTACCAAACCAATTCCTGTCAGCGGTAATGTGACGCAGTTCGCCATGCGCCCTGATGGTAAGGAAATGGCATTCGTAGCCCGTGGAGAGGTCTTTGTGACCAGCGTGGAAGGCAACATGACCAAACGTATTACCAATACCCCGCAACAGGAACGTTCTGTGGCCTGGTCGCCTGATGGGAAGAAACTGGTGTATGCCGCCGAAAGGAATGGTAACTGGGATGTATATCAGACCACTGTCGTACGCGCAGAAGAGCCTTATTTCTTCGCCGCCACCCTGCTGAAGGAAGAACCGCTCATCGCTACTGATGCGGAAGAATTCCAGCCGGTATTCTCTCCGGATGGAAAGGAGATCGCCTATGTGGAAGATCGTAATGTACTCCGCGTATACAATATCGCTTCAAAGAAAAGCCGTACGCTCTTACCAGCGGGCCGTAACTTCTCCTATTCTGATGGTGACTGGGAATTTGCCTGGAGTCCGGATAGCAAATGGATCGTAACAGATGACCACCAGGGCTATTTCAACGTCACCAATGCAGGGATCATTCCTGCGGATGGGAAAGGACAGACGATCTATCCCGTAATGAGTGGCTTTGGCGAAGGCAATACCAAATGGGCGTCAGATGGTAAGATCATGACCTGGCTGAGTGACCGTGACGGCCGTCGCGGACTGGCACGTCAGGGAAGTACGGAAGTAGACATCTTCGGTGTATTTTTTGACCAGGAAGCGTATGACAGATTTAAGCTCTCCAAAGACGATTTCAATCTCCTGAAAGAGAAAGAAGATAACGCAAAGAAAAAGGATACAGTAGCTGCTAAAAAGGACAGTGCAGCGTCTAAAAAGCCTTTTAATCCTGATTTCAATAACCTGGACAGCAGGATTGTCAGATTTACTGTTAACAGTTCCTCTATCAGTGATTATGTGCTGAACAGCGATGCCAGCAAGATCTTTTACATGGCAGCCTTCGAAAAAGGATATGACCTCTGGACGACTGAACCAAGAACCGGCGAAACCAAAATACTGGCTAAACTGGGGGGCAGTCCGGGTAGCATCGCGCTGAGCAAGGACGGTAATACCGTATTTGTCAGCAACCGTGGCAGCGTGGTAAAAGTAGATGCTTCTTCAGGTAAGATAACGCCGGTATCCATCAGTACCGAGTTTGTACTCGATCAGGAAGCAGAGCGCCGTTATATCTATGAACACGCCTGGAAACAGGTAGTAGATAAGTTCTATGATCCGGCCACACTGAAGAAGATCGACTGGGAAATGTATGCAAAGAACTACGAGCGCTTCCTGCCTTACATCAGCAATAACTATGATTACCAGGAATTGCTGAGTGAATTACTGGGAGAACTGAATGCTTCTCATACAGGCGGCCGTTATTATGGCGGACGTGCTGATGGCGATAACACGGCTGCACTGGGATTATTATATGATGAGACCTATACAGGTAACGGACTGAAAGTAGATGAAGTGATCAGCGGCGGACCGTTTGACAAGGCTTTCAGTAAACTGAAAAAAGGCTATATCATCGAGCGTATCGATGGAGATGAGATCTCCGCTAAACAGGACTGGGCCATATTCCTGAACCGTAAAACAGGCAATAACGTACTGGTAAGCATCTACGACCCTGCTGCCAATAAACGCTGGGATGAATCTGTAAAACCGATCTCCAACGGTGAAGAAGGTAGCCTGATGTACAAACGCTGGGTAAATACCATGCGGGTGATGGTAGATAAACTCAGTGGTGGTAAAGTAGGTTATGTGCACGTACAGGGTATGAATGACGCCAGCTTCCGCTCTGTATACGATGAGGTAATGGGTAAGAACAGGGAGAAAAAAGCCCTGATCGTAGACACCCGTTTCAATGGTGGCGGATGGCTGCATGATGACCTGTATAACTTCCTGGATGGTAAGACCTATCTGAACTTCGCACCACAGGGTAACCGTACAAAATCCTTCGAACCACAGACCCGCTGGACAAGACCTAGCTGTGTACTGATGGGAGAGGGCAACTACAGCGACGCGCATATCTTCCCTTTCATCTACAAACAGGACAACCTGGGTAAACTGATCGGTATGCCGGTAGCAGGAACAGGTACCGCTGTATGGTGGGAAAGACAGATCGATCAGTCGCTGGTATTTGGTATCCCGATGGTAGCTACCTTCGGCAAAACAGGCGATCATCCGCTGGAGAATACACAGCTGGAACCGGATATCCGTGTACCACTGCGTTATGAAGATGCTTTCAGTGGAAAGGATAATCAGCTGGAAGCAGCGGTGACCGAAATGCTGAAAGAAATTAAGTAACTTGATCCCGGAATAAGAATAAGGGAGAGACTGCTTTATTACAGGCAGTCTCTTTTTTTTAAGGAGCTGTCAATTTACCCTGATCTATGCTAAAAAATCGAAAATGGATGCCGGTTGTCACAGGAGTAGCGATATTTCTTACTTTCTTCGGTCCGGCATTATGGGACAAATATGGTCCTGCTGCCGGGCGCTATGGTGTGAAATATAATGACGAAAGACACAGACTGGGGATACTGCCGCTGCCTGAAGACTGGACATCGCCCAACAGGTCAGAAATTAAAGCCTGGTTCCCGCCGGAAGGACAAAAGAAAGATTCTGTGTTTAGAAGTATGAAGATTGTGAAGGTAGAAGATGATGAGATCATTGGTGAGCTGGATAACATTGTCCGCAAAGTCGAAGGAGGACAGGAAGGACTTTCAATCTATTACTACTATGATAGTACGCACCACTGGAAGTATGAGTTTTTTGCGCCGGACCAGCCGCATCATACTATTATCACCGCCGCACAGGCAGACAGTATTTTACATGCATGGAACTTTAATAGTTATAGCATAAAGAAATAAAGGCCTCGCCGTAATGGCGGGCCTTTTTTCATTCTTCTCCAGCAGATTTTAATTTTTCCTCCAGTTCCGCCGGATTGAAATGTTCCCACCCTCAGCTTTGTATGAAATACCGGTCTTGATAAGATCACCGTATTTGTTGATATATTTCTGATGAACAGCGTCTGGTTGTTGCTGCTCATTAAGTGTCATTCCCTGATCTGTGATCACCAGTTCATGTATATCGCTTTTAGTTGTGATCAGTTTATCAGCTACGAGATCGCTGACCAGGTTATTGATCAGTTTTCTGTCCTCTTCAGCCGCAGCGCGGTCTTTTTCTGCCTGTGCACGATCACGTACAGCTTGTTCCCTGTCCTTGTCGGCCTGTTCTCTGTCCTTCTCCGCCTGCACGCGATCAAGGTCCGCCTGCTGCCTGTCTTTTTCAGCCTGCTTTCTGTCCTGTTCTGCCTGTGCCCTGTCGCGATCTGCCTGGGCTCTGTCTTTTAATGACTGCTGACGGTCAAGTTGTGCCTGTTTTTTATCCTGTATGGCTTGTAGTCTGTCTTTATCTGCCTGTATCCGGTCCAGTTTTGCATGTTCTCTGTCTTTTTGTGCCTGTGCACGATCCTTCTCTGCCTGCTCGCGGTCTTGTTTTACCTGTTCCTTAATTTCATCGATCTGCTTCTGGTAATCGCTCCATTGCTCCGCAGGAATTGCTTTGCCGTCAACAGAGAAAGAAGTCATTTTACCATCTGCGAAAGTCATTTCATAGTTCTTACCACCCTTATCTGTGCTGATGGTTTCTTCACGGGTATTCGTGTTGGTGTTGGTGTGTGTACCATATATCGTTGGCTTTGTTTTCTTTTGTGCATAAGCGCTGACGCTGCAGATAATTAAAGCTGCCAGTAAAGTGTTACGCATGGTGTTGATCGTGTTCATGTCTGATGGATTTAGTAATTGTGAATAATGTGCCGGTAGGTATAGGCAATACATGGCCTGTCGCAGCCGGTGACTGTGAAAAAATACTGTTAGTGTATTATGAATAAAAGATAGTGAAGGCAATAAGCTGCCTGCCGCGCAGTATGCGCAGTTATTGAAAACTGAATTTTAGATGTGAGTGATCGGCCTGTGTGTATGGACGGCCTGTATTTTACTGTGTGTTACCCTGATAACGGTTTGCGTTATAGTTGCCGTTATAGCGTGTCATACGCAAAGCCTTTTTCTCCGCTTCATGTTTTGCCAGGACCATTTCATGTACTGCGCGTTCCTGATCAGCTCTGGAGCGGTCTATGATACCCTGCTGCCGGTCTTTCTCTGCCTGCACTCTGTCACGGTCTGCCTGTTGCCGGTCTTTGTCTGCCTGTATACGATCCTGCCTTGCCTGTTCTCTGTCTTTATCCGCCTGTAAGCGGTCGAATACTGCCTGTTTTCTGTCACGGTCAGCCTGCAGTTTGTCCAGCGTGGCCTGGTGTCTGTCTTTCTCTGCCTGCAGTCTGTCTAGTCTCGCCTGTTCTTTCTGTTGCCTGTTGGCCTCTATGATGAGACGCTGCGCCTGTACTTCGGGTGTAGGATCTGACATCTGCCCTTCGCTCATATCCGGAGCAGCAGATGGTGCCGGCGCAGGAGCAGGAGATGCTTCTCCGGTATGCAGTACCGATACCTGTGGCATTGTCTTCACTGCCGGTTTATGATGAATAACGGTGATGATCGGTTCATGTCTCGTCACTATTATTGCCGGTGGTGGTGCAGGTACGACGGTGTCAGGTACCGGTTTTACAGGCAGCGCCAGGAGCTCTTCGCCTTTTGCCAGCACATACGGCGTATTTATTTTTATGCTGGTATGACGCCCCAGTTGGGTGATGGCAGCGGTGGATAAAACCACGCTTAATAGCGCGATGCCGGTGAAGAAACAGATTTTTTCAGCGGTACCCAGCGACTGATGCCGGTTGTTGACAATACGGCTGACCCTTTGCAGTAACTGGTTCTTTCTGCCGGGAAATGCCACCGCCGGGTATTGTGCAGAAAGAGTATACTCCTTAAAACTGATCAGTGCTTCAATAAAGGTCTTTTTACTACCTGTTTGTTGCAGGGCGATATCGTCACAGCAATGTTCCCTTTCATCACGTAACAGTACGGAGATCCAGAGGAATCCGGGATTAAAGAAGAAAATCGTTTCACAGCATACCTGCAATAGATTAACGATATAATCGTGACGGCGGATATGCGCGAGTTCGTGTAATAAGACGGCTTCGATCTGTTGTGCAGGAAGACCTGCCAGTAAACCGGCCGGCATGAGTATGACAGGTTTCAGATGGCCTGCTACCACCGGTACTTTTACAAAGGCAGATTCCAGCAGGCGGACAGATTTAGTCACACCCAAAGCAGTACAGAGCTGCTGTAGACGCGTACGCCATTCTTCCGCTGCTGCATATACCTGCTGCTTTCTGGCATGCCGCAGATAACGCATACCCTGGATCATGCTGAAGGAGCGGAAGGCGAAGAACAGCGCCCATAATATAACCAGCAGGTGTGCATTCGCAGAGATATATGCTGCACTGCTTACAGCCAGTGTCTTAACATGGACCGCATCGAGCCGGAAGAGGGTAGAGGCGCCCTGTCCGATACTATCGGCCAGCGGTACCGCCCTTTGTGATACACTGCCTGTCAGTTCCCGGAAGAAGGTAACCATACAGGCTACAGCAAATGCGGCGAAATGTATCAAGAGGATATTGTACCTCACGGCGGATGCCGCTTTGCTGCTCAGCTGTAAGAATATCACTGCCAGCAGTGCGATCAGCATACCCTGCCAGAGGGAATGCACCAGCATCCAGCTAAAGGCCTGTAAAAGGCGTTCTCCGAAGGAGTGTATGTTGAGGTACAGATACATGGGCATGTATTTGACTATTTATCGTCCATTTTTTTCAGTAGCTCTTTTATCTTTTTCAGTTCTTCTGTAGAGGTCCTGTCATTACCTAACAGGGCAACCATCAGATCACTGGGAGAGCCGTTATACATCGTATCCATAAAGCGGCCGAGCATCGTGCCCTTTACCTTATTTTCCTCCACAATAGCGCTGTAAACGTGTTTCATGCTGCTTTCATCACGGTCCAGCATCCCCTTTTCCTTCATTACCTGCATCAGTTTCAGCGTACTGGTATAAATAACGGCTTCCTTCTGCTCGTTCAGCTTATCATGGACAAAACGCACAGTAGAAGGGCCGTACTGCCAGAGTATCTGTAGTACGTCCATTTCTGTCTTGGTAGGCACCATATCAGGAGTCTGATCTTTCTTAAATAAGCTCATGTTTCAAAGGTATGTATTAAAAACGTACGTTGTGTTGGATAGGTTCTTTTTTTTCAAAAAAAATCAGGAAAACAGGTCAGATACCTGCTTATATATGGGGGAAATACGATTAATGGGATTATAAGTGTTTGTATGTTAATTACTTCAGCTGCCGGATGGAGGTCTTAAGTATACCTACGGCTTTGCTCAGATCGGCTTCATCGAGGGAGGCAAAGCCAAATCTGAGGGCATTATAGGGTGCGTTATTGTCCCTGGAGTATACACTCCCCATCATCTTTATACCTCTGACGGATGCTTTTTCAAGCACTTTTGTCAGTGGAAGATCAGCGTGAAATTGCAACCATAGCGCCATGCCCCCGTTAGGCCGGGTTAATTCAACGACGTCGCTCAGTTCTGTACTCAACAGGTCGGCTAAAAAATGGCAACGCTGGCGATACACCTTATTGGCTTTCTGTATTAACCTTGTCAGTTCGCCACCTGTAATCAGACTGGAAACTACCTGTTCTGTGAAGATATCTCCTCTTAAATTGATCAGCATGCGCTTTGTAGCGGCAGCGTGTATGAATTTTTCAGCAGCGACCATATAGCCCAGCCGGAAAGGCGCCCCTAACACTTTCGTCAGCGATCCGATATATATAATGTTGCCCCCATGATCGCCACTGGCCAGTGGCAGATAGGGTTCATACTGAAACTGGAAATCATAATCATAGTCATCTTCAATGACTGCGAGCTGGTAGTTTTTGATTAACCGGAGTAAATGAGTACGCCTTTCTACACTCATGGTGACAGTCGTCGGGTGATGATGATGCGGAATAATATAAATTAACCTGACCCGGTGCTTTTTAAGTATTTCCTCCACTATTTCGGTGTTCATACCATTACTGTCAACAGGTACCTGGATCAGCTCAGCGCCCAGCTCCTTAAAAACCATATTTGCGAAGATATAGCTTGGGTCCCCGACGATCACCTTATCCCCTGGTTTAATGATCAGGGAGGCCGCTATGTATATCGCCATCTGCGCTCCCCTGGTGGTCAGCAGATTTTCGGCTTTGATATCTATACCCCTTGTCTGATTCAAAAAGCCGCACAGTGCATTTCTGCAATCTGAAGAACCTTCAATGTCCCAGCCTGTGCTTAGCTTCTTCAAAACAACAGGATCCAGCGCATTTCTGTATTCTTTTAACAGCACATGACCAGGCAGCAATGTGATATCAGGAAAGCCGTCATCGATGATAATCTCATCCTTTTGGTGTAACGATGAAGGATAGGGAAAGCTGCCAAATTGTGCATATTCAAATCCGGGATCCGTCTCATATGCACCAATCCGGCCGTTATGGTAAGACCGTGGCCGTACGACCGGTAAATTGGGGGATACGATGAACCCCTTACGTGGCAGATTGTCCACCCAGTTACTGGCAACCAGGCTTTCATATGCTGCCACGATCGTTTTCCGGTGTAGTCCCAGATCAAGTGCTAATGCACGTGTGCTTGGTAATGGTGTACCCGGCAAGAGTTTTCCTTCCTGTATAAGGTGAATGAATTGCATAGCAATCTGGTTAAAAACAGCCTGATCGCTGTTTTTATCTATGATAAGCAAATTTTTATAAGGAAGCATAAAGTGCGGCTATGGAATGACAGCCATCAAAAGTAGCCAAAATGTGACAGGAATCAAACTGCCGGTATTGACTAAAATCAGCTGGACTACCTGACTATTGTTTTCTGGCCCGTCAGACAGGTTTCCACCTGGAATAATTTTGCCTCGTTAATGTATCCGAAATGCAAAACAGTTATCCATCTATCCGGTCATTGTTTCAATATTCAAATGGAATTGCCTGCTGGTCTGTACTGAATCCCCTGGGATGTTTGGGGAATCCGGGGGAGGCTAACAGTTACATCGGTATTGCAGGAACAATGTATCTATTTTAAATCTATTGTAAAGATGAACAAAGTATTAGTAATAAACGCAAGCGCCCGTAAGGAAAGATCATTAAGCAGATACATGACGAACGTATTTGTTGAGACCTGGCAAACAAAGTATCCCGATGATGTCATTGTCCACAGGGAAATTGGACAGGAGCCTATTCCGCATGTGACAGAAACATGGATCGCCGGGGCTTTTAAACCGGCTGAGTTAAGAACAGCAGAGCATATTGAAGCGCTAACAATAAGTGATCAGCTGATTGCAGAACTAAAGGCAGCAAATATCATTGTATTGGGTGCCCCAATGTACAACTGGTCCGTACCCAGCGCACTGAAAGCATATATTGATCAGGTACTACGGGTCAATGAGACCGTCTTAATCAGTAAGGATAATCCCAAAAATCCATATACGGGATTATTAAAGGAGAAAAAGGTGTATCTGTTGATGGTGCGTGGCAATAATGGCTACGGTTTTGGTGAATATTATGAGCACATGGATTTCCAGAGCGGTTATCTGCGGACGGTGTTCACTATTATGGGACTTGAAGATATAGAAGCAGTTACAATGGATGGAGTTGACATGGGTCCAAAATTACTGGACGTGGCAGCAGAAAAAGTAAAGAGACTAATAGTATAATTATTCACACCCGATAACAGACAGTAGGAATCAACAACAATTTTATACAATGAATATAATCATCGCTGAAACAAGAGAACAGATCGCATTTTGTAAGGAAGCGCTTTTCGCATTCAGAACGAACCTGGATAGTGCCACCTACATTGACCTGATCGTGGATATGATGGCTAAAGAGGCCTTTAAGCTGGCATATATTCCCAATGAAGACAATACGAAAGCAGCAGCATTCGTCGGCTATCGGGTAATGCATACTTTACGGACCAGCTGGTCAATTTACATAGACGATCTGTATACCGATCCGGCATCCCGTGGCAAGGGGTATGCAGGTGCGCTCCTTGACTTTGTAGATGGTATCGCCCTGGCAGCGGATATTAAGTTTGTTCATCTTGATAGCGGGTATATGCTGCATGATGCACACCGGCTTTATCTTAACAAAGGATACGTGCTTGCTTGTAATCATTTTGCGAAAAGCCCGTTTCTTTCAGCAACAGGTAGCAGATAAACTATTTTATAATAGCGCAATATAAATATGAACGCTGAACTGATAGCCACAGCTGCAAGCGGATTAGCCTGGACGATCGTCTACATAGCACTCATCTACAGAGGGATAAAAGATCACTCATATGGCATGCCATTGGTACCGCTGGCATTGAATTTTGCCTGGGAATTTACTTTTTCTGTTGTCTATCCTCCGGCAGCTACTGGTGTAGCAGGCACTGTTGTGAATGCTATCTGGATGATCTGCGACATTGGGATCATTGCTACCTATTTTCGATATGGGTATAGATATTTCTATCACCGTTATGGGATGTCAAAGCCCGCCTGGATCGGTTATTCCTTATTCGCCTTCGTGGTAGCATTTGGTATCATGTTGACAGGTGGTCCCTTCTTAGCGCAGTTTACTGACTATTTTAAAGGAGACATATTTCAGGGGGCGATATTTATCGCATATATACAAAACCTGATTATCTCTGTATGTTTTATGCTGATGCTCTGGGAGCGCGGCAATGCCAGGGGACAATCACTGACAATAGGTGTTTTTAAGTGTATCGGTACCGGACTGACAGTGGGCGTCTACTACCTGTTTGTATTACACCACGGCGCCTCCCATCTGATGAATGTCATTGTAGGCACTACCTTCCTTTTGGATCTTGTGTATATACGGAGTATTTTCATACAGTTGAAACGGGAAGGGAAAGATCCATGGATGCGTTTGTAGCAGGATAACTTTAATGCAAAAAGATGCAGGAATGAAAAAAGAACAGCCCGGATCAAGGAGGTACTTTATTAAGTCGATGGTTGTCGGAACAGCGTTGCTTTCCCTGGGGCCATTGACCGGAATCGCCCGGACAATAGGGGCACATGCAGGTATGATGGAAAACAATGATAATAAATTACAACTGGGCATGGTGGTATTTGAGGGCTTTCAGCTGCTCGATACTTTTGGTCCCCTGGAGATGTTTGGCGCCCTCAGAGACAAGGTAGATATCTGGATGATCGGGGAGCGGCACGGAGCCGTAAAAAGCAGTGCAGGCCCCTCAGTCGTCATCGATCGTACCTTTGACGAAGTCAACGCCTTGGACATTCTGCTGATACCAGGAGGGATGGGGACCAGGAGAGAAGTGAACAATCAGCCATTTGTGGATGCTTTCGGGAAGCTGGCCGGACACACACCTCATGTAGCCTCTATTTGTACCGGAGCCGCTGTATTAGCCAGAACAGGATTAATTGATGGTGTAAAAGCGACTACCAATAAACGGTCATTTAAATGGGCGACCAGCCAGAGCGATAAGGTGAACTGGATAAAGGAGGCCCGTTGGGTGGAAGACGGAAAGTTTTTTACTTCTTCAGGTGTTTCAGCAGGTACTGATATGGCCCTGGCATTGATACAAAAACTATTCGGGCATGATGTCGCCATCAGTGTAGCTAATGGTGCAGAATACGAATGGAACGAGGATCCGCATCACGATCCATTTGCAAAGCTTAATGGTCTCATAGACTAGCGGATAAAAAAAGACCGTTCCATACCAGGAACGGTCTTTTTTTATCCGCGAATAGCCTGATGAAGTATATAGTGTGTTATCAGAGGCCTGGTACGTTAAAATGCGTATAGGAGGTAAAGCCCAGGAATGTTTTATCGTTAGGTACGCCTAATGGATCCTGCAATTCCCGGAGGTATTGCAGGTTAGCTGTTTTATAGTAATTATATGCCACCTCTGTACCAGGGAATACCGGGCTGGAAGTAGAACATTTGTTACAGGAAGTAGTTTGATTATATGCCGATCTCATGTAGTCATATCCTTTGCTCAGCAGGTTGGAATTGAATGTCCAGAGAGAGTTATCCCCCTGCATTTTTGCCAGTTGGGCTGCATAGGAGAATGCGGTCAGCGAATACTGGAAATGCACACAGTCATTTCTGTCACAGTATTCCGGAATGGTACCATCTGGTTTGATAATGATCGGCAGGTGCTGTGCGATGATGTTATAGCCATTCTGGTAAACCGTCGCGCTGTTCAGGAAAATACCGATCGCCATTTTCGCATAACCTGCGGAAGCATTCCAGTTGTTGTTGTACGCCGGTGTGTTGTTGATGTAATTGTTCTTCACCAGGTTCAGGTAATTGTTAAACTGGTTGATATCAGCATCTGACCAGCCGGCTGCTTGTCCGAAGGCCTTGTAATACCGTATGATCTCTGCTGCTGCCACAAAACTGGGCGTCGTCCAGGAAGCTTCCAGAGAAGGCTGGTACTGATTAGCCCCATCCATCAGCGCATACTGTTTAAACGTATAAGACCAGCCGTTCAGAATGGCAATACACTGCTGTGCATAGGTTGCTGTACCCGTTTTTGCCCAGCGGAGTGCCAGTGCATATGCCAGTACGGCGTCTTTTCTGATCTGGCTTTTGGATTCGGTGGTCGCCCCGTTGGAGCCCACGGTAACCGTTTCCCAGAATTTTGTTGGTAATGCATTACCGTTGACAAAATCCAGTACTTTCTGATAGGCCGCAGAACGGACAGCTTCACCGCTGTTGACCTGCGAACCGATCAGGTCCAGGCTTGCCTGTGTATTGAGCACACCCGGATGTACAAAAACAGCGGGCGCCACACCTGCTGCTGCTGTCAGGCTTTCGTTGCGCAATGGCGCATTGCTGTTCAGGTCCTGTTTTTTGCACATAAATAATAAAGTGGCCATAGCTGCCATAGTCATGCAAAGGAGGAGGGAATTGATGGTTTTCTTCATGTTTCGAGGGATTTGAATTCGGCTATTGCGGAATACGTTGCGGTCATGTAGAAGTATATGGTACGAAAGGGTGCTCATCGCTGACGTGGAAAATCTGGTTATTGTGTGCATAGGTAGTAATATACAGGCTGTATAAACGCCGGTTTTTTGCAGAGTTTACCTGGTCGCGGATCATTTACGCGACAGGTTGTAATGGAGATATTTTACTTGTTTAAACGGGTATTCCGGACACTTACAGCTGCTGGTACAGCATCATATGCGCGCCGGCAGGGTCCTGTATCAGACAGTATACTGCTTCCTGTCCCATACTGCGTTTTTCACCGATCACCTTTCCGCCGTGCAGAGTACACTGCTCCATGCTTTTTTCAAGGTCATCTACTGCGACATAGATCATCCATTGCGGGGGGATAGAGCTGTTCTGTCCTTTCGCATGACAAACGCCGGTGGTAGTCATTGTATGATCACCTTCTCCGGCCCCAGGCGCCTGCATGACATAGTCATCATATTCTCCCATACTGAGCGGAGATTTTTCCCATCCGATCACCTGACGATAAAAGTCGCTGACAACACCTGCGTCGGGAACGGTAAGGTCATGCCATAAAATGGTACCTGCTTTTTTCTTTTCCATTGATTTAGTGGATTACTTGCTGTAAGATACGGAACTAAATCTTTTCTTGAACATCTTAAAAACGCTGTCTTAGGGGGTATTTGGGACAAATGTTGTACCTTAACAGGTACTTGTTTTAAAACCTGTAATTACGTTATGACGAACCTGGCATTGTTGCTCACTTACAATCATCGGCTGATCAGCACGGCCGCGATCCTTGATGTGTTTGAATCAGTCAATTCGATGTATGCCGCCGGCCAGCAGCCAACTTGTTTCAATATACAGCTCGTTCTGCCTGATCAGGAAGGTGTAGATATCCTGCCACACTACGGACGTTATAGTACGGTACCCCTGAAAGAAGCGGTGAAAGCAGATGTTGTGCTGATTCCAGCTTTTATTGCCGGAGATGTCGATACGGCTATCATCGCCAATAATACGTTTATTCCCTGGATCCGTCAGCAGCACCATGCAGGTGCAGAAATAGCCAGTTTTTGTACCGGCGCGTTCCTGCTGGCAGCCACCGGCTTGCTGGATGGTAAACCTGCCACCACACATATGAATGCCTGTCCCGCTTTTGCAGGTCACTTCCCGGATGTATTACTGCAACCCGACAAGGTGCTGACAGCAGCCTCCGGTATTTATACCAGCGGCGGCGCGACCAGTACTTTCCACCTCTTGTTGTACCTGGTAGAAAAGTACTGCGGACAGGATATGGCCGTAAAAGCCGCTAAACTGTTTGCCATCGATATGGACCGTGATACACAATCCTATTTCGGTATGTTCCTGCCTGATAAAAAACATGCAGATCCGCTGATCACAGAAGTACAGCAGCGGATGGAAGCCCAGTTCCGGGAAGCGCGTAATGTGGAATCTTTTATGGAAAATATTCCTGCCAGCCGCCGCAACTTCGTACGGCGTTTTAAGCAGGCCACTGGTATCACCCCGATCGAATACCTGCAAAAAACGCGTATAGAGGCCGCCAAGAAAATGCTGGAACAGACAGGTAACAGCATCCTCGCTGTCATGCTCGATTGCGGATATAACGATATCAAAGCTTTCCGAAAAGTATTCAGAAAAGAAGTCGGTCTGACGCCCACAGAATACAGGTTCAAATTTGCCGGTAGCCGCAATGCTTCCCTGCAGATGGAAATGTGATCTTTTTGCGTATCTTGACAGGACTTCACGGAGGGAAACGGGAATAGATTATATCAACCAGTGGTGATGCCATGCATTGCCAGTAATCCCGTATTTATATGTCTGCTCAGGAAACTGTTTTAAAGAAAGTAATCAAACCCATACACTTATGGGCCATTGGCGTCGGACTGGTCATCTCCGGTGAATATTTCGGATGGAATTATGGCTGGGACGTAGCCGGTACCGTCGGTTTTCTGATAGCGACAGTTATCATTACCGTCCTGTATATCACGTTTATTTTCAGCTTTACAGAACTGACCACGTCTATTCCGCAGGCCGGTGGACCGTTTACCTATACGCATAGGGCGATGGGGCCTTTCGGCGGACTTATCGCCGGATACGCGACCGCTGTGGAGTTCCTGCTGGCCACACCCGCTATTGCGTTCGCCCTGGGCAATTATCTGCACTTTCTGCATCCTTCGCTGCCGGTACTCGGTTGCGGGATCGCCTTTTATGTGATCCTGACGGGCGTGAACCTGCTGGGTATTAAAGAGTCAGCCTTATTCTCCCTGATCATCACCTTACTGGCCGTAGTAGAACTGCTGATATACATGGGGATCGTAGCGCCTTCTTTCAGTACAGCCAACTTCCTGCATGATGCCATGCCTGCAGGCTGGATGGGCGTATTCGCAGCATTGCCTTTCGCGATGTGGTTGTACGTCTGTATAGAAGGGATCGCGATGGTAGCAGAAGAAGTAAAGGATCCCGGTGCCAATATTCCCAAAGGATATATCTCTGCTATGCTCACACTCGCGATACTCGCAGTAGGTGTGATGGTGCTCACGGGTGGTATTACAGACTGGCGACAGCTATCCACCATCGACTACCCATTACCGGAAGCGATCGGCGTTGTACTGGGTAAACAAAGCGGTATCACTAAGATATTTGCGGGTATTGGTCTCTTCGGACTGATCGCCTCTTTTAATGGTATTATTATCAGCTATTCCCGTCAGCTGTTTGCACTGGCCAGGGGCGGTTATTTACCACCTGTACTGGCAGTGCTGAGTCCTAAAAGACAGGTGCCCTATGTAGCACTCATCGTTGGTGGATTATTAGGAGTGGGGGCGCTCTACTTTGGTAAGACGGATCAGCTGGTGATACTGTCAGTAATGGGTGCTGTAGTGATGTATATCCTGAGTATGATCAGCCTGTTTATTTTAAGAAAGAAAGAACCAGGGCTTGAACGTCCTTTTAAAGCGCCTTTTTATCCATGGTTTCCGGGTATTGCTTTAGTGTTGTCTATCATATCATTAATTGCGATCGTGTACTATAACTGGCAGCTGGGGATTCTTTTCTTTGCAGGGATGCTGGTGGCGCTGGGCGTTTTTGTATCAACAGGTAAGCATAAGGTAGTAACACCTGAACCAGAGGAAGTGATAGCATAGAGAAGCAACCGGAAGTTCCTGTGCCAATGATCAGATATAAGCTAACAAAAACGTAAACAGGGATAGTGATAACGTGAAGAAACGAGTGGCTATTTTTGTATTCATAAGCAGGAATAAAGTGAGAATACCGGAACCGGAGGAAGTAATAACATAAAACAAAGCGTGGATGTTTCCATGGCAAGAAGCCAGCAACACCGGAACCAGAAGAAGTAACCGCCTAAGAAAAAAAGATAGTTGTGTCATATCAACATACCATACATCATAAACGATATCAGTTTGCCGATCTGCGTACACTGATGGCGAAAGCAACACCTTTCCGCTCAGGGGATGCATTGGCAGGTCTTGCCGCCGATACCTATGAAGAAAGAGTCGCGGCACAAATGACGCTGGCAGACGTACCCTTAAAGACTTTTTTACAGGAAGCCATCATCCCTTATGAAGAAGATGAGATCACACGGCTGATCATCGATACGCATGATCAGACAGCCTTCGCACCTGTCAGTCATTTCACCGTAGGGGAATTACGCGACTGGCTGCTAAGTGACGTTGCAGACACACGCACGCTGCAACAACTGTCAAAAGGACTGACACCGGAAATGGTCGCCGCTGTTTCTAAACTGATGCGTAACCAGGACCTGATCAGTGTCGCACAGAAATGTGAAGTAGTGACGCGCTTCCGGAATACCATCGGGTTGAAAGGACATCTTTCTGTAAGATTGCAGCCTAATCATAATACGGATGATCCCAAAGGGATAGCAGCGAGTATCATCGACGGACTACTATATGGCAGCGGTGATGCGGTAATAGGTATCAATCCTGCTACGGATAGTCCGCAGGCCGTGATACAATTACTACGGATGCTGGATCAGTTGAGACAGCAGTTCGACATTCCCACACAATCCTGCATTCTCTGTCATGTTACTACCGCCATGCAGATCATGCACCAGGCGCCGGTTGACCTGGTCTTTCAATCTATTGGTGGTACTGAAAAAACAAACAGCAGTTTTGGTATTCACCTGAATATGTTAAAAGAAGCGCATGAAGCAGCATTATCGCTGAAAAGAGGTACCGTGGGTAATAACGTCATGTATTTTGAAACAGGACAGGGAAGCGCTTTATCTGCAAATGCACATGCGGGTGTGGACCAGCAGACCTGTGAAGTAAGATCTTATGCTGTTGCGCGGCAGTTCTCACCATTACTGGTAAACACAGTCGTTGGTTTCATCGGACCAGAATATCTTTTCGATGGTAAACAGATCATCCGGGCAGCTCTGGAAGATCATTGCTGTGGTAAGCTACTGGGATTGCCAATGGGCGTGGATATCTGTTATACCAATCACGCAGAGGCAGACCAGGATGATATGGATAACCTGCTGACATTGCTGGGGGTAGCAGGTTGTAATTTTATTATGGGCGTACCAGGAGCGGATGATATTATGCTGAATTATCAGTCTACTTCTTTTCACGATGCCTTGTATGCACGAAAGGTATTAGGATTAAAAGCCGCACCGGAATTTGATGCCTGGTTACAGCAACAGGGTATTACCAATGCACAGGGACAGTTACAACAGGTAGGGAAAGCACATCACTTATTAAGTTATCAGGCGGGATGAGTAATATACAACACAGTAACACAGTACAGGAAGACCCCTGGTCTTCATTGAAAGCTTTCACCACTGCACGTATTGCGCTGGGGAGAACAGGGACGGCTATTCCGCTGAAGGAGGTATTGTCTTTCAGACTCGCGCATGCGCATGCAAGAGATGCTGTTTATTCAAAACTGGATACGAATCTCCTGCTGGAAGAACTACATGCATTTTTGTTGCCCGTATTACCATTGCATAGCAGCGCTGTGGATCGTTATGAATACCTGCAACGTCCGGACAAGGGTCGTTGCCTGGATCCACAGAGCATCGATATGCTCAGGGCACAGCCGGATGCCTTCCGGCAGAAAGATGTGGCTATCATCATTGCCGACGGACTATCAGCTACAGCCATGAACATACATACGGCTCCTTTATTGAATCATCTGTTGCCAATGCTGAAGACTGCCGGATTATCAATCGCACCGGTTTGTCTGGCAGAGCAGGCGAGGGTCGCTATTGGAGATGAAATAGGGAGTCTGCTGGAAGCAAAGATGACCCTTGTACTCATAGGAGAACGTCCTGGACTGAGTGCTGCTGACAGTATGGGCGCCTATATCACTTTTAATCCCCGTCCGGGTAATACCGACGAAGGCCGTAACTGTATTTCCAACATCCGGCAGGACGGATTACAGTATATCCCGGCTGCCGGCAAGATCTGTTATCTGTTGCAGGAAGCGATGAAACTGCGTCTTTCCGGTGTGGAATTGAAGGATAATTACGTAGATCTTTCACTGCTTAAAGAATAACATCGCAAAAAGCTGCTGGTAATACCGTTTATTTTCCCCCTCAATTATTTAAAAAAAATAATACTTTGTGCGCCATTCAAAACGACTGATGACGCACGACGGATACCATATCTCTGCTGATGAAGCTACTGAGGCACTCCGTAGCCGCAATGCCGACGTATTCCGGAATATTTACAATGCGTACAGTGAAGAACTGTACCTGCTGGCTTACCGCTGGGTCAAAGACAATGACCTGGCAAAGGAGGTCGTACAGGGTCTTTTTACCCATTTATGGGAGAAAGGACCGGAGATCACTATTACCGGAAATGTACGGCATTACCTGTATCGTGCAGTCACCAACAGAAGTATCAATGAGCTAAAGCGCAGGGCCCGCCATGTCAGTGAAGAAGCCCTGCAATGGCAGGCGGACAGTGTTTCCCTGCATGAGATCACCGACCATCTTTTACTGCAGAAAGAGATCATGCGGCTGGTACAGGACTTAGCGCCACGCTGCCGGGAGATCTTCCTGCTCAGTCGTTTCGACGGACTGGAACCTGCTGAGATAGCAGCAAAGCTGGGTATTGCGGTTAATACCGTGTATTTCCAGCTGGCAGTGGCCCTGAAGCACCTGCGAACACATTTGCTGAATGGAAAAAAATTAGAGTAGCATCAAAGTAACACGGCGTTGAATTGTCGTAATATGTATAAGTGATGAACAACAAGGACGTAACTGAATTTGTCATTGATTGTCTGACAGATACCGGTAACAAGGACAAACAGGCTGCATTAAATCAGTGGTTGCAGAAATCGGAAGATAACCGCGCACTGTATGCAGAACTGAAGCAGCTTTGGGAAGCTGCCGCAGCAGTCCCTCCTGTACCATTTGACAGCGAACAAGGCTGGAACGAACTCCTGCAGATAATTGCAGAAGAGACGCCTGTAAAACGCATGTTCCCCTGGAAGACAGTGGCCGCAGCCGTGTTGCTCTTACTCCTGGGTACCGGCATCTGGTGGTGGCAGACAACTGCCGTCCGCTGGACGATCTATATCGCCCAGGCAGCAAACAGGGATAGTCTCTCACTGCCAGATGGCTCACTGGTATATCTCAAACCAGGTACTACTCTGAAATATAAACAACCCTTTTCTGACCGCACCGTTGTCCTCTTATCTGGTGAAGCATATTTTGATGTAAAGAAAGCAGCCGAACACACTTTTTTCGTACAGGCAGGAGATGCAGTTGTGCGTGTATTAGGTACGGCATTTAATGTACGAATAGAACAGAATAGAACAGAGGTGATCGTGTTTGAAGGGAAAATAAGTTTACAGCAAAATGGTCAGCAACTGGTGCTCAGTAGTGGTGATGGAAATAAAGGAACGGTGGATGCTGCGGGTGGTGAAATCCTGCACCCACAGGGCGATTACAGCAATCAGTGCGTATGGGCTACAGATGATTTGTCATTCGAAAATGAAGAAGCTGCACACGTAGCAAAAGTGATCGCAGACTACTATAAAATACCTGCCCTGAAAATACCTGAAAATCTAAAACATAAACGTATTACCTTACACCTGCATAACACGCCGGCCGAACAAGCTATGGAAATCCTGGCGACCGTTTTAGATGAATAATTGAGCTCCTTTAACCCACATGAGGATCCTGGCCATCTTAGGTTTAATCACCGTTTTAATATGTGTATTCCTGACAGGAACAGCACAACAGTCAGCATTGCTCCAGCAACGCCTGGATGTGCGGGTGAAGAACATGCCGGTCGTTAACTTCATGAAGTGGATCAGTCAGCAGACAGGTAACTCTTTTGCATATCCCAACGAAATACTGGAAGGCCGTACCTCCGTTACCATCAATGAACGCGATATCACCGTACAGGCAATCCTCGAACGCATCTTTCCTTCCGCAAAATATGATATCAGGACCATCGGTCACCAGATCATCATCCGCTTTAGAAAACAAACTTCCCTGGCAACAGACACATTACAACCTGCCCGCATCATGCAGATGAATACTGTCGTCGTAACGGCACTGGGCATCAACCGGCCCAAGTATACGCTTGGTTATGCTTACGCTGAGATAAATGGAGAGGAGATGACGGCAGCCCGCGATATCCATCCCATGAATACCCTGAGTGGAAAGGTGGCCGGACTGGAAGTGAGTCCGGTGAACAGCGGTATGGGAGGTTCTACAAAACTTACGCTCAGGGGGATGCGGTTGCTGGGCGGTAATAACCAGCCCTTACTCGTAATGGACGGTATCCCGGTCAATAATTCCTCTCCCGGACAGGCAGAAAGATATGGCGGTTATGATCTGGGGGATGGCACCGCTGTTATCAATCCGGATGATGTTGAGACGATCTCTGTGCTCAAAGGAGGGGCTTCTGCTGCTTTATACGGTACCAGAGCTTTAAACGGAGTAATTCTTGTTACAACCCGTAAAGGTGTCCGTAAAGGGCTGGAAATGGCCTTTACGTCGAATATAATGCTGGAACAGACCAACAATCAGTACGATTTTCAGGATACCTATGGCAGCGGTCGCGATGGCGTACTGCCTGTCAGCGCTGCTGAAGCCAGGTGGGTATCTCAGTACAGCTGGGGACCGAAACTGCATGCCGATAGTCTGGTGTGGCTATGGAACGGACAACGGGTCCCTTATGTAAAGGCACGTCATTCCACGGCTGATTTCTTCCGCGAAGGCTTTACACGGATCAACACACTGGCTGCTGCAACAGGGAATGAACGTACACAGCTGCGTTTTTCCTATACCAATACCGGGACACATGATATTCTCCCGCAAAGCGGTCTGCAAAGGCATAATCTTTCCGCCCGGGTGAGCACTGTCCTTGGTCGTCGCCTGGAACTGGATACGCGTGTGGCCTGGTTAAACGAACAGGTGCAGAACCGCCCCGCCCTCTCTGATAATCCTAACAATGTCGGTTACGTGCTGACAGGTATTGCACCCAATATTGATCTGAACTGGCTTAAAAACTATAAAGATCCTGTCACCGGCAATTATATCAACTGGAACAACAACACCTACCAGGTCAATCCTTACTGGGCCATTTATGAACAGCCCAATGCCAGTGTCCAGAATCGCCTCAACGGCTTCCTCCAGCTGAAATATAAAATATCTCCTGACCTGGCAGTACACCTCCGCTCAGGTATGGACTATTCCAGTTTCTCTTTCTATGAGCTGATGAACTACTCCACACCGGTCAATCCGTTGGGTGCCATCTCCCTCAAAGACAGAAGACTATGGGAGAGCAATACAGACCTGCTGTTGACGTACAGCCGTCAGTTAAACCGCTGGGGCATTACCCTGAACACCGGCGCTACCCGCATGGATTACCAGGAGCGGGTACGTAATACTACCGGCAGGGAAATGAACATCAGGGGAAACAGGGGCATTGAAAATTTCGGTACACGTATGCGCAATGAAATGATCCTCAGAAAACGGATCAATTCTGTCTACGCTTCTCTGGATATTGACTACAGACGCTTGTTATATCTCTCGCTGACCGGTCGTAATGACTGGTCATCTACATTGCCTGCTGACCACAACGCCTATTTTTATCCCTCCGCCTCTGCCGCATTTCAGTTCAGCGAACTGCTGACAGACAACCATATCCTGTCCTTCGGTAAACTGCGTGTCTCCGTGGCACAAACCGGAACAGACGCCGCCCAGCCTTACCTGCTGCGTTTAAGCTATGGTTATAATCCGGATATACCCAGTATAAAAGGTTATTCCATTGGTGGGGTAGCAGTAGATAATGTACCCTTCGCAGACCTTCGTCCGGGTATCAGCAAGGGATATGAAGCTGGCCTGGATCTGGCGTTCTTTAATGACCGTATCAGTCTGGATGCCACCTGGTACCATACCAATACCCTCGATCAGGTGCTGAATGCCCCCGTATCTACCTCCAGTGGTTATACCAGTGCAGTGATCAATTCCGGTAATATCCGTAATCAGGGAATAGAACTGGGACTGACCATCGTTCCGGTAAACCGTCAGCAGTTACATTGGGATACCCGTTTTATTTTTTCCCGCAATTGTAATCGTATACTCTCCCTGAATACGCTGGTTTCACCCTATTACACCATGGCAGTTGGACGCTGGGGAAATGCCTCCATTGTAGCAAAAAAAGGAGAGGCCTATGGGATGATCAGTGGTAAAAAGTTCCTCCGGGATGCACAGGGCAGGATGATCCTCGATGCGAATAACCTGCCGAAGTATACAACAACAGATGGCTATCTGGGGAATAACCAGTATGACTGGACAGGTAGTATTACCAATAAGGTGACTTATAAGCGGTTTAGTCTGACGACCCTGCTGGACATCCGGTACGGCGGCAATATCTACTCTATGACCAATCTCCTGGCCTATGGCAATGGTAAACAGAAAGGTACCCTGGTTGGCAGAGATGGATGGGCGCGCTCAGAACAGGAGCGTGTCAGCGCAGGTAAAAAACAGGAAGAATGGACGCCTACCGGCGGATTACTGGTCAGTGGTGTACAGGCAGCCACAGGGAATGAAATACAGGCATATGTCAATCCACAGGCCTACTGGACACGCGTATCAGATAATATCCCGGAAGCCTTTGTGTATGACGCTTCCTTTATAAAACTACGTGAACTGCATCTCGACTATCAGCTACCGCGTTTCTCAACACGGTTCAGAGAAGCAACGATATCGCTGACAGGACGTAATCTGGCGACCCTGTATAAGGCAGTGCCCAACATCGATCCTGAATCAAGTTATAACAATACCACCGCGCAGGGACTGGAATACGGTTCCCTGCCCATGAGAAGATCTTACGGTATCAAACTGTATGTCAAATTTTAAGCAATAGGGATGAAACGGTTTCGCTGGAATATTTATCTGCTTATCATACTCTTGTCATCCTGCACAGCGGGATTTGACAGGATCAATACTGATCCGCGTAAATCAGACAGTATTCCGCCAGGTGATCAGCTCACGGCTGCCGCCTACTTTATGGATGGCGGCAGAGAGATGGGATATCCGAATCTTTACCTGTTTCAGCCCATGGTGCAGTACCTCAGTGGTGCACCGGGTATGAGCGCAGGAGGGAAGTATGTCCTCAATGAATTCTATAACAACTGTATGTGGGAAAACCTCTACGGGAAAAGTATCAAGCAACTGGCAGACCTGCTGGCGCGGCATAAAGACAATCCTAAAGTGGTGAACTATTGCGCCGCAGCACGTATACTGAAGGTCTATGTGTTTTCATTGCTCACAGATACCTATGGCGATATTCCATATTCAGAAGCAGGGATGGCCTGGTATGGGAAAAACTATACACCGGCTTATGACCGGCAGGCAGATATCTATGCTGACTTCTTCAAAGAATTAACCGAAGCCGTTGCGCAATTTGATCGCTCACAGGAACCGGTCTACAATGATATTCTCTACGGAGGAGATATCACAAAATGGAAACGCCTCGCAGCATCCATACGTTTGCGCTTAGCTATGCGACTGACGAAAGCCAACGAGACAATGGCAAGGATCCAGGTGCAGATGGCCTATGCGGCAGGCCCGATGACAGATCAGATGGACAACTTCCGTATGCTGCACGATGACTACGCCTATCCCGACCTGAGAGGTAACAGTTATGCACAGGCATTACAGGAAGACAGGGTCTATCAGTGGGCAAAAGGGTGCAGCACGTTTGTGAATTACCTGAAGGCAGAAAATGATCCGCGCTTACCTACCTTCTTTACAAATCAGGATGCGGAGGGAAATGACATTACCAGCGTCACGCATTACCTGTCTATCGCACCAGGTATGTATTACTGGGATGATGAATTACAGTTTGTCAGTCCGGATGGAGTGATCATTCCTGCTGCGAATAAGTATTGTTTCATTAATCAGCCCTTCTATCAGTTACGCGCCCCTTTCCTGCACATGGGGTATGCAGAGGTCTGCTTTCTGCTGGCTGAAGCTGCGGTAAGAGGATGGATACCGGAAACAGCCAACCGCTGGTATCAGCAGGGTATCAGGGCTGCTATCGATCAGTTGAAATTATACCCGGAGATCAGTTATATCCCGGAAGAAAATATCAATGCTTTTGTCAATGCACATGTACTGACAGCGGGAAGAGAAATAGAACAGATCAATATGCAGAAATGGGTGGCTTTATTTCCCAATGGCTTTGAAGCATATGCGAATCAGCGCCGCAGCGGTTATCCGGTGCTGGCGCCGATCACAGACAAAGGAAGTGAATCACAGACAAACGGTGTGTTGCCCCGCAGGTTATTCTATCCGGCAACGGAAGCATTCAGCAATACGATCCATTATCAGGAAGCCCTGGATAGAATGGGAGGGACGGATGACTGGTTATATCGTATGTGGTGGGATCGCTGAGATTACATTGTTTCCAGTTCCTCCGGATGCTTTGGTCTGTACCAGCAATAATAATAGGCCAGTATCAGTACACCCGTCAGGAAAGGGATCAGCGCCAGATGTTTGTATGTAATGGTCCCCGTCACGATCTCCGCATCAAAGTGCAGGAATTCACTGATCATCCAGTAGGAGTTCGCCGTGATCCATACCGCAATAGCCAGGTTATGGCACAGCTCGGACATGAATTGTCGTGTACGGTATGCAATGACAAGCGCAATGATCAGCGTTGGGAAGATCATGACAATGCCCAGCGGCTTCCAGATCAGGCACCAGCCTATATCTTTCAGCAACCAGAAAACGATATGCAGATTTTCCATTTTCCGGTATTTTAACGGAATGCTGTAGACAGGTGTGGTTGTGGTTTCGGGCATATTTGATTTCGATTGTGCCGGCAAAAATATAAAATCTGGCATCAATTGGTATAACTCTTGTATTAACCACTGCGGACCAAAAAATTTTAGCCATGAAAAAAGCATTGATTGCCGCTTCCATTGTCGGCGTAGCAGCAGCTGGAGTGATCCTTTATCTTACACGTAGCAGAAATGGTATGCAACGTCTGCTGGACGGAGCAGAATCAACCGCAGATGATGCCCGCCGTGTGGCAAACCGCCACCTCCGCAAAACACAGAAAAAGATCAATCATATGATCCATGAATCAACCATGGAATAACCACCAGCAGACCTTTTACCGGGCTTGACAATATTATTGTTCACTTCGGTAAAAGGTCGCTGTTTTATAACAATAGCTATCCATTTCCAAAGGTGATCAGGCCCCTTATTATAGTATCAGGTCCACCTCCCGTCAGCCCCATATCAAGTCCACCTTATCTACATCTGCATTTCGTGTCAACTACACATAATAGCTGTCTCATCCACATATTATTCTCTATAACGATTCCGTTTAGTTCTGATTGACAATCGCTTAAGAAAAATATATTTCAAAAATGAATAATGAGTGATATTTTGTTAAATTTGCATAATATTTAATATCAAGGACCCTATCCTGTTGACCGAACCTATGAACCACAACCCTGTAACCTCACTGCGGATAGCAGTGTTTTGTTTATTGCTGTTCTTATTAAGGCCTGTCGTAAGTACTGCAGCAGATTCGAGAACTTCTTTCCTCACGGCAGATACTGCAAAAACCGGAATAGAAGATTATGCGATCGGCGTTTTTAATAAGATCAAGGAAAAAAACAAGTTTATCAGCTTCCTGACCAATGAATCCCTCGGAACCCTGCCGGTTGGCCTTGTCCGTGAGATCAATGGTAAAGTCTATGTCATTGCTATTGATAGTGTACGTATGACACCACAGGGCGCCTTTTTAAGCGCGTATTTCCGTTTTACCTTTCCCGGTACTGACCGCGAACTGATCTTCGGTGGAAAGAATATTGCTTTCACACCCGGAGGTATCGGCGCCGGTACATCCACAAAACTAATGTTGCTCAATGACCAGGAAGTGCATATCAACGAACACGTTGAACTGACCTTCCCCGGTAATGGCAGCAATTTCGTGGAATGGGACTGTAACGGTTTTAAGTCGGCCAACCTTGCCGGTATGTTCGAATTTGACAAAGGCTGGCTACAGCCTGATAATCCGAATGAAGACAAGGTAAAAGCTGCCCTGAATGTCAATGCCAAAGATCTTAGCAACATCATGGCTGATATCGATATCCCTGCCTTCCGGATCAGCGGTCTGAACGATTTCAGCTTTAAAGTGAAACACGCCGTCATTGACATGAGCGATGTGGCAAATCCGGGTGGTTTGAACGTTACCGCAGATATGCTGGAAGATCCTTCAAGCCCCTTGTTGTGGAGAGGTTTCTACCTCCAGGAACTGGAAGTGGGATTACCGCAACAGATGGCTTCCAAACAGGGCAGGCCAAAAGTAAATGTAACCAACTTTATCATAGACGATCAGGGAGTAAGCGGCTCCATAAAAGCAGAGAATATTGTGAAGCTGGGAGACGCCAGCGCAGGTGGATGGCCGCTGTCCATTGAAAAAGTAGGCCTGAGCTTCAGTAAGAATAAACTGAATGGCGGTTCCCTCGGCGGACAACTAAAGATCGGTTTCCTGGGCGACGATCCGCTTAATTATGATGCAACCGTCAGTATGCGTGGTGGTGACACTTATTATTCCTTCGCCTTACAGACCACCGCTGATAAAACATATTCCTTCTTTGCCGGTAATATCACCTTAAATAAAGACTGTCGCATCGAGGTGACCAAAACCGAAAAAGACTTTATTCCTAAAGCAACGCTGACGGGTAAGGTAGACCTCAATAAAAGTGTACTTAATGTAAAAGGCATCTCTTTCGAAGACCTGACATTATCTACACAGAAACCTTATGTACACAGCGGCACATTTGATATCGCTACAGATGGTGGTTCAAAAATGAGCGGTTTCCCGATCGGGTTTGATGACCTCAGTCTGGGGATTTCAGAAGGAAAAGTCGCAGTAGGGGCTACCGTGAAACTGAACTTCATGAACTCCGGTGATAAAGGCTTCAGCGGTAGCGCCGGATTTGTTGTCACCGCTGCACAGGAAGAGGAGAAGTCAACCGTTATGGTGAATAATGTGGCGATTGAGAAAATAGATACCCACTGGAAACTGGACAAGGTCACCGTCAGCGATATCGATCTGACCGTGAAAGTAATGGCTTTCCAGATGCATGGTATCATCACCCTGTTTGACCAGCATCCGGTATACGGCAACGGCTTCAGGGGTATGCTTGATTTCTCCATACCTGGTCCCATCCCCAAAGCAAAAGCAACGGCCTATTTCGGTTCGAAAGACGACTACCGTTACTGGCATGTGGATGCATATATCGGTGTCAGCATTCCCGTACCGCCGGTATTACAGATCACAGGTTTGATGGGCGGTATGTCTTATCATATGGAACGTCCTTCCAACTTCGATCCATACGATTCAAGGAATGCGATCGACAAGAAAGGCGGTATGAAAGATGTCAACGAGATCTTCCAGTATGTACCATCTAAAGATGCTGGTCTGGGCTTTATGGGAGGCGTCTCACTGGCACTGGCCACAGAAATGGTGGTCAACGTGAACGTCGCACTGGAAGTACAGTTTGGTACGAATGGAGGCTTCAGATATGCGCAGTTCGATGGCGCCGGTTATGTAATGCATGAAGCACTGAAAGCGAAGAGCAAGAACGAAGCAAAAGAAGATGATTCCGCACCGGCCTGGGTACAGTTCAAAATGCGTTATGATAATGTAAACAGCACTTTTGACGCCAACATGAAAACCTATATCAATATCATGGGTGTGCTCAAAGGTGTGAATGAGAGAGGACTGGTAGGAGAGGCGGCATTACATGTTGGTCCTGACGACTGGTACTTTTATATAGGACGTCCTTCACAGATGTTTGGTCTGTCTATCGCCGGACTCGCAGAAGTAAGAAGTTATTTCATGATGGGGTCCAGGGTAGAAGATATGCCACCACTGCCTTCCGAAGTGAACGAGGTATTCGATGATATCAATACCAACTTCATGGCTATGGAGAATACCATGAGTACCGGTAAAGGTTTTGGTTTCGGAGCTCACTTCAAAACAGGTTTTGCATTTGATTATGGTGTCTATGGTGAGTTCGCCGTTGGCGCCGGGTCGGATATCCTGTTGCGCAACTACGGTGAAGCAAGATGTAAAGGAAGTAACAGTGTGATCGGTTTCAACGGATGGTATGCTGCCGGACAGGCATACGCTTACCTCAAAGGTGATGTAGGTATCCGGGTGAAAGTATTCGGTAAGAAGAAAGGATTCTCTATTGCAAAATTAACTGCCGCTGTACTCTTACAGGCTAAAGGGCCAAATCCTTCCTGGTTCAGAGGTATGGTGGGTGTGAAATATTCCGTACTGGGTGGTATGGTGAAAGGAAAGGCGAATATCAAGGTAGAACTCGGTTCCGAGTGTGATATCGTAGGGGCGAAAGAAATCAATGTGGAAGTGATCAGCGAAATCAAACCGGATGATCAGGGTACGGAAGTAAGTGTATTCTCTTCTCCGCAGGTAGCATTTAACATCGCCATCCAGCGTCCATTCTCTATGATGAATGAATACGATCAGGTGGCTACTTACCGCGCGCAACTGGATGAAGTAAAACTAATGAAAGATAAGACACCTATCACCGGACAACTCATCGTTAATCCGGATGGTATGTCCGCTTATCTGCAACAGCGTGATATCCTCCCTGGGCTCAGCACATTGACTGCTTCTGCAAAGGTACATTTTGAAAAACAAAATGGCGCTGCATGGGAAGCACTGAAAAGCGACGGTAAGAACATTGATTACGAAGTGAAGTCTTCCACCTTTACCACCGGTGAAGAACCTACCACCATTGGCTGGGATAACGTGGTATACACTTACCCGGTAAGGAACCAGTACAACTTTCTGCCTGGTGAGTATAAAAAAGGTTATATCAAATTGAAATATGGTCAGCCGAAACTCTTCAGAAAAACGGATGACCAGGGTAAGAACTATAGCATAGCAGCCAAATTCACTTCCGGTCAGAAACAGGCGATCACTACCAATGTTTCTTATGATGAATCAACTTCGCAGGTGAACTTCGACATTCCGGATGGCATGTCTAAAGAAATGGTCTACACCTATAATATTGTAAGATCGTCACTGGATGGTGAGACTGCAGCCAATAACGTAACGAAGAAAGAAAACCTCACGGTAAGTGATCTGGGTGACAGCACTACCATCACGCAGACTGCCCTGAAAGGTAACGCCAATTCTGAGGCTGATAAAGAAGTGATCGCCTATAGTTTCCGTACCAGCAAATACAACACCTTCAGCGAAAAAATGAGTGGAGTGACCAGTCAACAGGATGTCTGGGATGTGGCTACCGGTTGGGTAACAGTGATCGGTACGCGATTCAATACAGACGAACAGTTTGACAGATTCGATATACAGGGCGATGGTGCGATGAATACAAAGCCATTGCTGTATCTCCGGGCAAGTACAAACAACTCCTGGTTACAGAATAAGATCCTGCCACTCTTATATAACGGTTATCCATTTGATCCTTCCATGACGGTAGCCCGTGATCCTGCTACCACAGGTGGCGTTCCTCCGCTCGAAGCGGTGCAGATGTATAACAACAATGATGTTTACCACCAGCTGGAAAGTAACCACATCACTGATGGTGTGGCACCGTTGAAACCAGGAGCCTGTAGGTTTATGTACTTCGTGCCATTTACCGCGCATGAAGACTTCATTGACCTGATGGGTAAAGCAGGTCGTCTCTATGTGAATGGAAAAGGATCTGCGAAGGTGACCGCCTTGCTGAATACCATGTTCCCCGAACTGGATGGCAACATTTATTATCCGGTAGAGATACAGTATCGCTTACCGGGTCTCAACCAGATATCATCAACAATAACCAAGAGTATCTATTATAAATTATAAGTCGAATGCACCGTATCCTATTGACCCTTTTGTGTTCCGTGATGTTGTTCTGCTGCGGTATAGACCGGTCCTATGCACAGGACAATGTGCATAAGATCGCTGGTCTGGCTGCCCCGAAAGAAGGCATGATCCGTTTGCGCTGGTCTCCCTCCAGCTATATTGCCTGGGAGATCGGTAATAAATATGGGTATACCGTCGAACGTTTTACTATTTCCGAAAACGGTGTCCTTGTCCCTCACCCCAAACCAGTGATGCTGACCCGCCAGCCTTTAAAACCCTATCTGCTGGAACGCATGGAAGCGCTGGCCGAAAAAGATGATCGTATTGCCATCATGGCTGAACTGATCTATGGTGAAGGTGCAAAGAAAGTGACGCCGGAAGAAGGCATCGGTTCTTTCCTCGAAAACCAGAATATCAATGACTGGCGCATGGGCATGGCCCTGCTGAATGCAGACTTGTCTGTTACCGCAGCACAGAGCGCCGCACTATATCTGGAAGATACCGACGTAAAAAAGGGAGAGCGTTATGCTTATCGTATCGCCCCTGCCCGCCAGCCCCAGAATCTGGTCATCGACACTGCCTATATCGTAACTTCTCTTGATGAAGCATTCCTGCTGGCAAAACCGCAGGAACTGGCTATTGTATGTGCTGATAGTACTGCTACGCTGGGATGGGTGACCGCTTACTCGCGCAGTATGTACTCTGCTTATGTCATAGAAAGAGCGGTAGACGGAAAGAACTTCAAACCTGTATCTGCACTGCCGGTAATACCGACAGCGCCGGATAAGAATGGGTTCTCTTATTACCAGGATTCACTCCCTGACAACGATAACAGATATACTTACCGTATAAAAGGGATCTCTCCTTTTGGTGAATACGGTCCCTACTCCCAGACAGTCGAAGGCATGGGCGTACCGGCTGTAGCCGATCGTCCTGTGATGGATACCATCATTATAGTGGATAATAAAAAGATCACGCTGCAATGGACCCTGCCAGGCAAGTTATCCCAACAGTTGTCACAACTGATCATCACCCGTGCGGATAATAGCCGTGGTCCTTTTACACCGGTAGGCACATTGAAAGGAAGCGCGATCACCTTTACAGATGACAAGCCTTTAACATCCAATTACTATCGTATCAAAGGGATTACAAAGAGTGGTAAGGCCATTTATTCCTTCCCTTACTTTGCGCAACTGATAGATAGTATGCCACCGGCAGTACCTGTTGGATTAGCAGGCAAGATCGATTCTGTTGGTATTGTATCTCTTCAATGGACGGCGAATACAGAAAAGGACCTGCGTGGTTATCGTGTATTCCGTGCCAACAGCAATAAAGAAGAATTTGTTGAGGTAACCCGTGAGATCTTGTCACGTCCGCAATTCGCCGATACCGTGACCTTACACACGCTGACAGCGCACGTGTTTTATAAAGTGATTGCAGTCGATAAGAACTACAATCCTTCCGAATACTCCCCATACATCATGCTAAGAAGACCGGACACGATCGCGCCTTCCCGTCCGCTGATCACCAAAGCATTCCGTTCTGATAGTCTGCATGCGATTGTCCTGGAATGGATCAATAGTTCCAGTAAAGACGTAGTAAAGTACGCATTGTACAGTATCAATACAAAGGACAGCTCCCGTAAGGAAGCCGCTATCTGGGATACCGCTTCTAAACGTGAACGCTATGTAGATACTGCATTGACAGCAGGAAATACCTATTTCTACGAACTGATTGTGTATGATGATGCCGGCAACCATGCGAAGGAGATCAGCGGCGATATCTGGTTTGAAACCGGAAAGCGTAACGCCGTAAAGAACTTCAAAGGTATCGTCAATACAGAAAAGAAACATATTGAGCTGAGCTGGCAATACAATCAGCCCGAAGTAAAGCAATACCGTATCTATCGTGCCAAGAACGACAACCCCTTTATCCTGTATACCACTACTGAAGCTGGCAGCCAGCAATGGACAGATAACGAAGTATTCTTAGGCAATGTTTATAAATATAAAATAACCGCTGTGATGAAAGGAGATGTGAAAGCTGAAATGAGCAAAGTGGTTGAAGTTAAATTCTAAATCTACAGCTGATGAAAGTTAGCAAAATATTTACCTGGTTGTTCTGTACAACCATTTTAATAACAGGAAAGGTACAGTACCTGTCTGCCCAACAGACAATGTCTGCCTCCACCTGGTTGTTTGCCCAGATTGAAGGTACTACGCCATCGGGTACGATGTATGTGAAGTATACCGGGTTTCCACAGGACCAACCTTTAGGTGGGACACCTCTGGGGCCGGGACGTGTAGCAGCAGCCGCAATAAAGGCGGCAGGTCCTTACCAGCTTGCTTTTCCTAATGGGTCTACTCCGGGAATATATAATACCAGCATTTATCCTTTCGCCTATGAAGGAGAGCAAAGAGAAGACCTGCCATTCGTAGGAACAACTACTACTTATAACCATGGTAATGGCTCATTTACCGCCAGATGGTTGTACGCAATGGTGGCGCCAAATACTGTGAGAAGCGATTATACTACAGTTTGTGGGAATGGTTATATGTCGGCTTCATCTGACTATAATGGTTATCTGTTTTCTGACAGTTATGTGAGCTGTTATGTCGTGTATCAGTACAATATACAGGGAACGAGTGATTGGAAGAACCTTGACTCAACCAGTGCATACGGTACGTACTATCCAATAAGCTTCGACATTAGACAAAAGATCCCGGAAGTATCACAAGGTACAAAGTATGTACGCTTCCGCTGCAGGGCCAAAGCCGTATATAGCGGCAAACCACAATATTCTCCCTGGTCGGCAACACCGGCGACATATGTTGAAATATTATCGCCTCCGCCTTCATTAAATGTTTCCCAGGTTCAGAAAGTAATGACCTGTCCCGGAGAATCAAATGGTAGCATAAGGGTACCTGCAGGTGCTTTGAGCGGGCCTAACTCCACCATGCGATGGATACTCAGACCAGGAACTGTAACAGATCCATGTTTCCCCGGAACGAACTCAAACTGTGGTAACGGCATTGCACAGAGTGATGGCGCCGTACCTCTTGCTACAGAAATTTACTACGATAAACTGGCAGAAGGTAATTATACCCTGTGGTTTGTCAACCCGGGACAGGAAGCAAGAAGTTGCTTTTCCAGCTATCCTTTTTCTGTTGGTTCTTTTCCTGCGGTAACATTGGCAGAGGATGTATCTGTACATAAGAATATCAGTTGTTACAATGCGAATGACGGTCAGCTGACAGCCACCGCCACAGGTGGTGATCCTGCCGGACAGTACTTCTTTACATTATTGCATAACGACAATACTATTTATATTCCGGAGCAGCAGGGCAACGGAGCCTCTATGACATGGAATAATCTCCCTGCAGGCTTTTACAGGCTACGTGTCAGAAATAATAAGTGTAGTGATATCAAGACAAGCGCAGATATTGAACTGACACAACCCAAACAGGTGACAGGTGATATCTTTATCACAGAACCTACCTGTAATATACCGGGTAACGGTAGCATTACGCTGACAGCCAACGCTACAGGCGTATCGAAATTCAGATATGATCTCTATAAGAACGGAACGGTACAACAACAGTCCGGTTCCGTAACGGCGAATAGTTATACTTTCTCCGGACTTACTGGTGGCGACTATATCGTACAACTTTTTAATGATGATATAGCGGGCTGTCCGCCGTGGAACGGTGATACAACGTTGATCACGCCTGCTCCGCTGACCTTACAGATGACGGCGCGTGATTCTGTTAGCTGTAATGGTGGCAGTGACGGCAGACTGGAATTTTCTGCTGGTGGTGGAAGTGGCGCTTATACCTTTACACTGAGTGGCGCTGCTATTGGTACCCGCACCAATGCTAATGGCATTTTCAATAATCTTCCTGCTGGTAACTATACCATCCAGCTGACAAACCAGGCATCAGGTTGTAATGACCAGATCAGCCAACAGGTAGATGTCTTCCAGCGCAGTCCACTAAGCGTACAGTTACAATCGACGCTGATCTCCTGTTTTGAGGCGGAAGATGCTACTGTAAAAGCAACCGTCAATGGTGGATCAGGCTCTTATAAATATACCTGGCAGCAACTGAAGAATAACGTCTGGACAGGTAACAGTTTCTGGTTTGAAACAGATACAAAAATTGAAGCATTACCTGCCGGTACTTATCGTGTTATCATCACGGATGCAAAAGCGCCTGCGTGTGCGATCACTTCGGCTGAAGTAGTGATCAACGAAGTAACTGAACTCAAGATCACCAATATCACCGTGACAGATGCCGTATGTCTGGCAGACGGTGTACACATCAGTATGAGTGCCAGTGGGGGCACAGGTGCATATACCTATTTCTGGTCAACCGATGGAGGCGCAAATTATACACCATTTACCGCAGCTACTACTTTTACAACAACCGCTAATTATCAATTGCAGGTAAAAGACGGCAATGGGTGTAAAACAGATGCCGACGATACTTATAATATCGCACTTCCTGCTGCCGCATTAGATTTCACTATGACCGTATCTGATTATCACGGTTTTAATATCTCCTGTAAAGATGCCAGTGATGGAAAGATCACTGTCAATGCACAGGGTGGAAACGGTGGCACTTACAGTGGCTATCAGTACAGCATCAATAACGGAAATTTCCAGTCAGGTGCTATCTTCAGCAACCTGCTCGCCGGTACTTATACTATTACCGTAAAAGATGCCAGAGGGTGTCAGGTAACAAAGACAGTTAGCCTCTCACAGCCTGCCATTGCAGTGACGCTCACAAAGAGCGATATCTTATGTAACGGAGCTGCTACGGGTACACTGACGACCAGCATCACGGGTGGTGCAGCTCCTTATGTACTCAGGGTAAATGGTACTGAAGTAACAGCAGGAACAACCATGCAGCAGTTACCTGCCGGTAATTATGCGATCCATATTACAGATGCAAATGGTTGTACAAAAGATACTGCTATCAGCATTATGTATACTTATCCCGCTCTGAAGATCAATAGTGCGGTAGTAACTGATATCGTATGTTATGGTACGACAGGACATATTGATATCGACGCAAGTGGTGGCGATGGTATACATGCTTTTAGTCTGAGTACGGATAACTGGACGAACGCAGTAAGCTATACCAGTGGCGCCGGACTTACAGCGGGTAACTACGCTTTGCGTGTTACTGACGGTCAGGGTTGTGTAAGTACTCACCCTACCGCATTGCTGATCACCACACCCGCTGCACCGCTGGCATTGACAGCTACATTATCTGATTATAACGGATTTAATATCTCCTGTAACGGTGGTAACAACGCCTTCGCTGATATCAAAGCGACTGGTGGTAACGGCGCAAGCTATACAGGTTATACCTACGCTATCGACAATGGGGCATATACAACAACGCCACTGATACAGGGCATTAATGCAGGTACGCATACATTGCATGTGAAAGATGGCAGAGGTTGTGTAGTCTCCCGGAATTATCAGTTCACACAATCTGCCCTCGCCATTAACCTCACCGTAGTAAGCAAACAGGACGTGCCCTGCGCATATGTACCTGCTGGTAGCATCACGGTGGCAGGTAGCGGCGGCGCAGGTGGTTTACAATACAGTATCGATAATAATCACTGGCAGACAGGTACTACCTTCAGTAACCTGATAGGAGGTACTTATACGATCTGGGTAAAGGATCTGAACAGCTGTGGTAAATCCATTACCGTAAGCCTTGTACCTGTGAATGCTCCTATCGTGATTGACAACATTACTGTGAATGACATCATATGTTATGGACAGAAAGGTACCATACTGGTACAGGCACACGGCGGTACAGGTATCCTGACCAACGAATACGCCTGGAATGGGGGTACTTACAATAATACATTTACCAATAACACACCACTGGCTGAAGGTGCTTATACCATCCGCGTAAAAGATGCCGCGGGTTGTTATTCTCCGGTATCTGCTGTGAAACAGATCTCTGCACCAACCGCAGCACTGAATACAGTAGTGACCACATCGGCCTACAACGGCGTACAGATCTCCTGTAATGGCCTGAACGATGGTAGTATCAGTCTCGCTACAAGTGGTGGTAATGGTGGTAATTACACGGGTTATACATACAGTATCAATAACAGTGCATATAGTACTACGAATAGTTATAGTAATCTGTCTGCCGGCAATTATACCATTAAGATCGTCGACGGCCGTGGTTGTACACTAAGTCGCCAGGTAGTACTGCAACAACCTGCAGCATTGACATTGGCAGTTAGCAGTAAAGCAGACCTTCCATGTGGCGCAAATCCTACGGGTAAGATTCAGTTACTCGCAACGGGTGGTACCACGCCTTATGCTTTCGCAATGAATAATGGCAACTGGCAGTCCGCATCCTTATTCGAAACATTACCGGCTAATACATACGCACTGTCGGTTAAAGACCTGAATGGTTGCAGGGTGAATATCTCACAGGATATCAAAGCGATGTATCCACCGATTGATGCAACTGCCGATATTACGAACGTCAGCTGTAATGGGTTGTCAGATGCGAAACTCATCATGCATGTAACAGGTGGGGATGGTCGTTATACCTACGAATGGAATGCGGCGGGTATGTCAGGTAGCACTTTACAACAGATCCATGCTGGTACCTATACTGTGAAAGTGACTGACGGCGCAGGCTGTTTCCGCTCATTCACGCATGAGGTGACGCAGCCGGATAAACTGACGCTTGAAGTGGCAGCGCCTCCAATCTGTGATGGCCTGAGTGATGGTACGATCGATGCAGATGTGAACGGTGGAACTTTACCTTATAAATATGCGCTCAATCAAAGCAGCTGGCTCACAACGGGTTCATTCACCGGTATGGACGCTGGTCAGTATAACATGACCGTACAGGATGCACATGGTTGCGAGATTGCACAAAACTTTGAGATCGGTAAGGTGAATGTCAAACCTGATATCAACTTCCTGGTAGCTTCCCGCAGGAATGCCATGGATACCCTGATCATCAGGGAGATCAGTCTGCCTGAGCCGGATCGTGTGCGTTGGAACTATTCTCCTGCTGCCACTTTACTGGGGTATGAAAATGACGGTACGCCATTGATCAGATTCTCTGCACCGGGTACTTACTGGGTAGAGATGACGGCTACTTTTGGTGAATGTACCTATAGCGAAAGAAAGGATGTGAGCATCAGTCCGTATGATCCGTTGGCTGGTCCGGGGTATACGGTACCTGTCAGTGTCATCGATACAGTCATGCTGTCACCGAATCCGAATAATGGTTATTTCAAATTCACCGTAAAGCTGAACCGCAAACAACAGGTCGTCGCTTATGTATATGATATGAACGGTATCATCTCTGCGAAACGTCAGTATGCACCGGCTTTACAGATAGAAGATAATATTACTGTCGGCGGTACTGCCTCCGGCACATTCATCCTGAGGATCATCACTGAAAGCGAAAGCAGAGATGTCCGGTTTATTATATCCCGATAAATGCCCTTTAACCTATGAAGTACCTATATCTATTGTTCATCGTGACCATGGGCGCCTGGCTGCTGGATGTGCATCCTGCACAGGCCCAGGCACTGGACGCCTTCAGTACGAAGAAGGGCGTCACCATGAATGGATCACTCAGTACCAGTACCACTGCCTATGCAGCACATGGTATTGAGAGCCGGAGAGATCCATTCGCCTGGTATGTGAACGGGAACATCAATATCAACCTGTTTGGCTACGATATGCCTTTTTCCTTTAGTTACAGTAACCAGGGAAAGAACTATTCGCAGCCCTTCAATCAGTTCAGGTTTGCGCCTTCCTATAAATGGGCGCGCCTGTATGTGGGGAATACCAGTATGAACTTCAGTAATTATACACTGGCCGGACATATGTTCAATGGTGTAGGTCTTGAACTGACGCCTGCAAAGTGGCATATCTCCGCGATGTATGGCACACTGCTGAAAGCTGTTCCTTTTGATGTGCTGTCGCCCGAAAGTTACAGCAGGGCATCCTTCGAACGAAAGGGACAGGGACTGAAGGTAGCCTACGAGAATGAAGGGAACACCTACGGGGTATCCTTCTTCCACGCAAAAGATGATGCAGCTTCATTGCCTTATATACCTGATGATGCAGCTATCGCGCCCAGGGAGAATGTGGCCATTGCCTTTAACATACGTCAGTCCATCATACAACACATCTTTGTAGACCTGGAATATTCTGTGTCTGCACTCAACAGGGATGTACGCGGAGAGAAGAATGCATTTGACAGCAGCCGGGGTACATCCAATCTGCTGAGTCATTTTCTTTCACCGACCAACAATACCCGTTACTTTGATGCCATACAGGCCGGACTGGGTTACAATGGTACTTTCTATACCATACAACTCCGCTATGAAAGGGTAGCGCCGGACTATGTCACCCTTGGCGCTTACAACGTAGTAAACGATATGCGTAATATCACCGTAGCTCCCAGCGTCAAGCTGTTCAACGGCAAAGTGAACTTATCCGCCAACGCCGGTATGCAGGTCAATAACCTGGATAATAGTAAGAACAGTGACGCCAAACGCTGGGTAATCAATGGAAATGCGAACGTGAGCGCCGGTCAGCACTGGGTACTCAACGGTGGTTATTCCAACTTCAGTAACTATACCCGGGTACGACCACAGATAGATCCTTATTTCAATAACCCATTGGATACGCTTGACTTTTACCAGGTGAATAATACCTACAACGGTATGGTGATGTATCATACAGGCAATAAGGAAAGACAACAGGCGATCACTTTCAACTCTTCTTACCAGTATGCCAGTGACCGCAGCAGTAATGATACAACAGGACCTATGCTCAGCAGGTTCTTTACATCAAATCTGAGTTATGCCTATACATTGCCGCCAAAGGACCTGACCATGAGTGCATCGGTGAACTACTATAAGAACAGTGCTGCAGGATTGAGCACGACTTTCGTCGGACCAGGTGTGAATGTGAATAAGCTGTTCCTGGAGAAGACCTTGCGGACAGGTATTTCCGCTGTGTATAACATTACAGAAGCAACCAGTACGTTGGGTGAAGGACTGAAAACTACAACCAACAGTACTCTGTTCAACACCGGACTGAATGTCAACTACAGTCCGAAAGGAAAACAGTCTGAAACGACGACTGACGGAGAAGGAAAAAGAAAGTTCTTCAATAAGCAAACCCATACCATAGGGGCTAACATTTCATGGGTAATACGTGGCGCTACAGCCAATCAGCGTGGTTACAATGAACTGACAAGTACCCTTAACTATACCTATTCGTTTTGATAACATATCCTGCATTGAAAATGCCTCGTATATTCCGATACCTCATTTGCCTGCTGACGCTGCTCGCGGGCTTCTACCGTGTTGATGCCCAGCAATACCCTGTCACAGCCAGTACGCAGATCGTACCGCCTTATAGTGTTTATCTGCCGGATTACGCAGTGCCGGGTAGTGATAAACTACGTGTGATACTCGTACAGAATGACCTGACAGTACCCAGTTATGATATCAGGTTACAGATAACTGTAGAGCAGAACGGTACGGTGATCATGCGGTCGTCTCCGACCTTTATACCTAAACCGCTGACCTTAAGTCCGGGTATTCCTACCATTATAGGAGGGATTGATCTGGCGGACTATCTCAATCCGGCAAATATCCAGTATAGCGGCGGCTTCAGCCGGGAAGTATACGAAAAGACCCGTTCCTTACCGGAAGGGGCTTACCGCATTTCCTTTACAGCATATGACTATCGTCGTCCGCAGGTACAGGTAAGTAATACCGGCGCGAATGTCTTCTTCTTCCGGAAGAATGATCCGCCTTTGCTAAACCTGCCTATCTGTAACAGCCGTGTGGAAAAACTCGATCCGCAGTTCCTCACATTCAACTGGAGCAGCCGTAATTCCCCCAGTCCTTTACCAGGTAGTGGTACGGAATACGTTTTCTCCCTGTATGAAGTAAGACCGGCGGGCAGCAATCCGGACTATATCGTCAGAAGTGCAAAGCCGATCTATACACTGGTTACAGAGATGAACACCATTGTATATGGTCCGGGAGAACCGCAGCTGAGAGATAGTATGCAGTATGTATGGACAGTGCAGGCAAGGGATAAGAGCGGCAGGGATATGTTCAGCAATAACGGACTGAGTCTGAGTTGCACATTCAATTACCTGGGAAATAATCCTTTCACACAAAGAAATATCCCTAAACCTGTATTAGGGGGCCGTAGTACCGGACAACGGAGCGTACGTTTCAGCTGGCCGCTGGCAGATGCAGGTTATCAAGTGGAAGCCTATCGTTTGCAATACCGCGCAGCGAAAACCGGTAGTACAGAGTTTGACTGGCAGACCCAGGAATCAGCAGGAGATACCGCATTTACTGCGAATGGATTAGAGCCGGGACGTAACTATGAAGGTAGATTACAATGGAAAATAGAAGGTATCTACGGACCATTGAGTGATGTTGTAACACTGAAGACCGACTCCGCTAAAACCTTCGTTTGTGGCGACCCTGCTTTAATGACAGCACCTGCTAACAAAGAACCACTGGCAAACGCACATGTCGGTAGTATTTTCCGCGTAGGCAACTATGATGTGATACTGACAGAAGTAAGCGGTAGCGGCGGTAAGTTCACCGGTAAAGGCCGGGTGATCACCCTGGGCTTTGGTATTGGTTTGCAGATGGAGTTTAAGAATGTAACTGTCAATACCGATATGGTAGTGACAGGCGGAGAGATGAATGCTGTGACCGAAGGCATCGATAAATTCATTCAGGACAAGGTAGATGAACAACGTGGTGGTAACGATGTAGGCAAGGTGAAAACAGGCGATATCGTGCCGGATATCACTACGAAACTAAAGATCTTCTCTCCGGCAAATATTAAAGTAGATATAGATGCGGGTACCATTACCCTGAAAGATAGTGAGAGTGGTAAAGAGGAGGTTATTAACTATAAAGATAAAGGCAAGACGCTGCCACTGGTGCTGGAAGATGCAGATGGTAATCTGTATAATATCGACAAGGGTGGTAAGGTAACTTCCGCCGGTAAGCGTGATAATTCACTGACGAAAGAAGTACTGGAGTCACTGAAAACGCTCAATCTCAGCAAAGGCACCGTGACATTCGCAGCATTGACTGACAATGCATATGCATTTGATGAGTGGAAAGATAGCTATAGCGGAAAAGCTGTACTGGAGAATAAATATGAATCTCTGGCAGATGGTAAATATCGCGTAAGCGCGAAAGCCATCGTACCAGGCGTGCAGGAAGAACTGGTTGCAATCCTAAAGGGAGCAGGCGCTGATATCACAACTTCCAAGCTGAAGTTTGTGACAGGTAAAGGCATTGTCCTGGAATCTAAAGACCTGGGCAATGGTAAATATGCTGTGAAGGTGACCGGCGGCCCTGGTGGTGATGCACAGGAAGTATATGCAGCTTATCCGGATGGAAAAGGCGGATATATCAGCATGGGTAAATTGCTGGTGGTGAGTTATGCGCCGTTGCAGAAAACAGTTGTATTGATACCGATCGGCGCAGCAGTTATCAATAGGGAAGCATTGCAGGATAGTCTGCAACACATCTACGGAAAAGTGGGTATTACCTATACTGTTGAGGTGGATGAGTCTTTCAAAAATAACAGGGACTGGGACAGCAATCATGATGATGTTTTGCAGGACAAGGGCAGCGCATTCCTGAGTAACAACTTTACGGGTGAAGAAAAGGCGCTGAAGAAACTATACAAAAAGAAGACAAAGCTCAGAGATGATGCAGTGTACCTGTTTGTAGTGGATGAAGTGGCGCTGGCGGATGGAGATCTTCAGGGTAAAATGCCGCGTAATAGTCAGTTTGGTTTCCTCTTCACAAAGGGTGCGTCCAGCGAATCAATTGTGCGTACGGCATTACACGAGATCGGACACGGTGATTACACACTGGAACATACATTCAGTGAAGGTGTCGGACTGGAAAAAGGGAAGACAGATAACCTGATGGATTATAACGGTGGATATAAACTGCTGAAATACCAGTGGGATATCCTGCACGATCCGGGAAGCGTATGGGGCATATTTGAAGATGATGCAGACAGTGAGAATTACTTTGCAGTAGACATCAGTAAAATATTCCTGAATAAGGATAAAAGGACAGTTTCCTTCCTGACACCTTCTGGCACCGTATTGTCCGTACCGTGGGATAAACTGGGTAAGGTAGAGTTCCAGTATGGAGCTATATACAGATCCGGGTCTGATGATCTGAAATTTGGTCCTGATCTTACTGTGGGTGCAGTGAGAAGCTTTGAAATAAAGGATGGAGCCAATGGTGTGCAGCGTTATATGTACTATGATAATTCAGGTGATTACAGGGCCGTAACGGGAGGCACCGTATATGAACTGGAGTCTGTAGCTGCTGATATGATAGATGGATTTATTTACCCACTTCAGTGCGATGGCAAGATGAGGATGTATAAGTTTACCCGTAGTGGCATGGCTTTACATAAGAACGGTGATCCGATTAAGAAGTTTGCAGACTTTGCCGGAACGTTCAGACCATTTGCAGTGAACACGCTGATGACTGATCCGATGTCGTTTATCACTTTAAGTCAGGAGTTGCCTGCTGATGTGAATAACAGATGTCCATATTGTATAGCCACGACTACCGTAAACATGATGAAAGGTCATTGTGGTGGTGCAGAGTATCTCTGGCTGGATAAGGTTGCGCAGATGCGGCAGGTATATCCCGAATACTTCACCAGGTTTACACAGCCGGAATTAGTGGTAGAAGAGGGTGTAACCGGAGGCAGGAGAGAGGAGAAAGGTAACTGGGAGATGCCCATCAGTTTTGAAATGCCATTGGCAACGAGTGGTTATTATGCCTCAAGAGAGGAAAAGGCAACGGATTATCCATGGGGTAAATTACTGGCAGATAGTGCAGAGATCAAGGCGGCATATACAGGCGATAAAGTCAGGTTCTATAGGAAATTCTATACAGAGTTTGCGAATTATATCGTTACAACTGCGATCGCGGCTGACAATAAGTTCTGGGATACGCTGACAAGACGGGCATCTGCATATGAAGTATTCCCGCATGTAAGGGATGAGCCTTATATACATATGCAGACAGTTGCTGTTGATAAGAGAGGTATAGCACTTGAGATCCTCACAAAGACCTACGATAACAGCACAGTTGATTTCCCGCATGAGGATGACGTATACATGAAGCTCCTTACCAGCTTTAAGGGTGTAGAAGATCAGACGGCGCTGCTGAAATATATCGAGGATAGCATCATGTTCAGCAACATCTATAATCCATTCAACAGGTTCCTGATGCCTGCGAAAATGCAGATAGCGACCATGATGGCTTATAGCAACATGATCACTAATACAGGACACTGTAATTATCTGATAGAAGAGAAGGCTGATAAGATTGATAATCCTGATGGTCTGCCGCAACTGGAAGGAGACATGTTGCAGTTTAAGAATGCCAACGTAGATTTTCCTGACGGTAATAAGATCCTGATTAACGGAAAGCCATATAATTACAATGATATCGTTTCTGTACAGGTAGTAGGCTCCTTCACAATAAAAATTAACGGTGCAGATTCAACTTTTGCAAAGGGAACAATCCTGAATATCCCTGCAATACAGGTTGGATTGATGTCAGAGATCAATACTGCGGATGTGGCAGCGAAGACGGCATGGCTGGCATTTGATGTCGGCACAATGGTGATCGGTGTTGGATCGGCTAAGATATTCTTTACTGCCGGTAACTATGTCAGAAAAACTATTGTGGCGCTTGATCTGCTGGGATCCACAGCTGGTATAGGCCTGCAGATGCTGGATGAGGATGCGATCTCACCGAAACTGAGGACGAGCCTTCAGATCGCGTCATTCGTTTGTTCACTGCCTAACATGGCGTTGGCGATACCTAGAATTGAGCGGAAGGTAACTGAATTAGATGCCTTATTGAATACTAAATATGGTAAGAGTGGACTGAGTGCAAAACAGTTAAGAGAGAAAGCGGCACTTGAACGTATAAGACAGGAATTATCTGCGGCAGCTCATCTGCCGGAAGTGGCAGAAGATGCGGCAGAGATAGGTAGACGGGCTGTAACGATCAGTAAGGACGAGGATGTTGCCAGGGTATTATCGTGGTTAAATACTGCCGAAAATGCGGATCCCAATATCTATCTGGCTGTTCATGCGGTTGGCGGAGACTTCAAGGTGATGCATGGTGGTAAAGAGGTGGTAATGGACCACCGTTCCCTTGCCAACTGGATACTGGCAAATGAAGAATTGTTCCCTGCCAATAAACAACTGGTATTACTCTCCTGCGGTGATATCGAAACAGCACAGCATCTGAGCCGTAAACTGAAGCGTAGTGTGGTTGCGAATGATGGTCCGGTAAAGGTATATTCTAATGGTGTGATTGAGGCAGATAATAGTTTTAGATATATCGATGAGACGGGGACTATAGACAATAGTACAAGTGTTGTAGTTGGTAAACAGGCCGTGCCGCCGTCATCTGAAAAAGATGTGGTAACACTGGGCGCAAAGGTTGTGAAGGCGACTACTGTGAGTGACCTGGTGGTTGCATTTAAAAACAAATTTGGTATTGGTAGTGAATTGGCGCTGAAGCTGTCTAAAAATGCAGAATTTGTAAAGGCATATCAGAATGATGCAAGAATTTTAGACGTAATAGCAAATGCACTGCCTGAAGTCGAGGTTACGGTAAAAGGTAAAAAGTTTGCCACATACCGGGAAGCCTTGCTGACAGGTTGTGCAGATGACCCGAAATTGTTTGAGGTAATGCATTCCACTGTTGAAGAAGCTATAGAGATTATCAAAAATGCGGATGCTGTGAAGCCATTTATCGAATATGCGACTACCCGGAAAAAAATGACGGAGTACATGTTTAAAAATGGAGACTTTAATAAAGACTATTTTGCAAACGCCGTACTCAATTCAGCAGTATTCCGCTATTCCGCACTGGACGCCAAAGGCTGGAGTAAAATAGACGCAGCCAGGGCACGATTCAGTATTCATCCGGATCAAAATGTACTGGTAGTCAATCGCAGAATGAAAAATGGTACAGATATAGAGGAAGTGGCACATAGTGGAGGTGCTACCCGCGACAGAAGTACACCAAGTATCACAGGTACTACGAAGAAAGTGGATGAGTCGAATCCGCATTTTGATCAGTTTACGGTTGGTGGCCCTCGTGTTCAGGATTCTGAGTCTAAATATTTTGAAGATCTTTTAGAGAAACTGAATAAAGGAGAAATAGACAAAGACGATATAAGGCAGTTAATTTTGTATACTGAACGGCCGGTTTGTCCATCATGTCTGAATGTTATCAGAGATTTCAAGAAAAGATTTAATATTGAGATTATTGTTTACGAAGGAAAATATAAGAGATAATGGAGACGCCTGAATATTTATACCTGGATTTTCTCCGGGAATGTGCCGTGTACTTGGAATACGACGATCCTTGTACAGAAGAACAGGTAGATGAACTGGAGCAGTCACTCGGAGTTAAGTTTCCCACAGCATATCGTGAGCTTGTCATGATATTCGGGAAGTATAGTTCTTTTACTATCGCAGAGAATAGTTTTGAATATCCGGATTACCAGGGAATGAGAGATGCCGCCATGGAAATGACTGCAGAGGATGAGCAGGTAAATATCGATGAGCATATATTTGTATTTAACTTTGATTTTCACGGCCCTTCTGCATCCTGGTTTCCTTTAAATGAGGGAGATGACCCCCCTGTGTATGAGTATGCCTCCATAAATGAAGGCGTGGGTTACAAAGTAGCTGAACATTTTTCTGAGTATATCAGAATGTTGCCCTGGTACCAGGGATTTCTGTCTATAAAAGAGCGACGGGCGAAAAAGTGATTAAACACTTTTTACACTATAAATAAAAAGGTTCCTCAATATTGAGGAGCCTTTTTATTTATAGTCATTTTCAGCCATGCATCAATGCATCATGTCAAAGCTTAATCCGCAAATATCAATATCATCTTAATAATAAAGACAATAAACCCAATCACCGCCCAGATAATCCCCCCGCTGCTACTACTCTCTTCCCTTGCACTCTCCAGCGCTGCTGCTTTCTGTGCCGCATTCTCCATCTGCTGGTATATCTGTTCTGCATCATAAGTGGTCTGTGCATCTGCTTTCAGCTGACGTACATCCGTAATGATATTACGTGCACTGTTAAAATCTTTCGACATCAGTGAACGCACCAGTTTAACGATTTCGTTACCGTATCCCGTTCTGAATGCCTGGAATTCAACAGGCAGATAGTTCAGTATACAAATGGTCATTACACCGGTCTGCTCAGACAGTTCGATCATATCCACCTGATATCCCATCTGGATATTGTTGCTGAGAGATATCAGTCTGGCTTTTTTATCTTCCAGCAGTTTGGTGATCTTACTGAAGGCCATCGTTTTGTGCGTATCGTCCAGCAGCAACGGATTGGCGGCGATATCGCTGATCAGGTTTGTGTCTTTCAGGTCAAAACACCTGAATACGGCCTTCACATAGATGTCTTCAAAATAAGGGGAGATAAAAGCCAGGAACGCCGGGTCTTTGTAGAGTTCTTCTTTGGCAAACTTCGCATTCTTGCGCAGGGTGCCGGTCTCAAGAAAGTAACTCAGCGCAGGGTCGTTGCTGATGAAGGAGCGGAAGGCTTTCTCCTGTTCGGAGATAGTTGCGCCCGGGGACAGTTCGTATTTCATGGATTTAGGTATATATAGCGCTTAACAGTTGCTGTGTGATAGGGTCGGGATATTGTCCGGAGTGCAATATACACCTAATTTAAATATGTGAAAATATGTAATGTTTCGGGTATAAAGCAGAACGCGAATGGGTTTACCCATTCGCGTTAGCAATGAACTGTATAACAATAAGTTAATTCGTCTTTAATTTATCTTTAAATACTTTTTTGAATTTGGCCAGTTTGGGTTGTATCACAAAATGGCAATAAGGCTGGGAGCCATTTTCATTATAATAGTTCTGATGGTAGTCTTCCGCCTTATAGAAATCGGTCAGCGGTGCTATTTCCGTAACCACCGGTTTGTCGTATGCGCCGGAGGCATCCAGTTTCTGTTTATACATTTCGGCCAGTTTGTGCTGATCCTCATTGTGATAGAAGATAACGGAGCGGTATTGGGTACCGACGTCGTTTCCCTGCCGGTTTAGCTGGGTCGGGTCGTGGCTTTGCCAGAAAGCCTGTAAAAGTTCGTCATAAGAGATCTTTGCCGGATCGTAGGTCACCTGTATCACCTCTGCATGACCGGTAGTACCGGTTGACACGTCCTCATAACTGGGATTGGCAATGGCACCGCCGGCATAACCGGATTCCACACTGATCACACCATCCAGGTATTGAAACTGTGCCTCTGTACACCAGAAACATCCACCGCCAAAGGTGGCTTTCGCTGTTTTTATGTTATTGCTAATTGCCATATCGTCTGGTACTTTGTCCTTTGATTTTTCACCCTGTCCGCAGGCACAAATAGTTAGTGCCAGTAAACAGCTTAATATTGAGTATCTTCGCATGATTTTTAATGTTGAAAGTGCCATATTGCGATCAGGGCTCAGATACCCGGAGCGAGTTAAATTACGACAAGATTAACGGAATAGATCAGCAAGTTAAGTAACTTTAACATTCCTTTTGCCGGCCCGTAAGAGGTTCGGAACGGCATCGGCCAATTTTAACCGTCTGTAAACAAAGGGTTTACAGGCTTTGTATGGATAAGTAAGATGAAATATTTTCCCGATTCAGCACTGGTACAGCTGGAATTTGACAAGGTACAGGCTTTGTTAAAAGAGCATTGTAAAACGGAGCTGGGCAAACAAATGGCAGATGAACTGCGTTTGCATACCCACATTGATTATGTAAAAACGGCCCTGCAACAGGCCCATGAATACAAGCAGCTGACTTTGCTGCAGGAACACTTTCCCAACGATTACGTACTGAACCTGAAAAATGAACTGCGTCTGCTAAGCATTCAGGGTGCTGTACTGAGCGAAGAACAGATCATGCAGCTGCGTAAGCTGGCGGAAAGTATGCACAGCATTGTACGCTTCTTTGATCACGACAGGCGTGTCACTTATGCAGGACTGTTCAGCGTGATTACTCATACGCACTATGAGAAAAAGATCACGGCCCTCATCGACGAAGTACTCGATGAGCATGGCGAAGTACGTGATAACGCCACGCCTGAACTGGCGAAGATCCGTATGAACCTGTTCCGTAAAAGGACCGAGTTACGCCGCGCATTCGAGCGCTGTCTCAGTAAACTCAGCAAACTGGGCTACCTGGCCGATACGGAAGAAGCCTTCCTCAACGGCAGAAGGGTAGTAGCAATCTACGCCGAAAACAAACGTATGGTGAAAGGGATCCTCCACGGAGAATCCGATACCCGCCGTACCGCTTTTGTAGAACCGGAAGAAACGATAGAACTGAACAATGACGTGATGTCCCTCGAAAGAGAAGAAAGTAAGGAAGTGTACAAAATACTGCGTACACTGACCCATCAGCTCAGTCAGCACAGTCACCTGCTCAATAACTATCACGAGATACTCGGACAATACGACTTTATCAGGGCAAAAGCCAGACTGGCGCTGGACATGGACGGTAACTACCCCATGCTGACGCCGCACGCGGAAGCACATCTCGTTGATGCACACCACCCGCTGCTGCTCCTGTATAACCGCCGTAACAAGAAACCGACCATCCCGGTGAACCTGACCCTGAACAAGGATAACCATATCCTGGTGATCAGTGGTCCGAATGCCGGCGGTAAAACCGTGACCATGAAAACGGTCGGCCTGATCCAGCTTATGCTGCAGGCGGGCCTGCTGGTGCCTGTACACCCCAGCTCACAACTCGGTATTTTCCGTCAGCTGATGATCCACATCGGTGATACCCAATCCCTGGAGTTCGAATTGAGTACCTATAGTTCCCACCTGAAGAACATGAAGTATTTCATGGAGAACGCCAACGGTAAGACCATGTTCTTCATCGATGAATTAGGTAGTGGTTCTGACCCGAATCTCGGGGGCGCCTTCGCGGAGGTGATCATGGAAGAAATGGCCAAGAAACACGCTTTTGGTATCGTGACCACCCACTATCTCAACCTGAAGGTAATGGCCAATAAGGTACGCGGTATCATCAACGGCGCTATGGGCTTTGACGAGGAAAACCTGTCGCCTATGTACAAACTGATCGTAGGTAAACCAGGTAGCTCCTATACGTTCTCCATCGCGCAGCGTATCGGTCTGCAACCTGCCCTCATCGCCCGGGCCAAAAACCTGGTGGATGAAGGACACTTCCAGCTGGATAAACTGCTCAACAAAGCAGAACAGGATCTGCAGAAAGTAGAAGCTAAAGAGAAAGAATTGCAGAAACTCCTGAAGGAGAATGAAAAGCTGAAACGTGAATACGAGATCCTGTCCGATAAGGAAAGGAAAACCCAGCAATTCACCACCCTGAAACTGCAAAACCAGATCAAGGAGGAAGAACTCCAGTACCTCAAGGATATGGAGCGGAAGCTGAAACAGATCGTTTTTGAGTGGAAACGCACAGATGACAAACAAAAAGTCATGAAACAGGCAGAAGCCCTGTTATTCCACAAACGTCAGAAACAGATCAACGAACGCTTCGAAAAGAAGATCCAGGATAAATTCCAGGAGGTAGTAGGAGCCGACCTGAAACTGGGCGACCAGGTAAAGATCAGGAGCAATGGCCAGGTAGGAAAGCTGATGGAGGTACGTGACAAACGCGGTATCGTCAAACTCGGCAATATTCCAATGAACGTGGCGATGTCTGATCTGGTGCTGGTAAAAGAACGGCCGAAGGAAGAAACGGCTAAGTAGTATTTAAGGAAGAATTAAGTATTTCATACATATTATGACCAGGAGGGCGCTTCATCTGAAGCGCCCTTTTTCGTTGGTCCCTGACGCCGATACCCTATAGATGTCCCGTAGATGCGTCGTATATAAGCCGTGTATAGTTCGTGTCTAAGCCGTTTTTAGGCAGAATAAGGGGCATTCAGGACAAATCATGCCAGGCTATATCCAACCCCGGACTAATCAGGTCTTGTAATTCACTATAAATCATTGTCTTCCCGTAGATAACCCGTATATAAGCCGTAGATAAGCCGCTCCTATAAGTATGGCTCATCTACGGCTTATATACGGGTTATCTACGGCTTATCTGGGAATTATCTCAGATATTCAAACGGCTTTCTGTATAGTGCTGATAGCGGTTTACATGCTCTGATGTACAGGTACAGAACAACCTTACAGTTGATGTATTGAATGCAGGATTAGCTTTACAGGTTGGCGTTTATTTCAGCGAGCGCTTTACACCTGTAACCTATTCAGCCGGGGCGTATATCAACGCCAATTAACACTTTATGAAAATTAATCATTCATGCTTTTTCACGCAACCCTTCCTTTTTAATTCTTAACGCTCCCAATATTTCCTTAGCCGGCTAATTAATTTGTATTATCTTCGTTCTATGAACAGACCGATGATGTGTAGTACCATCAGCCACCTGCTTACGCAGATCTGCAAGGTACACAGGAATAAAGGCAACCAGATGCTGGCTGCCCATCAGCTCCATGCCGGTCAGGAGCATTTCCTGGCGCAACTGCTGTGTGGAGGACCTATGACGATGAACGAGCTCACGGAAAATCTGGAAGTAACACCCGCAACAGTGACAAGAACAGCTGAACGACTGGAGAAAAACGGGTTTCTCACAAAAGAAAAATGTAATAATGATCAGCGGGTTGTGAGAGTCAGCCTGACCGATAAAGGAAAAGAAGCAGCCACCGATATAATAGATACTACCTGGAATAAGCTGGAGCAGCAGATGGTAAAAAACATGAGCACAGAAGAAAAGATATTGCTCAGACGACTGTTAATGCAGGTATTGGAAAACATGGAAGAGGAAGAATAAGCGCATTTTTCCTTTTTTTTAAATTATTTATTTAGCCGGCTAATTAAATGCAGGATTGAAAAGTAGCGCAAACCGTATGGAACTAAATTATCGAGATATAAATTAATATCAGAAGAATAACTATGATTTGTGGGTGGATTGTATACTTTTGTACCACCATAACGAACACCATACGTTAATACTACTTGTTACCACCTGCTTCTGTCCGGATCCAATAATGAGATCTGCCTGATCCCCTTATTTACTGTAGTGCGCATTACTAATACCAAACGTCAAGTATTATGAGGAATAATGTATTGATACCCGTTTACGACTATGCCGACGTCAACAGGCCTGGTAATCCTGTGAGGGGATTTCATATTGACCGTACAACTTATCTGGTACAACCTGAAGATGTGTCCGAGCCGCACAGACGTTCCAATTACAGCCTCACGTTGTTATTATCCGGCGAAAGTATACAATATATAGACTTCGAAAAATATACCGTGAAAGCACCGGCACTGATCATGTTATCTCCTGATCAGATCTACCGGTACACCGGCGATAGCCTGTCTGAAATTGTGAACATTTCTTTCTCTCCGGAATTTCTGCTGCCGGAAACATCCGCCAGTGGAATGGTTTGCTGGTCATGCGTATTTGAAAAAGCAATTGTGCCACTGACCGACGGACAGCTCAAAGAGCTGCTCGGCTTCGCACGCCTCATGCTCAGAGAAACGGAAAACCCGCAGCCACTCAGTGACCTGATCATCCGTAGTCAGCTGAAATCGCTGATGGCCGCTACCGCCAGACTGCCGCAACTCGATATCGCATCTATACAGTCAGATACCCTGCCCAACCGCATCGTCAGACAATTCAATGAACTGTCCGACATCCATTACAAAGATAAAACCCAGGTCGCCCACTACGCAGAGCTGATGTTCGTAACGCCGGGTCACCTGAACGATACGATTAAATCCGCACTGGGGAAGACCGCTAAACAAATTATAGACGAAAAACGTATTACTGAAGCAAAGCGTTTATTGTATTGGGGTGAACATACAATTAAAGAGATCGCAGGACAACTGAACTTTGAAGATGACGGTTATTTTAATCGCTTCTTTAAGAAACATACAGGTGCAACACCTGCTTCTTTTCAACGTAGCATCCGTGAAAAGTACAATTAATACCGTAATTAGTTAAATGATTTTCTTTTTTATACGTCCTATTTTTGTAAATCGGATAGAATGGAAACTGTTTTAGCAATCGTCAACTAAAACCGAACGCTCATGAAGTACAATGATCTCACCTGTTAATTATCAGGAACCAAATTTCTCTATTAGCTATTTTTAGTAAATCTACCTCGTAGTTCCAACACTACGCAACAACAACTATTTTCTTTCCATCAACAGGGAAGGGATATGGCAGGGTTTGCCCATAGCTCCACAATGTGTCTGAAATCGCCAATAAGATTACAGCGTGACCGGCTATTGTCAATAATCAAGAAAACACAAAACCGTATGAACCACTTATTTCAACAAGTTTACAAACAAAAGCCTGTAGGCTTTCTCTATAGCCTGATACTGCTCGCAGTATTATCAGGTTGCGCGTCCTCTTCCGCTAATCCGGAAGGTGGTGCTCCTCCTGTAACTGCGTTGCCGGTATTCAAGGCTGCTGCAGTTCCTGCTTCTACTCACCGTGAATATAACGCCGCGCTGGAAGGTAAAGTGAACGTGGAGATCCGTGCACAGGTAGATGGATATATCGATAAGATCTTCGTTGATGAAGGCGCTTATGTGAAAGCCGGACAACCATTGTTCCGGATCAACGACCGTCCTTACCAGGAACAGTTGAGCAATGCATCTGCCAGTCTGCTGGCTGCACAGGCTAACGAAGAAAAAGCATCACTGGAAGTATCCAGACTGACGCCACTGGTAGACAATAATGTCGTATCCGACATTCAGCTGAAAACAGCCAAAGCCGCTTACCAGGCTGCTAAAGCCAATGTAGCGCAGGCACAGGCCATGGTCAGCAATGCACGCATCAACGTAGGTTTTACATTGATCACAGCACCTGTGAGCGGTTATATCGGCCGCATTCCTTATAAGAATGGTAGCCTCGTAGGTCGTAGCGAATCACAACCACTCACCGTACTTTCTGATGTAAATGAAGTATATGCATACTTCTCTATGAGTGAAGTGGATTTCCTGCAATTCAAGGATAAATTCCCCGGCAATACCATCGCGGAAAAAGTAAAACAACTGCCTCCGGTGGACCTGGTATTACCTGATAACACGATCTATCCTGAAAAAGGCCGCATCGAAACTATGGAAGGTCAGTTCGATAAAACAATGGGCGCTGTAAGTTTCCGCGCTACATTCCCCAATCCGAACGGTCTGCTGCGCTCCGGTAATACAGGTAAGGTAAAACTCTCCGAATCCTTTGCCGCCGCACTGGTTATACCACAGGAAGCTACTTTCGAATTACAGGATAAGATCTTCGTATTTACTGTTGGCGACAGTAATAAAGTAGTAAGCAAACCGATCACCGTATCGGGTAAAAATGGTGCGTACTATTTCGTCGCAAAAGGCGTGAACGCCGGTGAATCTGTTGTGTACACCGGATTGGACCGTCTGCGTGATGGAATGGTGATCCAACCGCAACCCATTTCAATGGATAGTCTGCTGAAAGCCAGACCACTTTAACTGACGACAGTATAGTAATGTATTCCCCGCTATCACGGTTTGCAAAGACCGCTGGGGATAGTACACTCCGGACATCCTGACAAACAACTAACGCAAGCAAATTATGTTAAGAAGATTTATAGAAAGACCCGTACTGGCAACGGTGGTGTCCATTATCCTGGTACTGCTGGGATTATTGTCGCTCGCCACCCTGCCCGTTACGCAGTTCCCCGATATCGCTCCGCCCAGCGTGGCCGTAACAGCCTCCTATCCGGGTGCGAATGCGGAAGTGGTAGCCCGCTCAGTAGCAACGCCTATTGAGGAAGCTGTGAATGGTGTGGAGAACATGACCTACATGACCTCCACGTCCAACAATGACGGCTCCATGACCCTGACCGTATACTTTAAACTGGGTACTGATCCTGACCTCGCCGCTGTAAACGTACAGAACCGCGTGGCAAAAGCAACAAGCCTCCTGCCGGTGGAAGTTGTAAGCGCAGGTATCACCACACAGAAACAGCAGAACAGTATGATCATGGTGGTGAACCTGGTCAGCGAAATGTCTGAATATGATGAGAAGTTTCTGCAGAACTATGCAAAGATCAACATCATCCCTGAAATACAACGTGTGACCGGTGTTGGTCAGGCAATGGTATTCGGTGCGAAAGACTACTCTATGCGTATCTGGTTGCGTCCTGACCGTCTCGCTGCCAATAACCTGTCTCCACAGGATGTATTGACCGCGATCCGTGAACAGAACCTTGAAGCAGCACCGGGCCGTTTTGGCGAAAGCAGCAAGGAAGCATTCGAATATGTGATCAAATACAAAGGAAAACGTAACCAGAATGCACAGTATGAAGATATCGTACTGAAAGCAAATGCAGACGGTTCCCTGCTGCGGCTGAAAGACGTGGCACGTGTGGAATTCGGTTCCTTTACCTACAGCAGTGACACGCATGTAAATGGTAAATATGGTATCGGTATCGCTATCTATCAGACAGCAGGTTCCAATGCCAACGAAATACAGACACAGGTAAATGTGCTGATGAAAAAAGCAGCAGGTCTGTTCCCGAATGGTGTGGATTACTTCAATATTTACAGCACGAAGGAATACCTGGATGAATCAATTGACCAGGTGAAACATACCCTGATAGAAGCCTTTATCCTGGTGTTCATCGTTGTGTTCATCTTCCTGCAGGATTTCCGTTCTACGCTCATACCTGCTATCGCAGTACCTGTAGCGATCATTGGTACATTCTTCTTTATGCAGCTGTTTGGTTTTACCATCAACCTGCTCACCCTGTTCGCACTCGTACTGGCCATCGGTATCGTGGTGGATGACGCCATTGTGGTCGTCGAAGCCGTGCACTCGAAGATGGAGACCATCAATATGTCACCAAGGGTTGCCACGATCACCAGTATGCAGGAGATATCCGGTGCGATCATCTCCATCACCCTGGTAATGGCCGCGGTATTCATTCCGGTTGGTTTCATGCAGGGACCTGCAGGGGTGTTCTACCGGCAGTTTGCCTTCACACTCGCGATCGCAATCCTGATCTCCGCACTGAACGCATTGACCCTGAGTCCGGCTTTATGTGCGCTGTTGCTGAAGAACAACCATAGTGATCAGGCGCATGGCGCTGCTTATACAAAAGGATTTGGTAAACGTTTCTTCACCGCTTTCAACACTGGTTTTGAAACGGTAACTAATAAATACATCAGCAGTATCCGTTTCCTCGTAAGACGTAAATGGATCGCTTTATCTGCCCTGGCAATTATCATCGGTGTAACTGTATGGCTGGTGAAGAGAACGCCGACCGGCTTTATCCCGACAGAGGATAATGGCTTCGTGGTATACTCTGTGACCATGCCGCCGGGATCATCCCTGCAACGTACACAGGAAGTGGTGAATAAAGTAGAGAAGGAAATGAAGGCGCTGGAATCAGTGAACAGTTACCTGAGCGTATCTGGTTTCAACATCCTCACTAACTCTAACAGTTCTGCCTATGCGGTAGGTTTCGTGAAACTGAAAAAACACGAAGACCGTGGTCAGATGAAAGACCTGAAAGATGTAATGGGGATGATGCAGGGCAAACTGGCCGGTATCAAGGAAGCCAGCATCTTTATGTTCAATATGCCGACCGTACCTGGTTTTAGTAACGTGGATGGTTTTGAGGTGATCCTGCAGGACCGTACCGGCGGACCACTCGATAAACTGGCCAATACCGCCTATGGTTTTATCGGTGAACTGATGAAGCGTAAAGAGATCGCTTTTGCCTTCACCACCTTCAATGCCGGTAACCCGCAATATAACCTGGAGATCGACGAAACAAAAGCCAAACAGCTGGGTATTTCAGTATCAGATATCCTCCAGACCATGCAGGTATATTATGGTAGCACCTTTGCATCTGACTTTAACCGTTTTGGTAAGTACTACCGTGTGATCGTACAGGCAGAAGCGCCTGCCCGCGCAGAAGCTGCTTCACTGGATCAGATCTTTGTAAAGAACAGTTCAGGTGAAATGGTGCCGGTGAATGCAGTCGTGAAACTGGAAAGAGTATACGGTCCGGAAACGGTGACCCGTAATAACCTCTTCAATGCGGTAACGATTAATGGTCAGCCGAAACCAGGATACAGTTCCGGTGACGCGATCAAAGCAGTAGAGGAAGTTGCACAGCAATACCTGCCAAGAGGTTATTCCTATGAGTGGGTAGGTATGACAAAAGAGGAGATCGCAGCAGGCGGACAGGCAGGGATCATCTTCCTGTTATGTCTTGTGTTCGTATACTTCCTGCTGGCAGCACAGTATGAAAGCTATATCCTGCCGTTGTCAGTGATACTGTCTATTCCGCTGGGTATTTTCGGTGTATTCGTATTCATTAACCTGTTTGGTATTGACAACAATATATATGTGCAGGTAGGTCTGATCATGCTGATTGGTTTGTTAGCCAAGAACGCGATCCTGATCGTGGAATATGCCGTACAGCGCCGTCGTAATGGTATGGGGCTGTTAGCTGCTGCATTGGAAGCATCCCGCTTACGTCTTCGTCCGATCCTGATGACGTCCTTCGCCTTTGTGGCTGGTCTGACGCCGTTAATGCGTGCAACAGGTTCCTCCGCATTAGGTAACCGGTCCATCAGTACCGGTGCGGCCGGTGGTATGCTGACCGGTGTGATACTGGGTATCTTCGCTATTCCTGTATTGTTTATCATATTCCAGTATCTACAGGAAAAGATCAGCGGTAAGCCGTTCAAGACGACACATCATACAGATGTAACAAGCGATGCAACCGTATAAGCGCATCTAATATTAAAGTATAAAGAAAACAGGATGACACTAAAATATATTCGATTTTCAATCGTCACTGTAGTTATAGTTGTAGGATTGTCAGCATGTCGGGTGGGCCGCAATTATCAACGGCCCGCTCTGGCAATGCCTGCTCAGTACAATGATACGGTGGCAACGGCAGCTGCTGACAGCAGTATTGCGACGTTGGAATGGAAGCAGTTTTTTACAGATACGACATTACAGGGATTGATCGGAAGGGCGCTGAGCGGGAACTATGATTTGCAGCTGGCAATTAAACGCATAGAAACGGCACAGGCATACTTAAAACAAGCGAAATTAGGTTGGCTGCCAACGGTGAATCTCCAGGCAGCAGCGTCTACTTCCATCCCTTCAAAGAACAGTTTGAATGGTACCAGTCTGAATACCTTCCTGCGGACCGATCATATCGAGGACTACAGTCTGAATGCCGGACTCTCCTGGGAGATCGATGTATGGGGTAAGATCAGACGTCGCAAGGAAGCGGCACTGGCCAGCTACCTCGGTACATTTGAAGGTATGCATGCAGTACAGACAGGGCTGGTGGCGGATATTGCCAACAGTTATTACAACCTGCTGATGCTGGATGCACAGCTGGAAATTGCAAAGAGTAACGTATCACTCAGCGATACCATCGTACAGATGATCCGTTTGCAGAAGACAGCCGGTGAAACAACTGAACTGGCGGTACAACAGGCAGAGGCACAACGTCAGACAGCAGCATTACTGATACCGCAGCTGGAGCAGGCAAAAGCGATCGAACAGAATACGCTGCGTATCCTGGCAGGAGAGTTGCCGGGCGCTGTGGTGTATAATACGACACTGATCACTACACCGCTCCGCGAACTGATGCCAGCCGGCGTACCAGCAGCGCTGCTGAGTAACAGACCGGATGTAAAAGAACAGGAAATGGCGCTGGTCGCCGCGAATGCTGAAGTAGGCGTAGCACAGGCCAGTATGTATCCTGCTTTGAACATTACAGCCAATGGTGGTGTGAATGCATTCAAAGCCAGCGACTGGTTTACATTGCCGGCCTCACTGTTTGGAACAGTGGCCGGAAGCCTTACACAACCGGTGTTTCAGCGCGGACAACTGAAAACGAACCTCGCAGTCGCAAAGATCCAGCGGGAAGAAGCCGTGATCAGGTTCAGACAGGTGGCGCTGAATGCAATAGGAGAGGTGTCCAATTCACTGGTGAGACTGGATAAACTGAAAGAACAGCAGGTGATCGCTTCTAATCAGGTAACTACCCTGGCGCTGGCCACTTCACAGGCGAGAATGCTGTTCCGCAGTGGAATGGCTAATTACCTGGATGTGATCACCGCACAAAGCAGATCCTTACAGGCATCACTCACACAGGCTGATATTACCCGTCAGCAGCTGAGCGCTTCTGTTGAATTGTACAGAAGTCTGGGAGGCGGATGGAAATAGGGTGAGAAAAATAAGAACAGTTGTAATAGGTAGATAAATGTTTGTAACCCAATAGCGCCACAACTCTGTGGCGCTATTTATTTTTATTGTCAACTATAAAAAAAAAGCTGTTCCTGAATAGAAACAGCCGTTTGGTAACCAATGCCAACTTGATAAAAATATCAGGTTTAATTTTCGCTGATGATCCGATATCTTATTGATAACAATACAAAGGTGAAAAAAATGATCTTGTATAGCAATGCAGGAATCAGGGTTTAATTTGTATTAATTATGGACGTTAGTACTCCTTACCGAATAACCTCACATAAGTTGATTGTGCATTTCGCGGGATATCCAGTGCATCAAGAAATTTTACAGCGGCATCATTGCCCGCATGCATACTGAATTCAATGCCTGCATAGGATTGATCATGCCCGCCCGCACGGATAAGACTCCTGATGAAATTACCGGCAATGCCTTTTCTGCGATGCAGCCGGCGTACATATAATTCATCGATCCCGAGTATCAGGCCACCGTATTCGTTACTCCAGTAACAGAAAGAGATAGCATATCCGGCCAGCTCTCCGTCACATTCTATTACATGTACGGCGCCCATATTGTGACGTTGTTCATAAAAAAATAATGTAGCGACGATCTTATTTTGAGCGAGGTTTTTACGGCTGATCATTTCGCCGTATAATTCCGTGGACATCATAGTAAGTACTTCCGCATCTTTCAACCGCGCAGCTCTGTATGTGGTGTTCATGTTCTATTGTAATGGAACCCAAATCTATACATGGACCCGCTATACATCAATTGTCAGATCATAGTATGTTTTGTCTTTTTTATCGCCGGAGAGGAGTTAGAAATTAAGAATTAAATTTTTGTCTCCTGATTCACGATAAATATGACAACACTTGCAGGTAATTGGCAATTGTCCTGGCATCATATTGGAAATAGCTTTGCAACTATTAGTACCGGATAATTGTTAATTCATCAACATAAACTTAAAACACAATGAGCACAGAGATAAGGTTACCACTGGATCCGGATGTAGATCCTGCTATTGACAGCAAAGTAAAAGCGTTCCTGCATGCTTTAAATACAAGCGGCGGTCAGCCACTGGAAACATTATCACCTGTGGATGCACGTGCTGTGCTGACAGGTGCACAGGAATCTGTACAGGTAGACGTTTCAGGCGTGGAGTTTTCTGAGAAAACCATTACATCTGAAGGAATTACCGTAAAACTGGATATCGTACGTCCTGCCGGCGTAAGCGGCAAACTGCCGGTGTTCATGTTCTTCCACGGCGGTGGTTGGGTACTGGGCGATTTCCCTACACATAAACGACTGGTGCGTGACCTCGTTGTGGCATCCGGTGCTGTTGCAGTTTTCCCTAACTATACGCCTGCGCCGGAAGGAAAATTCCCTACACAGATCAATGAAGCATATGCTGCTACCAAATGGGTGGCTGAACATGGTGATGAGATCGGTGTAGATGGTAAGAACCTCGCGCTGGCAGGTAATAGCGTAGGTGGTAATATGACGGCTGTCGTAGCTATTCTGGCAAAAGAAAAACAGGGACCTGCGCTTAAAGGACAGGTAATGCTCTGGCCGGTAACAAATGCTGATTTCGAAACTGGTTCTTATAATCAGTTTGCAACAGGCCGTTTCCTGACAAAAGAAATGATGAAATGGTTCTTTGATAATTATTCCACACCTTCAGAACGCAGCGATATTCATATCTCTCCTTTACAGGCGACAACAGATCAACTGAAAGGACTGCCACCTGCATTGGTGATGGTTGCTGAGAATGATGTATTGCGTGATGAAGGAGAATCATATGCACGTAAACTCGATCAGGCAGGCGTACCGGTAGCGCTGGTGCGTTATCAGGGAATGATCCATGACTGGGGACTGTTAAACCCGCTGGCGACTGTTCCTGGCACGCGTTCTGCGATGGATCATGCCGGTGCAGAACTGAAGAAATATCTCAAACAGTAAACGAACACTGTTACTTTATAAAAGCTCCTGACAGATCAGTAATGGTAGGTCAGGAGCTTATCTTTTATATACCTGGAAAAAGTTAACCCGGGTTAAAATTGTTGCGCATGACCGCCTGTAGTTTTGTTTGCATAAATACAGACGAATCATGAAAAAATCAGTTATTGCTTTAATGCTTGCGTGCGTAACGCTGTTTTCTTTTGCTGCCTGCTCAGATGATGACGACAATAATCAGCCGGCTGCACCCGCGAAAACCTTTGTGCTTGTTCACGGTTCCTGGCAGGGCGCTTTTGTATGGCAATCCGTTAAAACCCAGCTGGAACAACACGGACAAAAAGTGGTCGTTGTAGAACTACCTGCTCACGGAGATGATACAACTGCTCCGCAGAACGTAACGATAGATGCATACAGGGACAAAGTACTCGCGGCGATCAATGCGACAAAGCAAAAAGTAGTCCTTGTCGGGCACAGTATGGGAGGTGCAGTCATTACGGCTATCGCTGAAAAAATACCTGCACAGATAGAGAAACTGGTGTATATAGGTGCGTTCGTGCCTGCGAATGGTCAGTCTATCCTGGAGTTGTCCGGCATGGATAAACAATCCGCATTACCGGCTTCACTCACCTTTCCGACACCGGCAACTATTGGGGTGAAACCGGAAAAACTGACCGATGTATTCTGTCAGGATGGATCGGCTGCTGTAAAGGAACAACTGGTCGCGAAATATCGCGACGAACCAGCTATCCCGTTCACGAATAAAGCCGTTGTGACCGCGGCAAACTTTGGCTCAGTTGATAAGTATTATATCCATACCAATCAGGATCATACGATCGGTATAGATCTGCAAAATCAGATGGCCGCCGCGGCAGGTATCAAAAAGATATATGCGCTCAATACAGGACATAGTCCTTTTCTGTCCAAACCGGACTCAGTAAGTATCGTATTGCTGAAGATCATTGAATAAAAACAAATGGGAATGCCTGTTATCAGGCGGCGCTGATCACCAGGCATTCCTTTCTGAAATCAGAGAAGGTGATACCGGTAGCATTTTTGAAGAATTTACTGAAGTGTGCAATGTCGGAAAAACCAAGATACCAGGCCACTTCTTTCATGCACTCGTCAGAATAGGCCACTCTTCTCTTTGCCTCTAATATGATACGCTGGCGGATGTGATAACTGGCAGGATAAGCGGTCGTCTTCTTGATGATCTCATTGAGATAGTTGGGCGTTACGGCCAGGAGTTTCGCATAGTCTGCCACTTTGCGGTGCGTTTTGAAATTAACTTCCACCAGTGATTTAAACTTCTCTGTCAGTTCCAGATTACGCGTCTGAATAACGGTTGTCAATGGTCCCTGAAACTGACGGGTAACGTAGATCAGGAAGATCTTCAGATAACGGCGCAACATCTCCGTTCTGAACAGATAAACATTATTGCTTTCCTTCAGCATTTTCAGCGCCACCTCCTGCATCTCTCTCGCGATATCATTATTGACACGGATACCGGCTGAACGGGAGAAGGCCTGGAACAGTCCTGAGTTATACATCAGGTCAAATTCCTGCTCACCCATGTGGAGGAATGCCTCGGTAAATGATAATATAAACCCTTCAGTGCTTTCATCTTCTCTCAGCTGATGTAGCTGTCCGGGGGTAATACAGAAGATGCTGTTACTTTCCAGGTTGAAGATTTCAAGGTCCAGTACCAGGGTACCGCTTCCTTTTGTGATCCAGATGATTTCAATGTAGTTTTGTTTATGCGGGGTGCTGTTATGCGCAATGATCTCTTCCCGCATATTTTTAAATGTACGGATCTGGAATGGCAGATTGGCGTCTACGTCTTCGAGCTTTAACAGGGGGCAATATTCTGGATACTTCATAATGCAGTGGTTTTATGCCGGAATAATGGCCAATTGTATGCCCGAGTTGTTGTTTGTTGATTTTCAGTTGTTTGTGTATTTGTGTCCTGATATAAAAACACGATATTTCGTAATATCGCAGCCTTTCACGCGAATTCCTTTATTAGATTTCGTAAAAACGCCATTTCTGCGACCTGTTCTTCATGCCTGATTGTTAATTCCGGCATTTTCTGCGAAGCAAAAAAAGGTCGCGGCTATTCACTAAATAAAGTGGGTAAAAGCAGTGAAATCACTAAATATAGTTAATTATCAAATGGTGATTTTTTATCAAATGGCTGTTTTCCAGTTCTTTATCCATATGGTATGTGTTTTGTTTTCTCTATGTCGCTATACCAACGTCACAACAAAACAGTAAGAAGAATGATAGACTTTAGCGTACCCACAAGAGAACAGATTTATCCTGGAAACGAAGCGGCCTTTGACACATTGCAAAGAAGACTGGGAATGGTGCCGAATTTATATGCCACAATCGCCTATTCCGAGAACGGACTGAATAAGTACCTGGCCTTCCAGACGGCAAAAACCTCTCTTTACAACCGGGAAAGGGAAGCGGTCAGCCTGGTGATGGCACAGGTGAACGGTTGTCGTTACTGCCAGAGCGTATACACGTCCCTGGGCAGAAAAAATGGTATATCAGAAGAAGAACTGATGGCTGTCAGAACAGGGAGCAGCAGCCATCCAAGATTAAACGCTTTAGCAGGCCTTGCAAAGGAGATCGCGGAGAATAAGGGACGGGCATCCATCGACGCCCTTGAACGCTTTTTTGAGGCTGGATATGACAAAGGGAACCTCGTAGACCTCATTTTGCAGATCAGCGATAATATCGCTATGAATTATCTCTGTAATCTCACCCAGATAGAAATAGACTTTCCGCTGGCCCCCGAGCTGGCGGAAGGGAACAACGCCTGACCAATTTTTAGGAACCATTAACTACACTCTATGACAAAAATTAGTCGAAGTTGCATCGTGCAACGAAGCCCAGGGAGCAAATCGGAGCAGTCCCCCGTTCCGGAAAACAGGACAAACGTGCCTTTCGAGATCTACAAGCTGGAAGATGCGTCCTGCAACCACCACCTGAAAGACGGTGCACCTCACCTGCATAACAGTTTTGAGCTGGTATGGGTACTGGAGGGGAGTGGTGATTATCTTGTAGACAATGAGCAGCATGAAGTAGGTGCGGATATGGTATATTGTCTGACCCCGGGACAACTACATCAGTTCAAACCCGATACAGCCACCAAAGGGTATGTGATCACCTTCAGTCCTGAATTCCTGCTTATGCCGGAAGATAATGCTGCCCTGATCTTTCATGCCAGTTCCTTCCATAAGTTGTCCGGCACGACCATTATTGAGTTGTCCGCTGACATCCGCGAAGAAATGGAAGACCTGGCCGGCAAGATGCTGAAAGAGTTTGCCAGTTTCCTGTTACTCAGATCAGAGATATTAAGAGGCCTCCTGAATATCTTCATGATCTACCTGACCCGTCAATACCGCCCTACAATAGCGCCTGTTGTAAAAGCAGGCAACAAGGCATTGGTCAACCGGTTTTTCTCCATTGTTGAAAAGAAATATATGGAATATAAACTCGTCGCTGAATATGCCGACGAACTGGCGGTGACGCCCAACCATCTGAATGAGATGGTAAAAAAGGTATCCGGGTTCCCTGCCAGTCATCATATCAGACAGCGGGTCATACTGGAAGCAAAACGCCTGGCAACCTATTCCGGCGCCAGCATGAAAGAAATCGCCTATAGCTTAGGCTTCGATGATATCGCACACTTCAGTAAGTTCTTTAAGAACTTCTCCGGCAGAAGCTTTACAGATTATAAGAGAGAAGCCATGCAGCAGTTTCTCAGCATATAGACAATCTGAAAATTAAGAATTAAGAATTAAGGATTAAGAATTAAGAATTCAACAATAGCCATCCGCGTAATACACTTGACTGGATGTTCATTCAGGTCTGGCGCATATAATAATTAGTAACAATACAGCTATCATCGAAAATTCTTGCAATATGCAATAAATAATACCCACCCAATTATATAGTATATGACATACCAATCGCACTTCCGGCTAACCAATTCTTAATTCTTAATTCCTAATTCTTTATCTCCCCCGCGGTATGATTTCAAGTCACAACATCTAAATTTGTGATAAGTCGCACCTATATGTAGCAACACGTAATAACCCTGGAAATTTCCTAACTAAAAACTGATAATTATGAAATCCCTTGTCAGAGCACTCGCTTTGGTGACAACTATTGCCGTTGTTTCCTGTAACAAACAATCCACTGTAGAAAAACTGAATCCCGAAGGCAGCATTGCCGCTGCTGAAGCACAACCTAACAGAGACGCACAGTTACTGGCACAGCTTTTTGCCAGTGCAGGTCCTAAAACCCAGTTCTTCACTGTGCAGGGGAAGGAAAAAGTAACCCTTACCACCAGCAATGGTAATAAGTACAACATCCCTGCCGGCGCCCTGCGCCGAAAAGATGGTACCGCACCTACCGGTCCGATCTCCGTTGCTATCAGAGAGGTATTAAGTCCGAAAGACTTTGTACTGAGCAACAGACCTACCGCTGCTTCCGGCGCCTATCTGCTGTCCTATGGAGAGTATTTTGTACGTGCCACAGAAGCGGGCGCTGACCTGGTACTGGCAGCCCCGATCGCTGTACAGACCGTCGTAAGAACCCAGGTTCGTCCACAGGAAAAAGTACCAATGTGGGACGGCGACACGACGGTGTACTTCACCATCAATGGTTATAACCAGCTGAACCAGCCTACTTCTGTAACGCAACCTGCTTCACAGGATCCTGGTATCAACTGGACACAGGCGCCTGATTATGCCCTGTTCAACGCCACTACCGGTACACTGGATTTCCAGCTGTCTCAGTTGTTGCAATGGAGAAACTGCGATGTGTTCAGTAGCAGCACCGGACCCAAAACAACCGTACTTGGTTATTTTGATGTGTACAATAACGACACCCCTAACTCATCTCCTGAGCAGCCAAGTATGCTGTTTTTCAAACCCAGGAACATCAACTCTGTAGTTAAGTTCTTTAACATCATTTTGAATGCGCCTGCCGGTTTCAAAGGCTTCCTGAGCTATCAGACAATTATACCAGTCGGACAACAGGGTACATTCCTGGCAATAACTGCCCTCAACGGACAGTTCTATGCACAGTTGCTGGATGTGACCATTGCAGCACCGGCTTCGGGAACGAACTATACACCTGTTAGTTTCAATCTGCAACCTGTCACCGCTTCACAGCTGGTAACGATGATTGCCGATCTGAATAACAGATAAACATAAAAAAGAGTGTGGCGTGCAAATGCCACACTCTTACACAACACAGACCGGCTGTCCCTTTAACGCTGGCTGAGTAAACGTTGCAGGGCCCTTATACCGTCTGCGTTGTTTGGGTTTAACGCAATGGATTGCTGATACATAAGGATGGCTTCCTGTTTTTTGCCTGTCGCCGATAGTGCTTCCGCATAGCTGTCGTATGTATTGAAACTTTTCGGGTACAGCAACATATTGATCATAAACGTCTGCACCGCCAGTTGCTGATGCGCCGGAAAAGAAGAAAAATATAAGAACTCATACCCCAGCTGGTTCATCTCTTTTTCGCTGAAGTAGTAGTGAGTGGTATCGCTTTTTAAGCTGCTCAGACAACTCACCGCATTGTCAAATCCATATTGCGTAATAGCCTGCGCAAATAAACGGACCAGCGATTGCCTGACATGTGTGGGAAACGCCTGCTGCTGATTCATAATATAGAAAGCAGAAGTGATAATATCCCCGAACGGAGCACCAGGTGCATTGTCAAAAGCAATGATCGTCTCGCCCAGGTCTATATTCCGGTAATAAAAAGTAGCCAGACCAAACTTAAAACCACCATGTCCTACAGCCGTTCCAAACCCCGGTTGTCTGAAGATATCCCATCCCAGTCCGTAACTGCCTTTCCCTTCTCCCCGCATCGTATCCATATGCTCCCACAGCGTATCACCATTATTTAACACAACAGGTGTAAAAGCTTCTTTCATAGATGCCGCACTGATCAGGCGGCCATCAAAGAAGGCCTTGTCAAATAGTTGCAGATCGCCGGTCGTACTGACAATATTGGAGGCGCCAATGGCGGCATCATTATTATAGGCCGTATACTTATACCGTTTCACATTGAACACCGCTGTGTAAACGGAGTCATAGAACATGCTATAAACATGCGGTGTCACGATCGCGGTATCTGCTGGGCGGAAGGACGAAGCATCACAGCTGGTCCTGTGCATACCTGCCGGCTGGAATATATGTGTGTCCAGGTAGGCAGCGAAGGACTGTCCGCTTAATTGCTCCACCAGCAGGGCCAGCAGGGAATAGTTGGTATTGGAATACCGGAACTGATCGCCCGGAGAAAAATACAAAGGCATTTTCTCTTTGATCAGGGTAGGTATAATAATATTATTGGTGACGATCGTATCCGGATATGCCCTGATAAGTGACTCATAGAGTTCCAGGTCAGGTAGTCCGGATGTATGTGTCAGCAAATGCCGGATGGTGATACCGCTATAAGGAAACGAAGGGAAATAATGCTGAAAGGTATCATTCAGGTGCAACAATCCTTTCTCTTTTAATTGCAGGATTGCGGTGGATGTAAATACTTTGGAAATGGAAGCAAGGTTAAACCTGGAGGAATCATTATTGGGTCTGCCGCCCGCAATATCTGCTGCTCCGAAAGAACGCCGGTAAATAGTATTCCCGTTTTGAGCCAGCAGGATATTACCGTTCATATACCCCTGCTGCGCAACATGATTAAAGTATTGATTGAGTTTCCCCAACTGCCGCTGTGCACTAAGGTGTATACCACAGAGCAGGAGCAGTGTAAGGAAAGTAACGTGTTTCATAGTAGTGTGCGATTTGACAGCAATACTAGCGAACAGAAAACGGACTGCCCGCTAAATGTGACGAAACGCAGGGGATAAGTGACCAAAAGAAACAGCCTCCGTTTTACACGGAGGCTGCCTGTATAGTTAGCTTATTGGGGTATTGTATCTTTTTTCCAGGTAGTGTCTTTTTTCATTTTGTGCTTCATCTTCGACTTTTGCCAGGAAGTGTCTCTACCGGGAACAGTATCCTGTTTATACTGATCAAAAGAGGCAATATATGCCTCGTCTTCTGTTGTACTTGCTGCGAAGGCAGGCGTTGTGTTTACCCCGAAATAAACAAATGCGCCAGATACGATCAGCAGACAACATGTTGCAAAATGCTTTTTCATGACTCGTTGTTTTAAAGAGAAATTAATAATAGTATTTATTGCCAAAATCCTGCTTGATTCTGCTGATCTGGAACTGGACTATAGATCATGTTATTATATCTCATGAATAATTAAGTATTGAATAAGGCTTACATGTTAATGTGGACTTCCGGATAAAAAGGGTGTAAATAAGTATACAGGCACAGCCGTGGAATCGGATAGGTGTCGTAATGTGAGGATTATCAGTTGATTCTGGATTTTAAATCATATATTTGGAATGGGCATAATCATATATAGTACGTTTCGGGAATTCAGTTTTATCGTCACAATTTTCACGTTTTACACAACCGTATAATCCAAAAAGCACCGGCATTATCAGTATCCCCAGTAAATTTAAATTAACCTCTACATGAGATACGACTCCTTACCCCAGATCGAGGCTCGTTTCAAGAGTGAAGCAGCGTCATTACTTACTTCATTTTCTTTACAGGTTCCCAATGAACAGTTGTTTCTGAAAGGACAATTGTACAAACCTGCCAGCAGCAACTATTTCTATCCGGCAACGCATAACAAGGAACGGATAGTGCTGCATTTTACAGCCGGTAATCTGAGGTCCGACATGCAAAGCCTGACCACACAGGACAGGCATGTTTCTGTTCCCTTCGTTATCGCAAGGGACGGTACCATTTATCAGTTGTTTCCTTCTGCAAACTGGTCCGGCCATATTGGCCCCGGACTGGGCAATCAGGGTACACAGAATGCGCAGGACAAAGTAAGCATCGGTATCGAATTATCTAATTATGCCTACCTGGTACCCCACGATGGTGTACTGGAAACGATCTATTCCCGTCAGCCGGTGAATGGTAAACCGGGTCCGGTTGATGAATACTGCGCATTAAGCAATAGTGCCGCTTATATTAAGATCAATCAGCCTTTCAGGGATCAGGTATATTATGCTGCCTATACCCCGGAACAGATAGAAAGCACGATCATCCTGCTGCGTTATCTGACGGCGAAGTATAACATCCCCAGGCAATTCCTGCCGGAGGATAAAAGATATACTACGACCAATGATGTACTCACTTTTAAAGGCATCGTATCCCATATCAACTACCGCGCTTCCGGTAAGTGGGATATAGGGCCCGCTTTTGACTGGACTACTCTGATCAATGGCGTCACCGCTGCGGAGTTCACACCTTCCACTACTGCCCGCTCACTTAGTTTTGCGGCCCGCGAACTATCACCCGGCGTCACATCTGAAGCAGGTATCAACGCACAGTTTGCTGATACGACGGGTGCAGAGGATAACGCACCTGAAACGACTGACAATGAAGGGTACAATCCATTTAACTACGAAGAAGATCTGACAAAAGATATTACACAGCCAAGCGGTAAAGTATTCGCATTACTCGCCGGTATCAATGAATATGACCGTGTGCGTAAACTGCGTGGTTGTCTGCATGATGTACAACAGGTAGAGAACTATCTGAAGAACCGTACACCGTTCGACTGCCGTATACTGAAACTGACAGATTCGGCAGCTACCCGTGCCGGCGTCGTAAAAGCATTTGAAGAGCACCTGGGAAATGCCAGTAAGGGAGATACCATCCTTTTCTATTATTCCGGTCATGGTACCCAGGAAGATGCTGCGTCTATATGGGATGAAACAGACGGCAAACTGGAATGCCTGGTTTGCTATGACGGTGGTGCAGAAAAAGCAGCTGACTTCCTGCTGACGGATAAGGAACTGCGTTATCTGCTCGGCAAACTTTATGAAAAGACGGGCGCGCATATCGTTACCATTTTTGACTGTTGTCACTCCGGTGACAATACCCGTGGCCGTCTGGTAAGTACCGCCTATAAGAATGACGAAGTCAATAAACGGATGGTCTATGATACCTCCCGTTATTCCGGTGCATTCCCGCAGCGTGACTGGACGGAATTTGTCTTCGGTAACGTTATCAGAGAAGAGGATATCAAAGGCAAAAAACCGGAAGAATTCTTACCGGAAGGTATACATATCCAGATGGCAGCCTGTGAAAGTAATCAGTCGGCAGTTGAAGTAAATGGTGAAGGCGTCTTTACCAAAAAACTGCTGGGCGCACTGGATGCGTGTACCGGTAATGTTTCCTATAATGAATTAAGCAGCCGTATCAGACAGTACCTGCGCTTTAGTTTTGAACAGACGCCTAAGATCTATGTACCTGGCAATATGGACGGACTACTGGCGCTCGGATTCCTGAACCGTAGTCTCAGCGATCAGACCACTATAGGCGAAGTCACTTACAATGATGCCAAAGGCTGGCAGCTGAACCTGGGGGCTATTCACGGCGTGGATAAAAATACAAAGATCACCATAGCTGATGCGGCAGATACCAGCCGTAAGTGGAACGCGGTAATCAGCAATGTGTTCATTGATTATAGCAGTATTACTGTGGATGGTAGTCCCGATCAGGACCGTGCCCATAAAGCCTTTGTTGAAGGATTAATGAGCGGCAGGATATTACTTGAACTCAACAACAGTAATGGTCATCCGGCTGAAATGGCCAGACTGCTGGATGAAATAGATAGTAAGGCAAGTGGTCATTTTGAATTCCAGACTGCCGCAGGAGAAAACGGACGCAGCGCGGACTATACCCTGCACATCCGGGCAGGGGAGGCCGTGATCACACGTGCCAATGATCCTTACCGGCCGGTAGTACGACCCCTGGACATTCTGAAAGACAATGGTAACCTGGAGCTGGTAGAAACGCTGAAGCATATTTCCCAATGGCACTTCATTAAGGAATTGCAGAACAGCAGTATTCCTCCCGGCTTCCCTGAACAACCGTTGCGTATTGAACTGACCCGTTTATATACCGATGGTTGCCGTGAGAAACTGGATGTTTCTTCCGGAAGGGCCATCTTCAACTTTGAAGAAAAAGTAGACCTCTGGGAAGGTGCTATGGAAATAAAGCTGACCAATACCACTAATCAGAACTTATACGTATCGGCGCTTTACCTGGGCATACAGTTCAGCAGCTACCTGGATTACCAGGTACAGTCGCCCTGGCTGCTGGAACCAGGTAAGTTTATCATCATGGCTAGAAAAGGGAAAGACCGGATCATCATCCGCCAGGATGATTTTGTCAGGGAGTATAACTGGCCGCTGAGTATGGAGACCGTGAAGATCATTGCCAGCACAGAAGAATTTAATGTGAAGGCATTGGGACTGGGTAATCTGCCTGCGCCTTATGTACTGGCTGACAGAGACCGGGGCATCATGAGGGGTGGGATGGAAGTGACCCGTGGTGCCGTGATGGAAGATGAAACACCGGCAGTATTCAGTGGCTGGATGACACAGACACTCACACTGGTGTTTAATAATCCGGCGTTTAACCGTATCGATAGTGAGACGCTGAAACAACTGATGGACTACGAAGAGACGTCTTACTTTGCCGCAGGCCTCTATTATGACCTGGTACCCGATGAAAGCGGACAACCGACCCAGCTGCAGCTGAAACCGGAAATAAAGCTGCCGGAAGACGAAAGAGGCATATGGGGAGACGTGGTATTATGGGCAGCCAACACTATCGAAACCCGTCAGCGCAGAAGGTTGTACAACCGCCTGAAGAAAACAGACCGGCTCCGCATCGTAGCCGAAGGAGATTCCTGGTTCCAGTATCCCATCCGTTTGCTGGATACCCTCGATCACCTGTATAAGCTGTATGCGATCCGTAGCTTTGCAGAAGCAGGCGATACCCTGGAGCATTATCTGAAAGAAAAAGAATACCTCAATGCCATCAAAGATGAGCAGGCCCAGATCTTCCTGGTGAGTGGCGGTGGTAATGATATACTCGGATCACAGTTCCAGCAGTTCCTGCGGGATACACCGGCAGAAGATGATATCACGCCGGGCCGCTATCTCAAAGGCGCTTTTAATGATAAACTGGACGACCTGGAGAAATGGTATAAAGATATGTTCACGGAACTGCACAACCGCTATCCTAACCTGCGGATCCTGGTGCATAGTTATGACTATATCATTCCGGTAGATACTGATCTGCAACCAAAGAAAACCAGCTGGCTGGGTAAATACATGATCCTGAAACATATGGATCCGCAGGCGGAAAGAGAGTCAGTGATTAAGTTCATTGTAGATGAGTTCAACAAACGCTTACAGAAAGTAGTGGCTGCATTTCCTGGTGTAGTATACTATGTCAATGTGAGAGATATCGTGGCACGCGATTCCTGGTATGACGAGATTCATCCTACCAATGATGGCTTTGGATTGGTAGCCGATAAATTTGTCGATATCATCGAGTCACTGAGAAATGACCTGCAGCCGTTTACAGAAGCGGTGGCTGTGTCTGCCGAATCCTGAGAGGATTGTTTTGTTCATTATAAAAATGAGGGTGTAACCGTTTTACCGGTACACCCTCGTTGTTTATACAGCGATGCTGTTTATTGGTTGGATTTGATGAGTTTGAACGTCTGATCTTTGATCCTGATGATGTAAAGACCTTTTGGAAGACGGCTGATATCAATGGTGTTGATGCCGGCATCCAGTTTACCTGTCTGGATCACTTTACCCTGCAGGTCTGTCAGACTGTAAATGTCCTTTGTCTTACTCTGGATCTTCACCCAGTCATTGGCAGGGTTTGGATAAAGCACAGGTGCTGTCGCATCCGTTTTCGGTTCTGCTTTGCTGGCCAGTGTATTGGCGGCAGCCAGCGGTGCTGCACCGGCAGCGGCTGTACCGCATACTTCCAGTTCATAGATGGAATAACCCCATTGCGTATTCCTGACAGTACCATCCATACGGATATAACGGTAGTTACCATTCAGGTTATCAATGATGTCAGTCCTGTTGCCGGTAGGCATATTGGTCTTTGTGGCAATCGGCAGCCAGGTATTACCATCTACAGACCCAGTCAGTGTGTAGTTCTTCGCATTGGCCACCTCCCAGGAGATACTGATCTTATTCACCGTAGAAACCACGCCCAGGTCAACCGTCAGCTGCTGTGGGTCAGTAAAGGCACTTTCCCAGCGGGAACCCAAACTACCATCAACGGCCAGGGCCGCATTACCGGAAGTAGCGGTAGCAGTAGCTGGTAATAAACCATAACAACCTGTTGGCTGCTGTCCGGTAGTTGGCAGGGTAGGATAAGTCACCAGTGTCCTGGCAGGCACGTTGAAAGAAGCCACGATTGCGCCGCCGGCATTGTACACATTACAGGTCTTTGCACTTGCCGTTGGATTATATGCTACTGCGTGACTGAATGCGCCGTTCCTTTCGAATACGCTGCTGGAAGGGAAGTTGGTGCGGAAGTTAAAAGAGAAAAAGCCCAGGTTCTGATTCGCATGGGTATAGAAATAAGTCATACCTGCTACTTCATAATCCATGATATACTTGCTGTCAGTAGGCGCCAGGGCCAGGTTATTGGCCATGAAACCCGCCGCATATTTAGGGTCGAACAACTGACGGAAACCGAGTGCCACATGTGCCCAGTCATCACCAAAATCGGTCTCACTGGTATGTCCGTCTATTGCTGCTGATTCCGTCATCATATCACTATATTCTCTTTTCGCCCAGGTGGTATCTTTTGCCAGGTATTTGAAACCAGGATTTACCGGTAGGTATTGTATGCCGTGGATGTGTACCGGACTGGCGCTGAAATACGTACCATAGGCAAAGCCCTGATTAGAGAGGATACCTACTACATTGTGTGGATAGGCTGCTGGCAGGTTCCTGTTTTTCCAGTCAAACCAGTATTCCAGGGTGGCATATGCTTCACTGATATAACCGAAAGCACCGGCATCGCGGATAGCTTCATCATTCAGCATGTCGCCCAGCAGGAACAGACCGATCCAGGACTGCATCGCTTCTGAAGTAGACTCCTGGTTGTTGCCGGTAGAAGAGCTGGTGCCGCCTGCGTAACTATGTCCGATCCATGGATCGAATGTTCTGAAGAAAGGCAGGAAGTTGTCTGTTCTATCCCAGTTGGCGTATTGTTTAGCCACCATTTTGATCATCGGGCCGTACTGCGTCAGGAAATCAGGGTCTGTCATACCATATAGTGCGCAGGCATAGATCAGATAGCCATAGTGGAAATGATTGTCTGTGAATTCTGCTGAACCGTAAGATTCATTAAAGCCAACAATAGCGCCCCATCTATCATAGCGGGCAAAGAATTTTTCTGTTTCACCCGGCGTATAGGTCAGCCAGTTGACCAGACTCTCTCTTGTTTTTGCTTTCAGGGACTGGTAGGCCTGGTGATTCAGTTCCTTTGCCATCAGCGTGTATTTGGCATAGTTGACCAGGTCTTTACCACCCCAGTAGGTGTCGCCACCATAACCGGTTTTCTTGGAGAAGCGGGTCAGCATGTCAAACATCGCGTTAGCATTATACGGACTTGCATCTGCCGCATTGCGGTAAGGTGAATTATAGGTAGGCAGGATGCCATTAAAGTCGTACGTAAAAGAGAAGGTCTTTCCGATGGCCGTTTTCATAGACCCTCTGGGTGTTACATAGTTCACCGCCGTAAACGCGATGCTGTTGGCCGCATTCTGATACAGGTGGGGCAGGAAACCCTGGATGGTATTACCGGCAGCCTGTCCTTTCAGATTAGCCGTGGTAATGTTCCAGTTGACATACACTTTACCGGCACTGGCATCATAATCATATCCTACAGCGGTATTGGTCACCTTGTTGAATGCATAGGTTTCGTAAGTGGGCAGGTCGCCGGGCGCTGGCAGAGCGGATACTACAAAATAGGCGTTACCATTACCGGTATTCAGTACCAGGCGTTCTGCTGCTGCGCCATCGGAAGCCCAGCGGGTGCCGGTATTACCATCGTTGACATTGGTACCGGCGAAGGCTGCTTCAACAGATGATACTTCTACTGGTTTGTTGCGTGACAGGAGGGTCGTGCCATTGAAGACTTCCATTTCCCACAGGGAATAGGCATAGATAGAGCCCTTCTCAGCCAGTGCCAGTTTGATATAGCGGCCGGAGGTGTTAAAACTCAGACTATCCAGTCCGCCGTTACCATTGACCTCCGAGGCCACTGTGCTCCAGGTAGTACCATTGCTGGATACCTGAATGGCATAACCTTTTGCAAAGGCAGTTTCCCAGTTGAGCCTTACTTTGGTAATGTTCTGTACAGATCCCAGGTCAATCCTGACATACTGTTGTCCCTGTAATTCAGCTGTTGTGCTGCCACTGAGATGGATACCGAAATAGCGGCCATCCGTCTGTATGACAAATGAATTGCTGGTAGGGAACTGAATGGCGCTGCCACTTTGTGTGAGATAGGACGCGCCTCTGTCAAAAGAGAATTCAGGATTGATACCCTGTGTTTCCAGCCACATAAATGGAATACCATGCGCCATGGTTACATCCATGTTTTTGTTGTGCAGACTGTCAGGCAGGGACATCACCAGGCCCCAGTCAGACCAGTCTTTGGCAATCGCTTTGGAGGGCGTATAGCCGGCAGCTTTGATCATCATACTACCACCGTAGGCAATGTTGGAACCATCGGCAACAAAGCTGTTCGGATAGTACATTTTAACGCCATAGTCTTCAGGATCAGCCACTAAAGGATAGGCCCACATCAGGCCTCCATACTGTGACACTACGAGGTCGGTCCACCAGTCATTGGTGGGAATAGGTTTGTTCATTTTGTCGGCCGCGACATAAATAGGCCGGTCATAGACAAACTGATAGAGATCTCCCTTACCATCGTTATTCCCATCGATTGTGTTTTCTGAGGCCGGTGGAAAAGAAGCATAACTTCCGGCGCCTACAGAAACGGGAGCTTGTGCATGCGTTTGCAATGCAGCGGCAGCCAGCAGGATCGCTGACAGATACAGGCTTTTCATAGATTTTACCAGGTTATTTTGAGTTTACATAAAGGGTGTTGAAAATCTGCGTCGGTTCTTTAACGTGAAATATCCAGGGCATAAGGGGTACATCCATTCAAATATACTACTTAAAATAATAGAGATGGGAAGGATATACGGAGCTTTTCCATAGATATGTTACACTGTGTTTAATGGTTATTGCGTACTGATGATCACTTGTCGTGATACCTTTAATGGTATATAAAGATAGTTATAAAGAATTGCATGAGGAATACTACATTTAGTGTACAGAATATACCTATGAAATACGCAAAGATCTACGCATTGTCATGTGTGGCAGCATTCCTGTCTGCCTGTCATCAACCAGCTGAAAATTCACAAAATACTGCTGCTCAGTTCTTAGAAAGTGACGGAGCTGTCGGCAAAACAGCACACGGAAATCATTCAACTGCCATGGTACCCCTGAACAGAGAAGATGAGGCGTATGCTGAAGGAGGCATGATGCCACAGGATACCCTGACTGCCAGTGGCTGGTCGGTCAGATATCTGGTAAAGGACGATAAGACAAAATACAAAGACCTGTACATGGAGTGCAGCAACGGAAAAAGTAAGCTGGTCATTCCGGAATCAGAGGTCCTGGCATTGAGCTGGAAATACATTCCCCGTTATGCCGGTGAAAATGCGAAGCACCTTTTCTTCGAATATTACTGTGGTACTGAATGTCTGGCAGTAATGACGGTGAGTAAGGAAAGTCAGCCGGAATACCAGGAGTATGAGCAGGTGCTGGATTACGATGCTACAACTGGTCAGATCGTATACAACATCACCGGTAATGATCCGGAGGACAGTGTAAGAGTGGTTGCAGTGAATGTAGCCCGTAGAAAGGAAAAGAAGATGGCTTTCAATAACATGCGGAGGTCCGGCGCAAGTGCCGGTATTGACAGTGTTGTGTTCAAAAGTGGGAAAGTACAGGTATTTGCAGGACTGATAGACAGGAATGATCCGGAAGAGGAAGATATTATAAAGGAAAGTCGCAGTGTCTCATTTGATAATTAGAATATACCATTATACTTGCAGAAAGATATGGTATCATGATAGAAGCAACTGACGTGCGCTCCGGTAACCTGGTATGGTATTATGATCTGTATATGAATGAGACGGTGTTTGAAGTGGAAGGGATACTGGACGGCTTTATCTATAATTCTTCATTGCCTAAAAGCAAACTGCCGCTGGCCAGTGTGCATCCGTTAACGCTCGATACGGGACATCTTAACAGTCTGGGATTTGTACAGGGAGACAGAGATCACGGGGAAGATGAAAATGTATTTTCCTTCAGATATAACCGAAAGGACAGTATCTATGTAAGAGATGAAGGTTATTCCTTTCAGCTGCTGGCAGAAGCGCCGGGACAGCTGGTGCCTTACGGACAACCTTTGGTATATGTACATCAGTTACAGAACCTCTTTTATTGTCTGACCGGTAAGGAACTATGATCAGCAGCGGGCATGCTGTAATAATATGCCCGCTGTTGATTATAATATCATGGATGAGGACCCATACAAACGACCTGTACGCCGCTGAAGGTGCCCTTCACAGTAACCGTTTTTTCAGCGCCGGACTCTATATCATTCGGACCCGTAAATTCAAAGTTTCCGGAGATAAATGCTTTCACATCATCAAATCTGATCTCTGTCAGGGTAAAAGAACCTTTCTCTGCACTGGAAGACACATCTTTGCCTGAACCGTCATCGGCCGTTTCTGTTGCTTCATCCTGCGGATAGTTCAGGAACTGCGCAAAGTTGCCCACCTGATCTTCTCCGGTAGACTTATCAAACGTAATAGTAACAGGTTTGAATTCCCCTATTTTTTTCAGATCAAATCTCAGGGACAGGATTCGTTTTCCATCATGCAGTGTACATTCCATATTCATAATGGCCATCTTGCTGCTACCAATAGTAGCATTGCCTCTGATATCCTTAGAGGAGAAGACCGTACCATTTCTTTCGATGTTTAATGTACCAGGATTAGGTACTTTCTTTTGTGCGACTACAGTGGTGATGCTCATACAGCAGATAGCAACAACAGCGGTTGTTATCCGTGATAGTGTGTTCTTTTTCATGTAGGTTTCGTTAGGGATAGGTAGGTGAATCTGATTTTACTTTCGAAAGATACAAAAATTATTTACAAAGCGCCAGGGGGGAGGGAGGAGGTGCGTTAATTTACAACAGCGGTTACTGGTTATTTTGAGCGGTGGCAGGATCGCGGCTAATTGTTGATAGTGAGTTGTTTAAGTGCATCCATTGCTCTACCTGCCTCCTTCTTTGCCACAAAAATATGATCGTGGTAAAAGGCGGCCACTACATTACAACTAATCCCTTCCCGGCCCAGTGCAGCAGAGAAAGCGGCGGTCAGTCCGACGGCTGACAGCGACGAATGTACTTTCAGGGTGATCCAGGCGGCAATATAAGTATAGGACAATTGCAGCCTGTCGGCGGTTTCCCGGGAGAGGATCAGTGTTATACCTTCTTCTTCCCGGAAGCTGCCCAGGATGTCTTTTATATCAATTGCCTGATTATCAGGGACCGTGCAGAAAACATACTCACCATCCTGTAACTGAGGTGTCATGTTTTTAAGTAATTCGGACAGATCTGTAATACCACTCATGGGCTAAATATACATAAAACCCCCGGGGCGGGTAATGGGCGGCTGGTATTACCAGATTAGATTAATCTTTTATATCTTCGGCAGCTTTAAGGAATAATAATGACCCGAATCTGGACTAATTACGACAACAAAGGGGAAAAGATCATAGCATTTGTAAATGCTACACTTTATAAGGCAAATCCCAAAGAAGAAGAACTGGAATTTTTAGTGGCCAGGATGCAGGCAAATGACTTTTCAGACCCCAGTCTGTTTGGTCTCCCATTGGATTATGTAAGAGATATCCGTTTGCAGGAAGGAAATGATCATATACAGGTATTTTTCGGACGTGATTCGGAAGAGCACTTCCTTATCAAAGATGAAACGCTGCGTGAGGAAATCTTCGCATATCTGAAAGAGCATATTCCGGGATCATCTTACCGGGTGGACAGGTATGATAAAATGAGAGCGGCAACAAAACCGATGGCAGGATTGATAGTAGTTGCTTTACTGTTTATTTATACCCTGTTTATCATGAACGAACTGGATCATGGTGGCACCGTATATAGCACGGGACGTATCAGTGCATTACTGATCGGATTGATCTCACTGGGCACCGTCAATGTTTATCTGATCTTTGGTGCATTGATCGGTATTGCAGGATTTTCGATGATCAGAAAAATGCGCAATCCGCCGGTCGTACATGTGATCAGTATGGGGCGGGAAAGATGAATGATACGTGTGCTATTTTCCCATTTTCGATGGTATAAATGGCGATCGCTTCCGATGGTTTATTTCCCATACCGGTAACACTTTCCTGATCTATTACCGTATTCCCCAGCACCATTCTGCTGACCAGCTGACAATGCAGGTTTTTCGCCCGCTCAAAGAGACCGCTATATCGTTGGCGCATCTGTTCTTTACCCTTCATGATCACCTGTCCTGTTGCCTGATCGGAGATCACTACACTATCACTGTAGGGTGCCAGAAATGCATCAATGTTTCTGGCATTATAGGCATTGAGTTGTTCCTGTGCGAGTATTTCAGGTGTAACAGGTAATAGTTTTTGGGCGTCAATGGTTTTGCCTCTGTGGATCAGCGTCTCTATGTGTGCCAAAGCGTTCAGGTCCTGTAGAGGGTCTTTGGATAACAGCAGGAGGTCTGCCACCTTTCCCTTTTCAATACTCCCATAGTCTTTGTCTTTTCCAAAACCTTTAGCGGCGTTGATAGTCGCTGCGCGGATGATCTCCATGTTCGTCAGTCCGGCGCTCTCCATCGCTTTCAGTTCTGTAAAATAAGAAGAGGCATGCAGGGTACCGATATTTCCGGCATCTGTTCCCGTGACGATATTAATACCTGCATCCTGTGCCAGTTGCAGGTTTTTCAGCATGATCGTATCTTCTTCTGATGGTACGTGGTGCCGGGTGCGTAATTGTTTGTAACTGAATTTAGCCACGCTGCTATCGATATGTTGCAGATCAGTCAATGTACCCAGCATAAACGGATCGCCATAGGCCAGGTCCTGTGCAGGAAAATCAAACTGTTGTGTAAAAGCCCGTTTGTAACCATGCATGACGGTTAATGTGGGGATGTATACCGTCTGATGACTTTTCAGCAACTGCAGCATTTCATTGTCAAACAGCTTATCATCCACACTATGCACCAGGATATCTGCACCGGCGCTGACCGCCAGTTTTGCCGTCTGGTATTCAGTGCCATGTACGGCCACTTTCAATCCGTGTGCATGGCTCTCTTCTATGGCTGCGCGCACAATATGCAGTGTGCTTTCTGCCGGTTGACCGGGTACCACGATGTACCAGATCTTAATGAAATCAGGTTTATAGGGCAGTTGTTTTCTGACCAGTTCTCGTGCTTCATCGGGTGTTGTCACCTTCACGATAGGCGGGTCATTTTTGTCCAGATTTGGTGGCAGGTAGGTTGATATCAATGGACCTGTCACCCAGGCATTGGTACTCAGGGAGTCTTTTGCTGCCTGATCCCTGATGCTGAAGTTACGCAGCGGACCACCTACATCTGCGACAGTGGTAATACCACAAGCCAGGTAGCGGGCCATCAGGTCACTCAGGTGATCTTTAACCCATTGCTGGTCTTTTTCATAAGGATAGACGTGTCTCAGGTCCAGTGCATCTGGTCTGGTATACAGTCCGCCGCTCTGGAAAAAGTGTATATGCGCATCTGTCATACCCGGCATTACAAAACGTCCTGTTGCATCAATAGTGGTAGCACCTGCAGGGACCTTTAGCTTTTTAGAAGACCCCGTCAGGACGATCCGGTCGTTGTCAATGATGATCGTCTGATCAGGCAGCGTTTTGTTGTTAATGACGTCAATGACGTTTGCATGCGTAATGCAGATGGTCTTTGTGGTGGCGCCGGGAACTGACTGCGCAGATACCGGTAAGGTACAGGCGATCAGCGCGGTCTTCAGTAGCAGATAGCAGCGTTTCATGGGTTATTGTTGATGACGCTAAAGGTAGCAGATTTTACTTTCTTTATATATATTAGCCGGATGAATCAGCAGTTGAAAATCCCTATGCGGCGTCCGTTTGTGCTTTCCGGTGGTGGCGCCCGTGGTTACGCCCACATTGGAGTATTAAAAGCATTTGAAGAACAGGACATTTTTCCCCAGGCGATCGCAGCTACCAGTGCCGGTTCCATTGCTGCCGCCTTTATCTGCGACGGATATACCCCCGATGAGGTCAGAGAGATCTTCCAGCATACGAAGATGGGATTGTCCATGCAATGGCGAAACCTCAAATCCGGTTTTCTGTCACTGAAGACGGTGGAGAAGGTGCTGAAACAGACCCTGCGCCATACTACTTTTGAGTCTTTGCCTGTTCCTTTATATATCGCGGCCACGGACTACGGTACCGGCAGACAGACCGTTTTCTCCAAAGGGGAAGTGATTCCGGCTGTATTGGCGGCTTCGACGATCCCGATGCTGTTTCCTCCTGTGGTAATAGATGGTATACCATATATCGATGGTGGCATTTCCAGTAATCTGCCCGTTGAACCGCTGCTGGGTATTTATAGTGATATTATCGGTGTGCATGTCAATCCGATGACGCCTTACAATCCCGGAGGCAGCATTTCAGCGGCTATGGATCGTACCATGCATATGGCTATCCAGGAACCGGTATTGAAGAACAGGCAGTTATGCAGTCTCTTTATAGAACCAGATGGATTGGGGCAGTTTGGAATGTTTGATTTTAAGCGTTTCGACGCTATTTATCAGACCGGACTGGAATATACCCGGAAGCGGCTGGAAGAAGCAGCCGGATGGCCGGATGTACAGGTCGTGTAAGATATTCAACTTGTCAAGTAGAAAACAGCTTTACGGCAGTGGGTGCAGGATGTACGAAAAAGATACATCATGCGTTTATATGGGTAGATCGCGTTGTTCATTTGCCTCCTATTGTAAACCCACTCAGAAAAATGAGACACTCGCTTAAAAATTCCATGATTATCGGTACCCTTGGTATCTTTTTATTGTCTGCCTGTAGCAAATCCGATAGCGTCGCTCCCGAAGAAAATGCCGTAAATGAAAACTCAAAGGCAACGGGCGAAGTTGCCGCGCTCGCAGTACCTGTTGGCACAGTTGTTTATACCAGCAATGGCTATAAACTGACGCTGACCAACAACGATCCGAATTTCAATGAAACGGTACGTCAGAAGATCGTAGACATCTTCTTCGGTACCTATCCGCAATTGCTGACCCGCTTCAACCCCGGTGTCACCAAATCAATTACCTATGTAATTGACCCTAACTACAGTGGAGTAGCCTACACTTCCGGTACAACTGTAACCTACAGTGCGGCATGGTTCCAGAGCAATCCACAGGATGTGGACGTAGCAACGCATGAGATCATGCATATCATTCAGGCTTATACCGGCGGTACACCCGGCTGGTTAACTGAGGGTATCGCTGACCTGGTACGTTACAGATACGGCGTGAATAACTCAGCAGCAGGATGGTCTTTACCTGCTTTTTCTTCGTCTCAGTCTTATACGAATTCTTACCGCGTAACTGCGCGTTTCCTGGCATGGCTGGAAAATCACGTGAGCAGCACGATTGTAACCAATCTGAATACTGCTTTGCGTAATCACACCTACACTGCCAACACCTGGGTAACGCTGACCGGTAAAACCGTTGATCAGCTCTGGGCTGACTATGCAGCTAATCCTGCATTGTAACGGGAAAACGTATCGCATCAATGTGTTGCCATCATTAGTAATTAATAACTATCACACCGGGAGGTGATGAACAGCGATCTTTTTTGCGACACATAGCAAAGAGGGTGTATCCGAAATAAGATACATCCTCTTTTTATTTGGTCCTGAAGACCGCAAATCATTTGAACGATGTGCAGGAGCTCAGTTTAATTCTGATAGATCAGTCAAAGAAAGGTTCAGGGGCTGTTCTGTCTACACGGAATGCCTGATCAAGATAGTACAGTACTGTTTCAGGTGCTTTGGCCGTTCTGTCCAGCTCCCGCAGCGGTGTCACTATCCGTGGGTATTCATCGATAAACTCCAGTCCTTCCACAAAAGGCAGTTCAAAGGATTGCATCAGCAGGCGAAACCTTTCCAGTTCTGCGCCCCAGTAACGGATGTATTTACTGGCACTGATACCCAGCTCTATGAGGATGTCTTTGGTATGAAATAACATACCGGCTTCCAGCAGGCAGTCCTGTGCCAGTTCAGGCTCGTATTTCTCCAGTTCCTTCAGCACAAAATCTTTCTGTAACAGGGGAGTGGTCATGTTCTCTTCCTCATAAATACCATACACACAACTCACCTTGGAAGGCAGGGTTTCTGCCAGTGTCAGAAAAAGCGCCCATAAACGATCATTGTCGATATTGATAGTCGCCTGAAAACGGTAAGGCAGGCGAGGATTTTCATTCATCTGCAGATTGTATCCTTCCACGATCTTTGCCTTTCTCCGCCGGATAAGAATTTCATCAATATCAGGCCGGTGATCCAGCTCCGCATCAGTAGGAATACGCACAGTAATGGGCAATTGTAACATGCAGTAAAGGTAAGGGATACCTTTGTTTTAGGCATGGTTCATGATAAATACCAGTATGAAGCATCAGGAACGGCCATATCAGCGTATTGAAAATTATGGTATCATCGGCAACCTTGAAACAGTCGCCCTGGTTTCCCTGACAGGATCCATTGACTTCATGTGTTTTCCCCGCTTTGATGCCCCCACTATTTTCGCCTCCCTGCTGGACTCCACCAAAGGTGGATTCTTTTCTGTAGAACCACAGATGGGAGAATATAGTTCCAAACAATTGTATATACCCGGTACGGCGATCCTGCTGACCCGCTATTTCTCTGAATCCGGTATCGCCGAACTGACGGACTATATGCCCCTGCAGGCATCCGGAGATGAGACTGACAGCACCATCGTACGTAAGATCAAGGCGATCCGGGGCGATATCACGTTTAAGGTGCATTGCGCACCCCGTTTTGACTATGCGGAAGCGAAGCATGAGGCAGACCTGAAAAAGAAAAAGAATGAGATCATCTTCACCGCTATCAATGATGGAAATGTGCAGTTACGCCTGATAGCAGATATTCCGCTTCAGCTCAAAAGGAAGGACGGTTATGCAGAGTTTACATTGAAAGAGTCCGAAATAGCGCATATCGTATTGCAGGCTGTCAGGAAAGACCATAAAGGAGCCTTTGAAGGCATTAACTACTATGCGCACGACACTTATCATGAAACGATCGCAAAGTGGCGGGAATGGGTAGGGAAATCGACTTATAAAGGGCATTATGGGGAACTGATACAACGTTCGGCCATCACTTTGAAGCTACTGACCTCCGCCCGGTATGGTTCCGTCATAGCGGCAGCTACTTTCGGCGTACCGGAAACCCTCGGCGGCAGCCGTAACTGGGACTACCGCTTTACCTGGATCCGGGATGCGGCTTTTACCATGTATGCTTTCCTGAAACTCGGTTTCTATGACGAAGCAACGAACTTCATGAACTGGATCTCCAGTCTTTGTACAGAAAGCAAATTACAGCTGCTCTACAAGGTGGATGGTACTAAAAGTGAGGCAGAAAGGGAACTGAAACATATGGACGGCTATAAGGGTGCTAAACCGGTACGTGTAGGGAATGCTGCCGCCACACAGTTACAGATCGATATCTACGGAGAACTGATCGACACGATCTACATCTACAACAAATCTTATAAACCGATCACGTACGAATTCTGGACCCTGATACAACAACAGGTTAACAGTGTGGTGGCGGGCTGGAAACTGCCCGATCATGGTATCTGGGAGATCAGGAATGTAAAACGTGAGTTCCTGCATACACGTTTAATGTGCTGGGTAGCTATGGACAGGGCCATTAAGATCGCAGAACATCGGTCCTTCCCTTATCCGGAAATGGAATGGCAGGCCGTCCGCGATGAGATTTACAACGATATCTATCATAACTTCTGGAACGAAGAGCTGGGGGCCTGGGTACAGTATAAAGGCGCTAAGACGGTAGACGCAAGCGCCCTGCTGATGCCACTGACCCATTTTATTACACCGCTTGAACCCAGGTGGTTGTCTACCATGAAGGTCATTGACCGTGACCTCCGCCTGGACGTATTGATCTACCGCTACCGGAATCACCTGGAACGGATCGATGGTCTTGACGGGGTAGAAGGTACCTTCAACATGTGCTCTTTCTGGTATATCGAAGCACTGGCCAAATGTGGAGAGATTGACCTCGCAGTGGAAAGCTTTGAAAAGATGATCGGTTACGCCAACCACCTCGGACTTTTCAGTGAAGAACTGGGCATGAAAGGTGAGCACCTCGGGAATTTCCCGCAGGCCTTCACCCACCTGGCCCTGATCAGTGCTGCCGTAGAGATCAATAAACAAATGAGCCGTCGTTAAGCCTATTTTTCCATCGGAAATACGGGAAACAGCAGATTGGTATTGCTGATAAAAGCAATACGCTTACTGTCAGGCGACCAGGAAGGCGTATTGATCGTACCCTGTCCGCCATAGAGATAGGCAATTACTTTCGCCGGACCGCCCGTTGCCGGCATCAATCGTAAATACACATGTTTATAAAAAGGATGATCAGACGCGTCTACTTCTTCTTTCAGAAAGGAAAGGAAAACGATCCATTTTCCATCCGGTGAGATATGCGGGAACCAGTTGTGAAACTCATCATCCGTTACCTGCGTCTGATTGCTGCCATCTGGTCCCATCCGCCAGATCTGCATCATACCGCTACGTACGGAATTGAAGTAAATGTACCTGCCGTCGGGTGTATATTCCGGTCCGTCGTCAAGACCAGGCGCTGTAGTCAGCCGTACTTCATCTCCTCCTTTTGCAGGCACCCGGTATATATCAAACTCGTTATTTCTTTGTCCGGTAAAGACCAGGTATTTTCCATCAGGTGACCAGCCATGCATATAAGACGGACCCACCTGATTGATGCGCACAGGATCTCCGCCGGTACGTGGAACAACATATCCTACGGAAGCGCCATTTTCACCTTCACCGCTACTGATTGCCAGCATCTTTCCATCAAAAGATAAGACGTGGTCATTGTTATTCTGTTTGGCTACACCGGTGTTGATCGGTGACGGCGTCTGTGTACGCAGGTCAAACTGGTATAATTTCCCTTCCTTGTTATAGATCAGCGATTGGCCGTCTGTATTCCAGTTAGGCGCCTGTATAGACCCCGGCGTCTGATAAACGATGATACTGTGTTGGGTGGCAATATCCATCAGCTCCAGCTGACTGCCGATATACTGTTTATAAGCCTTCAGATCAGCTGGTGCCGGTACTGTCAGTCGTACGTTACTGAATACCGCTTTCTCTGTTACATCCGCATTATGTGAACAAACGAAAAGTCCTGCATATACCTCATCTCCCAGTTGTATGTCGTTGAGTGTTTCACTGATAAAAGGAACCCCGTTACGTGCAACGGACAGGATGTAGGTATTCCCCTTTCTTTCCAGCTGGACAATGTCCGCACCGTTCACATTTGTTTTGATCTCTTCTGTATTTGCGCCGCTGGTCTTTCTGTACTGCAGAGAGGTCAGTCCGTCGCCATGTACTACACCATTGACATGCTGAGCGCCTGTATCCAGGCTACTGCGTACCATCAGGCCCCATTTCCGGTGTGTTTCCCGGCCCTTACCGCTAAACTGTGCGCGGGTACGTAAGATGAAGTCTCCCTTCATTTTTTTCCAGGCGAAATGACATTCATCGCTGCCAAACCACATATTCGTACCGGCGCCGGTAATGGTGTATTGTTGTGTCCGGGGATCGTATTGCAGACTACCCGGATGTTTCACGGGACCAATATCGCCATGGGCGTCAAAGATGCCGGTGTTTTGTGCCGCAAGGGGAACGGAAAAGAGGCAGCACAGCAATAGGGCCAATAGCGGGAAGTACAGTTGTTTACCCATAATCAGTGAGTATAAGTGTAAGTCGTGGAATTCGAAATCTCTTCTAATTTACTGATGTTTCCGTTGGAAAGGAACAGGGGTAGGGGGATTATTCACTATTAATTTGCATAGTGGGAATGATATACCATACAAGGGTGTAGTGATCATTGATTACTACACCCTTGTATGGTGATGTGGAGTGATGGTCAGTCACCTCTTTCAATGGGAGTAATGCGTAGCTCCAGGAGGGTATTATCCCTGATCACATTGATGTACTGGAACTGTCCGATCTTGTCGGAAGTGAGCATTTTAAAGAACTGGTCGGCCGTTTCCACCAGCTGGTCGTTAAACTGGAAGATGATATCGCCATTCAGGATGCCGGCTTTGGCGGCCGGACTATAACGCTCCACATTGGAAATGAAGAGGGCCTGTTTGTTCCGGATCTGGTGAATGCTGCGTAAACGGGGTACCAGGTCTATCTGCTGCATGGCCACACCGATATAAGCCCGCTTTACTTTCCCGAAACGGATCAGCTGATTGGCAATGGCCTTAGCGGTATTGATACTGATCGCAAAACAAAGTCCCTGCGCGCCCATGATCACGGCCGTATTGACCCCGATCACTTCGCCTTCACTGTTGATGAGCGGTCCGCCGGAATTACCGGGATTCAGCGCTGCATCTGTCTGTATCATCGCATCCATTGTAACGCCGTTCTGTCCCTGTAGCGACCTGCCTACAGCACTAATCACACCGGCGGTCACCGTATGCTGAAAGCCCAGCGGATTACCGATAGCAATAGCCAGTTGCCCGATCTTCAGGTCATCCGAATCACCCAGTTTTACCGTGGCAAACTCTCCTGCGTCAATCTTCAGTATGGCCAGATCGGTAGGTACGTCCTGCCCTGCCAGGGCGGCCGTGAATTCACGTCCATCCTGCAACCGCACTTTCAGACGGGCGGCGCCATTGATCACGTGACTGTTGGTGAACAGGTAACCATCGGAAGAGAAAAGAAATCCGGACCCTGTGCCGGATACGGTCTCCTGGTTACCACGACGTTCCAACCGTTCTATTTTGACAACTGCGGGACTGGCCTTCTCGACAGCGTCAATGATGAGTTGAGAATATGCATCCATAGTTTTAATAAAATCGATTTATAATGCAATTGGCACATCAAATACCCTACCCTGGAAAAATCAGGGTCAGTATGGCAGCGGGAGAAAGCATTTATAGGGGAAAACCTGCCAGAAGGCTGGCCGGAACAGGGGAGAGACGACGCAAAGTCAGGTTTACACTGTTAAGCGTGTAGCGCGCTTTTAAACCGTTTTCTGTATTCGGAGGGCGTGGTTTCCATGACCCGCAGGAATACTTTGCGCATATTGTCTGCATTGCCAAATCCACTTTGTAAGGCGATTTCTGCCTGGGTGAGTTTCTTTTCGGTCAGACTTCTACAGGCAAGTTCCACACGCAGTTTTTCAATATACCTTGCCGGGGTGATATCGAGTTCCTGTACAAATATCCGGGCGAAATTACGGGGACTCATGGCCGCTTCCTGTGCCAGTCGCTCGACAGTGATCTCTTCATGCAGATGCGTCTGTAACCAGGACAGGGCGTTGTTGATCGGGGTATAGTCCGTTGCCTGTGCCGCGAGCATGGTACTATACTGGGACTGATTACCGGGGCGTTTCAGGAAAAGTACCATCTGTCGCGCAATATCCAGCGCAAATGTCCGCCCCATATCTTCCTCTACCAATGCCAGCGCCAGGTCCATACCGGTAGTAACGCCGGCGGAAGTATAAATATGTCCGTCTTTTACAAAGACAGGCGTATGTTCTACCAATACCTCCGGATACTTTTCTTTCATCTTCTGACAGAGCCGCCAGTGGGTGGTGGCTCTTTTACCATTTAATACGCCCGCCTGCGCCAGCATAAAAGAACCGGAACAAACGGAGCCTATCCGCCGTACCTGCGTGGCCTGTGCGGCTATCCAGGGAAGCAGATTGTGATGTAATGGCTGATCATCATCCGCAGGAATACCGGAAAGGATCAGTGTATCAATGGGGTAATTGATCTCTTCGAAAGTCGATTCACATAATATCGGCAGGAAAGAAGAAGTAATGACCTGCCTCGTCGCTTCGCCCGATACCGTATGCACGATGTATCGTAAAGGATGAGCCGTTTTAGTCTGTTCTGCCGCTGCTCTGCTGAATACTTCCATCGGTCCTGCCATATCCATCAATGCGGAATTGGAAGGTACCAGTATTACGATATGTTTCTCTTCTTTGCTCATAATAGATCTGCAATAAAATGACCGTCAGCGAATGGCAGAAATAGACGGTTTTTTGTCTTCCTGTCCGGACGGTCACGGAACTAAATTTGCTGTATGAGACATAGGATGATTCTAACAGCACTAATCACATTTTTATCCGTTAGCACAATGAAAGCACAAATGCCTGAAGCAAAATTTATTGAGATCGAAAGTACAAAGCTTTGTTATTACGAACAAGGTCAGGGAGACGTTATCCTGTTATTACATGGGTGGCCACAGACCTCTTATGTCTGGCGGAAAGTAATGCCATTACTGGCGAAGCACAACAGGGTCATTGCGGTGGACCTGCCCGGACTGGGCAACAGTGGTCCGGCGCCGGCTTATGATACAAAATCCATAGCCGCATTGATCAGTCGTTTTATCAGCCAGTTGCATATCAACAAAGTACACCTGGTATCTCATGATGTAGGCAGCTGGGTAGCCGTATCTTTTGCACTGAACCATGAAGCGCAGCTCAATACCCTGACCGTTATCGATGCCGCGATACCAGGACTGATGTCAGATGCCGTATTCAGACCAGAGAATGCACAAAAGATCTGGCAGTTCTATTTTCATGCTGTTGGGGACATCCCGGAGTTACTGGTAGAAGGAAAAGAGAAGGCTTATCTGTCCTGGTATTTCTCTAATAAATCCTTTGTTAAAGACGCGATCAATGAACCGGACCTGGAGGAATATGTGTGCGCTTATACAGGTATAGAACGGCTGAAGCGTGGTTTTGCTTATTACAGGGCATTTACGACCAGTGCACAGCATAACAGGACAGATCTGCATCGTTTACAGGTACCGGTGCTGGCCCTGGGTGGACAGTACGCTCTAGTAGAACAGATCGGCAATGCCCTGCAGCAATTGTCATCGCCGGAAGTGATAGTAGTAAAAGATGCAGGGCATTATGTGCCGGAAGAACAACCGGAGGAAACAGTGCGGTGTATCAGGAAAATAATAGACCGTTTTACAACAAGATAAAATGGTATCGCCCGAAGTCTGGAGAATAAAATCTATATTCGTTTTGTTTTCCGGACCTCCGGTTTTAATCCCCCTGTTACTATGGCATATAAAAGAAAAGGACATCTTACTACTGCTACTGAAAGATGGAAACACCTAAGACCGCTTTTACATAAAATATACTGGAAAAAAGAGCGTAAAGCCGCCAAAACGATGGTTAGAATAGAACTGGCGGAGCGCCAGCGGGCCTGAGTTATCTGCTATCAGTTATCACATCCGTTTATTATCCTTCACAGTCAGCTTCACTACCAATACACCAGTTGTATTGCTGTATCCCTGTCACGCTTCATGACGGGTTCTTTCCTTTTCAAACTACATTATAGTCGGTTCATCAGATGTGACAGGCAAAGCCTGGAAGAAAGTGCAATATTTGCCGCAGACTAAAAATTTAACAGTTCTAACAATTGCTTCATCAGCGATTGATACAGTTGTAGGTTTAAGCAGTACACCGGCTATTCCTGGCTGGTGTCTTTATTTTTATAAGGTGGTATTACAGCTGGCCAATAATCATTTTTTTATGATGTTTACCCCATCTGATCATTTCAGTGATCAGTACACCGTATTCTTTCGCATATTCGGTAAACTCGTATTCTACCAGTGTCGGTACATTCGGATCGACCGTACGGGTGATCAGTTTATTGTCTTCTAACTCCCGCAGACTTCTCGACAACATCCTCGTGGTGATACCCGGTATACTCCGCTCGATCTCCTTGAAGTGTTTATTGCCATTACAGATGGAATGTATGATAGGCAATTTCCACTTGCCACCGATCACATAGATGGTGTCCTGCAGGGCTTTAATGTCCTCTTCGGTTTGCTGTACTTTGATGCATTGATCTTTCATGGTATTGGTATCATCCGTGATACTGCTGACAAAGGTATGGCAACTTGCAGATACCTTTGATATCGAAAATTATGAATGTAAGATGAACGCAAATAAGACAAGAATCGGTATTATAGGCGCAAGCGAAAAAAGAGGATGGGCGGCCTGGGGCCACATCCCAGCCCTGCAGGTATTACCTGACTATGAGATCAGCGCGTTGTTCACCTCTAAAAAGGAGAATACTGCTACTTTAAAGGCCGCCTTTAACGTGCCTGTAGTGTACAACGAGATACAGGACCTGGTGCATAGTAAAGAGGTGGATATGGTGTTAGTAGCCGTAAAAGTCCCCTCTCACTACGAACTGATCAAAGCTGCCGCGGATGCCGGAAAGGACGTATTCAGTGAATGGCCTTTAGGTCGGAATCTGCAGGAAGCAGAAACCCTGACGGCCCTGATAAAGGAGAAACGAGTCAAAGGTTTTGTCGGTTTACAATCCCGGTCGGTACCTGCTGTCCGCTTTATTAAGGATTACATTGCCCAGGGGCATATCGGAGAGGTATTATCTACCACCATGGTAGGCGCTGGTATCCTCTATGGTGAGGTGGTAGATCAGGCGAATACCTATATTGTCAATCCGGAAGCCGGCGCTGGTTTATTACCCGTGATCTTTTCCAATGCGGTAGATGCCCTGTGTTATGTACTGGGAGAATTTACCAGCCTTTCCGCGACGACAGCTATCAGAAGAACAAAGACGCGGGTCATAGAAACAGGGGAGGAAATCCCTGCTAATACGCCTGATCAGGTGGCTGTGACCGGTATCCTGGAAAGTGGTGCGGTAGCGGCCGTGCACTTCAGAGGGGGTACTATACCAGGCACCAATTTCCTGTGGGAGATCAATGGTACCCAAGGCGATATTCAGATCACGGCTCCCGGTGCAAGTCTGGCGGTGTTTGACCTGACCGTTAAAGCCAGTAAAGGAGAGAATGGTCCGCTGGAAGAACTAGCCATCCCGACAGCATATAACCTGATCCCGGATGCTTCCCTTGGCCCCATTCCGACTAACTCCGGACAGAACTATCCCCTGATCCGTTCCGGTCAGGCGCCTACCTTCGAGGACGCGCTGATCAGGCATAGAATGATCCATGCTATAGAGACTGCTGCACAAACGGGAGAAAGGACTTCCTACGATTTTAGTCGCTAACAGCTGTTCCAGTTGCTGGTGTCAAACCAGCCGGCAATTTGTTGCTGTTTGCTGTCGCTCGCTTCCTTAAAAAAATATTCATTGCACGAATGGGCATAGTAATAATCTTTTGCCCATTCGTGTACATTCGCGACGGTGATCTCTATGGCATCCAGGATGAAGTTGATTGCTGCATCCGTCATGGTCGGATGTATGGATAATCTGACCCAACCAGGTTTACAGGAGAGGTCGCCGGCGTGAATAGCATCTCGTATGGCATATGACCGGGCTTTATCAACATGTAATAAGTAGTGGCCATAAGTACCGGCACAGGAGCAGCCACCACGTAGCTGAATACCAAATCTGTCATTGAGCAGGCGGACGATCAGGTTGTAATGTACGCCTGTGACCAGAAAGGAAACGACGCCCAGCCGTCTGGTGATATCAGCAGCCAATACCTGTACTGATTTGATCTCCGCCAGTCTTGAGAAAATAATCTCCAGGAGTTCCTGCTCCCGTTTCAGGATCCGGTGTACCCCCATTTCTTCTTTCAGCCGTATACACATCGCCAGTTTGATAGCCTGCAGATACGCCGGTGTACCGCCGTCTTCCCGTTGTTCAATATCTTCAATATACAGACGTTCTCCCCAGGGATTGGTATACAGCACGGTACCACCGCCTGGTTGATCAGGCACCTGGTTGTTATATAATTGTTGATGGAAGATCAGTACACCTGGAGTCCCTGGTCCGCCGAGGAACTTATGTCCTGAAAAATAAATAGCATCCAGCTGGGCGCCGGCTTCTTCCGGATGCATATCGATGTTACAATAAGGCGCCGAACAGGCGAAGTCTACGAAGCAAAACCCGTTATATGCATGTATCAGTTGCGCAATCTCATGATAAGGCGTTTGTATACCCGTCACATTGGAGCAGGCTGTTACAGCTGCGATCTTACGGGTCCTGTCTTTGTACTGTTCCAGTAGCAGGGATAGATGATGCAGGTCTACATGTCCTGTCGCATCGTTGGGGATGATCACGACATCTGCAATTGTCTCCAGCCAGCTGATATGATTACTGTGGTGCTCCATCTCTGTAACAAATACGACTGGCTTTTCTGCCGATAGATGGCGCATACGCTCTGGTAGCCGTATGCCCAGGATCCTTTGTAGTTTATTGACAGCTGCCGTCATGCCGCTGCCACAAAAGAGCAATACATCTTCCGTACCGGCATTCACATGCGCTTTTATGATCTTCTTTGCTGTATCATAAGCCAGTGACATGGAGCTGCCGGTAACAGTGGTCGTAGTATGTGTATTGCCTGTGAAAGGAAGTATCGTATGTTGTATATATGCTTCAATCGGCTTGTATGCCCTGCCACTGGCCGTCCAGTCGGCATAAATGATCCGTTTGATGCCAAACGGCGATTCAAAATGCTGCTGTTCGCCGATGATGTTTTTACTGAAGGATGAAAAGTAATCTTCCAGCCTTTGCTCACGCATGATAGGGGATGCCTGCATGACTATTTCGTTTTAATACTGCTTACTGGTTTGAACAGGTCGTGTGGTGGCCGGCTGTATTGTTCATTCAGCAGACCGGAAGCGAAGAAAAAGAGTGCAATAAACGCGGCCAGTATGGTCAGCTGCGCAATAGATACCCGTTGAATCGCCTGTCGTGACTGCGTGTCACAAACCTCTCCCGGACAATGTTGTACCTTCTTTTTATTAAACAGGGGATAGAACAGGCACCCCAGACAGATGCCAAAGGCGGCTTCGAAAAACAGGAATACCAGACAAACAAGACAGGTCAGACCAGTAATAATACTATAGGCATTGACAATGATAAACATATAGAACATCAGACCGGATAATGCGACCCCGATGCTCCAGGCGAACCGTTTCTGCGGAGCACCGACATATTCTGGTACCTGATTGCGTACGATCAGACGACCCGCAATCATGGTAGGAGAGAAGCGGGGATTGATGAACACACGGATCAGCAGATCAGTCAGGAAAATGGTAATGACATACTTTACGGGAATGAAATTGCCCTCAAAAAGGATGTACATCAACGAGGTATAGGTGGCCAGAAATAGTATGCCGGCCGAAGCCCTGATCTCTCTTTCGTTTAGTACAGGAATATCATATCCTGGTACTGTTTCTCCGAATTGAATCAGCTTGTTCATGTTGTTTGGTATTGTGGGTGAATACGTAGGTTTTGGTTGTTGACAGTACAAGGATAGCATATCGGTTTTATTGTGCCTGCGTAGGGTCAACGAACAGCGAATTACAGTAAACGAACAGCAGGATTGCGTCAATCACCTTTGTAGTGTGATAAAATGAAGAATATTTTGTCGACATTTATCCTGCAAACACCCTTATGAAGCTATTATCCGGTATAAAACGATATGAGTTGTATGTCTGGCTGATACCAGCTTACCTGGTATTAAACCTGTTTCAGGACCTGGTGGAAGCGGAAGGGAGTTTCCCGCAGCGGGCAGTCAATGAAGTATGGCTCGCCTGTTATATATCTTTTATCAACTATCGGCTCCTGGAGTATACTTTGCCAGGTGTGAGCTGGAAACGTTTTTTTGAGTCATTCGGCTATCTGCTCTTATATGGTTTCGCTTATTCTATCGGGTTATTTCTCTGGAGAGCGCTGGGCGTAACATTGCATATTTATACTGTGCTGAATGACACCGTATCCATACAGCACAGGATCGGTACGCTAACCGGTTATAGCGTAGGCTCGGTATTGTTCTTTGGTATCGTCAGGCATATTTACAACTATGTCAGATTAAAACAATCAACGCAGCAGCTACGTATCGCCAGTCAGCAGGCGGAACTGAACTACCTGAAATCACAGACGAATCCTCATTTTCTTTTCAATACACTCAATAATATTTACGCGCTTGCCAGGGAGAAATCAGACCTGGCGCCGGAGTCTATTCTCCGTTTGTCGAAGATCCTGCGTTATATGCTGTATGAAACCAGTGCACCCTACACCGCTATTGAACAGGATCTCAAAATTATTGATGACTATATCGAACTGGAAAAGCTGCGCTACGATGAGTCCCTGCATGTTAACTTTAACCATGACCTGGAAGACAGAAAGCAGGGTTTACCGCCGCTATTGCTCATCCCATTGGTGGAAAACGCCTTCAAACATGGGGTGTCAGAAACCAGGGACAGGCCCTTTGTTAATATTCATCTTTCCGTGAAAGACAGGGTGCTCGTCTTTACGGTGGAAAACTCAACCGGTGAAGCTGCGGAAAGTGATGCGGTAAAAGAGAATATCGGTCTTTCTAATCTGCGCCGTCAGCTGGAATTATTGTATACTGATTACAGTCTTGATCTCAAACCCGGTGATTTCCGTTTCACAGCTGTTTTAAAGATAAATCTCGCCAGTCATGTCTAAAGTGAAATGTATTATAATCGAAGATGAGCCATTGGCAGCGAAGGTGCTGACTGACTACATTGCAGCAGTCCATTTCCTGGAATTGCAGCGTACTTTTAAGGACGCTATCCTTGCATCCGAGTTCCTGCTATCCAACCAGACAGACCTGATTTTCCTGGATATCCATCTGCCTAAACTAAAAGGCATGGCTTTTCTGAAAACACTGGTCAATCCGCCGGCAGTGATCGTTACCACGGCCTATCATCAGTATGCTGTGGAAGGGTTTAATCTGAACGTGACGGATTACCTGCTAAAGCCTTTTGAGTTTGAACGCTTTCTGACGGCTGTGAATAAGGTCAACGCAGAGCAAAAAAGAGGGGTGCCGGAAGCAAAAGATTTTATCTTCATCAATGTACAGAAGCGAAAGGTCAAGGTCCTGTTTTCGGAGATCCTGTATATCGAAAGTCAGCGGGAATATATCAAGATCGTTACCACAAGAGGGGAGTACCTGTCAAAGATGAGTACCAATGAAATAGAAGACCTCCTGCCGGAGCAGATCTTTAAACGGATACATCGCTCATTTATCGTCTCTGTTAACCAGATCGATGCGTATACCGCGGAGATGGTCGAGATTAAAGGGATCCCGATTCCGATCGGAAGAGGGTATAAGGATGTTATTGATAAATTGTGATCTTTTTTTAACGGGTATTATATTTTAGTAGTCGTTAACACAAACACAGCGTACCCTCATATTGTTGAGAATACGCTGTAGGTATATTAAAATAATCTGAAATCAGGAAGATAAAACCACCCGCTGAAGGCCGTCCTTATTGATATAAAGGATAAGTCTCCAGATCACGCAGCTGCTTAGCCGGTGCAATTGATTTCGTCTCCAGCGTAATAGAAAGCACACTCTGTAATTCCTCTTCTACCAGTTTACAGATACGGATCGCATCTTCTCTTAAAATATCCGGACTGGTGATAGCATAGCGCTTAAATACCTTCAGACTATCCTGTGCATCTGTATCCTTTCCATCCTGAATCGCTTTTTGGATAGCCTGATAACTATCCATCAGATAAGGCAGTTTAAACCAGTCGTTTCTTTCTCTTGTATATGCGATGGAATAGATCACATATGGATAGTCTTTCATCGGCTCTTTGGAGTTTTTATCCACGAGTACATAGTCAGATGGCGTTACCTCCAGTGTAGGGATAATATTGCTTTGTTTAGGCGTACGCATGACAACGAACCAGCCTGTTTTAGGCGGATTGAAGGTAGTGGCAATACCGATCTCCAGTGCCGAGTCAGCATCTGTTCCGATAATGCCGTCAATACCTTTTTTCAGTGGTTCTACAAAAGGTACAGCTGCACTCAGTACGGATACACCGGCGGTGGAAGCCATGGTTTCCAGGAGGTCGATGAATGGAGCTGCCAGGTCGGACTGTTTCACAGAGAAGAGCCCCAGTTCGAGACTGACTTCTTCTCCACGATAAGGTACCAGACTGACAATAGGTATATTCTTAACGATGACTCTGTCGAGGTGTTTGCCATCCAGTTTTTTGAGTTCCGAAGGAGAGGTGACGTTCTGGAAAACCGCATCTTTACCACCCTGGTGATTCAGCTTTACAACACTGTGTACGACACCATAATAAGTTGAGGTGAACTTACGCACATCGGTAATATGCATGGAACGTACGGTAATATTCAGATACCCTTTATTCATCGGAATATCTTCTACGGTTTTAGGTTCATCGGGCACCTGGTCAGGCGTCAAAGGGGCATAAGTCCATATTTCAGATTTCTTCGTAAAAATGTCTTTGAGATTCATGAGGTTAATGTTATGTGTGATTAAAGATGTAGTGTCTCGTATCCGGTGTTGGCCCGGATCCATGTGGCGGATGCAATGGACGCAATTATTACCTGCGCTTTCCGCGGAAACAGGATGCGGTCGTTTTTACAACCGGTGTTCGGTATAAGTCATTTAGATACATTCCCGGAATGCTTGAATTTTGGAATTAACGATATCAGAGAGAGGCAAACGGAGCTGATAATAGATCAATTGAATGTTGTTACCATAACGTTTTGTCAGAGGTTAATAAACCCCGTTGTCCCTGTAAATCTTAACTAAATATAGTTAAAATAATAAAATCATGTGGGTGATTCTTTTGGGCGTCCGGTCATACGGATACTGCTGATTATCATGATTATATGGCAGCGGGGACGTTTGTATCGGTACACCGGCAAGATCATACAGGTTGATAAGTTCACGGATAACAGTGTAAAATACCATCTACTGGCGGCCCGCTGCTGTCTTGCATGCAATCGATAGAAATTTTTGAATTACTATCGGTAATTTATTTTTATATTAGTGCATGTCCACGTTTAATACTATTTCCGCGCTGAAAGAAGGAGATCCTTCCGTTTTCAGTGATATATTCAATGAATATCACCGGAAGGTGTATTTCTACGTGCTCTCCAAGACTCACTCGCCCTATATCGCAGAAGAAACCACACAGATCACTTTTATCAAACTATGGGATTACCGGCATAACCTGGACGAATCAGAACCGGTCAGCCGCCTGATCTTTCACATCGCCCGGGCTACCTCCATCGATCTGCTCAGAAAGGAAGCCGTTAAAGGTCGCTTTCTGAAACAGGAAAAGCCGGCGGGATCAGATACGGTCAATATATCCGATACCATTGAAGCCCGGGAACAGCTGATAAGGGTCCGCCAGGCCGTAAATAGTATGCCCCCTGTCAGAAGAAAAGTTTTTGAGCTGAGCCGTTATGAATTCAACTCCTATAAAGAAATTGCCGCACAACTGTCACTCTCCGTTAAAACGGTGGAGAATCATATGTCTTTAGCTATCAGTTATTTAAGGAGCGTTCTGTTACTGTTATTCCTCCTCCTGTACCTTATCTGAAAAAAATTTCTCCTCCCATTAGGGGTTCCCCCTTTCTCAAACGATATTAATAACAAAGTCCCATTATCTTAACTCGACACCATGCAAAGGGAATTGATTGACAAGTATTTCAGGAATGAATGTTCTGATGATGAAAGACAGCAGGTACTGGAATATTTCAGGAATAATCCCGAAGAGTGGAACCGCTATATGAATGAAGATGACTGGGATCAATATGTAGTAAATGAGGAGCTCCCGCAGGAGCTTTCGGAGGATCTGTTCGACCGGGTCAGCAGACAAACCTTCAGAAAGTCCCGGACAAGAATGATGTTCAGGCTGGCAGCTGCAGCCGTGATCGTCAGTCTGCTGGTGGCGTCCTTATGGGGCTATCTGACCGTCAGGGAATCCCGTGTTCAGCATGGTATCGCCAGCGCCGGAATGCAGGAGCAGATGACGGAGAAACGGAATAATACAGGTAAGCAATTACGTGTACAACTGGAAGATGGCTCTTTTGTCGTACTGGAACCGCATAGCTATATCCGGTATTATGAACCATTTGTAGCAGAACGGAACCGCTTGGTGTACCTGTGGGGAAAGGCCTTATTTGATGTAGGGAAAGATCAAAGCAGGGCATTCATTGTATACTCAGATATGCTCGCAACCACGGTACTCGGTACCTCCTTTACGGTAGATGCATTCGAAGAAAGTAATGTGATCAGGGTACAACTGCATAAAGGGAAAGTACAGGTAACCGCTGCGGATACGCTGACAAAACAGTGGAATGGAAAAGAAATACTCCGTCCCGGCGATGAACTGATCTATGACAAAGCAACCATGGTAGCCAGTATCAAACGTAATGCACCGGCCGAACAGATGGTTAGGGTTGTGCCTGCAGGTGGTGCTGATTACAATGTGCGCCGCCCTGACTCTTATACATTTGACATATCACCACTGTCAGAAGTATTTGATCAGCTCAGCAGTTACTATCAGATAGAGATCTATTATTATCCTTCTGAGATGAATAACAAATACTTCTCAGGAAGGATGCGTAAAACGGACAAATTAGAAACTATACTGAACGATATAGCAATACTAAACCAACTTATTATTGAGAAAGACCAGAATCGTTATATCATAAGGGAGAAAAAATAGCAAGAACATATAGCACGTAAACTATCGGGTCGTTGAGCGAATCAACGAAAGGGACCTTATTTGCCTAATCTCAGACATTACAAAGAAAATGAAACAGCGTAATTCCACGTGTGTACTGCTATGCATTGCAGTCATCCTAAGTATTATTCCTTTATTGCTGCATGCCCAGCAAAGCCGGTCAGATGTATCGGGTATCGTCAAAAGTGAAGAGGACGGAGCACCGCTCTGGGGTGTTAGTGTCACCGTTAAAAATGCAACCAACAGTTTTACCGCTTCTGTACAAACTGATAGTACAGGTTTTTTCACCTTCACCAGATTACCGGCCGGTCCGGGGTATACCTTCTCTTTTTCCTTTATGGGATATGAGCGACAAACCCTTTCAGGCTATAACCTGAAAGCAGGCGCCGAATTCTCTTTGCGGGTGGATCTGAAAAACAGCGAACAGAAGATAAATGAAGTCGTGGTGGTCGGGTACGGCTCCATGCAGAAAAAGGACCTTACCGGTTCTATCAGTCAGCTGAAAACAGCCCGGCTGGAAAAGGAAAGTCCGCGTTCTATACAGGACCTGCTGCGTAGCGGGGTACCTGGTTTGTACGTCGGACAGAATACTTCCGCAAAGGGTGGGGGAGACATGCTGGTACGCGGACAACGTTCCCTGAAAGCCAGCAATGATCCCCTGATCGTACTAGATGGCGTGATCTTCTTCGGTGAATTATCAGAGATCAATCCACAGGATATTGAACATTTTGATATCCTGAAAGACGCTTCCGCAGCCGCTATCTATGGTGCAAAGTCAGCCAACGGCGTCGTGATCATCACCACAAAAAAAGGTACTTCTGATAAACCTACGATCCGTTTTGACGCCAACAGAGGTGTCGCTGCCATGGGCAAAAAACGGGAGGTCTATGATGCTGAGGGCTATCTGAAATTCCGATCTGATCTCTTTAACAGCGGTACCAGATGGGCCACGCCTGCTAAATATGTCAATCCTACGCCGGAAAATCTGAATAAATACGGCGTCTCTCTGGATGACTGGCTGGCCTATGATGCGCTGACCGGAACGCCTGAAGAGATCTGGCTGCTTCGTATCGGTCTTTTTGAAAAAGAACGCCTCAACTATGCCAAGGGCAGAACCTATAACTGGTTTGACGGCTCTTTCCAGCACGGAGTACAACAGAATTATAACGTAAGTCTGTCAGGAAGAAATAAAGATGTTGTTAATTACTACATTTCTATGGGATACCTCAATAATGAAGGTATCGTGGTGGGCGATAAATACCGTGCATACAGGGCCAATATCAAAGTAGATGGTAAGGTGAATAAATGGATGCACACAGGTGTGAATATCAACTTCCAGGATAGGTCAGATGGTAATCTGGCGGCGGACTGGGAAGGACAGATCATTAATAACTCTCCGTATGCGGCTCCGCTGGACTCCAATGGTTTCCTTGACGGACAACCAATGGGCGCCAGTGTGAACCAGGGTACCAATACTGCTTATGGTAATCAGTTCAAGCAACTGGAGAAAGGTTTTACGGTGTTAAATACCACCATCTACCAGACCATCAAGCTGCCTTTCAATATTACCTATCAGCTGAACTTCTCTCCAAGGATGCAGTGGTTCTATAACAGATACCATGAATCCTCACAGAACCCGTTATGGTCTGATAACGGAAAGGTGATCAGGGAAAACACGAAGAACTTTGACTGGCAGATCGATAATATCATCTCATGGGATTATACCTTCGCCCGCAGACATAAAGTGAAGGTGACCCTGCTCCAGAACGCAGAAGAACACCGTTCCTGGAATGAAAGCATTACCGCCAGGGACTTTTCTCCTACAGATGCTTTAGGCTTCCATAATATCGGCGCAGCCAATCCTTTAAAGACAACTGTCAGCAGCAATGACCAGCATAGCACCGGTGATGCATTAATGGCCCGTCTGTTCTATTCCTATAATAACAGGTATATGATCACCGCTTCCGTACGCCGCGATGGCTATTCTGCTTTTGGTGCTTCCAATCCCAGAGCGACCTTTCCATCCCTGGCCTTTGCCTGGAACTTTGCAGATGAACGCTTCTTCCATTTTTCACCGATGAGTACTGGTAAACTGCGTTTGTCATGGGGGATGAACGGTAACCGCTCTATCGGTATCTACCAGGCCTTGTCTAATCTGACCACCGGTGCAGGCCGTTATCCCTATGTGCAATCGAATGGAACAGTGTATGAACTGTCCCAGTTGTACGTAGACCGTATGGCTAACTATGGGCTGAAATGGGAAGCGACTTCCTCCTGGAATGCCGGTCTGGACTTCGGTTTCCTGAATAACAGGATCACCGGTAATATGGAGGTATACTATATGCCGACGACCGACCTCCTGATGGACCAGTCCCTGCCTGATTTCACCGGTTTCAGTACCGTAACGACCAATCTGGGCGAAGTAGTGAACAGGGGTTTTGAACTGGGCCTCACTTCGCAGAATATCCAGAAAAAGAACTTCGAATGGAGTACCACATTTGGTTTCTTCTTCAATAGAAATAAGGTGAAACACCTGTACTATACCTATGAAGACGTATTGAATGCCGATGGTAAATTAGTCGGTTCCAAAGAGATCGATGATATCTCCAACGGCTGGTTCATCGGTCACGATCTCTCTTCTATATGGACATATAATGTACAGGGCATCTGGCAGGAAAATGAGCGGGAACAGGCCGCCAAATACGGAGAGATCCCAGGGGATGTGAAAGTGGAAGATGTGGATGGAGATGGAAAATACACCAATGCGGATAAGAAATTTATGGGTATGACCACGCCACGTTTCCGCTGGACGCTGCGCAATGACTTTACCATCTATAAAAACTTCGATTTCTCTTTTAATATCTATGCGAACTGGGGGCATAAGGCCACTTCCACCGATTACCTGAATAACTTTGGTTCACAGACAGACAGGATCAACTCTTATGTGAGAAAATACTGGACGCCTGAAAATCCTTCCAATACTTACGCCAGACTCAATTCCACGAATGTGCAGAACATCACGCCATCACGTGTGATCGACAAAACATATATCCGCCTGGATAACGTGTCAGTGTCTTATTCACTCCCTGCTGATGTAGCCAGGAGAATGGATATGGCCCAGCTGAAAATATATGCAGGTATACGTAACGTAGCGGTATGGGCGAAAGACTGGGAATACTGGGATCCCGAAACGACTTCACTGATGCCCCGCTATTATACTGTGGGAGTTACCGCCTCATTTTAATGTTTCAAACTGATTTATATGAAGATCACGATAAATAAAGTTACCAGGATATTGTTGCTGACGCTGGCCCTGCACTTATCACAGGGATGTTCCAAAGAGTTCCTGAAGCCGGATCCGCAGTCATTCTATGAGCCTTCTATCACCTTTACTTCGAAAGAGGGATTGCAGGCTGCTATCACCAGTTGTAACAGAAACCTTACTTACGTATGGACCGGGGAAGGCGCGCCTTTGCTGACTGACCTGCTGTTTTCTGATGTAGCGGTAGAAGGGACGACAGATAAATCAGGCCCTGCACAGGACCTGAATGCCATGATCACGCCTACTTCCAATAACAACGATGTCAATACCAATAAGATCAATTTCTTCTGGTTTGAAGGCTATAAAGGGATTAAATATGCCAATACGATCGTGACCAATCTGCCCCGTGTGGAAGGACTCGATACCACACTGCGTAACCAGATGATGGGGATGGCTTACTTCCACCGCACCTTCCGCTATATGTGGCTGATATTTGATTTCGGAGATGTGCCTTTACTGACGAAAGAGATCACTTCCCCTAAATTCAATTTCCGCTCCACCAAAAGGAACGTCATCATCCAGCAACTGGTGGGAGATATGGAGTTTGCCGTAAAACATGTACCCGCTAACGGCGATTATGGTACGGTTACGAAAGGCGCCTGTCAGCAGCTGCTGATCAAATGTTACCTGGCAGCAGGTGAGTTTGACAAGGCAATTGCAGTGGCGAATGACCTTATTAACAGTGCAGGTTATTCCCTGATGACACAGCCTTTTGGGACATTTATCAATCCGGCGCCGGCCATTCATAATATCACCAGGAATGTGATATGGGACCTGCATCGCGGACAGAATAAATCCATTGCGACAAACAGGGAAACGATCTTCAACCTGATCAGCAGAGAAGAATTTGCCAATAGCAGACAGAACATGGTGACCATGCGAAATGCGCTTCCTTTCTATTCCGGTACGGGCAATCAGCTGATCAGTACACCATCCGGTAAGCAGGGTATGAGCACCAGTTATAGCCAGACAAAAGATAAGATAGACCTGCGTAAGACCTATGGCAGAGGTATTGCCAAAACAAGACCTACCTGGTATAGCAGCAATACGATCTGGACAGATACGAGCGATCTTCGTCACAGCAGTACCGTTGGTAACTGGATGCATATGGAAGATATGGTGTATAACCATCCAACGCTGCTGAGCAGTGGCGACCCGTATTACGGACAGAAATTGCAAAAGTACAATAGTGCCGGTAAGTTGCTGGTGACGGATACGATCAGGACCTGGTTTGACTGGCCGCATTATAAGGTATGGGTAGAAACCCCGCGTTCTGAAACAATAGACAACTATGACGGTGGGGCCAGTGACTGGTATATCTACCGCCTCGCAGAGACCTATCTGCTGCGTGCAGAAGCGTATTTCTGGAAAGGCAGATATGCGGAGGCCGCAGAAGATGTAAATACCATCCGTCGCCGTGCACACTGTACGCAAATGTTTACAGCTGGTGAGATCAACATCGGTGTGATCCTGGATGAAAGAGCAAGGGAGCTGTATTATGAAGAATTAAGGCATGTGGAATTAAGCCGGATCTCCTACATTTTCGCTACTACGAATATCCCTGATGAATTCGGGAAAACCTACCAGGTAGATAATCTTTCAAAAAGCAGTTACTGGTTTGAAAGGATCACCCGGTATAATAACTTCTATAATAAGGGTGTAAAGACAGTATATGGTACGCAGTTTACGGCGAGTCCCTACCATATCTTATGGCCTGTACCACAATCTGATATTGATGCCAATAGAAATGGCAGACTGAATCAGAATTTTGGCTATTCAGGGTATGAGTTTAATCAGGCCCCGATCGATAATCTGGAGGAGGCGATCAGGGTGCAGGATTAAGGCATATATACCATAAATGGCAAGCGCCGGTGCATTTGAATAATGCATCGGCGCTCGTTGTTTATATCAGCTTGTAATGTCCTGTTATGCGGATACATCCACCCTTTGCTCCAGCTTACGGATAAAGGCCGCTTTTAGCTGCGTAAAGGCGTCATCTTTCGCTTCTGCATAGGAGATGTCATACCTGCGTGTAATGGCCTGCATATCGGCTGGAAACTTACTTAACAGTTTATCATAGTAATGGTCCAGTTCTGAGGCGGTCGGCATTTCATAGGAGATATGCAGCTGGAAACGCCTCATCAGGGCTTTATCTATGATATGTGCATGGTTGGTGGCTGCTATCAGCAATGATTTGTCAGGGAAATAGTCGATCAGCTGTATGAGCGTATTCACCAGGCGTCTCATTTCTCCCACGTCCTTATCGTCATTCCCGCGCGCTTTGCCTACCTGGTCAAACTCGTCCAGAAAAAGTACTGCTTTCTCCCGGATGGCTTTATCGAAGATCTGTTTGATGTTCTGTGAGGTTTCACCGATACGGGCAGATACGATACTACTCAGGTCGAGGATCAGTAAAGGCTTTTTCAGGGCGCTTGCAATTGCCTTGGCGGTGGTGGTTTTGCCACAACCTGAACTACCATGCAGGAGCAGTTTATTGTTCACCGGCAAACCTGCGTTATGCAGTTCTACGATGTAAAAATGCTCTTTAATGAGTTGCCCGAGTCTCGTTTTATTGTCCTGACTTAACAGTACATCTTCAAGCGATACCTGTTCCTTGTCATTTATAAGAAGATCAGAAAGATTCATGTATGTATCCCTGCTTATTTTATCTGTAATTGTTTGCTGCGGCTACTCCTTATGATTTATGGTAATGTGACCTGGATGATCTGCTGATAATGATCTATCTGGTTGGTTTTCAATTATCAGAAAGATTTACAAGCAGCTGCTGTTGAGCTGGTAACCACAGTTATCATAGCTTTTGCGGATGCAAAATTAGGTGAATATGGGGATATCTTCACAATGCCACAATGTATAAATCCAGGTAGTCCAGGGAAATGAGGCGGGTATAGGATATATGGGAGGCAGCTGCACCCGTCTGTGCAGGTACAGCTGCCGGAAAAAGTTTAATTAATGGAAATTGACATTTGTTGTCAGGGTACTGCCGCAATTGCAGGTCTGTACATATACGACAATGTAACCGCCGCCGGGAAGTGTAGCAGAGCCTTCAAACAACGTACAGGTAGAACCACCGGTTTTAGACAGCACGATCAGCTGGGCCGGAGCGGTCGAACCTGATTCTTTGTACCAGGCATGGGCAATGTCGCAGGTGGAACTGGTTTCTACACAGTAATACTTACCGTTCAGGTCATTGAAGTAACTACAGCTGGAATCCGCTTTTTTGGAGGCTTTAACTTTGTCAGTAGCATGGGCAGTTGCAAAAAAGGTAAAGCAGAGTACTAACAGGTACATGAGATGTGTCTTCATAATCGAGGGTTTGGGTACGGGTTAAAAAAATGTCATGCGTAAGGTATGATATTATACCGGTTTTTTAGTGTCGGACTGAATTTTATTTATAAGGAAAGCTATATGAGGAGCTTGTCTTTGGCTGCTGATAACTGTTTGTTGTCAGTTAGTGTATACTTAACCTATAGTCATCCTTCATTGATGTTTCGTTCTGTACGCAGCATTAACGGAACATGATTAATAGCTAAGTATAGAAGAAGTATTGTCTGCAGACACAATGTAAATCATTCCCGCAAATTGAACAAAATATCAATGCCAGTTATTGTACAGTCACCTGATAACAGGGAAATGTCTTAATTTACCATATCTAACAATTCATGAATGGAACAGGGATTTCAAAATGATAGCATATATATTTCCAATGGCGCTCAGTCATCGGTAAAAGCAGCTTATCCTGATATAAAATCACTTTGCAGGATATTCGGGATACTGCTTGTTTACACAATAGGTATCGGAATAGTGGGGGCTATTATAACAACTCTTGCGGGAGATCGTATTTCGCCTGCCATCAGATCATTGTTGGGTTTACTGTCTTATACCATCAGCTTATTACTCACGATCAGATATGCAGCAAAAAGTAGCGGGAAATGGCAGCACAGACCTGTGAATTTGAGTTTTAACAGCATCCAGCCTGTACTGATACCTGTACTGATCATTTGTACCCTGGGTTTGATCGTTGGAATGGAGCGACTGGCGACATTGATACCGATGCCTAAAGTTGTAGAGAAGATGTTTGAAGACCTCTTTAAAAAAGATGTTTTCTCCATTATTACGATTGTTATAGCAGCGCCTTTACTGGAAGAGATCCTTTGTCGTGGTATCATCCTGAAAGGATTACTGCAGCGCTATCCTGCACGCAAAGCAATTATCATTTCAGCTTTGTTCTTTGGGCTGGTACATATGAATCCATGGCAGGCTTTACCCGCTTTCTGCATCGGCCTGTTTATGGGCTGGATCTTCTATAAGACCAATTCCATCATTCCCGGCATCATTGTACATGCTACCAACAATGGAATGGCGGCTTTATTCCTGTTTTTTCCCGGCGACAAGCAGGATCTGTTAAGTCTTGTGGGAATGCCTTATTATATCATCCTGTGTGTATCAGCGGCACTTCTTGTTGCTTTATCCTGCCTCTATATTCATAAGAAAGCACGGGCGCTTACGCCTGCTGATAAGGAGATCAGCGCAGTTCAACCCCTGTCTGCAGATCTCCGATAAGAGATCCCCATACGATTTAGGGTCGGTCATAAATTAAAGAAAATCATAAAGTTATAGTAGGCTGATTGCCGGAAACTGCTTAAATGAGGCATTTCCGGAGTCGGCTTTTAGCATTATTTTAGGTTATTCTATCAATAACCAGACAGGCGGCGTCTCAGGCGCCAGACACAATATCAACCTTTTACGTTTTCGACACTTTATTAACAGCTATTGTTTCCGTTAATGCGAATACATTAAGAACGTTTTAGCCCGGATAACCCCAGTTCTTCCGGACATTGAAGATGACCACAATTGAATCTACCGACAGGCTTTTAGTAAACCAAAGACACGAAATCTGATTTCAGACAGCCCCCTTAGTTCCATTGGAGCTTAACGAACCATTTCTTTCTTGACTCAACTTAAAAACATTGTCCATGGCTACCATTCAACCGGAGCACTACCGGAAAGACATTGACGGACTCAGAGCGGTTGCTGTCCTGTCAGTAATCATTTTTCATATGGGATATCTCCCCAACGGATATCTGGGTGTTGACATCTTTTTTGCGATCAGCGGCTACTTAATCACAAAGATCGTCTACAATGAAGCCCTTGAAGACCGCTTCTCTATTGTCAATTTCTATATGAGAAGGATCAGGCGTATCATACCACTGGTGTTGTTTACCACCTTTATCGCCCTGGTAATAGGGATGTTGGTCATGCTACCAGATGATCTGGAAAATCTCAGCCAGTCCGTCATCGCAACCAACCTCTTTGCCAATAACATCTTATTGCTAAAGACAGTCGGCGACTACTGGGATATCTTCAATGATTATAAACCCCTTATGCACACCTGGAGTCTGGGTGTGGAAGAACAGTTTTATGTGATCTATCCCCTGATCTTCCTCTTCCTCACCGGTGCAAGAAAGAAATGGATACTGCCTTTGCTGATCACCCTAACGGTTGTTTCCCTGTTGCTCTTTCTGTCAACCTCCAATGTCTCCTCCCGGTTTTATCTGATCCAGTACCGTTTTTTTGAACTGGCACTGGGTGGTTTGGGAGCGATCTTTTTTAGTAACAGAACGATTGATAACCGGTATAAAATTGGTTTTCTTTTTATTATATTATGCGTGCTGCTGTTTGGTGTGTATCTCCCACCGGTGCTTAATCTGCTCTTAGTAGTGGTTGCTGCGGTCGGCTTACTATTACCCGGCAATACAAGTGAAGGACTGACGAATACTTTTCTGGAGAATAAATATATGGTCTGGATAGGCAAGATCAGTTTTAGTCTGTATATGTGGCATCAGATCGTTTTAGCCTATAGCCGTTACTTCGTACTGGATAGAATTGATATTGCCAGTGCGGTGGTACTCTTTCTGATCATATTGCTATTGTCTGTTTTATCTTATCAGTTCATAGAACAGCCCTTCAGAAACAAGGCAAAGGTTGGCAGCAGGATGCTCCTATCTGTTTCTGCGGTGTTGCTGATATTGACGTCTGTGTCTTCTCTCTTTTTGTATATGAGAGCAGGTATCATTAGAGATGTGCCGGAACTGGGATTATATGCGGGAAATGATGAAGGAGCTGCGAAGGGGCATTTACACCAGGCCTATAATTCCAGGATCTATGACCTGGATAAACTATATGCAGGTGACAGAAAGATCAAGACCCTGGTGATCGGCAACAGCTATGCGCGGGATTGGTCGAATATCCTGCTGGAATCCAAATATGGACAGGACCTGGATATCTGTTATACATACGATATCAATGCCTGTAAGAATATTAAGGAACGTCTTGCTAAAGCAGATGTTATTTTCTTCACAGAAATAAGAGTAGATACTTTCCGGGCATTGACACAACGCTATGATATTGACACGACGAAAGTATGGATCGTTGGTAATAAAAATTTTGGTACCAATAACGGGATCTTCTACAGAAGGAGAGGGGACAATAACTATTGTACCCAACGGGTGAATATTCGTCAGCAGGCGCTTAAAATTAACAATGACCTGAAATCACAATGGGGCAGCAGATACATCGATCTGATCAGCATGGTGATCGATGAACAGGGCAAGGTACCCGTATTTACAGATAGCTGTATGTTCATCAGTCAGGATACCCGGCACCTGACCCGTGCAGGGGCGATTTATTTCGCCCGTCTGATAGATCATAACCAGTCGTTTACCTTACTGAACAGACCCTCCAGCGGACCAACCGCCAGTGCAGTATATTAAAAACGCTATTCAACGGAATACATCGTTGCTTTATCAGGAGCCTTCCAATACAGCCGGGCATCTTTGCTCATGAGCAGGTCCCGGCTGTAAAACCGGAGGATATACTCCTTTCTGAGAAATGCCTGCTGCATAAAGGTAGATAGTGTCTTGTCGGTAAGTTCGCAGACCTTGGCTGTTAGCAAATAATCCGCAATCGTACGGGTGTAGAACAGGGTGATCGTCTCATGATAACCTGCATCTGCCGTATTTTTCCCGCCTATGCTTTCATTGTATCTTTTGATCCCGCTTCTTATCTTTTCAATAGCCTGTGGTAAAGGCAATTGCGTACAGTACCAGAGTGCCATGACAAAATGATTGACATGTGTCCATTCTTCTTTGGGCAGTGTACAGGCTTCAAATTTTTCAATCAGTAAACCGAGTTGAGTGACGTTCATATCAGCATGCTTTGGAGTTAATTTCTTCTTTATAACTTCTGAGGATGATGGTAGTACTCGTACGTGTAATCCCTTTGATGGTTTTTATCTTATTGACCAGCAGGTTTTCTAGTGCCGCAGTATCGGTTACCAGGACCTTTAACAGCAGGTCATAATCACCTGCCACATGGTGACACTCCAACACTTCATCTATTGCGGTGAGCTGGTCTTTTACGTTGGTATTTTTGGAGTGGTCGATCCAGACATTGATAAAAGCGAGTAAACGCAGGGAAAGCTTTTCTCTGTTCACCCGGATGGTGTAGCTGTCAATGATACCCGACCGGCTAAGCTTTCGGAGTCTTTCTGTAACTGCGGGGAGAGAGAGGTTTATTTTCCGGGCAATATCGGCGCCGGTGATGCGTGCATTTTCTATCAGTAGCCGGAGGATCTTACTATCAAACTTATCCATAGTTTTCTTGTATGATTGTAAGACAAAGCTACTATAGTCTTTATTATATATGGCATATTGCCATCAGAACAAGCGGATATTCGTATTTTATTTACTAAATATTAAATATCGCCTGTTAAAACAGTTGCAGGTTCAGTAATAAGTAAAGATACTTAGGCTTCCTGTTGCTGCAGTGCCATGCTGAGCATCTCATACAGTTCTTCCTGTATGTCAACGCCTTTGTTATTATTATACCAGTTCTGCATTTCTACTTTGATCGTTTCAGAAGACGCCTGGTTGCTTAATAACGTTTTATACATGATCTGACAATCTTTCGGCCGTGGTCCCCAGGTACCGATGTCTTTTCCATCTGCATCACGTACTACGAGCTTTGGAATGGACCGGGTGCCATTGGTCAGGTAATGCTCAATGTTGTATGGTTCGCTGTCTCTTAATTCAAATGAGAGATCGATCAGTGGGTTCAGGTCTGCCATCATTTTCATGAAAGGCACACTATGTGAGGCATCACCACACCAGGCCTCTGTAATCACGATCCACTGCTGTGGCGTTGTGATCTTCTTCACCAGTTCAATCAGTTTAGGAGATAGTTTCCCTGTTTTAAACCAGCGGCTCATGCGCGAGCGGTTCAGTTTCACATATTCAAGATATGCATGATTGCTGTATGGTGCGGTATGTTCTTCGGCGCTTTTAGATAAAATATCATCAAACAGCGCCTGATATTCCGTAAAGGTCATATACTTTAAATTACTTAAAAAAACGGTACAAAGATCCTGCATTAGCATTTAATATAACGGTACTAATCGGAGAATATATGGTAGAAATGGGGGTTGGGAATGACACTATATTGCTTTTTTTAGTTAGTACTACTATTTTAGATGCCTTCTTTTTTACATGTTTAAATGCATATTTAATAGTAATTTTTTGTTAAAGTGATTGTTAAGAAATCCCTCAGGTTTGTATAAAAGGCCCCGAGTCACTATATTTGCGAAAGTGGATATAGTGAACAGTTTAAGAAACAAATCAACAAAGGGGATAATATGGATGCTGCTGATGACGGTGTTCACCGTTAAATCCTGCGAGTTTCTTATTGATTACTATACCGCTTATAAGTCTTGTGACATCGAGAATACGAATAACGACGAAACTCGCGGTCCCGATACAAACGAGGACTGTTTCAATAAAAGCGCAAAAAAGCTTTTTTCTTATTTTGAGAACGACTTAAATTTTACAGTTACCTGGGCAACTCCTCCATCCACTTTTAGGTGTGTGTACAGCTACACAATCTTTAAAGAACCGCTCAGGGATGTTCTCACGCCACCTCCACTCCATATAGCCTGATATTACATGTAAGGACGCAACGTGCTTTCCCGTACACCGGGTAGGTTCGTATTGGCTGATAATGCCATGTTTTAGCTTGTTTTGGCGCATAACAGTAATGTCTATGCGTAAGGGGATTGTCATGTGTATAGATCCCGCAGACAAGCGTATGCAACATTGTAGTATCACACGCTAAGTAGTTTATTTATTACCGGATATTAATATCTTTTTATGAAGAATAAGAAGCATGCCAATGCTCCTTCGCCCTGGCAAAGACTGGTGCGTTTGTTACATCATGAGCGTAGTTCCATTAACTACATCTTTATTTATGCCGTACTGATCGGTATCATCGGACTGACACTGCCTTTGGGAACGACGGCGGTATATAATCTGTTGTCCAATGGATCTATGTATAGCTCAACCTACATACTGATAGCTGTAGTATTGATAGGTGTGGTGATTGTGGGCGCACTTTTAATTGGCCAGCTCACACTGGTGGAGTTTATCGAACAGAAAATATTTGCAAAGGCGTCGATGGAGTTCGCCTTCCGTTTGCCGCGTATTAAAAAAGAAGAGTTACACGGTGAACATCCGCCGGAACTGGTGAACCGCTTTTTTGATATCCTCACTATTCAGAAAGGGCTGACAAAACTGCTGGTGGACATTGTCGCTGCTGCTGTTCAGATATTTTTCAGTGCGATACTCCTTTCGTTTTATCATCCTGTATTCATGGCCGTAGGACTCTTTGCCTTACTGGCGATTGCGTTGGTGATCCTGTTGTATTACAAACAGGGGGTACAGACCAGTATAGAAGAATCAGGGCATAAATACGAACTGGTGGCACACCTGGAGGATGTAGCTGCTGACCTGGATAAATACCGTGGTAAGCCTGAAATGATGGAGAAAGTGGCGAGGACCACGGACGAGATCACCGCCCGTTATCTCATGGCCCGTAATGACCATTTTAGTGTACTGAAGAAGTTCTTTATCAGTTCTATCGCCCTGCGTACCATTTTAATGGGTGGATTGCTGCTCCTGGGTTCGTTTTTCGTAGTAGAAAGACAAATGACCTTCGGACAGTTTGTGGCTGCGGAAGTGATCATTGTACAGATCAGCTACGCAGTAGAAAAACTGATGACGAACCTGAACACTGTTTTTGACATGGTTACCGGTAGCGAGAAACTGGCTGTAGTAACTGATCTTGAATTAGAGGAGGGAAAATAAAATGGGGAAATTAGCACATACCAGCTTACACGATAAGCAGATAGAAACACTGGCGCCACAGTCACAGTCAGAACTGATCAAAGTAAAAGGTTCACGTATACTGGGCAGGATCATCACCGTTTGCCTCATCCTGCTGATCATTATTTTATTCCTGCCCTGGCGGCAGACGATCCCCGGTAAAGGGACGGTAACAGCGTTAAGACCGGAGGACCGTCCGCAGACCGTACAGAACCAGATCGGTGGTCGTATCGAACGTTGGGCCGTACGTGAAGGACAGGAAGTGAAGAAAGGGGATACCATACTTGTCATATCAGAGACAAGCCAGTCTTATTTCGATCCGGAACTACCTCTACGTCTGGATGAACAGCTGGAAGCAAAGAAAGGTAGCGAAGCAGCCGCTTTACAGAAAATGGATGCCACCAATGCACAGATACAGGCGCTGGGCAGCGGACTCCGTTATCAGTTATCAGCTGCCGAAAACAAAGTACATCAGTCGGAGAACTATGTCAAGATAGACAGCGCTGATCTTGTGGCCGTGCAGAACTTTTATGAGACCTCAAAAGCGCGTTTACAGCGTTATGAGTCCGGTTATAAAAACGGATTGTTCTCTCTGACAGATATAGAAACCCGTCGCCTGAAATTACAGGAAGACCAGGCCAAAGTGATCGGGCAGCAAAACAAGCTCAATAACTCAAAACAGGCGTTATTGAATGCCCTGATCGACCTGGATAATATTAAAGCCAAGTACCAGGAATCACTGGCAAAAGCACAATCCGATATGAGTTCGGCTTTGTCCAGTCGTGCGAGTGTACGCGGAGAGATCGCCAAGTTGCGTAATGATATCTCCAATATATCTATCCGCCGGGCACTCTACATCGTGCGTGCACCACAGGACGGATTTGTGGTGAAGACGCTGAAGGCAGGTATTGGTGAGAATATCAAGGAAGGAGAATCCATCGCCACACTGCAACCCCTGCATCCACAGGTGGCGGCAGAGTTGTATGTCAATGCGATGGACGTACCATTGATCCTGGATACCAGCGATGTACGTCTGCAATTTGAGGGCTGGCCTTCTGTGCAGTTCTCGGGCTGGCCATCAGTAGCGGTAGGTACTTTCGCCGGTAAGGTATGGGCGATCGACCGTGTGAGCAGCAATGGCGGTAAATACCGTCTGCTGATCAAACAGGCAGCTCCGGTACCAACGAACGATGAACCATGGCCTATACAGCTCAGACAGGGCTCAGGCGTGTATGGTCGTATTATTCTCCGCTCTGTACCCTTATGGTATGAGATCTGGCGACAGCTGAATGGCTTCCCGCCAAGTCTGGAGAAAGAACCTGCTGAGAAAGAGTCGGGTAAGAAATGATAAAGCCGGTGTACACTTTATAAATATGAAGATGAAACTAAAACGTTATTTAGCTGCCGGCTTGTTCGTATTACTGCTGTTGCGGGTAAGCGCCTTTGCGCAGACCACGCCGGTGGCGGATACTGGCAGGATGTTTTCGCTGGAAGACCTCGAAGGAATTGTTTTCAGGCATCATCCTATCGTAAAACAGGCGGCATTACTAAGCGATATCGCAAAGGCCAATGTGTTGCAGTCCCTCGGGTATTTTGACCCGGCACTGAAAGCGTCACTGGGACGTAAGTTATTTGGCAATACAGAATACTATAATAACTGGGGTGGCGAACTGAAAGTACCACTCTATGTGGCAGGGGCAGACCTGAAGGTAGGGCATGAACGCAATGTGGGGCCCTATACAGCACCCGAAACATATACCGGGACATCGGGACTTACCGCAGTCGGTCTGAGTATACCTTTAGGGCAGGGCCTCCTGATAGATGCGCGCCGCAGTACCCTCTGGCAGGCCAGAACAATGGTTAATTACGCAGAAGCGGACAAGGTGAAGCAGATCAACGGCGTATGGTTTGAGGCAGTTAAGGACTACTGGAACTGGTATTATGCCTACAGGGAATATATGCTCGTTAAAGAAGGGGTTGATCTGGCTATGAAACGCTTTCGTGCGGTAAGCAGTCAGACGCTCATGGGAGACAAACCTCCCATTGATTCTATAGAGGCGGGTATTACTGTTCAGGACAGAGAGATACAGCTGGCAAAAAGCGTCATAGAAGTGCAGAATGCCATGCTGATACTTTCCAATCATCTGTGGAATGAAAACGGGGCACCGCTGGAACTACCCCTTACTGCCATCCCGCAGGAGGTAGATCAGGACCTGAATCTGCCCAACAGGAACCTGCTGGATACTTTATTAGGGCAGGCTGACAGACAGCACCCGGAACTGGTAAAGCTGCGGGCGAAGGGCGATCAGCTGGATATTGAACGCCGTTACCGGCAGGAACTGCTGAAACCTAAGGTAAACATCAGTGGTGCATTATTGTCCAGACGCAGGGACTTCGGTTCCCATATACCGGATTACTACGACTTTAACTGGAGTAACTACAAGGTAGGCGTAGAGGTCGCATTTCCGCTGTTTTTACGCTCAGAGCGGGGTAAACTGAAAGAAGTAAAGATCAAACAGCAACAGGTAGATTATGACCTTTTGCAGTCCGGCAGGGAGATCAGTAATACCATTACGGCATCATATAACAGTCTGACGGCCTATAAATCTCAAATGACCGTTCAGATCCAGAGTATCAACAATCAGCAGATCCTGCTGACCGGTGAGTTACAGAAGTTCGATCTGGGGGAGAGTACGCTATTTCTGATCAATAGCCGCGAAAGCAAGCTGATTGACATGAAAATAAAGCGGGAGAGCATTATATCAGGTTATCAGAAGAAACTGGCCGAACTGTACTATAAAGCAGGTACAAGACAGCCCCAACAGCACTTATAAACAGGAAGCGTGCGCCCGTGGCGGACAAACATATCGATGGCGATCCCGGTTACTTCAGTAGCCGGGATTTTTGTTGCAGGACTTTTTACACCACGATCCTAAAAACTAGATACTTCACCATTTATTCCATATCCCATGACTGATATTTGCAGTAAGTAATACTTAACAGGGTTGATATGGGAAAAAGCATTCCAGAGAATTATTTAAGCCGGAAAGCGGAAATAGCTGCACAATTCATGCAGGTACTGAATAACCATATAGATGATTTTATGGCAGGACGGATCCATAAGATGTATGAACTGAAAGAGATTGCCCAGGTGATGTGTCTGCATCCCGGACATGTGAGTCATATTGTGAAGTTACACACCGGGCATCACGCCTGCTACTTTTATGAACAGCGTATCCTGGAAGAAGCAAAAAAGCTGTTGGCAGATCCTTCATTGCCCATTAAAAATATAGCACATCGGCTGGACTACGATGTATCCAATTTTACCAAGTTCTTCAAACGATTTACCGGACAAACCCCTTCCGCATATAGAAAGTCATTATCAGATAGCTGAGCGACAAACAATTAAAACAAATCAATAGGATGAATCAATCAGAAATTATCATCGGAAAACATACCTCATCTCCACTAACTGTCAGAAAGCCTGGTTACGGTACCATGCGGTTGACCGGACAGGATGTGTGGGGAGAACCGGCAGACCGGAACGGTGCTATTCAATTATTAAGGAGAGCAGCAGACCTGGGCGTCAACTTTTTTGATACAGCGGATTTCTATGGTCCGGGTATTACCAATAAGTTGCTGGCGGATGCTTTTTATCCTTACTCCGGCGATCTCATATTCGCGACAAAGGTAGGCGCTATCCGCGGAGCAGATAAAAGCTGGCAACCATATGCCAGACCAGAAGAACTGCGTAAAAGTGTTGACAATAATTTAAAGGAGTTAAAACTGGAGCAATTGCCTTTAGTACACCTGGGAAAACGACAGGGTAGTACGGGGGACTATGGAGCATCTTTAGATGCGATGATAGCCTTGCAAAAAGAAGGAAAGATCCTGCATCTTGGACTGACCAATGTGAATGTAGAACAATTTAAATATGCCACAGCGAAAACCAGTATCGCCACGGTAGAGAATTTATATAGTTATACCCAGCGGGTTACTGATCCGGAAAGTCCTTATGCTTTTCAGGGGGGCGAAGTACTGACATACTGTGAACAGCAGGAGATAGCGTTCATTCCATTCTTCTCACTGCAAACATCGTTACCCACTGAACAGGAAAAACTCAAACAGGTAGCAGATGCGCATGGTCTTTCCGTGGCGCAGCTGAACCTTGTCTGGCTGCTGCATAAATCGGAATGGATATTACCAATACCTGGTACAACATCTATCAGACACCTGGAAGAAAATATTGCGGCAGCCAATGTATCACTTTCAAAAGAGGAAATGGATTTTCTTGGATAAGTTAAATGCTTCACGCTCATTTATAAATAGCCTTCGTATCAATTCGAAGGCTATTTTTATGTCAACTGTAAGTGATCATTATGGGATATTTTCTCCTGCATCGGGGTTGCAGAGATGGAAAAATATGTGTACTTTCGTATAGTTAGTTGCCCCCATTGAATTTTTTGAAAATGGACATACAAAAAATTACTATTTACCTTATTCCGTTTTAGCTGCTTTAATGAAAAAATAATATTGTTGACCTCCGAAACCCGCCACCAGATGTGTTTTCCTGATTGCGTAAAATGTTTTCCGCTTTTGATTACCGCACTCAACGCAGATGATGCAAATTTGTGACGCTTAGTTAATCCGTTAAGCATTTTATAGCATTAAAAGACGACTTTTTGCATGTTGTTGTTACCCGATTCTGTAACAACATATGTCAGACCCTTATTTAATCATTTCATTCTTCAACCTTGACGTTAAAACATTTTATTGAATGAGACCCTTAGACGTGACACCCACAATTAGCCCAGGAGCGCAGGAGCCCCGCGTAATGCATTTTGCTGCTGCACCTCCTTTACAGCCTTTGATAATAGATATCACTGAAGAAGAAAAACTGGAAATTACCTACATCGGGAAAAAGCTCAAAAGAAAGTATAAAAGCTATGATGATCCCGGTTTCATTTCAATGCTGCACTTAAATGCCTACACGCTGCTACCGGAGCGTATAGCAAAGGTGCTGAGTAATTTTGGTACAGACTTTTCCGACCAGCAATACGGAGCTGTCGTATTGCGTGGATTAATAGAAATAGGTCAGGATGAATTAGGCCCTACACCACGTTCCTGGCAGGAAACCGATTATGAGAAGATCATGGAGTATGGCTTCATTTCCTCCTTGTTACATGGAGCAGTGCCATCCAAACCCGTAGAGTATTTCGCACAGCGAAAAGGCGGAGGTTTAATGCACGCTATCATTCCTGATGAGAATATGAGCTTTACACAAACAGGATCAGGTTCCCGCACAGATCTTTTTGTACATACAGAAGATGCTTTCCTGCATAATGCGGCTGATTTCCTGAGTTTTCTCTTCCTGCGCAATGAAGAACGCGTACCTTCCACCTTGTATTCTATCCGCTCTCATGGCCGGCCGGACGCCATCCTGCAGGAGCTTTTCAAGCCGATATATAAGTGTCCGAAGGATGCGAACTATGCTGCTGATGAAGCGATTGGAGAAGATATCCGCACTTCTGTATTATATGGTAGCAGATCGGCTCCTTTTATGCGCTTTGATGCGGCGGAACAGATCTATAATGAAGACGCCAGGCAGGATCCTGAAGCCCTGAATAATCTGAAGAGATTCTGGGAAGAAGCCCGCAAACTGATCTATAACGACTTCGTTCCTGCATCAGGAGACCTGATCTTTGTTAATAATCATCTTTGCGCCCATGGCCGGAATGCTTTCCTGGCGGGCTTCAGAGAAGAGAATGGTCAGCTGGTGAAATGCGAACGCCGTCTTATGTTACGTATGATGAGCAAAACCAGCCTGATTAACATCCGTGAAGTAACCCACCCCGAAAATCCTTATCTCATCATGGAAGAGCACTACGGAAAAGTATACAGCTCTCACCTGGCAAACCTTTAATCAAACCCGGAAAAATAGCATCCACATATGAGTACTACCGCATTTGCAGGCTGGGAACAGCCGCTGCAGGACATTGTATTGCCTGTACAAGAGACCTATAAAGATATTTTTCACCAGGGATCAGCCGCTGAATATGAAAACGCCATCAATGGTGCGCGGGAACTGGTCACTAATTTCCTGCACAGGAATCGTCAGCCTTTCAGCGGCGTCTCTTCTACTGCATTGAAAGCGGCATTTGCAGCAGTAGATTTTGATACTCCATTACCTGATTACGAAAGTCTGCTGCAGGAAGTGCAGGAGCTATATGTAAAACACGCTACTGCTTTTCATCTGCCCGCCTACATCGCTCACCTGAATTGTCCGGTAGTGATACCAGCAGTTGCTGCTGAAGTACTGATCGCTGCGATCAACTCTTCTCAGGATACCTGGGACCAGAGTGCAGGTGGCACATTGATGGAACAACAGCTGATCAGCTGGACGGCCCGTGAGATCGGCTTCGGGACAGTAGCGGATGGTGTATTTACAGCAGGCGGCTCACAGAGTAATCTGATGGGTTTATTGCTTGTAAGAGACCATTACGCCATTACAAATGGTGGTCATAATATTAAGAAAGCGGGATTACCTGCGGATGCATCCCGTTATCGCATATTCATCTCGGAAAAAGCGCATTTCAGTAACCATAAAGGTGCTGCATTGTTAGGACTGGGAGAGCAGGCACTGGTAGAAATAAAAACAGATGCACGCTTCCGTATGGATGCGGAATTGCTGGAAGCAGCGATTGCCAGAGAAATACAACAGGGTAATATTCCTATTGCGGTCGTAGCTACCGCTGGTACCACTGATTTCGGTAACCTCGATCCGCTCGCTGATATAGGCCGTATTGCAGCAAAATACAACCTGTGGTATCATATAGATGCCGCCTATGGATGTGGTCTGTTGCTGACGGAGAAGTACCGGCATTTACTGAACGGCATGGAAACCGCCCATTCTGTAACGATCGATTATCATAAATCTTTCTTCCAGCCCATCAGCAGCAGTGCTTTTATCGTAAAGGATAAACAATACCTGCGCTTGTTACGCATGCATGTTGACTACCTCAATCCAAAGGATGAAGATTATGATGATCTGAATCAGATCAATAAATCCATCATGCAGAGTACCCGCCGTTTTGATGCGCTCAAGCTGTGGTTCACCTTACGACTGATGGGCAAACAGAAACTGGGGGCCTATACGGAAACGATCATTGAAACAGCGGAAAAGGCAGCAGAAGTTATCGGACTGGACCCTGAACTGGAATTACTGAGTTATTCAGATATCGGTGTGATCCTGTTCAGATATGCACCGGAACAGTATAATCCTGCTGATCTGGATGCCCTCAATCAATACATCAAGAAGACGATGTTCAATACCGGACTGGTATTAGTGGCAAGTACGCGTGTCAATGGCAACTTCTATCTGAAATTCACGATGCTGAATCCGTTGACCACCCTGGACGATGTACACTTCATCCTGAACACCATTAAAGAGACCGGTGCTGCATGGCGCCAATAAAAGCCCGAGTTTATGAATCCACAAACTAACAATATATCAGCAGCAGAAGCGGTTGCACATCTGCAACCGGAGACGTGGCTGAGAGTCAACAGACTGCATCTGCGTAAGATCATTGCAGAATTTGCACATGAACTACTGATAACGCCTGTATTGCAGACCACAATAGCCGGCTGGGGACATTATACCCTGTCGCCTGCGGACGGTATCGAATATCGCTTCCGTGCACAGATACTGAGCCTGGACCACTGGCACATCGACACCGGTTCTATTGAGAAGGAAGTGAACGGAGTATCCGTACCGCTGGATGCAGTACATTTTATTACAGAGTTCAGTGAGCAACTGGGCTTTGATCCGGTACTGTTACCCACCTATCTGGAAGAGATCATCAGTACCCTGTATGGGAGTGCCTATATGCATACCTATAATACCACTACAGCGGCTGAATTAACGGCTGCGGACTACCAGGATATAGAGCATGCCATGATGGCCGGACATCCTTGTTTTGTGGCTAATAATGGCCGTATAGGGTATGATACGGTTGATTACCGGAAATATGCTCCCGAGGCTGCCACTCCTTTCAAGGTGATCTGGCTGGCAGGTCATAAAAGCAGGACAGTATTTACCGGTATAGACACCCTGCAATATGATGAGGTGTTGCAACAGGAACTGGACGCCGATACGATCGCCGGTTTTTATGCTATCCTGGAAGAGAAAGGATTACAACCGGATGATTACTACCTGATGCCGATCCATCCATGGCAGTGGTACAATAAACTGGCAAGCATCTTCTCACCTGATATCGCTGCGAATAACCTGGTATGCCTGGGATATGGAAAGGATGAATATCTGCCACAGCAATCTGTGCGCACTTTATTCAACGTCACGACTCCTGAACGCTTCTATGTGAAGTCGGCATTGTCCATACTGAATATGGGCTTTATGCGTGGTCTTTCTCCCTACTATATGCGTACGACCCCTGGCATCAATGAATGGGTAGCTGGTATTATCGAAGGGGATGCCTATCTCCAGCAAAAGGGATTCACCATGCTGAAGGAAGCCGCGACCATGGGATATACCAATCATTACTTTGAAACAGCGATCAAGGGAGAAAGTGCCTATAAAAAAATGCTGGCCACACTCTGGCGGGAAAGTCCGGTGGGTAAATTACAACCGGGACAACGCCTGATGACAATGGCCGCTTTACTGCATGTAGATGCACATGGTCAGGCGATGCTGCCTGCATTGATCAAAGCTTCCGGGCTGGATATCAGCAGCTGGTTACAGCAATATATGGATTGCTATCTGAGTCCGCTGTTACATTGTTTCTACTACTACGATCTGCGTTTTATGCCACACGGTGAAAACGTGATCCTCATACTGGAAAACAATGTACCGGTGAAAGCGATCATGAAGGATATCGCAGAAGAAGTAGCGGTGGTAAACAGTGAACTGGATCTGCCGGAGAATGTAAAACGTATCGTCATTCCAGTACCGGAAGAGCTGAAGATACTCTCCATTTTCACGCAGATATTTGACTGCTTCTTCCGTTTTGTATCGCCTATCCTGGTAGAGCATGCGGACTATCCGGAAGAACAGTTCTGGGCACTGGCGGCGGAATGTATCCAACGTTATCAGCAGTTACACCCTGAGCTGGAAGAGAAGTTCAAACGCACCGATCTGTTTGCGGATGAGATCATCAAAACCTGTCTGAACAGGCTACAGATCCGTAATAATCAGCGCATGATCGAGCCTGATAACCCTTTCAAAAGCCAGCAGTTTGCCGGTACGTTTAAAAATCCATTGGCTGCCTTTAAGCACAGACAGGTAGCGGTCGTTTAACTATTTAAAGATACTGACATGTTTAATACAGTTACTCCCCGGGAAGCAGTGGCACACCTGCAACCGGATATATGGGCGCGTGTCAACCGTCTGCACATCCGTAAGATGATTGCGGAATATGCACATGAACAGATCATACAACCTTCCTACAGACATGTAAAACAGGGATGGGTCGTGTATGTACTGACTTCCGATCAACCCAATACAGAATATCGCTTTCGCGCAAAAATATTACGCCTTAACCATTGGTACATCCTGACGGAGTCCATTGAAAAGATGGTGAACGGACAACCCGCTCCGCTGGATGCACTGGCATTCATCGTAGAGTTCAGTGAACAATTGAATATGGATCCTGCCATGCTGCCGGTATACATGGAAGAAGTGGCAGCAACCCTGTATGGTAGTGCTTATATGCATGTGCAGGGTGGTCCTTCTTCCGTATACCTGGCTGGCGCGGATTACCAGGAAATAGAACATGCCATGACCGGGCATCCCCGCTTTATTGCCAATAATGGCAGGGTGGGTTTCGATGCCAGTGATTACCGGAGCTTTGCACCGGAAGCAGCACAGCCAATGCCTTTGCTATGGTTGGCAGGACATCAGAGTTGTACGGAGTTTACCAGCATTGCTTCATTGGAATATGCACAGGTAAAGCAGCAGGAACTGGGTAGTCAGGCCGCTGAATTTGATGCAATACTCACCGGCAAAGGATTACAGCCAGCGGAATACATCTACATACCAGTGCATCCATGGCAATGGTATAACAAACTGGCCAACATCTTTGCACCTGATGTAGTGGCTGATAAACTGGTATTACTGGGTTATGGTCAGGATCAGTATCTGCCACAGCAGTCTATCCGTACCTTCTTTAACATAGATAATCCGGGTAAGTTTTATGTCAAGACCGCCCTTTCTATTCTGAATATGGGGTATGTACGTGGCTTATCGCCTTATTTCATGCGTACGACACCAGGTATCAACGAATGGGTGAATAACGTGGTATTACAAGATGCTTATCTCCAGGAGACAGGCTTCTGTACACTGCGTGAGATCGCCACTACCGGTTACTCTAATCATTACTATGAGCAGGCGACAAAGACAGATAATCCCTACAAGAAAATGCTGGCAGCATTGTGGAGAGAAAGTCCTTTGTCCAAAGTACAGCCTGGTCAGCGTATTATGACCATGGCAGCCCTGCTGCATATTGATACGCAGGGAGATGCTTTATTACCCGAGCTGATTCAGTTATCCGGTCTGGATGCAGATGTATGGTTACAACAGTATATACACGTCTACATGAGTCCTTTATTGCATTGTTTCTACCAGCACGATATGGTGTTTATGCCGCATGGTGAGAACATTATACTGGTACTGGAGAATCATGTACCGGTACGTACGATCATGAAGGACATCGGAGAGGAAGTCTCCGTGCTGAGTGTAGATGTGCCATTGCCGGAAATCGCCAGCCGTTTGCGTGTGAGCGTACCAGATGAAGTAAGGACGCTGCCTTTATTCACGCAGATCTTTGATGGTATTTTCCGCTTTATAGCAGCCATTCTTGAAGAGCATATGGATTATCCTGAGAAACGCTTCTGGGAACTGGTTGCGCAGGTAATATTGACTTACCGGCAAAGACATCCGCAACTGGAACAGAAGTTTCAGCAGTTTGACCTGTTTGTAAAGGAGATCAGTCCGGATGCATTAAACCGTTTACAGATCAGTAATAACCGTCAGTTACGCAACAGGGCGAATCCTTTTGATGTGCCATCAGTAGGTATCGTTGAAAACCCGATAGCGGCTTTCAGTCCGTCTCCATCTTACACTAAAATGGCGACCGTATGAGAAAGATAGCCGTTGTTATTTGTCTGCTTTCTTTTATCTGTATCCGTGTTTTGGCGCAAACGCCGGAACAGGTATTGATGGAGGCCATGACCTCACGGGAACTGGCCGCGCGTATGGCAGCAGGAGCAAACACGGTACTGATCTTCAGCGGAGGTACAGAGGCATCCGGGCCGCATCTGGCATTAGGTAAACATAACTATCGTGTATACCGCTATGCCGCACAGATCGCGGATAGTCTGGGTAATACGCTTGTAGCCCCCGTGCTTCCTTTTGCACCTAATAGTCCGGTACTTGAACGTTATCCCGGTACCATTTCATTGACCGATCAGACCTTCTCTGATGTGAATGAACAGCTGGTACGGAGTATGGTGAATTCCGGCTTTCGTTATATCATCCTGATGAGCGATCACTTTAACAGTCAGCGGCCTTTAAAAACACTGGCTGCAAGACTGGACAGTACACTCCGTCCAAAAGGTGTACGGGTTTTCTTTTCGGGTGATGGATATGCGAAAGCAAGAGCGCAGATAGAAGCCGGTATTGCCCGTCAGGGAATAGTACCCGGTGGTCATGGCGGTTTGTGGGATACGGCAGAAACATGGGCCGTATTACCTGCTGCCGTACGCACAGCTTATCTGGCTGCGGGCGATACGACGCACCTGGGTAACGGTCCGCTGGATGCTGCCGGTGTATCCGGAGATCCCTGTCTGGCAACACCCGAACAGGGCAGACTGTTTGGTCAGCTGCGTGTGCAACTGGCTGTACAGGAAATACGTCAATGGCTGTCACAGGTAAAACAATAAAAATGAACACACCTATTATGACCGCCATCATTAACAGCTATTGCAGAGGGTTCGCCAACTGGAGCTGTTATGAAGGCATCCCGAAATATGATCAGGTACTTGCAGACTACTTCATTACAACAGGGCATCAGCTGCATTTACGGCTGGACTTTAGTGCAAATGGACGCGAAGTGTTTATTCCTTTCCGCTATTTCTCTGAAAGCGGCTATCATGTATTTGACTATCCGGCAATAGAAAGAACGCTTGCTGATGATCAGATCAATACGATCGATGCTGCACGCTTACTGACTATAATAGCGGATCATCTGCAACAGGAATATCCGGCCATACAACTGGAACAGGCACTGGATAAGCTATCTGCTTTTCCTTGTCCGTCGAAGATCGAGGGAGGCAGTATTGAAGCATTCAATACCTTATTGTCGCTTGCGGATATAAACAGTGAACCGGTACCGGAGCAATGGCTGGTACAGGACGTATTACCGATGGTAGCTTGTCTGGGTTACCGGCAACAGGCAGATGAAACAAAACTGTTAAGCGCTATCTACGAAAGGTGTGAGCAATCACTGGTAGATCATCCTTTGTTAAACAGCAATAAACTGTCAGTTACCAATGAACTGTTATCCTTTCTGTTGGGCGAAGAGAAGGTGACACGTCCTTATCCGAACCCGTTACACAAGGCTTTCTTTTCTGCCACACTTATTCAGCCTGCCGGGAAGGGAACCGTATATAGCCGGTATTTCCCGAAAGAAGATATCACCGTTAGTATACGGCCATTTGATATTGACCGTGATCTGGAAATGGTGCATGAATGGTTTAACCGTGAACATGCAAAGAAGATCTGGAAGATGGACTGGCCCCTGCGTGAGCTGGAATTATACTACCGTACGATGCTGCCAGGGAACTGGTCGCATAGCTACATCGGAGAGATCAACGGTATACCCAGTTACAACTTTGAAGTGTATTGGGTGGTGCGGGATATGTTATCGGACTATTACGATGCTTTGCCAATGGATTATGGCACTCATCAGTTTATCGCGCCGGTAGACCCTAAACTGAAGTTTTCATCTCCCTCCACCCAATGTATGCTCGACTGGGTATTTGCACAGCCAAAAGTAGGTAAAATGGTAGGAGAAGGGTCTGTTGAATCACTGGCTGCACTGATGAACAAAGCACACGTTGGTTTCCGTGTAGAGAAGGTCATTCAGCTGCCACATAAAAAGGCCAATCTCAATTTCTGTTACCGTGAATGGTATTGGGCGAAGTTCCCGGAAAACCAGCATCTCGCGCCACTATCCATCACAGCAATTAAACAAACAACTCATGAAACAGTCTCCCGTATATAATCTTATTGGTATCGGCATTGGTCCGTTTAATCTGGGGCTTGCTGCCCTGCTGCATCCTGTAAAAGATGTCAGCGCTGTATTTTTTGATCAGTCAGAAGGCTTCGACTGGCATCCTGGTCTGATGTTGCAAAGCGCCACCTTACAAACACCATTCATGGGTACCGATCTGGTAACGATGGCCGATCCTACCAGCTGGTTCAGCTTTCTCAACTTTCTGAAACAGACAGGTCGTTTATACCCTTTCTTTATCAGAGAGAGTTATTATATGTTGCGCAGAGAGTATAACCTTTATTGTCAGTGGGCAATAAAACAATTGCCCTCCTGCCGTTTCTCGCATAAAGTGTCCCGCCTGGCCTATAAGGACGGTTTGTATGAAGTGACCGTACAACAAACCAAAACAGGCGACGTGACCACCTGGTATGCAGAAAAGCTGGTACTCGGTACAGGTACACAGCCTTACACGCCTTCTTTTGTAAACAGAGAACAACTGCCTGGCGTTATACATACCTCTGCTTATTTGCCTAATAAGGCAGATATACTGAAGAAAGGAGATGTAACGATCATTGGCTCCGGACAAAGCGCTGCAGAGATCTTTTATGAGCTGTTACCGGAAACGGCGAACGGCTTACAACTGAACTGGTTTACACGGGCTGACAGATTCTTTCCGATGGAATATTCAAAACTGACGCTGGAGCTGACTTCTCCGGAGTATGTAGACTATTTCTATGAAATGCCTCCGGAACGCCGCAGAAAGATACTTGCAGCTCAGAATACGCTCTTTAAAGGCATCAACTACGATCTTATCAACGAGATCTTTGATACCATGTATGAGATGAGTGTAGGTGGTAAAAAGCTCAATGTACAGCTGAATACCAATAGTGAGCTGACAGCTATTACACCGGGTACCGGCAACGACGTATATACCTTACATTTTAATCACGTACAGCAGCAACGCCGTTTCACCCTGGATACAAAGTCCGTTATACTGGCGACAGGATATAAATACAATGAACCTGCTATCGTCAGTGGTATAGAAGAGCGGATCCGTCGTACATCTGACAACCTGATGGATGTGCACCGTAACTACACCATAGATGTGCAGAACAGCGAGATCTTCGTACAGAACGCAGAACTGCATACACATGGTTTTGTAACGCCGGATCTGGGCATGGGTGCTTATCGCAATTCACATATCATTAATGCGATCGCAGGCAGAGAAGTGTATAAGATAGAAGAGCGCATTGCCTACCAGGATTTCGGTGTTATCAATGTCAAAGAAACTGCTAATGATTTAGCCATCCTTTAATGTTAAACCATTATTACGAATGAATGCTGTGCTGCTGAGAGCCCGTTCTATATTGAATCTGTTCAGAAGTGCGATTGCCGGTACGGAGAAAGACTTTACCTCCGGAAGTGTCAATCGTGCCACCTTTCTTTTGTCAGTACCCTCTATGCTGGAGCTGGCGATGGAATCATTATTTGTGATGGTAGATCTTCTTTTTGTGAGTAGTCTGGGAGAAAGGGCTATCACCATTGTGGGGGTCGTCAATTCTGTGATCATCATTTTCCACTCTGTGGCAATGGGGTTAAGTATTGCGGCCACCGCTGTCATATCCAGAAGAGTAGGAGAGAAGAAACCACGTACTGCCGGTCTGGCAGCAATGCAGGCCATCTATCTGGGCGTGACGATCTCTGTTATCTTCAGTATACTATCGATCACTTTTAACAGAAGTATCCTGCACCTGGCCGGCGCCTCTGCTGAACTCGTACATGAAGGCGATCTGTTCTCGCGTATTATGTTTGGTTGTATTCTGCTGGTCGTGATGCGCGTTTTAATGAACGGGATCTTTCGTGGTGCAGGTAATGCGGCCATGGCGATGCGTACGCTGTTATTGTCCAATGCTGTGAATGCTGTATTGTGTGCAGTACTCATCTTTGGTGTAGGGCCCATTCCTTCCTTTGGTTTATTAGGTGCAGCAATGGCTACAGGTATCGCCAATCTCGTAGGTGTCAGTTATCAGTGCTGGTATTTTGCAAAAGCGGAGAAGGTGATCCAGATCGGCAGACAGCAACTGATGCTGGTTCCATCCATCATTAAACGTATCTGCAAACTGGCCGCCTCCGGCACCCTACAGTATATTATACCTTCTTCCAGCCGTTTCCTGATGATCATCATCGTTGCTAAACTGGGAGAGAGTGTACTGGCGGGGTATATTGTGGCTAACCGTATCATCATGTTCACCGTACTACCCGCCTGGGGGATTGCGAATGCCGCCGGCGTACTGACAGGACAGAACCTGGGTGCGGGACAGCCGGAAAGGGCAGAGCAATCAGTCTGGAAAACGGGCGCCTTCAATATGTGTTTCCTGGGTAGTATCGCATTATTTCTGCTGGCTTCAGGTGAAAGTATCGTGCACATTTTTACACGTGAACAGACGGTTGCACAGAATGCGGCACTCTATCTCCGTTACATGTCCATCGCCTATTTTTTCTTTGGATATACCATGGTGATCTCCCGCTCACTCAACGCGGCTGGTTCCGTAAATGTGGTAACCCTGTTGTATGTGCTGATGTTCTACATAACACAGCTGCCGCTGGCCTGGTTCCTGGGTATACATTCCAACTGGGGGCCGCAGGGTATATTCATCGCAATTCTCGCATCTGAAATCGTATTAGCCGCTGCTTGTCTTATTGTCTTCCGTAGCGGTAAATGGAAAAAAGTAAAGATCTGATCTAAAAATTTTGTCTCATGAACACAACTCAAACACTACACGATATTATCGCAGCTGCATTATCTATACCCGCAGAACAGGTAACAGATGATCTTAGTTATCAGAGTATCCCGGAATGGGACTCTGTATCACATATCTATCTCATTACCGAACTGGAAGCTGCTTTCGGCATCACCATTGATACGGAAGAAGTACTGGAAATGAGCAGCGTGGAACAAGTAAAGGAAACCCTTAGAAAGCATAACATAGAGATATGAGTTTATACGGATTGATCGCACAGAATAAAAGTCTCCGGTATCTCGATGCAGTTACAGGGGACAGTTATACGCTGCCGGATCTGATGAAAGACGTCTGGGATATTACAGAAAGACCTGCACTGGCTTTTCTGTACCTGGATAATTCCATCGCATCTGTCAAGCTGTTATTACAATGTCTGAATAGCAGATTAACCCTGGCGCTGTTAAGTCCGAAGTTACACCTGGATTATAAGCAGCGGCTGGAGGAAGTATATGAGCCTTATTACATTTATGATGTAACCAGGACCGAGATACCCGACCGGGACTTACAGGATAATATGCTTTTCTGTAACAGGAAAGGTATCCGGAATGTAATACATCCCGATATTAAGGTGTTGCTGAGTACCTCCGGCACTACGGGTTCGCCTAAATTTGTAAAGTTGTCAGAGGATAATCTGGAGCAGAATGCCCTGTCCATTCTTGACTATCTGCCCATTAACAGCAACGATGTTACCCCCCTGAACCTGCCGGTATTCTATTCATACGGATTATCTGTTTTTACGACGAACAGCATTGCCGGCGGACAGATCGTATGTGGTAACCGGGATGTGATACAGAAGGAATTCTGGGAGGACATGGAGCGTTATGGCTATACCTCTGTGGCTGGTGTACCTTATGTCTATGAGATGTTGCACCGGATCGGGTTTAATCGTAAAGAATATCCTTCATTACGATACATGACACAGGCCGGTGGAAAACTGAATGGAACACTGATCAAAGCCTTTGGTGAATACCTGGCTGACAGGAACAAACAGTTCTTCGTGATGTATGGTCAGACGGAGGCGACTGCCCGTATGGCTTATATGCCACCGCAAGACCTGCTGACTAAAAACGGCTCCATTGGTAAGCCCATCAGGGGAGGTCAGTTCACACTGGCGCCTGATACCCATGAGCTATTATATAGCGGACCGAATGTATTTGGTGGTTATGCAACAACCGCAGCCGATCTGACGAATTTTGAGCGTTTACCGGTGTTACATACCGGTGATGTGGCTACCTGTGATGAGGATGGGTATTATTACATTACAGGCCGTTTAAAACGATTTGTAAAGTTGTTTGGCACCCGTATCAACCTCGATGAAGTGGAAAGCATTTTAAAGCAGGAAATACAGGGAGAAACGTTTGCCTGTATCGGAGTTGAGGATAAACACCTGCTGGTGTTTCACCGGATCACAGGACTGGAGGAAAGTTATATAAGATCATTGCTGTCTAAAAAGCTGGGATTGCATCCGACAGCCTTTAAAGCACAGCTGGTTGAAGATTTTCCATTGACGCCCAATGGGAAGTTAGACTATACGGCTTTACAAAAACAGGATATTCCGCAGGTACAGCATTGATCACTGCTCATAAAAAGAGAAAGGGTGTTCGCCATCTGTTGGCGGACACCCTTTCTCTTTTATCTTAATCAGACAGCTTAGAATCGCACCGAGATGCTACCGAGGAAGTTCAGTTGTTTTTGTGGTGTACCTACCGGATTCCAGTATTCCTGGTTCAGCAGGTTATTGGCTTTCACAGACAATCTGAATTTAGGCTGATCATAATACACAGTGGCATTGACAAGCGTATAGCCTGGCAGCACAAAGGTATTGGTAGCCTCAAACCAGGAGTCGGCGATATAGTTAGCACCTGCGCCAAAACCAAGACCTTTTGCCTTACCGCGTGTCAGGTGATAGCTGATCCAGATGTTGGCTACATCTTTAGGACTGGCAGTCACATATTTGCCTTGCAGGGCAGGGGTGGCATTGGTATACTTGTTTTCGTTATGTGCGTAACCGGCTACGATATTCAGGCCCTGTACAGGACTGGTGGTGATATCGGCTTCGTATCCCTTGCTGTGTTGTGTACCGTCCTGACGGGTGAAGGTCTTACCATCCTGTACCTCTGTACGGGTGGAGTTTGTTACAGCAATATCATAATAGCTGGCGCTTCCACTCAGTTTACCCTCGATTAAGTCCACCTTTACACCACCTTCCCACTGATTGCCATATTGCGGCTTCAGGGTAAGAATGGTGTTGTCCGGCTGTGTTACAGGTCCCAGGTTCACGAACCCATTCATATAGTTACCGAAAATGGATACTTTCTCTTTTACGACCTGGTATACCAATCCGAATTTAGGAGACAGGGAATTCTGGCTATACTCTCCGGTGTATTTACCGGTGGCGATCGCATAGGTCCCATCCGTCGTGAAACGGTCCGCACGTAAACTCAGCATCGCCATCAGGGAAGGCGTGATATTAAATACATCTGAAATATAAGCACTGTAGTTGTACGCCTTGGAAGTAGTACCGACAAATCCTTTCTGGTAAGCCAGGGCATTGATCTTCTCCGCACTGATATCCGGCAACGGATTGTTGATATTTACCTTATCATATGATACAGTGGCGCGGTAGAGCTGATTGTAGTTATAGTTGTAGTCCAGGCCGATAACCACCCTGTTCCGGAAGGAACCGATGTAGAAATCACCGATAAAGTTCTGTTGCAGCTGGATGTTACCAAATGTCTCCGGTGTCTGGTTCCTGACAGTACGGTTCATCATGGAATCACTTACCAGTGACAGGGTCGTCCATAACAGGTGTTTGTAAAAGCCTTCGGAATACAGGTAGTTGGTCTGGGATGTCCAGCTATCAGAGATCTTGTATTCTGCCTGTGCCTGGATGTTATTGATGCCGTTCGATACATCTACGCTATTATTAATATAAGAGCGTTTGTAGCCGATCGGGAGGTCTTTAAAATTACGGGCGGTCACTTTGCTCATGGAGTCTATACCAAAGGAAGTAGTGGTATAGGAAGCCCTTGTCAGCTCAACGTCCAGCGTCAGTTTCAGACGGTCGGTCAGCTGATAGGTAATGGTCGGTGCAATCGTATAGTTTTTCGCATAACCCTGGTCCTGGAAGGAACCTTCTGTCTGGGCGCCTGCGTTCAGGCGGAACAGGAGGGTCTTTTCCTTATTAAGGGGAGCGTTGATATCGGCGGTTATACGGCCGAACTGGAAACTACCGCCTGTAAGGCTGATCTCACCACCGAAGGCATCGTAAGGTCTTTTGGTGACATAATTAAATACACCGCCAAAGGTGGTATTACGGTTACTGCCAAACAAAGTACCGGATGGGCCTTTGATCACTTCCACTCTTTCCAGAATGATCGGGTTTAATGGGACGATAGCGCTGGTAACCATACCGTTACGCATACCTGTAGCATTTGCAAAACCACGGATGGTCAGACCCTGGGAACCACCGGCAGCGAAATTGGGTACTGCGCCAGGGATATTACGGTAGAGATCAGTTCTTTCGGTAATGACCTGTTCTTCAATCAGTTCTTTACCCGCTACCTGGTATGCCTGTGGGTTTTCCAGATTTTTAATAGGAAGGCGGGCGATCTGCTCGCTTTCCCTGCGGCTGAATTTATTCTGGTTGGAGGTGATGGAGATTTCCTTCAACTGTGTACTGGATACCTGCAATTGCAGCGCAACCTCTGTCACTTTTCCTTTTTCCACACTTACTTCCTCCTGTATAGGGGCATAGCCCACCAGGGATACCTCCAGCTGATGGCTGCCGGCGGGAACATGCGCGATGGTAAATGTACCATCCTCATTTGTAAGTGTTGTCTTCTTTGCACCTCTTATCATAATAGTTACCGCGGATGCAGGGCGGTTGTCGTTGGTTGTTATTTTGCCTTTAATGGTACCAAAATCATTCTCTTCATTCACAGATGCCAAACAGTAGAAAGGTAACAAAAAGAGGAAAATCTGTAGAAATTGCCTCATGGTGTGATGGGTGTAATTTCCGCAAAATTGGCGCAGTCAGCGGTATTAGTCCTTTAACAATCGGGAAAAGAATTTACGCAAAACGGAAAAATTACCGATGGCAGGTACAGGCCAGGGGTCAATATTTCTCCGTATTTCCGGCCTGTTTCTTCGATTAAACCCTTACTACGCCGCTATTACGCCGTTATCTATCCGCTCATGAGCGAAGAAGTAACGGCGTAATAGCGGTGTAATAAGGGGATACATCGAAGAAAATACCGGCAATGATGCCGGCAGTCATATTAGCTGATTCAGGCATAAATATTTACACAGATCAGAAAAGCGTCACCTGTTTTTGGAAGATCTGTTAAGACACGCTTTAGCAATACCGAAGAATGTAAGACGTTGTAAATCAAACAGATGGTTTTTTTGTCTTCGTCTCCATCACTACATAATTCTCATTTTTTGCTACAAAACTTACAGTCTTGACGACTGATTGATCGGTACTTTATAGCAGCCAATATAAATTCCATCATGAAGAGTACGTTACGTTTTTCAAAAACGCCGGCAGGGCGATCGTATGCTCCTGCGGCATCATTTCTTATCTGGCCCACCCACCTTACGGCCGCAATATTTAAATACATCAGGAACACTGAGGGGCAATTCCACCACTGAGCCTCAGGTACTCATTCCTGCATCCCTGGTTTGCCAAGACCCGTTAAAACCAATTTCAAATGAAGAGAATTCCAACGCTTGCTGCACGTTTGCTGCTGATCAAATTGCTATTATTTTTTGGGTTGCTGGCGAATGCCCAGAACCGAACTGTCAGGGGGAAGGTTACGTCAGCCGACAAAGGGACTACACTGGCCAACGTAACCGTATTATTAAAAGGGGGAAATACCAGGACCTCCACCGACGCCAATGGTAACTTTTCTATCCAGGTAGCGGATAACAAAGCCGTCTTATTGTTCTATTTAGTGGATTATACCACCCGGGAAGTACCTGTATCGGACAACAGTACACTGAACGTCACCCTGGAATTAAAGAATGAGAACCTGGGAGAAGTGGTCGTTGTCGGATATGGAACAGTGAAAAAATCGGATGTGACGGGCGCCGTTGTATCCCTGAAATCAAAAGATCTTACACCGGGCGCCAACATCAACGTCGAGCAGACATTAATGGGCCGCGCTTCCGGGGTCCAGGTCTATCAGAAAAGCGGTGAACCCGGCAGTGCGATGAGTGTAAAGATCAGAGGCGCCAGTTCCATAACCGCCGGAAATGACCCTTTATATGTCATTGACGGAATGCCGGTAAATAACCTGTCTCCGGTAACAGGCAGTGGCGCAGGTTTCGTAGCCACGCCCAATCCACGTAACCCGCTGAACAGTCTGAATCCGGCGGATATTGAGTCTGTCGAAATATTAAAAGACGCCTCTGCTACGGCTATTTACGGTTCCCGTGGTTCTAACGGGGTAGTAATGATCACCACTAAAAAGGGAAAGAGTGGCAGGTTAAGTGTTAATTATAGCACTTACTATGGCGTACAGAAAGCCTCCAATTCACTGGAGATGCTGACCGGTCAGCAATATAAAGACGTACTAAACGCCATTATTGATGATGGAGGTGGGGTCGCCTCTGAAAGGGTGACCAATGACCCGGTAAATGTAGACTGGCAAAAGGAACTGTACCGCTCCGCCAATGTGCAGAGTCATGACCTCTCTTTATCCGGCGGAAAGGATAATACACGGTTCTATGCCTCGTTAGGTTATTTCAACCAGGAAGGCGTATTGCAGAATTCTTCCGTAAAAAGATATACCGCCAGATTGAACCTGGAAAACAGCGTGGCACAGAAGTACGCATTTGGCATCAATTTCAATACCTCTTATATACGGGATAACTTCAACTCTGTCGGGATCGGTGTGAATGAAAACGCCAGTGCCTTATATGCGGCTATCAACTACGATCCGAGCTATCCGGTATATGACGCCAATGGCAACTATAACCGTTCACCATTTATGACCACCATGGATCACCCGCTGATCCTGGCAAACGGACAGTATGCCAATAGTGATGGTTTCCGGACTTTCGGTACCATATACGGAGAGTACTTTTTCATACCGGGACTTTCGCTTAAAGTAAGAGGCTCCGGGGATGTAAATATTACCCAGCGCAATACCTGGCTGGACCCCTCTACGATATTGGGTGCTCCTACAGGAGGTATCGCCTCTATTAATACCGGTAACGTGAACTATTACATGGGAGAGGCGACGCTGAACTATAAAAAGGACTTTGGTCAGGACCATGCTATCAGTGCAGTGGCAGGTGCAACCTCTGAACACTTCGGGTCTAATTCCTTTGGTGGTAACGGTCGTGGATATGCATTACCCGATCTTACCTACAATGCCATCGGTACCGGTAACAGTACCCTGAATCAGATCGGTAGCGGCCGTGCATCTACGAAGATCATTTCCTTCCTCGGACGGGTGAACTATAGTTATAAGGACCGTTATCTGCTGACGGCCAGTTTCCGGGCAGATGGATCGTCCAGGTTCGGTGTGAATAACCGTTTCGGTTATTTCCCCTCTGTGGCACTGGGCTGGAAAATGCATGAAGAGTCTTTCCTGAAAGGTGTCAGCTTTATCGATGAACTGAAATTCAGACTCAGCTATGGCGTGATCGGTAACCAGTCGATCGCCAATTATCTTTATATCACTACTTTCTCCGGCGGAGGAGACGCTGTATTTGGCGGAAATCGCTATACCTCTCTGGCGCCTTCCCGTGTAGCCAATCCTGACCTGAAATGGGAGGCTGCTAAACAGGCGGACATCGGTATTGACTTTGCACTCTTCGATAGCCGTCTGACCGGTTCCCTTGAATATTACGAAAGACGTACTTCCGATCTGCTGCTCGATCTGCCACAACCTTTGAGCACTGGCTTTGCCGTAAAAACACAGAATATCGGCCGTATGAAAAATACCGGTATTGACCTGCACATTGCCGCTGATGTACTCCGCAGTAAACAAGGTTTTAACTGGAACATCGGTACCGTACTCTCTACAGTAAAGAACCGCGTGTTAAGTCTCGGTCCGCTGAAACAGATCATTACCGGAGGTGCAGGCTTCATTACCAATGCCAGTATCATCAAACCCGGTGAATCCCTGGGTTCCTACTATGGATATGACGTACTGGGCGTATGGCAGACACATGATGATTTCTCCAATGCGCCAACGGGTGTTAAACCAGGTGATCTGAAGTTCAGGGACCTGGATAATAATAAACAGATCAATGCAGATGACCGTGTCATTCTTGGTAAATCATTACCTGATTTTACCTATGGTATCACCAATACCTTCAGTTTCAGAAGAGTGTCTCTCTCTGTATTCCTGGAAGGATCAGAGGGAGGCAGTGTATTGAACAATGCGGCTATTGACAGTTATTTCCCTATCAGCTTCAGAAGGAATAAACTGGCGAAACCTTACCTGAACCGCTGGACACCGGAGAATCCGACCAATGAATATCCTTCATTCGTCAATCCAACCTCACAGGGACAACAAACCGTGAATTCAAGAACCGTAGAAGATGCTTCTTACCTGCGTCTGCAATCTGTAAGACTCAGCTACGATTTCAATTTGCATAATAAAGTGATAAAAGGGCTACAGGCTTATGTGACCGGCCAGAATCTGTTTACCATCACCAAATACTCAGGTATTGATCCTGCTGTCAATTCTATTGGTGATGATATCCTGAAAATAGACTATAGCTCTTACCCGATGACACGCAGTTTCTTATTCGGGTTAAATGTTCAATTCTAAAAATGATTTTATGCAAAAGTTTATCATACTGTCTTTAATAATCGTCGCTATACTGACTCAAACAGCGTGTGAAAAAGCGCTGGATGTTACGCCTCCGGGAGAATTTGCTCCTGGTAATGTATTAACAACAGAAAAAGGGATCAGGTCTGTCCTGTTTTCTTCTTATGCCGGTATCCAAAATCCAACACCTACCCGCTACCTGATCAACAATGCGGAAGTAACTACTGATGTTGGTTACAATACCGGTGGTGCAGAGAACCTCACACTGGTACAGCTGATCAATTTTACCTGGGATGCTTCGCTGGGTACTTTGCAGGCAGACGTATGGGCGCCTACTTACCGCACGATCCGCGATGCGAACATCGTACTGGAAAATATCGGCAATGTAAATGCGCCGGATGCAGGTAAGAAAGGATATGCTGCAGAAGCCAGATTCCTGAGAGCTTATGGCTACTATCTGCTCTACATCTGGTTTGGTCCTGTGCCACTGCGTACATCCAGTACTTCTGAAGCCGTGCTGGCAAGGGCTACTGATGAACAGATGAAGTCTTTTATTGAGACCGAACTGGCGGCTGCTATTACTGATCTGCCTGATCCTGGTAAGGAAGAAGCTTTTGCAAGAGCTAACAAAGGTGCTGCCTGGAGCGTGCTCGCTAAATTCTATCTCAATACCCGTCAATGGCAGAAGGCAGCGGATGCTTGTCAGCAGGTAATGAATTTCGGGTATTACCAGTTGTTCCCCACTTATCAGAGTCTGTTCACTGTGGAGAATGAAGGTAACAAGGAGATGATCATGGTACATCCCTGCCGTAATCAGGAGGGCTTTGGTAACTGGTATTCAGCTGGTGCTTTACCGCCGGGTTTCAAAACATCTGCGCAGGTGCCTGCTTTTACCTGGACCGCTTCTATGGCCAATTTTGCCACACAATACAGAATGCGTTCTTCATTTACCAACACATTCGATACCATCAATGACCAGCGGTCGATCCTGCTGCTGCGTCATTATATAAATACATCCAATGCCTGGGTGAACCTGCTCTCCACACCAGACAACGTGAGAAGTCTGAAATACTGGGATAATGCCACGGTAGGTAACCATAGCGGCAACGACGTGCCTATTATCCGGTATGCGGATATCTTACTGAGTCGTGCAGAGGCATTGAATGAAGTGAACGGCCCTACACAGGAAGCGCTGGACCTGATCAACCAGGTGAGAAAAAGAGCGGGTATCGGCAATCTGACCCTGGCCGATGCGACGGGTAAAGAGGTACTCAGAGACCTGATCCTGCGGGAAAGAGCCTGGGAGTTTTATAGTGAAGGCCTGAGAAGAGAAGACCTGTTACGACATGATAAATTCATTTCACTGGCGAAAGCAAGAGGGATCACTGCTGCTGCAGACAAGCATAAATTGTTCCCGATACCTCAGACGGAAATTGATGCGAATCCGGCATGTAAGCAAAACCCGGATTATTGATCAATAGTATACGCTAAAGGAAGTATTCATTATGATGAAACGAAGTATTGCCATCACATGGTTTGTATGCCTGTCTGCACTGATATCCTATGGACAGACAACCAGATATAGTAACCCAACGGCGCCGGTAGGCGACCCTGCTTTAACCGTACCTGCATCCGTAGTGCCGGTTATGGATCAATGGATGCGGGATACCTACGTCATGACGGGACCAGATGGATATTACTATATGACCGGTACCACAGCTACACCTGGCCGGGTATTTCCCGCGGGACGAGTGCATTGCTGGGATTACAACGACGGACTATATCTGTGGAGATCAAAAAATATGCAACAGTGGGAGTCGATGGGAAGGATCTGGAGCTTTGATAAAGACGCCGCCGCATGGCAGCAGAAAGGAAAAGCATTGGAGCCGGGCGCCATGTCACCTAACAGGGATCGGCTTGATTCTTTCTACCGTGCCGTATGGGCTCCTGAGCTGCATTACATCAAAAGTAAAAAGAAATGGCTGCTGATCGCCTGTATCAATGGTGGCATCGGTTCTTTTGTGCTGGAAAGTGTTTCAGGCAAACCGGAAGGGCCTTACAGGAACATAAAAGGAAACAGGCAAAAAGCCCTCTTTCCCAATATTGATCTCAGCCTTTTTGAAGATGATAATGGTGCCGTCTATCTGATCGGTCATAATCATTTTATTGCCAGGATGAAGGCTGATCTGAGTGATGTGGCGGAGCCTTTCCGCAGAATGGAAGAAACGCCGTATCAACAGGAACCTTATATCGAAGGGGTTTTTATTACCAGGCATGCAGGGAAATACCAGCTCCTGCAAACCATCTGGTCGGTGAAAAAAGCAGACGGTACTTTTTCTTACCTGCGGGATGATAAGAACAAAAAGGACTCCCTGTACAGTTATGATGTGGTCGTGGCAGAAGCAGACAATATTTACGGTCCTTATGGTCCGCGTTATGCCGCTATCTTACAGGGTGGGCATAACAATATATTTAAAGACCAGGAGGGTTATTGGTGGTCAACCACCTTCTTCAACCCAAGAGGGATCATGGGTACGAAGTTTACGGTCACCTGCAGACCAGGACTTGTGCCTGTAAAATGGACAGATGGAAAACTTAGACCGGATACAGACCGTGCGGCTAAATTTTATGACGCTCTTAAATCAAACTAAACATGATCAGAAAAATATGCGCAGCGCTGATAATGTTGTTGCCTGTCGCGATACATGCCCAGGAGATAGGCGCTAACTTCAATCATGATCCTGAGATCATTGATCTGGTCTATCTGCGGAAAACGCCGGTAAAATGGATCCGTACCACGCCTTATATTTTTCAATATATCAATGGAGAGAAAGATCCTGCTACCGAACCAGGTTTGGAAAAACTGATCGATGCAAAGAAGGCCGGTTATAAAGTGGCTTTTGGTTTCCGCTGGGACTTCAGGAAGTTTAAATTACCGATCCCGGCGCCGGGATCGCCTGAAGAGAAAAAGTATTTTGCAACAGTGACAGCTATCCTCAATCGGGTGGGTGCTTATGTGGATATCTTCAAGTTAGGTAATGAGCCTAATCTGGAAACGATGGAACAGGACCTGCAGCTGAATGCAGAAGGAGTAGTGCCCCTGGTCAGATTTACAGAAAGATTATTGAATGAAGTGGTGGAGCCTTATTACCGGGAGCATACACAACTGACACGTCCGGATGTGTATGTCGGTTCATTGCCTGCGTTGTTTGAGAAAGAACAGCAAGAGAAACCAGGAGTAACAGGATTGATCCGCCTGGCACAGGAGAACAGCCGTATCAAAGGATTGGCTATCCATCTCCATATCAGTGATTCTCTTGATATGGAAAAAGCATTCCGTTTTGTGCGTACTATTATGCCGGATAAGCCGATTATTGTTCCGGAGTATTCTCTTTTCCGGTTGTATAACCAGCATGTATCCGATGAGTTGGGGAGCAGTGATGCTGGTATTGCCTTTGCCAGTAAATACAATTACCCGTCCGGAATGAAGTTGTATGAATGGTATAGTAAAGCCAATACAGAGAAGGTCAGTGCAGCGGAATGGGCGGAGATGTTTGCTTCCCGTTCCTGGTTTCCACCACATTTTATGAAGACCTATTACAGGTACTTCCGGCAATATGGCGTGGTGTTGGCTACTTATGGTTATCTCAGTCAGTCCGCACCGGCAAAGGTCACGCCTGGTACCGGCATATGGTTTGTGAATCCGATCTTTCCGATGAAGAGTCTGCAAAAGCAGGCAGATGGATCTTATACACCTAATCCTTTATGGTTTAATGATTTTGTAGATATTGTGCATTATGGAGCAAAGAAATAAATACCGTATCATACTATTGCTGGCTGGGCTATTCGGCTTATCCGGAGGGGATGTCGTTGCCCAGTCAAAGCCGAATATCATCCTGCTGTATGCAGATGATCTGGGATATGGCGATGTAGGTTGTTACGGCGCATCAGCCGTAAAGACGCCAAATATAGACCGTCTTGCCAGCAGGGGATTGCGGTTTACGGATGCGCATTGTACAGCGGCCACCTGTACGCCGTCCAGGCTCTCCTTACTGACAGGTACCTACGCCTTCCGAAAGAAAGCAGCTATTCTGCCAGGTGATGCACCTTTGCTGATCCAACCGGAGACGCATACTTTACCACGCATGTTACAACAGGCGGGGTATACGACCGCCGTGATCGGTAAATGGCATTTGGGTTTGGGGAATGGCGTCATTAACTGGAATGATAACATTGGTCCAGGTCCGAATGAGATCGGATTTGACTATTCTTTTATCATTCCGGCTACCACAGATCGGGTACCTACCGTTTTTGTGGAGAATGGCAGGGTGCCTAATCTGGATCCCAGCGACCCTATCGCTGTGAGTTATGCAGCAATGATCGGGGATGAGCCTACCGGACTCTCTGACCCGCAACTGCTGAAGCAGCGGGCGGACACACAGCATAGTAATACGATTATAAACGGCATCAGCAGGATTGGTTTTATGACCGGTGGAAAACGTGCGAGATGGGTAGATGAAGAGATTCCCATGGTATTGAACGGAAAGGCGAAAGACTTCATAACAGGGCATAAGGACAAGCCATTTTTCCTTTATTATCCTTTTCCTAACATACATGTGCCGCGTACACCGAATAGGAAATTTGCCGGTACAACTACATTAGGCGCCCGTGGAGATGTGATTGCAGAGATGGACTGGTTAGTAGGAGAGATTACGCATTTACTGGATTCACTGGGGATTGCGAAAAATACACTGATCGTATTCAGTAGTGATAACGGTCCGGTATTAGATGATGGCTACGAAGATCAGGCCGGACAACTGAACAACGGCCATAAACCGGCGGGGATATTCAGCGGCGGAAAATACAGTGCCCTTGAAGCCGGTACAAGAATGTCTACCATTACTTACTGGCCAGGCACAATACGTCCGGGTGTTTCAGCAGCTTTGTGTTCACAGGTTGACCTGATGGCTTCTTTTGCAGCATTGACAGGGCAACAGTTACCGGCAGGCGCCGCACCGGATAGCCGGAATGCGCTGGACGTCTGGCTGGGGAAGTCTGTACAGGGCAGAAAATACCTGCTGGAAGAGTCTTATACACTTGCGCTGCGGGATAAGCGGTGGAAATATATTGCTCCACAGACGACACCAACGCCCGACTGGATGAAAAACAAGAAAATAGCTACCGGACTGGCGCCTGTAGAACAACTATACGATTTGCAAAAGGATCCGGGAGAGACGCATAATCTCGCCAGCCAGCATCCGGAAATCATAAAGACATTGAAAGCTGAATTGAAAAAACTGACACTATGAAAGCGCGGAACGTATTATTATCATCATTGATCATTCTATCTTCCTGTACGGGAAGCCGTAAGAACAACAAGACAACCGTCAGTAAAGATGACAGACCCAATATCGTACTGATACTGGCGGATGATCTTGGCTACTCTGATCTTGGCTGCTACGGTGGGGAGATACAAACACCCAATCTCGATTATCTGGCAGCAAATGGTCTGCGCTTCAGGCATTTCTACAATACTTCACGTTGCTGTCCTTCCAGGGCTTCCCTGCTGACTGGTTTATATAACCAGCAGGCAGGTATCGGTGAAATGACAACGGCAAGACCAGAGGCCGGATATCGCGGGTATATCACGGAGAACACGGTTACACTGGCAGAGGTATTGAAAGATGCCGGTTATCATACGGCAATGTCAGGCAAATGGCATGTATCCAATACGGTTGAACAATCCACACCGGCAGCACAACTGAAATGGCTGAACCACCAGGCATCACATCCGTATTTCTCACCGGTGGAACAATACCCTGTCAACAGAGGATTTGAAAAGTATTACGGCAATATCTTCGGTGTGGTGGACTACTTTGATCCTTTTAGTCTGGTAAATGGTACAACGCCGGTTGAAACCGTCCCCAGTGATTATTATCATACAGATGCCATCAACGATACAGCTGTTAGTTATGTGAAAGCGCTTAGTAAGGAAGATAAACCCTTCTTCCTGTATGTTGCACATACAGCTCCGCACTGGCCATTGCAGGCATTGCCGGAAGATATAAAGAAATACGAACAGACTTACAAGGGAGGCTGGGATGCTATCCGGGAAGCCCGTTATAAAAGGATGGTCGCACAGGGATTGATCGATCCTGCAACTACTCCTTTATCACCCCGTATGAATAATCAGCTGAGCTGGGATAAGAACCCGGATAAGGAATGGGATGCACGGGCGATGGCAGTACATGCAGCGATGGTTGACCGTATGGACCAGGGCATTGGCCGCCTGATTCAGACATTGCGGGAAACCGGCAAACTTGACAACACGATCATCATCTTCTTAAGTGATAATGGCGCGAGTCCTGAAAACTGTATGCGATATGGCCCGGGCTTTGACCGCCCCGGACAAACCAGGGATGGAAAAGAGATCAGTTACCCGGTAAAGAAAGATGTGTTGCCGGGTCCGCAGACTACTTTTGCTTCCATCGGCGAGCGTTGGGCCAATGTGGTGAATACACCTTATCAGTACGCAAAGGCACAATCCTATGAAGGCGGCGTACGTACGCCGATGATCGCTTACTGGCCAAAAGGTATTAAGGCAAAAGGAGCGTTTGCAGACCAGCTGGGGCACGTTATGGACTTTATGCCCACCTTCCTGAACGTGGCCAAAGCCAGCTATCCGCAAACGTATAAAGGGCATGCTATTACGCCTTCCACTGGTGTTAGTCTGCTGCCTGCATTCGAAGGCAAAAAAGTAGCAGGACATGATGTGTTGTACAACGAACATTTTAACGCCCGCTATGTACGGGAAGGAGACTGGAAGCTGGTCTCTTTGTCAGGTGATTCCACCTGGCATTTATATAAGATCAATCAGGACGAAACAGAGCTGAACGATCTGGCTGCCCGGCATCCGGATGTAGTGACCCGTATGTCAGCACAATGGCGGCAATGGGCAAATACACACAATGTGTTTCCTAAACCGGGTAAAAAGTAAACCAATAGATCTGTTTTGCAGATTGATAAACCATCAAACCTAACACGTATGTTCATAAGAAACGTCCTCATATTGATCGCCTGTAGCCTGTTCTCTGCTAACATGGCCACCGCACAAAGTAAATGGTCCGCCGAAAAGGCAAAGCAATGGTATGCAAAACAGGGATGGCTGAAAGGAAGTAATTTCCAGCCATCTACGGCCATTAATCAGCTGGAAATGTTCCAGCCGGAAACATTTGATACAGCTACTATCAACCGTGAACTGGGCTGGGCAGAAAACCTGGGATTTAATGTGATGCGGGTATATCTGCATCACCTGCTATGGACTGCCGATAAGGCCGGGTTTAAGAAAAGGCTGGATACTTATCTGACCATCTCTTCCAGCCACCATATCAAAACCCTGTTTGTGTTCTTTGATGATTGCTGGAATGATACCGCCTGGCTGGGTAAACAGCCGGAACCCAAAACAGGTGTACATAATTCGGGTTGGGTAAGAGATCCGGGTACGATGATATATACGCATCCTGATACCCTGAAAGTATTGGAGGCATATGTAAAAGATGTACTGACTACATTCAAAAATGATGACCGTATATTATTATGGGACCTTTACAATGAACCCGGTAATAACAAACAGCTGGGGAAAAGTATGCCGCTGTTGCAAAAAGTATTTCAATGGGCAGGTGAAGTAAGACCATCACAACCGATATCCGCCGGTGTGTGGAATGACGGGCCCGCATTCAAAGAACTGAACAGGTTTCAGCTGGAGCATTCTGATGTGATCACTTACCATAATTATGCGTACATTGATAATCATCAGCATACTATTGATACATTGAGAAAGTATGACAGACCATTGATCTGTACGGAATATATGGCCAGGAGAAATGCCAGTCTCTTTCAACTGATCCTGCCATTACTCAAAGCTGAAAATGTAGGTGCTATCAACTGGGGATTCGTAAGTGGTAAAACCAATACGATCTATGCCTGGGATACGCCAATGCCTGATGGTAAAGAACCACAGCTCTGGTTTCATGATATCTACAGAAAGGATGGAACACCTTTCAGTAAAGATGAAGAAGCCTTTATCAAAAAGCTGTGCAGATAAATACGTGAATGTTACAATGAGGTGTTGTCCGCCAGTATGAAATGGACAGATATGTGCCGATGAAGCAGTTTATCTTTTATTGCCTGATTTTCCTTTACTACCAGACCAGCGGACAGCAGATACGTTTCCGGAACTATTCCGTAGCGGAAGGCCTGCCCTCCAGTACGGTGCGTACAATCGCACAGGATGATCAGGGTTATCTCTGGTTTGGTACTAAAAACGGGATCAGTCGTTTTGATGGATACCAGTTCAGAAACTTTCAGTATAAAAAGAACGACTCCACTTCCCTCGGCAATAACTTTTTGCATTGCATTACCCGTATAGACAGTACACATCTCTGGATAGGCACTGAAAGCGGGATTTACATACTTGATCTGGAAAAAGAACAGTTTTCTCATTTCGGTCCGCCGAAAGAGAAAACTGTTTTTGATATTATCCGGGATAAGGATGGCATCATTTGGTTTACATCGCGGCTGAATGGTTTATATAGCTATGATCCGCAGAAAAAAGCCCTGCATAATTTTAAAGCAGGCAATTCACATCTTTCCAGTGATCAGGTGACCCGGGTGGCACAGGATGATGATGGGAATATCTGGGTAGGCACATACGGAGATGGAATAGATATCTATAATCCTTCCAGCGGAACATTTACTCATCTGTATACAGGTAACAGCGGACTCAGTAATGATCTCATCAATGCCATCTATAAAGGACAGGATGGTGTTATGTGGGTAGGTACCATGAATGGTGGCTTGTGTAAATGGGATCCGGTGGAGCGTAGTTTTCAGGTTTACCGCAATACAGGAAATCCGGCTGCTATCAATGATGATATTGTACGCGCAATATGTCAGGTGTCTCCTGATAAGCTATATGTGGGGACAGAGAAAGGTCTGAATGTGCTGGATCTTGCGACAAACAGATTTACGGCGTACATCAACAAAGGCAACGATCCGTTCAGTATCAGCGACAATGCCATCTATTCATTATTTCCTGACAGAGCGGGTACCATGTGGATAGGAACGTTCTTTGGCGGCGCCAGTTATTTTAATGAGAAGGGGCCTGTTTTTGAACTGTATTACCCGACAGGAGAGCAAAATGGTTTAGCCGGTCGTGCTGTCAGCTCTTTCCTGGAGGACGGTCCCGGAAAGTTGTGGATCGGTACAGAAGACGGCGGACTACAATATTTTAACACCATTACCCATAACTTTCAGCAATACCCGTTTCTTCCCAACCAGCAAAAACTTTCCTATCACAATATTCACACCTTATTGCGGGACAAAGCAGGCAATATCTGGATTGGATTGTTTGCCGGCGGTATCAATGTACTTGATCCGCGGACGGGTAAGGTGACCTATTTTCAGCATCATACGGAAGATATTCATTCCGTGAACAGTGACAACATTTTCTGTATTTATCAGGACAGAGACGGTGTCATGTGGATAGGGACAGACAAAGGACTGGACCAGTATGACAGCGGACGGCGTGATTTTACACGTGTGCTCCGCGAAGGGGTCAGTAACACCATCATCTATGATATTTATGAAGATGATAATAAAACCCTTTGGTTTGCTACCTACAACAATGGCCTGATATGTTATAATAAAAAGACTGACCAATGGGACAGCGTAGCGGCAGATGGGATGGTTAAGCTGACCAGCTTATATGATGATCACCAGGGGAATCTCTGGATAGGATCAGACGGTGGCGGATTACATAAGTATAACTTCCGTACCAGACAGGTAGAAGCCTATAATGATAAAGCGCGTATTAATGCCAATGTGGTGTATGGCATCAGACAGGATGACGCAGGACTGATCTGGATCACCACAAATAACGGCATTTATAGTATAGATCCTGCAACACATAAAGCAAGGCATTTTACACCACAGGACAATCTGCAAAGCCGCCAGTTTGACTATAAGTCATTTTATAAAATGTCAGATGGTAAGTTGTTTGCCGGTGGCATCAAGGGATTCAATGCATTCTATCCGGAGAAAGTATCTACTGTAACGGATAAGATCCGTGTCTCTTTTACCAACTTTCAGTTGTTCAACAGAAATGTGCCGATACAGGAAGATGGCCCCCTGTCCAGACAGATCAATTATGCGCGTAAACTGGTCTTACAGCATGATCAGTCAGTGATCAGTTTTGAATTTGCTGCGTTGAACTTCAGTGCGCCGGAGAAGTTAAGTTATGCGTATAAGATGGATGGTTTTGATGCAGACTGGAATTATGTAGGCGATCAGCGAAAGGCTACTTATACCAATCTGTCACCAGGCACTTACACGTTCCGTGTAAAGGCAACAGAAGATAAGAGTAACTGGGATGTGACCGAATCCACGATGAAAGTGGTCATAAAGCCGCCTTTCTACAGGACGACAGTAGCATACATCATTTTTGTATTGCTGGCATTGGGTGCTGCTTATGGTGTTTATCTGTATTCTTCTGCCTATATCCGGAGGAAACACCAGATCAGATTAGAACGCCTGAAGAATAAGGAAGAGCAGGAGTTTTATGCCAGGAAGATCGAATTCTTTACAGTGATGGCGCACGAAATAAGAACGCCCTTATCGCTGATCATTGCACCATTGGAGAAACTGCTGTCAATGAATAAGTGGCAGCAGGAGGAAAAGCAGCAACTGGTTGTAATGGATGAGAATGCAGAAAGATTGATGGACCTGGTGAATCAGCTGCTTGACTTCAGAAGGATCGAAAGCGATGCCTATGAGATCCGGAAAGAGGAGGTAGAAGTAGTATCGTTGGTGCAGTCTGTTTATTCCCGGTTTTCCGCGTTGCCTTATCAGAAGGATATTGAATTTACATTAAGCCTCCGGGTGAGCAGTTTGTCATTACCTGCCGATCCTGAGGTGCTGAATAAAATATTGAGCAATCTCCTGATCAATGCATTCAGGTATGCAAAGCAGAAAGTGAGCATCTCTGTTTATGAATTGACGGGTACTGAAAATGAGTCTGCCCGGCTTTGTATCAGTGTGGAAGATGATGGGATAGGTATACCGTCAGACGATCTGAAGAACATCTTTAAGCAGTTCTTTACCACCGTCAGAAAAGGACAGGAAGATCGTCATCCGGGTGGTACAGGTATTGGGCTGGCACTGGCCAGTTCGCTGGCAGACAAACACGGCGGAAAGCTGCTTGTCGAGAGCAGGGAAGGAGAACAGACCATCTTTACCCTGGAATTACCGGTTACGGCACCGCAAAGACCTAAGCAGGAGCCTCAACAGGAAGACGATATCGCCGATGACGAAAGACCATTGATCTTAGTAGTAGAGGATGATCTGGCGATACAGCGGTTCCTGGCCGATAGTTTTCGCGATACAGGCTATAATGTGTTAAAGGCGTCCAATGGGAAGGCTGCCATGGACCTGATCGAAGCTCATTCCATCGACCTGATAATCTCTGATATTATGATGGCAGAGATGGATGGTATTGAGTTATGTCAGCAGGTAAAAACGAATATCGCGTACAGCCATATTCCTTTTATGCTGCTTTCTGCCAGGGGCAATAGTGAATCGGAGCTGAAAGGCATAGAGGCAGGTGCGGATGCCTATATCATAAAGCCGTTTAAATTCAAGCATATTGTGGCGGTGGCAAAGAACCTGATTGCATCGAGGGAAAACCTCCGCCTGAAATTTTCAGAGCAACCGAGCAGCGATGTAAGTGTGCTGGCGACCAACAGCCGGGATAAAGCATTCATGGAAAAGGTGGTGAGCATTATTGAAGAACGTATCATCGACCCGCAGCTTTCTGTAGAAGAACTAAGCCGCAATATGGCGATGAGTCGTTCGAATCTGCATAAAAAACTGAAGTCGTTGTCTGGTTATGTCCCCAACGAACTGATAAAGCTCGTCAGGTTGAAACATGCTGCCAAGCTCCTGTTGAACGGTGAGCATACGGTCACAGAAGTAGCTTATATGACGGGCTTTAGTTCGCCGTCTTATTTCTCCAAATGCTTCCTGCAGCAGTTTAAGGTTACACCGAAGGAATATGCCGATAATAAGACTAAACCAGGTACGTCGGAGGTGGATGATCTGTTGAAGGGTGGGTAATGATAAGAATGTTTGCCATAAAGGATCTGAGGCATAATGTTAAGGATATGAAATATTGGTCTATGAATGGTAATAACTGGCAGGTCTTATATTTTTGTTAATAATAAAAAATCGATTATTGTCTTGGATAAATGCTTTTTCTAGGCAAGAAGGGTATAGTTAACAATTGGTGGCTTGTTTTCTGGTAACATTTTAAAAAAAATGTGTTGTTCATCAGCATGTAATTCTAAATATTTACAATTGGCAGTTTAAGTATGAATTTTTTTGTGATTAAGTTTAAGGCAAAAATACACTAGCTGTAGCACTATCACTGATATTTTTGCGATATTGAGATGGATATATATCTGTTTTATAACTTAAATATTCAACATGCACGGGAAAATTGATACACTTGATATTTCAACTCATTTCAAGGCTCACTTAGAATTAGAAAATAATAATAGAATCATTTTTTCCGGTAAGTTTGGGGTAGGTAAGACCTTTTTTATCAAAGAGTTTTTTTCAGCTTATTCTGAAAAATATAATGCAATAACAATATCTCCATCCAAATACACCGTTTCAGCCAATGAGGATATTTTTGAATTGATTAAGGTGGATATAATTATGAATCTATTTTGTAACCATGATCTTTCAATTACAAAATTTGAGACCTCTAAAGTTGAACTGATAACTAATTTTTTGAATCAATTGCCGTTCAATTTGTCGAAGTTCTTTTTAGTTGCACTTAAAAATATTGATCCAATAGGAAGTTTTATTAACTGGAATATATTTGAATCGATTTTGCAGTCTTATAAGGATTATGAGAAAGAAATAATGGAGAAAAAGACAAATAGTCAAGTTTTGAGTGAATACCTTGACCGGTCTTTAGATATTAAGGGGAATTTCTTTGAAAATAATTTTATCACGAGAACTATTATCGCTGAATTAAGGGGAGTAAAAAAAAATAATAAAAAAAATGTCCTAATAATTGATGATTTAGATAGAATAGACCCCGAGCACATATTTAGGATAATGAATATAATGTCGGCACATAATGATTACTTATTAGAAACTAATAAGTTTGAATTTGACCATATAATACTAGTATGCGATATCGAAAATATTAAACATATTTATCATCATAAGTATGGTCCGAAAGTTGATTTTCATGGATATGTTGATAAATTTTACTCTTACGATATTTTCTACTATAGCAATATGGATGCAGTTTCTCTATTTATAAGAGAAGCAGATTTGAGACTAAAAAATGAAAGAGAGGAAGAGTTCTATCGTTTTATATTTTCTAATTTAATTGAATCGAATCAAATAACTCTGCGGAAATTAGTTAAATATAGTTTGTCATTTGAACTAAAAGATTTTATTTATTATGAGCAAAATGGACTAGACGATAGCGTACTATGGTCAATAAATAGTCATCCTGACTTTTTGCAAACAAGCAAGCTGGTTGTTCATTCTCAAGAAATCAAAATCCTCAGATTTTTCAAGTTAATGAATTTAGTATATGGTGATTTTTCTTCATTTTTAAGGGCATTAGAGATTATGTCAAAACAATTGATTGGGAAAAAAGCACAATGGGAATTAATTTCGGAGGTATTTCTTTTTGTAGCAGAACAATTTCATTTATTGTCTGCTAGAAATGATAGTCTTTTTATTACTAAAGTTATCAAACATGATGATTTAGATCGGACAAACTATGTGAGTAAAGTTTATTTTCCAACTGTGAGGATTCACGGGATTGATTGTTTAATTAATTTGAAATGGAATTTTAGTAATCAATATGATGGGAGCCAATTATATTTTGACAATTCAGTAACTGAATTTGTAAATAAAAAAATGGTATTTTCTAATTCTGAATTCTCCATTTCAAAATTGATTGATACACTGTATGAATGTGCTATTATAGCCTATAAGGCACGAGTATTAGAGCGTATTGGAATAAATGCAAGGTTAAACGAAGAAAATGAAATGCGATGACAGACTTTCATTCCCTTTTATAGTGCCTTGTTGTTTTTTGTCAGCTAAACAACTATATTACTATCGATTTTTATGAGTTTTTTATTGATTAGTTCCTCAATGAATATTTCAGGTAACTCGCCAAAGATTGGAATATCTATAAAGTAAGGGCTAGGCACGGGATTTTTTCTGTTTACTAAATAACTTCCCCGTAATGTATTCTTGACCTCACATTCCTTTAGAATTAAGCTTAATGATTCTTTTATTCCTTTATACTGGAACCATTGATTCAAAATGGATTTGAAAAACCGTACATGGTAAAGGTTTGTAATGAGGTAGAAGAAAGAAAACCCTAATTCTTTTGAAATCTTAAATAGCGGAGATTCAATTATTAACCGGTTTAGTAACTTATTGAGGGATGACTGGTATTCTAATTTATTCCTTTCAAATTTCGCTATACTAAATGAATTATTTAAAATTAGGTTTGAAAACCAGATACTGGGCTCTCCGGAAATGCATATTGCAATTGCCAATGGTTCTGGGTATTCTAAAAAATATTTAATAGTATCTTGTGAATAAGGTAAGTTGACTAAATGCTTAGCGCAAAGAAATTCCTGAATAGATAGGTGGCTAAATTCAAAATTTCGGTAGCTCGATTCAACTATAATACCTGTATGAGATTCTATTTCAGATACTACTTTTTTCATCTCATTTGTAGGCAAGTCATATTTGTCACTAATTTCAGAATAGATGAATTCTAGGTCCTTTGTAGAGAATACTTTTTGTTTAATTTTATATGTTAGTAAATAGGAAAGTTCAGAAATGAATTTTAATTTTTTTCGCGTATTAAAATCTGTATAATTCGAATGCCTTATAATATCTCGATGTTCATCCCATTCTTTGAGAATTAAATAGGTGGCATCTTCATATATTTCTGAAGGCTGTGTAGGTAAGTAAGAGTATTTCTCAAATAGGATAAGCAGAAATGTTAGGAATATTGGACGGTTGGCTAGGTCCTTGTAAGGTTTTTTTTGCAGTTCTTCCAGGAATCCCAGATGATTGGTTAGCCACTTTTGAGATATCTCTTTAACTTGATTTAGTGTTAATGGTGCGATTTCATATGAAGTAAAATTATTAATTACTTTGTTTAATTCAGATTTTCGTACTGTCATTAGTATTTTCGAGTGATGCAACTTTAAACCAACATTTTCTATTTCTCTAAGCGTGTCTGCCTTTACTGATTGATTTAATTCGTCAAAACCGTCCAACATTAAAACACATTGTACTTGGTTTAGAAAATTGACTGCGAAATTGCGAATAGGAACTTCTCCTACAAATAATTCAAGCTTTTCTTCTTTAATTGTGTTCTTAGTTATTTCTCCTGTTTTTTTATTTGTTTTCTTTACTGTTTTTTCATAAACGACTGTTTTATAAAATGAATCTATATTGAATATATTTAGTATGTACTTAAATAAAGGAGTATCAGCTGGAATATCTCTGAGCCTAACTAAAATAGGAAGACCTCCATAGTCAGCAGATTGAAAATTGGATAGGTGTTTTAAAATAAGCCGTTTCAATGTTGTTGTTTTGCCTGCACCTGGAGCACCTACGAGGAGAATGTTGTCCTCCGAATTTAAAATATCAGCTTCTTGTATTTTAACGGGCTTGCCATTATTAAATTGTACAATGTCTGATGCAATTATCAACTCTATAGTGGAGTCGTTTGTTTTCTTAGGTTTTGCAAGATCTATAAAAGGTATTGAACTTGCCCATTTACAAATTTCTTTAAAATGCTCCTCATATAATTCGGGAAATTTGATTTTTGTTTTATCAAATTCTTTTTTGCTGTATCCTAAGGCCTCAGGTTTAAACTTCTTGAGAGTTTCGGACACTTTTTTTTTCAATATATCTGAATTGATAATTTTCGTAATATCTGGTAGCATATCTAACTGTAAGATTTAGATAAAAGGGGTAAATAAAAATAAATTAAAATAATGATATTTTATCAATAAACAGCAACACGGTTAATTACCCGATGACAAAATTGATAGCAAACTTTAATTATCATTTGATTGACTGCCATGATATAGTAATATACGGAGTAATATTGTCATAAGGAGGTTAATATGGTAGTTGATGTGGACATCAGGCCCGCTTTTGCTTGAATATTCTACCGTCTAGTTAATGGTGAAATTGGTTAGCTTTATCCGCCATATTTAATTGTCAAATCATTTTAGATGAGATTGACGTCGCCCAATTCCCTGGAAATGGGTTGGATAAAATCTTATTATTCTTTAAGAGAGAGAAAATGCAAGACTGTCCAATACCGGACAGATTTTGTGACGAAAATGAACAGATCTGCGTTTATACAGATGGTATAGTCCTGTAAATCATAGAGAAAGGCGAACTGGCACTTTTTTGGCTCTCTCTTCGCATCAATTTGCCCTGTTCACATCATCGACATACTATGATCAACAACTTCTTTCGGATAGTCTACCGGAATATGCTCCGCAATAAAGGCTTTTCCATTATCAATATTACCGGTTTGGTTATAGGGATGGCTGCCACCATGCTGATCCTGCTCTGGATACAAAATGAGGTCAGCTATGACCAGTTCCATGTAAACAAAAACAGGATCTACGAAGTATGGAACAGGGTATCTGTAGAAGGGAACGTGTCATGCTGGAATACGGTATCTGCACCGGCGGGGCCTGCGCTCGAAAAGGATCTGCCGGAAGTGGAACGTGTGGTAAGGGTCAATAATAATAAATCCCAGCTCTTGTCACACGGAGAGACGAGAGTAATGAAATCGGGGAATATTGTTGATACCGGGTTTCTGCAAATGTTCAGTTTTCCGATGCTGGAAGGCAATCCGCTAACAGCATTGAATGATGTGCACGGGGTGGTCGTTACGGAGAGAACAGCGAAGAGTTTATTCAATAACGAGGACGCACTGGGTAAAATTATAAAGGTCGGAGAACTGGGTAATTTTACCATTACAGGTATCCTCAAAGATCTGCCTAATAACACGCGGTTTGATTTTGATTTCCTGTTGCCCTGGGGCAATCTGACATATGAAGAAGGGCAGAACCTGGGCTGGAGTGATAACAGTACGCCCACCTTTGTGATGCTGAAACCGAATGTAAGTTATGCGGCTGCTTCACAGAAGGCAAGAGATCTGAAGCAACGTTACAGTGATGAAGCCAAAACCCTGAAATGGCAGTTTTTCCTCTATCCACTGGACCGCTGGCGCTTATATTCAAGCTTTACCAATGGGGCAGAGGATAATGGTGGCCGTGGGACATTTGTAAAACTGTTTAGTATTATAGCTGCGTTTATACTGATCATCGCCTGTATCAATTTTATGAACCTGAGCACCGCAAGAAGCGAGAAAAGGGCAAAAGAGGTAGGGATAAGAAAGGTAATTGGGGCACAGAAATCTTCATTGATCGGTCATTTTATCGGGGAGTCTATCTGTCTGGCTTTCCTGGCTGGTTGTATTGCGCTCTTTGTTGTGCAGTTATGTCTGCCAGCCTATAACCAGTTGACCGACAAACAGCTGTTTATTGACTTTACGAATGTCTATGCGATACTGGCATTTATCGGGTTTATATTATTCACTGGCTTACTGGCTGGTAGTTATCCTGCCTTTTATTTGTCTTCTTTCCAACCCATTAAGGTGTTGAAAGGTACTTTCAGGAACGCGAATACGGTATTAACGCCGAGGAAGTTGCTGGTGGTGGTACAGTTCACATTTTCTACCATTCTTATCATCTGTACAATCATTGTTAAACAACAGATAGACTACGCGCGCAGTCGCAATATCGGTTATAATAAAGAGCATCTCGTTTACCAGTTTATGACGGGAGATATACCTAAGAATTATGCACTGATTAAAAACGAGCTACTCAGTTCAGGCGTGGCCAGTTCTGTGACAAAAACAAACTCTCCGCTGACAGAGAGATGGAGTAATGGCTGGGGACAGAACTGGGAAGGGAAAGACCCTAATGATAAAACGTCTTTCGACCGGTATTTAGCTGACGAAGGTCTGGGTGTTACCGCGGGATTGCAATTTACCCAGGGACGTGATTTTGATCTGCAAAAATTCTCTACAGATTCAACCGGTCTGATTATAAATGAGTCGGCATTGAAGGTCATGAAATTTAAGGACCCGATAGGAAAGACCGTAGATGATCTGGGGATTCAGTGGCATATAGTAGGGGTGATCAAAGATTTTATTCTTACCAGTCCTTATGAACCGACCAGACCGATATTGATATGCGGTGCGAAAAGCAGTTTTATGCGTTTTAGCGTGATGCAGATCAAACTAAATAAGCAGATCGCTATAGCGGAAAATCTCCGGAAAGCAGAAACCATATTCAAAAAATACAATCCTGAATATGCGTTTGACCCCCGGATGGTTGATCAGGAATATGCCCGGAAGTTTGAAAACGAGAGACGCCAGAGTATACTCGCTGGTTTGTTCGGTGGATTGACCATTTTTATATCCTGTCTTGGTTTATTTGGTCTGGCGACCTATATGGCCGAAAACAGGATCAAGGAAATTGGCGTACGAAAGGTATTAGGTGCCTCTGTGTTGAGTATTACGGGATTATTATCAAAGGATTTTGTGAAACTGGTGACCATCTCCTTTTTCGTGGCGGCGCCTGTCGCCTGGTGGGGTATGGACCAATGGCTGCAAAGCTATTCTTACCGGGTAGGGATACAGTGGTGGGTGTTTGTACTCGCCGGTCTTTTATCTATAACAATTGCTTTGCTGACAGTGAGTTATCAGTCTGTAAAGGCTGCAATAGCAGATCCGGTTAAAAGCCTTCGGGCCGAATAGCTACTGATAACAGGAAATGAATAATAAAAGCCTTCAGCTAACGCTGGAGGCTTTTTTGTTAATACAGGATCTGGGGCTTAGATTTTTTACTATTTACTCCATTAAATACTTATCTTGATCTGTCATTTGGAGGCAATATTACCCGTACTGCCGCTACATGAGATTCCACTTTATGGTCGTTAGCCATATGAAAGCAACCCTCCCAGTACCACGTTTCTGACCGGATCTGCCCTTCATCAGATTATACCGGTCTGTCCACTCACCTAAAAATTAAACCATGAAAAAACTATTGCTCTATCTCTTACTTTTTTGTGTTATCAGCACTGGCGCCTATGCCCAGGCCCTCAGAACCTTTTATGTAGATTTCGGCCCGAATGACGTCACGAATGGGAACGTTACCAACAGTCCTGACGTCAATGGTAATTACTGGAATAATGTTACCAATACGGCTACAACAGCATCGTCAGTGTACCTGGTAACGAACAGGAATGCATCTTCGGGGGTATTTATCAATATTACCGCCGGATTCAGCTCCAACGGCATTCAGAATGGAGGCCTGTTATCACCTAATGCCGCATTGCTGAAGGACTTTGCGATCAATACCGCTACGCAGGACTATTTTCACACGGACAATATGGGCTCCTTTGTCATTAAGGGACTGGATGTCAGTAAAGGCTATGTCTTTAAATTTTTTGCTACGCGCAATGATCCCGAAGTGCGCAGGTCTAACTATACACTTGTGGGGAAAACAACCTATAGCGCGACCTTGCAGACCTCCGGCACTAATTTAGGCGGAACAGGGTATAATGGTAATAATAGCACCATCCTGACTACGGGAACGATCGCGCCGGATGTAAAAGGCCAGATCGCCATTACAGTGAAAAGAGAGGCAGGCGCTTTCGGTTACATTGGTATACTGAAGATCGAAGAGGTCAGGATACCTGTTACCCCTTTAAAAACAGTGTATGTTGATTTCGGACCCAATGATGTTACCAATGGAAATATTACAACGAGTCCCGATCAGAATGGCAACTACTGGAACAATGTCACCAATATCAACACAACTGCTCCGCAGGTCAATTTTGTAGACAAAACAAATGCCGCTACAGGAGCATATATGACGATCACGACCAGCTTTCTTTCCAATGGCATTCAGAATGGTGGATTACTCTCACCGAATGCCGCGTTATTGGGTGATCTGGCAATTCCTACCGCTACTCAGGACTATTTTTATACAACCGGATCATCCGATCTTTCTATAAGAGGTCTGGATAAAACAAAAGGCTATGTCTTCAATTTGTTCGGTACGCGGAATGATCCTGAAAAACGCGTTACTACGTATGCGCTGACAGGTGCTACTTTCTACAACGGAACACTACAGACCTCCGGAACTGATCTGGGCGGAACGGGTTACAATGGTAATACAAAAACCATCTGGACCTCAGATATCATCATGCCTGATGACAACGGGCATATCAACCTGACGGTTACCAGAACCGAGGGTTCCTTTGGTTATCTGGGTGTGATGAAAATGGAACAAGTGACTCCTGTTGCATTTGAACCCGCTTGTCTTACGAAAGATGCCAGCCGCATTGCCATTATGGGTTCTTCTGTTCCTTCCGGTACAGGCGCGACCAACAACCAGGGATATGCTCAGTTATATGCGCAGCTGCTGACTGCCCGTGCCGGCAGCGGCGTCGGACAAACATGGAATGTGTCGAATATCTCTATACCGGGAAATAACACTATTAGTGTCATCAACCGATGGGATAAAGACCTGTTGCCGGTTTGTGGTAAATATGTGATCTATGCGCTGTCATTAGGGAATGAAGGGATCACTACCGGCGGACAAGCCACCTTCAATCAATTCAGGGATAATCTGAAATTGCTGATCAATAAGGCAAGACAGCAGGGTATCGAACCTATCATTACCAATTGCTACAGTCGGGAAGATTATACCGCAACAGAGTATAACTTTATCAAGCAGATGAATCTGTTGATCCACTCCTGGAATGTGGCCAGTGTAAATTTGCTGGGTGCACTTGACAATGGAGCAGGTAAATGGGCCACCGGATATAAAAGCGATGATCTCCATCCTAATGATGCGGGACATCAGGAGTTTAAGTATGCCATTGTACCTTCTTTATTTGATGCCCTGAAGGCAGGTAAAACCCAGCCCTATAAAATAAACGGTACTTCGTTGAGTTTAAGTCCTGCGAGCGGATACAAATTGCAGATCAAACCGGAAGAGATCCTGCATTCCTTTACCTATTCTTATGATATACAAACCGGATCAACAGGACAGGTGACTGTCATCACAACAGCGGCAGGACAAAATAAACTGACGATCAATGCTGCCGGTAAAATAGATTATACTTCCGCTTCTTCTGCGGGTATTCCGGGCATTACTGTGCTGAATAACAACCAATGGCATAAAGTAACCCTGACGCATTATTATGCAATGGGCAAAACACTCTTATATGTCGATAAGGTGTTACAGGGTTCGGTAGCTGAAAAAATAGTACCCACCTTATTCGACTTAAATGGAGCCAATGCGCCGGCAGCGACTTATAGTACTTTACTCCTTTATCGTTCCGGTATGGTGGCAGAGGAAGTGAATGCGATGGTGGATGGTAATTTACTTAAATCGAGTCTTGAAATTTATGCACCCCTGGATGGTGCGGGTGTATTTAGTGCCAATCCGGTCGTAAATCTGGCACAGAGTACCAATACGGTAAAGCAGGTAGCTGCTGTTGCGCCACTCGCGGTGACCGATGCCCATCAGGAGACGGCGGCAACCGGTATTGCTGTATATCCTAATCCGGCCCGGACTACACTCTATATAAGTGGGATTAAGACACCTGTAAGTATTAAAATATATAATAATTCAGGTCAGTTACAGCTGACATCTTTCGGGAAGTCTGTAGCAGTTGACCGCCTGCAAACGGGTGTATATTTCATACAGCTGAAATCAGCGGAGACCGATCAGGTCTTAAAATTTATCAAACAATAGCAGACTGAACCTGCCAAACCGCTTCTCCTGCTCAGGGAGGAGCGGTTTTTCTCCTCTTTCGGGTCCCATCAGCACGAAATCATCAGATGACTACCACAAGCCAATAACTATTTATACCTTTGTCGGCAATTGTACTACAGATCCACACAGGTACCGGGCTGCTTATACCTGTAAAAAGCTCTGCCAATGTCATGTAAACGAGGATAATTACACGTTATTTCTTCTTAGATGGTTGATTATGGGATACGGACAATACACAGATGAAGAACTGTTGCAAGGCCTTCAACAAAGCAAAAAAGGCGCCTATAACGAGATTTACAACAGGTATTGGAAGAGGATGCTCATCGTCGCATTGAATCACAGTGAGGACGATTATACTGCCAAAGACATTGTGCAGGAGGTATTCATTGAACTCTGGGAGAAGCGTAATAGCTATGAGATCCAGAATCTCCCTGCCTATCTGGCCACTGCCGTTAAATTCCAGGTATTTAAATACTACCGGAAAGAGCAGCGTCGTGCCCTGCTCGCAAAGGAAAACTATGTTTTTGACGACCGCCACGAAGAGGAGGGGCAACTACATGCCCGCTTTTTAAAAGATATGATTGATGGTATTGTAGAAGAATTGCCGGAAAAATGCCGCCTGGTATTCCATTATAGCCGGAACCTGGGGCTTAAGAATGAAGAAATCGCCGAGAGGACCGGTATTACTAAGAAAACGGTTGAAAACACGCTTAACAGGGCATTGCGCATTATCCGTGGTAAACTGAGGAACCATGGTATCCCATTACTGACGATTGCCCAGATCCTATTGCTCCGAAAATAATTTTTTCTTCCCATAGGGTGCAGCACCCTTTTCATGTACACTATTATATATAGTACGTTATGAAAGCAGCCATCGTTGCAATATACGATCAGGTTGAATAATTCCACTGGCAAACTAACATATGGATTTACAGAGAATTAATGAGTTAATAAAGAAGTATACCGATGGCACAGCGACCGAAGCCGAAGAGGAGGAGCTGAATGCCTGGTATAGGGAAAAGTCATACCATGATGCTGTATCCTATGAAAAGGAGGACGAGGTGTACCATGAAATGCTGTCCCGTATCCATGAGGCGACCGGTTTGACCACTTCCTCCCGGAACTGGCAAAAATGGGCGGTTGCTGCTGCTGTGGCATTTATTGCCATTACAGCTACCAGCGTATACCTGATCAAATACCGGCCAAATCAGCAGATTGCACAAAAGGGAACCGATACACCTGGTAAACAACCAGCAGGGGGTGCTATCCTGACGCTTTCCAACGGGAGCCAGGTACTGCTTTCAGATGCAGCAAACGGTGATATTGCCACTCAGGGAAATGTGACCGTTACAAAGGCGGCCAATGGTCAGTTGATCTATAATATTAAGGGAGGGGAACAACAGGACACCGTAAATGGTGCAATCGCCTACAACGTGATCAGTACACCTGCGGGTAGCCAGTTTATGGTCGTGCTGCCGGATAAGACCACTGTCTGGCTCAATGCGATGTCCAGTCTGAAGTTTCCTGTCACATTTGCAAATGCTACCGAGCGGCGCATAACGTTAACAGGGGAAGCGTATTTTCAGGTAACGCATGATGAAAAGCAGCCTTTCAGAGTGGTCACCGGATCAGTCATTACAGAAGATCTGGGAACGGAGTTTAACGTCAAAGCCTATGGAGATGAACCAGGTATCAGCACAACCCTGGTCAGTGGTGCAGCCCGGGTGATTGCCGGTGAGCAGCAGGCATCACTCAGACCAGGAGAACAGGCGAATTATCAAAGCGCGCTGAAAGTATCCAAAGTGAATATTGATGACGTGATTGCCTGGAAAGATGGTTATTTCCGCTTTGATGACCAGTCGCTGGAAACCATTATGAAAGCAATGTCCCGCTGGTACAATGTCACATATATTTTCGAAGATGAAAGCCTGCGTAGTGAAACTTTTGGTGTGGTAGCAACCCGCCAGGGTAATATCTCTGTACTGCTTAATCTCCTGGAAAATACCGGGGCCGCGCGCTTCCGGCAGGAAGGAACCACCATTATTATCAGTAGAAAGTAAGCAGCCAAAAAATATCATTTATAACCAACTATGCTGAAGAGAGGCTACCAGGAGAGGCCGTCCTGTTGCGTCTTTGGGCGATTCAACACGTTATTTATTTAAACCGTCTTTAAATCAGATGCCACAGTTTTTTATTGTCAACACCTGCAGGCCTCCCGGTCTGGCAGGAAAAATTCTGCGATTTATGAAGATCACTACAGTACTGCTCTTCTTCTCTCTGTTACACGCGAACGCCTCAGTGTTCGCACAAAAAATGACGCTCCACGAAAGGGATATTTCCCTGAAACAGTTCTTTGTGGAAGTGAATAAACAAACCGGATACAATGTGGTATGGTCAGCGAAGATGATCAAAGACGTACCACACTTTAATGCCGACTTTGAGAATACACCGCTTGAAGCTGCATTGAAAGAGGCGTTAAAAAATACGCCGCTGAATTACACCATCCAGGATAAAAATATCAGTATCGGGATGGCGCATGAAAGTGGCGCTGTTAAAAAGAACAATATAGAAGCAGCTGATGCAGACATTACCGTAACAGGTAATGTCAGGGATTCCAAAGGACAGACCATGCCAGGTGTAACGGTTACTGTCGCGGATAATCCTAAAATAGGTACCGTTACGGATGCAAACGGCAACTTCGTGCTGACCGTAAAAGAAGGCACTGTTTTAAGAATTTCCTATGTTGGTTTTGTCAGCCAGAACTTTACTGTCACCAGTACCAATAAAGCACTGAAAGTTGTTTTGCAGGATGATATCAGACGTGCAGAAGAAGTGGTGATCACGGCCTTTGGTAAAAAGGAACGCAAAGAAGCGGTGGTAGGATCCGTAACCTCCGTAAGACCTGCTGATCTGAAGATCCCTGCGAGTAACCTGACGATGGCATTGGGTGGACAGGCGGCCGGTATTATCGCCTATCAGCCTACCGGACAACCTGGTCAGGATAATGCCCAGTTCTTTATCCGTGGTGTTACCACATTTGGTTATAAGGTTGATCCGCTGATATTGATCGATAATATTGAACTCAGTACCAATGACCTGGCCAGACTGAACGTAGATGATATCGCCAGCTTCTCTATCCTGAAAGATGCCAGTGCTACTGCATTGTATGGCGCCCGTGGTGCGAATGGTGTTATCCTGGTCAATACAAAGGAAGGTAAGATGGGTAAGCTCGCTATCAACGTAAGGCTGGAAAATGCGATCTCCCAGAATACACAGTCGCTTCAGATCGCCGATCCTGTTACCTATATGAAGTTATTCAATGAAGGCACACTGACCCGTGATCCGACGCAGCCACTGCCTTTTAACCAGGATAAGATCAATAACACCATCAATACTATCAATAAAGCACCAGGTTACAATCCATATGTATATCCTGCGGTTGACTGGTTAAGTGTACTGCTCAAGAAGCGTACAAGCACCCAGCGTGGGAATATGAGTATCAGTGGTGGTAGTCCGCTGGCAAGATACTATGTGGCAGGTTCCTATAACCTGGACCATGGTAACCTCGCAGAGGACAGGAACAACAACAATAACAACAATATCAAATTTCAGAACTACCAGTTACGTTCCAATGTCAATCTGAACCTCACCAAAACAACAGAGGTGATCTTACGATTCAGCGGTACTTTTAGTTCCTATCAGGGTCCGCTGACAACCGATGGTTCATTTAATTCAGATATCTACAATCTGGCTTTACATACCAGTCCCGTTCTGTTCCCGGCTTATTTCCCGGCTGATTCAGCAAACCTTACAACGCAACATATTCTTTTCGGCGCACCACAGGGTACTTTTAACAGTATCCCGTTTAATAATCCTTATGCGCTGTTATTAAGAGGCCACAAGACCTCTTCAGAGTCCCGGGTACTGGCACAACTGGAACTGAATCAGAAACTGGATTTTCTGACGAAAGGACTGCATTTCCATGGTTTATTCGAGACCAACAGGTATGCTTATTTTGATGCTAATCTGGGGTACAAACCTTTCTATTACAACGTTGCTTCCTATGACAGGGCAAAGAACAGTTATTCTCTTAGCTGGCTGAACCAGAATCCGGGAGATGCGATCGAATACCTGGAGTACTTTCCTGGCGGTTCAACGATCAATACCAACGTATACATACAGGGTAACCTTGATTATAGCAGACAGTTCAAAGATCACAACGTGTCCGGTACACTCGTCCTGACAAGACAGCAGGTCGTTTATTCCAATGCCGGTAAACTGGTGGATGCATTGCCGCACAGAAACATGGGTCTTGCAGGCCGTGCAGCCTATAACTACAAAGGAAAGTATTTCGCAGAGTTTAACTTCGGTTACAACGGCTCCGAAAGATTTTCTGAAGAACATCGTTTTGGTTTCTTCCCAACAATTGGTGGTGGCTGGATCATATCTGAAGAAAAATTCTTTCAACCATTACATAACATTTTTGACAGGTTAAAAGTCCGGGGAAGCTATGGCCTGGTAGGTAACGATGCGATCAGCGACAGAAGGTTCTTTTATAGTTCCAATGTCAACCTTGCTGGAGGAGGTGGAGCTGAATTCGGTATCAACCGTGGCTATAGCCGGCCTGGCGTTGCCATTAACAACTATCCCGATCCTGAAGTGACCTGGGAAACATCGAAACAACTGAACCTCGCACTGGAGCTTACAACACTCCGAAACCTGAACATCACCGCGGAATATTACAACTACAACCGTTATAATATTTTGCAGAAGCGCTCTTATATTCCTACTACCAACGGACTGGAAGCGGATATCTATGCCAATCTGGGTAAAGCCCGCTCAAAAGGTATTGACCTTTCTGCCGATTACAGAAGTCAGCTGGGTAAAAACCTGCTGGTATCCGGTCGTGGTAACTTCACACTGGCTACCAGTAAATACACCTATTATGAAGAACCGGATTATCCGGAGCCATGGCGCCGTACTGTTGGTCACCCGATCCGTTCAGGATATGGCTATATCGCTGAGCGTCTGTTCGTAGATGATGCGGAAGCCCAGAGTTCTCCTTCGCAGATCTTTTCTTCCACAGGTAAAGCGCCGAGAGGAGGAGATATCAAATATTATGACCTTAATGGTGATGGCGTGATCAATGAGCGAGATCAGACCTTTGTAGGTTATCCGATGGTACCGGAAATTATCTACGGCGGTGGTTTCTCCGTACAGTATAAAAGCTGGGATCTCTCCGCATTCTTCCAGGGACAGGCAAGGGTTTCCTTCTTTATCGATCCTAAAAGGGTAAGTCCTTTTGTACAGAGTCCGGATTCCTATGTGTATGGCAATACACAGTTACTAAAACAGTTTGCAGATAGCCACTGGTCAGAAGACAACCAGGATATATACGCGCTGTATCCCCGTTTAGGGATCAATCGTAACGATATCGAGAATAACCTGCAGGCAAGTACCTGGTGGCTGAGAGACGGTTCCTATCTGCGTCTTAAATCCGCAGAAATAGGATATTCCTTACCGGCACCTATCATCAAACGCCTGGGTATCCAGAAATGCCGGTTTTATGTGAATGGAATGAACCTGCTGACCTGGAGCTCCTTTAAGCTATGGGATCCGGAACTGGGTGGCAGCGGCTTCGCATACCCTATCCAGAAAGTATTCAATGCAGGTCTCAATGTCAATCTCTAAAACAAGCGCAAACAACATGAAATCATTATATAAATATTTATGCCTGATCGGTTTGTTGCTTTCCGGCAACGCCTGTAAAAAATACCTGGATGTGGTACCGCCTGATGTGGGTACGCTGGATTACGCATTCAGAAGCAGAAATGAAGCGGAAAACTATCTCTTCGCCTGTTATAATGCCATACAGAATCTCAATGACCTTAACAGAAGTCCGGGCTTCACCATGTCTTCAGAGATCATCTTTCCAATGAATCTGCCGGGCAATCCGATCGATATAACCGGCTTTGCATTGATTACCGGCACACAGAACGCCGGTAACCCGGGATTAAACTACTGGGATGGCAGCGGTAACGGTGTTGCGATGTACAAGGCCATCCGGAAGTGTAACACCATGCTGGAAAATATTGATAAACCTGCGGATCTGTCACCTGAAGAAAAGACCAGATGGATTGCAGAAACCAAGTTCTTAAAAGCCTATTACCACTACTATCTGCTGCGTCTCTATGGACCTATACCGATCGTAGATAAGAACCTGCCGGTGGAAGCCAGTCCGGAGGAAGTGAAAGTAAAACGCCAGCCGGTAGATGCAGTGGTAAATTACATCACCACATTGCTGGATGAAGCAATACCAGATTTGCCTGCTACGATCGATAACCCTGCCAAAGAGCTGGGAAGAGTAACAAAAGCGGCAGCAATGGCCATTAAAGCAGAACTGCTGATGACGGCTGCCAGTCCATTATTCAACGGAAATCCTGACTATTCCAATTTTAAAGACAAAGACGGTACCGCGCTTTTCTCTCCCTATGACGCTACCAAATGGCAAAAGGCAGCTACTGCATGTAAAGCAGCGATCGACCTTTGCGAAGGAGCTGGTCTGAAATTGAATAACACCTTTATACCTGCACCAGGTGTTGCCAATTTACCGGACAAGATCAGGCAGGAACTGGTATTCCAGACTTCGCTGACACAACGTTGGGATATCAATACAGAGCTGATCTGGTCTTTAAACGCGATATGGCACGGACAGGAATACTGTATACCACGTATGACGCAACGCGCCAATCAGAATGACAACGATAACCCGGCCTATTTTGCCGTGCCTATCTCCACTACCGATCTGTTTTACACCAATAACGGCGTACCGATAGAACAGGATAAAAACTGGGATTACGGTGGCCGTAATCAGTTGCAGATGGGAGACGCCGATAATGCACCTTATATTAAACAGGGTTATACAACGATTAAAGCTCATTTTAACCGGGAGACAAGGTTTTATGCCAGCATCGGGTTTGATGGCGGTATATGGTTTGGAAATGGTATTCTGGATGGTGCTAACCCGCATTATGTGGAAGCACGCGGACAATCATCCCTTGCTGGTCCGAAGACATTGCAGAAAACCAATATCACTGGTTACTGGCCTAAAAAACTGGCCAACTACCTCACCGTATATGACAACGGATTTAACTGGACGGATTTCTCTATGCCGGTTATGCGTATGGCAGGTCTCTACCTGTTGTATGCGGAAGCGCTTAATGAAGTGAACGGCCCGACGGCGGAGGCTTTGTCCTATGTTGACAGGGTAAGGGCACGTGCCGGTCTGCTGGGTGTAACCGACTCCTGGACCAGGTTCGCGAAAGATCCTAACAAACCAAACAGTAAAGATGGTTTAAGAGATATCATCCACCAGGAACGCCGCATCGAATTATGTTTTGAAGGTCAGAGCGGATGGGACCTGAGAAGATGGAAAGAGCTGCAGATGGTATTAAGCGCTCCGCTGAAAGGATGGAGTGTGTATGAAGATCAGGCGATCAACTACTACCGGGCAAAGAACGTAGAGATACCGGTGTTTGGCACCCGTGATTACCTGTGGCCGATATCAACGAACAGCCTTGTTGTAAACAGCAATCTTGTGCAGAATCCGGCCTGGTAGTATGATTTTGATAAACTAATTACACGTTATTTTATGAACTGGAATAAAGCAAATTATAATATAACCGCCATCCTGCTGATCGTCCTGACAGCGGGTATGTTGAGCGCCTGCAACAAAGACGATGTTTACCGGCAACCGGATAATACCAATAAGAATAAACCAGGGCCTGTCACCAATGTAAAAGTGACCAACTATAATGGTGCAGCTGTGGTGAAATATGACCTGCCCGGCGACCAGGACCTGCTGTACGTAGTAGCTAACTACACGATCCGCGACGGCGTATCCAGAGAGATCAAGTCGAGTTATTTCTTTGATACGCTCCGCCTGGAAGGATTTCATGATAGCAAGGAATATACGGTAACGCTGAAGGCAGTGACCCGTTCCAATATCGCTTCTGATCCGGTAACGGTGGTTGTACATCCTGACACGCCTTATTACGCATTGATCAGGAAATCACTGAAAATAGGCAGTGACTATGGCGGTATTAATATCAAAGCTACCAATACAGCCAGAAACGCTATTGCGATCAATACGCTGACGATAGACCCGGTAACAGGCAACTTTGCCATTGCCAATGAGAACTATACCAATCTGGACACCATCAATTATTCCTTGAGAGGATATAAACCGGAGCCTACCAGATTTGGCGTGTATATATCCGACAGGTATGGTAATATATCCGATACCATGGTAGTGACGGTCACGCCCGGATATGAAGAAGTGCTGAACAAAAGGAACTTCTTTCCTTACCTGATGCCAAGCGACGCCGTCATCGGTTATGGCGGTGTTGTACAGAATATGTGGGATGGCAATATCACAGAAGATAACAGCGCTAATGCCTGGCAGACGACCATTGGTACCAGCCAGCGACTGATGCAGTGTTCTTTTGGTATTGGCAGAAGTTATACGCTTACCCACTTTATGATGTATTTCAGGGACTATGGGGCTAACAATCCGAAGAACTTTACGGTCTACGGTTCTAATGTTGACAATCCTGCGGATGCGACCACGCCAGGAGGAGCACCACAAGGTACGCAAAGCGGAGACTGGATATGTCTGGGTAACTTCCGTGTGCCGGATCCTCCTTCCGGTTTACCACAGGGACAGACCAATGCAGCTGACAGAGCCTATGTGAATAACGGTATTGATTTTAGTATGCCTACAGGTATCCCGCCGGTAAAGTATGTCCGTATCGTGGTGAAAGATACCTGGTTCGGACTTGATTACACCATTATCAGAGAAGTCACCTTTTCCGGCATTCCGCAATAACCACAACAATGAGCAACGCAATGAAACTGAACATAAAAAATATCAGCTGGCTGCTATTGGCAGTGACGATGGGGGCTTGTTCCAAAAAGAACGAAGCTTATAGAGACCTGGTAAAGGATGGTGAGATCTATTATCCCGGCATTATCCAGAATGCCGGTTACAGGGCCGGTAACCTGCGTACGATGCTTTACTGGAACCCCAGTCCTGATCCAAAGATCACGCATTATAAGATCTACTGGAATAATAAACAGGATTCACTGACGCTTACAGCGGATAGTCATGATCCGAATGATACAGCCTCTGTGATCGTGCCGGGACTGAGTGAGGGTACGTATAATTTCAATATATATTCTATCGACGGACAGGAACGAACCTCCATAGCGGTGAACCTGAACGGTGTGCGTGTGTATGGTACCAAATACCGGAGCGGTCTCTTTAACCGGCCCTATAACGCGGCTACACCTTATCTGCTGGACCTGCTCAATGGTAGTGTCAGGGTACAGTTCAATACACCTGATTCTATCAATACTACTACAAAGCTGCAATACACCGATAATAACGATGTGCTGAAGACGGTGCTGTTATCTCCTGATAGCAGTGCCATCACCCTGGATAATTTCAAATTCGGTACTACTGTTACCTACCAATCCAGTTATATCCCCCTGCGGAACGCCCTGGATACCTTTACTGTAGGAGATGTCAGCAATTTCGCGCAGATCACACGTGCCGGTGATGTAACCGCTGTATTCATTAAGAATCCGGGTGATCCTTTTTACAGAAGTGATAATGGAACAGGCAAATGGGGCTTACCAAGAGACTGGCAGGTGAATGCAAATGCCAGGAACCAGAATAATGATCAGGGAGGCGGATGGTCTACAGATAACGGCGGCTGTATTCACTTTGAGTCAAAGAACTGGGGAGATGCGCCACTGGTGAATGGTAAGGTGTATCAGTCATTTACATTGCCAGCTGGTACCTACGACCTGGATGTTGTGACAGCGGGTAATGGTGGTACCATCGACGCCAATGAAGTAGTGGCCACAGGTACCACGCTTCCTGATATTGATAATCTGAGCGGAAATAATACCGTACTGGCTTTATACCATGGTGATGGCGGTTCTATTGGTGGAACACATACGCTTACATTCACACTGACACAGCAAACCACGGTTACTTTCGGATGGGTGGTTAACGGATCAGTTTACACCTATCTGCAATTTAAAAAAGTAGCACTCAGGATAAGATAAGATTTTGTTACAGGTATATATTTTAAAAAGCTCAATTTTCTAATGACGGGAATGAACCATTTATTAGGCAGGGCGCTGGTTGTAATGGCTGCCCTCGGATTTCCAACAGTAGTGGCTGCACAGGTAAGCACTGTCAGTCTCGGTAGTTCAGATCAGCAGATCTGGTATGTAAGATCAGATGCCGAAACCGGTACAAAAGGAAAAGATCCGCAGTTACAAACACCGGACTGGACGAAAGCCATCGTGCCTGGTACCACCTTTTCTTCTTTTGTCGCTGCTGGTAAAGAAGCAGATCCCAACTTCGGTGATAATATCTATAAGGTAGATCGCAGTAAATACGACAGAGATTTCTGGTATAGAACGACGTTTAAGGTACCTGCGGATTATGCAAGGAAAAGGGTCTGGCTCAACTTTAATGGCGTCAACAGAAAGGCGTCTGTTTATCTCAACGGAAAACTGATCGGCAACCTGGATGGGTTTATGGACCGTGGTCGTTTTGATATTACCAATGATGCAAACGCTGATGGCGATAATGTATTAGCGGTACTTGTAAGCATCCCTGTTCAGCCGCTTGCGAATGTAGGCAGTCCCAATTATGTGGCGAGCGCAGGATGGGACTGGATTCCCTATGTGCCTGGATTAAACTCCGGTATTACTGATAAAGTTTTCCTTAGCTGTAGCGGAGATCTCTCTATACAGGACCCATGGGTGCGCACTGACCTGCCTACCAATGCAAAGGCTTACGTGTCTCTATCCATGCAGGTAAAGAACAGCGCCCCGCAGGATGTGGAGGGTACTTTGCAGGGAACTATCATGCCGGGTAATATTCAGTTTTCACAGAAAGTGCGTGTGAATCGTAACAGCACCAAGGATATCAGCTTTACCAAACGCGATTTTGAGCAACTGGTATTGAACAACCCCCGTTTATGGTGGCCCAATGGTTATGGCGCACCTAATCTATATGCGTTGGATCTGAAGCTAATGGTAGGGGATCATGTCTCCGATGAAAAGCAGGTGAAGTTTGGTGTTAAACGCTATAGCTATGATACGACCGGTGATGTATTGCACATTGCGATCAATGGTACGCCGGTGTTTATCAAAGGAGGTAACTGGGGGATGTCAGAATACATGCTGCGTTGCCGGGGTGCGGAATACGATACAAAGGTGCGTCTGCATAAGGAAATGAACTTTAACATGATCCGTAACTGGATCGGTTTGACGACTGATGAAGAATTTTACGAAGCATGTGATAAGTATGGTATCATGATATGGGATGAATTCTGGCTGAATTCAAATCCGAATCTGCCTGCTGATCTCCAGGCTTTCAATGCCAACGCGATCGAGAAGATCAAACGTGTCAGAAATCATCCTGCTGTGGCTATCTGGTGTGCCGATAACGAAGGCTGGCCGGAGCCGCCACTGAATAACTGGTTAAGGGAAGATGTACGTGTTTTTGATAAGGGCGACCGATTCTATCAACCCAATTCCCATGCGGAAGGTTTGACAGGAAGTGGTCCGTGGATGGCAAAAGATCCAAGGTATTACTTTACCGCTTATCCCACAGGTCTTGGTGGCAACAAAGGCTGGGGACTGCGTAGTGAGATCGGCACTGCCGTTTTTGTGAATATAGAGAGCTTTAGGAAATTCATGCCAGAGGAGAAGCAGTGGCCACGTAATGAAATGTGGAACCAGCACTTTTTTGGTCCGAATGCCTTTAATGCTGGTCCGGACGAATATGACCAGATGATCTCCCGTGGATATGGTAAACCGGAAGGTATTGAAGACTATTGCCGTAAGGCGCAGTTTGTCAACCTGGAGAGCAATAAAGCGATGTATGAAGGCTGGCTGGATCACATTGGGGAGGATGCTTCCGGTGTGATGACCTGGATGAGCCAGTCCGCATATCCGAGTATGGTATGGCAGACCTATGACTATTACTACGACCTCACAGGTGCTTATTTTGGCGCTAAAAAGGCGTGTGAGCCATTACATATCCAATGGAACCCGGTTACCAATGCTGTCAAGGTCGTAAACACGACCCGTAGCGATGTAACTGATCTTACTGCCAGTGCAGAAATTTATAACCTGGATGGACATATTGTTAAACAATACAGCAAGTCCGCCAGTGTTTCTTCTCCTGCTTACAGTGCCGGTGAGGCATTCAAACTCGATCTGACACCAGATCAGACAGATCTGGCAAGAGGCAAAAAGATGTTCGCCTCTTCTTCCCAGGATGGTGATCCGTCTGCGACCAATGATGGTAATGCACAGACACGCTGGGCCAGCAGGTACAATGATGATGAATGGCTTTGTGTAGACCTGGGAAAAACAGAAGTAGTAAATGGTGTAGGACTGAACTGGGAGGAAGCTTATGCGAAATCCTTTAAAATAGAAGTTTCTGATGATAACACAAGATGGCATCAGGTATATCGTACCGATGAGGGGCGTGTTGGTCAGCAGAAGATCGTTTTCCCGGAAGTATCTGCACGTTATGTAAGGATGCATGGTATAGAGCGTGGTAGCTGGTGGGGGTATTCACTGTTTGATTTTGAAGTATACCAGGGTGATGTAGCCAGCGCCAGACTGAGTGATGTACATTTTATCAAACTGAAACTTGCCGGTAAGGATGGTCAGCCGATATCTGAGAATTTCTACTGGCGTGGCAATAAGCGCAAGGACTATAGCGCCTTAAACACGCTTGGAAAGTCTGACCTGAAATTACAATACAAGACGACCAAGGCAGACGGAAAGACTTATGTGACTGCTACGATCAATAATCCTGCATCATCGCCAAGCGCCGCTTTTGGTATCAGACTAATGCTGACAGGTGCAGCAGATGGTAAGCAGATCCTTCCTGCCATCATCAGTGATAATTATTTCTCCCTGATGAACGGCGAGACAAAAACGGTAACGATCGAGTTTGATAGCAATGCAGTGGGTAAAGATGGGTTCAGGCTCACAGCAGAACCATTTAATAACCATATCGTACGGAAATGAAGCAAATAATCATTCTTAGCACCTTACTGTTGACTTACGGCATATCTGCTGCCGTAGGTCAACAGCTGGATACGGCTTTGTATAAAAATAAAAAGGCCCCTGTTCCTGCACGTGTGGAAGACCTGCTGAAACGCATGACCTTACGGGAAAAGGTATTGCAATTGCAAAACCGGGGCGCTGGAAAGACCGATGAAATAGCGAATATTTTTAAGGGAGAGAGTTTTGGTTGCACACATGAAATGGGCATGAATGCGCAGGATTGCGCGAATATGTACCAGGAGCTCCAAACCTACATGCTGAAGAAAACACGGCTGGGTATTCCGGTGTTGACTGCTGTAGAGGGGATCGAAGGTATCCTGCAGAATAATTGTACCATCTTCCCGCATGAACTGGCGCAGGGTAGTACATTCAATCCTGCACTGATCAGGAAGATGACCACTGCTGCCGGAGAAGAGGCACAGGTAATAGGTATTCACCAGATCCTTTCTCCTGTACTCGATATCGCACGTGAGCTTCGCTGGGGACGTGTAGAAGAAACCTTCGGAGAAGATCCCTTTCTGATTGCTGAAATGGGAACAGCTTTTATAAAAGGTTATCAGTCTTTCAGGATCACGTGTACACCTAAACACTTTGTGGCACATGGTTCGCCTTCAGGCGGATTGAATTGTGCCAACGTAAGCGGGGGAGAGCGGGATATGAGAAGTTTGTACCTGTATCCTTTTGCAAAGGTGATCGCAAATACGAATCCTTTATCCGTGATGTCCTGCTATAGTGCATATGATGGTGTAGCGGTAAGTGGTTCCCGTTATTACATGACGGATATCCTGCGTGAAGAACTGGGTTTTAAAGGCTATGTTTATTCCGACTGGGGATCGGTAGAGCGCCTGCAGAGCTTTCATCATGCAGTTGATTCCCGTGAGCAGGCAGCTATTCAGTCATTGATCGCAGGTATTGATCTGGACGTGGATGGCGCTTATGAGGGCACACTGGAAAAGTCAGTAGAGAGCGGTCTCGTTGATATAAAGTATCTGGATGAGGCAGTTCGTCATGTATTGACCGTTAAGTTTGAACTGGGTTTATTTGATAATCCCTTTGGTGATCCTGCCAGGGTTAGTAAAGTAGTACGCAGTGCCGCACACGTTGAAATAGCTAAAATGGTGGCAGATGAAAGTGCTGTTCTGCTGAAGAATGATAACAACATCCTCCCGCTGGACATATCGAAATATAAATCGATCGCGGTGGTGGGGCCTAATGCAGATCAGACGGTGTTTGGTGATTATTCCTGGACCAGTCGTGATACCAAGGAGGGTACTACCTTACTGGAAGGGCTGCAGGAAGCGATTGGCAATAAGGTAAAGCTGCATTATACGCAGGGTTGTGACTGGTGGAGCAGAGATACTTCCGGTATCGCTGCCGCTGTAAAAAGTGTGACAGCAAGTGATCTGGCGATTGTAGCGATAGGCACCCGTAGTACCTTTCTGGGCCGTAGTCCGCAGTATTCTACCGCAGGAGAAGGCTTTGATCTTAGTTCGCTGGAACTACCGGGTGTACAGCAGGAACTGCTGACAGCCATTAAAGCTACCGGTAAACCCTTTATCGTTGTGTTTATTGCCGGTAAACCACTGGCAATGCCATGGGTAAAAGAAAATGCCAATGCTGTACTGGTACAATGGTATGGCGGAGAAAAACAAGGTAATACACTGGCAGATATACTGACGGGCGTGGTGAATCCTTCCGGAAGACTGAATGTCTCTTTCCCGCGTAGCACAGGCAATACGCCGATCTATTACAATCATTTTGTAACCGACCGTAATGAGCCTTTCGACAGACCTGGTAGTCCGCAGGACCCTAAAGGCCATTATATCTTTGATCGTCCCGATCCGCTCTGGGCATTTGGTACCGGTATGAGTTTTACGACTTTTCAATACCTGGATTGCAGGATAGCGGATACCATATTGACAGAAAAAGATGTGATTAAAATTGCTGTTGATGTAAAAAACACCGGCAACAGGGATGGGAAAGAAGTGATACAGGTATATGTGCGTGATAGAGTTAGTTCGGTAGCGACGCCTGTACAACAGTTAAAGGCATTCAGTAAGGAATTGATCCCGAAAGGACAAACCAGAACGGTGCAGTTGGAAATACCAGTGTCAGAACTGGGTTTGTACAATGAGAGGATGAAATATGTAGTGGAGCCAGGCGCATTTGAATTACAGATAGGTGCAGCAGCTGATAATATTCACTTTACCAAAGTGATTCAGGTAAAGTGATAGCTGTATTTATAAAGGAGACTAACTATGGTTGGTTTTAGTAGTTGTGTTTTTTGTGCAGCCGGACATTAGTCCGGCTGTTTAAGTTATTTACCTATCTGTTTAAGGAGATGCCAATGCTTTCCTGTAAGATATGAACGACCAGGTTAATCCTACGATAAGTGGTCCATTTAAAAATGCTAAATACAACAGGTCACCACTCGCTGATGATAATCCTATGTCCAGGTAGTAGTTGAAATCTTTAAGGATGATAACTAAAGCAGGGGATAAGGGTAATAAAAACCAGCTTAAAACAGTCAGTAACAGGCTGTTTTTTACCACTTCCAGTTTACATAAGAAAATAGTGAGGCATAGTACATTAAGCAACAGACAGTATAAAATACTGGATAGAATGGCTGTTGTTATTGCAGTTTCCTGCGTCAGCCCCTGACTGCTCAACTGCCTGTTTTCTATGATGGTAAAGATAGCGGTAATGCCAACTGTAACCAGGAATGGAATGAGTGTTGCCTGCAGATAATACTTACTTATTCTCATATAGGGGAGCGATCCTATTGTTCAATAAAGATGTTGTTAAATCCCGCTGATCCGGAATCCGGTGGGGTTTTGTAAACTATACTGGCAGTTCAGGCTTATTGCGCCATGTTTCCTGGGAACATTTACCTTTGCCGGGAGATTCAGCGAACTATCATTCAGGTGCAGCGTATTCCCCTCATTTACCCGGATATCTGTTGTCAGATAGAGTTGTTCATCTTCCGACAAATGCACCTGTATTTGCTGGTGATCGAATACCCAGTTGCTATTGGAGGAGTTTTTGATAATAGCATACATGTATTCCTTATCAAAAGAAATAAGTTCCGTGAGGAGCTGCGGTGCTTCATCCCGCTGATTCCATTTACAGAGTGATACTTTAATTTCTTCAGGCAGGAAAACTGTTTCCCGGGGTAGCTGGCTGGCCAGATTAAGCATGATCGCTACCTGTGGCTCTGCGGAGAGCGCCTTATACATGGTCTCACTGATAACGATATCGACATCAGTTGAAACAAGTTCCCATACAGATGCATCACACTGATGAATGGCTTTCACGTAGGCATGCAGGTCTAAAGCCTCTATGACCTGATCTAAGATACCAATACTTTCCCCGTTTATCTCCAGAAGGGTAAACTGCACCTCTTCCGGTTTGAACGTCAGCATTGCGGGTAAGGCTAAAGTGGCATACGGACCAGTTCCTGCATACAAAACGTGTACTGGTTTTTTGCTTTTATTCAACGCAACAGAGATCGCATCTGAAAGGCCCCTTGAAAAGCGTTGGGTCCTCAACACTTCCCGGCCGCATTGTGCTGCCCAGATAGAGCCGATTGCGTTTCCGTTGGGTGTTTTGATATGTTGTTGTCCCTTTTCCTTATCTATCACAAAGTGCGTTGATAAAAGATCTGAATAGCCCATTACAGCGGGGGCCAGCTGATCGTGAAAATCTCCCGGACTGAAAATAGCTTTCGCATATTGCAGCAAACGCAGCTTTAACTCTTCATTGGTCATCGGTAACAGTAGTATTCTTTTGTACAATATAGGCAATCTTTCTCCCTTCAGTATGTATGCTGATATTATTCAACAGCGATGAAGATATCCACTTCTGCCATTTCCGGGTTTTGTGCACGTTCCCCATATACTTCGAAATCAGCCGTAAAGGTTCTTTTCAGGTCTGAATTCCAGATCTTCACCCATTCATTATAAACGGCTCCCTGGGAGACGTTACCTTTTGCTACCTGGAGGTGGTATTTTCCGCCATTGATTGTTTTTCCCGTCATGCCTTCAGGGATTAGCTCCAGGGAAGATACCCTGCATCCCAGAATGGTGGTATATGGTTTGGTATGGTCCTTTTCGTAATCCGTATAAATACTATAGATCGTATCATCGATCTTGTTAGGGATCAACGCCGGTATATTTTCAGAAAAGAAGCGTTGCCATAATGCAGGAATGTCCTGTCCTGACTGTCCGTTTTCGTTTGTAGTGACGATGCTGATGCCAATTACCTTAAACTGTTGAATATCCATGATTTGTGTTTTTGATTATTTGCAGCAAATGTAGCAGGAGGAAGTGACAACCCTATGTCAGTAGTGTTTATTCTATAGTGATGCTTCGGTAGTGCTGGCTTTTGAACGCAGCATTAACGGAGAGTAACTATAGTCAGACTATTGGATAGCCCAAATTTCCTGTAATTGACTGACCATTCGCAGCAAAAATACCGGACATTTTCGTTAAATTTAGATATTGCAGAGAATTCCACTTAAACCCGCCCATCTCCATTGCCAGCGCAATATTACGTTTATACCCGACGTATATTTTTTTCATTACCACTAAATTGAAAACCCATGAGAAAACCTGATCAAAATTACACCAGATTACTGCTGTATGCAGTCGTAGTTAGTATGTGTATCTGTGCCTGTTCGCATGATAATAATTTACATCGTCCATCTGCCATAGCTGTTGCTGATCCTGATGCCAATCCGGTAGTTTTTGCCGCCCTTGATCTGATGAGCGGAAACCCTGTTTTACCGGTTCCTACAGCCGATCCTGACATCATTTATGCCAATGGTAAGTATTACGTCTATACTACGGCTATTGGGCCTAATAATAGCCAATTTCACGCTTATTCTTCCGCTGATCTGCTCAGCTGGAATGATGAAGGTATTGTGCTGGATTTGAATAACGTCAGCTGGGCACATACGGGGGGATGGGCACCATCAGTAGTGGTCCGTAATGGCAATTTCTATATGTATTTTACGGCTGCCAAGAAAATAGGGGTTGCGGTAAGCACGAGTCCAACAGGACCGTTTATAGACCGGGGAAGTGCCCTGGCTACGGGAGATGGTACTGATCCTATTGACCCGATGGCCTTTATTGATACAGACGGACAGGCCTACCTGTACTGGGGTAATACTACATTGAATATCCAGCGGCTGAATAATGACATGATATCACTGACCGGTACCCGCAGTCATGATAAGCCATCCAATTATTTTGAAGCACCTTATATGATAAAACGAAATGGTATCTATTACTTCATGTATTCCATTAATGATTACAGGAATGATGATTACCATGTAGAGTATGCAACAGCCAGCGGTCCTATGGGGCCATGGACCTACAAAGGACGCATTACTTCCCCATCAGGCCCTGTGAAGGGACCGGGTCATAATGCGGTGATCCGAAAGGCAGGTTGCAGTGATGAATATTATTTTGTCTACCACCGCAGAACAAGCACCAATGTCGATGAAAGGCAGGTCGCTATCGACCGGTTATTTTTTGATGGTGCGGGGAATATCCTGCCGGTCAATATCACCAATTCAGGTGTGGTGAAATATGATGGGATCTGTTATACGCCTAATCCTGTACCAGATGGACAATACGTTGTCAGGTCAAAGGTCAATACGACTGCAGGAGCGGGTCTATATCTCGATATTGCAGGATGCGCCACTGGCAATGCGGATGTAAGAACATGGACACGAACCAATTGCGATGGTCAGAAGTGGACATTTACCTATCAGAATAATGGTTATTATAAGATTATTTCCGCATTACCGAATCATAAGGCACTGGACCTAAATGCCTGTGGCCTGGACAGAGGGGCGAATATTCAGGTATGGGATGTGTTGTCAAATGACTGCCAGTTGTGGCGGCTTGAAGCAACTGGTAACGGATATTACCGGATCATGGCGAAAGGCAGTAATAACGTGATGGATGTGGCCAATAGTGATCCTACACCGGGAGCGGATGTACGGTCGTGGACCTGGAATGGCGCTGATGCACAGTTGTGGAAACTGGAAACCCCTTAATAATGCCCGGGGATTTGCTACTTTTGGGGATGTTTTTACCATTTAAATCAGCCGCAGTATTCTGTGGCTCTAAATTCGGTCTTGATCCTATTTTTGCGCAACATGCGGCCAGTCTTGGAAAGTTGTTAGCTCAACATGAGGTGACGCTTGTTTATGGAGGCGGTAATAGTGGTCTGATGGGAGTAGTTGCAAATGAAGTATTGGATAATGCCGGACAGGCCGTAGGAGTGATGCCGGATCTGTTAATTCAAAGGGAGTTCAGGCATGACAGGTTAACGCAATTACACGTGGTGGAGGATATGCATGCGAGGAAAAAGCTGATGTACAGTTTAGCAGAAGCAGTGATCATTCTGCCAGGTGGTATTGGCACATTTGATGAGATGATAGAGGTGATGGCCTGGAACAGCCTGAGCATTCACAATAAGAAAATCTTTGTTATTAATTCTAACGGCTTTTTTGATCTGTTTATCCAGCAGGTGCAGAAGCTGCGGGAAAATGGATTTCTATACTCAGATGTATCGGAAGCATTTATCGTAGTGGATGCACCCGAAATGATCTTCAGTTGATAGGACCTTTACAATTATGCAACAACCTGTTGCATAATTGTAAAGATGATCTGAATGCTTTATCAGGGACTATTATACCAGTTTCTGTAGATTTTTTTTGAAGTACTGAATACTCTCTGCAATACTATTCATCGCATCGCCGGTTTTGAAATTACTGCCTTGTTCCAGGAAATAATACTTCATCCCCGAATGTTTGACATGTTTCAGTATCGGTTTGTAGTCTATCACGCCGTTCCCTAATTCTGTATAGTCGTGCGATACGCGGTCCATATCTTTGATATGCCACATCTCAAAACGGCCGGGTTGTTTATTGAAATAGTATTCAGGAGTATGTTTTGATGCACGAACTACCCAATACAGGTCTATTTGCAGTTTCACCAATGCGGGATCGGTTTCTTCCATGATGATATCGTAGCCGTTCTTTCCCTCGAAATCAATAAACTCATATTCATGGTTATGATAGGCCAGTGTAAGTCCGGCCTTTTTAACGTGTTCACCGATAAGATTCAGTTTAGACGTCAGTGACCTGAATTTTTCCAGGGACCTGTCTTCAGGAGGCAGCCAGGGCCAGGTGATATATGCCTGACCAAGGGCTAAAGCACCGGTGATACATTCGTCTACATGATTCAGCAACTCTTTTTCCGGACTATTGTTAAAACGGTACAGATCATAATGCCCACTTGATGTAGACAGGCCTAAATCAGCCAGCAGGCTTTTCAGCTCCTTGTTGGGAAGGCCGTAATAGCTTAGGCCTTTATCGCCGATACCATAGGTTTCCAGGTCCTGGTAGCCCATTTTGGCGACTCTTTTCAGCGTATTTTCCGGGTCTTTGTCCATGGCTTCACGAATAGTGAAGAGCTGCAGACCGAGCTTAAATTTAGCTACCGGAATGTTTGGTAGGGTGTCTGGTAAGAGGGCAAAAGTTGTGAGTGCACCAGCGCTTTTAATGAAATCTCTACGGTTCATAGACGTGGGTTCGCTTTGTCACTATATTCGTAACTATTTGTCACAAAAGCAAGCGAACTACCAGATTTCTATGGTGTTTTTTACGGCTTCTTTTCAAGTGGTCTGCATATTGGTACTAAAGCCCAGTCTTACCTTCATTTCTTCCAGTACGTTGAAGATGATCGGACAGGTGCCGTAATGCATCATCATGGAAAATAGTCTGTTGGTAAATTGCGGGAGATGCAGTCCGGGGAATTCCCGGCAACCGGCAAACCGGTGCTCATATATGGTACACATGCTGTTCTCCAGAAAGTGGCAGGGAATTTTGTTAATCACCATCATGCTATTATTTACCCCGGTCTCAATATAGCTGTCGATTACATCCGCTTCTGTCCGGTTAAGGTGTGCTGCCAGCCGGGTCACTTCATCCGGTTCCACATTGATCATGAGAGAGCGGCAGCAGTTACCGCAGGCCGTACAATCGATCTGAGGCGTAACAAGTGCATCGAGTTCCTGCACAAGTTGATCTATATCATCAGCTGGCTGAGATTTTAAATATGATTTAAAAGACTGATTTTCAGCTTCCTTTTGCTGTGCGATGGCCGCAATTTCGGCGAGATTTGCATTCATTTTCAAGCCGCAAAGATAGGATATAATCCTGGTCTCATTTCAAAAAACCTGCTATCAGCCGGGCTATTTCCTGTGGTTGTTCTGCCATAAGAAAATGGCCGCTGTCTTTAACTTCCTCCACTTTTACGTCAGTTGCGAACTTTGTGAGGGATGATGTTAGCAGCTGATAGCTGTTGCTACAGGCGATCCCCAGAACAGGTGTACTAATTGGTGCATAGGTTTTAATATCCTGTATATCCTGGGTAAATGCCTGATACCAGGCATTGGAGGCCCGGATAGCTTCCGGCTGATTGTACGCCTGGCTATAAACAGCTCTGTCGAAAGCACTAAGGTTATTGGCGTCTTTTAGCATGGTGTTAAAGATCCAGTCTATCACCAGGTGCATTCTATCTGCCAGCAAGGCTTCCGGCAGTTCTTTTACCTGATTAAAAGCCAGCCACCAGGGGTAGGTATAATTTAAACCAGGTATAGGCAGCATGGGTAACTGATACATGGAATCGTCCGGATGAGGAGTGTCCAGCATGATCAATTTACCGGTAGCAGCAGGATAGCTGGCAGCGAAGCTGAAGGCTATGTGCGCGCCAATGTCATGTCCACAGATATGCACTTTTTCATACTGTAATAGCTGTATCAGTTCATATAGATCCCTGCCCATGTTTTTCTTATCATAACCAGCTGATGGTTTATCTGAACTACCCATTCCTCTTATATCCACCACTATTACATTATAATGCGAAGAGAGCAGCGGCATTACTTTATGATATGCCCACCATGTCTCCGGCCATCCGGGAATTAAGATCAATGGTTCTCCTTTACCACCCTGTACATAGTGCAATCTGACCCCATTCACCACGGCATATTTATTTTCAAAACCAGGCAGGTTTTGCAGTAATTCATGATCCGAATACATCTGAATATCTTTTATTAAAATCAATTGTCGGATCAAACTTAAATAATACTTTTGGTACTGGAAACTATACAGTATACTTCATAGTTCATATATTTTTTTAAATGAGATTAATTAACCAGCTTTCAAAGGAGACAGGCATCCCGATCGGCACCATCCGTTTTTATGAGAAGTCAGGACTTATCAATGGAGAGAAGAAGCCGGAAGTAAAGACCAACAACTATGTTTATTATGGCGATGATGTGATAGATAAACTGCGGTTTATACAAATGGCTAAAGCGGTAGGATTTACGTTGAATGAGATTAAAGAGGTGGTTGATGCGTGGTATCTGAAAAAGATCAGTAAAAAAGCGCAGCTTGAAGTGCTGAATAAAAAGCTATTGCAGATTGATGAGAAGATACAGGAGTTGCATGCGATGAAGAAACAGATAGCTGTTTGTAAGGAGAATATTGAGAGGCGGTAGAGAAAGAGTGTACTCTTTATGAAATATGAGTTCTCTTCTGGAGATACTGATTATGCAGAATTTGATATGTAATAAATAAAAGACTACTGGCCTGCTTAAACGAATGCTATTGTCATGTGTTCTATTTTAATAGTGTTAAGGCAGTTTGTTCATTCCTCCCAAATATGATAGTAATTTATTCAGTTTCTGTTCATCTTTCCTGAATTATACCTGAACATGCTGTTTTATTTAGTTTTGATAATACACCAGTGAATGTGAGTGCCTGAATGCAGTAAATTCTCTCATCTCAATATTTTCTGATTCCAGGACATAGTACTTCTGGTTGTTTCCTTGTTTTCAGTTGGCTTCTGGCACTGACCCCATATTATAGAGGGGCAGGTGCGTTGCGTGTATTTTTTAATTTACATTTTCTGTTAACTAAAATAAAATTACCCTCGTAGTAGATATTACTTTTTCGGATAAAAAATTAGAAGAATTGGCTAATAATGACCGGAAACGTTTGAAGGAGTTTGGCAAGCTCCGGTCGGAGAAGATCAGGATCAGATTGGCACAATTAAGAGATGCGGAAAATCTTGAAGAAGTAAGACATCTGCCTGGTAATTTTTATGAACTTACGAACAACAGGAAAGGGCAGTGGGCGTGCGACCTGGATCAACCTTACAGGTTGGTATTTACACTTCGTGAGAAACTTATCCAGGCCAGTAAGCAAGGTTAATATATCTGGATGGAAATTACAGGTGTAGAAGTCAGGGAAATCGTCAATTATCACAAAGAGAAATAGTAATGACAAAGCAAAATCGATACTTTCCGCAAACAGTTCCACATCCGGGAGAAACCTTGAAAGAGAAACTTGCTGAAATGGTCATGGGGCCAAAAGAATTTGCTCTCCGTACAGGAAAGCCAGAAAAAACAATAATAGCGGTTATTAATGGAGACAGTTCGATTACCCCTGACATGGCTGTTCAATTTGAGAGCGTTACAAGGATACCCGCTAATTTTTGGATGAATCATCAAAGAAGCTACGACGAATTCATAGCAAGGAAAAAAAGACAGGCTGTCATTCAGGAAGCCGTAGGATGGGCTAAGCAATTTCCTTTGGCAGAAATGATAAGAAAAGGCTGGTTACCGCCTGTAACTACTATACAGGAAAAAACAACGGAAATGCTCACCTTTTTCGGATTCTCTACTCACACGGCGTGGGAGGATTACTATTTTAATCAGCAACTTAAAGTAGCTTTCCGGATTTCTCTTGCGCAAACTATCGAATCATATGCTATTTCTGCATGGCTTCGTAAAGGAGAACTACAGGCAATGGAATTAGCGGCAAAAAGTTATTCAGAAAAGAAATTCAAAGAAGCGCTGCCAGTCTTGAAAGCAATGAAGGAAAATAATCCTTGCGGGTTTTTAGATCAGTTACGGGACATTTGTCTGGAGGCAGGTGTTAAAGTTGTACATACTTCCCGTATAAACAAAGCTCCTATAAGTGGTTCAACGCGATGGATAAATGATACGCCATTCATTCAGTTAACAGAACAGTATAAAGATAATAACGACTTTTGGTTTACCTTTTTTCATGAAGCAGGACATATTCTCTTACATGGAAAAAAAGATATTTTCCTGGAGAAAGTAGAGTATTCTGATAAGGACCTTATCAAAGAAAAAGAAGCAGATGAATTTGCTACAAAGTGGATGTCCTAGCCTGACTTACCTTCCCACAATTTCCTTCCTATGTTTAATTCCCCATTCCGTCAGATTATTAATGATCGTCTGCAGGGTTTTACCATGCTCCGTAAGTTCATACATCACCGTTACAGGTTGCGTATCCAAAACGATCCGTCTGATCAGTTTATTTACTTCCAGTTCTTTTAACTCCTTACTCAGCATCTTGTTTGATATACCGTCTACATCGTTCAAAACGTCAGAAAATCTTCTTTGTTTGTAATAACAAATAGATGAAATGATAGGTATTTTCCACTTTCCGTTCAGTACATCCATTGAGTCCTGAACAGCCATCATTTCTCTTTTGTGTTCTTCTCCCTGAGCATTCCTGCACTCCATAAGGTTAATTTATTACTTTCTGGTTACTTTTCGTTACAAAGTTACTAAAGTAAATTACAAGATGCTAACTTTACTATTCAGTAACTATTCATGACAATATTATTGATATAGGGTCTCAAATTTATCCTTCCATTCTTCATGCCAGTCCAGAAATGCCAGCAGCGGACCGGACAAACTCCGCCCAAATTCGGTCAGTGAATATTCAACCCTTGGCGGTACTTCAGGATATACCTTCCGTTCTACCATCTTCAGACTGATCAGCTTTTTAAGTGATTCATTCAGCATTTTATGAGAGATGCCATTGATCTGCTGCAATAATTCACTGTTCCGTTTGGTATCCTGCATCAGCGATACCACGACTAACAGGTTCCATTTATTGGCGAATATGGAACAGCAGTCATAGAGTATACTATGCTTATATGCATCCGGTCCTGCGGATATTTTTTCCTGCAGGGCTGTAAATCTTTCAAATTTTTTTTTGTTGTCATCCATTGTCTGGCTCATTTCTAACTACGAAGTGCTTAAGGGACGGCGGCGTTCCTACTTTTCACAAACTAATATTAGTTCTAATTTAGCGACCATACTACAATAAGCCAATGAAAATTTTGATGTTTGGTCGCGGGGTTATCTCCGTGCAATATGCTTATGCCCTGGAACAGGCAGGACATACCGTTGAATTTTATGTAAGACCAGGGAAGAAAGCAACGACAATTCCTTTGGATATCTATGATAGGGGAAAGCATCTTCAAACCACCTGGAAAGTAACCATGCGGGAAGATCTGCCTCCGGATCATGATTATGATCTGATCGTTGTGAGTGTACAACATTATCAATTCAAAAATGTAGCTGCATTTTTAGCTGACAAAGTAAGTAACGCGACAATACTCATTTTCAATAACTTTTGGAATGACCCCGTTACTGAAGCAGCCGCATTGCCCAAAGACCAGCTGGCCTGGGGTTTTCCTATGGCAGCAGGTGGTGTTGATCAGCAAGGCGTATTGAAAGGTGCATTGTTTGGCCGGGTTCACTTTGGCACTTTTGACACAACACCCACAGCACGGGAAATAGCTGTCCGCCAGCTGTTCAAAACAAGTGGATTTAAGATCATGGAACACAGGGACTTTAAAACATGGTTATCCATTCATTTCCTGGTGAATGCCGGTTTACTATCACAGGCATTACGTGCAGGATCTTTAGGATCATTGTTGTCATCAAAGGAACATGGTCAACAGGTGGTCCTGAATGTACGTGAATTGTTTCCTATATTAAAACAACGGGGAATAAAAGTACAGGGAGAAGCCGCTCTTTTCAAATTACCACCATGGCTGGTGAGCTTACTCATGAGGACTATTATGAAGCTAAATCCTGCATTCAGGCATTCATTGCTGAATCATTCTAATCCGGAAGAAGTGAGGTCTTTTTGCCGGGATGTATTGGCGGAAGCGAAGAGTAAAGGGATTGCTGTGCCGAGACTGGAGTCAATTGCCAGCTATCTGTAGAAGCATAAGCTGGATAAACAGGTGGTAAAATCATTTTACCACCTGTTTGTATACAGACTCAGGGAATGATCCTGTCTTTTCGCAGCTGGTCAAATAATTCAAAGAAAGAGTCCCGGGTGTGCTTATAGGCTGTAAACCCCAGTTTCCTGCTTTTTGACATGTCCGTCATTACTTCTATCGGCCGACCAAGATCCAGGTCTGTATGCCAGGCTGAAGCAACCTTTGCCATGTCGGTATGCACTAACCCATGCTCCTTTGCTATCTTTTCCCATGCCTTGTCATACGTTTTCAGTCTTTCGTCCAGCGGATGAATAGCACCATCGAATCCAACAGGTTCCACGCCAAAATACGCAGCTATTTCACCCCAGAGAGCACTCCATCTGAACACATCTCCATTTGCCACATTAAACGCCTCATTTTGGGCCTCAGGAGTGGTGGCTGCCCATATGATCTGCTCAGCAAGGATACGGGCATCTGTCACGTCAGAAATACCATTCCATTGGGCCGCGGATCCCGGCCATACAAATGGCAGTCCTTCCTGTTTGCAGATGCTGGCATACACCGCCAGGGTGCTTCCCATATTCATCGCATTGCCTACGGCTTTCCCAACGATCGTATGCGGACGGTGAATACTCCAGGTAAATCCATCACGGGCTGCTGCTGCATATACTTCATCCTCCTGGTTGTAGTAGAAGTTATCCAGTGGCAATCTTGGGTGTTCTTCACTAACGGGTGTTAATGGTAACGCGCCTGCTTTTGCATAGGCGTCAAAAGGTCCCAGATAGTGTTTTAAACCGGTCACCAGACCTACATGGCGTACAGAGCGGCGTGGAGAAAGCACCTCCAGTAAGTTGCGCACCAGGGCACTGTTAACCCTTATATTTTCAGCTTCAGTATCATTCCGCATCCAGGTCGTAAAAAATACATGTGTGGGTTGTATATCCTTTAAGGCCGCCGTCAGCGAAACTACATCCAGCAGATCAGCAGCTACAGGGATCAGGCCTTTGATATCGTTTTTGGGTGATCTGGAAAGTCCATAGGTCGTCCATCCTTTTTCAATCAGCAATGCAGCCAGATTCCCGCCGGAAATACCGCTGGCGCCTGCCACAAGTGCTATTTTATCCTTGCTCATATCAATTGGTTTTATTGCAAAGCTATCCCGCCCTGATCAGACAAGGCTTGATCTGTGTCAATAAATACCCTTGATCTGGATTAAGGGGTTTTATTCCTTTTAATCCGGCTGATCGTTTCAGGAGCAAGCCCGAGATAGGAGGCAATCAGCGTCTGGGGGATTCGTTGGATGAGTTCAGGGTGATGTTGCAGAAGGTGTCTGTATTTTTCCTCCGCGGTATGCGTAATGGAGCTCATGAGTCTTCGTTCTTTTGTGACGATGCTGTTCTGATATAAGATACGGAAGTAACGTTCCATCACCGGCACTTTGATCAGCATGGCTTCATAATCAGCCAGGGTTATCTGCAATACCTCGGTATCTTCAATGGCTTCAATATTGAGTTGTCCGGGTGTGGCAGACAGGAAGCTATAAAAGTCAGAGACCCACCAGCCTTCCCATCCAAAAAGATTGATATGATCCTCGCCATTGTCATCTACGTTATAAGACTTGATCAGTCCTTTGGAAATAAAGCTTAATTGCCGGCAGGTTTCTCCTTCCTGCAATAAGAATTGTTTGCGTTTGAATTTTCTCTGCGTAAAGAATGTTTTTATCGTTTCTTTTTCCGGGTCAGGAAGTGAGATCTTAGCCGCAATATGGAAAAATAGTGTATCAAACATTCGCTTGTATTTATAAAGGTGACCGGCTACAAACTTACGAAGCGGATCGCCTAAATCAAAAAAACGAAAGATGTCAGTGCCTGATAATTTGTGCAGCATGGTAAGTGAGAAAAAGAATAAAGACTTGAATGTTTTTTTATATATTGGCGGCCGATATAACCTATATTTCATTAGTTAACTTCATTTCGCAATGGCTCCCAAAAAACAGAGCCGTTGTATTTACAGCTCAAATTAACATCGGATTTTATGTCAGAACTGAGATCTTTATTCGTTAAACTCAAGATTAAAAAAGAAAACCTCGAACGCTTCCTTGAAGCGGAACTCACAACTCCAGAAGTGGATGAAGACTGGACAGCATGGTGGGATAGCCGTGAGATGTACTCCAAAACTCCATTGAAAGAAATTCGAATGGAATCAGAAGATACGAACGGCGAAGTATTTGAATCTTATATAGATACAGACGAAACACTTAGCCTGGAAAAACATGAAGATGGCGTGTATTACTTCGCCAGCGGAATGTTTGGGGAGAACTACTATGAGTTACTGCCGATGCTTGCGGTATTGAAAAGCATCGCATTATACATGGAAGCTGGTGATGAGGGAGAGGCATTTGTGTATGATTATTTCTGGGGAGGCAAGAATGTATTGGCGCATCTGGTATTGAAACCCGGTAAGGCAGTACTGAAGGATACGAAGAAAATAGCTAAAATTAATAAAGAGTTAGTGGCTGAGGCGGGTAAAATGATGCAGGACGCGCTGAAAAAAATGACTGGAAAGTAGAAGGATCAATCATTTCATACAATATAGTGCAAATATAAAAAGGGAGACTCGTTAGCAAGTCTCCCTTTTTTATTGATAACTATAACGAACTAACGCCAACCTAATCCGGGGGCTACATGTTTCAATATCGATGATAATACGTGTACATTATAGTCGACTCCTAAGGTATTAGGTATTGTTAAAAGTAATGTATCAGCCTCTTTGATAGCCTCATCCTGCGCCAGCTCCCTGATGAGCTGATCTGGTTCGCCAGCATAACTTCTGCCAAAAATAGCGCGTTGATCTTTCTCGATGTTACCAACTTTATCCACTCCGTTGGTGTCCCGTCCGAAGAAGTATCTGTCCTGATCATTGATCAGTGCAAAAATTGACCGGCTTACTGAAACCCTTGGTTCCCGCTGATGGCCTGCTTTTTTCCATGCTTCTTTGTATACCCTGATCTGCTCTGCCTGTTGCACATGGAAGGGCTTGCCACTTTCGTCAAGTTTTAAAGTTGAACTTTGCAGGTGCATACCATTTTCAGCAGCCCAAATCGCTGTTGCATTCGATGATGCTCCCCACCAGATGCGTTCCCTTAGTCCTTCGGAGTGTGGTTCTAATCGTAATAATCCGGGAGGATTAGGAAACATGGGGTAGGGATTAGGTGTGGCAAATCCAACGCCTTTAAGCTTATCCAGGAATTGCAATGCTTTACGCCGTCCCATATCTGTGTCTGTTTCTCCCGCTGCTGGTTCATATCCAAAATAACGCCAGCCATCGATCACCTGTTCGGGTGACCCTCTGCTTATTCCCAATTGTAACCGCCCACCGGAAATCAGATCCGCAGCACCTGCATCTTCTACCATATAAAGGGGATTTTCATAACGCATATCAATAACACCCGTTCCAATCTCTATACTGCTTGTTTTCCCGCCTATGGCCGAAAGCAAAGGGAATGGGGATGCTAACTGAGCAGCAAAATGATGTACCCGGAAATATGCGCCGTCTAAACCGATTTCTTCAGCAGCAACAGCAAGATCAATGGATTGAAGCAATGTGTCACTAGCCGTACGGGTTTTATATGCTGGATGGTCAGACCAATGTCCAAACGATAAAAATCCTATTTTCTTCATAAGTCCGTTTTCTATTGAAAATGTCCTCACAAAGGTAACCATTCTAACAGTGTAAGGAATCAATCAGATTCCTGTCTGCCGTAAAAACTGTATGGTATTCTCTACCGTACTTCTGCATTTCATTAATCTGGCAGAAGCTCCTCGTTTTACAAGTGCCCTGAGTGAATTGCGGTACTCCAGTAAAGGAGGGGCGTCAGCAGGATCGTATATCGCGCTGATAAGATATTCAATATCTCCACAGAACTGTTTATCTAATTCGTCGGTCTCAGCTTCGCTAAGGGGGGCTCTGATGGTATTCCAGGCCACTTTTTCTTTTTTAAGCGAGGCCCGTTCTGCATGTAGTCCTTTTGTAGGGCAATATAGGTGGCAATGGGGAACTCCTGTTCCATAGTCTAAAGCGGTTGTTGAGGCTTATTGTGTAAGATGTATTCTTACACTAAGATACACGTTTTTTCAGATGACCATGGGAGATATGCGATAGGTAAAAAGATAGGGGCGCCTTCTGGTTGGAAGACGCCCCCTGGTTGGCTGGTTATTGGATAAATAGGTTATTGTTCGTGCTGAGGCTTATTTGATCAGCGCTGATAGTTTTTCTGTCAGTCCTTCGCCACGTAAGTCACGTGCAATGATGACGCCATTAGGGTCAATCAGGAAGTTTTGCGGTACTGAGTTTACACCGTAAAGTACAGCTACCTCGTTTTTCCACCCTTTCATGTCACAAACCTGTATCCAGGGGAGACTGTCTTTTTTTACAGCTGCTGCCCAGGCGCCTTTGTTCTCGTCTAATGATACACCTACAACTTCAAAGTTCCTGTTTTTAAGGGCATCGTAGGCCTTCACCAGATTAGGACTCTCCGCACGGCACGGACCGCACCAGCTGGCCCAGAAGTCAACCAGTACATATTTACCCCTCAGTGAGGACAGCGTAAATGGTGTGCCATTCAGGTCGTTTTGTGTAAAATCGGTCACTTTAACACCTGCCTGGCCTTTCTTGCTGGCGGTTAATTTTTCCGATGTGCGTTTACCAAGTGGGGAGGACTGTAATTCCGGTGAAAATTTCTGGAATATCGGTTCTACCTCTGCGGGGTTGAATTTACTGCCGAGCACATTGTAATGATATACATAAAGACCCATAAAGGAATTCGCATGTGATTCAGCGAACCTGGTATTGAGCAATTTGATCTGTGCGATAGCATTTGTGACGCTATCTGATGCCTTCTTCCACGCGTCGTCCTTAGGCTTTCCGCGAAAGGCATCGTTAAGCCTGATAATGAGTCGGGTGAATGGTCGTATTGAAGCTTCGAGTTCGCTGTTTTCTTTCTCAGCAACTGAACCTTCCACGGTTGCATTTTTTATGGAGTCCGTTCCCTTCAAAGTGATCTTTGAATTCTCCAGAAAGAAGGAAACATAGTCTTCGGATGCTTCCGGACCTTTTGCGCCCTCCCGGACGATCGATACGATCGCCTGTTTGGGTTCATCAACCTTGCCTTTGAACTGGAAGGTGCCATTCTTAACGGTCACAGAATCCTGATTTCTGAAAGCTCCGTTCTGAACAGTGAGGAGCATGGCCTTTGCAGGAACTTTTAATTGTCCGACTTTACCGGTGATCGTATAGCCTTTCTGCGCAAACATGGTCAATGGCAGACAACAGGCAGCGAATGAAAATATAATTAAGCTAAATGGTTTCACGTTTAATCTTTTATGTGTTTATAATACCTGGGCCAGTTTCTTTTCCAGTTCATCGCCACGAAGATTCCGGGCAATAATTTTTCCATCAGGTGCGATCAGGAAATTTGCAGGAATGGCATTGATCCCGTAATCAATTGCTGCTTTACTTTTAAAGCCCTGCAGATCAGATACCTGTGTCCATGGCATGCCATCTTTCGCCACAGCATGCAGCCAGGCTTTTCTGCCGTCTTCATCATCAAGTGATACACCGAGAATAGTGAAGTTCTTGTCTTTGAACTTGTTGTAAGCTTTCAGCAGATTAGGATTCTCTGCACGGCATGGCTTGCACCAGGAAGCCCAGAAATCAACCAGTACATATCTACCACGGAAGTCGGATAATTTAACAGGTTTTCCGGTCGTATCGTTTTGCGTGAAGTCCATCGCAACTACCCCCGTATTGGTCTTTTTACCTATTTCAATCATGGCTGCCATTTTCTTTCCGGAATAGGATTCCCTCAGTCTGGCAGGGAACCGCGCGAATCTTACTGCTGCAGTATCCGGGTTGAAATCATACCCAAGTTCCAGTTCTTTGAACACACGTAAGGCAATAAAAGAGTTAAGGTGACTGCTGATAAATACGCGGTTCACACTGTCATAACCCGCCTGAGAGGCCCGCATGGGAGGTGCAAGTGTTTTTGTCAAAGCCGTATCTTTTCGCTGTTCAGGTGTCCAGCTGTTGTACACACGCATGATGGAGTCTGCCACTTTGCGATAGGGCCTTTGCAATAACCGAAGTGCTGCCTGTTCGTCGTTGGTTTTTGACCCTTTAACGGTCGCTTTCCAGAGCGAGTCCATTGAACTGATAGTGATCTTCGAATTTTCCAGGTAGAATGTGATCTCATCACCGCCGGCTTGTTTTGCACCTTGTTCTTTTACGGAAATGATGGCCTCTGACGGACTATTCACTTTGCCTTTGAAACTGAATTGCCCTTTTTGCAGCATTACAGAATCTTTGACAGGCTTACCTTCCTGATAATAATTCAGAAAAACCATAGAGGGAGTGGCTTTCGGACCTATTTTACCCTGAACGGTGAAACTGTTTTGTGCTTTGAGTCCAAGCGGAAGCAGGCACATGGTTCCTAATATAAATTTGATTGTTTTCATTTGCTATTGATTTATGTTTCCTTTAAGGTACCAGAGATATATCACTGATGAATATGGCGGAATAAACGCCTGCATATTTAACGGAAGCCAATGATGTAAAACGGAGGTATCTCGCTGTAGTAGCTCCTACGTTGATTGCCTGTGTATTGTTATTAATGTCACCGGAAAATGTTCCTTTGTCCACCCATGTGTTTCCGTCCATGCTGGTTTCAATCTGCATAGAAGTTGGATAGCCGCCCTGAGCAGGATAGTTTAATAAGGTAGGAACGGAATAACTAACAGTAGAAAACGTAATATCTCTGTTAAAATTGATGCTTATCCATTGCGGCATAGACTGCGTAATGTTACTGGTCCAGTAAGTGCTCGTTTTGTTGTCATCTATAACGTTGGGTGCCACAAATGAACCGAAAATGGAAGATACGCCAGCGATTGTCCACCCTGTTTTGCTAATAACCAGGGGGGCGCCTGTCTTAAATACATAATACAAGACTTCCGTTTTAGCAGGTCCTTCCAGCGCTCCGTCGACTGACTGAATCACGATAGGCAACACGTAAGTTGTGTATTCGGTCAGCTTGGTTTGCATGACTATATTTAACTGCGTTGGCTCAGAGGTGGACGAGCCAGCAGGTAAACGGGTCTGCGATTTATAAAAAAGATAGGAATTGGATGGTAGCAGTAATGCGGCTCCGTATTTCAATCGGTATGAACTCATCTTTGATGTGTCCACTGCAAAGTTTACCCAATGATCAGTAGAGGATGGAGAGCCTGATAAAACCGCCTTGAAATTGACAGTAATGATGGAATCAGCATGAATGGACAGCGGCATAACCACGGTATCTTCTCCTGCCTTTAAATCGAAAGCAATACTGCTGTCTGGCAATGCCTCAACCCCTTTTTCTTTAGAACAGGCAGCTAAGAGCAGCGTCAGCCAGCATAATATGTTGATATAAGATTTAGACATAATTGTAAATATTATGGGTTTTGTGGCATTCCCGGATTAAAACTTAAAACCTGCGTTGGTATTTGCAGCGTGTATCGGCTGCTGTGTGGGGGGAGTGTAGCAATGACATTCCCGTTGGCATCGTACCTGCTAACTGTTCCCATCCTGTTTTCTTTATCCAGTCTTCGCATATCGAACCAGCGTAGTCCTGAAAACGCCAGTTCATGATTCCTTTCAAGCAATACTTCCTCAAGTACTTCGTCCTTATCAGCAGATTGAAAAGGCACGTAGCTTGATGCAGCAATTCTGTTTTTCCGTATGTCATCCAGTTGCTGCAACGCAACGGACAGTTCACCACGTCGGGCCGCGTTTTCTGCAATAATGAGTTTCATCTCCTGCACCGATGTACCGCTATTAACATATTGAAGAGCTGGCGTAACCTGCAACGGAATAAACGTGGTTGCACCTCGAGTTGTATATTGATAATTGTCCAGACTATAGTACATCCGGTTCACCCGCAGGTCGTTGCCGGCAAAAGAGCGCATGAAATCTAAAGCCACGGGAAAGTTGCCAAGAACAAATCTGCCATATATAACATCAGGACGGACGCCTACCTGGTCTGATGTAGGAAGGGGACCATTCAGGTTGATCATTGTTGCCTGCGTATTATTCAGCGCAAGTTCAGCATTCCTGCTGGCCTCGGCATAATTACGTGCGTAGAAGTATGTCCTGGCCAATAAACTGTATGCTGCTGCACGGGAACCACGCAGTCTGTTCATGCTGTTATTTACCGGTAAATCAGCAAGTGCTTCGTTGGTATCATCAATTATATGTTTGTAGATTTCGTCAACCGTACTTCTCCCCGGTACTGTTTGTGTGACATCATTGGATGTCACGAATGGAACTGCAAGATCCTTACCTGCCGTCATTGAGTCATAAGGATTTCCATATTCATTTACCAGGTAAAAGTATTCCAGCGACCTGCCGAGCAGCGCTTCTGCTTTCAGTGCTTTCCTTTGGCTTCCTGTTCCATTGGTCGCTGCATCAATGCCTAAAAGAACGGTATTGTAGTGGTTAATGTGTGCATAATGCTCCCCCCACAAAAGTGGAGCACTAACAACGTCTGAAGTAAACTGTGGTGACCAGGTATACAGTAGCTCCTGTGGCGTAGTTGGGGGTGTCGCTGCGTTTACGAAATCGACATTATCAGTCATGAAGTTGGTATACCCGAAAGGCGCCCCGAAACCATTGACAAGTGAGGGAGCGTTCAACCACTGGTCATAATCGGTCACTGTAGATAAAAGGGTTTTTCCTTTCGGTTGAATATCCAGGTACTTGTCACAACCGGTGAATACCGAACAACCCAGTATGAGAAAAAGTAAGGTATAACTATAACGGTGCATTAGTTTTCTTATTAGAAGTTGGTGAAAATTGTCAGATAATATGTCGGCGTTATATAGGATTTCTGGAAACTGCCAGCTGCTGCGCTGTAGTTGTATTTATTAAAACCCTTTGTCCATAAATTAGATCCCTGCAGTTTCACTTCGAAGTGCGTAAATCCAATATTTTTTACGAATGGCTGATTATCCAAACTATATGACAGCGTAAGGTCGCCCAAGGTGATATAATCGCCGTTGACAACATATTTATCAGAATATCTGTATACAAAGTTTGGATTACCGCTATTATAAGTGGCGATATTTGGTATATCTGTATGATTTTCATCCCCCGGATTTTTCCAGTAGTTTCCGGACCCTTCGAGTGGTCGGAGAACGGAAGGATCAGGTACCGGAACCCGTACTTTGAACCCACCATAATAATTCACCATTGCAAAAACATAGAACCTGCCAATGTCAAACCGATTACTCAGACCAGCGTTGATAGTTGGAATAGAGGATCCTGCATAACGTGTTACGCCTGATGTGTCATTGGAAAGAAGACTGGTCAGCATGAGGCCCTGAGGAGTGTTATTTGAGCTATTATCGACCTCATAGATTTTGCCTTTCCCATTTGTTATCAGTGGAAAACCTGCACTGCTTATGCCAGCATCACGATAAGAAAACATCGCACCTACCGGGTAGCCTTTCACATATCCTAGTGAATTTAATGTTTGTGGGTTATAGGCAACCCGCTGGTAAACATCGATCACTTTACTGGTATTTCGTGCGATAACAAATCCCGTATTCCAGTTAAAATTCTTACGAGCGATCCAGTCCGCATTCAGCCTGAGCTCAATACCCCTGTTATCAATAGAGGCATTATTGATAATGGACGGACTAACCCCTATGGTAGGGTCTATTAACGAATTACCAAGCAGGTCAGTGCTCTTCTTGATATAATAATTGACGGTTCCATCGATATGTGTAAATATCCGGTAGTCCATTCCGAAGTTGATATTCTTAGTCTGCTCCCATCTCAGGCTGCTATTGGCATAGGATAGTAATTCAAGGGCAGTGCTTCTTGGAGTTGTATAAGGAGTTAGCGTATACCCTGCGATAACCTGTGGGAGGGAGAGCTTTGCGACGTTACCATTAAAGCCATAAGATACACGGAAAGTTAGCTGATTTACCCAGTCGAGTTGTTGCATAAAGCGCTCTTTCTCAACATTCCAACGCGCTCCGATAGACCATAGCGGCTTATATTTATATTTAGGATTTGTGCCGAAAAGATTCGATTGGTCAATCCTGATACTTCCGCTGAGTGAATACATATCCCTGTACGAATAAACGATATTGGAGAAGCCCGACAGGAACCTGTCTTCATTGTACTGCTGACCAAAAAGTGAATTATAGCGGTTAGCAAAAGGCGAGCTGGTCAGAAAGGAACCTCTTATTGATCCGTCAGTGATACCTACATAATTCACTGGTTGTTGTAGTAATGTTTCATCACTATACCCGAAGTAAGAAGCCAGATTACTTTTTGAAACAACGTTCCGCAATTCTCCGCCCAGGATAGCATTAAATGAATGATCAGCAGCTATCTTTTTGTTATAAGTGAGACTCGCCCTGGCGGTATAGCTGAAGAAATTACTTGCCTGCTGTCTCAGATAACCACCTTTAGGAATGTTATAGTTCAATGTACCATCTGTATTTACAGTAACATATTGCGCGATATACTCCCTTGCTTCAGAGGAGAATTCTGATGCATAATGCCGGGAGTCAGTATTTGAGTTCTCATAAATGCCGCCAAACAGCAAGCCGAATCCTTTTCCGATATTGTAATTAAAGTTCGCGGTGATCTTATTATTGACTGTTTTTACTTTGTCACTGATCTGATCGACGTCGACCAACGGATAATAAAGGATGTCCTGCAAACCTTTACCCATTAGGGAGTTATTTAAATAAGGATTGACCTGAGAGCCTCTGGTTGAATAGAGCGGATTGCCATTAACATCCTGCAGGCCTTCAAAAGGAGAGAGGTCTTCAAGACCAGGTACAGGAGCACTGTTGTTCCTTAACTCTGCATAGTCGGTTGTTAATTCCAGCGTTAGTCTTTGAGATAATTTCAGCATTGTTCTTGCGGAAAGTAACCAGTTGTTGTCATCATTATTGCGTTGGGAAAAGCGGTTTCTGGTGTAATTAGCTTTAATGTAATACAACGCCCTGTCACTACCACCTGAAGTACTTAAAGTATAGGTCTGCGTGACTGCTGATCGCAAAAATAGTTTACGGTATTCATTTTTGTTGTCGGATTGTTGTAATGCTGCATATGATGATGCAAATTGCTCCGGTGTAATAACATTTCCCGCTGATTGAGCAAGCAGATAATACACTGGTGTTCTCGGTACAATGGCATTACTGCCGATCAGTGATAACAGTGGCCAGGTAGTTGAATTGACACTACCTGAATAAATACTTTTTTCGTAGTCTGCAACAATGGCGGAGGCATCATCTGCGTACCTGTATCGGTTGTAGTTTTCTTTAGGTGTAATATTAGAGGTAAGCCGGAGTTCGAATCTTGGTTTACCGATCATAGCCTGTTTGCGTTCAATCACGATCACGCCGTTGGATGCCCGTACTCCATAAATTGTAGCGGCTGCTGCATCAGATAATATAGTGACACTTTTGATCTCGTTGGGATCTATCATATTGAGACTCAGCTCCGTTGGATAGCCGTCCACTACGATCAATGGGCTCTGATTGGCTGACATGGTTGATATACCACGAATGTTGAACAGGCTTCTGGAAGTAGACCCGGTACTGCCTGGTGTTGTACTGGTAAAAGACACACTGTTATTAATCATCAGACCCGGCAAACGGTTTACCAGGCCGTCCAGAAAGTTGGTGCTAACCCTGGACTCATACGCTTTGGTACTGATCTGGGCTACCGCACCTGTGCTTTGCTCTGGCTTGATGCGCTGATAACCTGTATTCACGGTTACTTCTACTTCTTTAAGGTTCTTAGTAAGAATGTCCAGTGCAATAGTGCCCATATTTTTAGCTGCAGGGAGTTCCTTATATGCATAACCAACAGCGGTGATGATAATCGTCGCATTCTCGTCGACACCGCTTAAGATGAAGAATCCATTTGATGCACTTCTGATGCCTTGTGCAGTATTTTTAATAACAACGCTTGCACCTGAAATCGGTTGTCCTGATGCTGCATCAATAACGGTGCCTTTGATCTCAATCAGCGCCTGCATATTTGAAGCGCCGGCTGGTGCAGCCTGTTTGGTTTTCGGCGTGACGACAATCGATTTGTCTTCAATGCTGAAATCAAAAGGCTGATCGGAAAAAACTGCTTTAAGAACGATGTTCAGTTCAGTGTTCTTTACTTCAATGTTTACTGGTTTGGCGCCTCTTAGTAAAGAGGACGTGTACAGAAAATCATAGCCTGTCTGCTTACTGATCTTATTGAAGACCTCCCCAAGTGGTGTGTTTTTTTCTTTTAACGTTATCTTTTGAGCAAAAGATGACGCGCTGACCTGCATAATAAATACCGTCAATAGAAGTGCAGTTAACTTCATAGTCAATAGCATTTTAGCCATACAGCCGGGCGGCTGCACGGGAATCTTAGCGTGAAGTTTGTACATTTGTATAGTATGGATTTAGGCGTCGCACCTTTGCATTGTCCAGATGATCCGGGTGCTTCGCGGTTTAAATAGTTTAAAGACTATTGAAATATCCATTCATAAAGTCATTCCGGTCTCGAACTCCGGAATGGCTTTTCAGAAAACTGATAAGGTGATAGCACAGCGCTACTGCATCACGATTACCTTCTTTCCTTCAATCTGAAAATGGACTGCTTTTGTTTTTTCGAGCATCTTTAATGCCTGGCTGATATTCTTGTACCGGGATATTTTTCCATTGAAACCTTCTTCCGGCGCCGGACCTTTGAAGGTGACCTCTATGTCATACCAGCGCGCGAGTTTGCGCATGATACTACCGATCTTTTCGTCATTGAAGCGGAATTCACCGTTTTTCCAGGCAACGGCTTCTTCCAGGTCTGCATTGGTAACATTCAGGCCGTCGCTGTTCAAAATAGCCTGTTCTCCTGGTTGTATGATTTTGGTATTATTCGATCCGGTTACTCTCACCGAACCTTCCAGCAAAGTGGTTCTGATAGCTGTTTCATCCTTATATGCATTCACGTTAAAATGTGTCCCCAACACATCCACCACCTGCCGTTCCGTAACAACATGGAATGGCATGGCTGCATTATGTGCAATTTCGAAGTAGACCTCGCCGGTGATCTCTACTTTTCGTTCTGTTCCTTTGAAGCTGGTGGGGTATTTAATGGAAGAACCGGCATTCAGCCATACCTCGCTTCCATCGGAAAGGATGAGGTGGTATTGGCCCCCGAGTGGTGTACTCACTGTATTGTAAGCGATTGCGGCGGATGCGGGTGAGTGTCCATCCGTCGGTTCATAAGCGAGGTTTCCGTCTGATGTTTTGGTGATGTTAGTATTTCCCTGGACAGCTAATGGACCATTTCCGGCGTCATTCAGCGAGATCTGCTGACCGTTCGACAGGGTCAGTGTTGCCTTATTGCTGCCTGGAGATACATCCTGCTGTACTGCCTTTGCGATTGGTTTTGCTTCATCCTGCTTTATAAAGTAATAGCTGCCGATACCCAGGCAAAGGAGTATGGAAGCCGCTGCTGCCAGGCGCGTCCATTTGATAGTGATAGTCTGTTTTGTACGGATGTTTCCTTTTTGGGCAATAAGGCTATATAGTCGCTGCTCCATTTCTGTCTGCGATTCATCCGAGTTTATTTCCAGGGAGTTGTCGAAATTATTGTACCATTTTTCGAATTCCTCCCGTTCTTCTTTTGTTATAGTGCCCTCCTGCCATTTTTGGGCGAGAAGGTTAATCCGATCTGGGTTGTTTGGTTGATGCATGTCGGCCCCTTTTATATATAGCCAATTAGAATCGGAGATACCCTACCTTCATTTTAAGAAATTATTAAAAGAAGTGAAATTATAGGTACACAGCCCTATGGAAGGGGAGATTAGTGTTTCATGCCGGACAATAACAGCAATACAATGGTAAAACGCGATCCAAAACGGGACCTGAGCACTTTAAGTGCGGTAGTGATATGTTTTTCGACGGCCTTTTCTGAAATATGCAGGGCCTCTGCGATTTTCCTGTTCGTGAGGTTGCCTTCCCGGCTCATTCTGAAGATCAGCTGACATTTGGGGGGAAGTGTACTGATTGTTGTTTCCAGTTCCTGCCGGAGGGTTTCCAGGTCGAAACGGATGTCTACGGGAAGCTGTTGTAAGGGTATTTCTTTTGCAAAAGCGTCATTTCTTTGTTGTTCCCTGGATCTTTTTGCCAGCCGGTTGATGACCTCAAATTTAACGGCTACGGCGAAATAATGTTCAAAATTGACTTTCAGCTCCAGCTTTTCCCTACGCCTCCAGAGATTCAGGAAGATATCCTGAACGGTTTCTTCTGCCTCGTTGATATCTCCCAGACGTTTGCCGGCAATAACAAGCAATTTATCCCAATACGTCTGATAGACCACTTTAAAAGCAGCCTCGTTGCCCGCCTTTAACAGGTCGGCCAACTCCGGATCCGTGAGCTTATTATAATACGTCATCTTGTCCCGAACAATATAATAATTAAATTTAACAGTCACTTTCAAATGAAAGTGTCATGAGAGAAAGTCCTCTTATAATGCCTGATCAGCTATCTGCTGTTCGTTGTTGCTGAGTTCACTATTTATCGCCCCTTTTGACTGGTGCGCATGATGTTGGTTGATAGTCTATCCATATAATTACTACCTGATGCAGGTATAAATTGTCCCGACCGCCTGTCAGATTGTTTTATCAGGTCTTACTTTTTTTAACTTAGTACCAGTCCCTCTTTCAAAGCCAGTTCATACATTTCTTTATCAAAGCTATATAAATGTGGTGAGCGGTGTGCACCAATGCTCCGCTTTTCATCCAGTTTTTTTAATAGTTTAAGCGCAATCAGCTTTTTAGGAAAGTTACTGACGTCCAGTTTTTTCCCCAATAATGTCTCATATAAAGCATGGATCTCGCTCAGGGTAAACTTTGCCGGCAGCATATTGAGTCCGATCGGATAGTGATACAGATGCAGTCGCATAGTATGCATCGCCTCCCGTACCATTTCGTCATGGTCATATTCCAGTGGCGGTAAATCATTGATGTCAAACCAGGCACAGGCCTCCGTACTGTAGTCCGTCTGTAGTTTAGTTTTTGAAAAATCTGTGATGGCATAAAAGCCAACAGATATCGTTTGATTGATAAGCCAGTTGCCCTCCCAGGATGGCAGTCCGGTTTGTTCCAGCCACTTCTTTTTATCGAATTTGTCAAACTGAATTCGATTCGGATCACCAAAAGTTTTGAACTGCTGCAAAAACAGATTGTCAACGCCTGTACGGTCTTTTATATTACGATTGGCAGCATCTACCAGTTTCTCAGCACGTTTAATATATCCCCCTGGTAAGGACCAGTTATCGATATTTCTATGCCTGATAAGAAGCAATTTGAGTTGCTGCGCATGATAACCAAAAATAGCACAGTCGATAGTAACATGAGGAATATAATACAGGTGCCCGTTGAGTATAAAATCCCTGAATTCTTCTTCTGTTTGCATCTCCAAAAATAACATTTTCCAACGGCGGAAAGCCCCTTTTTTAAATTTATTTAGTAAAATTTACTAAATAATGAAATATTGTATCTATATTCATTTAGTGAAATGTACTAAATGATATAACTGTTAGATTATCAGTCCGATAATCATATTGTAGCCATGTGAAGGATTAATTATAAAAACATATAATACCAAAGACCCAAAACTAATACCACATGAAAAAACTGAAAGCAACGCTTGTGCTGTTTATCAGCCTTTTTGCCGTATCTGGCATAAAAGCGCAAACAAAAGATTTTTACCCGGGCACCTGGGACGTCATGATATTTGGTACTCCTTACGGTGATGTGAAAAGGACTTTTGTACTTGAAAGAAAGGAAGGCAAACTGGGCGGGGTAATAAAAGACTCGACCGGAGCAGAATTGACGAAGATTACAAAAGTGACTGAAAACGGGAAAACAGCAGCAATCGACTTTACCTCTCAGGACTATGATGTTACCCTCACAATAGATCCGGTTGATGAGGATCATGTGAAAGGTAATCTGGCCGGCTTTACAACTACGGGTGTCCGTAGAAAAGAACATTAATAGATCAGTTATTGCTGATCATAGAAGACCTTTTATAATGGGGGGCCGCGTTTAAAACAGAAAGGGAGCACTTACATAAGTGTTCCCTTTTTTTATACCCTGAAGTATAGGTGTATCTGGCAACTTAAAACCATCATTTGTCCTATCATAACCATTGAATGGCTACCCTTGAGTCTTACAGGCTACTATAGTTTTGTGTCTACAATCAAACAATAGAAAATGTCAGTATCAAAGACCGTAGCACTGGTCACCGGTGGAAGCCGTGGCCTTGGCAGAGACATCGCTTTAAGATTAGCTGCTCAGGGAACAGCTGTTATTATCACTTATAATACCAGGAGAGAAGAAGCCCTGGAAGTTGTTGAGCAGATAAAGCAGACCGGCGTACACGCTGTTGCATTACAACTCAGTACAGAGCATACAGCTGCGTTTCCCGAATTCTTTGCCACACTAGCTGATATACTGCATGCAGACTTTCAAACCGATCGTTTTGACTATCTGATCAACAATGCCGGAATCGGATTACATATGGCTTTTGAAAATACAACAGAAGCACAATTTGATCTGCTGCTGAATGTCCTGTTCAAAGGAGTCTACTTTTTTACCCAGCAGGCGCTTCATTACCTTCGGGATGGTGGTGCTATTGTTAACCTGTCCAGCAGACTGGCACAATCAGGTGTACCCGGGTATTCAGCATATGCCTCTATGAAAGGGGCTGTTGAAACGCTTACAAGATATCAGGCGAAAGAACTGGGCCCAAGACGTATACGGGTGAATGCAGTAGCTCCCGGACCGACTGCTACTGACTTTGGCGGCGGCATTGTAAAGGATAACGCGCAGTTCAGAGCGAATGTAACAGCATTGACCGCCTTGGGTCGTGTGGGAGAAGCAGAAGATATCGGCGGAGTAGTAGCCTTCTTATGCTCAGATGCGGCCAGATGGGTCACTGCACAACGTATCGAGGTATCCGGTGGTATGAACATATAGCAGATAAGCTGCGTCATATTCTAACACCTCCTTTTATTATTCCTCACTATTGCCTTGTATCATCTATGTTACCTTGTTACCTCTATGTTACTGTTACTTTTGGTTATAAAGTTACCAAAAGTAACTTCCCTCATCTAACTTTGTAGTCAGGAATTAAATCAATAGAAAAATGGGAAAATTAAATAACAAGGTCGCACTGGTAACAGGTGCATCAAAAGGAATCGGAGCTGCTATTGCAAAACACCTTGCAGCAGAAGGCGCAAAGGTAGTTGTGAATTATGCATCCGATAAAGAAGGTGCAGAAAAGGTGGTAAAAGCAGTTACTGATAATGGCGGTACAGCTATTGCTGTGCAGGCTAATGTCGCTAATGAAGCCGATGTCAACAGGTTGTTTGACGAAACAAAAAATGCTTTCGGTGGTTTGGATGTGTTGATCAACAATGCAGGGATCTATCAATACGAACCGATTGAACAGGTATCGGCGAACTCATTTCATCAGCAGTTCAATATCAACGTATGGGGATCTATTCTTACCATACAGGCATCATTAAAATTGTTTGGTGAGAAGGGCGGGAATATTATCAATGTCAGTTCTGCCGCCAGTAAAATGCCTATGACAACCGGATCGGTGTATTCTGCATCAAAGGCTGCATTGGACGCCATCACCGTTGCTTTATCAAAAGAGTTGGGCGCAAGGAATATCAGGATCAATTCCCTTTTGCCTGGTTCTACAGATACTGAAGGTACACATACTTCAGGCGTGATGGGTAGTGATTTTGAGAAAGTGTTGGTTGCAAATACACCACTTGGTCGTATGGGACAGCCTGAAGATATTGCTAAAGTAGCCGCGTTCTTAGCCTCTGATGATTCAGCATGGATCACAGGAGAGCTGCTTGCTGCTTCCGGTGGTATTTATGGGTTCTAAGCTAAAGTCTGATGGTATCAGAAATACCACTTTAATTTAACTACAGGGGCTTTTCTTTATGGAAAAGCCCCTGTTATTTGTGGTTAACCATGTAGTTTCTCCCGACTTACCATCGGCAAAAATTTCTACACCTGGATGATGAATAGGACTGTTATTTTTGAAGATGTTCTTGAGAACGGGTCAGCGCAAAAATAAGCGGCTATCTTTTCGATAATCAGTTCATTTGCTGCGAATATAGCATTACCTTGGAAAGCGTAAGTTTCCAATATTGGACTGACATGATAGGAGAGATCATTAAATCTGATAAATGCAGCATTTTGAGGCGGTAATTTTGATATTAGCTATCTTGGTTGGTTTATCCGCCATTGCGGATAAGGTTAAAGTGCCATTTCCTATTCTGCTGGTGATTACCGGGGCGATTGTAGGGATAATACCTCGATTCCCACTTCTTGTGTTAGATCCGCCAGTAGTCTTTTTACTATTTTTGCCTCCTTTACTTTATGATGCGGCCTCTCATACCTCCTGGCATGAATTCAAGGCCGAAATGCTGCCCATTTCAACTTTGGCGATCGCGCTTGTTTTCTTTACTACTATAACTGTTGCAGGGGCTGCTTATTATTTTATTCCGGAATTCAGCTTGCCGTTGGCTTTCGCATTGGGGGCCATAGTTTCCCCTCCCGATGCGGTGGCAGCCACTGGTATCACTAAAGGGTTGCAACTGAACAGACGTGTTACAACAATTTTGGAGGGAGAAAGTCTTGTTAATGATGCCAGCGCCCTGATAGCTTATAGGTTTTCATATATCGCAATTGTGACGGGCTCTTTCGTATTCTGGGAAGCCGGATTACAGTTTTTATTGCTTGTTTGTGGCGGTGCTTTATCTGGTGCATTGACAGGATTCATTTTCGTATTGATGCACGAGAAGATTAAGCGTAATTCTATCGTAAGTACCAGTCTTACTTTGCTGACCCCATTCGTTTCTTATCTACTGGCAGAGATGCTGCATACTTCAGGTGTGCTCGCAGTGGTAAGCACTGGTTTGTTTATATCGTGGAGGTCTCCGCGGATATTTTCTTATCAGACACGAATGAGATCAAAATCTGTATGGGATACGTTAATTTTTATCCTAAACGGATTTATATTTTTACTGATAGGGCAACAACTGCCTATGGTTTTAAGAGACCTTGAAAAATATTCTTTTGAAATACTGATTTTTTATGGTTTGATCATCAGTTTGGTTGTTATTACAGTACGGCTGATGTGGGTTTTTGCCACCGCATATTCTCAGCACATCTTTAAATACAAAATGGGGGGAGCGGATTTTAAAAATATACACTCTGAGAGAGTGAACACCTGGAAAAATGTGTTGATCGTAGGCTGGACCGGAACAAGAGGTATTGTGTCGATGGCAACGGCACTTTCCCTGCCGCTGACGATGGAAGGAGGAATTCCCTTTCCGCAACGATCCCTGATTTTGTTTCTGACGTTTGTAGTTATTTTCGTAACGCTTGTTATTCAGGGTTTGTCTCTTCCGATACTGATACGTATTTTAGGTGTAACTCCCACTAATCGTTCCTATAAAAATAAACTTGAATTGCAATTGTTTCTTGCACAAAGTATCATCCATTTCATAGAGAATGATCTGCTGATTCACCTGGATACCAACTTGAAAGATCAGGTAAAAGCAAGATATGAGGCCACTGTCAATCAGTTGTTAAAAGAAGCAGAAACGGAAAATGATCTGGCCGAAAGTTCAGAAGCGCACAGGTTGTTGATCCCACTGGCGCCTATTATGACAGCAGAGGTAGAAATAAGTAAATTTCGCCGTGAATTGTTAATCAGGCTGCACGAAGATGGTTCGTTCGATCATCAAACCATTAAGCAGCTGGAACAGGAACTGGATGTTGATGATCTAAAGTTAAACAAGGTTCTTAAGCGAGAAGACGAGTAGTTGGATAGTCTTTTTTTCCCAGCATTTTAAGCATTTTTGCATGTTCCAGCAGCGCTTTTGCGAATGTCGGTTGCACATGATATGGAAGTGAAAATGATTCAGCAGTCTTCTTTACGATAGCGGAAATATTTTTGTAATGAATATGGCATATCCCGGTAAACAGGTGATGCTCGATCTGAAAGTTCAAACCACCAATAAACCATGAAAATAAGCGGCTTTTTGGGGCGAAATCAGTGGTGTTGACCAATTCGTGGACCGCCCAGCTGTCTTCCATGAGATGTGTACTATCAACAATCACTGGTAGTGAAAAGGGGGAGGTGGATATTATATGAGATGGTTGAAAAATACAGGAAAGAACAAGCCCTGCCGTGAAATGCATGACACAAAAACCTCCAAGCACATAATACCACGCCTGACCTGAAAACAGCAATGGCAATACCAGAATATATGAGTAATAGACTATCTTATAAAAGGTGACCTGAAATACAGCCCGGCGTAAAGAGATCCTCTGATTACTTAGCAGGTTATGTTGCTTGTAGCGGATTATCTGAAGGTAATCTTTTACCGTCATCCAGAAGAGGGTCATCAGCATATAAAAAAACCATGCATACAAATATTGATAACGATGATACCAACGCCAGCGCTGTCTGGGCGATAAACGTAAAAATACAAAGCCGCTGACGTCTTCATCAAGGCCGTCAATATTAGTGTAAGTATGATGTAAAATATTATGCTGTATTTTCCATGTAATGGAATACCCACCAATTATTTCGAGAATATGGCCAATAAATGTATTTACATTTTTATTAGGAGAATAGGTCCCATGATTAGCGTCGTGCATGATGCAAGCGCCTATGCCTATCATTCCCCATCCCATTACAAACCAGAAAAGCCAGAATAGTAAAAGGTCATTTGCGCCAAGCCGCGAATTTATAAATGCACAAGGCACGAAATAACAGAGCAACATTGCTATTGTTTTTATCCACATGCGGGCATTTGCATAAGGGGAAATACCATTCGTTTCAAAATAGGCACGGACGTTTATTGTCAGAGCATCGATGAAACTGTTGTTCCCCTTGGGGGCAAACTTAACTCTATTTATTTTTCCGATGCTCATATTAGGAAGAAATTTTGAATATGCCCAAACCCTGTGAATTCTGTACGGATTCTTAATATCATGATATTTCACAATTGTTCGGGGTATACAGTACTGTAAACAGAAGGATAACTATAAACAGAAGGATATTTAAGTTAATCACTAATCGTACCACAAATGGATACATTGAGCTAATACGCGTGATCTCATACTAAGATTAATTGAGGAATAGGAAATCAGCGCCTATTTTATACTATCTGTGTAATTTATGGGACAATACAACCTAAATTGCTCCAATAGCCAGGTTTCAAATGCGGAGGCTGGTCTGGACACTCTCTTTATGACTCTACCAAAATCTGTCCAGCTGTTTTGCTGATCTCGATGGAGACAATCCGATCTATACAGGCATCGCTGTAAGAGATAGCCTGGTGTTACTGTCTTATATGCACTTCTCTACAGGTTATGCAACCAATCACATAGACTCTAACCAAATTGCTGTATATACATATCCTGGATTCAGGTTTAGATATAATATCTACCATACGCGTATGTTATTTAAACTATTTATAGGAGGATGAGTAAGTTAGGTTCGACCCACTGCAATCTCATTGTAAGTGGGTGATACATCTTACATCACCTGATCAAAAAAAATATTTGGAATTGTATATTTTTTCCTACTTTAGAAATCACAACCCAAATCAATTAAACCAGGAAAGCATAGCGTTAAGTCAACAAACCCTAAGTCTTATTGTAGTCGAGCAGCCTTTTACCAATATGCCCTAATGACTGTGCCCTATTGAACTTGTAAGAAAAAAAATCAATGTACATCAACTGTGAATGCGTGACATAACAGGTCATGTAGTGACAGCTTTATGCTTGCCATTCACGGTATTGTTAACTATTTGCGAACAGCTAAGAATGTCTGGAACTCTTGTACCTATGCAAAGGGACATGCAAATTGCGTGTAACAGCTTATGGGATGATAGAGCTTTGCAATTAAAGATCTACGTACTCATATTGTCGCTACTTGTAATCCCGTTACTTTCATTGTCGGCCCAACAGCGCCATCTGATCTTATTGGTAAAGGATAAGCGTGATTCCACCGGAATTGCAAATGCTACTGTCATACTTGCCGGAACAGCTGGAAACAAGCTCAGGGAAGGTATTACCGGTAAAGATGGTGTTTGTCTTCTTGACGTAACTGGTGCAGCAAAGATCCATTGCGAAGCAGCTGACTATGTTGTATATACTTCGGCGCTTTCGTCATACACTAACGATACACTTGTGTGTTGGCTCAATAAGAAAATGGTACAGCTTAAATCTGTCGATATAGTCGATAAACAGGTTGTCAGCGATGCCGGGAAATTCGTCTACAAAGTCAGGCAGGATCAGTTTTCAAAGGGACAGAGCGGAACGGAGTTACTAGCGAAATTACCTGGGGTAATTGTAGTCGGAGAGCAGGTCAAACTCAATGGTCAGACAGGGGTACTGATACTGATTGATGGAAAAGGAGAGCATAGAACGTCCAGTCAGCAACAAGCTATACTGGCCTCTCTGAACGCAGATCATCTCGATAAAGTTGAAATCATGGCAATGCCGTCAGCGAAATATGATGCCGGTGTGAATGCCGTGATCAATGTGGTCACTAAAAAGGAACGGGGGAATTCCAACGTTCGGGCAAGTTATTCGCAGCCATTCTATATGACCGCTAAGGATGCAGGATTTGGCTATGCATCCGGTACAGGTGCTGCAAACCTGAACTTTAAAATACGTGCTGTTAATTGTGTCTGGATACTGAGTGCAGACAATACGCTCAATACGACACAATCAGCTGGCTGGTTTGAAACTGATAAAGGATTCCGGTATGATGATATCCGGAAATCAAACCTTGCTAATTTCAGGATTTCACAGGACCTGAACCTCGACTATGCCGTCAATTCCCGCTCCGGTATGGGACTGAATGTCAACATGCGTTACGTGCCATCCGGTATGACACATACCATTGAACGTTATAATTTTCAGAAGGATTCTGTTACTGAAGTAGATAATACTAATGTCAGGGAGCAACGTACTATTCAAAGCACACTAAACTATAAATATTTACTGGATACGGCAAAGAAGAGCACCTTATATATAAGTGCTACCTGGTCTGTGAATCCCGATGATAATCGTAATACTTTACTCCTGCAATCTGCCGCAGATGCTGGATCCGTTAGTCGCAATATTATTAGCAGCAATACAGATATGCTGTCTGCATCTGCCATCTTCAGCGATGTTATAAAAAGCAGGTATCTCAGCACTGAGTTTGGCATAAAATCAAATCATCTGAGGAATAATAGTGATCAGCAATACGATAGTAGTACCTGGACGAACTTTCACTACAATGAACGGATCAGCAGTGCATTTTTTACAGCCAGGTGGAAACTGGGTAAGTGGTTGATGTCAACCGAACTGAGAGGTGAACTACTACGGTCAGATACCAGGTATAAACAGACAGAGAGTGAGGATCAGTGCATCCGCAGAGATTATTGGAAGATGTATCCCAATCTGCTTGTGCAGTATAATGTTAAAGATGCCTTAGACCTTAGCCTGGGATATACAAAAAGAGTGAGGCGTCCATTCATGGGTGATATGAATCCGGCACGACGGACGACTAATGCCTTCATGACCCAGGGCGGTAATATAGATTTCATACCATCATATGTCGATAGGATAGAAGGCGAATTGATGTACAAAAGTTCGATAGTAACGCTAAGGTATGAGCGCCTGAACAACAGAAGAGTTTTTGTGCCAACGGCCGACCCTTTTGTATACAAGGCGACAAATATGACACGGTTCGAGACATTGGGAATGTCGCTGAGTCAGGCATTGCGTCTTTCCAAATACTTTACTTCCAATATTACGGTAGACTATTCTTATTCTCAATATCTGCAATCCGGCCCATTTAATGGCAGCACAAATGTTTTCGAAGTGAGTCTGGATAATGAATGGACGATAGGTAAGAAAACGAGAATCCTGATATCTGCATATTATAATGCCCGGATGTACCTGGAATACAGTATGTATAATCCGTTACTCGTTACATCCTGCTCTATCAAGCGGATATTACTGAAGAATAAGTTGTTCCTGCAGGTCTCTGTATCAGATCCTGTTGGCCTGGAAAAGGTAAAGTCGGTCAGTAGGTTTCCTGGTCAGGCAGAGGCGATAGACGCATTGACCAATAACCGGAGGTTCTCTTTACAACTACTATATAGTTTCCCATTCGGACAGAAATTCAAACTGCAAAGTTACCGTACGAAAAATGAAGGAGAGATAAGAACGTATTAACCTTGAGCCACATAATCCAATTTCTTTATGAAATACAGTCATCATCTCAAAGTAATCTGCCTGTTGCTATTTGTGACCACGACCTATTATGCCTGCAAATCGCATGCTCAGAAACAGGAACGGGAAGAAGTTGTCACTACCTGGATCGGTAAGACAATCAAATTCCCCCCTAATACGATCTGCCAGGAACTAGGCGAAATCGTACCCTGTAAGATCAGGTTTCCAAAAAAGTATAATATCCTGGTATATACTGATTCTATCGGCTGTGTGAGTTGTAACCTGCGCATAGATGAATGGAAACGCTTTGAACAGGAATTGGACAGTTCAGTAGCGAATGAGGTGGATTTTCAATTTTATTTCTTTCCCAAAAAGAACAGCAATCTGGCGGAGCTTTTTAAGCGTGAGAACTTCAGAAAGAAAGTACATATCGATGAGGAGGATGCCCTGAACAAACTGAATGACTTGCCCAGGGATATGCAGTATCAGTGTTTTTTACTGGATAAGGATGATAAAGTATTACTGGTAGGTAATCCGACATTAAATGCCAATATATGGAAGTTATTTGCTGAAACAATTAAAAAATAAAGGAGGTACCATGTTATAGATAAGTATGAACAACCCTATGCATCTGTTGAAATGATAAACACAGACCAAACCCATTTATTAATCGAAATCAAATTTAAATTTATGAAAAAAGGAATTTTCTCTATAGCCTTTGCTGCTATGACTATCGCTATGATTGCTGCATTCTCTCTTCGTTCAGAAAAAACAACTGCTTCTGCCAGTGCTACTGCTAACATTAAAGCATTGGTTCCAATAGAGCAGGTGCCAGGATATACCGGCCCAAGACCACAGGGTGGACATTGCGAGTCCAGAAATAACCATGCATGTGGTGATTCTGATACGCCTGAAGTACCAGAAACACCAGCAGTAGCAAGATAGTTTTTCCCCTATTGAAGAGAATCAGGGATACCCTGGTTCTCTTCTTTTAATATATCCGTTTCAACAAATTGTCCAGGTATGAAAATAATATTGTCCCTGTCATTGATAGCGCTTTTCGCCGTTGGCTGCGCGACAGAAAAACCTAAAGCGGAACTAGATATACCTACAGAAAAAATTGATCTTTCGGCATTCAGGGAACAGGTGACTGACAGTCTGCCATCAGTATTTGTCAAAAGCAGGAGATATATCAATCTGGAGATGCAGAAAGAGTTGAATTATATAAGTGTTGTTGACAAGGTGATTAATACACGCGACAGGATCTATGTTTTAGATAAACGGGGAAAAACACTGGTCGCATACGACACAACAGGAAAGTACGTAACGAAGGTTAATAGTACCAGTCATGAATTTACAAACATTGCAGACTTTGACATTGACAAGACCGGGTCCGTTTATTTAATTGATGGCAGAGCCAACCGTATTCTGCGTTATTCAGCTGCTTTTAGTTTATTATCCTTCCGGGATGCACCGTATGATATAGATGTTATTGATTGCCTGCCTGATGGTGGGTTTTTATTCGGACTGGCTTCCTGGAACGATAGAGAAAACAAACATGACAAATTGATCCGGGCAAACGGTTTTCTGGAAACGGAGAGTACCTTTCTTTCTTATGATGATTTTGTAGATGATGATTTCTGGATCACCGGATACCGGTTTTTAAAAACAGAGAAAGAGATTTTTTACAATAAGCCACTGGACAACGATGTATATACATTTTCTCCGGCGGGGGACGTCCGGAAGAGATATACCTTTGACTTCGGTAAAATGAACGTACCACAGCAGGACAAAAAAGATATAGAGAAAAAGGTCAGTAATTACGATAACTACCGGTTACTGTCCGAATTCACTTATATCAATGAGCATTATGCTTTAGGCCGGTTGTGGGATAAACGCAAATTCAGGTTTTTCTATGCCGACCGCAGGAAACAGGAATTATACCTGGAGGATTTATCTGCTATCGGTGAACTGAGTCATATCATGGATTTTGACGGCAGGCGCCTGCTGACCGTAATTTATCCCGGAGAATATGATGAAAAAGGATTTAAAGATCTCTCAGAAGAGGCGAAGGCACATCTGAAAGCTGGAGGATTTGTATTGTGTGAGTATGAAATGAGTATGTAATGATATAAATGCAAAAGGAAGAATCATAACATGATCCTTCCTTTTGCATTTATTATAAACTTTGTTTAGTGTACATAATGTCTGTACGCAGCACATACTTCACACCTGTTTCCAATAGTGCCCCTTCATGTCTTAAAGGATGATGAAATATCAGGGCTGATCCTGTCTGCGGCCTGATTGTCTCTCCGGAAGCAAAAATGGTTTCTCCTCCTTCATATTCATTATTGAGGTAGATCAGAAAAGTATACTGGCTGGCCTCATAAGGATCTCTGGTGAAGGAGCCATCTTTATGCATCTTAAAGCGCTGACCTGGACTGTATTTATAAAAACGGAATAATTCATTTAGTCCACAGGCACTTTCGCCGGACTTACCCTCCGGGGCGAATGCTTTCAGGCGATCCCATAAAAGACCGGCATACAACTCGTCTTTGTATAATACTCTCTCGTTATTCCGTACACCTTTGATCATACGTTGCTGGCCACCACCAACATCAACAGTAGCTTCTTCATAGCCCATCTCTTCACTTTTCCCGATGAGGGCGGAACATTCATCATGACTGAGGAAATCATTAATAGTAAATATGTCCTGGGTATAAACAATCTTTTCCATAAGTATGAATTTACTTCAATCTAAGCAATTATACGAATGTTCCATATTAATAGAAAAGGGGAGGTGGTAAGCTCAAAATCCCTCAAAGGAAGATTCCACGCTTGGATAGGAAAGCGGATGTGATGGCGAAGGTCATACTGCATACTGTAATCATGAAAGACCGTGCATCGGTTATCTGTAATAAAAAAGCCTTCAGATTAACCTGAAGGCTTTTTTATTACAGCGGGTTCGAATGCCGCCTGCTCATTTTCTTATCGCAGAGATCTGAATGCCGCCCTAAGTTCTTCAGTAAAGATCTGTGGCTGCTCCCATGCTGCAAAGTGTCCACCTTTAGGCGCTTTATGATAGTAATACAATGATGGATATGCTTTTTTTGACCAGCTTTCAGGAGCCTCGTAAATTTCATGTGGAAAAACAGAAATGGCTACGGGAACTTTTATATTCTTTGTTTGCTGATGCTCGGAACTGAAATTATTGTTATTGTTTTCCCAATAGAAGCGGGAAGAGGAAGCGCCTGTATTGGTCAGCCAATAGAGCGTGATATCATCAAGGATCGCGTCCCTGCTGATTACCTTTTCAGGTTTTAAGTCACTTTCTGTCCATTCTGCAATTTTTTCGTACAGGAATGCGGCTAATGCAGCTGGGGAGTCTGATAGTAAATAGCCGGTAGTCTGTGGACGGGTCACCATCATTCCACCATAAGCCGCATTTCTTCCAAAGAAGGTACTTAAAGCATTGTATGCCTTGATTTCGGCAGCAGAAAGACCTGATGGTGCAGGATCTCCTGCGTTAATTGGCTTTACAAGTTCAGCAGGAACTGTTGCAGGCATGGTAAGATGTATACCTAGAAGTCCTGCAGGCGCTTGTTTTGCCAGAGCGTCGGAGATCACGGAACCATGGTCGCCACCTTCGGACACATATTTTTTGTAACCAAGACGTTTTACCAGAACATCCCATGCTTTGGCAACACGGTCGGGATTCCAGCCTACTTCTTTGGGTATTTCTGAAAAACCATATCCCGGGATTGCAGGTATTATTACATCAAATGCATCTTCTGCTTTACCACCATATTTTACCGGATCAGTTAACGGGCCTATGGCATCAATGAACTCCAGAGGAGAACCTGGCCAGCCGTGGGTAAGGATTACAGGCAGTGCATTCGGTTCCTTGGAACGTACATGGATGAACTGGATATCTAAGCCATCAATTTTGGTCACAAACTGAGGCAGTGCATTTAACCTGTTTTCCAGTTTTCTCCAGTTGTAACCATTTCCCCAATAGTTGATGAGTTCTTTTAATTGCGCCAGTTGAATACCCTGAGATTCATCCCTGACTGTTTCCTTATCCGGAAAGCGGGTTTCAGCAATACGCCTTTTAAGTTCATCGAGTCTTGCCTGAGGAATGTTGATCTTGTAAGGCCTGATACTTGTATCGGATGCTGCCGCTACCGTTTTTGTACCGGTTGTCTGTGCATCAGCAATTGCAGGGATACTTAGTGAAAAGGTTGCTGCCAGCAGGATGGTAGATATTTTGGTTATCATTACTTTATTAATTTAGAGTTTAAGATTTGTTTTCTGGTGATGCGACAAAATTACACGTGGAGAAGCGCCGGGTAAATAAGCAATGTGTCCAAGTGGACGTATTTGATCCTGAGCAGGGTAATACAGGGCGTGAACAATCAAACCCAATTGAAAATCAGGATAAAAGCAAAAAGGAAGATAGCCGGAAAACTGCCTGAAAGGATAGAATTCGAACTTTTTTACAGAGGATATCTGAAATTGCTGTGTTTATTATGTATCTTTTAGACAACTTTCCACAACGTGAGACTATTTCCCTTACTTATTCTGTTGACCTTTTCTGTCTGCTTAAATGTTATTCGATTAAAAAAGGACCAGCTTTTTAGGTAACGAACTGCTTGTACCTGATCTCACAGCTACTGGTGAGTGTGAGGTGAGTTTTATGACCACTTGTATGACAGTTCAGACAAACATCTACATTAATATGAGCAACCGTGATTGACAACCAACTTCAATTTTAATAATTCGATACTGCCTTAACAGATAAAAAAGGAGCGGAGCGCATAGCAGTGGAAGTATAATGCCGGACGTTAAAAAATAGAAATATGAGAAGTATAAAATTTTACGTTATTGTTATTTGCGCCTTATCCATTTGTGCATGTAAAAGAAAACCAAATGATTATCAGATTACGATGACCGGGCAATATCTGGAAGCAAATTTTTCCCTGATAAATGGAGTGAAAATTGATGAATTAGTAGTCACAGCCTTTTCAAAAGATAGTATTCCTTATGAGTTTTATTTAAAGCAAAGCCTTTCTTTAAAAATGCGTCCTGATATACGCAATAAAGATCACATAAGGAACCTGATTTTTTTCGATCGGCCTGTTCAGGGTTATTACTGGGAGAATGACTCCGCATGGGCAATATATAATATCAGTGTAGTGGCCTACAAGTATAGAGGAAATATATCAGGGAAAAGCATGGATGACTACTCATATCAACAACAATATGACACATACCCTTCTGCATTTAAATCTAACTCATGGTATTTAATTGATTTTAAGTCCCCGATGAGAGAAGATCATCATGAGTTTTTGCATGTGGATAATGATAACAACTTTATCTTTTATCAATTGAAAGATTCTTACAAGGATAAGACGGAATATCGAACCCCATCTCTCTCTACACATAAAACGTTGTCTTTAAAATAAAATATACCTTAATGAAGGCCTGGGAAATGATAGTGGGAGTGAAAACTGGTGTAAGCGAATTTATTGAAGAGACAAACCAAGTCGCCTGAATACGTCTGCTAACGCAGATGCGATGATGGAATTTCCTTTATCTGATGGATGTAATCCGTCGTACGTAAGCTTTACTGCTTCCGGTGGATAGGGGTATTCATCATTTTCAGGATTGAATGGTATACGTATAAATGCCGGGTAAGTATAATTAACATATTTACCGGTTTTGGGATTTTTCAGACGTTTGAACTTTACCATGTTTTCCAGTTTTAGTAGCGGATGATGATATAGGTCGACAACCGGAATCTGTTCGTATCGCCCGATGGCTAAAACCACATTTGCAAATTCTTCCAGTGTTTGCCCATTTTTCTGCTGATAGGAACCGAACGCATTATTTTTAGCATCAGCGATATAAACAAAATCGTTACGCTGCATGGGGGTGATCAATACGATCTTTGCATCGGGATTCAGTTGGCGGATCTTACTGATAATGATCCGGAAGGAGCCATAAACCGTCGTATTGCCATTGTCATGCTGATAGTCATCGATCTTACCTGTTGGTCTGCCCTGCCACCAATCGTTGGTACCAAGAAAGACAGAATATACATCCGCTTTGATCAGACCAAGACCATCAATGTTACCGGCGATCCCACCTGATGTCCATCCATTATGTCCCTGGTTAATATATTTTAAGTTGGGTAGCATCTCATTCACACGGGTTAAATAACCCTTGGATACCCTGTGACCTGTTTCATCCAGGTGGTCATTGAGATAGGTAATGGAATCGCCTATGGCTACCCAGGTTAATTCTTTCTCTCTGAATGAGCACAGGAGGATGATGGCAAGTAATATTAGTAGATGTTTTTTCATGTGGCTTTATTGTTAATCTGCAGGTATTGATACGATTCGCTCAGTTTTTACGCCATGAATATAATAAGTAGATCAGTAATTTTCAATTACTTTAAGCATTCAATAAAAAAGCCTTCAGAAACATCTGAAGGCTTGCGTCTTCTACTCGCTGCGTAAGCTTTTTATGGGATTCGTAAGCGCGGCTTTGATACTCTGGAAACTCACCGTCAGCAAAGCAATCCCGATTGCCAGTAATCCTGCCAATGCAAAAAACCACCAGTCAACCGTAACCTTATAGGCAAATTCCTTCAGCCATTGATTCATACCCCACCAGGCGGCAGGGGAGGCCAGCACCAACGCTATTAGAATAGGTTTGAGAAAATCCATGGAAAGCAACGCCACAACACTACCGGCAGATGCGCCCAACACTTTCCGGACGCCAATCTCTTTTGTCCGCTGTTCGGCAGTATAGGTCGCCAATCCGAATAACCCTAAGCAGGCAATAAAGATAGTCAGGCCAGAGAAGAGCGTTAATACCTGTTCTATTTTTTGCTCGCCGAGATAAACCTGCTTAAACCGATCATCTAAAAATGAATAGGAGAAAGGAGCTGCGGGCGAAAATGACTCCCACTGCTGTTTCAGTGATGCGAGAAACTGCGGAAGTTCACCTGGACGCGTTTTGACCAGAATATTGCCTGAATTGCCACCCAGGAACATGGCTAAAGGCCCGATTTTCTGTCGTAGGGATTCAAAATGGAAGTCGCTTACGACTCCAATGACCCGGTAATACGTTTTTACACCATTATCATCAATGTGACCAATCAGTTCTTTCCCGATCGGGTTCTGCTGCCAGCCTAGCGCCCGTACGGCCGTTTCATTCAGAATAACAGCTGAGGAATCGGTAGAGAGATTTTTAGAGAAATTACGTCCCAGCACCACTTGCATCCCCAATGTAGGAATATATTCATCATCTACTTTATAGAATCGGCTCATTACAGCTTTATCAGGATTTTCCCTGGACATTATGGGCGTGTTATCGAGTGCTGAATTTCCAATGGGTACCTGTCCTGAAATACTTCCCGTGATTACCTGCGGCGATTGGATGATCTTATCACGAAACAGGGTTTCGTTTTTGCTAAGCATTTGCGTATTATGAATGATCAGTACCTGTTCACGATTGAAACCAATTTTCTGCCTTTGCATGTAACGTAGTTGCCGATCTGCGGTAACAGTGGCAATGATCATCGAAATGGTGATGAAAAATTGAAATGCTACTAAACCACTTCTCAGGTTAAAGTTTCCGCGTCCAGCTGTAATCCGGCCTTTCAGCACCGCGACAGGCTTAAACGAAGACAGGTAAAAAGCCGGATAGCTACCTGCCAACAGGCCTACCAGCACAGTTCCCACTACTAAACCGGCGGCTACGAATGCGTTGGTTAGCAAACCCAATGTAAGTGTCTTGCCTGTCAACAGATTAAAGAAGGGTAAAGACAGGCCTACAATCATCAATCCGACTATCAGTGCAGCAATCGCCAGCAGGACCGACTCGGTCAAAAACTGTTGCCGCAATTGTCCTTTTACAGATCCTAATACTTTACGGACCCCTATCTCGCGTGAACGCCGTACTGCTGTTGCTGTCGTCAGGTTCATGAAGTTCACGCAGGCTATCAGCAACATAAATGCTGCAATGGCCATCAGCACGTATATATATAGGATATTTCCACCCGGGGTTAATTCATTTCTGCCAAATGTGGAGTATAAATGGATATCGGTGAGCGGCTGAAGAAATACCCCGAAATCATCACCCTTCTCACGAAATTGTTTTGGCGTGAGGTGCAGAAATCCTTCCAATTCACCTCCAATCTGCTTTTCAGCGAGTCGGGCAATTTTAGCCTCTGCCTGTTTATAATTGTATTTCTCAGACAGAAGCACGTAAGTGTAAAAGTTTATGCTGTATAGCCATCCTATATGCTGCTCATCATAATCAGTTGAGGACACCAGCATATCAAACCGAAAGTGAGCGTTCGTGGGTACATTTCTGACTACGCCTGTAATTCGATGAGGTGTCTTTTCACGGCTGAATAGCAAGACTTTTCCAACCGGGTCCTGATTGCCGAAGTATTTCCGTGCAGTTTCTTCTGTCAATACCACCGTATTAGGCTCGGTCAATGCCTGCTTTGGATTTCCTTTCAGAAATGGAATGGTGAACACCTCACAAAAATTGGAGTCTGCATACAGCAGATTATCTTCTTTAAATGAACTGGTTTCGTTGCTGACAAATTCACCTCCCCTCAGTATGCGTGTTGCTTTTGATATTTCCGGAATTTCACGTTGTATGTCCCGGGCAGCATTCGGGCCTAACATGGGGCCACCAACATCCTCACCGTTTAACCGCGCATTAAGTGCAACACGGAAAATCCGGTCTGCCTTCTCATTATATCGATCATACGATAATTCATCCTGTACATAAAGCAGGATCAGTATGCAGGTAGCCAATCCGATAGCCAGACCAACTATATTAATGCTGGTTGATACCTTTTGACGTTTTAAATTCCGGAATGCGATTTTTAGATAATTCTGGATCATCATGAATTGTAGACTGAATGTGGCCGGGTAATCCGGTTGTCGGTAATAGTGTTTATCCGTATGCCTTCTGCGTACAAATGGCGGCAACACCGACACTACATTCAGAAGATAACGTAGTGTGGCCTGGGTTTTACCTGAACGGTTATACCAGTAGGTATATAACTCATCCAGATCACCTGTTACTTCCTCCAGCGTATTGTCAGGATGTAGTTTGATGAGTAGCCATCGCGCCCAGCGCGGTGGTTGAACAGGTGATTTCATAAGTTACCAGGTTGAAGCATGTCAGGCGGTAATAATAACCAGAGGTTTTGGCGGAGCTGTTGAATTTCCCGGAGCGCCCGACTTCCCGGTGCCGTAATCCGGAACAGCCGTTTACGTCGTCCCCCGCGTTCGGCCGTGGCTCCACCCAGTTCAGATGTCACAACTCCTTTTTCTTCCAGACGGATCAGCGTGTTATGCACCGTGCCGAATGCAACGATACGTCCTGTATGCGCTGCGAGCGCCTCACTTATAGTTACGCCATATCCTTCTCCATTCAGGATGGCAACCATCAGTAAGACCATCTCTTCGAATTCACCCAAATATGTCCTCTGCATATGTTCAGGTTATTAGTTTCTATTTTGTCGTACAAAGGCGGTGCCAAATCACTAAAGAGGCTGTTTCCAGTTAGAAACAGCCTCTTTATGCGCAATAACATGCTTGTAACTGTCCGCAAACGGGCATTTCTTGTCCGGCACCGGACAATGCAACGCATCATACAGTTATCTATCCTTGCATAAAACAGATTAAAAGAGAATTATTGGGAAATCAGCAAATCACCCATTCCGAAAGCTCTCAGTCCTTTTTCATATTGCACCTGAACCGCATCATTGGCTGCTTTTACAAATTCGCCGGTTGCTCTGTCCACCACAGTGCGTAGTGGTCTTTGTCCTTTTGATAGATTGATCAGATTGTTAATTGCATCTGCTACTTCCTGTGGGTCAGGTTGAACTGTTTGCAACAAATTACCAATAGCAGCACCTACCTTATTGGGCAGTTCTGCAAAATATTCATAAGCAGGGGTAACGGACTGGTCGGAACCGTATCTGATATTATTCATCATGCCCGTAGGGAAAGGGCCGGGTTCAACAATGGCAACATCCACGCCTAAAGGTCTCAATTCGTAATGTAAACCTTCGCTTATACCTTCTAAACCGAATTTCGTAGCACTGTATATTGTTGAGAAAGGAGATGAAAACCGGCCAAATCCACTGGTGATATTGATGATAAGCCCGTCAGCCTGATTGCGCATCGCCGGTAGTATCGCTTTTATTAAGCGCCAGGGTGCGATGACGTTGATATCAAAAAGTTCCTGTACATCTGTAACAGTAAAACTTTCTGCGAAACCGACCATTGAAAAACCTGCATTATTGATCAGTATATCTATCGTACTTTCCTTTGCGATCACGGTGTCAATCGCATTATTAACACTGTTGTCATCCGTGAGGTTCACTTCTAATACCGATACATTTGGTATGGCAGAAAGCTCGTTTGCCTGGTCTGCGTTTCTTCCCTGTATATCCCGCATCGTGGCGTACACACGATGTCCTAAGGCCGCAAGTGTTTTTACCGTTACATATCCAAATCCACTATTTGTGCCTGTTATTAATACAACTTTGCTATTCATTGCTGATTGTTTAAGATGATGAACGCAAAGATTCGTATATCTTACACCAGGACATTTAACAAATGCTAAAAAGCGTTTTTCTAACTGATATTTTTTCGGATCCTGCTGAGCGAGGGTTGTGCCATACCCAAATAGGACGCGATATACGAAAGCGGGATACGATTGATGAAAGAGGGAAACTTTTTCATAAAGGATAAATAACGTGTGGTAGCATCTTCTGTCACCAGAAAGTTTCTTCTTTCTAAAATTTCAACTACACATTTTCTTAATATTTGCCCGGTGATAGCATCCCAACCGATAATGGTTTTGCCAATGTCATCCCAGTCTTTCTTTGTAAAAACGATCACCTCACAGTCGGTAATCGCCTGTATATATTCGGTAGCGGCAGTCTGTGCTTCGAACTTTTGCATATCGGTCACGAAATTATTCTCATCAATAAAATCATGCGTAATGTCATCACCTTTGTTATTATAGTAACAAGTCCGAAAAATACCTTTAAGAATAAAACCGACATACCTGGGCGTCTTTCCCGCTTCCGAGAAATATTCATTTGTCACCAGCGTTGTCACTTTTCCCCGATCGGAAATAAATTGAATTTGCTCGCTGTCAAGGGAGCCAAATTGCAATAAGTATTCAATCATCTTGTTCATCGAGTCAAAATTAGTGATTATTATAGCCGCGTGTATTGCTTTACACCGGGCTATTTTCTATTTTCGTCTTAAAATATACCTACACCTATGAAGACTAGCCAGCAAAAACAGGTTGCAACATCGGCGGCAGTGATAACTGTGATCATCCTTGTAAAATCGATCTTACCCCTGCTCCTGAATCTATTGGCGATTAACCAGCCCTATGCAGCACGTATAACATTGTACCTGTGCTTCCCACATGAAGTCCTTGACACGATAAAATACCCTCTGGCTACGTGGACCAGGAGTCTTAGCCTTTCCTACATACCGGTTTTTTCAATTTTGTTTGCCATTTTTCTATTTATTGCTTTTGTACAATTCCGTGATAACGGAAAGAAATTGCCGCTACAAATCGCTTGTTGTATTCTTTTGGTATCGATCCTCATGTCGATTCCAACAAGAATAAGTTATTATCAACAGGCTGTGAGAGAATATAAAAATTATGTGCCGCCGGTAAACAAGGGAGGCGTATTAGCTTTAATGGATACTTTTGCACAGCCGTCCAAGCCTTCGTTGCCATTATTTATCATAGAGCTGGCAATCCTGTTGCTTTATATGGCCTGGGCGGTTTGGGTACTGAGCCGGCTTTATGGCAGGGAAACGAACAATCAATAAGATGTATCCGTTAATGTGTCTTTGAGATCTTTCCTTCAGATCTTTTGTATTGGGAAGTTTAGCGGAGAATCTCGTTAAATTCTAAAAATTACTGAAAATCCGTCTGCCCGAGTTTTCAGTATGGGCATTATTCAGAAATTTGTTGCTGATTGACCTTTTCAGCATGCAAATTTGGACTTTTCACCAGGCGACACCTTGTTGGCCTCATTTATATTTACACGGTAAATTTATATAAATGAAAAAGACAGTTTTAGTTACAGGTGCTTCGGCGGGAATTGGAAAGGCAACGGCTATATTATTAGCACAAAATGGGTACAACGTTTATGGTGCTGCACGCAGAATTGAGAAAATGCAGAACCTTAATGTCTATGGTATAAAACCGGTTGTAATGGATGTTACAAGTGAGGAAAGTGTTGAGGATGCTATAAACAGGATTTTAAGAGAAGCTGGAAGCATCGATATATTGGTAAACAATGCGGGCTTTGGTTTGGAAGGGGCTATTGAAGATGTGCCAATTGAAGATGCACGCTATCAACTGGAAGTAAATGTATTTGGTGCAATGCGTTTGGTGCAGTTAGTGTTGCCAAAAATGAGGGAAAATAAATACGGTAAAATTGTAAATATTTCTTCTGTTGGAGGCAAGATCGCTTTCCCGTTAGGAGGTTGGTATCATGCCAGCAAGTTTGCATTGGAAGCGCTAAGCGATAGTATGCGAAATGAAGTCAGGGAATTTGGTATCGATGTTGTAGTTATAGAACCAGGCGCTACTAAATCGGAATGGGGAACTATTGCAACGGATAGTTTGATGAAAATTTCAGGACAAACAGCTTATAAAGATCTGGCAACTAAAGCGCATAAGTTATTTACTCAACTATCCGATGGTATACCGGAACCAATCGTTATAGCAAAACTTGTTGAAAGGAGCATAAAAGCAAGAAAGCCCAAAACAAGGTATAGAGGTAAGGAAATGAACTCCAGGGTTTTATTGTTCCTGAGAAAGATACTTTCTGATAAGCTAATGGATAGATTAATAATGAGCCAGATAAAATAGTGCACCATGAAAGAAAAAATGATTCTCCAACATAATTTCCTGTATTCATGTGGCTATGAAAAAGTACAAAGCAGCGAACATTACTTTCCAGAACACGCATTAGGAATAATGCTATCAGGGGAATCGCATTATTTTTCAGATGAGGGGACATTCGTAATGGAAGAAGGAACAATATGTTTAATGCGCAGAAATCAGCTATTCAAAAAACTAAAGAAAGCAGGACCTAATGGGAAAGCACCTTCGTTAATCAGCATATTTCTTGACCAGAACACTTTACATCAATACGCCGTCGAAAACAATGTCCCCAAACAAAGTGTATATAAAAATAGAGCTATGATTGACCTGACAGAAAATGTATTTGTGAAAGGTTTTTTTGACTCATTGTTACCGTATATTGATAACCCGAAAAAACTTACTGCAAAAATTGCGGAACTTAAAGCTTTTGAAGCAATTGAGTTGTTGCTTCAGGAAGGGGATATGTTTCAGGCTTTTTTGTTTGATTTCGGCGAATCACATAAGATAGACCTGGAGACGTATATGAACCATAATTATAAGTATAATATTCCCTTACAATCGTTTGCTAAACTCACCGGGCGTAGTCTTTCTACATTTAAAAGAGATTTTACAAAAATATTTGAAACAACACCCGAAAAATGGTTGCAGCAAAAGCGTTTGCACCAGGCCTATTATTTAATTTTAGAGAAAAAGCAACGTCCTTCGGATGTATATCTTGAAGTCGGTTTTGAAAATATATCCCATTTTTCGTTTGCATTTAAGAAATTGTTTGGACTGACACCAGCAGCGCTTGCTTCGGGCTCAATGGGTTAGAGAATGAATGGTTAAGTCTCCAGGCTCATGGCTTTAAGAGAAATATCCTCCGGAAATTGTTGCGGTCAAAATCATTAATCAAAGACTTCCCCACGATTAAAAAGCCTTCAGACATCATCTGATGGCTTTTTAATCGTGGGGACAATCTTCGAACCGCCTTATTGATGATTTACATAGAATTATATTATTTTAAAGCACGCTTATTCAATCATTGTTGATTATTATCGATTAATATTATAAAATCCTTTTCGCGCCACATCATAATATAAAATGATGAAACATCTAACGGTAATTATATTTTTTAGCCTGATATTTTTTTCAAACATGACATTAAAAGGTCAGGCATTGATACACTACAAAAAAGTTATTAAGCCAGACTATTGTTTAAAAGATTCGATTGATGCAAAAGATGTTATTGGAAAACTTGTGAAGATCTGGCATGAGGGCGGCGTTTATCCGACACTTAACATGATGAAAGAAATGAAGTGGCCATCTGAAGAGATAAGGAAAAAAGGTGGACAAAGTGGTTGGGGTACATTCCGGCCCAAGGCTGGTGATGTCGGTATTGTTGTGGATATCTTCACGGAGAAGTCTGGAGTAAATAAACATATTTATTTACTTAAAATTGAAGACAACTATGTTCCGGTTGCCTGCTCCTACATTACAGGTAATGATCAGCTGGACTGTCATAAGCAATCCGAGCAGGATTGGATAAATGATTCCCTAACCAATGTAAAGGATGCCGCTGGTTGTAAATTCAAAATTAGAAACATAAACAATCGCTGGAGTAGAGCTGGACTAAACAATATTGACAAGCAGTCAGAGGATTTTGCTTGTTCTTTGATAGAAAAAGAGATTGACACAGTTATGCTTTGTAAATACATCTTTGATAATGGCTCCCTGCCTGGGGAGAAAGGATTTGTTTTATGGGTTGATAATGGGCATGGATATGTAAAGTCGTACTTCAATAACTCAAGGCATGAGCCAACAAGCAATGAAGTCATTTCATTTGATTCAAAGGAGTTAATTGATTACTTTTTTATAAACAGACTTGACACGGTAACAAGTGACCCGAAATCTGAAATTTGGATAAGTCATTCGTTAGGTTATAGCATTCAGCTTTACGCGCCCGATTTTTTTTATAGAGAACGGTTAACTGATTTCGCCATAAGACAAGATATAACACATCCTAAATCAATATGGTGGAATATGATTTCAGAAAGACTAACAATACTAAAGCAAGAATAGGGATTACCGCGTGCGATGGGGTAGAACGCCATGGAGGTCGACCCGGCATTGATCATCAACTACAAAAAAACTTCAGGTCACTCTGACGTTTTTTTAATTTCCTGCGGGGTGGGAGGGACAATGTTCGAACCAGTTATTGGATAATCTAATTGAAATTCAGTATTTTATAAAAGATGAACTTCTTTTAAGAAATTTGTGGCTCCTCCATGGATCCAATAATTTTAACGATAAACCTAAATTTCCACTTAAATTGTTTTTGGAATGGGTAATTAATTGATAAAAAGAAGAACAACAGGCATAGATAAATAAAAGGTGTAATATTGCCTCATCCTCAAACTGATACTACAATCTGGCTTAATATTCTAGATCATAACATGTTCAGAAATTGATGGATAGAAGAGATCATTTCATCAAAATAAATATCCTTCAGCCATTCTCAGCTGCTTTTTGCGCAGATTATGTGCTAATGCTAATAATCCAAACCCATAAAAATTAATCCTGTAATACTCGATTTATAGCTCTAACTTTAACAAGGTTATATTTGGCTTATTCTGATTCAGGTTGAGCTCTTTTTCTTGTCATACCCTGGTTTTCAGTAGTATGCATATTTAATTAAAAATTATATTTGTGAATATTTTTGTAGGTAATATAAGTGACAGAACAACTGAAGATGAGATATGGTCTTTATTTGACCCATTTGGAGTTGTATATAGTATTAATGTGGCTTATGATAAGTACAGTGGCCGTTCTAAAGGTTTTGCATTCGTTGAAATGCCAGACGATTCCAATGCAGTACTGGCAATTAAGGAATTGAATAATTCAATAGTTGCTGGCCAGAAAATAGTTGTGTATGAGGCTCGTCCAAAACCTGAAAGACCCGAAAATAATCGTTTCTCCAGATCCGGCCCAGGCTCTGGATTTAGACCCAGATATTAATAGTTGGATGTTTTAAAACGTCGATTACCTTTATCTGTTAAGGGAGCAGAAAAGCAAAGCCGCAAAATACATTAAGTATTTTGTGGCTTTGCTTTTACGTTTCTATGTACCGGATAGCAGCAACCCAGTCTTAATTTTCTAATTATATCCTTAATAAGCCTCCAGAATCGGATATAGTAACAGGAACTGTTAGCAACTGCGTTTAACCCATGAGGAGACGATGAAGTTTTGTATTAATTAATCATGTTAGTTGTGTGAGTTCGGAAACTTCAGCTTTTACGATTCTTCGGTCTGCATGTATAGTGCATTATTTCAAAGAAACGCTATCGTACTGTGGTCCCAAAGGATCTATGTGACCTATGATCAGATTTTTGATAAATCCATTCCATAGCAGTTTTATAAAAGTTCGAAAGGGAATATCCACAAAGATCAGCAATTACCAATTGGGGATTATCTCTTTACACAGATCGATTCCCCGTTTGCTGTAGAGGTGGAGGGGACAAATTTCGAACTTACTGGGAGACGATTTATCTGGAATTGAGGATTTTATGAAGGGAAATACTATATTTATTTTATAAAAGGACAAACATTTAATAGAATTTGTTGTATTATATATATCTGTAATAAGATGCGTTATAAATGAATTTCCAATATTGGTGTAAACCTTGCGAGAAAGTCCAGGTAGTTCACTTCAATATGAATAAGCTTCTTAATTCCAGATAACATATCAAGAAATCACTTAATCGCCCAGCTCACATCTGAAGCAGATGTATATATATACATAGTATTTATCAGAAATTTAAAAAATATCATAAATCCAGCATAACCGTTTTCAGTAGTAGTAATATATCAAAAAAGTTAGTCACCAATATTGAGCAATCTTATATAGATGAATTTAATTAGACCAGGGCTTAATGACTTTCACAATCTGCCTGTTAGACAAGAAGATATTGATTTCATAATACCAAGCTTGCATGCTCTCCTTTGAGAAACAGGGTAATCCTCCGTTGTTGTATTAACTAATACCTTTAGCTGACTAATTCTCAGTGTTTTTTTCATTACATCCTGCAGTATTTGTTTATCAAATGATAAATCCGCTACCATTTGCTTCAGCTTATTATTCTCCTCTTCTAACTGCCGGAGACGTCTTAGCTCACTCACACCAAGTCCACCAAACTTTTTTTCCCAATTGTAAAACGTTGCTTCGCTAATCCCATCTTCCTACAAACCTCCTCTGCAAATGTTCCACTTTCCGCCTGCTTCAATGCAAAAGCACTGTGGTGTAAGTTTAAAGAACAAAACCTCCGGAAGTAATCTGAAGGTTTTGTTTTTAACACAATAAATTAATTAGCACTGAATCCCAGTTTCTCAGCATCTTTTAGTATTCTCAATGCATTCTTAGCCTGTTTGGGGCTTAAAGGAGCTTTACGATTTGCAAGCACTCCCAGATTATACGAAAGTTTCCTGTCAAAAGGTGTAAGATGGTTATGCTCTTTTGCCCATTTGGCAATCTGGTACCAGATTGCACTATCGATACTTCCAGCTTCTTCAATTAACTTTAATTCCTGAGGAGAAATATCGAGACCAGCCTGCTCATTTTCTGAATATTTATCAACTTCTGAACGGATTTCATCATTAAGTGCATCCATATTGACAAACTTGTCTTTCAGCGTCGCCCAGCACTCCTGTTTTTTACACCATTCTGTTATGTTTGTCCCCTGTTTGGATGGAATATTAATATGATTCCATACTACATCAATAGTAGATGCAATTGTATTATTTAATGTTTCTCCTATAGACTGACTTTCCCATATTTTATCAAGGTTAAGCTTCTTATTTGTTTTATAGGATAATAGAGCCATAATATAGGAGACCATATTAGACTTATAGCCGCCCAGATCCCGCTTTGCAACTAATTTATCAATCTCCCTGAACAGAATTCCTTTAGCTATCAATCTTTGATAATATGTTTTATTTACATCAAGCTTCAGATTTGACAACTCTTTACTAAAAACCCTGAAATTATTCTCTGCACCTTTTCCAACATCAAATGGGCGCTGCCACCAACTCATTTCGTATTTGGCTAAATCAGTTTTTGAGAACTTTTGCTTTTTGGGATATTGAATATCAAAAATCTTCATGTCTTTGACTGTCATTCTGGCTCTTTCATCGAGAAACTGACCTCTGGCTCTTTCATAATACCATTTATTGGTAGCTTTTCCTCCTGTTTTTGCAGGTACCCATTCAGTACGGGAGCAGTTTTCTATGGCCACATGATAGTCGCTATTAGAACTAAAGTCAGAATCCTTGATGATAGTCTGGGTATTTGCATACCTTGATATTTTAGGAACAACTTCTGGCATCTTACTGGAATCTGTTACAACAGAAACCTTCATTTGCACAAAAACTTTTGACAGATTAATTTCTTTTTCAGTAGAGGTCGCAAATATTGAAGCCGTGGTCTGTCCACCATTAACTATTTGCCAGTTTTCAATACGTGTAATATATGCATTACCATCCTCAAACTCTGTATATACCTTCTCTGCCGTGGTAGAAATTCCATTATTATAAGCAAAGAACATATCGGGTGAGTTCCGGATGGTATCACGAATCCCCTGATTTACTTTTGCTTTAAACTGTAAAAATGTTCTGACATTCTTCTCTAATAAGCCTTGTTTGTATTTCCCATAGATCTGTGCAAGTATTTTCCCTGGAATGATTGCCAGATATGCATCTACGTTATCACTAATATTGTCCATCCGAAGGCACTGCAATTTATGATTGAAATCATGTTTAAAATCAATCTCAATTTTTTGCTTGCCTGAGCGTATCAGATATTGCTGATAAACTCTTTCAATATCCCATAACTGGAAATCTATATAAACACCTTTTTTCTCAATAGCATTTGGAACCACTTCATTAGAAGCCTGCCCATTTGTAAGAACAAAGATCCTTACTGTTTTGATTTCATCTTTTTTTTGTTCGATAATCTGAATCAAATCGAATACTGTTGTGTCGGATTCGTCGATTTTTTCGGAAAGTTTGCCCTCCCAGGATTGCCAGAAAAAGTTCTCTGCTTTTTGAAATGAATCACTTATATCTTTATCTGAGACTTTGGAAAGTCTTTGCTCACTTTTGAAAATGGTTACAAATAGATCAATTGCTTCATTTTCTTCATCATAGTTCCATGCATTGATCTTGATACCTCTTGACTTGTAATGACATATCTCGTGTGCAATTACCTCTCCCGAATCAATCGAGTATTCAAGAATATCATTTGTAATGGCATCCTCTTGTGAAATACCTTCGTCGTCAACTGTAATTAATGCTCCTTCTAGAAAGTCAATAGCAAATTCTGATAATTCCATACTATAAATGTGTTAAAATGTCAGTATTAATTTCAAATGGGGTACATGCTGCAACTGCTACTGAATACTTCAGATCTCCAATACCATCGGGCAAATCGCTTCCGGTTAGTCTTGGGAAACCTTCTCCTACTTCAAAAAAACTCATCTCTGATATTGAAAATGCAGTTAGATATCTTTCAGCATCTGCTGCTGCATAACCATATTTGGCAAGTTTCAACTGAAAATGAAATGCAGCAATCGGATCATCTTTTATTAGAAAATAAATATCATTTATGAGTGCCGGTAATGTTTTGTCAGGCATATTATGATGAAGGTTTAAAGAATAAATGGCCAGGAATAAATGCTCAAGCCCTGCATTATCAAGCTGCTTCTCAGACGAAATAGTGATTTTTTTATGCTGTTTTCCCGAAGTAGTCTTCAATTCAATAGCTCTATCAATGATCTGGAAGTCATGATTAGTTGCATTAGGTGCTGTCCAGTAATCTATTGATTCTAAAAATGTATATTTATGAAACAGGTAGTCCTTTAGAAAATATAATTCTCCAACAAGGCCTTTCTGCGTTTCAAGGGACATCAATTCATCATCCTGCTTTTCAAAGAAGAATTCCCATTCAGAAAGTGTGCTTAAAATAGTAGAAAGTAAGTTTTTCCTATCCTGCAGAATTATGACCCTGTCACATAAATCAGATATAAATAATTCAAAAATATTATTGGTATTAACTATCGATTGTGTGAACGTCAGAAATAGTGAATTGTGAATGTTAGCCAGAGTGCCTACAGATGTCTCAATTTTCAGCCCTCTCAGACCAGGCAGATTATCAACATTAATATCACATCCTTCCTCAAGTCTTATATGTAATAAACGAATGTTTTTACGAATATCTGTGGCCAGAAATACATCAAACAACCCATTTGTTAGTATGCGTCGGGTCACTTGTGAAGTTGCCAAATTTTGTTTTTTTTGCGACTCCTCATTGATAGAATCCCATATTGCCTTATAGTCAATCTTCATAACTTGCCAGTTCTAGTTCTTCATAAATAGTGTTAATATCATATTTTGACTCCTTCAGGTCATCATTATTAGGCCAGCTGATAGCAAATCCGAATGGCATTTTTTCAAAAGCCAGTTTTGTAACTGGACTATCATTAGTTTCTTTATAGTCCTGGATGATTAAAGGATAAATTGTAATTAATGGTCTGTTAAGTCTCGGCAATAGTTTCCTCAAATCTTCACTGGTTTCTGTTGGATTGCCTTCGAAATCTATTTTCTCATCGCTAGCGCTTACCAGTTTTTTAATATAAAGCTGATTGGATTTGTTTTTATCCTTAATTGACCTATGGAATGGACTAACTGTAAGACCGGCAATTGATTCTACCTCAGATTCATCTACATCTGTTGATGATCTCAATGCTACATTCCATAAGTCAAGTATGTTATTAGGGTTGTTACCTTTTTTTTGTTGCTCTATAAATTCAACAATCCTTTTAGTATTTGATGCAGGTGCCCCTCTGAATGATATATATTTTCTAAGGAAGGCTACTACAAGATCTTTTGGAATATCAGTCCACAGATAGCCATTTCTCCTTCTTCCTGGATCATAAGAATAATTATTCATGGAACTGATAAATGCTTCAACAGCATTATAATTATTGATAAGGATAGATTTGTCTTCGGATAATGTATGGGTTTCTGTTAATTTCCCTTTATAACTTAATGGTAATTCCGAAGTGTGTCTCATTTTCAAAGCGCTTGTAGCCATCATATCCGGATGAGACAGTACTCTTAATCCAAAATCCATTGGAGTTGATTTCTGTCTGCTCATTTCTAAAAACTCGTTTTTGAGGATCTCAAACGCGGTCGAAATATGCCGGTACCAACTGAACAGATCATTGGTTGTATAAATCCGGCATAAGTCCTCAAAGCCAGTTCTGTACCCAAACCATCGTCCCATCTGCATAAGTGTATCATACAGAGAACTAGCTCTTGTAAAGTAACTTACAGTTAATCCTTCCAGGGTCAACCCTCTTGATAATTTATCTCCTCCTATAGCAATTACACTCAATCCTGTACTTTCTCTATTTTTATAGTCCAGAATATCACCAGCACTTCCATTAACTATATGAGGTTTCATTTCTATTTTAAGGATGGCAGGTTTTAAATTATCCTTTACTTCATTCCAGGTGTTCAATACCCCTTCCATTTGTTTGGTGATTCTAACATAATCACGTTCAAATAGTAACCGGAATTCTTCCAGAATATCATGATCATCATTCAGAACTCCTCTTCGTAAACGATCGAATTCATCCTTAACATGCACTCCGATAGCCTCCTGAATATTGTTAAGCCTTGTACAATGAATTAACATTGTGTTATGCTTATTGCCCTGATTTCGTAGTCTTCTTATAGCAGAACTGATAATAAATGACCTGATGGCTTCCTTCATTGAACCTGGTATGTGGTCCGGCGGTTCGGGTGAACGTTTGCCGGAAGGGAGAAAGGAAGAATCAGGTAGTGATGCATCTGTTACTGGTATATGAATGGGAAGTCCTGTTTCTGTATCACTTTCATTTAAGCCAAATACCCGAACCGGACCGAAGTAATTGGAAGGTGCCTCCATTGAAATTATAAATGAAGACGGAAACAAATCTTTACCAAATTTATGGTCATCTATTTTGGGATGCATGAAGATATTGGCAAAAGGAGTAGCCGTATAACCCACATAAGCTTTCTGATTAAACAGGTTGAGCAGCTCTCTTATTTTCCCGTTGATGGATGTAGGATCATGCTCACCATTATCATTTTTGAGCGGTCTGGTATTTGGAGATGCCTGATCAGCTTCATCATCGATTAGAAGGATAGGAAGGTTGTTTATCATCAAATCACCATTAGGTGAATGATAAACAAATTCACCTCCCAGTGTATCGCGGCATTCACAGAAGTATTTTATCAGATTACTAAGTACAGGAACATTCTTCTTTATAATCAGTACCATTGGTCGGTCTGAGCCTGGTTGAATTCCTCCTATTTTCTGCGCAAAGCTTCTGGAAAAATCACCACGATCATCCTGCGTCGTGAAAGTATCAACATGGATATAACCCTCATTCGGCAATGTAGTAACACCTATTTTCTTTACATGTGCCTGGTCACTTGTGTCCCTTCCAATTACCTCTTCATCTATCCTCATCTGAGTTTGGCTTCGGAGGTTTTTATGTAAACCACTCAGAACAACGATAATTCTATAACCAGCATCTATAGATTTATTAATAAGTCCTGTGAAATTAGCAGTCTTTCCTGATTGCACATTTCCTACAACCAGACCTCGTCTGTCAAATGGTCTGTTTTTTACTTTCGGATCCTCTAACCTTTCCAGTATATCGTCAGTAATGTCGCCAAGGCCATCTACCGTTTTAGGAGACCAGCCCTTGATATTGTTTAGATATTTTTTATAACGGTTCCAGAATCTGAAATTGATCTCATCTGCAGCAATTTTTTCACGATACCATGGAATGTGGCCTGTATTATCCGTGAGTGACTGATAGGTACCAGCCTCAATTCCCTGATTGATATTTACTTCATATTGAAGTTCAGACAGGAGTAATTCCCTGATATCTTCATTTGAATTGAATACAATACTCGGATGGGAAATCCGGGTATGATCAATATGTGGGACTACATTTCTTATTGCAGTTTCGATAGCTTGCTCATAGGGCATCACGTCTTTTAACAGGTCGTAATTGTCTTTAACTATGCTCTTTATAATGTTGTAAGATCGCGTCATTTCAGATTGAATTTAATTGCTGAAAACATTCAAGACCGTTAACTTTTTCCCTGGCTTCAATCTCTGGGATTCCAGCATCAGTCAATGCATTGAGCATATTTTGATAGATTTTTTTTAAATCATCTTTTGAGTCTTCGAAAAAATCCTTCATCACTGTTGATGGATCAGCAAAATCTGATACAATGATATTAACAGGCAGGGTCTCTCCAATCAGCTTCATATAATCATTGAATACATATGCATTTTCATCCAGATACTCATTTATCAGCTGATAAATAGGATGTGCTTTATTGAGTTCATAATACTTTTTACCTTGTTTTTGTTTTGCCATCCAGAGATAGGTGATTTCCTTCTTCTCACCTTTGCGTCTTATGTAGGCACCCCTGTGTGTATAAACCTTAATAGCTTTATCTATAGAAGTCAGGCAAATATTTTTGACACGCTTACGGATAATGTCAGGAATTTTAGCAGATGCTTTCTTTACATCTATTTGCCATTCCTGATCAAGTGTATTCGGAATATCAATTCTTATTCTGCAAAGACGCTGACTATCCTTTTTCTTGAAATCAAGGTCCAGCCATGTGCCATCCGAAATCAACCGTTTATTCCTATAAAGAAAGATACCCTGATGCTCTGTCCATCCTCTTATTATTTCTACATTCTTATGGTCTCTATCCAAAAGCTTAGATTCATGAGGGAGAATATATGGTTGTATCTGAATATGTTGTTCATTTATTGATAATTGCTCCTCTGCCAACTCTGTCGAAGGGAACTTTTTCGAAATATTAAAGGGATTAATCGGTTCCAGTTCGTTGCCCAAAATAGAGATGGAGATAGCTGAACTTTCAATATACCGGTGAAAAACCAATCCAAGATGCTTCCGTACATTATCAAATTTTCGGTAAAAATGTTCTTTATCAGCATTACTATCCAGGGATTCAACCAGACGATCAAGTTTCTCCCATAAAATAATGGTGCCAGACCCCGGCTCAGCGAACTTTCCAATATTATTTTCAGAGTTTTTATCTGCACAGGTACGGAGTAGTACCCAATCTTTCTCTTTTGCTACAAGGTCGAGGTCCCAGCACCGTATAAATTCTTTCCCGGATTTATCTCTGGTTTTTACAGTCAGACGCCGGCACTGGGAAAAAGAGGCTGTCTTCAATCCAAGCCCAAACCGTCCCAGATCTTCTTCATTTCGTTTTGCAAGGGGATTAAAGCTGCCGACTTTCATCGCTTTCAGAAGTCCAGCTTCATTCATGCCAGTGCCGTTATCCTCAATTCTTACAAATGACGAGTATAGATCAATCCCATAACTGATCTGGATTTTGCTGGATTTTGCTGTTATACTGTTATCAATCAGATCAGCAATCGCTGTTTCGATGGAATACCCAAATGATCTCGCTGATTGAAGAAGGCTTTCGGGATCGGGTCTGACAACGTCATAATGCTGTGTCTGTAAGTCCATTTCTTTCTATTTACATACAGGGTTATGCAATTCTGAATCTTATATGTGTTTTATATAAGCAAAGCTGTGGGAATATTTTTATATTATTCTCTAATACATTCAGCTGCTGATTTTTATAATGAATGTTGGTAACTCTATAAATAGGGCCTTGCTTTCCGGCGTTTAATGAGGTACCATGCTTTAGCCGGCTTACCGGTGAGCTTTTTCCGAAGCCGTATTAGCCATTACATTTACTCTAATATATTATTGAGCCTAATGATTAACTGGAATCCTGAGACTCTTTTTCTAATAGCACCATGACATATCTGTTTGTTTATCAGATAATATTTCAGTTTGGTTTTAATAAAGAGTACAGGTATTGCTCTACAGTCTCGTCCCTAATTACCGCCGCGGCACATTTTAGTTATGTAAACCTAAGCGGAGGTTGTATAAATAGATCTTCTTTAACAATACTATTTAAAGTTGAGGCTTGAAGTATTGTGAAATTAGTAAAAGTTATTCAAAGTTTTATCATTGATGTTATGTAAATCGGATCATTTTCCGTGAGCCAGTCGGTCTCTGTCTATTTGATGGCAATTAGTACTATACGCAATCTCATTTAAGTGTCCGTATAGCACTCGCATTAACTCCGGACTGCCCTTATACTCAGGATATGAAGTGGAATATTTATGGAAAACCTGCGCCGTAGTAATATGTATTCCAGATAAAAAGTAAGGACAAACAGTATAACCTTGTATGTTAAGTTTTCAAATGAATAGTCCCCTCAGGAAAAAGAAGGATCGCCCTCCCTTACCTGTTACAGTCAAAATCATTTACTCAAAGACTACCGCAAACAAAAAGCCTTCAGACATCATCTGAAGGCTTTTTGTTTCCTGCGGAGAAAGAGGGATTCGAACCCCCGGACCTGTTACAGTCAACAGTTTTCAAGACTGCCGCAATCGACCGCTCTGCCATTTCTCCGCTGCAAAAGTATAAAACTGACCGAACTTTCAAAAAAAATCTTTTAAAGTTACATATTCATCTATTTAAAATCCTTTGTCAGATTGGTTTTGCTCGGGAAAAAAAACTATTTTTAGGCATTACAGATACCCAGTACGGACCATAAACATGCAATCTAAACTCAGCTTCCTGTACCCAATTTTTATCCTGCTGTTTGCCAACATTGTTACAACGCAGGCTCAGACCACTTGCTCAGGGATTGGTCAGAATGCTTCCACGGCCTTCCCCGTCTGTGGAACAAAAGTCTTCAGTCAGGAGTCCGTTCCTATCTGTGGCGGCAGACCTATTCTCGGCCCCGGTTGTAATGGCAGTGGTGACGGCGGACATACAGATATCAACCCCTTCTGGTATAAATTCACTTGTTATAAAGGCGGTACGCTCGGATTTAAGATCACACCCAAGGTCCTGGAAGATGACTATGACTGGCAGATCTTTGATATCACCGGACGTAACCCCAATGACGCTTATACTGACCGTAGCCTGTATGTCTGTATGAACTGGTCAGGGGAGGGCGGTGTAACGGGCGCTTCCGGAGCAGGAACCTCTTTTGATGTTTGTGGCGGTCTGGGGATGCCGTTGTTTAGTAAGATGCCGACCCTGATAGAAGGACATGAATACCTGTTATTGCTGAGTCACTTTACACAGACCCAGTCAGGGTATGACCTGGAGTTCAGTGGCGGCACGGCTGATATCACCAGTCCGGGTATACCGGCAGTTAAATGGGCCAGTTATTATTGCCATGATAATACCATCGGTATTAAACTCAGTAAGGAAACATTGTGTAAGACGCTGAGTACTAATGGTACGGAGTTCGTCCTGACCAGCGGTACCGGTACGATTGTGGGCGCTACAGGAGTGAACTGTACCAATGGGTTTGATGCGGATTCAATATTGGTGAAGACCGCGGCTCCGCTGGCACCTGGAAATTATACGATCGCTGTGAAGAATGGTAGTGATGGGAATACAATACTGGATATCTGTGGTAACGGAGTGGCAGTAGGAGAGAACGCAAGTTTCCGGGTAGAAGTACCACCAGATGTGATGCTGGTCGGTGTAGTCGCGCCAGGTTGTGCGCCGGATAAGATAAAGATTCCGTTGTCTGTGCCTGTACGTTGTGGTTCTATTGCGCCTAATGGTAGTGACTTAAGACTGAGCGGATCGCCGGCAGCGGCTATCCGTAGTGCTACAGGGATCTGTAATGGTAACAATCTGGCAGATACCGTGGTGATAGAATTTACGCAACCTTTATACAGACAGGGTAATTATTCTATTACGCTGACTACCGGTAGCGACGGTACGCCGATATTAGGAGAATGTGGTCAGCCTGCTCCTTTGGGTCAGGTGGTGAATTTTCATACAGTCGATACAGTGTCAGCGGATTTTGATTTTGGTCTGAACAGGAACTGTAAGCTAAGCGTGCTGGATCTGACGCATAACGGCACTAATAGCGTGAACTACTGGCACTGGAATTTTGATAGTACAGACAACCGCTACACACAGAATGTAAATAAAGTATACGGCGATTTTGGTATAAAGAAGGTTTCCCTGGTAGTTTCCAACGGTGTTTGCAGAGATTCCGTTTATAAGGAGATCAACCTGGAAAGAACACTGGGAGCGATCTTTAGCGTGGATCCCGGACCTTATTGTCCGATGGATGTAGTATCGCCTAAGAATGAAAGCTTTGGTAATATCATCTCTTATCTGTGGGACTATGGGAATGGTATCACCAGTATAGATGCCACACCAATGCCCCAAACATACTATCCTACACGAAAAGAACAGGATTATCGCATCCGCCTGATCGTCCTGGATACACAGAACTGTCTGGATACAGCAGATCATGTGATCAAAGCCGTGACCAGCTGTTATATTGATGTGCCAACAGCATTTTCGCCTAACAATGATGGTAAGAATGATTTTCTCTATCCGTTAAGCGCATATAAGGCCACAGACCTCGACTTTTCAGTATATAACCGTGTAGGACAACTGGTATTCCACTCTACGAACTGGACCCAGAAATGGGATGGCACCGTGAAGGGATTACCTGCTGATATCGGCACCTATGTCTGGATGTTACGATATACGATCACAGATACCGGTAAGAAAGTATTTAAGAAAGGAACTACCGTACTGCTGCGTTAGCAGTAGTACGGTCCGCGTTTGGCGGGTCAGGCTGCCATAGAAGAAGAAGAGGCAGCAGTATGATTGGAGGTGGTATGTACTTCGCAATTGCGACAACCCCTCCAGTTTTTAATATGTGCGGTGATCAGTAACGTGGCCCCGATCAGCTTTAACCCCATTTCAAAGGCGCTGCCGTGAATAAAGTTCGCCGCAATCATCAGCGTCAGGCCAATCCCGAAATATACGACCACAGATTTTTGTCCATGTACCCGTTTATATCCCTTCCAGATAGCCCAGCCGCCTATGCTCATCGACACGATGATCGTCAGTACTTCCAGCATTACATTTTTTAGAATATCTATATCAAACAGGGTCAGTGTAGTGAAGATGACCGGCAGGAGCACACAGTGTATGGCACAGGCCAGAGAGGCCCCTATGCCGATTGCATCCCACTTCATTTCGTAAGCATGACTATTCTCCTTATGTCTTTCTGATGTCTTTTCCATGATTCCTCTTTTCGTTCTGCGGGTAACAAAAGTAGTTAAATGAAACCGTGATGCAAAAAATAATTGTCTGCAGGGGTTAAATGCTTATCTGTAGCCGTTATATCAGCTTTTTCTTCGTTGTATACCCTTATTACGCCGCTATTACGACCATATTTCTTCGCTCAGAAGCGGACAAATAGCGGCATAATAACGGCGAAATGACGGTATAATGGGCCATTCAGCCCCTGAATAACGGACACCTGCTTATTTAACAGAGGACTAGTTGTAAAATTACCCTCATTAAGGTGGTGATTTGGCTATAGAAACACCGGTTTGTGAGGATGTTCCGGTATAGATGCGTCGTATATGCGTCGTATATACGTCGTGTATGAAGCATGTCAATGCTATTTTTAGTGGAAATAGGGGGTATTCCGGCTAAAGCCTCCTGAAAGGCAAAAAAAAGTGCCGGTACAGGACCGGCACAATAATATCTGCTAGACCAGGTGAGCGGTACAGTTGTACAGTTCGCACTCCCATATATCATCATTCACTGTAAAACGCGTAACGGAGGTGTTTTTCAGGTTAGATTCCTGTATCAGACCTGGCGCCAGTTTTTTAAGTAAATAGCGAATAAAGCTGCCATGGCTTACAATTACGATATGTTTACCGGCATGCTCCTGCATCAGATCATCCAGGAAAGCCATACCACGTGTTAAAACAGCCTGTTCAGTTTCCATGCCCAGTTCCAGCTGACGCCAACCGGCTCCCCATTTGGCGATCCTGTCTGCCTCAGTTGTTCCTTCCGTCTGGCCACCGGAAACTTCCATAATGCGTCTGTCTTCACGTACATCTTCAATGCCGAGTTCGGCGGCAATGATTTCTCCCGTCCTTCTGGCGCGGGATAAATGACTGGTGTAAATGATATCCCAGGGTTCGTCAGAAAGGCGTATGCCCAGTTTTCTGGCCTGTTCAAGTCCTTCATTATCCAGGGCAATATCTGTACTACCCTGCATTTTCCCTTCTTTGTTCCATGCTGTACTTCCGTGACGGATCAGGGCTATACGTGTCATAGGCACTCTTGTGTTGGTTGCCGCAAATATACGCACAGATCCGCAGGAATGAAAACCCTAGAGCAGTTCAGCCTCACTGATGAGATTGTTTTTCAGCGCGAAAACCACGACCCCGGCGGTATTCTTAACATTCATTTTTTCCAGGATGCGGGTACGGTGTCCTTCTACCGTCCGTTTGCTGAGGAATATCTTGTCACCAATTTCCTGGGCGGTAAATTGCTGGCAAATCAGCCGGATGATCTCTTTCTCCCTGTCGGTGAATGTGATCGGATTATTCTCCCTGGAGGGGTTAAAACGGCTTTTGACGATCATCGACGCCAGCTTGGCCGAAGTCTGCCGGCAATAGAAAATATGATCTTCATACACACTGTTGATGGCCTCGATGATCTCCTGTTTATCCGCATTTTTTAACAGATAACCTTTTGCACCGGCTTCCAGCATTTCCACGATGAGTTCTTCCTCATCAAACATAGATAAAGCAATGATCTTAATGTCAGGATTGCGTTGTAAGAGTGCGCGGGTAGCCGTAATGCCATCCATCAGCGGCATTTTAAGGTCGGTCATGACTACGTCCGCTTCGACGCTTGTCAGTAGTTCCAGTAATTCCCTGCCATTGTTGGCCTGCCCTACAAGGGTAATGTCAGGTTGTCTCGAAAGCATTAATGCAAGTCCGTCACGGAATATCTCATGATCGTCAGCTATCACTAATCGGATGTCGTGATTCATTGATTGTTAGAATTGGGGTAAGTTGTGTGACCGGGATTAAACGTGCTGTAAAGTTACATTATCCCACCGGAATTTTTACGAAATAGTTGGTCCCCTGGCCCGGCGCAGAATCAATAGACAGTGAACCCCGCAGGATGTCTGTACGGATCGCCAGACTTTTCATACCCAGTCCGGCAGATTCATTTCTGGCTTTTTTTACATCAAACCCGATCCCGTTCTCCTTTATCAGTACAAGGTAGAATCCGTTTTCTCTCGTCAGCACGATCTGTAATTGTGTGGCTTTGGCATGTTTCAGGGTATTGTGCGTGATCTCCTGAATGATGCGGAAGATATGGATCTGTTTTTCCGGGGTAATGTCGATCTTACCGGAAGTGTGGAACTTAATCTCAAGATCCTGCTTACCGGACAACTGACGGATGAATTCATGTAATGCCTCGGTCAACCCCTTACGCTCAAGTGTAGCTGGCAACAGGTTGTGCGATATCTGTCTGAGTCCCTTTATCACCTCATCGATGTAACCGGAAGAACGGGCAATGATCTGATGGTCTCTTTCATCTGTCACCTCAATACTATGAATATTGAGTTTGATGGTAGATAATAAAGGCCCCATGCTATCATGCAGATCAGCGGCAATCCGCTTTCTTTCATTCTCCAGAATGGTAATTTCCGCAACGATACGTTCGCGTTGCAGCTGTATGTAGCGGCGATGATACAATACAATAGAGATGACAAAAAACAGAATGATGATGGCTATCAGCAGCGAGATAAATATGGTGATATAAAATATTTTGTCGTCCATGGGGCATCATCATTTTGGGGGCGTTGTGGCTTTCGGCTATGCGTCGAAATGTTTGTTGAAATAGTAGGATGGCTTAACAGGTATGCACAGCACTGCTATTGCGTAGATCAAATTTACAAAAGCATTGATATAATTAAACATAAAAATAATACGCAGCGAGAGCACCGTATCCGAACCTATAAACATCGAAGCTTCATAGATGATCTGATAGATAAAGATGATGATAAATCCCATGCAAACCAGGAACCGGGCATTCCTGAACAATGACTTGTTGTCTTTTACGATCAGATAATTGATCTCGTTGATGCTGAGCAACACCGTCACGAAGGCATAGATCACCCGGAAATAAGGACTGAAGGTTTCTATTTTATTGAAGATGATATTCTCTGTGATCCATATCCCTCCCAAACCGGATAATAATCCGATAAACAGCAAACGCTTTCGCTTTAGCGTACCCCATACAAAGAACTGGTACACGATCACAATAGATTCTGCAAGACCATACAGATTGAGGGGAACAGCATTGCTGGTATGCAGTACACGGATGCAGATAAAGCCGATCGTTTCCGACAGGAATGCCAGTGAGAGGAGTAGCAGGAAGGGCTGAAAGCTTGCAACCGTCCGGTTGAAGCGTATCAGCCCTATTGCCAGAGGAATAATGACCAGCTGGCTTACCAGAAAGGCGCCTATATTATTCATCAGGACAAGGATAATGATGGATGATTATAATGCACTTTTACAGAGAGGAGGACAACGCTGACCACTTTCCATGGCCTGGTCCATTGAACCCGCTTTGGCAGACGAAACGCCTGGTACGTTGGCAGCTTTCTCCCTTGCGACAAGGGTAGTCAGAATGTCTTTTCCCTCCTTATCCACAGGTAATAATACCAGTCTTACCTGGCCCTTCTGATCTTTGCCGAAATAGATGCGAAGCCCGTCAGCTCCTTTGGCATTGAGGATGGCGGCAATGGCATGGCGGTTAAACGTTTCTCCTTCAGGAATATTGAAAGCACTGTCGAGATAATTACCTCCCAGTTTAGCCTGCAACTCTTTTCTGCCGGCCAGATAACCCTGTCGCAGACTGCGGGCTTCTTCAACGGTAATAACGTGCTCAAATGCTCTGCTCTTGTCCAGGGGAATTTCTCCTTGTGGGGTGGAAGGACCATGAGTACATGCTGAAAGTGTGGCAATGGGGATGGCCATGAAAAAGAAACGTATCATGTTACGGTGCTTCATAATAGCGGTTTTATAATGAATGAATATGTAAGCTAATAGATATGACCGGCTTTGTACCGGGTAGAAATGCTGAAAATAAAACGTATAAATACGTGATGGGGCGGGGCCGTTGTAACAGTTATGACGTAAGATAAGATAAATGTAATTAGGAATTAAGAATCAGGACCTGCCTGACACCTTATACGACGAATATCCGGGGCTGGCCATACACCTGCATATTGTTACCTCTTCTGCCTCACAGTAACATCGCTGATAAAATTCCTGCTGCTTAATTCCTGCTGCAGGCCCCCCGGACTGGGCCAGACTATTCAAAAAAAACTAATATCTGGTACTTATATCAGTATTATCTACAATCTATTTTTGTCCTCCTTTTACATTTGACAATGAAAAAAACATCAGGCTTCAGTCCTGAGCAACAACTTACCTCGCTGGACGCAAGACTCTTGCTGTCCTTACAGCGACTGAGTGATATGCTTAAGGCAATGCAGTGGGAGCAGGCGAGAATGCTGGGTATAACACCCTTACAATTACAGATCTTATTATTCACAGGTTATCATACAGCCGAAGTGAACAAAGTGGCCTATATCGCCACCGAATTGCAACTAAGTCGTCCTACAGTAAGTGATGCAGCCGCAGCACTTGTGAGCAAGGGATTTCTGCGGATGGAGGAAGATATGCGTGACAGACGTAGCTATTCATTCCTGCTGACAGATACAGGCAGAGAAGTGCTGACACAGGCAGAACATTATATCAGTGAACTGGATACCATCCTGCAAAAGAGACCTTTACAGGAGAAAAGCAGCTTATACCAGTCTGTTTATACTATCATCGCCGGACTATATGATCAGGAGAAAGGTGGTATGCAACGTATGTGTTATAGCTGTGCGCATTATGAGGGCAACAAAAAAAGGCAGCATTACTGCCGCCTCTTTAAGAAAAAGTTGTCATCCGCAGAATTACAGATCGATTGTATAGATCATTCCAGCTTATCAGGACCAGCCAGAGTCATATCATCATCCGATAATAACGGATCATTATAATTGCTGAATCACCTTTGCCAGTTTCCCTAAACCTTTAATAATGCCCGTTTCATCCATTGACGCGTAACCAAGACGCAAACCCGGAGCATGACTGTACTTAGGATTATAATAACTTAACGGATTCACTACATTCACACCTGCTGACTGCATCTTTTGTAATAACTGTTCAGGTTCCACCTGTTTATACAACTGTAGCCAAATGGCCAGGCCTCCCTGCGGACGCGTATAATGCGCCTGTCCGGCAAAGACGGAGTGTATAATATTGTGGGCCAGATCCAGTCTTTTCATATAGACGTAACGGGTATTATGAATGTGTTTCCTGATATCACCTGCTATCATCAGGTTGGCAATCGCCTGTTGTAATACCGGGTCACCCTCTCTGTTCACAATACTACGATAAGCAGCCAGGGACTTAATAAAGTCCGCCGGACCACACACAAAACTGATCGGTAGTGTATGCATGACCGATCCTATGTAGATCACATTGTCTGCATGCGGCATCCCGGCCAACGGTATATAATGTGTATGGAAATGATACTCGTGATCATAGTCATCTTCTATGATCATAAAGTTGTATTGCTCACTCAGGGCCAGCAGTTGCTGACGCTTCTCTACGGATAATGTACTCGTGGTAGGATACTGATGATGTGGCGTAATATATAATGCCTTCAACGGTGTCTGCTGACAAAGTACTTCCAGTTCATCGAGATTAATACCCTGTTCATCAGAATGAACATAGTGTAACTGCGCACCTGCCATCGCAAATGCCTGCCATGCCGGCTGATAGCCCGGATGCTCAACAGCTACATGATCGCCCGGAGATAACAGTGTTTGAGCCGTGAGGTATAAAGCCATCTGTCCGCCCTGTGTAATACAGATGTTCTCTGTAGTCACTGCCAGTCCGCGGTCATTATTCAACATCGCATTGATCTCCTGCAACAGATACTCATTCCCCCGCTCACTATTGTTATTATATATAGTACGCTGGTCATCCTGCTGCACAAGCCTCCTGCATTCCCTGGTGATTTCCGCAACAGGGATCAGTTTGAGGTCTGGCAGACCATCATCAAATATTATATCGTAATTACCACTCGGATTGGATGGGGGGAGAGAGATATTCACATGACGGAAAGGGATCTGGAGGGGCTGTTTTGACGGACTATCCTGTCCCGGTGGCCCCGTATGTCCTGAAGGCATGCTATCACTTACCCGGGTGCCACTCTTATAATGAGAAGTAAGCCATCCCGCGGCTATAAGCTGGTCATACACAAGCATGACCGTATTCCTGTTAACTTTAAGTTGCTGAGCCAAAACCCTGGAACCTGGCAATAAAGCCCCGGGGAGAAGTCTGCCTCTCACGATTTCATTAATTATATATGCTTTGATCTGCTGGTATATCGGCTCATTCTTGTTGAACGACAACTGGATCTGCACATGCCTGTAACTCTTCATAGCTGGCAATAAGGTGTCTCTGATATACGGACGTCAGACGTATACGGTTGTTAATTTTTGTTAATGATGAAAATATTTATAAATATGAGTTCGCTATTTCCCGTCCGTATTTTCGCAGGCTTCGAAAAATATCTATTTTTACAGAATGGACGCAGTAACGATAGAGAAAGCAGCAAACGCAATCGCTGATAAGCACCGGTTATCCATTATACTGGCAGCCTCCAGGCAATCTGCTATCCAATGCTGCGAAATCACCGAACTCACCGGTTTGTCTCAACCCACTGTGTCTCACCATATTAAGATCCTGGTAGACAGTGGGATACTCATTTATGACAAAACCGGACGCAATGTTCAGTTAACCATTAACAAAGAGATGATGAAACACCTCTCTTCCTTCTTCGGACAGTTAAGCTGATCATTTTTTTTAAAACATTTTGCAGATTCATATCTGCATATTACCTTTGATTAACCAAATGGTTAAATCGGATAGTTTAAGATGGCACAGGAAAAAAACACAGAGGAACAGATCATAGAAGCCGCCAGAAAGATCTTTGTAAAACGTGGACTCGATGGAGCCCGTATGCAGGATATTGCAGATGAAGCCGGTATCAACAAAGCCATGCTGCATTACTATTATCGCAGCAAAGACAAACTGTTTGAGATCGTATTTGCTGAGGCATTCTCTAAGGTAGTGACGCCACTGGGACATATCCTGGAAGGTTCCAAACCAATAGAGGAGAAGATTAAAGAGCTAATAGATCACTATATTACCGGGATCTCCCAGGTGCCTTACCTGCCGATATTTATATTTAGTGAGGTTAATCAGCGCCCGGAGATCATGATAAAAAGACTCAATTCCCAGCCATCTTTTGGCAGCGTGATGAACTTCATGAAGGAAGTCATTGAAGCCGGTAAAAATGGTAAAATAAAGGAAGTCAGTCCCATTCAGCTCTTCCTGAACATAGTTGCACTCTGTATATTCCCCTTCGTGGCCCGGCCACTCATACAGGGGATCTTTCAACAGGATAATATACAGTTTGATATGATGATAGAGGAACGGAAAAAGATGGTGGCAGATGTAATACTTGCCTGGTTAAAGCCTTAACAGGCTTTTTTTTAGAACCTGAATTAACCAATTGGTTAAAATAAACAGTTAGTAATGATGAAGTATCTCGTATGGGCCATATTATTATGCAGTATACCTGCCATGGCGCAAACTTCCCTGACGCTGGAAGACTGTTATCAGCTGGCGCAAAAGAACTACCCGCTCATCCGGCAACGGGAACTGATCAGCAAAGCCGGTGCCTATAACGTGGCTAATGCGGCTAAAGGCTATCTGCCACAGCTGAACTTCTCCGGACAAGCCACCTATCAGACGCAGGTTGTGGCCATCCCCATTCCCGGCGCCCCGGAAATCAGTAAAGACCAGTATAAGGTCCAGGCAGAAGTCACACAAACCATTTTTGATGGGGGGAACATTCATTATCAGCAGGAACTCAGTAAAGCCAACACCGTTGTACAGCAACAACAGTTGGAAGTCAACCTGTTTAATATCCGCGAACGGGTGAGTCAGCTCTTCTTTGGTATCCTGTTGATAGATGAACAACTCCAGCAGAATCAGCTCAGAAAAGAGGATATCCAGAGCGGCGCACATAAAACAGCAGGTGCTGTCAACAACGGGTCCGCCTTACGTAGCAGCCTCGACGAACTCAAAGCAGAGATCCTTAACACGGATCAGTCCACTACACAGCTGAAAACCAACCGGCAGGCTTATTTACAAATGCTGGGACTCTTTATTAACCAGTCACTTGATAACCTGGTGCAGCTGGTACGTCCCGCACAGGCGCCATTATCCCCCGAAATACGCCGCCCGGAATTATTACTCTATGACTATCAGCAGAAAAGCCTGGCGATTCAGGAAAAACAGCTGAAAGTGAGTTACCTGCCTAAAGTGAATGCGTTCATACAGGGCAATTATGGCCGGCCTACGCTGAATATAGTCAGCAACGACTTTGGCTTTTATGGAATAGGTGGCGTCCGCTTCAGCTGGGCCCTGGGTAGTTTATATACCAATAAGAACAGCAAACAACTGCTGCACATCAATCGCCAGGATCTGGATGTACAAAGGGAAACCTTCCTATTTAATACTAAGCAGACCATGATCGGTCAGCAGATGGAAGTGGCCCAGTACACCGATCTTATACAGAAAGACCAGGAGATCATCGATCTGCGGACTTCCGTAAAAAAAGCAGCAGTCGCACAACTGGAAAATGGTGTTATCACCTCTCACGACTATATCAGTCAGGTGAATGCAGAAAACCAGGCCAGACTATCACTCGTCCTGCATGAGATACAATTGCTGCAGGCACAGTACAATCATAAAAACACATCAGGTAACTAATAAAATCGTCATTTGAGATATGAAATACTTAGCCATCCCCGTAATTTTCTTTTGCCTGGCAGCTTGTTCCGGCCGGGAAACAGAAGCTGATGCACAGGGCAATTTTGAAGCGGATGAAGTGATCGTCTCTGCACAGCAGAACGGACAGTTGTTGTCTTTTACTGCGAATGAAGGGGATACACTTGCAAAAGGCGCTATCGTCGGACAAATAGACGTCAACGGACTCACACTCCAGAAAGAACAGACCGCCGCTACTATCAGTGCACTCCGCGAGAAGACCACTGATCCTCAGCCACAACTGGTGCTCGTACGCAAACAACTCGCTATACAGGAAGCACAGCTGAAACAGTTACTGCATGAACAGAAACGTACAGAGAATCTGGTAAAAGAAGATGCCGCTACACCTAAGCAACTGGATGATATGAACGCCTCTATTGACCAGATGCAGAAACAGATCCTGGCTACGCGTCAGCAGCTCACTGTCAGCGAAACCAACGTCGCTAATCAGAATAGAAGCGTATTGAGTGAAAAAGGCCCATTGGAGAAATCACTGGCCCGGTATGATGATGAGATCAGCAAAGGCATAGTGGTCAATCCCGTAAAAGGTACCGTACTCGCCCGCTATGCATTACAGGGCGAAATGGCCGTGATCGGGAAAGCATTATACAAGATCGCCAATACCGATACGCTGCTGCTGAAGGCTTATATCACAGGCACACAATTACCAGAGATCAAACTGGGCCAACAGGTGAAAGTACTGATCGATGCCGGTAAGAAAGAGTATAAGTCCTATCCGGGCGTGATCTCTTACATCTCCAGCAAGTCGGAATTTACACCAAAGACCATCCAGACAAAAGAAGAACGCGCTAACCTCGTCTATGCTATCAAGGTACGTGTTCCCAATGATGGATATCTGAAAATAGGCATGTTTGCGCTCACTCAATTCCATTGATCATGGATACAGTCGTACTGGAAAATATCAGTAAATCATACATAAAGGATGCACCTCCGGCACTGGAAAACGTTTCCTTCTCTGTAAAGAAAGGAGAGCTTTTCGGACTGATAGGGCCGGATGGCGCGGGTAAATCCACCATCTTCCGCATACTGACCACCTTACTCCTGTCAGATGCCGGTAAGGCTACCGTAGCCGGATATGACGTCGTAAAAGACTTCCATCAGATCCGTAGTTGTGTAGGATACATGCCTGGCAGGTTTTCACTTTATCAGGACCTGACCGTAGAGGAAAATCTGAACTTCTTCGCCACACTGTTTGGTACTACGATCACTGAAAACTATGCATTGATCAAAGACATCTACGAACAGATCGCACCCTTTAAAAACAGACGTGCCGGTAAGCTATCAGGTGGGATGAAACAGAAACTGGCGCTTTCCTGTGCACTGGTACACCGCCCGGAAGTACTCTTTCTCGACGAACCTACCACAGGAGTAGATGCCGTATCGCGTCAGGAGTTCTGGGATATGCTGAAACGTCTGAAAAATGAAGGGATCACCATCGTTGTCTCTACCCCTTATATGGATGAAGCCAGCCTTTGTGAAAGGATCGCATTGATCCAGACAGGGCACATCCTCTCCATCGATACACCGGATAATATAGTGGCAGCTTACCCTGGTAAACTATACGCACTCAGATCACCCAAAGTACATCTGTTATTGCCTGATACCAGAAGCTATGAAGGCATCCGCCAGTGTTATGCTGCTGGTGAAAAACTGCACGTAGCCTTTAAAGAAGACGGAAAGGATCATCCTGCTCAACTACTGACCTACCTCAAAAGCAAAGGTCATCAGACAGTAGCAATACAGGAAATCAGGCCGGATATCGAGGATTGTTTTATTGAAAAATTAAGTAACCCGAAATAGTGCGGACATGAACAACAAGGCAATCACCTGTAAAGACCTTACCAAACGTTTCAGAGACTTCTTTGCAGTCAACCATATCTCATTCGAAGTGGAACAGGGAGAGATCTTCGGTTTCCTCGGGGCCAATGGCGCAGGTAAAACAACCGCTATGCGTATGCTCTGCGGACTGTCTTACCCTACTTCAGGAGAAGCGACAGTAGCGGGTTTTAATGTGTTCAAACAACAGGAAGAGATCAAAAAGAATATCGGTTATATGAGTCAGAAATTCTCGTTGTATGAGAGTCTGACAGTCCGGGAGAACATTCGTTTTTATGGCGGGGTATATGGTTTGTCAGATAAACAGCTAAAAGAGAAAGGCGACGAACTGATCGAAAAGTTAGGCATGCAGCAGGAGGCAAAGATGATGGTCGGGAGTCTGCCACTGGGCTGGAAACAGAAGCTCGCATTCTCTGTGGCCATTATCCACCAGCCCCGCATTGTATTCCTGGATGAACCGACCGGTGGAGTAGATCCTGTTACCAGAAGACAGTTCTGGGACCTGATCTATGATGCAGCAGAACGGGGGATCACAGTATTCGTCACCACGCACTACATGGATGAAGCGGAATACTGTAACCGGATCTCCATCATGGTTGACGGTCGCATTGACGCATTGGATACACCAGCCAACCTCCGTCAGCAATTCGGTGCCACCTCCATGAATGAAGTATTTTATGCACTGGCCAGAAGCGCAAAACGCTCTGCCGACTAAAATTTATTATACACATGAAACAATTCATGGTATTTGTCAGAAAGGAATTTTATCATGTCTTCCGGGACAGGCGCACGTTGCTGATACTCTTCGGACTGCCGATCATGCAGATCCTGTTGTTTGGTTATGCACTCACTACTGAGATCAAAAATGCAGAGATCATCATTGTAGATCATGCCGGAGATGCCGCTTCGCAACAGCTGACCACTATGATCGCTGCCAGCAAATATTTCGATATTAACCGCAGTACCGCATCAGATGAAGACATTTATAAAGCATTTAAACAGGGGAAGGTAAAGTGTGCGGTGGTATTCCCGACAGGCTTCGGTAATGATCTGCTGAATGGACAGGTGGCACAGTTACAGGTGGTAGCAGACGCCTCCGATCCGAATACGGCCAGGACCCTGACCAATTATATTACGGCTATAGTGGCGGATTACCAGCAACAGGTCAATCCAACAGCTAATATCCCGATGCGTATCGAACCGGTTACCCGTATGCTCTACAATCCGGAGTTGAATGGCTCAATGAACTTTGTACCCGGCGTAATGGCGCTTGTATTGATGATCATCTGTACCACACTGACCTCTGTGTCTATTGTAAGGGAAAAGGAGATGGGTACCATGGAAATACTACTGGTATCACCTTTCAAACCAGTTTATGTCGTACTGGCAAAAGCAGTGCCTTATCTGGCACTGGCGATGGTAGACTTCATCATCATCCTGATCCTAAGTGTACTGGCACTGGAAATGCCGGTCAGAGGAAACCTTGCCCTGCTGTTTTTTGAAAGCACACTGTTTATTATCAGCTGTCTTTCTCTCGGATTACTGATCTCCAGCGTGACCCGTTCACAGCAGACCGCAATGATGGTATCCATGATGGGCATGATGCTTCCCACCATCCTCTTTACAGGTTTCATTTTTCCATTAGAGAACATGCCTTTACCCCTGCAGTTGATTTCCAATCTGCTGCCATCCCGCTGGTTTTATGTCATTGTAAAAGCCGTGATGTTGAAAGGACTTGGTATTGGTGTGGTCTGGAAAGAAACCCTCATACTGGCAGGCATGACCCTGGTATTACTAACGATCAGTATTAAAAGCTTTAAAACACGGCTGTCATGAGAACATTACGATTACTACTGGAAAAGGAATTCAGGCAGATCTTCCGTGATAAAGGGCTACTGCCGATCATCTTTGTGATGCCAATGATGCAGTTGCTGATCATGCCACTGGCTGCAAATTTTGATGTGAAGAATATCAATCTGGCGGTTGTTGACAGGGACCATTCTACTTACACACAGCAGATGGTATCCAGGATCGCCTCCTCCGGTTATTTTCATGTTACCGGTTATTATACGGACTATACGCCTGCAAGACAACAGATAGAACGGGAAAAGGCCGACATTATCCTGGAAATACCAGCACACTTTGAAGTAGACCTGGTGAAGGAGAATAAGGCATCCGTATATGTTGCTGCGGATGCGATCAATGGTACAAAGGCCGGACTGGGAAGCGCTTATCTCAACACCATCCTGACGGACTTTAACAATGAGATCCGGATGAAATGGTTGCCTGATGCAGCACCACGACCAGGTACCATAGATGTGACATTTTCTAATTGGTTCAATCCGAATATGAACTACCGTTTGTATATGGTGCCGGGTATCTTGGTATTACTGGTGACGATGGTAGGAGGCTTTATCGCTGCCCTGAATATCGTAAAGGAGAAGGAGATTGGCACCATTGAACAGATCAACGTAACACCCGTTAAAAAGTGGCAGTTTATTCTTGGGAAACTGATCCCTTTCTGGGTGATTGGTATGGTAGACTTCACACTGGGATTGTTACTGGCAAGATTTGTCTATGGTATTATTCCGCTGGGCAGTCTGTTGCTTTTATATGGTTTTCTGGCGGTTTATCTGGTCGCATTACTGGGATTTGGTCTGTTGATATCCACTTACAGCGATAACCAGTTACAGGCCATGTTTGTGGCTTTCTTTTTCATCATGATATTCATGCTGATGAGCGGACTCTTTGTTTCGGTAGATAATATGCCGAAATGGGCGAAGATGATCGCTAACCTGACACCTGTGACGCATTTTATAGATGTGATGAGGATGGTGGTGTTGAAGGGAAGTCGCTTTGCAGATATAAAAATGCAGTTCCTGTACGAACTGGCCTTTGCGGTGGTATTGAATGGCTGGGCTATCTGGAACTATCGTAAGACAGCATAAAATCTCTATTTAGTATATACAGTTGTAGGTTTAACAGGAGACCGGGATAGTCTTATCCCGGTCCTTTTATTTATGATAGTTTTCTGATAAGTCTTCCTAATGTTTTGAGTCCGTCGTCCATCTGTTTACTCCATGGATTACTATAGCTGATACGCATACAGTTGGTATAGCGGTCCTGCAAAGAGAAGATCCTGCCTGGTGCAAAGGAGATCTTATGCTTGATCGCCTGTTCATACAATTCATATGTATTCACTTTCGGATTCAGTTCCACCCACAGCACAAACCCTCCCTGTGGACGAGACACACAGCAATCCTCCGGAAAATACTCCCTGATCGCTTGTAAATGCCGCATATACTGCGTATGCAGGGCTTTACGCATACCTCTCAGGTGATGTTCATAACGGTCATTTTCCAGAAAACAGGCAATCGCTGCACCTGGAAGGGAAGGAGAGGAGATAGAGTGATGCCTTTTCAGGTTCAGTACTTTCTCCAGGTATCTGCCAGGGATCGTCCAGCCTACACGGTAGCCCGGTGCTACAGATTTGGAGAAGGAATTACAGAGGAGCACAAGTCCGTTGGTGTCGAAAGTCTTACAGACACCCGGACGCTCTTTACCGAAGTACATATCCCCATAGATATCATCCTCTATTAACGGTATCTCATATTTCTCCAGTAGCCTCACCAGTTCGCGCTTATGCGTATCTGGCATACAGGCGCCCAGCGGATTGGTAAAATTGGTTACAAAGAGGCACGCCTTGATCTTAAACTTTGGAATGGCTTTATCCAGGTATTCCAGATCAACCCCTGTACCCGGATGCGTAGGAATTTCCAGCACCTTCAGGCCAAGTGTTTCAGCCAACTGCAGGGACCCATAGTACGCCGGACTTTCAATCGCAATCGTATCTCCCTGCTGCGTAACAGCCGACAAACAGAGCGTTAGCGCGTCCATACAACCGCTGGTCGTAACGATCTCCTCTTCACTGACTGCACCACCCCATAAGATAGAATTACGGGCGATCTGCCTCCTTAAATCAGGATTCCCCTGCACAGGTTCATATCCCACACCCGCAAAAGGTGTCTTCCTAAGGGCCTGTATCAGCGCTTTAGAAATCTTGGCAGCGGGCAGCATTGACTCCGGTGGTGCAGCAGAAGCAAATCTGGTAATATTTTCCAGCCGCATATCCTGAGAAACCTGTGTCACCATTTCATGCACAGTAACCTCCGAAGGCTTTTTAACGGCCTCACAAACCTTAGGCATCTCCGGCATCCTCCGCGGACTAAAGATGACATAATACCCCGACTTAGGCCTGGATTCAATAAGTCCCTTTGCTTCCAGATGATAGTACGCCTGAAACGCAGTACTCATACTAACGCCCTGTTCCTCACTCATCGTACGAACAGACGGAAGCTTGTCCCCAATCTTTAATACGTCTTTGGCAATAAGCTGCTCCAGTTTGTCAGCAATCTGAAGATAAAGATGTTCAGCGGTTTTTAACATGGCTATTGGTTGAACTGATCTGGTTCAAATGTAAGGAAATTTAAACTGATATGGTTTGCATATTTGGTAACGCATTTTTCTGTCTTACACACCCCGCCCAGTCTATATGGCCGTAGCGATATTGACGTAATGAAAACACAACTACAGGTAAGGATAATATTTGCCCAGCTCACCACCATTTTTGATAGCGCTTACTCTTCAACTAAAAGATCAATGCGTTTGGGTCATTTCTTTCTATACACTGTAGCGGTACAGCTACTTTAAACCAATTTGTTTAGTCTGTTTTATAGCCCTTAAATACTGTAGTTGTAACGATACTCACTAAATAGACAGCTATATAACAGCTATATAACAACTAGATATAGGGATAGTTAGTACTAACCAAGCGAGGCTCAGGGCATACTGCGAATGAAATTAATAACCTAATTGGCCGACATTATCTGCGGCGGGTTTCAGATGGAGCCAAAGGGCCTTAGCCCTTTATCGGGCCCCACACGCTTGATAGGGGTTAAATCCACCCCCACCGCCCCACACGACCCTCATCGCCCAATAGCAAGCCCCGAAAAAGGGCGTCAGCCCGTCGGCCCATCTGGAACCCAAAGCAACACCCCAATCAGATATCCTCCCTATCCAATAGCGCATCAGCCAACACCCAAAAATTGCTATCATTCCATCTACAAGAAAACTTCCCGGAAAATACATTTTGCGCAACTCTAAAATTGCATAATTTTACGCAACTGAAAAATTGCATAATGGAAGAGCTGTTTAAAGGAGTCGCCGATCCGGTAAGAAGAGAAATCCTGTCACTGCTGCGCTTGCAGCCTTTAAACGTGAACCAGATCAACGAGCACTTCAATGATATCACCCGCCAGGCAGTATCCAAACACCTGCAATTCCTGGAGGAAAGCGGCTGGATCAAGATCTACCAGGCAGGCAGAGAACGCTACGGATATTTAAACAAGGCCGCATTCTACGCCTTAAAAGACTGGCTGGACGGCTATTTGACATGGGGAGAACGCTCGCTGGAGAACGACCACGGCGTATTTCTGGAAGAGGCAGCTTACAAGCAGGGATCACCGCTCACGCAGCCTGTCATGCTACAGGCGATGCTAAGCAAGGATAAAGAATTCGACGGACTATTCTACAACGCAGTCAGGACAACAGGTATCTTCTGCAAACCCTCCTGCGCTGCCAACCCGCGTCCGGACAACGTAACATTTTACATCACCAGGGAAGAGGCATTGAAGAACGGATATCGTGCCTGCAAACGTTGCAAGCCCTAAGAAAAGGAAAACATGGAGAACAGCAGAGTGATACAGATACCCGTTACGGATCATGATAATTTCTCATTCGCAGAATGCCTGGTATTTCTGAGCAGATCGGATAAAGAATGCCTGCATTACGTACAGGATAATGCGGTGCAGAAAATGGTGATATCCAACGGACACCCCGTATTATTGGAAATTAGCGATGATCCTGCTGCAAAGGGGCTCAAAGCAAAGGTACTGAACGGACCAGATGACGATATCGATGAAGCGCATATAATAAGGTATATCAGTCACTGGTTGCACCTGAAGGCCGACCTGCGTCCATTTTATAAGTTCGCCGGCAAAGACGCCGTTTTAAAGCCATTAGCTGCCCGTTACAAAGGTTTGCGGTTGATCGGTATTCCTGATCTGTTTGAAGCGCTGACCTGGAGTATTACCGGACAGCAGATCAACCTGGGATTTGCCTACACATTGCGCCAGCGGTTTATCCAGGCATTTGGGCATCATGCAGTGATAGATGGAAATGACTATTATGTCTATCCGCATCCGGCAGTTGTGGCATCGCTGGAACCAGCTTCTTTGATGGCCATGCAGTTCTCGCGTAGTAAGGCGAACTATATTATAGGACTGGCAAAAGCGATGACCGATGGCTTGCTGACGGATAAACAGTTATGGGAGATGGATTACCAGCAGGCAAAAGCTCATCTGGTCTCTTTCAGGGGAATCGGTAACTGGTCCGCCAATTATGTACTGATGAAGTATCATCGTCATCACGAGGCATTGCCGCTGGAGGACGCCGGATTACACAATGCGTTGAAACAACAGCTACAGCTGACAACCAAACCTTCGCTGACAGACGTAAAGGAATATACAGGGCATTGGGGTGAATACGCTGGCTATGCTACGTTTTATCTGTGGAGGTCACTGATGCAATAGTATTATAACATTCGCAATACTGATTATTATGACAATAGAACATATCCATATCATTAATACGCCGGTAGGGGCGCTGACTATTATTGGAGATGAACAGGAGATCAATACACTCACTTTTAAAGAAGGGCGAATGCCCACACAGGAACCGTTATCCGATGTCATGCTGCAGTGTGTGGAGGAGATGAATGCATATTTCGCAGGTAGTGCACAGGGATTTACTTTTCCTGTTGCACAACCAGGAACAGAGTTCCAACAAACAGTGTGGCAACAACTGAGGGATATCCCTTATGGTCAGACGGTCTCTTATCTGCAACTGGCTAAACGTATCAATAATCCGAAGAGTATCCGTGCGGTAGGCACTACTAATGGCAAGAACAGGATTGCGATCGCAGTACCCTGTCATCGTGTGATTGGGAGTGATGGTTCGCTGACAGGATATGCAGGTGGATTGTGGCGTAAGAAGTGGTTGCTGGAGCATGAGATAAAACAAAAATTCGGATCACTGGAGCTGTTTTGATACAACAATAATATTCCGCAAGAAAACAAAACTGAAATAAAACGAAACAAAACATACCGAAAGTATCAACTGATCCAGCCCCTGAAATTTCAAATCTGATCTGGTCGAAAATTACAAAACTGAATCTGTTTTATATCCCGGAATTATTACAATTTTGAAGTCTGATACCCATTCACCATAAATCCACTCAGATGAATCAGTTATTGAACCAGGATCTGCAGCAATTAGATAATTTCTTACAGGAGATTAAGGACTACAGCGTGTTATTCTTATCCAGCATAGAGACATTGCCAGTCAAGGCAGCGACTGCTTCATTTGAGCCATTTGATCTTCCGCGAAAGGGAATGGGGGCCATGCATACCCTGTCACAATTCAGAAAGAGATATGAGGAACATCTCGCGGGCAATAGCGGTGCGCGTAACTGGGGATTTGTAACAGGAGGAGCAACAATACCAGCGATCGCAGGAGACTGGCTGACATCCGTCTTCGACATGAACGCATCTGACAGAGACATACCGCCATTCAAAATAGAAACAGAAACCATCTCAATGCTCCGGCAACTGTTTGGGTTGCCGGATGCATTTTCCGGAAACTTTGTGACAGGGGCCACCATGGCAAATTTCTCCGGACTGGCCATTGCGAGACAATGGTTAGGAAAGCAGTTGGGCGTTGATGTGGCGCAGGAAGGAATGGCAGCATTGGCAAATGCAAAGATCGTTTCCTGTACACCACACTCCAGTAGTGTAAAATCAATGGCCATGCTGGGTTTTGGAAGAAATGCACTGGTGAAGTTACCTGCATTACCGGGACGGGAAGCATTTGATATTGATGCATTGAAAGAATACCTGCAGGCACATAAAGGTGAGCCATTGATTGTGCTGGCAAGTGCCGGTACCGTAAATACAGTTGACTTTGATGATTTGCAGGCGATTGTAGCATTGAAGAAAGAATACAATTTCTGGTTGCATGTAGATGCCGCTTTTGGTGCATTTGCAGCCTGTGTGCCTGAATATAAACATCTGCTGGATGGATGGGAATGGGCGGACAGTATTACAATTGATGCACACAAGTGGCTCAATGTGCCGTATGATGCAGCGATGGTATTTACCCGTCATTTGCAGTTGCAGCTGGATACGTTTAAGAATGTAGGCGCCGCTTACCTGGGCGACCCCGAAAAAGATTTTAAGTACAGCAATTATACACCTGAAAATTCACGACGACTTCGTGCATTACCAGCCTGGTTCACATTGGTGGCCTATGGCGCCGAAGGATATACAGCTATTGTGAATAATAATATACAGTTAGCCCGTCAGCTGGGAACATTGATCAGTGAGAATGATGCTTTCCGCTTATTGGCCCCTGTCAGATTATGTGTTGTTTGTTTCACGCTGAACGTAGCGGATGAAGAGAAACAGACAGCCATCGATGCATTCCTGAAAGCATTGAACGATAGCGGTAAAGTCATGCTGACGCCAACCGTTTATCAGGGCGTTCCGGCTATCCGGGCAGCTTTGGTCAACTGGCGTACTACAGAAAAGGATCTGACCATTGCATGGGAAGATATGTTGCAACAGGCAGCAGGACCGACTGTAGGAGAGGACTGATCTATTATTAATTCACCATAACAACTTCGGAGTATGAAAAAGTCAAACACGAATGCCTATATGGCATTGGTGCTGGTAAGTATTTTCTGGGGTACCACCTATCTGGCTTCCAGGATTGGCGTACGCCACACACATGGATTAATGCTGGCTGGCGTCAGACAGACAATTGCCGGCGTCCTTTTAACAGGTTTCTTTTTACTGAGAGGGTTTAAATTTCCGGAAAAGATCATGCTGTCACGCCTCTTTGTGATTGGCGTCATGATGCTTTGTATGAGCAATGGTTTAATTACATGGGCCATGCAATATATTCCCAGTGGTCTCTGTGCAATTATTGTCGCAACAGTGCCTATCTGGATAACTATATTCAGTTATTTTCTGGTACAACGTACAAAATTTACCATCTTGCTGATCGCTGGCATGTTGGTTGGATTACTCGGGGTAGGAGGGATCTTTTATGATTATCTGCCCAGCCTTGCAAATCCGGAATTCCGGTTTGGTATTTTCCTGACCCTGATCTCCTGTATCAGCTGGGCGATCGGTTCAGTACTGACGGCAAGATGGGCGCTCAGGATAAACTTTTTATACGGCGCCGGTTTTCAGATGCTGTTCAGTGGTATTGTCATGACGGGGACAGCTATACTTATGGGGTATTCTTTACCGTTAGACGGTTTTAATAAGGAACTTTGGGGCAGTATCGTTTATCTGGTCTTCTTCGGTTCCATACTGGGATACTCCTCTTATGTATTCGCATTGAACAACCTGCCGACTTCCCTGGCTTCCGTATACGCCTATATTAATCCGATTGTGGCGGTACTCCTGGGCTGGCTGATCCTGCAGGAACACCTGAACTGGACAACAGGACTTTCCTGTCTGGTAACATTGGGTGGCGTTTATATGGTAAATATGGCTGTAAACAGAAATAAAAAAGAATATGGAACCACTAAATCATGAGGTTAGTCTGATAGACTACATCCCGGCTTATCAGCCGCATTTCGAACGACTGAACCGGTGGTGGATAGAAAAGTACTTTACCGTTGAGCCGGTAGACGTAGACGTGCTGGGTAATCCTGATAAGCATATTATAGCTAAGGGAGGAGACATTATTTTCGCCGCTGTAGGTGAAAATATCGTTGGGACCGTAGCCTTGAAACCAATAGATGACGTTAGTGCGGAAATGACTAAGATGGCCGTGGACGAAGCTTATCAGGGGCACAAGATAGGTTGGAAACTGGCAAAGGGAATATTGGAACTGGCCAGAAAGAAGGGATTAGAGAAGGTAATATTGTATTCCAATACAAGACTGGCGCCTGCCATTACCATGTACCAGAAGCTCGGATTCAGGGAAATTCCAGTGGAAGAAGGACGTTATGTACGGAGTGATATCAAGATGGAGATCATCCTGGCGGAGGAAAACCCGCATTATATCATCGCGGAAGAACTTTTAAAGACGATAAATACGGCGTTGCCACTTTTACGTGAGATATCCGAAATGACAGCAGCAGAGCGGTTTTCCAGGTATAAATGGAGCCCGAAGGAGATCATCGGACATTTAATTGATTCAGCAATTAATAATAATGTTCGTTTTATACGATCACAACAAATATCTTTGCTGGAAATTCCTGGTTATGCACAGGAATTTTGGGTAAAGGGACAAGCCTGGCAGTTGAGCAGCTGGCAGGAAATTATCGAATTATGGGCGGGGATGAACAGACATCTGGCGTTAACAATACGCGCCATACCCGCTGGAGCACTAAACAACCTTATCAGTATTAATGAGAAAGAACCTGTCACACTGCAATATGTGGTGACGGATTATTTGCATCATTTAAAACACCACCTGACACAAGTGAAAATAATATTATAAAAGATACGATTTAGATTTAGGTATGATGTTCAAAAGGTATTTACCGCCGACATCTGGTTGACACCGTCTCGTTTCTTAACGAGGCGGTTTTTTTTTATTTTCGTCCCCGTATGGAAATGCAACAGAACCCCTGGACGATCTTGTCCAGCGAGAAGAAATACGACAATCCCTGGATCAAAGTGACAGAACACCAGGTGATCAACCCTTCAGGCGGCAACGGTATCTATGGAGTGGTACACTTCAAGAACGCCGCGATCGGAGTAGTCGCCCTGGATGAACACAATAATATATACCTGGTAGGGCAGTACCGCTTCCCACTTGAGCAATTCAGCTGGGAGATCCCGGAAGGTGGTGGCCCATTAGGTGTAGATCCTTTATTGGGCGCTCAACGGGAACTGCTGGAGGAAACCGGTCTGGTAGCGGCGGACTGGCAACCCATTGTACATATGCACCTGTCTAATTCAGTATCAGATGAAGCCGCTGTCATATTTCTGGCCCGTAACCTGGAGCAACGGGAGGCTGAACCAGAGGAAACTGAACAACTGTTCACTAAAAAGGTGCCCTTTGAGGCCGCTTATCAGATGGTGAAAAACCATGAAATCACCGATTCCATGTCCGTTGCAGCTATTCTGAAGCTGAAACTGATGATGCTGGAAGGTGAGATTTAGCCGGTCCATCAAGCCTGGAGATCCGGACATTTATAGCCATCCGTCAGGAATGGGAGCCCCCTAATTCCTAATTCGTAATTCCTAATTGGTTATAAATTCCGTTCTTTGCAGTAATGGAACAACGAAAATTTAAGAAGCCTGGCGGTTTCCGCCAGCATGCTCCCAGGCCAAAGGCCTCATCTCTGGTGATTGGCAGACAGCCAATTGTGGAAGCGATGAAAGCAGGCAAGGCCATCGAGCGTATTTTTATGTTGCGTGGTGCAACAGGGGAGATCATTCCTCAGATCAGACAGTTAGCAGAACAATATAATATTCCTATAAATCTGGTCCCGGTAGAAAAGCTGAATGGGTTAACCTCCGCTAATCACCAGGGCTGTGTGGCCATTACCGGCAATATCAACTACCTGGATCTCCAGGATGTGATATCACATGTAACAGAACAGGGTCAGACCCCTTTGTTCCTGATCCTGGATGGTATTACCGACGTCCGTAATATCGGGGCCATTGCCCGTAGTGCGGTTTGTTGCGGCGCCCAGGCAATCATTATCCCTGATAGAGGAATCGCTGCCCTGAATGAGGAAGCCATTAAATCTTCCGCAGGTGCATTGGAAACGATCTCCGTATGCCGGGTGAACAGTTTGCTTAAAGCGATCGATACCCTCCATCTGAATGGTATCAAGGTGATTGCCAGCGAAATGGAAGCTGAAACCAAGCTCTATGACTGTCAGTTACAGGAGCCGGTAGCGGTAATTATGGGATCGGAAGATAAGGGCGTGTTCCCGGCATTGATAAAAGCTTCGGATACCCTGTTCCACATTCCTATGGCCGGAAACTTTGAGTCATTCAATGTCTCTGTTGCGGCGGGCATCATCCTGTATGAAGCCATGAAACAGAGAGGCGCATAAAAAATCTCCAGTAAATGAAATTGATCGAATGTCCACGTGATGCCATGCAAGGCTGGCACAGGTTAATCAGCACGGATGAAAAGGTTGAGTATCTGAATGCCCTGCTGAAAGTTGGGTTTGATACCCTTGATTTTGGCAGCTTTGTGTCGCCCAAAGCCATTCCCCAGATGGCCGATACCACTGATGTGATATCCCGTCTGGATATGAGCAGTGCTAAAAGCAAATTGCTGGCGATCGTCGCCAATCAGCGGGGAGCTGAAGAGGCGGTGGTGTTCGATAAAATTTCATATCTGGGATATCCTTTCTCTATCTCCGAGACTTTCCAGTTGCGTAATACCAACAAAACGATCAGCGCTTCCATGGAACTGGTAGATACCATGCAGGAACTGTGTATCAAAAACAGTAAACAGCTGGTGGTTTACATTTCCATGGGCTTTGGCAACCCTTACGGGGATCCATATGATGCTTCCATCGCTTTACAGTGGGTGGAAGAATTAGTAAAGCGGGACATTACAACAATTTCGCTGGCTGATACGGTTGGTGTTGCCAATCCGGAGATCATCACCAAACTGTTTTCTACGCTTATACCTGCTTACCCGGAAGTGGAATTCGGCGCACACTTTCATTCCGCTCCCCATAACTGGGAGGAAAAAGTAGCTGCTGCCTACGACCAGGGATGCAGACGTTTTGATAGCGCCATTAAAGGCATTGGTGGTTGTCCGATGGCCAAAGATGAACTGGTCGGCAATCTCGCCACCGAGCGCCTGCTCGACTTCAGTATGCAGCGTCACGAACAGCTCGGCCTGGACTTCGCTGCATTACAGACCGCTCAGCAGTTAGCAGACCGTATTTTTTATTAGTCTTGTATCATGACAAACTTTCGTCTGACCTTTCCCGTTTCTCCGCTTGCAACACCCGTCAGCTATACCGATAAGATATTGATGATAGGTTCCTGCTTTGCAGAAGAAATAGGAGAGCGCTTACAACAATATCATTTCGATGCCCTGATCAATCCTCATGGGATCCTTTATAATCCCATCAGCATCACACAGGCACTACATACTTATCTCGACGGAAAAAAATATACAACGGCTGATCTGTTCCGGCAAAATGACTTATGGCATAGCTGGGATCATCACAGCCGTTTCTCCGGTATCAATCCCGAAGAAGTACTCGCAGGAATTAATGCAGCACAGGAAGCTGCTGCCAGACAACTGGAAGAAGCAGACTGGCTTATTATCACCCTTGGTTCTGCATTTACTTATTCATTGACCAGCAATAACTATGTGGTAGGTAACTGCCATAAAGTACCCGCAGCGTCCTTCCATAAGAAACTCTTATCCCCGCCAGACGCCATCTCCGCACTGGATAACCTGATGCACCGTTTGTTTTTCCGCAACCGGAAAGTAAAGATTATGTTTACCATCAGCCCTGTACGTTATGCACGCGACGGCGTAGTGGAGAACAACCTCAGTAAAGCTGTGCTGATACAGACGGTGCACCACCTGGTGAATAAATTCGACCGACTGTTTTATTTCCCGGCATACGAACTGGTCATCGATGACCTGCGTGATTACAGGTTTTATAAAGAAGATTTGGTACATCCGAATGAACAGGCTGTAAATTATGTGTGGGATCATTTTACAGCAAATTGTCTGCAGGAGTCAGACAAACACCTCTTACCACGCGTAGCAGAGATCATCAGAGCAATGCAGCATAGGCCGTTTAATCCAGACGGAGCGCAGCATCAGCAGTTCTTACAGACGTATGCCCGAAAGACAAAGCAGTTGATGGAAGAACATCCGTTTTTGCGGTTGGAGGCTGAGTTGAAGTACTTCCAGGGAGCGTAAAAAAGTTTACGCGAAGAAAAAATTTAAAAAAAATGGGAATTGTAAATCTTTAAATGTAATATTGCACCCCCGTTCAGCGGGAATGATTCCGTAGCTCAGTTGGTAGAGCAATACACTTTTAATGTATGGGTCCTGGGTTCGAGTCCCAGCGGGATCACCAAACCCGACTTCTTGAGAATAGTCTCAAAAGGTCGGGTTTCTTCTTTGTATGAAGTGCCCGTCAGGTCTGCAACGAGCGCAAATAAAGGATTAAATTTTGTGTTTCGAGGTTGGTCATTTTCCTTATTATAATAGATACCTTCCGCAAATATCGTTTTCTGCAATCTTTGTTTTTCCTGATAACTGCTAAGATTCCACATCAGAGCGGATTTCGTGACATGCTAAGTAGCAAATTCAATGTATTTTTCCAGGTTCGAGGCATTTAAAGGGCAAGGTTCTAGTTGATCCAATAATTCATTACGTTCAGCATTATTATCTCGCTCAGGATAGTCATAATAAAGAATAGTGGCCAGTACAAATGGAGGTTTCATAAACCTATTTTCAGAACGAAGAAGTAAAAAACGTGAAAATTACTTCGCACTTGAGTATTCCGCATCGGTTACTTGTTGTAGCCATACTGTATTACCTTTTTGAGAGGAATATATAGCCATATAAGTGACCCCAGTATTCGCTGAGGCACCATGCCAATGTTCTATCCCGGGCTGACATTTTATTATCTCTCCTTTGCGCACTGTCTGTTTCGGTTTTCCTCTTTCCTGGTAATAACCAATTCCTTCGGTAATAATGAGAATCTGCCCTGCAGGATGTGAATGCCACGCCAGCCTTTTTCCGGGCTCAAAAGACGCAACAGCTATATTAAAATTGAAGATGCTGTCAGCTTTAATCAATTCGATAAGTGTATTGTTTCCTGTATTCCGTACAGGTATGGCTACTCCGTTGTGTGAATAGGGCGAAGCGTCCTGTGCAGATGCATAATTGTGCCAAATAATAAGGAACAACAGCAGACAACTTAATTTTTTCATGCTTATTTTTTTAGGTATTGTTATCAATGAATTTGTATTCTTTATTTTAATACCGAATGATAGACGCTGTCAGTTACAGCTTCCTGCCAGGAAACGCTGCCTTTATTCAGGTTTGGTCCAATCGCAATATGTGTCATTGTGTCTTCAGGAGTTGCTCCATGCCAATGTAGGACGTTCGGGGCGCATTTTATTATATCACCAGCTTTGATGATGTGTTTCGGCTTATCTTTTTCCTGGTAAAATCCCGTTCCGCTCGTCACCATCAGAATTTGTCCTCCGGGATGGGAATGCCAGTTCGTTCTGGCTCCCCGTTGGAAAGACACATTGCCTACATTCATATTGTATATGGAATCTGCATCAACTAACATATTCAAATGGACTTCACCTGTGAAATACTTGCTTACGATCCTGCCTCCCTGGTCGAATGGTAATGTCTTATTATCAGGATTGATATCTGTGGTGCTGGTTTTTTTTCCGCGGCAAGCAGCAAAAGCAAAACAGCATGCAATTACACAGTAAACATATCCTCTTCTTGTTATCATATTTCTATAGTAAATGCTCATTAAAAAAATCGCTCAACTTTTTAACAGCTTGTGGTACATATTCGGGCCTATCATACATGTCAATATGAGATGCGCCGGTGACCTCAAATAGTTCCTTTGGCCCGGTAGCCTTTTGATATGCATTGTCACTGAAGTAACGTGAATCCGCATCTTTACCTACTATTAGCAACAGAGGGCGTGGAGCGATCATCTCTACATGATCCAATGCTGTAAAGTTCATCAGCTTATCTAAGCTTGTGAAGACATACTTATTTTGTGAGTTGGGATGTTGGCCGCGTGGAGTCCGGTAATAATCATATCCCTCTCTGTACATGCCGGTTGCGCCAGCGGGTATCTCGGCAGGGGAATTAAAAACATAATTCACATACTTTACCGGCTCACCATTGGCCTCCCGTATGCGCTGTTTCGCTACAGAATCCAGTCGCTGTTGTATCTGGGGCTTTAGCACTTCTGCAAGACCTTCCCGGCGAAGCTGTCCCAGGTCAACCATGCTTACTGTCGCTATTGCTTTCAACCTGTGCTCTGTTTCAGCTGCTTTAATCGCAAAACCGCCACCTGCACAGATCCCCAGAACACCAATGCGGTTCGGATCAATAGCAGCGTGAACGCTTAGGAAATCAGTTGCTGCCCTGAAGTCCTCCACACGGATGGCCGGATCTTCCAGGAACCTTGGTTCACCGCCGCTTTCACCCTGATAGGAAGCATCAAATGCTAAAGTAATAAAGCCTTGTTCTGCCAGTTTTTGTGCATAAATTCCTGCTGTTTGTTCCTTCACGCCACCAGCAGGGTGCCCAATCAATATTGCGGCATATTTTCTGCCTTTCTGGAAATTCTTTGGATAAAATAGATTGCCAACAACAGTGATTGTTCGGTTTGGAAAAACTACCTTCTCTACAATTACGTCGTTATTTCCTGCAACGGCCCTGCTGGTTTCAGTTTTAAAAATGGTGTCCAGATATAGTGACATAGTTCTTCCTTGTTGCCAGCCTATTTTCGTGGCTATTAAAAAGGCAATTCGTCTTAACTGTGGCTCCGTAAGACCAATATTCCTACCCACATTCAGGTGTGATCTTAATTGGCCTGTCACCCCACTTATACTAGCCAGTGCTGATATTGTTGCGATCTCCCGCGCTTTATAGTCGAGAACATCCCGTCCAAAAATATCGGCGAACAAGTGTTCCTTTAAAAATGTATCTATAACAGGCATAAATTTCTGTGGCGGACCTATAGCCGTGCTACCAGTCAATTTGGTTTGGACATCCTTCCCATATTCATATCTGGATGATTTGAATGTGAGCGCTGATGAAACCCGGCCTTCTACATCATATACGCCTTTCTCTCTCCGTTCCTTCACCACATTCTCTAATGTGCTTATTGCATTCAGACTACGGGGAAATCCAGCATAAGCATACAGTTGAACAAGTACCTCCTTAATCTCACTTACGCTTATTCCTTTATCGAGCCCCTGAATCAATGCTTCTTTAAGAACGTTCAGATCACCGGTAGCCATGTGTGCCGCAATAGGCACGATACTTTCGTCTTTCGCATTGAATATATTTTCGTCGTTGTGCTGTCCGTATGCTGTCGTACTACTCCAAGCAGCAGAAAACAGCAACATCATTATTTTTATCCTTTGAAATTTCATCATCATTTCAGTTTATTAGATTGATTTTTCGCAGCCATTTAACCACTTCGGTTTCAGCTTCAACAACTTTACTGCCTGTAATCACCAGCAACTTGCCATCTCGTTCCGATCCCCCCGTCATCGTGAACCCTTCCGGCACATCACTATCAGGACACAGTTCTCTTACTTTGTCAAAGCTACTCCCAATGCCGTAGCCGCCATTTGTATTAAATGGAATGACCATCTTATTACTCAGATCATAGCTGTGAAGAAAACTTTTCATTGGTGGAGGTAATTGCATGCCCCAGGTTGGGAACCCCACAAACACAGCATCATAGCCCTCAATGCTATCAATTTTTGTTTTTAGCTGTGGCAGAAAACCGGATTCGTTTTCCAGCGCAACCTGCTGCACGGTTGCCTGGTAGTTCTGAGGATATGGCTTTTCCAGTTCAAGTGCAACCAAATTACCACCAACGTGTTTATATATAATTTCGGCGATAGCTTTTGTATTGCCCGTACGTGAGAGGTAAACAATCAGTACTTTCTTCACAGCTGAAGCTGTTTGCCGTTCTTCCTGGCGCTTCTGCGCTTTCGAACAACCTGACAGCACACAGCTGAATAGGGTAATGAGGCCACAATAAACCATGATCTTTTTCATCTGCATTGCTTTATGACACAAGGTTCCGGAGATAAGAGACCGCAATTGTAGATGGATTACGGAAATGACTACCAGAATTACTTATCCGGCTGTTTTTGTTTCAGCCATTTAGACAGGACATCAGCTACCTCCATATTAATCGGATCGGTAAATGGTGATCCCATCGTCCACTTTCCATCTTCTTTGATATACACTTCGGTTACGATGAATGGGTTTGTCACTTCATTCCTCCTGCTACGGCCAATAATGTGATGTTATTTAACAAAATAGCAGTATTCCCGATTATATTGACTGACCGAATGGATGTCGGCTTTTTTGTAATGAATCCCCCCATTCTTGATGATTTTGATCTCCTGCTCCTTTCCCAGCGTCCTCCCATATGAACAAAGACAGATTTTTCCTGAAAAAGGGCAGACAGCGAGTCAACATTCTTATGACATCCATTGCCACTTCATTTTAGACAGATTAACGATGTTTTGTTCAGCGGTAGTAAAATCTGTAGTGGAAGACGTCTGTGCATATGCCAACTGGCCACTAAAAATTAAAGCAGCAGGGCCATAACCGAAGCTTAGGCCCATATATCCCAGCCCTAATGCAGACACTTATAATCCACTATTACCTAATATTCTCTTTCTCATTTGTTACTGTTTACGGTGTCAATTATTAAGTTTTCTTTCGCCCAGCCATTTTACCATTGCTGGATCACGGTGATCGAAAAAGGCACTGGATTTCGTATCCAATGTTTTAATTGATTCCATGTCCTCAGTGCTCAACTGAAAACCAAAAATGTCGAAGTTCTCAGCCATACGCTCCCTGCGTACTGATTTTGGTATTGCTACTATGCCACGTTGTATCAGCCAGCGCAATATTACCTGAGCAATACTTTTACCATACTTCGCAGCAATTTCACCCAGCAGCTGATTAGAGAAAATTTTATTCTTACCTTCAGCAAAGGGCCCCCAGGATTCGATCTGCACGTTGTTGGAATTCAGAAAGTCCTGTGTATCTGATTGCTGGTGAAATGGATGTGTTTCTATCTGATTAACAGCCGGAACAATTTCGTTATGAATAATCAGATCAATCAGGCGGTCAGGGTGAAAGTTACTTACTCCGATGGCTCTGACCTTGCCCTCTTTGTACAGTTCTTCCATTGCTCTCCATTCACCATACACATCGCCGAACGGCTGATGTATCAGATAAAGGTCGAGATAATCCAGTTGCAGTTTTTTCAAAGAAAGTTCGAAAGCATCTTTTGCACCTTTATATCCTTCTGACTGTATCCAGAGCTTCGTAGTGATGAATAGGTCCTCTCTTGCTACACCGCTTTGTTTGATTGCGCGTCCAACTGCTTCTTCGTTCATATACGACTGAGCAGTATCAATGAGGCGATAGCCCGTTTCAATCGCATCCACTACACTTCTTTCACATTCTTCCAGGTCGGTAACCTGGAACACGCCAAATCCTAAGATTGGCATCTCTACACCATTGTTCAATTTTACAGTCTTCATTGGTTTATTGTTCTGTTATTTAATGCAAATTTTTAGTTGTAACCGCTTTTTCTATCAGGTCCATTCTCGCCTTCTTCGGGTCCGGGCTACCAACCGCTGAGCCATCAGACCTAAACTCAAGAAGTTCGTTTTTTGAAGCATTATATAGTGGCCATTCAGGTAATCCTTTTCCGTTCGGATTGCCGGTTTTAGCGAAATTTGACCAGTAGGTATTCATCAACTTAGCAACCTCCAGGTCCTTTGTTGCAATAGTGCCGCCATTCCTGCTACCAGGGTTACCGAACACATACGCTATTTCGGACGCATGTGCCGCACCATATGGCATCCATTGCTGCATTGATGGGGACACATAGGAGAAAAGATAGACGTATGCCGGAGAACCGTTAGCAGTAAATGCTCGCGCTGTAAATCGTGCGGGTTCTGCCCATACTTTATCAGTGTTAACCATCGAAAGCATTTTGGCAAATTCCGTATTGTTATCAGGATCATACACTGCTTTTGCTTCTGCTTTCATACTCCCAAACAAGTACAATAATTCTTCTTTCGAACCAGCATTCACAAATCCGGCGGGAACTTCTGCACTATTCGACCCTATTATTAGTGGAATGCGTGGTTGTTGACGGGCTTCATAAGCTGTCTGAGCCGTTTCCACAACTAATTTGCCATCGAGTATCGGACCGGAATAGGTTAAAGCTCCGCCTGCTCCATCGGTTTCCTGGCCTCCGTCTATAATTTCATCCACACTTAAAGCGCGTAGTTTTTCAAGTGCCTGAGCATCCGTGTCATTTATTCCGTGCTTCTTTGCATAGTTGACGCCTATGACCTCTGCTGATACAGGGTAATAGCTATCCGCATTATTTTTATTGATTGGTCGTCCGGTGAGCACACCATCGCGGCCGCCGCCAGACTCAATAATGGCCTTTTGAAACAACCCTTTCGCATGGGGAATTGTAAGCAGTGAATGAACAGATACGCCGCCGGCAGACTCCCCAAAAATAGTCACATTGCTATGGTCGCCACCGAAAGCGGCTATATTATTCTTTATCCATTTAAGTGCTGCAATCTGGTCCATATAAGCATAGTTACCTTTCAGCTCATTCGGTTTCTCATTGCTTAATGCGGGAAAAGCGAAAAATCCGAGCCGTCCCAGACGGTAATTAATCGCAACAAGAATTACACCCTGTTTTACAAATGAAGCAGCTGAGGCGTCTGGTAAGGCACCGCTGCCCCCAACAAATCCGCCACCATGTATCCATACCATCACGGGTAATTTTGCACCTTTTGATATGCCTGAAGGTCTCCATATGTTCAGGAACAGACAATCTTCCGACGAGCTTTTTGAAATGGAGGTACCGGTGCGTGGCCATCCCATCTGCGCACAGTCTGCACAGAACTTCGTTGCATCACGCTCGCCTTTCCATGTTGGAAATGGCAGAGGCGGATGCCAGCGGTTAGCGCCTGTGGGTGCAGCAGCATAAGGAATACCTTTAAAACTTGATATGTCTCCTTCAGTTGTGCCACGCAGTATGCCGGAAGCTGTACGAACAAGCGGTCCCGTAACCTGCCGGTTATGCTGTTCATTTGCCGTTTGCCTGGCATACGCCGCGTGTGTGATAAATAACATGATAATTACTAGAATCCTTCTCATAATATATTAACTTTCAGACTGATTAACATTAATAGGGGTATGTCAATACAATTCACGGATACAAATATCCACCTGAAAGTGGGGGGAACTGTGGACAGATTCCGGGTTTTACTACCAATATTACCGATCTGGCATCTCGCAGGCAGAAGGCCCATCTTTAATCAGTAATTTTGTATCATCAAATGCAGGATTATGGAAAAGGAATACCACTTTCAGTCAATCAGCGAATACAACGCTTTCAATAACCATGAGACTAACCATCCGCTGGTTAGCGTCCTGGACTTTTCCAAAGCAAAGGAAAGAACAGGTTCAAAAATGTTATTTGACGTATACTGCATCTTTTTAAAAGATGTAAAATGTGGTGATTTGAAATATGGTCGTCAGTACTATGACTATCAGGAAGGTACCCTCGTTTTTATATCACCGGGGCAGGTGATCGATGTACAAAATAAAATAGATTATTATCAGCCAATGGGGCATGGCCTGGTATTCCACCCTGATATACTTCTGGGTACCTCTTTAGGTAAAAGCATTGCAGAATATAATTTTTTCAGCTACAATACGAGTGAGGCACTGCATCTTTCTGTCAAAGAAAGACAATTGGTACTGGATCTTTTTGCAAAGATTGATGTTGAGCTCCAGCAGCCGGTTGATAAACACAGCAAACGGGTTATTGCATCCAGCATTGAACTGTTACTGAACTATTGCGATCGTTTTTATGACCGGCAATTCATCACCAGGGAAACAGTCAACAAAGGTGTGATTGAGAAATTTGAAGAATTGTTAAATAATTACTTCGCATCTGAACAACCATATACTATTGGATTTCCGTCTGTCGCATATTGTGCTGATCAATTACATTTCTCTGCTAAGTATTTTGGAGATATGATTAAGAAGGAAACGGGTAAAACCGCACAGGAATATATCCAGTATAAAATTATTGAAGTTGCTAAGAATAAAATATACGGCAGCACAAAAACCGTAACAGAAATTGCATATGAATTAGGATTCAAATACCCTCAGCATTTCAATCGTTTTTTTAAACAACGTGTGGGGCTAACACCAAATGAGTTTAGAACATTAAATTAACTAAGGAGCTGGCGCAAAAGCTCCGTTACGGATCCAGGTAAGCCAGGCTTTCTTAAATTCCGCATGGCTAATAGGTGGTAAAGTTCTTCCCTCTCCGGGATTCCACCCTGCAAGTACAAGATCATCATCAGCGTGCGCTATCAGCTGCGCCATATTCTTGCGACCATTACGTTTGGGATCAACCAGTTGTCTCGCAAGTTCATGGGCAGTCTTGCCCTGAAACACCATTTTCATATCAGCCGGAGGCAAATGCCAGTTAGCGTTGCCGGGAGGCGTACGCACACCAGGTGTATTTTCCGGCTGGTGACAATTCGTGCATTTCATAGCATACAATCCTTTCCCATCCTTTCCCCTACGTGGCAACATTGTGTGCAAATGACTATCATCACCTTGTAGAGGCACATCTCCTGAAGGATGACAATTCATACATCGTGGACTCATCAGCACTTTATACACTTGTGTAAATGCAGTTACAGAAGCTATACTATCATGTGTCTGATCATCTTTGGTATATGGAACTTCTCTGTCAAAAGCGGACATCACTATCACCATAAAAATTAATAATGTCGTTATTAAAAATATGGCTTTCTTAGGCCAGTAATATCTTTTAGCCATGTTTATCTCTTTTTGGACTTTTGTTGAATATCAGCAGCCAGGTGAATGGCCTCTCTAATACGTAAATAAGTACCACAACGGCAAATATTACCTGCCATCGCAATGTCAATATCCGCATCCGTTGGCTGTTTATTTTCTTTAAGCAGTACTGCTGCTGCCATGATTTGTCCCGCCTGACAATATCCGCATTGTGCAACATCCAATTCCAACCATGCTTTTTGTAATGGATGATCGTTTTTTTCGGATAACCCTTCAATCGTTACCACTTTTTGTCCGATAGCCCTGCTCACTTTCGTTACACAAGACCGTACGGCTTCTCCATTTAAATGAACAACACATGCGCCACATTGTGCCACACCACATCCGTATTTTGTGCCAACAAGACCTACAATATCTCTGAGTACCCAAAGCAAAGGGGTATCAGCGTCTGCCTCCAGGCTGTAAGTTTTATTATTTATATTTAATGAGATCATAGTTGCATAAAACAATGAAGGTTAAATAATTAAGATTTTGAAAGTTCATTCAGTTTCGTAATAAAGGGCTGATCATAGAATCGCTTACCCGTGCTTTTATATAATGCGTTGGCCACCGCTCCGAATACCGGAGGGAAGGGCGGTTCACCCAATCCGGTAGGGTCAATATCATTCTGCACAAAATGCACTTCAATCTTCTTAGGCGCCTCATGAAACCTAATTATTCTATATTGACTAAAATTCTTCTGTACTGCAGCTCCTTCCTTATGCGTTAACTCTCCGTAGAGCGCATTCCCTATTCCATCGATAACTGCCCCCTGAACCATATTAGTGGCTGCATCGGGATTCACAACGATGCCACAATCAACTGCACTAAATACCCTTTCTACATAAGGTTGTCCGTCTCTTTCCACCATGTCGGCAACATGTGCCACGTAGGAATTATGACAAAAATAGGCGGCTACGCCACGCTTGTACTTTTTATCAGTCGGACTATTCCAGCCAGATTTTTCTTTGACAAGTTTCAATACGCCTGCATACCTGTCAGCATCGTATTCATTGTTTTTGCCAACAGGATTCTCCTTCGCCCTTTTTAAAAGTTCGAGCCTTAATTCAATCGGATCTTTTCCCATTGCTTCTGCCAGTTCATCCAGGAAGGACTGCTCAGCCGCAGCATTAAAGTTCGAGCGTGGGGCTCTGAATGCTCCAATCGTTATATTGGAAGGAATCTGCCATCCTTCAGCGAGGTAGTTATCAATTGCACCGGCTGGAAATCTGTTCGGATGAATCGCATTCTCTGGAATACCGCCGCCTCTTATATGCAATGCCAAAAGATTCTTATCTGCATCTAATGCTGCACGGTAAGTAGCTGTATACATAGGACGGTAGATGCCGTATGTCATATCGTCTTCACGGCTGTAAACAAGCTTAACTGGTGCTTTGGCTTGCCTTGAAATCAGCGCAGCTTCTACCAAATAGTGTCCATATGCACGGCGTCCAAAACCACCGCCCATGCGGGTCATTTGAATCTCTATTTTTTCAGCCGGCAGGTTCAGAATTTTTGATAATGTAGGTTCTGTCCATCCTGGAGCTTGTAACGGACCTACTAATAAGGCCTTTTCCTCTGTTACATGGGCGAAGAAATTCATTGGCTCGAGGCAGTTATGCGCTAAAAACGGCGCATTGTATGTACGTTCTATAATCTGGGCTGCATTTTTAAAAGCTGTTTCCGGATCACCGTCTTTTCTCAATTGTTGTGCTGGTTTGTCCGCATATTGCTTCATCTCTGAAAGCTGAGCGCTTGTACTCTCCAGCCGTCCCGGTACATTAACTGCTTTTTTCCCATTTCTGCTCCCCATAGTATCAACGGTATCCCCTTTAGGCTCCCACGTCACTACCAATTTTTTACGGGCCTGCATAACCTCCCATGTTGTATTACCTAGCACTACCAGTAAGTCATTGAATGTTCTTGTGTCGAAACCACCCTGTTCGAAACCCTCCGGGTATAATTCAAGGCGGAAAACATTTTTGATACCAGGCATTTTCAATGATTGAGAGGCATCAAAAGATTTCAATTTCATACCAAAAGCCGGTGGATGTTCGATCATAGCGATCAGCATTCCTTCATGTTTGTAATCCAGTCCGAAGAGTGGCTGACCGCTTACAATTTTCGCCCCTTCTACGTTTTTCTTTGAATTCCGTACTATTTTAAATTCCTTCGGATCTTTCAGTTTTATCTCTTTTGGTACGGGAATACCTGACGCTGTTGACGCGAACTGACCATAAGTACCCGATTTGCCACTTTTTTTGTGATAGAGCATTCCTGCTTCAGTGGTTACTTCCTCAACAGGTACAGACCAGGTTTGCGCCGCCGCCTGCATTAACATACGCCGGGCTGTTGCCCCCGCCTGACGAAGCGGTTTCCAGTACATCCTTACGGAATTGCTTCCGCCAGTAAATTGCGGCCCTAGTTTAACACTGTCATGCGGCCCCATCTCTACCACTATTTTTTCCCAGTCTACATCTAGTTCTTCCGCTACGATCATTGGGAACGAAGTCATCACATTCTGTCCAAATTCCGGGTTTGGATTGATAATCTTAATAAGGTTATCCGAGGTAATTTTGATATATCCATTTAACTCATTCCATTGGGGAAGGTCTGATTCATTCAATTTATCATCATACTTAAATGCTGACAACCAGGTAAAACTTATCATCAGCCCGCCACCAGCGAGTGTAGATGATTTTAAAAACGATCGCCTGTTCATCGGAGTTTTCTGATGGGTCATTTTTCGTATTTTTTTAACTGAATAGTCTTGAGCGGTTATATAGAGCGATTAAAGAATAATTATATTTCCTTTGCAATTATTCCATTTTTATCAATTATAGTATCTCTCATAATACAATTCTGCTCCTACATACCGGAACGTAGATTTCTCAAAGATCTGTAGCCTGGTAGGCAAATTAGTATACAGATTACCGTTTTTTGTACCATTATTACCGATTAGTTAAGAAAGAAGTAATCGTCATTATTCTGTTCTTGTCCAGTTACAGATAAAAAGACCTCGAAAGGATAGGACGTAGGCTTTAATGCAAGGACATAGTAAAGCCGACAGAGTCCATTTAGTCAAAAACGTCACAGATACACTATGTGCAAGTGATTTTATTCTATACCATGATAGTAAAGTATATATGATTACCTGTACGGCAGCTGCTTCACGATTTTTCACATCCCGGGAATTGTTTCATCAGGTCGCACAGTCCTTCAAAGTTCCCCTTCCTCCACTGCATGAATCATTAAAAATAGATTTCCCTGCGGATAGAGCATGGAAGATCCAGAATGAAACCGATGATTCAACGGCGCACTTTATGCAGGTAATGCCTTCTGATGAAACAGCAGATAAATGGACGATCTTTATCAATTTGGAAACAGTTAAACAAAAGTCGCAGCAAAGTATTGAGCAGGTACTTTCTACCTATAAGGATCAGATAAAAGGTCAAAATGGCAAGGCGCATTTTACCGTATTGTCGAAAGGAGATAATTGGAGTATATTTAAGGTGGAGCCGGATACGCCGACGTCAGAATCTGGATTGTATTATTTATTGCTGACAGATTCTTCTATACATATGATCAGTGTTATGGTTACGCAGCCTGTGATATCTGACGACCTGCTAAAGAAATGGACAGGTATATTCAGGAATGGAAAATTAGCAATGGAGTGATTAATTGAGGTAAATGCATATCAGTAATACTATGAAGAAAAGTAGATTGTTAGCTCAATTTATCACGACAGGTAAACTCGCACATTTGCAGATTGGAATGGCCTGGGAAGAGCGTAAAGGTTGGCTGGTATCTACACATACACATAAAAATGGGGAACCTTCTTTGTATAAAGGAGAGTTGGAAGGTATCGCCGTAAATGTGAGCGTAACACCGGATAAAAAGATAGAAGCGTTTACGATATACCTGCATGATCAGAAAGGGCGGCATATTATTAAACAGAGCGGGAAAAAACTGAGCTTGAAACAAATAAAAGTTGATCAGATGGCGGCATTCCTAAACAAGCGTGAAATCAACTGGCGTTTTAAAATAGCAATGGATAAGATAGTTTTCTTTGAAATGCCTGAGTTAGGAGTGGAGTTATTATTCTCATATTTTCCGAAGGAGAAAAACCATGGGTTGATAACAATACAAACATGGTTTGATAAGGATAATTTGCCAGAATGGAGAAGATAGTCATATGTCAGTCTCACAGCAAGATCTAACATCATTAAAACCAATATTATGAAAGCTTTAAGCTGCACGACAGTCTTTCATGTCTCAGATGTAAGGCTATCCTTACAATACTATACAGAGATTTTAGGATTTGCAGAAGATTTCATATTGGGAGATTATGCCGGTTTGTACTATGATCACATCCTCATTCATCTTTGCGGGCCCCAAAACCAGGGCATTAAAAAGATGCCGGGTAACACATTGTTATGTATTGAATGTGACGAAGTAGATCGTTTTCATGGCATCCTGAGCGCGCGGGGTGCCCTTATTCTCAATGCACCTGAAGACCGCATATATGGGTTGCGTGATTTCGCCGTAAACGATCCCGATGGAAATACGGTTGTATTCGGTGTCGCCCTTTCTGTCTGAACAGAAAGTTTCAATAGTTTTGTTGATTTTGGTTATTCGAAGATTCGAATAAAGTTTTCCCTGGATACATATAAAAACGGCCTGGATCATTGATCCAGGCCGTTTTTATATGTATTTGTAATTGATATACCCCAACTACGGCACATATACCTTTGATTTCAGTGCCAGCTGTACTTTCTTCGGCAGATTTGATAACAAATGATAGCCTGTTGAATCTTCAATAGCTCTCACAGAAGTAATATATTTCCTCCAGCTGTTATCAACTGTTTTATTATTATTCGGTGTATCGATAGCTACCACAGTAACGTCGCTGCTGCTGAGACGTTCCAGGTCATTATCACCGGCAGGAATAACCACTACCACTTTCCAGATGCGTGCAGGTACTGTCACTTTTCCCTGATCGATCGTTTTAACCTTGCCTTTTGATCCGGTACCACCAATACCATAGCTTCCCATAATGATGTAACATTCATTACCGGGTCTCACGAGTGTATTTCTTGTATATTCCTCAAAGCCGGCCCAGGCACGTTTGTTGTTTCTGGGCGCCTGTGGAATCATATTACTCATCAGAAAGGTAGATTCATTGGCACTGGTATTATTGCTACGGTCGCCGGAAGGACAGTTATGTCCGCGATCGAAACCGGAGTTGACATAGTCGGTGCCTTCTACCTGATAAAAGTTGTTGGGTAACTCAGTATCTGCTCTGAAGTTATCGGTTCTGTTAGTTTTGCCGAGATCATTGGCATCCAGGTGCCAGCTTACCCAGTTAGGGATACCACGCTGACTGTTGTAAGAGGCTACATAGTAACTTCTGTCGATGAGATAATTGCTGATAAGTGCCATGCAGGGCTGTGCATCAGACGGATTACCTAACAGCAGGTGATTGTTGTCACTGGTGTTCTTTACACGGGTATCGCAATTGTCGGATGATGAAGGTACAATTGTCCGTGAAGCAGTTGTTCCCTGAGATGGCTTTGTTGTATTACGGGAAGACTTTGTTGTTGTATTGTGCGATGTTTTTTCGGTATTGGTTTTTTTCGGTTTATCTGTCGTCTTATTAGCGGATGTTTCACGTAGCCTTACACAAGTTATAAATATTACCAGCGCTGCTGTAACGACGAGGGATATTAATTTTTTCTCTTTCATTAATTGGCTTGTATTAAAAATTTAAATGATGGTATGTGATGTGGATGCTGGGTACAGTCCTTAGGATAGACGGGGATATGGCGTCAATACGGTCTGATAATCATTCTTCTGCTGGCATATTCTTTTTTTATTGTACACTTCTTTGATGAAAAAAAGTTTAATCGTTAAAGTTGTAATTGGGCTGCAATATGCGATAATTTCAGCTAATAAACTACTCGAAAAGCGAAGCTATTTATTGTGGTGGTTCAATAGTTAAGTGCGGCATGATATTTCGATGCCGGATTTATAATAAGAAGCTATCTTTTTTTTATTGTAGATAATTAACTAAGTTTATTATCTGTAGGCCGATGCCGGAAGATGTTGAGTTAAAAGACCGCCCTCCTGATTATTTCGAATTCCATATACCCCAATAATTGCTAACAGGTAAAACTAACACCAAAATTATGCTTACTCCTATCATTGAAAAAGATGCAATTGTATTTTTAGGCCTTATGGCAATTGCTTTTAAAAATTTTGATACACAGTTTATTCACAAAGATGGCAAGCCGACGCATAAGGACGGCCTGAATATTTTTGCCGCAATTATAGATAACTGTGATGGAGAGCTTATCGGACAACGGCAGAACCATATTCATGCGGAATGCAACCCAATGTTACATGCAGAACAATTGACATTAAAAGAGGCTATTGAAAGATTAAATATCAAACGGCCCAGGGATGCAGAGGAAAAATCAGTAGAGAGTTACTATCGTGATGAACTCTTCAATCAGTCCAATTCAGCAGGTGATTTTACCAAAGGGGCGACTATTTATACCACACTGGAGCCCTGCCCGTTTTGCACATCTGCATTGCTGGTAACACGTATGAAACGCATCGTATACATTATCCCGGATGCCACATATGGACAATCTTTCAGGTATTTGAAAGATAAATATTATGCCACTTATGACATAACTTATGGAAGCCTGGAAATTCCGGCTGACTCGGAAAGCAAACTGATTACGAATTGCGGAGCAAAGCGAAAATGGTTATCGGATTATGTAAATAGTCATCCTCAGAATGCAACGCTTTATCTGGATGATCTAAAGGACTTTTTGAGGGAGTGTAATACGCAGTTCCTGCAACTAACCGCAGCAGATTTGCTCACAGAAGAAGAGGAAAAGCAAAGGAATCTGAAAACACTCACCGGATTACAGGAAAAGGCAAGATAAGTCGCCAAAGACTTGTGATGAAGCCCCTGGACATCATCCTGCATCACACCAGAAATGCCCTGAAAAGATAACTACAACACTAAACAGCTCACTGCTCATATTGAAGACGCATGAATGGATTGTGCGTTATATGCTCAGAAGGGTAGCGGTCTGACAAAATTCCTATAGTAATCAACATCAATCTCTACCAGATCATTCGCTGCCTTATACTCCGGATATTCTTTATTCGAAGCATATTTGACTGCCTGCATAAATTGATCAACATACGCCTGGTTCTTTTTGGAAGGGGGTTTGACCTGATCAATAATGTCAGCATTGGAAAGCATGGTCGTCTCCAGGTATAGGATTTTATTCTTTTTTCTGCTGGTATAAAACCCAAGGAAACAATGATTGTGGGTGAGCACCATGACGGTGGATATATTGATGGCCCTTAACAGAGAAGCGAAGACCACCGTTCCATCTACACAGTTGGCCTGATTGGTCTTCATGGAGTTGTCAAATGTACGAACAGCCTGACTGGCGATAATATTGGTACTATTGGTAGAGGTGGTGGTGACACTGCTATATTGAAAACCCCTGTCGTGTAATACTTTCCAGATGGCTGCTACCTGGAGGATCGTGTTCACATCATCCCCCTGGTAGCCGCTGATCGCGGAAACCAGTTTGGTATTCAATGCCTCTTTCAGGATCTTGTCGATCTCCGGATGCTGTTCCTGGATAAAGGCAGTGAACAGGAAATCAAACTTTTGTTCATGGTAACGGTAAATGCAGTCGTTGATACTGCGCATAAACAGTGGAATAGATTTTTCTGATTTATTACCATCTTCATCAAATACCCTGAATATAATGTTGATCGGGGAACTGGAAATCTGTTTGGTAAGCGTCGACATATTCCAGGGAATATTGGGCATAAAATAGACTTCCTGACCTGCCTGTTGTGACATGAAATCACCACTTACTTTATCGAAATAGGACTTATCACTGCTTTCGATTTCCCATTTCACAGGAATATATGATTTGTCACTCAGAAACCGGAAGCCAAGCGCACTGCTCTTAACGGAGTTCATGAAAGCATTATCAATATCCCCATTGTAATTGGCCATACTGATGACCATAGATGGAAATATCTGCCCGTCAAAATAAGCAATAGGCTCCCACTTGAAATTGGTAAATTCTCCTTTTTTGTATTTAGGCTTTGTAACCTGATCCGCCGGAACAGCTGGCGCCGGGCTATTACTCTTTACTACCTTGACCGATTTGTTGAACTGTGCGGTAGTTCTTTTGGTAGCGTCGATAAACACGTTAAGACTTCTCATGGTTTCTGTGCCGGTTTTAAGCGCATCTCCGGCATCTTTGAGCACCTTGGGGAGTTGTCCGTATGACGGTAAGGAAAACGCTAGTATAAGCAGCAGCAGGAGATATTGCTTTGATCCTGGTTGACGGCATTTCTCACATTGCATCTTTGTGATTTTTAAGACGTGGTGGCGGTATTACTCAGTGTTAAAATAGATACAGGATTTGTATATTGGTAGTTGGCTGTTGGGATGTCGGAACGATTCAGGTGACTATTTGTGGCAATCGGTGATCCATGTATCTTCCTGAGTGCAAAGGTACATTGTTATTTCGTTAAATCGGTTAACGATCTGTTAATCAATAGGTAGCGATTCTTGCTGCTTTTCCTGATCAACGGTTTATTCTACCCCGGGAATCTACCTGCTGGTCTTTTTAGGAACGGTCTTCAATATTGAAAAAATTCCCCTAAATTAGTAATGGCTATTATTCTTTTTAGTCGCCTAAATGTTTAACCCGATAAAGGATAATGTCCACTTGCTGTTACCCCTGGTATTAGCCCATCATTCTGCATATTACCTGTAATAACTAAAGCTGAAATGCTTCAGCCCTCCGATTATATGCCGAACAACCACTCCATGGCATCGCTTCCCAGCTAAAGACAGGAGAGGATTATTTATTAAACATTATCACCATGAAAAAGAAGACAACTCCAAAGAAACTCCAGCTCGTGAAAATCAAAATTGCTAATCTCAGTCAACCAAAACCTAAAGGAGATGTTTGTCTGACTTCCCTGGACCAAACAACCTGCCCTAATTGTCATCTGTAACTACGCAGTTTGATAGATTTGGCAAATAATTTTGTTCAAGTTAGCGATGCCAAATGGTAAATCAGCAGGAAACCTTATGCTGGCTTATTTGTAGAAATGAAGGAAGTAAATTTTGTATGATTTGGTCCGAGGTGCAGATGCCTGGGATACAAAACGTTAAGACCTCGTAGATCGTAAGATTTACGAGGTCTTTTGTCTGTTCTGAGGTCGAAATTGAATTTCCTTATTCACCTTTCAGTACTTCAACGGGATTCGTCCCTGCTGCCTTCATCGTCTGCCATCCAATCATAATAATTGCGATCAGGAACACTGTCAGTAAGCCAATGCACAACTCCATAAGCTGGACAGGTGTATGGTACGGAAAATGACTGAGTACAACGTTTTCAAAGAAAAGATAGGTAACAGGCAGCGCGATGATTGCCGCGATTGATAGTAGCACGAAGAAGCTACGGCTCAATAAGTAGATAAGATTGCTGAAGCTGGCGCCCATCACCTTCCGGATACTGATCTCCCTGAGTCGCGTCTCGGTAGTAAATACCACCATTCCAAACAATCCCATCGAAGCAATAGAAATGGCAAGAAACGAAAGGAAGCCGATGATCCTGATCATAATCGAAAATTCACTATAGGCATCTGCTATCGATTGGTCATAAAATTCAGCACTGAATGGATGGACACGATCGATCTTTTTCCACGTGGATGCTATCTTCGCCATCGTCGCCGGCATATCATCACTTTGTATCTTTACATTAATGACTGTTCTGTCCTCCGGTGTCCAGCAGGTAAATGCCACAGGTCCGATGAGGTTCTCAACCTTACCATAATGAAAGTCCTGCATGACGCCAACAATCGTCAATGTACGTCCATTCAGGATTATTTGCTCTCCGATCGCTTTTTCGGGTGCATGGAAGCTTATATTGAATCGCTTCAATACCTGTTCGTTGACAATCACCTCACTGACAGCTTCCGCGGTTTTGGGTCTTGCAATAAAATTCCCACCGGCAACAAGTTTATATCCATGCAGCGACAGATAGTTTTCGTCAACATGATTGGTCATGACAAGGGTAGAGTCGTTGGCATCTTTGTACTTCATATTGCCACCCCAGTAATTCCCGATTCCTGTCACAATTAAAGACCTGGATAGTGCTGTTATTTCAGGTATCTTTTCCAGTTCATTAAGCAGTACATCGGGTTTATTCCCCTGCGTATAGATGTTCAGAATGTTTGCTGTACGGAATCCCAGGTCGAATGAAAGGATATTTTTATACTGTACATAGCCCACTGAGGTCGTGGTAATAAAGATCAATGTGACGGTGTATTGAATGACGACTAAAGCACGTCTGAGCGTCAGGTGTTTGAAGACCTTAACAGATGATACATTCCTGAGTGCATTGATAGCATTGACTTTTGAAAAGAAGATCGCAGGCATAAAACCGGCAATAATGCCTATGATGACCGAAAAGACAATAAATGCCGCGATCATGGACGGAGTCAGCTCAAGTTTCACGGTTCGCTGCATCTCCGGAGCCAGGTTTATCAGCTGCGGGCGTAACAGAAGAAAGAGCAGGAATGAAAGTAAAAGCGCTGTCAGAGAGATAAGTATCGACTCAGCCAGAAACTGATGCCTTACCTGACGGGCACCGGCGCCAATTGCTTTACGGATACCTATTTCCTTAAAGCGGCGCATGGCACGTGCGATGGAAAGATTGGTATAATTGAAGCAGGCCGACAGTATCACTATGAATCCAAGTCCTCCGAGTATCCAGAGGACAACCGGCGAAACGTGCGGTCCTGTAAAGCCCGGTCCTCCCTCTGAACGACGCAGATTTTCGCCAACCACAATATTATATAGAGGAAGCGGTTCCAGTTCAATTCTGGTGTCTTTCTCAGCCCTGTTTTCCTCTTTTGCAATTGCGTCGAGCTGTGACTGAATAGCAACCATATCCGCATTTTTCGACGGCAGGATGTATACGAAGTTGGGCCATATATTTGTCCATTCCCCGAAATGCGGATCGTTTTTGTTAAGCTGCTCTGCTGTTGACAGTGATACCAGTACTTCGAAACTGATGTGTGAAAAGAAAGGAACATCTTTCATGACTCCGGTCACACGATAATCAAGTGTATCAAACCTGATCATCCTGCCAACCGCATCTTTGCTGCCGAAGAGTTTCCTGGCAGCCGTTTCTGTAAGCACAACCGAATAAGGGTCTTTTAATGCTGTTGCAGGATTACCCTCCAGCATTGGAAATGAAAAGATGCGGAACAACGAGGGCTCAGCCCAAAAGCCCTTTACAGGAAGAATGTTGTCGCCAACCTGTGCATCCTGTGAGAAATCATTACGTAAAATACTCACTGCCTCAATCCCGGTTAGCCTTTCCCGGATGAGCTGTGCGGTCTTTATCGATGCAGAGGCATATTTACCACCTTGTTCTCCTTTGAAAGTAGCCGCGCTGGAGATGCGATAGATCCGCTTACCGTTCTTATGGAACCTGTCGTAAGTGTGCAGATCCAGGACAAACGCAATCAGTAATAAGCCGACAGACACACTGATAGCAAGGCCAATGATGTTGATGGATGAGAATAGTTTGTTGCGCAGTAAGTTGCGTACAGAGGTTTTGATGTAGCTTCCTATCATGATCAGGTTAATAAAGGTTTCACAACTGCAATACGATACCTAAATGTATAGGGGAAATGCCATCAGGCATGCAAAATGTGATGAAACCTGAATTACCTGGTATAGAATGAAAAAAATGCTAACAATGTTAATAGTATCAAAGCGAATTGCGATAGTCACTTATCCAACAGGCGTCAGGCCATCTTATTGTACAGAAGGTGGTGGCGCCTGACTACCCCATTTTTCATTGGGCGTTCTGCCCATTCTCATCCATAGTTTCCCCCCTTTCATCAGTTCATCCCGATACAGCCACGCTTTGTCAAGCGGCTGGTCATTAAAGCGGGCCTCCTGCACATATACATTTTCTTTGCTGTTATTTTCAGTGACGATCTGTAAGGTCCTGCTTTTACCCAGTTGGATAGTGGCCTCGTCAAACAGCGGACTACCCAGCTGAATCACTGGTCGCAGGTCTGTTAATCCTTTCACGTCAAACAGCCCTAATGCCGCCATCACATACCAGGAGCCAAGCTGTCCCTGGTCTTCATCCTGACCATATCCGTAGCCATGTATATTTTCGGTACCGTAGAACTCATCACAGATAGCCCGGGTCCATTTTTGTGTAAGCCAGGGTTTACCGGCATAATTGAATAACCAGCTGACATGCAGGTTAGGCTGATTCCCATGATTATAACTAGCCTTGATACCTGCAAATGCATCGATCGTCTTCCCGCCTCCAAAGCTGTTTTGCTGAGCAACCGTAAAGATGTTGTCAAGCCGGGTGTTAAACTCCTCTCTGCCGATAGCAGCGATCAGACCAGCCGGATTTTGCGGTACATAGAAAGTATACTGTACCGCATTTCCTTCCTGGAATCCCCGCCAAGGCTCCAATGGATCAAATTTGTCAATAAACTGACCATTGGCCGTTTTGGGTTGTATCAGCTTTGATGCCGTATTAAAGAGCAGCTCCCAGCCCCTGGATTTTTTGATGAAATAGTCATAGTCCGCCGTTTTACCCATGGCCTTTGCCATTTGCGCTGTAGCGAAGGCACTAAAACTATATTCGAGTGTATGGGAAGCAGAGAACCTTGAACCGGTTGAATCAGTATTATCGGCGTCAAGATAAGGGGAGTAGCCATATTGATTGAAAGCTGCCACATCCAGTTTTCCCGACCCTACAGGTCTGTCAGTGCCATCAGTTTCATTTGCCCTGATCGCCTTGTAGGCCAGTGTGGTGTCATAGTCCCGGATACCACATTGATAGGCAGCCGCAATAGCCAGTCCTACGAAGTTGGTACCGACGCCGGAGGTAAATTGACCATTGGAGACGCCATCGGCAAACCAACCCCGTTTTTGATACACGTCCATCTGTGAACGTACATAGTCATTGTAATGCTCCGGATAAGCCAGTGCCCAGAGCTGTGTCAGATTCCAGAAGGCGCCCCAGATAGCGTCCGTATTATACAAATTAGGCTGTCCGGCGTCGTTGATAATACCACGTCCTAAAAGTGCATGATACAGTCCGGTGTAAAATTTTGTCTTATCCTTTACATCCTTACCGCTGACCCTCAGCTTGCCCAGTTCACCCTCCCAGGTCCTTGCTGCCAGTTGCTGTGCCTTTTTGAAGTCAAGACCAGTAGCCTCCGCTTCGAGGTTTTTTTGTGCATGCAGGGTAGAAGTATAGGAAAGACCGATCTTTAGTTCAACAACTTCCTGATCAGTAGTGGAAAATTCAAGGAATAGGCCCGCACCTTTGCCTTTACTTTCCCGGTTGTTTTCCTGTACGCCACTGGCATTAAATGCACCTACAGTCGCAGGTTGCTTGCTGATCTCTCCATAGAAATACATGGATATCTTTCCCTGCGGATCATACTTTTTGATATACGCCGGATAGGTAGTCACAAATCCCTCAAAATGCCTTTCGTCGGTCATATGTACAGCAGCATCCAGCACCTCGCCGCTTTCCCCTTGTTTATTGCCGATATCCAGTATGATCCTTGAATCAGCGGCTGCCGGAAAGGTATATCTGTGAAAACCTACCCGTTCAGTGGCGGTCAGTTCGGCGGTGATGTTATAGTCATCCAGTTTTACCTTGTAATATCCTGGCCTGGCTACTTCGTTTTTATGGTCAAACAGGGACCTGTATCCGTTTTTAATCCCTTTTTCCGCATCTTCCAGCGTGCCTGGTGTCAGTATCCGTTGACCAGTCGCAGGCATCACAACAATCCCGCCTACCTGCCATTCGTGAAAATGGGCAAATCCTTCTATAGACCGGTGCCGGGTGTCATAACCAACGGCTTCCCATCCACTGGGATTACCATCATGCCCGTTTGTCGAAGGGGCCAGTTTAGCCATACCATGTGGTAAGGCCGCCGGCGTGTAGAAGAACCAGCGGCTATGGGCAGTTCCGATACCCGGGTCCACGTATTGTGACAGGTTTTCCCGCTGACTCACACAGGAAGCAAAGAAGACTATAACGATAATAATGTATATATGTCTGTACATGGAATATTATTATGTATGTACAAACATATGCTTTTCGTATCGGAATGTCAAGTAGCTTATACCATCTTAAAAGCCGACCGTATTTCTTTTCTGAATAGCTTCTTCGGTTCTGGGCACAAAGGACTCTAATCCATTTGTTACCGCCTCTTCCTGAATTTCCTCAATAAAAGGACGGAAACTCGTATTGTACTCCTGAAATGCCAGCGCAAGGTCATCCTTGTGTGCATACATTGCATCTGCTAAGGCAGCAGCACCATCTATTGCCAGTGATCCTCCCATACCGGCAGCAGGAGAGGCACAATAGGCGGCATCACCGACCAGGGCCACTCTGCCTTTCGTCCAGGAAGGCATTTTTATCTGGCACAGTTTGTCGAAATAAAAGGTCCTGGAATTCTTCACTTCTTCCATGAGTTCAGCACTTCTCCAGCTTTCACCTTCAAACTGTGTAGCCATAATAGCCCTTTGTTGCGCTTCATCCCGGTAGTCATAAGGGATATCGGTATCCGAACGGAAACAGAAAATGATGTCAGTTTTATTGTTATACGCATTCAGCATAATGCCCTTGTCTGGCACATTATAAAACTGCGCCGTATTTTCTTTTATCAGGAGTTTATTGACGATCGTAATAGAAAAGTATTGTCCGAGAAAGTGGATGTAATCAGATTCCGGGCCGAACCAAAGTCTTCTTACCGCTGAATGTATACCATCACAACCAAAGAGCAGGTCAAATGAATGCTGGGAACCATCTTTAAATATCACCTGGATACCATTCGCAGTTTCATCGATGGCAGTAATGCTGTTGCTGAAAATAAATGTAACATCGTTTTTGATCGTATTGAACAGAATATCCAGTAATACATCCCGTTCAATTTCTAAATCATCATCCGGCAGCGTTTCACCTGCCTGTCTCAGCAACATCGATCCTACTGTCACATCATCCGCATCTTTGAATTCACATAGTTCCAGATGCAGCCTGTTGGCCCTTATCTGTTCAAGAATGCCCATACGATGAGCGATATCGATCGTGTTCCCACGTATATTGACAGGTGTGCCACCTCTCTTAAGATCGGGTGAGATTTCTACGACGGTAACATCGTAGCCCATTTTATTCATCCAGTAAGCGGTTGAAAGTCCGGCGAAACTAGCACCCGAAACAAGTACTTTTTGCTGTTTAAATTGGTCCATTGCTTATACCATTTATTTTTACGCTGTAAAGGAACGAACGATGGCCGGACTGTAAAATGGTAAAACGGAGTAAGTATTGGACTAATCGAGGTTTTTGTTCCGGAAAGCCAGGGGCGTCATACCAGTCACCTTGGTAAACAGACGTGAAAAGTAGGGATAATCATCATAACCCAATATCGTAGCAATCTCTTTTACAGACCTGTCGGAATGATAAAGCAGCCGTTTGGCTTCTAAAATAATACGTTGCTGTATATGATGGGAAACGGAGTAACCAGTAGTGTTCCTGACACACTCGTTCAGGTAGGGAGTAGATAAGTTTAATTGTTGTGCGTATTCCGTGGGACGCTTTATCGTCGCATATTCACGGTCTAATAACTTTCTGAAGGATTGGGTGACAATTTCAAAGCGGGAGAGTTTATCAGCTGGTTTGGATTGTTCCAGATATTGTCCGATAATCAATCCCACGAAGGCATTACAACAGTCTTTTAATAAAGTATGATTTTTTTTATTAAAAGATAGTTCGGATAATTTTATGAAGAGCGCTGCCGCTTCTGACAGGACGGTGAACGTTTCTTTTTTTAATACCAACGGTTTTACAGGAGTCATATCCTCCAGGAGTTGCAGATATTCAGGATGCAGGTGCTCGTTATTGATCGCCAGACTGACAACCGTTACATTCTTAAACTCCATCGTACGGTGTACCTGATCAGGATGCATGTACATGATGGAGGAAGGCTTGATCTTATAATGCTCGAAGTCAATATCCATCGACAGGGTACCGCTTTCAACCAGGTAGAAGGAGTGACGGTCATGCCGGTGCGCCTGCGCGATTCCCTCAATCGTACCAATATCTTCGACCTCGGCTAATTCTTCTAAAGAGCGTAAGTTTTTGATGAATATTTTTTCAATAGACATCCCCGAATTATGCTCGTCATCGAAGTGATTGACAGGAATGGACTGCTTTGTTTTACGCATCTTTTTTCAGTTCTCTTTTGCAAAAATAAACTTTTAGCAGCAGCTGTTGCGTTCATCTTAGTTTCCGGAATAGTAGTGATACCGGTAATGCATACTTATGCATGGGGAATAATAAAGTTACTGGGGAAATAACTAGTATTGGAACGGAAAGAAGACACTCATAACCCAATAGTATTTCACGGTATCTTTATGAATATGAAAATCTCCCGTTTCCTGGCTGCCTGTTTGTTATGTACAGGTACCCATAGTAGTTGCCCGGTCCTATAGCCAGCAGATTGAACAGGCGGAGCTGCTACTGGAAAATAAAAACTTTCTGCATGCCGCGATTGCCTATAGCAATGCGAACCGAGTGTCAGTGAACCGCACGCTTTCAAATTATCTAGCTTATTAATACCCCAATAATTAACTGGAATTATGCCACCTGATTTGCCAAATAATATTATCTTAGCGACTAAGATATTTAGTCAATAAGATATAATATGGATAAAGATCAGATAAGGCAGGTAAGAAAGCTGAGCCAGCTGTATGCATATACTTCTATTCAGCTGCATGAGGCGGTTGCCCGCAAAGCCGGACTTTCCGGTACTGACCATAAATACCTCGGTTTCCTGATGGAAAAGGGGCAGATGACAGCAGGAGAGCTATCCACATTGACGGGTTTGACTACCGGTGCAGTAACGGGTCTTATCGACAGATTTGAAAAGAAAAAGCTGGTAAAAAGGCGATTTGCAGAAGACGACCGGCGTAAGGTGCTGATTGAACCCATCACCGAAAATATCATGGCACTACTGACGCCATTGTATAAAAGCTTTCGCAGTCAGTCGGAAAAACTCCTGGCCTCCTTTTCTGAGAGCGAACGCAGCATCCTTGAAAGTTATTTCTCCCAGGCGATTGAGATCATGCAGGAAACGACGGATCAACTCAATAGTAAATAACCATAAAAGCGGCAGGATATGCATACTTACATACTTGGATTGCAGGAGATAGATGCTTCGGCATTTGCATTTGTAGGGGGTAAAGGGGCCAATCTGGGCGTTTTATCTCATCTGGAGGGGATTAATGTGCCGGAAGGTTGTTGTGTCAGTACAGCGGCTTATAAGGCGGTTACAGCGGGTAATCAGGAGCTTGGTGATTTGCTGGAGCAGCTGAATACCCTGAAAGCGGATGACCGCAAAGGCATCAGTGATAGCTGTAAAGCGATCCGTACATTGATCGAAAATACAGCCATCCCGGATGATGTCACAGCTGAAATCAGTGCATACCTGGACAGATTTAGTGATAAACAGGCATTCGCGGTGCGCTCCAGTGCTACTGCGGAAGACCTGCCCACTGCATCCTTTGCTGGTCAGCAGGATACTTATCTTAATATCATAGGAAAAGAGGCTGTTCTGCAACATATAAGCCGCTGCTGGGCATCTCTCTATACTGACAGGGCAGTCACCTACCGGCTGCAAAATGGCTTTGATCATAAACAGGTATCTCTCGCTGTCGTTATTCAGCAGATGATCTTCCCTGAGGTAGCCGGTATTATGTTCACAGCCGATCCTGTAACGTCCAGCAGAAAAGTGCTCTCCATCGATGCCAGTTTCGGATTGGGCGAAGCCCTGGTATCCGGTATCGTTAACGCGGATAACTATAAAGTACTTGGTGGTAAGGTGATCAGCAGAAAGATCGCTGTAAAGAAACAGGCCATTTTTTCGCTGGCAGCTGGTGGTACTGCTGAACAGGAAATCCATCCCGAAAAGCAACAGACTCCCTCACTGACCAACAGGCAGGTGCTCACATTAAGTGAGCTGGGACAAAAGATCGCGGCACACTTTGGACAGCCGCAGGACATAGAATGGTGTCTGGCAAACGGTACATTTTATATCGTCCAGAGCCGCCCCATCACCACCTTGTATCCAATCCCACAGGCAGATGATACCGAAAACCGCGTCTATGTTTCTGTCGGGCATAACCAGATGATGACGGATGCGATGAAGCCATTAGGACTCTCTTTTTTCCTGTTGATGACGCCTGCCATTATGCGGGTAGCAGGAGGAAGGATCTTTATAGACATTACCCGGCAACTCTCGCAACCGGCCAGCAGGAAAGGTGTAATAGAAACGCTGGGAAAATCACATCCGCTGATAAAAGATGCGCTCCTCACAATAACAAAGCGGAATGATTTTATCAGGATGTTACCTGATGATCCCAATGCACCTGCTAAAGTGCATCCGCTTGCTGCTGCGCAAACACCCATTGAAAATGATCCGGCAATTGTTACAGATCTGATCAGGACCACACAGGCATCGATCGCAACTTTAAAAGAAAATATACAGCACCTGTCTGTAGCAGAAAGTCTGGATTTTATCCTGGAAGATATCCGGCAACAAAAAGCAGCCATGTTCAAAGTACAAAGTATGGCAGTGATCATGGCCGGGATCAATGCGACGGAATGGCTCAATGATAAAATGAATAAGTGGTTGGGTGAAAAAGGCGCCGCAGATATACTCTCGCAGTCTGTTGCCAATAATATCACTTCTGAAATGGGACTGGCACTGTTGCATGTTGCCGATGCTATCCGCCCTTATCCGGATGTAGTGGCTTATCTGCAACAAACAAAAGACGATAACTTTCTGGACGCATTACCTGCGATTGACGGCGGACAGGAAGCCCGTACGGCCATTCTCGCTTTCCTTGATAAATATGGTATGCGCTGTGTCGGAGAAATTGACATCACAAAAACCCGCTGGCGTGAAAAGCCTGCGATATTATTGCCTGCCATTCTCAGTAATATCAAAAACTTTGAACCTGGTGCGGGTCTGCGGAAATTTGAAGAAGGTCAGCAGGATGCTCTCCGGAAAGAACAGGAATTATTAGCCCGCTTACTGCAATTACCCAATGGTAAACGAAAAGCCAGAGAGACCAAGGAAATGATCAGCCGTCTCCGGAATTTTATCGGCTATCGAGAGTATCCTAAATACGGTATGGTCAACCGCTATTTTATTTATAAACAGGCATTACTGAAAGCGGCAGAGACCCTTGTACAGGCGAATGTCATCCAGGAAAAAGAAGATATCTGGTACCTCTCTTTTGATGAACTGCAGGAAGTTGTGCGTACATCTAAACTGGATACCGCAATCATCACCGAACGAAAGGCTGCCTTTAAGCTATATGACAAGCTTACACCGCCGCGTGTGATAACATCTGATGGTGAGATCATTACAGGTAAATATAAACATACATACCTTCCGGCCAATGCCATAGCGGGTATGGCCGTTTCTTCCGGCATAATAGAAGGGCGGGCACGTGTGATACTGAACATGGAAGACGCTGATCTGGAAGAAGGGGATATACTGGTGACCGCTTTCACAGATCCCAGCTGGACGCCTTTATTTGTGTCGATAAAAGGTCTGGTCACTGAAGTCGGAGGATTGATGACACATGGTGCAGTGATTGCGCGTGAATATGGTTTGCCTGCAGTGGTAGGTGCAGATAATGTGACTAAATTGATCAAAGATGGACAACGTATCCGGGTGAATGGTACAGAAGGCTATGTAGAGATATTATAAAACTAAGCTTTGATGATAGTTTGATGATACTCATCCTTCATTCATCCTTCGTTGATAAACGAAGGATGAATGAAGGATGAGTATCATCAAAGCACTATCTGACAGATATTATAAAGTTCTTATAAAACAGACAATTCTTTCCACCTCACTGAAACCAAGACCTTTGTGAAAGGCAATCGCCTGATCATTGCTCACACTCGTATCAGACGCGATCTGCTTTATGCCTTTCTCCAGCGCCCAATCTTCAGCCACCTTTACAAGGTGCTTTGCGACGCCCTTCCGCTGATAATCCGGTGTTACATAAATACCTTCAATATATGCAACCGGCAGATCTTCAGCGCCCTCCACATAGTCATTACGGACTGACACATGTATGAATGCGATATATACATGATCAAACTTTACCAGATAACAAACATCCTGCTCAGCAGCTATCATCCCGCTAAAATATACATGTTCTTCTTCCGCCACACAGTCCGGCCATAATTTCAGGACAAGGGGAATCAGGTGGTTGATGTTATCAGAGGAAAGCTTTTCGGTGGTCATTTGATTTGCAATGTTTCGGGAAATATAACCAACTTATGGGATCAGTGCATAAAAAAGCCGGCTGCTATGTGCAGCCGGCTACTTATTTACAGCGAAATACTATTTCGTATGTCCTTGCAGCTTAGCGCTTTACCAGAGCTACGATCTTTTTGCCACCGGTAACAATGCCCACCGTCAATAAACCAGCCAGCAGACCGATTGCCGCCTCTTTAATAAAGGATGGCCAGGACGGTACCAGATGATGCAGAAAGTCGATATTATGGACGAAAATGCCACCGGAAACGAGGATTAAAGCAATGGTTCCCACAACTGCCAGCAACCTGATAATCAATGGAAGTGCCTTTACCAGCAAACCACCCAATACAGATAAGGCGCCTTTATTACCGGAATGTTTGATCAGTTTAAATCCGGCATCGTCCATTCTGACAATAAGGGCAACGATACCGTATACACCGATCGTAGCCAGTATGGCAACGATGCAAACGGTAACGATCTGTGTGATCAGTCCCTGTTCCAGTACCGATCCCAGGGCAATAATGACGATCTCTACAGAGAGAATAAAGTCCGTCACGATCGCAGATTTGATCTTCGCTTTTTCAGCTTCACTGTCACTCAGCTTCACCGCTTCAGCTTCTTCATGACCACCCGCTTCGTGGTGGAAAAAATATTCGATGATCTTTTCTACACCTTCATACGCCAGGTAAAATCCACCGAGCACCAGTGCAACCTTAATGGCAATGGGAAAAAATGCATTTAATAATAAGGCGATCGGAACGATGATGAGCTTGTTCAGCAGAGAACCTTTGGTGATGGCCCACAAAACTGGTAATTCCCTGGAAGCAAGAAAGCCTGTCGCTTTTTCTGCATTTACTGCCAGGTCGTCTCCTAAGATCCCTGCTGTTTTTCTTGTTGCTACTTTGGCCGCTACAGAAACATCATCCATTAAGCTGGCTATATCATCTAAAATTGCAAAAATGCCCGATGCCATAATTTAGTTCGTCGTTGATTGGATGGCAAAAGTAGTAATATTTCGCCATAGTGGCCACAGCTAAAGGTTTTTAAAGAGACAGTGTTTCTCCAGTAGCTGTTGCACATCATCGCCATACATCGGTGTGTAACCAAGATCAACAGCTTTATGCAGGTTTTCACATGCTTTGTCAGTTTCTTTCATGGCCAGATAGACCAGCGCCCTGTTTCTGTAAGCATATGAATTTTCTGGAAGTAGCTGTATTGAGTGCTCTATATCCTTCAGTGCGCCTTTCAGATCATTCATTTTATATTTCGCATATCCCATATTATTGTATCCTAAGGGATCGTCAGGTGCCACTTCAAGCATTCTTTTAAACTGCCTGATGGCCATTTTATAATCACCCAGATCCATATAGCGATAACCAAGATTACAAAGGACCGCTGTCTCGTTAGGATCGATGTGGAGTGCCTTTTCCAGGTACATGATGGCGTCATTGATCCGCCCAAGGTCGTCAAGTACCATACCTAGATTAGATAAAGCCTGAATATTCGTCGAGTCTTCATCATATACTGATTTAAAATCTTTATAAGCGCCCTGAAAATCTCTTTTCATGTTACGGGCAGCGCCTCTGTTACAGATTATCAAATGTCTGAGCGAATCGGTCTTCTCATACTTTAACGCCAGGGTGAGATCATCTATGCTCTCGTCGGGCATCTGCATGTTGTAAAAGAATAATCCCCTGTTAGCATAATAGGTGGGCTGATCCGGCTCCAGCAGTATTGCCATGTTGTGATTGATCAGGGCAGAATCGTTAAGATTTTTATAATAGTATATTCTGGCCCGCATGTCATAATAGTCTGCATTTTTAGCGTCTGACTTTATGATGCGGTTTACAACGAACAGTGCTTCATCATATCTTTTTTCCTTATATAGTTGCTGTGTTGCGTTGAATAGTGTTGCAAGGAGCTCTTCCTTTGTTTCCTGGGCAACCGCCGATAAGGTTAACATCATCAGCAGACCAATGAGCATTGATTTCATAGAGGGACTAATTTCTTATAACGAATATAAGATGTCTCCCCGGATGTTTTAGTATTATTTACCCCGGATATGATGATGTTATCGTTTTTTGTTGTTAAAGAACAATATCATCACTGCCAGCAGACAACTAACAGTACCGAACAGGTAAATCGCTTCATAATTGAACCATCCCGCTATAAGACCTGCAATAGGACCGGCCAGTCCCAGCGAGAGGTCAAAGAATGCGGAATAAGCGCTCAGGGCAGTACCTCTCATTTGTGGCGATACTTTTTTAATAGCCAGTACGCCTAAGGAAGGGAACATCAGGGAGAAACCCATTCCCGTCAGACTACAACCTGCAATAGCCATCATCGCAGTGGAGGAAGTGCCTATCAGCAGCTGACCGAATGCCTCCACTAATAATGATACCAGGGCAACGCGATATCCACCGTATTTATCAGGGAAAGAAGAAAAGAACACACGGGTCAGAATATAAAAACTGCCGAATGTTATGAATGCCAGCGAAGGATTGCCCCAGTCCTTTTCTGTAAACAACAGTGAAATGAAAGATGAAATACAGGCAAATCCAATAGACGCAAATGCCAGTCCGAGACCTTGTCCGGTGACCAGACCGATCACTTTGTAGAAAGGTGGTCTTACATGCGCGGCATCTACCGGGAGATCTTCCAGTTTAACGGTTGCCAGCCAGCTGATAACAGATAGTAAGATGATCAATCCGAATACATAACTGACGCCCAGCGCTCCTTTCATCCATATCGCCACAGGCGCCCCGATAGCTATGCCGGCATACATGGCGATGCCATTCCAGGTCATGACCTTACCTGATTTGGAAGTACCTACCAGACCAATACCCCAGGTAAGTGCACCGGTTATCGACAGACTTTCAGAGATCCCATGTATGATCCTCGCCAGGAAGACCAGGGCAAGCGCAATAGTTGTCTGCTGACTAAAAGCAGCTGAGAGCATATAGATGAGGCCTGCCACCATAATAAGCAATACGCCATGATGGTTGCTTCTTTTAGCTCCTTTGGTATCCGTGATCCTGCCCGCATAGGCTCTGGTCAGTAAGGTGGCCAGTGATTGCAGCCCAATAGCCAGTCCAACTATCAGACTACCCGCCTGCAGGTCGTTTTTGACAAAACCTGGTATGGAGCCCAGTGTCATACCAATAGTCAGATATATGGCAAAAACCGAAGTGATAATCGGGATGATGATCTGTGAAAATGTCTTTTCAGCAGGTACGCCAGACGAGGGAAATGTTTCCGGCGCCAGGCTGCTTTGTTTGTCGCTTACGTTTTGTATCGTATTCATTCAGATAAATTTAACGATGCAAAACTAGGACAGCAGCTTACAAGGTAGGATAGCTGATCAATGGTTATGATAGGACAAATAATGGTTTTATCCCCTGAATTCGGTAGGCGTCATACCGGTATTCTTTCTGAAAAAACGGGAAAAATAGGCGTGGTCTTCATAGCCCAGGTCAAAGGCGATTTCTTTTACATCAAGCGGGGTATAGTATAAGAGCCGTTTGGCTTCCAGCAGTATTTCCTGATTGATCCAGTAACTCGCGGGAAATCCGGTGATCTCCTTGACGACTTCATTGAGATAAAGCGGTGTAATATTGAGCAGGGAGGCATATGCTTTCACCTGTTTTAATGTCCTGCACTGCGCAATGATCAGTTGCTTGTAACGGATGACGGTATTGTATTTCTGTCCGCCGACCAACGCAGGGGACTGCTGCGATTGCACAATGCCGGAAGCGATCAGTCCTGCTAAGGTGTCTACCACTGAATCGATCAGCGTAGCCCTTAATGGTAAGGCCGGCTGCGCCAGTATTTCTTCCAGTATAGCCGCTACGCGGAATGCCGCGTCATCTTTCTTTACAGCGACAGACTGGCGTGTATTCACATACGTCTCAAAGATCTCCCGGTATTGGTTAGGGATGCGTTCTGCATTGACAAATACCATCCATCCCTTGCAATTGGCGTAGCTAATATATTTATGCACCTGACCCGGCGTCACAAAACACAGGGTAGGGCCTTTCAGTGGTGTTTCTGAGAAATCCAGTTCCCATATGAAGCGCCCCTGCTGCTGGAGAATGAACATATAATGATCATCCCGGTGAGCGATCTGCGCATAGTCCTGTAGCTCGCCTATCGGACTGATATCGACGCCTTTGTTATTCAGCTCTTCTGTATGTATTATGATTGCGGGCTTTTTCATCGAGGTGTATACTTATCCTGCTGTGGTAAAAGTACAAATAATGTATCTAAGTTCTTTGCAGATAGTGGTCCAGACAAAACAGGGACCATCCCCACTGGAATGATCCCTGTTGTATTATTGGTACAGGAGGAGGCCTGTAAGTCTGATCCTGCCTTACAGCTGATGTTCCTGCAGCAGTTTCTCCAGCGTCTCTCTGGTATTGGTATTTGGCTCTATCTCTTTCAGACGTTTTACCTTTGCCAATATAGCTGCAGACCAAAATTCAGGCGTCCATTGCTGCAGGGTCCTGATGGCCATATTCCTGTTCCTTGTCACCGGACTATCCAGTGCTGCCAGGATGATCGTTTCCCCCTTTTGAGGATGATTTTCCAGGAATGTTACTACATGTTCCAGGCTTTGGTATTTGTCAAAATGTTCGCCAAAGCCCATTGCATCTTTAGGTCCGGTTGCACATGCCTGTAACGGCAGATGTGTCAGCGCAAAATCAATCACGGTATCAGTCATATCAGCCGGGGCCTGATGAGCAACGTCATACCAGCAGGAACTATTCAGGGGTTGTTGCTGCAGTCGTTTCCAGGATGTATCCCAGATATCGATACCCAGTGAAGCAGCCGCCATCTTACCATGCCAGTAAGTACCGTCATTATCGCTTGCCAGTGCTTCGATCGCAAGCCTTTTCCATTTATCGTTATGCAGGATCTTTAACAGATCGATCAGACAGTTGGAGATGATATCATCTGTCCATCCGTTTTTTGCATGTTCGCCAATATCTTCTGTCAGTCTGGTCAGGAATTGTTTTAACTTCTCCAGATCGACAAAGTCAGTGATATCATCAGCATGTTCGGCAGCGTGCCGGATATAGTTTTCTACGGTAGCCGGAGCGTCCGTATACATAGAAATGTCTTCTGCCGGTCCGCCATAGATCATGGCGCCAATAATTTCACTTGATGCCTTGAAAAGAGCATCATCGATATTTGATGCGGCTAGTTTTTCCTGCAACTGACCATAGGTCGCGCAGGTATAAGCCAGATACTCAATCATAATACTATTTTTATAGCCTTCAAGAATAAGCCAGTCTTTGATCTCTTCAGATAAGTCCAGGGTGGCCAGTCTGCTGACAAGTTGAATTTTACCCCAACCGTCCACTTTCTTTGCCAGGTCCCACAGGTCACCAACAGGTGCTGCGGAGCCGTTAAAGAGCGCAATGGCTGCATAGAGCGTAAATTCATCATGCAGCGCCAGGATTTTGATGGCTGACAGGATGGATGTATCCCTGCATAAACCGCCGATGGAAATACCCATTTTTACAGCATTCCGGTGGCCGGACCTTGTGATCAGGTCCAGCACAAAAGGAACCAGATATGGATCTAATGGTAAGGCTGATTCCGCGGCCGCTTCCAGCAGATCATCCACCACATCATTAATCCCTTCATGTGCGGTAATGAGCGTATAGAAAGCATGCTCGCTGGTTTTATCGCCACTGATAGCGATCGCCTTCAGGTGCTCCATCAGTTCTTCCACCAGTGCCTGTGACTCCTCAGACTGATTTCCGCTGACCATCGCATCCAGGAGGCCGGGTGCAAACTGGATCTGGTCCGGTTCTTTCTTCCGGTCGGGTAAATCGTAGGCTGCCTTGTCAAGTCGTCCATCCGGTGTGATGTGTGTCGCAATAAAATCGAACAGGGACTTGTCTGTCCGCCATTCGGCTGGGTTATTATTTGTTCCGGATATACGCTGTAAAAATTTCCTGATCATCGCAATGGCTTTAATGATAGCAATATTAGAGCGTGGGTGCGCACTGTTTTTGCGCAGTGGAGTCTTTTTTATGAATTGATAGTATAGGGAATGACTATCAATGGGTTAAAAAGCGTAAAAGCAAGGGCTCGGATAGCGCTTCCGGGCCTTTGCCTCTTATTATAAAGCTGTTACTTTAATGTCGTCTATCGTTGCCATACAGTCAAAAGACCGGACACCGATCGTTCCTGCCGCAAATTCACTATCTGTTACCGTGATCACAGGCGTACTGCCCTGTTCAAAGTAAACCATGATCTGATCGCCTTTGGCATGTATCCTGATCGTATAGGCTTTGTCCTTTTCCAGTTGTTGCGGATACTCCTTCAGTAAGGTCCACTTCCTGCCGGAGGATTTACCCAGTTGTATCCTGCCATTTTCAGCATCTATACCGACGTAATAACCATTATAGGCATCTGCACCCAGGTTCTGGGAAGAAACGCGGAAAATGATACCTGCATTGCCGGCAGAGCCTAATTTCACGGATGCTTCATAACGCAGATCGCCGAACCAGGTATTGGAAGGGATACATTTTACACCATGGATACCATATCCCCAGGAACCTTTGTTGGAGGCTGCGTGGATAGCACCGTCCTTAATGAACCATTGTCCGTAATTGATCCAGGTATTCAGCGTCGCATTTGTAAAGTCTTCATTGAAGCTGGTCGCAGGTGCCGCGGGCGTACCGGTCACCGGGAAATTACTGATCCGGATATTCTCGGAACCGTAAGGGACCAGGGTGATCTCTTCCACTGCTGCGGTTGAGCTCACCGGACTATTCGGCACTTCTTCCGCATGCATCTCATTATCAGAGACTTTCCAGGAGGACAGCCTTTGTGCCTTCAGTTTCAACCGTACAGGCGTCGTCGCCTGTACAAAAGGGTTTTCCGGCATCGCCTGTTGTTCTACGCTTACTGATTGGGCTAGCTGATTACGGTCGACCGCCAGTGCATAGTTCCAGGGAGAGGTGGGTTTAACTTCATAGTCAAAGAAGCCCTTTACCGGATGTTCTTTACGAACGGAATAGGCAGCGTCCATTTTCAGGGCATATACCAGCGGACCGCGTTCCACGGTTACCGACTGATTGACCTGGTCAGAGAAATGTACTTCCATCGGGAAATGCAGCAATACAACATCTCCTTTTTTCCAGCCACGGTTTAGTGTGAGCATATTACCGGCAGCTACGCCGTTTTGTTTTACGCCATTGATGCTTACCTCCGGAGATTTACACCAGTTGGGTATTCTCAGCGTCAGTGGGAATGTTGCTGCTTTCTTTGGATCTACATGGATACGGATCTTTTCTTCGAAGGGATAATTGGTCTCCACATTGAGTTTAACCGCAACGCCTTGTCCGACAAACGTATTCACTTCCACCGGTGCATAGGCGATCACTGCCAGACCTTTATCAGCCGTCAGCGCCCAGCTGTTCTTAACGAAATAAGGCCAGCCCATGTGCATGTTATAACGGCAGCAACCCATCCCTGAGTAAGGACTCAGCAGGATACCGCCATCATAGTCTTCATCAAAACCGCTGTTGCCATGTTTGCAGAATAGCTGATTAGGCTGGGTATAGTATAAATGAGATTTGATATCCCGGCTGAATTGTGCCGGTAAGGTATTAAAGGCGATCTTTTCCAGCTGATCCCCGATCCCTGCATCATGTACGATCCTGCCGGCAGTTTCCAGACTTTGCATCCATTCTACCACTGTACAGGTTTCTACACCCTGGAAGGAGCTTTTACCCGAAAGGAATTCTGTACCGGAAGCAATGATGCCTGCCAGTCCGTGGTCCCGCAACAGATGGGCTATGCCTTTCTGTGTAGCCTGGCGGTATACATCATCATGGTTCAGTTGTGCATACAGCACAGGGAATTTCAGGGCCTGTCCGACGCTTACACTATGTTTCGTATGGAAGTCGCCTCCAAGATGATAAAAGGCGTTATTCGTATAGATATTCGCCCAGGGATAGGCTTGTTTATCCAGCTTCTGAGCCAGTTCCAGCAGGAACTTGTCGCCGGTTTTATTATACAGCCAGAAGACCATTTCGATATTGTCACCGGTCCTGGATTTACTCCATTCGTACAATGGAACGGAATCCAGGTTGGCCAGTTCATATTTGAAATACCGGGTAAAGAAAGGGATCACCTTTTGATCGCCGGTAGCTTCGTAGTAGCTCTGTAAGGCGTACATCATCGGCATGCGTGGCCACCAGTCTTTCATTTTCGCCGGACCGAAAGAGCCATCCGCATGCTGGTTGTCCAATGTCCACCTGATCCATTTGAGAGAACGGGCTTTTAGTGCCGGGTCGTCCAACGTATACGCGAGTGCGATCAGCCCTTTTACATAATAGGGGACACGTTCCCAACCGGAACCGGTACCACCCAGCCAGTCAGAGGCGGGGCCGAGATTGTCTGCTTCCGGATATAATTCTTCTGCATGACCAGTTGCGCCGTCACGCTGCAACTCCAGTTGTTTCAACAGCCATCCTTTGGCTTTGATACTCCCCAGTGGCAGCTGCACATAGCTATCGGAGGACAGTGGCGACCTGTTATAGATATTGGTTTGGGTTTTAGGCTGCTGCGCTGTGGCAAGAAGGGGTGTCCCCAACAGCAGACCTGACAATAAGATGTTTCTCAGCATGGATCTGTTTACGTTGATGTGAATTCAACCTCCAATATAATAGAACTCATTCGTAAACAAAATACTCCTGCTGAAAAAGTCTGCTAAGTTGACTGTTTTGTCGCTTTATGCCGTCTGCCCATGATAGGCCAGCAGGTATTTCAGCGTCAGCTCCCGGAACATTTGTACATCCGCCGGGTCGACAGGTACATCGATCTCTTTGGCCTGATCATCCCAGTAACGCAGTTTGATATAGCTGTCCAGGAGCGGGTCTTTCTCATATTCTGCGGCTTCTTCCGCCGTCATCGGCCCCCCTTGGTATTCCAGTGTCTTTTTGGAAGCTTCGGACAGCAGGTCATAATAGGCGGCGTTGCTGTAAGTCAGATACCGTTTGGCGTCTACATGGCTTGCGACCAGAATGCCCATCTTCTCAGGAAAACCGTTTTCTGCCAGGTATTGTTTACCCAGTTGATCATGTGCCATCTTCCCGTATACGCCCATGCTTTCACCATGTTCCAGGAAATGCCCGATATCATGATAAAAAGCTGCCAGGATCATTTCGTCATCATAACCTTCCAGTTGCGCCAGTTTACCCGCCTGCACCATGTGCATTAATTGCGTGACGCCTTCTCCATATTCCTCCTGACCGTACCTGTTATACAGATTGAAGATGTTCTCTATACGCGCTTCGATCTCCTGTCTGTTCAATTGCATAAGTCTGTATTTTGAATGGTTATTGTCTGTTTAAGAAAAGTTTATCTGCCGGAATCAGTTGTTTGTAAAGTCCTGGTCCCTTATAGAAAGCATCCAGCCAGAAACCACCTTCGCCATTGTAAAACTCTACACGTACCGGATGTCTGCCGGCACTTAACTGAATACTCCCGGAGCGTTCTGTTACGCCGTGATTGCCGTCGTTATTTACGACTTCTTTTTCATCTACAAAAAGTTTACTGCCATCGTCTGAGCTGTTGTAGAAGGTATATTCTCCGGGGATATCTATTTGCAGATAACCGGTGAAGACAATACCGAAAACGCCGTTTTGTTTATCGAGGATAGACAGTAATTGTTCGCGGTTTAACGCAAACTCATATGTCTGCCATTCTCTCACGGGGGTAAGGTCTTTAAATAGCGGCAGATATTTCCATCCCTGTCCGGTATAGAGTTGTACCCGCAGACCATTAGCATGGGTACTATCCACCAGTCTGTAGTAAGCGACAGCCGTACTGCTTTCATTCCCTTTTTTGTCAAATGAGGCAGCCCTTACCACTGTAGATTTCTTCAGTTCAAAAGGTGTTGTATAGCGGGGAGAGGCACTATCCGGTTTAGTGCCATCCAGGGTATATCGGGTTACTGCATCGGGTGCGGTAGTTGTGATGCTGACAGTTGCGTTGGTATTGATATACAAACCTCCTGCCTGCTGGTAAAGGTACTTTTTGGGTGCGATAACCGGCGTGGAGATCAGTGATTTGCCCAACCAGAGATTGGATGGAGCAGTAAAGCCTTCAAAAGCACTTTTGACTGGTCTGCCGATCCAGACATACGGTGGTACTGTTTTCAATGCAAAAGCAATTGTAGCTGCAAGATCGTAAGTAGCTACCTGCTCTGGTATCACATATCCTTTTTTAATGCCTTTACCATGCAGGATCATAGCAATTTCTGCTTCTTCCGGCGTAGCGCCGCCATGTCCGTATCCTACACCGCCATGATCCGCTGTGACGATGACCAGTGTTTGCTGTGCGATACCTGCTTTTTTAATGGCGGTCAATACCTCTCCGATTAAGGAATCAGTTTTGGCAACTGCCTGATAATATTCTTTCGAACCATGTCCGTACTCATGACCGGCGCCATCCACATGGTCGAGGTGCAGGAAAGCAAACAAGGGTTTCTGTTGCAGGTAAGCAGCGAAAGCCTGTGTAGTGGAATCTTCTGTGGAGAAAGTCTTGTCGAAGGATACCGCATGCTTTTCAAACAGACGGCCAAATCCTCCCCAGTGATATACCGCGCCTATATCTGCTTTGGGATATTTATTATGTAGCACGCCAAAGATCGTCGGAAAGATACCTTCCTCGTTGCGTACGATCGCGGGCAATGAATGAGATTCACGTTCCCAGTCATTGTCTGTGATACCATGCTGCTCAACACCAGCACCCATGATCATGGATGCCCAGTTGGAGCTGCTGGAAGAGGGTAATACGGTACGTACGTTCCATTTTACACTGCCTTCCGTGATCATCCTGTGTAAAACGGGTGTAGCTGCCTGCCGGATACCATCCGGACTCAGACCGTCTACACCTATTACGACCACATGCTGAATCCCTTCGGGATAAAGTTGATTGTCTTTTTGTGCAATAGCAGAAAGACTGCCTGCCGCAAAGAGCAGTGTCATTGTATGTTTCAGACTATTCATATGCTGCGGTACTGTTGGATCTTATTTATGCTGCCAATATTGGCATGTCCGTATTTCTTACTTTCTTTTTGTGTACGAAGAACGCAAGCGAACAGATGCCGGCAATACTACCTATAAGGGCAACACCCGTAAGGCTTTGCTGAAAGAAATGACTCCAGCTTACGCCTGCATTGTTGCCAAATTCCTTGTAAAGGAGGACTGTCACACTGCCCAGGTAGCCTGCTGCATCTGCGATGTACATCACAAAGCCTACGTTACCCTTTGCCTGAAAGGCAGCAATCATCCTTTCAAAGAAGATGGCATTGTAGGGAATGTAAGCCATATACAAACCCAGTCCCGCAAGACTCATCCAGGTGATACCATCTATCTGGTGCATACGGAACAGCAACAGTGAAATACCGGTGAGCATACACCCGCTGATGATCATCAGATGGATCACCTTGAAGGCTTTGAAATTATGCCTGATAAGGATTAGCAGACTCAGTGCGATCAATACCAGTATCGATATCAGGGAATCCGTCAGGGTATATATATGTACATCTTTTATACCGAGGTCGTGCCAGATCTCTACTTCGAAATTATCACGTAAGTCTCTTGTGACTGTGAGTACGATATAAATGATCAGTGTTAATACGATGCCTGGTGCAAAGTTGTGAATGAAGCTTTTACGATCTGCCGCAGTCATGGGTTTTCTTACCGACCGTAATTGCTGATCGAGGGCAGAAGGTGGTGGCAGACAATCCAGTATAGTAGTGAAGATGATCAGCGGAGCGGCAAATAAAAGACCCGTCAGAAAAGGCATCCAGTATTCGCTGACGTGAAACTGATCTAATAAGGTACGGCCAACAGTTTTGACAAAGCCTGAAGCAAATATGAGGCTGACGGACATGACCGCTGCCATAAACTCCGTCGCCCGTCTGCCTTCCAGGTAACCAAACACCAGTCCCCAGATCATCCCCAGGGGAAAGCCATTGGCAAAGAGGAACAGGATATTCCAGGGAGCAGGAACAAGCGCAAAGAACAACAACGCCAGCCAGGCAATGCCTACCAGGAAAAGCACAGCACGACCTCTTTTACTCCCATCAATACCCGCAATAAACCGGATCCCATAAAACTTACTACAGGTATAACCGATTACCTGGAAAATGACCAGCCATACTTTATAATCTACCCCCAGGTATTGTACGCCTTCGAATGTTGCTGCGGAAAAAGCCTTCCGGAACGCATACATGCTCGTGTATGCACCAAATGCAGCAAGGGCTGTAATAACAGCCACGACACTATAAGGCCATTTCTCAAGACCAGACCGTAAAAACTGTTTCATGTCAGCAGATTGTGATTGCCATTGTCATGAGGCGGTAGTAGTAAATTGTTGGCTTCATGGATCAATGCAGATAGATGATCAATGCTTTATCTATAATAGCAATACTAAACAAAGTTTAATTGAGTTAAACAAAACGGGTGTTAAATTAAGATTAACCTATTGGGGCAGGATACTCGCTATTTCGATAGAATGAGTCGGTTTAAAGATTTATCTTATCCGGGAAATCACATTTTTTGATGAAAACCTATTTTATGCCCTCACACTTTTTCGTGGCCTGGCTCAAAAGGTGCACGATCCAGAGAAAAAATACCATTGTAAGACACCTGTTTACGTTATTATGTAGTGTTATCCTTTGTTCCACGCAGGTTTACAGTCAGGTCATCAATCCCCGTACACTTCCACAGGAATGGGGGGAATACGGTATAGGAGATCCCTATATCCTTAAGTTCAGAGGTAAGTTCTATCTGTATTGCAGCACCCGCGATGACCAGAGCGGGGTTAAATGCTGGAGCAGCTGGGACCTCGCCAACTGGACCTACGAAGGACTTTGTGTAGATAATACCGTCACCATCACCAAAGGGGCCTATGCACCGGAGGTGATCTACTGGAACGGTACCTTTTACATGTACACGTCCCCGGCAGGTAATGGACATTATATTTTGTCTGCCGCCAGTCCTACAGGTCCTTTTACTGTACAAACCGGCAACATCGGACATACCATCGATGGCTCCGTATTCATTGACGACAATGCACAAATGTACTTCACCTATGCCGGCGGCTCCGGTATACAGGGTGCTACTATGAGTGGTCCTTTAGCGATCACCGGCGCAGGTAGTACGTTGAGCGGTACTTCACTGAATGGCTGGACAGAAGGCTCTACGCTTTTTAAACGCAACGGTATCTATTACATGACCTATACCGGTAATCATGTCTTCAGCAGAGGCTACCGGGTGCATTATGCGACTTCCACAGCGCCCCTGGGTACCTATACAGGAGGTGCAAACAATCCTATTGTCCTGAATACGGAGGGAAGCTTCTTCGGACTGGGACACAGTGGTTCCGTGATCGGTCCGGACCTGGACACCTGGTTTATCGCTTATCACAACCTCCTGGGGCAAAGTAGTATCGTAGGGCCTAACAGGAAGCTGAATATCGATCCTATGGGCTTTAACGGTGACAAACTGCTGGTATATGGTCCTACTTACTGGACACAACCCTCACCGGCATTACCGGCCTTTTATGACCGTTTTGACCGTACCGCTATTGGTAGTAACTGGACAAACATCAATGGCGGTAACTGGGGTATCTTCAACCAGGAGTTGATGTGGCAGGATAACAAGACGACTACGCAATGGTATCGTCAGGTAACCACTGCTACTTCGGCGGCTGACTATACGGCTGAATTCAATATGAAAGAAATGAGCAGAGGCGGTAATGGCGCACGCTTTGGCGCGGTGTTTTCCTACGTGGATGAAAATACCTTCGGTTCCGCAATGCTGAGTAGTTTTAATAATACCCTGGAAACAGATATTAAGGTGAATGGTGTTGCTATCGGCGTAAGTGCGATTCCTTTACCTGCTGGCTGGGATTACCAGAAATGGCACGTCATACGTATCGAAAAACAGGGCACTACTTTCAGGATCTATCTGGATGGGATGCTGAAATCAACCCGTACGGCTAATATTACTGCCGGTGGTAAGATCGGGGTAAGCACATATAACGACCACGCAGACTTTGGATATACAGCCTTCAGTAACCGTGTGAATGGCAGCGGCGTATTCAGTTTTTATAAACCGGTACCTGGCACTATCCCGGCTGTGCATTATAACGAAGGGGGAGAAGGCGTGGGCTATCACGACCAGACCATCGAAAATACCGGTGGCAAATACCGGACAGACAGGGTCGATATCCGTGATTGTGAAGAAGGCGGAGAGAATATCGGCTGGAATCAGACCGGCGAATGGTACCAGTACAATGTAAATGTGCAGACGGCCGGTCCTTACCATTTAGGGCTCCGGTACGCTACTACCTATACGGCCTGTAAAGTCCGGGTATCCTGTGACGGCGCTGATGTATCCGGTATCGTGGCGATCCCTGCTACCGGTGACTGGTCTGCCTGGCGTACGGCAGTACTGAAGAATCTTAATCTCCCGGCAGGTAATCATACTATTCGTCTGGAGACAGTAGAAGGAGAATTCGATTTCTCTTCATTGAAGTTCGAATCAGGGACAACAACAGCGCCCAATGGTTCGGATAACTTCAATTCCGGTAGTTTCTCCGGCTTGTGGAATTACGATAATGGTAATTACGCTATTACATCCGGCAGGGCAACTATTGACGGATTTGGGAAACGCCTGATGGGTAACGTGGGATGGACTGATTATACAGTAGAAGCGGATGTACAATGTCCTTCAGGCGGTAACGGTGGACTGATCTTCCGGGTGAGAAATCCGGCTGCCGCAGAATTCGGCAATTCCAATGCCCTTAGTTCTGACTACTTCCAGGGCTATTATGCCGGCATAGACGCTGGTGGTATCGTGTTAGGGAAACAGAACTATAACTGGACTTCCCTGGCATCCAAAACACAGGCCTTGAGTCCGGGCCAAACCTATAAACTAAGAGCCGTGCTGAATGGCGCTAATATCAAGGTCTATCTGAACGATATGTCTGCACCGGCGATCGATTATACCGATCTGGCTCCGCTGATCAGTGGTAAGGCCGGTATCCGTACACATGCTGCGAATATGGCTTTCGATAATTTCCAGATATCACAGGAATTGAGCGCCCTGATATTCAGGTGTCGCGTTGATATACCATAAAACAACAGCGGCACTAAGGCTATAGCTTAGTGCCGCTTGTTTTAATCTCGCTGCCGCAACTGCATATGCAGGATCGGGAAAGGTTTCCCGCTTGGATCCAGCTCCGATCGGCCGATGATCTCAAAGCCACAATGCAGGTAAAACCCTACTGCCTGTTCATTCTGCTCATTTACATCTACCTTGCCGGCATGTAGTGTCCGGATCGCATAATCCAGTAATTGTTTACCAACTCCCTTACCCCGGTATGCCGGGTCGATAAATAACATCTCTATATTATTCTCTGCAACACCTACAAAGCCTGCGATACCCTCGGTGTTCCTTGCACAGCGTAGTTCTACGGCATCCAGGTAGGTATTCAGAATGAGCGGTTTGTAATATTGAATATCTTCTTCCTGCAGAAAATGATGTGTTGCACGTACTGACTTTTCCCATACAGTAATAATCTCGCTATAATCAGCTTTGCTGACAGGTGTTATTGTAAATTCCATTTGTTAGTGTTGATTGGATGTCCATTCCTTTTTAAGCACGGCATAGACCATGTCATCTACCCATCTGCCTTTAAAAAAGAGACTTTCTTTAAAATGTGCTTCCTTCCTGAGTCCAAGTCGTTCCACCAGTCGTATGGAATGATGGTTATCCGGGTCAATAGAAGCCGTTGCCCGATGTTTATGCAGGTCATTGAACAGGTGGCTGATCACTGCACGGAGTGCTTCCACAGCATATCCCTGTTGATGGTAGTGTCTATGAATAGTAATGCCAAATTCGAACTGCTCACTGCCGATAAAGTGAATACCAATATCGCCGATAATAAGGCCCCGGGGCTTTTCAACGATCACCAGCTGAAACCAGGTATCCGGTGTATTAAACACGGCTGGCTGTTTGTCAATAAAGCGTTCTACATCTTCCAGAGAAGCAGGTATCCAACCCTGGAACTGATTGGTCTCCGCATCTGATCTGTATGCGAAGATCTGATCTTTATCGTCAGCCTGGATCGGTCTTAATACCAGTCTTTCCGTTGTTACATGCATGTTAGTATTTTATATAGCTGCCCGTTTCCTATCATCCAGGCACCCTGTTTCATTTAATAAGAGATCATTATCTGGTCCTGTCGCTGATACGCTGCAAATTTGATATCTTTATTACAAAGATCAGAGATGCATAAGACAATGTCTTGTCAACCGCAAATTTATTTAAAAACATGTTATCGAAACTGATACAGGATAAATCCACGGAATCGCTTTTTCAGGCATTCACTGCCGGCAAGTCTGAACAGACCTTAACGTTGTTATCTCATTTTATCACGCAATATCAGCAATTGGGGGATATTTACCTGTATCCCACCAAATCTATGCTGGGGATTGGGATAGGAGATAAACGGGTCGCCTGGATCACACAACTGGGTAAAAGCTTCGTACACGTGGTATTCCCTTTTACGCAGCCTTACAGCGATAATCTTTGCTTTCAGAAGATAGCACCTGTACCGGGAGACGCGCATCAGTTTAATCATCATTTCAGAATGCTGGCGGCAGAAGATGTGAATGAGGAAGTTTTAGCATTCATGCGCCTGTCATTACAACCCGATAAATAGCAATAGCTGTGACTGCCACTGCTGGTTCACAGTGTCTCCCGGATTTTTCTTATTTTCAAAATAAAAATGATGTTACGCCCACTCTTCATACTAATGATAATCCTGTTCTCAGCAACAGGTAGCTATGCACAGTCTGTTCCGGTAGAAGACGTCTCAAAGAATCTGTTGACCTGGACCCAGCACCTCCACTCCAATGTAGACAAATACTTTACCCGTGATAAGGGGGCGGAGCTTGTCCGTAACCTGGAATTGCTCAAAACTTATCTTGCGGCTTATACGAAGACAAGGAAGAACTTGTCTGACAGTATTTTCCGTAAGAATATTGCTCCCGGTACTCCGGACCCCAGAAATACAGAAGTATTAAAAACACAGATGGGCGAAGTGCTCCGCCAGATGCGGGGTGTGACGGACCTGACCAATAACGACCTGCGTGCAGAGGGCGATCGCCTGAATGACCAGATCTATAATGTGCTGAACAGTGATGGGACGGTCTTCCTGTCTTACCTGGAGGCTTTTCTGACGGGGAAGGAAGTAACTAAGAAAGAGCTGGCCCTGGATAATGGTGCAGCCTATAGTCGTCTGCAGGAGGCGATTGGCCTGATCGGGTCTACACAGGACCGGATCAAACAAAAGATGTGATAAAACGTCTATATATCCATCTATTTCCCTTTTGCGTAAAACAAATTTCCGATTCGCGTAACTGCTCCATCCGGATTAGTGCATTTTTGCCCCGCAAAATGTAAATCAGGATCGCCTGGTCATTTGTACACAATACATGACTGGTCTTCCTACTAATAATGCTAATCCGATATAAGATGAAGAAAATCACATTGAGCATTGCGCTGATGTTATGCGCTTTCCTTGCCTCCGCACATGCAGTCTGGATTGAAACCGCGCTGAAAGGCACAAAGAATAAGTCGCAGGATGTCCGCGTCTACTTAGGCGAATATGCAGAAAATCAAAGAGACTCCGTTAGTCACTGGTTCAGCAATTTAAAGGATGTAAAGCTTTATGTGACAGCGCCGGATGGCAAGCGGGAGGAAATTGCTATTAAAGAAAACGGGAATCATCTGGCAGGTAACTTCACACCAGCGACCGATGGTAATTATACACTGTCTATCAGCCATACAGTAGAAACAATTTATGGTGAAACCAAAATAGAATATTACGCAACGGCTACTGTGATCGTAGGGAAGGAAACGCCTTCGCAATTATCAGCAAGTACCGCACTGGCGGTGGTACCAGCTGTTGAAGAGGCAAAGGGTCAGGGTACGGTAGGTCTGACTGTATTACGCGACAAACAGCCACTGGCTGCCGCCAAGATCGAAGCGATCTCTCCGGATGGTTGGGTAAAGGAATTCAAAAGCAATGATAAAGGCGAAGCTTCTTTTGCACCATTGCAGTCAGGTCAGTATCTGCTGGAGGTATCTGCGAATGAAAAGACGCCTGGTACACACAATGGTAAGTCATACAAGACGGTAGCACATATTGTTACACACTGTATTAACGTTAAGAAATAAGATCTAATTACATAAGTTATCATAGAAGAAGGCTTGCTGTATTAGCAAGCCTTCTTCTATGATAAGATTACAGTATCCCGCTGATAACTATCTGATCGTTCGCTGCGGCCTGCCGGTAGAAACCAAGTAATTCATTAAAGAAAGCAAGCAGATAATGGAGGATACCTTCTTCGTCCCATATCTCCGGATAAATATGTAATTCAGTCATGCGCGCGGGGTCGAATCTGGCTGTCAGTTCTTCCTCTGTTATTTTGGATAATTCAGCATATAGCTGCTTTACTTCTTCCGCTGTCAGGTATTCCGCCGGACCATATCCCAGGTCCATATTATCGTCTACGTTTTGTTCGCTGAAGAAAACCTTTAACATGGGATGCCGGTTTTTCTTAAGGCCTTGGCCGGTCAGCAGGAAGAGGATACCTTCCCAGGATTTATCAAGGTAAATCAGGGCGGAGTCTGTTTCTGAATCACTGTAGAACCTGTTTCCCAGTAAGGAACTGTTTTTTTGGTAAGCTTCAAATTCGGCTTGTGTTACCCGGAGAAGCTTGACGGTCATACTCATAGGATGGAGTTACATTTTAATGTAGGCTAAAAGTATAACTTTTCAGCCATAGGAGGTAGTATTCATCCATCTCATTCTTCTTTCAGACTCTTTACCGGATTCAGTAACGCCGCTTTTACACTCTGAAACCCAATTGTTAGTATCGCGATTATTATGGCGATACATCCTGCCAGCAGGAACACGCTCCAGGACAGGGATATCTTATAACTGAATGTATCGAGCCACTGATGCATGGTATACCAGGCTAAGGGAGACGCAATGATAATAGCGGCGAAGACAAGTTTCAGGAAATCACCGGATAGCAGTCTGACAATACTTGTTACGGAAGCGCCCAGTACCTTTCTCACACCGATTTCCTTTGTCCGCTGTTCGGCCATGAATGCTGCCAGACCAAACAAACCCAGACAGGCGATAAATATCGAAAGACAGGCAAAGATGGCGATGAGGCTACCGGCAATGGTTTCACTTTTATAGCTGTTCTGAAAGTCACTATCCAGGAATGAATATGTAAATGGATAATCAGGATTCATTTTCCGGCAAAGCCCCTCAATACTGGCAAGCGCCTGTTTCGTTTGACCCGGTTGTGTTTTGATCAGGATATTATCATAGATCTGCTTTTCATTCAAACGGATTATAATAGGCCGGATGGGTACATGCAGTGAATTAAAGTGAAAGTCCTTCAATACGCCTACAATAGTACCTGCCTGTTTGCCAAATGTCAATGGTTGCCCGATAGGGTCTTTATACCCCAGACGTTTCGCTGTTGATTCATTGATCAGGTAATTAGCCGAATCGGCGCCATAGGCAGGTGAAAAGTCCCTTCCATGGAGTATTTGTAAGTGCATCGTTTTAACGAAATCATATCCTACCGCCGTATTATTGAACTGAATCGCCAGACCAGGGTCTTTCCCCTGCCAGCTTACGACATCCGTGGTATTGCGATTACGCAAGGGATTGGTTTGCATATGTGAGACGGATTGAATGCCCGGTTGCTGCAGAAGTTCCTGTTTAAAGGTCTGGAAGTGCATCGCGATAGAACCTTCACCGCGCATAATGATCAGGTTTTCACGATCAAATCCCAGGTTCTTGCGCTGCACATATTTCATTTGCTGATAAACGACGATCGTACCGACAATCATAAGGATGGACAATACAAACTGAAAGACCACCAGTCCCCGTCGGAATAATTGTGCCCGGGGACCTGTTTGCAGTGTTCCTTTCAGCACCCGTACAGGTTTGATGGCAGAAAGGAAGAATGCCGGATAGCTGCCGGATAACAGGGCTGTGACGATGAGTATTCCTAAAAGCAATAGGCCGAAAGAGGGATCTCCAAAAGGTAATGACAGCGTTTTGTCGGTCAGCTGGTTGAAGAAAGGTAAACTTAACCATACAATACCAATTGCCAGGATGGTGGCAATCACCGTCATTAGCAATGCTTCATGCATAAACTGCCAGATCAGTGACAGGCGTTGTGCACCAATCGCTTTTCTGACACCTACTTCTTTTGCCCGTTTAATGGAACGTGCAGTAGAGAGGTTCATGAAATTGATGGTGGCGATCAGCAGCAGAAAAGCGGCTACAATAATAAAGAGCCGTACATATCCGATACGGCCGCCATCGCGTTGTCCGTTGCTGAAATTGGAATACAGGTATACGTCTGCCTCAGGTTGTAAGAACAATTCGATATTGTAAGCGGCACTGATATCTTTATTGCGTCCTTTCAGAAAGGTCTTTAACTTACTTTCCACTTTTTTAGGATCAGTACCTTGTTTCAGCTGAATACGTGTGCCTGGTCCTGTATTCTCCCATACGGTGAGCCAGGGTTCTCTTTTCAGGTAACGTTGCCAGTTCAGCAGATAATCATATTTATCAGTTGATTGCTGCGGCAGATCTTCAAAGACAGCCGCTACTTTATAATCTGCACCGTCAAAACGGATATTCTTTCCAAGGGCAGTATGGGGCTCATTGAAGAACGCAGCAGCTACCTTACGGGAAATTGCAATGTTATCAGGCATGCTCAGTGCAGATGTAGCGGTCCCGGCGAGTAAAGGGATATTGTAGATATGGAACCAGTCCGCTCCTGCAAAACAACCCGTTAAGCGGGAGGATTTCTCTCCCGCACTCAGCACATGTTCTTCATTTGAAGAGATACCTGCTGCGTAGGCAATTTCCGGTATATTTGATTTGACTTCATCTGCCAGCAGACCCGGTGTGTCCTCATCAGTTACGATCCTTCCATCGGCTATTTCATGCTCCATAATGCGGAACAAACGCCCGATATCTGCATACTGTCTGCCGGTGCGTAATTCATCCTGTACCCATAACAACAGTATCAGACCTGACGCAATACCGAGGGCTAGCCCCATGATATTGATGGCGGAGAAGGCTTTATTGCGGACAATATTCCGGCAGGCGATTTTAAAGTAGTTGTTCAGCATAGCGGATGACGTTTCTGAGCTCGCTCAAGACTCATGCCACCTCCCGAAAGGCTTATCTCTCTGATGCATAGTGGGATTGGCGATTGTCTGATTGTTCGATAGCGAACGAAAACAGTTCATTTCTGGACAGGACTTTACCTTTTGATTCAAAAGCTATTTCCATCAGTCAAAATACTACCCTTTTGTTATAGTTCTTTATTCCACGATCAGATTTTTAGACTGAGAGACCAGCTTTTTATAAGGCTCACTGATAAAACCGTCAACATAGGAAACCCCATCTATTGCGAAACCAGCGCCATGTCCTTTATTATGCAGGATCAGCAGTTGACTGTTAGGCAGATAACGTTTGATAAGCCGGTTGTAAAACGGACGACACCAGCGGTCAATATCACCGGCAGAGATCAGCGCGGGTACCGATGAATACAAAGGGTCTTTCATTGTTTTAGGCGCCGGATTGACCTTCCAGCAATCACACACAGAGTGATCGACATTGTTAAAGGCATAACCCGCCAGCCAGGGGAGTACCTCATCCTGTTTTTTGATCAATGCAGGGTTTGAATACTGGATCTGTTCACTACAGTAGACAGAATAGCGCATCCCCATTGAAAGATGTGTGTCTGTCGTAAAATAGCCATCCAGGACTTCTTTTATATAAGGCTGATGCTGGCCATTGATAATGTCATTCATCACGGCAGGAACGGCATTTATCTGTGCGTTATTCATATGACCTAAGACAGCATCCAGCAATTCATTTTTTGTATAGGTAATGTCAATGCTGTCACTATGTCCCTTCTCCTGGTACCGGATGCTAAACTTCCTGCCCTGTATATCCGTAAAGTATTGGTGAAAACGGTTACGCAGGTCTGCGTATGCCGGTTTGTTCAGGGAATCGGTCGCGGTGTTTGTAAACACCTGTTCCAGTGCTTCATTGATATTGAGCATAGCTTCTTCTTCATAACGGGTAAAGCTGGGTAGCGGAGAGTTCAGGATGAGGGCGCGTACTGCTTCTGGATGGTTTTTGGCAACTGCCATCATCAGGCCTCCGCTGTAGGAGATACCGACAAGATTGAGGGAGTCTATATGCAGGGCCAGGCGGAGATCGTTAATGTCTTCTACTGTTTCTGTGGTATTATATGCTGACAGATCGATGCCCTGTCGGAGCAGTTTTTCCCGGCATTGTCTGGCTGCTATCCGTATCAGACTGTCCTTATTTTTGTTTTCCCGGTAGCTTTGTTTGATGGCGGCGTCTACTTCGAAGCATTCCAGGCAGGGTTGTGCTTTACGGGTGCCCCGCTGATCAATAGCGATGAAACCACCATAACGGAGGAAACCGGAATTATAGCTGATACTGTCGATAAAGTCGATTGTACTGTAGCCGGGGCCTCCTGTCATATACAGACTTACCATTTTACTGGCATCCTGGTCGGGTCGGCGTACAAAGAAGAAAGGTAGTTTCACTTTACGGCCATTGGGTTTACTGCGGTTCTCGGGTACCACCAGATAACCCGTTTGCAGTATGAGCCGGGGATCGGCCTTTATCAGTTGCGGGTAAGGCGTAATGGAAACAGGATATTGTTGGCCATATGATAATTGGCTGATCGCCAAAAGGATAAATAGCGTATGGAATATCTTTTTCATAACACAAAGAACGTAACAAGGGGATCGCTGAGAAAGTAAAAAACGGACAATTTACAGGGCGTTGCTCAGGCGTTGACCTGTGAGTTTGGCCACATCTTTGGAGAAGTGGCTGAGGTCATAATAACCATAGTCCCATGGGTCAAACGTTTCCCTGGCCTGGATAAAGTCCGTCAGGGCAGCACGCGTTCGCAGAATGGAAAAGTAGGCCTTGGGCGGGAGACCGATCACTTTGGAGAAATAGCGGTTGATGCTTTTGGAGGTCAGGAACAGCCGTTCGGCTACCTGGGAAGTGTTGAGTTACATACCGGTCGTATGGTACTCTCCGATAGCGTCATTGACTATTTTCAGGTAATGGTCTTTCTTCGTGCGTTTGGCCCTTTGCAGCAGGAGATATTCCTGTATGATGAGCACCCGTTCTGTAAAGGAGATGGGTTGTTTCATCTTCATCAGCAAGATAGGAGGTAATACCTGTTCCAGGGGAATGACCCGGTCATCCAGTCTGGTCTGACTGATACCAAGAACAGCTTCCAGTCCGCCGGGATAGAACTTCACCGTAAAGATCCGGTCTGTCGGCAGGATATGTCTTGTCACCTGACCGTTTCGCAGGATCAGTATATCGTCTGTGGCACCGATATGATGAAAAACCTTATCCAGTTCGATCTGGTAGGGAGCGCCCAGATTAATATAAAAAGTGGGTGTCCAGCTGGCAAACATGCCCGATTGGGAATGCCCTTTGGCAAAGTACTGGTCAAAGCCGGAGGGAGATGATTCTGAGAAGAATTCGACGAAGTGGGCCAGTTCTTCAGCTGGCTTTTTAAAGTCATAGATCTCCCGGATATTCTGAAATATTTCAATCATCGCTGGCTTGGGTAATACCTGTCTCTAATATAGGCATTTAGCGGCTGATTTCAAGCAATAGCGGCCGTGGTTTCCTGCACCAATAACGTGTTTGGCGACTGGATCAGTTATCTGTATCTTTAAACAGATTGTCACAGCAGTGATGCTGCATCAGCAATAGCAATAACAATGACCCATCGTATTTTATTTTCGGGACACATGATCGATGGCCCGGACAGAACATTGACACCCAGATTCCCGGCATCCAACGAACAGCGGGTGAAGGCAGACATTACAGCACAATTGAAAGAAGAATTAGTACAGCGGGAACAGTTACACGGCATTGCCTCCGGTGCCTGCGGTGGTGATATTCTTTTTTTGGAGGTATGTCTGGAACTGGGTATTCCGGCTACATTGTATCTGCCAATGACACCTGCCGTATTTAAACAGAAATCAGTATCATTTGCCGGACAGCAATGGGATCAGCGTTTTGACCGCTTGTTGTCTATGCTGCCGGTAGTCATGTTGGATAAACAGGCAGCAGAACAACGTAAAACGAATGTTTTCCAGCAACTGAACGTCCGCATGTTGCACGATGCGTTGACAAACGGAAGCGAGCACATGACCCTGATGCTGGTATGGAACGAAGTCAGGAATGTGGGGAGCGCTGGTCCTGCCCGTGTGATAGAGGAAGCAGCCCAATATGACGTTTATACAAGGATTATTCGTCCGTCCTGAGCAGGATTATTTACTCGTATTTCAATTAATTTACTGGTTTCTCTTAGAAAAATTTGCGTAGCTAAATAGCTACATGTATATTTGTAGTCACTTGACTACATAATGCCGGGTCTATCTTATCAACAATAAATTTCAAGCTATGAACACCAAAAAGAAATTGTCATCCGCACAACAGGAAGAGTTGCTCAAAACACTGAAAGCGCGTTTTGAGAAGAATACAGCCCGCCATAAAGGAATTGAATGGGCAGCGGTGGCCGCTAAACTGGAAGCCAGTACAGCTAAATTGTGGTCGCTCAATGCAATGGAAGAAACAGGTGGTGAACCGGATGTAGTAGCACATGATAAGAAGACCGGCGAATATACATTCTTTGATTGTTCAGCTGAAAGTCCGAAGGGACGCAGAAGCACCTGTTATGATAGTGAGGCGCTGGCATCCAGGAAGGAAAACAAACCTGAAGATAGTGCCATCAATATGGCGGAAGAGATGGGCATAGAGATGCTGACGGAAGAGCAATACCGTGCTTTACAGGAACTGGGAAAGTTTGATCTGAAGACCTCCAGCTGGGTAAAAACACCTGCTGAGATCAGAAAACTAGGTGGCGCCATCTTCTGTGATCGCCGTTACGACCATATTTTCACGTATCACAATGGTGCGGAATCTTACTATGCGGCAAGAGGCTTCCGTGGTGCATTGACGGTGTAAAATACAACTACGCTTGATAAAGTAAGAATATAACATGTGTATGCGATGGTGCGCGCTCAAAATGCCTTATTCTGGCAAAGGATAAGGGCGTTCCTCCGGAAGCAGTGCCATCGCTTCATCTATCTTGCGTGCCTTCACTAGCTGTCCGATATTTTGCGAATAAGCGGTGATGTCTTCTATCCCGATGATCCATTCATTAATATATTGGTCAACGGCAGTACCTGATATGCCAATCTGAACAGCACGTTGATCGGTAGGTTGCAGATAAATATCTCTTTCCGGATCCCATTGTACCCTTACCGGAGATGCTTTCAGTAACCTGTTCCAGTCATTAGTGGTGCCATGGATCTTATGGTCAAATTTAGACAGGACTGCATTTTGGAAGGCCCATTCAAATCCGCTACGCTTTATTTTAATCGCCAGGATATGCTCCTGATCTTCTTTAGTAGCCCATCCGGAACGATACATCATCCAGCAGAAAGAAGGTTTGATCCAGGTCATTCTATCCCTCTTGAACGGAGGCGTTGTGAATGTCTGCGCTTCTACCGCTCTTTTTGCAATGAGGCCATTGTATGCCTGATATACAGTGATCGATTCCTCATCATATAGCGCCCTGATCGTTTTTTCTTTCATGCCTGCAATTTACATTTCTTCTCATAAAATAAGCCATCCCCGTGGGTAGGAGATGGCTTATAGCTGATATCGTTATTGAGCTGGTAATTAAGCCAGCTGTTTACTTTTACTGAATTTATGGCTTTTATATTCTGCCAGCCGGTTGTCAATGATGCCTTTTACGATCTGATAATTCTCCTCATTATACACGAACGTACTCAGTACCTCTCTGGCAGCTTCTCCGAAGTAATTCTCTCTCAGCGTAGCATCCTGGAGGTACGTAAATGCCACGTCCTGCGTATAGAGTATATTAAAGCCACTTAAGTTATGCGTATAGATACGGGCAAAGCTATTTTCTGCGGAAAAGTCATCTTCTAGCACATAGCCTCTGTCAAGCGCTTTGATCATGTCTGTTATGGGAGCTTTTCTTTCCTTAATGGCAGTTGCGATTTTCGCCTTTTCAGTATCGAGTTTCAGCAGGTCCCGCTCGATAGCCCACTGGAGGAACATTAACTTAGCGGTTCTGTAGAATCCTGTTGCTTTTGAGAAGGTAGCGAAGTTTTCACTCATGAATTTATCATAAAACTCAAGAACAGGCATGTCGTATGGCAGACCCAGACTAAAATCGCGGATGCTGTCATCATCGTCATACTGTAATCCCCAGTAAATATCTTTTTCAGTGTCTACGGGCAAATACCAACGGTAAAAACTCTCACTCCCGTCATCATTTATCCATACCCGTGCAATATCACTACTTTTCAGGGTTGGTTCTCCCAGTATGTTTTTCAATGCATCAAATTTGAAGCTGAAATCCAGGTCATGGGGAAAACGAGTTTTTGATTTGTTATTATGCCATCTGACACTGCTCAGTATGGGAATAAAAATACCTTTTTTATCTCCGGCTATTAAAGGATAATTATCCAGGAAAACCTGTGCACTGAATAAGAGGTCGAAGCCGAGTTTCTTATTTTCTACCCAATAGGTGGTGTCAGTAGAGCGGTTAGAGATAGTTGGCTTTTTGGGATATTTGAATCCGTTTTTTTCAATAAATGCTATGATACGGTCATCAGAGATAGGCAGTCCTATAAGACTGGTAAGGGTGTCGAACATTTTGGATTATTTAATTAAAATACGAAAGGTGTTTCGCAAAATAGAAAATATTCTATTGTTGCCAAACACCTTTCGTTATAACTTTTTATTTATTCTGCTATTACGGGCTGTTTTGCAGCTGCTTTCATGCGCTCTAATTCTTCCAGGTAAGGCTTCCTGTAATTTTCCATGAATTGCTGCTTTGAATCTCTGAAAGAGCTTACACCACCGATGAACTTCAATGTTCTGATATAATACCAGGCGAAATCGATCTGTCCTTTCAGAAAACCTGATCTTGCACTGGCAGGGTAGAGGTGATGGTTGTTATGCCATTCACCGGCAACGATACCAGGCCACCACTGATTGATAGATTTATCTTTGAAATGATAATCAAAACCTTCTACGTGTTTTATTTCACCTTTTGCATGTCCTTCATAGTTAAAGGTTCTTACACCCACACCCCAGATGAAGACGCCGGTTAATATCGCTGCTGTCAGATAAAGTCCACCGATCAGATAGAAAACGGTGATCCAGAAAGCCCAGTTAGCGATCGTTCCCAATATTGTATTTACCGGACGGGCAATAGAGCCCCACTTTTGGTATTCTTCATAGCTGTTTGCTTTGATGCCGGTGTGGCTCATCAGCCCTACAGCCTTTTTATAATCTTCTTCGCTCAGGTCCTTTGCGATCGGCTGATGGTTTACATCGGCCAGGAAGCAATATAGGAACCCGCCTTCTGCATTGTAAGGATCACCTGGTTTGTCGGACAGAGAGTGATGCACATGATGCGAAACAATATAGATTTCGTCCGGAATCATCTTCATTACCAGATTACCGGTGAAAAAGCGCCAGAATTTATTACTGAACTGATACGCCTGGTGTGTACCATAGCGGTGGTACCAGATAGTGCCATGGGTGCCCATAAATATCATACCGTAAACGAACCCCGCTACCAGGTGCCAGATGCTAAAGTCGTTTATTTCCATTGCAATGAATATGAAGAAGAACGGACACAGACTAAGGATCTTCAGCCATGAGAAAAATGGTAACCAGTTCTTACGCGATGCGGTAATGTCCAATCTGCTGAAGAACTCAGAAAACAGTTGTTTCGGCGTTGGTTTGATAAATGAACCATCTTCGTTCTTCCATCCATAACTGGGACGGGCCAATACGTTTTCGATAAAGGACATGCTTCTAAGTTGTATTTAATAAGTGAGCACAGGATTTTTACAGGCAAAATCCCCTGAGTAATAATATTTGTAGGCTTGAATAGTTCCTGACATATAAGATTGAACGTAAAAAAGAAGACTAAGGCGAGAGCTAAAGATGAGAAGGATTAGTTACTATTAAAATAGCAAAAATAGTTCGCAAGCAAAATACTCAAATCAAAGAATCCTCACCCAATTTATGTCTAAATTATTTAATTATGTATTATTTTTTTTATCAACGCATGAGGCCGGGGAGATTCCGGTGTTACTGTTTGGCCACTTTCGCGCTGAAACCTTTTATCAGCATGCGTCATGCCCCGGATTTTCTAATTTGTTAATGTTTGTTCGCCCCGCATTGGATACGAATGGGTGTTGCAACTGATATTTCTGAAGAAATGTGAATAATACTTCGAATAAAGTTAAAAAGTCTTCAGTAAACAGGCAGACCCTGCCCTTGGGAATGTCGTATTTTCATACCATCACCCGAATTTATGTAATATGGCAAAACAAACTTCTCTGATCACGTTTACCGGTAAACTGGGCAACATGATCGGCTATGAACGCAAAGGGCAATACCTGTTGCGTAGTAAACCGGAAACCGTCAGACAAACAGCGGCTACCCGCCGGGCGGCGCAACGCTTCGGTCTGGCGAGTAAAAAAGGCGCATTGATCCGCAGGGCTTTTGCGGAGGAACTGGATATTCGTTGCGATACGACCCGGGTGAACAGACTGAATAAGGCGCTTATTCAAACGGGGAGTATTACACGCCTGAAAGGCTTCCGTTTTAATCAAAGTACGGGGATAGATCGTTTCTTCATCGAAATGCCGGTTTACGTCAACAACAGCACTTTGTCTATTCCATCCCAGGTATTACCGGCGCTGGAGGGAATAACGGCGCTGGAGGTGAAAGTAATGGGCGCCCGTATCGGTTTTTCGGAACATAAAATAATAGCTACCGATGCTGTCCGGCTGGTTATCAGGACCGGGGAGGCGTTTGCTGGTGCTGAGTTGCCTTTGGATGTGCCGGGAGACGGTGTATTGATAGTAACTGTACAAGTTAGAGGATTGTACAATGAATTGCCTTCCGGTAACAGGAAGCATATGGCGGCGGATATTGTTGGGGTGGAGCTGCCTGAGCCGAAAGAGGTGACTAACAATGTGGTGTCTCCGCAATATAAAAGATTAGATGAAGTCCCGTCGTTGATGGTCTTTTCTGCATATGAGGGTTGCGGGCAGACGTTTATTCAGCTGGAATAGCGGGTATTCGCTATAGGCATGTATTTGGGTTGAATTTTACTATTGATTGTTGTACGTGAATGATATACTATTTTATTAAACAGGGTCCCTGTAATAATCTTCTATTGCCTTAAGGGGCGTTTTCTCCTTTATTTACTATCAATATCTGCCGGGCCAGGCAAGCATATTAACTCCGGTACAAGTCCACGTTTATAGCCGGAGTGGCCCGTGTTTTCAGGGGTGTAGTCGTGTGGGAATGCTCTATCCACATTCTTCACATATTTTGTTACATAGAAGGATAGGTAAATGATTGATGGCTAATATATTTTTTACTTGCTTTATTAAGGAGGGAACTGTGTATTTGGGATAGTAGTAATCAATTATATCGATACCATTTTTTTGTAAAAAAAGAAAATAATGACATTATTGTCATTAAACAAAAGGATCTTTATTCTCATTTTCATTGTCCTTTGGCACATATACGTGACATCAAATTATTAAAGAAAATTGCCATTGTGTTGAAGCAGCTCCGGGAAGAAAACGGTTTCACTCAAGAGGATGTATATAATGATACTAATATCCATATTGGAAGAATAAAAACAGCGAATGCTAATCTAGGTGTTAGTACGTTATCAGCATTATGCAGTTATTTTAATCTTGAGTTGTCGGCTTTTTTTAAGAGAGTTGAAGCCTGTGCTTAGCTGAGCAATTGAGAGGATATCCGTAATTTTCTTCGCAATGAAAGATAATAAGGTAATATTACAAACATTGGGAAATAGCCTCCGGCAAATAAGAAAGCGCAAAAATATGACTCAGCTTGACCTGGAAATGGTCAGTGGAATAACTGCAGGGGATATATCCCAAATAGAAAATGGTAAGATCAATGTTGCCTTTACTACTTTAATAAAGCTTGCTGTATCACTGCAGGTAACGTTAAGTGAACTGTATGATCTGCATGAATATTAATTAACCAATGAGTATCTACACACAATACCCCCAACAACCTACCGATAATCAGGAACAGGTGTCCTCTTCACTCGACCTTTTCCTGAAGTGTTCATTCCTCATGATCCTCGTAAGCGTCGTGAACCTTGTCACTTATTATTACACTTTCAATATACCCATTATTGACTACGTCGATATTTCCGAAATAGGCTCGCTGTTCCTGCATCAGCTCCCGAACTATCTCTTATTGCTGATCCCGTTGATTGTACTTTTATCCGGATGGCGCTTTTCATTCAATGTATTACTTTCTTTTTTCCTGCTGTTAATACATCTTATCACATCTGATACAAATACGCAGGCAAGAGGGCAATTCCTGGTAATCTGTATAGTATTATACCTGCCTGTGGCACTTGTTTTTTTCAATCACACAGCCAAAGGTGAACTGCAATTCTTCCGGAAACATCCGGTCTATAAATGGAAATTGCTGGTGTTTATGTTTATCTCATCCATTTTATTAACCAGCCTGGATAGCATGTTAAATGCAAGACTTGTAAAGGATCGTTATTTGTACAGCGGAACAGAAATGGTTTTTGACGGAAATAGGATTATTTCCGATAGCACATTTTACTATGTAGGCAGAACAAAGAGTTTCATCTTTTGCTATGATGCGCAAAAGAACAGACCTAAGATCTATCCGGCAGATAAACTACAGGAAATGGTGATCAATACAGCTGATCCTGAATTATTCTTTAATATGAGTCCTGAAGAAAGCTGTGCATCCATATCAGGGGGTATCCGCCGGCCTGTTCACAATCCTGTCAAACCCTAACCCACTACTACCTTCACCTTTCCCCGTAGTCTTCCTCACCCCAAACCACACAAACACCTTCCCATCATTCCACCGCGTCCTTTGATAAGACTGTGCGACCCTCACGCCGGACCTCGGCACTTCTTCCTCATGAATAAAATAAGCCCCTTTCTCCGCCAGTTTATACTGCAACAATGACGTCCGCGGACGGATCTTATCCGGCCTTGTTTTAGGGTCATTATTCAATATCCTTGGCATAGCGGCTCTTTGCAGCTGCACCTCCCGGTTACTCCCTTCCACATGCGCAGGTACGAATGGGATCCAGTTCTCCGGTATGGCGTTCATGACCTCATATCGTATGCGGGCTTCTTCATCGCCATCCTTCACCGGCGGACCAGGAGGCAGTACCACACCACTATCATCGATCAGTTTTTGCAGGAAGGAATGATACTCTGCGGCAGCTTCGAAGCCTGATTTACTGGTACCGCCAGGCAGAGGAATGATCGTTTCTACCCCCCACACCATATTAGCCATTTCGTCCCGGATGAAAAGGACTTCTTCCTGGGCTTTACTTTCCTGTATTTTAGCGACAGTCGGTAATAAAAGCAGATCATTATCCGTAGGCACAGGAGTCGTACTATCCACTTTCATGGAGAACATATTCCAGCGTAGGAAATCATTCGTGTCCCCTTTACCGGCAGCGTCTATCCAGAAATTCTCTCCAAAAGAATTGGTTAGCGTCAGACCTTTGATGCTGGTCAGGGTGCCTACAGGTAGTTTATAAGGGATCAGGTACCAGTCATTGGCATAGATCAGCCCGAACTCGATGAGCAGGAGTTTTGCCAGTTCCGCTGTATCTGGTTTGACATAACTGAAGTTTGTCCGTGAGTCTTCAAATGCCCACCAACGTGTATTCGGCATGCCTTCAAACTGAACCGGTGCGGGGATTAATGATTGCGTCGTTTTAACCGGTACCGGTGCGGGTGGTGCATCGGGCGGTAATTCGCCTAAAGTAGGCGTATCCTTTGCTACATCGACATTATACCAGTCCAGGTGACCATGATAATATTCCTCCGCATGCAGCACCTTTTCTCCATTACCCGCAGGAGCAGAAATAGCAAACTGGTATTCCAGTTGTTCCGGTTTCCAGGCATCATTGATGGGATCTTCCGGCTGGTATAACAGATTCGAAAACCAGGCGCGGAAATCTTTTTCTATTCCATCCAATACGGTATGATCTGCAGGCGGAAAATCAGGCAGGTCGTAGTAGTGTGGAACAGTATTATCTTTCAGCTCAAGATACAATTTACCGCCATCGATCATGCGACCGGCGACCGCTGCATATTGTTGCCAGGTCTCCGGATGTGCACAGATACCGGCATCAGCGGTATTGGTAGGCACAGGTTTACGGATGCTGTAATGGTCGAGGAAGAACTGTTTCATCGGCGCGTCTAACAAGCTCTTGTTCTTTAGCAGCTGTAACCAGCGTCGTCCCATGATGAGCCGTAGGTCCAGAGAGAGGTCCTGTTGCAACGTATTGAAAGGAACAGGGCGTTGTTCAACGGTCGCTTCAAAAGGTACATTCTTATTGAATGACTGCACGGTCTGATCATCCGCCTTGTATTTATTCACTTCAATCGTAGATGTACATAGTTTCGCGGTAACAGGCGATCCTGCATCATCTCCTTCAAACTCACCCAGCTGCCATTGCCGGGTCAGCATCCACAGGGCGTCTCTTACCTCCGCTTTCAACGCACGGTCAAAGTTATCAGTAACAGGACGTCCTTCCAGCCGGCTCCAGGAGTAGGAGATGGGGAATGCCTTTGCTTTGGTGATCTGTTTCAGTTCGACTTCGGCAGGTATTAACATAAACGAAGGTTAAGCGGTAGTGGTGTAATGTAATTTGTTATCCAGCACAATAGAGTAGGGAAACAGGCTCTCTACAGCAATAACGGCTGGCAATAAGGTAGCAAACGCGGTGTCCTTGAACTGTTCTGGTCCTATTGCGCGCAACTTGGCTGATTCCAGTGTGTGCGTCAGTGAATCAACCAGGTCATTCCAGTCCCAGTTGCCCGTATGCCGGGATGGTGTCACCAGCAGCAGGGTCTGTGGCGCTTCACAATTCGGACGGTCATAATGGAAAGTAATGCCTGTCGTCTCTTCCGTAGCGGGAATGATCTCTGTCCATTCATCTGCCAGCGCTCCGCAGACCTCATTCGGCGCCATTGCCAAAGTCGGTGTGTAAGCCGTATACAGTAGGATATTCTGTGCTTCCAGGTCTACATCCGCCTGCGGGAACGGCATCGCCATCCAGTGGTACTTTTCAGTCAGATAAGGCAATTGCACGGGATGAAGAAGCATATCTCCCTCTGCCATACCAAAAGCCTCCCGTATGAGCACACAGTTCTCCAGGTGCTTCATTTTATCGTGTACACGCGCCATACCGTGCAACCAATCCTCTACCGGATTCAGATAGCCCGCGGTAGTGGTCAGATGATTCAGCAGGGCGTTGGTATCATTCCAGGAATTGCTGATCTCTGTCTGCTGGGAAGGGGGCAATGCATAACGGGGGAACAGCTTGAACTGATCACCGAGAATGATACGGACAGCCGCCTCTACCTGTTTTGCCTGGTCTGCCGGACTCAATGTCGGCAGAGCTCCCAATATGGTATTGATAGCAGGGATTTTCTTTGTTTCCAGTTCAGTCAGCAATGCTGTTGCGCGGGCCTGCAAGTCATAGATGAATACGGGTATCTGCCGCAGTTCATCGCTGATATTCAGTGTCACGTTATCAAACGGCTCCGTATTGACGTTCCGGATGTCCTGTATAAGCGCAAACACACTATTGTACCGGGTACTAAGAATGTTCGCCAGTTTACTCAGTTCCGCATCGAACAGACTCTTTTTACCTTGAACAACCGCTAAGGTCACACCCGTCGTGGTAGTAGAAGAAATCAATCTTTCAAGGTTGAGTAACACCTCTTCGGTTGGTACCGGATTGGCAGCGAGCAAAGTTGTATAATCAGTTGCTTTCTGTGCCCAGCGGTCTCCCAGTTCCTTTACCTTATTTTTTAAAGATACGTACCATTGCTGCTGCTGTGCATAGATGCCGCCAATGCTGGTCTGCGGTAATCCATAGCTACTTAATGTCAGCAGGAATGCCGCAAAGCGTTGCATGGTGGTATCCGCATCCTGCCGGATCGTTTCTGCCTGCGGATCGGTTAGCGTATCAAAAACAGGAAGGTCCTGGAGGGCTTTGAGAATGCCACCAGCTCCTTTGGCAGCAGCCAGATCACCAGCCAGTTTATCGCGTAAGCCCGTCACTCTTTGTGAAGCGAGTTCCGGCGCCGGCAGATCATTTTTATCTACTTCATTCGGAAGTGCAACGTCTCCGGGTGTCAGCGGACTCGATTCAATGATCAGTGCACGCAGACTCTTCACCAGCGGCATGACCTGGAAGACAGACAGTTTACTGGTATCTGCTGGTTCTTCGATATAGTTAAAGGTGATCGCACTGTCAATGATCGGATCGGCAGTTGTATGTATGTAGAAGAGCAGACGGTCGTCCAGCTCATTGAGTGATTGCGTATCCAGCGCATTCAGCATATACAGGAGGTCCAGCGGATCCAGTCCGATGGCCTGTAGCGAGATCTCTGTTTTCTTTTCTAAACCATCCGTCCGGCTGAAATACGCACATTGACAAACGATCTTATTTAATGGTGGCAGGATATTGCTTAGCCACTGGTTTACGGAAGGTTCTGACAATGCACGGGGTGCGCCACCTGCATTTGTCGCAATATAGGTAAATGGAATGGACACGCGGTGTGTCAGCGTCGGCCCACTCCGCGGGGTACGTATCACATCCGGTTCCTGCGGATAGTTGCCTTTACTGTAACTTTCCAGTACACCTGCAGCACGCTCTGTATTGCCCATTACGACATGATGTACACTCTCCGCTATACCAAGATCAGCAATCGCATCCGCGATATCCATGATCTGTAAAACAGTTTCTGTGATGGCAGTTTTGATCACAGCTTCGCCGTCAGGCAGGGCTAAGTTAAATGGATATTGCCGGTTGACACCCGTCTGTTGTTGCACATGTTTTACCAGATTACTGCCATGAACCACATTGCGTGCTTCAATGGCAGTAATTGGTACAGTATCCGGATCCACGGAAGGATCGTTGGTATTTGATACTCTTGTGTCCTTTAACTGGTCCGCATTCAGCGGAAATATCTTACGGATCGCATAGATAAAACTATCGATCTTTTTAGCAGTCAGGTCACTGCGGTTATGTAATGTCCTTTCAAAATGATAGCCTAATAAAGCTGGTAGCGGCTGACCGCCCTGTATGCCTTCAATGACGGACAAGGCCAGTCGTATCCTTTCAGACGATAAATTAACCGCCAGCACGTTATTGGCATCGGGCTTACCATGCGAGATATAGCCATTGCGTAACACCGCCGCTGTAACACCCTGGTTCAGTGAAGGGGTATGAATGTACCCTTCATTGGCCGCATCTGTTACAAAGACCTTATCACCGTTTTTATTGAAATCGTCTTTTAGCTCTTCGGGTATCTGCTTCGGTGTCAGTACCTTATTTTTCTCCGGCTTCACATTCTCCAGCCAGCCAAATGCACCCAGAAAAATACCCGTACTGCGATTGTCATAATGAGCACCAGGCTGATTGTTACGCATGTCAGACAAGCCCAGTGTCAACAAACCATTCTTCCAGGCGTCCAGCCGGTAATGACAGTTGTCCAGATGCTCTACGAATGCACGTTCTAACCTGGCAGTAGAAGCATCACGCAGGCTTTCCAATGCCTTGAGCTGTGAGGCCAGATAACGGGAATGGAAAGGGATCTCCTCCAGGAAAATAGAATCCCGGATGTATTCAGATACTGTCTTATTTGGCGATATCTGTGGTACCGTATCATATAGCAACGCATAGCGGCTTTCCACTACGGTGTCTTTCCATTGCTGATGCATGAACGGCTGTTCTGTACGCATCGCAAGGATCTGCTGTGCATTGAAGACCTTCTTTTCTTCCGCGGCATCTACCGCACTCTTATGATACGCCAGTTCAAGCGCATACTTCAACAGGCGATATAATTCTGCTGCCGGTCTTTCCGACAGTCCCTCGCCGGTACGGATTGCATTTAGTGATTTACTGGCTTGTGCGATCAGCGCTGCGATGTAATTCTTATGATCAGCAGTATATTCACGGATACCTTTTTCTTCAGATAAGGGTTGATCATCTATGAGTTGCAGAATAGGCGCTTCCCATGGTAGACCTAACAAGGCGGCTATCTGTGGGAGTATCTCCGTCGGATATTTAAGTGATTGCAATAAATTGACCGCATCACTGACTACATTACTATTGAACTGGAAAGCAGGGTTGATAATACTCACCTTATTCTTCATTTCAATAAGGCTTTCCATATACCGGCGATGGAACTCCACCGAATTCGGATGTAGTCCGATAATATCAAGCAGATCCTGGTAAGGTTGAGAAGACACCTTTGCCACAAAGGGTACCTGGTTCAGCATATCATCTCTCCAGCGTGCATGTAGTTGTAATAAAAGCTGATAAAGCCCTCTCAGGAAGGCCGGAAAGCTTTGATTGATCACAGCTATCCCTGGTACGGGTGTCTGCGGATTCAGCCATTCCAGGCGTTGAAAAGGTGCTACCGGTAGTATGCCATAAGGTTGGTTGCCGATACGGATCGCAGGCACCGCACCCCGGCCACTGACATAGCTATTAAAGAAAGTACGGGTATTGAGTTGTGTCTCGCCGGTAAATCCACCCTGCATCAGCGCATCAAGCACATAACCCATTGTTCCGGGCCACAGGGCTATATTCATGTTACGGGCATCTGCCTGGTCTTTCTGGTCACTGTGTAACACCTTTTTAAAGGTCGCATAGTCCAGTCCCAGCCACTCCGCCATCCACTGCCCGTCTCGCTTCAGATTGGCATCGGCGGTTTCTGTAAAACCAGCCTTGCCTTTGAAATAGAGGTCGAAAGTCTTATCCGGATCTTCTGTGCCGGTATAACCGGAATTACTGCTGCCGGTATTATTGGTCGGCGTACCCTGTGGTAATAGTGTAAATCCCTTTTTACTGAAGTAATGATGATCGAATAATGTCTCCAGCTGTTGCTTGCCTGTTACCGCATCACTGCCCAGGCGCACACCCAGTACAATCAGCCGCTGGAAGCCATTCACCTCATCGGGCGCCAGGTTGATACGGAAGCCCATACCAATGCTGACTGCTTTATCAAAATCAGCCACCCATTTGATCTCCTCGGCAAACTCCATGTCATACGCCTCATTTTGTTCAAACTGTTTTTCCGCATCCTCAGAAGGATCAGGGCTGGTAGCCAGCGTGGCTGGAATGGTCCGGCCAAATACCGGCTCCATAGCAGTATTGTTTTTATAACGGATCAATGCCAGTCTTTCGGGCAGCAGATTCACGCGTGATGCCTGCGACCAGCCATGTGCCTTACCGGCTTTATCCGTCAGGTCAGGAAAGACAGCTACTGCTATCTTCACATCCGCATCTTCTCTTTTCTTTATATTGATAGGTAACTTGTCATCGAAATTAACAGGCCGGTAGGTATTAAAAACGGTATCCGCATTCAGTGCCGGATTGGCCGTATTGAACTGGTCCCTGATCTGCGCAGACAATGCGGCATTGCCATACGCATACCACAACTTCGTAAACAGATCAAAGATCGCAACCTGTGTAGCGGCGTCCCAGTTGTCAGTTGCAATCGCAAGGATGACGCTATCTTCTGTACGTAAAGGAAATACGCTTGTAGTTTCGTCTGGTTGTAGTTGCCGGGTGATCCAGGCCGCTCTGCCATCACCTGCTGCACCTACGAGTAATGCCCATGCGGCTTTCTGCAAATTGACAACCGCAGGATCGGGGTTGTCCGGGTCCGCAGAGGTACCGGCACTATAATACTCTGCCCAGAAACGAGCGGCATTGTTCACTTCTTTTTCTGATAATAATGGCTCAAAGCCGTCTACCAGGCACTCGTCCGGATAAACACGCACCCATAGCTGCGCTGCATTATCGACGGTCTTGAACCGGGTCTCCAAACGTAAGGGAAATAACAGGAACGGGGTCTGATTGGAGAAGTGTGCACTCAGTTCCCTGCGGGGATCTGTGAAAAATTCAAAAGCGTTTTCCTGGTCAACGAGCTGTCCGCTGATCGCTTTGAATCTTTCTTGTTGTCTGCTATAGCTATTCTTCGCTGTAGAGAGCTGTTTTTCCAGCTCCGCACGACGCTTTAAATACGTTGGGTTATTATCTCCTTTCTGTCTTTCCAGTGCATCACGCTCCTGTTGCAGGCGGCGTAACTGATAGGCTGCACTGTTCAGGTCCTGCCGTGCATTGTCGCGATCATTGCGACCTTTGCTTAATTCATTCCTGGTTTGTTCAAAATCGGCCATGAGCTGTTTAATTAGTTTATTTCTTTAAAAGCATGTCTGCCGCATGTGTACACACCATCATGGGCACCTGGTAAAGGATGTAGGCAAGATTAGCAGCGTCCACATTGCCGTCCCAGGTGATCTGCTTGTCGTCCAGATATTGGTCCCGCTGTCCGGTTTCTTCTGTGTTGTCAGGGTCGGATACCGGCGGCGGACTGGCAGGCAATGCCAGCGGTGCCGGCAGGTTCAATACGTCTATCGCGCCGTCGCCTGGTAATACCCTGGCCCAGTCCAGGTCATTCCAGCTCACCAGGTTCTGATTGCCACCATCAGTGGCCGTTACATCCAGTCCGAAGCGTGCTTCACCAGGTCTTTCTTTCAGCACAAAGAACCATCCGGCATTTTCCAGTGTTGGATTCGTGGGTTCGTTTTCGCCTTTCGCCTCATCTACCGTGAGATCGAATCCAAAGAAATAAATATCCGGGTCGATCTTCGCCTGATATAAAGGTGTGCGTACCACTTCCGGATCAGGTTTCTCTTTGTCGCCTTCTGCCTGCATATGGAGACTCCGGACCAGCTTCACATCAAACTGACCATTACTGTTCTTCGACCAGATGGCCTTATGCGCATATACGACTGTGGTCGGATATTTCTTTAGCAACTCACCGCGTATTACCAGTACGATCTCTTCTTTGGGTGGTTCTCCCGGCGGCTGACGATGATCATGATCGCCCAGTTTACTGGCTCTTCTCCAGAAATGTAGTTTAGGGATGTCGTAATAGGGTTCGCGTGCAATCTCTTCTTTCTCCCCCTGCAAAGCGGGGTCTTTCAATACACTGGATACATCCCAGAACTGTCTGAAATAGCTCCCACGCTGGTCGGTCGGATACTCCCGCCATAACAGTTCCCTTGCAAACTCATGGTTCAGGCCCACCATATAAGACTCAATAAAACGTTGATTGGTTTCCAGTAATGTCATACTGTTACGTTCTATTTTATCAACGTTCGGCAGGAACAGCTCATCAGAGATTTTCTTCAGTTCTTCATACATCGGTTTGTTGATCTTCGGATACGCCATTGCTTCTGTAAACTGTTCTGTATCTATCTGATCTTTTATCCATGGAGGGAAAAATACCTGTTGCCAGATCCAGGCAGGAATCGTCTTTTGCGGTTGCAGTTGTGTCACAACTGTTGTCGCTACCTGCTGAAGATTCAGTTTGATTGGGACACGTTTCGCTGGTATGTCCGCTTTGACGCCTTCAAAGAGGCGGTACATATCTTTCAGTGAGTCCTTGAATTTTGCACTGTTCGCACTATCTGTATTCCCTGTATTGGGTCTGAATGTGTCGTCGATATCGGTCAGATGGAAATCAGTACTCTTTGGCATTTCATCTACCGTAGCAGGCGTGAGATTGTCAGAAGCAACAGCTTCAGCTGCATTCAATGCCTTCGCCCATTGTGACAACAGGCGCCAGAGATAGACAAAGCCAGCCGCAATCACTACACCCACCGCCCATAATCCACCTCCTGCACCAAACAGCAATAACAGGAGTATGATCAATATGGCAATGCCTAATGCTGCTAATGGCAGCCATTTATGACGACGTAAGAGATCCTTGAGGAATGATGGAATGTTCGGTTCAAGGCTGCCTGCTACTTCATCGACAGTTGGTAATGCAGGTGGAACTGTCTTTGGAGGCGCTGGTAATATTTCTCCCTCATTGATCTTGGTCACAACAGTTTCCAGGCGTATTTTCTCACCGGCAGGTAATTGTTTTTCCAGATGAAAGGCAATACGTCCTCTCGGTCTGACGATCCTGCGCATAGGCGCTGATAGTATCGTATTGGGTAATACACTCTGCCGCATGTTATGGAAGACGGTCGCATTATTAAACATGATCCGCTTTTGCACAGGTGCGGTCAGTAAAAGTGTCTTCGGCGCAGATACCGCATTTGCTGTGATCAGGTGCTTGTTATACAATGCAGTGGCAGCGGCCATACCAAACTGTGCAAACCGTATTTTCTTGTTAGCTTTTAGTACTTCGCCGATCTGCTCCCAGGCAGCTTCCATATAATCTTCCTGATTCTCCTGTACCACACGCGTACCGAAATGCGCCGGTACACGGAAGCGGGGATCAAGGTTCAGTTCATTCAGCCAGTTGTAGTTGTGGTCTATACGGGTGCCATCACGGTCTACATATACACGTTCTACCATGGCATGCCACTTACCGTAAATAGGAGGGGTGATCAGCGGATCGGCATCTTCATTGGGATCAATGTCCAGCTGACTCTGTTCTTTTGCATTGACATTAGCATCTGCAGATTTCACCAGATTATAATCATCCGCCAGATTTAAAAAGCCGGCCAGCTGCACCTGGAAGGGATGCAGGGCCGGCAGATTACGGATGGCCCATTTATCAAATTTTTCTTTCTTGTCAATTTCTTCATCGGTCAGCGCTTCATCCGGCACCTGTAAGGCGCCGCCAAGACGGAGTATACCGCCCAGATTGTGTGCGGGGTCTTCCTGCCATTTCAGATTAGCACCCGGTTTGGTCATATCCATGACGCGTCTTCCTACCCGGCTGTCTGCTACTTTGGGCTTCAACAGCCTGACCAGGTATTCGAAGTCACCTTCTTTACCTGTATTGAATTGCCAGCGGTAATAGTAAGGGAACTCCACATTCGGTTGCTGCCAGCCGATATTTAGTGCAGCAGCTGCGATAGCGGCAGCATCTCCACCAAGACCCGCCAGACGTCCACTCTCGTATGAGGGGATCACAAACGCATGATAAGGGGTACTTGGCAATAGCTTCCGGGGGCACATAAGGCGCGAATACGCCATGTCTGCGTTAGTATGCAGCGTTGCTTGCAGTTTGTCCAATGCAGCGTCTACAGCAGCCTGTCCATCTACCAGGATGGTACTGTCGCTGGCCGTCAGGTCGCCGTTCATATGCACATGCGCCCAGGCCCATAACTGATCCGCTTTTGGGAAGAAATCGCGTATACCCGGATTGCTCAGTTTAATGGCAGGTAATGGTCTTCCGGTTGTTTGCCCGACTTCGGTAAACTCACCTTCCGCCAGTACGATCAGCGAAATCCAGGGATTTAAGCGTTTTCCGGCCGCTTGTACCGGCGTATAGCGCCAGGGGTAGTCTTCGCTGTAAAAGTCGATATAGGCCAGGTAATTCGGCTCAAAATTGGTAATCCAGGGGTGAGGGTCTGTCTTAACGATCGCACGGGGATCTATGCCGACAATGTCTCCGGGACCATAGATCTCCACCTTCTTTTGCTCAACAGGGGCAGTGGCGCTGTCACCGCGTACTTTCAGGTCCACGGTAAAGGTACCGCGGGCTCCGCCGGATGATTGCAGACCGTTTGCCAGTCCCTGACGCAGGTAAGGCAGAAAGGAATAAGTTGCAATACTCATACTGCTGTGGCTTCAAATGTTGGAATGACGTGAATTTCTTCTATCATCCCGGGATTATTGATAAACGTTTTTTGCAGATAGTCATGCGCATGTGCCTCTGATGCAAATACCGGTGCACTGGACAATGGCTTGTTATCATTTACACCTGCTACTACGTAACCGGGTTGTGCTACCTTGATCCGGTCATCAGCCAGTGTTGGTACCATGGCGATCTTCCTGCTGTAGGACAGTGCAGAATAACTTACTGCATTGCCGCCCAGCCAGTGGAAGAAGAGCGTGCCAATATTCTTAAACCAGCGGAACGCACGCCGTTTACCATCCACATCATTGATCTTTACTTCATAACGCACGATGCGTTTTGTCACTTTCGAAGAACCAAGCTGTTTGCCGGAATAGGCGAGTTCGACACCGGCATCTATTTCCTGGAAGGCAGGTCGTGATAACTTATCCGCATCGCTCATCTCCTGAAATTGCGCAATGGCAAATCTTTCCTGTGGAGCGATACTCGTGATGGTCAGTCCCGGACTGGCAGTTTCTACAGAGAACAGATGTGCGTCCTGAACCGGGTTCGCGCCTACCTTATCGACATTGATACCTAAAGGAATCGCCCGCTGACTGATATGCAGGGTACCCAGTGGATGTAACACGAGTGTTTCTATCGTGGTATCCAGTTTGCGCAATGATACCAGCAGGGTCAGATTCGCAGGGATCTCCGCCTTCCAGTTATCTGCTTTGTTATATTCGATCACCAGGATCGGAATCGCATCGATGGCTGGCAGTTTCGGATTGTCAGCTTCTCCCCAGGTGATATCAAAGTCAACGGAGATATCAATAGAGAACAGCCAGAGATCGATAGACAGTGTCGCTGTACCACGTGCATTCCAGGGTGCTGGTCCGCTGAGATGTAGTTTGAGCCGTACCGTAAACACACCCACACCAAATACATCCATGCCCAGTGAGAAGGACATGTCGATCATAAACCGGAAAGGCGAGAACTGGAACAGTGCATCAAAACTGAAATCGCCATGCAGATTGAATGCGCTGATGCCATAGAAGAACTCCGCACGACAACCAAATTGTACGGTATTGGAGGTCACGGCAAAATAGTTCTCTGCCGTAATACGCGCTACCGGCGTACGCAGTACATCAATATGTATACGTCTTGGATTCGGGAAAGGTAATGGCGGTGGATTGAACTGCGGATGGAAACCGCCTACGCTCAACACAAAGTTCGGATTAGAACCAAAGTCCATCAGCAATCCCATGTCTCCTTCCATCGTCATAAACAGTATCCGGGAGTCGAACATGGAAGCAAAGAACCAGATCCTGCTCTTATCGAACTCCAGCGCACCAACAAAGGCTACGTTAATAGTAACGATGGGCACATTCTCATCAGGTAGATTGATCCGTAACACACCGATGATCGCTACATTACCCGGGATCTCTATGATAATACCAAAAGCTACACTGATCAGCGTCGGCGTACCCCATCCCAGTTTCACCATCGGACCGATCAGGAACTTTCTTTCATAAGGAGGGAAGTAGGTCCGCAGGTCGCTGATAATGCGCGGTGCATTGGCCACTGGATCCGGCGGGAACATAATACTGTTGATAGCGCCTGTACGTATACCTGAAGCAAGTGGCTCCAGTAGCATGGTCCGGTTCAGACCGAGTAAACCACCCAGTCCGAGTAAGGTGAATCCAAATCCTAACTGTATACCGGTGCCGAATTCCGCCGTGATGATAATGAGCAAAGAGAAGCCCGGCTTGCCATCGGGCAACTTTGTCGTAATAAGCCCGATGGCTTTGACAGTGACAATCTTAACAATGGAGAGCTCCAGCACACCGGCGTATTCTCCCTTATCGAAATCAAAATAGAGGTAACCGCCACCTTTTACGATGCCGGCATCTATAGATAAACCAACGCCTTTAGGCGGTTTGAATCCTATGTCGAAATTCAGCGGACCAGCATTGCCTTTACGATCGTCTGGCACACTGATCTTTGCCTGTACGCCGAAGTTTTCTACGACGACATTCAATGGCCCCAGACTGGCTTTGATATCTGTCGCCAGACCAATAGGAAATTCCTTGCCCTGCATGCCGAAGGACAGATAGAGGCCGTTGATATCTATCGGACCCAGAGAAAGGTGTACGTTCAGACGTACTTCCAGTACACTGCTGCCATGGAAGAAAAGCCCCTGTGAAGAGCTGAATCCCATACCCAGCTCAAACTCATTTTCTATCTTGATGCCTGACAGCAACTTGTTAATGAAGCCATCAGCGCCGGAAGTGTCAATAATGAGTTTGCCGCCCTTGATATCGCCACTGATCACAAACGGCGCAGTAGGGGCTGTACTGGTGCCAAAATTTAATTTGGTCTTTGCTTCGAGGATAAACTGTTTGACTTCCAGCCGGGAGTTGCCAGGTTGTCCGAAGATGATAAAAGGCGTACCATCAGCTTTACCGGAAGTGAAGCGTACACCATAGTCGCCATTGACAGTTGCCGCAGGCGGTGCAAAGGTGATATTGCCATCTGGTTGAATGGTAATAGCTGTTGAGGCTTCAATATCACCGCTGATCAGTGCTTCCAGCTGCCAGTCTCCTCCCTGATTGAAAGGAATGGTATTACTGACGTCAATTTTCTTGACCAGCCGGATGGTAATCCCTTTGGGATTGATATCTGTTTTAGGAGAGATTTCTGCGAATAAGATATCCAGCACATTCGGATTGACACTGGTGTCGATCACTGCCGGATAACCGGCCCAGTTGGCCAGATGCTGTAAAGCAGGCAGGAGCTTATTGCCATCGAAGCTGCCAGTGCCCCAGTCGTACATGCTTTTTAACTGGTCCAGCGGAGCAGATAGAAAGTCCATGAGTTTGTCGACATGGAACCTGTATTCTTCAAACTCCGGCAGATTGGGATCACCCGAACCTGCATTCACCAGTTTTCGTTCTATTGCGCCAATGAATTCCAGGACTTCCGGTATTACAGGCGCCTGTTCAATATTCCGCACAATCAGATAATCCATCAGACGTCCCGGCAGCTTTGTCGCAAAATCATTGAGTACAGGGCCGGGAATACCGGTAGGGCCGCTTAGGCCATTGATGGCAGTTGCCACACCGTCAAATCCTTTGATCGTATTGACAATAGCCTGTGCAAGGTCTTTGGCGGCATTGAAGATATTGCTGACGTTCTCTGCGTCAATAGCTGTTACCAGACTATTGATCAGTGTCGGGATTTGCTTCGCGTTATTGTAGGTATCAGCAATGGCACTGGAGAAAGCAGGCACGCCATCTGCCGCAGGCGGGAGTTGTAATCCCAGAGAAGCCAGCAGATCCCGCGCTTTCCCGCCGGCAAGCTCCTGCTCCAGGGGAGACAGGAAATGTCCGATCCCCATGGTGATCGCCTCGAATGTACCTATTTGTCTTGCTGATGCCATTGCTAAATGAGTTTAGGTATAGACGGGGATGGAATGCTTTCAATCAATCCGGTAGCCTTGCAGACAGCCGCAATCGCATCCAGACTTTGCGTATGACAGAGGGAGGTGAGGATCGCTTCTCTGTAATGCAGCAGGTCCTGTTTTAATGCAGCAGATCCATGTGCATGCAGCGTGTTCTCCATTGCCAATAGCAGATCTTCCCGCGAAATATCATTGATGTGTAAGGGGAGTTCATACCCTGTTTCCCTTGCCGCACGGGCAAGAGCTGCAACATATGCAGGTCCATGGTTACGTTGCCAGATGAGGGTTACAGGGCGTTTATGATTGATGAGTTGCAGGACTTCGGCATGATGTTTTTCGTACAACTGATAAAGTACGCTGTCCTTATTTGCATCACGTAGGGCTTCCAGTTGATTGTCTGTTGTGACAGGCGCTGATCTGCTGATGGTGCGTGTTTTGATTGTATCACGTCTGCCTGCATCTGTCGAAGACAGGGTAATAGGGAATGTGCCGGTAGTTAACGCTGCCAGCACATTCGCGATGTTATTGGCAAAGGTTATGTCCACGGAATTGGTCGTTTCATCACCACCGTGTAACAAGGCAACAATTTTGTTATCTGCATTGAGGATGACAGAGCCGGAATCTCCATTGTTGGAGAAGGCGAACTTGCACACCTGTGTGCCTGTATGCATATCAGATACCTGATAAGTTTCTGTGGAATGAGGGATCACCAGTACCTGGTCGGGAATGATGGTGATCGTGCCTCCGGCAGGGTCTGTACCTGCAACAGCGGCATCACCGATATGTACGACCACACCAGTGGTAAATCCGGAGCGGGCGCCTATCTTTCTGACCACACCACCAACTACTGCCGCGGCGGTAGGAGGAGAGGCGACTTCCAGTACTTCGGATGTGGCGTCATTGGTGATCTGTAGATTGAGTCCTGCTGTCCATTCTTCATCTATGCGTGCGATGGCACAATCGACAACATTATTTTTGATGCCAAATAACACTTTGCCGATGGCGTTATCGTCTCCACATTCGCAGCAACAGCACTTGCTGACGTCTCCTAATTTGGGTTGCGCTACTTTATCGTTTGCTGTATTACCGATTACGTGTTTGTTGGTGAGTAATATCACGCTGTCGTCAGCGGTAAGTCTGCCGAACCAGCCAAGTGTACCATAAGAGGTAGAGTTGATGGAGATGGCTATTCCAGCTTGTAATGGCCTGTGTTTGGTGAGTGTTCTGCGTTCAGTACCGCATACGTCAGGCCGTGGTTTGACGACGTAAGGTTTTAGTACATCCGTCTTTACACCTGCAATAACAGAGGGGACCACTTCTTCTGGCTTCAGTTCATTCAGTGGTTTTTTCTCTTCTACAAATACGCGGAAGGCTATTTCATCAGTGAAGGTGTCATTGGATTCCTTGATGCCGATTCCCACTGCTATAACATTTGGTATCTGCAATAGGGATTGCTTTACACTTTCGAGGTTGCTCAGCATCTCGTTTTGTTGTGAATGCAGTTCGTTGGGGTTCATTGTTGCAGTTATTTTGTATGAAATCGCAATTTGTCAGGGGCGAACTCCACGCCGATGGTAACGCTGCTGCCCGGACTATCTTTCATCGTTACAAAAAACTCCTTCACCGGCGGATCAGAGCGTAACATACCATGTCCGGCTTCCACCTGACTGATGCAGGGGTGGGAAGACAGCCATTGAATGATCGCTGCTATATTTGCCTGTTGATTGGCGCCGGCGTTGAGGGTACGCAAAAAGCTGTCCGTCTGCTGTTGCAATACGCGGCGGTCATTGCCCGATAAGGCATTACAAAAATCTTCTCCCATGACAGCATTACATTTAGTATAATAAAATAAACCAACGACTGCTATGGCAAACAGTCCGCCTTTAAGTGCGCCCGGTATTGTGGTGATGATGCCATACATAGTGGGGCAGTTATGAATAGCTACGCAACCGGGTTTTTCAGAAACCGGTTTGTCTTCGGACAGAAATGACGGTATACTTAAATAGACTTGCTGATAATGACTGTACTATTGGCTTTTCCTTGCTGTTGTGACTTTGGGGTAATAATAAATGATCAGGAATTTGGGGGACTCACTAAACAATAACACAGATCCATATTATAAGGAAAAGTTAGGACTATTTTTGATAACTACAAAAAGGAGCTAAAAAAAAGCTGCCCGGATAGATTGATATCCAACGATATAAGCAGGCCTGTAAAAATATGAAACCCGCGTAATACAAGGAGATTACGCGGGTTTTGTGTTGTCAGATTGATACTGAATAATAGCTAAAATTAAATAGTGAATATCTTCTGATACTCATGAAAAGATATGATAGCTACTCCTCACTGATCATATTCTTTTTAATCCCCGTGACGCCTATCACGAAGCAGACCAGCGCAATCGCGATGGGATATAATAGTCCCGCCAGGTGATTATGCGTTTCAGTAACGAGTAATGTGGCTACTGTAGGCAACAATCCACCGAAGACGCCATTACCGATGTGATAAGGTAACGACATGGAAGTATACCGTATCCTGGTGGGGAATAATTCTACGAGGAATGCGGCAATGGGGCCGTATACCATAGTTACAAAAACCACCTGTATGAATACCAGTAAGATCAGTTGCCAGAGCTGTGTATTGCTCACGATCACTTCTTTGATGGTTTCTGTTTTTCCATCAGTGGAGATCGTTGTTTCCCGGAATCTTGCGCCATCCGTGTAAGCGGTCGTTTTCACGGTTTTCTCGATGTTCTGCATTTTGTCATTACGACTGATGGAATTCTCAATACTGAAACGGGGAACATCTTCTGTTTTCTTACTGAGATCACCGATATGATCCATACCGGCATAGATCGGGTAGTAAGCAAGAGCGGCTACCAGCATGCCGGTCATCATGATCTTCTTACGGCCGATCTTATCAGATAATTTACCGAAGTAAATAAAGAAAGGAGTGCCAAGTAACAGGGCGACGGCGATAATGATATTGGACTGTACAAATTCTACCTGCATTGTCTTCTGGAGGAATGACAACGCATAAAACTGACCTGTGTACCAGATCACGCCCTGGCCCATGGCAGCACCGAAGAGAGCCAGTAATACCAGACGCAGGTTTTCTTTTTTACCAAAACTTTCTTTGATGGGATTGAGTGAGGTTTTGCCTTCCGATTTTAGTTTGGCAAACAGGGGCGATTCTTTCAACCGGATCCTGATGTAATACGACATCACGACCAGCAAAATGGACAGCCAGAAGGGAATACGCCAGCCCCAGGCGTTGAAGTCTTCCGGTGTCAGACTGGAACGGGTCAGCAGGATCACAGCCAGTGAGACGAACAGGCCGAGGGTGGCGGTCGTCTGAATAAAACTGGTGTAATATCCCCGCTGGTCATGCGGAGAATGCTCCGCGACATAGGTGGCAGCGCCTCCGTATTCACCACCAAGTGCAAGACCCTGTAGCAAACGGAGCACCAATACGATGATCGGTGCCATAATACCAATGCTGTCATAACCGGGTACCAGTCCGATGGCAAAGGTAGAACCACCCATGATCAAAAGGGTGAGCAGGAAGGTGTACTTACGTCCGGTAAGGTCACCCAGCCGGCCAAAGACGATGGCCCCAAAAGGGCGAACAATGAATCCCACGGCAAAAGTCGCCAATGTGGCAATGTAGGCCAGATCAGGATTGCTGGGCGGAAAGAACTTCTGGGCGATAATGGCGGACAGACTACCAAAAATGTAGAAGTCATACCATTCAATCAGTGTCCCAGCGGAAGAGGCCAGTATTACCTGCCAGATGGATTGTGAGATTTTGCTGTTGTTCATAGACGTGTACGTGGTTACTTGGTTGATATCGATGTATAATATAGGGAAATTGTTGTAAATGTTATAGTATTTACATATTTAAATAGGGGAAAAGAGCTTGAAATACGTCCTTTATTATGAGTATCTTCAATGTACTTTATTCAGGCTTCCGGACAGTACCACACTAATCATATATGCGTAAACGACTGGCTTTAGTTATTATCTTCATTTTTTTACTGTTTCCTGTGGTGATTTTCGCGCAGGAAAGGGCAAAAAGACCTAAAATAGGGTTGACACTCAGTGGCGGTGGCGCTAAAGGACTGGCGCATATAGGTATATTACAGGCGCTGGATAGTGCCGGATTGAAGGTGGATTATGTAACCGGTACCAGTATGGGCAGCATCGTCGGATCCCTCTATGCCATGGGTTATTCCGGTGATGCTATTGAAAAACTCGCCCGGCAGATGGACTGGGATAATCTCTTTTCTAACCAGCCGACCCTGACAGATATCTCCTACGAAGAAAAGCGCGAATACAACAAATATCTGATAGAGATTCCCTTTGAATATGGAAAGCCAAAACTGGCTTCCGGTGTAATTGCCGGCGAACAGCTATGGCTGGAACTGGCCCGTCTGTGTTGGCCGGTTAACAATGTTAGAGATTTCTCAAAATTCAATATTCCATTTAAATGTATTGCGACAGACGTCACTACAGGAGAAGTGGTCACCCTGGATACCGGTGATATCGTAACTTCTATACGCGCCAGTATGGCTATCCCCTCTGTATTTACGGCGGTAAAGATCGGTGACAGAAAGCTGGTGGATGGTGGCGTCGTACGTAACTTCCCCGTGATCACGGCAAAGGAAATGGGGGCCGACCTGGTGATAGGATCCAATGTAAGTGGCGGTCTGCGTAAAGCGGATCAGCTGGTAACACCCCTGGATATCATTTATCAGCTGGGTTTTTACAAAGATGCCGATGATTTTAAACAGGCTAAGAAACTGACAGACATTTATATACAACATCATCTCGATGATTACAGTGCTGCCAGTTTCGGAAGCGTAGATTCATTACTGGAAATAGGGAAGAAGAAAGGAAATGAAATGTATCCGCTCTTTAAACAGATGGCGGATTCACTCAATGCCCTGTACCCACCGGACAAACCTTTTGTGAAGGACCGCTTACCATTTACACCGGATATCGAACTGGTAGACATTAGCGTAACTGGTCTGGTGCATTCGGATGTCGACTTTTTCCTGGGAAGATTAGGATTGGTGAAAGGTGGATGTTATACGCCGCAGGATATTAAAGATGCCGTCCTGAATGTATTTGGCACGCGTTTCTATAAGATGATCACTTATCACCTGAATCCGCAGGGTGACAGTAAAAGTATCATGGATATCCAGGTGGAGGAGAACCCACTTACCTATGTCAAATTTGCATTGCAGTATAATAGTTTTACGAATGCCAGTGCGATCATCAACATCACACAGCGTAATTTCGTAGTGCCCAACTCCCGTGCTTTTGTAAGTCTGGCAATCAGTGAGAATCCAAGAGTACAGGGAGAGTTCTTCAAGTACCTTGGACCTAAGCGGAACTTTGGTTTCGGACTGGGCGTTTATTTTGAAGACGATGCACTTTCCCTATACAAGGATTTAAAAAGACAGATGGAGTATCACCTGAAATACCTGAACGGTGAAGCGAAGTTCCAGTATACCCTGAATAGTATGATGGCAATGGGTTTAGGAACACGTTATGAGTTTATGAATATCAGTCCGCGCTATGAATCGGTGGAGGTGCTGAGAGGTAATGGTAATCAGCTGAACAGTTTCCTGTTCTTTGGTGTGAACTCACTGGACAGAAAAATTTATCCGCATCGTGGGATGGATCTACAGTTCGAATCCGGTTGGGTATACCATCAGCAGACGGGCTACAGAGTGTATAAAGATGGCGTCGAGATCATGCCATCCGATTATGGCTTTAATTTCAATGATTACCAGCGTACGATCCTGCAGGCAAAATACAATGTACCATTCAATGCAAGAAATACCTTCCAGGTACAGATGGGGGGAGCAGCTAATTTCACACACCGGCAGGGACCGATCAACGCATTTCTGTTGGGTGGTTTGAATAACGTGATCCGTAATCAGTTACCACTGGTAGGCATCAGAGAGGCGGAGATCACCACTTCAAGCGCAGCAACCATGCAATTATCCTGGCAATATGAATTTATGCGGAACACTTATGCGATACCACGCGCGGGCGTCGCTGTATACGACTTCCTGGGAGATGTGTCGTCTAAATATAAATATTTTAGTGGTTATGGGGTAACAGGTGGGTATTCGTCTTTTATGGGACCTATAGAAGCGTCCGTGATGTATTGTGACCAGGACGGACGCTTACGGATGTATGTCAACATCGGATTTAACTTCTAGTGCATCCTGTCCCCACGCACTTCCAGATTGTTCATAATATCCGCTTCCAGTGTCAGCCATTCCTGCCAGCGGGTTTTTACTTTTTCTTCCGGCACATATTCTCTGGCTAAGTCAATGAACAGGCGGTAATGTCCTGCTTCGGATATCATGAATTTACGGTAGAATTCTTTCAGGTATTCATCTTCCAGTCCTTCGCTCAGCAGACGGAAACGCTCGGCGCTACGGGCTTCTATCAGGGCGAATATCAGTAGTCTGTCCAGCAGCACGCTCTGCGGATCACCTCCTTTATTCTGGTGTTCCATCAGGGCATTCACATACATATCTTTTCGCTGTTTACCAAGGGAGAACCCTCGTTTACGCATTTCGGCCAGTACCTGGCGGAAATGGCCCCATTCTTCTGTAACAATAGGAGCGAGTTCCTGAACCAGTTTATCTTTCTCAGGATAGCGCTGGATCAGGGAAATACAGGAGGTAGCGGCTTTCTGTTCGCAGAAGGCATGGTCAGTCAGAATTTCTTCCAGAGAGATCGCGGCCAGGTTTACCCAGCGTGGATCAGTAGGAAGATGCAGACCTAATATGGAGACTTTACTCATAGGGCAAAGTTACTTAGCTTTGGGAGATGAAAGAAGATTTTCTTTTACAGCAACTGGCGCAGCGCGAGGCGCAGCATGCATTCCGCCGGCTGAGATTACCAGCGCCGGGATCGGTGGACTTCTGTTCCAATGATTATCTGGGGTTGGCACAGAGTGCCGCTATGCAGGAAGGAGTCCATGCTTTATTGCAGGCGAGGCCGTATATGCATGGCAGTACAGGATCGCGTCTGTTGGCCGGCAACTATGCCTGGGTGGAGGAAGCAGAAGAAATGCTGGCCACCTTTCATCAGGCAAAGGCAGGACTGATCTATAATTCAGGATATGATGCCAATCTGGGTCTGTTTTCGGCTGTACCACAGAAAGGAGATACCATCATTTATGATCAGCTGATTCATGCCTCTATCAGGGATGGTATACGCTTATCCAGGGCGCAGGCCTTTTCTTTTGTACATAATGACCTGGAGGATCTGCTGAAGAAATTGCAGCATGCTTCCGGTAATATTTTCGTGGCGGTGGAGTCTGTGTATTCCATGGACGGAGATTTTGCGCCTTTGCAGGAAATGGCAGCACTTTGCGACCAGCATGGTGCGCATCTGATTGTGGATGAAGCGCATGCGACCGGTGTAGTGGGGGCAAAAGGAGAGGGCCTGGTGCAGCATCTGGGTTTGCAGGATGCCTGTTTTGCGAGAGTACACACCTTTGGTAAAGCAGTAGGTTGTCATGGGGCGGTGGTGTTGGGGAGTCCGCATCTGCGGGACTACCTGGTGAACTTCTCCCGTTCATTTATTTACACAACAGCATTGCCTCCTACATCTATCGCGGCGATAGTGGCCAGTTATGAGTTGTTTCCATATATGCAGGCAGCCAGGGAACAGCTGTCCGCTTTAATCATCCGTTTCAGGAAAGGAGTAGCCGGTTTGAGTACAATATACAGCGAGACCCCCATACAGATCGTACTGACGCCAGGTAATGAAGAGACGCGCAGGATAGCGATCAGCCTACAGTCCGCCGGACTCGATGTCCGTCCCATCCTGCATCCGACGGTGCCCAAAGGCAAAGAGCGGCTGCGGATCGTATTGCACAGTTTTAATACGGAGACAGAAGTTGACCGGCTGATAAAGGCATTGGCAGGATAACGCCGATGCCTGCGGCATATTTTATGTATATTAGCAGAACAAGTAAGTACGTATGAGATTTGTTCCCTTTACCGTTTCAGCGGTGATAACCATTGCACTGATAGTTTGCCTTGACCGATCCTGGGGCTCACTTCCACCACTCGGACGCTTGTTAAGTCCGCAGGAAGGCTTTTGGCAGAACGCGACCTCTATCAGTAAAGATTACAATGAAGATTTACAGCTGCCTGGTCTGAAAGGAAAGGTGGAAGTCTGGCTGGATGACAGGATGGTGCCTCATATCTTCGCAGAAAATACTACTGACGCTTACTACGTACAGGGATATATGCATGCCCGTGACAGGCTATGGCAGATGGAGCTGCAATCTTTTGCAGCAGCTGGCCGTCTGTCAGAGATCCTGGGTGCAAAGATGATCCCTTATGATCGTCAGCAGCGCCGTAACGGGATGCTGTATGGCGCCGAACAGGCCCTGAAAGCGATGGAGGCAGATTCGGTGGCTGGTCCGGCGATCAACGCCTATTCCGATGGGATCAATGCTTATATCAACACCCTCACCAATGCGACACTTCCTTTAGAATACAAACTCCTGAACTATAAACCAGAGAAATGGACGCCGCTGAATTCAGCATTGCTGCTCAAAATGATGGCAGCAGATCTGGCTGGCGGTGCGAACGACCTGGTATACACCAATGCCCGCCGTCTCTTTAGTAAAGCAGACTTCGACAATCTGTATCCCGATTTTGGCGATAGTATCGATCCGATCATTCCCCGTGGTACACAATATCCGGCGCCGACGGTAAAGGTTACACCACCCGTGGATAGCATCCTGAATGCTGCCGGTCTTGCGCTGCACTTCAAAGAGGAAAGACCTGATCCGGACAACGGTAGTAACAACTGGGCAGTGGCTGGTTCGAAAACACGTGCCGGTGCGCCTATTCTTTGTAATGATCCTCACCTGGGTCTGAGTTTACCGTCACTCTGGTATGAAACACAGATCCATACACCCGATATGAACGTCTATGGTGCTACCTTACCAGGCGCGCCCGGTGTAATCATCGGCTTTAATGATCATATTGCCTGGGGCGTGACGAATGCGGCAGAGGATGTAAAAGATTATTACCTGATGCAGTTCCGTAATGGAAAGCAGCAATACCTTTTCAACGGCAGCTACCGCGACGCAGAAATGCGTATTGAGAAGATCAACGTCAAAGGAGAAGCACCTTATTATGATACTGTCGCTTATACTGTCTGGGGACCTGTTGTCTACGACAACGTCTTCCCGGATACGGCTACTAATCATCAGTTCCTCGCGATGCGATGGAAAGCACTCGATCCTTCTGTTGAGATCAGAACCTTCCTGGAACTCAACAAAGCGCATAACTACAATGATTACCTCGCGGCTTTAAAATATTACGCTTGTCCTGCGCAGAACTTCGCTTTTGCTGCTAAAACCGGTGAAATAGCACTCTGGCATAACGGACAGTTCCCTTTACGCTGGAAGGATCAGGGGAAATGGATCATGCCGGGTAGTGATAGCTCCTTTGCATGGCAGGGCTACGTGCCGCAAGGTGAGAACCCGCATATCTATAATCCTGCACGTGGCTTTGTGAGCTCTGCCAATCAGCATCCGACAGACAGTACCTATCCATACCGCTACGTAGCAGACTTCGACCTGTTCCGTGGCAAACGCATCAATGAAGTCCTGGCAGCTGACAGCCAGATCACGATACAGGATATGATGGACCTGCAAAACGATAACCTGAATCCTTTTGCGCGGGCCGCGCTGCCTTTGATCCGCAAACACCTGCCGGTGTCCCTGCTGACCGCTGATCAAAAGACCTACTGGCAGATCCTTGATAAATGGGATTTACAGAGTGGGCCTGACAGTAAAGCCGCTACTATCTTCAATATCTTCTGGGATGAACTGCAGTCATCCATTTGGGATGATGATATTTTAGTAGACAAAATGCCTTTACAACAACCCTGGGAAAAAACAACCCTGTTATGGTTGTTGCGGGACTCTTCCATGAAATTCATTGATAACATACATACAGTAGGGAAAGAGACGCTATCGCAGATTGTGCTGGGTGCGTTCACGATAGCGGTGGACAGTGCCAAATCATTAGACGCACAGAAGAAACTGGAGTTTGGTCGTTTCCGTGGTACGAATATCCGTCACCTGACACGGTCAATCATACCTTTCAGCGCAATGAATCTCCGTACAGGCGGTGGTCGCCATATTGTAAATGCGACAAAACAACTGCATGGTCCGTCATGGAAAATGGTGGTACAGCTGAGTGCGAAGACAGAGGCCTATGGTATCTATCCCGGCGGACAAAGCGGTAACCCGGGTAGTCCGTATTATGACAATGCAGTACAGGATTGGGTACAGGGTAAATACTATTTACTGCATGTGTTTGATCTGAAAGAAAATGATGATCCGGCAGTGAAGTTTAAGATACATTTTAGCAAGGGATAAACTTTTTTTAAGAAATATTTGGATCGAAATATATATTTCCTATCTTTGCACTCCCAATCACAAAAAGAGGGAATGATTCCGTAGCTCAGTTGGTAGAGCAATACACTTTTAATGTATGGGTCCTGGGTTCGAGTCCCAGCGGGATCACAGAAATGAAACGCTTCAAGTTGAAAGACTTGGAGCGTTTTTGTTTTATACAATTTCATACATTATCTTAATTATCAATCTTTAAGCTGGTTCCAGTTTCAGCGTGTAGCTTTTACAATGAATCATTCACACAGAAGAAAAGGAGTATAAAAATTCTTAAATCAACAAACTTGTTCTTTTAATATTTACTATTAAATCATTCAGCCAGCTTTAATCAAACTTGATCCCTATTATAGGTAGGTGTGTATCAGTGTTCTGAAGCAGTGTATAATATACTAATAAACCATCTTTGCGAGAGTTGTATATTTCAGCATTTCCAATTAAAATTTAATGACCCACATTTAGGGCAAATCATATACTCCTTATCAAGTTTGTCAAAATTGCACCTATTGCAAAGTCCATAAGTTCTATTAACATGAGCTACAATAAATTTAGCTTCCATATGGCTAAATCCACAAATATCGATAAGATATTTTACTGAATAGATAGGGGATTGGAGCTTCAATTCCGATATTCTTTTTTTCTCTGATAGACTTAATTCTGGAATTTTAATCCCCTCTTCTGGTAGACAATTTTTGCACTTAACATTCATAAAGCTCTTTTTATTCTTGAATATAGGACACATAGTTTGGATAAAACAATTTTCATATTAATATTTACTTTTTCCAATTAAAGATGTGTTTTTGTTCACTAATTGTTCTAGGACTTACCAACTAAATATGATCATTTATCTTGCCTTAGCAAGGTTACCTGTTAGATAACAAAATGTTGTTCCAGCAGCGTGATTACCTCACATGGCATAGGTTGTCTGGACATTTGCCTTGAAACGTCCAGACAGATCAATCAGCTCAATGGAGCGAATTTGTGAAACCAATATCCTTCTCCCGATATATTTATTTAAAAGTTTACGCATGATTGTATCGAAAAGGTAATCGGGGGACATATACCAAGAATAGCGCATCGAACTTTTATTATAAGATTACCGTTTTTCTACCATTATTACCCATTGGTGAAGAAAGAACGTCATCGTTATCATTCTGCTTTCCGTCCAGTTACAGATAAAAGACCCGAAGGATAGGGCATAGGATCGTTACAAACAAAAACGCTTCAAGTTTAAAGACTTGAAGCGTTGGTTGATATCCGAATTCAGATACAACAATCTAACATGCAATAAAAATTGTTACATTTTGTTTGTTGGGTATGGAAAGCCCTGCTAAATGATGTTTTAGATAAGGCACTCCACAGCGGGAGTCAGCGGATACTTGCTATCGCAGGAAGCGGGTGACTGCGCGTTTAAAGTCGGTGTTCTTTTCGTAATAGAGTAAGTGGCCGCCCTGGATGACATTAAGACGCTGATTCGGGAAGCGGAAATACCGGTAGTGGTCAGGGCCAATGTTATGGTCAGCCGCACCGGAAATGACTAGCACAGGAATATTAAGATCAGCGGTAGAAAGTCTGAAATCTGCAAAGTATTCCGGCATTAAGAGAGCTACGCGCCCGAAATCATAGTTTCGCGGGGCAGACCTGTCTATGCTGTCAAGCAGTGCTACATTCCTGCTATTATCTGACAACATCTGAAAGCCTTTGCCTTTCTCGCGAAGCGCAGTAATTGCAGCGACATAGGTGGAGACAATGGCACTTGTATCAGCAGTGGTAAAACTGGTGTCCAGGATCTTGTTAATATAGCCGATCTGGCTAAGTAGGGAATGATTGATACTTAGGGTAGCATTCAACATGATTAGCCCCGCCACATGCGTAGGATATTTCAGGGCGTAATGATATGCGGGGATACCACCGAAAGAATGCGCAAGTAAGTATACCTTATCCGCACCTGTTATCCGGCGAACATCCTCAATGTCTTCAACCATCCGGGAGAGGCTATAATCTTTATTTGCCGGGGATGTGGATCGGCCAGACCCTCGTTGGTCATAATAATACATGGTGAGATTCTCTTCCAATACATTTCCGCCTAAGGCTTCAAAAGATTTACTCCATGCACCTGGTCCTCCGTGCACAAAGATGCAGGGTTTTCCATGTCCGCTAACCTTCAGAAACAACCTTACTCCATCGCTGGTTACAATAGTGGTGTCGGGCTTTGTTCTTAGCTGGCTGAAAACCTGACCGGCGGTGAGTAGGAGAAATAGGAGGAGGGTGGCGATCTTTGAGATGTTCATCATAAGTTGATTTGTCGGATGGATGAATAAAAAAGGCCGGGAATGTCGCACCCTGAAATTACTTGTCGTAAAGTCAATACACATAAATTTAATAATAAGCGTTTAGATTAAAACGAATATAATTAAAATGTTAAGCATTAGTTGAATATCAATATAACATGATTACTTAACGGCTTGATGAAAAATGATCCTGGTGCCTATTGTTGGGGCATTAAAAGCTGTAACCACTTGATACCAATCAGCCCCCTATGTTTTTCCACATGCAGAGTATCGCCTCTTTCGAAGTGTGAATATTGCTGTTCCGTTGAGACTTTTCTAAAGACAGTGCCATTAATTCTCCGCAATAAAAAAGAACATTGCAGCTTACTGTTTGCAGGCATCTTTCTCGCCGATATTAGAAATGTTTCATTTTTAAGTTTAATCATTTTATACATCCAATCATCTCGATAATACGCACAACTTTTCTGATCTACATCTTCCCAATGAGCAATCTTCGCAATACTATCAGTATGGATAAGGTCAAAATAATAATTATCGCTATAGCCCTCAGTATCTGATCCGATAGTAGTTGAAAATTTGTTTATCAGGAAATATTTCTCTATTGAAGGCCGTGAATAGTCGAATGAATAATTTAATGCCAGCAGGAGCGGCAGCGCATAACAAAACAATCCGCCCCAAAGAATACTTTTATCCATTCTATGATAAGTCTTACCGGCAAATAGATAGCAATAAACTATACCAGGTAAGAAAATACTGACTAAAACCGACAGAAATTTAGTTTCATAAACAGAAAGCATGTGATATAATACAAACCCGTATAGGCAAGGAGTTAACAGGTCAAGACAAAAAGTTAATATATTATCTGGTGTTATTTTATTAAAGTAAAGAAAAAGGTGTCTTGTTACCGAAACGCAGAATAGCAGTAGTATGAGATATCCGAACCCAGAAGATAAGGGATCAGTACGTAGGACATAGATACACAATATTATTTTTACAACGGAAAAAATAATATTGCTGAACCTGATTCCTTCAATTGAGATAATAAACCTTTTTATTCTTCCGTTACTCATAGTAGCTGTGGTTATTTAGGCGATTCTTTGAAGCGATAGCTTACTGGTTTTCTGTGCCTCTATACTCTTTTAAGAAGTGGTTAGAAAGTGACAATATTTTATCAGGAGTCTGTTCCAGACCATGAATACAAAAAACAACTTCGTCATCCTTCGTTTTACCATCCACATGAAGGTGCCATATGGATGCTGTATAAGTTGCAGGACCGGTTCCATCGGTAGGACATATTGTATATTCTCTATCATTTGCTACTAATCTGAATCTTGTTATATCTTCCCATAACAGACGTTTTTCAGATCTGGTGCTGATCTTTTGAAAAAAGGCAAAGCAGCTATAAATACTTTTTCCTGGCGAGAGTAGTAATCCTTTATCTGACATTATTATCGAGGCTTTTAAAGGAATGCAGGTCGCAAGAAAATCGATAATAGAGGGAAGAAGAAATACAAATATAATAATGCCATACGCAATGGCATCCTGTTTATGCCTTGCTGTAAAGAATGCATATGAAAATAAGATAACCGGTATAGCTACTATCAACAACCATCCGAGGCTGGCTTCTATATTAGCATCAGTAGATCTTTTTATGATTATGGTATCCATAGTAACAATGCTTTTTTAGCGAAGGTGCCGTCGCCAGGGTTAATGTGCGTCTTATTCGCCAGTATGATATACGAATTTGCGTACGCAGCAGGATATCCTAAGTTACGACTTGTTTGTAAACAATTTCATATTTACCAATCCCATCTTTTCTTTGTATATATGATGCATCTCGGTACAGTTCTATTAACGCCGTTATTTTAAATTACTGCAGCTGTAGTGATAAACTATTTCTGAAATAGCCATAAACTATATTCGGATCTGATTTCAGGTTTGTGGAAGAGGTGCCTTCTGCGCCAGTTTTAAACCATTCTGCGGTCTTAGATCATATGCGCTAAAAAGGAATCGATTACGTAAAGTTTAATACATGTTCGTCTGACAATTATCAGATTTAATAACTTATATTAGCTATCAGAAGTGTGTACGATTTATAGTAATAAGTATGACAGGCTCCCGTTAAGCGTTTTCAAATTTCATCATAAAACCCTGGTATCTGGTTTAACCTAACAAAGACATTCAAAGACCCGACGAAGAGAATAACTCACAATAGGCCCATGAGGCACGTTCTGTACCGCACACCCTGATACCTGATACCGGTTATTTAATAATTCATCAACCCAATCAACGTCATGACCTAAAGTGATATTACTTAGCCAATTCCACGTTTTGAAGGGAACTTCCTGACTAACACTTTCCGAATCCGAAACAGCATCTGATAGCTTGTAAAAGCTACAAATGTATTATTCCATCGTTTAATGAAAAACATATGAAACCAGGAAACTGGAGAGCCGCTCTATGCAAGGGCCTCTCCACACTTCTCGTGTCCTTATTGCTGACTGGCAAGGGACTACCGGCATTTGCCTGGTACAATGCGACCAGCCTCTCGCAACAGCAGGCAGCCACGTTAAAAGGCATTATCAAAAATGCAAAAGGTGAATTTTTGGCTGGTGTAACAGTTAAAGTAAAAGGTGCCAACACGGGTACTGTCTCCAGAGAGGACGGCAGTTTTCAATTGCAGGTATCAGGAGCCGATAAAGCTGTACTTGAGGTCAGTTACATGGGATACCAGTCGCAGGAAATTGCAATCGGAGGCCGCAGTACACTGGAGCTCACCCTCGCAGAGAGCTCCAGTGGGTTAAATGAAGTATTGGTGATCGGATATGGCACACAGAAAAAAGTGTCTTCCACAGCCGCCATATCATCTGTAGGTGGCAAAGAACTGGCGAAAGCAACGGTCCCCAATATCTCAAATTCATTGGCGGGCAGAGTCGCCGGTGTGAGTATGCGACCTGATGGTGGTCAGCCGGGCGCCGATAATCCGGATATTCATATCCGGGGCATCGCCACTACAGGCAACAATGGCGCACTTATCGTGGTTGATGGTATTATCCGTAACAATATCAACGAAATACCTGCCAGTTCCATTGCTTCCGTAACGGTGCTGAAAGATGCTGCTGCGGTAGCGCCTTATGGCCTTGGTGGCGCTAACGGTGTATTGCTGATCACTACGAAAAAAGGAACAAATGGCCCACCGCAGTTATCTCTGAATGCTTATTATGGCGTGCAGACACCTACTTATTATCCTGATATGCTGAATGCCCAGGACTACATGCGCCTCCACAATGAAGCCTATCTTAATGAGAATCCAGGCGGCGCACAATTGCCTTACTCCAGGGACCTGATCGACGATTATCCGGCACTGAATGCAAAAGATCCTGACCGGTATCCGATCAGTAATACCAAAGATCTCGTGCATCTGCATGCGCCTATGCAGAACTACAACCTCCAGCTGACCGGCGGTTCACAATCAGTGAAGTATTTTGTTGCACTAGGTTATCTGAACCAGACTGGCATGTTTGACCCTGTTAAATATCAACGGTATGACTATACTGTCAATCTGGATGTACAGGCTACCAAAACCACTACGGTGAATGTTTCATTGATCGGTGCCTGGCAACAGACACGTTCTGTGGATGCCGCTACAACGGTCGGTAATCTGTTCCGCAGTGGCTATAAATTCATCCCGATTGCGAACCTGAGATATAGTAATGGTTTATGGGGAGAATTCGCAGGCAATTCTCCTATTGGCGTGCTCAATGCAGGGTACCAGCGTGATAATAAGAGCACGATGTTATCAACCCTTGCGGTCAGCCAGGAACTGCCATTCATACCAGGCTTAAGTCTCAAGGCTGCTTTCAGCTTCGACCCGATGCAAACCACCAGTAAAGGATGGCATACGCCGTTTTATTTCTATTCGCAGAATCTGTCTACCACGCCATATAGCTACACCAGGCAGATCTCCACTTCCGAGGGAAGCGCCGCTACATTTACATGGCTGGAACAGGAATATGCACAACAGCGAACATACACTTACCAGGGATATCTGAATTACAAACGCGCATTCGGTAAACATGACATCACTGGTTTGCTGGTAGCAGAAGCACGAGACAGCGACTCAAGTGCTTTTTCTGCCCGCAGAAACAATTTTGGCGTAAATATCGATGAGCTCAGCATGGGTAGTTCCAATAAAAATGACTTTGATAACAGCGGGTCTTCATCTACCGGCAGTCAGATCGGATTCGTATACAGGGTCGGTTATAGTTATGCTAACAAATACCTGGTGGAAGCATCCGGCCGTTATGATGGCCACTATTATTTTGCACCAGGCAAACGCTGGGGATATTTCCCGGCGGTATCTCTCGGCTGGGTGATGTCTGGTGAGCCATTCATGCAAAGAGTACCCTTTGTCAGTTATCTGAAATTAAGAGGATCATGGGGCAAATCTGGTAATCTTGCCGGAACATCCTTCCAGTATTTACAGGGTTATTCTTTGTATGGTAATGCCTATGCCTGGGGCAATGGCACTATGGTACAGGGATCTTTTGTACCTCGTGAAGCTAACCGCAACATCACATGGGAGATCTCAACTAAGACAGACATCGGGTTTGAAGCGTCATTGTGGAAGGGCGTACTGGACCTGGAAGTGGACTATTTCCGGGAAAGAAGAACCGGCATGCTGCTGCCGCCAGCTGTAACTATCCCCATTGAATATGGCCTTAATTTATCGGACGAGAACGAAGGAATCATGCAGAACCATGGTATTGAGATCACAGCGGGTACAACACATCAATTTGCAAACGGGCTGCGTATCGGCCTGAACGCAAACTTCAGTTATGCGCGTAATAAAATGTTACAGATCTTCGAAACATCCGCTACGCGTAATAATCCTAACAGAAGCCGGACAGGCAGGGCCCTCGGTACGCCGTTCGGTTATCACGCATTGGGACTGTTCAGTACTGCCGATGATAAGAATAATGACGGGATCATCAATCCGGCAGACGGTTATAATGTGATACAGTTTGGCAATTTACATCCTGGTGATATAAAATATGCAGATCTCAGTGGACCTGATGGAAAATCAGATGGAAAGATCGATGCCAATGATGAAACGCATATTGGTTATCCCAATTATCCATTGATCACCTATGGGTTCACACCATCTGCTTCCTGGAGAGGCCTGGATCTTAGCCTATTATTTCAGGGATCTTCCTTATCCAGTTTTAATATTGCAGGCTTCCAGACTATTCCCTTTAATAACAACAACAGTAATTCAGCGTATGAATACTATAATAACCGCTGGACACCCGGTAATCAGCAGGCGAAGTATCCACGGGCTAACCAGTCTCCCTACGCCAATAATACACAGACCTCCGATTTCTGGATGGCCAATACCGGGCTGCTGCGTCTGAAAACAGCGGTACTGGGTTATACTTTACCCTCCGCGCTCGCGCAGCGCTGGAAGATGCAATCCCTGCGTGTATATGTATCCGGGCAGAATGTATTCACCATCAGTAAATTGAATTTCATGGACCCCGAAGTGGGTTATACCGATGGAGAAACAGCTTATCCTAATCAGAAAGTGTTTGTGACGGGATTGAATGTAACCTTTTAGTTCATGCTTAAACAGGACCTATTATGAAACGTCTTATATACATCATGCTGCTCGCCGGATGCGTACCTTTTTTTTCCTGCACGAAAGATTTTCTGGAGAATAAGGACAAGACCCAATTAACGGATGAAATGCAATGGTCGACAGAAGGAGATGCCGATATCTTCCTCAATGATATTTATAGCAGTTTACCAAACTACTGGAATCAACCAGAGAACCTGGATAATTTCACCGATGACAATGATGCGGGGTTCTATTACACCTCCTACAATTGGAAACAGGGAATTGTATCTCCCGCAGGCACAGACTATACCGTATGGGGTGGCATTACCGGATCAGGCGATCTTACCAATTGGCCCGCCACTTTCACCGCCGTCAGAAAATGTAACACCTTCATGGCGAAGGTCCAGGCCTATGCCGCCAACTTTTCGGATTCCTGGAGACAAAGACGGCTGGACGAAGTACGCTTCCTACGGGCTTTCTTCTATAGTGAACTTTGGATGCACCTCGGCGGCCTTCCCATTATTACTAATGTACCAGATCGTAACGCCGGTGATAGCAGTCAGCTGTATTACCCAAGGAGCACGTTTGTCCAAACAGTAGACTTCATTACCAGCGACCTTGATACAGTTATTTTAAATGCCCATTTAGCTGTTAAATATAACAGGGGTGATGCTGATGCAGGTAGAGCTACCTTAGGCGCGGCACTGGCCTTAAAAGGTTGGGTACAGCTATATGCTGCCAGTCCGGCCTATAATGCAGCACAAGCAGCTGCGGGGGCAGACCCGCACCACGTGGCTGGTTACGGCCAATTTGACGCAAACAGATGGGCCGCTGCCGCTGCTACCTTCAGACAATTCCTGGATCAATTTGGCAACGGTCACCCTTATGGACTGTTTCCTGACCTGTCAGCTTTATGGTATGAAGCGAATGAGTATAATAGCGAAATGGTCTGGGACCGTCAGGTCGTAGCTGTCACTATGGGATCTTCCTTTGAACAATATGGTGGACCGGTATGGATCAACGGCGCCTATTATACCTGGGGCAATTACAATCCTACGCAGGAACTGGTAGATCAGTTTCAGATGGCAAATGGCAAAAGTATAGAGGACCCTGCATCTGGTTATAACCCTCAGCATCCATATGTTGGCAGGGAACCAAGGTTCTATCAATGGATCGTCTATGACGGTGCTCCATACAAAATGAACTGGATGGATAAGCAGGATACTATTTATACACGCATAGATAAAGTACGGCCCTCCAAAAATCAGATCGACTTCGGTACGGATGATGTCAGCAATACAGGATACTACTTTAAGAAACGGTTGAACCCACTCGTGAGACCCGGTGGAGGAACCATCAGTGGTGCAAACTTTATTTATTACCGCTATGCGGAAGTGCTGCTTGGATACGCCGAAGCGCAGAATGAAGCTGTAGGTCCGGATGCCTCTGTGTATGATGCAATGAACCAGTTGCGGGCCCGTGCGGGACTTCCGGATCTACCGCCAGCGCTCAGTAAGGACGGTATGCGCACTGCTATTTACCACGAGCGGCGTGTAGAGTTATGCTTTGAAAATAAACGATTTTATGATCTCATACGTTGGAAAACGGCAGAGCAACTGCTGATCCATGACAGACATGGCATGAAGATTTCCAATAGCATTCCCGGAGATAACAGCGGTGTATGGCAATATGAAGTTGTACCATTGAACCATCCGCATGTGTTCCTGCAGAAAATGTATCTCAATCCTATTCCACAGGATGTGATAGATCGCAATTCACGGGTCGTTCAGAATCCAGGGTATTGATATGCTGCTTAAATAAAAAGGGGGCGTGTAAAAAATGATTTTTGACACGCCCCCTAAACATGACGGATATTTCATCAGATCGCCTCACCATTTCGATTTCCTCTTTTGGCTATCTAAACTCCCCAGTCAGCGAACCGGGACTTAAACAATATAATTCGTGGCTATTTTTGAAGGGTTATCAGTCGGGTATCCGGATATCGATTGATAATATATTTAGCACTTTAAACACGAAATGAGTATGAACGCAATATTAACACGAGCATTGGAACAGCCATATGTTGCTATTACAGAAATTAAACAAACCGTTGAAAATGCACTTTCCGAATCCTCGGTAAGCGCAATCATCAATGCCCCTATTGAAAAAGTAGATATCGCAGACTGGCTTTTAAATTTGCCGGATGCTGAATATCAACGCTGTTCAGTAAATCACATAGCTGCCGGAGTAACTTCTACCTTCGATGGTGAACCCATGTCTATCAATGTGGAAACTATAGGGAATGCACTTGTGGTGCAACATTATGTTGCCATCGTTCATCGACCTGATTATTGCCGAATGCTTTCCGTGTCGGATACGATTACTGCTGGCGGAAGATCAAAAGTACAGGTGCTTTGGGAACTCAGAGCTGAACGTGTAGACGACAATACAACGCGATACACTAATACCATTCACGCGACGGCAACACCGGAGTTCCTGAATTTCATTAAAGAACATGGAATTAGCCTGAAGGATGCGGCCAAAGCCAGACAAGAGGCATCCGATGCCCATAATCGTGAAGAGACGCCTAATTTCGCAAAGAGCATTGAAAATAAAGCGCTGTATGGACAGTATAATCTATCCTTCTAAATGTACTTTTTTTATATATCCGGATTGTCTGTATCCTGTCGAAGAATGCGGCTTTTAAGGGGATGCCTGGAAGGACGTTTTTTGTGAGCAGAAGGTTTTTTTCATCAGCTGATTATTGGCATCAATAAATATCCCGGCATCGATTTTTGGGCTTTATAATGACCGCTATTTATATGAAGTAACATGGTTTTCGTGTGTGATTAATCATTCACGAACTAAAGTAAGCATATAATACTAATGAATACAGATGCCCGGCTTCAAACTGAAGCCGGGCATCTGTATATATAAGCTGTCAGCTTTTTTAAATAGTTTGGGCGCTGGTCATTTGTCTGGCCTTTCTGGATCTCATGTAAACTACCAGGAAAGTAAACGCGACAATCAGGATAACTGGCAGCACTACAGTGATCTTCAATACCTCAGGGCCTGCAAGATTTTTCGCCTCGTTTAACATTGCAGCTTCGGGACTCCCCTCCGTGGCCGTCGCATAGGTGGCGAGGCTGGTGCCTGCCGGCAGATGCTTAACAATCAAACCATCATAAAATCCTCCCATAAACATAGTATATATGGATACGGCAAACATCCCGGCTCCTCCCAGCAGGTTAAGCCCGAGTGCTCCGGACTGTGGGATGTTTTCGGCAACAAAACCGATCATCGTTGGCCAGAAGTAGCATACGCCAGTACCGAAGATCAGCGCGGCGAAGAATACAGAGCTGCCTGTAAATGTACTCAGCATATAAAGGCCTGCGGCAGCGAAAATAGCGGAAAACAAGAGTACGCCCTGTGGTTCCAGCTTTTTAACGATCGGCTTAGCGAAGGCTCTGCCCACAACCATAATACCAGTCGTTAAGGTCAGGAGCAAAAGTGCATTGTCTGTGACGTTTTTTAGCAGCAGACCAATCCACTGACCGGTGAAAAGTTCGGTGATGGCAGTCATCAGCATGCAGACGAACATGAAGATAAAAAGCGGTGTAAATACTGCCGCGTACATATCACCACTGGAATAACCGGATGAAACCCTTTCAGTAGGTGGGAAATCGAGCCTTGAAAACAAATATCCATAGATCAGAGTAGGTATCAGCATGGTAGCCACCTGCAATTGCCAGCCCAGATTGAGTTTAACAAACAAAGTAACCACCAGCGTGCCGATCACAATACCGCCCGGAAACCAAAGGTGAAAGTAGTTCAACCTGGTTGTCTTTTCCTTTGGATAAAGTGTTGCTACCAGCGGATTACAGGCCGCCTCTACTGTGCCATTGGCAATACCAATCAGTAAGGTAGAGAAAAACAGCGTCCAGTAACCCTGGGCAAAAATGGTAAGTGCAATGCCGGCCAGGTGAAAAACAAAAGCAAGCACGAGCAGTCGTTTCATACCTATGACGTCGACTATAAAACCACCGACGACCATGGCCAGCGGAAACCCCCAAAAGGCGGTAGCCGTAATAGTACCCAACTGAGTCGCGTTTAACTGAAAATCGACCCCTAACTGGTTCATCATTCCTGCGCGGATACCAAAGGAAAGGGAGGTCACTAATAATGCCAGGCAGCTTGCCCAGAATAACTTATTACTTTGAATGTTTTGCATATACGTGGTTTTTGGACAGTATTATAGGTCAGGTATCGGGTTTCTTAACGTGTATGATTTGTCTCTGTATCAAGGCGGATCTCACATTCAATTCTCCGGACAATAGAAGCCGCGCAGGATTAAATTACAAAAAAATCTTGTATCATAAATTAAATTAGTACAAACGTACGCCTTAGATACATGCAGCGGACAAAATACCATCAATCTCTCCGAGTGACGCATATCCTGACCATGTAGAGAAATTTACAGAATTAGTCGAACCTAAATATGTATTTCACAATTTAGGTATTTCAAAGTCAATGAAGATCCCTGACAACTTCGGCCCCGGAGCCATTGCGTAGTATATCCAGGTCGGCGCCCAGGTGTGCCTGTTGCACGTGATCAATATAAAATTTTACATAACCACGGATTGCCATAGGAGGGGGGGGCTGCCAATTAGCCTTCCGTGCAGCGAGTTCTTCATCAGTAATATCAAGATGGAGTCTTCGGTTAGCCACGTCCAGCTCTATTATATCTCCATTACGTACTAAGGCCAGCGTACCTCCTATTGATGATTCCGGGGATATATGTAATATTACCGTACCTCCTGCAGTACCACTCATGCGGCCATCTGAAATGCGCACCATATCTTTAACGCCTTTTTGCAGGAGTTTCATCGGTAGATCTACATTTCCAACTTCAGGCATCCCTGGATAACCCACTGGTCCAACGCCTTTCAGAACAATCACACATTGTTCATCAATATCCAGGTCCGGATGGTCGATGCGAGCGGTATAATCTTCTATACTTTCAAATACGACTGCCCGTCCCCGGTGTTTTAGTAAATGAGTAGATGCAGCGGCGGGTTTAATAATAGCCCCATGCTCACATAAGTTGCCTTTAAGCACAACCATACCTGCCTCCGACTGCAATGGAGACTGCAGTGTAGCAATTACATCCGTGTTATAACAGGGGGCGATGGCGCAATTATCTATGAGGCTTTTTCCATTAACGGTTAATACATCTGATTTCAGATATGGTTGCATTTCGCGTACAACTGCCGGCAGGCCACCTGCATAATAAAAGTCCTCCATCAGAAATTTTCCTGATGGCTTCAGGTTAACCAGAAGAGGGATTTTACTGCCGATGATATCAAAATCTTTAAGTGCAAGTGGAATTCCGATCCGGCCGGCAATTGCCAGCAAATGAATAATAAAATTTGTAGAGCCGCCAATTGCAGAATTTACGACTATTGCATTTTCAAACGCATTCCTGGTAAGTATACGGGAGAGTCTCAGATCCTCTTTTACCATCTCCACAATGCGCCGGCCACTTAATTGAGCCAGCAGTTTCTTGCGCGCATCTACAGCAGGAATAGCTGCCGCACCGGGTAACGTTATGCCGAGGGATTCTGACATACAGGCCATCGTACTGGCAGTGCCCATGGTCATACAGTGGCCCTGACTGCGCGCTACGCCGGTTTCCACTTCCTGAATGTCCTGCATCGTGTAATTTTCCACTCCCAGTTTTTCTTTTATCATCCAGTTGAAAGAACCGCTCCCAATACATTCACCCCGGAAGTGCCCATTGAGCATAGCGCCACCTGGTATTACAATCGTAGGGAGATCGACACTGCAGGCGCCCATGATTGTGCTTGGTGTGGTTTTGTCACAGCCCGTCAGTAATACCACTCCATCTATGGGATTGGCGCGGATTGTTTCTTCCACGTCCATACTGGTCAGGTTACGAAACAGCATTGTGGTTGGTCGCATGACCGTTTCTCCGAGTGATGTAACCGGAAATTCAAATGGAACACCTCCTGCCTCCAGCACTCCGCGCTTTACCACTTCGGCTATTTCGCGAAGATGGCCATTGCAGGGAGTGAGCTCACTCCAGGTATTACAGATCCCGATAATCGGCCTGTTAACGAAATAATCATCGGGATAACCCTGATTGCGGAACCAGGACCGGTGTACAAAGCCCATTTTATCCTGTTTGCCGAACCAGTCGGAGCTTCTTAGCTTTTTCTGTTTATTCATTGCCGCCATTTTTCACTTATCCCACCAGATTCTTGTACTTAACTTATCAGGTCCCTGCCTTGAAATGGCCGCATTTACATTTTCACTATTTACGCTTAGTTCAGATGTTGGATAGGTCAGTCGCCTGATGAAGGTACCATTAGGTACGTCAGGATTCCCAGGTTGTCCATAGGGATTAGGCGAAAGTTCGGGGAAGCCACTTCTTCTGAAATTAGCAAACGCTTCTGGTCCATTCAGAAAGGAGGCAATCCAATATTGCGTATTGATCTGCTCCAATTCATTACCGGCTGTAAGCGGATGGGCTGCTATATAATTTTCACGGTCTTCCGCTTTAATAGCTGAATTAACGTCATATACTACCATCTGATCCATATGAGCTCTAATGCCGTCAGAGAAGTATTGAGCAGCGGTACCCATGGTGATCCAACCCCGGAAACGCGCTTCTGCCAGCAATAGGTTGGTCTGCGCTGCCGTTACAAGAAACACGGGTGAAAACGTTTTGAGCAATCTGCGCCTGTCAACCTGACTATAGTCATAAAAACTAGCCAGACCGTCGGCCGTTGCAGCGGCACCGATGGTGCCATTGTCTTTGCCGATAGGCATACCAATTTGTCTCGCAGGATCGCTCGTACCGGCAGCAGCAGTTTGTCCTGCTCCGCTGGTGGCGCCTACATATCTGATGGCAATTGCTGATAATCGCGGATCATTCGTGTTTTTTAGCTGGTCCGCAAATGGCTTAGCGAGGTAAAAATTAGCAGCCTCACCTCCGTTAAGTGTATTGCCAATAGGTTGGGTATAATTGGCATCATGTCTTATATATGCGTTGTCTGCATTATCAGTGATCACGCCGCCTGCTATGGCGGACTGCACGGTGCTTTGCGCTTTCGCCGCATCTACTTTACTCAACCGCATACCGGCACGCAATAGCAGAGAGTAAGCGAATTTTTTCCACCTGGTTATATTGCCAGCATATAATATGTCGCCGGTTTCGATAACAGCAGTAGTATTGAGTGCTGCCGCGGCCTCTGTGAGTTCCTGTATAAGCAATGGATAAATGTCCTGCTGGCGGTCATATACGGGGAATAGTACGCCCGTACTAAAACCGGCACCAGCTTCCAGATAAGGAATGTCTCCATATTCGTCGGTAAGTATCATAAAAACATATGTCTGGTAAATGCGGGCCATATTGTACATGTTACTACGATTGGCAAGGTCCTTTGACCGGACAAGTGCATCATATGTATTTTTTATCACGCTTTGATAGTAAGCGGTCCACAGTGGCTGGGTAGTTACATCGCGACTGTCCTGGTTGAAATTTGCGCCGGCGAGTACGCCACCATTAGGAGATACCATCTGCTGTACGACTCCGACATCGAATACCAGGGATTTTACAGGGAAGGACGTGTTGATGATAGCCTGGTTCAGCAACAGGATCGGATCAAGCGAGGTAGAATTGGTTTCGTTGACGTTCAGATCGCTTAAGCCTTTATCACAGGCAACAAAGAAAAATGATATGATGATTGGAAAAAAAATCTTTTTCATAATGGAGGCTGTTAAAATTTAATGTTCAAATTCAATCCAAGACTACGGGTTGTGGGTAGTCCGGGTGATTCCAGCCCGATCTGATTATCGGAGCCAAAGCCAAACGTTTCAGGGTCAATGTTATCAACCCATTTCTTTAAGAGTAGTACATTATTGCCAACGAGATCCAGCTTCATACTTTTTACAGGCCATCCTGCCGGGAGATGCCTGGTGAAATCATAACCTAGTGAGATCTGCCGTAGCTTCCAGTAACCGCCATTATATACAACAGCAGCAATGATCTGTTGTGAGCGAAGATGTTCCCAGTAGGTCTGTGCTGCCGCTACAGCATTATTGGGATTACCACTGGCATCTACACCTACGCCCTTCACACCGCCTTCACGTCCTTCCAGCGTTTTTTTGTGTAGTCCATGTCTTATTGCATTGAAGTTGGTGCCTGACAGTAATTTATTACCCAGTTTATAATCGATAAAGACGCTTAGTCTGAATCCTTTATAGTTGACTGTGTTTAAGAAGCCGCCGACCCATTTGGGCAATGCGCTGCCAAATAAAAGGAAGTCGGACGTACGTTGGGGTAAGCCATTTGACTGGAATATTTGTTGTCCCTTATCATTATACGCATAACCATAGCCAGCAATCTGGCCTATTTCTTGACCTACCACGTGCCTTGTTTCTCCGTTGAAGACGTGTGTACCGGTAGTGATACGTTCGCCTGGTTTATCCGTGATGATACTTAGTACTTTTGTGATATTATAGGAGGTATTTGCAGTAAATTCCCAGTTCCAGTTAAGACTTCTTACCGGTACCAGGTTTAGTACGGCTTCAAAACCATGATTACGACTTTTACCACTGTTGATTGGTCTGTTAAGATATCCCGACGCATCTGAGATCTGTACCAGTACTATCTGGTCACTTGTGATTTTGCGGTACGCTGCCAGATCGATATTAACACGGCTATCGAATAGCCTCATTTCCAGGCCGGCTTCGACTTCAGCTACTCTGCTAGGTTTTAGATTTGCGTTTGGTAATGTAGTGCCGGTAACGTTATTACTGATGTTGCTGGTGCCAACGGGCACTGCCTGTCCGTTGGGGTTGCTGATGAAATTAGCATTGGGTGTATAGAACAGCTGATTAGAATATGGCGCAACATCTCCATCGCTGCCTACTTCGGCATATCCTAACCGCAGTTTACCAAAATTCAGCCAACTGACATGAGGCAGATGTTCTGAAAAAATATAACTACCGGATACAGATGGATACAAAATACTCCGGTTTTCTGGCGACAGGGTGGAGAACCAATCATTTCGTAAGGTACCGGTGAGGTATAAAGTCTGCTTGAAATTTATTTCAGCGGAACTGTACAATGAGTTTACCCCCTGTTCTATAAGCGTATAAACCGGGTCTTTGGAACGTCCGTTTTGTACAGTATATATACCTCTGGTGATGAAGTCTGTTACTACAACATTGTTGGCGTCAGTCCGCTTACGCATACGGTTACCGCCAGCATTTATGTTTACTTCTATCTCACCGAATTTTTTATTCGCATTTATCAGGAAGTCAAGGTTAGTTTCCCGGAATCGCCGCGATTCCTGGGTATACAGGCCATTTACAAATCCTGGCGGTGCGGCTGCCCGGGAAGCCTGACCGGTTGGGAAGTTATTTACGTCTTCGTCCCTGGACCAGTAGTCCTGTCCAAACCGACCTTGTACGCTGAGCCATGGCCGGAGGTTGTATTTTAGGGTGACGTTACCGAAGATACGGTCCCGCTTAATGTTATGGAATTGTTCTGCCATTACCCAATAGGGGTTGGTGCGGTTAGTAAACCTTGACCAATTGTATTCATTGCCGGCTGAATTGTATTTATTTTCATCCAGCACATGCAGCGGCATGGAGGTAGACATGGCCATCAGCGTAGTAGGAATTGAATTGTCCTGATTAGCTATATTGGGTGGGTTTTTATTGATTTCCCGGGAATAATTTATGTTACCGGATATCAAAAATTGCGCTGAAAGATTATAACTAAACCCAAGGTTCATCGATTTGCGATTAAAGGTGTTGTTGGGCATGATCCCCCTGTTTTGGGTATTATTGAGCGATAACCGGAAGCCACCTTTATCATTACTACTTTCAAAGGCAACTGTATTAGCAATATTCTGACCATGACGATAAAATTCTTTTATGCGGCTAGGTTGTGGTTCATAGGGAACTGTTAAGTTATCGAAAAGGATTTGCGTCATTCCCGGAGCAAATTTTTCCCCAAACGACCATTGCCCGGAGGTCGGATTTGGTGATGTGGGCCGGACGCCATTTTCACCCTGTCCGTATTCTTTTTGATAGTCAGTAAAATCGAGTGGAGTATCGTTGGTATAGTTCAGATTATAAGTAACGCCGATACCTCTTGTATTCCCTTTTGTTCTTGTCGTGATCATGATTACGCCGTCTTTGGCGCGGGAGCCATACAGCGCGGATGCAGGTGCGCCTTTCAATATAGTCATGTTTTCAATATCATCAGGATTAATACTTGACAATCCGTCGCCGCCATCTGAAAACACACCCCCACCTTTTACGCCAGTGATATTATCGTTGAAATTGGTATTGTCGACCGGAACTCCATTAATGACTATTAATGGATTGTTCTGTCCTGAAATAGACGACTGGCCCCGGATGCGGATCTTGGAAGTACCGCCCGGACCTGTGCCAAGCGAAGAGATATTTACTCCGGCTACCTTACCCTGCAAGGCATTCATCACATTACTACTACGGTTTACGCTTATTTCTTCCGGCTTAACACTGGTGGCGGCATATCCCAGGCTACGCGCCTGTTTTTTAATGCCAAGCGCCGTTACAATCACCTCACCCAGGTTTTGGTTGTCAATGGACATGGCTACATTTATTACCCTGCGTTCCGTTACCTTTACTTCTGTTGTTTTAAAACCTACAGAAGTAAAAACCAGCGTGGCGTTGTTGGCTGCAGCAATACTGTATCTGCCCGTGCTATCGGAAGTGGTGCCGATGGAGCTTCCTTTTACTACTACAGAAACCCCGGGCAATTTTATGCCTTTCTCGTCAGCAATCGTTCCGGTCACAGTTTGTGCATAGGTGTAGGAGACAATCAGATTTAAAATAAGAAGCAGCCACGGCCCGGCAAGACGGGGGGCACTGCCGTAGAAGTACTTTTTCATAACGCAAATTGGTGTGGTGAGGAATCTTTGGAAGTACCAAATTATCCGGTATTACAGATAAAAACTTCCAAAATAAAACAGCGTTGAATTTTGTACGTATAGGTTGAACAAATTTCCTTACTTTATGTATGCCTATACATAACCTATATGAATCAATTTGTGCTACAATACGGTAAATCTGTAGAGCTGTTGTTGTTCCCGCATATTCTGGAGTTAGGCATGAAGAAGAATGGTTCCATTCAGCCTGATAGCTTTCCGGTAACAACTGCAGAAGGATTACGCATCTACCATATAACAGAAGGCCGTTTTGAATGGCACATTAACCAGCAACTGTATGTGTTCTATCCCGGTGATGTAGCGCTGATAATGCCTGGTATTGCATTAGGCGCAGAGAACAACATACTTGCGATTGGCTCCTATATATGGATACAAGTGACCGTGCAAAAGCTGGATAACGGTCATATACAACCAGGTGAATGGAGCGCGTTGTCCGACGCTGAAGCCACCGCCATTGGCAAAATATTATGTTTGAACAATCTACCTGCATTGAGCCGGTTCAGTGAAGTATGTAATATTATTAAAAGTATTTATACGGAGTTGATCGGGATGGAAGTGGCTTACCAGACGCGCATTAATCAGCATATAGATGAATTATTGATACAGGTTGCCCGTAAAGTGACGCGCCAGACGCGTTCCCCACGTGATTTTCCCCAAGCCTTTACGGACCTGGAAGTGTTGTTGCGTCAGGACCTTTCACATCAGTGGACAGTTGAAGAAATGGCAGGACTCGTAGGTATGGGCACCACTTTGTTCACGGAAAAGGTTAAAAGTTACTCGGGTTTTTCGCCAATTAGTTACCTGATCAATATCCGCATTTCAGAAGCGATCAGATTATTGAAGCGGACCGATGTCACTGTGACTGATATCGCACTTGATACCGGCTTTTATTCTTCACAACATTTTTCTACCACTTTTAAGAAGCTGACAGGTTATCGTCCAAGTGAATTTCGAAAAAATCATTTGCGTAATATAAAATAGTTGTAGATATGAATTGCATCATAACAGTTGAGTTAGGAACTTATGGAATATGGGTGTTTGTATATGACCTTGATGGCAATGTTATAGGATCGATGAAAGGGCGCTATCCTACATTTCATGCCCAACCTGACTATAGTGAGCAAGACCCTGAGCAGATATTTATTACAACCTTATATGTGTTGAAAAACATTTTAAATGAATATGTACATCCGAGAAAGTATAAGGTTGCCAGTATATGTTTTTGCGGATCTATGCACAGCGTGCTTGCTGTCGATATGAAAGGGAATCCATTAGGTCATGCCATTACCTGGGCAGATAACCGCGCAAAACAAGAAGCACAGGAACTGCGTAACTCAACTATGGGAAGAAAGCTGTATGAGGAAACAGGGACGCCTATACATCCCATGTCTCCGTTGGTGAAAATTGCATGGATCCGGGACCGTGATGAGGAGAGATTCAAGCTGACCAGTAAGTTTCTGTCTATCAAAAGCTATATCATTCATCAGCTCACCGGGGAGTATATGATTGACTATAGTATTGCATCGGCCACAGGATTGCTGAACATTCATAAGGTGGACTGGGAAGATGATGCGTTAGCATATTCCGGTATTACGGCGGAGCAATTAGTGCCAGTAGTTCCTGTATTTGCGGCTGTGGGAAAATTGAAAAAGGCGTATCAACAGTCATTAGGCCTACAGCCAGATACAAAAATCCTCATTGGCTCCAGCGATGGTTGTCTGGCTACATTAGGAGATGGCATTATGAAAGGGGAGCAAAAAGCGAGTATCACGATTGAAGATAGTGGAGCCGTGCGGGTAATAGGGCCAACCGTATTGAAAGATAAACAAATGCGATTCTTTAATTATTTGCTTACTGATAATTTTTATATATCAGGTGGGCCAACCAATAACGGGGGGAATATTTTTGAATGGTTCACCAGGCATTTTGGTGAATTTATCAGTCAGTTTGATATGGAGCAGAGTATGCAGAAATTGCTGGAGGAAGCGGCTAATGTGTCGCCAGGATCAGACGGACTCTTATTCATGCCCTACCTGTTAGGTGAACGTGCACCGATCTGGAATGCAAATGCGCGCGGTGCTTATTTCGGCCTTAATATCAATCATGAGCGTAAACATTTTATCCGTGCTACGATAGAAGGGATTTTATATGAAATCTACAGTATTGGTAAGGCGCTAGGCGAGCATCGTTCTATTGAAAGCCTTTCGGTCAACGGCAGTTTTGGCACGATTCCTTTTTGTAGCCAGTTAATTGCCGATATATTCAATAAACCGGTCCAGGTAAGGCAACAATTTCATAGTGTTAGCTTCGGCGCTTATTTATTGAGTGCTACTGAAATGGGGATATATAAATCACTGGATGATGTTTCCACGAAACCGGCGGAATTTTCCAATGTTTTTAAACCCAACAGGCAGCATCATGGGATATATGCGGATTACTTCCGCATCTTTGAGAAGTTGACTACTAAGTTGTCCGACGAATTCGAAGCTATCGGAAATCTGCAGCAGAAGTATGCTCATCCCTCTAAAATACATATAAATGAGAAACCATAATTCAAGAAGATCTTTTATATCACAAGCCGCAATTGCCGCCACGTTGTCGCCTTTATCTATTTTCGGGCAGGGTTATGAAAGGGCGATTGATCGCATACCTAAAGTATCTTCTCCTTCCAGTCTTAAGATCACAGCGGTAAAATGTGGTTATATCCGTGGTAGCCTGTTTGTTAAGATCTACACCAATCAGGATATCTGGGGTTGCGGCGAAGCAGTGGATGCTGTCGCCGGAACTTATTACCTTGTAAAGATCCTTGGGGCGCGGATAGAAGGGCAAAGTCCTTTGAATGTACACCGTTTGTTTGAAGATATCCGTAAATCGGGCTTCTTCCAGGGGGCTCAGTCGGGTATGTACGTAGCCGTATTATCCGCTATAGAAACGGCATTGTGGGATCTGGCGGGCAAAGCCTTAGGGTTGCCTGTATACCAATTGCTTGGGGGCAAATTCCGTGATAAAGTGCGGGTTTATTGCGATACGGCATTGTATCAATATAATCTGCCGACCGCCACTGATTTTGCTGAAGCAGCGCTTGATGCAAAAAAAATGGGATTCAATGCGATCAAATTTGATCTTGATCAGGCAAACGATCCTAATAAATATGACCGATATAACTGGACGGCTAATGCAGCGGAATTACAACGTATGTATGACCAGCTGGCAGCTGCACGGCAGGCAGTAGGGCCAAACATCGATATTTGCGCAGATATGCACGGACGTTATGATGCGGTAACTGCCCATGCCATCGCAAAACGATTGGAGCCCCTGAATCTGATGTGGCTGGAAGAGCCCGTGCCGGCTGAAAATATTGAGGTGTATAAACTTATTGCCGATTCTACCACGACCCCTATATGCGTAGGGGAGAATCAATACCTGGCCTATGGTTTCAGGCGAATGCTGGAGATAGGCGCAGTTGATATTGTAATGCCGGACCTGCAAAAGTGTGGCGGATTGGGGGAGGGACAGCGGATAGCCAATCTGGCTAACTTGTATTATATTCCTTTTGCACCACACATGGTAGCGTCGTTTCTGGGCGCTATGGCTTCAGTACATGTTTGTGCCGCAGTGCCTAATTTCATGATCCTAGAGTGGCAGCGTTACTTCCATTCCCAACCAATGTTTCGGGAAATTGTATCCTATGATGGTGAATGGGTGAAAAAAGGATATATCACCGTCTCAGAAAAACCAGGTATTGGTGTCGAGATCAATGAGTCGGGAATGAAGAAGTATGCGGTGCCAGGGATGCCTTTTTTTGAATAGTTGTAGCTTCGTAAGCATACTTAAAGATCCTTTCTGATGCTGTTGGCTACGACTTTTAGCAGATCAGGACTTAATCTTTGTTTAAAATCGGGGTTGATATACTCGAAATGGATTGTACCACTTTTGTCCAGTATAAATACTGACGGCACTGGAAGCAGTAACTCTGTATCCATACCACCGGTTGTTTTTGGAAGCATATTCCAATATGCTTCGGGCGCTTTGTATGCAATCCCAAATTGTTTGGATAACGAGAGGTCAGCGTCGGAAAGTAACTTATAATCCAGTTTCTCTTTTGTGGCAGATTGCATAAGTTCTTCCGGGGTGTCAGTACTTATTGCGATCAACTGGTATCCAAGCTTTTCCAGTTCTGGTGCAGCCTGTTGTAATCCTGAAAGTTGTCTGGAGCAGTAAGGACACCAGCCACCCCGATAGAATATCAGGACGGTCGGTTTTTCTGATACCGCTTTATTGAGGTCGAATTTCTTTCCAGATACATCAGTTAATATCGCTTTGGGAATCTTTTCCCCGTTAAGTAAAGGACTGATATCTTCCGGCTTTTGCGGTGTTGAATAAGGCATCTGGTATGATGCTGTTGTATTTTTCATCGACGAGGACTGCATCGATGTAGTCTGGGCATTAGACATTGTGGTTGTTGTAGATGCTATAGCTAGTGCTATAGCAATTGATTTGACGCATTCTTTTGTAAAACCTTTCATTTTAAGACATATTTAGTTCGGTAATCTTGACAGAGACTCTGTTTTATACCAAAGATAAATGTGTTTGTTACTTATTGAGCTATCTGTATTTCCCGTTTCATTGTCAATATTTCCCACGGTATGTCCGCCGGCTATAGATAGAGCAAGACCTGATATCCGGCAGATCTTCATACCTGGTTGCTTTAGATATAAATGGTTTATATCTTGCTTTCAAATTAACCCCTTAAACCCTATCATCATGTCCATGTGGGAAATTGAAAGCCTGGTAGAAGAAGGAATTAACCTGGTTGATAAAATAGGCACAACAAACGAAAAGAAGATTCAATTGATTGGAGACCTGTATGCTATATAAGACCAACACGTTTGATCCGCTGGACAAGAAGATCTATATCGATTTTGGTTCTCCGTTGCGGAAAGATGAGCCACCATTGAAATTGATGTATTCCTATGATCTTGGAATATACCTCATTCGTGAAGCAGATAAACTGAAGGAAAAGGAGCGTGTGTATGACTGGACCGCATTCCTTATTGCTTACGGGGAAGATGATGACACAGAGAAATTGATTAAAAAGTATTTCAAGGAGATCAAAAAGATCTGGTCGAAATATGATTATTCGGATTATGAGCCAATTCATGAGTCGCTGACTGTGTCAAGAGAACTGCTGGATGAAGCTGATGACTGGAAGGATACATTTGAGGATGGGAGAGAGGATTTGCTTGATTGGTTTTTTGACGAAGAATAGATTCATATAATTGAGTTCCAGGGTGCAGTACCCTAAAGCTAATGAAAAGGCGTCCGTTTTTTACGGGACGCCTTTTCTGGTTTATATATTGAAAGTTTTAAATGTTCTTTGTCCGGCGGAAAGACTTGGGTGTCAGGTGTTCATTCTTCTTAAAGAAGTTGATAAAATGAGGCGGCTCTTCAAATCCCAGACACCAGGAAATTTCTGATATGTTCCAGTCTGTATGCTTCAGTAAACCACGTGCTTCCTGTGTAATACGTTCTGCAATAAGTTGAGAGGTAGTTTTACCGGTGATTTCTTTCAGCGCCCGGTTCAGACTATTGACATGAACGGAAAGCTGTGTGGCAAATTCTGCTGGGTAACGAAAGTTGATACGCTGCATAGGAGATTCTATGGGAAACTGGCGCTCCAGTAACTCGGTAAACATAGATGCAACCCGTAGGGTACCGTTTGATTTATTGTATTGTTGGCCGGTAGCGGGTTCCATTTTAAGTGCACAGTGGATGAGCTCCATGACAAGGTTACGTAACAGATCGTATTTGTAGGTATAGTCGGAGTTGATCTCGTCATGCATTTTCTTAAATATGCCTGTTATATGAGTCGTCTGTTCGGGAAGTAGCTCAAATAGGGGGGTGTTACCTGGTTTAAATACAGGATAATCCCGGATATGTCCGAACTGATCAAAAAAGGTTTCGGTAAACACACTGAAATAGCCCGATTGGTCTTCGCCGACATGCTCCCATGCATAAGGTATATTGGGATTGGTGAATAGCAGGGCGCTTTTCTGTACTTCCAGTGATTTATCAGCATAATACAGCCTCGTATGTCCATTCAGGATACTGATTTTGTAATACCCTTTTCGGTCATACGGTTGACAATTGACCACCGGGCCGTCCGGGTCTTTCAACAGAAAGACGTTGAATTGACCTATGTCCCGTTTCAGGTTTTCCGGCATCCAGCTCATCCTGGTTTGCTGTAGTTCCTCATGTTCTGACTTTGGCATATATAAATTTACGATAAAGATCAAAGATAGAGGCAGGTATGATGGCCTGCCTCTGGTTGAGTAAGAACTACTTATGAGATTTTGATGACGATTTTTCCGAATGGTCCCTTCGACAGATGCCTGAAAGCTTCCGCTGCATTTGCAAAATCATAGACCCCGTCAATCATCGGTCTAATCTGATGTTGTTCAAAAAAAGCATTCATTTCTTCGAATGACCTGCGATGTCCGATAGATAGTCCTACAATGTTGGGCTGTTTAGCAAACAGAGAAAAGACATTCACAGTTAACTGTGGGTGGTCCAGAAAGCCAATTATCGCTATCGTGCCTCCAAATTTGATAGCCTTTACAGATCTGGTGATATCACCTGCCACCAGCTCAACGATTTCATCGGCCCCAGTTCCTCCAGTCAGTTTTAATACCTCCAGTTCCCAGTCCGGCTGTGTATGATAGTTGATAAAATGATGTGCCCCGAGGCTCATTGCTTTAATACCTTTCTCATCCTGACTGGTAGAGATGATCACCTTAGCATCCAGCGCGGCAGCGATTTGTACGGAAAACAACGCGACACCTCCGGTCCCCTGAATGAAGATGGTTTGTCCTTTCCGGATGTTGCCTACGGTCGTAATAGCATTCCAGGCGGTTAGTGCCGCGATGGGAAGAGTGGCAGCTTCTTCATCCGTGAGATATTCTGGTTTAGCGACTGCAGCAGCTTCATTGATCACTATATACTCAGATAGCACTCCGGCCAACGGAGAACCCAGCAGATAATCTGGATCGTCGGGAGTCCGTTCTCCATCCAGCCACCTGGTATAGACTTGTGTAATGACCTTATCGCCTTCCCGGAAACGGGTTACATCTGTACCCAATGCCACGACGGTTCCACTGGCATCTGAAGCCAGCGTGATAGGTCCCTTTTCCAGAATATCAGGATTGTAGACGCCATCAACAATGGCTTTGTCTCTGTAATTGATGGAAACAGCATTGACTCTGATAAGCAGGTCATTGGGCCCTGGTTGCGGGATTGCTATATCATCTAAGTGGAGATGTTCAATGCCGAACTGATGGAGTCTCCATGCCTTCATTTTTTGTGTTGCCATAAAAATTTGTTATTTGATAGGGCAAAATTCGGCGTATCGGCAGGGCTAAATATGCGGATATCAATCCAAAAACTGCAAAAATCAAACAGTAGATCTTATTTTATTTTGCCCCTTTTTGCGATCATTTTAGTAGCATTGCAGATCTTATAGCAAGAAGCTATACCCATGGGAGATAAAATCTGATCACATTTGAGAGCATATATCCCCTGATTGTTTTCCAATGTCTATGAAAATTATGCGCGTGAAAGAACATATCCTGACAGCCTTATCCGGTTTTAAACGCAGGGATAAATTTTCCTACGGTGTATTTCAGGAAAGAGGCTTAAATCCTTCTGACGATGAACTGTGTCAGTGGTTGCAGACGCAGTTGAATATATGTACTGATCAGTTGATTGCCGCAGTTGAGGCAGATGGCAATGAGAAGAAATTGGTGAAGATCCTCAGAAGTAGCCTTGATAATCTCGATTCTACCTACTTTGATACAGAAGAACGTGAGCTGATCTGTGACTATTATTATGAATTGTCGCGGATTGTTGATGCCGATATAAAACATGATCTGAACAGTTGGCTGCACGGTATGATACTGGGCACCGTGCTTAGAATAAGCAATCTGCTGAAACGACAGGAACGGATTATAGAAACCCTGGAACAACCCTGTACGAGTTGCAACTTACCGCTACGCACATCTATCCTGGGGAAAGAAGCAAGTATCCCGGATTTTAGCTGGTCTATTATCCGATGCAATAACTGTAATGAGTATAATCTGTTGTCAGTAGGACCCGGTGTTAAACAATTCAGATTTGAGAATCATGCGTCCATCGAACAACTGTCAAAGGCCGATTATAGTGAAGAGGAGGCCAAAGTGAGATTAGAGCAGATAAAGTATTTCAGGAAGAAATAGTATTCTATGGCAGAGAAAACGGACCGGTTCCTTAAAGAGAGGTATCTATGGAAGGTCAGACAGCGCCCGGGATCATCAGAATTTAATTTCTTATTTGACGACCTGTCGCCGGAGCACCAGACCGATTTGTTATCATATATCGACAAGTCATCAACAGGTATCCCTGTGCTACTTTTTACATAGCCAGGAGGTGAGTGGACTTTGTTATGTACCCGGCAGGTAGTGGGTTTTGACGGTCAGACGTGTTGTGCTGCTTCGCTTGGTGATATTAAAGTGATGTCCCCTGTAGAGCTGATCGGATTAGATGGAAATGAGCGTTTACGGAAAGTAAGGGAAGGTGGTAAGAGTGAACTTCATCAGCTTTCTGTAAAGATGAAAAGCGGTGAATCTATTATACTTAATGCGAACAAAGGTGCTGATTTCTTTGAGATGTGGAGTGTTTTATTGATGGCGGCGAGATTGCATAATTGGTCCGGAGATGACTTGTAGATAAAGGTTTGAGGGGGTATGATAATTCATGTGATGAAATATTTAAAGAAGTTTTTTTAAAAAAGTGTTGGTTATAAAATATATTAACCTATCTTTGCACTCCCAATTACAAAAGAGGGAATGATTCCGTAGCTCAGTTGGTAGAGCAATACACTTTTAATGTATGGGTCCTGGGTTCGAGTCCCAGCGGGATCACAACTAATAAAATTAAGGCGTTCTTATCGGAACGCCTTTTTTGTTTCCCGCTACCAGAGTGATTTTCAAAAGAATTGCAGAAACAGCCCGGTCAACAGATCAGTTCAAAACGCCCGAAATAATGGCTTATTCCAGACTGAAAAATTCGAAAGAAAATCAGTCTGGCCGGATCAAAAACACTGGAATAAAAGCAGTTCAAGGCTACAAGAGATCTGCGCTCCGTGCTGCTACTGGAAGAGCACGACCGTATCACCGACGATCCTTCCATTAAGCAGCAATTACAGTCATACATTTTCCAATAGCCCAGGAGTTTCTTAATGCGCAATCCTCTGTCCTACCTTTTGGGAGTACCTCACTTTCTGCCAACGGTCTTTAAAGAAAGCTGCGCCCTGAGTGATTATGACGTCATGAAGCAGAGTTGTGGCCGAGCTAGAGTTATATTTAGCGGGTCGGTAAGCAAGAACACATATTTCCAGGTGTTGATCTAAACATTTTGTCTTGTATCTGGTTAGTTTATTTTCACCCGGTTAAATAGCTATTTATGTTTACGGATCCTTTTTCATTTAATGGCAGGATTGGCAGGCTAGAGTATTTTTCCTCGTTGGTAATTGCAACGTTGGCAGTAACGTTTATCAGTATATTGGCTGCCCTTTATTGGAATTGGCTGGTATTGTTGTTTATCCCTGTTTTCTATTTCTTATTGGCCCAGGGCACCAAACGGTGTCATGATCTGGATAACAATATGCTATGGCAGTTTATTCCTGTGTACGTTTTCTGGCTGCTGCTGGCGCCCGGAAGTGCTGAGCCAAATAAGTATGGGATGTGTGCAGAAGAACTATTGGGTACGGGATCTTTAAGATAGCAGGTTAGGGGATATCGCTCCCCAGAGGCGTGAAGGGGTGCAGTATTATAAACATCATGAGATATAGGCATTATGCTACCTTTCTTCCTATTAAGAACTGCCGAAGGGAAAGAGGGAGCGACTATGATTATGCGCCTGGTTGGGTACTGAACTGGTGTTGTTTGTTAAATGTTCCTTCGGGAGTGGTGGTTTGCAGTTCTATGGTCCAGTTGTGAATCCAGCCTCCATGTTCACCCGAGGTGGTTTTTTCTGCGATGGTTACATTTACCTCATCTACTTCGCCACTATAATTAAGCATGGTGTTGGGGATTTTGCTGAATCCTTTTTTGGTCATGTAAGCGTCGAATTTGTCTGCGTCGAATACGCCCTCTTCTGGTCCTTTCCCTCCGTGCCTGGTATCTGCCTGGAATGTGCCGGAGAAGCCGGTGCTGATCTTTTTCTGATACTCATCTATTATTTTTCCGAATTTCTTTTCTATGTCTACCGGGAGCGGTGTTGCTGCGACTGTGGCTGAGGGTTGTTGTTGTGCCGTTGTGTCCTGATTATTATTGTTACTATCGGAGGAGCCGCAGGAGAGAAGAGTACTGATGACCAGTACGGAAAGGGCTGTACGTGTAAATGATTTCATGTTGAGCGTGTTCGGTTTGTATGAATATACGACAATTCTGAGTATGCTCCTCTACTCCCTCCGCCTCTGGGTGAGAGATGTACGCAGGGCAGATGGGTGGAAAATATTTTGCTACTTCCTCCGGTTGACAGCCATCTTCCCCTGAAAGGGGAAGAGAGTGTGATGCCTAATTATTACAGGCTTGGGTCGAATTCCACTATCCATTCGATGCCGTATTTATCCCTGAACATTCCTGCGTAGGTACCCCATGGTGTATCACCTATGTCTCCTTCAACTTCTCCGCCAGCTGATAATCCCTGGAATGCCTTGTCTGTTTCTTCGCGGCTTTCGGCACTTACAAGTATCTTCGACCTGTTTTCCCTTTCATTTACCTGGCCCATAAATTCCGGTACATCGTTCCCAATTAACACGTTCTGTCCGCCTATCGGTAAAGCGATGTACATGATCTTATTTGCTTCGCTTTCGGGGATTTGAATTTCGCCAACTGTCAAATCTTTGAAACGGATGATCTTGCTGAATTCACCGCCCAAAATTGATTTGTAAAAATTGAAAGCTTCTTCGGCATTACCGTTAAAGTTAATCCATGGATTGATTGTTCTCATAATAGTATTTTATTTATTGCTTTATGGGGAATCTTACTACCGTCATGAATCAAAGGTAGGTGATGACAAGATGTTTAATGAGGGTTATTCGCGACAAATAAGGGGGTTTTTAAGCCATGGAAATGAAGCTACGACCCGACGGAAGGGAGAGTCTTTCATGGCTTTTATGTTGATTTTTTTACGGGTAAAGCCACAATCCATGACTTACGGGGATTTCCACGATGAGATGTCACACTTAAAATAGAAATAAATTTGAAATAAGTTCATTCTTTAAATCTGATACCCTTTCTTCGCCACTACTATCATTTACCAATATAACAATAGCTGCATTATTATCAGGATAAATATAACATAGAGAAGTAAAGCCAAATCCATCTCTGCCAGTATGCATTATAAATGGTAAGCCGTTGTATTCTTTTCCTAACATCCAGTTTAATCCAAGGCTCATGCCGTCTGGTTTTGTAAAGGTAACCTGATGGCTTAGATTAATTGCATCATTTTTCTTGTTTAGATTAACAGCTGCATATGTGAGCATGTCTGCGGATGTCGAGAACATGGACCGGGCTGCCCGGAAACCGTAATCGGGAATAAATGGTAATGCTTTCCCATTCTGGTCATGGCCGGTAAGGAGTTGTTGTTCTTCTTTTGCTGTTAACTGAGGTGTAGTATTTGCCATTCTTATCTGCTTTTTCGGAAACGAGGTAACAAGCTGATTGTATGAAGTATGATAGACTCGCTGTAAAGTAGCAATAAGTACCATCATAGCGTTGCCGTTAAGTCAACCAGTCGGACTGAATGTCCTTTGTAGTGTAGATTTGGGTATTTTCCAGGTAAGTATTTCCTGATATCATCGGTCAGTTTCATCTTTTTATCTATAACCGCCTGGGCAGGCATGATGCCGGCAAATGTTTTTGCAATTGAGCCTAATCCGAAAATACTGTTACTTTGACTTAATTCGCCATCTCCACGATGAAAGTTATATTGATGCTGTATGCCATTTTAATTATGCCGATAGACAAATCAAAGGTTGCGGGAGATTGCATGTAATGTTCTGCTGCCCGCTGAATAATACTGTCAAGTGGCGTTTTAAGCGGATTGTTGTTCTTAATTGCCGATTGGCTCTCAGCCTGTTGCCCATTTTTCTGCTATTCTATCTTGATAAGCAGGGTTTATTTATCAGGTCTATGAACTGTTACGGAGCTTCAAATTGAAATTGGAGAGGTTGGTTTGGGGTGAGTATTCGGGATATTAGTAAAAAGCAGCTGTCATACAACAGCTGCTTTTACTATTTTATCGCCTGCGGCGGTATAATAATAGGACGGCGGCAAAGATTAACAAGGCGCCTGGTATTACACCAAAGAAGATAATTCGCATTATTAAAATACCCTGATCGTCGCTGTCGATCACATCTTTGGATCGGATGGCGCCAGTGTTAACAGGGAACGTGCCGTAGGTAAACCAGCGGAACATTTCTGTAATGAGCGGTTGATTCCAGTTATATGGCTTGCGGCGGCCCAGTTCACTGGAACTCATGAAATCGGCATCACCCGTCACTATGATCCGCTGTTCTTTGCCATTTATGTTACGTTGCGCCGCTATGGCCAGCGCTTCGCTATTTTTCGCTACCAGCAAAGGTACAATGTGAAAGCCGGTTGTGTCCCGGTAGCTGATGCCAGAGGTACCCACCATAGATACCACACCGTTGTCAGCCCTGTAGCCGGCTAGTTTAGGGGCTATCGTGGCTGCACTATCAGCAAAGCGGGCAAGGATAAAGTCGGGGGCGTAATCGCGGCTTTCTTCCTGTATCGTTGTAGTATCTGGGTGTATCCCGAGTGGCTGTAACAGCGGTGCTACAACGTTTTGGGAAGCAGGTTCAGTGATCACAAAAAGATTTCTGCCGTTAGCTATGTACTGTACCAGTTTTTGCTGCACTTCGGAGGGGAACGCGGTTTTTGGATCGGCGATCACCAGGACCGAAGTGGATGTAGGAATGTCTTGCAGCGCAAGATTTACGGTATCAACATTAAAACCCTGGTTGATGAGCGCACCCCTGAACGTAAGTTCGTTTACAAACGTTCTGAATTCCGCATCGCCTGCTTTGGTGATACTGCGTTCGCCGTTGCCACGCAGGAAAGTAATAACGGGAATGTCAGCAGGTGTGATAAGCCTTTTCAGCGCCGCGGTAAATTCCTGTTCGCCAGGATATATGCGAATGTCGTTGTAGTAACGTAAAAAGGTTTTCTTATCACCATACTCCAACAGTCGTACCAGGCGATTTTCTTCTGGATTCAGATCTACGATCTTTTTTACTGCGTCCGGATTCAGCACTTTTCGGAAATCGAGATCCTGGATATCGGCAACTTTTTTGGCAATAGCTGCATCGCTTTCCCCAGGATAATTTTTGTAAAGTCCTTCGTTATTTGAAAAGTCGTAGTAATATACGTATTCCATCTTCATATTGGGCATAAACCGGCGGTAGGGGGTGAGGATACGTTCGTCCTCACTTTTCTTTTCGGGTGCCCCGAGGTAGTAGTTATTATCCAGGATGTTTACGTAGGTGGTTACTTTCAGGGGATGCTCCATTTTGGAGATCAGTTCCCGGCTTTGTTTACCTAAGGTATGCGTTTGCGTAGCCGTCATATCAATATATCCGGTGAAGGCAGGAATGGTGCTCAAATAACCGATCAGGAAGCACAATCCGACCAACCCGATGTACCGGGTCGTGCGTATCAGTTTGGAGCGGGCTTCGCGTTGATCTTGCAGGCGCATTCCTGTAATGGCCAAAAAGAAGCCAATCACAATCAGGAAGTAAATGATGTCCTGGGTACTGATCAGACCGAAAATAAATTGTTCGGTTCTGCCGGCAATCGACATAAAGTAGGTGATATGCCGTACGGTATCGTTTCCCTGGAACAATCCGCCTACAAAGTTAAGTCCCGCTAATACTGCGAGTGTGCTGATCGCTGCTACAACCTGGTAGGTAGTGAGTGACGACATAAATAGTCCGATGGCCGAATAGGCGCAGATCAGCAGGTACAGTCCAATCGCACCGGAGGCTAAAAATAGCCAATCGATATTGGTAATAAAAAACGAACCTGCCACTCCGTATAAACAAATAATAATGAGCAACAGTGCGCCGTAACCCATCATGGCTACGTATTTGCCGAGTACAATATCTTTTACTTTGATGGGAGAGGATAGCAGCAGTTTTATGGAACCACTGTGTGTTTCACGACTGATCAGGCCCATGGTAAGCAATGGAATGTAGAAGTATAGGGTATTCTTTACACCGGGATAAAATCCTTCCTGTAATCCCGCAAACACCATGGAGGTGACATCGTTAAAATGATTGCCCATACGCTGTGCGCGGCCGATCATTTGTATGTAATAAAGAAAGTTAACGCCTATCTGTACGGGAAACACGATCAGGATGAGCCAGGCCACCGGCGAATGAAACAGCAGGCTCAGTTCCTGGCGGGCTATTCTGATAATTACTTTCATGATTGAACGGATGGTTTAAATGTTTTGTTGGATAACTGTGCGAAAATGGCGTCAAGCGAACTTTTCTCCAGTGTGATTTCTTTCAGGCGCCATTTCCGGTGAACGCTTATTTCCACCAGTCCTTCTGCAATGTCGGCGGTAGGATCGAAGCGCATGCGAACGGTTTTGTCCGTGAGGAACACGACTTCTTTCACGCCTCCGATTGCCCGTAGTTCTTCGGCTGAAGGAGGGTTTTCCATGGTAGCTACCAAACTATCCGGTTCGATGTAATTGTTGAAAGTATCCATCGTGTCTTTAAATACGATCTTGCCACCTTCGATCATGATGATATCCTGGCAGGTAGCCTGTATTTCCGAAAGGATATGGGAAGAAAAGATTACAGCGCGGTCGGTTGCAATCTCTTTGATCAGCTGTCGTACTTCCAGGATCTGATTAGGATCCAGGCCGTTGGTAGGTTCGTCCAGGACAACTAGCAGTGGCCGGTGAATGATCGCCTGGGCAATGCCCACCCGTTGCCGGTAACCGCCGGATAAGTTACCGATCAGTCTTTTGCTGAAATGAGCTACGCCGCATCTTTCTTTCACCTTGTCAACGGCTTCTCGAATGTTCCTTTTTTCGATCAACCGTAAGTGCGCACAATAAGTGAGGTATTCGTCTACGGTCTGTTCCAGATACAGTGGTGCGTTTTGCGGCAAAAAACCGATCCGTTTTTTTGCCTCTTCCGGATCAGTACGCATGTCGATGCCTTCTATCAACACCTGGCCACGTGTTTGGCTCAACACGCCGCAAAGGATGTTCATAGTAGTAGATTTCCCGGCCCCATTAGAACCGAGTAGTCCTACTATACCGTTTCTGTTGATCTCGAAGTTGATATCCTGCACCGCCCAGTCTTTGCTGTAGCGGTGAGATAGGCCTTCGATTTTTACGATATTATCCTGCATATTCAATTTATTACGCAATAAGAGATGAATGGCACCGGAAACTTCCGGCGCCTGATAGGAATGGTTGGTTGGATATTTTTATGGATTCAGTGGCCAGTCCGGATTGAATATGGTGGCGTTGGGCCATAGCTGACGCAGATATTTGTCGCTGCCGGGTAGCAATTCATATTCTTTTCCTTCGGCGGTATGTTTAATGGTTTTACGAAAACGTGTCTCCTTGTTCAGACGTTTCAAATCGATAACCCGCATGCCTGTAAATGCAAGCTCACGACGTCTTTCCTCCAGTACGAAACGGAGTATACGTTCATCATCGTTCCCGAAATCTTCCGGCGTAAATACCTTGTAAGCGGCCGGTGTAATCCGGTTTAGACGAAGTTTGTTGATATCGTCCAGGGCTTCCTGCTTTTTGCCTTCACGGGCGAAACATTCGGCGCGTACAAGGTACATTTCAGGTACGTTGAGGTAGTTACTGTAAAAGTCTCCGCGAAGGAAAATTTTTACCTGGTACCTCGACATGTAGTTGAACGGTGGTGCTGGTGGCCAGCCATCGGCGTAATATAGCGTCCAGCGTTTATCGTCGTTGGTGAACAAAGCACTTAGTTCGGGTGAGGCGCAAACGTCCATGCCCAGCCCGAATGGTCGTAGGAAATGTCGTGCCACGATGGTTTCAGGATTCAGCTGCGCATCCGGGATGTTGGTCCAGCCCAGCGGTGCTCCCGGTACATTAGGGAACGGACCGGGAATGATGATGCTGTAATCATTCATGTTTTTAAGTCCGCCTTGTAGCGAAATAGCCAGTGCCGCGTTTTTACGGGCATTCTCATAATCGCCCATAAACAGATATGTCCTGGCCAGTAGTGCATATCCGCCGGCTTTAGAAGCCCTGAATTTTGTGAGTTTATTTTTCTCAGGGAGATCTGCCACTGCGGCTTCTCCATCGCGCAAGATCTGATCGTATACTTCTTTTACGCTGTTCCGGGTAAATTTAGCATTGATGTCAGCGATCAATGCAATGGGAATCCCGGGCGTTGTAGCGGCAGAAGCAGCATCATAATGCTGCGCGTACACGTTTACCATTTGGAGATGCTCCATAGCACGGCCAAGGTAAGCTTCGGCGCGAACGCTCCTTTTGTTGGCTTCCGTTCCTTCAGTAGCATCCATAATGTTGTTGATGATGCTATTGTAGTAGAAGATCCTTTTATAACCTTCACTCCAAAGATAATCGTTGGCGCCCTGGTCGTAAGGATTGTTGTTAAAAGTGTATATGCGCCGGCCGTGTAGTTGCTGCTTCGTATACAGGTTACCGGGTTCCCCCTCTGGGAGAAACGCGTCATCGGATTGTAAATCCCAGAAATAATCGCCAAAGTTAACCATGGTACCGGAATTGAGCATGTTCTCGTAGTCGGTGGTGGTTATGGGAATGAACTTATCTTTCGGTTTGATGTCCAGAAACTTGTCGCAACCGGATAAAACAATGAGGCTGAATATATATATAGATAATTTTTTCATGATTCCGCTTTTTTAGAAGGTGATATCAATGCCTGCTGAGTAAACTGGCATCACCGGCAACAGCCTGTTGGCGTATTGTGAGGCGTGCTCGTATGCTTCCGGATCTATACCGGCATCGTTGGCGTACCAGGAGAAAGGATTCTGTACCTGAAGGGTCAGTTTGGCAGAAGTCAGTTTTCTGATTGGCGACAACAATCGTTCAAAGTTGTAGGAGAGCGCAATGTCGCGCACTTTTATGTAGTCGCCTTTGAGTACGTTGCGGTCAGACGCGTAGGAGAGCAGTGTGTAATAGCTGCCGCCATCACCTTTAAGGTCAGGTGCAGGCATCATACCAGGTATTTTTTCATCACCCGGTTTACGCCAGAAATTCGCTACGCGCTGGTCGGTGTTCCTGAGTGGAAAGTTGGTCTGGATGGTAGGAACTACATCCCGGATCACGTTGCCGCCATTGGCAATGATCATTACGCTGAGAGAAAGCTGTTTATAGCTAAAGCTGTTGGTAAGCCCGGCAGTGTAAGTTGGGCGGAGTGTTCCGCTGTATACCAGTCCTTTCACATCAGTCATGTTGGCCACTATCGTACCGCTCTGATCATAGTTCGTAACCACTTTCCCGTCAGCATCGTATACCAGCATGGAACCATTGGTAGGATCGAGGCCTGCTGAGCGGAAGCTGAACATGGCATCCATTGGGTAACCGATCTTGTTTACACCATAGCCGCCGGTAAGCGTATAGACTGTTTGATCTTTGGTATTGATGTCGGTCATCCTGTTCTTATTGAAACTCAAGGCAAGTGTGCTGTTCCAGGAAAATGTTTTCCCGGCGATGTTGCGGGTGTTCAACGCCAGTTCGAAACCTTTGTTATTCAGACTGCCGTAATTGATCAATGCGTTGGGAAAGGCATTGGTAGGATCGATTGTTTTTTCGCCGAGTAAATCCGTGGTATTGCGGACGTAATAATCCACAGATCCGGAAATCCGGTTGTTTAACACGGCAAAGTCGATACCCAGGTTGGTGGTGGCCGTTTTTTCCCAGCGCAATGATTTATTGGGAGGATATATAATATCTGTGGCGGTGGCATTGGCTTCGGCAAAAAATGTAGAACGTGCCTGGAGGAACGGTCCAACAGTACGGGCCACGTTGCCACCTAAACCGTAGGTCGAACGGATGGTCAGGCTGTTCAGCCAGTTGATTTCTTTCATGAAGTTTTCTTCGGTCAGTCGCCAGCTCGCGCCCACCGACCATAACGGCAGGTAGCGGTATCGGGGATCGGTGCCAAAGAGGTTGGAGTTGTCTACCCGTACACTACCTGTCAGATTGTACCGGCCGTTATACGTGTAACCTGCGTTGCCATATACCGAAATGTATCTTTCTTCACCATAATAGAAACTGTTGCCATCGTTAAAGGGCAGGGCGAAGGTGCTGGTTAGCGACTGCGTTCCTTTAAGATTGCCAAGTGCGAGTTCGTTTACTGGCTGGAACTGCAGGTTGTTATCGCTGTAGCCCATTCTAAATACAGCGGTACTGGCATTCGAAATGGCCCTGCGTTCAGTGCCGGCCAGGGCGGAAATATGATGTTTCGAGGCGAAGGTCCGGTCAAAGTTCAGCTGCATGCGCGCTGTATACGATTTGGAGTTACCGCGTGTTTCGTATAGTTGTCCGCCATCGGGAACATTTTTTATCAGCTCATTGTCGATGAGCTGTGCGGCGTCGTTGATCATCCTTTTCGCATAGTAAGAGGACGAGTTGTAATACTGCTTGTTATAGCTTGTGCCGCGTTCAGTCTGGTATTTCAGGTCGAGGGTCAGCCCTTCAATAATTTTTGCCGTAAAGCCGCCCTGTACGCGGAAGTAGTTTGACCAGTAAGATAAATCAGCACGGTCCATTTCCTCCAGCGGACGGTAAGTTTCGTCATGTAGGCCCAGGTCGATCAGCCGCTGGATCTCGTAGGCCGATTTTAGTTTCGTGAAATCGGCCGGACTGCCATCAGGGTTACGCAGAATTTCATAAGGCATGTTCCAGTAAAATGACTCCGGGCTTTCTGGTTGGTATTTTCCTTTACGGATATTGGTGTTGGTGCCTATCTCGGCATCCAGCCAGCGAAACACTTTTACGCGGTCTCTCAGTCCAAGGTTTATATCGTCGCTGCTCGTTCGTAACCCATACCCGCTATTGCCGGTATAGTTTATCATCATATTATACTGATGGATATCGTTGCCTCCACTGGCCGAAAAAGCCTGGCGGTGTTTTACATTGTTGCGCATGAACAGATCCTCGAGCTGACTTTGTCCGTCCTGTGTTTTGAGTCTTGCCAGGGTGGCATCCAGTTCGGCCTGGGTAATGTAACCCTGTTCCTGGTCATACAAGGCCTGCAGCACTTTGGTATTGCCGGTACGTCTGATACCATCGCTGAACCCGGGATGCCATTTGTTAAAGAGTTCCTGTTGTAAATCCACCATCTGGGAGGAATTGAGCAGATTCATATAACCGGCATCTGGTTTAGCGGTGAAAAACACACCGCTGCTAAAGGTTACTACCGGCTTCCGGCTGCTACCATGGCGGGTGGTAATGGAAATCACACCATTGGCAGCACGTGTGCCGTAGATAGAAGATGCGGCAGCATCTTTCATCACGGTTACGTTTACGACGTCAGCCGGATTAATATAATTGAGATCTCCTTCATAGGGAAATCCGTCTACCACGTATAACGGTTGCTGGTTGCCATATAAGGTAGACAGGCCGCGGATAGTGGGTGTGCCGTTTTGCATGAAAAGCCCTGGAACGGTGCCTTCCAAACGGTCCATAATGCTGGTTTCCATTCTTGCGCCCAGAGTAGCTTCGGTTACAATGCCAAACGAGCCGGTGGCACGCTCTTTAGGGATAGACTGGTAACCTGTGTTGGCGATTACATTCAATTCGCTCAGGCTGGAAGAAATGAGAGGCAGTATGATCGTGCCGACATTGCCACCTTGCAGCATAGCGGTAGTAACGACAATTTCTTTAGTTTGATAACCGATAAAGCTGATGCGTAGTACACTGCCCGCCTCAATCTGAAGGGAAAAGCTGCCATTCATATCTGTAATGGCCGATCGGCCACCGCCTGCCGCTACTACAGTAGCACCGATCAATGGTACGCCCAGACTATCGGTTACCCGTCCAGCTACTGGAGTAGCTTTTGCTACATTGGCATCGCTGGGTAGCGGATCATTTTTGCTATAAAGGAAAATCGTATTGTCGGTTACTTTATAATTAAAAGGCTGGTTCTTTACAATGAGGTCCAGGAAACTCAGCAGTGGCATGTTTTGTACAGAAGCTGATACTGCGGTTGCTTGTTGCAGCAGGTCAGACTTTCCCCATACAACATACCCGGTTTGTTTTTTGATGACTGCGAATACCTGTTTCATGGGTATTCCTCTTCCCGAAAAGGTAATTGATTGGGAAAAAGTGTTGGCCGACACGTGTAAACAGAAAAGAAGTAGGAAGGCACTGGTTAGTTTCATTATCCGAAGCATTTTGGTTGGGAGCCGGCATGACATACCCCAACGGCTCCAGTAAGCTGTTTTTTGCATAGATTTGCAACGTTTGGTTGTTAAAAATGGAGGTCTCGAAACCCGTTTTGTAGCTACCAACGATCTTCCGGGAGTGTTTGCCGCACTTCCGGTTTTTTTGTCTGGTAGCCTGATCTTAGTTGATAAATATTACTTCATGTTTACGATTTCAATTGATAATTATGGCATAGGTAAAATATGTTATGGCATCACGATTAGCTTACGGCCTTCTTCCAGTCGGAAGTGCACGTCGGATCGCTCCAGTCCGTTCAATACGTCAGATAATTTTAAATTGCGGCTCATTTCGCCAAAGAACACAATATTGGGCACATTGCCTTCGTACACTACTTCCAGATCGTACCAGCGTTCGAGCTGGCGCATCATATCTTTCAGATTTACGCTGTCGAAATTAAACAAGCCGTTTTTCCAGGCGATGGCTTGTTCCACGTTTGCATTGCTTTTTATATCGAAGTTGCTACCTGTGGCCTGTAATTGCTCACCCGGTTTTAACACCACTGCGCCACTGGTTTTGCCCGCCGGCGATATTTTTACCCTGCCATTCACCAGGGTGGTATAGTTGTTCTGGTCGCTGGTGTAGGCATTGATGTTGAAGGCGGTACCCAGTACTTCCAGGCTTATGCGGTCCGGCACATTCACGCGGAATGGTTGCCGGGCATTGGCGGCCACTTCAAAGTACCCTTCGCCCGTAAATTCGACTGTTCTGTCCGCGCCGTTAAATGCCACTGGAAACCGTAAGGAGCTGCTGGCATTGAGCCATACTTTAGTACCGTCTGACAGGGTAATATTAAACTGCCGTCCTTTGGCCGTACTAATGGTATTGTATTGCACTGGTCCTGCCACTTTCTGTCCCGACGTGTATTGGAGATTGCCGTTTTGCATTGCCACGGAAGTGCCGTTCTGCCGCGTAATAACACCATTACCAGTGCTGTCCAGTGCGAGTTGTGACCCATCGGAGAGTGTGAGCATTGCGCCGGTTTGTCCGGGGGCTACGTCCAGCGAGGCATTGCGTACCATTTGGCGCACGGGGTGAGGGTTGTTCCGGTTAAGATACCAGGTCCCGGCCGCTATCAGTACCACGGCTGCTACTGCCCACCACCATTTGTGGAGGTAGTGTACGCGCGTTGCCGGTGCCGTAATGGGATCGGAGGGTAGCTTGTCTGACCGCAGGATCTGATCAGCTACCTGGCGCCACTGTTGGGCGCTGTAATTGGGTAGTTGCTGATCGACATGAACTTCCAGCCAACTTTCGGCATCATCGATCGAGGCGTCTGGGACGTCACAGTCGATCAGGGCGCTAAGCTCGTTTAGCTCCTCTGCGGTGGCATTGTGGCTGGCAAGGCGTTCCAGTAAATATGTTAATCGGGCGTTTGGTTTCATTATAAATAGGAGTAAATAATCGAGTTATGGCTCCTTATCTATACCAGACAATCGGGAAGACGATTGGTACCGAAAAAAAGTAAAGTTTTTTTCGGCGTAGGCATATTTAATAAAGGAAGTCCAACAAAAGCAGGACAAGCAGTGGGTAGCCGTTTTTTTGTAGTGAAGTGCGGATGCTCTTAAGTGCCATGACCATCAGATTTTTGACGGTACTAACCGCCAGGTCCATATGTTCGGCAATCTCGTTGATGCTCAGGGCCTGTTCCCGGCTTAGGCGATACACCTGGCGCTGTTTTTCGGGGAGTTGCTGTACGGCGGTATTCACCATGGCCAGTAGCTGCCTAAATTCCACGATCTCAGCCGTTTTTCCGGTATTTTCTTTTGGCAGCCCCGCAACGTCTATAACCCGATCGTAAATAGCTTGCCGGCGCACATGGTTTACTGCACCGTGAAAGCATATTTTTTTTATCCAAGCGGCCGGTTGGGCAATATCGCTCAACTGGTCGCGTGAGAGCCATACTTTCAGGAAGGTGTCCTGCACGAGGTCGTCGGCCACGGCTACGGAGCCGGTAATACGGGCGGCCATTGCCTGAAGGTGGGGAGCGAAAAGCTCTACCAGCTGCCTAAATGCGGCCTCATCGCCAGCTGCAATGCGGTGGCAAAGCTCAGGAGCATCAATAAATTGTCCGTCGTTCAACAAAGCAATATTAAAGTGTAATATGTTGCATTACTCGAGGGAGAAAACGAATGGCATGAAAAGATTTTGATTGAAACGGAAGCTAATTTCGCCAAATTATATGGGAAATGCAAGGTTAGGGAAAGAGAATGAGACGTATTTATGAGAGCCAATATGGATTAACAATCCCGGACCTACCTTTATACTAGATAATGGTCTGAATCATGGAAGAAGCCGTCTTTTTAGAGAATGTTTTTTACCGAGTCTTTTTTCTCTTTCTCAAAGGAGTGGCGGATTAAATAGTTGAAATTCGATGTTTCCCATATTCATTAGAGTGTCATAAACTATACGAGGAGGTCAAGCGTAAAATTACTTTTCTGTCTAAATGAATTAAGTCCTAAGAGCTTGATATTACACTAATAGGAGTGAGTGGTGTTGATTTCCGGTGCTGTATCCTTTTTGCAGGATAGCACAGCGGAAAGGTAGATGCTTAATGCAAATAACTAAGAAGCCCTCATCTGGGTGTATTTGTTTAGAAAAAAAGAATGTATAATAAAAAGCGCCGGACAAATATATGCCCGACGCCAATGGATCCGGGAGGATTATTTACCAGAGAGGTAACTCAATACTTTGCTGGAATGTTCATCTCCTTTCATAAAGTCACGGAAGCTATAAACAATCTTGCCATCCAGACCGATCACAAAAGTTTCGCGGCCGCTAACTTTCATATTGTTGCCGAAATCCTGCTCCTTTACGCCGAACTGGTTCAATACCTTATTTCCCGGATCGCTTAATAAGGTAAAGGGCAAATGATTTTTAGTTGCAAATGCTTTATGGCTCTCTACTGTACCATTGTTGATACCAATTACAACAGCATCAGCATCTTTATACTTCTCATAAGCATCTCTGAATGCACAGGCTTCAGCAGTACATACTGGGCTCTCGTCTTTTGGATAGAAGAAAATCACCAGCTTTTTCTTACCAACGACACTGGATAATTTGAAAGTTTTACCATCCTGGTCTTTCAGCGAGAAATTAGGCGCTTTATCCCCTTGGGTAAGGGTCTTTTGTTGCATCGCATCCTGAGCTTTGGCAACGGGTGCGTTGAACGTCAGACTGCATCCAATGGCCAGCAATGCGGCGATCGATATTTTTTTGATATTCAGTTTCATAGCTTTGAAAAATTAAATGTGTTTATTTTGTTTATCCAAAGCTCCGTGGAATTTATCTGGAGAATTTTCACTTTAGTTAAAATCCATGTTTTTTTGGAAAAAAGCGCCAGGTGGATTGGCAGAACGGATTTGCCTGATTTTTGTAAAGCAATACGTAAAGCTAGTAAGATGCCCCCAGCTGATATCAAACGACTCACAAGACTAACAGCCATCCTGATACGTTTGCAGACTAAAAAGATTGTCACAGCATCAGAACTGGCAACCAGGTTCGATGTGAGCACCAGAACCATTTACAGAGACATTAAAACACTGGAACAGGCCGGAGTGCCCGTCACCACCGAGGAAGGAGTGGGGTATGCGCTGATGGAAGGGTATCGGATACCGCCCGTCATGTTTACGGAAGCTGAGGCGAATGCCCTCATTACTGCAGAAGAGATCATCTCCGGGAATAGAGATGCCTCTTTTGTTACGGAGTTTAAGGGGGCCACAGCCAAGATCAAAGCACTGTTGCGCGAGACCATGAAAGAAAAGGTCAACCTGCTGCAGGACAGGACTATCGTTAAACAACATGCATTTAAAGAACATTCCAGCAGCTGTCTGTCGAAACTACAGATCTCAATGACCAACTCCCAGCTGGTAAGGATCTCCTATATAGATGAGCATGGCGTATCCACAGAAAGAATAATCGAGCCATTTGCATTTTATGGTACAGCTGATAACTGGTTGATCATCGCCTATTGCAGATTAAGGCAGGATTTCCGGGTTTTCCGGCTGGATAGGATATCTGTATTGATACCCTTACAAGAGAAGTTTACACCGCAAAAGATGACACTGAGCGAATTTTTTCAACAGCACTACAGTACCCCTGACATATAGCTGTCACTACCCCAGTCTAATTTTGTTGCTGGAACAAGAACGGACAGCGTATGGAATCAAACAAGATAAAAATATCAGGAGCCCGCCAGAATAACCTCAAAAATCTCTCACTGGAGATCCCCAAAGGACAGATCGTTGTTTTCACCGGCGTATCAGGATCAGGAAAGTCGTCATTGGTTTTCGAGACGATAGGCGCAGAGGCCCAGCGACAGATAAATGAAACCCAGAACAGCTTCACCAGAAACCGGCTGAGCCATTTTGGAGTCCCCGATGTAGATAAGATCGAACACCTGAATGTACCTGTTATTATCAGCCAGAAAAGAATAGGTGGTAATGCAAGATCTACAGTAGGGACCGCAACAGATATCTATGCATCTCTGCGACTGTTGTTTTCCAGGATGGGAGCGCCCTTTGTAGGTTATTCAAATATCTTCTCCTTTAACCATCCCCAGGGTATGTGCCCGGTCTGCGAGGGATTGGGGTTTGTAAGTACGATTAACACAGATGCGCTCCTTGACAGAGATAGGTCATTGAATGAGGGCGCCATATTATTCCCCACATTTCAACCGGGAGGATATAGATGGATCCGTTATGCACATTCCGGTTATTTTGACCGGGATAAGAAAGTAAAAGACTATAGCAGGAAAGAACTGGAATTACTGCTCAATGCGGAGGAACATAAACCGCCTCATCCGGATAAGTCGTGGGGCAAAACAATGCAGTATATCGGTTTACTACCAAGGATAAAAAACGATTTTCTGAAAAAGGAATCTAAAGAACATCACCTGCGAAAAGATGAACTACAGAAAATTATAAACACGACTACCTGTCCCGGCTGCAATGGAAAAAGGCTTAATGAAAGAGTACTTTCCTGTAAGATCAAAGGAATGGATATTGCGGATTGTTCGGCATTACCCATTGATGAACTGCTTACATTTATTGATTCACTCTCTTCAACACCATTTAACGCAATACTCAGGGAACTGCATAAAAAGCTTGAAAATGTTATCACCATAGGGTTGCAGTACCTTACGCTGGACAGGACCACGGATACGCTCTCCGGTGGAGAATCGCAACGTATCAAAATGGTCAGACACCTGGGAAACAGTATCGAAGACCTGCTGTACATTTTTGATGAACCAAGTATAGGTCTGCATGCCAAAGACCTGGACAACATCTCAAAGATCATCCGTAAAATCAAAGAAAAAGGGAATTCTGTATTGATTGTAGAACATGACCCTGATATCATCAAAATAGCTGATCATGTGATAGATATAGGACCGTTGTCGGGCGTCCACGGTGGAGCAATTATTTATCAGGGAACATTTAAAGGATTACTTACATCAAAGGGAAAGACCGGTACGTATTTTTCGCAAGAACGAACATACAAAAAGCATCCACGTCTTAGCCATACATCTGTGAAAATAGAAAATGCGAATCTGTTCAACCTTAAAAATATTACAGTAGAAATTCCCAGGGGTGTATTGACGGTGGTTACGGGGGTGGCAGGTTCTGGCAAGAGTACGCTGATCGGCAAGGTTTTACCGCTCCAACTGCCATCCGTAAAAATAATCAACCAGTCACCAATTGCAGGAAGCCAAAGAAGTACATTGATGACCTACCTGGGAATGTCTGACAGGCTAAGAAGGCTATTTGCATCAGCTAACAGCGTCAGCGACCGCCTTTTCAGCACCAACAGCCTCGGCGCATGTCCCAATTGTAAGGGTTTAGGTGTTGAGAAGATCGACCTGGCCTTTATGGATGATATCGAACAGCCGTGCGACGTCTGTCATGGGACGGGATTTGATCCGGAAGTATTACAGTATAAGTTCCGGCAACGGAATATCGCAGCAGTGATGGACCTGACAGTAGAAGAGGCCCTGGTCTTTTTTGAACAATATGATTTTGTAACACACTTTAATCTGTTGATGGAACTTGGCCTCGGTTACCTGAAACTGGGACAACGTCTTAGTACCTTTTCAGGTGGTGAAAGGCAACGTTTGAAATTAAGTGCAGAATTGACAGAAGATAATAATGTACTGGTACTGGATGAACCAAGTACCGGCCTTCATCCGGCAGACACGCAACAACTGTTGCAGGTGCTGGACAGACTGGTAGACCAAGGGAATACCGTCATTGTCATCGAGCATAACCTGGATATTATCGCACAGGCTGACTGGATACTGGATATAGGTCCCGGCGCGGGAAAATATGGCGGAAACCTGGTCTTCCAGGGAAATGTCGGAAATCTCCTGAAGAATAAGATTTCAGAAACAGCGAAGTATTTAAAACAGCACTTAGCTGATAAATGATCAGTCAACCACCGGCTCCCAGATGCATCTTTTATCAGGCTCTTCCAGCTGATTACCCCAATCAAACATCGCCTTTAAGACAGGAATGAGTGTTTTCCCCAAACTACTTAGCTCATATTCAACGCGGGGTGGTTTTTCCATAAAACTGTGACGAATAATCAGCTTGTCCTCTTCCAGCTCCTTTAACTGCTGACTTAAAATTTTTCTGGATATGTCAGGTATTTTGGACGCCAGCTGGCCAAAACGAATTTTACCACTCGTGAGGAGCCTGATCAGTATGATCGGCTTCCACTTATTTCCGATGTAACCTACTGTGCGTACGACCGCACAATTCTCTGGATTTTGAAGCGCTTTTCTCATTAGTTACTAATATGTTACCACTTTTTGCCTTTTAGTTGCCAGCTTGTAACCACTATTTCGGTACGAAAAGAAGCATCGTACCATTTGCTTTAGTTTCTTTACGAAACAAAAGTAAATTTATTTACAACATGAACAATCAACAAGACCAACAGGGAGAACTCAAAGGAAAAATAGCCCTCGTAACAGGCGGTACCAAAGGCATTGGAAAAGCAGTTACTGCCAGACTACTGGCGGCAGGTGCAAAAGTGATCGTTACTGCCCGTAATCAGCCGGATGAACCTCATACTGACTACCATTTCATACCAGCTGATCTTTCTCAGCCAGCAGAAGTGATTAAAGTAGCTACAGAAATTCAATCGTTGTTTGGCGGAGTGGATATCCTCATCAACAACATGGGCGCTAATACTTTTCCAGGTGGAGGATTCAGCACTTTAACAGATGAGCACTGGGATCAGGCAATGCAGATCAATCTATTGTCGTCGGTCCGCCTGGACCGGGTTTTATTGCCAAAAATGATGGAGCAGGGAAGTGGTGTTATTATTCATATATCATCTACCACCGGCCAGTTCCCTATTTGGGAGTCTACCATGGCCTACACTACCGCCAAAGCAGCCTTAAATGCCTACAGTAAGGCACTTTCGCAGGAGGTTGCTGCTAAAGGAGTCAGGGTCATCACCGTATCGCCAGGTTTGAATAATACAGAGGCAATGTCGGCTTTCCTGAAGGATCTGGCGCAGAATGCCGGTCTTACAGTCGAAGCGATCACACAAAAGCTATTCGAAAGAGTTGGTGGTGTTCCTCTTGGCAGAATGGCAGATCCGGCAGAAACAGCAGAACTGATCTATTTCCTGGTTACACCCAGGGCTTCTTATATTACAGGTGCGAATTATGCTATAGATGGCGGCAATTTCCCGGTAATATAGAAAATACGCTATAGCGATTGTACTTTAAAATAGCTTTCACAGACGTGTGAAGCTATTTTGTTTTTACATCGGTTACATGCCATTATTGTGTTCGACAACTTACCTTTGCGTTTTATATTACCATATAACGCGCAAACTGATGAACACAAACAAATTGTTACAACAGGTAGCTTTTATCAAGGAAATCGATAAGTTAAAATACATCCTGCGGAGAACTAAACTATTTAATAGCGACAGGCACGAGAATGATGCAGAACATAGCTGGCATTTAGCCATGATGACACTCGTGCTGGCAGAGCATGCCGACAAACCAATTGATGTATTGCGGGTGTTAAAGATGGTCCTGATCCATGACCTGGTAGAGATTGATGCAGGCGACACTTTTATCTATGATACGGCGAAGAATCATACGAATACAGATGAAGAACGCCTTGCTGCACAGCGTATCTTTGGTATGTTGCCGGAAGCACAGGCACAGGAATTCATAGCCATATGGGAAGAGTTTGAAGAAGGAGTTACCGATGATGCAAAGTTTGCAAAAACAATGGACAGGTTTGAGCCATTATTGCAGAATACTTCAAATAATGGCGGCACCTGGGTAGAATTTAATGTTGACTATCAAAAGGTATACGATAAGAAAAAAGCGATCCAAAACGGCTCTGCTGCTATCTGGGCATACGCAGAACAATTACTGCATGAAAGTGTAGCAAAAGGAATTCTAAAGAAAGAAAACCCACAGGAAGAAAAGTAACCCTCAAAACGTTTATACACTACGTTGAATTATAGGAATGTCACCTCGTATGTCGCGCAACTTTTACGAAAATTAACCTAAGTGAAAAATCGGCAGACAGAATCGGCCGAGGTTTGTGGAAATTAATCACACAGACATGAAAACACATTTAGGAATGCGTATCGCAAGACCATTTGTCTATTTAGGCTTACTGGCAATAGTTGCTCTTTTCACTTTTAGCAGTTGCTCTAAAGATGACAACGATGATCAACATCCCTCAAAAACCTTTGTACTGGTACACGGTGCCTTTCAGGCCCCCTATGCATGGCAGTTTGTAAAAACAAAACTGGAAGCTGCAGGAAACAACGTTGTTGTAGTGGAGCTGCCAGGCCATGGACAAGACCAGACTAACCCTAAGAAAATTACCATCAACACGTATCGTGATAAAGTTATAACCGCAATCAACGCCGCAAACGGTCCGGTTGTATTAGTAGGTCATAGTCTTGGAGGTGCCATCATTACCGCTGTTACCGACTCAATTCCTAACAAGGTGGAAAGACTCGTATACCTGGCAGGTTTTGTTCCTGCGAATAACCAATCCATTCTTGAGTTGACGACCATGGATCCTAATTCTTTATTTGGTCCGTCACTGGAGTTTTCTGCGGATGGCTCGCTGGCTATTATCTCGAACGATAAGATCGTTCCTGTCTTTGCACAGGATGCCAATGATGCCGTAAAAAAGCTGCTTATGGATAATAACAGGCCAGAGCCTATCGCTCCACAGGCGGATAAAGTATTCTTAAAGAACCCGGCTTTCGCGGGCGTTCCCAAATATTATATTCAAACCATCCAGGACCATGCAATCACGATCGATCTGCAGAAAAAGATGATCGCTGCTGCTGGTATTAAAAATGTTTACTCCATTGAATCAGGACACTGCCCGATGCTCACACAGGCAGATAAGGTAAGCGAGCTGCTTTTGCAGATTGCGAAGTAAGATGTAGGACACATCCGGCAAGCGAGGGCTTGCCGGTTTTTAGTTTTATCAGACAGACTATCGATTTAAAGCGTTTAAATAGTCCAGTGCTTCTCTGGCTTCGGCAGCAATTAAAGCAATATATCCATCAGGCCTGATCAACACAACTCCTGTATTTATACCGTAAGCTTTGCTGATACGTTCGTCTGAACTGCTGATTACCTTCAGCTGCTGACCACTTAATCTCTCCCCACTAAAAAGCAGCAGCTTCCATTCAGTTCCGCGCAACTGATCTGACAACCAGCTTCCATTTTCCAGCTGCACATCAGGCGCCCGGTCTCCGGCTTCCAGACCAGTTGCAGTGGGTTGACCTGTTCTGCATAAAGAACTACCACGGTAATGAAGATTTAGCTGAGTAGTATCGCTGGTACGAAGGGATTCAAAACCACTCTTACCACTCGTAGCACCAGCTAACAATACCTTCTGTCTTTGAGAGGTGGTTTCCAGCAGCCAGTCCGCTATAGGAATACGTTCTTCGCCATAGGTATCCAGCAGGTTGTCGTTAGCCTGACCATTGATCACAGCCGCCAGTTTCCACCCCAGATTATATGCATCCTGTATACCTGTATTCATGCCCATTCCACCTGCAATGGAATGTACATGCCCCGCATCACCTGCAATAAAAGCATTGCCCGCACGATAGCGTTCCGCCCGGCGTATATTTACGCGGTAAACGGATTGCCAGGTACTATTTATGAGTGTGACACCCTCCATTTGCGTCCGCTCCTTAAAAAGCCGGTTAAAGTCTTCCAGGGTAGGTAAGGGTACGTTGCCATCCTGATCGGGCGGCATAACGGCCTGTAATTGCCATATATGACTATTTTTGAATGGGAACAGTGCGAATGCTATACCGAAAACAGGACTTAACCAATTGTACCAGGCATCCCGCGCCAGTCCCTCCACTTCAACATCGCCTACCCAGAGCTGTTCTTCCTGGTGCGTTTCGCCAATAAAATCAATCCCCAGTTTTTTACGGGTCGTACTTTTACCGCCGTCACAGGCTACCATATAATTACAATGTAACGCTTCGCGCTGGTCCGCATGTTCCAGGTAACAGTCGATCCCCTCATTTGTCTGGTTGAACGCTGCTAATGTTGTTGCCCATTCTACTGTACCTCCCAGGTCCTGCAACTTTACCCGTAATGCCTTTTCCACTTCAGGCTGCGGCAGCAGTAAAGTTTTAGGGTAACGGGTATCATTGCGGGGAAAGCCGGTGCGGGGTGTTTCGCCTGTCATTTTATTGCCCTGAAATTTGCGATAGGGGAGGTCAGTAGTCCCTATACGCATGAGATCTTCGGTAATACCGAAATCGTTTAGTATCTCCAGACTACGTGGCTGTAATGCTTTGGCGCGTGAACCCTGAGGGGCAACTGCTGCACGTTCAATAATACGGAAGGAGACATGGCGTCTGGCGAGTTCACAGGCTAAGGTCAAACCTACCGGACCAGCGCCTATTATTAATACTTTAGTGTGATGCACGTGATGGATGTTTTGTTGAGGCAAAATTACCCGCAACAAATCCCGTCAGACGATAACAATTGTTAATTAATCACTTCCGGTTGCGGATGCGGCTGAGAGATACGGAAGTGATACCAAGAAAAGAAGCGATGTAATGTTGGGGTATCCGCCGGATGATCTCAGGATGATTGGCAAGTAGTTCCCGGTACCTTTTTTCAGGACTGTCTTTGATATGTGCAACAAACAGTTGCTGAAAATGCATCAGACCCTGTTCAATATATTGCAGGTAAGACGCTTTGGCTAATGGATTGTTCTCCTGTGCATTTCTGAAGCGTTCTATCGGTACGCTGTAAGCGACCGTCGGTTCCAGCGTTTCAATACTATACCAGCTCGGCGCACCGGAAGTCATAGTTTCCAGTGATGAGGCAAAGCTACCTTCAAAAAGAAACTGAAATGTAACATCTGTACCATCATTATTAAACCAGCACCTGCAGCAGCCCTTGTCAATATAATATAGTTTCCGGGCGGATGCGCCTTCTCTTACCAGCAAAGTTTTGGCAGGCAGCTCCTCTTTAGTATAGGCACTTTTGATACGGTCGATAAATGCGGCGGCTTCAGGCATGTAACAAATATAAGCCGGATTGAATGGCTGGTCATGTAAACTTGCAGATAAAGAGCCCTGCTCAGTCCGTTTTTGCATGATAACTAATTGTTTTAAAGCCACTGCATGGAATTTTTATAGGGATGATCGCCAATTTTATATTATATACTGTTTAATTATATTTTAAATATTTGCGAGATACTCTTGAGCGTTAAATTTTTTTAACATAGTTTGTGACTTCAATTGGATTTAACCGAATTGTCAGCCAGAACAGCATATGAAGAAATTGAGCTGATTTCCGCCTTTCAGCGAGGAGACAGAAAAGCTTTGCACCAGGTATATACGCTCTATCAACAGTCACTTTGTTTTTTTACAGAGCAGCTGATAGGGGATACTATGGCAGCTGAGGATATTGTTTCAGAATGTTTTATCAACGCCTTTCAGCGAAAAGAGGATTTCCCTTCATTAGGACAACTAAAGTCTTTCCTGTTCACCGCAGCTAAAAATGCGGCACTTAATTATATAAAGGCACAAAAACGCCACGATAATATTCATGACTCCATAGAAAGGGGAGCTGAACGCTTTTCAATAGATGTAGAGAATGCATATATAAAGACAGAAGTTCTACAGATCATATCAGGAGAAATAGAAAAATTACCACCACAATGCCGGCAGGTAGTGCGCCTGGCCATTATAGAAGGGAAAAGCGCTCCCGAAATCGCCGATGAATTAAATATGGCTTATCAGACAGTGCTGAATCAAAAAGCCAAAGGGGTGGCATTACTGCGTACCGCCATTCTTAAAAATAAGTTACTTTCCTTGCCCATGCTCGTTTTAGCATTGAATATGCTACACCGGTAAAAAAAACTTTAAAAAAATTTAAAGTTGACCGGTATATAAAGTGGAGTTAGTTGTTTTAGTAGTATAGCATGACAGAAAAGAATCATTATATAGCCGCATTAATCGCTAAATATCTTGATAACAGCCTGAATGAAGCTGAGGAGATGGAGCTGACAGCATGGATCAATGCTGAAGACCACCACCGTGATCTGTTTGAACAGATGACTGATCCTGAGCAACTCACCACGCATCTGCAGCAGTTCTATACCTATGATTCGAACAAAATAAGCCGGAAGATTAGTCAGCATATACCTGAATTTAATGCCGAGCCTGCACGCATCCGCCCTGTTTACCTGAGAAAATGGGGTTGGGCAGCAGCGATCGCCATGCTTTTAGTTGGTGGTTCTTATTACTGGGCATCACGTCTCCACAACAGACCGGCTGTAATAGCGTCAGTTCCGGTCAATATCGAGCCTGGTAAACAAGGAGCCATTCTAACACTGTCAGACGGCCGGGAAGTAGTCCTGGATAGCCTGCACAGTGGTATAGTAGCTAATCAGAGCGGCGCATCCATCGTACTCTCCGAAGGCCAGTTGGTGTACGATCCGACCACAAACGGAAATATGGATGTTCAGTATAATATAATGACTACACCCGCAGGCAGACAATTCCAGGTAACACTGCCCGACGGGACCAATGTATGGCTGAATGCGGCCAGTTCTATCAGATTTCCCACCAGTTTCACCGGTAATGAAAGAAGGGTAGAAGTAACCGGAGAGGTATATTTTGATGTCATAAAGAATGCAAATAAACCTTTTATTGTAGCAGTTAAAGACAAGCTCGATATAGAAGTCTTAGGTACTTCTTTTAATGTGAATGCATACGAGAACGAGCGCGCTATCCGTGCCACACTTATTGCTGGTAGCATAAGGGTAGGCGTGCCATCAACCGATCATAAAAAGGCTGTAACACTACAGCAAGGCCAACAGGCGGGGATAATAAATAATAAGATCACCATAACAGATAATCAGGATCCGGAGAAAATATTAGCCTGGAAAAATGGATTGTTCAACTTTGACGGCGCTAACCTTGAAGAAGTCATGCGGGAGTTAGAACGATGGTATGACATAGAAGTGGTATATGAGAATGGTATTCCGAATGCAGATAAGTTTATCGGGGAAATGACCAGGCAGATTGCCTTAACGGATCTATTGGATATTTTAAAGAGATTTCAGGTCGACTTTAGGGTGGAGGGACGCAAGCTCATCGTGTTAAACAAATAAACAACCAAAGCTATGCCTAAAGCGTAATTAATTACTGGGGGGACTCCGGTCAGGAGATGTATTGTCAAAAACTAACCAATAAAAAACGTCACGGATTGCGGCCGTGACGTTTAAAATGACCTGGTTAGTCCATTAATGTCTTTTTCGATTCACATTTATTAACAACCAAATCTGATGCAATTTATGCAAAAAAAACGCTATTGGCCACCCGATCGCCGGGTTACAAGCGCCAGCCTAACCAAAATCTTTCTGGCTATGAAACTGACCGCTGTATTATTAATTACCGTCATCTTGCAGGCCGCTGCTACAGGTCATGCACAAACTATCTCTATATCGGGTAAAACTATACCTTACAAGCAAGTTTTTTCTGCCATCAAGCAGCAAACCGGATATGTTGTATTCAGCAATACAAATACCATCAGCGAAACCGCAACAGTATCGGTTTCAGCAAAGGATATGCCGTTAACGGAATTCCTGGATGAAATGCTGAAAGATCTCCCTGTTACTTATCTTATCAAAAACAAGACGATCGTATTATCGCGGAAAGCCGCAGAGGCACTGCCTCCGACTACCATCACAGGTACAATACGTGCTACCACAGGTGAATTACTGCCAGGCGTGTCGGTAAGAATTAAAAATACTGTGAATGGTACCATTACCAACAACACCGGTACTTTTTACTTCAACCACCCAACTGAAAACGCGGTGATCGTGATTTCCATGCTGGGATTTGAAACACTTGAAATTGCCGTACAGAAATCGGCGAACGGATATTCCGCCTATACACTCAATAAGGCCCAGGCCGGTTCCCTGTTTGTAACAGAAGGTAATAACCTGGTGTTGAATATTACCCTGAACAGAAAGGATTTTGAAATGAATAACGTGGTGATTACGGGTTATATGAACGTCAACAAAGGTAACTATGTTGGTGCTGTATATTCCGTAAGAGCCGATGATATAAAAGTGGCGGGTGAAACCTCCATCGACCAGATGTTACAGGGTGTCGTTCCTGGTATGTCTGTAATTACACAGACCGGTCAGGTGGGTGGTAGTCCTAAGATCCGTATCCGTGGTACTTCCACTATTCTGGGTAACCAGGAGCCCTTGTGGGTTGTGGATGGTATCATTCAACGTGATCCACTGCCTATCCCTAATGGAAGCGGGTCTCTGGCTGGCGATGCAACAGAACTGAGATTAATCGCCTCCAACGCTATCGCCTGGTTGAATCCGAACGATATCGAAACAATTACTGTATTAAAGGACGCGTCTGCTACTGCTATCTACGGTTCACAGGCTGCAAATGGTGTGATCGTCCTCACTACCAAAAAAGCACGCCCTGGTCAATTGTCCGTTTCTTATTCCAATACACTGTCTGTTGGCCAGCGTCCTAATTATAGCATGTACGACCTGATGAACTCTCAGGAGCTGATGCAGTTCTCTAAAGAGGTATACGCCAATCGTGACAGCTATACCAGTACCGTTCTGCCTATTGGTTATGGTGAGCTGATCCAGCAATTACAGAATAAGGAGATCGACTACGCTACTTATCAGGCGAAGTTCAGGAAAATGGAAAACCAGAATACAGACTGGTTTAAACTGCTTTTCCGTAATTCATTTAACCAGAACCATAGTGTGAGCATTACGGGTGGTACAGAAAAGATCATGAACAGAACTTCCTTCAACGTGCAGCAGCAAAAAGGTGAGGCTAAAGGAAATGATTTAAGTACTTTCTCTGCGTCCTCCAATACGACGTTGAAGTTTGGTAAGAGGTTTACTGTAAACTTCCTGTTGAATGGTACTGTTCGTACAACAGATGGTTTTGCATATGATGTGAATCCGTTTGACTATGCGTATAAAACGTCCAGAACCATTCCGATGTACAATGATGATGGTACGTTTTTCTACCATGAAAAACTGAGTACCAAAGGTGGTAGTAGCGTTTATCCAAGCAAACTATCTTATCTGTATAATATTCAGAATGAATTAGACAATACAAGTAATAAAAACAACACGACCACACTGGGATCAACGATAGACGTACGTTACCAGGTGGCAAAAGGCCTGGAATACCAGGGGCTCCTGTCTTATACTTCCGCTAGTTCAAGCATAAAGTCCTATGCTACCGAACTCTCTAATTTTATAACACAATACAGAGGGTATGAATTCGGTACAGTGCCTTCCAATAGTCCTGAGGAACTGGCGAGCCGTCTGCCTTTTGGTGGATTGGCACAGCTGGAGAGCGCTTCTAACAGAGGATATACGGTTAGAAATGCCCTTGTTTACAACCACTTATTCGGGGAACTGCATAATGTGACCTTTCAGGGTGGTTTAGAGGCAAGATCTACTATCACAGAAGGAAACACCAATACCCGATACGGATATTTACATTACCGTGGTGAGAGCTTTGCACCAGTGCCTTTAAATCCGGTATTCATTGGTAATAAAAGCCCAGGAGACCTGCATGAAGAAATGCGGTTGAATTCAAGAATTGTGAACCAGGAAAGCAACTTCCTGAGTGAATATTTCTCTGCGGTATATGCATATGCTTCCCGTTACATCTTCAACTTTAATGCACGTCTCGATGCTTCCAACCGTTTCGGTCAGGATAAAAACAAGCGTTTTCAACCTACCTGGTCACTGGGTGGAAGATGGCGTGCTGCTAACGAGAAATTCCTTCGCAATAATACATGGCTGAATGCGCTGGACCTGTCAGCTACCTATGGTTACCAGGGTAATGCGGTAGAGGCCGTATCTCCGTACCTGATCGCTACTGATGGTGGACTGAACAACCAGTTCAGACAGTATACGCTCAACATCAAATCCCTGCCTTATCCTGATTTAGGTTGGGAAAAAACCAAAACCTGGAATCTGGGAATAGATGTTTCTTTATTTAATGGCAGATTTAATGCGACTGCCAACTACTACAGGAAAACAAGTAATGTACTTGCACCTCGTCAGGTACCCGTTGAAAATGGTATGAGTGCAGCAACTGTCTTTGGTTCCCAGTTGGAAAATCAGGGATATGACCTGCTTGTAAGTTTTACGCCGGTCAGAACGAAAGACTTTACCTGGCAGGTATCTGCAAATACCGGTCTGGCAAGAAACAAGGTGAAGGATAATGAAAGAGTAAATCTGCTTAGCGACTATCTGAGTGGCCAGGCGATTGTAAACGGTGAAGCGTATTCTACTTTCTATTCTTATTCATATGCAGGGTTGAATCACAATACAGGCATCCCGATGTTCAATAAACTGGATATTAAACCGACTGCCAATGATCTTGATTATCTCGTGAAGACAGGGAAGCTGGAACCTGATTTTTCAGGTGGTGCCAATACGATGCTGAGATATAAGAACATCACTTTCTATGCACAGTTTGCGGTGGCATTTGGCGCCAGCAAGCGTATACCTGCCTATTACAACGCCAGTGGCGCTCCAACGCCTGAACAGAATGTGCCGCGTATCCTGAAAGAACGCTGGCAGCATCCGGGTGATGAATTAAATACCAATGTGCCGGTTATCCCTCCGGGAAACCCACGCTACTATGAGCTGAGACTCCCGCAGTTAAATGCGTCAACGACTCTGACACCATACACATTATATAATTCATCCGATTATATGGTGGGCAATGCTGACTTTATCCGTTGTCGTCAGATGTCGCTGAACTACGAATTTGCACAGTCGCTCCTGCAAAAAGTACATATTAAGCGTCTGAGCACATCACTCAGCTTAACGAATCCGTTCCTGATCACTTTTGATAAGAAATGGAGAGGATATGATCCGGAAACGTCTGGCTGGCCTGCGCGCAGGATGGCGTCCCTTTCATTTAACATGACACTCTAACATTAAAGCGAATGAAACGTAAGTTATTCTTAATAGCCGGCCTTGCCGGTCTGCTTACCTTAAGCGGTTGTACGAAATTTTTGGAGGAGAAATCGCAGAGTGACGTGATTCCTAAGACGGCGACTGACTTCAGGGAATTATTGATAGGTTCCGGATACATGACTAACTCTGAGCCGATGAATTACCTGTATTTCATGGATGATGATGTTGATTTCTTCCTGGAATATGACAATGATCCGTCTAATGTTGTAGGTAGCTACGATGCACAACAATATTACATGTGGTATACCTGGCAGCCTAAATTAGCTGACATCAACGGATTAGGCATATTGATCGCTGAAGATCCCGCCTCCACTACCTATGCACAGTATTACACAAAAATTCTGGGTTGTAATGCCGTGCTGGATAATATCGACAAATCAATCGGTACGCAACAGGAAAAAGACCGTGTAAAAGCGGAGGCATTAGCGGTACGTGCCATGTATTATTTCCGTCTTGCTAATTTATATGGGGAGCCTTATAACCATAATCCGAAGTCGCTTTGTGTGCCATTAAAGCTCTCTTCCTCAATTGTTGCGGAACCAATGGTCCAGGCTACCGTCGGAGATGTATATGACCTGGTAGTACATGACTTACAGGAAGCAGCCTCTCTGATGGACCCATTGCAGATCATACGTAAAGATTTTCATATCAACCAGCCAGCTATTCATATTCTGCTGTCAAGGGTATTCCTCTATATGGAAAGATGGAAAGAAAGTGTGGCAGAAGCTAACAAGGTATTTGAACAGGGTGGTAAGCTGATAGACATGACTACCCTGGATACGAAATCGGGTAACTGGCTCAATTACAATAACGCGGAAGTAGAGTGGGTGTTTGGTGGTAATACACAGGCCGATCAGAGCACTTACACACCGTCAGCAATGTTCCTTTCAACATATGATGCAACGAACGATGCAAGGTACAGAGTGGGATTTTCTGTGTTAAATACAGGCGTACCACTGGTGTCAAAACTGCCTACAGGGTCCGATCTGGCGCAGACTTTACGTTCCTCAGAAGCGTTGCTGAACAGGGCCGAAGCAAGCGTGCAACTAGACGACCTGGGTGGTGCATTGAAAGACCTGAATGACCTGCGCCGTAAGCGTATTGCCGGATACGCGAATGAAGTAATTGGCGATAAGGCTACTTTGTTGCAGGCGATAAGAGACGAGCGTCGTAAAGAGTTCGCTTACGAAGGTTTCCGTTGGTTTGATCTGCGTCGTTATGGTATGCCTGAAATCTCACATCGTTATCAGCATGACCTGGGAGAGAGCGTATTACAATACAAACTCACAAAAAATGACGCTATGTATGTATTGCCTTTCCCTACAAGTGTGCTGCTGAAGAATCCAGGTCTTATACAGAGCGCATCTGGTCAGATGCCTGACAGAATCGGACAATAATAACACTAACAAGCAATTCATTCATCTATGAAGCATATATTTATTATCACCTGTCTTTGCAGTACCGTGCTGTTCTCCTGTAAAAAAGACACAGCTATTGGGCCGGATATAGATGTACCGGCAGACTACGTACTGCCACAGGGCGATGCTCCGGCGGAAGCCAATAATAAAATTCAATCCCTTTACAATACATACGGCTCTTACTTCCTGTATAATTTTACACAGCGGGATTTTTTATGGGTACCATCCACCGGCGGAGGAAATTCGAAGATTGATACAGCAGTGCTGGCAAACCCTGCCTACACAATGGATATGCTGAATTTCCTGGATGATATCTGGCTGAAGTTTTTACCTGAAGACTTCAAAAAATCTCAGGGTATTCCCTATCGTGTATTTATGGCAGATACTATTAAACAGTACCGTGTAGGGTATCCTCCGGGAAGAGAATATCTGTATTTTGACTACAAGGTAATAGGAAAATCCATCGCCTTTGCCGGTATGAACGCATCGCTCCGTACGATGTCATCAGCTGATAAAGTGGCAAAAAGGAATATATTGATACAGGTTATCTGGAACTACTATATCCAGAACAACATCATGGATTTTCCAGCTGCTTTCTATGATATCAGTGATTATGTGACTTACCCGGCATCTCCGATCAATGCGTCTAACCCGGCGAATGTTGATGCATTCAGACAAAGAGGATTTATGCCAACATCTTATGCGGCAAACGGAAATCCATCTGAGTGGTACTATGGTACCTATTCATGGCCACAGGCAAAAAGTAATGATCAGACAACATACCTTCTTGCTATCCTGACACGTACTGACGCGCAGATGGCATCATATCTTTCATATCCTATGATCAAACAGAAGTTCGACTTATTAGTGAACTACTATAAGTCCAAATTCAATATTGACGTACGCGCCATCGCGAACGCCACTTATTGATCCCTAACCCTTCCAATTGTCCGGGGCTTCAGTCCCCGGGCAACTGGAAGCTGGTTACTCCCAGATCTTTATTGTTGCTGGTAATTGTGTAAGCCGCGCTTACGCCTGCTATTTTATTTATTAAACAATCCGTAATGAATGGAACATACTATCGTAAAAGTTGAAAACTTATCTCACCGTTACGCATCACAGTGGGCGGTAAGAGATATAAATTTTGAGATCAGCAGCCAGGGAGTTGTGGGACTACTAGGTTCTAACGGAGCTGGTAAATCTACCACAATGAATATTATCTGTGGGGTGCTGAAGCAGTCTAAAGGGGAAGTCTTTATCAATGGCGTCAACCTGAAAGAAGACCCTGTGGCTGCTAAACGCAATATTGGCTTTATGCCGCAGAAACTGCCCTTGTATCTCGACTTTACGGTAGAGGAATACCTGACCTATTGTGCGGAACTGAGGATGGTAGAGAAAACGCAGATAAAGAAAGCCGTGGCCGATGCGCTGGAAAGGTGTGGTGTGGCGCATTTCAGAGAGCGTCTGTTACGTAACCTCTCCGGCGGTTATCAGCAGCGTGTAGGTATCGCACAGGCGATCGTACACAATCCGAAGTTTGTGGTACTGGACGAACCGACCAATGGTCTCGATCCGAACCAGATCGTGGAAGTACGTAACCTGATCAAACAGATCGCACTGGACCGTGCCGTACTGCTTTCTACGCACATTCTCACAGAGGTACAGGCTACCTGCAGAGAGATCAAAATGATCGAAGAAGGACAGATGGTATTCTCCGGTTCACTGGAAATGTTTGATAACTATATAGAGCCGAATACCCTTGTAGTAACGCTGGATACGCCTCCTGTAAGTGATGCCCTGATGAGTGTGGAAGGTATCAGATCAGTGGAGCAGATAGCTCCTTTCCGATACCGTCTGGGGTATGATGGTGAAAAGAAGACACCACAACGCTTTGCTGCTGCCAGTGTGAGCCAGGATTGGGGACTGATGGAACTGATCATCGAGAAGAGTTCACTGGATGAAGTATTTGCCAGACTGTCGAAGAAAAAAAATAAATAAATCTGATAACAAGATATTCAATGAGACGTATTTTTAAGATCGCCAAGGCAGAATTGTTCACCTTGTTCTATTCGCCGATTGCCTGGATGATATTGGTGGTTTTCACCTTCCAGACAGGAATGGCCTTTGCAGAGCATTTGCAGGAGGCTGTTCGTTCCAAGAACATCGGCTTTGGTAATTCCTTTATTACAGCCGGTATTTTCTCTGGTCAACTTGGTTTATTTACGACCGTTCAGGGTTATCTCTACCTGTATATGCCGCTGCTGACTATGGGTCTGATGAGCCGTGAACTGAGCAGTGGTTCCATTAAATTATTGTACTCTTCACCTGTAACCTCTGCACAGATCATTTATGGCAAATTCACGGCCATGATGCTCTATAGCCTGATGCTGATCGGTGTGCTGCTGATATATGTAGTGATAGGCATGTGTACAGTAGAAAACTTTGAGCTGGCTCCCGTATTATCAGGCTTATTGTCATTATACCTGCTGCTGTGTGCTTATGCGGCTATTGGTCTGTTTATGTCATGTCTTACTTCCTATCAGGTAGTTGCTGCATTAGGTACCCTGGTGCTGCTGGCTGCACTCAGTTATATGAAACAGGTAGGGCAGGATATTGATTTTGTCCGTGACATTACTTACTGGTTGTCTATTTCCGGTCGTTGTAATGAGATGATCATGGGCCTGATCTGTAGCGAAGACGTCCTGTATTTCATTATCGTGATCGCTATGTTCCTCACCCTGAGCATTCAGAAGTTACAGGCTAACCGTACGCATGCGTCATTCGCGACAGTATGGGGAAAGTACGCGATAGTTGTAGTGGCGGCGATGGCGCTGGGATATGCTACTTCCCGTCCTATCCTCATGGCTTATTGTGATACCACAGAGACGAAACGTAATACACTGACGCCAAACAGCCAGGCTGTGATGGCCAAACTCGATGGAGATCTGACGATCACTACTTATGTGAATATCCTCGACAGAGAATATTACAACGGTATTCCCAGTCAGGTAAATGAAGATAAAGAGCGTTTAAAACAGTATATCCGTTTCAAACCGGAAACTAAACTGAAGTACGTTTATTACTACGATAAACCAAGCAATAATCCGCGACTGGACTTTGTCTATAAGAATAAAACCCTTGCTGAAATGGCGGCGAAGGAAGCTGAGATCCGTGACCTGGATATCAACATGTTCCTGACGCCTGAGCAGATCAAAAAACAGGTGAACCTGACCGATGAAGGTAATACCTTTGTTCGTTTGGTGGAGAGAGGTAACGGACAGAAAGCCTGGTTGAGGATCTACGAGGATATGATGAAATTCCCTAACGAAGGAGAAGTAACTGCCATGTTCAAGAGAATGGTGATGAAACTGCCTAAAATTGGTTTCCTGCAGGGACACGGAGAAAGAAGTATCGAGGGAGACAGAATTAAAGACTATACACTCTTCTCTTCTGTAAAGACTTTCCGTTATGCACTGACCAATCAGGGTTGCGACGTGGAATCACTGGACCTGACAGGTGATAAAGAAATTCCAAAAGGTATCGATATCATTGTTATTTCAGATATGAAAGAAGCACTGGATAGCGCTACCAAAAAGAAACTGGACGTATATATCGCAAACGGCGGTAACCTCGCTGTTACATTGAAACCAGGTTCTCCTGTAATGGAAGCTTTTATTGAGCAGTTTGGCGTAAAAACTATACCTGGTCAGTTGGTGCAGCCTAAACAGGACGTAGCAGCGAACGTTGTTATGTCAGTTGCAACACCGGCAGCTGAGAAAATCGCACCGATATACAAACTGATGCGCGAGCAACGCAGATATGTAGGAATGGTGAAGGGCGCTGGTCTGTTATTTAGTCCTGAGAAAGGCTTTAAGGCAGTACCTGTATTGCAGACCGTAGATACCATGAAAACATGGAATGAAGTTAAAACGATCGACTTCGTCAATGATTCTGCCTGGGTGGACGAAGCAGCTGGTGAAAAAGTAGACAGCTTTGTAACTGCCTATGCCCTGTCGAGAAAAGTAGGTAACAAAGAACAGCGTATCATGATCCTGGGAGACGCTGATTGTATCAGTAACGGCGGTATGAATCCACCGATCAGACGTTATGGTGCCTCTAACTTTTCACTGATCCCTGGCATGTTCCATTGGTTATCTTATGGTACTGTACCGGTGGATGTAAGTCGTCCGCCTTCTACTGATAACGATATTTTCCTGACCAAAGAAGGTGTAAAAGGTTTGAAATACTTCCTCATGTGGGTTATTCCGGGTATTTTGCTGATAGGTAGCACTATCTTATTGATCAGAAGAAAAAGAAAGTAAAAATATTTGCTGGTATGGGCTTAATGACGGATAAACAAACACTGAATGATCTGAATATCTTCGGTAAAAGCGGCACAAATGGTGGCATCTATGCCATATTCAACCGCACGCATACAAGAGGAGGATCAGAGCTGCTGGAAGAGATGTTCCGTAATCCATTGTCGGACGTAGATGCAGTGAATGCACGTAGTACTACGATTCGTTTATTTGGAGCAAACGGGATAGCATTCCCTTATGATGCGATCTGGTTTGACGGTGCAGAGCAGTATCTACAGGATACTGATGAACGCAGCCGTCTGAGCGATCAGCAGGACAACCTGAAGAGAAAATTAAATCAGCTCATAGCAGGAGACAATGCGTATAAGGCAATTGAGAAAGGGGTAGAAAGCCTGATTGCGATCTTACAGACTACCATTCAGTTCGCTGATAACATACGCCGGCAGATGACCGGCACTCCTTACAGTAAAGAGCTGGCTGACATAGAACTACTGCTGAAGGAAAAGGAATTACAACCGATTTTACAGGAACCAGCCAGACTAAAACTACCTTTTGCCAAGGTGGCGGAGTATGATAAAATACTCCGCTTCCGGCAACGGGAGGTGATGAGCCGTCTGCTTCGTCTGCTGTATCAGACAGACGTTTATATCTCTGTAGCACGTATCGCGGCAGAGAAAAATTTTTCTTTCCCGCTGGCCCTGCCGCGTGAGCAGCAAACGGTTATCCTGGAAGATTTTTACCATCCTTCGTTAACGACGCCTGTTGCGAATACCATCAACATTACGCCATCCAGTAATGTGATCTTTCTGACAGGTGCGAACATGGCAGGTAAATCTACCTTCATGAAGGCCCTGGGCATCTGTATGTACCTGGGGCAGATGGGCTTTCCTATACCGGCTGCTAAAATGGAGTTTTCGGTAAGGGATGGCATTTTCACCACCATCAACCTGCCGGATAACCTGAGCATGGGCGCCAGTCATTTCTATGCGGAAGTACTGCGTATTAAAAATGTGGCGAGAGAGTTAAGCAGAGATAAGTATCTGTTTGTCATCTTTGATGAATTGTTTCGCGGAACAAACGTAAAGGATGCACATGAAGCGACTATCGCCGTTACCAGTGCGATCGCCCGCAGAAAGAACTGCATGTTTGTTGTGTCTACACACATCATTGAAGCGGGGGATGTATTGAGAGAAAAGTGTGAAAATATAAATTTCGTATTTCTGCCGACGCTGATGGAAGGTAATAAACCTGTATATACACATAAACTGCAATCAGGTATTACGGCTGACAGACATGGTATGGTAATTATTAAAAACGAAGGTATCCTGGATATCCTGGCGAGAAAAAAAGTAAATAAGAACGCATGAGCTTTATTGCAGACAAACAAACGCTAGACGATTTGTCCTTGTTAGGCAAATTTAATCCTGGTTCTGTTTTTAGTCTTTTTAACCAGGTAAAAACCAGGGGCGCCGAGAAATTACTGGATGCTATGTTCCTTCATCCCTTATCGGATGTGGAAGCGATCAACAACAGAAGTGCTATTTTCCGCTATTTCAATGATCATCCTGTCAGCTTCCCTTTTGATGAAAAGCAGCTGGAACGTATGGAAGCCTATATGGATGAAGGTGGTGACGGCAGCTATGTAATGGCGCTATGGGAATTGGGCCGGAAGAAGATAACAGCGGTACTGGTAAAAGACGATACATATGACCTGACCTTAACGGGTATAGACAGCAGTATCGCTGTATTAAAGACCAGCGGAAAGCTTCTGAAACAGCTCGAGCAGGAAGGACGGGATAAAGATCAGCCATGGATAAAATGGTCAGAGATTGTACGCCTTATTACGACAGATGCACGATTGAAAGATTTTGATAAGCCTTCCAGGTCTTTAATGGACAATGTCCGCTTACATCATATGCTGACAGGCGTATTTCGTAGTCAGCTGAAGACGCTCCTTGAACTGATCTATGAAACAGATCTGTATCTGGCAGTAGCAGGAGTGGCCAAAGCAAAAGGCTTCTCCTATGCGCAGGCATTACCGAAAGAACGGAATCTGCTGGAAGCGAAGGGACTGAGACATCCGGGGCTGGATAAAGGCGTCGCGAACTCATTATCCTTTAATACCAGTACGAATGTCCTGTTCCTGACGGGTGCAAACATGGCAGGTAAGTCAACCCTGATGAAGTCCACCGGTATCCTCATTTATCTCGCACATATGGGATTTCCGGTAGCGGCTACAGAGGTGAAATTCTCCATACTGGATGGCATTTATTCTTCTGTGAATGTGCCTGATGACCTGAATAAGGGATATAGTCACTTCTATGCGGAAGTGCTCAGGGTGAAAAAAGTAGCGGAAGAAGTAGCTACAGATAAGTCTTTATTTGTCATCTTTGATGAGCTGTTCAAAGGTACAAACGTAAAAGATGCTTATGATGCTACCCTGGCCGTAACAGAAGCGTTCACTGATTTTACAAATTGTTTCTTTATCATTTCCACGCATATATTTGAAGTCGGACATGCATTGAATAATGGTGGATCGCAGATCGCGTTTGAATTCCTTCCAACCATCATGAACAATAACGTGCCTCAGTATACATACCAGCTGCAGAAAGGTATTACTACTGACAGACAGGGCATGATCATTATTGAGAATGAAGGAATTCTGGATATGTTATAGTCTAAATTGATAATCCCTGAGGGGGGATGTTACAACAAAAAAAACAAATTATGCACTATCGCCATTGGGCTGCTGCAGGGTTAATGCTGTTGCTGGTAAATGGAAAATCAGCTTTTGCGCAACAGCAGGGCCAGCCTATGCCACTTGATACAGCAGTTCGTACAGGTAAGTTGCCAAACGGATTTACCTACTATATCCGTAGAAATGCAGAGCCGGAAAAAAGAGCGTTCTTTTACCTGGTCAATAAAGTAGGTTCCATTCTGGAAGATGAGGACCAACAGGGGCTGGCACACTTCATGGAGCACATGAACTTCAACGGTACCACACATTTTAAGAAGAATGACCTGATCGATTATCTGCAGAAAGCAGGTGTGAGATTTGGCGCTGATCTGAATGCCTATACCTCTTTTGATGAAACCGTATATCAGTTGCCTATCCCTACGGATAATCCCGCTATGGTAGGTAAAGGGCTGAATATCATGCGTGACTGGGCGCAGGAAGCGATCCTGGATGCAGGTGATGTTGATAAGGAAAGAGGCGTTATCCTGGAAGAGAAAAGACTACAGGAAGGCGTAGGTAACAGGATCCAACAGCAAACTATTCCAATATTATTTAATAATTCAAGGTATGCTTTCAGATCGCCTATCGGCACCGACAGTATCCTGAAGACCTTCCCGGTAGCAACTATTCACAGATTTTACAAGGATTGGTACAGACCGAACCTGCAGGCCCTGATCGTGGTAGGTGATGTAAATGTGGACGCTGTTGAAAAACAGATCAGAAAGCAGTTTGCCGACCTGAAGAATCCAGCTAATGAGCGTCCGCGTCCTGCATATAAAATAGAACTGACAGGTAAGAACCAGTTCAGAACTATCACTGATCCGGAATTGACAGCTACCGAACTGGAGATGCTGGTAAAACATCCGGGTTCCAAACTGATCACGACGGCTGATTACAGGAATGCGATGACAACATCTCTGTTCAATCAGATGTTGAGTCATAGAATAGGAGAGTTGAGTCAGCAGGAGAATCCGCCATATCTGGGTGTGAAAGCAGGTGTGGGTGGTTTTTCCGGTGGTCTGGAGCAATTCACTTATTCCATTACTGCGAAACCAGGTAAACTGCAGGAAGCATTTACAGATACCTGGCAGCTGATCGAACAGGTAAAACGTTATGGTTTTACCCAGGCAGAACTGGACAGGGTGAAGCTGGCCTATGCTACCAGCATGGACGCCGCTAAACAGGAAAAAAGCAAAACGCCTTCCAGCAGTTATGTGTCCGAATATCAGCGTTTGTTCCTGGATGGAGCTGCTGCACCGGGTTTCGACTGGGAGTATGATTTTGTAAAAGCAACTTTACCTGGTATCACCCTGGAAGATATTAAAGCGGTGGGTACCCGGTTTATTACAACGACCAACAGGGATATCTTCCTGGTAGCGCCTGAAAAAGAAAAAGGTAATCTGCCTGATTCAGCTACTATCGAGAGCTGGTTTAACAAGATGGCCGTTGCCGCTATTAAGCCTTACAACGATTCCACCGCTACCAGCGTGTTGCTGAAAACAATTCCAACGGGTGGTAAAGTAGTCTCTCAGTCTACTGTTGCTGCACTGGATATCAAACAGCTGACATTGAGCAATGGTATCAAGGTATGGCTGAAGTCTACCAACTATGCGAATGACCAGATTCAGTTCATGTCATTTGCACCGGGAGGCATCAACAAATTTTCTAACGAAGACTTCCCGACAGCAGCCAATACGATCGGTATTATCGGTGGTAGTGGTCTGGGTGAATATTCCCCTGTTCAGTTATCAAAAATGCTGAACGGAAAGTCAGCCGCTGTAGGCGCTTATATCGGTGGCCGTAGCCAGGGTATCAATGGCGGTTGCAGAACGGAAGACCTGGAAACAGCATTACAGCTGATTTACATGCGCTATACTGCGCCGCGTAAAGATCCTGTATTATTCAGCAATGCAATTGCACGTTCTAAAGAAGCGGTAAGAAACAGATACGACGATCCTAATAATGTGTTCAGAGATACTGTCAGTGCAGTATTGAGCAATTATAACTATCGTACAAGTCCGGTTACACTGGAAAGACTGGATAGTATCAGTCTGGATAAAGCATTAGCGATATACAAGGACCGTTTTGCAGATGCTTCCCAGGCTAATTTCGTTTTTGTCGGCAACTTCAATGCAGATACCATCCAGCCATTGCTGGAGCGTTATCTCGGTGCATTGCCAGCCCTGAACCTGAAAGAAAAAGGCGTGACCCTGCACGGAGAGGTGCCGAAAGGTAAACTGGTGAAAGTGGTAGAAAAAGGTAAAGGCCAAAAAGCAACCGTGTTGCTGGTATATAACGGTGAATGTGCTTATAGTGCTGAAGAAAACCTGCAGCTGCAGGCCCTGACGGAAGTACTGCAATACAGATTGCTGACCAGTCTGAGAGAGAAAGCAGGAGAAGTGTATACACCGTCTGCCCAGGGTAGCATGGTGAAAGAACCTGATCAGCGTTTTGCGATCAACGTATCTTTTGGTTGCGCACCTGAGCATGTGGATCACCTGGTAGGATTAGTGGCACAGGATATTGCTGATCTGCAGAGCAAAGGCGCTACCAGTGATGAATTGAAGAAGTTTAAAGCCGGATATAGAACGCAGATCGAGCTGCAGGTAAAGAGTAATGAGTTCTGGCTGCAATACATTGCTGGCAGACTGGAAAGAGAAGAAGAACTGAAGGCATTACCTGATGTGGAAAAGAGATTGAAACAGATTACAGGTAGTTCTGTTAAGTCAGCTGCCGCAAAATACCTGAGCGGTGAAAATGTGATCCAGTTCGTGGCATTGCCGGAGAAAGGTGAAACGAAGTAGTTAAGATTGTGTGAATGCAAACACCAGGATGTCGTTTGTATTGTGCGACGGCATCCTGTTTTCTAATGAAGGTTTGAATGTGTTGTTAAAGAGAATGATGATAAGATATTGAAGTTTTGAGACTATGTTGATCATTTAGGTAAATGAGTGATGATCTGAAATATTATAGCAATCTGTTTTGGCTTTTTAATGCCTGGGAACACGTAAAGCGCTCATTCGAGCGCTTTTTTTATGGAGATTATTTCCAAAGTTGTCAAACCCTGCTGTTGACATTTTTGGTTCGATTTATGTAGTTAGTGGACTTTCGGCATTGTTAACCCAAGCTATACATGTATGAAATGCATACCACTCAAATTAGTAGGAAATGTCTTGTGCCTTTTGCTGCTGACCATCACCATGGCTTACGGTCAGCGGGATACGTTATTAGTGAACAGTCGGTCTGCCGCACATTATACCGAGGGGAAAAACTATCTGAAAGAAAAGAATTATGATGCGGCTATTCAAAGTTTTACGGAGGCAATCGCCATTCATCCCACTGATTCCACGTATGCGAACCTGGGATTTGCCTATATCCGGAAGGGCGATGATAAGCATGCATTTCTTGCCCTGAATAAGGCGATTGATCTGAATGAAAACTTCGCATGGGCCTTTGGTCTCCGCGGATATCTTTACACTAAAATTGACGCTCCGGAGCTGTCTTTTAATGATTTCTCCCGGGCAATCGCATTAAATGCAAGAGTTGGTGATCCAGCTGGCAGTCAGGTGGGTGCATCGGATAAATCTCTGATCAGGGATTACACAAAGAAAATCGGCCGCGACCCCAAAGATGATAGCGCTTATGTGCAACGGGCGCGTGCCTATGAGAATCGGGAGAAGAATAAGCAGGCAGTAAAGGATTATAAGAAAGCGATCGAACTGAATCCGGAGAATACGGAAGCTTATTATGGTCTGCAAAATCTCTATCTCCAGGGGAAAGGTCCTAAACAAAGTCCCGCTCCGGCTGAAAATACCGCAGATACGACGGAATTCTACGCTACCCAAGGCAGCAGCTATTCTTCACCTGAAGAAAAGTATGCACTGACAATCGCCGATTATACAAAAGTAATTACACTGTTTCCCGAAAATAGTGCTGCTTTTCGTGACCGCGGTTATCTGTATGCTAAACTGAATAAAATAGACTCAGCCATCGCTGATTTTACAAGTGCGATCACGCTTGATCCACAATCTTCTCCCGCATTGGGCTATAGAGGTGCACTCTATGTGGAGACCCAGCAACTGGACCCGGCTATTACTGATTTGTCTGCTGCAATTAAGATCGATCCGGATGCGCTACAGCATTATTATAATCGTGGACTCGCCTATTATCAGAAAGGTGCATATGAGTCGGCGATTGAAGATTTTACCATATTAATCAATAAAGGTCAGCCTAATGCGGTCGCTTATCGTTACAGGGGAAACCTTTATACGTACATTAATAAGCCGGCACTGGCTATTGCAGACATTAACAATTCCATTGAACTAGCGCCAAAAGAGGCGGAGAGTTATGCTGTCCGCGGATTGGCTTATGCTATGCAAAAGGATTATCAACAGGCTGTCCGGGATTTTAGCAGTTCTATTAAGTTAGACCCTGGTAATAAGACGATCTATGTGAATCGCGGATTAGCATACAGGTACCTGAATAATTATAAGGCAGCTATTAAGGATTATAACGAGGCGATTGCGCTGGACGCGAATGATATGGCGATATATAAGGAGCGGGGAGAGGTGTATGCACAGATGGGAAAGAAAGACCTGGCGGAGGCTGATTTTAAAAAGGCAGGGTCGGAATGACACCTGAGATACTCAGCCGCATCCAGGCTATGCAGTAATATTTCCTGATTGGAATCTGATGGAAGAATGGCATATTTGCCGGAGTACTTTATCAAATATTTTCACTTATGATGACGGCCGTCCACCCAAAATTGCCCATGAGGGATAAAACCGCTACAGTAGATTTTTATATAACTAAACTGGGATTTGAGCGCTTTGGCGGGGACTATGATGGTTACCTGATGGTGCAGAAGGATCATATTCAGATCCATTTCTTTGAATACAGAGATCTCGATCCTGGGTCAAATTATGGTCAGATCTATATCAGGACGAATGATATAGCTGCTTTATACCAGTCTATGCAGGACATGGGTGTACCTATCCATCCCAATGGTCATCTCCAGATAAAACCCTGGGGACAAAAGGAGTTTTCCCTGCTTGATCCGGATAATAATCTGCTCACATTTGGGCAATAACAAACGTGACACCCGTTTGAGTTGCGATATCAGTTAAATGACTGCCTGAACTGTAAGGGAGATATCTTCGCTTTCATCTTAAAGAATTTACTAAAAGACTGGGAGTGTTCAAAGCCTAACTGGAATGCAATATCAGATACAGACAAATTCGTCGTAGACAACAACTCTTTCGATTTTTCTACCAGCTTCTCATGAATGTACTGCTGTGCGTTCTGTCCTATCAGTGACCGTAGCATATCGCTCAGGTAACTGGGAGAGAGGTGTAGTTTTTCCGCGAGAAACTGCACAGTAGGCAGGCCCTGACTGGCAGAGGTATCATTATTGAAATAACTATCTATCTCCTGTTCGAGCCGGGTTAAGAGGTCATTGTTCACTACTTTTCGCGTAATAAACTGACGTTTGTAAAACCGGTTTGCATAGTTCAGCAATGAGTCAATGTGAGAAACGATCACATCCTGGCTAAACTCATCGATCCTGCTGTTCAGTTCTTTGTCGATCATGCCAAAAATGGAGAGGATCGTGGCTACCTCTTCTTCTGACAGATGCAGGGCTTCATTCGCAGAATAGGAAAAGAAACCATACTGTTTGATCTTCCTGGCCAGCGGATAGTTCCAGAGAAAATCCGGATGTAGCAATAATGTATATTGAGAACATACGGCGCGGTCATCATCCCCATGATTGATGATCTGTCCGGGAGAGGCAAATAACAAGCCGCCTTCATCAAAGTCGTAATAACTCTGGCCATATCTCAGTCTGCCGCTGAACTTAGGTTTGTAGGATACCTTGTAATAATTCAGCAGATGCGGCCCCTGCGGCATATTGATGGTACTCGTTGTATTCGGACTATTAATAAGACTCACCAATGGATGTCTGGGAGCAGGCAATCCAAGTATACGGTGTGCTTCTGTGAGCGAATCAAATTTAAACGGTGTATTTTCTTCTTTCTTCATGTTCCGGAAAGTATAAAATGATAACCGATCCAAAGGTCGGTTATCATTTTGCATTTGTCAAAGATTGTTCCTAACCCTGTGCGGCAGCGGAAATGTCATTCCAGGCTTCCCATTCTGTCAGACGTGCTGCATAAGCCGCACGAACGGCTGGCAGGTTATGACTGCCCAGGTTAAAGCGCAGCGGAGGGTTCTCCGCATCTACCACTTTGAAGAGTGCCGCCGGTGTTGCAGCCGGGTTGCCTCTTTCCTGTGTGGAGAGCGTTTGTACGAACTGACCTTTGAAGTCGTTATAGATATCCATTCCGGCAGCAAATTTCAATGACTCCTGACTACCAAACTCCGTAGCATATGCACCAGGTTCTATGATGGTCACCTTGATGCCGAAGGCCTTTACTTCCATGGCCAGGGCTTCGTGGATGGCTTCGAATGCCCATTTAGAGGAACAGTAGTAGCCGATCACCGGAAGGGTGAAATGGCCAAGACCACTGGAAGTACCTAGTATATGACCGCCACCCTGTTTTCTTAACAATGGAAGGGCTGCCTTGATAACTGCCATCGGACCTATGATATTCGTTTCGTATAAAGCCCGTACATCCTCTGCGGAGCTCTCTTCAATTGTACCTACCAGTGAATACCCCGCATTGTTGAGTACGATATCCAGTCTGCCGAAATGTGCATGTGCCTGTTCCACAACGCTTTTCACCTGCTCGGGCTGCGTGACGTCGAGCTCAAGCGTCAGTACGTTATCGCCATACTTTTCTTTCAGGTCTGCTATTGCCGATAATTTACGTGCGGTAGCGGCTACTTTATCTCCCCGCTCCAGGGCTGCTTCTGTCCAGATCCTTCCAAAACCTCTTGATGCCCCTGTGATAAACCATATTTTACTTCCCATATGCTTTGTGTTTTAAATTTTGTGACACAAAGATCAGCTGGGGGGCTTTAATGCCTGTAGCCTAATTAAGTGACTTTGTAGCCAAACCGCGTAACTTTGTAATTTGTGCCTGAAACAGGCTATTTAGACCCGAAAAACCCCATAATTTCATTTATTTTGCCATATTTGCTACAATTCTGGCCTATCTTCCTAATATATGCAGCAACAGCTTCGTGAACATATTGAAAAAATTATCCCCCTCACAGATGAGGAATTTGACTTCATTCTCGCCCAATTCACTACTAAAAAGTTCAAAAAGCATCAGTACATCATCCAGGAAGGCGACAATGTGAAATATGCATATTGGGTAATATCCGGTCTTTTAAAACTCGTTTATACGGATAACAGTGGAAAGCAGCATATTGTATCATTTGCGATGGAGGACTGGTGGGAAAGCGATTATTATGCCTTTCACACCCAGACGCCGGCGACGCTGTCTCTGGAGTGCCTGGAGGACACCGAAGTATACTGCCTGTCTTATGAAGGCTATGGCATACTGTGTGATCAGTTGCAGAAAATGGAACGTTTCTTTCTGCAGAAAGCTAACTTCGGTTTTCTTGCAGCACAAAGACGCATACTTTCTTTACTGACGACTGACGCAAAGGAGCGTTATGAGCAACTGGTAAAACAATCGCCCGCACTTGTACAAAGAGTACCTAAAAGTCTGCTTGCTGCTTATCTTGGGGTATCGAGGGAAACACTCAGCAGGTAAAACGGAGGTGTGATGTATATCACTTTTAAATCGTGACGTATATCAAAATTCTTTGCATGACTTATCTGAAACTTTGCATTGAAATAAACAATGCAAAATTAAGATAACATGGAAAAGAGAATAATCAATCCCTGGAAATGGCAGGATGAAAGAAGTTACGTACAGGCTGTTGAAGTGAAGAATGTAACAGGCACGCTGTATGTTGCCGGACAGGCGGCGGTATACCCTGATGGTACCTCCAGTAATGATGATATGGAAACACAGCTGAAGCTGGCCATCAATAACCTCGAAACAGTGCTCGCGCAAGCTGGTTACGAGCCTAAGAATATTGTACGCTTAACGATCTATACGACTAATACCGCGGAGCTCTGGCCCAACTTTCCTATTCTCCAGGAATGGATCGCTAAACATGGTCTGCAACAGGTCGTGACTTTGATGGAAGTGGTGAGTTTGTTTGAAACATTGAAAGTGGAACTGGAAGCCACTGCCGTAAAATAAAAGTAGAGGTAATAAACTAAAACCGGAGCATGTTCAGTCATATGGGCATGCTCCGGTTTTTATTTGCTATAAACCATTTTCGAGAAATTGTTCCATCAGCGCATTAAATGCCTCCGGCTGCTCCATCATGGGCGCATGGCCGCATTCCTTTATGTATACCAGTTTTACGTTGGGCAGCATCCTTTCAAATTCTTCCGCTACTGCCGGTGGCGTTATATTATCATTCTCTCCCCATATCAGCAATACCGGTATGTGTATCTCCGGCAGTTCTTTTGTAACGTAGTTCCGTTGTGCCGTCTTTGCCGTTTTTACGATGCGAAAACATTTCCGGTTATCACGCACGATGTCAAATACCTCATCCACTAAAGCAGGTGTGGCCGTCTTTGCATCATAAAACGTATACTCAACGCGTTCCTGGATATAGGCGCGGCTATGTCTTTTTGGAAAACTGCCAAGCGTATTATTCTCATATAAACCGGAACTACCGGTAAGGAGCATACTTTTTACATTCTCCGCATAGCGGTGTGCATATAGTATCCCTACATGGCCACCCAGTGAGTTGCCAACCAATACCATATCTTTCAGCTTATTTGCGACAACATAATCATGTAGCGAGGCTACGAGGTAATCTAAAATTTCCTGCTTATGTTCATCATAGATCGGGAGGGGAGGAACGTGTATATCATATCTTTCTCTAAAGTGTGCGATCACATCATTCCAGTTGCTCAGGCCTCCAAACAGGCCGTGCAGCAAAATCAACGGTTGTTTCATGTTTTTTTGACAAAGCTAGAAAGCTGTCAACTGTCAATCCGTGATTTCAATCACAAAAGCGCTGACCCTTGTTCAGTAGCAATAATCTGGCCCTGCTAAGCGCTTCACGGCTTACATACAGGTACCTGGCAATATTTGTAAGGGAGATCTTTTTGATAATCGCCGGTCTGTGTTTCAGTAAGAACTGATACCTTTTTACCGGACTTTTTAATGATAGAATATATTGATGTTCAAATGTTTGTTCTGCTAATTCCTGGTAAATCTGCAAATTTACGGCTGACAAACTCATATGCAGATCATACAAGGGCTGTAACTGCTTGATATTGATCCTCCTGATCACGGCATCTTCCAGTGCGGTAATTGCTACTGCGGATGCGGCCATCCGGTAGTAACTCTCACAATTGGCCAGAAAATCATCCGCAAAGCCAAACCGGATGATCTTCTCATTCCCCTCATCATCAATGATCGTAAATGCAAACTGGCCGGATACTACAAATGCCGCATAACGGGCAATTTTGCCGTAACGTAAAAAACTCTCACCTTTTTTAATCGTTTTGACTTTCGTCATTTTGTCCAGTAAAGCCCATTCTGTATCCGATACAATAGGATACTTCTCTTTCAGCCGATGATACCAGTCAGGAGTATTATTCTTCATGAGATAGCCATTTTAGCGCGCCGAAGTTAAAGATATTTTATTTGTCAGATGCCGTTTTTAGTGTTCTTATCTTACGTTAATCCTACATTCCTGAACGTAGGATTAACGTAAGATAAGAACACTAAAGTAAAAGACAGGCAATCAATAAAAAGAATCAATATCTGGCGTCCCGTGTACATGTTTTTGCGTCCTGTGCACACGTTTTTGCGTCCTGTGCACATTGGCTAAAATACGGGAAATAATAGGCTTATTTTTGAAGAAATAATCGTGATAAACGGGGGTGTACCCAAGACAGGAGCGGCCGTCTCCTGTCTGGCCCGGGAATCATGTCTATATATATCAACTCATTTCATTATTGGCTTGCACAGTGACAGGTGATGACGGTAGTCAATTGAATGGGTATTAAAATAAAATATTATATTGTTCGATCATTCAACCCAAAAACTACTTAACCATGTCGATGTGGCAAATTGAAGGCCTTATAGAATACGGTATTCGTCTTGTAGATAAAGCAGTGACCACCAACGAAGAGAAGAAAACAATAATAGGTAATCTTTACGCTGTTCAGCAACAGTACGATTGTAAGTTTACCAACTTCAGGGTAATGCCCATTTTACTCCAGACAGGTTATACGATAACGATCGATTATACAGCACATCCGGATTATAAGGGTAACGAGGCATATTTTGAAAAACTGTTAAAGAAGAAAGATATTCAATTCCTTAACAGGGATCTTAAGAAGAAATGGAGTGAGAAAAACGATGTTGTCGCTTATCTGGAACCTTCAACGGGTAAGATCTATATTGATTACGGATCGCCATTGCGGAAAGAGGAACCGGCGTTAACGATAATGGAGATCTATGATCTGGGTTTGTATCTTATCCGCGAAGCGCATCAACAGCAGGATAGGGACAGGGTGTATGAGTGGACTGCCTATATCCTGAAATTTGGAGCGATCAGTCTGGATGACGATGCAGACGCAGAAGAGCTGATCAGCAGGTATTTTAAGGAGATCAAAAGCATCTTTTATAGTTATGACTATACGGACTATAAACCTGTGGATGAGGCGCTGACGATATTTTGGCCGGGTTCGAAAGACTCAGATGGTTATACGGAATGGGCGATCAGTGAAGGAGGGGCGGAAGGACAGGTACTGGAATACTTTTTTGAAAAGATAGCATGATATAAAGGTGATGTTTTGGGATATTCCCAAAACATCACTTCAATCTCTTCACCACCTCCATACACGCCCTTGCATTATGATAGGGACATTTCCATAATCCGACCTTTACTTCATCCATCGGTAGCCCATCCATACCTACGCCCCAATACCATTCTCCGTCTTTTTTATCCAGCAGGAACTGCTGTATGAATTGCCAGCTGGCCATCGCTTTATCCAGATAGTATTGATCTCCACTCAGTTCCCAGGCATTGATCAGTCCTACTAAGGCTTCCGCCTGTGGCCACCAGTGTTTCTCTGTGATGAGGTGTTCTTCAGCAGTGTTATATTCATACCAGAGCCCACCATCTTTATCCATACCTTTCAGTGCTGCACGCACCAGGTTAATAGCTTGCGCACTGAAGCGACTGATTGCCTGCTCATCTCCAATCACGACGGCAGCTTCCTGTAAAAGCCAGGCTGCTTCTATATCATGTCCATATGAAATCAGCGTGCTTTTTACTGTCCAGTCATCGGCAAAGAAAAGCTGCAAATGGTGTGTCGAAGGATGAATGATGTGCTTATCAAAGAGCAGCAGTAATTCCTGTATATCCGCTTTCAGCTGTTCATCCGGCCATATCTCATACAAAGTAGTCCAGGCCTCGAGCACATGCAGGTGTGTATTCATGGACTTTCTTTCATTCGCATCCTTCAGGCTCAGACGGAGGTCCGATAGTGGTTGCCAGTTTGCCGTACAGGCTTCTATATATCCACCATACACATTGTCATAGGCATGCCGGCGGATATCACGATACCACCCGATAGCAGTCTGTTTCGCTTCTTCATTGCCACTTGCCTTAAAATATTCACTGCAGGCATATACACTGAAAGCGATCGCATATACCTGCTTTTTGCTGTCGACCACTTTGCCAGTATAGTCTACCGTCCAGTACAGACCTCCATGCTCCTTGTCAGCAAAATGGGAGCGAAGGTAATCCCAGGCACGTGTGGCCAGTGTATAATACTGATCCGTCTTTAACAGATTAGCGGCGGCGGAAAATGTCCAGAGTATACGGGCATTGAGCACACTTCCTTTCACCGCATAAGGATCTTTGACATTGTGGCCAGATATACGGCCTATAAAACCGCCATTGATCTCGTCTACTGTTTCAGTAGCCCAGTAGTCTAATATGCGCTTAAGCTCCTGTAGCAGCTCTTGTTTCAGCATGTCTGCCGGCAGGTGCTGTTTTTCGTCGGATATCAAGTTCACGGGATATTTCATTCATTTTGTTTTCTGATAAAGGATAGGCAGCGATGAACACGATACTTAATAAGGAACCGATGGCCGGGATAATACTCAGCATGCTGATAATACCTGTCTGCGCCATTGTATCCAATGTCGTATCTGCCTGAAAATTGAACACACCCAACAACCAGCCAGTCAGCGCGCCACCTATTGTCCAGCCAAATTTCTGCGACATGGAGGAGGAAGAAAATACCAGTCCGGTAGCCCTTCTTCCGGTTTTCCATTCGGAGTAATCAGCAATGTCTGCATACATACTCCACAACAGCGGAAAGATGATACCGGCACAGATACTGATCAATGCCTGTAGCACGAATATGCCGGTGAGTTGTTCTTTTTGCAGAAAGTAAAAACAACAACTGCCTGCTGTAGCCAGGACCATTGCCAGGAGATAGGTACGCTTCTTCCCAAGCCGGTTAGCAACAGGCGAGGCAAGTATGACGCCTACGATATTCGCCAGTTGTCCGGTGAGCAGATAAAGGGTGGAGTAGGTGAAAGTAATACCAGCTACTTTGAATGCCCGGTTTTGCGTGATATAGTATTTGAAATAATAGACGGTCGCACCATCCCTGATAGAGTTAAAGATCAGTGCGGCAATACCAGCGCCTAATAGTATCCACCAGGGCCTGTTGTGCAGGAGGTCGGCAAAGTCGTCTTTTAACCTGCCGGATTGTTGCTGTATCGGCTGTACTCTTTCTTTCACCCAAGCAAAACATAAGAGGAACAGCAAGAGGCAGATCACGGCGATGATACCTACTGCGAATAGCCAACTGGAAGCCAGTCCGTAGGGTGTAAAGTATTGCACCAGCGGCTCCAGTAATCCCAGTGCCATAAAACTCCCTGCGAAGGCAAAGGACATTCTGAAGGAGGCCAATGTATTCCGTTCACGACCGTCATTACTGATCACACCCAATAAAGAGGCATAGGGCACATTGATCAGCGAGTAGATCATCATCATTAATGAGTAGGTGACATAGGCGTAGACAAGTCTGCTGCCGCCGGTAAATGAAGGCGTATAGAATGTCAGGGTGCCTGCAATCGCAAACGGCAGGGCCATTAGCAGGAGATAAGGTCGGAATTTTCCCCATCTGCTCTGTGTCCTGTCTGTAATGATACCTACAAAAGGATCAAACAAAGTATCCCAGACACGTGTGATCAGAAACATCGTGCCGATGGCCGCTGCATCCAGTTTCATGACATCAGTATAGAAAAACAGCAGGTACATGCCAAACAACTTCCAGAACATGGAAGAAGCCATGTCGCCAAAGCCATATCCTACTTTTTCTTTCAGATTGATTGCTGCAGACATAGTTTATATTTCAGTGAGTACCAGTGCCTTGTTTTTTTCAATGATGTCGTATAAAGCAGCGACGGAAGTAAAGGAGCGTAATCCGTCGGGAACCGTATGCATACAGTAGTCCGTCAGCTGTTCAACAGAACTGGTGGCGACGTGCAAACGCGTATCGCTACTTGCGTAATAGATAAACACCTGTCCGTCTTCATCAGCGATCCAGCCATTTGAGAAGAGTACATTCGATACATCGCCGATACGTTCATCGCCTTCCGGCGCCATAAAATAACCTGCAGGTTTATAGATCACCTGTTCAGGATTGTCCAGGGAAGTCATGAATAAGTATAGTGTGTAACGTAATCCTGCAGCCGTATTTCTAACACCATGCGCCAGGTGTAACCAGCCATGTGGTGTACGGATAGGAGCGGGTCCCTGACCATTTTTAGCTTCCGCAATGGTATGGTACATTTTGTTGTCGATGACCGCTTCTGTAGTGATAACTGCTTTTTCCATACTATCGCAATAGCCTACGCCGATGCCGCCACCTTTGCCGGCTTCAATGAAACCATCCTGAGGACGTGTATACAGCATATATTTTCCATTGACAAATTCCGGATGTAATACCACATTCCGTTGTTGCGCAGAGGCAGTTACCAGATCCGGTAAGCGTTCCCAGGTCTTCAGGTCTTTTGTACGCACAATGCCGCATTGTGCGATGGCGGCTGACTGATCACCGGCAGCGGCCGCAGGATCGCGTCGTTCCGTACAGAACAATCCGTAGACATAACCATCCTCATGCAGTACTACCCGCATATCGTAAATATTGGTATCTGGTATAGCTGTTTCAGGAATTTGTATAGGAAATTCTCTGAAGCGAAATCCATCGGTACCATTATCACTCTCTGCTATCGCAAAGAAGGATTTCCTGTCCCAACCCTCAACCCGTGCGATCACTATATATTTCCCTTTCCATTTTATAGCACCGGCATTAAATACGGCATTGATGCCGAAGCGGGTCATGAGATAGGGATTGGATGCCTGGTTGAAATCATAACACCATTCCAATGGCACATGCGCTGCTGTGAGCACCGGGTTTTTATACCGGAGGAAAATACCGTTACCGGGAAGTATAGCTTCATTGTTTGTCTGGATCAGTTGCTGATGTGCACCCTGCAATGCCTGTAGTCTTGCGTTAAAATTTGACATATGGAATTTATTACCCGTAAAACTAGTCCTATCTGTTGCCTGACAGGTAATGCTGAAATGACTATTTCCTATGCTCAACTGCTTCCTTTCAAATATCGTTTGAGGATCATGATCTGATAGAATAGCACCAAAAAGGCCTTGTAATGCCCATTACTTTTGTTTCATTATTTCTACGTTTTAAAACTGAATGCGTTATGAAAAATTTCATTGCACGCTGTAGTATCGCTTTATTCCTATGCCTGCCAACCATCATTGTGAATGCGCAGCAGCGAAAGATTACGGGAAAGGTCTTCGATGATCAGTCGAAACCACTCCCCGGCGCTACAGTAGTCGTAAAAGAAACAAAGACGGCCACCGTCAGTGACGGGGACGGCAGATTTGTCATGGATGTTCCCGGGGCGGGGAAGACAATCCTGGTAACTTATGTAGGGATGCAGACTAAAGAGATCCCATTGGGTACACAAAATGATTTTACTGTCAACATGCAACTGGCGCCTGGTAGTCTGAATGACGTGGTCGTCGTAGGTTACGGCGCTGTCAAAAAGAGCGACCTGACGGGTGCCGTCGCTACCCTGAAAGGCGGTGATCTGAACAGGACACCTGCTGCCTCAGTAGATCAGCTGCTCCAGGGAAAGATCGCTGGTGTACAGGTGACTACAGGTGGTGGCGCTCCCGGTGCGGGCGCTACGATCCGTATCCGGGGAGCCAGTTCCCTGAATGGATCAAAAGATCCATTGGTAGTAGTAGATGGTTATCCCTGGGGAGATGCGGGTAACCTGAAGCAGATCAACCCGGAAGATATCGAATCCATAGAAGTGCTGAAAGACGCATCCAGTGCCGCTATCTATGGTTCCCGTGGCGCCAATGGCGTGATCGTGGTAACGACGCGTAAAGGAAAACAGGGACAAGGCCGCATTTCATTTAACACGTTACAAACGGTATCATTCCTGGCAAATAAGCCGGATATATGGCGGGATCCTGTAGAAGATGCCACCTTCGCTAATGAAGCTGCGATCAATGGTGGCGCAATCGCTACAGATGTGCCTTATATAGGCATTTACAGACCTGTAGGTACAGGGATGGTATATTTCCCCTCCATCGCAGAATTACGCGGTTTAGACCCTAATAAACCGCAATGGCCGGTTAACACCGACTGGGTTGATCTGATCTACCGTCATCCTTACTCGCAGAACTATACGCTGACAGCCGACGGTGGTAGTGAGAAGACGAAATACGCCATATCGGGTAACTATTATAATGAACAGGGTATGGTGATCAAAAATGGGTATGATAAATATACCTCCCGATTGAATCTCGAACAGAAACTGACCAACGCTGTTACCGCAGGTACCAACGTGATCCTGGCCTATACAAAAGCTACCGGACAACAACTGGGAGTAGGCAGATCCAGGATCTGGCCGGTATATGATTCTACTGGTAATTATTTCCGTACCAGCAATACCGACTTCGGTAATCCTATTGCGCTGGCCAATCAGTTACTGAACACCGCCAAAACCACTGATTTCCTTGGCAACCTGTATGTCAATTTCAGGATCAACAGCTGGTTACAGTTCCGTACTTCTATCAATGCCAAATCAGGCAACAGCGTACAGGATCTGTACGACCCGAAGAACAGTACACAGCGGGCACTGGATAATAAAGGCAGCTACGGTAGTATTGCCAATGGCAGTTACTTTGACCTGCTGAATGAGAACTATTTTACGATCAATAAAGACTTTGGCAAACTGCACAGAACTACCCTGGTAGCTGGTTTTTCCTATCAGAAGACGGAGAACAGGTTCAGCTCCCTGACTGGTCAGAACTTTGTTAACGATGTGATGCAGAACGAAAACCTGGCAACTGCCGGTACGATGCTGATCTCCAATTCCCTGCAACGCTTTAATCTCGCTTCCTGGTATGGTCGCGGTAACTATACCTTCAACGATAAATACCTGTTGACACTCACCGCCAGGGCAGATGGTTCCACCAAGTTTGGCGCTAATAACAAATGGGCCTTTTTTCCTTCCGCAGCATTGGCCTGGAAAGCAGGGGAGGAACCTTTTATCAAACAACTGGGACTTTTCTCTGAACTGAAAGTAAGGGGTAGTTATGGTTTGACGGGTAACCAGGGTATCAGTCCTTATCAGACGCTGGACCGCTATGGTTCCAATAAGTATTTCACAGGTTCCGTATTTGAGACAGGTTTTGGTCCCGGACTGGCAGGCGCCAACGACGAGCAGGGACGTACGATCGTGGGCGGACTTGGAAATAACAGCCTGAAATGGGAAACTACCCGCTCACTCGATCTGGGTGTTGATATGGGCTTCCTGGATCAGCGGATCACTATCAGTGCCGATTACTATATCAAACGTACCAGCGATCTGTTGCGACTGAAGACCATCGCGCCCAGCGCCGGATATGACCAGCAGTGGATCAATGACGGAAAGATCGAAAACCTTGGCATAGAGATCGGTCTGAATGCGAATGTGATCAATCAGGCAGATTTCACCTGGAGTGTAGGAGGAATGTTTACCAAAAATACCAACAAAGTAGTGGCCATGGGAGAGAGTAACCAGGTGTTTATTGGTTCGCTGTATGAGTCCGTTCGCCAGCAGATCAGCACTTATACCGTAGGACAGCCCATGTTCTCTTTTTACGGTTATAAAACAGCCGGTATTATCCAAACTCTGGATGAGGGTATTAAAGCCGGACTGACCGGTGTAGATGCACAGCCAGGGGAGATCAAATACCTGGATATTGCCGGTCCGGATGGTAAACCTGATGGTATTGTAGATTCTTACGACCGCACCATTATCGGCAATCCTAATCCTGATTTTATCTATAGTCTAAATACCAACGTGCGCTATAAACAGTTCGATCTGTCTATGCAACTCTATGGCGTACAGGGCGGAGACGTCTGGGATTTCCAGAAAATGACTGCCAGCCGCTGGTTACAACGCTGGACGCCGGATAACCCCAGTATGGAATATCCAAGGGCAAATGGTACCCGTGGATGGAGAGCTTCCGATTTATACCTGACTGATGGCTCTTTCCTGAGAGTGCAGAACATTACATTCGGCTATAACCTGCATACAGGTGCAGTGAAGTTTGTGAAGAGTCTCCGGGTATACCTGTCCGGTAATAACCTCTACACATTCACCGGCTTCAATAAAGGCTTTGATCCGGAAGTAGGGGAGAGTGGTATCAACAACGGCGCGTATCCACGTCCACGTGCTGTATCCCTGGGCGCCAATGTAGTATTCTAATCCGTTAAAATTACAGACATGAAAAAATTCGCTTACAGATATATAGTCCCCGCCCTGTTGGGCGTTTCCACGCTGGTGGGCTGTTCCAAACTGGATGAAAAGCCCTATGGGATGATCAATTCGCAGACATACTATAAAACTGCCGACGATGCGCGCGCAGCGATTATTTATGCCTATTCTATCCTGCCGGAGGTAGGTTATTACTCAAGGGGTTATTACATCATCACAGAATTACCTACGGAGAACCTTACACAAAAAGGCGATGCCGGTGTCGGTAATTTCGAACTGGATGAATTACGTACAACCTCTACCAATCCTGATCTCGACAATATCTGGACATATATGTACCGGGGTATTGCGAGGGCGAATGCGGTGATTGCCAATGTACCAAAGATCCCGGGTATGACAGACGCAGAACGTAATCAGATCACCGGAGAAGGCTATTTCCTGCGGGCATTACATTTCTTTAATCTGGTGAGGATGTTTGGAGAAGTGCCTTTACGCACGACGACGATTGATGATGCTTCGCAGATACCTATTGCAAAGTCGCCTATCAAAGATATCTATACACAGATCATCAGCGACCTGCAGGCAGCAGATTCATTGATCACACAGCCGCGTATCAGTGAAGGGCGTGCCAATCAACCTGCGGCTGAAGGATTGCTTGCGAAGGTCTATCTGCACCTGGCATCTTCAAAAGCAGCTGCTTCTCCTGGCTATGATTTTGTGGCCAATCCGGATGAGTTCTATGCACAGGCAAAATTATATGCAGAGAAAGTAGTGGCCGGTCAGTCTGAATTTGCACTGACACCTGCATTACCGGATATCTTCAACATTGATATTTATAAAAAGGCGGCTGTAACAGAACACATTTTTGATGCTGCCGTGGATAGAAGTGGTGACAGGGAAGGTAGTTTTTCAAAACTGCCGAATATGTTCCTGCCTGCGGACCGTCCCATGACGATCGCTTATAACCAGTTAAAACCGGATAGTGCTAAGATCGATATAGGACAGGGTTGGGGACACTTTCGTACGGAATCCGGTGTTTATTTCAGTTATGCAGATAATGATCGCCGGAAAACACAATTGATCGTGTCTTCCTATACCAACAACGGACAAACCTATCAGCTGGATATCAGCAGTAGTTCGCGTCCCTTCACCCGTAAGTTTATCGATCCGGCACGTATCGGAGACGCCACCAGTGCAAACTCTCCTATCATCAGGTATAGTGATATCCTGCTGACCTATGCAGAAGCATGCGGACCAACAGCAGATGGATATGCGGCTATCAATAAAATACGCGGCCGTGCGGGTATTGGCGACCTACAGCCCGGATTGAGTGTTGCTACATTCCGTAATGCAGTGATACAGGAACGTGCCTGGGAACTGGCTTTTGAGGGCAGCCGTTTGTTCGATCTGCGTAGAACGAACACAATGGAAAAGGTACTGGTACAGCAATATGGTAAAGTCATCACCAGCGGAGCATACTTCTTCCCGATTCCGCAAAGGGAGCTGGATACAAATCCTTTAATGAAATAATTAATCGTTATGAAACAACTGTCTCTTTATATATCTCTGCTACTGATCCTCTGCTGTAGCGCCTGTACCAAAGATCCTTTTGATGGCGTCAGCAGTAACGAGCGATCTATTGAAGCAATTACCCTGGGTGGAGGTCTCGTGCAGATCGGCCCGGCCGCCATCAACAGAACAGATGCAAAGGCAACGGTCAAAGTACTGGTGCAGGCGGGGACTGATCTGAGTAAAGTAGTCGCACAGATCCAGACTTCCTACAAAGCAGCGATCTCTCCTGCGAATGGGGTACCTGTCAACTTTACGGCCAATAACAACGAGGCGACATTCACCGTCACTTCAGAATCGGGCAGTACACGTGAATGGACAGTGGAGATCATTCCATTTACAGAAACACTGCTGGGTACTTACTCCATACAAGCTTTGGTACTCTATGGCGGTACCGGACCGGAATATGGTGGTGGCGGTGTGATCAACCTGAAAGATAAACCCTGGGTCTGGACCGGCGCCAATACGCCTGACAAAGAACTGGATAACACGATCACGTTTGAATTCGGCGGGGTGACCGCGGATGGGAAAACGACCGGTAAGGTGACCAACAACGCCGGACCAGACGGTGCTTATGCGAGTTTTCTGTATAATAATCCCGCGATGGACCTGAATAATGTATACCGGTTGGTGCCAACCGGAGAAAGCACCTGGGAAAGGGATTATGTGAACAATACCGTTACCTTTATCAGCAAAGAAGGCAAAAGGACCAGCGGCGCATTCCTGGGCGCAACGAGCATTGATCTGGGCAACGGCCTGAATAAAACGATTACAGATAACTCCCTTGATTTTACACTTAGCGGCACCGATGACTGGGGAAATATCTATTCCGATCTTGACAAATTTGTGAAACGTCCACGTCGATTCTGGATAGATCTTAAAAAGAACCAGTAACTGCCACAGATATGAAAACTATGAGTCTGCACATTATTATACTTTCTATATGGATGGCCTTTGGCGCCTGTTCAAAGAATGCGAATGAAAAAGCCACTACGGGTACGGAAGAAGATACTGTACAAAGTAATTTCCGTACGGTAAAATACCTGTATAGCCTGGCTGGAAAGAAGACATTGGCTGGTATCCATAACCGCGAACCGAACAGTACGCCGGCGAAATGGACCAATGAGATCTTTACGACGACCGGCCATTATCCGGCACTATGGAGCGGCGATTTCCTCTTCCAGCAGGACAATATCGACAACAGGCAAAAGATGATCGATGAAGCCGTGAGACAATGGGAGAAAGGAGCGGTCATCAATCTGATGTGGCATGCCTGTAATCCGGCAAATGAAGAACCCTGCGCATGGGATGATGGTAAAGGTGTATTGAGCAAACTGAGTGATGCACAGTGGAAGGAGTTATGTACAGACGGGACGACACTTAATCTGAAGTGGAAGTCGAGAGTAGATGAGATTTGTATTTACCTGAAACAATTGCAGGATAAAGGGGTGGAAGTACTCTGGCGTCCTATGCATGAAATGAACCAGGGTAAGTTCTGGTGGGGTGGTCGTCCGGGTGCGGATGGAACGATTAAGCTATACCGCATGCTGCATGATTATATGTCCAAAGTAAAGGGCCTGAACAATCTTATCTGGGTGTGGGATATACAGGATTTTGGTTCGCTGGCAGGAGATGCAGTCAGTTATCATCCGGGGGAGGACTACTATGATATCGCTGCCCTGGATGTATATGATGGTTCCGGATATACCCAGTCCAAATACGAGATCATGCTGCGGGCTGCAAAAGGAAAACCGATTGCCATCGGGGAGTGTGACAAACTGCCTACCGTTGCTGAGCTCAGGAATCAGAGCAGCTGGATATTTTTTATGAGCTGGTCTGAACTGACCTATGAGAAGAATAGTAGTGCCGACCTGCAGCAATTATATAACGCCGATAACGTCATTACCCTGGAAAAAATGCCTGGATGGAAATAAGACACCGGCTGGGAAAATTACTGGTAGCCTGTTGTGCATACTGTGGATGTTTTACATCTGTAGCCGCACAACAGGCTGCTCCTTTTAAGCCAGCACTACGCGTCAATATTGCTGCAACAGGGGTTCGTAACAGCCTGACCTGGTCTGTCGCGGGGAATAGCCAGGGGACAGCTCCCAATATTATGTCAGAGCTACAATGGTATGCGCAATCAGGCGTAGGTATGAAAGGGAGTCTGACATACCTCCCATTACGCCGTTGGTTTACCACCTTGTCTTTTAGCAGGGCGGGTTATATCAGCGGACATGCCACTGATAATGACTATCAGGAAGATGATAGGCAATATCCAACTTATGCAGGTAAGTTCCGTGCGGATAGAGGTCGTGTACAGGAGTTGAACACTACAGTAGGTTTTGAACTGTATGCCTCCGGATGGCTCAGCTGGAAGATACAGGCAGGTTATACAGAACAGCGTCAGCTGAATTACCTGTTACCCGCAGATGCCTTTACGCCGCAGGATCTCCGTTCTACCTATTCCAGCAGGTGGCGGGGTATATTGATCAATACGGCCTTACAATGGCGGCTATCAGCCAATACTTCGTTAAGGACAGCCCTGGCTTATAGTCAGTTATGGTACCGTGGGGAAGCAGACTGGAACCTTATTCCCAGCTTTCAGCATCCGCTGAGTTTTCTGCATGTAGCAAAAGGATATGCTTTGCAGCCTGCAGTTGCGATGGAGAAAAGGCTTTACGGTAATAGCCCGCTATGCGTAGAACTAGCGTATGCATATCGTATTACTGGACATGGTGCTGAGCAATTGTATTTACGTAATGGAGGTCTGGCGGTGACCCGGCTGAACAGTGTGAAAAGCAATGCATGGAGTCTGTGTATAGGCGTTCCTTTTAACCTTTTAAAATAAAAAGGGACGTATCCGAAGATACATCCCTCAACGCCCCGGGAATAAATAGTGTTTAGAATGTGGTCATGTTGTACATTTCAATCTGCTGACCTGTCGGGTTGTTCCCTCCATACCAGTGATTGGTACCTACGAAGTAATACCAGTTGTTATAGTAGTTGCCACTGTTGTTAGTCAGTGTGAACTTATAGGTGCCGTCTACATAGAAATCAACCTGGTGTGTATTGTTGCTCTTTGCCTGGCACTTGAAAGTATGATAACCATTATCATTTACGGAGATGGTCTGGTAGATATACTGACCGCCACCCTGGAGATAGCCTTTCAGTACATTATCGTTCAGTGTCTTTACAAATCCCATCTCATTACCGTTCCATTGGGTTACATTATCACATACGAAAACTGCCTGTTCGCTGGCGCTGCTATTGGCACTGCTGCCACCTTTAAAGCAACCATAGAACTGAAGACCGGTAGCGTTTTGTCCGCCGTTTTGCTGTGCAGCATTAATATCAGTACTACAGTTACCTACAGGTACACAAATACCATTCGAGCCTGAGATCAGATAAGGGTGTCCATTACAGGTACCCCACAGGTTGAAGGCGTTTTGTGGTAATGCGGCACGGGGAACTGTTTTGTCTTTACCACCATCAGCGGCAACATCTTTTCTGCAGCTGATAGTCGCACATAAAGAGAGTGCAAGGAGTACAATTGAAACGTGTTTCATAACATTTACTTTTTTAGTGGAATGATCAATTATTAGGGTGGATCAGGGCGTTCAGATGTGTGTCAGGGTTTAAATACCAGTATGAGCTCTTCTTTTGCGGGCAACACGGTATTGCTGATCTGGATGGTTCCGTCAGCAGTACGTTTATAGGTACTTGTATTCCAGGTGTTTTTTAAGGGATGAAAACATTGCAGGGTATAACCGGATGGAATGTTTACGCGTATATCGACAGATTGCTGGTTTGTTGTATTATTCAGTGCGTAGATGAAGACCGTATTGCCGCATTTTACGGCGTAGGATTCCAACAAAGCAGATTGTACAGGTAACTGTTCGAATTGCCCTTTACCAGTCTGTAACATCATTTTATTGACGGTGCTTACGCTTTGCAGATAGGGTGTCATGTGCTGGTCATCAAACAGTTCCCACCACCAGGACATGGGCAGGACCGGCGTCGGACTGAACATGCCGTACCACAGGCCACGGCGATAATCGTAATTGGCTTCCGTCGCATACTTTGGGTCCTGGTCTTCCCAGCGGTAGCCAAATTCTCCTACTACATATGGTTTGCCGAATGTCTGGATGTAATCGGGATAGATGCCCGGTATCTTTTCGGTGTGTTTGTAGATATGTTTTTGGTTGAAGTCGATATAAGGAATCGCATTCATTCCGATAATATCCCTGTGTGAGATGCTGGTGCTGACAAGATGATGGTAAGGGTCGATATCCTTCAGATAACGGCTCATTTCCAGGTGCCATTGCGCGATTACAGGCAGTGGAATCAGGATACTATCCTGTTGTGTGAAGGCGGCATTGTCTACTTCATTAAAGAACTCCCACACGGCAATGCTTGTGCTATACCCCCAGCGGGCGATGATGTAACGGAGTTTGTTCTTATATTTTTCCTGTGCCTGCTGACTGGTGAAGAAGGCGGTAGGGTTCTCCGCCGGACCGCCATTCACTTTATTATAACTGCTGTGTTTCCATCCGCCATGTTCCATCAGGTGACCGTGCCAGTCGAGCGTCAGCATGAAATAAAGTCCCAGTGAATCGCACATGTCTACCAGTTGATCCATCCGCCGGATGGCGCCGGGATGGAAGTATTCCATTGAAGGCTGGTATCTCTTGGTACTACGCGGCTGTTTCCATTCAAGTGGCAGATTCCAGTAACACATCCAGGTGCGGAAGAAGTTGGCGCCATTGTTTGCCAGCGAAGGCAACAGGTAGTCGTAGGTCCATTTATCATCTTCAAATGAGCGGGATTCCCAGGCAACGTTTTCACCTACACCGCGGAACAATTCTCCATTGTCAAAACGGAATGTCCACAGGTCATTTTTATGCAGAAAGCCCTTGCGGGAGCTTTTATTAACAGTGAATGCTGCCGGTGTACTAAGCACGGTATCTTTTCCGGCGATCAGTTCAAAGTAATACTGATACTGTCCTGCTTCCTGCGGCGCGAAACGTGATTTCCAGTGATGATTTTCCTGGTCAAAATAGGCCGGTAGCAGGAGTGGCTTCCCGGAGGGAGATACCAGACACATGTCGAGTTTTATTTCACGCTGGTCATAGGGATTTGAATAATTCGCAGTAAGATCAATATTCCACTCTGCCTTTTCATACAGGTTCAGGGAAGACGCAGGTGGTGTAATGCGCTGTAGTTTCGTCGAATCGTTTCCATACACAGTGAAAGCAGCCATCAGCAGTGCATAACATGGAATGGCTTTTACATAGTTTTTCATGCTACCAAAGGTAGCGGCAGTGCAAACCTGGGATTAATGCTGGATTGGCTATTTATGATGTTTAACCTATCTGACGCCTGCTTTTTTACGGGTCAGGTATTCTTTGGGCCCCATGCCATATTGTTTGATGAAGCATTTATTGAAATAAGAATGGCTGTTAAAGCCTACTTCAAAGGCGATCTGACTGATGCTGAGGTCTCCTTCCAGCAATAACTGTACGCTTTTACGCAGTCTGATTGCTTTAATGAATTCATGGACGGTTTGTCCGGTCAATGTTTTGACTTTATTATACAGCAAGGTTCTGCTGACGTACAGTTTTTTAGCAATCACAGTGGCATCCAGTTCCTGGTTACCCAGTTCTGTATCGATGAATTGAATCAGTTGTTTCAGAAACTCCTGGTCCGTAGCGGAGAGTTGTTGTAGTTCAGCCGTTAAAGGCATATCACTGAAGATCTGTTCCCGGAGTCGCTGATAGGTAGTATCCTGTTTGTTTAAGATGTTCAGTAATACCTGTGACAGCAATTCAGGACTGACTGGTTTGGACAAATAGGCTTCTATGCCCGCTTCATAGCCAGCCGCCTGCATGGTGCTGCTTTCCTGACTGGTCAATATAACTACAGGAATATGACTGGTGGCGCCGTCTGCTTTTACCTGTTTGCAGAACTCAATGCCGTTGATGCCAGGCATCAGCAGATCTGCAATGATCAGAGCGGGCATGATCTCTCTTGCCAGGGCATAACCGCTATGACCGTCTTCCGCTTCAAATATTTCGAAGATATCGGAGAGGATCAGGCGAAGATATTCGCGCATCTCTTTATTGTCTTCTACTAACAGGAGTTTTCTGCCTCTGAGCTGCATGAATTTCTCCGCAGGTAAATCCTGCCAGATACCCGTTTCGGGTTTAGTGTGTGCAGGTTGCTGTGTTGGGTCTATAATAGCTGGTATGGCTACAGGTAAAGTGATAGAGAATACGCTTCCTTTTCCTTCCTGGCTATCGACGGTAATACAACCCTTATTCGCATGCAGGAAATCTCTGACGATCACCAGTCCGAGTCCGGTGCCTTTCTCTCCGGCGGTCCCTCTGCTGACTTCCTGTTTATCGATATCAAAGAGGTGTTCCATGGTTTGGGCAGACATGCCGATACCATCATCAGCGACGCTTAATATGATCTGCTGATCTTTTTCAGAAGCGCTGATCTTAATGTGTCCGCCATAGTCAGTGAACTTGATACTGTTGGATAAGAGGTTTCTGATGATCACTTCCAGCATCTGTGGATCGGCATAGATCCAACAGTCGGCTACTTCATTTTGCAGGGTGATATTCTTTCTATGAAGGTCCGGTTCAAGCAATGCAGCAATATTCGCAGTCATCGTTGTCACATCACAGGAGGCAGGTTGCAGTTGCATGTGCCGGGATTGTGACATAGACCAGCTTAGCAGGTTTACCAGTAACTCGAATACATGGATCGAGGAACTGTGCATGTTTTTCAGGTACTGCCGTAAAGTACCCGCTTCCATTTCCGGCATGTGGCCATACAGGTAACCGGAAAGTTCTTTCAGTGCGGCTACCGGGTTTTTCAGATCGTGTGCCAGGATGGAGAAGAAGTAGTCTTTGGAAGTATTCAGTTTCTCCAGTTGGGTAACTGCCAGTTCCAGTTCTTTATTCTGGCTGGAGATCTGTTGCTGTTGCTCGAGGATCTTGTCAGTCTGCCGCACGATTTCCGCATAGGATATTTCCAGTTTTTCTTTCTGTAAGGCAATTTTATCATGCTGTTCTACCAGTGAGGCATTAGACTCCTGTAAACGGGCGGTTTGTCTTCTTACTTCTGCTTTCAGCTGACGGTTCCTTCTTTTTACGCGGGCCACGCGCCAGTAGAATATACCTGTCACACCCAGCGCTAACGCCAGCAATGCCACTCCTCTGAACCACCAGGTTTGCCACCAGTAGGGAAGTATCCTGATGGTAAGCGCTTTGGCGGGCGGCAGCCAGTTGCCGTATATATCGGTGTAACGCACCTGTAGCTCATATACGCCGGGAGGGAGATGCGCAAAGGAGATCTTACGTTCATCTGTGACGTTGATCCAGTCTGAGAACTGATTAACGAGTTTATAGCTATACCTTATCTTTTGCGGTGCGTAAAGATTGATCGCCGCAAATTCAATGGTAAAGAATGATTGTTTCTGGGTAAGGGTGATCGTGTCTGTCAGGTAGAGGTTCCTGTTCAGCACACTATTGGTTTTCCCCGGCTGTTGTTCTTCCCCGAAGATGTACAGGTGACTGAAATAAAAACGGGTGGGTAAGTCCAGGGCTGTGATCGTAGCCGGATTGAAGCGGCTGAGTCCTTTCGGGCCACCAAAGTACAGCCATCCGTTACTGGAGCGGGTAGCCGCTTTCTGGAAAAAGGTTTTCTCCGGCAGACCGTCATTCTTATCATACTGATGTAGTTTCCGGGTAGCAGGTTGCAGGAAGATCAATCCTTCGTTGGTTCCCAGCCAGAGGTTATCCTGCAGATCGCAAACGACGGATTTCATGGATGCGGGTAGTTCATATTGCCGGTTCAGGTGAAGGAAAGTCTGTGTTTTTTCCTGAAACTGATCCAGGCCCTGTTCTGTGACTACCCATATATTGCCTTTACTGTCAGACGTGACCATGTTCACCGAGTTACTGTTGATACTACTGGTATCGGTGCTATGACTGAATTGGGTGAATCGCTTCCTGTCCCAGAGAAACAGTCCGCTATAGGTACTGATCCAGATCCTGTTATGACTGTCTTTATAGAGGTGATTGACCCAGGCGGGCAACTGCATATTGAAGGGGTACGTCCGGTTGTTCCTGTAATTGGTGAAAGTGCCTTTAGCAAGGTTGCAGACGGCGAGGCCTTCACCATGCGTGCCTATCCAAAGCAGGCTATCATCGGTCAGGAGTGCTTTCACATCATTATTGACCAGGGAGTTAGAATCGGCAGGATCATGCGTATAACGTTGGATACGGCCGTTACCAGGCGTATAGCGGATAAGTCCGTCGGCCCAGGTGGCGATCCACAGATCTCCCTGTTTGTCTTCCTGTATATCATTGATGGCCAGTTCACCGGAAAGCGGTGTCTTTTGTAAGTTACCTCCGTTATCCTGTCCGTAACGTATCAGACCATTGCCGGCGGTGCCTATCCATATGTTTCCATCCCTGCTTTCGTGCACTGCGCTGATGACCGTGGTGGCAAGTCCAGGTAAGGCATTGGTACTTCCCAGCAGGTTCGTAAAATGGTTTTTGTTTTTATTCGTAGTAAATATGCCGTTCCCGGCAGAGGCAAACCATGTATTGCCGAAATCATCTTCCGTGATAGACGTAATGGAGGTGAGGGGCAAATGACCGTTCTGGGAAAGCTGGCTGATGGTGGCAGGTGTCAGCTCATTTTTCCGGACAAAACAAAGCGGTTCACGGCCAATACCGATCCAGACGGTTCCTGCCTTGTCTTCATACAGGCAACGGATATTGCTATGTGAGGAGAGCATATGTCCGGTTATTTTGTCGAAACCTGCTTTTCGATTGCCCTGGATATCCAGTACGGCAATCCCTCTGTCTTCCGTTCCCACCCATACCCGTTGCTGTTTGTCTATCAGGAGGGACTGGATCTTGTTGCTGGGCAATATGGCCGTATTACCGGCGCTGTTACGGAGGTAGTTGAACTGACGGGTGCGGGTATTGAAGCGGACAATCCCCTTATTGAAGGTACCTGCCCATAGGGTGTGGTTAGGTCCCTGTGCCAGACAGAAAATAATGTTCTCATCGCCATGTCCCAGGTACCATTCCGCTTTTTGTTGCTCCGGATCCAGGCGGCAGAGGCCATTGGAAGTACCCAGCCAGAGCTGGTGGTCATCATCTTCCAGAATGGCGTTGACCGGGATCTTATCATGTGCTTCGTTCAGGGGTATCCGGCGGAAAACATTCCGGGCGGGATCGTAGCAGTTTAGTCCATCGATGGTACCGACCCATAACCTCCGCTGACTATCTTCGAAGATGGCATAGACAATATTGTTGTTCAGGCTCAGGGAGTCGTTTTCTTTGTGCAGGTATTTGGTGATGGAGTATCCATCCCAACGGAAGAGACCATCAAAGGATGCCAGCCAGACAAAACCATTGGAATCATAATAGATCTTCTGGTAATCATTGGTAGGCAGTCCGTTATCCGTGGAGATGCTGTAGATGTTATAGTTTGCTGATTGTCCGGAGGCGTCTGTCGACGCTCCGCTTATTATCAGGAGTATCAGGATGCTGATCCGCAAAAAAGCCGGCTTACACTCACTTATTCGCATTGTACTTTCCCGTGGAATTGATCTGGTTGAATGAAATATACCTGGTATTCAGATATACTCAAATATATTCACGCGTTTTGTCTTAGGGGGTATATTTTTTCGGCAAATACTAAAGTTGTTGATTATTAGATGATTAGTATTTGAATGTACTATTTTTCAAGTACGATGGACCCTGTTTCAACAGCGAATCCGGCAGTAAGAATAATATTGAGCAGCATGAACGCTTGTTCGGTGTAAATCAGAATTCCATGTTGAACGATACTATTTTGCAGAAGAAGGTACTGCGCGAAATCACATCATTAGGGGTACATGATTGTTGCTCTATCTTTTTCCGTCACAAGAGACAGTTTGCTTTCCCTTTGCATACCCATGAAGAACTGGAGCTAAACCTCGTACTGGGAGGGGCGGGCATTCAAAGGATCATTGGGGACCATATCGGGCATATCGGGCATGCCGAACTGGTATTGGTAGGACCGAATCTGCCGCATGGCTGGTTTACCCTGGATGACCGGGAGGAAGATATTCTGGAAGTAACCCTGCAATTCAGGAAAGAGCTGTTTACGGCGGGTTTTCTCAATACGGAGTTGTTGCATGCCATCAGGCGGCTGCTGGATAATGCCGGCAGGGGGATCTTATTCACGCCCGATGTGGCGGAACGGGTGTATGAGCGGTTGATCGCCCTGGAGAAAACGAGCGGTTTTGACTCATTTATCGGCTTATTATCCCTGTTACATGAATTGTCTATGGCCAGAGATAGTACCTTGCTTTCCAGTGTGTCTTTCAGCCGGGAGGAGATCACGCCGGAGAGCCGGCAGCTGGAGCAGGCATTTGAATACATGAACCGTCATTACGGGAATCCTATTGCGCTGACGGCGATAGCGAAAGTGGTGCATATGTCTGAAGCCTCCTTCAGCCGTTTTATGAAGGCACAGACCGGATTGACCTTTACGGAAAATCTGGTGGAACTGCGATTGGGACATGTGGCCAGAATGCTGGTCACCACGCAGCTGACCATTGCAGAAATAGCTTATCACTGTGGGTTTAATAATATGGCCAATTTTAATAAACTATTCAAAAGACATAAAGGCTGTACGCCGAAGGAATATAGGGGGAATTATAATAGGCAGCTGATTTAGAAATTAAGAATTAAAAATTAAGAATTACTTCTGCTCATAGAGATCCTCTCAAAAACGCAACATATTTTATATATGTGGGTACCTATAAAAGTATAGGGGCTAACCAATTCTTAATTTTTAATTCTTAATTTTTAACTGTTTTCTGGCCTGCTCGGTCAAGTAAAATCGGCCTTTTGAGTAAAGTGACTTGCCGCCACACTATCGACATTTGACCTAACAAAAAACTTGAAAATGAAACAAGGTAATTATCAGGGTCAATTGCAGCAACCGATAGGTTCAGGATTTGATAGACACTCAACAGCTGCGGATGTGATGCAGGGAGTTGATCTTACAGGAAAGATCGTTATTGTTACCGGCGGGCATTCCGGACTGGGACTGGAAACAACAAAGACACTGGCAGCGGCAGGCGCAACGGTTATAGTGGCAGCAAGGGACATAGAAAAAGCGAAGAAAAACCTGGCAGGCGTACCTAATGTAGAACTGGAAGCGATGGAACTTACCGTTCCTGCATCTATAGAGGCCTTTGCGGCGAAGTTTCTGGCATCCGGCAGACCATTACACCTGCTCTTCAATAACGCCGGTATTATGTGGGTGCCATTAGCACGCGATGCAAGAGGATATGAGAGCCAGTTTGCTACCAATCACCTCGGACACTTTCATCTGACAGCAAAGCTCTGGCCAGCCTTAAAACAGGCAGGAGGGGCGAGGGTGATCAATACTTCTTCCTGGGGGCATCATGCTTCTCCGCTGGTGTTTGAAGACCCGAATTTCGAACGCAGGGAATATAATGCCATGTCAGCATACGGACAGTCAAAAACGGCGAATGTGCTTTTTGCACTGGAACTGGACAATCGTGCCCGGCAGTTTGGCGTTCGTTCTTATTCGTTACATCCTGGTCTGATCCTGAGTACGGATCTTGCCCGTAATATCTCCCTGGATACGATGAAAGCACTGGGAATGGTAGATGATAACGGTCAGCCGGTACACCGCGAATTTAGCGGTGATAAACGCGTAGAGCAGGGTATTTCGACCCAGGTATGGTGTGCGGTTAGTCCTCAGTTGGCAGATATCGGTGGCGTATACTGTGAGAATACAGAGATCGCCATCCTGGATACGGATTACGATCCCGCTGCCAGCTGGGCAGATGATATGGAGAAGATCCAGGGGGTGATGCCGTATGCACTGGATGCGGACGCAGCCCGGCAGTTATGGACACTGAGTGAGGAACTGACAGGTGTACAATTCAATATCGCATAAGATTGTATGTTGGATGGAAGTCAGGTCAGCTAATGATCTGACTTCTTTATTTTACATTTGTAGTTATGGCGGAAAGACAAGTTAACAGGTATGCAGAGAATGTACTGACGTGTAGTGAGACGCAGCAGTACAGAGGAGAGATGGTGCTGGATGACAGCGCCCTGGTCCGTATTATTTCCGGTGAGTTGAAGATGGTACATGCAGACCGCCATTATACTTTTGGTCCTGGCGATACCTTCCTGTTTCCCCGGAATCAGCTATCTACCATGATAAAAGGTGAAAAGGATGGAAAGCCATATAAGGCGGTGATTATGCGGCTGGCAACCACTTATCTGCGTGATTATTACACGAAGAAGGAGGTGCCGCCGGCACAGCCACACTCTCCGGAGATGCTGTGTTTTGATAAGAACCCTTTGCTGGATAGTTTCTTTGCTTCTATACTTCCTTATTTCGAACTGGATAATCAGTTGCCCGAAAAGCTGGTACAGATTAAGATGGAGGAAGCCATTGAGATCCTGCGCAGCATCAACCCCCATATCGATCGTGTGTTATCCGATTTCTCTGAAGCCGGGAAAATGAACCTGGCCGATTTTATGGAGAAGAACTATATGTTCAATATACCGTTGGAGAAATTCAGTCACCTGACAGGACGTAGTCTTACGACGTTCAAGCGGGATTTTAAAAAGGCGTTTCAGACAAGTCCACAACGGTGGCTTACCCGGAAACGCCTGGAACTGGCACATTATCAGTTGTCGGAGCAACAGCGGAAACCGGTAGATGTATATTATGAAACAGGGTTTGAGAATCTGTCACATTTTTCCAGGGCCTTTAAAAGCCATTTTGGATACACGCCGACTGCCTTGCTGCAGGGTAAATGATCTTTCCTGATTTAGAATTTAAAACCAATACCTGCACTCAACAGCCATGGATTAATTTTCGTGTCTGCATATACCGTTGCTCCACCGGCTACTTCGGGTACAGTGGTGACTGTATTCTCTGTTTTAAGCCAGATCTTTTTAGCATCCACATTGATAAACCATTTTTTGGTAATAGCTATATCGACACCAAATTGCGTAGCAAAACCGAAGTTGTTCTTGTAAGAGATGTCCGCTATAGCAGGACCGGTTTTTTTACCATAAAAGATCGTGTAATTGACACCTGCGCCGGCGTAAGGCAATATTCCTTTACCTAAAGGCTGGTGGTACAGGAAGGTGAGCGTAGGAGGCAACAACCATACTTTGCCCAGATCAACATCACCAAGTGCGGTACCGGTAGCAGTTACTTTATGTCTGGTTGTACCCAATATGAGGTTGGCAGATACACGATCGAAAAGGAAATAAGTGAAGTCAAGTTCGGGGATCACAGTACTGGATATATCTGCACTACCGCCAATCGTTGTAATGTCTGCACCTGCCTCCGGAATGACAGCTGTAGCGCGTATACGGGCACGCCATTCTCCTTTCTGCTGGGCCATTCCTAATACACTAAGGCAACATAATACGTTCAGTAAGAGTAACTTTTTCATAATTGTGTTTTTTGTTCTTGGTTGTACAAACCTAGCGGAGACCGCGAACAAAAAAGCTGATGACAGACAGTGCTCTTCCTGATTATAATAATACGCCCCCGCAGGAGCGGAGGCGTTATGTATGAAATAGTTTATTTAAACCGGACCGACGCCAGTAGCATATCACCTTCGTGTAATTCCTGTGCCGTATAATGTAAACTGAGCCGGTTGCTATTGTTTTGTTTTTCTACCTGCAATAGTTCCTTTACAGGTATTTCCATGGCTTTTGTTGTATTGTCAAATGTCCATTTCTTCAGGATGTTGCCCTTTTCATCCTGTATGGCGATGACGCGGTCGGTACCTACACTTTTGTCCGTACAATGTGTGTAGATGATACGCAGCTGGTCATCGTTGTCTGCTTTATCCAGTTGCAGCATCCTTAAGTTAAGCGGCGCATTGACATATTGTTTCATGATCAGTTTACTGTTGAGATAGATCTCGTATCTGTCCAGTCCCCTGTGCGCCGTAAAGGCCGATAAAGTAAGACAGCATGCAACAAGCATGAACAGTTTTAGCATTGATTGTTTGAATACTATGTTTTTCATGGTACAATGATTTAAGTATTTGTTTACAATACTAGCCTATAAGTAAGGGGACCGGAAAAATAGTATACGAACTACCGGAAAAGTAGAGCAATGGCTTAAAGGCCATCCATTAGGTTGTCTATTGCCGCTTTGTAATTTCTGCCAATGGGAATCTGCTGATCAGCTATCATGATCCGGTTCCTTTCAATCCGTTTGATCTTATCTTTCGCTACGATAAATGATTTATGTACTCTTATGAAAAGTGCCTCCGGAAAGAGTGCCTGCATCGACTTGACGGAGCCTTTGGTCACGATCTTACCACCTGTTGTGTGAATGATCGCATAGTCTTTCAGTCCCTGTATATAGACTACATCTGCAAAGGACAATCTGATCTTTTGTACACCGCTTTTAACAAAGATAAAAGCCGGTATTTCGGGTTGAACTTCCAGGTCGGCATTGTTCCTTTCGAGGGAGAGAAATTCCGCAACCTTATCAACTGCTTTACTAAAGCGTTCGTAGGAGATCGGTTTTAATAAATAATCAATCACGCCCAGTTCATATCCTTCAAAAGCATAATCCCGGAAAGCGGTAGTAAAGACGGTAATAGGCGGCTGGGGCAGACTTCGCAGGAAATCAATGCCGCTGATCGCTGGCATCTCAATATCCAGCAGCAGGAGGTCTGCAACATGGTGTTGCAGGAATGCCTGTCCTTCCAGCGCATTACTGAAACTGCCGGCGAGGGTAAGTGCCCCGTGTTGCGTAATGTATCCTGACAGGATCTCACGGGCAAGTGGTTCATCGTCGATGATTACACATTTAAGCATCAGCGCATGATTTTTAGATGTACCTGAAAGCGATCCGGATGATCAGTAACCTCCAGTGTATGTTTACCCGGAAACAGCAGTTCCAGCCGCTTTCTCAGGTTTAACAGACCGATGCCTCCGCTTTGTACGGGAGGCGTCATATTGCCTTTATTGTTCTCTATATTGATCGTAAGTGTTGCCCCTGCCTGGATATTGATGTGCAAAAAGGCATTATCTACCGTTTTACTGACACCATGTTTAAAGGCGTTTTCTACCAGGGGAAATATCAGGAAGGGAGGCAGCCAGCATTGCTGTACATCGCCTGTTACCGTTAAACGGATATCCGCATGTTTATCCTGTCTGATCTTTTCCAGCTCGAGGTAGTTATTCAGATAACTGATCTCTTTATCCAGCGGAATGACTGCCTGTTCGCTTTCGTATAACATGTATTCCATCAGCTCAGCCAGTTTTAGTACTACAGCAGGCGCTTCATCTGATTTCTTCAATGTCAGGGCATAGAGATTATTTAAGGCATTGAAGAGGAAATGAGGATTGATCTGGGAGCGGAGGTAGTTGACCTCCGCCTGTAGCTTTTCCAGCCGGATCTCCTGTACTATTTTCTTTTGCTCATACCAGTCCATACTGAATTTCAGGGCGATGGTCAGCAACAGATAAAGTGAAGTATGAGTGAAGTTGTAGATCAGAGAAGCCGACAGCCGTGCATTTCTGCCGGGACCGAGTACATATCCGAACAGATAAAAGTCGTAAAGACTTTGTACGACCAGGTAGCTGAGCAATAATAACAGTACAAGTGAGAAGTAAGTCACATACTTTTTATGCAATAAGAACTTTGGGATCAGCCAGTGGATGTTCAGCCAGGCCAGTCCGATCAGTAGCGATACCCTTACAACCGCACAGATAAAGAAATTGGGTAGTCCTGCTTTCTGGATCAGATAGGTACGGTCATAGAGAAATATAAGCGTCACCATCACCCAGTAGGCGGCGTAAAAGTAGCGTTGCCGGTAGGGATGGTTTTTATCGGTCGTGGAAGGCATCGTTTGATTTTTCACTATATACGATATTGGTCAGGAAAGGAAAAATCCGGTAGAGGAACAGCAGAAATAGTAGAGGAAAGGTACAAAGAATTAAGGGCACCTGCTAAAAGCTACCGTTTTTACGCCCCGAAATGCCTGATTCGCGCCTGATCTTGTCCGCTTAGCCTTATTCATCCTTTACCTGCAACTCTTTCCGGCGTTACCTTTACATCATCAACACAAGAGAGATCCTCGCAACGGTAAACGGTCACCCATTATGGCCGTTCCGTACAGCGGGAAAAGTGAGGTAACAAGGCCTGATCTGGAGATCCGGATTTTTAAACGTTAAAAACTGAAAAGATGAAAATTTTACTGACTGCTATTGCCGTATTAAGTCTTGGGGCATTTGTTTTCGCAAAACAGGGGCCTAAGCAGCAACCAGGTACCAAACGTACAGAACTGCAAAGACATGATCTGGATATTCCGGGAAAGGAAACAATTCAGGCACGTATTGATTTTGATCCGGGTGCTGCGTTTGGCATGCATACCCATCCGGGAGAGGAGATCATCTATGTGCTGTCAGGTACGCTGGAATATGAGGTAGAGGGTAAGAAACCGGTAAAACTGAAGGCAGGTGACGTATTGTTTATACCTACGGGCGTAAAACATGCTGCCCGAAATGTGGGTAAGGAAACTGGCGCTGAACTGGCTACTTATGTAGTTGAAAAAGGCAAGCCGTTGGTAGTATTAGCGAAGTAAAGTGTAGTGTGTGATGTTTAATATGAAAAGATCGGGGTTATGATAACTCCGATCTTTATTTTTTGAGACAACAGGTGGATATCGCCTACCACGCACTGATGCCGGTCTCCGGATTATTGTCATCGCTGTAGAATACGCCGGAAGGGCCGTCTTCACCCAGAGTAGCAGCTTTTACCACACGGGCGGCAGCTTCCTGTACTGTACCCGGACCGCTGTGATGATTGAAGTCGGTAGCTGTATAGCCGGGGTCTACTGCATTCACTTTAAATGCGGTGTCACGCAGATTATATGCCAGTACGGTGGTATAGGCATTGAGTGCTGCTTTAGAAGAGACGTACGCGGATGGTTTGACAAGATAGTATTTCCAGGCAGGATCATTCTGCAGGGTAAGTGAGCCCAGACCTGAAGTCACATTGACGATCCTGGGCGCAGGCGCAGCCTGTAACAGATCGATGAATGCCTGTGTTACGGAGATCACGCCAAAATAGTTTGTTTCGAATACCTGTCTGAAGGTGCTGATATCTGTTTCCAAAGCAGTTTGTGCTGTCATACTACCAAGGATACCGGCATTATTGACCAATACATCCAATACCTTGGTCTTTTGTCCGAGTGTCTGACGGGCAGTCTTTATTGAATCAATGTTGTCTACATCGATCTCCAGTGCTTCCAGTTGGCTGAAACCTTCTGATTGCAGCAGACTGACAGCCTGCCTGCCTTTTTCCAGATCGCGGCAACCCAGATAAACGTAATATCCCTGTTGTAATAATTGTCTTGTTGTTTCGAAGCCGATGCTTTTGTTTGCTCCTGTTACCAGTACTGTTTTCATGATTGATGATTTAACAGTACAAAATTACAGGGGAGGGGACTCCCGGCTGTAACACATCCATCGGAGTTAATGGTACATTTTGCGGATTTCTGTCCGGAAGCTGGCGGGTGTTACCCCGGTTTCCCTTTTAAAGAAGCGGTTGAAGTAGGAGGCATCAGAGAAACCCAGGTCAAAGGCAATATCTTTGAGGGAGTTGTTGGTATGAAAGAGCAGTCTTCTGGCTTCCATGACAAGGCGGTCGTGTATGTGTTTGATGGCAGGTTTGCCACTCTGGTTTTTGATCACTTCGCTTAAATGTCCGGCAGAGATGTGTAGCATAGCTGCGTAATCTGCTACTTCATGGTATTGCTGGAAACAGGTGTTGATCTTTTCCTGAAATTGTTTTAGTAACTGTCTTTCTGCGGACTTTTCCTTCCCTTTGAACTGTGCTGTATACAAGCGGCTCAGATAGGTCAGTAAGACCGTCAGATAAGCCGCTAACATGCGTTGCTGCCATTCTCCGGGTTGTTCATATTCCAGGCGTATTTTGCTGATGATCTCTTCTATGAACAGGATATCGGGTGCAGTCAGTAGTAATTCGTGACCGTTATACGGGTTCCGGAGGATCGGAAGATCATTCAGCGAAGTATTGTCCTGTGAGGACAGGAATGCGGGTGTAAAAGCGATACCGGTGCTCCATAGTTCACCGAAACCTTCTTTTACGATCATGTTATCAGGACCGCTAAAATAGACCGTGTTACTCTTCACTTCATAAGGCGTCATATCTATCCACTGACGGCTGTCTGCCTTTCTGATAAAGACCAGCAGATAGTGACTTTTCCGGTGTGGAACAAGCAGGTCGGCCTGACCCGGCAGACCACCTTCATAATGATAGACCCTGAAGTGTTTATTACCTGTTTTGTCCGGTTCCAGGGAGTAAACAGGTACTTTTTGCGTAGCATTCAGTACTTGCATGACCTAAAGCTATGACATAAAGGATTAACTACGTCTTTGTTTGCTTCGGTTACGGTATAAAATAAGCAGCTGATTTAATTCTGTGGTGGTGATATCGAGATCATCTATGTTGAACAATTCACGTCCTCCGGGATGATCGTAGGAAAGATAATGATTATAGTTGTTCCCACTGGTTCTGGTGATGGCCTCTTCGTTACCAATGGATTTCCACGGATAGAAGGAAGTTGATGCTGTTTGTATGCCTTTGTTGCTGATGATGATCTGTGGTAGCTTATTAGTTGCCTGACGATATTCCTTCCAGGCAAACCATGCACATGCGGCTGTCAGACCGCTACCCAGCCAGAGCCTATCTGTGATTACTATCAGATAAATACCTGCTCCTGCTGCCAGCAACATAATGCTCATTTCAAGATAATTCGCCAGTTTGGAGTAGTAAATGATGGTTTCTGCTGGTATAGTAAGATCATCAATAAATACCTCCTGCTGCATAGAACGATCGTTAGATGCCCTTTGGTGGAACCGTTGCCGGAGTAATTGCCATTTGGCTTTTTCAGCTGCGGAGCGGATCTCTGTTTTTTCAAATATGCTGTTGTCGGGCCAGATCAGTTTTTCCTGTATGGCCCTTTTCTTCAGCTGATGTACGTTGCCAACATTTTCAAAAGCCCAGAGCCTCCATTTTGTTATCATTATGCTCCAATAAAGCCACCCTAATACAAAAGAAAACAAAATGCCAGCCAGAATTCCCCAGCCAGCTATGATCTTTTGTATGCCCAATGTAACACTGATCACCATTGTCAGTATCATGATGATCGTTGCCGGAAGGTTGACCATTTTGTGGCCTTTTGAAATCGCTTTATCTAATGATATCGTCTCGCCTGTTTGGATGATGCTCATAAAGTATCGGGATAGTGATATTTTGTAATGTTATTCGCAGATAAGGATAATACGAAGTGAAATTAATATAACGAACTGAATTTAAATGAAAAAACCTCTAAAGTACCAGGTGCGGCACTTCAGAGGTTTTATTTATCACGGTTAAATCTTACTATCTGGCGAGATCAAATCTGTCCAGGTTCATGACTTTGTTCCAGGCAGCTACGAAATCTTTTATGAACAGTTCCTGACCGTCTCCGGCGCCGTATACTTCCGCGATCGCTCTGAGTTCGGCATTAGAACCAAATACCAGATCGGCACGGGTAGCGGTCCATTTTACTTCTCCACTGGTACGGTCGGTACCTTCGAAGAGTTCTTTATCCGCAGATACGGCTTTCCAGGCGGTATTCATATCCAGCAGATTGACAAAGAAATCGTTGGAGAGAACGCCGGGGCGTTTTGTGAATACGCCTTCAGAAGCGCCGTTATAGTTTGTGTTCAGCACACGGAGGCCACCTGTTAACGCGGTTAATTCAGGCGCTGTGAGCGTGAGCAGTTGTGCCTTGTCGATCAGCAGGCCTTCGGTGGATGCGTGTACCTTGTTTGTACGGTAGTTGCGGAAGCCGTCAGCCACTGGTTCCAGGAAGCCGACAGATTCAACGTCTGTCTGATCCTGTGTAGCGTCTCCGCGACCAGGTGTAAATGGCACTGTAACGGTCTGTCCTGCGTCTTTAGCTGCTTTCTCTATACCGGCACTTCCTGCCAGTACGATCAGGTCAGCAATAGATACTTTCTTACCACCTGCTTGTCCACCGTTAAATTCTTTTTGAATGCCTTCCAGTACATCCAGTACTTTTTGCAGCTGAGAAGGGTTATTCACCTTCCAGTAGCGTTGTGGCGCGAGGCGGATACGTGCCCCATTTGCACCACCGCGTTTGTCGGAGCCACGGAAAGTGGAAGCGGACGCCCAGGCGGTAGATACAAGTTCGGATACACTCAATCCTGATGCCAGGACTTTTGCCTTGAGGGCGGTAATATCATTCTCATCGATCAGCGGATGGTCTACTGCCGGAATCGGGTCCTGCCACAGCAATACTTCTTCCGGTACATCTGGTCCGAGGTAACGGACACGCGGACCCATATCGCGATGGGTAAGTTTGAACCAGGCGCGGGCGAAAGCGTCTGCAAAAGCGTCTGCATCTTCCAGGAAGCGTCTGGATATTTTCTCATACACCGGATCAAATCTCAGGGATAGATCGGTGGTGAGCATGGTAGGTCTATGTTTTTTGCCGCTATCGTATGCATCCGGTATAATATCGTCTGCATTTTTGGCTACCCACTGGTGTGCACCTGCCGGACTTTTAGTGAGTTCCCATTCAAAGCCGAAGAGGTTTTCGAAGAAGTTATTGCTCCATTGGGTCGGCGTGGTTGTCCAGATTACTTCCAGTCCGCTGGTGATTGTATCAGCACCTTTTCCGGAGCCATAGCTATTGTTCCAGCCGAGGCCCTGAGATTCGATGCCGGCTGCTTCCGGTTCTTTACCTACATGGCTGGAAGGAGCCGCGCCATGGGTTTTACCGAAGCTGTGGCCACCTGCTATCAGTGCGACTGTTTCTTCATCGTTCATGGCCATACGACCAAAGGTATCGCGGATATCTTTGGCTGCTGCGATCGGGTCAGGATTACCATCCGGCCCTTCGGGATTTACATAGATCAATCCCATTTGTACCGCAGCAAGTGGTCTTTCGAGGTCGCGGGAGTGGATATCACCATCCGCATTATCATCGGAAGACACTACGCCATGTTCTTTAGGTACCCCTTCGGAGCCGTGGGCATAGCGGATATCACCACCCAGCCAGGTGGTTTCAGCACCCCAGTATACATCCTCTTCAGATTCCCATTTATCTTCACGTCCACCGGCAAAACCGAATGTTTTAAAGCCCATGGATTCCAGTGCTACGTTACCTGTCAGGATCAGTAAGTCTGCCCAGGAGAGGCTACGGCCGTATTTCTGTTTGATCGGCCAGAGCAGGCGGCGCGCCTTGTCAAGGCTGACGTTATCGGGCCAGCTGTTCAGCGGCGCAAAACGCTGTTGTCCTGATCCTGCACCCCCACGGCCATCATTCACGCGATAGGTACCGGCGCTGTGCCAGGCCATACGGATGAATAAGGGGCCATAATGTCCAAAGTCTGCCGGCCACCAGTCCTGCGAATCGGTCATGAGCGCATGAAGGTCGTTTTTCACCGCTTCCAGATCCAGACTTTTGAACGCTGCTGCATAGTTAAAATCTCCTCCCAGGGGATTCGATGCAGGCGCGTGTTGACGCAGAATGTTCAATTTTAACTGGTTTGGCCACCAATCGCGGTTCCTGGTGCCGCCGCCGCCAGTGTTGTGCTTCAAAGTGCCATTGTGGAACGGGCATTTACTGATGTCGTTTAATTCTTTTTCCATTTGTAATAGTAGTTTATGGTATTGAACAAACACTTGCTTGCACGGGGTATTGTGCAGGTTTCTAAAGTTATGATATTGGAGATAATAATGGGAATTAATTAATTCTATGTTTCAATAGTTTATGTCTATTACTACCTGATGGTGGTCCGCTTAACATATTGATAATCTTATACTAAAAGATTCCGGTTATTTCAGTGGCCGGGAAGGCTGTCCGGGAATATTAAGTTTAAATGAATTCTCCCTGCGGGCAGGAGGCTGGTGGCAGTCTGTCATCAGAATAGGATAAGCGGCAATGACTTTATATAACCATTTTGATATATTTGTTATTTCAAACCAATAGCATATACCTATGACCACTAGAATTGTTGTCCTGATGATGGGCCTTATCTCCCTATCCTCCATCTCATCAGGTCAGGTAAAAAAGTCAATTATTCCGGTATTGAATCCAGGGGAACAGTACATTTTCAGAAACACAGCCATTTCAGACATTCATGAAGACGGCGTACGCGCTATCAATCAGACTAATTCCACCAGCTGGTTCCTGCGTGTAGTTGGAAAAACGAGCTCGGGCAAGTTAATGCTCAGAGCGACTTATCTTAAAATCAACCAGCGTACAGAACATCTTTTTACGCATGATCTGACAGGTTTCAACTCAGATGACTTCAACGAGTTTGTGGTGAAGAGCACATCTGATGATCTGCATAAGCAAAACGATCATCTGCGTAAACTTGGGGAAGGTATGCTGGGAAAATCATTCACTGTTTACATCACACCTGACTGGCAGGTAGATGAGGTAACCGGCGTGGATACACTGGTCAACGGTGCATTGGCAGGTATGGAAGAAGATGATGCTGCTATTGCACAGGGCTTTGGTAAAACGATGCGCGGAACGATCAGCAACGAAGAGATCAGAAAGGTATTTGAAGACGCATTGTCTTACATTCCTGAATCAGAAGTAGGTGTGGGGGACAAATGGAGTAAGGAAGAGAATCACCAGATAGGTGCGCTTCAGGTAGATTATGCTGTGAAATCCGATGATGGTAATCGTATGGAGCTCACCGTGTCTTCCGGTTCTGCTATTAATACCGATATCCAGGCTTCTTATTCCAGGAAAGGTACTATTACTGTTGACACTAAAACAGGGCTGGTAGTGCAGTCTTCTGTGAAGGATGATATGAAGCCAAGAGCAGGTAATATCACCAGGTTAGTGATCAGGACAGTAAAGAACGAAATGCAGAAGAAATAATGCAGCGCGCTCCGGCAAATACCGGAGCGCTATTTCTTGCGGACAATAGCGGTTGATTAAAACTGTTTAGGTTTTAGCTGCTGTGCGGCAAGCGTTGCGATCTCCAGGATCCTTTTCTGTCTGGTCTCAGGACGTTTGGCCATTACCAGCCATTGTAACATGCCTTTCCGGACGGTCCTGCTTAATCCCGTGAAAAAGGCCTTTGCGCCGGGATGTGCTTTAAAAGCAGCGGTAAGGTCTCCTGGGACCTTTAATGCTTCCACATCGTCTAAAATGTACCAGGTACCGTTCTTCTTCGCAATCTCAATACACAGCTCCCCGGCCGGCATCATTAAGCCCTCAGCCACCAGTCGTGCTACTTTCTCTTTATTGATCGCTGACCAGACGCTATTGGTCTTTCTGCGGGTAAAGAGCTGCATGAATTTCTCGTCATCAATGGGTCTTGCCGTACTGTCTATCCAACCAAAACAGAGGGCTTCATCTATGCCTTCACTACGACTCATTGTGGTGACCCCTGCCTGTTTTTTGTAGTAAATCAGCCAGATGGATTGTTTCTGCTGATGGTTTTTCTGCAACCATTGTCTCCATTGGGACCGGTTAGCCGGACAAATGGTCTCCCTGTCTTTTTCCTGCATAACAGTACTATTTCGGTTTTATGATACAAAGCTACAAGAGGGGGAGTGACAGCCCTATGTCAGGAGGCCGAAAGAAATTTCACTGTTTATCCCGGTGTCCGGAACAAAATAAGCTTATCAGCTGTTAGTATATCGATCTGAAATACAGCATTCGGCTGTCTGGTAAGCGGCATTCCCCCTGTCAGGCTTTTTTACAACATACACCACTGAACCACCAATTAATAAATTTAAAACTCCCATCAATGAACCAGCTAAGATTCATGAGCATATTCGTTTATGCAGGTGTCGCCGTATCCCTGATCTCCTGCGGCGGACAACACCAGGAAAAGAATGCGACGGACACCACCGTGATTGTAGACAGTACAGTTGTCGTTAAGACAGAAACGCCTGCTACATCCACCGTTGTTACAACGCCCCAGCAAATGATGGTGGTAAGACACAGGGTGGCCAATTTTTCCAAATGGTTACCTTCTTATGATGAGCATGATTCTATGCGGCAGGCCAATCAGATCCACAGTTATGTGATCGGACGCGGCCTACAGGATAGCAATATTGTTGTGGTTGCCGTGAAAGTAGATGATATGGAGAAGGCAAAGGCATTTAGTAAGGATCCTGGTTTGAAGAAAGCGATGCAGAAAGGAGGGGTAACAGGTGCGCCTTCTTTTGCTTTTGTGACGATGACGTATCAGGATACGGTTACGATTGCATCAGATGTACGTTCATGGACGACATTTACGGTTAAAGACTGGAGTGCCTGGGAGAGCGCATTTACAGAAGGGCAAAAGGAAAGACTGGACAATGGGTTGACCGTAAGAGCATACGGACATGATGCGGATAATGATAAGAAGGTGGTGCTGGTAGTAGCGGTAACCGATAGCGCCAAAGCACATGCATACTGGAAATCGGATATGCTGAAACAAAGAAGGATCGCATCCGGCGTGGTAGATGAGCCACAACGGTTTATTTTCCGGGTGGTAAAACGGTATTAGTAAAAAAGACGTCCCATTATAGGTAGTTATTCAGCAAAAGCCTTGCACTATTGCAAGGCTTTTGTTTTTTTATCCCTTTGATCAAGGTTGTGAGAGTACGGTACTACTGCATGTACCATTAGACTCCAGCTGGAGCAGCTGCAGCGTGACACCAGACAATGTGACCCGGCAGGTATTGAAACCACCGGCGCAGGAACCCCGGTATACGCAGGGAGAACCCTGGCTCGGTACCTGTTGCAGGTTGGTATACCCGGATCCGGGTGATTGGGCATTCGTAGCAAAAGCGCCGGCAATGGCCAGGGCAAATGCGCTTACTGATAATCCAATTTTTCTAAGGTTCATGACAGTAAAAATTTGAATTCGGATGTATGCCTACTATTTTCTACAGGTTTTCGGCGACGCCTGTTCTATTGCAATAGAAATATTGTTAGTGTCGTGGAATGGTATAAGCATGCAGTGTATGATCGTGCAGGGTAAACAACTGATTGCCCTGTATGATAAAGTCTATAACACGGTCTTCTGCAGGAAGCGGAACGTATAGTGTATAGATATATTTCCCGTTATCCAGTGCATATACGTCAATGATCTCCCTGTCACGTCTGATCTGTTTGTTTTCGTTGTCGGCAATCAGGGTGGAGAGAATATAGATCCTGTTATCAGCCGTTCTGACCCTGCTGTTGACATAGATGGGCGGTGCAGAAAATTTACTGATACCGGTTGACATACTGGCTACCTGTATTTTGGCCCTTGTATTTGTATCGAGCGTATGTCCTGTGTATTGTTGTTGCAGGTTGGAGTCCAGCGTCACAAATTCATTCCGGTAATGGTAGACGTATACCAGTCTGCCGCTTTGTTTATCATAATCGAAGGTACCATCAGTACAGAATATGCCATCCACCTGTCTGGTAATACTATTCGGACTTAGCGTTACGTATGGGGAGTCTGTTTTGATCTTTGCGAGTATGTTTTGTTTGTTCCCCAGGGAATCGACGTGAATACTGCGTGAGATGAAAGAGGTAGGGGAGATGTTTTGCAGTACATTAAAAAAGCAGCTTTGTGGGAGGAACCTTTGCAGCCTTAAACTGTGCAGGTCTCCTCTGTAGAGCGTGGGCGTATTCCCTTCTGCCATATACACAGCGGGTGAATCGACCATCATTCTGGCCAGTTTCCATGCATAGCGTTCACCCGATGCCAGTTGCAGGGTTAGTTGTTGTGTGTCCTGCAGTTGGCGGTCGACTGTCAGCAGGTGGAGCGAAGCTGAATAATTGGCCAGGTAAACATGTTGATCTGCTACTCCTGCAATGTAGTAGGACGGATATTTCAGTTCCAGGGTGTGTTCCAGGACCGCATTTGCAGCGGGCATCTTACGCGAGAATCCGTTTTTACGTTCGTTAGGTTTATCTGCGAATGCGTAAAGTATAAGCACAAGCAGGAGGCAGGCCGCCGTACAGACGGCCGCAAAATGAAAGGGCTTTTGCATCATGTTGTGTTCAGTTATGCGTGAACGAGTTGTTTGGATGGGCGGATGTTATCGTCAGGTCTGGTGTATAGCCACATACCCAGGAATGCAAGCAGCACAAAGAAAATATTGAAATAAAGGTGTTGTGTCCATGTCATACGGGAAATGACGCCTCCGCAGGAGCAGGGGACCTTTTCTGCCAGTGTCATGAGCACAATTATATAAGTAGTGAACAGCATCATCATCGCAAAGGATGCATAGAGACCGGTACGCCGGTAGCGTGGGAGGACCAGGAGCAGGGCAATGACTATTTCTGCAACAGGCACTACTATTGCCAATACCGGGGCAAACCTGGTTAATAAAGGAGACTGGCCTATTACTGCACGGAAATTTTCGTAATCGAGGAATTTGCTGACGGCTGTGTAAACGAACAATAGAATGAACAAGAGACGGATAGTCTCAAGAACCGTTCTTCTTAACATGGAATATGGATTTACAGGTTAAAGTGTAATCTCATTCAGTTTGGGCATGATCAGTAAATATAATTGGAGATATGAGACAGTTTAAGGGTCGTCTCCCCGGTTCTCACGTGTATCGCTGGCTATCTTGCATCCTAATTTAAGGAATTATTCTGAACATTCTGTTAGCGTCCGGTGATATTTTTTATTGCTTTCATGCTCTTCCATTCGTGTTCTACCTGTGTCATCAGTAAGGCATTGTCAAACTGAATGCTGCCTTTGGGAAATATCGCTTCATTTTCGTAGAAGCTGGAATGTACCTGTATCGCTTCTAATGGGTGTACCTGCCATTGATAAGTTTCCAGTTTGAGTCCTTCGTATTTATCACCGTTGGGAGAATAGCCGACAGCGCCTCTTTCAAAAAATCCGGATACATTTTCCAGTGTACCAAATATTGAATCCGGATTGAATACATCAGTAATACGCGCGTCGATGGAAATCGTTGTTTTGTCGGAGCTGGTAAAGTCGACGTGGTAGTTACCATCAGCTTCCTGTACGTTGAATTTAGCGAAGTAATGTTTACCGGGAAATATCCTTCCGCCAGCGAGGGCGTTCAGTCGCAGGGAGGTATCGCGGCGGGGAATGTATACGCCTTCTTTGATAACGCCGTTTTCTTCCCATTCTACGGCGATGCGATGCGCGCCATTTTCAGAATTGATACCTGTGAAGTCGGGAAATCCTTTTGGCTTGATATGTTTTAGTCTGATGAGGCAGATGCCGACAATTGCTTTTCCATTATAGATCTTAGGGCGGAATGGTTGCGGGAGAATGTTACGGACTACTTCCGGTTCAGCTGTGAAATTAATCAGCATTCTTCTGTCAATATAACCATGTATTGCCGGCAGTTTCATATTTATAGGGATTACGTATTGTTTGATAAAGGCGACTACAATTTACTTTAAAATAGCGTAATGTGGCCGGGAATATCAGCTATTACGGACAAATTACCAGGATGCGTGAAGTTTGTTTATTTTTACGCCCGCGAAATGAGCCGTTTGCTGACATATAATCCATTTGAGGTATTGACGCCTGCTTTTATAGAGATGCTGTTACAACATGCGCACTATTATGCCGTGCTGCAAAAGTTTCAGTATCCGGGTGTAGCGGCCAATAAAGGTTTTATGGCCACTGCCTATACTACACGGGAACAGGCATTGGTACATCTGGCAGAGTTGCATCCCGGGGAGGGAAAGATGCTGCAGCTGGCAGATAAAGCTGATCGGGAGAAATTGCTGGCTTTACTCGATCCTTCATCAGGATATCAGTTCTTTTACAGCACGACACCGGATGTTGCTGCCTGTAAAAAACTGACGCAGTTATATAAGCAGAAAGTAAGCAATTATATCAAAAGCCAGTTACGCATGAAAAGTGACGGCGGATATGATGTGACGCTGAAGGTGATAGCAGGACGGTTCATGGCAGTGATCACTTCCGGACAACAACGAAAGGAAGTATTGTTTTATGAAATGATCAGATAATAATATGTGCAGAAGTATCTCTATGCATTGTGAAATAGAATTAACCATTGACGCTTTTCCGGAGCTGGAAAACGGCAAGCAGGTTATATTCGATAAAGAGGGACTGGTTTATATTGATTCAACGGCATTCCCGCTGGCGGATGTCATTTCCAGGCAACAGGACCGGATGGTGCTTTCTGAGATGGCGTGGGGAGTGGTACCCTTGTTTGAGAAGGATAGAGAGAAGGTGGTATCGAGACGACTGGATATGGTGAATGCGCGTGCGGAAAGAATACTGGATGAAAATTCTTTCTGGTATAAATCGGGTCTTGTCAGACAGCCTGTTTTAATACCTGTTACGCATATTTTTGAGTACCGGCATATTCACGGATGGAGCAACAAGGTACCCTATGCGGTGCGCACCAATCATCAGCCGGAGCAGCATCCTTTTTATGTTCCGGGTATGTATCAGTTACATCATGAGCATGATGCGAAGGGAGAGTTGGTGCAGGTGGGTAGTTTTACGATGGTAACGACGGAAGCAAATGAAGTGATGCGGCAGATCCATAACGGTGGAAATAACCCGCATCGGATGCCTTTATTTTTACCACTGGATATGGGGAAGCAATGGATCTCTGCGAGCAGAACCAAAGGAGATGTAAAAGAAATCCTGCAATACCGGTTACCGGCTGACCAGTTGAGTTATCACACGGTCTTTACGCTGAGTGGGAAGAAAAGTCGTCCGGATGGCAAGGCAAAGGATGCTTACTGGGAATGGGCGAATTTGCCTGAACTAGGTAATGATTATCCGAAGGGGAGCGCTACGCAGACGTCTTTGTTTTAAACGAATATTCCATCTTATTGCAGGCCACATGTTGCATATTTTAGCAGCATGTGGCCTGTCTGTTTGTAGGCTATCCAAGTCCTCTTAAGCCATGAAAATGTCATTTAAATAGTTTACTACTTGTATGAGTAGTATGTTCCAAAGTCCCAACAGTTTGTATTTCAGAAGGAAACATTTTGGTGAGTAAAGTCCTCAAAAAATACACATATAAAATATTATTCCATTTAATTAATTTAATATATTTGTTCATTGGTTGTAGGACTGGTAATCATTATTTTTTCACATAGGACAAGATTATCGGAAGTAAATTCTACCCCTGTTTCCTCCGCAATGTGTGATAATGTACCGAAAAACCTTTCCCTATACATATGAATCAGCGGCTGCCCGAAGGTAGCCCACTACTATATCTATGAAAACACGTATCGTAAACGTTTTATCAAGCCTGGTCTTGATATTCTGTTCAATGGTGACGTTCGGCCAGATGCCGTTCAGCCCCTGTAACCCTAGCGGGGGAAAGAAAGGAGACATTCTGGGAATTGAGACCAGGTACAGAGCGCCCGGTGGGGCATCACCCGTATTTACTATCCCTGCAGGTACACGGTCAATTACAGTGTACATCTCTTCCGAGACCGGCCTTACCACGATTGCAGATAATCCGCAGGGAGACGAGGATTTCATGACTGTCAATGCGATCATTGACCTGACTTCCAACACTTCTTCCGGTTACGTGAACTTTGCCAGGAATACTTTCGTGGATGGTTCAGGTACAAACCTTTATGGTTGGCTGAAGGCTCCCCTGGGTGCATATATTCCTAATGCAAGTAAGGTGGGGGATGCTACTCCTAATCTGAACAACGTCAACTTCACGGTGAGCGGTAATACGCTGACGATCACAGAAAGTGCGAATACGATCCATTCATCGTATTATGTTGAGTATGTGTCTCCGTACAATAACTCCATCAACCCGCTGGACCCGCAGGTTCGGGCTTTGTTGCATGGTACCGGTACAGCGAGTACGGATCTGACGATTCCAATTCCGACGGGCGCGAATCTCATCTGTATATCAGGTAAGGGTACCAACTCAAGTGCCGTTGATCTTAATACAGCCGCTGGTACGGAGGAGGGCTATTCGAATCTCCGGGTCACCATCGATGTAGATGCCGGTTTGACCGACGGTTTTGTTACACTCGCGAATGGTGGATCTGTCGACAGACGATCCACTTATGTTATTAATAACCTGGCGAGTTCGTCGACGATGAACTTCCTTTCATCGGCCGCTATCACAGGTGATTATACTTCGAAGCTGACTTCTGCAGGTGCTGTGGGTGTATACAATCCACAGATATATGTCAGCGGTACCAATCTCGTGATCAGGCGTGATGCGAACTATGCCAGAGACTTCGACGACGCCTATGTGGTGGAGTTCTATCACAGGGTAGGACAGGGGATGAGTGCTGAGTTTATCAATTCTGATATTCAGCCGATACCGAAGGGGGTGAGTGCTACAACAGGTATCAGCAGAACATTTAATATACCTCCAGGTACAAACGCTATTTACTTCAATGAAACAGGTAATGCGTGTAACACTGACAGAGAGAGTAATGAAAACTCTATCGCGGCGTATGCTTATATCGATCTGAATACAGAGACAGCTACCGGTTATTTTTATCAGCAGGTAGGTCTCGACGGCGTGAACAGACGAGATGACAATTTTGCATTCAAGGGCTTAGCCTTAAATGGTAGCAGTGCCCGTGCACATGCGAGTACGGTCGGCTTTAAAGGGCCTAATGCTTACGATATCGTTTTTACATTATCAGCAGATAAAACACAGCTCACCGTGACCAACAGGACGGGGCTGGCGAATCCTGATTACCAGTTCCTGTTGTCAATGGATTACTATGGAGCGAGACCGGATGTCGCCTTTGATGCGTCGAGCATTACTTTGGCAAAAGGTCCTTCGTGTAATGTGATCAGGGCAACCTTCAACGTGTGTAACCCGGGAGCCGGTAACAGTAGCGGCGGTATGCCGGTATCATTCTATCATGGAGATCCTACGACAGATCCTACGGCGGTATTATTATATACCGGTGCATTTGGAAGTGGTTTGCTGGAAGGGGAGTGTAAGGTATTTACCTATGATATTCCGATGAATGGTTTTGATGACCTCAATGTACCAATGACCATTGTTATAAACGACAATGGTAGTTTTGTTGCCGGAGGAGTAGGGACCGCCGTGGGTACGCCATTTACACTGGCTTCACTGGTGAATCAGAGCTCTACTTATAAAGAATGTAACTATGATAATAACCTCATTACAAGAGTCTTAAACGTAAATAACTGTCCGGTTCCGAATCTCGATGCTGATAACAGTTCCGGTGCGGTGGGAAGATATAATTATCTGAACTATTTCAATGCGGGTACGCCTGGCGGTGTGAAGATCAACGACGCAGATCTTGCCGTTGTGGATCCGGGAGGTACAACAATTGCTTCTGCTACAATTACATTGACCAATAGACTGGATGGTGCTGCAGAGTCGATTTTCATCAATGGAACATTGCCGGCAGGTATTACCGCAACCGGTAGTGGCACAGGATCGATCGTGTTATCTGGTGTTGCGTCACAGGCTGCCTATGTTGCAGCAATGAGGATGATTGAATACCAGAACAGCAATCCTTCTCCTAATACGACCAATCGTATTATTACTACTGTACTGAATGACGGACTGGAAACCGGTCCGGCTTCTACCACTACGATTGTCATACTGACAGATCCGCGTATCAATGTATCAGGCAATGGTACTACGATTGCAGACAACAGTACAACTGTAAACGCAACAGACTGGACGGACTTTGGTAATACGATTTCAGCTTCAGTAACACGTACTTTCAATATCAGCAACGTTGGTACAGGTATCATTAACTTAACAGGTACGCCAGCGGTAAGTATCGCATCCGGCGATGCAGGGTTTACCATATCGACACAGCCTGGCGTTACTTCGTTGCCAGCTGCACAGAACACCAGCTTTGTGGTGAACTTTAATCCGGCAGCACATGCTGTTGGTGTGTATACCGCTGTTATACGTATTGTAAATAACGATACCAATACAGACAGGGCCGACTTTACTTTCACAGTATCAATTACGGTGAATGGTTTACCGACGGTAACGAACTTTACGGTAAATGGTACGGAAGATAATACGCTGGCATTTACTGCTGCGAATTTCACCTCTAATTATAATGATCCCGACGGTTCACCACTGAGTAGTATCAGGATTACAAGTTTACCGCTGAACGGTAGCTTCCGTCTGAATGGTACCGTGATCACCGTAGGGCAGGATATTCCGGCTGCGCAGCTGGGTAATATCACCTTTATACCTACTGCTAACTGGTCAGGCACATCAGGATTTGACTGGAGAGCTTATGATGGTACTTCCTTCTCAGCGGGTACTTCTCATGTGACGATCAATATTCAGCCGGTAAATGATGCACCACAGATCACTACGCCAACCAGTATCGCGGTGACGGAAGATATTCCTGCATCGCTGAAGGATATTTCCTTCTCAGATATTGATGCGGGAACAGGTATTGTGACTGTTACCTTCTCTGTGCCTAACGGGACACTGAATGCAACATCCGGTGCGGGTGTGACCGTGAGCGGCACGCCGGCAGCATTGATATTAACAGGTTCGATCGCTGATATTAATGCGTTCCTGGTAGCGAACAGGGTTACCTATTCTTCTACACAGAATCCGCCGCCAACGGTACTACTCACAGTAAATATTTCCGATAATGGTAATACCGGTGCAGGTGGCGCACAACAGGCGACAGCTACCGTACCATTGGGTATTACAGCTGTGAATGATGCGCCAACAGGTACAGGAGATACGCGTACGACATTGGAAGATACGCCGGTAAATGGTGCGGTTACAGGAAATGATGTGGATGGCGATGCGCTGACTTATACCTTAGGTACAGGTCCGGTGAGCGGAACCGCGACTGTCAATGCGGTAACCGGAGCTTATACTTATACACCGAATCTTAATTTTAATGGTACGGATGCGTTTACTGTTGTGATCAGTGATGGTCATGGCGGTTCAGTAACCGTGACGGTGAATATTACTGTTACGGCTGTTAACGATGCTCCAACTGGCACAGGTGATACACGTACAACCCTGGAAGATACGCCGGTAAATGGTGCGGTATCAGGTGCGGATGTTGATGGGGATGCACTGACCTATACCTTGGGTACAGGTCCGGTGAGCGGAACAGCAACTGTTAATGCAACGACGGGTGCTTATACTTATACACCGAATCCTAATTTTAATGGTACGGATGCCTTTACTATTGTGATTAGTGATGGTAATGGAGGTTCAGTAACTGTTACGGTGAATATTACGGTTACTGCTGTAAATGATGTGCCGACTGGTACAGGTGATACACGTACTACGCTGGAAGATACTCCTGTAAATGGTGCTGTATCTGGTGCGGATGTTGATGGTGATGCGCTGACTTATACCTTAGGTACAGGTCCGGTAAGCGGAACAGCGACTGTCAATGCGACAACCGGTGCTTATACTTATACACCAAATCCTAATTTTAATGGTACGGATGCGTTTACTGTAGTGATTAATGATGGTAATGGTGGTTCAGTAACTGTTACAGTGAATATTACCGTTACAGCTGTGAATGATGCGCCGACAGGCACAGGTGATACACAGACTACCCTGGAAGATACGCCGGTAAATGGTGCGGTATCAGGTGCTGATGTTGATGGCGATGCGCTGACTTATACATTAGGTACAGGTCCGGTAAGCGGAACCGCAACTGTTAATGCAACGACTGGTGCTTATACTTATACACCGAATCCTAATTTTAATGGTACGGATGTCTTTACTGTAGTGATCAGTGATGGTAATGGTGGTTCAGTAACCGTGACAGTAAATATTACAGTTACAGCTGTAAACGATGCGCCGACAGGCACAGGTGATACACAGACTACCCTGGAGGATACGCCAGTAAATGGAGCTGTATCAGGTGCAGATGTTGATGGCGATGCGCTGACTTATACCTTAGGTACAGGTCCGGTAAGCGGAACAGCGACTGTCAATGCAACGACGGGTGCTTATACTTATACGCCGAACCCTGATTTTAATGGTACGGATGTCTTTACTGTAGTGATCAGTGATGGTAATGGTGGTTCAGTAACTGTGACGGTGAATATTACTGTTACCGCTGTAAACGATGCACCGACAGGCACAGGAGATACACAGACTACCCTGGAAGATACGCCGGTAAATGGTGCGGTATCAGGTGCTGATGTTGATGGTGATGCGCTGACTTATACATTGGGTACAGGTCCGGTAAGCGGAACCGCGATTGTCAATGCAACGACTGGTGCTTATACTTATACACCGAATCCTAATTTTAATGGTACGGATGTCTTTACTGTAGTGATCAGTGATGGTAATGGTGGTTCAGTAACCGTGACAGTAAATATTACAGTTACAGCTGTAAACGATGCGCCGACAGGCACAGGTGATACACAGACTACCCTGGAGGATACGCCAGTAAATGGAGCGGTATCAGGTGCAGATGTTGATGGCGATGCGCTGACTTATACCTTAGGTACAGGTCCGGTAAGCGGAACAGCGACTGTCAATGCAACGACGGGTGCTTATACTTATACGCCGAACCCTGATTTTAATGGTACGGATGTCTTTACTGTAGTGATCAGTGATGGTAATGGTGGTTCAGTAACTGTTACAGTGAATATTACAGTTACAGCTGTAAATGATGCGCCGACAGGTACAGGAGATACACAGACTACCCTGGAAGATACGCCGGTAAATGGTGCTGTATCTGGTGCAGATGTTGATGGCGATGCGCTGACTTATACCTTAGGTACAGGTCCGGTGAGTGGAACAGCAACTGTTAATGCAACGACGGGTGCTTACACTTATACGCCGAATCCTGATTTTAATGGTACGGATGCGTTTACTGTTGTTATCAGTGATGGTAATGGTGGTTCAGTAACTGTGACAGTGAACATTACGATTACAGCTGTGAATGATGTTCCAACCGGTACCGGCGATACGCAGACTACCCTGGAAGATACGCCGGTAAATGGCGCAGTATCAGGTGCAGATGCTGATGGCGATGCGTTGACTTATACCTTAGGTACAGGTCCGTTAAACGGATCCGCGACTGTTAATGCGACAACAGGAGCTTATACTTATACGCCGAACCCAGACTATAATGGTCCGGATAGCTTTACAATAATTATCAGTGATGGTAATGGCGGTTCAGTAACCGTGACGGTGAATATTACGGTGACTGCTGTGAATGATGCGCCGACTGGTACAGGTGATACACAGACTACCCTGGAAGATACGCCGGTAAATGGAGCAGTATCAGGTGCTGATGTGGATGGTGATGCGCTGACTTATACCTTAGGTACAGGTCCGGTAAGCGGAACAGCGACTGTCAATGCAACGACCGGAGCTTATACTTATACGCCGAATCCTGATTTCAATGGTACAGATGCCTTTACTGTAGTGATTAGTGATGGTAATGGTGGTTCAGTAACTGTTACAGTAAATATTACGGTTACAGCCGTAAATGATGTCCCAACAGGTACAGGAGATACACAGACTACTCTGGAAGATACACCAGTAAATGGTGCTGTATCAGGTGCAGATGCTGATGGCGATGCGTTGACTTATACCTTAGGTACAGGTCCGTTAAACGGATCCGCGACTGTTAATGCGACAACAGGAGCTTATACTTATACGCCGAACCCAGACTATAATGGTCCGGATAGCTTTACAATAATTATCAGTGATGGTAATGGTGGTTCAGTAACTGTGACGGTGAATATTACGGTGACTGCTGTAAATGATGCGCCGACTGGTACAGGAGATACACAGACTACCCTGGAAGATACGCCGGTAAATGGAGCAGTATCAGGTGCTGATGTGGATGGCGATGCGCTGACTTATACCTTAGGTACAGGTCCGGTAAGTGGAACAGCAACTGTTAATGCAACGACGGGTGCTTACACTTATACGCCGAACCCTGATTTTAATGGTACGGATGTCTTTACTGTAGTGATCAGTGATGGTAATGGTGGTACGGTTACTGTGACAGTAAATATTACTGTTACAGCCGTAAATGATGTGCCAACAGGTACAGGAGATACGCAGACTACTTTGGAAGATACGCCGGTAAATGGAACAGTATCTGGAGCAGATGCGGATGGTGATGCGTTGACTTATACATTGGGTACGGGTCCGTTAAGCGGAACAGCGACTGTCAATGCAACAACAGGTGCTTACACTTATACACCGAACCCTGATTTTAATGGTACGGATGTCTTTACTGTAGTGATTAGTGATGGTAATGGTGGTTCAGTAACCGTGACAGTAAATATTACGGTGACTGCTGTGAATGATGCGCCGACAGGCACAGGAGATACACAGACTACCCTGGAGGACACGCCAGTAAATGGCGCGGTATCTGGTGCAGATGTGGATGGTGATCCGCTGACTTATACCTTAGGTACAGGTCCGGTGAGTGGAACAGCGACTGTTAATGCAACGACGGGTGCTTACACTTATACGCCGAACCCTGATTTTAATGGTACGGATGTCTTTACTGTAGTGATCAGTGATGGTAATGGTGGTACGGTTACTGTGACAGTAAATATTACTGTTAC
>NZ_FOUX01000005.1 GCF_900114995.1 Chitinophaga sp. YR627
TTGGAACTGTAAAGCGCTCACTGAAACAATCTCCAATCTGTAAAGTCAATTCTGCATTCAATACATCCACTGTAAGGTTTTTCTGTACTAAGACACACCCTCAACTACCTCCTTTTAACCCTTGCTCAAGTATAGCTCCCCCGTAGATGCGTCGTATATACGCCGTATATGCGTCGTGTCTAAGCCATTTTTTACCCTTTTAGGGGGCATTCAGGACAACCCCTCCCAGTCTTTATCTGATCAGGTCTCGTAATTCACTATAAATCATTGTGTTCCCGTAGATAAGCCATATATAAGCCGTACATAAGCCATATCTATAAGAATGGATCATCTAGGGCTTATATACGGCTTATATATGGATTATGTAGGAATCATCTCAAATACTCAAACGGCGCTAAAAAGGGGCTATTTAACAAATCATACCCCTCATTTAACATCCATCCCCTCCAAAAACACCCCTCAGTTAACATTTGCTACCCTATTCTAAAACAATCCCCTCCCCTCGGTCTTATACCGGACTGTTAAATTTGTCAGCACACGTTAGCAAGAAAATATACCATTCGTAGCCAACAAACAACCATCAGATCAATTCCATCGATATGAAGAAAAAAAGACTTTTTTCAGTCCTTGCCCTTACATGCTGCATACACCTCGCTTATGCAGGAAAAATAGAAAGACTCAAAGACGGATTACTGGTAAGGTTAGAAAAAACGACCGCCGGAGGAGTAAAACAGGTAAAACTGCAGGTGATCACCGATAATATTATTCGGGTAACTGCCAGTCCTGCGGACTCCATTTCTGCCACTCCCAGCCTCATGGCCATCGTCACCGGTACCCGGGAGGTAAAATGGACCAGTGAAGAGAAAAACAATCAGGTTATATTGAAAACCAATGCCTTAACCGCCAGCATCGATCTGAGCACTGGTGAGGTGGTATTCAAAGACCTGAACGGCCAGGTAATATTACAGGAGAAAAAAGGAGGCGGTAAAACCTTCACACCAGCTATCATAGATGGTAAACCCCTCTATAAACTGCAACAGGTATTTGAATCTCCTGCCGGAGAGGCTTTCTATGGCCTGGGACAACACCAGACCGGTCTGATGAACTACAAAGACCAGGATGTAGACCTGACACAATACAACTCTATCGCTGTCATCCCTTACCTGGTATCCAGCAATCATTATGGTATCCTCTGGGACAACTACTCCATCACCCGCTTCGGTGATGACCGCCCTTACGAGGAACTGACCAGTCTCGAACTGACAGATAAAAACGGTAAAACTGGTGGCCTGACCGCCACTTATGCCCTGCGCAATAAACCAGACAGTATCTTCCTCCAGCAACAGGAATCTGCCATCGACTTTACCTTCCTGCCAGACCTGAAAAGGATGCCCGCAGCTTACCCAATGGGGAAAGGGGTCGTTACCTGGGAAGGTAATATAGCGTCCAGAACAGGTGGTCAGGAGAAGTTTTATATGACCGCCTCCGGATATGTGAAAGTATGGATCGACGGCGAACTGAAACTCGACAAATGGAGAGAAGGCTGGAATCCTGGTCCCTCCGTATTCCGTCATCAGCTGGAAAAAGGTAAACAACACAAGATCAAAGTAGAATGGATTCCGGAATCCGATCAGGCGTTTGTCTCTGTTAAACATCTTTCTCCCACTCCTGCCACTTTGCAGAATAAGGCCGCCTTCTCCTCAGAAGCCGGCGAGAAGATCGACTACTACTTTGTATATGGTCAGCAGATGGATGATGTGATCAACGGTTATCGCAGCATCACCGGTAAAGCCGCCATCGTTCCGAAATGGGCTTTAGGGTACTGGCAAAGCCGTGAACGCTATAAAACCCAGCGTGAGGTGATCAGCACCGTACAGGAATTCCGTAAAAGACAGATCCCCCTGGACAACATCGTAATGGACTGGTCCTACTGGCAGGAAAATGCCTGGGGCAGTCAGGAATTTGACCCTGCCCGCTTCCCGGATGCAAAAGGCATGATAGACTCCCTGCACAACATCTATCATACCCACTTCATGATCTCTGCATGGCCTAAATTCTATAAAGACATTCATAACTATAATCTCTTTAATGATAAAGGCTGGCTGTACAAACAAAGCATCAATGATGGTATCAGAGACTGGATCGGTCAGGGTTATGTATCCACTTTCTACGATGCTTTCAATCCCGGCGCACGTCAACTTTTCTGGCAGTTGCTCAGTAAGCACCTCTTCAGCAAAGGCGTAGACGCATGGTGGCTGGATGCGACCGAACCGGATGTACTGTCCAACGCAACCATTGACTACCGTAAACAACTGATGAACCCTACCGCATTAGGGCCATCTACCCAATATTTTAACACCTATGCACTGCTGAACGCAAAAGGTATCTATGAAGGTCAGCGCCAGGAAAAACCTGATCAGCGCGTATTCATTCTGACGCGTTCTGCTTATGCCGGTATGCAGCGTTATGCAGCTGCTACATGGAGTGGTGATATCGCTGCCCGTTTCGATGAACTGGCCAGACAAATTCCTGCAGGTCTCAACTTTGGTATGTCCGGTATGCCTTACTGGACAACAGACATCGGTGGTTTCTATGTAGAAGACAAATATGATCAGCCTGATCCGAAAGGTGCTGACCTCGAAGAATGGAGAGAACTGAACACCCGCTGGTTCCAGTACGGTGCTTTCTGTCCGCTGTTCCGCTCTCATGGTCAGTATCCTTACCGCGAACCCTTTAATATCGCACCGGATAACAGCGTCGAATTTAATTCCATGGTCTACTACGACAAACTCCGCTACCGGCTGATGCCATATATCTATTCGCTGGCTGGCCAGACTTACCACAATGGTTATACGATCATGCGCGGACTGGCAATGGACTTTGGTAAAGACACCGCCGTACAAAGCATCGGTGACCAGTTTATGTTTGGTCCCTCACTGCTCGTCAATCCTGTATATACTTACAAAGCACGTCAGCGTCAATTATACCTCCCTGCCAACACCGGCTGGTATAATCTGTATGACGGCACCTATACAGCAGGTGGACAACATATTACGGTAGACGCACCACTGGACAGGATTCCGCTGTACGCAAAAGCAGGCAGTATTATTCCGTTCGGTCCCGCTATGCAGTACACCGCACAACGTTCTGCTGACACCATCACATTATATGTGTACGCCGGCAGCAACGGTAAATTCACCCTCTACGAAGACGAAGGGGTAAACTATAACTACGAAAAAGGACAATACAGTACCATTCCTTTCATATATGACGAAGCCAGCAAAACACTGACCATCGGCAAACGGGAAGGCAAATTCTCCGGTATGCTGCAACAGCGTACGTTCCGCATCGTCAGCGCAGGAAAGGAAAAACCGGTAAAACTCGAACTGGACAATCCGAATGCAATCGTGATGAAGTATGACGGTACAGAAAAAAAGATCTCACTTAAAAACTAACCACCTACATGAAACAAAGCAATAGCTAAGTATAACACTAACACGTTGTGAATTGTAATTCACGTTTCGACCATCAGACAAACACATCCCGTAACTAACATTCTAACATTATGAAAACTGCTTACAAAATCAGAGATTTTGTGACTGCCTGCATGATCCCCGTATCATGCGGATTGAGCAGCGCGCTGCTATTAACCATGTTATCCGGCAACGTGGCAATGGCGCAGACTCCGAAACGGGCACTTTCCGGTAAAGTGACCACAGGAAAAGATAATAGCCCGCTGCCCGGCGCCAGTGTACGCATCAAAGGCACCAACAACGGCGCCATTACAGATGGTACAGGCAGCTTCAATCTACAGGTAGGCGACTCCGACTCTCTCGAAGTCACACTCGTAGGTTTCACCCGACAAGTCATCTCCGCAAGAGGAAAATCTTCTCTGACGGTTAATCTTAGTGAAGGCTCCACCGGCCTCGATGAAATCGTGGTAGTAGGTTATGGTACCGAAAAGAAAAAACTCGTTACCGGCGCTATCGATCACGTGAACACACAACAGCTGGAACAAAACCATGCCCTCCGCGTAGACCAGGCATTACAGGGACAAACTCCGGGTGTACAGATCACCGCTACATCCGCCCAGCCAGGCGAAAGCATGAAAGTGCGTATCCGTGGTACAAGTACCGTAGGTAATGCAGATCCGCTGTACATTGTAGATGGTGTACCCACTTACGATATCAGCTACCTGAACGCCTCCGATATTGCCAGCATGGATGTACTGAAAGATGCGGCTTCCTCCGCTATCTATGGTGCAAGAGCGGCGAATGGTGTGGTATTGATCACTACGCGTAAAGGCCGTGCAGGCTCCATGAAGATTGCATATGATGCCTATTATGGCACACAGAATCCTTCTCATAAAGTATCGGTACTCAATGCACACGACTATGGCGTGATCATGAATGAAATGGCTATCAACTCAGGTGGTCAGCCGTACTTCACCATAGATCAGTTGTCTAAACTCGGCAAAGGCACCGACTGGCAGGAAGCGATCTATAATAAGAACGCACCGATGCAGAATCATTCCTTAAGCTTCGCTGGTGGGAATGACGCTTCCGTATTCTCCTCCTCTATCGCATATACGGAGCAGGCAGGTATTATCGGTGTAAATGATCAGTCCAAATATGACAGGCTCTCTTTCCGCATGAACAGCGAGCATAAAATGTACAAGGATATCATCATCTTCGGAGAGAACCTGACCTATACACAGTCACGCAAAAGAGGGATCGGTGTAGGCAATATCTACAATAACGCTATCCGCTCCGTATTCAGTACCAGTCCGCTGTTCCCGGTATACGACGAAAATGGTAACTACGCTAAATCTTCCTTTAACGTAGAAGAAGCCAATCCGGTAGCACTGATGGATTACCAGAACCAGAACAAGGATAAAACAAGCCGTATCATGGGGAATACCTATTTACAGATATCTCCCATCAAAGGATTGTCCATCCGTACTGACTTCGGTATCGATGTCAGCAATACTGATTCAAGAAGCTATACACCGCTCTACAACCTGTCCACCAATGTGATCAACGAACACTCCCGTGCAACACAAGGTATCTATCGTACCAATTCCTGGAACTGGGATAATACCATCAACTATCAGCGCGACTTCGGAAAACACAATATCGGTGTACTCGTAGGTATGAATGCCAATGAAACAAAAGCGAATTATCTCTACGGATATAAACAGGACCTGACCAAAACAGGTCTGGATAATGCGGTGATAGATAATGGTACCACTGATAGTACACAACGTATCTACGGAGCAGACAGCTCTGCTACGATCTATTCTTACTTCGGACGTATCAGCTACTCATACGCGGACAAATATATGTTCACCGCTGTAGTAAGATCAGATGCATCTTCCCGCTTCGGTCCGAACAACCGCAGGGCTTACTTCCCGTCCTTCTCCGTGGGTTGGGTACCGACCAATGAAGACTTCTTCAAACCTACCTGGCTGGAGTTCCTGAAAATCCGTGCAGGATGGGGTCAGAACGGTAACCTGCCTACCGGTTATTATCAATATCTGTCTACCATTTCCACACAATACCTGGGTTACTACTTTGGTAGCGGAGACGCTCCGGCGATCGGTGCTGCTCCGATCAAAATATCCAATCCGGACCTGAAATGGGAAACCTCCGAACAGGCAAACATCGGTTTTGATGCGAACTTCCTGAAAGACTTCAACCTGACCGTTGATATCTACCGCAAAACCACCAAAGACTGGCTAGTACCTGTCAATGTACCTGCCGTATCCGGTGCTGCTACAGTACTGATCAACGGTGGTGATGTACGCAACCAGGGTGTAGAGATCTCTCTTGGTTATCATCATACTTTCCATGACCTGAGTGTAGGTGTAAATGGTAATATGGGCATTAACCGCAACGAGATCACCGACATTCCTAATAAAGAAAAGATCATCAACGGCGCTACCGCTATTACCTACCCTAGTATGCCTGAATTCTACCGTGCACAGGTAGGTTTCCCGATGGGTTATTTCTACGGATATAAGACTGCCGGTATCTTCCAGAATGATCAGGAAGTTGCGGCTTACGTATCTAAAGACGGTAAGAAAATACAGCCGAATGCACAACCGGGCGATGTACGTTTCCAGGACCTGAATGGCGACGGCGTGATCGATAGTAAAGATCAGACACAGATCGGTAATCCTTATCCAAAATTCACCTACGGTCTTAATATCAACCTGGGTTACAAAGGATTTGATTTCTCCGCTTCGCTGTATGGCAACTATGGCAACCAGATCTGGGATGGTACGCATGACTTCTCCCGTCCGCTGAGCAATTACACAACAGAAATCCTCGGCCGCTGGACTGGTGAAGGTAGCTCTAACCGCCTGCCACGTGTCACTGATGGCGCTGAACTGAACCAGAACTGGATCCGTTCTTCCGACCTGTATGTACACAATGCTTCCTTCCTGCGTGTAAAGAGCCTCAACCTCGGATATGATTTCAAACAGCTCTTACATACACTGCCGCTGGGACAGCTGAGATTATACGTTTCTGCTACCAACCTGTTCACCTTTACGCCTTATAAAGGGGTAGATCCTGAAGTAGGTTATGGTCCTACAGGATGGGCTTCCGGCATTGACCTGGGTACCTATCCGCAGCCAAAATCCGTACTGGTTGGTCTGAACGTTAAATTCTAATCCGGTAAATCATTCCACATGAAAAAGATCTTCGCTTCCATTATAGCTATCTCACTCTTTGCTGCGTGTAGCAAGGATTTTCTGGAGCGCTCTCCTGTTGACGAACAGACAGAAACCTCCTTTTATCAGACACCCGATCAGGCCTTACAGGCACTGGTAGCGGTGTACAATCAACTCAACATTGGCGACTACGATAATATCCACCTCGTATCAGAACTGGCCAGTGACAACTGTTTCGGTGGTGGTGGTACCTCTGACCTCGTATGGAAACAATGGGATCGCTTCCAGGAGGCTTCCAATATGAACCTGGGCCTCTGGCAGAAATACTATACAGGTATCTACAGAGCGAACGTATTGTTGTCTAAAATAGATGGTGTTAACTGGGGTACTGACAGCACACTGAAAAATACCTACATCGCAGAAGCACGCTTCCTCAGAGCCTACTTCTATTTCGACCTGGCCCGCTTCTTTGGCAATGTGCCATTAACCACCAAACCACTGACTGTATCTGAATACAACATGCCACAGGCAACGCCGGCAGACGTATACAAACAGATCGCAGAAGACCTGAAATATGCTGCCGAGAAATTACCAACGGTAGCCTATCAGGGTATTCCTACCTCCAATTACGGTCGCGTCACCAAATGGGCAGCACAGGCACTGATCGGTCGTGTATTCCTCTATTACACCGGTTATTATAACCAGAATGATCTGGCAGGCGTAGTGACCAAAGCACAGGCTGCCGGTTACCTGGAAAATATCATCAATGCAGGTGGTTATGGACTGGTAGACAGCTTCCCACGTTTATGGCAGGCATCTGCTGCCTCCTTTGTGGGTGAAGACAATAAAGAGACGATCTGGTCGATCAAGTTTACGCATAAAGGACTGGGCAACTGGGACCAGCACAATGGTAACCGGATGCAGGTAGATATCGGTATCCGTAGTCAGGTATTGAATCCTTACTACAAAGGCTGGGGCGCCGGTACGGTGAACAGTAAACTGTGGAACGCCTATGATGGTGCTGACACCAGGAGAAATGCTTCTATCATTTCTATCGAAGATGAAAACCTGACAGCATATGCGATCGGCGATCAGTCACAGTATACCGGCTACTTCTGGAAAAAATACATGCCCCTCAATGATGGCAATGCAGACAGCAAAGGCGGTAATTTCCAGATCGACAACTATTTTGATGATGTCATCATCCGCTATGCAGATGTACTGCTGATGGCGGCTGAACTGAACCTGGGCACTGATCTGGGTAAAGCACAGGGCTACTATGACCAGGTACGCGACAGGGCATTCCTGAATACCACCAGCAGAAAAACGCTGACGGCTACCAATGGAAAAAGCCTGATCATGGAAGAACGCAGACTGGAATTTGCACTGGAAGGTTTACGTTACTGGGACCTGCTGCGTCAGGGTATGAGTGTGGCAAAAGCTGCTATCGACAACAGCAGTTCAGACGCACAGTTCAATGTCTCCTTCCGTACGGAAACACAGGGACTGTTCAAGATCCCGGAGCAGGAGATCAATCTCTCCAGCGGCGTTTACAGACAAAATCCAGGATGGGCTAACTAATGTTGAATCATTCCACAAAAAACTGCATCATGAAAAAGTTTATCACCTTATCCCTGCTCGCGTTATCTGCACTGCTGGTTTCCTGTACAAAGGAAGATGAAGAAAGTCTGGAGGGAGCAAGCATTTCAAAAGATAACCTGAAATTTTCCATTACACAGGAACAGGGACACGACAATATAGTTATGCTGAACAGCCTCACAGCAGGTAGCTATATCCCATTCTGGGAATATACCGGCGGCTTTTCAAAGAATAAGAAGGATACGATCAACCTGCCCTTCGCAGGGAAGTATACGATCCGCTATACGATCTATACACCCGGCGGACCAATCGCAGACTCCAGCGATATTACCGTGTCTGAAAATGACCCGGAATATTTCGCGAGTCCGCTATGGAAAATGCTGACCAATGAACAGGCAGGTAAAACCTGGGTGTGGGCAACAGATATCCCTGGTGGGATCTGTTATGGTAACGGCTCCGGTGGTGCTACAGCACCGGAATGGTGGCAGAACGGTATCGCTTACCTGACATCGGAGGGGGTTGCGGCCGATGAGATGACCTTCGATCTCAATGGCGCTAAAAACTACTCGCTCACACATGCCGGCGCTGCAAAGAAGGCATTGTTTGAGCTGGATACACTGAACAGAACTTTAAAGATAACAGGTGGAGATATTCCCCTCGGCAATAAAGTGACTTACGTGATCGTAAAACTGACCACCGATGAACTGACCCTTGCACAACAGGGCGATGGCTGGAGAAACATCTGGATGTACAAAAGAAAGGGATTTAACTATTAGTTTTCGGGATTTAAGATGGAAGAAAAAAGGGATGAGGTTTTGCACCTTATCCCTTCTTCTTTTTTATAGTCTGTATATTGTCGCAACGACTATATTATTTCACGATCACAGTATCTGTAATGAATGTATTCTCTCCGGATACAAATTGCAGGTAATAAGTGCCCGCAGCCTTTTCTTTTAACTGATAAGAGGCCTTACGTGTAGGAATATCCATTGTACACATACAACCCTTGTAAACAGCTTCCACATCGATGGTAATGGTATTACCGCTCTTCTTTTCAATAAACTTACTGAACTGTCCGCAGCCACTGTTCACGGGGAAATAAACAGTCGTTGTATTGTTGCCACTTGCAGATGCTTTATCGATCTGGCTAACAGGCGCTTTACCGTATTTGATACAGTCATCTGTAGCGCCGGAAGTTGTTTTTTTACTGCATCCTGTCATGGCAATCGTCGCCAGGAAAATAAAGGTTAATGGTATTCTCATGAAAATTGATTTATACCCCTCTCCTGGAAACGGAAAGGGAACTGTAACCTTAACGCATAAGATATGCCATTGGTTACAGTTCCCTTAAAAATTTAATATTTTATTTTATACGGATGATCTTCTTAGTGCCTATTACACCATATCTGCCGCTGTCAACTTTCAGGATCAGGGTACCGGAAGGTACACGGCTGATATCGAGCTGTACCTGCTGCGCCGCACTGCCATTTGGCTGAACGATCTGCTGTAATACCGGCTGACCGCTTTCCGCACTCAGCAATGATACCAGGAGTCTTTCTTTGCCTTTACCATTTACGGTGACGGTCAGGGTGTTACCATTTACCGGGTTCGGATACACCTTCAGCGCGCCTTCAGTTGCCGGTGTCTCATTAAGCACAGCCGCTGTAGTTACGGAACCTGCCACCGCTACCGGACAGTTACTTACAAAAGTCCATGGTTTTGCATCTCCGGTATTAGTATCCGGCTGATCGCCCTGTGTCCACCATTTTGCCTGATAGATCTTGTTACCATAAGCCACTTTAACACCCTGGGTATAGATACCACCTGGCGTCCATCCCTGTACACCGCCGCAAGGCTGACCAGTGCCACCACCATCGCCGCCATTACCGTTACAGGCGCCTACAACTGCCCAGGTGCTGTTGGTACCTGGTACATCGCCACTACCAGCCCACCACAGATTGCGGTAGATCACGCTGTTATAACGAACGATATTGCCCGCAGCCTCATAGATCTTTGTTGATTCCCAGGCTGGCAGGGAAGCACAACCGGCGAAAGTCTGGCTATTCCATACCGTGAAATTGATGGTCGTCACGATGGAGTCCTTACCATTTCTCAGCCCAACCGCAGTTGCTGTTTGCTGACCATAGGCAGTCGGCGTCCATTGTACACTGGTGCCTGCCAGTCTCAGACCACCGATTTTGATAAATACCTGTGTGATCTCATTCTTCGGATCGCTTTTCGCTACTGTCAGGGTTACCGGTGACAGCGAAGTCACACTGAGGATGCCATTCGCAGGAGAAGTAAAGGTCAGTGCGGTGATCTGTGAACACTCGGTATTGTCGATAGCAAAAGGAGCCATATTCGCACAACCACAGTTAACAGCATTGTTGCCGCCATTCAGCTCCATGCTCACCTGTTTGATACCTGTATAACGCTGATAATGCGCAATACGGCTGAGTACTTTCGTATTCTCAGTACCCTTGTTACATTCCAGTCCGCCGTTAATGATATTCACCGTAGCGCCAAAACCAGGCTTCAGGCCACCCGCAATCTGTGCAGCGGTAGGTTCCCATTTACCAGGGATCATTACATCATGACAGGACTGCTTAGGATACTGCTGGGCCATCCAGAACCAGATCCCTGTCTGGAAAGCGATCACGCCATCCTGGATCACTTTCTCCGGATTGGCGAGTAATACGTTCTTGTCACCGAAGATAAATTCGCTGGCCTGACCATAGTTATAGTTCCAGCTTAACTGGATCGGACCACGGCCATGGTAAGACTTACCCGCAGCAGGCGGATATTGTGTGCTGGCCTCGCGGTAACCGATGTTACTGGTGCCTTCGTAACCCACTTCTTCGCGGAAATACAATCCCCAGGCATACTGACCGCCCGGAGCTGTAGGCCAGCCACCGGTAGTTTCCTGGGAGATATTGGCCAGGAATGCCATCAGCTCCCTTTTACGGACAGTCAGGTCGCCTTCGCCCGCAAAAGTGGCATAGTCGATCTCCTCGCGAATAATGGCGTTGGGAGAAATGCTGAAATCAGCGTCCTGACGGATCACTACTGATGCACCGGTGGTTTTATCCACGCGGGTCAGTTTGTAGGCATTGGTCGCACAACGTCTTTCAGAAATGATCTTAATGTTGGACATCAGTCTTACCGCCTCTCTGAAATTGGCGTAAGAATAGAAGTCCTTCGCAGCCGTAGTGGGTAAAGTACCACTACCGGTACGATCATCAGGATTAAAACGATGTGGAAATAAAACATCCCATTCAGCACTGGTGATAACATCAGTAATGGATTGGGAAAAAGCTGTGGGCATACAGCATAGCAACAGGAAGACAATGAAACGTACAGTTTTCATAGCATAGTGGGTTGTGTACCCGGCGGTACGATGATTATTTTGAGTCGGGGCAAATATAATAAAAAATCCTCCTATTATACTGCAGCCAATAGCTGTAGATGCACAATCATGCTACGTTTATACCCATACGTTATTTCCGCAAGCGCCAGATTCCGTAGAACTACGCTTGCGCAACATCCCTTCTGATGATAATTTTGTACCCGTTAACACCAGGCACCACTACACTACACTGTTGTTCTTTAGCCCCATTAACTTATTCTTTAGCCCCAAAATAACCCCAAAATTAACCCCACTTTTTTCTCTCTTTTTTTTGCCCTGCGTTTTAGTTAATTTGTCACCCAAACCCGTCCCGGTATGAAAACAACATTGTATACACTCTTACTCTCATTGTTCGCTATGCAGGCATTTGCGCAAACAAAGGAAAAAGACATCATTCACCTGTGGCCAGGCGCCGTACCAGGAGAAACAGCTGCTAAAAAACCGGCTGTTCCGACCAGTGACAGCAGCAAAGGCGTGATCAGACTGACCGATGTAACCGATCCAATCATGCAGGTATTCCTGCCGGAGAAAAGCAAAGCCAATGGCGCAGCCGTAATTGTGTGTCCGGGAGGCGGCTATCAGATCCTGGCCATCAACCTGGAAGGCTATGAAATTGCCCAATGGCTGAACGGACTGGGTTATACCGCCTTTGTACTGCAATACCGGGTACCACAGAAGCAGGAAGGCGCCTTACAGGACGTACAGCGTGCTTTACGCCTCGTACGCTCCAGGGCTTCAGAATGGCAGTTAAAACAGCAAAAGATCGGTGTACTGGGTTTCTCTGCCGGTGGCAGTCTGAGTGCCAGGGCCAGTACCCTGTATAACAAGCAAAGCTACGCACCCATCGATAAAGCCGACAGCGCTTCCGCCCGTCCGGACTTTGCCCTGCTGATCTACCCCGCTTATCTTGACCTCGGCGCCAATCACAGCATTACACCTGAATTACAGATAGATAATCGCACCCCTCCTACTTTCCTGTTCGCCACTGCCGATGATCCATATGCCAACAGCGCACTGGTCATGGCCGGCGCATTACGGGAAGCCAAAGTACACGTCGAACTGCACCTCTACGCCAAAGGCGGGCACGGCTATGGCCTCCGTCCTGATAATAAAGCCGGACTTGCCTGGACAACCCTGGCCTCTCACTGGCTCGAAAGGAATGTCAGGGAAAAATGAGCATTATCAGTCATTCTGCTGACCGCCGTCATATGAGGACATACTGCTTAGGTGGAATTTTACAGCCTATAAAGTATATTTACCGCATATTCTTTTAACGGTAAGTATCAAGTATGAAGAAGTGGATCACCAAGCTGACAACAATGTTCTCCGGCAATAGCGTTTACAAAAAAGAATATAACAAGGAGCTGCAGCGCTTTGAAGCCCTGTTCAACTACGCCAGTATCGGTATACTCGTAACGAACCAGCAGGGACAGATCGTGCTGATCAACGACTTCGCCCTCCGGCAGTTCGGGTACGAACGGGGAGAACTCATGGGAGATCGTATCGAACGGCTCATGCCACAACGCTTCCGTCACCGGCACGTTGATCACCGGGATCATTACAATCATCATCCGCAAAGCCGCCCGATGGGTATAGGGCTGGATCTCTTTGCCGTTAAAAAAGACGGTACGGAGTTTCCCGTGGAGATCAGTCTCAGTCAGTACGAACATGAAGAAGGCGCCTTTGTGATTGCCTATATCAACAATATCACAGAGAGAAAAAAGGCGGAAGAAAAGATCGAGAAACTGAACAATGAACTGGAACACAAGATCAGTGAACGTACGCAACAGCTGACCACCGCACTGGAACAACTGGAGCATTCCAAACAGGAAGTGATGACAGCGCTTGATAAAGAAAAAGAGCTCAGCGAACTGAAATCCCGTTTCGTCTCAATGGCCTCTCACGAGTTCCGTACGCCACTTAGTACGATCCTGTCATCCGCATTCCTGGTCAATCAGTATACCACCGAAGCAGAACAACCGAAACGTAGTAAACATATACAACGTATCATCTCTTCCGTGACCCTGCTGACGGAAGTGCTGAACGATTTTCTTTCTGTGGGTAAGATCGAAGAAGGCGGCGTACAGGTACGCACCAGCACCTTTGATCTGCAGCAACACGTGACGGCTATCATACAGGAAATGCAGGATATCGTACAGGAAGGACAACGTATTCAGTATGAACATGCAGGGGCAACTGCGGTGCAGCTCGACCCTTCCCTGCTGAAACATATTCTGTTAAACCTGCTGGGAAATGCCATCAAATTCTCTGGAAAACATAGTGTTATACAGGTGCATACCGAACATACCGGAAATGATGTAATATTGAGGGTGAAAGACAGCGGTATCGGCATATCTCAGGAGGACCAGCAACACCTGTTCGAACGTTTTTTCAGGGGCGCCAACGTAAGCAATATCCAGGGTACAGGTCTTGGTTTACATATCGTTAGCAGATACGCTGAACTGATGAACGGATACATCACCTGCGAAAGCGAACTGAATGAAGGCACCACTTTCATCGTCACTTTCAGGCAATTATAACTAAAAGGAATAGTACTATAAATGAAAACGATCCTGCTGATAGAAGATAATGACGATATTCGCGAGAATACTGCCGAAATACTGGAACTTGCCAATTACAGGGTCCTGACGGCTGAAAATGGGAAAACCGGCGTGGAAATGGCTCTGGAAGAACTGCCCGACCTGATCGTATGTGATATTATGATGCCTGTGCTGGATGGTTATGGCGTACTGCACCTGCTGCAAAAACACCCGGAAGTCGAAGATACCCCTTTCATATTCCTGACCGCCAAAAGCGAACGCGGAGACTTCCGCAAAGGAATGGAAATGGGCGCAGACGACTATATCACCAAACCTTTCAGCGGTACAGACCTTTTAAATGCAGTAGAAAGCAGACTAAAAAAGTCAGAACTTAAAAAACAGGTTTTACCTGCAGATATGGAAGGAGTACAACAACTGCTGTTGACAGCTACAGGCGCCAATCCTCTGAAAACATTGATGGAAGAGGGTAACACAGACAGGTACAAAAAGAAACAACTGATCTACCAGGAAGGTAATCGTCCCACCAGCCTTTACTTTATTCAGAAAGGCCGCGTGAAAACCTATAAGGTGAACAACGACGGAAAAGAACTCGCCGTCAATCTGTACAGCGCCGGTGAATTCCTCGGATATGTCGCCCTGCTCGAAGGCAGCAACTATCATGAAAATGCCGAAGCACTGGAAGCATGCGAACTGACCGCCATTCCCAGAGAGGATTTTGAAACGCTGATCAATAATAACCGCGAAGTAGCACAACAATTCATCCGCCTGCTCGCTAAAAATATCACCGAAAAAGAACAGCAACTGCTCCACCTTGCCTACAGTTCACTGCGCAAAAAAGTAGCCGAAGCCCTGCTCTTCCTGAAAAAGAAATACCACCACGTAACGGACCAGCCGTTCTCCATAGATATCTCCCGCGAAAACCTCGCTACGATCGCAGGTACCGCTACAGAATCCATGATCCGTACGCTGGGCGACTTCAGAGACGAGAAACTGCTGGAAATAAAACAGGGCGTTATCACCATTCTGAACGAACAGAAACTCGCCAACCTGGTGAATTAATGATAAAAATCAGTTTTTACGCTGATGCGCATCCTGTGCTGCCCGCAGGCAGCTGACTATCTTTACGTCAGATAAGATAGTTTTAGTAATGGAAGATCTCCTGCGTGAATTAACTGCATTTAAAAAAGAACTGGCGGCGCTTGAAAATCGCAACATCGCACTCAAGACGCAACTCGCTCACATACTGCAATATCATTTCGACCGCTCCCTGCTGGACAGGCTGGAATATTTCCATACCGCTTTCCTCCAGCAGGATACGCGGTTCGAAGCCCTGCGCGGAGAACTGGCCCTGCAACAGGTGTGGGTGAGCGAACCCGATATGAACGCCATCAACTATGAAAACATCCGCACCCACCAGGTGCATATACGCTCCAGACTGAAAAGCATGGAAACTGATATGCAACAACTCATGACCATCTTCCTGGATTATCTGCAGGAACATTTCCCCGCTATACCCAAAAACAATTGCTGATAACCCACATTGATTTTCTTCAATACTTTATCTCCCCGGGATAAAATACTTATATGATTTAGAAAAATATCCTATATTAGACAAGCGTTATATCCTATGTCAAGAAAATTGTTATCAGATATTCTATCTGCTTTACTGGTATTCCTTTTTATATATACCGGTATAAGCAAATTGCTCGATTATCATACATTCCGACGGCAATTGGGACAATCGCCTTTTATCACTTTGTATGCGCCCTTTATTGTTTGGGCACTACCATTGGGGGAAATAATTATCGCGGGACTACTACTCTACACCCGCACACGTTTGATGGGGTTTTATCTTTCTTTTTTTCTGTTAAGCCTTTTCACATTTTATCTCGTAGCAATGCTACGCCTGAGTTATTTTATTCCTTGTTCCTGCGGGGGCGTTTTGCAACATCTGTCATGGAACGCACACATTGTTTTTAATATCGTCTTTGTCATACTATCAACTATCGGGGTACTGCTGCACGCAAAACAACAAAGTGCACAACCAGCCAACTGATTTCTGATTTCTGGACCAAACGGCATTTATTACAGGGGGAGCCGAAAACCTTCAGAACAGAGTAGGCATTTATTTTATTTAATAAAACACACCATGAAAAAGACACTTTCATTAGCGTTTTTCGCTGCCCTGTGCGCAGCAGGAACTGCATTTGCTGGCAAATTACAGGAAGACACACAGTGGTTACTGAATGATGATACCGTTGTAACCGGTACTTCACAGCAGATTAAAGTTATTTATTGCGGAGGCGCTAATGCCGTTCAATGTGCGGTAAGCCTGACTGGACCAACCACCATCATCAGAAAGAGCTGATTCACATGTTCTGGCAGGAAGTGCTTATACAGCCTTCCTGCCTTGCTACCAAACCATTATGAGAAAGCGTATTTACACCTTGTTGTCGCTGCTGATAGCGGCATTTCTGATTATTGTCGTATTAGTCTGGACGGCTCCCTCTCCGAACAAACAACCCAATGGGTTCAGCCGCCACTATCTGCAATCATCGCCTTTAACAACGATCACTACTATACCTGCGGATAACATCCTCGATATCGCCGGCGCTGACGACAGCCTGTTTTATTTCTCCGTATTACGTCAGCCGGCAACGATCATCACTTCATCTCTCAACCCCGGCGCTCCTGCAGATACTTTCCATATTCCGCTTCGCGCTTCATTCCGTGACGCTGTCAGTGAATATTTCTTTACACAGGTGAGCAATGATAACTACTTTGTATTCGGCTATAATATGCCCGCTATCTGCAAAACAACACGCACCGACAGCAGTAGACATACATTTATGACACTGCCCCCCGGCGGTTTCTCACAGGGATATCTGCTGCGGGATGAAAAGCATTTTGTACTGCGTAAATTGCAGGTACAGGAAAAAGACCAGTTATTTGTACGGACAGATTTTGAAAGTAATACCTTGCTGACAGAAAACGGTCTTTCCGAATTACACAGAGACGGTGGTATGAGTACAGATGGTACACTGACCTACGACAGAAGTACTGGTCTCTTTACCTATCTCCACTTCTACAGCAACCGCTTCTTTACTTTTGACAGTACGCTTCAACGCATCAGCAATCATCACACCATCGATACCTTCGCCGTATCCCGGTTCGCTACCGCAAGTAGTAGTGATGAAGGGAACCAGGTATACACAAACGCCGGCCCTGATCAGATGATCAATGGCTTCAGCTGTGCAGATAAAGGCATCCTGTATGTGCAGGGTAAACTGAAAGCAGACAATGACTTAGCTGATATGTTTGCCGCACATTGTGTGATCGATCTGTATAAGATCAGTTCAGGCAAATATCTGGGCAGCTATTACCTGGATATTCCCGCCCGTACAAAAGTCAATCAGTTATTCGTACAGGGTGATAAACTGGTGGTGCACTGTGCTGATAAAATCTATGCGATCCAACTGGCTCATTCATAACCATCATTTTGCGAAAGATTAGGGTTCCTGTTCCGCTCTTCCTGCGGGATCGGATAAAGCGCGGCGGTTGATTTCCAGGTAGGTTTTAATATCCGCATCAGGGAATCGATCTGCCCTGTGCGTTTCAGACTGAACCAGCGGTCGCCCCATTCTGTAAACAGCTCCATACGTCGCTCCCGTTCAACATAGATCAGACAGGAATCTCGCATCGTACCGGCATATAAGGGTGGTAATCCTGCTCTGGCTCTCAATACATTGAGGTCTGCAACAGCATCGGATATGCGGTTCAGTCTTGCTGCTGCTTCCGCACGGATAAGGTATTGCTCTTCTATACGCAGCAACATCACATACTCTTCCCTGCCGGGTAATGCAGCAGTACGGTTACGGTACTTACAGGCGTTGTAATACAGTGACCCTCCATAAAAAAACGGACTGGTCCAGCTGGTCCTTCTTTTGTCATCAGGTTCGAACGTACGCATGAAATCGGCCGTAAAAGGATAAAAGGAAAAGCCGCCCACCACCGTTGTTGGTAACAAGGTCTGCCCTGCATAAGTATATCCTTCACTCCGCCATAACTGCAATATCGCCGGACGGCTATTCCGCAGAAAAACACTATCCGCCGTGATCAATGGTGTATACTCACCGGAATTGATCACTTCTGAAGATACCGCCAAAGCATCCTCCCATCGTTCCTGCTGCAGATAGACTCTTGCGAGTAAAGCCATCACCGCCCAGCGGTTCGCCCTTACCTTTTCACTGGTCACATAATAGGCAGGTAATTGCATCGCTGCATTTAAAAGATCTGACATGATCAGCTGATAAACCTGGTTTACAGGCGCCCTGCCCGCCAGTGAAGTTTCTTTCACATTGGTCGTCGTGATCAGGGGCACCTCCCCCCAGCAATTCACCAGGTAGTAATAACAGAAAGCGCGTAGGAAACACGCCTCTCCATTGAGTTGTCTGGCCTTACTGCCTGACAGTCCCGTATTGGCGGCAATCCCTTCCAGCATCGCATTCGCGCCATATATCACCTGGTACATTCTTCTCCAGCAGGACAACAATTGTATATCTGAAGATGGGATCGCATTCGTCGGATATTTCAGCAGATTGGTATTCAGCGTCGTCAGTTCATCCGCTGTCATACCATTGATCAGGGGCAGGATATTACTGGGAAAATAATCTGATAACTGAAAATAAAGATCCGCTACCGCAGCATCTGCCAGACGGTCATTGTTGTATACGTCTTCAGCCGGAATCTCGTCTGAAGGCGAATCCACCTCTATCAGTTTCTTACAGGAAACGGTGAGTGAAAAGCAGCAAATGATAAAAAGCAATACACGGTACGACATCTCTTCTCAGCTTATAATGTTAACTGAACACCACTGGTGATCACTCGCAACAGCGGCACCAGTATCTGTGTCTCAGGATCGGCTCCTTTATATCCTGTGATGGTCAGCAGGTTCTGCCCCTGCAGATACACCCTGCACAACTGCAATCGCAGTTTTTTTAATACCGGTTCCGGCATACTATAGGAAATAGCCACATTCTTTAATCGCAGGTAGGAGGCATCCTGGTAGATCGCATTGGATGTAGCCAGTTTACTTCCCAGGTCATACGCTTCACTTCCTACCGTCGCAGTAGCACGGGGAATGTTGGTATGATCTCCCGGCTTACGCCATCTGTCCAGACTCTCCGTCAGCTGATTGGCAAAATCACCGGGACGTATCGCCGGCAATATGCCCTCCTGTTTAACAAACTGCCAGAAAAACGCCAGGCTGATATTTTTATATCTCAGATCATTCTGTACGCCGCCATAAAAATGCGGGTCCAGATTAGCGATAGTAACAAAATCATTGAGGGTGGATAGTTTTCCGTCATGGTTCACGTCTTCATAACTGGGGTTGCCTGTCTGCGGATCTATTCCGGTAAAATGATACCCTCTCATAATATTCAGCGACTGCCCAATTACAAATGCATTGGCATAGGAAGACACTGCCAGGCTATGAAACCGTTTCAGTGTATTACTGAAGAAAGAGACATTCGCAGCAGTGGTCCAGCTGAAATCTTTTGCATTGAAATTATTCGTGCGTAATTCCAGTTCCCAGCCTGTATTCTCTACTACTGCCGGCAAATTGGCCTGGTAACTGGTAAAACCGGTCACACCGGGCAACTGATAACCGACCAGCTGATTACTGCTGCGGTTACAATATTTGGCGGCCGAAAAGAAGAGCTTATCGTTCAGAAAACCCAGTTCGATAGCAGCCTCCATCTTCTTGTTAGCCTCCCAGCTGTATTTATCATCCGCAATACGCAGCGGCGCCAGCGTATTATCGCCGATATAGTTGCCATTGCTGCCATAATTACGCATATACTGATAGTCCGTGATCTGATCGTTACCTGTAAAACCGCCGCTGGCTCTCAGCTTACCAAAGCTCAGCCAGGATAGTCTTTTTGCAAACGGTTCTTCTGTAAATACCCATCCTAATCCGACGGAACCAAAGTCGCCAAACTGCCTCCCGGGTCCGAAGCGGGAAGAGCCATCACGCCGGTAACTTACATTCAGCAGGTATTTCCGCTTCCAGTCATAGGTAAAGCGGCTAAAGAAGGAAATATACCGGTACAGCGCATAAGTATTCGGCCGGTGTATAACCGTATCCGCACCCTCCAGTGAATGCATCGCAGCCTCGTCCGGGTATCCCTGACCAATAGACAGCGTACCATTACGCGTCGTTTGTTGCCAGGTACCGCCTATTAATGCATGCAGATTACCTTTCCCTACACGCAGATTATAATCCGCCTGTGGTTCCACAATAAAAGACTCCCGGTTATTTTCCGCAACACGGATAGAACTGGTGGGCGCATTATTTGGATGCTGGGCTGACTGGGGGAAAGAGAAGAATTGTTTCATCCGGATGTTCGACAAACCCATACTGGTTTTCAGGATTAACCCCGGGAACAACCTGTATCGCAACACCAGGTGACTCAGCAGATTATTGGTTTTACTATTGGATTGTTGTTCCATATAGGCCAGTGGGTTATCAAAAGACGAACCCCAGTAGTAATGACCGCTACTGTCAAATAGCGGATAATTTGGTGGCAGGTTATAAAACGCAAAAATATCATTGGCGATACTCTTGTTATTATCTGTCATAAAACTCGCGGTGAAACCTGTTTCCAGGCGATGCTCCGGATGATGGTGCTCGTAACTCAGGTGGAAACCACCCCGTTGATAACCCAGATCAGCAGGCAATACAGTCCCTTCTCTGTAATAATTACCACTCAGCAGAAAGGTGTTGTAATTGCTGCCACCGGAGAAGCTCAGTTGCCCGTTGGTCACAGGCGCAGTACCACCCATTAACTTTTTAAACCAGTTTGTATGTTGTGTTGTATCCCAGATCAGCAGATCGGGCGCATTGGCAGCAGTTGGCCGTATACCATCGTTGGCAAAGGCTTCTCTTCTGATACTGAGATAATCGCTGATCTTCAGCATATCCATATGCCCGGCCGTTACACCAATACCGGTTTTTACATTCAGATCCGTTTTCAGCGGGCCGGCTTCCCCTTTCTTTGTGGTGATCAGCACAACCCCATTCGCTCCCCTGGAGCCATAAATAGCAGTAGCGTCTGCATCTTTCAATACATCGATGCTTTCTATATCCGCAGGGTTGATGTTGGTAAAAGGACTGATACGACCGGCAGCGCCGAACAGGTCTTCCGTATTATTGAGCGGTGTAATATCAAACGGTACCCCATCGATGATAAACAACGGATCATTACCTGCGGCAATGGAGTTCCGGCCACGGATAAACAGTTTTACCTGCGCTCCGGGCAAACCGTTGGTCCTGGTCACCTGTAAACCAGGGATCTGTCCCTGTAAAGCAAATAATACGTTCGATACGGGCTGATTGGCTAACTGCTCTGCTGTCACTCTGCCAACAGCTCCTGTCAATCTCCTGCGGCTGCTGGAACCATATCCGATCACCACGGTTGCATCGAGCGTATTGACCGCATCTCCAAGCTTTATTTCGTGCAGAGGTTCGCTGCGTAACACAGTATCTACCGGACGATAACCCAGTGAAGAAATACGCAGCATCACGCCTGGTGATACGCCAGCCAGTACAAACTCGCCGTTGGCGCCGGTAGTGACACCACGGGAAGTACCTTTTACAAGAATAGTAGCGCCGGGAACCGGCTGGTTACCAATATCCGTAATATGCCCGCGGATCGTGACCATCGTTTCTACCGTATTGGTCAGCTCCGTCTTTTTATCCGTTTCCGCTACCTGCAGATAGATGCGTTTTCCCTGTTTCAGCCAGCTGATATTCCTGTGCTGTAAAACAAAAGTGAGCACCTCTTCCCAGGAGGCATTTTTATAATTGAGTGAGATCTTCTCATTGCCATCGATAATGGCATTGTCAAAAACGAAAAAATACCCGGTTTGCCGGGTAATACTTTTAAAAACGTTGGTGAGTAGAATGTGTTTACCGGTAATAGTGACCCTTGCCCCATCCGTCGTGTCCTGTGCTATCATGCGGGTAGCTGGAAACAACAGACAGCACAGTATCAATAGGATTTTGATCGCCTTACAAACATGCTTTACCATTTTTTCAATTTATGGTACGGATATCATAGCTGGCTTTCGACTCAGATGTGGCTTATTTTGTCCTAAGATATATTTTATCATCCGTAATTCTAAACGTTATACCGGATGTTTTGTCAAGGCTTTCCAAAAAGTCTGTAAGTGGCTGATCTCGTTCGATCACACCAGTCAGCATTTTGTTAGCCAGGGCCGGGTCGTCAAATAACAATTGCTTGCCGTACCAGTGGGAGATCACGGCGTCTAAGGTACCTAATGGTTGATTATAATAGGCATATTCTCCTTTTCTCCAGCTCAGCGTAATGGCTTCATCAAAGCTTTGCTGCTGCTGGCGGTAGCCTTTACGGTATACGGAGGCCATTCCCGGTTTCAGATACATGCTGTCATTATCCTCCGCATCGCTCACCACGCTTCCTGATACCAGTGAGGTAACGATCAGGGAATCGTTATAAGCATTCACGTTAAAGGATGTACCCAGCACTTTCACAGAAGTTCCGGCGGTATGTACAATAAATGGTTGATCTGCTTTTTTGGCGATATCGAAGTAGGCCTCACCTTCCAGGTACACTTCCCTGTTATTACCATCAAAGGAGAAAGGGAAGCGGAGGCGTGAAAAGGCGTTCAGGTGTACGACAGAACCGTCGGACAACTGCACTTTATAATCTTTACCGGTAGGGACGAAAAGGGTATTCCAGCCACCCGCACCATCTCCAGGCTGGAATGACAACATGCCATCCCGCTGGTGCAGCAACGCGTTCTGTGTATTGATATCGGCGGCGGTATTGGCGGCAAGACGTACGGTATCACCTTCTTCAAGCAGAAGACGTACATCGCCCCAGGCAGGGATAGCGGCGATCGATGTACCCCTGTCATCTTTTACAGCTGCTGAGCGGCCGCCAAGCAGATAGTATCCACCGGTAGCGATCAGTAGGGTAATAGCTGCTGCCAGCCACCATCTGTTGCGGGAACGGGGTTTACCATCTTCCTGTAAGGAAACCACCCGTGTTTCGTCCACGGTAGCAGGTATAATGATCGTATTCTTCTTTTCGGGGTCTTTTTTCTCTTTATCTGCATGCAATAAGGAGAGTACGCTGCTCCAGGCCCGCTCATTATGAAGATCATTCATAAACTCGGGACCGGCTACGTCGCGGGCGCCTTCCAGTTCTTCAAGACAACGTTTTACGTTGGGATCCACCTGGGCCATCTGCTCCAGGTAACGGTTGTCTTCATCACTGATATCGCCGCTTAATTTCTCCAGTATCAGCTGGAAGATATGTTCCTGATTGTAACTCATGTGGGAAAAACAAAGTTCTTACTCATTCTGGGCAATAGGTTTTTCGTTGGCACTCATAGTCTTATCCGGAGTATCAGGGATTTTAGGGCTGCTGCACTTTGGCTTATCAACACCTGAATACCATGTAATATAGTTGAAAAATCCGGTCGAAATCTATCGTCTGATAATAAAGACAAACTGATTCCTTCACTACAATCCACCGACACCTGTCTCCTCCGCAGCATCAGGAACCCCTGTAAAGGTACAAGGACCGGCTGCATCAGTAAGAACCCCGGATCGTTTGTTAATCTGTTATTGGATCCTTTTTTCAGTATTAGTACACAATTGTTATGTACCAGTCTGTAAAAATAGCCGCCAACTGAATGTTCTATTTCCAAATATAACTTCTCTTCCCATACCTTCACAAATACACTTCTTACCAGCCCCTCCGCATCTTCCATATTGTTCAGCATCATACGTGCCTTTAAACAGAGCGGCTTATAATATTTCATAAAGAAATACTGATAAGCTTTTATTTCGCCCTCTTTAAGCGCAATAAGCATTGCCGAATCATCCATTTGCTGCATAAGAGTTGTTTTGGGGATATGTTAACAGTTGTTAACGTAAATATCCGTTTTCCGGCAGCGCAAAAGAGTTAATTACATGTTAACACGCATATATTATGCATTGTTTCACAGGTGAAAGATAAATAATATTTGGGCTTTATTACATATTGAATTTATTTTTCAGGATGTCGAGTAGTATATCCTGGTCGATAGGTTTGGAAACATATTCGGAGGCCCCTGCTGCCAGGCATTTTTCACGGTCCCCCACCATCGCCTGTGCAGTAACGGCTATTACAGGTATAGCGGCCGTACGGGCATCTCCCCTTATTCTGCCAAGTGCTTCATAACCATCCATTTCAGGCATCATCATGTCCATCAGTACAATACCAATGTCCTGCTGATCTGCCAGTAATTGTAACCCTGCCTGTGCATCCATCGCTGTGATACAGTCATATCCTTTGGCTTTCAATACCATCCGCAGTGCGTAGATATTCCTGGTATCATCATCGATGATCAGCACTTTCTTTGAAGAGGATCCCATGCTGTTTGTATTCTTAGTCTTTTAATGATCAACCTCTTGCATTATCATACAACCACACCCGTAACAGTGACACCAGCTGGTCTATATCCACCGGTTTGGAGATATAGTCAGAGGCGCCCGCCCTGATACATTTCTCACGGTCGCCCAGCATCGTTTTGGCTGTCACCGCCAGTATCGGCAGATGTCTGTATTTAGGGATATCCCTGATGGTCCGGATCGTCTCATAACCATCCATTTCCGGCATCATCATATCCATCAGTACAATATCTATCTTAGGATTATTCTCCAGCTGCTGCATCGCCTCTTTTCCATCCAGCGCAGAAATGATCGTCATCTTATGCTGTTCCAGCGCTTTTGTGAGAGAGAAGATATTACGTACATCATCATCTGCGATCAGCACTGTCTTACCCTGTAACACTTCTTTCAGTGGCCCCTGTTGTTTCCGGGCCGGCTTATTATGACCAGCCTTTTCTTCTACCAGGTGCAGGAACAGCGCTACCTCATCCAGCATACGCTGATAGGAATGAGCCGTTTTGATCACGATAGAATCTGCATACTGACGAATGCGGTTTTCCTCTGCACGGGACAGATTCTTACCGGTGAAGATAATGATCGGCAGATTCTCCAGTCCCGGGTTGCTCTTCACTGTTTCCAGCGTCTCATATGCATGCTGGTCAGGTACACCCATATCCAGGATCACGCAATTGACGTCCTTTTTCTGTAAAGCTGCTACGCTGCTGGTGATATTGCCTGTGATCTCCGTACTGACATTAAAGTTTTCCAGGAAGTATGCCAGCGCCTCTGCGTGTTTCGGATTCTCCTCCACGATCAGCACTTTCTTCGGATTCTGCATCAATGCATTTTCCAGTTGCTGGAAGATCTGTGGCATTCTGTCCAGCGCCATTGGCTTGTTGATGAAATCTACCGCTCCTTTCTGCAGACTCTCCTTCTTCGCTTCCAGTGAAGAAATAATATGCACCGGAATCGGACGGGTCACCGGATTGGATTTCAGTGCTTCCATTACCTGCCAGCCACTCTGTACCGGTAATACGATATCCAGCAGGATAGCTGCCGGTCTGTAACGTTGCGCCATCTCAATACCATGATCCCCGCGTACCGCTACAATGCCTTTATAACCACGTTTACGGGTGAAATCCAGCAGGATGCCTGCGTATTTTGTATCATCCTCCACAATCAGAATGGTCTTGTCTTCAGCCTTCAGGTTATCCCTGTCATCAGGTATTTCCTGTGGTATTTCCGTCGCGATATAATCGTCTTTCTTTTCCCTCGCCTTTACTGCTGCATGGTACACTTCCTCCGCCTGTTGCTGTGTAGCTTCCTGTATGGATTGTTCTTTGCCCTCCTGCGGATGAAGCGGGATCGTAACAACAAACTCACTGCCATGTCCCGGCTCACTATCCAGCCTGATCTCGCCACCCAGCAGTTTTGCCAGTTCACGGCTGATAGACAGGCCTAATCCTGTACCACCATATTTACGACGGGTAGAACCATCTGCCTGTTTGAAGGCTTCGAATATCACCTGCTGTTTTTCAACCGGTATACCGATACCAGTATCTCTCACGGCGAATCTTACAACGGAAGGGTCCTGCGCAACTGCCGTCACCTGGAGGGTAACAGCACCTTTTGCAGTAAACTTCAGCGCATTGGACAGCAGGTTTTTCAGGATCTGCTCTAAACGCATCTTGTCGGTTTCTATCAATGCCGGCGCATCTGCCATTACCTGAACATTCAGGGCCAGGTTCTTTTCGCGGGCAATAGGTCCGAACAGCGCCTCCATATCGTTACAGATCTCATGTACCGGTACTGCTGCAAACTCCAGGTCCATCTTACCGGCTTCGATCTTGGACAGATCCAGGATCTCATCGATCAGGTTCAACAGCCCCTTACCGGAACTCTGGATCACCTGTGCGGATTCTATCTGGTCATCTGAAAGGTTCTTTTCATTGTTCTCCGCCATCAGTCTGCTCAGCAACAGGATAGAGTTTAATGGCGTACGCAGTTCATGGGACATATTCGCCAGGAACTCCGATTTATATTTCGTACTGATTTCCAGCTCTTCTGCTTTCTTCTGTATTTCCAGGTTACGCTCTACGATCACCTGGTTGCGGTCTTCCAGCAAACGGGAACGTTCCTCCAGTTCCTGGTTGGCCTGTTGCAGTTCTTCCTGCTGTACACGCAATTCCTCTTCGGAAGCCTGCAGCTTTTGCGCCTGTGCTTCCAGTTCGGTATTGATGTTTTCCAGTTCTCCGTGTTGTACCTGCAATTCTTCTGACTGTGCCTGTGTCTCCTCCAGGAGTTCCTGCACACGGCGGCGGTTTTCGGAGGTATTGATCGCCACTCCGATATTATGCGTCACTGATTCCAGGAAAGCCAGGTCATTGGGTGTGTAAGCGGTCAGTGAAGCCAGTTCGATCACACCTCTGACATATCCCTCATAGTGAATCGGCACTGCCACGATATTCCTTGGACGGATCTCTCCGCTGGCATAACTGATCGTAATATTTTCAGGGGTGATATCCTGTAACAACAATGTTTTGCCACTGGCGGCACATTGTCCGACCATTCCCTGTCCGACAGGTATTTCCCGGCGGTTGGCAGTATTCGCGAGTGCGAAACTACCGGTCAGGTATAATTTATCAGCAGGGCCTGTAAGGTATAATGCTGCTACCTGGCTATGTGTATATTCTGCCAGAAATTCAATAATATGTGCGGTTAACATCTCCACTCCTTTCTCACCCACCATCCTGTTATTCAGTCCAGCAACACCCGTCTGATGCCATTCCTTGTCTGCCAGTTCGTTGAAGGAAGTTTCCAGGGAGAGTGCCATTTTATTCAGGGAGATGGACAGGCTACCCAAACCATCTTTTTCTTCATCGTTCACCCGGATGGTGTAATCGCCCGCAGAGATCTTTTCTGCAATACTTCGTATAATATCAATACGGCGGGTGATCTCACGATCTTTCTCTTCCAGTGCTTCCTGCAAACGGGAACGTTCTTCAAAATCACGTTTGACGCGTATATAAAAGACAGAAGTGATCAGCAGGGCTAATAATGCGGCTATCACGATAAGAATAGGTGTATAACCGGAAATGCGGTTAAGGCTTGCCGTACGGACAGCCAGTAATTTCTTTTCCCGGTCTTCCATATAACTTACCAACCGGCGGGCATCATCCATGATAATACGCCCGTTCTGTAAGGTATCAAAACTGATCGTCTGACCGTTCTTACGCGCCTGAATCGATTCACGCAGTAATGACTGGCGGCGTACCACCAACAGGCGTAACTGCTCCACAGCCACCTGCTGCTCGTTATTATCCTGTGTAAGATCTTTCAGATTATTAAGCGTGGCCTGTACGCTGTCATAGGCGCCTTTATAGGGGTCCAGGAAACGGTCGTCTCCTGTTAACAGAAAACCGCGCTGACCGGTTTCCGCATCCTTCATAAAAGACAATGTACTTTCCAGTTTGAGGATCACCGTATTAGTATGATCCACCCAGTAGGCACTGGCCAGGAGATTGCGAATACTAAAAAAAGAGGCAACGGAGCTCACCACCAGCAGTAGCAGTGATACCCCAAATCCAATCAGCAGATTCCTTTTAAAAGTAGCTTTCACTTTCATCCATTATAGTTAAAACCTGTAAATACTTAAGCAGTGTATATCATCAAAAGGGCCCCGCCCCTTGCGGGACAGGACCTTTTGGAATTAAATGGCCGGGTTGGCGGCATATTCTTTCCACAGTTCATCCAGTGTGCTTCCTGTAAGCTCTTTCCAGATCTCAGCTGTGTATTTTTTTTCACGCATTGAGGAATCCAGTTTCCTCACTATGTTCTTATTCTTATGTTTTTCGATCCATAAGAGGAAACGGGCTGTAATTCTGTAGCTCTGTGTGTAGTGCTGCTTTTCGTTAAATTCAGGCAAAGCCCATTTAGCGCCGGCATTGTCTACCCCCATCTCATTCCTGACATAATCAGCGATTCCTTCTGTGATCCAGCCAGGACCAGCACGGTGAGGATAAGCCTGTACGATGTGCATGGCTTCATGCGTTACGACATCGATATCACCCGGATGACTACGGAACCAGGCAGGATTGAAAGTAACTACATCTCCGCTGGTAGCAGCAACGCCGTCATAGGCAGGATCGATTACAAAAGTTACCTTTTTTGCTGTTTTCTTGTTGTAGCGCGCAGCTTCTTTCGGATAAACCACAAAGAATGCCTCGATCAGCCGTTTTCCGACAGCGGTGTCGAAATCAGGCGCCTTGTTCGTGTATTCGAGCGTATAGCCTTTACGGGTGATCGTTTCTGTCTGCTGCGCATGTGTCAGCGTAGGCAGTGTGCAAAGGGACAGGCATAGCAAGCCCACAGTTCTTTTCAGACCTTGAGTAGAGTGAACCATTAATTACGTGGTTGTTGTTTAATACAAATTAAAAATCAGCCACAAAATAATCAATATTGTTTCACCTGGTATCCTCTCCTTCTTCCGGCATGGATTCTTCCTGTTGCAGTGCACTGTATCTCACACCCGCTTCTATTGGCTTTACGTCAGGCAACGGATGCTTCAGCGCTGGTCCCAGACTGTACAATTTCCGTGCCTGTGGCACAAACCGGCTTTCAAGGGAGGCGACGGCATCGTTGTAGTGGTTGAGTACCGTTTTCAGACTGCCGCCTATGTTAGTGAAGTGTCTTAATAATACGTTTGTACGGTTGTACAGCTCTATTCCTGCCATGCGTATATCCTCGATATTGGCCGCCACATGCAGCTGCTGCCATACAAATCCTACCGTGCGCAGCAAGGTGATCAGGGTGGTCGGGGTCGCAAATACCACCTTATTACGGATACCGTCCTCTATCAGGGTCGGATCAGCCTGCAGGGCAGCGCCAAAGGAAGACTCGATCTGCATATACAGGATCACGTAGTCTGGCGAATGCTGCCACTGACTCCAGTAAGCTTTGGCACTCAGTTTCTTCAGGTGATCGCGTACGGCTGCAGCATGCTGGTTCAGGAATACTTTGCGTTCTTCTTCATCTTCTGTTTCAAAAGCACGCATATAAGCGTTCAGCGGCACTTTAGAGTCAACAATGATCGTCTTTCCTTCCGGCAGCTTGATGATCATATCCGGACGTAATACGCCGTCCTCGGATTGCACAGATACCTGCTCATTGAAATCACAGTGTTCCGTCATACCGGCAAACTCCACGACCCTGCGCAGCGCGATCTCTCCGTAACGGCCCCTGATATGCGAGGTCTTCAGCGCGCTCACCAGGTTATGGGTTTCCTTCTGCAGTTTTTCCGTGCTTTGCTGGATCCCCAGTATGAACTGGTTGATCTGTCCGTACTGCTGCTGACGGTTACTCTCCAGCTGACGCATATTTTCGTCAAAGCGGTGCAGGGTCTCGTTCAATGGTTTTACCAGCGCATCAATTGCCTGCTGTCTCTTCTCCAGATCACCTTTTGCATCCGTTACCTGCGTTTCCAGCACCGACTTCGCCAGCGCCACAAAAGAGGCATTGTTGTGCTTCAGCGCTTCCGCAGAAATGGAATTAAAAGCTTCTTTCAGCTTCTCATTGGAATGATCGATAAACTCCTGCTGTTCACGCAGACGGTTCTCCGCTTCGCGATAACGGGCTTCCCCGTTACTTTCAATGCGGATCGTCTCCTCCTGCATGATCTGCAGACGGGTATGCAACTGCTCTATTTCAGATTGTTTATCCTGCACCTGGGTACGCAGGCCCCCTGCTGTCTCATTGAGGGCTGACAATTGAGTTTCCAGAACGGCAATGCTGGTTTTTAACTGATTACTCCTGATGACAACCTTTATAACCGCTCCCAGTGCGGCACAGGAGATCAAAGCGAAAATTATTACGATAAGATGGTCCATATTCGACCACAATGTTACTGGAAAACAATAATAAATAAAAAAAGAAGAGAAGCGTTCGCCAGGCAATAAAAGATACTTTTTTGCAGTTCGTCGATAATTACAGGGATTCTGTCCTGTAGTGCAAGGTCATTTTAAACCCCTGGCCCTAAAGGATATCTAACATCTGACAAAACTTTTAGGACATAATAATTATGATCTAGCATGAATTACGTATGTTTGCCCGCGAATTTTTTAGCCTGAATTGCGGACAAGCGACGTAATTCATTTTTGATCATCTGTAATCGTCAATTAGTATCTATGAAAAAAGGATTATTACTGGCAGGGATCCTTGCAGTAATTACAGGAACGGCAGCTACTGCACAACGTGTAAATTACGGGTTGAAGGCCACGTTAATGTTCTCTAATTTTAAAGGAGAGGGCATTAACCCAAGCTATAAACCAGGATTTCAGGGAGGAGCTTTCTTCGAATTCGACCTGTCAAAGGACAAAAAATGGGGTATCCAGCCGGAATTGCTTTTTACACAGACTTCAGCTAAAAAAGGAAATGACTTTGCCCAGAAATATGTGACCTATCACAATACGGAAGGCAGAGACAAGATCAAGGTAAGTGCAGCGAGCATTCCATTACTGGTACGCTACTCACCGATCCAGGCGCTGACCTTTAACCTCGGTGCGCAGTACACTTACATGTACTTCATCGATGAAAACCTGCTGAAAGCTAACAGAGACGCCTTCAAGAAAAGCGATATCGGCGCTGTTGCCGGTGCGCAGATCAATGTTGGTAACGTTCGTTTCATCGGCCGCTACGTACTGGGCCTGACCAATGTCAACAATATTCCGGCGCCTCAGTACGACTGGAAAACACATCAGATTACACTGGGTATAGGAGTTGCTTTCAAATAAGCGCTTCTCCACCATCATATTCTGCGATAAAAAAAAGGCCTGCACGATGTGTCAGGCCTTTTTTTTATCGCAGGAACGTAACTTAGAGCTTATAAAAACGCCAGTTTGTTTTGAAATCCTTTCCTATCCGCTGATTCGTCAGTATCACACGCAACATTTCCACCGGCAGCGAATTCTCCTTCATCACCGCATCGTGGTACTGCTGATACGTCATCTTACCACTGTCTACCAGCTCTTTCTTCAGCGCCATAAACTGTAATCCACCAATCATATATGCCACCTGGTACAAGGGACTGTAATCGCCTTTAAATGAACGGCGTACTTCTCCTGCTGCATTTGCTCTTTCATGGCCTACCCTGTCCACCAGGAAGTCGATACATTGCTGTGGCGTCCATTTGCCCAGGTGATAATTCAGCGAAAAAAGGATACGTGCACAACGGTGCATCCGCCAGAACAACATCCCGATACGGTCTTCTGGTGAACGGGGGAATTTCATATCCCACAGCAACATCTCCCAGTACAATGACCAACCCTCGATCCAGAAAGGCGTATCGAAATTGCGGTAGGTCTTATAACGGTTGTTCATGAATTCTTCCAGTGCATGACCGGCAAACAGTTCGTGGTGCACGGTAGCACGGGAGAAATGCGGGTTATTCCCCCTCATACTCATCAGCTTATCCGCCTCTTCCATATCATTGGTGGGATAGGAAATACTCAGCACCTCTCCTCCTGTAAAGAAGGGATTCACCAGTTGCCTGTCCGGCGTCATCATGATCATCCGCCAGGTCTCGGCCGCTAATGGCGGAATCGTGATCAGGTTTTTCTCTTTCAGAAAAGCCATCGACTCATCATATATTTTCATGATCGCATCCGGCTGTTCTCCGGCAGGCACATACGTATTCTTCACCTTCTCCATCGCCTTATGCCAGTCCTTTCCGAATCCCATTTCCTCGCTGGCCTTCAGCATTTCTGCATCACAGAAAGCAAATTCCTTATTGGCAATTTCAATTAATTCTTCCGGGGAATATGGGATCAGCTCATTTTGCAGCTGCCGTACCAGTTCATCTCTCCCGATCGGATAACCGGCAATGCCACTGCCGTCGTCCTTACCTCCCGGCATGGTTTTGATCTGTTGCTGCCAGAGCTCTCCATAAGCTTTTAACACGCTATCCAGTTGTTTATAGGGCGCCGGTATCCACCACGTGAACTGCGGATCGTAACCATCATAAAAATCATGAATACTATGCAGCGCCGTCTGTAATCCTCTGGTAACAGCCGCCCCTCTGCGAAGCAAAACGATATTCAATCCCTTTGCAGCACCCAGTTGTTTCGCTTTTTCCTGCAATCCGATGGACATTTCCCGTAGTGTCAGCGCCAGTGCAGCTGCATCCTGTTTCGTGCCTCTCCTTCTCAGCTTCTCTGATGCATAGATCTTATCTGCCTGCGGAAACCAGTCCGCCACCTGTTTATACTCCGTTTCTTCTATCTCCAGCTGCCGTATTTCGTCCTGTAATTTCAGTTTGAAGAGCACATAATCCACCCGTTCTCCAACGGACAGTTTCTCAAAATCCAATCCGTTGAGCTGTTGCAGATAATCGTTATAAAAGACCTTAAACCGGTCCCTTCTTTCCGGCGCATTTTCTATCCGGTAGAAACGCAGCAGGCTTCCCCTGTCAGCGTTATAATGCTGCTGAAGAGACGGCATGTCTTTTTCCTGCGCAAAGCCCCGGCCGGCTATCAGACAGCCAGCTGTTAACAAGCAGTAAATAAATTTCATCATAAGTTGGTTTAACTGAATCTTTCCACTTTAAAAGGCGAGATATCCATGGATAATGGCGCTTTGGTTACCAGTTCGCCGACCAGTTTACCAGTACCCGCTCCCAGACTGATCCCCAGCATGGAATGCCCGGTGGCCACTGTCACATTCGGATAACGTTCCAGCGTTCCGATATGCGGTAATCCGTCGGCACTACATGGACGGTACCCGTACCATACATCCTCCGGTGCCGGTAAAGGGATATCATAAGCCGGAAAATATCTTTTTACAGACTCCAGGATGCCCTGTACCCGCTGCATACGCGGAGGTGCATTGAGTCCGGTAATTTCCATTGTACCGCCAAAGCGGATCTTATTGCCATTCATAGGAGAAATAGCGACCCTCGCTTCGCTGAGAATAACCGAATGTCTTACTTTATAGGGCGCATTTTCAAAGGTAACGGAGTAACCACGGCCACCAACCATCGGGATCTTCAGTTGCAGTTCCCTGGCCAACTCCCGGCTCCATACACCTGCCGCAACTACCACATGATCTGCTGCGTATACGGCGGATGTAGTTTTGACGCCTTTTACCCTATTGCCCTCCGTAATAAATCCCGTCACTTCCTCATTGCCCCTGAACTGTACAGCGTGTGTGCGCAGCCAGTCTTTCAGATTTTGCATCAGCTGATTGGGATACAGCTGCGCATCCCCCGGAAAATAAACCGCTCCTAACGCATTTATAGCCGTATCCGGCTCCATTTGCTGTAGGGTGGCCTTATCTATCAGCCGGGCATCCAAGCCCAGCGATTTAGCCTCTTTTATAGTCTCTTCCGCATGATGCAGGTTCTCTTCCGTATTGAATAACTCCAGCATCCCCTGCGGATCATAGGAAAAGTCCAGTCCGGGTACCTGTGTCCATTCCTCATACAGGCGTTTGCTCAACAGGGCAATATCCCTCAGGGGGACTGCAGAGCGCTCCACGTGTTCCCGGGTGGCGCTTTTCATAAACTGCCATCCCCAGCTGATCATATCCGGACTCAGACTGGGCCTGATATAAAAGGGACTTTTAGCGTTCAGCATCCATTTTAGTCCCTGTCTGACAATACCTGGCGTTGCCAGTGGCACAAAATGACTGGGACAAATGTATCCTGCGTTGCCATAGGAACAACCCTGCTGCATATCCGTTCTGTCGATCACAGTAACTGCATATCCTGCCTGTTGCAGATAAAAAGCGCTGCTCAGACCTATAATTCCTCCACCGATAATGAGTACTTCCATATTGTAGTTTAAATCACCTGTAATCCGTATGCATACGGATCATCTTCCGGGTCTATTGTAATGGTATTATATCCGTAAATTCTGGCCCAGCCTTCGATACCTGGTCTGATGGCCGGTACGCCGGCTACCGTGGTCTCTTCTTCTATCGTCCCGATAAAACGGGAACCGATGATACTCTCGTGAATGAAGTTGTCGCCTTTTTTCAGTTTGCCTTTGGCATACCATTGCGCCATACGGGCCGAAGTACCGGTACCGCAGGGAGAACGGTCAATAGCCTTATCACCGTAAAAAACTGCATTGCGGGCAGTAGATGCAGGGTCCATGACCGCGCCGGTCCATAATACGTGTGAACAGCCGTTTATATGAGGATTGTCCGGGTGTACGAAGGTGTATTTTTCATTGATGCGCTTCCGCAATTCCCTGGCCCAGCCGATCAGCTGAGAAGCCGTATAGTGTTCCAGTCCGGGAAAGTTCTCCTGTACATCCACGATCGCGTAATAGTTGCCGCCGTAGGACACGTCCACTTTCAGCAGTCCCAGATCCGGGCATTCTACCTCCAGGTCTGTCGCCGCCAGATAGGAAGCCACATTGGTCAGTTTGACGCTTTTCACCTTTTTTCCCTCCTGTTTGTATTCGATGAGTACCAGTCCTGCCGGCGCCTCCATACGTACCAGTCCGGGCGTCTTTGGCTGAATAAGTCCTTCCTCTATCGCAATCGTGATCGTACCGATGGTACCATGTCCGCACATCGGCAGACAACCACTGGTTTCGATAAACAGTACCCCCACGTCATTGGCCGGATCATGCGGCGCATACAGGATACTGCCGCTCATCATGTCATGACCACGGGGTTCGAACATCAGTCCTGTTCTGATCCAGTCATATTCTTTCAGAAAATGATTCCGCTTTTCACTCATATTATTTCCGTGGAGTGCAGGTCCTCCCCCGGCTACTAACCTGACGGGATTCCCGCAGGTATGCGCATCGATGCAAAAAAATGTTTTCTTCACGAGTCCTTTTGGTTCTGTTTGACAAGATTTGGTTGATCACCCTTTTTTCAAAAATACCAGTTGAGGTTGAATAGGATATTGCAGGTTTTCACCAATGGTGTGCAGAAATTAACATAAATAAGTGACATCTCACCTGATAAGTTTCAGGGCCTGTTTCCCCCTTTTTTATTGAAACTCAGTATGTATTGATTATCTGACTATATTGCAGCTATAGTTCCATGTCCATATGAATGAGAATGCTGCCCCCAAAAGTGAGATGGAAAGGTTAAGAGCGCTCCAGGAGTACGGGTTGTTGCAACTCATACCCCAGCCGTCCCTCGATCAGTTTAGCATACTGGCGCCCCTTATCTGTCATTTTCCCTTTTCCGCAATCTGTATTGCCGGAAATGACCAACAACTGATCATTTCTGCTACCGCTGTACCTGGTGTACAGGAAACATCGCCTGAATGGGGCTTTATGCAGCAGATCGTGCGCAAAGGCCTCTTCACAGAAGTAACAGACACCCTCAATGATCCCCTCACCCGCGATAACAAAGCGGTTGTGGCAGCGCCTCATATACGTGCATTTGCGGGTTTCCCGTTGCGCGATAAGCAGGGCTTTATGCTGGGTGCGTTCATTGTCATGCATACCGAACCGGCCAGTCTGACCAGCAACGAGCAGACGGCCTTGTCCATCATTGCAGAAAAGATCTCCAGTACCATACAAATGAACCGGCGGAGGGAAGAAATGCATTATTTCACCAGGCTGTTTGACCTTTCCGAAGGACTGGTATGTATCACTGATTTCTCCGGCAGATTGTGGCAATTTAATAAAGCATTCACCACAGTGCTTGGCTGGCCGGAAGCGGACCTGCAGACGATGTCCGCGCTCGACCTGGTGCATCCTGATGATACGGCCAGCACCGGAAAGGAACTCGCGAAAATAGGGAAAGGTGAATCCACCATTTCTTTTGCTCACCGCGTAAGGACTGCCGACGGCGATTACCGCCTGATACAATGGGTGGCCACGCCCGAACCGCACACCGGAAACATCTTTGCCATGGGCCGGGATATTACCAGTGAAACACTCAAAGAGCAGGCCCTGATCGAAAGTGAGACCAATGCCCGTACTTTCTTTGAAAACTCGCTGGGAATGATGTGCCGGCATGACCTCGCCGGTAATATTACCTACGTCAATAAAGCAAGTGCTGACAGCGTCGGATACAGTATAGAGGAACTCTTACAGATGAATCTCTACCAGCTGATCCCGCAACAATACCATGCTGACCTTGACCAATATCTCATCAATGTCAGAACTAAAGGTAAATTGACGGGCCTGATGCATACACAGCATAAGAAAGGGCATATCCGTATCTGGCTGTTTAACAATGTGCTGGTCAACGACGGGAAAGGCGGCGCCTATGTCATTGGCAATGCCGCCGATATCACCGAGCGCCATGAACTGGAAACAGACCTCAAACGCACCAAGGAGCTCCTGGAGCGTACCAACCAGGTCGCCCGTATCGGTGGATGGGAGTTTGATCTCAGCAATCAGAAATTATACTGGTCGACCGTTACCTGTGAAATACATGAAGTTCCCGAAGACTTCAGGCTCACACCCGAAAATGCCTGGTCATTTTATACCAATGGGAACCGCGCACAACTGGACGCCGTTGTACAACAGGCTGTCCTCGACGGTTCTCCCTGGCAGATAGAATTACAGATCACCACCTGGCGCGGCAGAAAACTATGGATCAGATCAATAGGGCATGCCGAGTTTGAAGACGGCGTGTGTAAAAGATTATACGGCACCTTCCAGGATATTGACGAAAAGAAAAAGGCGGACCTCGCCATTCAGCAGTCCAGGCAACTACTGGAAGATGTACTGGAATCTGCTTCTGAGGTCAGCATCATCGCAACTGACCACGAAGGCATCATCACCCTCTTTAACACAGGTGCAGAAAGACTGCTGGGATATGAAGCCAGAGAGGTCACCGGAAAGGCATCCTGGACCATCCTGCATGCGGAAGAAGAGATCATTAACCGTGGAATCGAATTATCTGCCTTATCCGGACAGCATATCGAAGGTTTCGGGGTATTCACCTATGTACCCGAACTGGAAGGCTCTGAGCGCCGGGAATGGACCTATATCCGTAAAGACGGCTCACAGATCATCATATCAATGGTGGTAACCCCGATAAAGGACAATGCGGTTATTACCGGTTATCTCGGCATTGCGGTAGATATCACCGAAAGAAAAAAGGCAGAACGCGACTTAAAAGAGGCCAAGATCCAGGCGGAATATGCCAGTAAAGCCAAGTCGGAATTCCTGGCCAATATGAGCCATGAAATCCGTACACCGCTCAATGGCGTGATCGGCTTCACTGACCTCGTACTCAAAACAGCCTTAACCGAAACACAGCAGCAATACGTGTCGATTGTCAATCAATCCGCTAATTCCCTGCTGAGCATCATTAATGATATTCTTGATTTCTCCAAGATAGAAGCTGGTAAAATAGAACTGGATATCAGTAAATGTGATATCTATGAATTTAGTAGTCAGGCGAGTGATATATTAAGTTTTCAGGCACAGCAGAAAGGCCTGGAAATGTTGCTGAACGTATCTCCTGAACTCCCCCGTTTTATGTGGGCGGATATCGTCAGACTCAAACAGATCTTACTCAACCTGTTAAGCAACGCAGTTAAATTCACCGAAAAAGGAGAAATTGAACTGGAGATAAAACCGATCGCCTACCCTTCCCTGGGTATGACAACCATCCGTTTTGAAGTGCGGGATACCGGTATCGGCATCCGTAAAAACAAACAGGAGAAGATATTCGAAGCCTTCCTCCAGGAGGATATTTCCACGACTAAAAGATATGGCGGTACCGGACTCGGATTAAGCATTTCCAATAAACTCCTGGCCCTGATGGGTAGCAGACTGCAACTGGAAAGTGCAACCGGCAAAGGCAGTACCTTCTTCTTTGATCTGACCGTCAGAACTGAAGACGGCGAACCAATAGAATGGGGTAACATGGACCTCGTCAGGGATGTACTCATCGTGGATGATAATATCAACAACCGGACGATCCTTAAAACCATGCTGCAGCTGAAAAACATCCGTTTTGACGAAGCTGCCAATGGTATTGAGGCTTTACAATTCCTGATGACCAAACAGCACTATGACGTCATCCTGATGGATTACCATATGCCGGTCATGGATGGTATCGAAACTATCCGTAAGATCAGGGAGAATTTCAGCGAACTGGATAAACATCCCGCCATCATCCTGTTACATAGTTCAGCCGACGATGAAAAGCTGATCAGGGCCTGCGAAGAACTGCATGTCAGTCAGCGGCTGCTTAAACCTATCAAGATACAGGAGATGTTTCATGCCCTGTCTCATCTGTACACGAAAGAAGATATGGAGAATACACTACAGGTCAATAAAGAATCCCGAAAAATAAAAGGTAATATCAGAATACTCATTGCTGAAGATAACCCTATCAATATGCTGCTGGCCAGCACGATTATCCGGAAGATCGCACCGGCCTCCCAGATCGTAGAAGTGAAAAACGGCCGGGAAGCCGTGGAGAGTTGTGAACAACACCTGCCCGATATGATCTTCATGGATATCCAGATGCCTATTGTGAATGGCTATGAAGCCACCGGCAGGATCAGAGAATTGAGTCCGCATGTACACATCCCTATTATCGCACTGACAGCCGGTAATGTAAAAGGAGAACGTGATAAGTGTCTGGCCGCAGGTATGGATGATTTTGTCACTAAACCTTTTGTCGAGAGCAACCTGGTAGCAGTGTTTGAGAAATGGTTGACCCGGCGTTCTGTGGGGAGGTGATCTTTTCGGCGGAAATACTTGTCTGCGCCGCTTTTTCGCCCTATTCCTTCGATTAAACCCTTACTACGCCGGTATTATGCCGCTATTTGTCCGCTCATGAGCGAAGAGATAGCGGCATAATACCGGTGTAATAGCGGTGTAATGCGGAAAATACAGCAAGAAATACGTTATAACTCCTTTACTATTGACCACATTGTTTTCGTATAATTTTAAGCCAGCTTGAATCGTATGTAAGTGTTAACACACTATCCCTGCTGGGAGACAGATCAATTAGCGTCCCGGTTTCCAGATCAAGATTTAATATTCCCAATAATGCACTATCCCCGTTACTTATATGATAAACATTTATCCCCAATGAGCCATCATCACCTGGCTCATCGCTGATGTGGATGCGATAACCCGATAGTTGCAAATTTTCAAGTGGCGTATAATTGCTTGTCTGAAACATCCGATTAAGTGCTTCATCACAATCTATACCACTCCTATTTCCTGATTGCTCCTCTTCAATAGCACGGCTTCCTACAGCAGTATCTTTTTGAGAAGCCACGATTGTGCTGTCATTTACGACAACCGCTTTGGACGTTTCATTACACGCCCAGATAACAATACAAAAAAGTAAAAACCAACATCTATTCATTAGAGATATAATTTAGTATAGGAGATATTTCAGGTAAACTCAGCGCTAACTTTCCAGTGAGCAAAGTTATGTACTAATGATAATATTGCAATTTTTCACATATTACTCTTTTAGTATTGTAACTACTCCCCATTTCCTTCATATTAAGCCAGCTTCCCCTATGTTTGATTTTTGCAGCAAATAGATTGAATATGGTAGCAGTCCCCCCTGTGAAAGGATATAATTTTGCATCGTTATTTAATCTATACACCATGGACCAAATATATACTGTTGAGGATTTCTACCGCGCCAAGCTCAATTGGATGCCAGAGAATCTGAAGAACGAACTGGGTCATTTCAATGTATTCAGACTGAGTGATTTTGTACATAACAGTACTAAATGTGAGTCGTATGTACGTAAGGAATACTTTAAAGTAAGCCTGATCAATGGTCGCCATAAATATGAATATGCAGATAAAACCATTCAGATAGAAGACAATGCACTGATCTTTGGCAATCCCAATGTCCCCTATCACTGGGAACCAATGGGAGACACACTTTCCGGATATGTCTGCATATTCACAGAGTCATTCTTTCATCAGTTTGGCGCTGCAAAACTCAACGAATACCCGGTATTCAAACCTGGTGGGCATCCGATCTATTTTCTTTCTGACACACAAAAACAACGTATCTCCAACGTCTTCAACCGTATGTTTGATGAGATCAGTTCGGAGTATACCTACAAATACGATGTGATCAGAAACCTTGTATTCGAACTCGTACACGAAGCCATGAAAATGGAACCGGCCACCACATTATTTACCAATAGTAATGCCTTCGCTCGTATCGCATCTCTCTTTCTGGAACTACTCGAAAGACAGTTCCCTATCTCCTCTCCCATGCAACGGGTGAAATTCCGTTCACCAACTGATTTCGCCGGACAACTATCCGTGCATGTCAATTCACTGAACAGGGCACTGAAGGAGACTACTGGTAAAACCACTTCACAACTGATCTCACAGCGTATATTACAGGAAGCCCGTTCCTTACTGAAATATACAGACTGGAACATCTCTGAGATCTCCTGGTGTCTGGGTTTCGAAGAACTACCACACTTTATCAACTTCTTTAAAAAGAATGTACAGGTAACACCTAAGTCTTACCGTAGCTAAGCATACATCATAAATGCGCAACCAGGAGAATAACCGGCATCCATATGCCGGCATGACATTGCCATGCCCGTACATCACCATAAAACATAAAATACAATACGATGAGTAACGATCTTATCAAACAACAAACACTACTATTATTCGCAGGTATTGTGATAACGCTATCCGCCTGCGCAACATCCGCATCCGACAAAAAACAGGATCATACAAAGGTAGCGACTCCCGGTATTCCCGTGGATGCGATGATACTCAAACCGGAAAACCTTTCCGAAAACATGGAGATCTCCGGTACACTCGCCGCGGTACAGGAAGTGAATATCATGAGTGAATTAAGCAGAAAGGTAAGCAGCGTATATGCGGCAGAAGGTAAACAGGTGGGCGCTGGTACCCTGTTGTTTAAATTAGATGATGCGGATCTACAGGCGCAACTCGACCAATATCTGCAACAGGAAAAACTCGCTGTCATCAATGAACGCCGCCTGGCTGATCTGATCGCCAATCAGGCTGCCATACAACAGGACTATGACCAGGCATTAACCAGTTTACGCGTATTACAGGCACAGATCAGACAGATCAGGGTGAATATCGAAAAGACGCGTATAACCGCTCCTTTTGCGGGTAAAATAGGCCTGGTGAATATACATCCCGGCGCCCTGGTTACGCCCGGACAAACGCTCACCACCCTGGAAGACAAAAGCAGGATAAAAGTAGACTTCTACATTCCTGAAAAATATGCCGCCAATTTCAAAACCGGCGATCCTATTCACTTCAAAGTGGAATCCAACAATAAAGATTACGATGGTACCATCATCGCGCAGGAAGCAAAGCTGAACAATGACACCCGTACACTGCTGCTAAGGGCCATTACCGGCAATACAGACGGCGAACTGCTGCCTGGTCAGAGCGCCAGGGTATCTGTCAGTTTACACAATGTAAAGGACGCTGTGATGGTGCCTAATCAGGCATTGATGCCCTCCGCAGCTGGCTACAGCGTATTTGTGATAAAAAATGGTAAGGCCGATATCAAAACAGTAAAGACCGGCGAGCGTAATGCCAATACCATCCACATCACCGAAGGACTGACAACCGGCGATACAGTAGTCACCAGTAACATGCTTCGCCTCTCACCTGGTGCAGCTGTACAATTTACTTCCATCAAATAACATCCATCATGGCATCTTTATCTAAAATAAGTATCACCCGCCCCGTACTGGCGGCTGTCATGTCAGTACTGATCCTGCTGCTGGGTATCGTCGGATATTTCTTCCTGGGTACCAGGGAATATCCGGTAGTCGATTCTCCGGTAGTCACGATCACAACAGTATATCCCGGCGCAAGCGCCGATGTGATCGCATCACAGGTTACCAAACCACTGGAAGAAGCGATTGCAGAAGCTAATGGTATCCGTACCATCAAATCCGTTTCCCGTGAACAGGTCAGTGTTATTTCTGTCGAATTCAACCTGAATACCGACCTGGAAGCCGCGGCCAGTGATGTACGCGACAAGGTATCCAAATCAAGGATGCAGCTACCGACAGACATTGAACCGCCTGTGGTAGAAAAGTCAGGTCCTTCAGAAGCACTGGTATTCCTGATCGTACAGAGTAAAACAAAAAGTCTGGAAGATATCACCGACTTCGTCAATACCAATATCAAAGAAAGACTGCAGTCTATTCCTGGTGTACGTCTTGTCAATGTGTATGTAGGTCGTAAAAGATCTATGCGCCTGCGCATGGACCCTGTTAAGATGAGTGCTTACGGACTGACACCAGCTGATATACAACAGGCCTTACAGCGTGAAAACGTAGAACTGCCCAGTGGCAGGATCGAAGGACAAAATGCAGAAGTCTCTCTCCGCACAAAAGGAAGACTGGTCACAGAAGATGATTTCAACAACATGATCATCAGCCAGAAAAACGGCGCCATGATCCGTTTCAAAGATATCGGTATAGCCGTCATGTCGTCTAAGAACGAGCGTACCTCCATGATCACCTTCAGAGGACCTACGGCTAATTTCAGCGTGGGTACGAATGTGAGTCCGCAGCGTGGCGCTAACTCACTCGCTATCGTGGATGAGTTTAACAAACGTTTCGAAGAGATCAAAAAGACAGCTCCCAAAGACTACGAGATCACATTGGGTAAGGACTTTACCGAACCTGTACGTAATTCACTGGAAGAAGTAGAAGAATCGCTTTTCCTGGCCTTTATGCTCGTATCGCTGATCATCTTCATATTCCTGCGTGACTGGCGTAGTACCATCATCCCTTTAGTGGCTATCCCGGTGTCTATTATCTCCGCATTCTTCATCATGTATGTAGCTAACTACTCCATCAACGTACTCACCTTACTGGGTCTCGTGCTGGCGATCGGTCTGGTAGTGGATGATGCGATCGTAGTACTGGAAAACATCTATAGTAAAGTAGAAGAAGGCATGACGCCAAAAGAAGCAGCGATCAAAGGATCTGATGAGATCTTTTTTGCCGTGATATCTACTACTATCACACTGGCGACTGTATTCCTGCCCATTCTTTTCCTCGGTGGTGTAACCGGACAACTATTCCGTGAATTCGCAGTAGTCGTATCCGGATCAGTGATGGTCTCTGCATTCGTCGCATTGACATTATCTCCGATGATGAGCGCCTATCTGCTGAAAGCACATACCGGCCATAACTGGTTATACCGTAAGACAGAACCTTACTTCATCGCCTTCAATAATGCCTATGAAAGGTCATTAAAAGCCTTCCTGCGGGTACGCTGGGTAGCGTTTATACTATTAGCTGCTTCCTTCGGAATAACTTGCTGGCTGCTACCCAAACTGCCTTCTGAACTGGCGCCACTGGAAGACCGTTCCAGTATCGGCATCGCGGTGATCGCACCGGAAGGAACGTCTTTTGAAAGTATGGAAGCGACCATGAAAGAAATAGGTCAGTATATCAAAGACTCTATTCCCGACCATAAGGATGATATCACCTATGCAGTCACCGCAGGTGCAGTTGGCGACCTGGAACAACCGGTTAACAGCGGCTTTCACTGGATCTTCCTGGAGAAACCGGAACACCGGAAAAGTAAACTGACACAGGCACAGATCTATGATAAACTGGTAGCAGCATCCGGCAGGTTCCGTAATGTGTTGTTCATCCCTATTCAGTTTCCAACCATCAGTACAGGCGATAATACACAACCCGTACAGTACGTCGTACAGGCGCCCGGACTGAAAGAACTGACCGCCCTCATGCCGAAGCTCATGGAGGAAGTCTACAAAAATAAAAAACTCGTCTTCTCAGACCCCGACTTTAAGATCAACCGCCCGGAAGTAGGTATCAGCATCGACCGTGACAGAGCAGCGCAATTAGGTATCTCTACAGAAGAAATAGGGCGTACGCTGCAACTGGCACTAAGCGGAAGAAGATACGGGTATTTCATTTACAACGACAGACAGTATGAAGTGATCGGGCAACTGGACCGCAAGGATCGCTCCGCACCTACTGATCTGCGTTCCCTGAATATCAAAACACCGACAGGTGAAATGGTATCACTGGACAATCTCGTACAACTGAAAGACGCGATCAGTCCATCTGCTATCTATCGCTATGATCAGGCATACAGTGCTACCATCTCTGCAACACCGGCACCGGGTGTCAGTCTGGCGGAAGCGATCAAAGAAATGAATGAGATCACGAAAAAGGTATTACCCAAAGATTTCCGCACCAGTCTCGCCGGACAAAGCCGCGACTATGCAGAAGGTAGTTCCAGTCTGATGTACGCATTCCTCTTTGCCATTGTGCTCATCTATCTCGTACTGGCTGCACAGTTTGAGAGTCTGCGTGATCCTTTTATCATCCTGCTGACGGTCCCTATGGCACTCGCAGGTGCATTAATGAGTCTCTGGTTCACCGCACAGACGGTCAATATCTTCAGTCAGATCGGTATCATTATGCTGATTGGTCTGATCACCAAAAATGGTATCCTGATCGTAGAGTTTGCCAACCATGCCAAACAGGAAGGTGCTTCGCCACTGGAGGCCGCCAGGGCCAGTGCAGTATCACGATTCAGACCTATCCTCATGACCACCCTCGCTATGATATTAGGTACACTGCCAATTGCGCTTTCGCTGGGCGCTTCTTCCGGCAGCCGTAAGTCACTGGGTATCGTAGTTGTAGGCGGATTGGTATTCGCAGGTATATTGACGCTCTATGTCATCCCTGCTGTCTATTCCTACTTCTCCGCCCATAAAAAACCAGCTGCACATACAACGAAAAAGAATGAAAGCATCGCAGCGGTTTGAGGATTTAAAACAAACAGATCATGAAACAGTATCATTATTTTAAAGGGTATATATTCACCGCCACGCTTGTACTCGCGCTGCTGAATGCAGGCGCCGGCCAACTGATGGCGCAGGATATCTCTCTGGATAGCGTCATCAGTAGAGCACGCAGGAACAATAACAGCCTGAAAGCCGATGCGCTCAATATTGACCGCGCACAATCACAGACAAATATTTCCAGAAGTTATCTCAGACCGGAAGTAAGTTTCTCTTCCGCAGTCAATCACTATTTCCAGGAACCGCTCTTCTTTGGCTTCGGAGACGCAGGTACAATACCTTCCGACAAGATCGGTTATGGCCGCTTTGGCGGTAAAGACCAGGCAAATGCCTCAGTGGATATCAGCGTACCTATTTATAGTCCGGTGAACAGATCCACCATCGAAAAGAACAAACTGGAAGAAACACAGAGCCGTCTGCAATACCGCATGAAAGAAGCGGATATCACCGCTGCAGTCAGGCAGGTCTATCTGCGCATCCTTGTACTGGAAAGAAGGAAACAATTACAACAGGAAAGTATCGAACGAAACAAACGGGCACTGGCAGACGCCCGATCACTCTTTATACAGGGAAAAGCTTTACTGGTAGACACACTCAGGGCCTATACCTCCTGGAAGAATCTGGAGCCTGATCTGCTGCGGATCAGTTATGCCATCGATGTGAGTAAAGAACAACTGAATATCCTGATGGGAGATGATCCCGCCGCACACATCCGTGTTGCAGACACCTTACAGGCACCTGAAAATGATATCTTGCCGGATGAGGCTTCTCTGTTTGCCCGCTCCTTACAGGAAAGGCCTGAACTGCAGTTATTGTCTTTGCAACGGGATATCCGTCAAAAGGAGGTCACCACCGCAAAGAATGCCAAACTACCTGTTATAACTGGTGTGGGGCAATATCTGTTGCAAACACAGGCCAGCAGTTTCAAATACTATGACGCCTACTACCCTTCTACCTCTTTTGTAGGCGCGAAAATCACGCTGCCGATCTATGCAGGTGGCAGACATAATGAACGTGTCAGAAAAGCACAGATAGAACAACAACAGGCAGGTATTCAATATACGGATGCCACAGATAAACTACATGGTCAGGTAAAACAGATCGTTGCCAATCTGCATGAAACTTATCAACGTATACAAACACAGACAACAGTGACCAATACCGCTGAAAGCAGTTATCGCCTGACAAAATACCGTTATGAAAGAGGAGCGGCTACAAGGCTTGAACTGGTAGACGCAGAGTTATCACTGACAACCGCGAGATCCGCGTACCTGGAAGCGGTATATGATTTTGAAGCAGCGAAGATAGAGATGGAAAGACTACTGGGGAATGTCAACTAGGAATCAGGAACCAGGAATTGTGCTGTATCAACGGCTCAATTCCTGATTCCTGATTGTCTGCTATTTACTGACAACAATCTTCTTCACAAACTCTTTCCTCCCACTCACCTTTAATATATACACACCCGGTTGCAGTTTCTCTGCCACTGCGTCCAGCGTTAAATTAGGGGTGGCTTTTATTTTTCTGTTCAGTACTATAATACCTGCGCTATTGTATAGTGATATCAATACATCTTCATCAGGACTAAAATTGCGCATGCTGATGTTGAGTTGTCCGCGGACAGGGTTGGGATATACTACCACATCTTTCAATGCTGTAACAGACGCGTGTGCAGCAGCTAAAGCCGTACAGGCAACACTGCCGGAGAAAGCCATCTGTGTATCCGTAAACTGTGTATAGCCAGCATTCACATCTGCATTGGAAGTATGTGTGGCAGATTGTCCGTCACATTCTGTGCGGCCATTATTGGTATGTGGCACCTGTAAATACACACCTGCCGTACTGCAACTACCAATTTCAGCATCCCCTCCTACCGTAACACCGGCACCAAAGCTGACACCCCATTCCATGGCATTCCCTTTTATGATAGCAGTACCGGATACGGTACAATTATTCAGGATCGCGTTCTCACTGATATTCGCGGAACCGGAATAAGTGCCGCCCCATACATTGGCATTACCGGTGATCACTACATTATTCTGTACAGTTGCATTTTCCACCCAGGCAGTCCCTTCTATCCGTGCATTGCCGGATACATTCGAAGAACCCCTTACAATCGCCTTCGGACCTACATAGGCAGTTGCAGCTACAGTAGCAGTATTGGATACCCAGCCACCGCCGTTGCTGTGTGTATGTCCATTGGTTTTGTAAGCAGCACGATAATCAGGCTGATAACCTTCAGGAAGCGCATTCGCAATACGCAATTCGTAAGGATATCTTTTGATCTTCGGCCATCCAGGCTCCCATACATAGGAAGTATGCGTAGTTGGCGCACCCATTACTACGAGATACAGGCCGGTTTCATTACTGTTCATCTGAAAACTGATCTGGCTTTCATTGGCACTGCTCAGGGCTCCATAGCGGGAAACGGTACCGTTGGCATTTGTCGCCACAAAACCATAGCGCCATCCGGCTGTACTGTTAACCTCTGTGTGTCCTTTGAATTTCACCGTTACGGTTCGGGAGCTACAGGTAGGATACAACGGAATGATATTATAGCCATAGTCCTGCGGCGCAAATGCATCAGGTACTACATAACGGCCTGTTGATGCACTGATCTGCGTCAATAGCGTATACAGCCGCCATACGTAGTGCGGTTCAGACGTTTTCAGCGCTTCCCTGGCAGCACGCATAATACTGCCGAAGTTATTGCTGGTATAGTCATAGGTCACTTCTTTCTTTGCATAGTTGTACAGAAAGTCATTCAGCTGGGATTGATTCCAGCCTTTCAGGCGGCGGTAGGTGATCAGGGGATGCTCATTGGCAAGCGACTCTTTCCATAGTCTGTTGACCATATTGATTCCTTCTGCATCCTGTATCGTGTACAGCCATTTGAAGGTACCATAATGGTGACGGGTAGAACTCAGGTGAAAGCTCTGGGTCCCCATCCAGCGGGGCAGGTCATCTCCTGCAAAACGGGGATACATCTGCGTACGCATGTAGTTAGCGTGAGCTTCCCAGAAGAAACCCGCCGGTTCCCAGCCAACATAACCACCACCTACGGTATTTTCCTGTATAGAGATCATTCCCTGCAGGGCATGCGTCAGTTCATGACTGATCACAGCACCATCACGGGTGGCATTGGGATGTACCCACATGGCGCCGATCGTGTTACCATAAGTACCGCCAAAGGCCCAGCCGGATGGACCACCGGAACCCCAGGTATCATTCATCACAATGATGATCTTGTATTTACCCAGGTTCTTTGTCGCCACATCAGAACAGAAGGCCAGTTCTGTGACAAACTTTGTATAGATCTTTTCCAGGGTATCGCAAACAGACTGCGGATTAAAACGCAGATTAGGGTCTGAATAGGTCGCAGGACTGGTACCCACTACATTCCCCCAGAACACCACAAAATTGGCCGACTGATAAGACTTACTATAAGACCAGGTGTTGAGTGGGGCTGAGGAAAATTCAGACGGAATAAAGACAGTTTTCTGTGCAGCAATACGGCCTGTCAATAACAGGCATAGCAATAACAGTACATGTGTTTTCATGAATTGTGTTTTTAGTAACAGTGGTTAACGATTAAAGTGGGATCGGGCTACAGACGACTTAGGGCTTTTCTACAGGTGATTATGACGGGAATAAAATTAACGGAAAAGGCTGCCGGGGTCATGACAGATATTAACGTATATGGACAGGATTTTAACAGAAACAGCCGGCGCATGGTAGCACCGGCTGTCATCTATGCTATGGGAAGAGCAACAATTAGAACTTATAAGATACGGTACCGACAAACTGGGTCGGAGGTATCGGATTAATGCTGTAATTCTCGTGTACGTAATAGTTATAAGTATTTGTGATGTTGGATACTTTCGCCATTACACCGAAACGTTTGAAAGAATAACCGGCACTCAGATCCAGTGTAGAGAATCCTGGTACAGAGATCAGACGGTTGTATTTCTGTGACTGATTGATCGTATTGTTCCAACCCGCGAAACGTTGTCCGATATAGTAGTAACCTACACCAAATTTAACGCCTTTCAGTGCTGACTGCTGCAAGGTATAGAACACACTGGCATTCGCAGTATGATTCGGATTACCTACCAGGCGCTCTCCTTCTACCGCACCACCGACTACGCCACTGGTGCTTTCAATAGTGATGTTGTTGTAGCTATAACCTGCGATCACATCCAGACCAGCCATAGGATGACCTGCGATATCCACTTCTACGCCACGGCTGAGGGTTTCACCGATCAGCGCTTTCAGATTCGCGTTATTGTTTGGGGTCACACCATCTTTCTGGAAAGGAGATGTTTGCGCATAGTTATTATTTCTGATCTGGTAGGCAGTCACGTTTACGGACAGTTTACCTTTCAGGAAGTCGTTTTTGATACCTACCTCATACTGATCGATCACAGATGGCTTCAGCGCATTGCTGTCTACATCCAAACCGCTGTTAGGCGTAAAGGAGTTGGAGTAGCTGACAAACACCGCTGTACTTTCGATCGGTTTGTAGACCAGTCCGAAACGAGGTGAGAAAGCATGGTCATATTTTGCTTTGGTCTGTGTAGATACATTGTTTTTGAGATCAAGTGTGGTAGGCGCCTCATTCTGCAGATAAGAGAAACGTACGCCAGCCAGGAAGTTCAGTTTACTGCTGATCCTGATCAGGTCCTGTACATACACACCCAGACGATTGATCGGGGTCGTTACGCTTTTAATCCTGGAAGCATCCGGGATATCTGTACGTGGTGTGTACAGATCAGGATTCAGGATATTGATCGTATCGTAAGTGGTAGGCTGATTATAAGAAAATGCTTTTGTATAATAGCGGTCGCCATCGATACCTGCGAGTACATTATGCTGCAGACTACCGGTTTTGAACTTACCGGTCAGGTCTACCTGTGCGATATAATAATCTTCGGAGTTATAGGCTCTGTTCAGCGGACGGCCCCATTTACCATTTGCATCAGCCTGGATTCTTTCAATGGCATAATAGTCCCTGCTATAACGCTGGTAAGTGAACATACCATTCAGGGTCCAGTTGTCATTCAGCTGATGTTTGATGGAAGCGCCTGCAGAAGATTGCTGTGTATGCGCATATTGCCATGGCGTACCATAGAAGCTATTGCGTGGTACATCTGCGATCTTTGTATTATCCAGGGAACCGATACCGAAATCAGGTGTGAAATCATGTTTCAGGTAATCACCCTGTACGACCAGTTCTGTACGGTCGCTTAATTTGAAGAGTAAAGACGGATTCACATAGTAACGTTTTGAATGTACTTTATCGCGATAGCTGTCAGTCGTTTCAAAAGTACCATCGACACGGTAAGCTATTCTGGAAGACAGCGGACCGTATACATCAAAAGCAGGTTTGAACAGGCCATAGCTACCGGCACGCACGTTCAGTTCACCGCCAAAGTTAAACTTAGGCTGTTTGGTCACCATGTTCATCACAGCACCTGGTGCAACGTTACCATAGAGGATAGCGGCACTGCCTTTCAGGATCTCTACTCTTTCCAGGGAGCTCATTTCAGGCATTACACCGGAATTCACACGGGCGCCATTCTTAAACATATTGGTGCTGGAGAAGCCATAACCTCTTGCATTGAAAGACTCCTGGGTACCTGCCCTGCTGGAAGCCATATAAACACCGTTCACACTCTTCACCACATCACTCATACGCTGTACCTGCTGATCTTCTAGTACCTCATGACCGATAACAGCCACACCCTGTGGCAGGTCAATTGCAGCTACGGGTAACTTGCTTACACTTACAGGACGTTTGTTGATTGTACGTGTTCTGCTGCCTTCCACTACAATTTCATTCAGCTGTGCAGCAGTTGCTTCCAGTGTCAGGGTAATATCGGTGGTCTGGTCAGCGGTAACACTGATGGGTTTATGTACCGTTTTCATCCCTGTGCAGGAGATGACCAGTACATGTTGACCCTGTCGGATGTTCTTCAGCGCAAACTCTCCTTCTTCACTGGTAACAGCACCTTTTTTGGTGTCTTTCAGTCCGACGGTAACGAATGCGGCCGGATGGCCATCAGCGGAGGTGATTTTTCCTTTAATGTTGCCGTTTTGTGCAAACGCGGCGAGATTACATAAAGCTAAGATCAGAATCAGGTATATATGTTTCACCAGGTTGTAGAATTTTCTGCAAAGAAAAAATGTATACACCGCCCCACCGAGACGCATCCGGAAAAAAACAGCACTATAATTTTGAATAGTCCGGTATAAAGAAAAACGCATTCAGAATTAAAACAGAATCCACCAAACCCTTTATCACAAAGCGATACACCATCACATAGAATTTTATCTTAAAGCTATACAAGCGTAATACACGCATTATTTGTCCATAAAGGGCCTCCAAATTCAAAATTGATTTAGATTTCAGAAATAATATTGTGGTATGAAAATACTGATCATTGATGGCGAGTTGTCTTTATCGCAGGTGATGATCTCCTATTTATCAGCCGAAAACTATATATGTGAGTATGCCAATACTTACAAGAGAGCACAGTCGAAGATCGCGGTATATGACTATGATTGCATTTTACTGGACCTGGACCTGCCCGATGGTGATGGAAGCAAGCTGCTGGAGGAAATCAAGAAGAGAGACAAACAGGAAGGTGTTATTATTATCTCCGCGAGACAATCGTATGAAGATAAGATCCACGCCTTACAGAACGGAGCTGACGATTACCTTACTAAACCGTTTTATTTACCGGAACTCGGCGCCAGGATATTCTCAGTGATCAGAAGAAGAAAATACAATAACTCCAATATTATCAGACAGGGGGCTTTAACGGTCGATCTGCTGGCAAAAACCGTTTATATCAATGACATGCCTGTGCTGCTTACGCGCAAGGAATTTGACCTCCTGATCTATTTTATCGGCAATAAAAACAAGGTCCTCTCCAAACAGGAACTGGCAGAACAACTATCCGGCGATATTGCCGGTTTGCGGGATGACCATAATGTCATCTATGCCCATATCAAAAACCTAAAGAAAAAACTACAGGAAGGTGGAGCTGGAAACTACCTGAAAACGATCTACGCTACCGGGTACAAATGGGATTTCTGTACACCAGAGTAGATATATTACAATAAAATTAATACGAATATTATCACCCATAAAATAGACATTTTATGGAATCAGACTCTCTATTTCTGCACTTTTTTGTAGCAAACCCTGGCATTTATCCTCCTAAAATATTAAATTGTAGCTGTCACCCTTATACTTTCTAACCCATTAAATCCACTGGAATGAGTCTGCCAACTTTGTTAGAACACTATGACCAGGGCACCGGCACCTGGGATGAAATGTGCGACCGCCAGCAGATACGGGAGCAATACAACAAGGTCATTGCCACCCTCCGGCAGTTCAGCATCAGCGATCTGCAACGGAAAGACAGACTGGCCGGCGAGCTTTTCATGAATCAGGGGATCACCTTTACCGTGTACAGCGAAGACGCCGGTATCGAGCGTATTTTCCCTTTTGACATCATTCCCCGCATCATCACCGGCAAAGAATGGGAACACATCGAAGCCGGTATCAAACAACGGCTCAAAGCCCTTAATCTCTTCCTCAAGGATATCTACAATGAACAGCAGATCCTGAAAGACAAGATCGTACCTGCTTCCCTGATCGCCTCCTGCCCTCATTATACCCGGGAAGTATTCGGCATCAGGGTGCCACATGATATTTATGTCCATATCTCCGGTATTGACCTGATACGGGGCGAGGATGGCCATTTTTACGTACTGGAAGATAACCTGCGGACGCCTTCCGGGGTCAGTTATATGCTGGAGAACCGGGAAGTCACCAAAAGGATCTTTCCCGCACTCCTGGCCGCCAGCCATGTCAGAAGGGTGAGTAATTACCCGCTTATGCTGCATGAAATACTGCAGCAAATGGGCCCCGGACAATTATCCAATCCGCGGGTCGTCCTGCTGACACCGGGTATTTATAACTCCGCCTATTACGAGCATACCTTTCTGGCCAGACAAATGGGTATTACCCTGGTAGAAGGCCGGGACCTGCTGGTCAACAATCATAAAGTGTATATGAAGACCACCGATGGTCTGGAACAAGTCCACGTCATCTACCGCAGAATAGACGATGAATTTCTGGACCCGCTTATGTTCCGGCCGGATAGTGCCCTGGGCATCCCAGGTTTAATGAGCGCCTACCGGATGGGGAACGTCGCTATTGTCAATGCCATCGGTAACGGGGTCGCTGATGATAAGGCGGTATATGCCTACGTACCCGCCATGATCCGGTACTACCTCAATGAGGAACCTATCCTGCCCAATGTACCTACCTACGAAATGAGTAGCCCGGACGCCAGACACTACGTATTTGAAAACTATACCAACATGGTGATCAAACGCACGAATCAATCCGGTGGATATGGCATGGTCATGGGAAATAAAGTATCCCCGGAGGAATGGCTGAAAGCCAAAGCGGCTATCGAAGCAGATCCGCGTAGCTTTATCGCGCAGCCCATCATCCGGCTCTCTACCGTACCCTGTTTTATAGATGGCACCTTCCAGGCCCGGCATGTGGACCTGCGTCCTTATGCGCTTTGCGGTCCGCAGGGGGTACAGATCGTTCCCGGCGGACTCACACGTGTCGCCCTGCGGAAAGACTCCCTCATTGTCAACTCCTCCCAGGGTGGAGGCAGTAAGGATACCTGGATTATAGATTGACCTTTAAAACGAACTCATATACATGCTAAGCAGGATCGCTGATTCATTGTTCTGGCTCGCCCGTTATATGGAGCGGGCCGAAAGCTTACTACGCGTTACAGCTACTCATAACCTTCTTTCGCTGGATAAAGATGTCAATGGCCCTCTCACCTGGAGGCCTGTATTAGAGACATTTACCAGCACCAATGCGGAAGAGATCAACCAGATCTCTCACAATAGCGGCGCTGCCCTGAAGAAACTCCTGACCGACCCGGCCAACAGTAATTCCCTGAAAGCCCTTATCGGCAAAGCCAGGGAAAATGCACGTGGTATCCAGGATTATATCACCAAGGAAGTATGGGAGGAAGTCAATTCATTTTACCACCTGATCAATCAGCCATCACTGGACAGCCGTCTCTCCAATTACGAAGCGGCCGATGTACTCGACCTCTTCACACGTCATTCTGTGCTCTATACCGGAATCACGGATATAACCATGGCCAGGGGAACGGGCTGGGGCTATATGAACCTGGGTAAATATATAGAACGCTGTACGGAGACGATCGTGCTGACCGACAAACAGTACGCCCTGAACCACTATCGGGTAGATGATACAAAAGATATCATGCAGTGGCGGCACCTCCTGATGTCGCTATCCGGGTACGAACTGCACCTAAAGACCTACCGCTCCTATCAGTATACTCATGATGTATTACACCAGGTATTATTTAATGAAGATTTTGCGCATTCCGTTATATATTCGCTGGGCAGAATTGACCGTCATTTACAGGATGTGACCAAAGGTCATATCTCTGAAGAGAATGCAGCCCTGATCCGTAATTTCGGACGCCTGCACAGCAAAGTGAAACACATGGAAATCGATGATCTGACGAATAAAAGTCTCCAGCCATTCCTGGAGACCTTACGGGGCGATCTCCTGCATTTCGCCCACCTTCTGACGCAAAAATTTTTCTCCTACGCATAAACCAGCATATGGCCATTTTCAGAATACATCATATTACCAGATACGAGTACGACAGACCGGTCAAAGAAAGCGTCAATGAGATCAGGATCTTCCCCTATCAGTGTCCGGAGCAGGAAATATTGCAGCATGAACTGCTGATTACCGGTCAGCCGGAAATCCATAGTTTCACAGATTATTTTGGTAATAAGGTGGGCAACTTCAACCTGCTGCCGCCACATAAAGTGCTGAGTATCGAAAGTAAACTGCTGGTACGCACGACCGCTTCTTCCCAGTTACAGATCAATTTCCACTCAGGCTTCGCACAGTTACAGCAGGAAACGGCCGACAGCCTCCTGTTGCTGGAACTGGCCCGGCCTGATATGATCAGTAATCAGTCCGCTATTGACAATATCATCACCGTGATCCGTCAGCCGGAGAAAAGCGTGGCCGCTGTTACCGAACATTGCAGCGAATACATCTTTAAAAACTTCAAATACCTGAAGGGTATCACCAATATCGAAACAACTGTCGACGAGATCCTGGAACACCGGGCAGGCGTATGCCAGGACTTTGCGCACCTCATGCTGCACATACTCCGCTCCTGCGGCATCCCCTGCCGTTATATCAGCGGGTATATCTGTCCTAATAAGGATGGTATGCGCGGAGAAGGCGCTACACACGCATGGGTGGAAGCATGGATACCCGGATACGGCTGGGCAGGTATCGACCCGACCAACAATATCTGGGTAACCAATAAACATGTGAAATTATCTGTCGGAAGGCATTTCAATGACTGCAGTCCGGTGAAAGGCACCTTCAAAGGTCCCGCCAGACAAAAACTCTCCGTATTTGTAGCGGTCGCCTATGAAGACGGAAAAGTATTCGAAGAAACCAATGACGTACACCTGCACGGCGCAACGGAAATGTCGATAGAGCCGTTTTCCGGTCAACAGTAACTACTCCTTCTTTTTCCATACCGCATAATATACCGGTATACCCAGCAACACTATACATAGCCCGGGCCATGTATAAAGCGGTTTATAGACCAATAGCGCCACGCAAATGATGCTGGCTGACACTATGTACAGCAATGGCAGTACAGGGTAACCAAAGGCTTTATATGGCCTTGGAAGATCAGGTCTGGTACGGCGCAGCCGGAAGATACCGGCAATAGTGAGGATATAGAAGATCAGCACAACGAAAATGACATAATCCAGCAACTGCCCGTATTTGCCGCTGAGGCATAACAGGGAAGCCCAGATACACTGTATCCACAGGGCCTTGCCCGGCACCGCGTTCTTATTCAGCGTAGCCAGCTGTTTAAAGAAAACGCCATCCTTTGCCATTGTATAACATACCCTTGCGCCGGATAGTATCAGTCCGTTGTTACACCCAAAAGTGGATACCATCAGCAGTGCCGCAATGATATAAGTTCCCCTGGCGCCAAAGATCTTCACAGCAGCGGCTACGCCGACTCTTTCATTTTCTGCGAATGCGATCTCCCGCAGGGATAACACACCCAGGTAAACCAGATTGGTCGCTACGTAAATAACCGTGACGATCAATGTACCCAGGAAAAGACTTCTGCCGATGTTACGCTCCGGCCGTTTGATCTCCCCCGCGATAAAGGTGACGTTATTCCAGGAATCACTGCTGAACAGACTGCCGACCATACTACCGGCAATGGCGCCCAAAGCAGCAAATCCGGCGCCGGCATATGCACTCAGCTGAACCGCTCCATCCTGTGTGGTCATCTGCTGTAATACAAAGCCCGTCTCCCAGTTAGCATCCCAGATCGTCTTGTTGGCTGCAAAACAACCGAATAAGATCAGGGCCAGCAGCGCGGCGATCTTCGCCAGTGTAAAACCGGTCTGTATCAGCTTCCCTTCTTTGACCCCGAGGGTATTGATGAAGGTCAGCAGTACGATCAGCAGAATAGAAGTGAGTTGTGCGGCAGAGATGGTAATAAAGCCCAGATCTGCCACAATATGCTTCTCACTCAATACAGGAAAGATATAAGCCGAAAACTTTGCAAAGGCCACGCCTACCGCTGCAATAGAACCAGCCTGTATCACCGTAAAGAAACTCCAGCCAAACAGGAAACCCGTCAACCGGTTAAACGCCTCTTTCAGGTATACATACTGTCCGCCTGCATGTGGGAACATAGCGCTTAACTCGCCGTAACTCAGCGCGGCTGTCAGCGTCAGCAGACCGGTAATGATCCATATCAGCACCAGCCAGCCGGCGGAGCCTACATTGCGGGTAATATCGGCGCTTACCAGGAAAATACCTGAACCGATCATGGAGCCGGCTACAATCATCGTAGCGTCCAGCAGTCCGAAGGACCGCCGGAAAGATGTTGGTTGATCTGACATAGGGTACTGGGTTTATCGCACAAACTGATTGTCCACCTGGCGCCATATGCCCAGGGGATTGGCTGCCTTCAATGCATCCGGCAGCATATCATCTGTGAAGTTCTGAAAACATACAGGTCTCACCCAGCGGCGGACAGCACTCGTGCCTACCGAAGTAAAACGCTGGTCGGTGGTGGCGGGAAATGGTCCGCCGTGTACCATTGCAGCACATACTTCCACACCGGTAGGTGGGTTATTGAGAATGACACGGCCCGCAAGGGTCGATTGTATGGTGATAACGTCTTTCCATTGTGCAGTGTCTGCCGGCGTACCAACAATAGTGGTCGTGAGTTGACCATGCAGACTTTTCAGCACAGCGATCAGCTCCGCTTTATCTGTACATTCCACGATCAGTGAATAAGGGCCGAAGAGTTCTTCTTTCAAAGCCGGATTCACCAGGAAAGCATTGGCCGTTGTTCTGGCCAGTGCCGGCCATGCTTCCATCGTCTCAGGTACAGCTGATTCATTGACCAGTGTTACCTCCGGTTCTGTCAGCATACGGGTACGGCCTTTGTCATATGCTTCGCAGATACCTTTGTGCAGCATCTTCTGCGGAGCAACAGCTGCTATTGCTGTTCCCAGTTGCTCAATGAACGATTCAAGTGCTGCACTTTTCAGCCCGATCAGGATACCCGGATTGGTACAGAACTGCCCCATACCCAGTGTAATGGAAGTCGCGAAGGTCTGTGCCAGTTGCGCTGACTGTGTAGCCAGTGCATCCGGATAAAACACGACCGGATTAATGCTGCTCATTTCTGCGAATACCGGAATCGGTACTTCCCGTTGTGCAGCATAATCCAGCAGGGCTTTCCCACCCTGAAAAGAACCGGTAAATCCTACACCTGTCGTCAGCGGATGCATGACCAGTTCTTTCCCGATAGCATTCCCCTCCCCTGTCACATGTTGTACCGTATACGCAGGCATACCGCTTGTTTTGATAGCAGCCTGTATCGCTTCAAACACTAACTGCGAAGTACGCGGATGCGCAGGATGCCCCTTGATCACAACTGTCGCACCAGCGGCTAATGCACTGGCGGTATCTCCTCCTGCGGTAGAAAAAGCAAAAGGGAAATTACTCGCGCCAAAAACCACCACCGGACCTACCGGCAATAGCATCCTGCGGATATCCGGCTTAGCAGGAGTGGCCGCTGGTTTAGCAGTATCGATCACTGCTTCTACCCAACTACCTTCTTTTATCAGCGTCGCAAAAAGCTGTAACTGTGAAGTGGTACGGGTGATCTCGCCATTCAGTCTGGGAAGCGGCAGATTCGATTCTGTATGTGCCGTTGCTACCAATGGTTCCCTTTGTGCTTCGATAGCGGCAGCAATTGCTTCAAGGAAGGCAGCCCTTATAGCAGGCGTGGTATACCTGTACTCCTCAAAAGCAGCAGCTGCACGCTGCATGATTTCATCTGTCTGCATGCATAGAGCGTTAAAGTGAAAGATAATCTGGTAATACAGGTCTGGCAGCAATAGCGGAATCGATCACCTGCAGGATCCTTGTCCTCTCCTCTCCTACCAGTGCCAGACGTGGCGCTCTTACAGTTTCACTGCCTAATCCGGCCTGTTGTTCTGCCAGTTTGATATACTGTACGAGTTTTGGATGCAGGTCCAGTTCCAGTAATGGCAGGAACCAGCGGTAAATAGCCAGTGCTTCTGCTATACGGCCTGCTTTTGTCAGTTTATAGATGGCGACAGTTTCAGCAGGAAATGCACATACCAGTCCGCCAACCCAGCCATTCGCGCCTAAGATCATTTCTTCCATTGCCAGCGTATCTACACCGCACAGCAAACTGAAACGATCACCAAAACGACTGATCATACGTGTTACATTAGATACATCACGGGTAGATTCCTTTACCGCCTGAATATTGCTGTAAGCCTGCAACTGATCAAAGATCTCCAGGGTCACTTCTACTTTATAATCAACAGGATTGTTATAGATCATAATAGGCAGATCTGTGGAAGCAGCCACCGCCTTAAAGTATTCAGCTGTCTCGCGTTCATCGCTTTTATAACGCATCGGTGGTAACAGCATCAAACCTTTTGCACCCCAGGCAGCTGCGAGCTTTGCCTGTCTGATCGCTTCCGCAGTGGAACCTTCTGCAATATTCATGACAACCGGGATCTTCCCCGCTACCTGCTCGACTGCATACTTCGTCAATGTTTCCTTTTCTGCAGTAGTAATGACACTGGCCTCGCCAAGCGAACCGCCTAAGATAACCCCATCAATACCGGCAGCGATCTGGGCTTGCAGGTTCTTACCGAACAGCGGCAGGTCCAGTTCATCAGCGGCTGTAAACTTTGTGGTAAATGCGGGAAATATTCCTTTCCATTCAATAGCCATAGAAGAACAATTTTTTGTTCAAAAGTATCAGAAAGAGATAAAGGGAGCCTATCTGATAGTAATCAATTATTACCTGATATTAACCTGTTTTCATAGGGTCTGGTTCATATATACCGGGACTTAACCTTTTTTTGACCTGATCTTATATTTTTTTGCAAAATCCGGGTTAAAATTTGTAATATTGGTACACAGTGAATAATTGTAAGATTCACACTCATTAGTGTCAGAAGTATCAACCAGTATAACGCGTAATTACTACGTAAGAAAGATTCAAGACCTGTAAATACATTCCTGCAAGCCAACTTGCGCTTACTATTAAAATTGCTACCAGATGAAAGTGCTACAGTTTACCATACCTGTTCCGCTGGACAAATCCATCATTGTACAGAAAGATGTACTGCCTTACTTCTACCCCCATCTGCACAGGCACCAGGAGATCCAGCTCACCTGGATCCAGCAGGGTGAAGGTACCCTGGTGGCCGACAACAATATGCATCCCTTCCGGGCCAATGAGATCTATTGGCTGGGGGCAAATCAGCCGCATATTTTCAAGAGTGAGGCCTCTTATTTTCAACCCAAAAGCCGGAAAAAAATAGTGGCGCTGGTAATATTCTTTAATCCTGACGGCGAACTGGCAGGCTTCTTCAACCTGCCGGAGATCAAAGTGCTGAAGAACTTTATCCAGCAACACCAGTCGGGCTTTAAAGTACCTCCCGAGCAGGCTACGGAAATCTCCAGCCGTATGCTGAAGGTCACTAACAGTACAGGAACAGAGCAGCTGTTACAGTTTGTCGAACTGCTGAAACAGTTATCCGGTTGTCCGGATATTACGCCACTGGCATCCGGTCAGCGTGCACAGCCTGTCAGCGAACACGAAGGCATCCGTATCGGGACTATCTACAATTATATCATGCATCATTATGATAAGCCCATCACCCTGGAAGATGCCGCCAAACAGGCCTGTATGACGCCGCAGGCATTCTGCCGTTTCTTCAAGAAACATACGCTGCATACCTTCGTTTCCTTCCTGAATGAAGTGAGGATCAACGAAGCCTGTAAAAAGCTGACAGATGGTAGTTATGATAACATCGCTACAGTGGCATATACCTGTGGGTTTAACAGTATTACCAACTTTAACCGGGTATTCAAGTCCGTCACACAACGGTCCCCCAGTGAATATATGAATAGTTATTTCCAGAGTGTATAAGTGCTTAGCAACCACCTGGTATGTCACAGCATTAAAAGACAGTTCCACTGAAGCCAGCTGACATTCAATTCTATTATTTTTGTAGTGTTTTCCTTTCCTGTATATAGTCAGACTATACTTACCCTGCCTTAGTGCTCCCTTTTCTTCGCAGTTCCAACGTAGGGTAAGTATAGTCAGACCCTCTTTACTCTCTTTTTTAATAGCGGTCCGGCCACTTATCAGCTCCCATAACCCCAATGCTTTATTTCTTATAAATAGCACTATCTTGTACGTCCAAAAAAAACCACATTATGAGTGCTTATGTTCCTGCAAGTGACCGGTATGATACTATGATATACAACCGTTGCGGTAAGAGCGGTATCCGCCTCCCGGCTGTTTCACTGGGTCTCTGGCATAACTTCGGGTCTATTGATAACTTTGAAAATGGCCGTTCTATCGTCCGCCGTGCCTTCGATAAAGGGATCACCCATTTCGACCTGGCTAACAACTATGGTCCGGTACCGGGATCTGCGGAAGAGAATTTCGGCGCGATTTTACAGAAAGACTTTTCAGGCAACCTACGTGATGAACTGATCATCTCCACCAAGGCCGGTTACCATATGTGGCCTGGCCCATACGGAGAATGGGGTTCCCGTAAGTATATGCTGTCCAGCCTCGATCAGAGTCTGCGTCGCATGAAACTCGACTATGTCGATATCTTCTACTCCCACCGTCCCGATCCGGAAACACCGATAGAAGAGACCATGGGCGCGCTGGATATAGCCGTTCGTCAGGGTAAGGCATTATATGTCGGTTTATCCAACTATACTGCTGAACAGACAAAAGCCGCTCTTGCTGTATTACAATCATTAGGCACTCCCTGCCTGATCCATCAGCCGAAATACTCTATGTTTGAAAGATGGGTGGAAGGTGGTCTGCTGGACGTACTGGAAGCAAATGGTGTGGGTTGTATTCCATTCTCCCCGCTGGCACAGGGTTTACTGACGGATCGTTACCTGAAAGGTATTCCGGAAGGTTCAAGAGCCAGCAAACCAAGCGGCTTCCTGAAAGCGGATCATATCACAGCAGAGAAACTGGATAAGATCCAGCGACTGAATGCTATCGCACTGCAAAGAGGCCAGACCCTGGCACAAATGGCACTGGCATGGATACTGAAAGATAAACGCGTTACGACGGTACTGATAGGCGCCAGCTCTGTGGAACAATTGGATAATAACCTGGGTGCATTGCACAAGGTACAGTTTGATACAGCGGAATTACAGGAGATTGAGAATATCCTGAAATAACACAGGATCAATGGATTGTATCAAACATATATAAACGTTCTGAACCTCACTAAATCACCACCTGTCTCCGACAGTTAATAAATAAAAAGAGGGTATATCTTATTTGGATATACCCTCTTTTTGCTTTAACAAAGACTACTTTTTGACGTAAGTCAGCTTGTGACCAGACTCCCTGGTATCTACTACGGAACCATTATAAAATTCCTTCTCTGTCGTAATTACCTGAACAGGATAACCATCCCAGTCATAATAGTACACATTCTTAATTTCCCTCTTAGTGTCTGGCCCTGAGACAACAGCAGTCAGTATATTGTTGGCAGAGAATATATCCGCCACTTCCTCCAGCTGCATCATTCCATAATCAGGTTGCTTTGTAACGTAATTAACTTTATTGTCATAGGTATAAACAGTAGTAGTAGTATCCTTTGTTTCTTTACCACCTTCCATCGCAATGCTAAACCTTTTGACAATATTCCCCTCGCCATTCCAATCAAATAAGTTCTTCTGATAGAGACCGATCTGGGCGCCGGCACTCGCAATTACCGAAACGTAACTTGTTGTCAGACTCCCGGATGCATCGTACAAAAGGCTATCTATACGGGCTGGTTTATCAAAGCCATATTCGTAAGAATACACGCTTCTCAGTTTGCCTTCCATGTAATAGTTAAACGTCTTGAATTGATGTGTGATATCTGATTTTGACAAACCCACCAGTGCTGTAGTAAGTTTGTTATTTTCAAACACAGGTTTTACAAAAACAGTAAAACCATCACTCAGATCATGTTGTTCAAACAATGTAAATTGTTTACTGGTATCGTAACTGAGTACACTGCTATCCGTATCTGTAACGTCAGTGAATAACAGTTTTACGTTCCCTCCTGGTTCGGGTGCAACCGGAACTTTTCCGGGCGGGTCACAGGCAATAAAAAACAATGCAAGTGTAGCTGCTCCAAAAAGCAATCCTTTCATAGGTTAAATGTATTAGCTGATAAAGATAAAAAATAACTGACCTTCCCGGCCTGCATATACGTTAACGGGAACTGGCGGACGAATGTACTGTAATGTCCCCTCATATGATACATCAACGTCTTTCCGCCGGGGGGATACTTACCACATGCAGGATAGGCATTCATAGTTATAAAAACGAAGATACCTTCCGGAATGTTACATCCGGAAGGTATCTTTTATTTCATGTGCAGATGACTATTTCTTAGTGTAAGTCAGCTTGTGATTTTCAGTGGAAGAACTAACTTCCGTATCACCCTGTATTCCTTTTCTGGTTGATTTTTTTGTAACAGGGTAGTTCTCCGCATCATAAGTATACACGTTAGTGGTAATTTCCTTAGATGTTTCGTATTGGATTGTTTCCGTCAGAATATTATTGGCTGAGAGCGCAGCAGCTACATCTTCAACATCGATCAGATAAAGCTCCGGCTGTTTTGCTGTGTAGTTCACCTTATCATCATACGTCAATACAGCAGTAGTGGTATCTTTTGCTTCAGTACCGTTTGCGAAAGCAATTCTGTGTGTCTTCACAACATTGCCCTTTGCATCCCACTCAAACACATTCTTTTCAAAGAAACCCAGATGGTTTTCTACAGCCACTTTCTCTGCAATATATACGGCAGAAACACGACCAGCTGCATCATATGCAATACTATCGTACTGGTTCAGGCTTCCGTCTTCTTCATCATAGAAGTTTACAGTAAATACCTTACCGGCAGTGTTATATCCGAAAGTTACCGCTTTATGCGTAGCAGCATTCAGGGTAGCACCGGTAAAAAACGCTGTGAGCCTGTTGTTTTCATAAGAAGGTTTTGCAACAACCTTATCATCAGCATCTTCCAGGGCATAGCGCTGAAACGATGCTAATTTCCTGCTTGCATCATAGTCAAGTATTGTACTGTCGTGTTCAGAAACGTCTTTCGCCAGCAGTTTTACAGCAACATCGGGTTGCGGGTTATTGGTTTCATCGTCTTTACAGGCAGTAAAAAACAGTCCGAGTACAGCTGCACTCAAAAGGATTCTTTTCATAGGTTTTCTGATATATTGTTCTGATTAAAAATTCTGTGGTGTTAGTGTTAGTATGGTTATGGGTTTAAAACACAAATAATATAGGGTCCCCGCATTATTAATGCGCGGCAAATATATGTTTATTTTTAAATATCAATACGCCTTTAAAACATCCAGGGCAGATAAATCTTAATAGGGGGACAATACTCAATAACAGAAGATGTTGATAGCCATGCAGATATCCATACATCCTGCAGTATAATTTTTTTTCACGGATATGACTGGCAATAAAAAAGCCGGTCATTAAGACCGGCCTCCCTGCATATCTGCAATAATATTATTTCGTTCCGTCCAGGTAAAAATGGAAACTATCTCCACGTAAACCTACGCGCATTGCTTCCAGTGAAATCACTTCATTATAGGCAATATTACCCAGGTTCGCATTACAACCCATCAGGTCCAGGAAATACAGCTGCTGGTCTTTCCGGGGTGCCTCCCAGATGATCTTCTCTCCGGATACCTGTGTCAGGATCTCCTGTACCAGCCCTTCTCTTACCTCACCGGAGTCGCGGTACAGACCTACGTTACCTGTTTCTCTCGCTTCTGCAATGATATATTCAGAACCGGCGGAAAGCTCCGCTTTGATCAGTTCTATCCATTTATAAGGCGGCGTGATATGCTCACGGTCTTTATCTTTTGAACCGATCTCACTCAGTACGGTACCCAGTTTGGCCAGTTTCTCTATATAGCCGCATTTCTCTGCATGCGGGATAGAAAGAGACCCGTCAGATACTTCAAAGTAATTGATGCCGTACTTTTTCACCACATCGATATAATCATCAAACTGACTACGGATAATGAAAGCCTCGAGCAGCAGACCACCGAAATAAACAGGGATATTATATGACTGATATACTTTGATCTTTTCATCCAGGTTAGGTGTTACATATGCTGTACCGAAGGCCAGCTTCACCATATCCACGTGTGCCGAAGATACAGACAGGAAGTCTTTCGTATCCTGCAGGCTCAGCCCCTTATCAGTCACCATTGTAATACCAAATGAACGAGGTTGTTTCGTACGTTCAGGAATTTTGTCCAGGTTAAAATTCATTTTCCTAAAGTTTTGCTGCGTTTACTTCCTTTAATAAACTACGGGCAAAGGTATTTAAAAAATGTTCAGGCACGTTGCCTGTTAAAAGATAGTTTGTAGTTGGGGAAATTAGTTAACAATACACCCACCAGTATAACGAACATACCCAGCAACTGCATCCAGCTAAGTTGCTCATTTACAAAAGCCCAGCCCATCAGCACCGCCACTACGGGATTAACGTAGGTATGGGTGCTGACCAATGCCGGCGGACGCACTGTTATGAGCCAGGTAAATGCCATATAGGCTATCAGGGAGCCAAAGAAAACGAGATATAATAATCCGGCCCATGCGGCAGCCGGCACCTGTTCTATATGGAAGCGGGACCACTCTCCCGTTGCGCCGCTCAGTAAACCGCTGGCAATCGCTGCCGCTAACAACTGAATGGCACTGCTGAGGATATTAGGGGTACGCTTATCCAGTTTGCCTTCTGCATGTAAAGCGCCCGACACCCAGAACACTGTTCCTACCAGTATGGCGCCATAGCCCACCCATTGCATGGTATTATCAGCGCCCTGTTCCGCGGCAGCCTCTCCTCCTCCGAAAAACAGGATGATCCCCGCAAAACCGACCAGCAGCCCCGTAATGATAAATACATTCCCAAAGTATTCCCGCCAGCGCTTCCTGTCCGCCAGCAGAAACACAAACGGCTCTGTAGCGATCATAATAGCCGCCTGTCCGGAAGTAACATACTGCTCCGACCATGCCACAATCCCACTACCGCCCACCAGCATCAGGATACCGCTCACAATACAGACCTTTACCACCGACCATCCCGGCCAGGCCACACCTCTTATCCTACACCATCCCAGCAACAGGATAGCCGCCAGCAGGTACCGCAGCCCGGACAGCATAAACGGCGGAAAACCCCGCAATCCATAGATCACTGCCAGATACGTCGTACCCCAGACGATATACACCGCCATAAAAGCCAGTATGATCAACCACTGCGGCGCATTCCGTTCAGCATTCATGTCTCCGTTTTTACCTGTTAAATCGTATTTACTGGTATAAAAATAGTATTTTTTTACTACCATCAAACTAATTTTTGATAGTAGTAATACCAAATGTCGTATTTTTGAGTACGTAAATGAGTAAGGAAAGATCAATAGCAACATTATCCCTGGATGGCGGCGCCCTCTGTTTCCATTTTATCAATACGGTAAATGCATGGAGGGGTATCAATCTGCACGAATACCTCGGCAGCTACCAGGAAGTCATGGAATGGTGCAAAAAGGTAGATATCCTTGATGAAGCACAGCGCAACGCCCTCTTACAGGAAGCTGCGAAGGATGAAACGGCTGCCGGTCTCGCCCTGCAGAAACTGAAGAAAACAAGAGAAACGCTGTATCAGTTCTTTTCCGGTATTGCGGAGAATGATGGCAGTACACTCACTGCCGGCGTGCTGGAGAAATTCAATAAAGCGCTTGGTACCGGACTATCAAAACTACAGTTTGAACCTTCCGGTACAGGCATACGGGCTATCCTGAAACAGGAATACACCGACCTCCTCGCACCGTTATGGACAGTGATGAAATCGGCCTACGATGTGCTTACTACGGAAGAGCATATACGTATCAAGGAATGCGGAACCTGTGGATGGATCTTTCTCGATCAGACCAAAAACAACAAGAAACGCTGGTGCAGCCCTGACAGCTGTGGTACTGCGGACAAATCCAAACGTTACTATCAGCGTAAAAAAGAACAATCAGCTGAAGAATAAAAAACGGGATACCAGTGCATACCAGTATCCCGTCATCAATTATATTATCACTGCTTAAAACAGTGTTACCGTCCAGCTTCTTTCAAAACGTTTGCCGGCATCCAGTATATGGATCCCTTCTTTACCGGTAATATCACCTGTCGCATTCACGCTGTCAGCAATACCGTTCCAGGGCTCAATACATACAAAGTTGGCGTCTTTCGCCGCCCAGATACCCATATAAGGGAATCCTTCGTATTGCATCTTCAGACCACGTGGCGATTTATCGCTTTTCAGTTCCATGATGGTAGAGGCCAGGGTTTTGAATACCAGTGCATCTTTATAGAACAGGTGATGCTTCAGGCCCAGTTTATGTGTTTTTACCAGGAATGGCTCCGGCGTCAGTTCTATCAGTCCGTCGGCTGACAATGGCCATACGCCGTCATTTTCCTCCTTATTAAAATGCAGGTAATAATCCTCATATGTCGTCTCTTCTGTCAGCGGCACCTTAAACGCAGGATGTGCGCCTACAGAAAAATACATGGTATCCTTACCGGTATTCTCCACTACATAAGATACCTGCAGGGAAGTGTCATGTATGGTATACACTACCTGGAAACGGAAATGAAAAGGATAGACCTGTAAAGAATCTTCCGACTCCGTCAGGGTGAACACCAGCTTATCTGCTGTCTGTTCTGTCAGGGTAAAGACCTTATCACGGGCAAAACCGTGGCGGCCAAGCGTGTAGCTTTTCCCTTTATATGTGTAAGTATTGTTCTTAAGTGTTCCCACTATCGGGAATAATACGGGGCTTTTCTTGGCCCATTCTGGTCCGGCATGCCACAGGTACTCCTGCTGAAGGTCCTTACGGACGATGCTCTGTAATTCGGCTCCTTTCTCTGCAACAACTACCTGTAGCTTATCGTTCATTAATTCAGGCATACGAAACTTTTTTTCAAAAATAACTATTCGCCTGCTTATCTGACCTTATTTTTTCCTGTCGGTCAATACGAGCACCAGTCCTACAGCAGCGATAATACCGCCTGCATAGGTAGGCCATCCGATCCAGCGGTTTTCAGTTTTGTTTACCTCTACCGGACCAAGATCCACTACTTTCTTTTGTGTTTTTACGGAGAAACCGCGGACAACGATCATCAAAATGCCGGCTGCGATAAGAATGAGACCAAATGTTTTCATGTGTTGTAGATTTAATACTGATCATTAAACAAGACACATGCCAGCCCGTCCCATCAGGTAGACGAAGGCGTAAAGTAATCGCTCAGCTGAAAAAGTCCGCTTTCCTTCAGGGCTTTCATCCCTCCCTTCACATCCACAAAATTGTGATACCCCCTCATACGCATAATGGAAATAAAGATCACAGAACGGTAACCACCGGCACAATGCACGTAATATAACTGCTGCTTATCCAGCTGACCTATATGATCGTTGATATAATCCAGTGGTATATTGACAGCGCCTGCTATATGTTCTCCGCTGAATTCATTCCTCCTGCGTACATCGATCAGCTGTACCGGTATCCAGGACTGCCGTTCGGCCAGTTCCGCCGGTGTAATAGCCACAATATCATCTACTGTACGACCAGCAGCCCGCCAGGCTTCAAAACCGCCTTTCAGATACCCCAGGGTATTATCAAATCCAATACGGGCCAGCCGTGTCACCACCTCCTGTTCCCTTCCCGGATCGGCAATGAACAGAATCGGTTGTTGTCCGGGGATCAGGGTACCTGCCCAGGGCGCAAAATTGCCATCCAGACCAATATTTACAGCGCCGGGTATAAAACCATCTACAAATAGTTCCGGTCCGCGGGTATCCAGGATCACCGCGCCTGTTTCATTCGCGAGGGCTTCAAATGCATCGGGTAACAATGCCCGGGTACCACGTGTGATCACATCGTCTACATTTTCATAGCCCTGTTTATTCATCTGTACATTCAAAGGAAAATAAGCAGGTGGAGGGGTGAGTCCGTCGGTAACGGCTGTTATAAACTCCTCCCTGCTCATATCAGCGCGCAGGGCATAATTCGTACGTAATTGTCCGCCCAGGGTATCTGTACGCTGACCGCTGATCAGTTTCCCGCAGGCACTACCCGCGCCATGGGCAGGATACACCGTAACATCAGGAGGTAAAGACATGATCTTAGTGCGCAAAGAATCAAACAGGATCCCTGCCAGTTCTTCCCGGGTTTTACCGGAAGCCTGCTGTGCCAGATCGGGCCGGCCCACATCTCCGATAAAGAGGGTATCACCGGAGAAAAGCGCAGTCTCCTTACCTGCTGCATCGATCAGCAGGAAACAGCTGCTTTCCATGGTATGTCCCGGGGTATGTAATACTTTGATCTGTATATTTCCGAGTGTGAGTATTTCGCCGTCTGTTGCGATATAGGCAGGAAAGGCGGGCGTTGCGCCCGGACCATAGACAATATTCGCGCCCGTGGCTGCAGCCAGATCGAGATGTCCGGACACAAAATCAGCATGAAAGTGTGTTTCCAGTACATATTTTATCACGGCATGATCCTGTTGCGCCCTGCTGATATAAGCCGCTACATCGCGCAGGGGATCAATGATAGCCGCTTCGCCGTTACTTTCAATGTAATAGGCGCCATGCGCCAGGCAACCTGTGTAAAGCTGTTCTATTTTCATAAATCAGTGCTTGTACGACAAAGGTCTGCCTTCTGCTTAAGCAGGCAGATGACGGTCATCAGACCATATGCTGATACTGATACAGGAAAAGACTTAGCGCTGTTCTGCTCCAGCTAAACAGGCAGATGACGGTCAGACTATATACGACTACTGATGCAGAAAAATATTTAGTGCTGTTCTGCTCCGACGAGGATCTCGCGGATCATGTTCTTTCCGATAGGTTTTACAAGATAACCGGATAAGGTTGGGAACTGACGGGCTTTCTGCAGATCACTTTCGTGCGTTGAACTGGTAAGGATATAGACCCGGATATGTTTTCCGGCAGGTAACTGCAGCTGTACAAATTCAGTCATAAACTGCCAGCCATCCATGTAAGGCATATTAACGTCCAGCAGGATAAGGTCCGGTAATTCATCCGGATGTTCAAGGTGCGACTTGATATAATTGAGCGCCTGTTCGCCGTCTGTAAACTTATGAATGCGTTCTACAAGATCCAGCCGCTCAAAGTGCTGCCGCATTACAAACTGGAATAATTCATCATCATCGACAATGCAAACATTCTTTACTTTACTCATCTGCTGTAAGGTGTATCGCGGTTATTAAAATAAACGTAGAGCTCCTCTTTCTTCTTCATGACTCGCCTGACTTCAATATTGCTCAAACGTCCGGACCTGGTTTTTGATTTAAAGGCTTACGCCATAGCTTTTCGTAACCGCGGTGTCTTTCTGTTATGTTACTGATATTCGGAATAGTTGTTCGTACTGTTTATCGCCCAATCCCTGTGCCAGTATCCCTTAAAACAGTAAAACAATGTCCTTATTCCGTGCTGGTAACTATCCCAAACCACATGTACGTTATTGCATTATTGGTGAAATTAAATAAAAAAAAATCCAAATATACTTTTCCGTAGTTTATAGCGGGTACCGTCATGTTGCATGTTGAAATGGGAATTTTTTTCAACACTTTGCGGACTTAGCATGTTCCACACCGTTATTCCCATGCCTTCTGTTGCTTGCAGGACCGATTTTCATCAATACTTAGTTATTTTGACACACCTGGTTACCTATATGGCCGATTAATAATAGTTTCTCCGGGGTTCGGGATATGATATGCTTCCTAATTCGCTAATAAACAGCAATATAAAAGAAAAGTACAAGTTTGCCGCCAAAAAACAGGCATTCATCTCAATATTTCCCGTAATGATGGATTTTTTTGGTTCTTTTGCCGTTGTTTAATGTCACACACCGGAATGACTACACTTGTTAACGATACCAGACAGGCTTGGTATTCCAGGAAATGGGCACAGGTTTTCCTGCACGCCGTAGCCTGGATCACGCTCTTTTCACTGCCTTATCTTTTGCGTCCTTCTCCTGATCAGCACAGAGGACCCGATCCCGATGAGCGCTACTGGCATATCCATTTCATCATCAATGCCATCCTGCTTACACTCTTTTTCTATCTGAATTCAAATATGCTGATACCGAAACTGATCTATCGTAAGAAATACCTGCAATTCAGCGGCGTACTGCTGGTCCTTTTTGCGGCGCTTATTTACTTAAGATACCTCTTTGTACAGTCGTTTATCACGCATAAACAGGCAGAACTGAAACCGACCATCCTCTTCACCTTCTTCACCGTATTGTTCATACTGGCCTGTAGTACGGCCTGGCGAATGATCCGGGACAAGATGAATGCAGACAAACTGGCCAGTGACAAAGAGAATGAAAATCTGAAAACGGAACTCTCCCTCCTGCGTTCTCAGGTAAGCCCCCATTTTATGTTCAATGTACTGAACAACATGGTGGCGCTGGCCAGAAAACAGTCAGATCAGCTGGAACCTTCCCTGATCAAATTATCCTCCCTCATGCGCTATATGCTGTATGAGGCCGATGAAGATACTGTGGCGCTGGATAAGGAAACAGACTATCTGCAAAGCTATATCGACCTTCAGCAACAGCGCTTTGGCACAAAAGTACAGGTCAATGTATCCATGCAGCTGCCCGAGCACGGATACGAGATAGAACCGATGCTGCTGATCCCTTTCGTTGAGAATGCCTTTAAACATGGTACCGGACTCATTCCCGATGCCCGCATCGATATCGAACTACGCGCCAGACAAGGTCTGCTCCAGTTCTCTGTGATGAATAAGTACAATCCTGAGTACACCGAGATCAAGGATAAGACCTCCGGTATCGGACTGACAAACGTTAAACGCAGACTCAACCTGTTATATAAAGACAATTATCAGCTGCTGATCAGTAAAAAAGAGGGATGGTTTGTGGTATCTTTGCAGCTCCATTTACATTAAAAAATTACGAATTAGGAATTAAAGATTAAGATTTAGCTTTACAACAATATTACCATGATAGAATTATTTAAGGATATAAAAGAAGCTCAATACACGATTGAAAATAAAACATTCATATCATCACTGACGGCTAACCAATTCCTGATTCGTAATTCGTAATTGAACATGACATTAAGATGTATCGCCGTCGACGACGAACCACTCGCGCTTGACCTCCTCGAAGACAACATCCGCCAGGTGCCTTTCCTGGAAATGGTTGCAAAATGTGCGGACGCCTTCGAAGCCATTAAAGTATTACAGGAAACCACTGTTGACCTGATCTTCCTTGATATACAGATGCCCGGACTGACCGGCCTGCAATTCATACAGAGCCTGGCCCATAAACCGATGATCATCCTCATTACCGCTTACGAAAAATATGCGCTGGAAGGATTCGAACTGGATGTGACCGATTACCTCGTAAAACCAGTCAGCCTCCCCCGCTTTATCAAAGCATGTAATAAGGCCAGAGAACTGCATCAGCTCAAACACCAGCAACTGACAGCCGCTCCAGGTACCACACCCGAGTTTTTCTTCGTGAATTCAGACTATAGTCTGCTGAAGATCAATGTGGCTGATATCATCTGGATAGAAGCATTAAAAGACTATATCAGGATCCATCTGACAGGCACTGCCAAACCTGTGGTGACACGTATGCCACTGAAACAGGTAGAAGAACAGCTGCCACCGGCCAGATTCATCCGTATACATAAATCCTATATTATTGCTGTCGCCCACATCACCGCTATTCGTAAAAACAGTGTTTTTATCGGTACCATGGAGTTGCCCGTGGGTGATAATTACCGGGAAGCTGTAGCTGCACTGACAGGTACTAAATAGGTCATTACCAGCTTATCATGTAGTACGGCCAACACCATTATTCACGTTTTTTGTCGCGTTATTTCCTTGCATTGTCTCATTTGCTATGTATAATGGAACCGCGCTATTAGTTTTGTGTTAATAAGAATGTTACTTATGCAAAGAATTCTCTGGCTTTTTGCCATGTTGACCTTCTCCCTTTATGTATCCGCGCAGCAGCGCCCAGGTGGCGGAGCCGGCCCGGGTGGATTTGCGGGCGCCAAACCGCCAAGTATAGGACGTATCTATGGAAAAGTCCTCGACAACGAAGGGAAGCCAATGCCTTATACCTCTGTGATCGTGTTCCAGAACAAACTTGATTCCGCTACCAATACCAGAAAAGAAATTCTCCTGAAAGGTGTTATCACGCAGAACAACGGCGAATTCAACCTGGAAGATCTGCCGGTAATGGGGCCATTGGTCCTGAAAATATCAGCGACCGGTTTCAAGCCTTACGCACAGACCATTTCTTTCCTCACAAAGAAACCTGCGCCGGGCACCATGCCTTCATTTGACAAAGACCTGGGCAATATCAAACTGACCAGCGATATCAGTCAGCTGCAGGGCGTTACTGTAACCGCCTCCAAACCACTCATGAAAGTGGATATGGACAAGAAAGTATTCAACGTCGAACAGAATATTTCCAGCGCCGGTGGTACCGCACAGGACGTAATGAGGAACGTACCTTCCGTAAACATCGATATCGATGGTAAGATGACCATGCGTAATTCAGCCCCACAATTGCTGATAGATGGCCGTCCGACCACCCTCACCCTCGATCAGATCCCTGCAGATGCGATCGAAAGCGTGGAAGTAATGACCGCTCCGAGCGCTAAATACGACGCTTCAGGTGGTGGTGCTGGTATCGTGAACATCGTGCTGAAAAAGAACCGTAAAACCGGTTATAATGGTAATCTCCGTGCAGGTGTAGATAAACGTGGTGGTATTAATGGCGGCGCTGACTTCAACCTCCGTCAGGGTAAAGTGAACATCACCGCCAGCGGTATGATCAACCAGATCCGCGATCGTACCAACGGTCACACCGACAGGCTGGATATCGCAGATGATCCGAACATTCACACCCTGCAGGAAAACACTTCCAAAACCAATGGCGGTTTCATGTTTGGCCGTCTCGGACTCGACTACTTCGTTACTAACCGTACCACTTTATCGGTGTCCGGTATCAAAGTACATGGCTCATTCAAACCATCCAGCATCCTCGACATCAATAGCGATACCCTTTACTCCGGTTCGCCAATGACGTCTTTCAGCCGCAGGACTACCCAGGGTGAACGTACCTTCAATGGTAACGGTCTGGTATTAGGTTTAAAACACCTCTTCCCGCACGAAGGAGAAGAACTGACCATGGACGCCAACTACTTCGGTGGTAAAAGCGACAACAGCTCCGATTACAGTACTGACTACTACAATATCAAAGGTGGCGCTGTGACCGGCAACGAACTGGAAAAGATCGACGGTAGCGGTAAAATGCGCAACATCACCGCTCAGACCGACTACGTAAAACCACTGGGCGCCAAAAGTAAACTGGAAGCAGGCTTACGTGCGGCCTTCCGTCACATCGAGAACAATAACTACAATTATCTGTTCAACGAATCAACGAATCAGTATGACCTCACTTCCGGTAATACCAGCAACTATAAAAATAATGAAAGCGTGTACGCTGCCTATGCTACCTTCAGCAGCAGCATCCACAACTTCAGCTATAAATTAGGACTGCGTGGGGAAAGTTCAGAGTATACCGGCGAACTGGTTCAGACAGGTCAGAAATTCAGCAACAGCTACCCTATCAGCCTGTTCCCGACTGTCTTCCTGAGCCAGAAACTGAAACACGACCAGGAAGTACAGATCAGTGCGACCCGTCGTATCAACCGCCCGAACTTCTTCCAGCTGATACCTTTTGCTGACTCTACTGACAAGTTCAATATCACTAAAGGTAACCCGGGCCTGGTACCGGAGTTCACACAGTCCCTGGAATTGTCTTACCTGAAAACGTTCAAGGGTAACCACACCTTGCTGGGTTCCGTGTACTACAAACACACCGATAACACCATCACAAGTTTTATCGACCGCCAGACAGACCCGGCAACCGGCAACACAGCGCTGATCAATACTTACATCAACGCCAGCAGCAGTTATACAACAGGTGCAGAGATCACGGTTCAGAACTATTTCACCAAATGGTGGGATGTGTCCACCAACATCAACCTGTATAATTCCAAGATCAACGCCAACGCAGGCGCTCAGCAGGATGCCCTGTGGAGCATGTTCGGCAAGATCAACAGTAACTTCAAACTGCCAAAAGCATTTGATCTGCAGCTGACCGGGACCTATCAGTCCAAAACCAATCTGCCGATCAATACAAACACCGGCTTTGGCGGCGGTCCTCCAGGTCTGGAAGCACAGAGCGCCTCTCAGGGTTATATCCGTTCTTTCTACGGTATAGACATCGCCCTGAAGAAAAGCTTCCTGAAAACAAAGGCACTGACGGCTACTCTGGGCGTAACAGATATCTTCCGCTCACGTAAAACCAGTCAGTACTCTTACAGCGACTACTTTATACAGAACTACGAACGTCTGAGAAACCCGCAGATGATCAAACTGAACATCGCCTACCGCTTTGGTAAAGTAGATGCTTCCCTGTTCAAACGTAAGAGCTCAGGAGCTGGTAACCAGGGTATGATGGACGGCATGCAGTAACACACATATCACGGAACAACATATAAAAGCAAAAAGCGAATGGTCAGACAGCCATTCGCTTTTTGCTTTTATAAAATAGTCAGGGGTTAAGCATTCATAAATTCAAGGTCGAAATAGTACTCCCTGTGATCCGCAGGATTCACATAAATAGAGATTTGCTTGTGCCTTTCCAGCAGAAAACTGACCGTCATCCTGTCTTTGTATATATAAGGACTCAGCAGCTCCATATGGGTGTGCGTATCGGGCTGATAGGCGCAGGAAAGATAACAGATCTCCCTTTCGCGCATCTCAACACTCCGGAGACCGATCAGGCCATCCATCATGTGCACCTCTAGTCCCTCATTGTCAGAAGGCTCCTCATAATAATTGGAAGTAATAACGGTACAATCCTGTGCGCTCACCGTGATCCGGCTGCCTGTAGTTTTAAGCGTGGCATTCGGCTCCGGCGGGCTTTGGGGAAATAGCAGTCCTATGATTCTTTTCAGCATAAACAATTGCTTTTACAAATGAGATCAAGGCTGGCATTGGTTAGTCCTGTATTCAGTCTAAGGGGCAGATCCGGGCTGATTAAACAGCCCCGTCGCTGACAGGGCTGTGCTGTTGGTTCAAATATACAAAGTATCCTCAAATATCTTCTGCATCATATACGATCACTTTCTTCCAGACAGAAGAACACTCTTCTATGAATTTCAGGTGCGCGGGATCGGTCTGGTAAATGTCCTGCTCTGCCTTGTTCTTAAAGAACAGCAGCCACGACACCTGGTAGGAACGGTCAATCACGTCTCTGTTGGTGCTGGAAGGCGTACCAATATGATGTTGCTGGATAGTTTTTGCTCCTTTAGCCAGTTTCTGCAGACCGGCGATCAGTTTTGCCTTGTCCTCCTGGCTATCAGGATTGTGCAGCCAGAAATAAACATGATGGACGAATACCTTCTGTGCAGGCGCGGCAGCGGCCATTGCAGCACCTCCTGTCATGGTAGCGATACCGGTCACCGCGGCAGTCTTACCGGCAGCAGAGAGGAATTGTCTTCTGGTTTGTTTTGACATAGGGTCAGTTTTTATATAGAAAAATAATAAAAATATTAGAATCCATGCCAATTCTAACTGGATCGTTTTTTGCACTTCTGTGTTTGATTCCACGAACCAGGACACAACTCAGCCCTAAAGCCCTGTTTATTCCTTCTCCTTGTGACGTCAATTCACTTTACTGCGTTAAAACCTTTTGGTATGGATACATTTGACATGAAGCCAGAGATACTCTATGTGAGTACTTATTCCCCCCGTAAATGTGGTATTGCCACTTTTACCGCCGATCTCACCAATGAACTTATGTACCTGCTCAAACATGAGTTTGAGGTCAGCGTATGCGCTTTGGACAAACGGGCCAACACAGATAATTATGCATCTCCGGTTACAATGGTCATGGACGGTTGCAGACTGAACTCGTGTATTGCAGGGGCTGAAGCAATTAATCAGAATCCCGCCATCAAAATGGTGTGTATAGAGCATGAATTCGGTCTTTTCGGCGGAAATATGGGCGAATATGTGCTCGCCTTCATCTCCCTGCTCACCAAACCATTCATCATCCGCTTCCATACCGTCCTGCCTGATCCGGATATTGAGCGGCTGAAACTGGTAAGAAGCATCTGTCTGCTGGCAGATAAAGTGCTTGTCATGACACAGCACTCCCATCGCTTACTGGTGCAGGACTATAATATCAAGGCAGAGAAACTGGCCATTATCCCGCACGGTACGCATTTTATACCGGCGGCCAACAAAAACGAACTCAGAACCAAACTGCATCTCGATAATAAGAAGATTTTAACCACCTTTGGCCTGCTGAGTCCGAACAAGGGTATCGAAACCGGTATCAAGGCAATGGTCAAAATCGCTGCGGAATTTCCTGAAGCAGTATACATCATACTGGGGAATACCCACCCCAACCTGGTCGCTTCTGAAGGAGAGGCCTATCGTGAAAGTCTTGAACAACTGATAAGAGACAATAATCTGACGGATAATGTTAAACTGGTGAATGAATTCATTCCAACACATGTCCTGCTCAATTATCTCTCACTGACAGATATTTACCTTTTTACCTCCCGCGATCGTAACCAGGCGATGAGCGGCACCTTCATGTACGCGATGAGCGCAGGTTGTCCGATCATTTCCAACGCCTTTGTACTGGCAGAAGAGATGCTGGACAAGGAAACCGGTATCATCATCGAATCAGGTGATGAAGATGCGCTTGCTGATAACGCCATTTATCTCCTGAGCAATGAGCAAATCCGTCAGGAAATGGGCAAAAAGGCGTTCATGAAAACAAGGAATACCATGTGGGGCACCGTCGCACGTAAACACGCGATGCTGTTTTATGAGCTGATGAAAAAACAACTTCCAACTTACGATAATAACCTTGCAGCACTGTAAACACCGTTGCGTATTATCTCACTAAAAAGAATTACATGCGTTCGCATTTACAGACAGCAGTAACTTTTCCTGAACAAACTTTTGTGCCGGACCAACTGGTTTTACCGCCCTTCAATCCGGCACATCTGCTTAACATGACAGACAGCACAGGCATCATACAACATGCACTGCGCATTACCCCTAACAGAAAAGAAGGTTATTGTACAGATGACAATTCCAGGGCATTACTACTGACAGCGCTTGCCTGGAAACATGGCCGGTATCCTGAGGCATCAAGACTCATGTCTATCTACCTCAGTTTCATTCACTACATGCAGATGGATGACGGCTATTTCCATAACTTCATGCGATATGATAAACAGATCATATACGACGGTAGTTCAGAAGATGCTTATGGTCGTACAATAATGGCATTGGGGTATCTGATGGAATATGGCCCTTCTTCGATGATCATTCGTACTGCTGAAGACATTTTTCTGAAAGCAGTACCTCATATGGATGATATGCAATCATTACGGGGCATTGCCAATAGTCTTGTCGGACTTTGCCTTTTCGCAAAGTTGCATGCAGCAGATATGGATCAGCTGTCCCGCATCGGACAGATGGCCGATAAACTCACGTATGAATATGAAAGATACAGTGAAGACGACTGGTGCTGGTTTGAAGATGTATTGACCTACGACAATGCTATTATCCCGTTAGGATTATTGCATGCCTTTGAGATCACCCGGCAGGAAAACTATCTGCATACAGCCCTGGAAGCGATCAGCTTCCTGGAATCAAAAGTTTTTCATGATGAAGTGCTCTATCCTGTAGGAAACGATGGATGGGCAAGCAAAGGAGGCACCACCGCTATCTTTGATCAGCAGCCGCTGGATGCCATGGCAATGGTCCTGTGCTATCAACAGGCTTATCATGTCACCGGCGATAACAGATACCTAAACAGACTGATACAATCCTGGAAATGGTTTATGGGCGACAATGCCCTGCAACAGCCTCTATATGATGCCATCAGCGGCGGTTGTGCAGATGGCCTTCAACCTGACCGTGTCAATGAAAACCAGGGTGCAGAAAGCACGATCGCTTTCTGGATCGCTTACTTCACTGTTGCCGAAACATTGAATAAATAAATGAAAATAGCTGTTCTTGCGCCTGTCAGCTGGCGCACCCCCCCAAAGCAATATGGCCCCTGGGAACAGGTAGCGTCTGTGCTGACCGAAGGCCTTGTGCAACAGGGACTGGATGTCACGCTTTTCGCTACCGGCGACTCTATTACCAATGCAAAATTGTCTTCCGTAAGAGAACATTCCCTCGGAGATGAACCGGGCGATTTTAAGGTATGGGAATGTCTCCATATCTCCTCATTAATGGAACGTGCCGGGGAATTTGATCTCATTCATAATCATTTCGACTTTCTGCCACTGACCTGGTCCAGGGTGATTAAAACACCTATTGTGACCACTATTCATGGCTTCTCATCCCCTGCTATTCTGCCGGTATATCAAAAGTATAACAGTACTACGCACTACGTTTCTATCAGTAACAGTGACCGTGATCCTTCCCTGACTTACATTGATACTGTTTACAACGGACTGAATGAAGCGTTGTTTTCTTTTACGGCTACGCCGGATGATTACCTGCTGAGTTTTGGAAGGATACATCCGGAAAAAGGAACGCATCTGGCTATTGAGATCGCAAAAGAAGCTGGTATGCGGCTGATCATCTGCGGACTGATTCAGGACGAGAACTACTACCGGGAAAAGGTCGCCCCGCACATCGATGACAAACAGGTGGTCTATAAAGGAAATGTAGGCCCCGAAGACCGGAACAATATCCTCGGAAAAGCAAAGGCGTTGCTGCACCCTGTTCTGTTCAACGAACCATTCGGATTAAGCATTGCAGAGGCCATGATGTGTGGTACGCCGGTCATTGCATTCGACAGAGGCGCCATGAAAGAGCTGATTACAGACGCTAAAACTGGTTTCCTGGTAACAAATACAGCGGAAGCAGTATTGGCGGTAAAAAAGGCGGGTAATATTCGCAGAAATGATTGCCGAGAACATTCCCTGGCCAGGTTCAGCCAGGGAAAAATGGTCTCAGATTACATAGAAGTTTATAAACGTATTCTCGGTACTTAGTGAGATTGTTTCAATAAAGCCTTTAATAACTTATCCAGCGGAACACTGGCAAAAGACGAGGCATAGTCAGACACCGCATAAGGGATGAACACCTGTCCCTCATGTATCATAGCGCCACAGGAATACACCACATTCGGTACATATCCATCCCGTTCATCTTCTTTAGGCATCAGCAGCGGATATTGCAGCCGGCCCAGCTCTTTTGTCGGGTCTTCCAGATCAAACAGGGACGCGCCCAGACAATACTTCCGCATCGGTCCCACCCCATGCGAAATGATCAGCCAACCCTTCTCTGTTTCCAGCGGAGAACCAGCATTGCCGATCTGCACAAATTCCCACGGATACTTAGGTTGCTGTAATAACTGCGGCTCTTCCCAGTCATACAGATCGTTAGAAAACATAATATAGTTGTTCTGTCCATCGATCCGTGACAACATCGCATATTTTCCATTGATCTTTTTGGGGAATAAGGCCAGGTTTTTGTTGACCGCTCCTTTACCATACAGCGGGTGCACTTCAAAATGCTGGAAGTCGCAGGTCTTGATCAGCTTAGGCAATATAAAGGAACCGTCATAAGCTGTATAGGTAGCATAATATGTACAGGAGCCCTCTTCCTCCGTAAACTTTACGAAACGCGCATCTTCAATACCATTCTTTTCCGTATAGGTCACGGGGAAGATCACCCGTTCACCCAGCGAAGTATGTTCCGGGAAATGCAGCTCATAACTGGCATCCACCAGTTCAAGTACATGCTGCTTCAACGATAGCTGATCCATCGGATCTTTAATACCCCGCAGCGAATTCCGCAGGATAATATCTATCTCAGAATAGGTAAATTCATCTGTCAGCTGATGCAGGATACCCACATGCAGATCCTCCGGCAGACGCAGCTGATTCAGCTGTCGGGCGAAATGTTCTTTATCATTCCGCTTTTCTCCGGTCAGCTTTCCCTCCGTGAGGAAATGCGCCGGATTGTCCAGCGTGATATTACAGTCTTTGTCGATCACACCTTCGCGGAACACGATAGACGAGATATGACTTTCACCAGTGGCCCGGAAACTGACGATCACGCGTTTATGTCCCGGCAGAATACCCGACTGGTCTGGCGCTTCTACAACCGATGGATTGAACAGCGCGGCCGCTTCCAGTGAATATTCCATGGTGAAATAAGCCCCCAGCAGGTGCTGCCTGTCTTTGGTGACAATGACGCCTGCCGGTACCAGGTGAGAGATCCTGGAATAATGATTTTCAAATACTTTATGGATGTCCTTATATCTGCGGGAGAACTCTTTCAGGACACCATTCAGTACCTCACATACCACATTCTCCGGCATATCCACAACCTTATTGATGATCTGCACCGATCTTTCGTTTCCGGAGTTAAAAAAGCGGGGAATGACTCTTTTGAAATCAGGGTTAATCCTGATATTTTTTCTCGTCATGCTTAACATACGCAACAATCTACAGGGTTAATAAAAGATATGTGTTTATAAAGATAACTTTTTTAATCGTAAGGCCTTGCAGCCGCATCACGTGGCAGCGTCACCGTTCGGGTACTGCTATGACACGATCAGCAAACCGCTGCTTTGGGCTTTTCAACAAACAATATCTGCGCCAGTAAGTATCCGAACGATGCTTTTTATACTTCTCTGTCAGAAAAGCTGGATAACAGGGTTAATCCACTGTTACTAATACTTTCCGCCAGGCACATCTGCATAAAATTTTGCTACCTTTAACACTGTCAGGGGACATTTATGAAAATTACGAGGTTCTTACTACGCGACTTCATTACAAAAGGTGAGCTTTTTCATCTGGCCAGGGTAAAAATATTCTCTACCGATGATATTTCACTACACAATCATGATTATGCCGAGATCTTCTGGATAGAGCATGGCAATGGCATTCATCTGATCAATGGACAAAACACCCCGCTGAATACAGGCGATATTGTCATGATGCGCCCGGATGATCTGCACACCTTCTCTTCCAACCGTCAGGGCATCACCATGATGAACCTCGCTTTTCCTTTTAAAACCGTACAGTATTTCAGAAAGCGGTACTTTCCGGAGTCGGAAGATTTCTTCTGGAAAAAAGGCGACCTGCCCTACCAGGCCACGCTGGACGAAACGGTATTAAGAAGTATTACCCACCTGGCAGAAAAAATGTGGAAACACCAGGACTCCGCCATCTACCTGGACAGTTTCCTCCTCTCCCTTTTTAAACTCTTACTCCCCACTGAAAATCAACCGGATAACCAGGATATTCCCGCATGGCTGAACAATGCCATACAGCAGTTTCCTGCACAACCCGACCTCTTCCGGCTGGGCGCCAGAGGTTTTGCTTCGATCTGCGGCCGTAACATTGATTATGTCAACCGTACCGTACGCAAATGTTACGACAAAACACTCTCCACCCTGGTGACGGAATTACGTATGCAGTTTGCTGCCAGACAGTTAGCCATCACCAATGCCCCTATTAAGAGTATCTGCCACGATTGTGGCTTTAATAACCTCGGCCATTTCTATAAACAGTTCCAGACTATATACCAGCAAACACCTTCCCAATACCGGGAACAGCACCAGCGTATGTCGTAGATCGTTATACCGTAAAAAATATATTTGTTAGCGCAATAGTATGAACGGTTTATTACTTTCGCAGATCATAATTTAGCATCCGATGAAAAAATGTATTGTGGCTGCCGCAGCCATGATCGCCTACCTACCTATGAAAGCCCAGCAGGCGGAGTTATCGCTAAGCGTCAAACAGGAATTTGTAAAGTCCTGGGATGCTTACAAACGATACGCCTGGGGACATGATGTATTATTGCCGCAAACGAAAACCTACACGGACTGGTACGAACAGCCGATACGTATTTCGCAGATCGATGCATATAGCACCATGAAAGTAATGGGCCTCCAGAAACAGGCCAGAGATATTGAGAAGTTTGTAACTGATAGTTGCAGCTTTGATATAGACGTTTACGTAAAGACCTTTGATGTCAACAATCGCGTACTGGGAGGACTCTTATACATGTACTCCTGTACACATCAGCCAAAAGTACTGGAACGCGCAAAAGACTTTGGAGATCGTCTCTTAAAAGCCTTCAAATCACCGACAGGTATTCCCTATTACTGGGTCAATCTGAAAACTGGTAAAGTAAAAGGCGAAAAGGTCAATACCGCAGAAGCAGCCGCTTATACACTGGAAATGGGCATCCTGAGTTATTACACAAAGGACCCGAAATATTATCAGGCAGCGAGGAAAGCGACAGAAGCCGTATATGGCAGACGATCCGCCCTCAATCTCACCGGTAACATCATCAATAATGAAACCGGTGACTGGCTCGAAACCATCAGCTGCATCGGCGCAGGCGGCAGCGCCTATTACGAAAGCATGCTGAAAACCTGGCTGCTGTTCAAAGATGCCGAACTGAAAGAGATGTGGGAGAAAACCATTACAGCCGTTCATCAGTATAATGCAGAGGAAAGTGATACCGCCATATGGTACCGCAGAACGGACATGTATTCAGGAGAAACAAAGAACACGACCGCTACCGGATACGATGCATTCCTGCCCGCCCTTTTGTGTATCGATAATGATGCAGAACAGGCCGCAAGGGTACACCGGACCTGGAACAATCTCTGGAAGCAATACGGTATGATTCCGATGATCTACGACTTCCGTCGTCAACATATTACGGCAGCAGCGTATGACCTGAATCCTGAGATCATTGAATCAGCCTGGTATCTCTATGATTACACAAAAGATACCGCGTATCAGCAGATGGGCAGACAATACTACAATGATATCTTACAGTATTGCAGAGCAGGTGGCGCATTCACAGGAGTGATGGATATCAGAAGTAAACAACAGCAGAATAAAATGCCGGTCTATTTCTTTGCGACAACAATGAAATACCTGTACCTGCTCTTTACACCAGACAGTGGATTGAATACGCTTGATTACGTATTCACAGCAGAAGGAAATCCGTTTAAGACAGATGAGTTTAAAGCGGGAGAAACGGCAAGGCGTCTGGGCATTAATTAGTAAGTTAACCAGTCTATATACAGGAAGAGGCTATCTCATTGTTGAGATAGCCTCATTGTTTATCTGGCAAGTACAACAGTGCCTTTACGTATGACATCCCCACAGATCGTCTTCGCTCTGATCATGTAGATATAAGTGCCCGCAGGCTGTTCCATTCCCTTGAAAGTACCATCCCAGCAATGACCGGGATAACGTGTGCTGAATACCCTGAAACCGGTACGGTTAAATACGCTGAACTCAAACGTATTCGTCTCTCCCCAGAACTTCATCCCAAAGCAGTCATTCCGGCCGTCTCCGTTTGGCGTAAATGCCGTCGGCAACGGATAACGGGTAAAGGCCAGGGCAACATCCACATTCACCGTAATTGCTTCCACCTGGGTACACCCATGTACATCCATCACTGTCACCTCATAAGTGGCCGATTTAAGCGGCGATACGACCGGATTAGCCACAAGGTTATTAGAGATAGCCACAGCAGGTTGCCAGTTGTAATAAACGCCTCCTTTTGCCTCCAGACTCACCTCAGGATGTGCGCAGTCTATATCGCCCGATTTCGAAACAGAAGTAACCGGCAGTGCATATACCTTGATCGGCACAATGAACGTATCGGAAACCGCACAGGTATGATGCTCCATATAGATCTTGAAAATTGAATCACAGACAGGCGCCACCGTGATAGATGCATTAGTGGTCAGCAGAGAATCCCTGTCACTATACCACTTAAACACATCCCCTCCTTTTGCCAGAATATCTACGGTCTGCCCCAGACATACCACCGGTGTATCGGGGATCACCTTAAACTCAGGTGAAGGGTTCACACGAATATTGATCACCGCTTTACTGGTACAACCATACATCGTTGTCGCAGTAGCAGTATAACTGGTGCTGACACCAGGTGTAGCAACAGGATTGGGAATAATACTATTGTTCAGCGAACTGTCAGGCCACCAGGAATAGGTAGCCGGTACATCAGAAATAGCATACAACTGTAAAGAGTTACCGGAACAGATCGCCGTATCACTTCTTCTGTTGAATACAGGTGAAGGATTGACGTGAATCGTCAGACTCGCCTTTCCCGGACAACCATACGCATCCACACCATTCACGGTATAGGTTGTCGTCACCATCGGTGTTGCTACCGGATTCGGAATAGTATCTGATGATAATCCGGCAGAAGGTGACCACTGATATTTAATTCCACCACTCGCATTCAGCTGTGCAGGTTTACCGGCACAGAGCACCATATTGGAAAGTGTATTCACATTAGCAGCACAGGGCGCTTTAATATGCACGATATAATCTTCTACTTCCCCGTCAGGCGCAAATCCCGTGGGTGTTCTTACAGCCTGCTGATCGGTCGATAAACGAAACCGGAAACCATATTGCGATACGCTGCCTGTAATAAATCCATCCGGTAATCCTGTCCAGTTAATTGCTGCAATCGTTGCATTAGGCGGCACTACTGCAGTTGTCAGTTCAGCCAATTCAAATACACCATTCCGGTTATAATCAAACCATGCAGAGAGATACGCATTTTTACCTGTTGCATTACTTAATGGTACATTCACCGTGTAACTACCACTTCCGGTATAATCATGAAACGCACTGATGGCTTCTTCATCCTGTCCATGCAGATTATCATCCGTCTGACCCGCCGTATCCGCATCACCGGCCACACTACCCAGTTTCAGCGTAGATTGTAAACTGGTCACAGGAAACGGCGCCTGATAATTACATGAATTCTGTGTGCTGTATACCAGCTGATGAAACGCACGGCCATAAGTGGCTGGCAGATCACCTTCATCTACTTTTGCGATAATACCAAAAGCTACGGCGCTACTGCCATGACCGGTACGCAATAAGCCGACATCCAGTTTAAGCGGTACGCCGGAAACTACATCTGTAGCAACAATGGGCAGCTGACCTATTCCCTTTGTGCCGCCGTATGTCTCTGAAATTGTTACGGTTGCAGTACCACATCCTGCTGCCGGATTATTCACCTGCGTTGAAGTACGGAGAAATTCGACAGATCGCCAGTTCCCTGCGGAAGTCCTGAGCACCAGCGTTTCCAGCGAACTGGAAGCTTCTGCATCTGCTGCTACCAGCGTAAAAGCGGCTGGTCTGCCATAACGTGTAGCGTTTGCAGTTATAGTAAAACTACTGTTATTGAAGTTGTTAGGTACTGACAGTGCTGGTCTCATAGCAGTGTCAGAGAAATCATACAGGTTCTTCAAAAAAGCATAACCCGACATATTCATCACCGCAGGCGATACAGGTGTGCCGGTAACATCAGAGATAGTGATCGTGACGGACAGTCCGTCAGCTGTTGTAATCGTTCTGGTTGCACCATTTTCTATCTTCATACCTGACCAGTCCATCCACCACACTACTTCCTTCAGATGACCCGTTCCACTGTCCGCATATTGCGCAAATGACTGGGTATGAAATAATAACAATAATGAGGGTAGCAATAAAAATTTAGGCATTCGGTTTATATTATAGGGATCGTCTTTCAATCTATAGATAGGTCTCTTCGGCTAACTGTCTCATTCTCACAGAATAAGCCCAAACGTGCTACTACTAAGGCTTTCAGGGAGGCTCATGTGTAAAATACATAAAATAGTATATAAAAACATAATTTAAAATAGCCAGCCTTACGGACATTCATATATTAAAAAATGTATATTTGCGGGATGTTTATAGCAGCCTGTGGGACAAAGTATTGAAGACCTGAAGATTAGCAATATCCTGAAGAACCGAAACTCCCTATAACCGTACACTACAACCCTATACATATGAAAAGAAGAATTACCTGGGGCGTTCTGCTCCTTATCACGTTCCTGACATTCTATTACTGGATGCCTGCCGACATGTACCTGTATATGCCTGTTTTTCTGGGTATTGCAGGCGGTTTATTATGCTTCCTCTTTCTCGTACAGCTATTTGCTGATTTTCAGGACATTGATGAAATAAAGGAATGGGACCGCACACCAAAATACTGGTATCACAAGATCACCTTTCTGTTTATACCAGGCGCTATCGCACTGATGGTCATCTTCTCCCTGCATTATACCGCACTGGAAAACAAAGAACTGAAACAGTTCGGAGAAACAGTACCGGCAACAATCGTAGACGGTTATTACAGAAGCAGTTCCAAAAGCAGCAGCTATAAACTGACGATTTCCTACATCACAAAAAAAGGAAAACCGGTACGTACGCAGAAAGAAGTAAGCAGCGAACAGTACAAGGCAGCCAGCAAAGGACAGCACGTGGAAGTAATCTATTCCACCAAACATCCTTCACTGGTAAAAATATTACTGGGTGAAGAAATGATCAGAGAATTCACTGGTATCAGCAGCAGAAATATCAACCTGACAGATATGTCTCAAATACTGGACATGTCCGGCGATACCATTCTGTATACGTTGAATAAGATCAGCTATCGCTGGATCGTTGCAGATGATGACAAGAGCAGTTATGTGAATGAACATAAAGATCTTTACATGACCGTAACGCCACACGAAAGCGTAACGTACGTATCACTGGGTGAGAATATGCGGAAGATGCTCCAGGAAATCAAAAGCTCCGGCTTCAAACAGGATTCAGCTACTGCTAAAGTAGAAAGTGAAGGTGAAGAAGATGGTATGTTCCGTCTTTATACAAAGGGAGACCTGAAACTGGTCGTACGCACCAAAGCCCTCGAGATGGACAAGAGCAACAGCAGCTCTGGTGAAACCAGCATCGCTGCTATGGCAAAAATGTTTAACAAAGAAGTGGGACTGGTCGTGACAATGTTCAAAAACTAATCCTCATTTTAATATTCTCAATAACGGTAAAGGGCTGTACGCTATATAGCAGTACAGCCCCTACTTATACAGTTACACGCTAAAAACAACAAGCTCATTTATTGTGTTGCTCAGCTGCGGAAAATTAACTATTTTGCAGTCCTTAATAAATCGTTTAGCCCATCAATAAAACCCTGATAACCCATTCCCTCTTAACACCAAATACCAATAATCAATATCCAATTTATGAGAACTAAGTTAGTTGTCACTGTACTTGGCATCGCCTTGCTGGCTGCCTGCCGAAAGAGCGATCTTTCCAATGATCAATCCCTTCCTCAGTCGAAAGATTCCACAATCGTACTGTTCGAAAGAGCTTCTTCAAAACCCTTTATTCTATCCAACAAGCCCGCCGGCAGAACGATGCAGACTTTCGATCTACCCGGCACACTCGATTTCAGATATTATCTGGGACGAGCTTATGATGTAACTAACGGAGAATTCGGCACGGGCGATGGCGTTCGTTTCCCTATCATCGACATTGACCGCCTGGTGGCTGACAATCCTGATTACTTCATGTCCAAGCAACTCAGTTATTCAGAAGCGACCCGTTTCTCTTTCTCTGATTTCGACCGCTATCAGCAGAAGTCAAACTATTCAAGGAAGATCAGCGGAGGTTTCTCTCTGAACCTTGGCCTGTTTAAGATCGGCACCAAACACAAGTTTGACAAGGCCTTTTCGACAGACTTTATTGAAGACAATAAAAGAGTATGGGGAGAACTGAATGTCACTGTAAGAGATGCTTCTCACGAATTACTGATGAGTACCAACACGATTAAAAAGATCAGGGACAACTATATCAGACCCTCTTTTATCGACGAACTGTACAACAGTCCTACCAGTGAGATCGTTAAGAACTATGGCGGCATGGTGATCACCGGTATCGTAACCGGGGGTAAGGCAAATGCTTTGTTTACAGGTAATTTCCTGTCTACATCCAATGTACAGGTAGAAGAAAGCTCAATGGATAACTCCATCAGCGCATCCTTTACATTTAAAGAGAAAAGCAGTAACAGCGCCGGTGTCGAATTCGGCCTGGGCAACTCCAAAGGCAGCACTATCGCCCTCGCCAATAACATCAACGAGTTTCGTTCAACAGTAAAGACCTATGGCGGTAACTACGGCATCAGCACCTTTACAGTGCCTAAATCAATAGATGATATCAGCATTGACCTCTCTACTTGGGCAGCCTCTATGAACGATAAAACCAAACATGTACTCGTTGACTTTGTGGACGATGGTCTGAGACCGATCGGGGACTTTATCAGACCGGAAAACATGAAGCAGAACATCATCAAGTATATGACCAACCAATACATGGACCCGAACTTTCGCGAACCGCGTATTGAAGCCAGATGGAACCGTGTACACAATGCCTATGGTCTGATAGAAATAGTGTTAAGAACACGTTTCGGTGATAACCTTACCATCTCCAATAACCGCCGTACCTTCCCATATGGCGTTAACCTGGACGAAGTACTGAACTTTGCGAAACAGGAAGCACTGACCAAACTGCCTTTCTACAAGGTGAAAGTGATTGCCACCAGTGTCATCATCGGTGCGCCTAACCAACAGGACAACTTCCTCAACGTAAACGCTAACTACGCTTCATCGATCGTAACGATCGACGAAGCCAGTATGACAAAGTTCTACGATACAAAGAACAGTATACTTTACCTGTTATCGCAGGTCGTACAGGCAGATGGTAAAAAGTTTGCCTATGCGATCCATGATGACTACATACTGGATACCTATGCTATCAGAGACTGGGTAAATGCGATGCAGACCAGCACCATCCAGCTGGATGAATTAGATGGTTATACCATTGTTGCACTTTAAGCAAAACGTACCGCATAAAAAAAGAGCGTCCGCTATCTGCGGACGCTCTTTTTTTATATTCAGATGTGTTTATTACTGCACATTCTTGAAGAAGGTCGGAGAACTGCCATATAAAGGCGTTTTTCCGTCCCATTTTTCGATGAATTGCTGCTGGATGAGCAATGGAGTCAAAGACTGCTGACGGAGCGAATTCGCCTTCGCTTCTGCCTCTGCCTGAATGATCAGTTTTTTCGCGTTCGCTTCTGTCACTCTGAGCTCATTCTCTACCTGCATAGCCTGCTGTACCGCCCTGTTTTTCGCATCGATCGCCTGTGTGATCGTCTCAGGATACTCGATACCACTGGTCAGCTGCTCGAGGTCAAAACCTTCCCTTTTCATGGATTCAGACAATTGTATCTGTACGGCATTCTCAAATCCTTCCCTGCTGCTGATCATGCTATCAGTAGTATACTTGTTGAACTGTATACGGAAAGCGTCTCTTACGTAGTTGTATAACGTTGTTTTTGTGATCTCATCGATACCCTTACGGTATTTCTTGAAGATCTCAGGGCTTTTACCTGGCAATACACGGAAAGTAATGGTAGGATCTACTGTAAATACAGATCCATCCTTCGCATTCACCGTGAAAGGGTTGTAATCAGCTGTCTGTACGAAAATAGGGAACTCATACACGGATTCGGTCAACGGATTGTACCATACCCGTCCTGTTACCAGTGAAATATCCTGTACCCCCTTATCAGTACCATATTGTTTTACTCTGATACCCTCATGACCGGCATCAATTCTGGTGCAACATAAATTACAGAATACAGGGATTACAACGACCACAATGACCAACAGGACAATCGATCGGATTTTTTTCTGGTTCATACTTAAAATTTGAATTTTAATAACTTGTAAAATGCGTAGTGTAGAATGATAATTACGAAAATGCTGACAATACCGCTGAATACGGCGAGATCACTTGGCGCGGTTAGCAAACCTGCAACCCATGTCCAGGCATAAATATCCATGAGGATAATTGCCGGAAGGGATAAGTAAATGATTTTCATGTTCGTATAGGATTAATGCGAAGGTAATGCATTTTGAAAAAAAATAAGTTGATTTCCTTACTTTTGACCTTCCCTAACCGCTGAAAAATGTTTAAACCGATCCTTGCTTCCGCCCTTTTATCTATGCTGCTGTTTAGTTGTCACAACGCTCAGCCGGTATCACCCAAGATGGCAGAAAAGAAAAAATTTCACCTGCCTGTTGTGTTACAAAACGCTCAGGAAAAAGCGACCCCGATAGAAGCAAAAGCTGTCACACCTGTCTCCTTCCCATATCTGGGCAAATATCAGTTCTGCGATACGCTTAAACCGGCAGATAATGGAGTATATAAAGGTGAAATGACTCGTATAGAAGATCTTTTCCTGGAAAAATCCGGAATTGGCAAATGGGATTCGCTCAACACAGATGGATTTCAGATAATTGCAGACTACAAAACTTCTATCCTTTATCGCAGCAATCCCTACGTGGAAACAAGCGTCTATTTTCCAGTTTATATAGTCAATGAAACAGATACTCCTAAACTGTTTTTTGGGAAAGACCGTCACGCGTGGGGTGTTCAGGAGGCCAAAGACACATCGGACTATGCCAGCTGGTACTCGATTGAATGCTGGAATTGGTCCGGAGACGGCAATGGTAGCTTTGCGGTCAAAATCCGTCCCGGCGAATTTGCGATGATCCTGGCGCCAAAATATAAAGGGAGTCAAACTGGCTCCATGAGACTACGTCTCCAGATCGATCAGTCTACTTATGTTTCCTTGCCTTATGAAGGTGCGTATCACCAGGAACAATTCTATTTCGATATGTCCAGCCCCGATCTATACCCGGCAAGACATGCAAAATCCTTTTTTACCACCGGTATTTACGGCGCTGCGTTTAAGCAACCCGGCAAACACTAATTCAGGTGACTGATTATGTATAAGAAAATTGTATGATTATGAAAACGCACTATGGACTGCCGTCTCCGGCTTAGGTGACAGAGATACTATTGCCGCCATAGTGGGGAGTATTGTTGTTTTATCTGCAGGAATTGACAGCATTCCTGCGCAATGGCTGTTACAGCGGGAAGATCCTGCCAGTTCACCGTTTTTTAAATAATCGCTTTCGCCTGTACCATATTTACCTGATCATGCAACAGCTGTTCAATCACATAAGCACCCAGGTTAAACCAGGCCGCACATTCATCCAGGATCCAGGCATCTGAACTACATACCAGTGCCTGACTATCGATCAGGAACTTATCCGGAGACACTTCTAAAATCGCTTCCCAGGTAAAACCATGTTGCGCCGCGATCTCATAACAAACACCTTTCATCCTGCCACTATTGGATACAGGCGCATCAAAGACCCAGGTCACCTTTGCTGCTCCCAGTTCACGCAAAGCATTTCCAGCCAGTAGCAACGCTGCCGCTGTCTGGTCTACTTTCCGATAAGACCCATGTACAGAGGAGATATCCCGGAAACAACCATCCAGTCCACGGAAAACATAGTTACCCGACAATGCCGTCTCCAGCAGAATTAACACATTAAACGCATCCAGGTAAACTTCTTTATCTTTCAACACAGCAGCAGCCACCTCTTTCCGCTTTCGTGTCTCCAGTTGTATCGCCGAACAGGCCATCCCCTGCAAAGCCGTCTGCTGTCGTTTTACCAGCTGATAACGATTGCCTACCAATGCCAGCGACGCCTTAAAAGGATACTCCCTGCTCAACAGGAAATACATGTCTTCCAGCCCCTGTTGCAGTTGCTGTTGTGCTGTCGGTGTACCAAACAGCTGACTGTCTTCCTGATGCTTCTCCCTGTCTTTTGTTGTTTTTAAAAATTCCTGTTCCATAGTTAAACTGGCTGTGAGGGCAAAATAAAGGATTCCCGGAGTCATTTCGCAAATATTCTCCCTTGCGACCTCCTTTATAAGAACAATAGCGCTCCATCCCCCTTATCGTTTTTCAACAATAGTGAACTATCTTTGCGGCTGTGAATATAGCTAAGCGGATACATGTACACTAAACAGGAAGTTTCAAAACTCAAACAGGCATTCTGGACAAGCTTCGGCAAATACATGAAGCCGATACTTTCAGCAGATGGAGAGACCATCAGCTGGTCCAATTACAAAACCGGCATCTCCGGTATCAGTTTCAAAATGGATGCTGATAACAGAAATGCCAGTATTGCGATCATTATTTCTCCTACCGATCCGGCACTGCATAAAGCATTCTACAACCAGTTCCTTCTGCATAAAGGTATGCTCGCAGCCTCACTCGGTGAAGATAACTGGCAATGGGAAGCGGAGACCACAGATGAATATGGCAGAGACATCAGTAAGATCAGTAAACAGCTGGATAATATTTCCGTGCTGCGTGCTGAAGACTGGCCTGATATCATCTCCTTTTTCAAACCACGCATCATGGCACTGGATGAATTCTGGAGTATGGCGAAATACGCATTCGAATCAGTCATGTAACAACGCTGCTTAGTAAGCAGCTGCCAGCTCTTTTACAAAATCCTCCAGTTTCACCTTACCCCACACTGCCGGCGGATGTTTATCAAAGTCTTCCCGTAAAGCGCCATTGTGCGTGCTCTCGTTAAGGTCAGCCAGATTATCGACTACATGCGGCGGAAGACCAGCTTTCGCCATACCAGCTTTTGCCTGTTCTTTCGTAAACAGCTGCCATTGCAGTTCCGGTTTTCCGATAGCAGCACCCAGCACACGCGCGATCTCATTACAACTGCGCTCATCACTTGCTACATAGCGTACGTTCAGTCCGTTACCGCTGCTGGTCAGTTCTTCTGTTGCTGCAGCCGCAATATCCGTTGGATAAACCATCAGAATTTTATCTTCCCCACCATAATTTGACCCCATAAAGCCCTGGTGCCTGATCATGTCCATAAACCCATAAAGATTGTAAAAGAAGAAGGTAGGCCGCAGGAATGTGATCGCTACATCCGATAACTGGCTTAATATACGTTCTGAATGATGTGAGCCGAGGATAAAGCCTGTTCCTTCGCTCCTATGTGCCCCATAACTGCTCAGATGTACCACACGTTTTACACCTGCATTACGGATGGCGGTCGCATAACTCTCAGCGATACGGATATAATAGGCAATTGGGACTTCCGCCGCAAAATTAGGTGGCACCATGGCATATACTGCGTCCGCGCCGGTGAATGCAGTCGTCAGAAAGCTGGCATCTTCCAGTGAGCCGATGGCCGCCACAGCACCCAATGCCTCAATCTCCTGCTGCCTGTCTGTACTACTGCTGATCACCGTCACCTGATGTCCCTGCTGTATTAATTCCTTTGTCAGTGGTTTGCTGATATTTCCCAGCGATCCTGTTACTACAACTTTCATAATTGATTCGTTTTTGGATGAAAACTTAACAATGCAAAAGTCCGTATGAATGGATAAACCCGTGTAGTGGAATCTATTTTTGTTGTAGCCAATTCTTAGCTAATTGAAGGAATGCCGGAATTCAAGTGGGGAAAGGTTCGTTTTGCTCTTGAATAATTTACTGAAGGACTGGGAATGTTCAAACCCCAGTTCGTAGGCTATTTCACTGACGGAAAGGTCCGTCGTGGACAGCTTTTCTTTTGCTTTCTCGATCAGTTTATCATGGATGTGCTGCTGCGTGCTCTGTCCTGTCAGCATCTTCAGCAGCCCGCTCAGGTAATTTGGAGAAACATGCAGGGTATCGGCCACATACTGTACAGTGGGCAGTCCCGACTGTTGTATCGCCTGACTGCTAAAATACTCGTTTAACAGACTTTCCAGGCGGTCCAGTATCTTATGGTTGCTGATCTTCCGGGTGAGGAACTGACGGTGATAATACCGCCCGGCATAGACTAACAGCAGTTCCACCTGGGCAATAATGACGTCCTGGCTGAATTTATCGATATTAGAGCGGTATTCCTGCTCTATCTGCTGCATGATACCCATAACGGTCCCCTCTTCTTTTTCAGACAAATGCAGGGCCTCATGCACCGCATAACCGAAGTATTCATACTGCACGATCTTGTTCGCCAGCACCGTTTTCCATAGAAAATCAGGATGGATCAGCAGTAATCTGCCTGAATGCTTCAATTCAGCCTCGTCTTCCCGCTCGATCCGTATCACCTGACCAGGGGCTGTAAAGGTCATCACCCCTTCATCAAAATCATATTCCTGCTGACCATACTTCATACGGGCATTAAAATTCTTTTTCAGGGCAATGGAGTAGAAATCCGGCAACAGACTGACAGGCTGATTTCCCGGCACACGTTTGATTAAGGTAAAGTCAATGACACTGATCAGGGGATGATCAGGTTTGGGAATACCCATGAATTTGTGGTATTCGGTAATTGTCTTTATGCGCTGATGCCTTACCTGTTTCATGCCGTTTGTGTTAAACGAGTAGAATAATATACCGCACAAAGATAATCCAAAAAGGTTCCTTATCCCCCCTCCTGGAAAGAACGGTAGGTAAGCGCCTGCCGTTTGCCCGCTAACAAATATTCATACAACGCTACTTCGACGCCTATCAGTAACAGACCATACGCAATATCTTCCAGCGGAATGGTAAGCAGTCTCGGACCGGCAATTTCTGCCGCGTTATACCAGACAACCGGTTCCTGGATCCAGGAACCGGTCAGCAAACCATTTACTATCAGAAACGGCAGCAACATGCATGCGTAACATATATAGAAACGGTCTACCCATTGGTTCTTATATAGCATGGTCACACCAAAAATGAAAAGGGACATTAATAGTAATGTTAGAAATGTATAGCTCTTTTCACTGTATATGTATGCAATACACAAACCAGCCGCTATCAGTCCCCACGAAATAAGCTTTGTTAATCTGTGAGGTAAATGCAGCTTCGGCCAGAGTGTAAAAATACTATGATAGGAAAAGAGACAGGCATAAGGGATACACAGGAAAAACAGTATTTCTTCCAACGGCAGATTGAATAAATACACGCCTGATACATACTTTGGATTAAACCCCCACACACCTTTGGCAGTAAAAAAGCAATCCCAGCAGATAAAGAATAATCCAGGGATCAAAAGAGCAGGTAATAACGCCCCCCAATGCCTGTAAAATCTCAGTTTGGGATGAAACGAGAAAATAAAAGGCACAGCGATGGAAGCCAGATCGATCGTGAGATAAGTATACCACATCTCAGGAATAACTTTTTTCTTTATTGAAAGCATCTCTCAGAAAACGTACCGGGAAAAACAACATTCCGAAACACTCTCCTTTTTCTTTACCCAGGTGTTTATGATGCATTTTATGCGCACGTCTGAGCGCGCGTAAATAAATATTATCCGAATTTCTCAGCCAGCGAAAACGCTGATGTACAAAAACATCATGTACCAGGAAATAGGTAGCGCCATATAAGGTGATGCCTGTTGCAATCGCGATCAGATAGGGCAAATGCTGCAAAGTACCTAACAGGAACAACAACATACCAGGTAACGCAAATATCACAAAGAAGAAATCATTCTTTTCAAAGAATTGTCCTTCATCCTTACGGTGATGATCTTTATGCAGGGACCACAGTACCCCATGCATGATGTATTTATGCGTGAACCATGCAACCATTTCCATGAAAACAAATGCACCAAGTCCTGCCAGTATATAAGATAGTAATATCATAATCCTGTTCTGTATCGTATGTTAATAATGATCCTTACCTGAGCTGCAACAGCATTGTCTGCAACATAATACCGATCTTATGGCTGTTGGCAACACGGATCCTTTCGGTCATAATTCTCTGTGGAGGAAGGTTTCTGATCTTGTTGAATAACACCCGGTAATATGCATATGCCAGATAGACGCCCTTCCGCGAAGACAATGGTAATGCCTTTATACCTTCCAATGCTTCATTGAAATCACGGTCAATTTCCGCTTCGATCGCAGCTTTATCCTGACAGGAAAAATTATTAAGGTTAATCTGCGGGAAGTAATGCCTGCCCAGTTCCAGACTATCTGTCCTCACATCCCGCAGAAAATTAACCTTCTGAAACGCAGCCCCCAGCTTCATAGCCGGATACTTCAGCTGTTCATACAATGCATGGTTTCCGTCTGTAAAAACCTTCAGACACATCAAACCTACTACTTCAGCCGAGCCAAGGATATACTTTTCATAAATGCTTCTCGTGTAAAAATGCTGATGCAGATCCATCTCCATACTATCAAGAAACGTATCTATCAGTTCCTGTTCTATATGATATTGATGAACGACATGCTGAAAACTGTTTAAAATAGGATTCAGACTGATCCCGTCTTTTATAGCCCGGTAGGTCTGTTCTCTGAAGTCGGCCAGCAACGCCGCTTTCGGATATGCATGAAAAGAATCTACGATCTCGTCAGCAAAACGGACGAAACCATAAATGCCGTATATAGGCGCATGATATTTACCTGCCAGTAATCGTATCCCAAGAGAAAAGGATGTACTGTAAGCTTTTGTCGTCAGCTTACTGCAAGCGGCACTAACCCTGTCAAATAACGCTTTCATAACGAGATACTTTTTGTTTTGAGATATATTCCGCCACTACCTGTCCGGAAATGATTGCCGGTGGCACGCCTGGTCCCGGAACGGTCAGCTGACCGGTAAAAAATAAATTAGTGATAGACTTATGTCTGATTGATGGCTTTAGAAAAGCGGTCTGCCCCAATGTATTGGCAAGACCATAGGCATTGCCTTTGAATGCGCTATAGTCGGCAATAAAATCTGTACAGGCATAACTGCGGGAGTAGACGATATCATCCGCAATATTTTCTCCGCAGAAAGCTTCCGTTTTCCTGAGTACAAATTGCAGATACTGGTCTCTTATTGCCGGTGTATCCAGCAGACCAGGCGCCGTAGGAATGAGAAAAAACAGGTTCTCCATGCCTGCAGGTGCTACCGTATCATCTGTTTTTGAAGGACAGCAGAGATAGAAAAGCGGCTTTTGCGGCCATTCAGGAGTGTTATAAATAGCGGCTGCATGCTGCCGGAAATCATCTTCAAAGAAAAGATTGTGATGTTGCAACCGGCCAATTTTTTTGCGCACCCCGATGTAGTAGATAAGACAGGACGGCGCCATGACGCGTTTCTCCCAGTATTGCACGCTGTAATTCGATTTTCCTGATGGTAACAATTGCTGGTCTGTATGATGATAATCTGCTCCTGATACAATTACATCAGCCGTCAGTTTTCCCCTACTGGTCCTGAGACCTGTGATACGATCCCCCGCTACATCCATCCCTTCCACGGTCGTATTCAGCATAATATTTACGCCCGATTCTCGCGCCAGTCTGGTAAAAGCACTCACCAGCATATGCATTCCTCCTTCCGGATACCAGGTGCCCAGTTTCATATCCGCATAGTTCATCATGCTGTACATGGCAGGGATCCGCTCAGGCGTCGCTCCAAGGAACAAAACAGGAAACTCGATAATTTTCAGCAACCGTTCATCTTTGAAAAACTTCCGGGCATGCCGGCTGAAAGACTGTAACATGTCCATCCGCAGAAATGAACGCATTACTTCTCCGTTACATAATTCACGCACATGCAAGCCTGGTTTTCTGACGTATGCGGACATAGCGGTCTTATACTTGTACTCCGCTTCATCCAGAAATCTGGCAAGCTGTGCACCAGCTCCTGGTTCGATCCCTTCAAATACTCCCTGTAATGCGGCAAATGAAGACGGCAGACTTACCTGTTCCTCCTCTCCGAAAATAACCTGATAAGAAGGGTCCAGCCGCCGCAACGTCATATAATCATCAATCGAACGTCCATGCTGCCGGAAGAAATCCGCCGCCACTTCTGGCATCCAATACCAGCTGGGCCCCATATCAAATCTGAATCCCGCTGCTTCAAACACCCTTGCCCGTCCGCCCGTCTGATCATGCCGCTCTACCAGTGTCACGGCATACCCCTCCTTCGCCAGACTTATGGCTGCTGAAAGTCCCGATAAACCTCCACCTATGACAATAGCAGTACTGGGCATATTTTGTTTAAGTATTTTATACAAATCTTAAACAAATATATTGTTTAACTTTTGAAATAAAAAATTAAACAAAATAGAGCGGTTAGTGTTTTCATTTGGAGGAATTGTAGACCCCGGAAGCTGATTTACAGTACAATAGCGACGATTTTCAGATAGGAATGCCGAAAAACAGGAGGCAAAACACGGTCTATCCCTGTTGAAGCATCAGGAGAAAAGGAGACCTTTTGTTTAAGCTCACGACATATTTATGATTACATTGCGCTCAGAAATTAGGTGATTATGGCAGCTGAGAACTATTCCATAAAGGATCTGGAAAAACTGTCCGGTATCAAAGCGCATACGCTGAGGATATGGGAAAAACGCTATGGTATCATTAAGCCGGGCAGAACGGATACCAATATCCGTTATTATGGCAATGAGGAACTTAAGAAGATCCTGAATATCAGCCTGCTGAACCAGCACGGGTATAAAATATCCGCTATCAGCGAAATGAATAACGAGGAAATAGCGGAAAAAGCTGCTTCCGTCGGACTATTCAGTCAGAACGGCTCAACGGATGAGAATCTGCTACTCAGTCTCATAGACATGGATGAACAGCTGTTCAATAATACCTTTTCCGGACTAATGATGAAAAGGGGGTTCGAAGACACCATCATTTCTGCCATTTTTCCTTTCTTCCATCGCATCGGTATTATGTGGCAGGCCGGTACGATCAATCCTGCACAGGAGCACTTCTTCTCCAATCTTATCAGAAGTAAGATCATTATGGCCACAGAAGCGCTCAATAAACATCCTGAGACCAATGCGGATGTGGCACTGCTATTCCTCCCTGAAGGGGAATTGCATGAAATCGGATTGTTATTTTATAATTACGCATTACGTGCAAGGGGCTACCGTACCATTTATCTGGGGCAATCCGTTCCGCATGACAGCCTTTACCGCGTGATCACCATTTGTAAACCCAACCTGATCGTCACCGGCATGACCAACCCTATTAACTCCAAAGATTTCCTGACCTTCTCTCAGCAGCTTTGCGAATTTGCACCAGGACCAAATATCTACTTTACAGGACCTATTCCTGCAGGCGTCCGGGAAATACTCCCCTCAAATGCACGTACCGTAAATGACCTGCTCTCTCTGATGCACATCACACAAAAAGCCTGACGACTATTACACATTCGGGTATTCCCCGAAAAAGAATTACTATCTGCAATGATATTGCAGCAACTGACCATTTTATAAGGAAGCTCCGGTATAGATACCAGGTAGATACTCCCTATATACTCCCTGTATAGTGCGTGTTTGTTGAATTTCTTCCACAGTCAGATAAGCGGATATATCATTTTGACCATCCTGCTAACCGGAAGCATTCATTTCTTATCACAAACGGGCTCACTGTAAAGCGTATGCTGAAACAATCATGACAATGTAAAGCGGGACCTGTATTCAATAGGCCAACTGTAAGCTTTTTTCGGGACTAAGACATGCCGTTTGCATAAATGGGATGATTCATAGATGAGCTGTAGATAAGCCGTAGATAACCCATAGATAACCCGTATCTATAAGAATAGCTTATATACGGGTTATCTACGGCTTATCTACGAATTATCTACTAATCATCTCCCTGATGCAGACACGACTAAACACGCCTCATGCCGACACAGTTTTACACCTGTATCAGCACCAGATACTTCGATCAGATCGTCTTGTTTAAAGTTGATGATATCTCAGGAAGCCGTCAGAATAAGCTTTCCGATATGCTCACTGCTCTCCATCACACGATGAGCAGCAGCCGCTTCCTCAAATGGGAAAAGATTGTAAATGACCGGTTTGAATTTTCCTGCCTTCAGCAGGGGCCATACATATTGCAGGATCTCTGCTGTGAGGGCTTTTTTATAGGCATATTCCCGGCCTCTCAGGGTGCTCCCGGTGATTGTCAGGCGTTTACGCATCACAAGACCAAGGTCCAGTTCCGTACGATTCCCGCCCATCGTATTGATGTATACCAGGCGTCCCTCTTCCCGTAGTATACGGAGGTTTTTAGGCAGGTATTCTCCTCCCACCATGTCGAGTATCAGATCCACCTTTTCATTAGCTAATTCCTGCTCAAAATCGCTGTTTTTATAGTTGATAAAACGGTCAGCTCCCAGTTCGATACAGGCAACGCCTTTCGCCTCCGATCCCACTGTCACGATCACCCTGTTTCCCAGGGCATGCGCCAGCTGAATAGCCGTAACACCAATACCGCTGGAACCGCCATGTACCAGGAAGGTCTCTCCTGTCTGCAAACGGCCTCTCTGGAACACATTCGACCATACCGTATAAATCGCTTCCGGCAAAGCAGCTGCTTCCGCAAAACTATACCTATCCGGTATCGGCAGGCATTGTCCTTCCAGGACAGCGACCTTTTCCGCATAACCGCCACCTGCCAGCAAAGCACAAACCCTGTCGCCTTCCTTCCATTGGGTAACGCCTTCTCCGCAGCTGATAACTATACCCGCGACTTCCAGTCCGGGAATATCAACCGTCACGCCCGGTGGAGGCGGATATTTACCTTGTCGCTGTGCAACATCTGCGCGGTTAATACCGGCTGCTTTTACTTCAATCAGCACTTCCTCTCTTCCTGGTACCGGATCGGCATATTCCTTCCATTGCAAAACTTCAGGGCCGCCGGCCTGCGTAATGACTGCTGCTTTCATATCTGTAGTAGTGGGTTTATTTGGTGCTTAATGGGTTATTCAACGTATGCTGCCAGTTTCTCCAGCGAGGATGCGGTACCGGCTTCATTGTCTTCCGGGCGGATACCCGGCGGAATATCACTGAAGAAAAAACTCACCTTCGTCCCCTCTCCCAGTTCTTCCAGGGTAACATCCATGATCATCTCACCTCCAAACGCAGGGTTGTCTGTATCAAAACGAACCGCCTGTGTCACACGATACGGTGGGTCCAGCTTTACAAAACGTGCACTGAAACGGTCTTCTTTTCCTGCCGTTTTCCCCCGGGAGACTTCGTCTGTCTCCGCATAGAAAAGCGACATAGTATAACCGCCTCCTTCCCTGCCATCAAAGTCATGAACGCTGGCCGTCATATCTGCAGGCGCCTGCCAGCTGGCCAGTGCCTGTGGATCAGTCAGTGCCTGATAGATCTTTTCCGCAGATGCCCTGATAACCCTGCTGTTATAAGAAGTGTTTTTCATCGGCTACTATTTAAAAGCACCTGCCTTGTCCCTAAAGGACCATTCCGCCATCGCATGGATGACTGGCAACAAGCCCTCTCCGGCCTTTGTCAGCCGATAGGTCACATAAGGCGGCACCACCGGCTTTGATTCCCTGATCAGCAGATTGTCCCCCTCCAGTTGCTTGAGATGCTGGATCAGCATCTTTTCCGTGATCGCAGGGATCGCGCGTTTCAGTTCGCTGTACCGTTTATGACCAGTAGAAAGTTGCCAGAGAATGATCGGTTTCCAGTAACTACCGATCTTTTCCATCAGATGCGTTACCGGACATGAATCCAGCGCAAACTGTTTATTCTCCTGAATTGTAGATGATGTTTTCACTATTCCCATAATACATACTTTGGAGTAAGTACTTGTCAAAAAGTAAGTACAAAAATACCTTTGTTTCAGCAAAAACAAACACACAAATGAAAATTACAATTTCAGGTTCCCTTGGGAATATCGGCAAATATCTGACACAAAAACTGGTCGCAGGTGGTCATGAAGTAACAGTTATCAGCAGCAGCGCAGACAGAAAAGCAGCCATCGAAGCAGTAGGCGCCAAAGCCGCTATCGGCTCCGTAAGTGACGCCGCGTTTCTTACAACCGTGCTGACAGGCGCCGATGCGCTCTTCGCAATGACGCCTCCCCAAATGGGCGGCAGCAACGTCATCCAAAATACGATAGATGCCGGTAAAGCTTTCGCCGAAGCTATCAGTGCAACACATGTGCCACGTGTTGTCATGCTCAGCAGCATCGGTGCAGATCATGCTACCGGCAATGGTCCTATCGCCAGTCTGTACCATATTGAAGAAATATACAGACAACTGGAAAATACGTCTGTTACATTCCTGCGCGCAGGTCTTTTCTATACCAACTTTTACAACGATGTACCACTGATCAAAGGCATGGGGATCATCGGCGCGAATTATCCTGACTCCCTTGGCCTGCCTTTCGTACACCCGGCTGATATCGCCACAGTAGCAGCAGAAGAATTAGTACACACTCCTGCAGGTAAAAATGTACGTTATGTGATCAGTGATATCCGCACACCGGCTGACTTCTCCAAAGTACTCGGCGCTGCTATCGGCAAACCGGACTTACCATGGGTGGAATTCACCGACGAACAATCCCTCCAGGGTATGTTACAGGCAGGTTTACCGGAAGAAATAGCCAAGCTGTTCACAGAAATGGGCACAGGTTTCCGTAGCGGCAAACTCTTCACAGACTACAATCAGACTGGCTCGCCGGTAACAGGCAATATCAAACTGGAAAGCTTCGCAAAAGAATTCGCAGCTAATTACTGATAATAGCACTATAGAACAGGGAATCGCGAAAAGTGCTTACTTTTGACGGAAGTCATTCAGGCACTTTTCCCCTCTTCTATGGACAGCATACCTATCAGACATATCCATACTGCACAGCAGCAACAGGACAACTCCTATCGCTTCAGCATCCGGCATATACAGGACTTGCTGACCGGAAAAGGGATGCACGAGGCATTACACCGACACGACTTCTTTTATATACTTGCACTAAAAAAAGGAAGCGGGCAGCATCATATCGACTTCCAATCCTACACGGTTGAAGGACATACGCTTTTCCTGGTACGTCCGGGACAGGTACACGAACTGACTTTACATACCGACAGCAGTGGTTACCTGATACAGTTCAGCGAAGGTTTCTATACCGCTCACGAACAGCAGGCCAGACGCTTACTACGCAAAGCCGGCAGCATTAATCATTATCCTTTCGATGCCCGCAGATCTCAGAAAATAACTGGCATCCTGCAAGCTATCTCTGATGAATACACGTTGCAGGAAGAACGTTACCAGGAAGCGATAAAAGCGAATCTCTCCTTCCTCTTTATCGAACTACTAAGAGATCCGCGACATACCGTCTCCACCAGCGAACCCCGCTATTTTCAGGAGCGACTGGACACTTTCCTCGAACTGGTAGAAACACATTTCGCCGAATACAAACAGGTGTCACAATACGCGGCCATGATGCACCTGACCACCTATCAGCTCAATGCCATCACCAAACAAACACTGGATAAAACCTGCTCGGAAGTCATCAATGATTATATAATCCTGGAAGCCAGAAGACAACTCCACGCCACTACAGAACAGATCAACAATATCGCCTTCCACCTCGGTTATGAAGACGTTTCCTATTTTATCCGCTTCTTCAAAAAACACACCGGTTATACCCCGGATGCCTTCCGGCAGAACTGCAGATAAATCCTATTGAACTACATTTTTGTCCTACACCTGATAGCCGCTACCGGTCTACTTTTGCATCATACAAAGTAATCACGCAGCTATGACGACAAAACACAGACTGATCGCTTCGCTAAAGATCTGGATAGTGATCTATCCCTCCATCACCTTGTTCCTTTATCTCTTCGGGCAACCCATGTCCTTATTGCCACTATACCTGAGAACATTTCTGCTCACCGTCATCCTGGTGCCCTGGATGGTATTCGCAGGATTACCCCTGATTGAACGGATCATCAACATCCGCAAAGCGAAAAAAGAAAACAGCTGATAAAAACAATACATTATGCGCAATGAAAAGCAGACAGACGTCATCATTATTGGTGGCAGCTATGCCGGTCTTGCAGCGGCTATGGCATTAGGCAGAGCATTGAAAAAAGTGCTGCTCATCGACAGCGGCCTGCCTTGCAACAGACAAACGCCTTACTCCCACAACTTCCTGACGCAGGACGGACAAACACCTGCCAACATCAGCGCCATCGCCCGGCAACAGCTGGCAAAATATCCTACTGTACAATTCCTGAACGACCTGGCCACTGATGCCGTGCAAACCAAAACAGGATTCAATATCCGTGTTGCATCCGGAGAGAACTTCCATGCACACAAACTGATCTTTGCAACAGGTATCCGCGATTTACTGCCTGCTATCCCCGGTTTATCTGATTGCTGGGGTATTTCCGTATTACATTGTCCCTTCTGTCATGGCTACGAAGTAAAGGAAAAAAAAACCGGCATTCTGGGAAATAGCGACTATGGTTTTGAGTTCTCCCGCCTTATCCGGAACTGGACTGCTGATCTAACGTTGTTTACCAATGGAAGTGCTAAATTGACGCCAGAACAGTATGCCACCCTGCAGGAACAGCATATTCCCATTGTTGAAAAAACGATCCGCCAACTGGTACAGGAGGATGGTTATATCCGCCATATTGTTTTTGAAGACGGAACAACTGCTCCCGTCACGGCGTTATATACACATGCTCCCTTTGAACAACATTGTCCTTTACCGGAAAAGCTGGGTTGCGGATGCACAACAGAGGGGTATCTCATAACAGATAACACACAACAAACGACGATTCCCGGTGTTTTTGCCTGTGGAGATAATACGACCCGCTTACGGACCTTAGCGAACGCCGTCTCTATGGGTACAGCGGCCGGTATTGCCGTCACAAAATCTCTTATTACCATTCAATCATAAAAGCTTAAAAAGAATAATAATGAAAATCATCCTTATCGGCGCATCCGGCACGATCGGCAAACACATCGCCAGTTCACTGGAAAAAGACCATGAAATCATCAGAGTAGGATCAAAAAGCGGGGTACTACAGGCAGATATCACTTCTCCGGCATCAATAGAACATCTCTTCAAACAAACAGGCCCGTTTGACGCACTGGTAAGTACGGCAGGAGACGCGCATTTCGGTCCGCTGAAAACAATGGGTGATAAAGAATTCAGAATAGGCGTCAACAGCAAGTTGATGGGGCAGGTCAACCTGGTATTGATCGGGCAACATTACATCAAACCAAAGGGATCTTTTACGCTGATCTCAGGCGTCCTTTCACAAGACCCTGTACTGAGTGGCGCAAACCCGGCTGCGATGAACGGCGCCATAGAATCATTTGTGCGTGCCGCAGCAATAGAACTGGAAAATGGGGTAAGGATCAATGCCGTGAGTCCGACTGTTGTGGAAGAATCTCCAGGGTATTTCCCTTATTTCCCGGGACATATACCGGTGACCATGAAAGAAGTGGTAGCTGCCTATCATAAGAGTATATTAGGCGCCGGCACCGGACAGGTGATCAAAGCATATTAAGCAGAAAAGAGGTACTGTCTCATTGAGCAGTACCTCCTTTTCTTCGGATAGTTGATGGAATCAGTTAGCCATCCCTTTTCTGTTTTAATCTTAGAAGTAGGTGCCGTTCTCCAGATCGGCTACCAGTCCGACGTGCTCCGGTTTCCAACCCAGCCATTCAGCTGTTTGTATCGCAGAAGCCGGGATATTCAGGGATACAAACATCCCCAGCCAGCCGAAATGAGCAGCAGCATCATCCTTAGATACGGATTGCAATGGCAGGCTCAGCTTCCTGCTGATCACCCCTGCCAACTCTTTCACAGATACCCCTTCATCTCCCACTGCGTGGAATACAGGACGTCCGTTTCCTTTTTCCAGCGCCAGTCTGAATACCTTCGCCGCATCCAGTCTGTGGACAGCCGGCCAGCGGTTAGCGCCATCTTCCACATAAGCAGCCACGCCTTTCTCACGGGCAATAGCGATCAGTCCGGGAATAAAACCACGGTCCCCATCTCCATGTACAGAAGGCGGCAAGCGTACGATGGAGGCCTTTACACCTCTAGCAACCGCAGCAGCTGCGGCTTCTTCAGAAGCCACTCGCGGAATAGCAGCAGAACCGACAGCCGACAGATCAGCTTCCGTTACCAGACGGCCGGGAGCAATTACACCCGTTCCGGAAGTGATGATCAACGGACGATCCGTACCTTCCAGGCCTGCACTCAATGCTTCAATAGCCAGCCGGTCGGTTTCACAGTTCTCTTTATATTTTGAAAAATCATGAATAAAGGCCAGATGGATGACGCCATCTGACGCGGCTGCACCCTGTTTTAAGCTATCAAGGTCCTCCAGTGAGCCGTAATGTACAGCTGCACCTGCTGCTTCCAATGCCTTCGCAGATGCCTCCGAACGGGCAAGCCCCGTTACCTGGTGACCTGCTGCGATTAACTCCTGAACTACAGCCGAGCCGATAAATCCTGATGCGCCGGTTACAAAAACTTTCATAGTCGTTTGCTGATTTGATGAATACCTTAATTTTCATCACAAAATTCCGCCGGAAATCCCCCCTGAAACAAGGACATTTGACACAAATTTCCGAGGTCATTTGACCGAACTTCGCTAATTTCAGGAAAGGAATCAGAAAGGGTATCTATCAATGTTTGAGACATTCGAAGCATATATCACCGCAAAGGGACATTTTACCAGGGAAGAGCTGCAGCTCATGCGCTCGCTGGCAATTGTAAAAAAGTACCGCAGAAGACAACTGCTGCTCAAGGAAGGAGAGATCTGTCAGTATAAAATGTTTATCACAAAAGGACTATTAAAAACCTACTGTCTGAAAAACGACGGTACGGAACATATCATGCGCTTCGCCCCGGAAAACACCTGGACGACCGACCATGAAAGCTTCTCCAAACTAATCCCTTCCAAATGTAATATCGAAGCCCTGGAGCCTACAGAGGTACTTTTATGGACACAGGACAGTCTGGACAGGATCATGAAAGCAATACCCGCGTTCAGGACCTATCTTGATGCGCTGATCTCCAATACCCTGAATTCCAGTTACGAAAGAATACTCATGAACATCAGTTATACGTCGGAAGAAAAGTACCAGGACTTCATCAGCACCTTTCCGGATATCTTCAGAAGAGTACCCCTGCATATGGTGGCCTCCTATCTGGGCGTTTCAAGGGAGACCCTGAGCAGGATAAGGCATGCGCAGCTGAAGCAACAGAAGCAGGAGCCTTAGCCTCCGGAAATAGACATTTCTACGCCGCTTATACCATCCTCCACCAGTTTTTCCATAAAAAGTTAGGATTTCTCTGCCCTGGTGCCTATTTTGGTGCCACAGGTCCATTTAATTGAATTTTCCACAAACATCCTATCATGACAAAAAGAACAGGTTTTCTTTTACTGACACTCCTATTAGCCCGAACGAACGGCTGGAGCCAGGCGGCGCCACCAAAGTATACTTCATACGTCAATACATTCATTGGTACAGCACCCCTGACAGACCCAAAGATCCTTGGCTACAAACTGCCGGATGGCTGGCGTTCATGGGCTGGTCTGACATTCCCTGGCAGCTCCCTCCCGAATGCGATGGTGCAGTTAAGTCCGATGACGGAATACGGCTCCGGAGCAGGGTATGAATACGAAGACAATATCATTTACAGCTTTACCCATACGAACAAAGGCCACTGGAACCTCTGTAATATTCCGGTACTGCCGATGTCAAATCCAACAGCGCCTTTTAAGTCAAAGTTCTCTCACCAGCAAGAAAGTGCGTCACCTGGTTACTACCAGGTGTACCTGGAAGACTATGACGTGAATGTCAGCCTGACCTCCACCCTGCGCTGCGGATTTCATAAATATGAATATAAAAATGAGACCGACAGACAGATCCTCTTCGACCTTGCTAAATCCAACAACAGGATCTCCGAATGGCATATCGAACAGGCAGGAGATTTTGCCGTAAAGGGATATCAACGGGCAGGTGGCAATATCTACTTCTACGCAGTGCTGAATAACAAGATCGGTCAGCTGGAAAAGAAAGCAGAAAGCACCCATGATGGATATGCCATCGTTCACCTGGCAGATGGTAACAAAGGACCGGTAGAAATGAAAATAGGCTTGTCCTTTGTCAGCACAGAAAACGCCAGACAAAACCTGGAACAGGAAATAGGCCAGCATTCCTTTGACGATATCCGCCAGGAAGCGACTGACAAATGGGAAAAACTGCTGTCTGCCGTAGATATAAAAGGTGGTACCGAAAAACAGCGGACCATGTTCTATTCCTGCTTGTACAGGTCATTCCTCTGGCCAGCGTTACGCAGCGATATAAACGGGGAATTTACAGATGCCAAAGGCAAAGTGGTAAAAGCGGATTTCAACTATTATACAGAACCATCTCTCTGGGATACCTACCGCAATAAGGATGTACTGCTGGGACTCATCTCTCCGCAGGTAACACTGGACGTCATCAAATCCATGAAAGACGTAGGTGATAAAACAGGCTTTATCCCCACCTTCTTCCATGGCGACCATGGCACGTCTTCTATTGCAGGCGCTTACCTGAGAGGGATCGATAATTTTGATATAAAGGGTACCTACGCCACTTTGCTGAGAAATGCCAATGAAGCAAATGGCGCCAGACCTTTTGTAAAGGAATACATTGCAAAAGGATATATCTCCGATCCGGATGTTGCGAACCCGCATGTTGAAACAAAAGCAAAAGCAGGTGTGTCCAAGACACTGGAATATTCTTATGATGATTATTCCCTGGCACAGATTGCCAAAAAACTGGGCGATACGGCGAACTACCGTATCCTGATGGCACGTTCAAAGAACTATAAGAACATGTTTGATCCTTCTACCCGTTTTATGAGAGGCAGACTGGAAAATGGTGAATGGATCAAAAATTTCAATCCGCAGTACCCTTACTATGAATATATGTACAGGGAAGCAAACGCATGGCAGGTCTCTTTCTTTGCACCACATGATATGCCGGGACTGATCAAGCTATATGGAGGTCCGAAACCTTTCGAATCAAAACTGGACTCACTGTTTACTGTGCCATGGAATCCAAACTATATTGCCAGAAACGTAGAAACCATGATCGGTCAGTATTGCCACGGTAATCAGCCTGACCACGAAGCGCCTTTTGCTTATTATTTCATCAACAAGCCGGAGAAGTCACAGAAGATCATTGATACGATCCTGAATAGTCTGTATGGTGTGGGAGATGATGGTATCGCGCTTTGCGGTATGGATGATGCGGGAGAAATGTCAGCATGGTATGTATTCTCTGCTGCCGGTCTGTATACCTTCTCCGCCACTGATCCGGAATACCTGGTAACAGTACCGCTGTTTGATGAAGTGAAATGGAGGACGAGCACCAACAGGATCCTGACCATTACCCACCAGGGCAAAGGCAGAAAGATGACAGCAATTAAAGTGAATGGCAAACCAATTAAAGGGTATTTCGTACCACACGACCTGTTCAAAAACGGGGGGAAAATTGAGGTGGTAACAAAGTAATCATCACTGTAAATAAAAACGCTCTGATCATACGATCAGAGCGTTTTTTTATATGCTAAAACAACTTGCCGGTTTGTGTGACACGCCAGCTGCCTTCATCGATCTCTTCATCTAATTCCTTATCATCCCAGCCACAATAGCCAATGAAGATCTTGATATCCTGTTCAGTCAGCGTATGATCATTGATATGCTTCACAGCGGCCTGGAAATCGCCACCCAGGAAGATATTATCTCCTACCTGCTCTCCACCGCTGATCAGGTCAGGACGCTGGTGGATGAAGAAAAGGTGCTCCTTATCTACCGGTCCGCCTTCCCATAAAGGGAAGTCCCTTCCGTGACTGAACTCTTCCAGTTCGTTCAGCTTACGCGGGAAGCGGTTGTTGACAATGAAACCCATTGCTCCCTTTTCGTTATACTCGGTAATATAGATCACCGTACTTTCGAAAACGGATCTCTCCAGTAAAGAAGTGCTGTTTATAAATATGCCTGCCTTCATATACTGAAGGTAACATAAAGTTGTTGTTACTTTGTCGCAGTGATCAATATTCTTTCACCCAAAAAGCAGCACAATGAAAATAGACAGACTGGACCACCTGGTACTGACAGTAAAGGATATAGCAGCTACTATTCACTTTTACACGACCGTGCTGGGTATGCAGGCCGAGACATTCGGACAGGGCAGAAAAGCGCTTAAATTTGGCATTCAGAAGATCAACTTACATGAAGCAGGCAATGAGTTTGAACCAAAAGCAAATACGCCTGTACCTGGTTCGGCAGATCTCTGTTTTATCACCACGACACCAATCGATGAGGTAGAAGCCATCCTGCACGCCAGAAATGTGCCTTTAATCGAGAGTCAGGTAGAACGTACCGGCGCCACAGGAAAGATCATCTCTATCTACTTCCGGGATCCGGACCAGAACCTCATTGAGGTAAGTAATTACATGTAGATAAAAATATTCATTTCTATTTAGCGTAGCTTAGCAGCCGGAACCACCAAACCATTTTGTACACTAAAAACAGCTGCTAAGACTATGGGAGCTTCCCTGACGGCCGGCAAAAGCCGCCGTATTGAATCGATTGATCTATTGCGTGGCATTATCATGATTATCATGTCGCTGGATCACGTACGCGACTATTTTCATGCATTTTCCTATTTACACGATCCAACCGACCTGCCGCATACCACCGCGCCTATTTTCCTGACCCGCTGGATCACACATTACTGTGCGCCAACCTTTATGCTGCTGGCAGGTATCTCTGCCTGCCTGTACGGCGGGAAAAACGGACGGAAAGCGCTTTCTTACTTTCTGCTGACAAGAGGCCTCTGGCTGGTGATCGTGGAGTTGTTCATTATTACCCTGGCCTGGACCTTCAATCCGCACTACCCGGCCTTTATACTACAGGTAATCTGGGCGTTCGGTATCAGTATGATCACACTGTCTCTGCTAATCCATCTGCCACGTAAAATACTTCTGCCACTAGGTATACTGCTGGTAGCAGCCCATAATCTGTTTGATAACGTGCATGTTACCGGTAATACACTGGCTGCATTCGGTTGGGCTGTATTGCATGAACCGAACTTCGGCGGACTACACTTCGGTCCTTTCAACCCCATTATTGGTTATCCGGTAATGCCATGGTTAGGCATCATTACACTGGGCTATTGCCTGGGTAGCCTGTATATGCCGGACGTAACACCCGAAAAACGGCAGCAATCCCTGCGTAACCTCGGTATCGGCAGTATCGTATTGTTTATTGTGCTTCGCTGGACCAACTTCTATGGCGATCATTCCCCCTGGTCCGTGCAGGAGAACTGGATGCTGACGCTCTTCTCTTTTGTCAATGTGACCAAATATCCGCCATCACTGCTCTTTGTACTGATGACGATGGGACCTTCACTCCTGTTCCTGGCGTATGCTGAACGTCCGCTGAATAAGGTCACCGCCGCACTGACCGTATTCGGCAGAGTACCAATGTTCTTCTACCTCCTGCATATTCCACTGATACATGGATTGGCAGTTATCGCAGCTGTTCTCACCGGACACCCGGCATCAGATATGGTGAACCTGACCACCTGGGTGACCTCCAACGAGAAACTCCAGGGCTATGGGTTTTCATTGCCAGTGGTATATCTGGTTTGGATAGTCGTGATCGCCTTATTGTATCCGCTTTGTCTGCGCTTCAGTAAATACAAACAGGCGAATCAGGCGACGAAGAAGTGGCTGAGTTATTTTTAAGCCTACATACGCGCTCCTGTACTAAACAAGAAAGCCAACGTATTAATTCCTAGCCGGATTTACTACGTTGGCTTTCTTGTGGATGTGCGATAAGCACAACAATACTTTTAGCTGAGAACTGCATATTGTTTTCTATACGCACTCGGACTCATACCCTTTATCTTTTTAAAGGTCCGGTTCAGGTGACTTTCATCCGTAAAGTTCAGTTCATGCGCAATCTCCGTGATCCGCATATCACTATGGAGTAATCTTGTTTCTATCAGCCTTACCTTGTAGTGTGTGATATAATCCTGTAAGGTATCCCCTGTTTGCTTTTTAAAATACCTGCCCAGGTAGTTCAGCGCGATGTTAAAATGAGCGCTCAGCTTCTCCGCACTCAGCATCTCCGGTTCGAAAATATGCTGTTGTATGAAATGTAACATATCCAGCACCAGTTCACCTGTATTCTCCTTGATGTTCTTGGGCAATTTCAGCGCAATATTTCTCGCCACGATCGTAATGATGGTATTGACTATCTGCGCCGTAATACGCCCGTAATAGATCTGCTGATGCTCCTGCTCTGCAATAATGCTTTCTACGAGAGAGGCGATCAAAGGTTTATCTGTTTTGTTTTTAAGGATACATCCCGGCCGGTGACTGGCATTCTGTAAAATGCTTTCAATACAATGGATCGCTTCCGCATCATGCGGCGATTTATCGCGCACATAATACTCATTGAACCGGATAAAGAAGAACCGGGTGGGTGCGTTGATATCAAATGAGTAGCTATCCTGAGGGGTCAGCAGAAAAAGATTCCCTTTCCGGTAAGAGAACTGATTACCATTTACATACTGTATACCGTTACCGGCTACAACATAGATCAGTTCAAAGAAAGTGATCTTCCGCTTTTTTACAGGAAAGGACTCCATCTCTCTTACGTCGATCTCGAAAGGTTTGTACAGGGTCTCTTTCATGATCGTAAGTTACCGAATTAGCACAGGATTCAGCGGATACGTCTGAAAACAGAAATGGGTACCTCCCCATTGGGGCGGGGTGGTAATTGCCAGCTAAGCTGGTCTTCCTTCAGCGTGAAAGCATTTTCCCGGGTAGTACCGTCTGCATTCGGGAAACTGGCCTTATCAATATGGAAGCGGATCGTCCCCTTTGCCGGATCAACCTCATAGGTCCCGAAATGACAGCTCATACTCAGCACCGCATCGCGGTATTCCTCAGGCGTGCCTTTCTCCCTGTCTTTTGAAGCAAAAGGCATCCGTTGCTCACGGAAGATCTCTACTGTATAATGTCCATCTGCAGTGAATATGGCGATGCCATGCGGATTTGCGCCATAATCTCTTTCCTGCTTACCATCCGGCATGATCTTATCAGCAGCTGTCAGTTGCCAGGTACCTGTCAGTTGTTGTCCGGTCGCCGGTAAAGCAATATAAGCACCCAGTGTAGTCAGAAATAAAGGAAGTATGTTTTTCATCTATCATCAGATCGTGCAGGTAAATGGCTGCACTGACCCCACAAAACTAGGCTGCCCCATGCGCCCTTACCTGTAAGATTTTACTAAAAATCTGTACATTCCGGTAAGTATAAGCAGTATTCCGGCGCATGGACGGCAATTTCTTGTCAAATGACAATACGTTATATCCCGGAGCAACGTAATTTTCAGTAATGGAACAACTCATCGCATATGTGGAACAGTTCGGTCAGCTGACTGCCGCGCAGAAAGGTCTGGTCCTCGCCGGTGTGGAAGAACAAACCATTCCGAAGGGAAACTATTTCGTAGAATCAGGAAAGATCAGTGCGTCCATTGGCTTCGTGTATGATGGCATTTTCCGTTCCTGCTATTACAATAAACAGGGCGACAGTTTTACCCGGTACTTTATTTATGAAGGCCGCTTTGTAGGAGATATCAATGGCTTTCTTGACAGAACACCCTCTTCAGAATATATCGAAGCGATTACCGATGCGAAACTCTGGGTGATCAGCAGGGAATACTTTGCCTTACTGGAATCACAGATCCCTGCCTGGGCGCAACTGCTTGCCCGGCTTAATTCATCTGTACTGGAGAACAAAATGCGGGCGGTCAGTAATATGCTGACCCAGGACGCACAAACCCGTTACCTCAACTTCCTGGAACATTATCCCGGATTAGCCAATCGTGTGCCACAGTCTATGCTGGCCTCCTATCTCGGTATCACGCCCTCCTCACTCAGCCGTATCCGGAAAAATATCACCTGAGCCTTTTTCTTGTCAAATGGCAATACGATTCTTGTCGCCCGCCCTCAACTTTGTGCTGTCTTTAATCAACGAATGAACAGCATCAATTATGAAACTGGATATTGTCTTAGGTCTTCAGTGGGGAGACGAAGGAAAAGGTAAGATCGTGGATGTGCTTGCGCCGGAATATGGTATGGTCGCACGTTTTCACGGTGGTTCAAATGCCGGACATACACTTGTTTTCGAAGGAAAGAAAATGGTGCTCAACACGGTACCCGCTGGTATATTCAATCAGCAGACAGCCAACATTATCGGCAGCGGTGTCGTACTGGATGTACTGGCCTTTCATCAGGAAGTAAGCAGCTTACAGGCCAACGGATATCCTGTGGCCGAATGGCAGAATTTGTCTATCTCACGCAAGGCGCATCTTCTGTTACCCACACACCGTTTGATGGACAGACTCTCTGAAGAAGCCCTGGGACTGCAAAAGATCGGTTCTACACAAAAGGGGATCAGCCTGGCGTATGCGGATAAAATATTACGGCGTGGATTGCGTGCCGGAGACATCCTCTTACCAGATTTCGAAGAGAAGTGTAAAGGATTATTATCGGCACACGCACAGGAGATAAAAACACGCTATCAGCAAAACATAGATATAAATGTCTTGTATGCAGAGATACAGGAAGCGCTGAAAACCGTATTACTATTCCCAGTCATCGACACAGAATCCGGCGTCAATCAATATCTCAATAAAGGTGGTAAGGTACTCGCAGAAGGCGCGCAGGGCACTTTACTCGATATAGACCATGGTACTTATCCATACGTCACCTCCTCCAGTACCACAGCAGCAGGCGCCTGTTCCGGTTTAGGTATCGCTCCACAGAGAGTTGGAGATGTATATGGCATCTTCAAAGCATATACGACACGTGTAGGTAATGGTCCTTTCCCCACAGAACTGACAGATGAAACAGGCGAATTACTACGTACAAAAGGTCATGAATTCGGCGCTGTCACCAAACGTCCGCGACGCACAGGATGGCTGGATCTTCCTTATCTGAAATATGCTATACTACTGAATGGTGTTACACAACTTGTCTTGACAAAACTGGATGTATTACAGGGAATGGAACAGATAGCAGTATGTACACATTACAGCGAAACAGATGGTATATCATTTCCGCCATATACATCAGATTCGACGCCTGTATATCATATACTCAAGGGTTGGGATGAAGACCTGACCAACATTCGCAGTAAAGATCAGTTACCGGAAGCATGTCTTGCATACATTGCATTTCTGGAAGAACAATTACAACTACCTATCCGGTATATATCAGTGGGACCAGACAGAGCGCAGATGATTGTTGTATAAACAATTAAAAATGAAGATGTGGTATGCAGCGAAGTTCTCCGCGTAAACGTGTAATTCATACACTCAAACTTTTCTCCTTTCAGGATTAACCAGTGGTTAACAACCACTTATATGATTATGTCTTTACTTTTGCACTGTCCCTCGTGAAGTTGTTAAAGTATGATGTATGAAATTAATTATTGCCTTTGCCATCTTTTCGCTTCAGTGTGCCGTAGCGTTTGCACAGACCACTGATACAGCGTCCCGTAATACCGGTACTACGCTGACGCCAGTTATTATCAGATTAAATTTTCAGCCTGAGAAAAAGTATCAATGTTCATTTCCTGTAAGGGATGTTGAAGTGATGATCGCTAACGGAGATACTACCCGTCTTGGCTTCGTACAGACGGGTGTGAACAACAAACTGAGAGAAGCACGTCCTGACAGGCCTCTCCAACAGTACATACACGACTACATCCAGGATACATACAAAGAACAATACAAAAGCGAAGCACCGCACCTGTTAATCGTCATTAAATATTTCCGCATCGGCGAGCGTACAGGTATAGGCAGAGAAAAAGCCTTTGTAAGGCTGAAAGCAGACGCTTTCAGATCAGATGATAATATGTCGTATCAGCTTGCCTGTACTTTCGATACCGTACTGGAAAGAAAAGGTGCTGATGTTACAAAACGATTCAGTCAATATATAGGAGAATCCATCAATCTTTTAATGGCAGCAGCAGATAAACAATCAGTTGCATCCCGCAAATATCCCAGAGAGGAGATCGTTAAACGGGAATTACGTCTCTATGACGCGCCTGCCTATAATATGGAGAATTATAAAGACGGCGTGTATCTGACATACAATGAGTTTATCAATAATGCGCCTTCCATAACGGCATTTAAGCCGCTTTTTGAGGCCAACTGGGCGAAGATATACGCGCTCAACCGGGATAGCAGCAGTACGACGCTTATTCCCGCTCCATGGGGTATGTGTTATAAAGGACAATTGTACCTCTATGCGCAGCGCAATCTGATACCGTTCTCCCGTGATGGACGAGCCTTCATATTCCGTCAATATCTGCGTACAGAGGACCGGAATAAAGCAGTTGCATTGGCATCTGCGGCGAAAGCCGGACTGGTAGGACTGGCAGCGCCAAATCCAATGTTCAGTCAGAATATTATGAATGTCACCGACATTCCGCATATCGAAGGCATTTTGCCTGAAGCGACGACGATAGATCCTTTCAGCGGAAAGCTGATGTTTTAAAACAATTAAGAATTAAAAATTAAGGATTAAGAATTATCGCGGAGATCTGTGCGAATGAAGCATAGTATTGAATAACTATTAATGATAAAAGAGAAGGGCGTAGACTTAACTGGTCAACGCCCTTCTCTTTATATGTCTTAAAGAATCCGCTGACAATAATCATCTGATGAAGACTTTATTTACAGCAATTCTTAATTCTTAATTTTTAATTCTTAATTCTCTCTCTCTCCTGCCTACTGCGGATTCACCGTCAAACCATTCGCCTCTCTCATCAACTGGAATATATGATCCGGTCTTACCACCTGATAATTCGTATTCAGTGAATTAGCGACATTCTTAAAGCTGGTTGGCGTCACGTTTGTCCAGGGTTGCGCCTGTATAATGATAAAACGTGGAGAAGCACCGTTCCAGCCGGCAGCAGCACTCGCGATATGGTCCTTCATGGCCTGTTCATTCGTACAATAGTTACAGGAAAGCGCCATACCCGGCATACTGTTATTATAGATGGTCATACCTCCACCGGTATTCTGTGCGGTCAGTCCCAATGTGTAAGGTGCATTGGTAGCAAATGATTGTCCGACGTTCTGATTAATACCTCCGGTGATGGTATTCCAGATCGTAATCACCCGGAATCCTGCACGACGGTTATAATTTTCTGTCTTGGCAACAAACTGGTCCAGCGCCGCCTGGTTAGGCCAGTTATTAGGATAGGTATATCCATAACCGGAAGGACCAGAGATCAGGTTATCATTATTTGTTGCACTCTGGTAATAGTAGTTCAGTGCTCCAGGCATGGCATCCAGCATGGCAGGTGACAATGTCCATCCTATCGGTACAGCGCCACGGTCAGGGTTATTCCACAGCTTACGCATCAGGTGTTCAACATACTGCAGGTTGTCTCCATCACTCAGGATAAAGGCTACATACAGTTTGTTTTGCAAGGCAGGTTTTGCCGGCATCGGTTTCACATTCACGGTTCTGGAAGTACCACTATGGACGGTAAGGTTAGTGGCCCAGTCACTCGCAATGGTAGCGATACCATATTGTGACGCCCTTTGTACACCCGGTGCTTCTTCCGGCCACCAGCCCATGTAGTTGGAGCCGGCAGGCATGGAACTCAGGAAGCTGTTCAGCAAAGTGCTTTCAGCAGCGATATTCGGATCGAGCCAGATAGTTGCCAGTCCGGTAGCTACCGCATACTCACGTAATGCCGCTTTATGTGCATCCGGGTTCAGACCAATTAATACGCGGTGATCAAGGTTTGGCCAGTAAGTATTATATAGTGCCTGATATACCGCCAGTTTGCTGCTGTACTGTCCACGTAGGTCCAGCAGGATAGGCAGGTTATAAGGTGCAGCCTGCAGCCGGGATAGGAGCAGCGGAGAGGCGATCAACGCTTTCTTGTCTTTGGCCAGTACGGTTGCCAGGTTGACGGTATGGATCTGGTTAGGATCATATACGATCAGACCTGAGATCTCATTACGGTACCTGGTGATAAGGTCCCATTTATTGCTGACCTCATTCCAGTTCAAACCCAGGGATTGCAGCCAGGTATACTGTCCTTCTGCGAAGGCATCTCCTTCATAGGAAAAGAGACGTGGTTGTGTCCTGTTGACAATTCCTTTCAGGGACGCAAAAAGGTACATCTCTGCGGAAGAACCGTTTTGCTGTACACCGACCCAGTCTACTTTCGTATAGGAAGTACCCCTCCAGTATACGCGTAATTCGATCGACTGGTTATTAGCCGGCATGGTAAAGGGCAGGGTGATACTCGTGTAGTCTCCCGCTATAGGGAACTGTTTACGGGTAACCGCCCTGGAAGCCAGGATCTGGCCCGTTGTGGCATTTCTGACGTCGATATCCACCACAGGATCATCATTGGCGGTGTTGTTATCGACCTTCATTCTGAATTCGGCTACGTTAGGACCGGCAGGAATGCTCATGTCATAGGGGCCATAGATCATGTGCTCATCGGCAGCATCAATGCCCGTCTGACAAAGCCAGCCGTCCGACTCCAGCCTTCCCGTCTTATGACTGAGACTGGAGCCCTCTCCTTCCCAGCGGGTAGAAGATTCACGTAAAATAAACAGGTCCTGCGTTTGCGCTGTTGAGGGAAACGAGGGCAGCAGTTGTCCCTGTGGCCAGGATATCTGGGCCACTACCGGCGTGATGAACAACTGAAATAAAAGTACCAGTGCTGTTGCCATGCGAACAGACAGGTTCAAAGGTTTGATCATAGGTCAACTCTTTAACGGTTAATGAATTAAAACATGTAAGGAGAAAGGCAGGAAAGTATAATGCACGTGGAAGCAACATACTTTTCAATTGGAACTAAAAGTGGTTAACAATAATGAATACCAGGAATAAATATACAAAAAAACAACAGCGGAACAAGTTAAATATACGCGCCTGCGAGTCAGTTAAGATTCAGGCCAACCGTCAACCCCAACCAGGGTTTGCGATTGTATATCCAATATTTACGATGATTGTTCAACATGTGGTCAAAACCACCGGCAAGACCAAATGTCAGATTATTATAACCGGCAAGGACAGTGACACCCCAGGGGATAATAACTGCATCATATTCATTTTCAATCCTGTTAGCTGTAACTGAGGGGTTCATCACAGCGGAACCTATACCTGTAAAAACACCATAACTCAAGCCGTAATGCTGTACGGATGTATTATCGATCCCCAGTGCATTACGATGCCTGGAAAGGCGGTAATAATCAGTACGGCGGCCGGCATAAAGGCCGCCATTTATGGTAGCATTGAGTTGCGACGGAATACCCGCCTGCGGGGCACGAAACTTTAGCGGTATGCTGATCAGATCAATGTCGAGTGAGGACTTTTCAAAACGGTAATGCTTATCAGCTGCGTGCGCCGTATCCCCCAACGATATTGTCTGGTAATGAACCGTATCATAACTACCTGCCAGTTGCTGATTATAGATCTTAATTTGTGTATCATCCACCTGCACATAGGCCCTGCCTTTAAAGGCAGTTGATTTCATCTTATAAACACCATCTGAAAAAAGATATTTGGGGTTTTGCTTTGCGGGCACACAGGCAGATGTAAATGCTATCCCAACAAGCAACAGGTAACTTGTCCTCATAGCGCCAAGTTACTAAATACATTGATTATAAATCATATCATCCTGCCCTGAACCAACGATAACCGTAAGCCTCGAGGGTAATCGTATGCCGTCCTTTTTCATCTTCTATACTTTCGATATTATTCATCACATCAACCAGTCTGCGCGTACCCGCATTTTTTGCCAGAAATACAAGCTCCTGAGGTTTTTCGCTGAAATTGTGCCAGATAAATAGCCGGCGCTCATTCCACTGGTAGTACATACCCAATATATGATCATAGCCAGTTTGTATGATCTGCCATTCGCCATTACCGATTTCCGGACACTCTCTTCTGAGACGGATCATTGACGTCATCCAGTTCAGCATAGAATCGCTCTCCCGGCGCTGTGTCTCCACATTAATATGAACATAGGAATAATATCCGTCATCAATCACCGGATGCAGTAATTTGTCTGCCTTCGAGAAACCTGCCTGATACTCCCCTGACCATTGCATAGGAGTTCTTACACTGTTTCTGTCATCCAGTGCCAGGTTATCGCCCATTCCAATTTCATCACCATAACGGAGCACCGGGGTGCCCGGCAGTGAGAACATTACACTATAGGCCAGTTCATTCTGTTGTCTGCTTCCTAACATTGGCCCCAGTCTCCGCCGTATACCTCTGAAATACAACTGCATATTCTCATCTGGAGCAAAACGCAGGAAAACCTCCTCTCTTTCTTTTTCAGTTAATCTCCCCAGGTCCAGCTCATCATGGTTACGAAGAAAATGTGCCCACTGGGGAGTAGATGAGGTTAATCTTGTCTGCTCAAGCGCTTTGATCAGCGGCGCCGTTTTACAGGTCGCCAGCGCATAAAACAGGTATTGATTCACAAAAAAGTTAAACATCAGGTGTATACCATCACTGTTTTCACCGAAATATTTCATGCTGTCTTTCGGTAGCACATTCGCTTCTCCCAGCAACACCGCATCTCCTTTTCTCCACTGAAGAAAACGGCGCATTTCTTTTAAGTAATTAAAGTTCATTTTGGGCTTCTTCTTCCCGGGTGCAGGCGATTCCAATATAAACGGAACAGCATCTACACGAAAACCAGCTACCCCTAATTGTAACCAATAGCCCATAATGCGGGTAATCTCTTCCCTTACAGCAGGATTGTCCGTATTAAGATCCGGCTCAAATTCATGGAACCTGTGAAAGTAATAGGTCCGGCTTTGCTTATCCAGCGTCCAGGTAGCTTTCTGTACACCGGGAAAAACCATCCCCTCATCCCAGTCCGATGGCTTCTTATCCGACCACACATACCAGTCACGTTTAGGGTTATCCTTCGACGAACGGGCCATCTGAAACCAGGGATGTTTATCCGAAGTATGATTGACGACCAGATCAATGATCACCTTTATCCCTAATTTATCCGCTTTGTGCATAAAATCTACAAAATCACCACTGGAACCGTGCCTGGGATCCACACCATAATAATCCTGTATATCATAGCCATTATCTTTGTTAGGAGTTGGCTGAAAAGGAGCAAGCCATACAGTATCAACGCCCATCGCGTGAAGATAATCGAGACGGTTGCAAAGGCCCGCAAAATCTCCGGTACCATCATTATTGCCATCCATAAAGGTTTCGAGGTCAAGACTGTAAATAACCGAGTTTTTATACCAGAGATCGTCCATCATATGCGGGAGTTTTGATGAACAACCAAACAAAAGCAATGCCTGAGCAGCTTTATCTTATTATTTCGCCAGTCCGAGGGGAGAAAAAATCACAAACAAGGCTACCATTGCCAGTAACAGCAACGCAGTATAAATATGTCGCTGCTTCCATGGTTGCAGGTCCACCACATTATTCCATTGCTGTACAAAAGGTTCCTTACGGGGCGCAATAGCAGCTATTCCTAACATCAGTAATACCGTCACCACAAACAGGATAGACAGGACATGCAGGAAGTGTAGCCCCGTATCCACGATAAACTGTGCTATGGAATAAGTAAGGATAAAGAATGTCAGTCCGATCTTGGCCGCAATGGCCGGCATCCGCTTATGGACCAGTCCCAGGAGCAGGATAGTGAAAATAGGCACACTAAAAAGACCACTGACCATCTGGATATAGGTATATAAGCCCTGCTGCGCAAAAACGATAAAGGGGGCGATAACCATCGCCAACAGACAAACCAGCAACTCGAAACGCCTGCTGACACGCACCAGCTGGCGTTCACTCACTGCCTCCTGCCGCCATGCCTTAAAGGGCTTATAAAGGTTGAGTACAAACAGGGTGCTGGTACTGTTCAAACCCGCATTAAAAGTGGTCAGCGCAGCCCCGAAAGTGATAGCGGCAATAAAGCCGGTTAGCATCGGGGAACACACATCACTCACGATTTTCGGGAAGACTTCCGCCGTATTCGTCATATGCGGGTACAGCAATACTGCTATCAGACCAGGTATATTCAGCAGCAGCGGAGAAATGATCTTTCCCACACTGGCAACGGCTATCCCTTTCTGGCTTTCCGCCAGACTCCGGGAGGCTAGTGCCTGTTGTACAATGTATTGTTCCGTACCCCAGTAGTAAAGGTTCACCAGGAACATACCGGTAAAGATGGTAGGAAAAGGAACGGCATCCTGCGGACCGCCGATCGCATTAAAATGATCCCTGCGGGAAGCCAGTAATATATCCAGCCCCGTGCCGGCAGAACCATGTCCCAGGTATTTCAGGGCGGCATAAGGCAGTAAAATACCCCCTGCAAACATCCCTACTCCCAGCACAGTATCTGAGATAGCTACGGCTTTCAGTCCGCCGAGGATCGTATACAGACAGCCGATAAACCCGATCAGCCATACCAGTATCCAGATCGTGACCCAGTAATCAATATGCAGGGTCTCTGATACCCGGAACAGGCCGTTAAAAGAAATAGCGCCACTGTATAATACAGAGGGCAGCATATTGACAATATAGCTGATAAGGAAGATCACCGACACGAATCGCTTCGTGCCGGTGTCATATCTTTCTTCGAGAAAATCGGGTGTAGTAGAAATACCGCTGCGCAGGTACACCGGCATAATGAACTCGGATACCAGCAACATGGCAAATACCGAGGATAGCCCCCAGGCCATGACGCTCATATTATTGGTATAGACAAGCTCATTCTCACCAATAAATTGTACTGCGCTGATATTTGTAAAGAACAGGGCGCCACCGACAACGAGGAAACCCAGGTTACGATTGGCGAAAAAGAGGCCCGCGGCAGTCTGCAGGTTTTCTCTCCGGGTTTTATACCAGGAAATCAAAGCCACAAGGATGGTTACCAGCAGAAAACTCAGTAAAGCCCCAACATTCATATTATCATAGAGAGTTACGTCGGATCAGGTTGGTGGGTAGCACCTGGTGCACCGGTTCCCGGCTCAGGACTGCCTGTGCAGCCCGTTTACCCATCTCGCTGAAACTGACCGAGTAGGTCGTAATACCATTACCGACAAGCTCCTTTACAGGCTCGTCATTATGGGAAAGAATGCCTATATCCTTTCCCGGTTCTATTTTTCGTGCATTGCAATCCCTTAACAGGTTCCACAACTCAGCATTCTCATTCACATAATAGACTACTCCTTTTTCTACTGAGCCGGGTTCATATTCACGTAGCACCTCTCCTTTGATAGCGTGCTGCTCCGTGAAGTTCCGGAAAGATCTGACAATTTCCGGAGGAAACAATGAATCCGGATTATGAAAGAAGACCATCTTATCAAATTGTTTGATCACGTCTGCCAGTTCTTCAAAGATATGATAGGAAGATTGTTCAAATTCCTGTACCACATAATTAAAATCTCCTTCCAGCGGTTCGTAACGGTCAAACATGAGCAGTTTCTGACGCGGGATCGTATTCAGCAACTCCCGGGTACGGGGATGATGAATAGGAGAAATGACATACATACCATAGTGTCTGTTCTTCACCAGCGAGAACATGGTCTCAAACACCTCAATGTTCCCGTGGTGAAAAAACACGTCCAGGTGAACGTCTGCACCGAGTTCGTTGCGGAAGCTACGGTAAAACTGTTCCTGAAAAGTATCGATCGTATACATCAGCAGCGCTACCTTCAGCGATTGCTTCGTATTATCATCAGCAACAAAGTAACCAAGGCGGTTCTTGGCCTCGATCAGACCACGGTTCTGCAGTTCACGGTAACCCTTGATCACCGTTTCCCGGGCAAACCCCAGTCCGGAGATCATCGAATTTACCGAAGGCAGTGCGTCTCCCACACAAATGATCCGGTCATTGATCGCATTGACAATGCCCTCGACAAAACGCTCATGCTTGGAATAAGAAGGCACCTCATCCAGCTCCTGTATCTTTTCAAAAATTGTCTTCATCACTTCATAGTTGTTTATGCATTTAGCACGTCTCGCCATTATTCTACGACTTCCAGTTCCAGTATGCGGCTATGCAATTTAGTCGAAGTAAATAAATCCAGTCCGATTTTCATCAGGTAATCTCCGGAATACACCTTTCCGTTGAATGCATCTGCAGGGTTATGACCCGGCATGAGGTTGATTTCCTTTACGCGGTATTTCGCGGCAGGGTTCAGTCCCTGGCATTGTACCGTTTGCAGGATCTCGGAATAACGGGGGAAGATATCATATGCGTATACCAGTGCCTGTTTCTTAGACTGGCTCACATACATCACAGCCGAATGGTTACCTTCGTAAGGAGATACCAGTCTGTACTGGTCGCCATCGTAGTTTATATTTTTCAGTCTGTCGTAGTTCGCCACTGCCTCTTTACAGAAAGTCTGTTCTTCCGCACGCAGTTCCTTTATATTGATATCGAAGCCCAGTTTACACTGCATGGCTACGTCTACACGGAATTTGATGCTGGCATCATGGTTCCAGCTGGTTACGTGTGCCGCCATGGATTTTGCCGGGAAGAACTGCGAATAACCCCACTGAATATATAAGCGTTCTATCGGATCGGTATTATCGCTTGGCCAGAATTCAGTGAAATAACGCAGTCCTTCATAGTCTGTTCGGCCTCCACCACCGGAACAGAGCATCATCGGCAGATTAGGATATTTATCTTTGATACGGTCCAGTACTTTGTACAGACCACGTACATACTCTATGTAAAGGTTACCCTGTTTTTCCTTCAGATAAGGAGAATAGATATTGGTGATCGGACTGTTACAATCCCATTTCATATAAGCCAGATCAGGATTCTCTGTCATCAGGTGATCTACTACATTGAATACGTGGTCCTGTACTGCCGGATTGCTCAGGTCCAGTACCAGCTGATTACGGAAATAGTAGCGTTCACGGTTAGGCAGCATGATCACCCAGTCAGGATGTTTCTCAAAGAGCTCACTCTTCGCACTCACCATCTCAGGCTCGATCCAGATACCGAATTTCACACCGGTGGTTTTAGCTGCTTTTACCAGGGCAGGTATCCCGTTTGGCAGTTTATTGGCAGTAGGCGCCCAGTCACCCAGACCCTGGGTATCGTTATGACGGGGATATTTATTGGCAAACCATCCATCGTCCAGCAGGAACATGTCTGCTCCCAGGTATTTGGTTTCTTCGATCAGCCCTTTCAGCTTCTCTTCATTAAAGTCAAAACCGGTTGATTCCCAGTTATTCAGCAGGGTCATACGATCGCCGTTACCATCTTTCAGACGGTAGTTACGCGCCCAGCGTTGCAGATCGCGGCTACCTTTACCTGTACCCTGATCGCTCAGCGTGAAGATGAAAGAAGGCGTGGTAAACACCTTTCCCGGATCCAGGCTATACTCAGAAGCGAACGGGTTGATACCGGAGATCACGCGTAGGTTGTTCTCATTATCTACTTCGAATGTAAAGCGGAAGTTACCGGTCCATGCGAGGGTACCCATCAGTACCTGTCCGTCGTTTTCACGCGGCTTATCACCCAGACCTACGGTAAAGAACGGAGATACAAACAGGTCCGCTCTGGAGCCCAGTTTGGAATCAACCATCTTTTTACCAAAAGCCAGCGGTGTAGTGGTCATATTTACTTCTTTCGCCCAGTCTCCACTGAATTCAGTCAGGAAGTACTGACTGCGTTTCCAGTATAACATGGAAGAAGCGTAGTTATTGATGCTAACTGCTTTCTTCTCGTTGTGGCTGATCTCTGTCCAGGATTCAATGATATTATCCTTCGCAAATGTGCGGTAGAAGAGTTTTACCTGTACAGGATACAGATCGTCTTTCAGTGTGATAACCGTTTCGGTCACATCGTCAGAAACTTTCTTTTCTGTATGAGAAACATATTTCAGCACGGTTGCCTGGTTACCATCATTATGACGGATACCGAAGGCTGGTTCGAAATAGGTTTCTGTGCCGGATACAGGATAGGCTTCCCATGCCTGTCCGTCACTCTTGCCCTTCATATTGGCGGTCAGATGATTGTAATCATCTGCTACAGCCAGACGCGGGCCGAGATACAGTTGAAACAACCGTCCGTTCTGGGCGGTCTGTAATACCAGTTCTGTCTCTTTAGTGGCAATGTGGATCGTCTCCGCGCTCGCGGAAAGGGTTATAACAACCAGGAAAAACAAAATGGATAATATCTTTCTGCTCATGGATACAAGTTATTAATCTGCTTTATTTGCTATTGATTTTCAAAAAAAGAACGTCTTTGGCCGGAATCGTCAGTGTGCTGGTGGCATCGACATCAGCATGTGACCAGAGGTTGCGTACTCCGTACTGTTTAGCAGGGTTCAGGCCCAGTCTCTCCAGTGGCAGTTGTATACTACGTGGCTCTTCTGTATAGTTGAAAACGGCATAGTAGGTGTTACCCTTTGCATCAGTCAGCACAAACTGGTTTTCAGAACGTTCGTCTGTTCCTTCCACCGGACGGAAGCTGTGGCCCATGGCAGCAGCATTCACTTCGGCATTGGTTAAGAATTGCTTCGCTTTTGTTTTTCCTTCCTCACTACCTTCTTTACTGAAATCATCGCCGGCAATGAATAAACCGGTGATCACGGCAGAGGTCACGCGGGCACGGTTCTCTCCTTCTGATGCCTGCTGGAGCACAACGTGGTCAGCATCATTGAACTGGTAGATCTTATTGATCCACCATCCGTAGGAAACCGCATTCAGGGTATATTCTGTGTCCTTTATCTTATTCCAGGCATCACAGGCGATACGGCGGGACTGTGCATACTGGGCAGGGAATATCGGTGCAATGGACAGGTTGATGTACATATCACCAAAGTATTTGTCCAGCAGCTGCATACCATAATTGTAGGCTGCGATACCGGATCTCACCTGGGGATTGTACCACTTGTCTGCATTGATAGCCCCATGCGCCATAAAGTCAACCTTCACATACTGGAAACCACAACGATGGAACAGGTCAGCCACCTTTTTCATACGCTGCTCAATGGCAGGATGAGTAGGGTCTATAGCATAGGCGCCGTCAAGGTCTTGCGGCTGACCATTTGCATAAAGATAAACATCTTTGAATTTATATTCAGGTGCTTCTTTGATGCTTCTGTCCGGGCTTTTACCCCAGTCGGTGAACGGTGTCCAGTAGATGCCTGCGATCTGGCCATTGGCCTTACAGTGTTTTACAAAGTCCTTCAGTTGTTCTTCGCTGAAACGGTCCCAGCCCGAGTCCAGTCCGATCACTATTTCGTTGTCTTTGTTCACAAAGTGCTGCGGCTGGAGATTTTGATGGAAGAAATCGGATACTTCCAGTGCTTTCTCATAACTGATATTGAACTGTAATACCCCCCAGCTATTCCAGCCCATCGGCATTGCCTTTTTCCAGGCTCTTGGCGGAGCGATGACCGCATTCGCAGCACCATAAGCATCCATACCATTACGCCAGTCGGTGAATACACCCAGCATCACTTTAGGAGAACGGATCAGACGACCTTCCTTTGCACCATGCGGTACCAGGTCGCGGGTAGTGGAATCAGCAGCGCCACCATAGCAGGTCAGTGTGTAGGCAGCCCCGTTTTCGGCTTTGTTCATGATAACAGCTGATTTCCAGAAGTCGTGTTCCACAGAACCGACTACAAGCCCCTGACGGGAATTACCGTTAAAAACAGCGGTTGCCTCGTAGCTGGTTAAAGTAGTAAAGTCCAGTGGATGGGACTGAAAGCGGATCCATTTGTCATTGTCAAACGGAATAAAAAGTGCGCGTTTGTCACCTGTACCCAGTACCTGAGTCATGTCTTCCAGATTTACCGGCGCCATATAATTGGACGCTATGCTGCCGGAGCGCGCTTGTAAAGTAAAGTCAGTCAGCAGGTAATCTTTGCCTGCGTACTGATAAAAAGATTGTACCAGTGTTGGTAATTTCTCAGCATAATAAGTGACCTGTAACAGTGAGCCTTTTCCGAAAGCGTCATTCAGTGGCTTCACTACGATTGTGTTGCGCGCGTAGTCTTTGGTGGTGATCAGTTGCCCATTCCATTTAAAGGAAGCATACTGGAGGAGATCCACGTTACCGGCTGCTCTTTTGAGACGCAGCGTCTTACTGGTTTTTTCATATACTATTTTCCAGTCGGTCGGTGTGCCTGCCTGTAAGGCTCCCGAGATTAGCATGATCACCGCAAACATCAACAGCGGCGTAATCCGTGATATATTTCTCATAATAATATTAAAAGCAGGCCAGCTGCTACCTGCAACGGCCTGCTTCTTTAAAAATAATGATTAACGATAACCTGGATTCTGATCTGCCGGAGTAATATCCGGGTTCAGTTTCATTTCCGCATCCGGAATCGGGAATAAAGTGTTGAATGCCTGTATGGTACCTGATTGTTTGGTCCATTTGTTACGGGCTTTCACCAATTCCACGTATTTGCCTGTACGGATCAGGTCAATACGGCGCCAGTCTTCTGCGAACAGCTCACGCATACGCTCGTCCAGAATAGCAGTACGGAACGCATCCTGTGACATGGCTTTCCATTTTCTTTCTTCTGGCAATACACCACCCCATGCACGTGCTCTTACTTCATTCACAACGATAATTGCCTCTGCACCACGATTCAGTTCATTGAGACATTCTGCATAACTTAACTTAGCATCTGCCAGGCGAAGTACCGGAATATTTTTACCGGAGTTCCACATGTTATTGATCTTGTTTTCGGTATGCTTGTCGGTACGGAAATCTTCATACTTTTTCACGTGTGGCAGTAACTCATCATAGTCATTACCCAGATCTTCCCATTTCAGCGGATCCAGATTTGGTACTTCACCATAATAAGTGAAGTCGTAACGGATCGCTTCAAAACGGCGCTGATCACCAGGCTCCCATACACCACCGCTATCTACAGAAGAATAAGCGTAATGCGTAGGTACCAGTTTATCATAACCAGAGTAGTAACAACCATCGCCAAAGAAAGCCTGTACTGCACGGGAACCTATCTGGAACTGTATTTTGTTATTGTTTGGATATACCGGACTAAACTGGAATTCCAGGACTGCCTCAGCCGTGTTTGGTGTAGCATAATCAAACAGGTTCTTGTAAGGCACCAGGGAATAATCACCCATCATCTTTTCGAAGCAGGCAGCTGCTTTGGTAAAGTCACGCAGACCAGTACTTACCGGTGCTGACATATACGCCTTACCCAGCATCATCCAGGCTGCACCTGAAGTTGCACGTCCCGGATCGTTTGTCTTAGGACAGTTGTCCGCTGCACGCTGAAGATCTGCAATGATAAACTCCCATACATCTTTTAACGGCTGACGGCGACCACCCAGTTCACTTGCACGTGCCGGATCAGAAATAGGAATTTCGCCCCAGTACATCGCCAGTTGAAAATCGAGGAAACCACGTATGAAAGATGCCTCACCTAATAATTTCGCCTCACGGGAGCCTGGTTCCACCGGATTGGCACTAAGCCCTCTTACTATTTTAGCGGACTCTGTCACCATTGGCCAGCGGATGTTCCACTGATTAGTAATATGTCCCTGCGAAGAGTTCAGGTTACCATCAAAACGGTCCAGACCACCTTTACTCGCGTCACTTTTCATCTGTAAAGCGCCCTGTTGGGTTTCATCCGTCCCCATCATCGGGATAAGTCCCTGCTCATCTGTACGGATCCCCTTCCAGTTAGCGTAAATACCTTTGAGACTTGTTTCCACGAGATTTACGTCAGAGTATACCTGGCTTTCATCCAGTTTGGTCAGACTCTTTTCGTCGAGGAAGTTGCTACAGGAAGCTGAAAACATTGCAATACCTGCAGCCAGCGTCCATTTTATTGTGCTTTTCATAATAATCTAGCAGTTGAAGTTTAGAAACCTACATTCAATCCTAATACATACATTTTCACCGGAGGATAACCGTAGTCGCCTGTTTCCGGGTCCATACCCTTGTACTTTGTGATACAGAACAGGTTAGAACCTGTTGCATACAGACGCAGGTTGTTCATTTTCCAGCTGCTCAGCATTTTCTCAGGCAGGGTGTAAGACAGCGTGAGTGCAGAGAGACGCAGGAATGAAGCGTTCTGGATAGCGTAGTCCAGATCGGACGGATTAAAACGGTTGTAGCTGGTGTTGCCGATCACACGTGGAACAGTCGTATTGGTATGTTCTGGCGTCCAGCGGTTCAGTAGATCCACAGATGCCATACTTTCACCTATACTGTTAGCCAGACCTTCGTAATAGCTGCTGATCTTTTTAGCACCGTATGAGTAAGTGAACATTGCGCTCACGGAGAATGCTTTGTAACCGAGATTGGTAGAGAAACCACCATAGAATTTAGGATCTGATTTCGCTACGACAGTTCTGTCATAGGTCTGGTCCACTACACCATCAGGTACACCATTAGGACCGGAGATATCTTTTGCAAACAGGTCGCCCGGATTAACGGTCTTACCATTGTAGTTGATATTTTCCCAGTCACGACGGTTAGATTCCTGTGCAATACCACCAGATCTCAGGGTGTAGATGCTATGGATAGACTGACCCAGGAAGATATTACCTTCACGCTGGATGGAGTTTTCGTAGAGATTATAGATCTCTGTAGCATTACCATACAGACGGGTCACTTTGTTCTTATCGAAGGAGATATTAGCTGATACGTTCCAGTTAAAGTTTTTCGTCTGGATCACCTCACCATTCACAGCGAACTCCATACCCTTGTTATTTACACGGCCAACGTTCTCCCACTGTTTATTATAACCGGAAGTAAGTGCCAGAGAACGGTCCAGTAACAGGTTATCGTTATTGATGTAGAAGAAGTCAGCAGTTACAGTCAACCTTGATTTCAGGAAGCCCATATCCAGACCCAGGTTGGTCTGTTTCTGTTTTTCCCAGGTGATGTTCGGATTACCACGACGACCATCATTTGCGATCAGCGCATTACCGTTATCGATCTTGGAACCGTACAATGTCTGGAAAGCGTAGTTACCGATATCCTGGTTACCTACAACACCATAACCTGCACGCAGTTTCAACTGTGTGAATACAGGTACATCCTTCATGAAATCTTCCTTGATGATATCCCATGCAGCAGACATGGATGGGAAGATACCCCAGCGATTGCCGGAAGCGAAACGGGAAGAACCATCATAACGTGCGGTAGCGGTCAGGTGATATTTGTCTTTAAAGCTATAGTTTACACGACCGATGAAAGACATCAGACTGTAAGCGTAGAAGTCAGAACCAATTACACCTTTTTCCAGTGCAGCAGCGCCACCCAGGTCATAATAACCCAGATCATCACTTGCAAAACGATCGCCCTGTGCTTTGGTATAGTTAGAAGAACGTTTGCTGGAGCTGGTACCCACTAACGCGGTCAGTTTGTGATCAGTTCCCAACATGGTATTATATGTCAGGGTGTTATCCCACTGCCAGTAAGTATCGCTCCATCTTTCATGTTTAGCACGCGCATCGCCATTGTAGTGACGGATCGCTTCCTGTATGTTGTGTGGTGTGAATTCGAACCAGTCCTGTGCACCATAGTCCAGGGAATAGCTGGAACGGAAGTTCAGGCCTTTTATTGGAGAGATATCTACATAGTTGGCAGTAGTTACACGGCTACGTGCACGATCACGCTGCATCAGCAGTGAGTTGAACGGGTTGAAGTCGTTGTTGTTCTGCTCACCATGTGAACGGTAATACAGTGTCAGGTAGTCGTAGGTAAAACGCGTAGCCGGATCGCGGTAAGGCGCATAGTCCAGCAGCGGGTTACCATTCAGTGCTTTACCATATACATCATCAGATGGCATACCATCGTTGAGACGGGTGAAGCCAGTGTTGGTACCTACCTTTAACCATTTCTTGATATTGTATTCGGCATTGAAACGGCCGGTATATTTTTTCTGGTCAGTATTTTCTACCACACCTTTAACACCTGCGTAACCAAGGCTGAGATAGAAGATACCACGATCAGATCCACCGGAGAAGCTCAAAGCATGGTTCTGCTGGAAGCCGGTACGAGTCACCTGATCGAGCCAGTTAAAGCTCTGGTTTTTGTTGTGGGTATCGAACTCCTGATTAGAGAAAGCGATGTTTGTCTTCATCAGGGTGTTATCGATATAATCCTGGCGGTTTGCGTTCGGATTATCTTTCATATAACCGTTCGCATAAGCATCTATACGCAGATCGAACAGTTGCTGTGCATTCATTGTTTTAGGAATGCGGGTGAAATCAGACACACCAGCCCAGGCATCGTAGGTCACAAGACCATCACCACCTCTGCGCTGACCTTTCTTGGTCGTGATCACCACAACGCCGTTTGCACCGCGGGAACCGTACAACGCTGTTGCAGAAGCGTCTTTCAGTACCTGTACGGAAGCAACGTCATTGACGTTTACGGAGTTAAAGCCACCCTGGTTATTTTCCATGATGACACCATCCACAACGTAGATCGGAGAAGAACCAGCATTAATGGTATTGATACCACGTACTCTGATGGTCGCATCGTCACTTGGACGGGTACCATTACTTACGAATACGCCGGCAGCATTACCCTGTAAAGCCTGATTAATGTTGGTGGCAGGACGCTCCAGCAGTTTCCTGGAGTCTACTGTAGCAACCGCACCGGTCAGGTCAGACTTTTTCATGCTGGCGCCCACTACGACCACTTCATCCACATTGGCCGTAGCCTGTTGCAGTTTGACAGAGAGTGGCTGTGAGCCGGAGAAAACGACTGTTTGAGTTTCAAATCCCAGGAAGCTGAATTCCAGTGTACCTTTTCCTTCTGCATTCAGAGAGAATGCGCCTTTCAGGTCAGTTACAGTACCGGTTTTGGTTCCAGTCAGCTTCACCGATACACCGGGAAGCGCTTGTCCCTGAATGTCTGTGACGGTCCCGGAAATTTTGCCGCTCTGGGCAAATGAAGGCATGGCGCCGGTCAGCATAGCTATGAAGGACAGGAGCATCCATAGCCTCTTAGAAGCATTTTTTACATGCATAACGTGAAGCATAAAGTGTTTGTAAAGATTCGTTTTTAATGACAGGTATAAAAGCTAATTGGCATTCCCCTATTAACGTGAAATTTGCGATTCCGAACTTGTCCCCTGACTATAAAGTCATGCCAATCAGAGATAAACAACTGATAATCAGCTACAACTTATAGACTCTAGTTGGTTTGTTCTATTCTGGTCTACTCAACAAATATAGGGTTAGTTTGGAATATTCAAACTTTATTTTTTTAAATAGTAAGGGCTGACCAGCCTCTAACGATGTTAATGCCGCAAGGGTACAGGAAAGCGCCTGTTTTTGTATCTTCACCAGACAGATATCTTGTGATGGTCCATCTTCTTTTCAAGCTATCTTGTACGCATAAAAGATCAGGCAAATACCAGACTATTGAAACGTAAAAACCCGGAACCGCAGACAAGCACCGCTATCCATGCGCCTTTATTAGCCGCTATCAGGTCACTGATACCATTGAGTGAGGCGGAAGAAGAAATCGTGTGTCAGCTGTTCAAAGAAAAACACCTGAAGAAAGGGGCCTTTTTTCTGGCGGAGAATGAGATATGCCGTCAGGCAGCATTTGTGATCAGTGGTTTCATGCGTTATTATATCAATGACGATGGGGAGGAAAAGACATATGGGTTTGCCAAACCTTACAATTTCGCCTGCAACTATGAAAGTTTTGTGCCACAAAACCCTTCTTCACAGATCATCCAGGCGCTTGAAGATTGTGTGCTCCTGACGATCTCCTATGATGATCTGCTGCTGTTTTATGAGCAGGTACGTTATGGCGATCGTTTCGGCAGACTGGTCATAGAGCAGGTATTTATTCAGACACTGAAAGACAGGAATTCCTTTTACACAGATTCACCGGAAAGCAGATACGAACAGTTTGTCAGCGAGCATAAAGATCTCCTGCAACAGATCTCACAGTATCATATCGCCTCTTTCGTGGGTATCAAACCACAATCACTCAGCCGGATCAGAAAACGGCTTGCCGGCAATTAATTAACCCAGGTGCACGAAATCGTCTTTTAATCGCCGGAGCTTTGTGGCATAAAATTAAAACACAATGCAAACAACGATTAAACACATGGCCGGCTGGCTGGCAGCTATCACTGGTATCGGTATTATCTTTATCGGCGCACGCTTTTTCTTTGTACCGGTGAGTGCAGAACACGCCTTTGGCATACATGTAACAGCAGACAATCACGCTTTTCACTATATCAAGGGCATCAGGGATATTTTCTCCGGTATCATTGTATTGCTACTGCTGCTGACAAAAGAATACCGTGCATTAGGGCTGATGATGCTGGCAGTAGTGATCATACCGCTTACCGATTTTATGATCGTCTATCAGCAACCCGCATACGAACCCGCAAAGCTGGTCCCTCATCTTATTGCTGTGATCATTGCCCTTGTACTGGGAATATACTATTTCTTCAACACCTCAAAACGTCATAACCATGCTATTTAATATTGTGCTGATCATCCACTTCGTGGCATTTCTGGTCTTCGCCGGACAACTCCTTCTCCTCTATCCGCAGCCAGAAAAGCGAACCAATAACCTGACAAGAATCATTGGTATCGCTTTATTGATCACCAGTTGTTTGCTGGTCGCTTTCAAATATCCTGCGTTGAATTACTTTAAGATCATACCCAAGCTAAGCTGCTTTCTGATCTGTTCAACACTAATAGGCATCTACAGCGGACGGGCGATGCCGGAGAAGGTGTATAAGATTGTCTTCGGTCTTGTGATACTGGCAGCACTCATCGCGGTAGTAAAGGTATAGCGAGCGATGATATTCTACATTTTTAGACGTACATTAGTCAGGATAACGTATGCTCCAAACAGCTGAATAAAATATATGACCACAGATCACGCACAACATGACCGGGAAGCGGAAGAGAGAATCCTGCACGATGTCGAAAAGTATGGCTGTCACATCGCCATGCTGGAAGCAGAAGACCATCTGCCTTCATTCGCCTATACAATAGGCCTGTATAAGACCTTTGGTCACCCGGAGATCATCTGTTTTGGCTTACCCGTCAAGACGATGGCGGGACTACTTAACAATGCATGCGATATCATCAGAGAAGGCGGATCATTCGTTGCCGGCAAACCCTACGAAGGATTATTAGAAGGTTATAACATGCAGTTCCTGGAAGTAAATAAAGCCAGTTACAGGGATTATGTAGGATATGCCGGTTGGTTCAATGGCAATTTTGACTTTCCGTTATTACAGTTTGTATGGCCGGATAAACAACATCATTTTCCCTGGGAAGAAAATTTCAATCCTGACTGGCAGTTCCTGCAACCGTTACTGGACAGGAATATGGCTTTTAAATTTCTTGAACAGAAGAATCTGGGGGTATTTGTGATGAAACAGGCCTACGAAGGAATGCCTATTCTAAAAGTTTATCACGATGAAGATGGAGACTGGCAGTTTCACACTGCTGATGATCATCAGGTAGAAGATGTTATATTGGTCGCACTGGAACAGGTAACCAAACTGGACCCGACCATCAATCATCTTTTTGATCTGCCACAGGGATATAAAGCCTGCAGGCAGCACCGGGAAGACGACTGGGAGTATGCACCCTATGAAGCTTCGAAGGATGATGAGGAAGCCGATGAATAGTAGTCCTGTGATGGGTTAGATATTAGTCTGACTATACTTACTCTGCGTTAATGCTACCTCAAAAAGGTAGCATTAACGCAGAGTAAGAGGACTAAAAAAAGCCCTCCGCTAAGGAAGGGCCCTTATATCGTTACAATACCATACCACCAGCTACTTCAATTCTTTGTCCGTTTACCCAGCGATTGTTATCAGATAACAAAGAAGCGATCATCGGCCCCAGATCATCCGGTACACCAGGACGGCCGAGGGCTGTCATGCTGGACACCATTTTATTCACTTCCGGATTATCTCTTACTACGCCACCACTGAAGTCTGTCTGAACAGCACCAGGAGCGACCGTGTTTACTGTAATCTTCCGCGGACCAAACTCTTTCGCCATATAACGGGTCAATACTTCAATCGCCCCTTTCATCGACGCGTAAGGACCGCTTTCAGGAACACTGACACGTGTAAGACCTGAGGAAATGTTAATGATCCTGCCGCCATCATTTATAAGCGGCAATAGCTTTTGTGTAAGAAAGAAGACACCTTTAAAGTGTACATTGTACAATGCATCCAGTTCTTCTTCTGTTGTTTTCTCAATTGAGTTATGATGCGAAGTACCTGCATTGTTCACCAGATAATCAAAGCGCTCAGCACCTAATGTCTTCAATGCTCCCTGTATCTCTCGTACAAACTGATCAAATGTGGCGATCTTTCCGGTATCCAGTTGCAGGGCAATTGCCTTTACACCTTCTTTCTCTGCTTCTATTACTACCTCTTCTGCTTTGTCCCTGCTACCATTATAAGTAAAAATTGACTGAACGCCCTGCTTTGCCAGGCTGAGTACTGTATTTCTTCCTATACCACGGCTACCGCCGGTTACTATTGCAATTTTTAGTGTGCTCATCTTTGATTCTTTTTTGTTTTTGTTATGACAAAATTAGTACAGGAAGCTGGTGCACTGTTTGCAAGTATCAATCCATCATTTGCGAATTTCAAATAACAGTTTAAAATTTTTCTTATGAAATATTTTGTTGTTTCGTTAAATACTTCCTAGCTTTGCTGTCATGAAAACAAGTACATTATATAGTCGTTCGTTATCCAGTTACTCATTGAGTAGCCGGGAGGGCTTATAATGCTTTAAATATAAAGTTATTTAAACGCCTCCTGGATCAATCCATGAGGCGTTTTTCTTTGCCCCTGTGTCTCGTTAACCACTCTCGCAAAGGCTGCTTCCAGGACTGATAAAGGTTTTATAAAAATGATGCGGAATATCTATTCCGTACAGCGATTTCTTATGTCAAATTTCACGTGTATTCATAAATGTTATAGTTAAAATAAACATATTTCCTCCCATGATGGAATTGGTATACAAGAGGGATTTAAAACCCCTTGCCTTTATGGGCGTGCGAGTTCGAGTCTCGCTGGGAGGACCATTCGGAGGATAGGCAAATGTTGGTTTGTTGCGGCATCCTGCTAAGATGTTCCGGTGAATAACCGGTGACGGTTCGATTCCGTTGTCCTCCGCTTTATTACATTCTCCTGTGATGGAATTGGTATACAAAAGGGATTCAAAACCCCTTGCCTTTAATGGTGTGCGGGTTCGAGTCCCGCCAGGAGAATTTTCGGAGGATAGGCAGATATTGGTTTGTTGCGGCACTCTTGAAAAGTGTTCCGGGTGTACCGGTAAGGGTTCGATTCCCTTGTCCTCCGCTTTAGTTTATTCAACTCCTATAGAATTGAATAAACGTATTTCCTCCTATGATGGAATTGGTATACAAGAGGGATTTAAAACCCCTTGCCTTTATGGGCGTGCGAGTTCGAGTCTCGCTGGGAGGACTATTCGGATAGGCAAATGTTGGTTTGTTGCGGCATCCTGCTAAGATGTTCCGGTGAATAGCCGGTGACGGTTCGATTCCGTTGTCCTCCGCTTTATTACATTCTCCTGTGATGGAATTGGTATACAAAAGGGATTCAAAACCCCTTGCCTTTAATGGTGTGCGGGTTCGAGTCCCGCCAGGAGAACTTTTGGATAATAAGTACTTTAATTAAACGCCGATCTGAATTCTGCAGGAGACACATTGGTCTTACTCTTAAACAACCTGCTAAAAGACTGTGGATGCTCAAAACCTAACTGGTAAGCTACTTCACTAACATTCATATTTGTAGTAGATAACAGCTCTTTCGCCCGCTCTATCAGATTTTGATGAATGTGCTGTTGCGCATTGAGTCCGGTAAGGGAACGTAACATATCACTCAGATAATTGGCTGTATAATTCAACTGATCAGCGAGATATTGAACAGTAGGCACCCCCAGGCGGACCGGCTTGTCTTCTTCAAAGTAATTATTCAACAGCTGTTCGAACTGTTGCAGCAGATCATTGCTGACTGACTGCCGGGTCAAAAACTGACGCTTGTAGAAGCGTTTGGCATAACTCAGTAATAATTCTATCTGAGCGATGATCACCTCATGACTAAAGTCGTCTATCCGGCTATTCAGTTCATCACGGATAATATTATAAATCGTAAGCATGGTTGCCCTTTCCGGCTCGGAAAGATGTAGGGCCTCGTTAGTGGAATAAGAGAAGAACCCGTATTTTTTGATCTTATTTGCCAATGAATAACCTTGCAGAAAATCCGGGTGAATAAGCAGAGAATAACCTAAGTTATCTTCATAACTTTCCACTCCACCCATGATCTGACCGGGTGCTGCAAACAGTAAACTCCCTTCATTGAAATCATAATACCCTTGTCCGTATTTCACCTTTCCACCCAGTTTGGTGGCAAATGTGACCTTATAGAAACTCAGTACATTATTTTTCGGAAGTTTACACAAGTCGAGCATCTTGTCTGTCATATCCAGGACCGTAATTAATGGATGAACAGGACCTGGAATACCGAGTATACGATGTAAGTCCGGTATTGAGTTCACTTTATCCGATTTCGGCGTCTCACTTTTCATATCTAAAGATAATAACTATGACCGGTGACTATGTCTATCACCGGTCATAAAACAGATAATTGTTTTCAAACTTTGATTACCATGGTAACGGACCGTCGGGACCGGTAAAACCGCCGGTTGGGCCATCCAGCTCAAGTGCTACGCGGACTGGTTCGCGGGAACCTACTTCCAGGCTATCGGTACCCTGATAATTATTCAAAGCAGTAGCCGTATAACCCGGACTTGTCGCATTGACTTTGATATTCTCTTTTTCAAGTTCCATGGCAAAGGCAAGCGTAACCGCATTGAGGGCAGTTTTGGAAGCGGCATAGACAATTCCAAAGTGTTCTCTGGCCCAGCAATCAGGATCCGAGATCCAGGTAAGGGAACCTAGTCCGCTGGATACATTGACGATACGACCACCCCTGGATTTCCGTAGTAAGGGGATAGCTGCCTGGGTAACAGCGATAACGGCAAATACATTGGTTTCCCAGACTGTCCGCACTTCATCAAGTGACACCACGCTAGGCCGGCTTTTCGCCACTATTTCCTCCGGTGTACGGGCAGATGTTCCGGCGTGTGCTATACCGGCATTATTCACCAGCAGGTCCAGGCGGCCCTGTTCCTTCATAATGCGTTCTACTGCGGCATCGATCGTCGGTTGTTGTGTAACATCTAACTGGATGGCATGGGTATCGCCACCAATTTCAGCAGCCGCCTTTTCGCCGTTACTTAGGTTACGCGACCCTACGTATACATAATAGCCATTCGCTGACAATTCTTTTGCAATCTGGAAACCTACTCCCTGGTTAGCCCCTGTAACAAGTGCTACAAGCTGTTCGTTCGTTGATTTTTCTATCTTATTTTCCATTTGAATAATGATTAAAGAATGATAGATCAAAATTCATCTTTCGTCATTATTCGTGGATAACCGAATCAAGGATATACATAACCGAATTACTTAAGGCACATGAATCATCAGTGTACTACAGCTGCCTCAGGCCCCTACAATCCATATGCACTCATCCACCTTTTCTTAATTTCTTCCGTTGCGTTATTATACTCGATATCAATCCCTTTTGAACTGGGATCAAGCGGCGTGCGTAAAGGTCGCGTGCCCTTATCCATATTAACCAGACCCAGCGCTGCATCAGCTACCAGCTGCGGATCAGGGGCTGCCTCCGTAAAGATCTTTGTGAAGGCCTCCTGTATGCGCTGCCGGATCGCTGTTACAGAAGAACCGTATGCTTCCTGTATCTCCTCACGGTCTCCATTTACATGGGCCTTACTGATAATTTCCGTAATAAAACCGCCTGGTTCAAGCAGCACAGACTCCACCCCCAGTCCGGCCAACTCTGCGTAAGATCCTTCTATCAACCCTTCCAGTGCGAATTTGCTGGCGTTATAGGCGGATTGTAAAGGCAATGAAATCCTGCCGACCTGACTCGATACAGTAATGATCAGTCCTTCTTTTGCAGCCCGCATGCCTGGTAGCACAGCATTGTTCATACGATGTACGCCCCATACATTGACATCAAAAAGCTGCTGGATCTGACCTAATGTGTATGATTCCAATACACCTCCCCCATAGATGCCGGCATTATTGATCAGTACATCGATCTTTCCATGTCTGGCGAACACTGTTTTTACGGCATTGCTAACGGAAGTATCATCCGTCACATCCAGTTCTATAACTTCCGTATTAGGTAAGGCGCTTAATGTTTCAGCAAATGCTGCATTCTTATCTTTGATATTACGCATTGTGGCAATCACGGTATGACCTTCCTTATCAAAAGTTCTGGCCATTAAGGCGCCGAATCCGGTGCTTGCGCCCGTAATCAGAATTACTTTTTTCATTTTATCTGTATATGATTTTTTGATGGCTGTTTATTATGAAACAGCCTTACATACACTCCCTGTCTAAGGAATGTCCTGAATAGTATGAGGCAGATCAATGCTTGTTGTGTCCGGACCTGATGCGATGACTGACCTCTTTTATTGTTTACAAAAGCCGCTGGCGCGACTGTCAATATTTCTTTGCAAATCTAGCCCTTTTGACCTTCCTTTGTGGAGGACTTTCCCAAAGGAAAGCAGCATATTAAAAGCGTAATTATGGCAGCAAAAAAAACGCCGCTTAGTTGTCTGGAAACGGTTAAGCCAGTAAGAGATGCCCTCGATGTGATAAATGGTAAATGGCGATTATCTATTTTTATTGCTGTGGCAAGTGGTAAAGAACGCTATACTGATATACTGGACAGCATCCCCGGGATTACACCAAAAGTGCTGGCGAAGGAATTAAAAGAGCTGGAGCAACACCAACTTATAAAGAGGAGCCTGATGGAGGACTATCCAGGTAAGACGTCTTACAGTCTGGAACTTTACGCACATACTTTGGTGCCCATCATTGAGTCATTGAAAATCTGGGGACAGAATCACCGGAAAAAAATCTTCGACAAAGGTTATGTAGAAACAGCTCCTGTAGATCTCTCGTGTGTGCAGGATGCGGAGCATTCAATGATGACTGACTAACCTGATACAAGCGAAAACACTTACTACTCCCCTGCTACTACGGAAATCTCCACGGCTGCATCCTTTACCAGCCTGTTCACTTCTACCAGTGTTCGCGCCGGATAAGGAGAAGAGAAGAATGTACGGTAAACCTCATTAAAATCATTCACCTGGTTAATATTCCTGAGATAAACTGTTACATTGACTACATCCCGCAATGTAAGTCCTGCGGATGTTAGTGCATGCTGTACATTGGTCAATGCCTGTTTTGTTTCCTCTTTGAAGCTTGCTTTTTTTCTGTTGCCATCACTGATCCCGATCTGTCCTGCCACAAAAAATGTGCGCCTAGCGGCACGTACATTACTGAACGGCGCTGGTATACTCAGACCATGTTCACTCGTCAGGGCGGCCATACCAGCTAAAGCAGCAGCACCGAGCTCCAGTTCCCGTTTGCTGATCTTATCAAAAGTATCTGCAGCAGAATGATGAATGTCAAATAAACGCTGATCATCACAATCCAGACTGATGACAGCCTTTGCAATGCCCTTCATCGGTCCTATATCTACACCACGGTGCTGCGGGGTCAGGTCATTTGCTTTGTAAGGCCGGAACAACTCACGCCAGTTTTGGAATATCGACATGATCTCCGGCGCCGCATCGATACGAAAACCATGTGGAAAGAAGCCACCGGCATCCGTTTCAAATACAGCCAGGTGTTGTTCGCCAGAGTGTCTTGCCCATTCGGCATATTGCAATCCACCACGATTACCGTTTTCTTCATTGATATACAGGATGATCCTGATCGTTCTTGCAGGGTGCGGCAATACTGTTCTGAGGATACGTAAAGCATCTATGACCTGTACCAGTCCGGCGCCATCGTCACTGGCGCCTTCAGAAAGATCCCAGGAATCAATATGCGCACCTATGGTAACAACTTCCTGTGGGGCCACTGAACCTTTGATGTCCGCGATAACGTTGGCAGATGGGACATCTGTTAAACGCTGGCAGTCCAGTTCCAGGGAGAGGCGGAGTGCCGGTGTCTGTGTCAGGGCTTTACTCAGCCAGTCAGCGCCATTGGTACTCACGGCCACCGCGGGTATCATCGTGACGGTGCTATCATAGGTGACTGCCCCTGTGTGTGGGAGGTCATCCTGCGACAAGGTCAATGAGCGTACAATAGCAGCAACAGCCCCTTTTCTGGCAGCAATGACCGCTCCGGTGTTCCGTTGGTCAACTGCTTCCTGGTAAGCCGTAAAAGGACCTGTAATACGGGGATCCATAGGCCGGTTAAAGAAGACGATCTTTCCCCGGATATCTTTCGCTGATAATGAGTCCAGCTGTCGCCAGGACCTGATCTCAATAACCGGCGCTGTAAGGCGACCGTTGGTACCTACCGAACCGCCCAGTGCACAGACATTCAGTTGTACTACGTTACCGTTATATAGCACAGACGCTGAAGCGATCTTTCCCCTGCTCCAGCGGGGTACCCATACCTTTTGGAGGTATACGCTATCAGCACCTGCTTTTTTTAACAGGGTCTGCCCCCATTCTATCGTCTTTGCGGCCTGCGGTGTACCTGTCAGCCGTGCACCTATTGTAGTGGTTAGTTCCTGCAGATTATGATAGGCTTCGCTATGCAGTAGAGACTCATCATAGATCCTGCGGAGCAGCAGGGAGTCATCGGGTGAGGCAGACTGTGCCATCACCCAATGCCCCATAAGCAGTAAAAGAAGGCTGACAATGCCGTTTTTAGTACCCAGAGCGGGCTGTTTACTGTCCGCCGCCATAAGTGCTGTAGTTTACAGGTATCCACTCAAAACCGGCTCCTCTTTGTCTCAGGTGACCGATACCAGGGAAAGAAATATGATCAACCGCGATCCAGTATTTACCCTGAACGGCTTCTTTAAAGGCTTTTATTCTGGCAGCAGCTGCTGCTGCCGGATCGATATCAAAGCGGATGGTGACAGCAGGATCTGCAAATTGTACCGGCGCGACGTGCATGATATCACCCCAGAACAGCATCTTCTCTCCCTTGCTTTCCACGGCATAAAAAGTATGGCCCGGTGTATGGCCTGGTGTGGCAACCGGCGTGATGCCTGGTAGTAGTTCACCGCCATAGTCAAACATTTTCACTTTACCCGCTTTAAGATAGGGACCCACTTTTGTACGTCCTTCGGTAAAGTATTTCTTTTTATCCGCAGGTGCTTTCTGCAGCTGTTCATCGCTGAACCAGAATTCAACTTCCGGGCGACTGATATAAACGGTCGCATTCGGAAACACCATCCGGTCCCCTTCCATCAAGCCACCTGTATGGTCGGTATGGATATGGGTAATGAGGATCTTACGGATATCTTCGGGCTTAAATCCTGCTGCCCGGATACTTTCCGGAAGATGCCCCAGCGTAGGTCCGTACAACTCCGCTGTACCAGCGTCCACCATGATCAGTTCCTTTCCTGTATTGATGATATAGGCATTGACCGATGCTTCCAGGGGAAGCGCCTGAAAATTGTATTGTAAGAGGGAGTCGATCTGTCCGGGCCTGGTATTCATCAAAAGCTGGTCGGCCGCCAGCGGGACGGTACCATCTGAAAGGGCGGTGATCTCCAGGTCGCCGAGTTTCATCCGATAGTATCCTGGTTGTGCCAGTTTGTGGTTACCCTTGTCCTGAGCGATGACCCCGGAAAAAGGAATGCTCAGTAACAGGCAGGTATATAACAACGATCCTAATTTTTTCATCTTTATCACTTTTAATTGTTCTTTTGTTTCATCCATCTTCTGTTATCTGCCGGCATGAATCAGGATTGATTTCGATGACAAAATTGAGCAGAACTATACAACAGGACAAGTACGTACTGTATTATCATATAGGGATAATTTTATCTCATATGTACATTTAAGTAACATGCCTTAATTTTACAGACAAATGTTGTGAAGATGTACGAGCGGAAAATTCCTTTGGACATGAATTGCGGGATGGCTGTCATTATGGAGATAATCGGCGGCAAGTGGAAACCCTGTCTGATCTTTAACATATCCAGGGGTATCAGAAGACCGGGAGAATTACAACGGTATAATCCATCTGCCACCCGGCGGGTGCTTACGCAACAATTGAAGGAGCTGGAAGAGCATGGAATTATCAGGCGTGTGGTGTATGCCGAAGTACCACCCAAAGTAGAGTATTACCTCACAGAGAAAGGAGAATCCCTGTTGCCTGTGATTAATGCCATGGAACACTGGGGCGCGGGCCATTTGCCGGAGACATTACTCAAACAAGCAGTAGCCCTTCCTCAATAATATGACCAAATTTTAACCTGCGGCTGACCCTTTTTTGCCGGTATCATGTATCTTTAAGATACCATGAAGACTATATTCTTTTCCACCAAACCTTATGATAAAACTTTCTTCAGTACCCATAACAGCAGCCACCAGCTACAACTCGAATTCCTGGAGACACATCTGGGGCCTCATATCGTCAATGCAGTAGACGAAGGCACTTTTGCCGTATGTGTGTTTGTCAATGACCGTCTTACCAGCGAAGTGATCGGTGTACTGGCCGGCAAAGGGGTGAAAGTGATCGCGCTCCGCTGTGCAGGGTTTAATAATGTGGATCTGGAAGCGGCTAAAGCACATGGTATCAGGGTGTGCCGGGTACCGGCCTATTCCCCCGAGGCAGTGGCAGAACATGCTGTCGCCATGCTGCTGACACTCAACCGTAAAACACATAAAGCATATAATCGGGTAAGAGAACAGAACTTTTCGCTAAATGGATTGTTAGGATTCAATCTTTATGGTAAAACCGTCAGTGTGATCGGTACGGGTAAGATCGGTAAGGCCTTCTGTAAGATCATGCTGGGATTCGGGTGTAAGGTACTTGCTTACGATATCGTGCGGGATGCGACCCTGGAAGCTGCCGGCGTCGTATACGGTGATTTTGATACTGTATTACAAAGCGCGGATATCCTGTCCCTGCATTGTCCGCTGACACCAGAAAACCGCTATCTGATCAATGAGCAGCGCTTACAGGGTATGAAACCGGGTGTTACGATCATTAACACCAGCCGGGGAGCCCTGATCAATACGAATGACGCTATTAATGCCCTCAAAACAGGCCATATCGCCTATCTGGGTATCGATGTATACGAGCAGGAGGAAAAGCTGTTCTTTAAGGACCTTTCCGGCAGTATTATTGAAGATGACACCATACAGCGGCTGATGAGCTTTCCGAATGTGCTGGTCACCGGCCATCAGGCATTTTTTACCAATGAGGCATTGGACGAGATTGCAGGCACTACCCTGGAGAACATTGCAATGCTCAGCCGGGGTGAGGAACCGGAGAAAAGCAGATTATTGGTATAAATCAGGTTGTGAACGCACTCGACATGATTACTGTCGCTATCCTGGACAACGTTGCAAAGCTCAGCCGGGGTGAGGAACCGGAGAAAAGCAGGTTATTGGTATAAATCAGGTTGTGAACGCACCGGACATGATTACTGTCGCTATCCTGGATGATAAGCATCGTCAGGAATACCTGATCAACGTCACCTTCGGACAAGCGATGGACCTCATACGTGTTCAGGTTGGATCTAACATACCCTTGTGGTGGATGAAAGGTGGACATGATCGGGACTTAAACACCTGATCAGCGCCCTGGTAAGCAACCTGAGAAAACAGATCACTGGTATAAACAGGACTATTACTTGCCTGCTTTATCGGTTTTTATATCTTTTTCCCGATCCGGCATTGCCGATTAGATGCAATTCTATATTTTCGTTGTTGTAACACATAAATTAAAATTTAAATTAAAAAAGTATGAAGCAAACAGTACCTGCTTTTATCCTGCTGCTGACACTGGCAGCTTGTGGTGGAGCCTCCAGCGATCAGGCAAAAACCGAGGAAAAGAAAGAAGCAGCTGCGACCACCGGCGTAGCTTATGCGATTGACACTACTACTACTACTGTTCAATGGCGCGCTACTCACAAAGGTGGATTTGCACCACGCTTTGGCACTATTAAAGTTGTTGACGGTTCCCTGAACGTGGAAAACGGAGCTATCACAGGTGGTAACTTCGATGTAAACCTGAACACCCTGACAACTGACCCTGCGTCTGTTACAGAGAAAGACAAAAAGTCAACTGACCTGGACGGCCATCTGAAGAGCCCTGATTTCTTCGATGCAGCTAACCATCCGCTGGCTAAATTCGTTATTACCGGTGTTACAGCGTACGACAGCACTAAAGAAAAAAGCCTGCTGCCTGGCGCAACTAACCTGATCAGTGGTAACCTGACCCTGAAAGACAGTACCCTGAACATCACTTTCCCTGCACAGGTAGTTGTAGGTGAAAATGACGTTACTGCTAACGCGAAATTCGTGATAGACAGAACTGCATGGGGTATCAACTACAAAACTGAAGGTAGTCCTGAAAACTGGGCTATCAGCAAAGATGTAGAAATCGGCTTCACGCTGAAAGCGGCGAAGAAATAGTCTTAAGCGCTAAAGGAACTTCATTTATACAAACAGCCTGGCATTCTGATATGCCAGGCTGTTGTTATTCAGGACAAAATATAAGGGACAGCATTGCTGCTGCCCCCTGTTTAGTCGAAATGGAGACGGTTTAGTTAACGGCATCTATTGCCTCACGCAGTGCCTTTGCTGCTGCCGCAGGATCCTGCGCTGCATAAATAGCCGCTCCCGCTACTGCGACCTTTGCACCGGCTTTTATCACTGCCTGTACATTCTGCAGATTCACACCTCCTGCTATTGAAACCGGTGTTTCTGCGGTTGCTGCTTCGTCGATCAGTACCTGGATGGAGTAACCTGGTGTCCATTGTTCGTCCAGTCCTGCATGCAGTTCTACAAACTCAACACCCAGTGCCGCCACTTCCTTTGCACGGGCAACTCTGTCCGGTGCGCCAATAGTATCTACTACTACGCCTTTACCATGTGCTTTTGCCGCTTTCACCGCACCCACGATCGTTGCATTACCGGCAACGCCCAATACGGTTACCAGGTCAGCACCTGCCTTAAAAGCGATATCAGCTTCCAGTTCACCGGCATCTGCTGTTTTCAGATCAGCAAATACGATTTTATCAGGATGGGCGCTTTTCATTGCTGTGATAACGCTTACACCCATGTTCTTGATCAATGGTGTACCTAATTCAATAATATCGACATAAGGAGCTACTTTACCCGCCAGTGCCAATGCTTCATCTGTAGTCAGCAAATCAATTGCTACCTGTAATTTTGCCATGTATATTGTTTTAATAGTTACTTATTCCATATTCGCATGCCGTTTCCATACATCTTCCGGTGCGGCATCGCTGAGTTTCCAGATTGCCTGGAACAGGGCGTCTGCTATCAGCAGGATGCTTTGTTCAAAAAGACTGCCTGCGTATTGTTGAGAGATCGTTGCGTTGAAATCCTGCTTCTGTGCGGCGGGTATCAGCAGTACAAACTGTGCGATCGCTGCCAGCGGAGAATCTGTAGTGGTGGATAAGGCGGCGACAGTTGCGCCGGCAGCATGTGCTTTTTCAGCTGCTTTCACAATCGAACTGGTGGTGCCGGAACCGGAAGCGGCCAGTAAGAGGTCCCCTTTCAGAATGGCCGGTGTAGTGATCTCTCCCACCACGTGTACCGTGAATCCCATATGCATGAACCTCATGGCGGCTGCTTTCATCATTAATCCTGTCCTGCCTGCGCCTGTTACGAATATCCGTTTTGACTCCTGCATCAGCAGTGCCAATGCGGCTATCTCTTCCACCGAAACCTTTTGCAGTAACTGTTGATTTTCCTCCAGGATCATCGGCAGGTCTGCTCTTAATGCTTCGGATAATGTGTGTTGATCAAATGAAAACATGTCTGCTCTTTTTCTGCTGCAAAGTTACCCCGCCAGCAGCCTGTTCCTTTTACACTATCTGCCCAATCAATGGGATAATCAGGACACCGGACCGGCCTTCTATCCTCATTATCCAAGCTAATGGGCAAATTGTACAATGCAGACTTCGTAACTTTACATACTGACAATGAAAAGAGCTGCGCATGATGGAAAAGGATAACAGTTTACATTTAGACCAGACATTATTATATATCAGGAATCTGGATAGTTGTCCGCCGAGCTATCTGTACGATCCCGCCAGGAAAGATTTTTTTGAGGTATTATGGCTACAGGATGAATTTCCCTTACACCAGGTGCCGGAGGAACAGCACGTCAGGGGAAACTGGATCTACCTCATGCCCCCCTATCGTGTACATCAGTTAAATAAAGCGGGCAAGAAAGGTATCCTGTTTTCGTTCAAACGGGAATTGCTGGAAGAAGATGATAAGGAATTTGCCCTGGACGTATTCAGGATATTTAATATCAGCGGAGAATTTACCACGATGCTGCTTTCTCCGGATATGACCGAACGGCTCAGCAAAGTGTATGAACTGCTGGAGGCAGAATACAAAGAGGATTCCAGTAATCTGCCGATGATCAAGTCCCTGCTGAAGGTATTTCTGCTACATCTGACAAAGATGAAAAAAGAAGAATTCACCAGCCTGGATATTAATCAGAAACGGGCATATGAATTCCTGCTTTTACTGGAAGATCATTATATCAATGAACGGAATATCCAGTTTTATGCAGACCAGCTGGGCATCAGCCCGAAACGTCTCAATCAGGTATTAAAAGAAGTGCTGAACCAGACAGGTATCCAGTTATTGCATGACAGACTGATACTGGAAGCGAAGCGGCAGATCATACATAGTGAAAACAGTATCAAGGAAGTAGCCTGGCTGCTGGGTTTCAGGGACAGGCCTTATTTCAGCCGGTTCTTTAAAGTACATACCGGACAAACACCCGAAGCCTTTCAGAAGCATGTAAAGAAACATGTCGATACGCTGTTAAATACGCTTGTCTCGTAGTGCCACTGCGACAAACAAATGATAAAATGCATACCGGTTCACCAATAGCTAAAATGGAGTAACCTGGTATGCATCTCTTTTACTAAATTCCGCCCCGGAAACTATCAACCCTAATTCTAAACATCGTCTATCCTGCGGCGGGCCTCACCCCACCCTCAAAATGTATCTTAACCCAAACACTAATGAACAACTACATCATGAAGCATCTCTTTAAGGCATTCCTATCTGTACTGGTATGCAGTTTTTTCCTTATCTCTTGTCAGAAAGATCAGGTACGTGAGCAATCTAAAAACGGAATCACCAGTGAGGTGATCGGACAGATCAAAGCCCTGGGCTTTAGCACCAATGACGTAAAACGTGTAGAAAACGGTTATGTAGTAGAAGGCGATATTTTCCTGTCGGATAAATCGCTGACTGCAAAGAACAATGGCAGAAACCTTGTCATTGCAAAATCTGAACAGTATAAAACCTGGAACATCATCGCTGCTTCCGGACACAGAGTGATCACTGTTTCAGTGACCAATCTGCCGGCAGCGTATACGACTGCAACAGATGAAGCCATTGCACGTTACAATGCACTGGGTCTGCGCATCTCTTTCCAGCGTGTAGCCAGTGGTGGTGAAATCGACATCATCAATGCCAACCTGGGATCAGGTGTACTGGGACAGTCCGCCGGTTTCCCTGATGCAGCTGGTAATCCGCCAAGTCCTATCAAACTGAACGCGTCTTATATCGGCAGCAACCCTAATCAGGGCTGGATGGCGACTATTATCGCACATGAAATCGGTCATACGATCGGCTTCCGTCATACGGACTACTTCAACCGTGCTTACAGCTGTGGTATTGGTGGTAATGAAGGCGATGCCGGCGTAGGTGCCGATCATATTCCAGGTACACCTACAGCGGCTGATCCAAACAGCTTTATGCTGGCTTGTATCGGTACCGGTGTAAACCGTCCTTTCAATGCAAATGACGTAGTAGCACTCAACTATCTGTATGGCGGCAGTGTCGGTACCAATCCGATCCCTGACGGCATTTACAGGATCACCAGCGCTGCCAGCGGAAAAGTACTGGATGTTGATGCGGGTACTATTGGCAACAATGGCGCTATCATCCAGCAATGGGATTGGTTAAGCGGTGATAATCAGAAATGGGCATTCAATTACCTGGGTAGCGGTTATTACCGTATCACCAGCGTAGCCAGCGGAAAAGTGCTGGATGTTGATGCCAACACCATCGGTAACAACGGCGCTGTTGTACAACAATGGGACTGGCTGAGCGGCAACAACCAGCAATGGATCGTACGTCCTGAAACAGGCGGTAGCTTTGCTATTGTGAGCAGAGCCAGCGGAAAAGTACTGGACATTGATGCCGGTAATATCGGCTCCAATGGCGCCAGAGCACAACAATGGGATTGGCTGAACGGCGCTAATCAGCGTTGGTTCATTCAGGCTCCCTGATCATTTTTCCATCTAAGCGGTGGTGAGGCCCGCTTTTCCGCGTGTGAAAGTAATCCGTCTGTCAGGTGCAGCTGTTATTCCGTTTTAAGGCTCTTTATAGGGTTCGTAAACGCCGCCTTTAAAGATTCGTAGCTAACAGTCAGCCAGGCGATCATTAGCGCTGCTAATGGCCCTATAATGAATATCAGCCAGTTCACCTCAATGTGATAGGCAAAATTCTCCAGCCAGCGATCAATTGCCAGTAAGGCAACCGGTATAGCGATCACGATGGCGATCAGTATGAGGCGGGTAAAACCGGTGGACAACAGGTAAACAATATTCGTAGCAGAAGCGCCCATAACCTTCCTGATACCAATTTCGCGGGCACGTTGCTGTGCAAGGAAAGCTGATAATCCGTACAATCCCAGACAGGAAATAAATACAGCCAGTACGGCAAATAAGTTGAAGATATTCCCCATCTGCTGTTCTCCCTTGTAAAGGTTCGCCAGATCCTGGTCGAGGAAATTGTAGGTAAAGGGATAAGCAGGGTTGAGATCATGGCTGATCTTCTCCAATGCTTTGATGGTCGCTTCTGTAGTACCGCTCTTCGCTCTGATAACGGCAAAACCGCCGTATCTGTTCCGGCACAGTATCAACGGTTCGATGCTCTGCTGGATCGGTTTAAAGTTAAAGTCCTTCACAACACCGATGATCATTCCCTTCACACCATCGAAGAAGAGGGCCTTTCCGACGGCATTGTCTACCGTCATACCCATGACCTGCACCGCTTTCTCATTCACCACGAAGTTGGCGGAGTCCGCACTATAAGTAGTCGAGAATCCTCTGCCATTGAGTACCTGCATGTGAAAAACATCAAAGAAATGTTCGTCTACCTCCATAGAAGGAATCACAACCTGCGACTGCGGGTCCCTTCCTTCCCATTGTATGTTCAGGGAACCTGTTGTAAGATTCACTGGCAATTCCGAAGTGATCGTATAATCCGCTGTCAATGCATTTTGTTTCAGTGCGGAACCCAGCAATTGCGGTCTGCCGCCCACAGCACCGTTCATCGGCATATACAGGAGGTTCTCTTTCTCAAAACCCATATTCCTGCTTTTGATGTATTGCAGCTGCTGATACACCACGACTGTTCCTATCAGCAGTACAATAGACACAACAAACTGTGTTACTACCAATCCGTTACGGAAGAACAGGTTACCACCGGAGGTAGTAAGGTTACCCTTTAAGACCTTTACCGGCTGGAAACCGGACAGGAACAATGCCGGGTAACTGCCTGATACGACACCGGTAGCAAGGGCGATCCCCAGCAGTGTCAATACCAGCTTACCATCGAGCAGTTCTAATGATAAGTTCTTCTGGGCCAGGAGATTGAAAAGCGGTAAGGTACACCAGACCATCACAATAGCCACTATTAAGGAGAAAAAGGAGATCAGCAGCGACTCTGACAGGAACTGACGGATCAGTTGTATCCTGACTGCCCCGATAGCTTTTCTCAACCCTACCTCTTTTGCCCTTCGGGCCGATCTGGCGGTAGCCAGGTTCATGAAATTGATACAGGCCACGATCAGGATGACAACAGCGACGATGAAAAATATATGCACATACTGAATGTTACCATGACCTGGTAGATCAACCTGGTAGTTGGAATGCAGATGAATATCTGTTATTGCCTGCAACTGAAAAACTGCCTTCATGTTCATCTCCGCATGCTGATTAAAGATATCGTTCATCTGTTTGTTGAACTTTCCCAGTGCGGCTTCGGTTGGCACGAAGCTTTTATCCAGCAGTATGTAACTATAGAAGTTAAAGTTCCTCCAGGTATTTGTTCTCAGGTCTTCCGCATTGCCCATATTGGCTGCCATGGGGAGGATGAAATCGAATTGCAGGTGAGAATTGGAAGGCACGTTAGCCAGTACACCGGTAACGGTCAGGGTCTTACCATTGTCCTGTTTTAGGGTTTGTCCTACGGCCTCCTTTTCACCGAAATACTTCTTTGCCATATTCTCTGTGAGCAATACGCCATCGATACGCTGTAAAGCGGTTTTCGGATCACCTTTCAGCAAGGGGAAGGAAAATACATCCAGGAAAGAGGGATCCGCATAAAAGACCCTTTTTTCTTCAAACTTATTGTTACCGGCTTCGAAGAGGTTGGTATTCTGGTGACTCAGCCGCACGTAATTCTTTACCTGGGGCATCTCTGCCTGTAATCCGGCTGGCATACCCGCACAGTTTACCGCGGCTTTGTAACCACTGGCATCTACGACGATGCGGTAGAGTTGTCCGGCGTTTTTATGGAAACGGTCATAACTGCGTTCATTCTGTACCCACAGGAGGATAAGAATACTGGCGGCCATGCCTACGGCGAGACCGGATATATTGATCGCATTATACGCTTTGTGGCGTGTAATATTCCTAAAAGCGATTTTCAGATAGTTCTTTAGCATGGGCTGATTTATCAGATGCCTAATCCCTTCAAAAAGACAGCCATTCTATAAACACCTAATATTCAATCATGTAAAAATTGAAATAATTACATTACTGTCCGGAATTGAACCTATTATTGTTCGCTTTTGAGCGTTTATGCATTGTCTGAATAGCTCATTCTTTTTAAAAGGCGCAGATGTGAGCGGATGCCGCCCCAGTAGCTGGTTTGATTAGGGGTGATATTATTGACCAGCAGGATATTGTATAAAATCCTGTTCAGTTTAGGGTAATGAACATGGTGCACGTGCGGAAACAGATGATGGGCAATATGGTTGTTAAAACCGCCCAGGATAAAGTTGGCCGTTTCACTGAAGGGGTGCATATCGTTGGAGCTTTTGATCTGGTTCATGATCCAGCTCGTGTTGATGTAGCCATTTTCGTCAGTGGTCGGATAAGCAGTTGCTTCTACATGATGTGTCATAAAGAACGTAAACAGCAGGAACAGCGATTGTGACAGGTGCATCAACAGAAAACCTGTTAATACGATGTACCAGTTCTGCTGAGAAAAAAGCAGTGGCAAAACAAGTATCAGCGATATATAAAAACCCTTCTGTAACCAGAATGACAGATGATAACGGAACCCTTTACGTGCCTCATATTCATCTTTTGAATACAGGATCACAAAGTCTTTGATAAATACCCAGAAAAGAGAATAGGTGGTATATGCCAATGGCGCATAGATATGCTGGTACTGATGGAACCAGTAATGCTTGCTGTCCGGGATCACACGGATCAGGTTGGAGATCCTGAGATCGGAGTCATAATCTTCCACATTGGGTGCATAGTGATGGGAATTGACATGACGTTGTTTCCAGGCTTCTGCATGCGCACCGACGATGGCATAGATGAAAATAAAACAAAGGTGATTGAGCTTTTTACTCTTGAAAACGGTGTTGTGCGAAAAGTCGTGCGAAAAATTGAAGGCAAAAAGCAATGACAGAAACCCGTATAAAATAAAACAGGTGATAAACACACCTGGCGCTAAGACTGTATACAACAGACTATACAACAGGACAGTGAGCGAGCAATAACAGATAAACTTTATCAATATCTTCCAGAAAGTGCTTCCTTTATCGATAATCAATTCTTCCTCTACCTGGCGGTAAATGGATTGCAACAATTCGCTGTCCTTTGCGATACGTAAATGTTTATCTCTCAAAAGGTATCGGATTAATTGTTTGATGGGCCCCCATTGCCTTTAAAAAGCGAAAGTGTGATGCAAGGGCCTTATGGTATGGCATTTCCATATAGGTCAGGCCGTGTTTATCGGCTAATTCACGGAAAATTGGCAGAATATCCAGGTAATGTACATGGCAGATATTGGGCAACAGGTGATGCAGTGCGTGTGCGTTGAAACCACCTAATGTCCAGTTGAAAAAGATACTGTCTGCATTGTAATCAACCGAGGTAGCCATCTGCAGTTTAGGCCAGCTCATGTCCAGTTTATTGTTCCTGTCAGGCACGGGGTGTGACACAAAATCAGACAGGTGTGACACGCCCAATACGCCTACAAAGATCACGGACACCATAAAATGGTTCAGTAAAAAGGCCAGTAATACTGTCTTCAGACCGAAAGGCAATAAGATCGCCGGCAGTACGATCATATAGCCGATATACAGGAGCTTATAAATGATCAGTTTTGCTACTTCGTTTGGTGGTATTTCTACTTTAATCGTACGGCTTGAATAATTGAGCAACATGAGTGTTTCCCGGAAGAAGAACCAGTTCAGCGAATAAAGCAGATAGAGAAAAGGTGCATACATAAACTGATAGCGATGATACCATTTCAGCTCCTGGCTTTCCGTCATTCTGAAAAGCGGATTATTCAGTACGTCGATATCGCTGCCTTCAACATTTGTATAGAGGTGATGTGATTCATTGTGGTTCTTTCCCCATACATATGCATTGTTTCCCTGGAGATTGAAACTGAGTGAAAATAATAGCTTATTCCAACGTTTACTTTTTACAGCTACGCCATGTGCCGCATCGTGTGATACGTTAAAGGCAGTCATCAGGACGGCAAGTCCCATCAGCATATAAAATGTATAAAAACCAGCGGGCGTCGTACTGGTGATCATCAACACATAAAACAACAGATCGAGGCTGAAATACAGTATGATCTTAAAGATCATCTTGTTATTACCCGTCCTGTGCGTCCCTTTTTCAGCGAAATATTGTTCTATTCTTTCATTCAGTTCTTTGTAGAATTCTGAGCCTTCGTCTTTTATGAATTTTAATTTATTCATTTCTCGAAAGTTGTGGGCTAAAGACAATTAATGTTGCATTAACAATATACAGATATTTTCTCATATAGCACATTGGCTTCGCTCATCATGCTCTGAAACTCCCATTACAACGGCATTATGCCGTTATTACGCCGCTACCGCTCCGCTCATGAGCGAAGAAATAGCGGTGTAATAGCGGTGTAGTATGGAGATGATACGAAGAAAAGATGCGGAAAACGATGCAAGTAGCTGGTTTACTCGTAAACGGTATTGACCTGAAAGCTCAGGTAGATCTGTACGCCCTTGTTACCTTCTATCTTCAGGGTACCCTCCAGCTGTGCGCTCAATACCTGGATCAGGTCAAAACCCAGAGAGCCAGCCTTTGCAATATCGAAGCCGGGGGGTAATCCGACGCCATTATCTTTAACAGCAAAAGTTATGATTTCGTCGGCTACATGTAAAATGATTTCTACCAGTCCATGCTGCGTACCCGGGAAGGCATATTTAAAAATATTGGTGATCGCTTCGTTCATAATCAATCCTAAAGGGACAGCGATACCGGCATCGAGCATTACATCATCCACATCGAGGTGAAATCGTATACGTTCGCCTGAACTGAAACTATCTTTCAGGTATTCCAGCATTTCATAAATGTAGACTTTGATATTGATCTGTCCTTCTTCTTCTCCCTGATAGAGTTTCTGGTGTATCATGGAGATAGACTTCAGGCGATACTGGCTGTCGTTGATAGCACGAATGGCGGCTTCATTCTGCAGGTAATTGCTTTGGGTGTTCAGCAGACTCATTGTCAGTTGCAGGTTATTCTTCACCCGGTGATGTATTTCTTTAATAAGAAATTCCTTCTCACGCAACAGCTTACTCTTCTCTCCTACCATTTTCTCAAGAGAACTATAGGCATGCCGGATCTCTTCCTGTTGTTTTTGCAGTATCGCGTTGGTCTTTATTTTGTTTCTGTATCTGTTATAGAGTAAAAATAATAGTAGCAACAGTATGATACAACCGCCCATGATCACTTTACGGATCAGTGTTTCTTTGTTAATGATTTCCCGTTGTAAATTGCCCTGCTTTCTTAGCAGTTGATTATCTCTTTCTTTGGTATCCAGGTCAAACCTGGCCTGCATTTCTTCTGCCTGTTTCAGCTTTTCTATTGTAAAAGCGGAATCTGTCAGTTTGTTGTATTGTTGTAAATGATTTACAGCAGACAACAGGTTACCTGCAGCAGAATCTATTCTGAAACGTAGAAAAGATACATTTCTGCTGGTCTTTAAATCCCAATACTGGCGGGAATTTTTCAAAATACGTTGTAAATATATTTCCGCTTTTTTATGCTGATGGCGTGCCAGATAAAACTGGCTGATCTTCATCAGATCGCGATTCACATCATCTCCGTCTCCGATAAGGTCCGCATATTTCAGGTAATATTGTTCGGCGCGGGTATAGTCTTTCAGCGCAAAATAACAATCTGCGATGGAGAAGGCCAGATCCACTTTCTGATGTTTTTCGAGGGGCGGTTGTTTTTTGTTAGTCAGCAACAGATATCCCAGAGCTTCATTTACTTTATTATCTCCGATCAGCTGATCTGTCAGTTCACTGAGTATGTGATAAGTTAGAACAGAGTAAGGATTATCGAGTTGAAAAAACAAAGATTTCTTCAGGTACGACTGATATTTTACATCATCTTTTGCGCCCTGATAAGCCTCCGCCAGACGCCAGTAAAAGAGACCTAATATCGCCTTATTTCCTGCATTCTCTGCGTTGCGTATAGCGGCTATTGCATTTTCCTGTGCACGGGCAAAATCTCCTCTCCACAGATAGACAGCAGAAAGCAGATCATAGGTATAATAGATCTTCTCATAGTTCAATTCACGGTACATTTTCAGTACCAGCAACAACTCTTTTTCCGCCAGTTCATTTTTCCCACGACTGAAATGGAAATCTGCAACTTCTTTCAGTACCTCAGCTTCTTTCAGACGATTATTTAAAGTACGGTATACGATCAGGGCATCATTCAATGCTGACTGTCTGACGCTATCCTCAGGATCATTTTTGGCCATTTCCAGCAACAAAGTACCCTGCTGCTCCCTGTACTCTTCAATGCCTGCACTAAAAGTGATCCCGTCTCTAAAATACTGACGTGCTTTCTCTGGCGCTCCGGTATGATAATACAACAAGCCCCAGGACATCATGACCTCACTCCTGAGATGGAGCAGGCGCCAACGTGATATAATCTTTTCTGCTTCGCTGAAACACATCGCAGCCGAATCAATATCTCCTTTTACGCTACCGGGTCTGTCTTCCAGGCGCTGCCCTAATGCAATTAATATTTTCGCCTTTACTGAATCTTCCTGAGGCGCCCTGAGCAGGCGCTGCAATTCATCAATGGACCTGGGATAGAATTCTGTCACCTTCATACTACGGAGATCCTGAGCCGTTGCTGAAATATTAAAGAGGAACGGCAGGAGGATCATCTGACAGATGACCATCATTCGTTTTGGAAACATTTTAATCAGGGTATTAATTGTCCATTGCACTTTTAAAAATAGATAAAAAAGCGTTCAGGTGCAACAATGGCAGGCACAATAGGGTAAGATGGCTTAAATTTTGTTGCCTCATCGTATCTGAATACTGTAGCAACCCCGAATATTAGCCTTTTATGCCTTACTGAATTCACTAAGACACTTATTTCATTTATCACCCTTTATCATGTCATGATGAGAACTTTACTATTGTTCACACTATTGCTATGTCTAACCGTTCATGCCAGCGCTACACACAAACCCGTTCGCTGGTCAGTACAAGCCTGTTCGCTTGTCATCAATTGTGGAAAAAATGCCCTGCTGACGGCCAGGGTCTCTGCCCCGGAACCCCGTTATACTATCAGCTGGAGTACAGGACAGCGGTCACCCGTTATCCAGGTAGGACGTAATGGCCGGTATGTCGTTACGTTAAAAGATCATAAGGGCATTGTACGTGCCAGGGACACGATTAATTTATTACTTAAGAAACCGTTTGAAGCCAGTATCCGGCTGCATTCCGGCGCATCAGGAGATACGCTGGTTGCGTATCCGCAAAATGGTCGTCTGACCAGGTATGCATATCAGTGGTACAGGAATGATACGCTGGTTAGAAAAGGTGCTTCTCCGCGTTATGTAGCACCGGTTAGTGGCGTGTATAAAGTTGCGGTAACGGGTATTACTGGTTGCAGGGATGTCTCAGATACCCTGACTTACCGGGTGGCTGCTCCGCTTTCCGTAGACTATACCTATAAAACGGCTTATTGCAGTGAGCAGGAACTGGCCTTTACACCGGTTGTGGCGGCCGCGGATAGTATTGCCAGTTACCTGTGGGATTTTGGTGATCAGACCCAGGTGGCCATACCCAATCCTGTGCATGGATTTGCTCCGGGACATTATACCGTTTCGCTGACGGTGACGACTGTCGCAGGACAAACGGGTACTGTCAGTAAACAAATTGTGATACCACCGGTCACACCATGGGATGTCAGTATCGTTCAGCATCCCAATGCGTGTGGGGATGCTGTGGAGTTACAGGTGGTTACTTCTCCTCAGGCGAGGTACTTTGAGTGGAATGGTTTGCCGGACAGGGATCGTATTACAGTGACCAGATCGGGCAGGTATGTGGTGCAGGTGTATGATAGTTGTACGGTGTTGAGAGGTACGGCGACAGTAGATGTTACCGTGCAGACAGCCTTTGCTGCTGAAATACGGATCATTCCGGGGGTGACTGATACATTGGTTGCCGCATTTGCGGGTGGTGCGGCTTTCCCGACGGGGATTCCTCCTGCGGGGTATTACTTTACGTGGTATCTGAATGGGACGCCGGTTGGTGGTCCGGAGCCGTGGATCACCAACCTGGTATCGGGGCAGTATACCGTGTTAATCGAATCGCAGAGTGGTTGTTCTTCTCTCTCTGCGCCGTTTGGGTATATTGCTGGTGGTGCTTTCAGCTTAAAAGCGGAGAACACGTTGGCAATGGGGAATATTGCTTTATCAGATAGTGGCAGGGTAAGTGCTTTTCCTAATCCTTCCCCGGGGCAGTTTAATCTTCGATTCTCCAGACCTTTGGAGAAGACTGTTATTGTACAGGTGTATAATATGCAGGGGCGGCTTGTGTATACGCGGACGACGCAGCAACAGCAGCAGTTGATTGATATAGCGGGGTTGCCGAAGGGGCAGTATCTGGTTCATATTATTGGGGATGGTGAGCGGAAGACGCTGACGTTGTTATTACAGTAGTGTAGGCTTTTTGTTGCGACGGCTTCGGGGTTATCCGGAGCCGTTGTTGTTTTTGGGGGTTTAGAGGTTGGGGACAGGGGGATACGCTGCGGCTTTCAGATGGTGTCGCGGACTGGGGCCCGTTGAGCAGGTCGGTTGGGCTTGGGGGGTGGAGGCTGAGGGTTGAGGGAGGATTGGGCGGTAGCTGGATGCAGGGGACGGGCTAAGGTCCGCTTTACCATCTGAAAGCCTGCGCTGTATTCCGCTGTTTCTTGGGGGGTTTAGGGGTGGTCGGAGGTTGGGGGTTGGGGACACGGGATACGCTGCGGTTTCAGATGGTGTCGCGGACTGGGGCCCGTTGAGCAGGTCGATTGGGCTTGGGGGTTGAGGCTGAGGGTTGGGGGAAAATTGGGCGGTAGCTTTTTGCAGGGGACGGGCTAAGGTCCGCTTTACCATCTGAAAGCCTGCGCTGTATTCCGCTGTTTCTTGGGGGGTTTAGGGGTGGTTGAGGTATCAGGGGTGAGGGTTGGGGTTGAGAAGGTGTTTTTTGGGGATGGATGTTGGATGCTGGGTGCTGGGTGCTGGTTGCTGGGATGTGGGGATATTCGGGTTTCAAAACGTCCATTTCGGGGGTTAATTCGTCCACCAGGCGGGCTGGCACTTCTGCGACAGTTGGGGCCAGTCTACATTTGCGTCATCATCAACTTTAAACTAAAACGATGAAAAAGAGTAAAATGATCATGGTGGCAGCGATGCTGGTAAGCGTCGTTACGATGGAAGCGAAAACAAGTCATGCACAAACTGTAGCAACAACGAATAGGGTATCTGCTGAAAGTATCCGACCTTTTAAAGTACATGTTGAGCAGCAGGAACTGGATGATCTTATACGCAGGGTGAAGGCAACGAAATGGGCGGATAAGGAAACTGTAGGTGACATCTCTGAGGGGGTGCCGTTAAAGACGCTGCAATCTCTGGCGAAATACTGGGGTAGCGGTTATGACTGGCGGAAAGCAGAAGCAAAACTGAATGCCTTTCCACAATTTATGACAACGATCGATGAGGTTGACATTCATTTCATACATGTACGTTCGAAAGAAAAGAATGCGCTACCTATTATACTGACACATGGATGGCCGGGTTCTGTCTTTGAGTTTCTCAAAGTGATAGATCCGCTGGTCAATCCCACTGCTTATGGCGGAAAACCGGAAGATGCTTTTGATGTAATTATACCTTCTATGCCAGGTTATGGATTCTCTGGCAAACCCACTACTACGGGCTGGGGACCTGAGCATATTGCCAGTGCCTGGATCACGCTGATGGATCGCCTGGGTTATAAAAAGTATGTTGCTCAGGGTGGTGACTGGGGTGCCATCATCACTGACCAGATGGCCTTACAGGCCCCGAAAGCATTGATTGGTATCCATACCAATATGCCGGGCGCTGTTCCTGCGGATATCGATAAAGCAACACATGCGGGTACACCTGCTCCTGCCGGACTTTCTGTGGATGAACAGAAAGCTTATGATCAGCTGACGTTCCTGTACAATCATGTTTATTATGCGTATTATATGCATTCCCGTCCGCAGTCGCTGGCTGGTTTAGCAGATTCTCCTACCGGACTGGCAGCTTTCCTGCTGGATCATGATGCACGTAGTCTGGAACTGATCTCCCGTGTTTTTGAAGGTAAGAAAGAAGGGCTGACAAAAGACGATATACTGGATAATATCTCCCTCTACTGGCTGACAAATACGGGTGTTTCTGCGGCACGATTATACAAAGAGAATAACCTTGATTATTTTAGTCCGAAAGGCGTGAAGATTCCGGCTGCCGTAAGTGCATTCCCCGATGAGCTGTATCAGGCGCCAAAGAAATGGGCTGAACAGGCTTATTCAAACCTGATCTATTATAACAGGCCTGCTGTAGGTGGACACTTTGCTGCATGGGAACAACCGAAGATATTCAGTGAAGAACTAAGGGCGTCTTTTCAGTCTTTGAGATAAGAAGACGGTCATTGATAAAGTATTAAAAAGTTCATTATAAGCGCTTATCATTTAATCATACCGGGTGGTAAAGTGTGTATAAGCACTCAGCGACTGGTGTTGGATCAGTTGCTGAGTGCTTTTTTGTTGTTACAGCTCGTTTTTTTGCGATTTTTAGTATTCAACAACACACACCGCACACATGGCCCAAAATCTTAGGTCCCTTGCCCTAAAATGGTGGTTCCCTATCCTTGTCTGGTTTATAGCAGGCATATTACTGTTGTTTGCTTCAGGCTTTAATAATCGGCCGGTTACATGGGTTTGTTATATTGTTTTTAGTATGTCTGAATTGGGACTATTTGTCGCTGCAGGCCTTTTCGTTTATAAAAGGAAGTGGGTCAGGGCGATTCTAAGTTTCCTTCTTGGTACATGTTCTGTTCTGGCATTCATTGGTTATTGGCTCTTACCGGATCATGTAGTGGCAGTTTCTACAAGAGATCATTGGGCCGACAGTCTGCGCATCCCAACCGGTATATCACTTGAGCAGCCTTCTACCTCTCTTTTTCAGGATACACGCACGGATACTATTACACTAATTAAAAAAAGTACAGATTTTCAATTGTATACTACGCTTCAATCTGGTGTGTATACATATGTCTTCTGGACAAACAAAACAGATAGTGGAACAGTATATTTTAAAGCATATGAAATTACACAGAAATATGCCTTAAGTGCAGCGCATGTCGCTTCGGCAAGTGCGATGGTCGTATACAACTCAACAGATAGCATTAAAAGAATTATACCAACAGCCGTTTTCGTCATACATGAAGGTGGCGGGAAGAAGCCTTATGCCGCGAGATTTGAATTATGGTTTAAGCCGGCTGATGGTGCTCCGGAAAGGAAGCTCTTAGAGAAAAACTATCTCATAACTGGATTTGAGAAGGTCTCAGCAGATGATTATTATAGAAAAAGAAGCACATAAAGTATATCCTTTACGTGCTTCTTTAACATGCTTATTTAAATCTGAATAAATAACCTTGCTATCTGAATTTAAATGTTACCGTCGTGCTGAATCTGCGTGGCATCATTCTGCTCACATAACTTCCCCAATACACTTCATTTGTCAGATTGTCCAGTTTACAACTGATACGGTATACTGAATGTTCGTAACTCAGTACGGCATTCACTACTTTATAGGAAGGCAGATAAAACTCTCCCTGTGAGCGGGATTGCTGGATATATGCTTTTCCATTGTAATTACCACCAACACCGATACCCAGGCCCTTCAGAGCGGTATTGAACAGGTGGTAGCTTAACCAGAGATTTGCCATATGTGCAGGACCAGTCCATTGATGGAGACCATCAGCATCAGGATCGGTATTTACTGTGTAGATATCATTGTAAGCATATCCTGCAATAATATTTAGTCCCTGTATCGGATTAGCGATCACTTCTGCTTCAAATCCCTTGCTGAGTTGTCCGCCGTCCTGTACCTGGAAACCGGCCTTTTCCGGATCAAAACTATTATGGATCATGTCATCCACCTTGATATGATAATAGCTCAGGGTACTGTTTACTTTTCCGTTGAAGAGTTCCAGTTTTACACCTCCCTCCCACTGATTCGCATGACTTGGTTTAAATGACGTGAAAGTGCCATCCGGTTGTCTGACAGGGGCGTTATTACTAAAGCCGTTCATATAGTTACCGAAGACCGCGAGTTGTTTAGGGATCAGCTGGTATACCAGTCCCAGTTTAGGAGACAGGGCTGTCTGGTTGTATTTGCCGGTGGTTGTGTCGCTGTTGATATCATAAGTACCTCCATTTACGAAGTGATCAACACGCAGACTGGCCATCACCAACAGATTGTCTGTAATATTCAGTACGTCGGAGAAATAGGCACTGTAAGCACTTTGTTTACTACGACTTTTTGCAAAAGGCATTGTAGCAAATGCCTGTTGCAGTGCCGGTACGGTCAGTTCGTTATAACGCGGGTCCTGCTGATGGATATATACCTCATCAAAACCGTATATGCTGGCAGATGAACTGGTAGTGGTATTGGTAAAATAGTCGAGACCGATCACTATTCTATTCCGGAGGCTACCTATGCTGAAATCTCCGTTGAAGTTCTGCTGTACTTCTGTATAGTCATAATTGGTGTGCTGATAACCGGGATTACGGGACACAACACTATCTCCCAGGATGCTGTTCCTGCTCCAGTAGCCTTCTACTTCGGCACTTGTACGGGAGAAGCTGGTTTGAGATTTCCAGTGATCGGAAAGCTGATAGTTGACTGATCCGAAGAGACTGACAGAAGGAGATGTTTCATAGAGGTCATTGTTGCTATATGAGCGAAGCCAGTCGAAGTTCAGGTCACGCGGATTGGTCTTTGTGAAAGAGGCTTCCGGAAACATGCGGTTGAAATCATTGGCTTTCTGTGTATAGATCTCCGCATCGAGCAATACTGTCAACCGGTCATTTACTTTATACAATAATGAAGGCGCGAAGAAGAAACGTTTGGTAAAACCGGCGTCCTGGTAACTCCGTTCGTCATTATAAGCGACGTTGGTACGCAGGAGAAGGCCTTTCTCTTTATTCAACGGTGTGTTGAAATCGGCGCTTACACGGTTCAGGCCAAAGCCGCCGGTCGTGTAGGTCACTTCACCACTAAAGGTTTCGAAAGGCTTTTTGGTGACGCGGTTCAGTAGGCCACCGAACGATATCAGGGAGCTACCGAAGAGGGTTGCAGAAGGTCCTTTTAGTACTTCGATACGTTCGATATTACTGACTTCAATGCTGTTCGCTTTATTATCCTGCAGACCGTTGCGCAGGTAGCTGGTGGTGAAGAAACCGCGGAGGTTAAAGGAGTTGGAGCCATTGACCAATGCCTGGCTGACGCCGGTTACGTTCTTCAGTACATCATTGTAGCTGATGATCACCTGGTCCTGCAGAAGTTCCTTTGGTACGACGTGGTATACCTGCGGATTCTCCAGGTTCAGGAGCGGCATACGTGCCACGTTTTCCGTTTCCTTTTTAGCGAACTTATTATAACCGGAAGTGACATTCACTTCCTGTAAGGTACGGTTATCTTCACGCAGGGTAAAGTTAATGACCAGCGGTTGACCGGCACTAATATCTGCCTCCTGCTGTTGTGTTTTCAGGCCTGTAAAACTGGCTACCACGATATGTTTGCCTGGTTTTACGTTATTGATCTCATAATGGCCTGTCTGATCGACAGTGGTGTGTGCCCCACTGGGCTGGAGGAAAATGTTTACAAAGGCGGCTGGTTTACCATCTGCGGTTTTCACTTCACCACGTATGACACCATTTTGTGCAAACGAAGTAAAACTGCTCAGGAGGATTGAAAAAGCAATCAGGATGCTTTTAAACGTGTTATGGTTCATTATTATGTCTGGTTTATGGAAATGCAATAGCTGTCACTCACACAACAGGAGTGTTGTTATGATCTAATAAGCAAATAGGTTGGGGAATAAACATGCCATGTAGTCAAAAGCGCGGTGCGAAAATAGTATAGTCCTGTCTGCGGGGTTTACGAATTTGGGAATTTTATCCGTCAGTAAATACATCGCTTTCGATCATGTATATTTGTTTTTTTAAGATAAATAGGGGCTATATCGAAATGACAAATTATCATCAGCCTACGTTTCTATATGCAGTACGGAACAGGTTTTATAACCCGGGTAATGAATCGGAAGACAGGCGCTGGGCCTCCTATGTTGAATGGAGCCGGTTAAATCACGTCACAGAACTGATCACTGCCGACACGGGATTAAATGAAAATCTGGTGGAAATCGACCAGGACAATCGGGATGACTGGAATCACGTGGTATTTGATGGTAGTTATCAAACCGGATTTTATACCACTGCTGATTTTGTGCTAAGCAGAATAGGCGACCATAAGCACTTTAATTTACTTGCAGCAGTTATCAGTCCCGATCGGGACTGTGCATTGATATACCTGGAAAATTATGACTTCATTGGCTATGATTTGCTGGACCAATATTACGACACGAGCGCATTGACCAATTGCAGTGGTTTTGACAATACTTTCTCACCTGCAGCGCTGAATAATTTTGGGTTGATCAGTGACTATGAAAAAGCCCTCGATATACATCAAAGGCTCTGGGAAAACAATGCAGGTGAAGAGCATGCAGATACAAATATTATAGCCATCTGGCGGCACAGAATTCCTGGACACCAGATGGCTGCGAAGTAGTTATTACCGAAGTTATCTTTTGGCGTTTTTCAACCGTAACAAGGTATTCACCAGCAAGTCCACATCTGCACAGGTGTTATAGAAAGCCAGTGATGGTCTTACTGTACTTTCCAGTCCGAACCTGCGTAAGATAGGTTGCGCGCAATGGTGCCCTGTTCTTACCGCGATACCTTCTTTATTCAGTGCCTGTCCTACCTGGTCATTGGAGTAGCCTTCCAGTGTGAATGACAGGACGCTTGCTTTGTCTCTGGCTGTACCAACGGGACGGAGGCCAGGTACTGTCTTCATTAAGCGGGTGGCATATTCCAGCAGATAGTGTTCGTATAAGGCGATGTTATCGATACCCAGTTTGTTGATATAATCGATAGCCGCGCCTAATCCTACTGCATCGGCAATATTACCGGTACCGGCTTCGAAGCGACCGGGAGCGGCATGATATTCTGTATGTTCGAAGGTGACGTCTTTAATCATGTTACCACCACCCTGCCAGGGTGCTGTCTGATTCAGCAGGTCTTCTTTTCCATACAGTACACCTATGCCGGTAGGTCCGAACATCTTATGCCCTGAAAACACAAACCAGTCGGCGTTCAATGCACGTACATCTGTACGCATATGAGAGACGGATTGTGCTCCATCCAGTAATACTTTTGCACCAACATTGTGCGCCATCTCTATGATGGCATGTGCGGGTGTTATGGTGCCCAGTGCATTGGATACCTGTGTAAATGCGACGATTCTGGTTTTGCTGTTCAGCAATTTTGCGTATTCATCCAGCAGTACCTGTCCGTCATCATCAACAGGAGCAACACGTAATTTAAGTCCCTTTTTTGCGGCCAGTTGCTGCCAGGGAACGATGTTCGCGTGGTGTTCGAGATGCGTCAGTACGATCTCATCACCGGGATTGAGGTATTGTTCTCCCCAGCTTTTTGCAACGAGATTGATGGCTTCTGTGGTACCCCTTACGAACACGATCTCATTGGGGGAGCCGGCATTGATGAAGGTCTGCACTTTTTTACGGGCATCTTCATATGCATCTGTGGCTCTTGCGGCAAGGTCGTGTGCTGCGCGGTGAATATTAGAATTTTCGTGTTGATAAAAATAGCTGATACGATCGATGACGGGTTTAGGTTTCTGGGTAGTAGCTGCATTATCCAGCCATACGAGTTGTTTACCATTGACCTGTTCTGATAATATCGGAAAATCCTTTTTTACGGCGTATGCGTCAAAGCCCCATGTTGAGAAAGTACCTGGTTTATGATCCAGGAAATAATAGGCAGGCGCTTCTTCCAGTGCGTGCGGGAGGGGATGCTGGAAGGCGGTAGTACTCTCCGCAGGAATATGTGACAATATCGCCTGCATATTGAACAGATGGGTGGCATCCAGTTCAAAAGGCAGGTATTCTTTTAGTCGCACGGAGGGTGCGAAGATGCTATCGCCGGGAATAGAAGCTGTATTGTTTTGAAGGTTTTGATCCGGGAAGCTGGTTTGCGGATCTTCGAAGTCAATATTATTGCCATGGAAGATGCCGGCAGGTGATTGTCCGTCGTCAGGAACATACGGAATCACGTCCTGTGGCCTTCCGGCCTGCAGACCATGCAGGTTATTACCTTCTGTCTGACGGAAGAGTTCATTTGCCAGTTGTTCCAGCATTGCTTCATCCGGCAGACCGATATTATTAGTATTTGTATTCATGGTAATTGCCGATTTCTACATCGTCCAGTACGGCAATGGCATCATCTACCAATACTGCCAGTGAACAATATAATGATACCAGATAGGAGGCGATGGCCTTGTCATTGATGCCCATAAAGCGTACTGACAGGCCGGGAGATTGTTCGCCCTGTAAACCTGGCTGGAAAAGACCTACTACTCCCTGACGGCTTTCGCCGGTACGCAGGAGGATGATCTTTGATTTTCCTTTTTCAATCGGCAGTTTATTGCAGGGAATTAAAGGGATACCACGCCATGTGATGAATGGGGAGCCAAAGAGATTGACAGTAGGCGGCGGCACACCTCTGCGGGTACATTCACGACCAAAAGCGGCGATGGCCTGTGGATGCAACAGGAAGAAGCCTGGTTCTTTCCATACCAGGGCGATCAGTTCGTCCAGGTCATCCGGGGTAGGCGCACCTGTACGCGTTTTGATACGCTGGGAAGGCGCCACGCTGTGTAACAGACCGTATTCCTTGTTATTGATCAATTCACTCTCCTGCCGTTCTTTGATAGTTTCTATGGCCAGGCGTAGCTGTTCGCTGATCTGGTTGTAAGGTTTGCTATAGAGATCGGACACCCTGGTGTGTACATCTACGATTGTCTGTACGGCTGCCAGGTTGTATTCCCTTGGATTTTCGATGTAATCCACGAAGGTCTGGGGCAGGGTACGTTCGTCTCTGGCCGAGCAATCTACCTCGATGGCGCCTGCATCTTTCACCTTATTCAGGCGATATACCCCTGATTCTACCGGTACCCAGTTGAGCAGGCGTGTCAGCCAGCGGGGGCTGATGGTAACCATCTGGGGAACGGTACGTGTGGCGATGGCCAACTGTCTTGCGGCGACGTCGCCTAATGCTGTCTGTTGATAGGTGCTTTTCTGATCTGCCATAACATAGAAGATATTAGTTGTTATTCAAAGATTCGTCGTGGTAGCAACGCCCTTGTTCACAGAGATTGGTGGTGGTGGTGGTTATCAACTTCTTCATATGGTTGGTGGTCCATAATATGGGGCGTTGAAGTCTCAATAAGTATCTAAATATAAGATAAGGCTGCTATTCTTCCAAGTTATTTCCGTCTGTATGAGTGATTATTTGTGGGCGCCCTCTCCTATGCGTTTTGCTCCAGTTCGCGGAGAAATTCCAGGAAGGATGCTGCGTATAATTCAAATTCCCAGGTTCCCATGCCGTGCATACTCGTATAGATCACTCCTTGTTCTGTGGTCAGATCGATGCAGAAGGGGTCTCCTCCGGCGTCTGCGATAACCAGGTAGTTTTCGGGCCAATCCAGTATTTTTTCCTGTTTCACGCTGTTATAGGCATAACCGTCCTGTCTTTTGATCAGGTCTGCTGCGCCATAGAGGTCCAGACCGGCAGGGAAAACGTCTCCATTATCGATCATTACCCTTAATGGCGAGAAGTGCTGCAGAAAGGTACGATAGGTTACCGGCAGTTGCCATTTACTATCAATAGCCTGGATATCGCTATCAGCGGCTACGATCAGCCAATCGGATGGATTTGAAGGATCCTGGTGGCTGGCCCGGCGTTGTTGCAGTTTCTTTTCCAGTTTGGCTGCTATCGTGTCTAAGGTGGTAAGGGGTTGTTTTAAAGCAGGATGTGTGGCTGGAGGCGCGTATCCTGCGCCGGTCTGATAACCGTTCTTTTGCCAGGTTAATATTTCTTCCAGGCGCAGGTCGGTTATTTTCCAGTAACCGGGATCGGCGGGTAGTTGCCGGTCGAAAGGCTGCTGACTATGCAGGGCGAGGCTTTTTATAGCCTTTGCGCGGTTATCTACAGGTAACTGCTCATTCGTAGCTAAGGCGATCAGCTGATCATAGGATTGTTTGCCCTTAGTTTTGAGCAGGCCATCGATAGCCCAGTAAGTAAGCTTTGGTACAGTGACAGCCCATTCGAAGAAAGCTGCATATTGCCTGTCATTCTGTGGGACCAGACGAATGATATCTGTCATGAGGAAATTACGCCAATGGAGGAGCTTTCCTTCGCGGGTGTAGGTGGTGAGTACATCCAATACCTGTGTCGTATCTGTAGCACCATATTGCTTAATCAGTTTGTCTTTGAGTTTTGCGAATTTATTACCGTCTGATTCGTTGAGCAATTGGGTAGACAGGTCTTGCAGGGTTGCTTTTGCCATGAGTGTTGATTCTTTTTAACAAAGGATGCGATGTAACGAATATAAATATTCTTTCTGAAACAAGTGCTGGTGCCGGTTTAATAAAAAACCAGCACAGGTATACCTATGCTGTTTTTTTATGTAGAAAGATGGTTATTTAATTTTTAGTCTCCAACCGGCATAGAGCATTCTGCCTGTGATCGGCGCCCATATCATTGACGCATCGAAGGAGCGGCCGAATGGTTCGTTAGCGGCGATGATAGCATCGGGCTGGATGTAATTGCCGATATTCTCTACACCGATATAGAAATCCATCGGACGCTTTTTACCGACAGACTTCGTTACCTGTGCATTCATGAGGATGTATGCCGGTGAGTATGCATTCCGGCGATCCGGCTCCGGATTGGCATCTGTAGATGGGAGACGTTTGCTACCATTGTAGTTAAACGTGTAGTCAAACTTCCAGCCACTGAATGCATAGTCAAAATTGGCAAAAGCTCTTTGTCTGGAGATGAGCGGACGTTGCAGGAGCTTGCCGTCATAGGTTGTTTTTACATCGAAATAACGGTATGCCAGTGAGACGTTGAATTTCTCCAATGGTTCCAGCTTCAGACTTACCTGCAGACTATTCGAATAGGATTTATCTTTTGAGTTATAGAATTTAATGACCCGTGGGTCTTCCAGATCAACGACTACCTGGTTTGTAAAATCGTTTCGGTAGAAATCTATACCTGCTGAGGCATTCCTGCCAAACAGGTTAAACTGCTGGTCGACGCTGATGCCTTTGTTCCAGGCAACTTCAGGGTTAAATCCGTAGGCCTTCCCCTGTTCTGTTGATAAGAGCTCCAGACTTCTGGAGCTGACAAACACGCTGGTATTCTCTGCAAAGATATTGGCGGTTCGTTGTCCCCTACCCGCTGCCAGGCGAATGCTTGTGCCCTGAACAGGCTCATAGCGGATATTTAACCTGGGGGTAACAAATGCACCAAACAGGTTATTGTGATCGGCCCGTATACCAGCGACTACGCTCAGCTTTTCAGAAGGCATGTAAGTGTATTCAAAAAAGGCGCCTGGTACAATTTCATTTCTTTTGAAGGAAGCGGCGTTAAACTGTTCATTGTAGTTATCATACAGGAAACTGACACCGGTCCTGAAAGTATGCATGGTATTGTTGATGATAGACTGGTAGATCAGATTTCCGTAGAGATTCCGTTGTTTGGCATTATAGGTGGTCAATCCGAAATAGGAATCCTGCTGGTGACTGATGGCCGACAGTTGCAGACCGATACTTTTATATTTCTGTTCAGGGAAGATATAGCCGATTTTACCGAAGGCTTCGTATCGCTGTGTCCTGATACCAATACCGTAGTAATTGGTGGTATATTTATCGGATGATGGATTGTAGGCGGTTTGTCCACCGGTGCGATCATCATTTAACCCTTTGACACCGAATTGCGCGAGCAAACCTTTTCCATTATCGTATTTCCACCTATTGATAATGCTTACGAGGTTACCGGTTGGTAAATCCCGGAAGCCGTCTTTGTTGTTATCCAACTGTTTGTTCGTCAGGAAATCATCATGAATAAGTAATGCGGTTGACCACTTATCATTTATTTTCTTTGACAGGTTCAGGTTAAGGTCTGTTTTGCCGAAGTCGTTGACATATACGTTTGCCAGCAGCTGTTCGCTATTCTCCGGCTTTTTCAGTTCGACGTTTATTTGTCCGGCGATACTTTCATAACCGTTTGCCACCGATCCCATTCCTTTTACCAGCTGAATAGACTCTATCCATGGACCTGCTATTGCATTCAATCCCAATGGCGTGGCAATACCTCTGGGGCCAGGGAGATTTTCTACTGTCAGCTGCGTATAATTTCCGCTTAAGCCCAGCAGCTGTATCTGCTTTGAGCCTGTTACTGCGTCGTTATAGGAAACATCGACAGAAGGATTCGTATCAAAGCTTTCACTCAGATTACAGCAGGCTGCTTTCAGGAGTTCTTTGCTGGTAATCGTTTCTGTACGAACCGGATTCAGTGTGGAGATGTAGGTGGTAGTCTGTTTTGACGCCACACTAAATTCTTTTAACTGGACCTTTGAAGCTGTTTCGATTTTTGATGCATGCGCTGTCTCATCCGGTTCTCGGTAGTGGCAGCAGGCGGGCAGTTTATTATATACATTATCCGCGGCATGCGTTATTTCTACGTCATGACCAGCTGCAACGATCCGCTTTTTTACTTTCTCCAGGGAGGTTTTCAGGCTATCGTAGACAACTTTGATCACTTTTGTGTCGACATCCCATTGGGCGGACAACACACCTTTGCTCATGGCGGCATCTTCGATACGGGCTTTACATTGTTCGCAGACACCTGCAACGCTGAATTGAGCGGTGGTATTTTTGGTGTCAGTAGTTTGTGCATCGGTGGTAATACCGGACAATAATATTACAACCAGTATAATACATTTATACAGTTTCATGAAGGGATGTTATGAGATACGGAGATATCCGTGTCGGATGTGAAAATTGATACGTGAGGACTGGCAGGTATAGTATTACCTGTATGGGGAGTAGATTATCAGATAAGATAGGTGCAATGCAGGATGTACAGCGATATATTGCCTAAGGGCGGCGGCGCGTGAGAGGTATTGGCAAAGCCCTTTTCCTCCGGTAACTGGCAATTGATCTCAATACCAGGTATTATTGTTGGGATAGCAATAAAGTGGGCTGCTTCAAGATGCGGATGTTCACTTGCAAGGTGTGTTTCCTTTAGCTTGAGGGTGTGGTACGTTGTTTCACAACAGCCTTTTTTGCTTTTATCCTTGGAACAGGAATGTTTTTCTTCATGCAGCAGATTGAGGTGCACTGATTGCAGTTTACCACAGCAATAGAACTTATTGATGCCTATTCCGGAAGCGGAGATGGCATAAATAAGTGTGAGAAATAATATTGCTATTCTTTTTTGCATTGTGGTACAAAAGTAGGGGATTTTTGGGTGTGGAGGTTATATAATTATGGGAGGAGTTTATATAATTTTGGGGGGAGAATAACATTTATTGTTCAGACATCTATTCAAAATGTGCCGGACTATCTGAAAGCGATCGTAATACACAGATGCGGTATGATCATAAAGAGGTATCTGGAACGTTAATCCTTCGTCTTTGAACGAAAGATTAACGTTCCAGATACCTTTTCATAAGACAGGAGATTGAAACAATGGTTCCAGTATATTACGATGTACCTCCCCCCATCTGGCAGTAACTTCAATAACAGGTATCAATGACTCACCCAGTGGTGTAAGTGCATATTCCACTTTAGCCGGCCGCTGGTCAAAGATCGTTTTGGTAATAATCCCCTGGTCTGTAAGTTGCTTTAATTGCGTATCCAATAAACGACGGGATGCTTTTGGTATCCTTCGTTGTAATTCACCCGGTCTTTTAATGCCCGAATAGATACACCAGATCAGGTTGAGCTTCCATTTTCCGTTCATGACTTCCATGAAAAGGTGAAGGCCGCATTCAAGTTCAACAGGTAATTTCTTCTGATACATACTACAAAGATCGGTCATCTTATTGTCTTTTTACATACGGCTGAATTTAGCCGTACTTGACTTTCAGTTGTGTGCGGAGGAACTTTGATGTATGAAAAATGAATTATTTGGCACACAGACAGGTATAATGGCCAGCAGGCTTGTATTGGGAGCAGCTAATCTGGGCAGTCGCAGGGGGTATGGTGCGGCTGAAGATGATATACCGAAAATCCTGGCAGCCTATGCAGATGCAGGCGGTAATTTTATTGATGTAGCTGATCAATACCAACTGGGAGAAGCAGAGGAAAATGTCGGGAGATTTATTGGTGGTCAACGGCACAATTTTATCATCTGTACAAAATACACACGTAGCAGTGAGGCGACGCCTTCGCTTGTTAATCTGGGGAATCACCGTAAGGCGATGCGTCAGGCAGTTGATGCCAGTCTGAAACGGCTGAACACCGACTACATTGACATCTATATGCCCCATTATGATGATGGCCTGACACCTATAGGGGAAATTGCACGGGGATTAGAAGACCTGGTAAAAGCAGGTAAGGTCCTGTATGCCGGTCTCGCTAATTTTCCGGCATGGAAAGCGGCAGCTATTGCCAGCAGCGTTCCGGTAGCGGCATTACAGATAGAGTATAATTTAGTGCAACGGACGGCGGAGCGTGAATTGATACCAATGGCGGAATACTTTGGTATGGGTACGATGTTTTATTCTCCGCTGGCAGGTGGATTGCTGACCGGCAAATACAGAAAAGGTTCCGGCGGACGACTTACGCTTGCTACTCCGGATGCGTATCAGGAAGATATAAGGGTTACGCCTGTTATTGATGTGCTGGAACAGATTGCCGCAGCGGTGAATGCCACGCCCGGTCAGGTAGCATTGGCCTGGACATTGACGAAAAAGGGATTTCCGGTGATCGGAGCCAGAACATTAACACACTTGCAGGATAATCTGATCGCGCTGGAGATAGCGCTGAGTGCTGAGCAGGTGGATCGCTTAGACAAGATTACTGAAATTAGTATGGGCTATCCGCATGATCTGCTGAAGACAGTGCAGGTGAAGTAGCAGGGGCTAATGAGGGGATTATAAAATAAACGAACCGCTGCTGACATAGGGTTGTCACCAGGTGCTGATAGCTTTGTTATATCATCAGAAAACAAAGCATTATGAGCGATCACAAATCACAGCAGATCAGCATTGTACCTAAGGGGTATACGGCCGTAACACCCTGGATCATCTCTCCATCTTCGGCAGACTTAATACAGTTTCTAAGCGCGGCATTCGGGGCGGAAGAAGTTCCTAACAGCAGGATCACGAATGAAGACGGTATCATCATACATGTGGTCGTAAAGATCGGAGATGCACTGGTGTTGTTGTTTGATGCAAGGAAAGACTGGCCTTCTACTCCGGCGTACCTGAATCTGTATGTTGCAGATGTGGAAACGGCTTACCAGCGGGCATTGCAACTGGGCGCCAGATCTGTTACTGATATTACGACACTCTGGTTCGGAGAAAAGGTTTGCAGGATCATAGATCCATTTGGTAATTTATGGTGGATCAATGAGCGCGTAGAAGAAATTGATTTTACTATACCGGAAGAAGTAGGTCAGCGTGCGTCCACACCGGAGGCTGTTGCAGGCATTACATACATTCAGCGATCACTGGACGAAGCGATGAAAATTCAAAAGGAATTCTTTCAACGCTGACGTACCGGCGGGATAGGCGAAGCCCGGAAATATTAAGTATATTGCCCGGGCAACGCCTTAAAACTGAATTGCATGCATACTGTCCTGCCTTTTTTACTTGCGATGATCGCCGCTGTTGTGTTGTTGGAAATGTGGGCGACCAAACTAAGAATCGCTTATCCTATATTACTGGTCATTGCAGGACTCCTTATCAGTTTCATACCTGGATTACCGGTACTGAGAATTGATCCGGACCTGATCTTCTTCATTTTTCTACCACCATTATTGTTTGAAGCATCCTGGGGTGTTTCCTTTAAAGAAATGAAAAAGTGGTGGCGTATCATTGGCAGTTTTGCATTCCTCGTTGTATTCTTCACCGCATTGTCTGTTGCTATTGTCGCCAATTATTGTCTTCCGGGATTCACCATTGCACTTGGGTTTCTGCTGGGCGGCATTGTTTCTCCACCGGATGCCATCAGTACAGCCGCTATTACGAAATTTGTAAAGATCCCTAAAGCGACTTCTGCTATTCTGGAAGGAGAAAGTCTGTTGAATGATGCATCCTCACTGATCATTTTTCGCTTTGCGATGATAACGGTCGGCACAGGGCAGTTTATCTGGCACCAGGCAGCCGCCAGCTTTTTATGGATGGTGATTGGTGGAGCGGCCGTTGGTTTGCTGTTAGCACGATTTTTTATAGAAGCGCACAAGCGTCTGCCGACAGATGCTTCTTCTGATATTGCGTTACTGCTTATCGAACCCTATCTGATGTATTGGCTGGCGGAGCAATTGCATTGTTCCGGCGTACTGGCGGTTGTTTGTGGCGGTGTGTATATGTCCACCCAAAGACTTGTTTTTCTGAACAGCGCCAGCAGGATTTCCGGTTACAGTGTATGGGAAAGTCTGGTGTTCATTCTGAATGGTATTGTATTCCTTATCATAGGTCTGGACCTCCCTGAAATTGTAGAAGGATTAAGGGCGCATGGTACGCCATTACGTACAGCTATTGGGTATGGCGTACTGGTTACTGGTGTGCTGATCGCTGCCAGGATTATCAGTTCATATGCTGCTATGCTGGCTACGATCATTTTCCGGCCGAGTGTCAGACCAAGGACCCGCGGCAGATTCGGCGCCTTTATCATGCCGCTGTTTCTCGGCTGGACAGGTATGCGGGGCGTTGTATCGCTGGCCGCAGCGCTGTCTATTCCTGTTATGCTGGATAATGGTCAGCAGTTTCCACAGCGCAATCTCATTCTCTTTATCACTTTTGTGACCATTTTACTGACACTTGTCATCCAGGGACTGACCCTACCCTATTTAATTAAACGTTCGGGCCTCTTCGATGATCTTGAAAAAGAAGAAGCGGATGATCAAACCCGGCTGCAAATGAAGCAGGGTTTGAAACAGCACGTGTATCAGTTCTTAAAGAACAAGTATGACAATGAGATGAATGGTCATGCCGGTATGGAAAAGCTGTTACACATCTGGGAAGAGCGGGCAAAGGCGAATAGTGATAGTCTGATGAATGCGCAGACAAAAGTAATTTTCATAGAACTACTGGAAAGTCAGCGGAAATACCTGCAGGAGCTCAATAAAGACCCTCAGATCAATGAAGAGATCATCCGCGAACAACTATATCAGATCGATCTTGAAGAGGAACGGCTGAAGATCATTTAAGTCAGCAGACATAACAGATCACTATCTCCGGAAACAGCTCACCTGCTTTAGCGGGCGAAACGCTTTGCAAAAGAAAAATCGGGCTGGTGCATCGCTATTTCATTTTCATCTGATTCACGCTGGGCTTTGGTAGCGTATACGAACATTTGTTGCTCGTAATTACTGATGGCAGCTTCCACTGTGTCAAATGTCCCGTTGGTCAGGTTATCGGATAAGATCAATGCGTCCATTAATCCGGTGTTTGCCCCCTGTCCGGCAAAAGGCTGCATGAGGTGAGCGGCATCTCCGATCAATGTTAATGGCAGCGGGCGATTGCTTGTCCAGGGATGGTTCAGGGATACCTTTCTGATGGGAATTCCGTTGAAGAAAGCGCTTGCCCGGAATAGCTGTTTATAGCTATCATGCCAATGCGAGCAGGTATTTAAAAGGAAGCTGCTGATAATTTCTTTGTTCCGGAAGTTTAGTCCATTTTCATGCAACCATTGCTCCGGCTTTCTAAATGTGATATTATAGGTTAATGCACCGTTATTCCTGGGGTTTGCGACAAATGTGATCCCCTCTCCTGCTTTCATCAGGATGTTGTTGTTACACAACTGATAGAATTCCCGGCATGCCGTTTCTGGCTGGTATACTTCTCCCTGTATGATAAAAGTGCCTGTGTAAGTGGCTTCTGCGGTTGTCAGGTATCTTCTGGCGGCGGACATGCCTCCGTTGGCTCCGATCACCAGATCTGCTACAGCGCTCTCTTTATGCTCAAAATGAATGTGCCATTGGCCGTTGAGGGCTTCCAGTCCGGTGAACTTCCTGTCCCATACAACGGTGTTATCTGTCAGGCTTTCCAATAGCATCTTACGCAGATCGTTTCTATTGATTTCAGGTGCGTTATATTGGGGCGCTGTTGATAATAATACATGGGATTGTTCGTCCACCAGCGTTCTGCCCATGGGTATGGCCAGATTAAAATATTGCTCCAGTAATCCGGCCTTTTTCAGGGCTGGCTGACCGGAGGTTTCATGAAGATCGAGCGTACCACCCCAGATCCTTGCGGCAGGATCTTCATCCCTTTCATAGACGGTTACATAGACGCCCTCCTGTTGTAGTAGTCTTGCCATTGTCAGCCCAACGGGGCCTGCTCCGATGATGGCGACTTTCTTGTCTTTTAGTATCATGCTTTGCATTTGTTTGGTTTACAATGCAAAATTGTTGACTATCTTAGAGACAAAATAACTACTTAAGACCTAAAAATAGTCGTAAAAGACCACCAATGGGATATAATCAACAGCAAACGGAACCGGTTATTCTCAGAAAACTGGCTCATTTATTAGGGACGGCGGTGAAAAACAACCGGCTGGACATTCCTGCGGAGTATGGTAGTGGTTATTGCAGTGGTTTCGTATTTAACGCGCATATGCGGATGTTTGTCTTTCATTATGAGCTCCATGAAGATGTAGTGGTGGAAAATGAGGAGAAGGATGCCAGTCCGATGTTGCTTTTTAAGTTTCAGCATATCATTCATGACAGCGGGGTATCGCAAAAGGTCTCCCCTTCTGTGCTGATTACGACCAGTAGTCTGCATACGGACACAGCGGTCCCTGTTCATAGTAATACGGCGACTATCAATATAGAAATAGCTCCTGATCATCTGAGCGGACTTTTCGATAGTTCGGCGCAATCACCTGTTTTACAAAGTTTGTTAGAGAATACGCAGCCGTTGTTATTTGAGCAGATGGTACTACCGTCTTTACAAAAGATCGTGGACGAGATGTTGTCTACAGCTGTAGCGGATACATTCAAACTGTTTTTTCTGCGGATAAAGGCAGAGGAGCTGATCTGCAGACTGCTAATGGAGCTGGAGAAACGGGATGAGCAGCAGTTGTATGCATTAAACGGTCGAGATGTGGCCACGATATATAAAGTGAAGGAACAATTACTGGCACACCTGGATACGCCACCTGTTATTAATGAGCTGGCGGTCAATGCGGGGATGAGTCCGACGAAACTGAAGCGCTTATTTAAACAGATTTTCGGCAATAGCATTTTCTCTTACTATCAGGCATTCAGGATGCGGGAGGCGGCTGTTTTGTTGAAGGACGAGCAACTGTCTGTTTCGGATGTGGGGTATAGATTAGGGTTTACTAATCTGAGTCATTTTTCAAGGGTTTTTCAGGAGCATATGGGTATGAAGCCGAAGCAGTATAGCAGGTCGTGACGGAGTGGTGTTGAATGATGTACAGCAGATGAAGCGTGCGACGCAACGGCTGCTGACCATTGCGTCGCTGCTGACCTCCAAAAGTATTATTCGTTAATAGTCCACGAGACGAACTCTTGTCAGTTTAAGACCGGCAATCTTCCACCTGCCTGCATCATTTACAAACTCCACATGGTAGTGTCCATAACCATGAAAGACTTTGACACTCCTGCCTGCATCATTGTTTGCGTAAAAGCGATCTTCCATTGCCCATATCACAGTTACGTGCTGATCGCTTGTAAATGAAAATTCCGGGTTGTGCAAATGGTGTGCGGTCACCAATGTTGCTATTCCTTCTTTACAGGCATTGATCAGATCGGATGCTCCGTGAAACAGGTAAAGCACCTTCCCCTCAACATCCTGAAATTCAAGCGGGGCATGATCAGCAATAACATCCCTTAGTGATTCCCATTGTTTGGTATCTACATATCTGCAATATGCAGACATAATATTCTGTATCGCGACTGTATCAAGACTATTTCTATTGTCCATCTGTATTAAATATTAATAATGATTTTGCCTTGTGTATGTCCCTTTTCAATGTCAAGATGTGCTGCTGCGATGTCTTCTAATGTGTAGACTTTTGACACATAAGGTTTGAGTATTCCTTTCTCCAGCAGTCCGGCCACTTCTTTCATATCATCTCCACTGGGGACGATTGCATTATAAAAAGCGTGTATACCTTTTTCTGTTGCACGTTGTTGTTCTTCAGCCGTGATATGCGACCACAGACTGATCAGTGTACCGCCTTTTTTTATTACTTCCAGACTACGCAAAAGATGGCCTTCTGTACGTACTGCATGGATGACCAGATCGATATCATGCAGCTCCCTGTAAAAGGCCTGGTGCTGATAGTCGATGAATTCATCTGCACCCAGGCTCATGACAAAATCTTTCTTTGCCGTGGAGGCAAGGGCGATGACATACGCGCCGTAATATTTTGCCAGTTGTACTGCAAAGTGTCCTACTCCTCCACCTGCGGCAGTGACCAATACACGATCTCCCTTTTTTATGCCGACTTTACGCATCGGTTGTAAGACTGTTAAGACGGCCAATGTAGCGGCAGCGGCTTCCTGATGAGAGATGTTCCGTGGTTTTAGTGCGATATCAGCTGCGGGTGCGGCTACATATTCAGCATAGGTTCTTCCTATACCGGGATGATGCAGTACGCCAAATACTTCATCACCTATTTTATATTGCTGCACCTCACTACCAACTGCCACGATTTCTCCTGACACATCCCAGCCTAAGATCAACGGGCGTTGATCACCGAAGATCCAGGCGACGCTTTTATTCTCTCTTACAAGTGCATCAGCGGGATTAATGCTGATCGCCTTTGTTTTTATTAATACTTCGTCCTGTTTTATTTCAGGTATAGGAACCTGCGCTATTTCAAAATTCTCTACGCCACCATGCTCCTTTAATATTACTGCTTTCATATCATGCAAATTTTGTCATAGCCAACATTGTAGTATTGCTGCGGCTATATCAATCGAATAATTTGAATGCAAAGATAGCAGTGTGATCAGGTTACTTTATCTGTGGTATCATCGGTGATACCAGTGTTGTGAGGGTGATTTCACATTTTTCCTGCCAGTTGAAATGGCCTGTTCGCTGAGCGATTAACCAGTGATTATTTTCCCGAATGAAGTGATCGTGGTAAACAACACCGATAGTGGTTTTTATTCTTTTATCATTTTCCATGCCGATCAATGTAACCAAACAATAAGAGATACCGGTAGCAGTATCTTCGTGAATAGTCAGTTGCTGTTGACCATTGAAATGATAGATGGTCTCGTAATCTTTCAACAGATTGCCAAATGCTTCTTCCATTGCTTTACGGCCTTTCAGTTTTAAAATAGAGGTATCTCCGACAAAGGTTTCTGAGATCCCATTTTCGGAGAACAGCTGTACCTGTGCATGTACTTCCTTCTTATCGGCCAGGATGGAGACCTTATCAACGAGTTCTTTGAGGGCTATTTTATCGGCTAATTCCTGTGTATGCATGTTGCTATTTCTGTTGGATAGTTGTTAAAAGCAGCAGCACGTATATGTGCTGCTGCCGTCTATTTGTCAACTGTGAGTACGATCTTACCCTGAATATGACCATGTGCTGCACGTTCATGTGCTTTTTGCGCATCGGCCAGCGGGAATGTACTGTCGATCGCAACACGAATGGTTCCATCTGCAAGCAGTTGTCCGATTGTTGCCAATTGCGGACCGTTTGAGCGTACCTGGGTCATGGAGACGGTGATGCCTCTCTTCGCTGCCTCTTCCCCATCAGAAAAGCCCAGGAACACCGGAAACAGCGCGCCGCCACGTTTGAGTGTACGCAGGAAGCGACCCGTAGTAGGACCACCTAACGTATCGATAACAAGATCAAGATCCCGGGCGACGTCTTCCGGCGCCTGTTTGGTATAGTCGATGAATTCGTCTGCGCCAAGTGCACGAAGGAATGCTTCATGTTTCCCTGAGGCTACCGCAATCACATGCGCGCCTTTCCATCTGGCCAGTTGTACAGCAAAGTGGCCTACTCCACCTGCTGCGCCATTTACAAGGATTCTTTTACCATTAAGCGGCACAGGATGATGTCTTTCTGCCTGGAGCGGGTTTTGTACATCATGGCCCAGTTCTATCAGGAACTGCCATGCCGTGAGGGCTGCCATTGGCGCCGCGGCTGCCTGAATGTGATCTATACCAGCCGGTTTGTGGGCAAAATCCTGTGCGGGAGCAGCGACATACTCCGCATAAGCGGCGCTATCTCCGAAGCTGGGGAAGCGGACCATGCTGAATACTTCATCCCCTATGGAGAAGTCTGTTACATCTGGCGCAACTGCTTCAACGATGCCGGATAGATCAGTACCCGGGATAACGGGCATGGGTATAGATGGGCGCCATTCGGGCGGGAGTGATTTATAGCCTTCACGCAGGTACCAGTCCGGCGGATTAATACCGACTGCATGCACACGGACCAGCAATTCTCCCGTCTTCAATACAGGGAGTGGAGCGTCTTCATAGCGTAATGCTGCTGGTCCGCCGAATTCGTGGATCCTGACAGCCTTCATTGTGCCGGTGTTATTGCTTACATTATTTTCCATTTGTTTTGTTTTATCGTGTTTATAAATATGATTTTAGTGCAGCAGGCACACAGCTCCGCAGCAGGCTACTATACGAAGTAACCTTCCATTGCTTTTTGCTGGTTTCTCAGCTTTAAGATGAAGTGATGAGGTAGCGGATATTCCTTATTAGTTAAAGGACTTTCTGAAGACGTTTGGCGCCACGTTGGTGTGGCGTTTAAACAGCTTATTAAAAGACTGCGGATGTTCGAAGCCCAGTTGATAAGCTATTTCGGCGATGGTCAGCCGGGTGGTGCTTAAGATCATTTTTGCTCTTTCAATGAGCCGGTCATGGATGTGTTGTTGTGCGCTTTGTCCGGTTAATGACCGGAGCATATCTGTCAGGTATCTTGGCGAGACCTCCAGATGGCCTGCTACTTCCGGCACGGAGGGTATACCACCTGACTGGTCCGCAAAACGGGACTCCAGGTAGGTATTCATCCGGGTGATCAGATCGTGGTGAATGGCTTTACGTGTCAGGAACTGCCGGTTATAGAAGCGGTTGCTGTAATTGAGGAGTAGTTCGATATGGGACACCAGTACGTCCTGGCTAAAGGCATCTGTATTGTTGTCCAGTTCGTCGGCGATGTTGGTAAACAGGCCATCGATCACCTTCTTTTCTTTGTCTGACAGGAAGAGGGCTTCCTTTACTGCGTAGGTGAAGAAGCCGTATTGCTGGATCGTCTTCCCTAAGGGGTAATTCCGGATCAGGTCAGCATGAAACAATAATATATAACCATCGAGACAGCTTTCATCTCCTGACATGGTGACCACCTGATTGGGCGCTAAAAAAGCCATGCCGCCCTCTTCGAAGTCGTAGTAGTCTTGTCCATATCTTATCTGCCCGCTGAAGTCCCGTTTGAAAGAAATCTTATAAAAGTCGATCATGAAGCTGTGACCAACGAGATCACGCCCGACTTGCGCTGCATCATAGTTCACCAGGGCGATCAGCGGATGCAGCGGCTTAGGCAGATCCAGATCCCGTAAGAATTCGGAGATGCTCCTGTATATGATAGGTGAAGGTGTTGCTTTCATGATTCAGACTAAGTTAAGATTAATCATCTGTACCTGGATGGAGGATGATCTATCCCCTATCCACTATACAAAGGTCTGCAAAGACGGGGATTAAAAGTTAGCCTGGATTGTAAAAAGTGTAGTCTGCATCACGCAGCCATACTAATACGACGCATTGTGCTTCATTCTGGCGGTCACTTCGGTCGGTCTCAGGCCGAATAGCTTTTTGAATGCGTAGGAGAAGTGAGACAGATCTTCAAAGCCCAGTTCGACGTAGATCTCTGACGCCTTTTTATTGTTTTGTTCAATGAGGATATATGCTTCCTGCAGGCGTCTTTTAACGAGCCATTGGTTAGGTGTATCGTTGAAGATGGCTTTGAAATCCCGTTTGAAAGCGGACAAGCTACGACCGGTTAAGTAAGCAAAGCGGTCTATATTGACGTTAAATTTGTAATTGCGGTGCATAAACTCCTCCAGGTTTATTTTTCCTGGTTGGGCATAGTCGAAGAAGAGTCCGGTCAGTTCGGGCTGTTGCTGTAGCAGGATCATCAGGAGTTCTTCATACTTCATGTCTTCAAATGCCGCGTCGATTTTACCTGCATTATTGGTATAAGGTTTTAATGATGCAATGAATGCCGGTATCATATCGTTGGGCGTGATCCTGACATAGGCTTCCGTGTGGCTGTAGGGTTTTATTGTAAGTTTATATTTTTCCTGGAAGCTTCTGATAAATGCTTCTTCAAAACAAAAGATGATCCGTTCAAACGGGCTTCCTTTTTCGCTGTAGTATCTTGCGAGGTAGTTTTTACGCATGAGGCCATATTCACCTTCCTTTAGTGTATAACTTTTGTTGCCGTCATAGCAGAATATGGTTCCTTTTGTCACATAGAGGAATACATGATCAGGTATGAACTGTTCCATTAAGCGTTCCGGCTTGCCCATGCAGGGCTGTTCATCGTTTATACTCATACTACTGTTCCGAATTTGATCATTGTTTCTGCAGCTGCCAGGATGGCTTCTTCTTTATTGGCTATGGGCGTCCAATCGAGCATTCCCCTTGCTTTTGCGTTGCTGACGTTACGGTTCACCTTTAACAGGAATTGTGCGTGTCTGGCCTGCGGATTGAATAAAGCGCCGATACGGATCAGCCAGTCAGGCAGGCGCTTTAAAGATACTTTCTTTGTGGCGGCCGGCATCCTGTTCTTTAGCAATTTAGCGATTTCCGGTAAAGATATTTCACCATCGGCGGAAGCGATGAAACGTTGTCCGGCAGCTTGCGGAGCGATCATTGCGCGGATATGGAGGTCCGCTACGTCCCTGATATCAACGACATTGAGCGGGATATTCGGTACTGCTTTCATGGAGCCGTCCAGCAACATTTTCAGGAGTCCGAAGCTCGGCGCATTACCAGGGCCGAGTAAGGGGCCGAAGATAGCAACGGGATTGATGACGGTTAGTTCCAACTGATGACCTTCACTTTTTATGAAATCCCAGGCCGCGCGTTCGGACAGTGCTTTTGATTTCTCGTATACGGACAGGCCTTTTTCGTTGGGGTCGGTCCAGTATGTTTCTGTTGTGGTGGTATGCTTGTCTTTATTACTAAATCCCAGTGCGCCGAAGCTGGAGGTTAGTACCACACGTTTTACCCCGGCATCCCGTGCAGCTTTCATGACACGCAGGACGCCATTGACAGCAGGACCGATGATCTCTGCTTCACTGGAGGATGCCAGGTGTGTTGGTGAAGCGATGTGTAGTACATAATGGCAATCTTTCACAGCGGCGTCCCAGTTGGCATCTGTAGTCAGATCGGCTTCGATGAAAGACAGTTTATCAAAGGAGGAGATACCGTTGGTTTTTAAGTTGTTGATTATTTCATTTTGTTTGCTGATGGTGCGCAATGTTGTTCTTACGTGATATCCTTGCTGTAACAGCTGAAGGATGCAGTTGATAGCGAGGGTACCTGTTCCACCGGTGACTAAAACGAGTGTCTGATCTTGCATTTCTTTCCTTTTTTATAATGCAAAGTTGCAGATATAAGGACGTGGTTATTAGCGTGAGCGGTTCAAAGTTACTGGTTTGAGCGGTTCAGGGTGTATGCTGGTACATGGTGGGGGTGGGTCGCGATGACGGGGATGGCTTAAATAGCCATAAAAACGCTTATCTTTAGGATATATGGCAACTGCCAACTGATCTTAAAGTATTTATACCAATAAAGCAGAGAATAACATATGTCAATAACAAAAGAATCTGAACTGATAGGCATGCAGAAAGCGAGTGAGGCTGTTGCATATACCTTAAAAGAAATGAGGACCTATGCGCAACCAGGGATGAGTACCAAAGAGCTTGATCAATATGGTGCGAAGATACTCTCCAGTATGGGTGCGAAGTCTGCACCATACTTAACATATGGCTTTCCGGGATATACCTGTATTAGTGTTGATAATGAATTTTGTCATGGTATTCCTTCAGAAAAACGCATTTTAAAAGAAGGTGATCTGATAAATATTGATGTGTCAGCGGAGCTGGATGGTTTCTGGGCAGATAATGGCGGTTCCTTTGTGCTGGGCAATGACATTCACAAACATCAGCAACTGGTGGATGCTTCCAGGGAGATATTGAGAAAGACCCTTGATAACATCAGAGGGGGTGTGAAGATAGCGGACATCGGGAATCTGATGGAAACAGAGGCGAAGAAGAGAGGTTTTAAAGTTATTAAAAATCTTGGTGGGCATGGCATCGGAAGAGGATTGCATGAAGAACCGGGTGAATTACTGAATTATAAGAACCGCTTTGATGTAAGACGCTTCAGAAAGAACTCGGTTGTAGCGATAGAGACGTTTATTTCAACCAGTTCGACCTATGCAACAGAAACGGGTGACGGATGGACGATGGTGGGCAATAAAGGCGGTTATATGGCGCAGCATGAGCATACCATTGTAGTCACTGACGGCAAGCCTATTATCTTAACGGAGATGAATGAGATATTTAACTAACTGAATAGTTGAGTAGTAAAAAGGAGATCAATTCGTTGATCTCCTTTTTTGTTATATACCAGTTTAGATACTGCGAACAGTGCCGGCATCAACACGCAGTAGTGCGCCACTGACATAGTCGGCATAAGGACTGGAAAGGTAGGCTACTGCGGCGGCCACTTCTTCCTGCCGGCCAAACCTGCGGGCATCATTGGGCACCAGTTCTTTTACTGCATTCCGTTCCATTTCTGCGATATCGGTCCCCCACCCTTTCTGGGGTGCCGCATTGCGCAACCACTGTTCAACACCCGGGTTCATGATCGCACCAGGCGCCACTACATTGGAGGTAATGCCGGTACCTGCGAGTTGTCTGGCGAGGGAGACGCTCATATTATGACGTGCGGCAAGGCTGGCGTTATAATGTGGCAGATCGCTGATGGGTTGTATTCCCAGTCCGCCGCCAATATTGATCACCCTGCCCCAGCCCTGACCTTTCATAGTGGGAACGATCCGCTGGATCATGCGTACATAAGAGATGACGTTCACGTTATAGACATCCATCCAGTCCTGACAGGAGGTATTTGACCAGGAGGTATGCGCATAATATCCGGCGTTGTTAACCAGGATATCTACCGGACCGCCAGCCAATGCCAGACTGGCGACCTTATCAGCGCCTTCATCCGTTGAGAGGTCGCCCAGAGCGGCTTCCGCGGTACCACCTGCTGCAATAATCCGTTGTACAACGGCGTTTGTTCTTTCTTCATTGCGTCCATGTACTATTACGTGTACGCCTTCATCTGCCAGCATAATGGCAATAGCTTCCCCGAGGCCGGCGCTGGAACCTGTTACCAGTGCGCGCCTGCCCGCTAATTTGTAATCCATGATATGTGATTTATTTAAACTTGCATGTTATGTTGTTCACCGTTGGGAGGGTGCTTTTCCAAAGACCTTTTTATATGCGGAGGAAAAGTGAGACAGGTCTTCGAAGCCTAGATCCAGGTAAATGGCGGATGCTGTTTTACCCTTGTTCGCGATCAGGAAATTGGCTTCTTCCAGCCGCTTTCTTGTCAGCCACCTGCCGGCAGTAGTATTGAAGATCCGTTTGAAATCTCTTTTGAAGGTGGATAGACTTCTTCCGGTGAGGAAAGCCATCCTGTCTAAGCCTACATTGTAACGGTAGTGTGCATTCATAAAAGCCACCAGGTCTATTTTGCCGGGTACGTCGAAGTCAAATAATGCTTGTCCGACAGACGGATTTGTCTGCAGTAACAACAAGACCAGTTCTTTCGCTTTTAATGCAACAAGTGCCTCCCCATAAACACCAGCTGTATTTAAATAGGGTGTCAGGCTGTTTATATAGTTTTCCAGCCAAGCATCCTGTTTTAATAGTGTGACGTCTTTTCCCTGGTAAGGGGTTTTATAAGACACATTATATACATCGGCCATTTCCTTCAGTGTTCCCTGGTCAATATGTACGGCAATAGATTGAAAGCCCTGCTGACCGGGACGTTTTACATATTTAGTGAGCTGGTTCCTTCTGATGAAGCGATAGTCGCCTGCTTTGAAAACATACATTTCATTGCCGGACCAGATCTCCTGTGTGCCGGATAGGATGTAGCTGAAGATGTGATCAGTGACGAAAGCCTCTCCTTCTTTAAAATCACTGCCGTAATTATTAAAGAATATAACCGGCTTTTCCAGCCCTTTCATCTCGTTTGTGTTCACCATTGCTGTATGTTTACGATACAAAGGTCGGTGATCCAATGATCCGGTCCTTGGTTTATCGGGTCAATCTGGTTTGTTTAAAAGGTCATCTCAGGAGCAATTCAAACGGGGCGGTTACTGCATGACATTTGTCAAGTTCTTTTTTTGACATACATCAACATCAACAGTTGTGTACTTGCTTAGTTTTGGGACATCAAAATCAACACACATGGCAAATACTACAAAACAACTGGAAGACAGTTTACTGGTGATCTGGAATGACAGAGATGCGCAAAGAAGACTGGAAGTGATGAAGGAGATCTATGCCCCTGACGTTGTCTTTTATGAAACAAATGAAGGTCCGGCGATAAAAGGTTATCAGGCGATCAACGATCTGATCACTGCCTTACAGGGAAACTGGCCTCCGGCGTTTCGGTTTGCGTTAAGGGAGCCTTTGAAGGTCAATCATCAGGTGCAGTATATTTCCTGGACTTTGGGCATACCAGGAGAAGTGCCTGTTGCTTCGGGTATGGATATCGCTATTATAGAAAATGAGCTGATCCAATCATTGCATCTGTTCCTGGATACACCACAGGGATGACATCCGGGATATTTATTTATGCAGGGTATTTTTCCTGATCCGGCTCAGGGTTTCGGGAGAGATACCCAGGTAGGAGGCTATCATATTTTGAGGAAAGCGGGCAAGCAATTCCGGGTAGGTTTTGGCGAACAGTGTATACCGTTCTTCAGCGCCCTGGCTTATTGCTGAATGGATACGCTTTTGTGTAGCGATAGCCCCCTGGCGGTCAATTTCTTTGATCATAGCGTGGACAGCAGGTACACTTTTCTGCAGTTCCTGCATCTGTTCATAACTTACCAGCAGTACATCTGCATCTTCAGACATTTCAATATTATACAGCGAGGGCGTACGCAGGTTATAGCTTTCATAATCACCCAGCCACCAGGATTCAATAGCAAAACGTATGATATTTTCCTGACCGTTTTCATTCACTGAATACATCCTTCCTGACCCTTTGACCAGGAAAGCCATATACTTACATACATCGCCTTCCTGTAATAGATACTGACGTTTTCTTACATGCTTTATTTTAAATGCCTGCTCTATCAGCAGTTTTTCGGCGTCACTCAATTGTAGTGATGATTTGGCTTGTATGTAAGCAAACAGCGGTTCGTATAAAGTTTCTGGTGAGTTCATATCGGATGGATGCAACTGTCGGCTGTTGCAGCAGCTATATTTCTCATAAAGTTATCGGATCACAATTGCATTGACAAATGTCAAGCTGAATTTACTGCGTTTGTCAATTCACAGGCCCTGCGATTGTCCCAATTTTGGGTTATCAAAATTAAAACATCATCACATGGAAACAATAGCACAAAGCAGTCTGGTACGCATTCATAAACAGGGACCACCGTCCGTCCTGGAGTATACCAGTGAAAATCCGGGTCAACCCGGTAAAAAGGAAGTATTGATCAGGCAGGAAGCGATTGCCCTGAACTTTGTAGATGTACTTTTTCGGAATGGCAGTTTCCCCGTGCACCATTTACCCGCTACAATTGGCGTTGAAGCGGCGGGTGTGGTAGAAGCTGTTGGTAATGAAGTACGCAATTTCACAGTGGGCGACAGGGTTGCTTATTATTTCTCGCTGGGCGCATATGCGGAGCGACGGGTGATCAATGAAGATGCGCTGATCAAAATTCCTGACAATGTATCATTTGACGAAGCAGCTTCCCTGCTGGCCAAAGGGCTTACTGCGCGGATGCTGATAAAACAGGCCTACCCTGTTCAGTCAGGCGATGTCGTACTTGTTCATGCAGCGGCTGGCGGCGTAGGCTCGCTTGTCAGCAGATGGGCAAAGGCATTGGGTGCTACTGTCATTGCTACGGTGGGGAGTGCATCGAAAAAGGCGATCGCCGCCAGCCATGGCGTAGACCTGGTGATTGCGCTTGATAGTGAAGACCTGGGTAAAGCTGTTAATGCCTTTACTAATAATCAGGGCGTACAGGCCGTCTTTGATGGCGTGGGTAAGGCGACCTATGAGCAATCCTCAAAACTGGTAAAGGAAAACGGGGCCATTGTGCTTTATGGTACTTCTTCCGGCGCTCCTGCTATTGATGCAGATTTCCTGGCCGCCAGAAAGATCAGTTTAACGCGTCCTTCGCTTGGTCAATATCTGCCGGACAGGCAAAGTATTGATAACGCTACCCGTGAATTATTTGACGCCTTAAGACAGGGCATATTGGGTAATGTTACGCCAACAGTGTATCCCCTGGCGGAAGCAGCGAAGGCGCACGACGATCTCGAATCAGGCAGAACAACGGGTTCCATCATTTTCCATCCTTAATAATTACTACATCGTCTATAATCACAATTATCATGTCGAAATTATCAAATAAAACAGCACTGGTTACAGGTGGTAGCCGGGGTATTGGAGCGGGTATTGTCAGACAATTGGCACTAGAGGGCGCTAACGTTGTATTCACGTATGTGAGTTCACCGGAGAAAGCAGCGGCACTGGTAAAAGAAGTAACAGCTTATGGTGTGAAAGCAAGTGCGATCAAGGCAGATACCGGTAATATTGAAGAGATCAATGCGGCCATTACTGAAGTGGCAGCATCCGGTATTGATATTTTAGTGAACAACGCAGGTGTGTTTGTGACTGGCGTTGTTGATGACAGTGCTGCAAATCCGGAGGCGTTCAAACGTCAATGGGATGTGAATGTACTCGGTGTTGCACATACTGTCAGAAGTGTATTACCGTTTATGCGCGATGGCGGCAAGATCATTACGATTGGCTCTACCGGCGGCAGCCGCTCTCCATATCCGGGTATTGGCGATTACACGGCGACGAAGGCCGCATTGGCAGCTTATACCAGAAGCTGGGCGAGGATCTGGGAGGCAGGAATATTACCGTTAATATTATCCAGCCAGGGCTGATCAATACAGATATGAACCCTGCTGATGGTCCGTTCAGTGCCCAGATGCTAAAAGAAGTTGCCCTGGCACGGTATGGCGAACCGAAAGATATTGGTGCGGCGGTTGCTTTTCTGGCCAGTGAAGATGCAAAGTATATCACAGGCGCTACACTGAATGTCGATGGTGGACAAAGTGCGTAGTCAATAATGAGGTGTTGTGCGCCTTCAGGTATATCACCTGAAGGCGTTTTTTAATATCTTTTAAGTATACTTGTAGTTGTTAGCACTGAAATCCCTCTCCTGCTTTCTGTGAATAAATATGAATGCTATGCCTGATAAATCAGATAAACTGTTATTACTGGATCTTGACGAGACGCTGATACATGCGACTACTACTCCCCTGGCAATTGCGCCGGATCTTCAGTTTGATATGTTTCATATTTACAAACGTCCGGGACTGGAACAGTTTCTTATCAATGTATCCCGGCATTTTACAATCGGCGTATGGAGTTCTGCCAGCAATGAATATGTGGAGGAGATCGTGAAAATGATAACGCCGGATAATATAGAATGGTTTATGATCTGGGATAAGAGCAAGTGTACTATCAAACGGGATTATGAGCTGGACACCTACTATTTTGAAAAGCGGCTGGACAAAGTAAAAAATAAGGGGTTCAGGCTGGAGCAGGTCATCATCGTTGATGATTCTCCGGAGAAGTCAAGGAGTAATTATGGGAATGCAGTGTATATCAGGCCATTTGAAGGAGACCGGACTGACAATGAGCTTACGCATCTGTATGATTATCTGTTGACGTTGAAGGACGTTAATAACATACGGAGTATTGAAAAACGTGGGTGGCGGTCTACGTCTTTGAATATTTCTTAGGTTTGGTGCCCATGTATTGTTCAAACACCCGTGAAAAATGGCTGAGGTTAGTGAAGCCTAACTGGTAGCCGACCTCGGAGACTGTCAGCCGTTTTTCTTTTAGCAGTCTGGCGGCTTCCTGCATACGTCCCGACTGATAATATTCAAAGACACCTTTTCCGAAGGTCTGTTTGAAAAGCTTCCTTAGTTTAGGTTCGCTCATTCCTGCTTCTTTGGCGAGTGCTGCTATGTTCGGCGGTTCATCCAGACTAGACTGTAAGCGTGCTTTAATAACGTATATGGCTTTGATATCGTCGATGTGCATACCGGTGGCCGGTACTATTTCCCGTTGCATCAGCGTCGCAAATACATGACACAGCAATTCCTCGCATTTCAATTTGTAGTAATGGCTTTCCAGGGCTTCCGGGACGGGCTGTCCCAGCATTTCACTGGCGGTATGAATGATGGAGGTTGAGATGCCGGTTTCGAATACAAAATTATCTTTTCCTTCCAGCACACTTGTTACTACCGGGTGTTCTATTTTTCCAAAACGCTGATGCAGATATTGTTTGGCAACGGCGATTGTCACGCTGCCAAACATCGTGTTTGATGGCATGGTTAATACGGAAGTTACCGCATGTTTACAGATAAGGATATTGGCCTGTTCGGGCGATATTTGTTCGTCGGGCTGTAGTATCGAGGGAAAGATCCCGCTAAGCAGAAAAACGATATCCTCCTGCCCTTCTTCGAGTTCGTTCGTACGCTCGATATACACGTCTTCTTTCAGATAATAATTCCGGATCATCATGCGTAACTCCTTTCCCCAGGAAAATCCGGTGATGTATCCTGTACCCATGTTTTCGGGAATATCGATGAATCTTCCGCGAAAAGCAGCTCCTATTGCATGCGCGAATTCCCTGGTGATCCCTGCCCCTTTATCCGTGACTGATATTTTCATTTACGACTATTTTAATATCAATTATGGCCATTTTAACTATAAAAGTAGCCATAAATTTGCTTTCAAATGGTCATAATTCAAAAGATATGTTATTAGAAAATAAAAAAGTAGCAATCATAGGAGGTGGTCCCGGCGGGTTAACGCTGATTTTGATGTTATTAAAACGCCCGTAGGTACTTATGAAAGTGTGATGATAGCCGGAGGGGTGGATAGTTGCGAGGACGCGATGGAGATGAAGGAAATGATGCATGCGCGGGATACGCAGGAGCGGTTTGTGGCGGCGTTTTGTCAGCGGTAATAAAATCATTTATTCACCAGTGTGTCTAACAGACTACCTGCCCTGTCCTGTTGCTTAATAAACCCTTCAATTGATTTTGTGGATGGCAGGTTATCTTTCTGGTATTTCTCGATTAACGGCAAGGTTCTTACAATTTTCAAAACAACATAAAGGTCCGCCATCACAGCTTTATTCCTTTCAATCGTGTTCAGTAATTCTTTATGTCCTGCTATCTGTGCTTTGTATTTTGTCTGGTTACTGACAATTAAAAGCTTCATTCTCTCCCTTAATAATGAGTCTTTGATTGCAGCAATATTCATATCTACCGCGCTAAAATACGATCGTACCTTTCTATCGAACTTATCAAACGACTCCGTCGAATCTGACTCGCTGCTGTTCAGTTCATCCATTCTTACGTCAAGTTCCTGCAGCCTGGTATCTTTGCTCACAAGTTCTTTGTAAAGGTCATCAACCATGTCACTATACCCTCTTCCTTTTGAAATAAACTCATAGGAGCTTTTGTCTTCTAATGCTTTAGGTGTCTCTGGCTGAGGCTTCATCTGTACACGCTTACTGTTACATGCAGCTAATACCAAAACGAACAATGCTGATATAAATAATTTTGTTGTCATATAGGGATGGTAATTATGGCTAATATAACCCTATTAGTTGGATTTTAATAGCCATTGAAACGAGGCCAGGAAATACGTTGAAGGGTACATGCTATAAAGAAAAAGCCCGCTGTCGACGATAGCGGGCTTTTTCTTTATTATCTGCATGAGACGTTGCCTGTTGAAACTATTGCTCTAAAGTTTCATTTTGTTTGGCCACCTTCTCATTGTTTTCTTTTTTCATTGCTGCCAGCTGTTCTCTGATAGCGCTGTTGCTGATTCCCAGCATCTGCACAGCCAGTAAACCTGCATTACGGGCGCCATTAACACCTACAGTTGCAACAGGTATGTCGCCAGGCATTTGTACGATAGACAGCAGCGAATCCCAACCATCAAGGGAGTTAGAAGATTTAATAGGAACGCCAATTACAGGCAAGGTAGTAATAGCTGCCACCATACCTGGAAGGTGTGCTGCGCCACCTGCACCCGCAATGATGATCTTTAAACCACGCTCTTCAGCGGTAGCTGCATAGTCAAACATTCTTTGTGGGCTACGGTGTGCTGACACAACGCTAAATTCATAGCCTATGTCGAATTTCTTTAACACCTCTATTGCCTGACGCATGGTAGGCGCATCAGAACTGCTGCCCATAATAATGCCTACTTCTACCTGTTTCATATTGATTAATTTAAAATTTTCCGAATGGTTTCAGCTTTTGCAGCAATGTCTTCCATTGTGCTGCCGGTGATGGTTACATGCCCTACTTTTCTGCCTATTCTGCTTCCTATCTTGCCATACCAGTGCAAATGTGCACCCGGTACCTCCAGGAGGGCTTTTAGTTTTTCTACCCTGTTTGCCGCCAGTGCAGCAGTTTCCAGGAGATTCAGCATTAATGAAGGCAAATGAAGACTGGTATCACCTAATGGTAAACCTAATATAGCACGGAGCAGCTGCTCATATTGTGAGGTAGTACTGGCTTCTATCGTGTGGTGACCGCTGTTGTGTGGTCTTGGGGCCAGTTCATTCACTAAAATTCTGTTGTCTTTTGTAACGAACATTTCTACCGCCAAAATACCTACAAGCTGGAGGGCTTCTGCTATCTTTTCTGCAAGCTTAGTCGCTTCCTCCTGCATTCCTTCTGCTAACTGTGCGGGCGCTACCTGAGATTCAAGTACGAACTTCTCTTCAGAAAACACCATCATCACAGGATCATAACAGGTTACAGCACCATGCTCATTTCTAGCTACAATTACTGCAATCTCGTGTTTGATATCTACCAGTTCTTCCAGTACACATGGTTCATCGAAAGCAGTGGCAATATCTGCTCCTGACTTCAACACCATTACGCCATAGCCATCGTAACCGTTACGACGTTTTTTAAGGCAGCCTGGTAGTTTATTTTCGTATTTGTAAAGATCATTTCTATTCTCAACAGCTTCACCTGGCACTACCGGTATGTTGTGTGACAGCAGGAACTGTTTCTGGGTGAACTTATCCTGGATCACTTTAATTGTATCAGGTGTCGGGAAAACCTTTTTCCCTTGTTTTTCAAGTTCACGTAAGGCGTCGATATTCACCGCCTCCATTTCTATCGTAATAACGTCAAGGCCCTTACCGAATGCCAGTACATCTTCATAAGATTTGGGATCGGCACAGACAAAAGAAGAAGTATAACGGGAACAGGGCGCATTTGGGTCCTTATCCATTACTGAAATGCTGAGGCCGAGGTCTATAGCATGCCGTATAAGCATACCTCCGAGCTGACCGCCTCCTAATATTCCTACTTTCAAATTTTCAATCATAATCTTCAATTGGGATGCAAAGGTATAAAACTATTGCTAATGATCGTTATGCCATTCTGCTTATGGGTTACAGGCCTGCATATAAACAACATATATCATATATATAGAAAGTCAGATAATACTTTCCTTATCACCCTGAGTCCGGACATCTACCTAATTACCTCATCTATAACGGGTTACAAAAAAACAGACAAACCGCCTCCGGAGGATATAATTATAAATCAAGCACTTATACCCCACCAATCCCCCTGCCTGCAGGCCGTAAAGCGGATCCCACTAAAAAACAGCGCATATACAGATTCCTTTTCCGGCTTGCATTTGTAGATGAACATCCGTATTAATACTCTACAAAACATCTACATAAGGCCATAATACCTATTCATTCAATGACATGACACCTGCATTTAATAATTTCGCAGCTGAAAAATTAGTAAATCCCTTTAACCAATGACATCATCCACCCAACCTAAACTCATTAATAACGACGAAGCATCGCTTCGGTTTAACCTGGAACAGTTCGAGAATTTTGGTGAAACCTCATTTCAACACGTCATCTTACTGGATGGAAATACTGCCATCGACGGCGACCTGGACCAGGAATGGACAGAAAAAACGCTGGCAACACTGGGTGTAACCAGCGGATCGGACGAAACGCTGATCCTGGTAAATGGTAACTTACAGGTAGCAGGTACTATAAAGCCCGCTGCTGATACTTTTCCCTTTTTGCTGGTAATAGGGAATGTCCGGTGTGAGGTCATCGATACCCAGGTAAGGATATTATTAAAGCTGGGCAATAAGGAAGAAGCGTATCAGATCGTGAAGCGTATATTAAGAACATCGCCTGATTTTGTGGATTTCCAGGATTTTACAACAAATGCAGATTATCTGACCTGGTTGGAAAAATAGCTATCAGGCAGAATAACAAAGGAGATCAACAATTGATCTCCTTTGTTAAAAATATATTTTGAAATGATTTAAGCCAAACCCTTACTTTTCAGCAATACCAGTCCCCTCTCCCGAAGTAAATCCGATGAATGTAGGTGCATTCGTTATAAACTCATCCAGCACACCATCTGCAAGCTTTATCGGACCGTCAAAACGGGTAGCACCAGGAATACTCCTTATCGCAGTTGCCTGAGCTGCAAATCGTTTAGCATTGGCGAAATAGCGTTCAGCCGCTATACTTCCACGATCAGCAGCCTGGAGTCCTGCCGCTGTAAGTTGAAGTGCCTTTCCCCATAACTGCATCGCATCAAGCCATGGACGGGCTTCCTGCGCAAACGCGGTATCCACCGTACCGGATCTGATGATATCGGGAGCGCCTGCAAATGCGGCCGCATGTTGTATCAGGTCAGCAATAGCCTGATGTCTGGTATCATCACTTCCATTCGCAATTGCATCACGTACACCATCCAGCATTACTTTTAGCTTAGGAGCCTGTACCTGCCAGGGCTGACTACCAAAAGTTGGCGCCATATGCTGGGTATCAAAGAAAGTCAGCAGCGCCGCTGTTGCCTGCTCATCTCCACCTGCCAGTTCACGGGCAGCAGCAATCCAGATCCTTTCTCCATCGTACCCTTTATCATTCCAGCCAAAAGCAGCTACACCGGTTACTGCAACACGGCTTGCCGACTCCTGGTTCATTGGATTGGACAGAATACCTGCCAGCTCTGCCGATAAACCGGCTTCACGTTTTAAATAAGGAGCGAGCAGCAACCGGCCTGTAGATTCTCCATAGTCGTTAACCGGGTAGTTATCCCACAATAGTGTCTTTCTTCCAAATGCTTTTGTTGCTGCACGTGCATCAGGAACAGAAATAGCAGGTGGTACTACATCGGTGCCTGTCCACTGTACAACAACCTGTGAATCAAGATTCTTACGCAAAGCTGCTTTATACGGGCTCTCCTTGGCATCATAATATTCAGTCGGCACCATAATCAAAGGAGGCGCTGTCGGATCAATAGCTTTCAGGTGAGCCTGCAGCTGATTCAACAATTTGGCCTGTGCAATACCAGCTGCTTCTGCTCCTGATGGGCCGAAGGTCGCCTTATCCAGGTCGCAGTTCCATTTGGTGTACTCAATATCGTCCAGTGCTACGTAGAAACTACGTACACCAATTGCGCGCAGCGCTTTAAACTTTCTCTCCAGCGTATGAAGATCGCCTGAATCTGAGAAGCAGACAGTTGGGCCAGGAGAAATGGCATATACAAAGTTGATATAATTCTTCCGGGCTGCTGCCACCAACTTACCAAGTTCCGCTAAAGTCGCATCCGGATAAGCATCTCTCCAGCGATCCCTTGCATAAGGATCGTCTTTAGGGCTATACACATAGGTATTGGCTTTGACAGTCGCCAGGAAGTTGAGATGCTTTTCCCGGTCTGTCATTGACCATGGTTTCCCGTAAAAGCCTTCAATTGTCCCACGGATGGGCATTGCAGGGTGATCCCGGATAACAAGCGTGGGAATAAACGGACGTGTCAGCAATTGACGGAAAGTTTGCACCGCATGAAACAAACCATCTGCGTCATGGCTGGCCAGCGTGATCAGCACACCATTGTTTGCTATCTCACTTGAAACCGTATAACCCTCAATGTTATTTTCAGGTACGATCCCTTGCCTTTTAAGCGCTGATTGTACAATTGCTCCGTCTGTAGTACCAAGGACGATATAAGGGCGATCCAATACCGGTGGCAGTTGTTTTGCTGTCGTAATCGTTTCCACTCCGGCTGACGTTAATAACCTGCGCACCAGACTCACACTCGCCGTGTCAGTACCTGATGGCACAATCAGGCTAACAGACTTACCCAATGCAAAAGCGCCCTTTCCTAACTCGATTGATACGGGTGCAGGAAAGATCGCAGGCAACGTTACAGTCTGTCCTGATGCCGGACTCCCTTGTTGGTAAGCATTTTGATTCGTTTGAGCAAAAGCAGTTCCGCCGAATAGCGTTGCTATAGCGAAAGAAGTAAATAACAATTTCATTGTTCTTTCTAATTTATGACCTGTAATGGGCGGTAAGATAGTGACTAGACTTTCAAAAAAAAAATTGACCGCCACAAAGCCTGATCAAAAAAATTTGGAAATAAAGCGGCGGATATACCATAGGTTAAAGGATTATTTGCCATCTTGTGAGACCTAAAAACCTAATATTGTAACAAACAATAGCAATTATCAAACAAGAATATTCTTATGTGCACAAAGGCAATTTCCACGTTTACAGCATTTACGCTTCTGTTGATGCTATGCAGTTTTGTACCCTCCTATTCATCTGATGGAAAAAAACAGGCGCATCAGATAGTGGACAGGATTGTTTACAACAAAAAGAAACATAGTATCACCTTATCCTGGTCAGCATTCGGCGCTTCAGGAAATTATGTGATTACAAGAGGTGGTAGTCGTCTGGCAGCAGATTTTGTGCAGGTGGGGTCTACTTCCAGATTGACATTTACAGATAATAAGCCCAATACAGACAAGTACGAAAACTATTATAAAATCACCCGTGACTCGATAACAATCATCGTTTCGCTGGAGAAGCAGATTTTTGGCAGCAATATGTATTTCTATGATAGGAAGTATGAAAACGCTGGTACTGCACGCAATGAAATAAACGCGCATTTTAGCTCTATTGGTCTGGGCGGACCTAATGGAGAATGGACAACAAAGCGTCAGGCGTATTATTTCAAAGCTAATGTTGATGGTCAGACTTACGATGTTGGTGGATCTGGTTCAGCATCATCTGCGGCTGCTAATGCAATAGAATTAGGATTCTATTCTCACATCGGAGGTTTGGGCAAAGTACCGTCTGCTGTAAAATTAGGTGCTGTATTCACCAGACCTCACCTCTCCGGCGGCGCAAATGCTACCTGTACCTTCTGGCGTTCTATGGAGAATGTAACTGTGATGCGGGATTTCTCCTGGACAGTTTCTCAGTCAACCAGTGCAAGAAGAATGCAGATTGAAAGTACGTCGAAATACATTTCAGATATTGGGAATAGCAATTTCTGGGGAAGCGGTGGTTTCATTGCTGACGCTAATTATACCTCCTCCAGACCAAACTGGGGTGGACAACAACAATGGTATACCAGAAATACCGTTTTCCCTTCAGGTGAAGGTGCAATGGGTGGTTCGTATAATATGGTCTGGCAGGGTTGCGTTAATGCCCCTAAGGCAGATAATGCCAATTCTCCGGTTCCTGCTACACCGGTTATCAGAGAAAAACCTTTCCTTTTTATCGATAGTGATGGCGAATACAAGGTATTTGTTCCGGCATGGCAAAAGGACAGAGCAGGCCTTTCCTGGTCAGAAACAGATATGGGCAAAGGAAAAGTGCAGGATCTGCTGACTGAATGGTATGTTACCAAAGAAGGCGACACTGATGTAGAGATCAATAAGGCCCTGAAGGCTGGCAAAAACATCTTTTTCACACCAGGACATTACTCGTTAAATGCACCTATTCAGGTAAACAGAAAAGAGGCCATCCTGCTGGGTGCAGGGATCGCTTCCGTTACACTGGAACCAACTGAAAAAAATACCTGGGGATGTATCTATGCTGACGACAAAGACGGTATTATCATTGCCGGATTGCTGATGGATTCATTCAATAGCACTACGTATCAGATCAGAATCGGCAACGAGGGCGCCAAAGCAGATCATGCTGCAAATCCTATTTTGCTCTCAGACATTACCTGCCGAGTTGGTGGCGTTCAGTCAAAGAATATTCAGATACATGCGTCTATGCAAATAAACAGTAATAATGTAGTGGGTGACCATTTCTGGTTATGGCGTGCGGATCATGGTTCACAGCGTGGCGGAGACGCACGTTGGGTGAGAGACCGCTGCAAAAACGGCCTTATCGTTACCGGCAATGATGTTACACTTTACGCGCTGTTTGCGGAACACTATCAGGAATATGAGGTGTTATGGCTGGGAGAACGTGGCAGGACCTATTTCTTACAGAATGAACCGCCATACGATGCTCCGAATCAGGCGAGTTGGAGCAGTCAGGGAGGCCGGGTGCCTGGTTATGCAGCATTCAAGGTAGCTAATACTGTAAAAGAACACCATAGTATAGGAATGGGGTCTTACGCAGTTTTCACGGGCACTGATGGCAATGTGAATAAGAAAAATGGCTTTGAGATACCGAATAGCCCGAATGTAATACTGGAAAAAATGTGTACTACCCGTTTTGCAGGTCCAGGTAATATCTTAAATGTTATCAATGGCACAGGTGGCAGTACAGCGACCGGCGTAAATCGCGTAGCGTCATATAATAATGGAACGGGCACACAGCCTTACGACGAGACATTTGACCTGCCGAATAAAACGTCATATCCTGCGTATATCGTTATGGAGAAGTAAAATAGAATTATAAAATTTTGATACCAAACGGCGCCATTTGTCTTCAAATGGCGCCGTTGGCTTTTTGGGCGATAGAAATGCTGTTTTCTTAAAAACACTAAATATTTATTGTTTATCAATAAATATTTATTACGTTTGCAGTATAAAATCTCAAATCCCTACAATCATCATGAAAAAAATATCTATCATATTTCTTCAGGCAGTCCTCGTGCTGATCGGCATCGTGGCACTTATCCTTTTGATCCGATTTCCTATGACTGAAGGCAGAGCCGCGAACCTGGACTTATTCAGCATTTACTTTAACGGGTTCATCTTATATGGATACGCGGCCTCGATCGCCTTTTTTGTCGCACTATATAAGGCTTTCAGATTACTTGGATATATCGGACAGAATAAAGTATTCTCATCAAATGCTGTCAGGGCATTAAAGAGCATAAAGTACTGTGCCATCATACTGGGTGCTTTAATTGTGATTGCAGGAATATATATCAAGATAGCGCATGATAAAGAGGACGATCCGGCGGGCTTTCTTGCCATGTGTATCATGACGACTTTTGTTAATGTCGTAGTAGCCACTGCTGCCGCAATATTTGAAAAGATATTGCAGAATGCTATTGATATGAAATCTGAAAATGACCTAACAATTTAAGCTATGCCAATTATTGTAAACCTTGACGTGATGATGGCAAAGCGAAAAATATCTCTAAATGAACTTTCTGAAAGAGTTGATTTGACATTATCCAATCTTTCTATCTTAAAGACCGGGAAGGCAAAAGCGATCCGCTTTAGTACGTTGGAAGCAATTTGCAGGGCCCTGGATTGTCAGCCGGGTGATATCCTGGAATATGTGAATGAGGAAAAAGAAACAGCTAATCGCTGATAGGGCTGACATCCCCGTGCCAGCGTGACAAATTTTCCAGAGCGGAGAAAAGCCTGTTGATCAGGAAGTAAGCTGTATCAAAGGTTTAAGCTAACTAATGTAATCTTCATGAATACCAAAACCGGAAGCTAATTCATTGGCTTCCGGTTCTTTTTTTTGAATAGGGCTATTGTTCTTAGCTTGCGAAAATGAGCAACTGAGCAACCCGTTTTTTGCTGAAATATTTAATTTTTGGTATCCATACAAGATCGCAAGAAACGGATTTTACACAAGTATCGTTCTGACTACTTTTGATTCATCAAACGAAAAAACTGAAGAATCTAAAAAATCAAAAAACAAAAGAAGAACTGAACAAAGAAGTTGTAGTCCGCTGGTTTACTCATTTCTGGGGCGAAACCGTTGATCTGTCAATCGTGGATGAAATTGCCTCATCGGAAATGCTGTTGAAGTATTCATTACTCAGCCAATTCTGCAATAAATAATAACAACAATTATCATAACCTGCAACAACGCAATTAACGGGTTGTACACAGTCTAATGATACACGAACTTTGGTATATAAAGTATTTAAATCATGGAAACACAATTTAAAAAAATACTGACAGCAATTAATAAAGTCGCTGCCATAAAATCTGAAAATGATCTGTTTGAGCAAAGTCCGCTTTTTCAAAAAGAAGAAAGACAGTTATTAGAGCAATGGTCTGGAAAAACGATCAGCCAAATTAAAAAAGTACTCTCTCCCACCTACGGTAAAAGTCAGGCTTCATTTAATCCATTTACTGGCAACAACGGGCCAACGTGGATGCCGGTAATCTTTTCCAGATTTGACGAAAATTCCAGACCCACAATTTTCTACTCTTGCGAAAACACTGATTTTGGTAGGGTCATTATCGCTTCAACCGACGAAGGAATTTGCTATTTAACCTTCTTTAGCGGTGATGAAAGCAAAGCAGAAAAAATTCTACAGGAAGAATTTCCAGCTTCACAAATCTTAAATGAGAAAAATACAAATATAGAAACTGCGCTAAATTATCTGGATGGCGATAATACAAATCCGGTTCCGCTGCATGTAAAGGGAACTCCTGCTCAACTGAAGATCTGGGAGGCGCTTTGTACAATACCTGCCGGGGGCTTTATCTCTTATGGGACATTGGCAAAAGCAACTAACAACATAGCCCGGGAAGTTGGCATTGCCATGGGCGACAACCGCATTGCAATGTTAATACCCTGCCATAGAGTAATAAAATCAACCGGAGAGTTGGGACAATATCATTGGGGAGCTATACGTAAACGTGCAATGATTATTAAAGAGGCCGTAATAATATAAAGCATAGGGTTCAATAAAACAATACAAACAGCATAACATGATAGCCCATATAGATATGGGAAGCAGTCCCGAAGAAAGGAGAAAAGCTGCCATTTTTTTAATTCGCAAATGTTGCATAACATTGGGTGGATATAAGAAAGAAAAAATTTACGGATTACTTAGTTGTTCTTCAGGCAAAAGAATGAAAGTTGAAAATCGCGTGTTTTTTAAAAATGAAGTTGAAGCAATTACAAATGGATATAGACCCTGTGGCCATTGCATGAAAGAAAAATATGAACAATGGAAGACAGCAAAAAATAAGTAGTGACCGGATGGCGCATTGGAAACAGCCCTGGCGCCCCACCTGCTTGAAAGATATAGACCACGACTCAAGATTATCAGAATTATAAAAATCGTTCATGAAAAATTGGGCTGATTATGCTGATCATCATTTGTCCAATCATTATGTAGTTTACCATCAAATCTATATATCAAATGTCCCCATCTAAAAAAAACAAAAAAGTAAGTGCATCCGTAGCGATTGATTATAGCAGTTTTGCTGATAAATGTGTTGAAGAATTGAAAGTACTGCAGGATAACCTTACCAACGAATATGATTTAGACTGGTACGAGAATTGGTTTTATAATCACGCTACTGGTCTTTTAACATTTTCAACTGGCGACAAGGAATTAAATTTTAGATATTTCGATGTAGGTAGTTACTCAGAAAGATCAAAAACATGGAAATGGTCCTGGGACAATACATCCACTCCTGACGAAATAAAAGAAAAGACTCAACTTGTTAGATCGTTTGGAGAAAGGTCGAACTTTCCAAAACTAATAACTGGTCAATTTGAAAGTAACGAAGCTGAATCCTGGGAGTTTGCAGCAATTGCAACCAAATTGTCAAATGGAATTGGAGTTTACAGGCCTGTCAACGACAAACAGCTAATGATCTTTTTAGTCATTACTGAATTTGTTGACAACGAAACTGCTAAAAACATCAAAGACAGGTATGTTAAATGCAGCACGCATGAATATCGGCGAAGAGCATTTGTTTGCAGGCACCTCAATGCGACAACAAAAGTAGGATTTGAAGAAGCATTTGAAACTGTTGAAGGCATGGAACTTTTAGAAGATGACGACTTCCAGGCGTGGTGTAATGAGTGTGAAGCTGTAAGACTACAGGAAGGAGAATGGAATGACAAGTCAATGGCATTTGCCCGGATAAAAGTTGTTTGCGAAAAATGCTACTTTGAAATGAAAGCGCTAAATCTTAATACGGACATATAATAAAAAACACCGCAGGTCCCCCCTGCGGTGTTCAAACTATTGCGCCCTTTTATGATTTGTAATAGCTCCTTTTAGCTTCTAACACTGCCTGATCGCGTTCCTGTTTGAAGGTCCGGACCTGTGCGCGGCGCTCTTTACCTGTCAGACTTTTATCCAGCTTAACAGACTCGATCTTGTCCGCATAGTCATTTCTGATATCTGCGATCTGCATATCAAGTTTGGTTGGCTGATATGGTGCGGCTGCATACGGGTAACCGTAAGGAGCTCCGTAGTAGAAACCAAATGGTGAGAAATAAGGATTATAAAACCCGCCTCCTACAACAACTGTAGTCCTGGGATAAAATCCCCCTCTGAACCCACCTCCATGCATTGGAGGCATTGCTGAAGCTACTTGCACCATGGCTGTCAGAACTAATACTATTATTACCTTTTTCATGATTGCTGGTTTTTATGATTATTTGACAGCTTTTAATCAAAAAGATTTAATCTCTTTTACAGCTTTAGCATAGCATTAACAGTCGCCTTTATCTGTACAACTTTTGTATATTTATCGCATTGATTATCTATATGAACAATCCTGTTACATTACTGGTACCTGAAAAGACAGATGTGGAGTTTGATCAGGTCATTGACGCCTGGCAAAAGAGAGGCGGCAACCGTCAATAACCCCCATCAATTAAAAGGCCCGGAAAACTTAATTTCCAGACCTTGCCTTTATATAACTATTTCAAAACCTGCATGTGTACCGCTACTCCGCTGTCGTCGGATCAATAATGGTAGTTATCTCATTGATCGCATTAGCAGGAAAACCTCCCTTCTGTGCATGCTCTCTGATCATCTCTGCATTCGGGGCTATATAAACACAGTATATCTTATCGCCTGTAACATAGCTATGCACCCATTGGATCTGGGGGCCCATATTACTTAGTACACCACAGGAAGCCTGTGATACACCCTTTAGCTCATCGGTGGTCAACCGGCCGGCTCCCGGTAACTCACGTTCTATTACGTATTTCGGCATAGTTGTAGATTTAATTTGTGTAACTATCAGATTGATAACAATCCAGGATATTTTTAGTTCTGTTGCCGTAAAACAAAAAGCCCTCCAGCAGATATCTGCTGAAGGGCCTGCGCCTTGTTTCGGACTTATATGATTAAGGACGGCCTTTCGGCTTCGGAATGGCCTTGTATTTGCCATTTTTGCCCATTGGATCAGCTATAAATGTACCGTTCACCTTTTTATCGATCTTCTCCGTGTACTCGGCATCATATACGATCTTTCCTTTATTGATCTCATAGAATTTAGCCGGAACATAGTATACAGAATCAGCAGAAGGATAAGCTTCACTCACCTCACTACCACCAAACTCCAGCAGTCCGTCGTGATCCCAGTCTTTAATGTCTGAACTGATAGTCGTCATCACCGAGTCAGCCACGGAATTGTTTATACTGAATATATATAATCTGTTCTTCTTCGGTGCAGCTGATTTCACATCCAGGAACAGGAATACGTTTCCTTTATCCTCTTCCAGGCGATTGCGTTTGCTGGCATAGTTGATACTATCTTCCGCAAAATGAAAAGTCTTATTGCCATTCACGATAATGGTGCCTTTATACACCGAGATCTGCTGTTGTTTGCTACTGGTAAAACTTAAGCCTGTCTTTGGTTTCTGTGCCAGTGCCGGAAGACTGATCATCAGCAGAAAACAATATATGAGTCTGAAACGCATAACGATATTTTTAAATTCAAGGCTGAACTTAAGCAAATTTTGTGGATTTAGCACAGAGTCCCTGTTTAATCTATGATCAGCAAGCGGGCTTTGCAAATATTTTTCCTCGTCCCGCGTAAATTCAGTAGCTTCACAATCAATTAGTTCTCAATATATCTGCATGGGGAATACGATTATTGAACGGCTATAATACTACAACTCCAATTCCATCGGTCAGCCTTCAGACACATCACATTTGCACCCAAACAAATCTGTCACCTCTTAAATACCACAACATGAAATCGTTCCTTTTTCTGCTTTGCAGCATTTCATTGGCTGTCGCCTGTAATAACAATGTCAGGACATCTGACAGCAATCATAGTGATAACAGTACACCGGCACTTTCCACTACTGAAGAAACACCGGATTATCCTTTTCAGTTAAAAGAAGCATACAAAGACTGGCAACCGGGTAACAGGAAAAATGCATGGGTTGTCATGAAAATGCTGAAAGCATGGGAAACTAAGAATGTAACAGAATGTGCGTCTTATTTCGGAGATAGCGTCAGACTGCAACTGGACTATTTCGAGAAGGTCGTTAAACATGATAGCCTTCCCGCCATGCTGGAACAATCCCTGGCCGACTTCGCAAGTGTAAAAATTCAGATGGATGACTGGGAATCCGTTATATCAAAAGACCAGCAGGAAGAATGGGTTACACTATGGTATAAACAAAGCTGGGTAGATAAAAAAGGGAAAGCAGATTCACTGGCTATTACCGACGATGCAAAAATAGTGAATGGAAAAATAGTGGTATTTGACGAAAAAATCAGACATTTCCCTGCTGCTAAAAAATAACCATCGCGCATCACATAAAGAACAGTATCATGAAAAAATTGTTATTGATCATCCCTTTATTCATTGCACAGGCGCTGCATAGTCAGCAAAACGGGAAACTCTCCCCTACTGCCGCCCTGCTCTTTAAAGCAGTTAAAACAACACTCACAGTGAACGAGCAGAATCAGATCGCTGCCAGACTGGGCTTTCTTCCCTCCGGTGATAAATCACAGCCTTTTATTCAGGATAAGGATAGCAAAGATTATCCTTTTGCCGCCAGCGTGTATGCCACAGATATGAACAAGGACGGTACTGAAGAGATCTTTGTTGTATTTGGTAACACTTTCACCTCCGGTAATGCCGGCTCCAGCGTTGTGCTCTTTATCAAAAATACAACGGGAACATATGTTGAAAATCTCGGATTCCCTGGTATGGCGCCCGATGTATTGGCTACTAACAGTCAGGGGTATCCGGACCTGCTTATCGGCGGACCAGGCATGGAGTTTCCCGTCTGGAGATGGAACGGGAAGACCTATAAATTCTACAAAAGTGTTAAAGATGCGGATTATGAAAAGCTGAAAAAGGTCGGCCTGGAAAGCATTCGCAAACAATAATTTTACAGTGTTAGAAAATGGTGAGATGCGCAATATTTGCTAATTTGATGTCATGCAGCACTTTTATAAGTACATGAATACGCCTGTTGGCAGACTTACGCTGATCGGCAGTGACGAAGGACTGGCGGCGATTCTGTGGGAGAATGACAATCCCGGCAGAGTACGTCCGAAAGCAGATATAAGACATGATCAGCATCCTGTATTGATAGAAACAGAACGACAACTACAGGAGTACTTTAATGGTGAGCGGAATACGTTTGACATAACACTCGCAGCGATCGGCACCGATTTTCAGAAAGAGGTATGGGAAGCTTTATCCACCATCCCTTATGGTCAGACGCGCAGCTATACACAGATCGCACATCAGATAGGTAAACCGAAAGCAGTACGTGCAGTAGGCGCTGCCAATGGCAGAAATCCTATTTCGATCATTGTGCCGTGTCACCGGGTGATCGGTGCGTCAGGCTCACTGACCGGCTTCGCAGGTGGCCTTCCGGCAAAAGCGTCGTTACTGTCGCTGGAAGATACCAATGGAGCGGCATCACAGCTCTCCCTGAAATTATAAAAATAACTTACCCGAAATTAAAATGTCCTGAAAACGCTTGTGTAAAGCTGTCTTCAGGACATTTCCTTTTTCAGTATAACAAGTAGTACTACATCTTCATACCACCTTCGATCACGCCTATCAGTTTCTTTGTTACCAGTTTGTCTCCGTCGAAGAAAGATACAGTAGCAGTATCTTTGATCATAAACTGAGAACCTTTCCAGTAAGCAACATCTCCTTTAAAATTATCCAATTTCAGTAACTGTCCGGTAGCATTATTCTGTACCTGGATATATGCGAGTGAAGTAACTTCTTCTTTTGAAAGATTTATGTAAAACGTGTAATAGTAACTGGCATCTTTCTGGAATCCTATCTCTGTAAAAGTTGCTTTAGCAATCTTTGCATCTGCACCTTTTCCGAAGATAGAAGAAACAGCAACAACAACGACAAATAATAACAGATAGAGTACTCTCTTGTTCATAGGCCTTGGCTTTATTGATAAAATGAATCTTATTCTTCCAACAATTTAACAAATTATTATATATAAATAAAGCTTTTATTGTCTATGGGGATAAAAAAAATCTCTTCTTGCCCCCTTATTTAGCCAAAACAACTGCATACACCATGATTATCAATGTTTTTCTTCTTTGAACCAGCCTTAGGGCCCACCCAATATTTTTTTCCCGTTTTCCCCGGACTCCCCTCTTTTAACCACCAGACACAAAAGCAGTTATGTTTTTATGGCTCATCAAATTCCTCCTGATCCATATACCGGCATCTACCCTACGAAAAAGAAATACTTTAAAAATTTCTTTAACGCTTGTACGCATATCACGTATTAATTCTTGTCATATATGAAACGAATAATTCAATTGATAATGCGCATTTGTCTTTTTGATTATCTACAATATTTCATATAGCATTATAAAGGTTATAACAGATGAACAGAATTTTGATGTTTCTCGTGGCTTGTCTGATATCTATGCCAATGTTCGCTCAAACGACATTCTACATCAGAGGTCAACTCGGGAAACTTCCAGCTCCGGCAAAGGTTTATATAGGATTTTCAATAGACGGTGATATTGTATATGATTCTGCAGATATAGTGAACGGTACTTTTAAACTTGTACAAGAAACACCTTACCCTGTGAATGCGCTGCTGATGGTAAGTAAGAACGGTGAACCAGTAAATTTTTTCAGCAACAAAAACGTTGCGCACATATATGTTGAACCCGGCGCCAGCATGTGGCTGACCTCCGATGAAGACATTGCAAATTTCGAATCAAACGGTTGTAAATCACAGGATGATTATGCCGGCTATCAGAAACACATGGCCGACATCAATGCAAAGATCGATGCTTTGACAGCTGAATCATCAAATACCATGTTCTCAGATGTAAGTACCTCCGGTATTGCCGCAAAGAGAAGTTACATGGAACACTTCCGTGCTGCTATGGAAGAGAGAAAAAAACAGATGAAAGAGTTCATCCAGCAGAATCCGGAAATGTACATCTCTATCGACATTCTGGAAGAATATGCAGGCGCTTTTATCGACTATCAGGACGTAGAACCGCTCTATAAAATATTAAGTGATAAAACGAAAAAGACAATCAGAGGAAAGGAATTCCTAAAGAAATTAATGGATTCCAAACAGGCAGCTGTAGGTAGTGACGCCCCTGATTTCTCACAGAAAGATCAGGACGGTAATAAGATATCTTTGTCTTCTTTCAAAGGAAAAGTAGTATTACTGAACTTCTGGGGTAGCTGGAACTCCGCTTCCAGAATCGAGAACCAGGAACTGAAACAGATAGTTAAAACACTGGACAATAAAAAACTGGTTGTGATCAACGTTGGTCTTGAAGCACGCAGAGATTACTGGAATAAAGCAATCACTGAAGACAAGCTCACCGGCTACAACGTATCTGATATGAAATACATGAAGAATGAAATTGCGCAGTTGTACAAGGTTTCAGCAGTACCACAGAATGTACTGATCGATGACTCCGGAAAGATCATCGCAAGAAACCTGAAAGGGAATCAGCTGGAAGAAAAGCTGAAAAGTTTATTAGGGAAATAATGATTGATGTATACAACAGTGGACGTTAACAAACGGAAACGCTGCTTTAATTTTGCGACTGTAAAAAAAGGGCCTCAGTATAAACTGAGGCCTTTGTTATTTTTCCCTCCACCATTGCCGGAATACCTTCTCCTTATCATCCAGATAAACAACTTCCCCAATCACCGGCGTCACTAAAGGAATACCTACCGCCTGATCCAGACGGGTAATCTCTCTTAAGGGTTCATCCCATCTATGTCTTGCCAATACAAATTTGGAAGAGTGTACCGGCAATAACCTCGATGCACCAAGGTCCTGTGCTGCCTGTAATACCTCTCCCGGTAAACAATGCACGTAATGCCAGGCACTATCATACTGCCCGTTTTCGATGATAGCCAGATCCACCGGACCATAAGCCTTTCCGATCTCTTTAAAATGTTTACCATACCCACTGTCTCCGCTGACATATATTTTCCGCTGCGTGGTCTGTATTATAAACGACATCCACAAGGTGTTGTTCTGACTGAATCCTCTGCCGGATTGATGTCTTGCAGGTGTAGCTGTTATCTTCAGACTACCATCAGCAGCCTGTGGAGCTGATTCATACCAGGCCAGTTCTATGATCTTGTTAGCCGGATAACCCCATCGCTCGAAATGTGCACCTACCCCAAGACCACAGATCACCTTCTTCGTTTTGTCCTTTAATGCAAGTATTGTTTCATAATCCAGGTGATCGTAGTGGTCATGTGATATTAGCAGATAATCTATTTCAGGAAAATCAGCAGCCGAATAAATATCCGTACCATGGAAAGGCCTCACCGTACCTGGCACCGGCGAGGCATGCTGACTGAATATAGGATCGATCAGGATACGCTTTCCTTCCAGCTGTATATAACAGGATGAGTGTCCAAACCAGATCACCACATCCGTATCCTTTGGCAATTGCTGCAGATCCGTTTTGATGGCAGGAATATCCTTTTCAGGATAACGGCCGGGATATGTTGCAAATAATGCTTTCATCATTTCACCGGAAAAACTATACCCAGGCGCAAAAGTCGGTGTTGCCTCCAGGTTCTCAAAATGACCATTCCGGTAATTTGCATAGTGCTGAATACGCGTGAGCCGCTGTCCCTCCGGCGCCTTACCAAATTGTGGCAAACGCATGAATACAAGCGTCACAATACTCAATAATGCAATCAGCGATAACAGTACAATAGCAATGATCTTTATAACTTTCCGCAATCTTTTCATGCTGTTCTTTTAAGCTACTGCCAGTCTTTTGATGTCACTTATTTCCAGTGTCCGTACTGTATATCCTTTCAACACAGCATGGATCATAGAAAGTCCTACCTCCTGCAGGGTACACGATTGAGAAGGGAACAATAAAGGGAATATCGGTACGATGATCTTATAAAAAGTCTTTACGTTCTGCTGGCCCTTCGTCGGCTTCATAAAACCAGGACGAAAATTATATTGCGCTTTGAATGGCAGCTTAGCCAATGCATTCTCTGCCTTTCCTTTTACGCGTGCCCACATGATCTTTCCCTTTTCAGACGCATCCGTATGACTACCAGACACGAAGTTGAATACCATATCAGGATTCAGGGACAACATAACTTTGGCAAAATTAATGGTCAGGTCATAGGTAATATGGGTGTATACTTCTTCTGTCAGACCTACCGAACTGATCCCCGCACAATAAAAGCAGGCGTCATAACCGATAAGCTGGGACTTTACTGCATTCAGCTCCATAAAATCAGGTACAATACATTCCCTGAGCTTTGGATGTTGTATGCCGGAAGGCTTGCGGTTCACCATTAACACTGCACTGACATCATTATTGCGGAGACATTCGAGCAGAACGCCCTCTCCCACAAAACCAGTCGCACCTGTGATGATAACTTTCATATTGTATCGAATTTTATAAAATGCTTTCTTTACCGGAGACGTTCTAACGCCGTTAATATTTTATATCTCCACAAAAAATTGTAAAATAAGGAGATATACGTACAGCATTCCGGTCCGGCATTCCAGACACACACAAAATTCGTTGCAAATAAGGCATATTACTTTGCTGAAAAGTCCTTTTTCACTTTGTTGAAATGTCCACTTTTAGCGAAAGGATTGTCTGAATGCAATGGGGGAAACATGGGTTTTCCGACGGAAAAGCCGGTTAAAAGACTGGGGATGCTCAAATCCGAGCTGATAGGCAATTTCTGCTACCGAACGATCACTCGTGCTCAGTATATCTTTCGCTTTTTCTATCAGTCGGTCCTGGATATGCTGCTGGGTACTCTGACCCGTCAGGGATTTCAGCATATCGGTCAGGAAACGGGGAGAAACCGAGAGATGATCTGCGACTTCCTGCACGGTAGGTAAACCATCCAAAGGAGACTTTTCTGTATCAAAACGCTCCGATAAATAGGCATTCATACGATCGATCAGGTCATTATACTTTGCCTTTCTTGTGAGGAACTGCCTGTTATAAAAACGGTTACTATAGTTGAGCAATAACTCTATATGTGATACCATCACATCCTGACTGAACTGATCAATGTTATTCTGCAATTCTTCCAGCATGACTGCGAATAGTCCTTCTATGACCCTCTTTTCCTTCGCGGAAAGGAACAGGGCCTCCGCCACCGCATAGGAAAAGAAGCCGTAACGGCTGATCGTTCTTCCTAACTGATAATTCCGGATAAGATCGGGATGAAAAAAGAAGGTATATCCTTCATATGTCTGTGGGTCATTCATCGCCATCGTCCGCTGATGAGGCGCTATGAAGGCAAGTCCTCCCTCTTCAAAATCATAGTATCCCTGTCCGTATTTCACCTGACCTTTAAAATCGATCTTAAAAGAAACTTTATAGAAACTAAGGATAAAGGTATCTCCTGAGTCTTCTGCAGGAACACGGAGATTCCCCGATGGAATCAGCGCCACCAGTGGATGCAAGGGAGCAGGTAACTCCAGATACCGCATCAGGGCGGAAATACTATCAAATAGATGGGTAGATGGAGCGGATGCCTTCATAGCGTCTGAATTGAATAAGAAAAAGACTATGCCTGTGCTGTAGGACGGATAACAAGTTCATTCACATCAACTGCTGCCGGCTGTTCAATGGCATACAAAATACCTGCCGCGATGGCCGCCGGTGCGATCGCCATCTTTTCCATGCCTGCAGATATCTGCGCTTTCAGCTCCTGGTTAGACATACCATTGCCCAGTTCTGTCTGTGTATAGCCGGGCGTAATAAGGGTAACCCTGAGATCGGGACCTGCTTCCTGTCTTAGTCCTTCTGAAATAAACCTTACGGCCGATTTAGTAGCAGCATATACGCCCATATTGGGTATAATACGCAGTCCTGCTGTAGAGGCTACATTGATAAAATGTCCACCCCCCTGCTGACGGAAAACCGGTAATCCTGCAGCAATCCCATGCAGTACACCACGGATATTTACATCGATCATTTCATCCCATTCATCAACCGTAATATGATCCATGGGTGATAAAGCAGCGACGCCTGCGTTGTTGATCAGCACGTCCAGTCGTCCGAAATGCGCAAGTGCCAGACCAACCAGTGCTGTAAGGTCGGCCCGTTTCTTCACGTCTGTCACCGCATAGATCACCGCTCCTCCTGCCGCCGTAATCCGTGCAGCCAATGCCTGTAATCTATCTTCCCTTCTGGCGCCCAATACCACCTTCGCGCCTCTTTCTGCCAGCAGCAAAGCGGTTGCCTCACCAATGCCACTACTTGCGCCTGTTATCAGCACTACTTTTCCTGTTACATTGTTTTCCATGATATTGAATTTTCATTTTCTGATACAAAATTCAACATGGATACACAGAAAACTGTAACCTAAATGGTATATGTTGTAACCCAATTAACCGAACCAGCTTAACAGTGATCCGGCAGAGGGATATTATTAACGGATAATAAGCTATCCAGACGGATCACCAGTCCGTTATCCATCCGCATATATTCCACCTTATTCAGTGCATACACATCCTCTATACGGGCGGTTACATCCTGCTCTTTTCCCTCTTCATCCCTGAATACGATCCTGCAGATAGTACGCATGGTCGCCCAGGCTTCCAGACGGTCATAATAATTACAGTCAATAGGCTGGTAAGGATTGTTGGACGTCTCCATACAAGGATGTTTTTAAAGTTAGCTTTATATATAAATTTCTGACCATTTAAGACAGCGTTCAGACCGCTCATAAAGCCTTAACAATGCTTAACAGTACGGTCCCTGCTCTTGTACAACAAGTTTACTATTTTACGCCAACAATACAAAGGCTATACTATGAAGACATTGTTTCTGTTTATCTGTCTGCTGACGTCCGGCTCCCTCATGCCGCTGAGCGCTCACCAGGCAATTATTGCTGCTGATACGACAACATCCGGTATTACGGCTGCCTCACCGGCAGCAACGAATCTTACCATGTTCGGACGTGGTATCTATCCGGGTGATGATACAACTTACACACAACTAAAAAGTTCCGGATTTACCACCGTCATTCTCTCCAGTTTCTATATTCATTCCAACGGAGATGTGTACTCAGGTGATGATCATACTAATCCGATCATTCATGAGGGCAAATTTGTTGGCAGTCAGGAATGGTTAAAAAGAGTGGCGTCCCTGAAAAAGGGCACATCTACCGTAACACGTACAGAGATCCTGCTGGAAGGAAGATGGTTCAATCAGCCGCCCAATACCTATGACTACATCCAGGACTGGTACGATGCCTCCAAAAAAGTACCTGGTATCGTAACAGGTGTAGGTGTGAATAGTACATTGTACAATATCTGTAAGATCTTCAAAGAAGATATTGGTGTAGACGCAGTATGTATAGACGATGAATCTGTATACAACAGCGAATCCATTGCACAATTAGGCGAAATGATCGGGCAACTGGGTATACACATGACCCTGTGCCCCTTCCGTAAAACCGAGTACTGGAAAGACGTGATCTGCCGCTCCAAACCAGGACTGATCGATGCCGTGTATTTACAGTGTTATGATGGTGGTAGAAACAATGTGCCGGGCGACTGGGTAACGAAACTGAACACCGCATTACCGGTATACCCGATCTTCCTGTGCAGAGGCGCTTTCAGCAACTGTGGTCCTGTACACAACAGTAAATCACCTGCGGATATCAAAGCAGAAATGGTCCGTTTCAGAAAAGATTATCCGGGTATGAGCGGTGGCGCTATCTGGCAACTGGCCGATGTAAAAAGCTATATTAAGAGTAACTGTGCGGTTCAGGCCCCTGAATCAGGTACGGCTGCGACAGTTGTTCAGTATATCAGCGATCTGAAAAATAGTTTACAGGAAGGACTGGAAAATCAGGCGCCAACTAAATAGCGTATCTTTGCTTGAATACTGTTCAGATATAGTTATACTATAGTTATGGTCCGTTAGTGCTGCGAAAAAAAGGGAGCACTAACGGACCATAACTATAGTATAAGTATAGTCTAACCCTTATCTATGGCAATAATAATTTAGTCTTTATAATATCATTGTAAGAAGCTGCTGTTTTCACCTTAGACCCTTTCCTGTCATTCATCAGCAGCATAAAAGTGCCTTTAAAGTATTTCTGTATCTCCCGTATTTTAAGTTTATTAACTATATAACTACGATGCACCCGCACAAATGTTTCCGGTAACCTGCTTTCAAGATAACTCAGTGAATAATCTATCAATTGTTCTTCCCCTTCAGTATGCACAACAACGTACTTCTCCTTTGCTTCCAGTAACACAACATCCTGTACATGCACCAGGAAGATCTTATCACCTGTCCTCACAGGTATCGTACTGATACGCGGCTCTTGTTGCTGTTCGCCGAGCAACATTTTTATCCTGGACAACAAATCCCCTTCCTGTTTAGGTCGTTGACGGATCCTGTTGATCGTCATCTCCAGGCGCTCTTCTTCAACAGGCTTCAGCAAATAATCCAGTGAGTTTTTTTCAAAGGCCCGGATAGCATATTCTTCATAAGCTGTCACAAAAACAATCATGGGTGTATAAGTCAGCCGGTCCAGTACTTCAAACCCATTAAACCCTGGCATACGAATATCCAGGAATACCAGTTCCGGCCGCAGACTGTTAATCAGTTCTACAGCAGTAGCGCCGTCCATAGCTTCTCCGATAATATTAATCTGCGGATAAACCTGGAGCGCTTTTTTCAAACGGTGAATGGCGATGGCTTCGTCATCCACGAGCAACGTTGTCACTATTTCCTGGAATAATGATCCGGACATATTTTTCTGGCGTATTATTAAGTTCTATCGTATAATTATCTGCGTATAACAGCTTCAGTTTATTCATAACCATCTGCAACCCCATACCCGTTCCCGGTATATCCGGAAATGCAGGCCCTGAGTCTGCAATACGTATCACCAGTTGTGTACCTTGCAGGGATATCTGCACATCGATATCCCCATCTGCCGCCATCGTTTCTATCCCGTGTTTTACCGCATTCTCTACCAACGGTTGCAGTATAAAAGAAGGCATCTGCCTGTGCAGTGTGTCCGGGTCTGCGTGAATAGTATAACGCATCCTGTTACCATATCTGATCTGCTGCATATGCAGATAGGTGGTGATGATATCCAGTTCATCCTTTACAGGGTGGCAGGTAACGCTATCTTTATTCAGCGTGAAACGGAAAAACTTCGACAACAATAAGACCAGTTCTTCTGCTTTCGCCGGATCCTGGGAAATAAGTCCGGCGATCGTATTATGCATGTTATACAGAAAATGCGGATTGATCTTCGCACGCAGCAATTCCAGTTCGAAAGCAGTCTGCTGTTGTTCCAGCTGCAATAAACGATATTGCTGTTGCAGCATCCGTGCATTGGCCATACTCTTCCATTCCTCACTAACATAAATAGGAATCGCGATAACCATTACCACCAGTATATTCAGGATATAAATGCTGCCAGCACTGAAAGGCACAAATGGTTCTCCCATGATGCCCGCCCGCATGATCAATGTAAGTTCTGTTCCGGTCAATGCTACCAGTATCAGCAATAATATCATCACAATCACTTTAAGGACAGCATTGGTAAAGCGGTTGATAAAATACCCTCTGTACCAGATCAGCAACGTCATCAGTGATCCGATATTGACGCTTGACAACACATTGACAGCAATCCGTATAAAGCGATGATCATACGTAAAGTACAGATAAGTGCCAAAGGTGGCCCCAATCAGGATACACAGTAATAAAGTCTTTATAGCCGGATGCATATTAATTGATCTGAAGTGCAGTTTTTCGCTGAAAAGACAGCCGCCTGGTGGCTAACAGAATAAAGATAATAATTGTAGCAGTCAAACCAACCATAGAAGGCAGGAATTGACTATAAGGCTTGTACTGTGGCAACACGGTACCTGTAAACGCGGAGAACAGGGCACTCAATGCGCTGAACATTTTATAGACATGCTCATACATGACCATGCGTCTCCGCATAGCAGCAGTCATCAGCCCCCGGCCAAGATCATACGCACATACAATAAACAATGCGCCCAGGGTGGAATAAATGATCACCGGCGCCCAGTACAAACCCGCATGCTGCACATAATACAGGTAATAGGCTCCGCAGGACAGTGCCACCAGCGGTATGATATAATCCAATAGTGCCGGCGGCTGACCAAAGCGCCTGATCGTCCTGATACCACTGAAACAATTATATCCACTCAGCAGCGTAATCACCAGTAAAAAGTGATTACGGTTAAATATTATCACGCCTGCCAGTCCGGTAGTGATCACAACGATCATCAGATACATAAAAACCCTTCCCAGCTGCCGGTGCCTGCTACTGCTTTTACTGACAATCACCGCAGCGATTCCGGTGATCAGTGCAAGGATACCTGCTATTACATGGATCCCGATGTTTAGATGGTGTACTATTTCCATATGCAATTGATTTGATAGCAAAGCAACTACAAGCGGGGACCGATGACAATGAGTTTCCGACGAAACGGGACAGACGGCGATGAAATGGTTAAATATTTCCCAAAAATGGGATTGCAGCCTGGTAATGATCCCCTTGCTGGCTGATTCATATTATATTTAAGCTGTATTGAAGATCATGGGCTGACCGACTATTTTATGACCCAGAACGCTGGTATGTATGCTGTACCAGCCGACAAGCCAAGTATATGCTGCGGATCGCGAACTTTAAGAAATCATACCATCAACATCCGGTACTGGATGTACAATCCCTGGAACTAGGCCCCGGTATTCACTGGATCAAAGGCGTGAATGGTTCCGGTAAAAGCACGCTCCTGAAAGCGATTGCCGGCATTATTGATTTTTCCGGTGATATTCTCCTGGACAATGTCAGCATCCGGCAACAACCAGTCGATTACCGCAGGAAAGTCAACTTCGCAGAAGCGGAACCGGTATTCCCTGAATTTCTTACCGGACGGGAGATGATCCGGCTGTTTGCGACCGCCAAACAGGCGCCTGCCGGACAGGAAACGCCCTATCTGGAAAGCATGCAGATGCAGTCCTATCTTGACCAGCCCTTAGGCAGCTATTCCAGTGGTATGCTCAAAAAACTATCCCTGGTACTGGCCTTTACCGGCACACCCCGGCTCATACTGCTGGACGAACCGCTGATCACACTGGACACCGCCTCTCTGGATATATTATATGGCTGGATCAGGGAACGTTATACATCACAGGGAACATCCTTCCTGTTATCCTCCCATCAGAGCATAGAACAGGATGCCCTTGTTGTCAATAGCGTCCTTCAGACAGCCGATAAAACCGTAAAACAGCTCGCAGGATGATCTCTCCACTTTCCCGCATACTGATTAAGATATTTTCCCGTGGCTTTTACAGGGCGAATGCAGGCCTTTTATTATCCTGCTTCGTCATCATTGTCAGCTACGCGATCCTGATCACACCACTGGGCACCATGAACCATGAGCTTTTCGCATTTTCTGAGCTATTCGTCATCCTGACCTTTATCAGCAACCCGGTTACGCTCTCTGTTATTTTCATGGCCTGGTTACTCTATACGATCAAAAGCTGGCAGTATGTTTTCCAGCAACTGACCATCCCCGAAAACGGTTTCCTGTTTTATAGCAGTACGTCTCTTCCCAAATATAAACAGCTTATTGGCTGGTGGTGGATGCAATTCGTCATCACCCTCCCACTGACCATGTATGGTTTGCTGGCCGTAGGTTTTGGCATCGCTCATCAGCAATATCTGTATCCGGTACTTACATTATTGTATCTGCTCCTGCTGATAACAACCAGTGCAGGTATCTACGTATGGAAGGCCAATCAGCTGTCTGCCGGCGTACCTCATAAATTCTCTTTCCGGCTGCCTTTTCGCTGGCCGAAACCATTCTTTACACTCTTTCTGCATCATATATTGCACAGACTTAAAACCGGTGGTCTCCTTACAAAAACGATCTCTGTGTTTTGTCTGTTAAGCGGTGCATATAGTGTTGCCAATAATAACAGACATGATGGCCGGGTAGCAGGCCTTATTGTGCTGACTTCCGTCGCGGCACACCTCTATCTGCTCTACCAGGAACACCGCTTTGAACTGATGACCTTACCCTTCACCAGGAACTTCCCGTATAGCAGAAACAGGCTCTTTGCGTATTCCATCCTACAGTATCTTTTATTACTTGCGCCGGAGATCATCCTTTTATTTGTGATGGAAACACCCCTGCTGGCCACATTACTGGTATGCTACGCCATCTCTGCACTGATATGCTTCCGGGGACTGCTCTACCAGATCGGCCTGCAGATGAACATCTATCTGCCTGTTGTTTTCGCAGTATATATTTTATTGTTCTGGATAATTATGTACGGCTTCCTCTGGCAATCCGCCTGCGTCAATCTCCTGTTGGGATATCTGCTGTTCCGTAACAGATATTATAAATTACCACCGCTTGTCTGAGAACAGCAAAACAGTCATTTACCACCATTCCGGCATTTAATTGTCATTTTAACACTTTTATCATTATATTGGGAGAAGCTTTATAATTCCACTATAATGAAACACTGGTTATATCTCGCCGTTCTGACGTGCCTGACGCATACGGTCTACGCAAAATATGAGCCTGACTCCGTCTATCTTTTCTCCTATGCCACAGCGAAAAACAACCATCACAACGGACTGCATTTCGCCTGGAGCCGTGATCAGCAGCAATGGTACCCAATCGGCAATGAATGGGGATATCTGAAGAGTGATTATGGCAGATGGGGGGCAGAAAAAAGGATGTTCGCGCCTTACCTGATCAGTGGACCAGACGGCAACTGGCACTGTGTATGGGGATTAAATGATAAGGAACATGTCTTTGCGCATGCCGCCTCCCCTGATCTCATTCACTGGAAACGCCAGAGCTATCCTGTTATGCAGGCCGGCAGTAATGTATTACAGCCTGTCAGTTGGTATGACGCTACACAGCAACAATACCATATCATTTATACTACTTCAGAAGGCAAATATTACCAGACCACCACCAAAGATTTCAGCAGTTATTCTCCGGCAATAGAAGTACCTGCAAGTGCCTACCGCCATCATACGATCTACGTGAACCTGCCCTCGGGTAAAACAAACGGACAGCTTCACCGCGTATCCTGGAAAGTGGCAGATCAGCTGATCAGAACATATGAAGGAAAACTATACAAAATGGAGCAGTATAGTGAATCGACAGCCCGTGACAGTATCCGTTTTGCAGGTATCAGCAATCTAAAAGCTAATATCACCATACAGGCCGAACAGGCAAAGCCTATCAGTGACCTGCTTTTCGGCGTTTTCTTCGAAGATATTAACTACGCCGCTGACGGCGGGTTATACGCTGAACTGATACAGAACCGTGACTTTGAATATACCCTCTCTGACAAAGAAGGCCGTGATAAACAATGGACGCACACACACTCCTGGCAGCTGCAAGGCACACAAAGTACAGTCACGATCGATACGACGGCCCCTTTACACCGCAATAACCGGCATTACGCCGTCCTCGATACAAAGGAACCGGGTGCTATATTGTCGAATACCGGTTTTGACGGTATCGCTGTCAGCAAAGGCGATAAATACCAGTTCTCCCTGTTCTGTAAGGGAAAAGGTAAACTGCTGGTGAGACTGGTGGGTCAGGATCATACCGTTTTGGCCCAGACAACATTATCACTCACTCCCCCTGACTGGCGGCAATACAAGGCTACTTTGACGGCGGGGAGTACTACGCCGAACGCCCATCTGGAGCTGTTGCCCCTGACTAAAGGTGGACTTGATCTGGACATGATATCCTTATTCCCCGCTAAAACGTTCAGAAACAGGCAGAACGGACTCCGTCCTGATCTGGCGCAAACCATCGCTGATATCCATCCCCGCTTCATCCGCTTTCCCGGCGGATGTGTTGCACACGGTGATGGTCTGGGCAATATGTACCGCTGGAAAAATACCCTCGGTCCGCTGGAAACACGTACCCCCCAGCGTAACCTGTGGGGTTATCATCAGTCCGCCGGACTGGGCTACTTCGAATACTTCCAATACTGTGAGGATATCGGCGCAGCACCACTGCCCGTTGTCCCTGCAGGCGTTCCCTGTCAGAATTCAGGCGTAGGCGGCGGCGGACAACAAGGCGGCATTCCCATGGCCGACATGGACGATTATGTACAGGAAGTACTGGACCTGGTAGAATACGCCAATGGTGACGTCAACACCACCTGGGGAAAGAAACGTGCGGCTGCTGGTCACCCGGCGCCTTTCCACCTGAAATATATCGGTATCGGCAATGAAGACCTGATCACGGATGTATTTGAAGAAAGATTCACCATGATCTACAAAGCCATGCAGACCAGACACCCGGAAATTACCGTCATTGGTACCGTTGGCCCCTTTTACGAAGGCACAGACTATGAGGAAGGATGGGCGCTGGCAGGGAAACTGAAAGTCCCGATGGTAGATGAACATTATTACGAAACCTCCGGCTGGTTCATTAACAACCAGGACTTCTATGATAAATATGACCGCTCCCGTTCCAAAGTATACCTGGGCGAATACGCAGCACATCTGCCAGGTGCAAAGGTTAACCTGGAAACAGCCCTGGCGGAAGCCATTTACCTGACCGGTGTTGAAAGAAACGGTGATATCGTAAGTATGACCTCTTATGCACCCTTACTGGCAAAAGAAGGCCATACGCAATGGAATCCCGATCTGATCTATTTCAATAATACAGACATTAAACTCACCACCGGATACCAGGTGCAAAAGCTTTTTGGGAATAATGCAGGCGATGAATACCTCCCTAATACACTCTCTCTTTCTGCCAATCAGGAGGCATTGAACAAAAGAATAGCAGTATCTGTGGTAAGGGATAGCAAAACCAAAGACGTTATTATAAAACTGGTGAATATTTCACCGTTCAGCATTCCCTCAGCAATAGCATTGGGCGCACTGAACATCACCGGTACAACAGGCGTTATGACCGTCCTGCAGGGCGATCCGTCTGCTAAAGATGCCACACCTGTCAGCACCGATATTAATGTCTCTTCAACATTCAACACCGAATTACCGGCATATTCATTCTCCATCATCAGGATCAAAACAAAGTAATAGCATGAAATCAGTTCTTTTATGGGCCTTTGTCCTTTTAGGCTGCTCAACATTCGCACAACAAAAGAATGACTTCCATTCCTGGGCGCCCACGCCACCTATGGGATGGAACAGTTGGGATTGTTACGGACCAACAGTAACGGAAGCCGAGGTGAAAGCCAACGCAGACTATATGGCCAGTCATCTTAAATCATCGGGATGGCAGTACATTATAGTAGACATCCGCTGGTATGTGGCGAATGATAAATCACATGGTTACAATGAGACCAATCCTGACTATAATATAGACGCATACGGACGTTTTCAGCCTGCGGTCAACCGTTTCCCTTCCGCTGCAAACGGACAGGGATTTAAACCGCTGGCAGACTACATACACAGCAAAGGATTGAAATTCGGCATCCATATTATGCGGGGCGTACCGGTAGTCGCTGTCAATAAAAAGCTGCCTGTTAAAGGGACGAATGTCACAGCTGCGGATATCTACAGCAAACAGGACCAGTGTAAATGGCTGCATGATATGTATACCATCGTACCGGATAAAACAGGCGCACAGGAATATTATAACTCCCTGTTTGATATGTATGCTTCCTGGGGACTGGACTTCGTGAAAGTAGACGACCTCTCCGCGCCTATCTATTTTGCAGAAGAGATCGAAATGATCAGAAAAGCGATCACACGGACCGGCCGTAAAATACTGCTTAGTACTTCTCCGGGCGAGACCCCGATCGCAAAGGGCGAACATGTACAACAGCATGCCAACATGTGGCGCACGGTGGATGATTTCTGGGATAACTGGCCGCATCTCAAAGACCACTTCGAAGTGTTTGACCGCTGGAATAAATGGCGTACTACCGGCGCATGGCCTGACGGAGATATGCTGCCGCTGGGGCATATAGGTATCCGTGCAGAAAGAGGACAACCGCGTATGACATCCTTTACGAAAGACGAGCAATATACATTAATGACGCTCTGGACGATCTTCAGGTCACCGTTAATGTTTGGAGGAAATCTGCCCGATAATGATCCTTTTACGCTGTCTCTGCTAACCAACAAACAGGTATTACAGGTACTGAATAACAGCAGCAATAACCGGCCGGTTTTCAATGATCAGGACAAAGCCGCCTGGACCGCAGATGTTTCCGGGAAATCAGCGAAATATCTCGCAGTCTTTAATAAAGCAGATAAGGATGCAGCAGCAGTTAACGTAGATCTTACCACAATAGGGATCAAAGGCAGCTGTACTATCACCGATCTGTGGACAGGAAAAGTCATAGGAAAATTTACGGGTAGTTTTGCGCCGCAGATCAATCCGCATGGCGCAGGGTTATATAAAGTCACACCATAATAAATGGCGGTTTAACCCGCCATTTTCTTGTATTGATTAGGGCTCACACCCACTTCCTTTTTAAACAAACGGGAGAAATAAGGCGGATTTTCAAAGCCCAGCAGATAGGCAATCTCTGCTACACTCTGATCGGCTGTTTTAAGCAGGTTCTTCGCTTCTGATATCAGGTAAATATGGATCAGTTCCATGGCAGTCTTGCCCGTCTCCTGCTTCAGCAGATCACTCAGATAACGCGGAGACAGATGCAGCTGCTCTGCCATATAATTTACCGTAGGTAAACCTTTATCTTCAATACTGCTATCCTTAAAATAATTGGCCAGTGTCTCGCTAAAGCGGGACACTGTTTTTCCGGATAGTTCTGCTCTGTTAATGAACTGACGTTTATAAAACCGCTGGCAATATTGCAGCATAGAACTGATATGGCCCAGGATAATATTCCGGCTGTATTCATCCTGCGTACCATTATATTCCGTTTCAATCTTCCGGTACAATTCCCACATGATCTGCTCTTCCCGCGGAGATAGATGCAATGCCTCGTTTACTTCATAATCAAAGAAATTGTACTTCTTAATCTCTGTATGCAGTACATGTCCGTTCAGATAGTCCTCATGGAAAAACAGGAGAAAACCATCTTCTTCAAACTCCAGGTCCTTCATTTCGATGATCTGACGGGGCCTGGTGAAATACATGGAACCATTCTGATTGTCGTAGTTCGTCCGCCCGTATTTTATCTTCCCTGCTCTCAGTTTCTTGAACCCGATCATATAGAAATCACTGGTAAACTCCCTGTCCCCGATTGTACAGGTATTATCACAGCGGGTAATACTGAGCATGGGATTTTCCGGCAACGGAAAATTGTTTGCGCGGTGAAGATCTGCCAGGTGTTTATAGTGTATCATATCATCAGATTAAATGTGCTGATACAAAAGTACCAGCTATACAGCAGTATAATTGATACAAAAGTCGGTAAAAATGTCACATATCACGGGTCAGGCCTTAACAATATGATAAGAATGAGTTAATACCCGATCCATCGTTCACATCCCCGGAATTTCTACTTTGCGCGCCTCAGGTTAAGCAGGCTTACAACACCTGCTCCTGGCAAAAACCCATAATGTAACATTCTATGAAAAGACACGCGTATGTAATCGCACTTTCCACGTCGCTGGCCTTTGCCGCCTGTAGCAAACAGTCCGCAGAACCCGCTCTTTCAGCCGACAAGATCGCTGCTGCCAATGAGATTGCTGCTGCCGCTGCCAGTACCATTACCTACACAGATGAAAGCGCTTTCGTCAACAGCCTTTCCTCCTATGGTTTCAAAACGCCTGATCAGCTGACGCTGAACCGTGACGGTTCCACCAGTGGTTATACCTCGGTATATGGCTTCAACATTCCGGCGGCCAACCAGGTAACAGGTTTCAAATGGAACAGTGGCGATGAGCAGACAAACGAATGGCGTCCACAGGGTATTGGCGGTTTCACCTGGGGTACGAAGAAATTCCTGGTTGTTTCCTGGTATGGTGTTGATCCCGGTACGATTGCCGGCGTCGCCAACCAGCATAAAGGCGTACGTATTTCGCTGGTGGATATTACCAACATGAACAGTGTTACCTACCGGCACATCCTGCTGGTACAGAACAAGGCCAACATGAGCAATTCATCGCTGTATAAGGCTTCCAATGCCTATACACAGCTGGGCGCTTTCTGTCCGGTAACCATTCACGCAGGCGGCGTAACCTGTCATGCAGGCAAACTCTTCGTAGCCGATACCAAACTGGGTATGCGCGTATTTGATCTGACCAGATTCATATCTGCGCAGGGTGATGACACAGAGACCAGCTGCGGACAGGAAACCAACGGCGACCTGAAGGCCTTTAACTACGGCTATATCCTGCCACAGACTGGCTATTACAAGATCACCAATGCGAATCCTTTCTCCTGTATCGAACTGGGTGAAGGCGCTACAGCTGCCAGCAAATATCTCTGGACAGCACAGTATATCGAGCCTTCTGAAACAACCGTTCCGCAGGTATTCGGATTCCCCGTTAATGACGCCGGACAGGTAAGCACCACCACCCAGCCCACCATCATCACACCGATTGACAATGACAGTACGCGTGTGCATGGTATACAGGGCGTATTCAGAATGGGTAACAAGACGTTCATGTCTACAACAGGTAATAGCTCTTACGAAGGCTCTACAGGCAGACTGACCCGCTACAACGATGGTACAGCTGCTGGTACCCGCTACCGCTGGCCACATGGCGCAGAAGACCTGTACCGTGACGCTGCCACTGGTTACCTCTGGTGTCTGACGGAGTATGAAACAGAAAAGTATGGGAAGGACAACAGATGTGTATTTGCTGTCAGGGTTTCCGACTATGATTGATAAGTGGAGATAAAAACTTTATACTTCAGGGGCTGATATGAAAGGGACTGCTTTCATACAGCCCCTTTCTTTATAGATGTTATGCATAATGCAGTTTCTCTGCGAACTGATGCCAGCTCTCCAGTTTACGCTGCATGAGTTGTTCGATCAGTACAACCGCCTGTTCAAAACGTTCATCCCAGTCGCCACGGATCTCTTCGCAGGTAACGCCGTACTTATCCAGTATCCGGCGATGTGAGATATCCAGACGGTTACGGTCTTCTTCACTCAGACGTGTGCCATCCTGTACAAAAGGCGCATCATTGTTAAGGTAAAGGTACAGGTCCGCCCTGTTACTTTCAAAGATGCCACGATCTACAGACAGCTCTGTATTAAAGGCAAACTCTCCATAGGAAAGCGTGATATGAATATTGGTATCGATGACCAGCAGCGGACTCACACCTTTTGCTGCCCTGTCAATACGTGCCGCATGTTCCCTGGCGATCAGGTACAGATCCTTAATACCAAAGTCATTGGAATCAGTAATAATATCTCTCCCCGCTTCCAGTACACCCGTACAGTTGAAATGTTCTGACAGTCTGGTGGTCAGTGTAGTCTTCCCTGTTGACTCAGTACCAAGCAACACGACCTTTGTTACCAGCGACGCCTTTACTGCATCCGGCAGGTACTGCCAGGTCTCAGGAAGATTGGACCTGATCTTTGATGCAGATACAGGATATTTGGCTTTCTTCATATCAAAAGCCATATGGGTGATGCCCATATAATCAGCAACCAGTTCTCCGTAAGGTTCCGAAGTAACTACCAGTGAATGATCAGGGAATAAGAATTTAAACTGTGCTGCCCATAACTCAGACGCCAATGCCGACGTCTCGGAAGTATTTGGCAACAGACTTTCGTCATATTGAAATACCAGCACCTTTATACGCGGATCATGGCGGAAGGTTTCTTCCACCCATACCTGACGCACCGGAGCCGGAAGGGTTTCCTTATTACTGCAGCAGATCAATACGGATAGCTCATCACAATACGAGAGGGCAAACCTGATCATCGCTTCATGCCCCTTATGGAAGGGCATAAATTTCCCAAAAACAAAACCTTTACGCATATTTCAGTTGTTTCCTCCATTGAAGCAGGCCGAACGTGGCCAGCCCCAAAAATACCACATACTCAAGTGATAAAAAATAAATTTCTTTAATAAGATATAAAATAACACTCACAATATCAACAACGATCCACAGTACCCATGTCTCGATACGTTTCTTCGCCAGCAAAAAGGTCGCCAGCACACTTGCCATCATGACAAATGAGTCCGCAAACGGATAGGTCGTCGGCAAAGGAAAGTATTGCGGCATCCAGATATGAAATCGCTGAATGGTGAATCCCATACCGATCGTCCCAAACAATAACGCCACGCCATATATACCTGTCATAGGCCGGGACATACGGGTAACCGGTAGTTCCTCCGTTTTATTTCTCCAGTTATACCAGCCGAACACTGTTACCACCAGGAAAAATACCTGCAACAGCATGTCTGCATATAATTGCACCTGGAAAAACAGCACAAACAGGGCGATCTCATTCACGATACCCGTCGCCCAGGTCAATACATTCGCCCTCGAAGCATAGTACACGGATATCAATCCGAAGACTGTTCCTATCAGTTCAATGTAACTGACAGGGTATGCCATCACACTGAAAGCGATATCATGTACATCAAAAAAAGTCATCAGAAACTGTATTTAAATGCAACATACATATTACGGGGCGCCTGTACAAAGTATTTACGCGTACCATCTGCCTCCACATAACCATCGTTGTAATACTTCGCACTGGTCAGATTATTCACAAACAGCGACAGCGTACAATGTGCAATCGTATACTGTGCTCTTGCATTCAGTAATACATAACTGTCTGCAAGCGCATCATTGGCGAAGTCAATATAGGCACGGTGCTGATACCTGCCGGACACCGCCAGACCCAGATGTTTATGCTGCCAGCCCACCTCCTGGTTAACGATCAGAGACGGTGTCAGGATAGGTGTGAAAGAGGTCTGCTGCTCTTTCACCCGGCTATGATTAAAAGACGAATTATTGGTAAAGCTGAATGCTTTTAAACGATAGCTGGCATGCAACTCTATCCCCGCACGATAACTGCTTTTTACTTTATTGGTCAGCAATAGTCCATTCGGCCCTACCTGCCCGTTCAGTACAATTTCATTATCGAAATTCATGTAATATCCATTCAGTCCCAGTTCGAGGTTATCCCGCTGAAAACGGATCCCTAACTCATGATCTACCACTGATTCTGCATCTTTATTATAGATAACCGCCTTCCCGGTACTATCGGCAGTCAGGTCATCATTCCCGCCGAAAATATCATTTCGCGTAGGCTCCCTGCCGGTACGGCCAACACTATAGTAAATGCTGGTCGCATCGCCGGCAGCAAAACTGATCCCTGCTTTAGGATTAAGGAAATGCCAGTCCATCTTTTCAAAAGGTACACTCCCTTTATAGTCGAAGGTGGCATAACGGTATTGCAGATCACCAAACAGGGTAAACTTGTTAAGGGTATACTCTACTTTGGTAAATGCACTGACCTCGTTCTTATATCCTTTGTTCTGATACAGTTCTCCCAACCAGTTATCAGTTCCGGTATGTCTGCGTGAATACAGATTACCGTGTACGCCTGTGGTCCATTTGAATCGGTCGTACGTAAGCGCATAGTTGGTAAAGAATCCGCCGAAATGGGACAGGAAACCATAATTAAAGAGGTTACCATCTGTCTCCATTCCGAGAAAATTATTCAGGTCAAAATCGTACCCGCCTTTCAGATAAGTATAGTAGATACTGGATGTCAGTGTTGCATGCAGGGAAGGCCGCCAGTTATGCTGTAACTGCACGAGCCCCTGGAAGAAACGGTCCTTCTCATCTTTGGTATTGGCATTGCTACGTCTGTCTTTTGCGATCAGCGTATCTGCTACTGCCAGCCAGGCCATCCCATTCTGCTGATGCCCCGCCATGATGTTCAGCTTCCAGGTACTTTTATCGTAGTATAATCCGCCGCTGATAAAAACAGATTGCGAGTTATTAAAGGAATGATATTTATAGCCATCCGTATACACCTGAGATGCTCTGACGTACAGTGATTTCCTGTTCTTAATGGCCGTCTGGTGTTCCGCGAAAATCCTGAAACTGTTATACGAACCATACCCTACGCCGAAATTAGTACTGGCTTTGTCTCCGGCTTCCGGTGCAAACAACTGTACGCTACCGGCATAACTGGCAGCGCCATTCTTGGAAGTACCAACGCCCCGCTGTATCTGCAGCCGGCTGACGGAATTGAGTATGTCCGGATAGTTGGAAAAATAAGCGCCCTGGTCTTCCGGTTCATTTAACGGCATCCCATCCAGGGTTGTATTGATCCTGGTCTGGTCCATCCCTCTCATACGATAATATGAATAGCCCTGCATATTACCGGCATCTGAATACACGGTGATCGATGGTGTTTCTGATAACAGAAAAGAAGGCTCCTGTCCGGTATTCTTTTCATCCAGCACCTTCATGTCAAGATTCTGATAGGTTACGGGGGTTTTACTACCAGCCTGATAGGAAACAATCACTTCCTTCAGCCGCCGGGTGCTGTCCTGATCTTTGCTTTTGGGTAAAGTATCCTGTGCGCCGGCTAACAAAGGCAATAGTAAAACTGATACAGTGGTGATATTCACACGACTAAATAAGCTCATAGGATAAAAAATGTAATTATTACACAAATATATTAAGCCGAGTCCGGACGTGGTTAACATGTTTGTGTTAGTGCGTTAATTTGTTGATACACTGGTTTAAAATAATCCTTACTTTTATTTGACCGAGACAAAAACGCCATTGTCGATACTACTATTAACCTGTAACCATGGCGTATTTATCCCAAATGACGCGATATGAAAAGTGATACACCAATCCTGCGCAAACTGGACCAACATCGTAAATTCCTTTTGGGCCATCGCCTGGCTTTTGAGACAAGTTCAAAGCGTCCAAGCTGGCGACAAATTGTAATGCTTTGGTTTTCTGCGGCTTCGCAGGGAAACAAAAGAGCACAGTTTTATCTGGCGACCTGTTATGATAACGGAATGGGCGTACAACGGGACACAGCCATTGCCTTCAAATGGTTTATGAAAGCTGCGTTACAGGGCCACATGGAATCACAATCTAATATCGGGTTCTTTTATCGTGAAGGAGATGTTGTCAGAAAAAACGATAAAAAAGCCGTTTACTGGTTCAAACTGGCTTCTGCACAGGGAGATACAGAAGCCCAACGCGATCTGGGATACTGTTACTTCTACGGTCTCGGCATAGAAAAGGACTTCACCCAGGCGATCTTCTGGTACAAGAAAGCAGCTGCCAAAGACGATCCTAAGGCACTGTATAATCTCGGCCTCTGCTATAAACACGGTGATGGCGTAGGCAAATCTCAGCGCTGGGCAAAATATTATTTCGAAAGAGCAGCCCGCCTGGGCAATAATGCCGCTTCCCTTCAGCTACGCGAAATCATGCGTACCACCAGTCAATATTCTTAATTATGTAGTACTGTCCGCTTAAACAGCAGCAACCTCGTAAATATGCCTCCTTCTCACTACGATAGCAATTGCGTAGTGATACCTCTTTTATTCCTCCTTACCACATAACAATACCTGTCATACCTCAGCAAAGCGGCTTCCTCAAAAAACCGGTATTCTACCGGATTGATCGCTTATATTAGGGTAACGTTATTGAATCGTCTGCCGACATTGATTATCTGGCCCTCTAATTACATTAAAACCATGAGATCTTTTAGTACCCTTGTACTCTTCATTACACTATTATCGGGCATATCCAAAGCCCAGTCTACCAAAATCGTTACAAACCACATCGGTTATGAATTCAGTAAATCCAAACACGCTATCCTGCTGGCAGAAAGTAAGGTCAGCGTTAGCAATGTAGACCTGATCGACGCCTCCAGCGGACGAAAGGTCTACACGGGAAAAGCCGTGTATAGTGGTCCGGTAGACCAGTGGAAACACTGGCAGTTCTGGACAATTGACTTCAGCAGCTACACCTCCGCAGGTACCTATTACCTCAGTACCAGCGTAGCCGGACAATCCATACGCTCCTACCCTTTTACCATCGGGAAGAACGTACTGGAACAGGCCACCATCTCTGATGTTGTCTATTATTTCAAAGGACAGCGTTGTACAGGACTCATGGATCAGGCGGATCATCACCTGCACCTCGCCGGTATGCCTGCTGATACCATCGACGCACATGGCGGCTGGTACGATGCAACAGGCGATTATGGTAAACACCTGTCGCATCTCTCCTTTTCCTCGTATTTCAATCCCCAACAGGTATCGCTCACTGTCTGGAGTCTGCTGAAAACATATGAGCTGCTGAAAAGTAAACCAGGTACAGACTATCGTCAGTATATCAGACGTGTACTGGACGAAGCCATGTTTGGTGCAGATTATCTCGTCAGACTAAAAGCCCCCAATGCTTCTTTCTATCGTTCCGTTTCTGCTCCTGGCCCGGGTAAACTGGCCAAAGACCGCACGATCCGTCCGGAAGACAAAGGTTATCGTATCAAACAATCGAAAGACCAGTCCTTCGGCAGTGGTAGCGGCACCTCCAGCGAAATGAACAACTGGCGTAGCTATCAGTCCAGCTACCGTTCAGGCGCCGGACTATCCATCGCCGCCTTGGCCATCGCCTCCACCTATGATACTTCCGGAGAATACAGCAACAAAGACTATCTGAAAACAGCAGAAGACGCCTTCGCCTTCCTGGAAAAGGAAAATCCGCTGATGACCAATGATGGAAAAGAAAATATTGTAGATGATTATTGCGCACTCAGTGCCGCCACTGAGCTCTACAAAGCAACACACAAAGACATCTATCTGCAGGCGGCCATCAAACGCGCCAGGCAATTAAAAGACCGCCTCATCAGCAGTGGTAAATACCAGCACTATTTCCGGGCTGACGACAAAGACAGACCTTTCTTCCATCCTTCTGATGCTGGCTTACCGGTTGTTAGTCTGCTGAACTTCTACCCACTGGCGCCGGCTGCTTTGCAAACGGAGATCAGGACGACAGTCAGACAATACATGCAGTACGAACTCGCTATCACCACAGAAGTAAATAATCCCTTTGGTTATAGCCGTCAATATACAGAAGATACTGCCGGTATCAGAAAAGCAACGTTCTTCTTTCCACACGGTAGTGAAGCATCTCCATGGTGGCAGGGGGAAAACGCCAGACTTGGTTCGCAGGCTACCGCTGCAAGAATGACGGCACAGTTATTCAAAGCAGATAAACCTTTTCACGATAGCCTGGAAAACTTTGCGCTTAACCAGCTGAACTGGATACTGGGACTCAATCCTTTTGATGCCTGTATGTTACAGGGTGCCGGACATAACAATCCGGCATACGGTTTCTTCGGCACCTTTGAATATACCAACGCGCCTGGTGGCATTGTGAATGGTATTACTTCCGGTCTGGAGAATGAAAACGATATTGATTTCAATCTCTCCTATGCCATTACAAAGAAAGACTATGACTGGCGCTGGGCAGAACAATGGCTGCCACACGCAGCATGGTACCTGTTAGCGATAGCGGTAAATGAATAAAAAGTAAAAGGGCTGTACAATGATTGTACAGCCCTTTTACTTTCATAACGTGTAGGTTTATTTATTCAGCAGTTCTGCCAGTTTCTTGTTGAGAGATTCACCTCTCAGGTCATTTCCGATGATCTTGCCTTCAGGGCTGATCAGGAAACCTGCCGGTACACCGGTCACGCCATACAGGATACCCACTTCATTACCCCAACCTTTCAGATCAGATACATGGATCCATGGAATACCATCTTTTGCGATCGCCTCTTCCCATTTCTTTTTATCACTATCCAGTGATACACCCAGGATCTCAAAACCCTTGTCCTTGTACATTTTATACTGTTCTCTCAGATTTGGATTCTCCGCACGGCATGGGCTGCACCAGCTCGCCCAGAACTCCAGCAACACGGTCTTGCCTCTCAGATCTTTCAGAGAGACAGGATTACCATTCGTATCTTTCATCGTGAAGTTTGGCGCTTCTGCACCCGGGGTTGTGAGCTTCACCGATTTAATACGCTTATCCAGTTCCTGCCCTTTCTTTGAATTACGCAGTTTTGCACTCAAGGCATTATAAACAGGCGCTACAACCTCCATATTTTTCGACATATTCGTGTACTCCGACAATGCGATCAGTCCGAATACAGAATTAGGATTATCCTTTGCATATTGCAGCTGCGCAGCATTCCTGTCGCTTACACGTTTGCGGAAACGCATGTCTATTTCTTTCAGGAAATTAGAATCAGCACGCTGCTCAGGTGTACCTGCATTAAAATCGTAGTTGGCATTTTTAGTGATCGCCATGATTTGTCCGCCTATCTTTTTGTTATAGACGTCTTCCTGATCATGGATCTTAGAACCTTTGAACACAGCATTTGCCAGGGAATCTTTTGAAGTGATCGTGAAATTCTCAGGTCCAAAGTTGAAATAGATGGCATCTCCGGCATACACAGCCTTCATCTTTCCATCTCCATGATGCGCCAGTGCCATGCGGCAGGTAGCCACCCCTGTCAGTTCTCCGGTAAATTTAAAAGTCCCGTTGATAACATCCACAGAATCTTCCGTTCCCCCGTTGCCAAGCAAATCGGTCCAGTCCAGATATACCCGTGCATTAGGATCCAGATTACCGATCTTACCGGTAATGGTAAAAGTGTTTTTAGATTGAGACTTTGCCAGCATTGGTAACAGGGCCGCAAAGAGCAAAAAAGTTTTTTTCATGGTCGATTTTGGTAAATGGTGGTCGAAGACTTTACATAGATAAAGCAGCGAAATCGAAAAATCTTAGCGTCTTTTTCGAACTTTTTTTAAAGAATCTGCTGAAACTGTTAATAAAAACTAAACCACCTATCTCTTTACAGGTACTATAGGGATGTTCTGGTTAGAAGGCATCTGTTTACTCCGGATATTTGTTCCTGAGATAGTCAACTGACTGACTGATCAATTGTTCCAATACGGACTGGTCTACGTCGGACAGCTTTTTGATATACAGACAACCCTTGGCGGCTTTATGCTTCCCCAACTTATCCAGCAAGGTGGAGTTGTCCGCAAAACCCGGCATGACATATAAACTGAGCTGCTGCTTACGGGGAGAAAACCCTACCAGACAGGCATCCCCTTCATGCCCGCTGTCATATTTATAATGATACTGCCCGAATCCTACGATCGCCGGGCCCCACATCTTCGCCTTGTAACCGGTTACGTTCTCCATGATGCGCACCAGTTCGAAACAGTCTGCCCTTACTTTTTCATCGGCCACATTTCCCAGGAAAGCATCCACAGACTGTTCGGTTGGTTTGGTTTTCTGTTCTGCCATGTGACGGGGTTTGATATACAGATAAAGTTAGGTCAAATCTGCGTCCGTTCTCCCCGTGACAGGAATATTGTACGCTCCCGGGTCAGTTGATTTCCCTGCAGCACTTTTTGCAATGCCGCCGTCTGTTCCTTGAAATGTGTCCAGCCACTATGATGGACCGGAATGATCTTATTAGGTTGTATTACCTCTGCGGACCGGATCAAGCCCCTGCTATCCATCGTATACTGTCCGAAACCGGAAAGATACCTGAACTGTACTGCCCCCAGGTTGAAGATCCCCGTATCCACCTTAAAACGCTTTCCGACTTCCGCGATCCCATTGAAATACACCGTATCGCCGGACAAATAGATCACCCCATCCTGCTGTCCATCATACTCAATAACAAAACCAGTCACCATACCGGATATAAACTCCGGTATCCATGCCGGACGATGCTGGGCAGGTGTAGCTGTGATCCGTAAACCAGGCACCTTCGGCGTATCTATTCTATAGGTTTCCCACTTTTGCAGACCTGTCACATTTTTCAAACGTCTGGCAGCAGCTGTCGTAGAAAGCACATGCGGAAAGGTATCGATAAACGCACGGCCATTATTGTCCAGGTTATCCTTATGCTGATCATGACTAAGCAATACAAGGTCGATATCCTGAAGGGCAGATAACGGCATAGCCGGATCTTCGGTCTTGCGGGAGAAGGCGCCAAAACCATGATAGTATAGAGCGCCGGCATTGTCCAGCGTTGGGTCTGTGAGTATTTTGAAATCCCCTATTTCAAGCAGGATACAGGCAGTGTCAATATGGGTAATATACATAAGGAGCGATCAATGCTATAAAGCTATTGATAATGACGCCCCTTTACAATGTAGATACGGGATATTCTGTTGTATATATAAAGAACAATTGCCCCTCTCTCGAGGGGCAATGCCAACTTAAAACACAATATAGGGATAAATCACGGATAGGTCTTAGTGTTCCAGAACGGTAAATTCCGCTCTTCTGTTTGCCTTATGTTCTTCCTCTGTACAAGTCACACCATTCGCACAACGGTTGATCAGTTTGGTCTCACCATAACCTTTTGCTGTCAGGCGTTTTTTATCAATTCCCTTGGAAAGGAAATAATTCAATGTTGAATTCGCACGACGCTGGGAGAGTTTCATGTTATAGTTATCATCCGAACGGCTATCCGTATGGAATGACATATCCACCTTCCAGCTTGCGTTTTCCTTCATCAGCGCAATCAGTTTATCCAGCTCTTTCGCTACGTCAGGACGGATATCTGCCTTACCCAGATCGAAATAGATGTTCTGTGGATTGAACTTGTTACCCAGTTCAATCTTACGCGGAGCACCAATTCCCTTTGCCGGAACCGGTTCTTTCGGTTTGTTCACAACAGCTTCTACTTCGATCTTTTCCAGATAAAGGTCACGGTGTAAAACTGCAGATTCTGTCAACCCGTTCGTCGTCACCGCAACCCCCAGTTCTGGTCTAAACAGTGCCTTCTGGCCATCCAGCGCATAGGCTGTCAAACTATCCAATGCAAAATGAAAATTACCTTCGTTATCTGTAACAGCCTTTAAGGCTTTTCCGGTGCCTTTATTCGCCAGGGTCACCTCAGCATCACCCAGTGGCTGATTGGTCTTTTTGTCGATCGCTTTACCTTCCAGGGAGAAGACCAGGATCTTCGCAGGCGTAAAACGATAGAGGTCATCACTACCCTTTCCGCCTTTCCTGTTGGAAGAAAAATACATGGTATTAGTGCCATTGTAAGCAGGTGCAAAATCATCCTGCGCACTGTTTACCGGCAGTCCCATATTACGTACCGCCCAGGTACCTTTTTCTTTCACCGCACGGAAGATGTCCAATCCACCCATACCCGGACGTCCATCTGTAGAGAAATAGAAAACACCATCTCCATCAAACATCGGAGAACGTTCATTACCAACACTATTGATCTCCGGGCCCATGTTCACCGGCGTCTGCCACTGACCATTTGCATCCAGGGCACTATAATAGATATCGGTGCCGCCATTTCCTTTATCGCCGTAGTCAGCAACAAAGTAGAGGGTTTTACCATCAGGAGCGATGTAAGGATCCCCGATGGAGTGATTGAATATTTCGTTGAAAGGGAAAGCAGGCAATTGTTTCCAGCTGCCGGCAGTATCACGTTGCTGACCTCTGATCTCGATATTGAGTGTATAAGGATTTTCCTTACCCAGCAGTGAACCTTTCTTTCTGGCCAGTTCTGTTATCGCATAATAGAAGGCTTCACCGTTCGCCGTATAACTCGCATCTGCACTATGGTAATCACCATTCACATTACGTACCAGCAGTTTGGTGGAACCGCTGTCCAGACCGTTGCTCTCATAGAGATGCAGATAACTGTTACCGGTATAACCGTAATACTTCTTCTTGATGTTGCTGGTGTTGAACAGCATATCCCGGCGCAGGGAATCGTAAGGACGATCCGAAGCGAAAACTACTTTTCCGTTGTTGAAAGCTGTACTCCAGTCAGACCATTCACTGTTCAGGCCTTTCAGGTTCTCCAGGTCTCCTCTTACAGGCGCAGCTGTCCATGCGGAAGCACTGTCACAACCTGCCTGCATACTCTTCGCGAACTGGTCGCCCGGTGTTTTAGACAGATAAGTATTCAGTACCTCTTTTGCGGCGCTATACTGTTCATTGTTCATGAGGATCGCTGCATAATACAGTTCATCCTCCGCAGTATGTTCCGGCATAGCTACCAGTTTGCCATACCAGGTAGCTGCAGCAGGATAATCCTTCAGCAGGCGGTAACTGGTTGCCAGTCCGCGGACCGCTGTTATCGTTTCTTTCTTCTTATAAGCTTTCTGATATAATGGAATAGCTGCTGCGTAATTGTATAGTGTAGCCTGACTATTGGCTTCTTTTATAACGTACTGTCCATTGGCGGTATTAAACAATCCCGTTACCAGCAAGGCACTTAACAATGCAGGAAGCGTATAATGTTTTCTATTCATAATGGTATTATGATATCTGTTTTTGTAACGCAATGATGTTAGAAATATCTTGGTGACAACATCCTTGCTTTAGGATTGGCCCAGGTATAATTGATCGATACCTCATGCGTAGAAAAGCTGTTAGCCCCTGTACCGTTTGTTGTCTGATCGTATGCATACCCGATACGTAGTTTCTCGTTGATAAAGAAATCAACCATACCTGCTACAGCGCCTGACTTACTCAGGGAATTTGCGATCTTATCCTTGTTAAGTACGGCAGTACGGTAAGAAGCACCGATCCAGAGTTTTTCATGGAACAGTACGAAAGCGTTCAGGTCAGCACTGGTCGGCCCCGCGAAGTCTTCCTTCACCAGGATGGAAGGTTTCAGGGATACATTCTCCGACAATGGGAACAGCGCACCAACGGTATAAAACATATTTGGTTTCAGTGGCAGATAAGTTCTCAGTTTATCGGACTTCTGAAAAGATCCGGAGATGATATTATCTGCAGATACACCCGCATAAAAACGTTCACTGTTATAAAAGATACCTACCCTTGCATCCGGCATCATGGAGGTGCCTTTTGCATTCATCAGCAGCGCATCATTCTGGCTCGCCGGATTCAGCGCTTTCAGATTCAGCTGTTGCTGGATGAACCCTACACTCAGACCGATCGCCAGACGTTTGTTACCGTCCGCGTCCAGTGGAAGACGATATGCATAAGTACCGTAAAGGGCAGTGTTCTTCTCGGCGCCCAACTGGTCATTGACTGCCTGCAGACCTAAACCCACACGGCCATCATTTACGACGCCGTCAACTGCAGCAGAAAATGTTTTGGGTGCACCGGGAAGACCTGCCCATTGTGTACGGTAGAACATATTGAGGTTCCACTGTTCTTTATAACCTGCATATGCCGGATTGATATACAAACCGTTAAACATATACTGGCTGAATTGCGCGTCATGCTGCGCATGTGCCGACTGGAATGATAGGAAGAATATTATAGGTAGAATGATCTTGTAAAACTTGCTAGTCATAATCTCTTTTTTTACTGTTGGAAGGGAAATGGCCGTTTAAGTAAAGACTACCGGCTGGCGCCGGTAGCCTTTCTTTTGCTGATTCTTATCGCAGCAGCATTATATAACCGTTGTAGGTATGCCACTGTCCATTGGCGTCCAGCCCCTTCAAAGTATAGTAATATGTACCTGCGTTCAGACCTTGTCCATCCCATTCACCCTGGTAATTCTGCTTTTTGTAAAGCACGTTGTTCCAGCGGTTGTAGATTATGATCTCGTTCTGCACGAATTTGTTCAAGCCTTTGATCTCGAGTTTATCGTTGGCGCCATCACCATTCGGTGTGATCACGTTTGGCACTGTTATCTCATCAGGAACGATGTTCATATTAACAGTCGCCACGTTACTCCAGCTGCCATTCTGATCCTGTACTCTGTACGTGAATGAATCCGGACCGTTATAACCCGGTGTAGGAGTATAAACGATTGTACCATCTTCATTTACCACAACAGTACCATGAGCAGGTTGCGTTACGATCTCTACTGATTTCGGATCGAGTGGTGTGTTGTTATCACCCGGTTTATCGTTCTTCAGTACCGGAATAGTAACCGGATTATCTGCTCTTACATTACCATAGTCATCCGTGTCTGCTTCCGGTAATGGATCTGCTGCCACAGCTGGTGCTGTACAAGCGGCACATGTCGGAGCCGGATCACTGGTTTCACTGCTTACATCTACCGTGTTTACAAGTGCACCCTGGTAAGTATCTGGTGTTTTCACCACTACTTCGTAAGTCACTACTGACTGGTCAGGCATCATCGCGATGGTCTCGTTCAGATCACCGGTACCACTTGCATTTGGCAAGGTCACAGTACCGCTGGTAACAGTAGCTGTCCATGAGCCGATGGTAGTACCCGCTGGCGCCAGGTCTTTGATATTGACTTTAGTAGCCGGTGCAGGACCGTTGTTCTTCACAGTAATGAGATAGACTACATCTTTACCTGCTACAAAGTTTTTCTGCGCAGGATCTTTCAGTTGTTTGGTCACTTCCAGATCTGCACTTTGCACTGGTTTCAGCACAGCGGTCGTACTGCTGTTATTCGTCTGATTTTTATCCGTTGTTGTCGTTACTACAGTTGCAGTATTTGTGATGTCGCCTCTGAAGTCAACCGGAACAGCTACCATTACACTGTATCTCACCACAGCATTAACAGCCATTACAGCGATTGTCTGATCCAGATCACCGGTACCATTGTTAGCAGGCAATGTTACAGTACCGTTTGTTACAGTAGCTGTCCATGCGCTGATAGTAGTACCAGCAGGAGCGATATCTTTTACATTAACACTTTTCGCTACCGATGGACCTACGTTTGTCACATCAATAGTATATTCTAATGTGCGACCCGGTACATAATCCTGTGCACTGGTAGTTTTGCTGATCTCCAGATCGGCTTCCCCTACCACAGGCAATGCAGGTGTAGTCGCACTGTTATTAGTCGTAACCGGATCAGCCGTCTGACTATTTGCAACAGCCGTATTGCTGATAGTTGCCGCACTATAATCACCCGGAATCACTACAGTTACGTTATAAGCTACAACCGCACCAGATGGGAGACTATTGATAACTGCATCTATATTTCCAGCTCCACCTATCTCAGTAATATCAGGCGTACCACTCAATATAGCAGCTTCCCATGTGCTGATCATTGTACCGGCAGGAGCTACATCTTTTACTTTTACTAAAGCAGCAGCATCCGGACCGTTGTTCGTTACAGTGATTACATACTCCAGTGGAACACCTGCCACAGCACTTGTCTGTGCAGCATTCTTCAGTTTTTTCGTCACCACTACATCCGCTTTTGCATCATCTGTCAGTGCAGGGCTGGTGCTGGTATTATTACCTGGCACAGCGTCAGTAGTAGTACTGCTGATAGTGGCAGTGTTGGTCAGGTTACCGGTGTGGTCAGCGTGTACTCTCACACCTACTTCATACCTGATCACAGCGCCTGCTGGCAGCAATGCGACGGTCTCGTTGATATCAGTATTACCATTTCTGTTTGGCAGTGATACAGTACCGTTCAGTATGTTCACACCCCAGTAGAAGATAGTGGTTCCCGCGGGAGCTACGTCTTTTACGTTCACATTTTTGGCATCTGAAGGACCGTTATTTTTAATAGTGATATAGTAGAATACATCTTCACCTGGTTTGAAGGTGGTCTGTGTTGTATTCTTCAGTGTTTTAACCACTTCCACATCCGCTTTCGCTGTTGGCGTCAGTCCGGTAGTGGTGCTGGTATTATTACCTGGCGTGTTATCTGTTGCGTCACTGGTCGCTGAAGCGGTGTTGCTCAGGCTAGCAGTGAAATTGGCAGGTGTAGACACCACAACAGTGTAAGTTACCGCTGCACCATTTGGCACTTTCGCGATGGTCTGGCTGATATTACCAGTACCGGAAGCAGCTGGTAAGGTAACAGTACCGGTTTTAACAGCAACTGTCCAGGATTTGATCGTCGTACCGGTTGGTGCGTTATCAATCACTTTTACATTTGCTGCATCACCAGGACCGTTATTGCTTACGGTGATGGTATAGGTTACATCTTCACCCGGAGCGAAGCTGGTTGCAGCAGTTGTTTTCACAACAGCGATATCCGCTTTTGGTGATGGTGTGATACCTGGTGTGGTGCTGGTATTGTTACCAGGTGTTGGATCAGTTGCATCGCTGGAACCGGAAGCAGTGTTGCTCAGGTTACCGGTAAAGCTGGCTGGTGTAGATACGATAACAGTGTAAGTTACCGCTGCACCGTTTGGCACTTTCGCGATGGTCTGATTGATATTACCAGTACCGGAAGCAGCTGGTAAAGTAACAGTACCGGTTTTCACAACGGCTGTCCAGGATTTGATCGTCGTACCGGTTGGTGCGTTATCAATCACTTTTACATTCGCTGCATCACTAGGACCGTTGTTCGTTACAGTGATAGTATAGGTTACATCTTCACCCGGAGCGAAGGTAGTCGCAGTTGTTGTTTTCGCAACAGCGATATCCGCTTTTGGTGATGGTGTGATACCTGGTGTGGTGCTGGTATTGTTACCAGGCGTTGGATCAGTTGCATCGCTGGAACCGGAAGCAGTGTTGCTCAGGTTACCAGTAAAGCTGGCTGGTGTAGATACGATAACAGTGTAAGTTACCGCTGCACCGTTTGGCACTTTCGCGATGGTCTGACTGATATTACCAGTACCGGAAGCAGCTGGTAAAGTAACAGTACCTGTTTTCACAGCAGCTGTCCAGGATTTGATCGTCGTACCGGTTGGTGCGTTATCAATCACTTTTACATTTGCTGCATCACCAGGACCGTTATTCGTTACAGTGATGGTATAGGTTACATCTTCACCTGGAGCGAAGGCAGTAGCAGCAGTGGTTTTCACGACAGCGATATCCGCTTTCGGTGATGGTGTGATACCTGGTGTGGTGCTGGTATTGTTACCAGGTGTTGGATCAGTTGCATCGCTGGAACCGGAAGCAGTGTTGCTCAGGTTACCGGTAAAGCTGGCTGGTGTAGACACCACTACAGTATAAGTTACCGCTGCACCGTTTGGCACGTTCGCGATGGTCTGGCTGATATTACCAGTACCGGAAGCAGCTGGTAAAGTAACAGTACCTGTTTTCACGGCAGCTGTCCAGGATTTGATCGTCGTACCGGTTGGTGCGTTATCAATCACTTTTACATTCGCTGCATCACTAGGACCGTTATTCGTTACGGTGATCGTATAGGTTACATCTTCACCCGGAGCGAAAGTGGTCGCTGTAGTTGTTTTCACAACAGCGATATCCGCTTTTGGTGTTGGTGCGATACCCGTGGTTGTGCTGCTGTTGTTAGCAGGCGTTGGATCAGTTGCATCGCTGGAACCGGAAGCAGTATTGCTCAGGTTACCGGTGAAGCTGGCTGGCGTAGAAACGATAACAGTATAACTTACCGCTGCACCGTTTGGCACGTTCGCGATGGTCTGGTTGATATTACCAGTACCGGAAGCAGCTGGCAAAGTCACAGTACCTGTTTTCACAGCAGCTGTCCAGGATTTGATAGTCGTACCGGTCGGTGCGTTATCGATCACTTTTACATTCGCTGCGTCACTAGGACCGTTGTTCGTTACGGTGATAGTATAGGTCACATCTTCACCCGGAGCAAAGGTAGTTGCAGTAGTTGCTTTTACTACAGCGATATCTGCTTTTGGTGCTGGTGTGATACCTGGTGTTGTGCTGATATTATTAGCAGGCGTATTGTCTGTTACATCGCTGCTGACAGTAGCCGTGTTGCTCAGGTTGCCAGTGAAGCCGGAAGTAGTCGATACAACAACGGTATAAGTTACTACAGCAGCAGGTGGAACCTTGGCGATGGTCTGGCTGATGTTACCGGAACCGGAAGCAGCCGGCAAGGTAACAGTACCAGTGGTTACAGCAGCTGTCCATGATTTGATAGTCGTACCAGTCGGTGCATTATCGATCACTTTTACGTTGGCTGCATCACTAGGGCCGTTATTGGTTACAGTAATAGTATAAGTTACATCTTCACCTGGTGCAAAGGTTGTAGCGGCAGTTGTTTTTACTACGGCCATATCTGCTTTTGGCGCCGGTGTGATACCGGTAGTAGTACTGCTGTTGTTAGCAGGCGTCGGATCAGTTGCATCACTGGAACCGGAAGCAGTGTTGCTCAGGTTTGCAGTGAAGTTCGCCGGCGTAGACACTACAACATTATAAGTCACTACTGCGCCATTTGGCACTTTTGTGATGCTTTCATTGATATTACCAGAACCGGAAGTAGCTGGTAATGTTACTGTACCGGTAGTTACAGCAGCTGTCCATGACCTGATAGTCGTACCAACTGGTGCGTTATCAGTCACTACTACGTTTGCTGCATCACTCGGACCGTTGTTGGTTACGGTGATGGTATAAGTTACATCTTCACCTGGAGCAAAAGTTGTCGCAGTAGTTGATTTAACTACAGCGATATCTGCTTTTGGTGTTGGTGCGATACCAGTCGTAGTGCTGTTGTTATTAGCAGGCACCGGATCAGTTGCATCGCTGGAACCAGCAGCCGTGTTGCTCAGGTTTGCTGTGAAGCTGGCTGGTGTAGCGACAACTACAGTATAGGTCACTACTGCGCCATTTGGCACTTTCGTGATCGTCTGGTTGATATTACCCGTACCGGAAGCAGCTGGTAATGTGACAGTACCGGTGGTTACAGCAGCAGACCATGACTTGATAGTGGTACCAGTTGGTGCATTATCTGTCACTACTACGTTTGCTGCATCACTCGGACCGTTATTGCTTACAGTGATAGTATAAGTTACATCTTCACCCGGAGCAAAGCTTGTCGCAGTAGTTGATTTTACTACAACGATATCTGCTTTTGGTGCTGGTGCAATACCAGTGGTCGTGCTATTGTTATTAGCAGGCACCGGATCAGTTGCATCGCTGGAACCGGAAGCAGTATTGCTCAGGTTAGCAGTGAAGCTGGCGGGTGTGGATACGACAACAGTGTAAGTCACTACCGCGCCATTTGGCACGTTCGCGATGGTCTGGCTGATATTACCGGTGCCGGAAGCAGCAGGTAAGGTGACAGTACCGGTGGTTACAACAGCAGACCAGGACTTGATAGTCGTACCAATTGGTGCGTTATCAGTCACTACTACGTTTGCTGCATCACTAGGACCGTTATTCGTTACGGTGATGGTATAGGTTACATCTTCACCTGGAGCAAAGCTGGTTGCTGTGGTAGATTTCACTACAGCAATATCTGCTTTTGGTGATGGTGTGATGCTTGTTGTTGTGCTGTTATTGTTAGCAGGCACCAGATCAGTTGCATCGCTGGAACCGGAAGCAGTGTTGCTCAGGTTAGCAGTGAAGCTGGCGGGTGTGGATACGACAACAGTGTAAGTCACTACGGCGCCATTTGGCACGTTCGCGATGGTCTGGCTGATATTACCGGTGCCGGAAGCAGCTGGTAATGTGACAGTACCGGTGGTTACAACAGCAGACCAGGACTTGATAGTCGTACCAGCTGGTGCGTTATCAGTCACTACTACGTTTGCTGCATCACTAGGACCGTTGTTGGTTACGGTGATAGTGTAAGTCACCTCTTCACCTGGCGCAAAGGTTGTCGCAGTAGTAGATTTCACAACTGCGATATCTGCTTTTGGTGTTGGTGCGATACCAGTCGTAGTGCTGTTGTTATTAGCAGGCACCGGATCAGTTGCATCGCTGGAACCAGCAGCAGTGTTGCTCAGGTTAGCGGTGAAATTAGCCGGTGTAGATACGATAACAGTATAAGTCACTACAGCGCCATTTGGCACGTTCGTAATGCTTTCATTGATATTACCCGAACCGGAAGTAGCTGGTAAGGTTACGGTACCAGTGGTTACAGCAGCTGTCCATGACCTGATAGTCGTACCGGTTGGTGCGTTATCAGTCACTACTACGTTTGCTGCATCACTTGGGCCGTTATTCGTTACGGTGATGGTATAAGTTACATCTTCACCTGGAGCAAAGCTGGTCGCGGTTGTTGATTTCACAACTGCGATATCCGCTTTCGGTGCTGGTACTATACCAGTGGTGGTGCTGTTGTTGTTAGCAGGCACCGGATCAGTTGCATCACTGGAACCAGCAGCAGTGTTGCTCAGGTTAGCAGTGAAGCTGGCGGGTGTGGATACGACAACAGTGTAAGTCACTACGGCGCCATTTGGCACGTTCGCGATGCTTTCATTGATATTACCTGTGCCGGAAGCAGCTGGTAAGGTGACAGTGCCGGTGGTTACAGCAGCTGTCCATGACTTGATCGTCGTACCAGTTGGTGCGTTATCAGTCACTACTACGTTTGCTGCATCACTCGGACCGTTATTAGTTACAGTGATAGTATAAGTCACATCTTCACCTGGAGCGAAAGTAGTCGCGGTCGTAGATTTGACTACAGCGATATCTGCTTTGGGTGCTGGGGTGATACCAGTAGTAGTACTATTATTATTTGTTGCTACCGGATCAGCTACAGAGGAATTTGCACCTGCAGTATTAATCAGGTTAGTACTGAAGTTCGAAGGCGTAGCGACTACAACTGTGTAAGTCACTACTGCACCATTTGGCAGTAGCGCGATACTTTCATTGATATTACCGCTACCTGTAACATTTGTCAGGTTAACGATACCAGTGGTGGCGACCGCTGTCCAGGCTTTGATCGTCGTACCAGTCGGTGCGTTGTCTGTCACCGTTACATTAGTAGCATCACTCGGACCATTATTAGTAACGGTAATTGTATAAGTTACATCTTCACCCGGAGCAAAAGTTGTCGCGGCAGTTGATTTCACTACAACGATATCTGCTTTTGGTGATGGGGTGATAGGTGTTGTGGTACTTGAGTTGTTAGTTCCTACAATGTCAGTCGCATTGGTTGCCGTAGCCGTATTGCTCAGGTTACCCGTAAAGTTCGACGTAGTAGTAACAACGACGGTATAGGTTACGACAGCGCCATTTGGCAACTCCGTAATAGTCTCATTAATATTACCTGCACCGGAAGTAACTGGTACTGTTGCAGTACCTGTTGTTGTGACAGCTGTCCAGGATTTGATAGTTGTACCTGCTGGTGCATTATCAGTTACTGATACATTGCTTCCATCACTCGGACCATTATTCGTAACGGTAAAAGTATATGTCACATCTTCACCTGGTGCAAAGGTCGTCGCTGTTGTCGACTTCACTACACCAATATCTGATTGTCGGTTCGGCGGAAGTATTACTGTGCTGATATTATCGCCAGTTACAGGGTCCAGCAGATCACTGGTAGCCGAAGCGCTGTTAACCAGTGGGGAGTTGAATGCTGCAGATGTCGTTACGGTAACAGTATACGTTACTGTACTTCCATTAGGAAGACTGGCAATTATCTCATTGATACTGCCTGTTCCGGATGCCGCCGGAAGCGTTACCCCTGCCGTTGCAGTAGCTGTCCAGCTCATGCTGGCAGCACCGGTAGGCAGATTATCGGTCACATTCACATTTACAGCATCATCCGGACCATCGTTGGTCACACCAATAGTGTATACGATCGCCGTTCCACCGGGTACAAATTGTGTTGCACCGGTAGATTTCGATACCACGAGGTTTGCTCTTGGTACAACCGGAATAGGTGTTGTTGTACTGGTATTATCAGTGGTGACAGCATCATCAGGAGATGAGGCACTGGCCGTGTTCTGCAAAGTACCTGTAAAACCACCTGGTACATTTACTGTTACGGTATATGTTACAACAGCTCCTGCAGGTAATGTTGTAATTGTCTGGTTGATGTTTCCGGTACCGCTGGTAGCAGGTAAAGTACCAGTACCCGTCGTGAAGGCGGCCGTCCAGCTGCCAATTGTTGTAACGCCCGGCGCATTGTCCGTAACGTGTACATTGCTGGCTGCGTTGGCCGAAGAAGTGTTAGTAACAGTGAAGGTATATACCACTGTTCCACCAGGTACATAACTGGTCGCAGCAGTCGTCTTGTTCACCACAATATTCACATTGGGGATCGCCGTTACCGTGCTGCTATATTTAATGTTATTACAATTTTCTGTTGCAGTACCATTTTTACATTCCAGATGAGGATCTGTTGGAGGTACCGTTGCATCCGGATTGGTGGCATCCGGATCCGTCACGTCTTTCGGACGCATAATACTGGTCTCGATATTGATCGCACCAGTTGTTGAAGGGGTACCTTTAAAGGTAAAGATGATATTACAGCCGTTTGGCAGGTCCAGTAATGCGGAATAGTTACCACCTGTCAGCGATGCACTGTTAACTGTACCACAGCTGGTAGTATATGTCACATCACTCACACTGGCAATAGTAAAACCGGCAGGCACTTTTATCGCAAAAGGCGCACCGGTTACATCGCTCGGACCATTATTTACTACGACTACCCTGTAATCGATAGACTGTCCCTGATATACTTGTGTAGTACCACCTACGCTTGGGCCCACACTTTGTATCGCCAGGTCGGCACGTACTATATTAAGTGACGTATTTTTAGTGGCGACGTCACCCAGGATATAGGTCCAGGTGTCCATCGTTCTGTTGTTACCGAAGTCCAGTCCCCATTTATGACCATTACTGTTACTGGAAATACCGCTGCCTTCGTTACCATTGATCAATGGATTACTTGCAATACCTGCACCACCGCTAAATGTAGAATCCGCCCAGTACACAATATCATTTTCTACTGTAACGTGATCATCTTTAAGCTGCTCGATGATCAGACCTTTACTGTTGGTCTCCACATCTATAAACGGAAAGTGGATCTCAGAACCCTGCAACTGTACTTTGGCGACAACGTTTGCAACGCCAAGTGCAGGTGCAACGCCTGCGCCATCTTTACCATCCCAGAAAATACTGTTCGTTCCTTTTGCTGCTGTCCCTGTTATTTTCCTGGTCACAAATGAACCAGTACCTTCCAGGCTAATACGATAAGTTCCGATGGTGTTCGCATCAAACTTAATATAAGCACCTTTTGAACTCACCTGTCCGGAAGTACCTTCTACCCCATCAACAGAAATATTCGAAATGGTCGGTATTACTTTCGGAACATTCAACCAGGTCGTCTTTCCTCCCGGCTGAGGTGCTGATGCAGGTAAGGTAGCATCAGGTACCTGATAAAACATTTTATGGGTAACGCTGTAAACACCATCATCTTTCCTTGGATCCCATGTATAGATCTCATTATTATATGCGGTACCCGCTACACTTTTATAGAGAGGTGGATCTGTATCCTTTCCTTTATCCGTAAGACCTTTGTTATTCACAAAAGCAACGAAACCAAGACCGTCCAGTCCATTGTTATTTACTTTAAATAAATAACCATCGTTTGTCAGTACATACAGCTTTGCCTGATAATCATTGTGCTGTACGTACATGTTCAGTACGTTGGTATAGACCCTGCCGGACTGCATAACACCTCCCGCAGTTCTTACAGAAACATCCCACGCACAAATAGCGCTGGAACTTGCGTTCTGTGTCCAGGCTTCATCTGCTGTCCAGTTCGCGCCCGCACCTTCCGTAATCTGATTCGACGGTAAGGTGGACAGAAATTCCACCTTCCACAAACCCGTCTGTCCGGCTCCTGCCACTCTTGTAAACGGCGTATAGCCAGACCATGGTCCGGCTTTTTCTGCTGTTCTGTTGGCAATTTGTCCTACCGTAGTTGATCCTATCGTAGACGAATACACGGTTCCGTCAGGGGCAGTTAGTACGAGTTGGCCGGAACCGATCCCCTGTGCGCTACTCGCGGCACCAATCGTTTCTCCGGCGTTAACATAGGCATAGTGCACCCCTGTATTGGTAAGTGACCATCCTGCTTTGGTTGCATTCGTGGAGACAAGGCATGCACGCCCCCCTCCTGCTCCATTGGGGTACAAATCCTTCGATCCTTCCGCCCGGCTGTCATGTGTGGCGAACAAGCCGGCAAAAAGAAATAGAAGGGCAAATTTTGCTTTGTAAAATTTATCCATCTGTATTGAATAAGTGATAAAACCTCCATCCAGCTGTCTCTGGCCTGGAAATAGTATTCCCATACAGGAAAAGTATATTCCTGCAATTATTTGCTGTAAGAATTAGTGTTGTGATGATGAACGGGCATGCACAGGCACATAGGATACGTCTGGTGTCCTTTACATTATTTCCGTCTCAGGTTATTTGTACTCTTTACTGCACAGGTTACACTTTCACAGGATCGGGTATCTTTGTGAGTTTTCTCCTATCAACAACATAGTATCTTATAGTATCTCGGTATAGTATCTTTTAGCAGCTGCACAAAACGCCTGTACGAAAACAGGTATAGCTTTGCGCGACAAAATTACTATATGACTCCTCAAACATGTATAGTAAATATTTGACATGTTTGTAGTACAATTACTACAGCCTGTCATTAGCGTTACTTATCAAAATATTATAACTTTGTGATATATGCCTGCTGCAGCAGGCTCAGTAACCATAGACCTATTTATATCCTATTATCCGCTAGTGAATGAACTATATCCTGATTGCCCATGAACCCTCCATCATGCGATGTGGCCTGTCTCAGATTATTTCGATGCTACCCGCACCTGTGACCGTCCTCATGGTGGAAACGCCCGCTGAAATGGCTTCGGCTATGCAGCAACAACCATTCGACCTGCTCATACTAAGCAGACATTTGCCTGGAGGTGATACCTTGTCGATGATGAAAATGGTGAGAGAAAAGCACCGTGACACAAAGATCCTGCTGTTCTCTTCCCGTGAAGAAAAAACAAGAATAGTTGACGTGCTGTTTGAAACAGCAGATGGCTATCTCAGTAACAAATCATCTGAAGAAGATATCAGTCTGACCATCTCTGTTTTAGTGCCTGGACATAAGCGCTTATCGCCTTTACGTCCCGCGTTCTCCAACCCGCTGGAACAACTTTCCAGCCGGGAAATAGAAGTCATGAACCTGCTGGCGCAGGGACTGCCACTGTTGAAAATTGCCGCTCATATGGAGCTACAGGTTACTACTGTGAGTACTTACAAAACCCGCATCTTCAAGAAGCTGGAAATCAACTCTATAGTGGAACTGCTGGACAAGGTCAGAACTTACGGCATACGCAAACTTGCATAACGACGAAAGCCCCTTCCACAGGGGCTTTCCGCTGTAATAAATTAAATTTTCACCATTTGAATAATAGTCATAACTTCGTTCTTCAGCCATAACCCCAGGCTGCATCATAACATTATTCATTGCCCCAAATCACCTTTCTAAATGGAAAAGCCACTACGAATTGTCATCTATCTTGTGCTTGCATTAACCGTTATTAACGCACTCATTACTTTCTTTGAGAAAAGCCAGTTAAAACAAATTCAGAACAACATCGAAGCCTCCCAAAGAAATATTGACACAGCGCTGAACTATATCAATGCCTCCCGTGCCAGACTGGATTCCCTGCAGGGAGATGTCGATAAGTTCAAATATTACATCAAGAACATACAGGCAAACGTCTCTATTTTGAACACCAAAAAAGAGATCGAGGAAGCAAAATCCAACGCCAAACTGAAAGAGACCGTTGAAGAACTGAATGCAAAAGTCAAAACATTTAAAGAAGAACTCAAAGCGACTGACAGTCTTCCTCCCATTGATGTAAAACCCCTGTAAACTTATAACCAACATATGAAACCATTATCTATCCACCACAAGCTGCTGCTTGTGCTGTTCCTCTGTCTTGCCGCGCAGCAGGGATATAGCCAGGACATGCTCAAAACGTTCAGAGACAGCTCCGGCACAAGCGTATATAGTATCTACAGGGGCGATACCCTCCTGATACATTGCGATACCGCCTTTATCGTCAACAAGAACACCTTTAGCATCTACAAAAAATATTACGATAAAACACGCCAGGGCAGTTCTTCTTTTAAAGGCATCATGGACAGCTATGAGAGCATGATACGACAGCAGGATACCATGCTGCGTACAAAAGAGTTTTACTACCAGCAGATGAAACACCAGATGGATTCGCTGACTAACAACTCGCTCGCCTTTATGGACAAAACGAGTGTCAGTCTGCAGGGCATCTCTTCCTCTCTCGACAAAGCCACTTCCAGCCTCGTTGAAACACAAAAGCTGCTGGAAGAGTCCAGGAAAATGCTGGAAGAAGAACGTCGGAAACGAAACGCCAGGGCTTTAAAATTTGGGATAGGCGGCGTGGCTATTGGAGCCCTGATCACTGCCCTGATCATGGCAAATTAGGCCTTATTATACCCTTTTTATAAAACGTTATATAGCATCTGTATGCTGTTCATTCGTGAACGGTGTTCAGATGCTATATACATTTAAGGGACTAATTTCTTAATCAGGAACAAGATTTTAATGTCTGATCAACCCGAACTTTATCTTTCCAAAACGATAACACAATGAACTCCAGCTCAGTAAATTTCTCACAGTTATTTCTAAGGATCGCCTTCGCTATATCACTTTTCTCCGCAGTAGCAGACAGATTCGGCCTTTGGGGACCTCCCGGCTCCCCGAATGCATCCTGGGGAGACTGGGAACACTTTCTCGCCTACTCCAATACCCTGAATGCTTACGCTCCTCCTTTCTTAGGGAGTATACTGGCCATCACCGCCACCGCTGCAGAAATCATCTTCGGTCTGATGCTATTGATCGGTTATAAAACCAGGATCGCTGCATGGGGTGCCTTTCTGCTGATGATCGCCTTCGCCCTGACCATGACCTTCAGCGTCGGTCCGAAAGCACCGTTAAATTATGCCGTATGGACCTGTGCCGGCGCCGCCGCCCTCCTGGGTAGTGTCACCCGCTATAAATGGAGTATCGATGACCTGAAATAACTTTTTCATGTTGCGCTTATAACCGTCTGTCAGGATACCTACCGGTATTATGACAGGCTTTTTCTTTTCTTTACATTTAACCCAAAACAACAATCATTTATTGTAAATCGATAAATTTATTTTGAATTGTAATAAACTTACATTTACCTTTGGGGCATAAACCCAAATATGTATGAAGCCTAAGTCAATTATCAGAATCCTGAACATCCTGATTACATCGACCTATTATCTTACACTACTGATAGCCATCCTGCTGACCTCCCTATGGATCTTCTTTTTCGTCACAGGAAACTCAGCGGCCAATGGTATCCCCGGCGGACTTACCCACGAGGTGGTCTCTTTCGCCAAAACCAACCAACCGGCGGTACAGCATTTTACGGCCGACAGCACCATTGCCTATACTGCCGTACAAAACAAATACATGCTGACTGTCAAACCGTTTTCCAGCCTTGGCAGTTACTCGCACTTTTACAGTGCTATAAAGTTCGTCATATGGTTGCTGATACTCAGAACCTTTATGAACATCTTCAACGCCCTGGACCCCGAACGTCCGTTTACTCCCAGGATCGTCGTATTACTGAAGCAACTCTCTATCCTTTTCATAGCCGCAGATGTACTGAAAATTTTACATTATGCCATTTTCAGCAGGTTTATGCATAATCTTGCATCCTCGCTTCAGTTCTCACTGAACATCGAAGTAGGTTCAGGCATTATCACCGGATTGATTATCTGGATCATCGCGGTGGTGTATCAGCGTGGTCTGGAAATGCAGACTGAAAGCGAATTAACTGTATAAATATGCCTATCATCGTAAATCTTGACGTCATGCTGGCCAAAAGGAAGATGTCTCTGACGGAGCTGAGTGAGAAAGTGGATATCACCATGTCAAACCTCTCCATCCTGAAGACCGGCAAAGCAAAAGCCATACGTCTGGAAACACTGGATGCCATCTGTGCTGCATTACAATGTCAACCGGGAGATCTGCTGGAGTATGCCGCAGAAGGAAAAAATTAAGTATACAACGAATAACCTTAAGGCTACACTGCACCGGTGCGCTATTTTGCACCTGCAGTGTAACTCCTCCCGAGATACTCCGTATATAAAGCATGTATAAAGCATGTATGAAGCATGCATATAGCGCCCCTACTCATCACCCATACTCATCACCCATACCCACCATCCTACTCATCACCTATACACACCACCCTACTCATCGCCCATACCACTTTCTGCACCCCACAAGTACCACAATGACCACCCCCACCCAATATCTCTCTCATCAGGCGCTTCCAGCGGAGGTTTCAGATACCTGCGCGGACCTTAGCCTGTCCCCTGCATCCAGCTACCCTCCCCCCAAAGCACCCACCGCACAGCCCACCTCCCACCGCCCCATCATCTTAAAAACGGGCGTCAGTCCGCCAGGTATCTGAAACCACAGCAAAAGCAGCCACACACACTTACCTCCCAAAGCCCCCACCGTAAAGCCTGCCACCACCCCATCATCTTAAAAACGGGCATCGGTCCGCCAGGTATCTGAAAACACAGCAGAGCAGCCCCTTTCATCCTGCTCCATAAATTCTTAATTTTTAATTGCTAATCTCCAATTTTCATTACATTTGCGTAACTGGTTACATAATTACTTACACAATTATTAGATTATGAGCTTTTACGACACCATCGGCAAACTAGCCATTGGCAGCAGACTACGCCAACTGACAGACATGATCACCGAAGACGCGGCACAGATCTACCAGCAATATGATATTGATATGAACCCTAAATGGTGGCCTGTATTTTACGTCCTGTCCAAAGGTGAAGCGAATACAATTACCGCCATTGCCAAAGAAATAGGCCACTCCCACCCCTCCGTGAGTAAGATCATCAGTGAAATGGTGGATAAAGGCCTGGTAAAAGAAAAGAAAGATAAAACCGACGGCCGCCGCAACATGGTCAGCCTCTCTCCCAAAGGAAAAGAGATCACTGATAAGATCGAAGCGCAATATACCGACGTCAACAACGCGATTGAAGCCATCTCTGCCAACACACGTAATGACCTCTGGGAGGCCATTGGAGAATGGGAATTCCTGCTGGAGCAGAAGAGTCTCTTCCGCAGGGTCCAGGAGCAGAAAAAGGACAGAGAAAGCCGGAAAGTACAGATCGTTGATTATACCCCCGCCTATCAGCAGGCTTTCAAAGAACTGAACGTAGAATGGATCTCGACCTACTTTACAATGGAGGAAGCGGATTATAAAGCCCTCGATAATCCACAGGGATATATTCTCGACAACGGCGGCTATATATTCGTTGCTCTCTACGAGGACAAACCCGTAGGCGTCTGTGCCCTCATCAAAATGAAGGATCCGGAATATGAATACGAACTCGCAAAAATGGCCGTATCTCCTGCTGCACAAGGTAAAAGCATCGGCTGGCTACTGGGAAATGCCATCCTGGATAAAGCCAGATCACTGGGAGCAAAGAAAGTATACCTGGAAAGTAATACTATCTTAAAACCCGCGATCAGTCTTTATCATAAACTGGGTTTTGAACGTGTCATCGGACATACATCTCCCTACGAACGCTGCAATATTCAGATGGAGCGGGTGTTATAGGATATATATTCCCGGAAACTATTATTTGTAGTTTCCGGGTTATCGTGTATTTTTCCCCTATGCAACGTAACAGTATATTGCTCTATGGAGCGAATGGTTATACCGGAGAACTCATTGCCAGATATGCCGCTCAATATGGTCTGCAACCTATTCTTGCCGGCCGTAAAAAAGACGCGATCGAAGCCCTCGCAAAAGAACTACAACTACCCTTCCGCATCGTCGAACTGCATGACAGCAATGCCCTCAACGCGGCCCTTTCAGATATCGCACTGGTCATCCAGGCTGCCGGCCCCTATCATATTACCGCACAACCGATGATCGATGCCTGTATCGCTACCAATACCCATTACATCGATCTCAACGGAGACCTGGATGTATTTGAAATGTTGCAGGGGTATGATCAGGCAGCGAAGGACAAAGATATCATGATACTACCCGGCGCAGGTTTTGACGTCGTACCGACCGACTGCCTCGCGCTTTACCTGAAAGAACAATTGCCTGACGCCAGCGAACTGACCATCGCATTTGCCGTCATCGGCAGCGCACTTTCCCGTGGCACCTCGATCAGTACACTACATAAGCTGGGTACTCCCGGCGCTATCAGAAAGGACCATCAGATCGTACATGAGCCAATGGGTGCAAAGGGCATGTCCGTACGCTTCCCGGGATATGAAAAACCGGTCTTCGTGATGAGCATTCCATGGGGAGATATCAGCACCGCCTGGTATTCTACCCGCATTCCTAATATCCGGACCTTCACCGCAATCAATAAATCCGCCTGGTATTTCCTGAAAGGACAATCCATATTTAACTGGTTACTGAAAACATCCTTCATGCGTAGTATCATCATGGGGATCCTGAAGATGCAGTCCGCCGGACCCAATCAACAGGTACGTGATAAATCCACCAGTTACATATGGGGAAAAGTATCCAATGCCCAGGGGAAGTCTGTGGAAGCCAATATGGAAACTCCGGAAGCCTATTCACTGACTGCCTTTACAATCCTGGTGATTGCAAAAAAGATCATTAGTGGTAATTATAAACCCGGTTATCAGACGCCGTCCAGTGCATATGGTTCAGACCTGATCATGGAGATAGATGGGGTTAAAAGGACACTTAAGCATTAACATAGATCATCCGGTCAGGCGTTAAAGTCCGCCTGACCGGATGCATGCTATTTAAAACGCAGGTTCATTGAAACGATATTTGCATTCATATTGATGTTCTTCACATAATGCCCGTACCTTAGCTCCAGCATATTAAAATGCTGCATGCCAAATATGCCTTTCGGCGGCGCTATACGAACTCCTGCCCCGATAAAACTACTGTTGAACTTAGACAGATCATAATTACTGGTATAATAGTTATCCTTCGCGGTATGCTGCTGATATGGCGCAAAATATTTCACAGCGGACTGTGTATAATATCTGTAAAAAGGACTCACAGAGAAGAAAGGCGTTATTTTAACCGGTAACTCTATATTAGCAGTATGTGAAGTCAGTCCCCAGTCATCCGTGTAGAAACGATAATAAGCCCTTATAATAAACCGGTCGCCAAGAAAATAATTCGCACGTATGCCCAACGGTACCTTTAACCTATTGTCAGGTAAGTTCTCCTGGTGTACTGACCCATCTGCAAAATACACCCTGTAAAAAGGCAATCCCAGATAACCATGCTGACTCACAAGATCAGCCAGTAATGTCACTTCAAAACGCTGATTAATGATCTGCGAATAAGATAAAGAGCCGGCATATGTATTCCTGTTCGCTGTAGCATAGTGGTCCTGCTCTTCACCATACGGTACATTTCTGAGTTCTACCGGGGTAACTAATTTCACACGATCAAGATAGGTCTGCAATTTTGCAGAGAATTCCCCATTCCTGTTCTTTGTCTTTTGCGCGAAACTGACATTCGCTCCAAATGACTGATAGTCAAACTCCGTAGAAGAGGATACGCCAACACCGAAAGTACTGCCCTTCTTTTCATTCTCAACAGACCAGGTCAGTGAAGGATAAATACGCGTATCCGCATGAGAGGCAGAAGAATTAGCTTTCAGATCTATTTTGTCTGAAGATGCGGACGTGTAATGATCAATTCCCACTTCAATGTCAAAAGTATGTTTACGCTGCTGCCTGTCATATTTAAATAATCTGACGTCAAAAACATTAGCGATATCAGTCAGGTGCTGTGAACCGATCCCCCCTGTTACTGCAGCGTTATTTCCAGATTGGCTGTAATAACTTGACACCAGATTAATCTCATCTACTTTTAGCTTCCTGCTTTCATACCCCGTGTCCTGTTGCTGCTGTTGCGCGTGCACTCGTAATAACGACAAGATGGTTGCGGCAGTGAAAAATATTCTCCTCATAGATACAAACCTTATTTCTTAACAATCAGTTACAACCACATCCGCCACCACTCTTGCCGGCATTCGCACCGGAAGAGCCCTCTCTGTAGGATTGAAAACTTAGTTCTGTTTTTTCCACCTTACGATTACCTGATACCATTTCAGCATCATTTAATCTGTTCTTCTGATATTCCTTTACAGTCGTGCAGGAAGCAAATGCCATTACTGCAAAACATGCGGCCATGGGCCACACAAGAAACGATCGCCTGTCCATACTCATTTTAAATTGATGTTTTGTGATGTATAAATGTTGTTATCATCATCAATGATGATACATCCGAGATAATGAATCTGATTGATCATATTCAATCCGGCCCTGATGCCCATAATTGTCACCGGTGTCGCCATGGCATCGGCTATTTCGGCATTCGGACTAATGATAGTCACGCTCTTAATCCCTGTGACAGGGAGTCCTGTTCTGGGATTGATCGTATGAGAATATTTCTTTCCTCCGATCATCACATACTTCTCATAATTACCTGAAGTTGCAACAGCCAGTCCAGTTATGTTCATATAGGAAAATGGCAGATGTGCATTGTCCGGATGGGCAATGCCAATTGTCCATGGAGTGCCATCCGGTTGATATCCCCACGTAACAAGATCTCCCGATGCATTCACAATCCCGCTTTGCACACCTTCCCGTTGCAACAATGCTTTGGCCATTTCCGCAGCATATCCTTTACCTATCCCACCAAAGCCGATGCGGATACCTTTTTCTTTCAGCATAACAGTACTGTTGGCCTCATCCAATAGTATATGACGATAGTTGATTAGTCTGACCATTGATTTAGCGGTTGCTTCATCCGGTAAACTGGTCATAGCGCTGTCAAAATTCCATAACCGCTTGTCGATGGACCCATAGGTAATATCAAAGGCGCCATCCGTCACACCGGAAATCCTGATTGACCGGCGGATCAGCTCAAAAACCTCCCAATCCACACGTACGGGCGCAATACCCGCCTGACGATTAATCAGGTTCGTCTGGCTATCATCACTAAATGTTGTCAGCAACGATTCAATACGCCGGATCTCTGCCACTGCAAGGTCTATCTTAGCCGATGCCCATGATTCGTCTTCCGCTACTACTGTAATTTCAAAAGCGTTCCCCATTAGCCGCACAGATCTGCGAAATGCAGTCAGTACTGTGTCAGTGTGTGTTTGCATCACAAAGCTTTTTTACTTCTTCTGTGAAATGCATGGCATCTGTTTTAGGATATCCGTCCCAGGATGCAATGATTTTTCCATCGGCATTCAGTAAAACGGTGTAAGGAAATTTACCGGTAGGATTATACTTATCAGCAAGCGCTTCATTCTGCTGCTGTACCTGCCGTTCAGGCTGGTTTTTCTTATTTCGGGGGAAGTCTGCGTTTACCATTACAAGCGTGGTATCCGCCATTTTTATAAATTGTTCACTGTCAAATATCTCTTTTCTTAATCTGATACAGGGACCACACCAATCCGATCCTGAAAAATTTAACAAAATAAGTTGGTTTTTATCTCTCGCTGTCTTCCTGGCCACCTCAAAATCCGGCTCCCAAACCGTAAATGACATTAGTAAAAAAATTAATACTCCTGTCAGAACATTCATCACGCGCATAACTCAAGTTTAACTATAACGAATGTAAGAGCCGATTCTAAAGAAAAACTGAATCTAAATTCCGGCTCTTCAGTCATGACAAAAAAAAACGGTACAGACTGTTTGCCTGTACCGTATGCTTATATAAAATTGTCTTTCTTATTTCTTCAGTGCCTTTATCGCATCATCATCTGCTTCCATCACACTGATAGCATAACCGCCTCCGGGGGCACACGGCAGGGACAATACCGTTTTATTGGTCACTACCATTTTTTTGATCGTATATGCTTTTGGATTCTTCGCATAATGCGCATCCTTTGCATCACTGTAAATAGTCGCTATATATTTCCAGCCGGCATCAAGGTAATCAAAACTGATCTTTGAAACACGTCCATTCTCATCACAGGTACTTCCGATAAACCAGTTGTTCTTCCCTTTTGCTTTTCGGGCGATCGTAATATAATCTCCCGGCTCTGCTTCCAGCACTTTTGTATCCTCCCAGTCGATCGCTACATCCTTGATAAACTGGAACGCGTCCATATGTTTACGATAGGTTTCCGGGAAATCTGCCGCCATCTGTAAGGGACTATACATCGTCACATATAGTGCCAGCTGACGGGCAATCGTACTGTTTACTTTCGAGCTGTTATCGGGATTGTATGCACTGACATTCATTTCAAAAATACCAGGCGTATAGTCCATCGGACCACCAATCAGTCTTGTAAACGGCAGAATGGTCGTATGATCAGGATTATTACCGCCGAATGCTTCGTATTCTGTACCACGGGCAGATTCCTGTCCGATCAGGTTAGGATAAGTACGGGATAAGCCGGTCATGTGTACAGACTCGTGCGCATCCACCATGATGTGGTATTCTGCTGCTTTTGTGATGGCATACAGGTAATGATTCACCAGCCACTGTCCGTAGTGATGTTCGCCTCTCGGAATAATATTGCCTACATAACCGCTTTTAACGGCATTGTAGCCATTATTCACCATAAACTTATAGGCAGTGTCTATGAAGCGTTCATAGTTGCGTACGGAGGAAGAGGTTTCATGGTGCATGATGATCTTAATACCTTTTGACGCCGCATAACGATGTAATTCCTGTACATCAAAATCCGGGTACGGTGTGATAAAATCAAACACATAGTCTTTTGTTTTACCAAACCAGTCTTCCCAACCCTGGTTCCATCCTTCTACCAGCACCGCATCAAATCCATGCTCCGCAGCGAAGTCGATATATTCTTTCACATGTGCTGTATTAGCTCCATGTTTACCATTAGGTTTGGTTTTGGAAAAATCAGTCACCCCCAGCTGTACATTTTCAATATCAGTATAAGCCCAGGTGCTTTTACCAGTGATCATTTCCCACCATACACCCACATACTTCACCGGTTTGATCCAGCTGGCAGCATCCGCATATTTCGGAGGTTCATTCAGATTATAGATCAGTTTCGACGTCAGGATATCACCTGCTTTATCACTCACAATGATCGTTCTCCAGGGTGATTTACAGGGTGCCTGCAGATAACCTTTATCACCTATAGCATCAGGAGTTAAGACAGATTTCAACACGAAGTTCTTATCATCCAGTTCAAGGGACAGCGCGGAGTATTCGATCAATGCTGCTTCGTGAATATTGATATACAATCCGTCTTTACTTTTCATCATCAGCGGTGTTTGCACACCGGTTGGTGAAAAAGGCGCCTGAGAAGCATTCGGCGTGATTGCATCCTTCATTTTCCCTCTAACTTCCGAGAGATTGGAAGTAACTGTGCTATATTCCTGTGTATCATAGTCACCGGGCAACCAGAAAGCCTTGTGATCTCCCGCCAGCGCAAACTCTGTTCTTTCCTCCTTAATCACGAAATAGGCCAGGTGTTTCTGCTGAGGAAACTCATAACGGAAACCGAGTCCGTCGTTGAACAAACGGAAACGTACAATGATCGTCCTGTCGGTTGACAGCTGGTGCAGGTTCACTTCCAGTTCATTATACTGATTACGGATCTCCTTCACCTCGCCCCATACCGGCTCCCAGGTTTCATCATAGGTGGAGAGTTTACTACCAGCTACTTCAAAGCTATCGATAAAGGAAGCGTCTGCTTTCAGTTCCAGTCCGAGGTGGCTGGGTCTGATCACTGCTTTCCCTTTGTAGGTCAGCTGATAGGTGGGTTTTCCATTGTCTGTTATGGAGAACTGCAACTGCAGATTTTTATCCGGAGAAAGCAGTTCCTGTGCAGTTACCATTTTCCATAGGAAAAGGCAACAGATGAAAATAAACGTTTTGCGCATGCCGGGTAGTTTTGTATAGCTGATGTGGGTAAAAGGATATAACGTGAAAAGCTAAAATTCCGGGGGCAAGATAACGATTATACGCAAAACTATGGGTGCTTTTCGTCAGCAAAAGCAACTACAGGCACTGATTTATGACAATAAACGAAGTGCCTGCAGTTACATTGCTGTCAGGAACAGACGATCTACTCTTCCCGGCCAAAAACCTTTCTTAATTCCCCTTTGGCATCTTCCAGCACATGCTGCTGTTTCTCCGGTAAATTCTTACCGGCCCTGTTGATATAAAAGTTCAACATAGACATGGCTGACTGATAGGGCGTACCTTTTTTACGACGGCTTTTGGTAGCCGATCTTTTCAGGGAGCGGGCTATCTTCTCCGGATCGTCACTTTTAAAGACGCCCTCCCGCAGGTCCATGGCATCGCTGGTCTCATTGACATGTGCCGACCATTTTCTACCGGAGCTTTTCCTACCTGCCCGGCCTACGGTGTGTTTCTTTGCGCGTGGTCTTGCCATAATCGTTTTTTAAACCAGTGCACAAGCTTCAGGCCGAAACTACAGCTGATCCCGGCAGTCATATTTCTGGCAAAAATGTTGTGAACAGATAGCGTATCATCAAAACCTCATCAGTAATGGCAACGATTTACGACAAATGGTGGCAGACAGGCGTCATCTATCAGGTATATCCCCGTTCTTTCCAGGATAGCAACGGTGATGGCGTAGGCGATCTGAATGGTATTATCAACAGACTGGATTATCTGCAATGGCTGGGGATTGACGCTGTATGGCTCTCCCCGATCTATCCTTCGCCTATGGCTGATTTCGGTTATGATATTGCTGATTATACAGGCATACATCCTTTGTTTGGTAACACCGAAGATTTCGACAAACTACTAAAAGAAGTACATCACAGAGGCATGAAACTGCTACTGGACCTGGTGCCCAATCATACCTCGAACCAGCATCCCTGGTTCCTCGAGTCCCGCTCCTCGCTGGACAATCCCAAAAGAGACTGGTATATCTGGCACGATCCCCTGCCTGACGGCGGCGCACCCAATAACTGGCTGAGCGTATTTGGCGGAGAAGCCTGGGAATGGGATCCTACCACCCAGCAATACTACTACCATGCGTTCCTAAAGGAACAGCCGGACCTGAACTGGCGTAATCCTGACGTACAGACTGCCATGTTTGACGTTATGCGTTACTGGTTGCAGAAAGGCGTAGATGGTTTCCGTGTAGATGTGATGTGGCATATGATCAAGGATAAACAACTCCGTAATAATCCGACTAATCCGGACTATGAGCCGCATATGGGGACTTATTCCCAGCAATTACCTGTTTATTCCACGGATCAGCCGGAAGTCCATGAGGTGGTACGTAAAATGCGGGCGGTTATGGAAGAGTTTGACGGTGACCGTGTGATGATCGGAGAAATATACCTGCCGCTGCAACAGCTGATGGCCTATTACGGCACTGAAAATAAAGGTGCACATCTGCCCTTCAATTTCCAGCTACTTTCCCTCCCCTGGCAGTCGGCATCCCTTGCAGTCGCTATCGACCAGTATGAAGGGGCGCTCCCTAACCAGGGATGGCCCAACTGGGTACTGAGTAATCACGATCAGCATCGTATTGCCAGTCGCGTCGGACAATTACAGGCCCGTGTAGCCGCCATGCTGTTACTAACCCTGCGTGGCACGCCTACCATCTATTACGGTGACGAAATAGCCATGCGTAATGTGGCCATTCCCTTTGAAGAAGTACAGGACCCTCAGGGACTCAATATGCCTGATAAAAACCTGAGCAGAGACCCTTCCCGTACACCGATGCAATGGGATGATAGTCCGAATGCCGGTTTCACCAGTGGCAAACCCTGGTTAAGGCTTTCTAAAACCTGGCAACGGGTAAACGTCAGCGCACAGGAACATGATCCTTATTCTATGTTAACACTATACCGCCAACTGATCGATCTGCGGAGAAAAGAACCCTCCCTCAATACTGGTGATTACAAACCGGTATATGCCGATAATCAGTTGCTCGCCTTCCTGAGACAGGAAGCAGGACACCCTGGTTTTCTAATTGTGCTGAACCTCTCTCACCTGCCCTGTTATTTCAGACCGGCTCATTTCTCTTTTTCCGGTAAAGTAGAGATAGCTACCTTCCCCGAGATCACTGGTACTGAAGTGAAAGATACCATCAGCCTGGACGGAGATGAAGGATTGGTAATAAGACTGGCGGAATAAGAAGATTAGATTATATTGGGCGGCAATTCCTACTACCATGAAAAGAACGGACTGGATCCGCCGCCCATATCATCTTTTGTTACTGACAGCCATAGTGTTGTGCCTTATATCATTGTTTTACAGAGATGGTATGATTGATATCCATCTGCATGACACCTACTATGTCATTGCCATTTGGATAATTCTACAGCAAGCCGCTGTGTTTCTGTCACTGCTTTGGTTAATATATCTGATAACTTTCAGGTGGTTCAATCGCTATCTGACAAGGATGCACCTGATCACCACTTTTCTGTGCATTGGCTTTGCTGTCACCTACAAATACTGGCTTCCTTCACTTGTAATAAATGATTACATACCTGAGGCAGGCAACGCCAGACCACTGCTTGAAGTATTTGATGAACAGATGATGAGACTACAGGCATTTGCCTTATTCGCCATCGCCGGACAATTATTCTTTGTAGCCAATATATGTTATGCCATCGCGAAATTTGCCTCACGACCCAACCAACCCAGGTAAAATGAGTACTTCCTATACAGTGGAATTATGCTATATTTAGTACAATTCCCTTTACCATGAAAAGACTACATTTAGCGCGTAACCCACACTATTTTCTATTACCCGCAGCTGCCCTGATGCTCTTATTTGCAGTTGTGTTACTCTTATCAGATAACGACAGCCCTGTAGGTATTCCTGTTCCTTATACAAAAGCAGAAATAGACTGGGACCTTTCTTCTATCTTCTTTGTAATGGCGCCTTTACAGGCATTGATCTGGACCATGTATACATTCATTCCAAAATTTGCACCTAACAGGTACCTGCTATGGATATATGTTGTGCCGGTGTTAGTTATGCTGCTGGTACTCCTGTGTCCACTGGATCTTACCACATTGCCGATCCGCTTCTTTGAAGCTTTGAAATGGGCGATGATCCTCAGCCTTTATCCGCTGATGGTGATTATATATGGACAGATTTTTCTGCTGGGTGTTTTGCTTGTTGATTCAGGCAGGTATGTGGCGAATGTGTATCGTGGCCGTGGAAAATAAGGCGTTCATCTGCGATAACAATTCAATCAATGCTACTTCGTACGATGCATGATAAAACCCCTGTCTTCTTTTGAAAATCCCACCTTGGGATAATACTCCATTGCACCTGGTACCGACAATAACAGGATCATAGACTCCTCTCCTACCAGCTGTTTAGTCATCGCCAATAGCTGTCTGCCGATACCGAATTGCTGGTACTCCGGACTAACTGCCAGATCCGCCAGATAACTGCTCCATGCCCAATCTGTAATCGTACGCGCTACGCCTACAAGTTTATCACCATCCCATGCAGAAACGATCAGATTGGAGTGATCAAACATCTTTTGTATTCTTTCAGGATCATTCGTTGGCCGTGGCAAACCGGCACTATCGTAAAGTTCAATAACCTGAGATGCTGTTGGTGTAATGTCCGATTTGTATGTAATCTGCATAACTACTAAGATTTTATAGCTAATTGTTGCAATCTTTATGTGTAACCGTTCAAACGCTCTGAGACAATTCAGAATCCGCTTTTGCCTGATCTCTAAGCCTTTTTAATGTATTAATAATAATCTGGTTGACTCTATCTTCATTATCTATATAAGCGATATATCTGTCAAATCGCTCATTGTCTCTTTCCCTCTGACTTTTCTTTTTCATTCTGAATGCAGGCTTAGACTTAGGTTTAGATGTAGTGACCTGACGGCCTATTCTCCTGACATTTCTTCTGCTCATTTTGATGTAATTTTTAATTAAATATTTTTCATTTCCCCAGGAATTATTAGTGTACCTTGATAAATCAGTACTAACGTAGAATTCAATAACCTGGGATGTTGTGGTGTGATGTCAAATGCTTTATTAATCGGTATAATGATTAAGATAGTGAAGATGACTGTTTCAATTTTTCCATATATCTTTTCAGACTCTCCACAAGAAGTTTTGAAGTAAAACTATCTTCATCGGCGATATAAGCGATATGCCTGTCATAACGATCCTTTTCCTTGTCAGCACGGCTTTTCTTTTTCATTCTGAACCTTGATACTGCAACAGCTGTCTGGCGACCTTGCTTTTTAACATTTCTTCTACTCATACTGGTGTTATTTATATAAAACGTTCTTCATTCTTTTCATACCATCCTGCCGGGTTATTCCCTGACAGATCTATACATTGAGGTTGCTCTCCAACACCTATATCTGTAGTGATTGCGCCGAAGCTATCAAATAATGCCGCCCTTTTTTCCTTTAACAAATAATAGGTCAATATCGGATCATTACCTACCTGATCAAATACGTATCCCAAAGGCACATATCTCTTCGTATGGTTAAACCTGTTCAATGCCCTGATGGTAGCCTCACGTCTTTTCAATGAAATCAATGTCAGATGCACCTTATACCCTGCTCCTTTAAAAAATGCTGCAATGTTGATTAAGTCCTCAGGAGTTCTACCTACTTTCGGAACGACAATATTATATTCGTTTTCCAAAGCCAGATCCGCTACCCCAGATAGATGAAGTGGATTATTTTTTCCAAAACCAAACATAATCCTATCCGACTCATCTCGTACCAGCGACGCACCACATTCATACTCAAATTCCGGCAATTTTCTTTTTGCGTAATCTGTATCCAGTATAATTGCCCCCTCCCGCTCTGCTATCACATTTGCTACAGTTGACTTACCAGAAGCAGGTGGTCCAATGAGAATAAAAGCAGTACGTTCTTTCTTGACCTCCACTGAGGGCAGCGTTCCGCCAGCCCCAAGGATTACCTCTTCCTCATTAGCAGGTCTTTTTAAAGTAAATAATTCATTAATTATCTGCTTTCTAAGTTTCCATCTTTTAAGATCATCTACGTAATCCCTATCGCGATGCTTAGTGCTGACCATCGTATTTTCTTCCTCCTTAAAATCCTTTAGCATCTTTTCACTGGTAACAATTTTTCGGATAATTCTTGGATTTTCGCGGTAGTCAAAGTGAAGAACCTTCACAAAAAAGTCCTCAACAAGATCATCATCCCGAAGAGGTCGGGCATAATTTGCATTCATAAATATGTTGGTGTATGGATTTACAAAACTGACATTTGGGTCAACGTGACACATTGAAATTACAGACAAAAATCAAAACAAAAAAATTTTATACGCCTACCTGTCGCGCATTCTGACGCTTCAGACTGCTGAAATCTCAGCCTGATTTTATTAGTTTTCTTTCTGTATCAGATAACTCAAAAAACATATCACCCATCTCATACTGGCCTGATTTTTATACCTCTTATACCATAACAAACCCTCTTCTCATGCAAACCATCCTCGTCCTCACCGACTTCTCCCCTGTAGCACTACAGGCCGCCCATTACGCCATTCACCTGGCCGGCCGCCTCAACAGCAAACGTATCCTCCTGCTCAACGCATATCAGAGCCTGGAACCGGTGGCGAACGTACCTATCACACCGGAACTACCCATTATACAGGCCAATCCGGATGAATTGTTAAAAGAAAGCATGTCGCAGCTGAACATATTAAGCAAACGACTGGAAGCAGACGCCGGCGATATCACTATCGATACTTTGTCTGAAGATGATATACTGGAAGAAGCAGTGAAGAAAGTGGTCGCACAGGAAGAGGTGAGTCTCGTTGTAGCAGGTATTTCTGATAAATCGAATCTTGAGAAATTCCTGGTCGGTAGTCACAGTATCCGCATTATGGAAAACTGCGCCTATCCCCTGGTCATTGTACCGGAAGATGCTAAACTGGTAGCCCCGCAGCGGGTGATGCTGGCTGTGGATTTCGAAATACTCAGGAAAGGAAAAGCATTACCCGGAATGGTAACATTACTCAACAGTCTGCAGGCAGAAGAACTGTTTGTTGCAAACGTTGCAGGAGATGAAGAATTATCTGCGGAGACAAAAGAAGATATCTCACATCTTCATCAGTTACTGGACAAGTATCAACCATCCTTTCATTACATAGAGAACAGTAATATAACAGAAGGCATTAATAAATTCGCGGCTGACAATAACATTGCGCTGATCATCGTAATACACGAAAAGAAAGGATTGCTGGCTACACTGTTCAGTAAAAGTGTTTCAAAGCAACTGGCCTGGAACAGTGATGTGCCGTTGCTGATATTACCTGCATAGTGCAATCATTGTGAGAAAAGTTTCCGGGATATACATTTTTCCTGCTGTCATGCGGGAATGTTATCAACGTATATCCCGGTCAGGATATATATGATCGATGATCTTTATCAGATGGCGGCCAGACGGTGAGAAGTCTCCTTTGCAGCTTCAAAACGTTTCCAGGCATAATAGGGTACAAACATGATCAGCAGGGCCACTACAGGTGGGATCAGTTCTCCTATCGGATCGCCTACCGCTGCTCTTGAGCAGAATGCACCGATAAAATTGATCGCAAAACCGGCATAAGCCCATTCTTTGATCGTCTGAAACTTCGGTTGAAGGATCGCGATCGCACCCAATAATTTAGCAACGCCAAAAATGGTCAGCACATATTCCGGATAACCAAGATGTTTTATAACAGCCACACCGGTTGCCTCGTGTGTGATACCACCTATCGCATCCATCAGCATCATTAATGCAAAAATGCCTGTTGCGACCCAATAGAAGATCCTGATTTTGTTCGTTTTCATAATAGTAAGTTTTATGATGCAAACATATCAGCATTTTCCGAAGGATGTCATGTGTGAATCCGACAGCTTCAGGGTGTGTTCAGGACATTCGGCTGTTTTCTTTAGTTTTTGTTAAATACCGCCACGATGTTAAAGCCGTCAATCCATGGAGAAAACAGCTTAACAAACATTTTACCGATTGATGTGGGAATGATTGAGATGAGTCCACCCAGGAAAGATTTCTTTTCTTTATGGTAGTTACGTTGCGCCAGGTACCAGCTTCTGGCAAAAGATTTATTGTTGCTTAATGGTTCAACGATAATATCCAGAGGCGTTACATCATAGAACTTCTGTAACTCGGTAAAGGCCCTTTTATTCCATAACCCTGCATGATGTGGCGGCAGGTTCAGCGTATGCCATTTATCCTGTTTGAAGAGATAAGGATTATTATTAGGTACCCCAATGATTAGTTTTCCCCCTCTCTTCAGCGCTTTCAGACTGGCATCCAGGAAGCTCTTCACATTGTAGATATGTTCCAGTACCTGGAAACAGCAAACCACGTCATATTCTCCTTCATGTGCAGCTGCATGATCTTCGATCATCTCATTATACATCCGCAGTCCCTTCTTCTGTCCCTTTGCAATGGCAGCTACATTCAATTCCAGACCGATCGCATCTATATCTGACTTTTTAAGCTGCTCCAGGAAAAAGCCATCGCCGGATCCGATTTCCAGTACTTTCTGACCAGGTTTGATCAGACTGGTTGCGTAGGCATGTTCCCAGCGGGTAGTAGAATAATACCCCACATCGTCCTTATTCAGGTCAGCGTAGAACTGACCATCTCCCAGGATGCCCTCCGGATAATAAAACCGGTATCCGGTGTCACGACACTCATACAATTCTACAGCAGGTACTCCTTTGAAGAAACGACGTGTATCCACCTTTAGCTCATCTTCGTAGATCTTAATTATTGATGCTGTCGGAAACGTAGTGATCAACTCAAGGCGATTACTACCTGTAACAGGACTTTTCATGTAAAAAATAGTTTTACTACATAGAATTTCGACCAATCTAATGAAAACATTTAATTTTATCAACCTAAGCAGGTTCTCGCCTCCTCCTGTTACAAGAAATACGCCATTAATTGCTGAGCACTCCTGATAATTTACCTGAACGCCGTCTGAGTATCAATGCACTGATCAGTGCCACGACTGTACCCAAAGGCAACACTTCCATATAAGTAGCCGCAATCACGCCTAACGGTGTTTTGTACATGGTGTACACAAATTCCATGTCCTTTGCCTTGCTGGCAAGCTGTGCCTCGGTAGCCCCGTTTGCCTTCGCCTGTGTCATGACGTGATTAGCGTATTTATCCACAAAATCAGGAATGAAAAAATAATATTCGACCAGCCATACCAGGGTATAACAGGTAGACGCGACAAGGGCAATAAAGAACCCTACTTTAAATGCCTTCCCAAAAGTGATAACACCCTGGTTATATCTGTTCCTGTAATTCCTGACCCCGATAAAGATAAAGGAGAAAGCAACCAGCATCCCGGTATATCCTAATACCTCGTTCCCCTTAAAGTTGGGATTGTAATAACAGGCCAGTGAAGAAGCAACCATCATCGCGGTAACGATCAGCCCTGCGATGATCCCAAAAGTCAATACATTCTTTTTCATACATACAGTTTAGGTGATGGGAACAAATATGCCGGATCCCTTCCGGTTCCGATTCATACTTTAGGGTGATTCTGTTATAAAACGGATTTTTCACCCGAAAGGTTGATAGCCTTAAGGAATGATATTCAAACGCTTGGCTTTTTCGATCGCCTGCGTCCGTCTTTCGACGTCCATTTTGGAGAATAGCCGCAGGGAATGCGTCTTAATAGTATTGAGAGAGAGAAAAAGACGGTCGGCTATCTCCTGATTGCTCAATCCTTCGGCCATCAGTTGCAATACTTCCAGTTCCCTTTTGCTAAGTTGCAGGTTTTCCAGCGCCTGCTCGTTGAGGGTAAAAACAGGGGCTCTTTCAATGATCACTTCCTTTTCAACAATGACGGTTTCTACTTTCGGACGGGCTAACTTCAGGGCCAGCCAGATCCCCAGTCCGGTAAACAGAAGGGCTATCACACCAATATAGATCTCCAGCGCATGATCCACAATGACAAAGCGGAACTCCAGCCATTTCAGCAAAAACAGCAATACTGCCAGCGAAATGCCATACAGGATGTTCTCTTTGTTTCTTATGATAAATTGCAGGATCATCAATGCGGGTAAAAGTTTTAGTGTATACAAATTTAACCAAATTCCGGCGGTCCACTATGCGTATTTACCCGCATTTATTTAGTAAATTCATTTCTCAACAGAAAGAAAAACAGGCATTTACAAAGACAGGATATGAAACAATTATACGCAACGGTATTACTGCTGATAACAACTTTTTCCCCCGTTATCAGCCAGTCAAGGCTACAGACTTTCGATGATCACACACTGGAATACCTGGCTGCCAGGAGAACACCCGGACAAACAAAAACCTGGCTGCTCATCTCCAACACCAATGACTATGTGAATGTGGCTATACCCGCCGGTCTGCTGGTAGCGGGTATTATTGATCACAATCCCGATATGCGGCAAAATGCCCTTTACGTCGCCAGCAGCACCGCCACCACCTTTCTGCTGAACACCCTTATCAAGAAGCTGGTCAAACGCCCCCGTCCCTTTATTTCCAATACACACCTGACGGCCGTCTATCAGCCAACATCTACTTCCTTCCCTTCCGGACATACTTCTTCTGCTTTCAGTTCGGCAACCGCCCTCGCCAGGGCCTACCCGAAATGGTATGTTATCGCGCCTGCTTTCCTCTGGTCCAGCGCTGTAGGATATTCCAGGATGTACCTGGGCGTGCATTATCCAAGCGATGTAACCGCAGGCGCCATGCTGGGAGTAGGAACCGCCTTTGGATTGGGATTCATCAGACCATAGATTCATTTAAGAATCAGCGCATTACAAAGTGTAACGCAGCGGAGATACTTAGTTAATGGGGAGTTCTTCGATTAATCCCCTCATTATACCGTTATTAAGGCCATATCTGTCCGTTCGGGAACGGACAGATATGGCCTTAATAACGGTATAATGCCGGCCTAATGGAAAGAAATGTCCCGTTTCCCCCCCTTTAATGTCGCATTCACGACCTATGCAACCATAAGGTTTCACATACTTTTGCTATTATGAAGCATCCTCCAGGGAGTCATTGCCCCCGGCAGTGCCTGCATAACCTACAACCTGAAATTTGTGTATATGGTAGAAGTATTTAAAACCACCGTTAACAGCCGGACAAACGCCCTCCTGCTCCTGGAACAGATACACGACACGTATAGTAGTTACAGAGCCAACTTCGATCTGGAAGACTGTGACCGGATATTACGCGTGGAATGCATTTCCGGAAAAGTAGATGAGTTGTGGCTGATCCGCCTCTTACAAAAAGCAGGCTTTGATGCAGCAGTGCTGGAAGATGAGATCTGTTAAAAAACGCCATTTCTGATACCTGATCATTCATCATTCCCCTTCCGCCTCATGCAATACCGGAGCAAAAGGAATCTCCTGATTATAAAAGAGACCGCCATTGCTCCGGTTGCTTATTGTTCTTAATCCTGCTCATCCAAATTACCATAACGTGAAAATCAGTCTGTATTAAACATACAGACACGCTTATGTTGTACGCGGCTCACAACATCCTGCCGGTTGAACTATTTACCTTTAGTCCTTTCCCTAACCGGGAAATCAGCTTAGACATACCACTGGCCCCTGCTAACAGTCCACCACATCACCTGAACTATATTCATTTCATCTGACGAAGCCGGATAACTGTGCAAAAGCTGTTACCAGCAGCAACGTACATTTAATCACCTCTCCACCGATATAGTACACGTGATTCAGATCACGGGGCGGCGTCTTCCCCTGATTGACCATCGTCACACGTGCATCCAGTAAAGGCAGCAGCCAGCTTGTCTGCAATAACAATACGATTCCCACAGGCAGCATCGTCCACAGATAAGAGATATCTTTTGCAACGATAAAGAACAGCAACAGCCAGCCCACAAATGCGGCACATTCTACTCTGTTCAGCATGCGGAATACCAGTCTGCCTATACCTGATCCCAATGCCGGTGTGATACCAGGCGCTCTGAATTTCAACGGCGCCTCTATAAAACTGATACTAATGACCATCCCACACCATAACAGTGGTAATGACAAAAAAAGAAGCTTTAACATGTCTCCATCCTTATTTATTATTCAAAGGGAAGCCCAGCATCGACTGCATGATCCTGGCGATATTATTGGCCCTTGCCCTTGCATTGTCAGCCACTTCACCCTGAAAGAGCACATCCAGCGTACCGGTGAAAAGCGTTAGCCACTGACTGAAATGCTGCGGATCGATCGGCAGGGACATATGTTTACTCATCGGATCACCCCGATACTTGCCGGAATACAATAACATCGTGCTCCAGAAATTGCACATGATCTGTAGATGCGGCTCCCAGTCACCGCCGATCGCTTTTTCAAATACCGGTCCCAGTAAAGCATCTGCCCTTACCTTATCATAAAAGGTATACACCAGCTGTCTTACATCTTCTTCTGTCTGAATATCCGCTAACTGCGGCCCCTTCTCAACATCTGCCATAATATATCTTACTTGTTTAATAGTTCCAGTGGCGAGGTCACGCAATAATAAATTGCCCAGCCTACAAAAGCGATCAGCAGCACAAATACCCAGAAAGGAATACTCTGCGGCGTCTCACTACCGATGATCAGGAAATTGCGCTGATCTCCTTTTCCATATGCATTGATCATAACCGGCACAATCCCATCCACAACCGCATTTTCGGAAATCCCTTCAATAGAGATCGCCGGTCCGTTCCGTACTTCAAAAGGTACGAGCCGGATGCCTTCTTTTCCCGAGGGATCACGGCTGACGATCTTCAGGGTATGCTGACCATCCACCAGCCGGGTCGTATCCAGTTCAAAGTTAACCGGAGATTCCAGGATGGCAATAGGTTTTACCTCCTCATCTATAAATATGTATATCGTACTCTTGTCTTTCATAGTAACAGTTATTCAAGGATAAATTGTTTGATATGGTCCGCTGACTTTTCACCGGGACGGATCAACCATTTCACGGAATAAAACAAGGTGACCAGTACAATCACAACCATCACAACTACAATCAGATAATCCCAGTTGCTATCCGGCGTTTTCCCATGGGTCAATCCACCAAGTACCACCGCCTGCTTCTTCTTACAGGCATCACAGGCCATTACTAGTTGCTGGCAGCATAAGAGCAGCAAAGCTGAAAAGAGCATTTTCCCTAACATAATATCTTTGTTTAATTACGAATTAGGAATTACGAATTGGGAATTGGTGCCTGTTGATTAAAATGTATAACACTTAAGTAATACTCCAACTTAATTCGTAATCGTAATTTTTATTTTGTTCCTTTTGCTTTTATTTCCTCCAGGTATTTACGCACCTGCTCTACCGTCACCTTAGGTGCATTATTCCCCCAACTGGTACGCTCGTGGTTCATGATCGCGGTGACGTCTTCTGCTGACAGATTCGCATTCGCACCTACTGCCGGCATTACACCATATCCTTCACTCACACGACCATCGTAACCATTCATGATGATGTTGACGTATTGTAATGGCTCGGGATCCAGTACGATCTTGCTGTCTTTCAGTGACGGGAAGGCGCCTTTCAGACCTTCTCCGTTCTGCTGATGACAACTCTGACAGTTATTGGCATATAAAGTTGTGCCCTCAGGTGCACCTGCTGCCGCCCCGGTAGTAGCATCCGCTGCAGAAGGTTTCTTTGCATACAGAAAAGCAGGCGTCTCTGTGCCATCCGGCAGCTTCACCTGTTTCAGCTCCTTTAAATAAGCCACCAGTTGTAAAGCCTGCAGCGTTGCCACGATAACCGTCCCATCCTCCTTGTATTCATCCGGTATCTTTACCACCACATCATTCTTAGCCGCTTCTTTCTTCTCTGTAAATAACCAGGAATATGCGGGCATCACAGATGCAGGCGCCACAATACGTGGATTGAACAGGTGTGTCAGATGCCAGTCCTCACTCGGCTGACGGGTGCCAATATCCGTAAGATCAGGTCCTGTACGTTCTGTCCCCATCAACGTGGCCGTATTCCGCCAGAAATCAGTACGGTGATTATCGGCATAATCTGCCGCAATACTGGGCCTTGATCCCCACTTTTTATCCATGTCAACATTACGGACCTGTTGCGTGTGACAAGCCACACAACCATTACTCACAAACAGGGCCTTTCCTTTCACCGCCGCCGGACTCAATACCGGTGCATCCGGTAAAGGCGCATTATTACGCTGGTTGTTCATAGCAGGAATAATAGCGACAAATAAAGTGAGTATAACGAATAACAGGAAAGCGGTCCTGTAAAGACTTTTATGATTATCAAATAACTCCATGACTACAGCGTTGATTCTATTTCAGAATAAGATTGATTCAGCCGCGCAATAGCAGCTCCTTTTACATCGGTCGTATCATCCCCAAGGATCATCCTGTAAAGATTATAAGCGAAGAAAAGATGCGACAACCACATCAGACTCCCCCCTATCGCCCGCCATAACCAGTAAGGCGCCATCATGATGACACTTTCAATAAAAGGCTTCTCCTGGATCCACATGATCCCCTTCAGCGTACTGCCATACATCAATGGGATCGTATAAAACAACAGCCCTATCAATGCCAGCCAGAAGTGCGCGCCAACTGTGATCTGGGGTGCTTCCTTACCTGATAAACGGGGTACTAATGCATAGATCCCCGCCCACAGAAAGAAGCTGATAATCCCATACATGGTCAGATGCGAATGCGCTACCGTAAAGTCAGTAAAATGCCATATCAGATTAGTGGAACGGAATGCCTCCGCGGTGCCCTGCAGAGAACCGGTAAAATAGAAGATGATCCCTACCAGGAAGAATGGCAGCGTATAGCTGGACGCAATCTTATACCAGCCATTCCGGAAGGTCATGATAAAGTTGGTCGTACCGGCAGCTACAGGAATGATCATCCCTACAGAGCCCACAATGGCGACTGTCTGCAACCACCAGGGAATAGCGCTGAATACAAAATGATGCGTCCCGATCAGTGTATAGAACAGGATCTGTGCCCAGAAAGCAAGTATACCCAGGCTGTAAGAATAGATCGGTTTATTCAACTGCTGTGGCAGGAAGTAATACACAATACCCAGTGTAAATAACATAAACCACATACCGACACCCTGGTGCATATAATACCCCTGTACGATCGTCTCTCCCAGCCCATCCTGCCACCAGGGTACATAAGCGACCACAGAGATCACCAGGGCAAACATCACGGCAGCGACTATGTACCAGTTGGAGATATAAATTTCCTTCGTAGTCCTTACCGCGATAGTATTGATAAAATTATATAAAGTGATGACCAGCCCTATACCAAACAGTAATTGGATCGGCCAGATATATTCACGGTATTCTCCCCCACCGTTATTAATGCCCGCCATCAGACTGACAGACCCTAATAATACGGCTGCATTGATCAGGATCAGTGACCAGCGGCCCTGTTTCAGACTGGCCAGTGGTACATTACTCACACGCGGTACGACATAGTGACCAAGGCCCAGCATACCGAGTGAAGCCCATCCCCAGAATACCGCATTCGTATGCACCGGACGAAGACGTCCAAAACTCAGCCAGCTGAGATGATCTACATCCGGACTCACAAACTTGATCCCAACATATTCCCCTACTGTAGTACCAAACAACAACCAGAATGCAGCACAACCCAGGTACCACATCACGAGTTTGGAAAGTGCAGGATCAACAGCAGGACGTGGTTTTGCACGCTGCTTCTGCGCCACTACAGAAAGCCCTGTGTGTATATTAATATTACTCACTAAGCCCCTGCTATCTTCTGCATCCGCATTACCCGCCAGTTCACTATTGTGTAAATGATAAGCCAGGGCTTTCTTCCTTTGTTCCAGCGCCTGCTCAATAACAGGATCATGTGGATCTGTCAGATAGTCGGCGAAAGCAGTCGCCTCTTCCAGATTCGTTTCACGCGTACGACGACGTATCAGTGCTGATACTTTCACCGCCATCAGTATGACACCTGCAACAATAGGGATCAGTAATAAAATAAGGGTAATGATGATGCCTGTTTCCTGTAACAGGGAGGATGGTTTAGCATCGATCTGTTGTGCACTGACCGGCATACTATACGCACCACCAGTCAGCAATACCAGCAATAACGCCTTCAAAACATTACTTTCTTTTTGTTGTTTCTTTTTCTTCAATGTAAGATAAGCATCGATACTTTTACTACTAAGAGCGCTGATGTATTCATTAAATCGTGTGGTGTCAAATACAGGCGGCTTTGCAGTGTTTTTAGTACGCATCATACTTGTGCGTACCTTCAGGGAGATCGCCACAATAAGTAATATTATCACCAGCGACAGCAGAATAAATAACAGTCCGTCGACCGAGTCCGTGGAGAAAAAAGCGCGGCCCCTGGGAGTAGCGAATAGAGGTAGCGGTACCGCCGTCAGTAAGACAGGCAATACCCGCATGAGTTGATTAACCATGATAAAGCAGAATAAAAGTTGTGTCCTCTAATGTATCCGTCCCGTTTGCATAACAGGCGCGTATCAGAATAGTATCCTATGTAGATCGTTCCGGAAGTATCTGCAGGAAAATATACCTTTCCGCAGGTCAAAGGTAACCATTGTCATCAAATAAAAGATGTTTTTGTCTTTTATTTTTCATGGATTCTAATGTACATTTCACGCTACTCATTATGAATGAGTAGAATAGCGTTTTCTATAAAAGATATTTTTGTCTTTTATTTCTAAATCCACTTATCTTTGCTGCATTAAATTGAAAAGATGTTTTCAAAAACATGTGAATATGCCATCCGTGCCATGATATTTATTGCACAGAAATCGAAAGATGGAAGTAAGATCGGTATCAGGGAAATTGCAAAGGGGATCGATTCTCCGGAGTACTTTATTGCTAAGATCTTACAGGAACTTGGCAGAAAGGGAGTGGTACAATCCATGAAAGGACCAACAGGTGGTTTCTACCTGGATAACAGCGCCCGCAAAACATCACTGGCCACTATCGTAAAAGCAGTAGATGGCGACAATATCTTCTCCGGATGCGGCCTCGGATTAAAACAATGTTCCGACAAACATCCCTGCCCGCTTCATCATGAGTTCACCAAAATCAGAAAGGATATCACCAATATGCTCAACAAAACAAAAGTAGGTGATCTCCAGGAAGAACTCGACCAGAAACTCACCTTCCTCCGCAGAGACTAATTTTTTCTGACAAAAACTCGTTGCTGCTAAAAGGCTGGAATAATAAAAGACAAAAAGGTATTTTACTGTATAAAAATAAAGGACAAAAAGGTATTAATATCAGATAGCCGAAAGACCGGCACAAAGACAATACCGGCGATTCATTTAACAACTAAAAGAACATGCGATGAACACAATAACAACACTGGAAGCACTAGCCATATCTCCTGCCATCCGCCACCAGACGCTTATTCAGACGTTTGAGGCATTACTACCCGGAGAGAGCTTTATCATACACAACGATCATGATCCGCGGCCGCTCTATTATGAGCTGCTCAGCAAAAAAGGAAATATACTCACGTTTGAATATCTGCAGAACGGACCGGATCTATGGCGGGTACTGGTTAAAAAAAGAATACAGTCGCCCGACCAGATCACAGTAGCCGATATTGCTGCGGCTGACTACCGCAAAGCGGAAGTATTTGGTAAATATGGTATTGACTTTTGCTGTGGTGGTAATATTACATTAAAAGAAGCCGCTGCGCAGGTCAATATTACCGAAGAAACACTCATCACAGCACTGGAAGCTGTCACGCAAAATACGCGCTTCCAGCCGGCAAAGAACTTCATCGACCAGACTGTCGATAAACTGATCGATTATATCGTCAGTACACATCACCGTTATGTAAAAGAAAATATTCCCGTTATCGAACAACTGGTCACAAAAGTCGCAAAGGTACATGGCGATGAACAGCCCGGATTACAGGAACTCGAAGCCGGCACACTCGCTTTTCTGAAAGACCTGCAGCTACATCTTCATAAAGAAGAACACATCCTTTTCCCCGCTATTTTACAACTTGAAAAGGATCCGCATGATACTTCCAGAAGAGGCCTGGTACTAAGCGCCGTAAAAGTGATGCGCGCAGAACATGAATCATCCGGAGAAGAACTGCACGCTTTCCGTCTGCTGACAAACAACTATACACTGCCTGAAAGCGCCTGTAACACCTATGCTTTCCTCTTTGACAAAATGAAGGAATTCGAAGCCGACCTGCTGATTCATATCCACCTCGAGAACAACATACTCTTTCCTAAAGCTGTACAACTGGAACAGCAGCTATCACAATAAATCGCTTCCACTACAGCCCATACATCTATTTACAAACCAACATTTATGACAACGAAAAAACTATGGCTTACGCTGGCCCTGGTAATGGTCAGCTCATTCGCTGTACTCATCTTCTTTGGAAATGATATATACAGAAAAGCACCTCCTATTCCGGATAAAGTAGTCAGTGAAACAGGTGAAGTGTTATTCAGCGGACAGGATATTAAAGACGGACAGAACGTGTGGCAATCCATCGGCGGACAAACAGTCGGCAGCATATGGGGACATGGCGCCTACATTGCACCTGACTGGACAGCCGATTATCTCCACCGGGAGTCACTGGCCATGCTGGAGGTACTGACCATAAAAGATGGAAAGATCTTTAGTACGCTGCCAGCGGAAGAACAACTCGTGTATAAAGAACGCATGAAACTGGAACTGCGGAAAAACACCTTTGATCCGGCACAAAACACGATCACCTATTCTGATAGCAGAGCGAAAGTATCCAGACAACTAGCTGCTTATTATACAAAACTGTTCATGAATGATCCAACATTCAGCGTGCTCCGCAAACAATACGCAATACCGGAAGGCACCATTAAAGATCCTGAGCGCATGCGCCTGATGGCTGCATTCTTTGCCTGGAGCACCTGGGTTTGTATCAGTGAACGTCCCGACGGTACGCATGTTACCTACACCAATAACTGGCCCAATGATGAAACAGTTGGTAACACGCCTTCCGCTTCCCTTCATTTGTGGTCCGGCTTCAGCGTATTACTGCTCCTGGGTTGTATCGCATTACTCGTCCTCTATCATGTGCGCAATCACGATGGCGAACATATCGATCTTCCGAAACAGGATCCCCTTCGCGATATGAAGCCTACTCCTTCCATGAAGGCAACCTTAAAATATATCTGGGTAGTCAGCATCCTGATACTCGTGCAGATGCTGGCAGGTATTATCACCGCACACTATGGTGTGGAAGGACAGGGTTTTTATGGCATACCGCTGGATAAATTCCTCCCACAATCTATCTCCCGCAGCTGGCACGTACAATTAGCCATCTTCTGGATCGCAACCTCCTGGCTGGCTACCGGTCTGTATATGGGACCTGCCATCTCCGGCCACGAACCCCGTTACCAGAAACTGGGCGTAAATATCCTCTTCATTGCGCTGATCATTGTAGTAGGTGGTTCACTAACCGGACAATGGCTGGGTGTTATGCAGAAGCTGGGTTTGGTGGATAACTTCCTCTGGGGACACCAGGGTTATGAATACATCGAACTGGGAAGAATATGGCAGATCTTGCTACTGGTAGGACTGATCCTCTGGTTAGTGCTGATGATGCGCGCTTTACTGCCTGCATTAAGAAAAAAAGACGAAAGCCGCCACCTGCTCACTCTGTTCGTTATCGCTTCCATTGCTATTGCTGTTTTCTATGCAGCAGGATTGATGTATGGCCGTCAGACGCACCTGGCTATTGCTGAATACTGGCGCTGGTGGGTAGTACACCTGTGGGTAGAAGGCTTCTTTGAAGTATTCGCCACCGTAGTGTCTGCATTCCTTTTCTGTCGCTTAGGATTACTACGAATGCAGTCAGCCACCATCGGCGTACTGTTCTCTACCATTATCTTCCTGGCGGGCGGTATATTAGGCACATTCCATCACATTTACTTCAGTGCGACACCTGTTGCTGTATTAGCGCTGGGCGCCACATTTAGTGCACTGGAAATAGTACCGCTGGTATTGATCGGCTACGAAGCATATCACAATTACACCCTCAGTAAATCCACGCCATGGATAAAGGCGTACAAATGGCCTATCTACTGCTTCATAGCGATCTGTTTCTGGAACTTTCTTGGTGCAGGTATCTTCGGATTTGCTATCAATCCGCCAATTGCCCTTTATTATATCCAGGGATTGAATACAACCGCCGTTCACGGACACACTGCCTTATTCGGCGTATACGGCATACTGGGTATTGGTCTGATGTTGTTTGTATTAAGAGGACTATATCCTGATCACCACTGGAATGATAAACTGATCGGTACGGCTTTCTGGTTAACAAATATCGGGCTGCTTGTCATGGTCAGCATCAGTATGCTACCTATAGGCATCATGCAGGGCATTGCCTCTATTCAACATGGGTACTGGTATGCAAGGTCAGCCGAGTTTATGCAGACAGACACGATGCAAACCTTACGCTGGTTCCGTGTACCAGGAGATATTATGCTGGCGATGGGTGAAACTTTGCTGGTGATATTTATTATAGGATTGAAGACCGGATGGTCAAGAAAAGGAACGAGAAATTAAGTCATACCAAAAGTGCCGCCTGCAAACCGGGTTTGCAGGCGGCACTTCAATGTCTTCCTAAATCTTAATCCTTAATTATTCGCTCTTACTCCTACTCGTTTTTCTCTTCCACAACCTTTACTCCTTCTGCTGCCTTTTCATTAAATACCTCTGCTCCTATCGTATACTCAAACACCTTCTGTTGTTTGTATTCGACGAAGCCGGTCTTAACGTAAAATGCATGTGACCCTTCTCTGATCACATTACTGCGCACACGCAGCTTTTCAATGTTTCTTTCAGCAGACCATTTTTTGGCCTTCTCAACCAGCAATCTGCCAATACCTTTTCCAAGAGTATTACGGGATACTACCAGTCCGCCGATTTCGCAGAACGGACCTGATTCGAGACGAATGGTATAGCATACATGGATCCATCCTAAAACGGTCTCTCCACTAACTGCGACATAGGCCACATCACAGATACTTTTGTCAATAGCCTGGATGTAAGTAATAGTGTCTTTCACTGTCGAGGGGTAACCTAATTCTGCTGATAAAGCTGCAACCTGCGCTGCGTCCTTTACAGACACATGCCGGACATAAATCGCACCGTTCATTTACTGCTTATTTACCTTAAATAAAATTTCAATATAATTGAATGGAATAAAAGTAATCATTTTCATGCTTGGCATGGCATATTTATTGGAGATAATTATATCAAAAATAGTGCTATGGAAACGACACATGAGATTAAAATTATTTCTGTTGATTACAATTCACCCGAAATGCCAGACGCAGTAAAAAAATATAAACCCGTCATGTTACAGGATGGAAACGAGTACTGCTGCTTCATTGGCGAAAGACCCGAATATGGAATCTATGGATGTGGCGAAACGCCCGAGCTGGCCATTATGCACTGGAATCAGAAATACCTCCAGAAAACCGTTGAAGGCGCATTGTTCTCTACTAAAAAACCTATACTGGAACAAGTAGATAATACCGAGATCGTGAAAGCCTATCGCTACCGCAGCGTGTCCAATTAATGCAACATCCCGTAGAAAAAGAAGTATCTTGCATAAAGGTATTATCTTATATATGACTACAATAACAACACTAAGGCAGTTATTCAACCGGGATCTTAACAAGCTCAGGACAGAAATTTCCGCTTATCAGCATGAGCCTGCTCTATGGACAATTGATGCCAACATTGCAAACTCCGCAGGAAATCTTTGCTTACATCTGATAGGAAATATCAATACATTCATCGGACTCCATTTAGGACAGTCGGGTTATGTGCGCGACAGGGATGCAGAATTCTCCCTGAAGAATGTTCCGCGCGCTGAATTGTTGCAAAAGATAGAAAACACTATTGCTATCGTGGACAAAACATTGTCTGCATTGCCACCAGCAAGACTGGAGCAGGAATATCCTATTGAGGTATTTGAAGCAAAGCAAACCACCGGCTTTATGTTGATCCATCTGGCCACCCATTTAACGTATCACCTGGGCCAGATCAACTATCACAGAAGATTACTGGACCGGTAACATTATTTCTTTCCTGCGAATATGATCTTATTATAAAAAGGATCGTTCACTGTCACTAATAAAATGGAAGGATCATAGAATGCTTCTTCCAGTCCGGGACGGTTATATTTATATTGCTTATCGATCAGTAACTGATGATAAGCACGCAGGTCTGCAAATTCATCCACATATACGGAGGCACCCGGACTGGCATCGCCATGATGTTCGGAGAGATGCAATATGATATCTCTCATGGAAAGCTGCAGGTAAAAAGGTGTGTCTGCAGGCCTATGCTCCCAGTCCACCTGGAAGCCCAACCAGTCAACATAGAACTCCATGGCTTTGGCGTAATCGAAAGCGCGGAGAACAGGTTTAACAATTGACATACTTATATGATGTTAGAATTGATAATTAAGAGAGATACGCGCTGTCAGTTACTTTTAATTAGCCACTTCTCCGGCTTGTCCCCTATGTTATATTAGAAACGCAGCACACAGATGCAACATTTTAATACAGTAAGCGCGAATATAACAACAACTGCTGCTTCAGTAATCAGTAACTGCAAACACAACGACTGCTCATTTACCAGAAATTCCCCGATCTATAAAACTCCCCTGGCGTCTTACCCGTAAATGCCTTGAAATCCTTGATGAAATGCGCCTGATCAAAATACCCCGCATCATAAGCAGTCTCTGTCAGGGTAGCATCATTTGACCTGGCAATAAGTGATCTCAATCTTACTATAGCAGCAAATTGTTTGGGTGTAGCACCCGTAATACGGCGGAATCTTTTCTCAAAAGCATCCTGACTGATATGTAAATGACTTAGCAGCGCTTTGATCCGGACGTTGCCATTAAGCTCGCGGATCTGTCCGATAGCGGTATGCACCAGCAGGTCCGGTGCCGACTGTTTCCATAATGTCAACAGGAATTCCTGTATCCGATGAACGGCATTTGCATGATCAGTTGCTTCCGCTAATTGTTCACTGATGTCGTTCAATATTTGTTTATCGATAAAATTATCGAGTGCCGCAGATGCGCCAAATAGTTCATGTAATGGCGCTTTAAAAAATGCAGCGGCGCCATCTTCACGAAACACCACCAGCAGATTAGCGGTATGGCTTGCATATGATAAAGAACGGGATGTTTTACGGAGACCGGCTATAACCGCTGAAGGTAAGGTACCATAATCACTGGCAGCCACACTGCCTTTCAGACAGAATGCCATCACCAGCGAAGTATCGGGTAATACCTCATTCTGCAGGGCATGTTCACTTTCAATGATCATAATCGACCTGATGAAAGGCAGTAAGAGAGCTACCGGCTTGTATTGTTCAATATGCATAGTGGCAGGCTATACACAAATATAAGCTATTCCATCTTGCGCAGAATACGGTGATCGATATAGAAAGTGCCGAAAGGGATCATACAGGCCAGTAATACCTTCCAGGTGATATCTGTAAACTTCCACTTGTATTCAATACCCACACTTAACGCATTGATCACAAATATCACAAAGAAGAACCCGTGTATCGGTCCCATGATCTTTACCATCGAAGGATTATCCGCTGCATATTTCATGGGCATCGCAATACCGATTAACACCAACAAAGAAATTCCTTCCAGAAAACCGATCACTCTCAACCGGCCCAGTTTTGTACGAAATAAATGCATCATCTTTAAAATGTTCTTAAGTATGGCCGGTGCGCCAGGGGCGAAAAAGGCCATGGTATAGCAATGAAAATTATGAGCAGTCCTGCCAGAAACAATAAAGCCATTGTCCGGAACTTCCCCTGGTCAGTCTCCATGCGCTTTGCAACAGAAGAACCGATAGTAATGACGATCACGCCCGTTGTCATCAACAGTACATGCAGTAATCCGAAAAAGCGGTAATCAGCCTGCGCGATCGCTTCGCGATAATGCGACCTGAAATAAGTAACCAGGGGACTATTAAAATAAAGCACATAGCCGATAGCGAGTTGTATATGCGCAATCGTGGCGGTAAGATGTCTGATCGTATTATCAGTACTAGTAAAGGGAAGTTTGTTGACCCAGGCCCGGAAACTCCTTCCGATGGCAAACAGCAGACTGATAACCACCATCCACCGGAAAAAAGAATGCAACAGCAACAAAGAAAAATACATCGGTATCGTTTGTCCGCAAAGCTCTGCCGAAAAGCAAAGATCCTTTAGGACATACAGCGCGTCATTTAGGACATTTTGATCATTTTCCGGAATTCCGTGGGCGTCACGCCTTCATAACGTTTGAACAAACGGGTAAAATAAGACTGGTCCTCAAACCCTACCTGTAAGGCGACTTCACTGATAGGACTATCTAACTGGCTGAGCAGGACTTTTGCTTCCATGACGATGGCTTCATCGATCCATTTGGCTGGTGACTTACTCGTCATCGTTCTGACCGATTTATTGAGATGACTGGGAGAAACATTGAGCAATGCGGCATAATCGCTCACCAGGTGCCTTGTCCGGGCATGCTGGAACACCATCTCACGGAACCGGTTGGTAATATCGGAAGCACTATGAGGGTGATTAGGACGTAAAGGCTGATAAGCCCTGTTCACTTCACAGAGCAGCGCCACCAGGTTAGGCTGCAGAATATCCAGCTGCTGTACGCCATGTTCCATATATTCTGTAACAATACGGCTGAAGAGATGCAGGACATACGCCGAGGTCCGTTCATCCAGGCATATACGGGGATTCCCCCATACTTTCAGGAACTCAAACGCTTTCAGTAATTCACTGTTCCCATATTTACCCAACAGCATGTCATCATGAAAATTGCAGATATACCCCTCATTTTCATCATCCTCCCCAAAAGAAAACACCTGTCCTGCCGGAACAAATAACATTTCATCCCTGCCAATCGTGTATATTTCACTGCCAATCTTCATGGTTGCTGTACCCGCCGTCAGATAAAGACAGGAGTGTGTGGCGGACCGGGAAGGTGGCACCGCCTGCTTCACATGCCGGTACATATCTTCCAGTCTGCAGGCCAGAAACCGCGTCAGATCCCCTTTCAGCAAGGCATCCAGCTCAGTGGAAGGCATAAAACGGGAGGTAAAGGTCCGGGCATCATATACCTTGATCTCATTCATTATGAAAGACTAAAGGAAGGTAGACGAACGGGCTGACAGAATATTTTACACACGTTAAAAAATTTTACACGCAGGAATCATTATTTTTGTGCCTCTCTATGAATATCTATACCACGCTGCAAAGAGGAACATATCATCTTAACAATTGTGAGGATTACCTTTTCCATGGCAATATTAACCCGCATACGTTTGTCGCTGCAGTGATGGATGGCTGTACCATGGGTACTGATAGCTATCTCATTTCTACATTGACAGGCAAGCTGTTACGGAAAATTGTCAAGGCAAAGGGATATGATGATCTGCGCTCGCTGGTCAATATTTCTCCGGAAGAACACCTCCAGGACATCACCCGCCAGCTGTTTGCCGAACTAAACAACCTCCGGAACCAGATACAACTGGACAGAAATGAGCTGCTGACCACCCTCCTGCTGATGGTAGCCGATTATAAGGCTGACAAAGCCATCCTGCTTGTGATCGGGGACGGGGCTATCAGTATTAACGGACATGTCAGCATCTTCGACCGGGATAATAAACCCGATTACATCGGTTATCACCTCTCCGAGCATTTCGACAGCTGGTACCAGCGTCAGTATCGCATGGCATTCAGTAACTTACTGGATATCAGTCTCGCCACAGACGGCATCACCAGTTTTAAACCTTTCAATCCGGCAGTAGCCCCGATAGACGCTATCCGTTTCCTGCTGATGGACCAGGAGAAGTCTGAATCGGATGAAATGCTGAATATGAAATGTAAAACACTGGAGCACGTATACGGCATGCTACCCACGGATGATCTGGCAATTGTCAGATTTCTCCGTAAAAATGGCTGATGCGCCACTTTTACCTATCTTCGCCGCCCCAAAACCTATACCATGGAAGCGATTATTTTCTGTGGGATACAGGCTACCGGTAAAACCGGCTTTTATAAAGAACATTTCCTGCAGACCCACATAAGGATCTCGCTCGACCTGCTGAAAAGCCGTTACAGGGAAGACCTGTTTCTCGAAGCATGTTTCAAAGGCAGCCAACCCTTTGTTGTTGACAATACTAACCCCGGCAAAGCGGAAAGAGAAAAATATATATCCCTTGCCAGACAGCACAAATTCAAAGTGAAAGGATATTATTTCCAGTCCAGACTTGAAGAAGCGCTGGAAAGGAACAGCCTGCGTACCGGCAAAGCCCTGGTACCGAAAATCGGCGTATTGAACACTTACAAAAAACTGGAAATACCCAGCCTGGAAGAAGGTTTCGACGAACTCTATTACGTCATGTTAGACACAAATGGTTTTACAATTAAAGCCTGGGATCATGAAATTTGATGAACTGGATAGCAAAATGCGCATCTATGAAACCGCGCATGACAAGATCGTACTGCCGGGCATGTACATGGTAGCCCGTATCGATGGCAGAGGATTCACCAAACTTACAAAGGAAACACATCCCTTTGAAGCTCCTTTTGATCCGCGCTTCAGAGATTATATGGTGGAAACCGTAAAACACCTCATGAACTGCGGATTTAATGTCGTATATGGCTATACGGAAAGCGACGAAATATCCCTGCTTTTTCACCTGGAAGAAGGCGCATTCGGTCGTAAACACCGTAAATACAACTCCATTCTCGCAGGAGAAACAAGCGCGAAATTCTCTTTGCAACTGGGTAGTCTGGCGGCATTTGACTGCCGTATCTGCGAATTGCCTAACCGGCAACTGGTGGTAGATTATTTCAGATGGAGGAATGAAGATGCACATCGTAACTCACTGAATGCACACTGCTACTGGCAACTGCGTAAGGACAACCACACGCGCCAGAGCGCTACTGATACGATTGGAAAAATGAGTACGGCAGATAAGAATGAACTGCTGTTCCGTTATAATATCAATTTTAATGATCTGCCGTCCTGGCAAAAAAGAGGGATCGGTATTTACTGGGCAGAAATGGAGAAAGCCGGTGTCAATCCGAAAACAGGAGAACAGGTAGTCGTGAAAAGAAGACAGTTGTATGTGAACCAGGAACTACCGATAAAAGATGAGTACAACCGTTTTATACAGGAGATGATCGAACAAAGCGAGCAATAGGTCCGCCGTAATGTATAAAACCATGCCCCGGTAAAACGGGAAACGGGGCATGGTCCTTACGATCATTCTACTTTTTGCCAGCAGCTTCTCTCTTCTCCTTCTGGCTTTTTCTGTACGCTTTCAGTTCTTCTTTGTCAATATATGAATCCTTGTTAGCGTCAATAGCATCAAATTTCTCTTTCAGATTAAATCTCCCCTTCTCCTGTTTGTCTGCCTCTGCCTTGCTGATCTTACCATCGCCGTCAGTATCCAGTTTCTGGAACATACCTTCATGTTTTGGCTTAGGCTGCTGATCCTGTGCATATGTCTTAACAGTGCTCAGTGCTGTAAACAGTATCGCGGCAACAAAAATTTTCTTCATCATAATTGTGGGTTTTGGATTAAAATAATTTTGTTCGTTTATAGTGATATTCTTTGGAGCCGTTTTAATGGTTTAAGTTTAATGCAGCACAGGAGGCACATTTCTTATCTTCTGGCAACACGCCAGTAAACACAGCTTACAGAACCCAATACAGAAAAGGATTCCGGCAGGATATACTCAAAAACAGGTGTGTAAAAGGCTTAACAGTATTTAACAGTAGTTAAAACTGCTTAACAGGCGGGAGAAGGAAAAGTTAAGAATTAGAATGCAGCGGAGATCGCTATATACAAACGTAAAGAGAAAGGCGCCCACTTATGGTGGACGCCTTTCTCTTTTATGGAAAATCTATTATAAGGTTATTCTGATGTAGTAAGCCTAATTCATTTAACCTGAGCCGCAAATGAGAATAAGCCCGTTTACTTTCCATTGATGACCATGGAGGTAACTCCTGATTCTTAATTGTTAATTCTTAATTTACTTATACTGTTGTGTGATCTTCTCCTCCGCCAGGTCCAGCAGCGACATATGCTTACGTACGATCTCCTCATCGAACTCTGCTTTCTTATTGATCTTTCTCAGCATCTCCCGCTGTTCATGGATCAGCTCATTAAATACGATCCGGTAGCGGCTGATCGCCTGTTGCCTGTTGATATCAGTCGCATGCGATGCCGCATAACTCTCCAGGAAAGTATATTCATTCTCCATCGTTGCGCGTAACTGACGGATAAGCTCATTTTCTTCCACATCAACCTTGTATTGTGAGTCCAGTAACTGCACGGCAATAAAGGTCAGTTTCTTACGGATCAGTGTATCCTGTTCCACTTCCGACATATAATCCACTTCTTCCAGTCCCAGTTTCCTGATCAGCCAGGGAAGCGTGAGCCCCTGCAATACAAGCGTGACCAGGATCACCACAAACGTGATAAATAATATCATATTACGCTGCGGGAATGGTTGTCCGCCAGCCATGATCGGAATAGACAACGCAGCAGCCAGGGACACCACCCCACGCATACCTGCCCATCCAAAAACAAGGGGCAGTTTCCATCCCGGTTTGTTATCTGCCGTTTTAATAAACCGGCTGATGAATACTGTAAATATGGACGCTCCCTGTGTACAGAGGATCCGCGTAACAATCACCACCGCAGAGATGATCAGTCCATACCAGATAGCCTGCTTCAGCGAACTTTCTCCCAGTCCGCTGACAATCACCGGCAACTCCAGCCCTATCAGCATAAAAACAATACCATTCAGCACAAAGCCGACAGTTGCCCATACATTCACCCCCTGCAGGCGACTGAGATGACTGAGGATCGTCTGTTGTCTGCTGGACATAAACAAACCACCGCTCACCACCGCCAGTACACCGGAGAAGTGAAACGTTTCTGCTACTATATACATCACATAAGGTGCTACAAATGTCAATACGGTATCCATACTGGCCGTCGTAGGCGTCCAGCGGTGAATCGCATAGAAGATCAGCGCAATGACCAATCCCGTTACGATACCCATTACGATCACCACCACAAAGCTGAGTGCTGCTTCATGAAAAGTAAAACTACCTGTAAGTACGGCAGCCAGCGCAAACCGGTACACGATCAAACTCGCAGCATCGTTCATCAGGCTTTCTCCTTCAATAATGGAAAGCAGTCTTCTGGGCACATCCAGACCGCGCATGACCGTGGTCGCCGAAACTGCATCCGGGGGAGAAATAATACCTCCCAGCAGAAAGCCCAGCGCCAGTGTGAAACCAGGAATCAGACTACTGGAGACAACAGCTATCACACAGGACGTTAGCAGAATGATCCCAAATGCAAAAGAACTGATTACACGCCGCCATTTCCAGAACTCCTTCCAGGAGGTATTCCAGGCCGCATCATAGAGCAGCGGTGGCAGGAACAGGAGGAAGATCAGTTCCGGATCGATGGAGACATCCGGTAAGCCCGGAATAAGACTAAGCGCCAATCCGCCAAGCACCAGCACGATAGGATAAGAGATCTTTAAACGCTGAGCCAGCATTACCAGTACAAGGAGGACAAGGAGGAGGCCAATGTACAGAACGAATGTAGAGTGCATAGGACTAAATTTAATTAAGAATTAGGAATTAAAAATTAAGAATTTGAGTAATTAGCGTCTCCCCTATTACATTGCCCCCGCTCTTAATTATCAATAGCTGCGCGCTCCGCTGCATTTCAATTCTTAATTCTTAATTTTTAATTATTAATTCCACCTAATTTTGTCTGATTGAAAAACAGAAGATATGGCGCAGCTTATTAATACAAATGACCTCACGATAAGAACAGAGCTCAAAACCGGAGATCTCGGTTATGTAGCTTACATGCATGGAAAGATCTATAACACGGAACTGGGTTACGGCTTCAGCTTCGAGCGCTATGTGCTGGAAGGATTGCTGGAATTCTCCCGTCAGTACGATCCGCAGAAAGACCGTGTATGGATCTGTGAATATAAAGACCGCATTGTTGGCTTTCTGATGGCCCTTAGCCGGGGGAAAACACTCCAGCTAAGGTATTTTATCATCGAGCCTGAATTCCGAGGTGCAGGCCTCGGAAAAAGGCTGATGGATAGCTTCATGGCATTCATGGATGAACAGCAGTTCGAACATGCCTATCTCTGGACCACCAACCAGCAGGATACCGCTGTTTCGCTGTATCTCCGTCATGGTTTTATGCTCACCGAAGAAAAGGATAGCAACGCCTTCGATAAGCCGCTGACGGAAAAAAGGTATGACCTGTTCAGAACCCCGAATCCGTTGCTGGAACCTTATGACACACCTTACGGCCTCCCTCCTTTTGACCGCATCACACCGGCCCGTTACCTGCCGGCCTTTGAAGCTGCCATGGCGGAACACCGGAAGAATATCGCACAGATCACCAGTCTGCAAACGCCGCCCTCCTTCGCAGATACCCTGGAGGCTTTTGAAAAAAGCGCCAGGTTGTTACGCAACGTAAGCGCCGTATTCCATAACCTCACCTCTGCCAATACCTCTCCCGAACTGGAAAATATCTCCCGTCAACTGGCCCCTATGCTGGCCAGACACAGCGATGATATCTACCTGGATGCGGCATTGTTCAACAGGCTGAAAGCCCTGTATGAAAGAAGGGATGCGCTGACGCTCACCGGTGAACAGGCCAAACTGCTGGAAAAAGCCTACAAAGACTTTGTACGCAGCGGCGCCAACCTGGACGCAGACAAACAAACAAGACTCCGCGAGATCAATAAACAACTGTCATTACTCACCGTACGCTTCGGACAGCACCTGCTGGCAGAAACGAATCACTACGAAATGATGATCACAGATGAAAAAGACCTCGCCGGTCTCCCCGGTTCTCTCATAGAAGCAGCTGCCCTGTCAGCCAAAGCCGCCGGCAAAGAAAACGGCTGGCGCTTCACCTTACACAATTCCAGCGTAATGCCTTTCCTGCAATATGCAGATCAGCGCAACCTGCGTCAGGAGATCTACGAAGCATATATCAACCGTTGCAACCACAACGACGAAAGAGATAATAAAGAGATCGTTACACAACTCGCAGCCCTGAGAGCAGAAAAAGCGGCATTGCTGGGATACGCGTCTCACGCGGACTTCATCCTGGAAGAGAACATGGCGAAAACGCCTGCCAAAGCAAACGAACTGCTACAGCAATTATGGCACGCAGCCCTGCCGGTCGCCCAGCAGGAAGCTACTGAAATGCAGGCCCTTATGAACCGCGAAGGGAAAGGTGAACAACTGGAAGCCTGGGACTGGTTCTATTATGCAGATAAAGTAAGAAAAGAGAAATACGCGTACGATGCTGAAGCGTTACGTCCATACTTCAAACTGGAGAACGTACGGGATGGTCTCTTCTTTACCGCACAAAAACTCTATGGCCTGCACTTCCAGCTGCTGAAAGACGTTCCCGTTTATCATGAAGAAGTATCTGCCTACGAAGTAAAAAGTGAGGACGGTACGCTGGTCGGATTGCTTTATCTGGACTTCCATCCCCGCAACTCCAAACGGGGCGGCGCATGGATGACCTCCTACCGCAAACAATCCACCAATGCCAGCGGACGTGTTGCTCCGGTTATCTCTATCGTGTGCAACTTCTCCCGGCCAACCGCCACACAACCTGCTTTACTGACACCAGATGAAGCAGAAACCTTCTTCCATGAAGCCGGACACGCCCTGCATGGTCTGTTGTCAGATGTGACGTATGAAACACTGTCAGGCACTTCCGTACCGCGCGACTTCGTAGAACTGCCTTCTCAGGTCATGGAACACTGGGCATTCGAACCGGAAGTACTGGCGCAATATGCCAGACATTATGAAACCGGAGAACTGATCCCTGCGGCACTCGTAGAAAAAATGAAAGCTGCCTCTAAATTCAACCAGGGATTTGCCACCGTAGAATACCTCGCAGCCTCCCTGCTGGACATGGCCTATCATACATTGCCCGCCGGTAACAATATCGTACCACTTGCCCTTGAAAAAGAACAGATGGATAGCATCGGACTGATCCCACAGATCGCACCAAGATACCGCAGCACCTACTTCCAGCACATATTTGCAGGAGGCTACTCTGCCGGATATTACAGCTACATATGGTCTGAAGTACTGGATAGTGATGCCTTCGCCGCTTTCCGGGAAACTGGTAACATCTTCGATCCGGCTACCGCAAACGCATTCAGGAAAAACATCCTGGAGAAAGGAGGAACAGAAGAGCCTATGGACTTGTATGTTGCTTTCCGTAAGAGAGAACCGGATGTGAAGTACCTGTTGCAGCACAGAGGACTTGAAACAAGCACACACTAATTAATTACTAAGACTAAAGCAGCTTACAGCAAGCCGGTGAACCAATGCGTTCACCGGCTTGCGCTTTTATAATCATTATCTTACTATCGTTATACCACCCGCTTGTTTCCGGGCTTGTTGCCTGGCATCTATGTATGTGATCATCCACAGATAAGCACCTGCCAGCTGCCAGTCATTTATAAAAGGTACGTTCAACATCGCTTACTACAGGCGTTTCCGTAAGTTTTCCTTCAGGGCCCCTAACCATTCCTCCTTCAGGATACTCAGTATAATACTGCTCCTTCTGGTACCATCCACATTCGGCGCAACACTGCGTAAAATGCCTTCCACTGTACAACCAATACTTTTCATAGCAGCAATGCTTCTTTCATTAGTATGCGCCGCCCTGAACTCCACCCGTTCCATCCCCATTCTTTCAAATGCATATTGCAGCAACAGAAACTTACAGTGTTTATTTAAACCGGTGCCCTGAAAGTCTTTACCATACCAGGTATACCCCAGTTGTAAAGCACTGTTGCGCAACTGTATATCATAAAAACGGGTACTGCCCGCATATCGTTGCAACTGCTTGTCAAACACGATAAAAGGATATTCTTTTCCTTCATTGCGTGCCTCTGCGGCGGTGCGGATATATTCACGCATGCCACCGGGTCCAACCGGAGGTACCGTTGAAAACTGCCAGATCTCCGGTTCCTGGACGGCAAAGGGAATAAGGTATTCATCATCAGCTAATACGAGCGGACGGAGTATCACTCTTTCGTCTTCCAGAACGACATTGCCGGAAAAATTAAATGGTGTCATTTTACGTGGTTTTCAGATGCCTGTCCGCAAATATACTCATTCCCCCTACTCATACTTTTGGAATTCAGCAGGAAGCATGGTATCATTGTTTAAACCGTAACCCTACTATGATACCCGAAGAACTACGAGAGCGGCTGCTGTCCCGAAAGTCAGCCGACAGAAGAAGTGCGGCCCGACACATTGGCCAGGAACAGCTCACGATGCTTTCAGCCCCACTGTTCACCGCTTATATCAAAGAAAGAAATGACAAACGTACCTGGGAAACACAGGTGGAAATGATCAAAGCCATCGGTCGTCTCGGATACAAACCCGCCCTGTCAGAAGTCGAAATGCTGGTTGTGCAGAACGCGCCTTATGATACGCTCACCATATTCGCAGCCAGAACGTACGTACAGTTAAAACGCGGCTCACTCAATGACGGTCAGCCCATAATCGCGCTCCTCCCAACGGCCCGCCTGTCTGTACTCACAGGATTATTAATGGCGCTGAGTGCTGACCGTATGACACCCGGCAGAGAAGACTGTAAAGACATTATCAGGGCCTGCTGGGATGCCAATAAACATCCTGACAGAGCGGGTCAGGAATATGGTCTTGCTGATCCACGTAATTATCTCGCAAATGCCTGTGCAGGATGGGATAAACAACTCACAGCCGGCTTTCTGCATCATTGCATCTTCACCGCTTTTGATATTGATCTGCAGGGAAATAAAATGGAGAATAAAACGCTGACGGATATCTGTAAAAAAGCGCTCAGTGGCAAGTATAGCAAACTGAATTAAGGGTAACACACCAATAGCAGCTCAACAAACCATCATATAGCATTACATAAAAAAAGACCGTCTTATTAAAAGACGGTCTTTTTCATTATGATAGTCTGTTACAACATTACGCTTTCGCTTGTCTGCTTTGTTTCCAAAGCATAAAGATGCTGCCCGCGATCGTTAACCACAACAGCAGGTTAGCCACATACACCAGTTTCTGACCGGTATAGTAAGACGCCGGTTCAAACTTGAACTCGATGTTATGATCACCTGCTGGTACCGCAATACCACGCAGGATATAGTTCACATTTGTATAAGCAGTTTCTTTGCCATCAATATAAGCATTCCAGCCTTCCGGATAGTATACTTCACTCAATACAGCAAACTGATTGCTCTTCGCGCTCGTCGCATATTTGATCGCATCATTCTCATAGCTCACCAGCTTGATGCTGGCTGCTGAATCAAATGCCGGCTGCTCTGCACCTGCTACCTTGTAACCATTGTCCATGATCGCGGTATCTTTTGCATTCAGGTGATCCAGCGCTTTGATCGCTTCGATCGGACCGTTTACATAGCTGATATGTTTTACAAACCATGCAGCGCCCAGTGCATCCGGATTACGCTGTACCACCGGCGTTGGCTGCTGCTGGTCCTGAGAACGTGTGATCACATAACGGGTATCCAGCATGTTGAGGAGTCCCATGTTCATACCAGCGCCTGGTTTAGCGAACTGGTTTTCGATGATATCCTGGTACATACGGAGTTTCGCAGCGTGATAACCGCCTACGGAACGGTGATAGTATGAAGTGATCGCATCGTTGAACGGATCACCGGTTGACAGGTTCAGCACCCTGTAGTGAGGATCCTTATCCTGTAATATCTGCTGATCAGCAGCTGTCGGTGCAAAGTTGCCCGCCTGATAGCTGGACTGATCCTGGTAATTGTCTTTGTTCAGGTATTTCTTTGCTACAAACAGCAGATCCGCGGTATTCAGTACGATGAACACACCCAGGATGGCCACCGGTTTGATCTTGTCTTTCATATAAAGATAGAAAGCACCGATGATAACGGCCCATATCCAGAGCAGGTGGAAAATACCAGCGCCAAACATCGCTTTTCTGTCAGCAATCATACCATCCAATACACGACGTGCCAGATCAGCACCTGCCTGTTGTGTAAGTCCTTCGAGGATCTGTGTATCGTAACTGCCTTTATAATCGTTGAACAGGTACACCAGACCTGCCAGTATGATCACGCCACCACTGGCGTACAGCACTTTTTTAAAGTTCTGCTGTAAGAGGGCCTTTGCATTCTCAGCATACAGGAGTCTGTCAACCGCCAGCACCGCCAGCAATGGCAGCAACAACTGTGGAATGATCAGTGCCATAGATGGCGCCCTGAATTTATTGAAGAGCGGCAGGTGATTGAACAGTAGCTGGTTGAAAGCAGAGAAGTAACTACCCCATGCAATGAAGAGCGTCAGTGCGATCGCTATCAGTATCCACCAGCGGGTGATATTGCTGATTGAATTGGTGCCACCCCCCAGTCCGAGTGCTACAAAACCAATCACTGCCAGCAAACAGATCAGCGCACCACTGTAGGGAGGACCTGCGGTGAATGGCGATACGCCACCCCAGTATCTCGGCAGACTGGTAGCCAGCTGACTCGCCTGCGCTTCCGGTACGCCCTGTTTTGTCAATTCTGAAACAACCTTGGAATCCGCATCCAGGTGTTCAGCAGAACCTCCACCAAATGCACCCGGCATTGCCAGTACAAAAGTCTCTCCTACACCCAGGCTATACTGGAAAGCATAACTTTCATCCAGCCCCTGTGTTTTTGTCTGCGTCAGTTTACCATCTTCAGAAAGATCCACTGTTTTACCACCACGCATGGTGTATTTGGAATACTCGTAGGTGGTCAGCAGACTCTGAGAAGTATTGCCCACGCCTATCAGACCAGCCAGTAATGCCAGTGACAGGGCGATGATCATATGTTTAAAATCACGCTCCATGATCCAGGTAACGATATAAGCTACCGTCATGAGACCCAGGGTCAGCAGCAGATAGAAGGTAACCTGCGGGTGACCCGATCCGATTTCCAGCGTGGCAAAGAGCGCCGCCAGGGCCAGCCCCAGCACATATTTTTTCCTGAATATCAGTACCAGCCCTGCCAGTAATCCCGGCATATAGGCGATCGCCAGCATTTTAGTTTCGTGACCTACTGAAATGATGATAGGATCATAGGTCGCATAGGCAAAACCTAAACTACCCAGTACCGCTGCCAGTACATTCACATTATAGGCCATACCCAGGATGTAAAAGCACAAACAGGCCAGAAAGAAATAACTGGCAGGTTTTGGCAGATACAACTGCAGCAGGCTGCCGAAGTCAGGCAGGAATGTTTTCGTATCCATGGTTACCTGGTAGTTAGGCATACCACTGAACAGGTGCGTATTCCACAATGGGAAATGGCCATGGACCGCTTTGTAGTTAAACGCGTCCTGCGCCATACCTTTCCAATGCACGATGTCGGTCTGCTGTAACACCTTCCCTTCCAGGGCAGGGCTGCAATAAACCAATGCAACGATCAAAAAGACGGAAATCGCAATCACGTGAGGGATGATCTTCTTCCAGGAAAAACTGTTCATAGATCTTTGTTGTTTACAATACTGTTTGACAGACAAACGTAACCGTCTCGCAATCAGGATAATGGTCCACGCCTGCCGGCTTGTTTAAAACTATAGCTATTCTTCTACTATTATTTAAAATAATAATGGGAAGCAATTTAGGCTTAAATGTTAATCTTTCAAAGTGTTATAGCGGAGTTACCTTTATTTGCCGTCAGTAAGCGCTTCCATAAAAGCGACCAGGGCTTTCTTTTCTTCAGGAGTAAGATGCAGAGGGACTGTCGATAAGGTCTGATCAGGCACGGAGAGCCCGATGCCATTCCCACCGCCTTTATCATAGAAATCAATGACCTGCTCCATGGTGCGGAAAGCGCCATTGTGCATATAGGGAGCTGTCGGGGCCGTATTACGTACCGTCGGTGTTTTAAATGCGCCCTTGTAGAAATCGATCGGGAAAAATGCCAGTCTTCCGCTGTCATTGTCTGCCTGGGGATGCAGCAGATCATCATTCGCAGGAGTACCCAATACCTCAAATTCTGTTCTGTTGTATAGTGGTGGTATCAGTCCGTTAAACAAAGGTGCAAAATGACAGGTAGCACATTGCCCCTTGCCCATGAATATATTGGCCCCAGTTCGTTGCTCTGCTGTCATTGCCTGCTTATTGCCGGCCATATACCTGTCAAATGGCGCATTAAAAGGCGTCAGAGTACGCAGGTAAGCTGCCAGGGATGCCTGAACCTGTGGCAGGGTAATCGTCCTGTAAACCGGGAGTCGCTGTAATTGCTGTAAAAGGGTGTCATCACGGGCATCCATTTCCTGCGGACTATGCAGCACTTTCAATACCTGTTCCTCCAGACTCACAGCCCGGCCATCCCAGAACTGAGAATACTGATAACAGGCATATAAAAGTCCGGGCGTATGTCTGGGTAATGGTTCTTTACTGTTGATAGTAGTGTTGCGGGTAAGTCCGTCACTGAAATAACGATCCGGCTGATGACACGTAGCGCAACTACGGGTATTATTACCGGACAAGGCTTTTTCAAAGAATAAGCGCCTGCCCAGCGCTGTATCGCCGGGGATATCCGAATGAGGAAATTTATCTTTGCTGATAGCAGCCGGACTAAACAGATCATGCTGGCTGTTCAATAGCAGCCGTTGTAATGGCAATGCATAACTCACCAGAAAGGATAGTCTGTCGAAGCTGTCAAAATCAGGATGCGCAGCCAGTTGCCCAATACCCTCCTTTAGGTAATAAGTAATACTGTCTTTCTTTTCAAAACCGGTATGAGGCATGAGCACCGTATCGATTGCCTGCATGGCTGACCGGGCTTCTGCAATCCCGCTCTTCAGCAGGGGCGCATCATAACCGGTGATATAAAGTGCCATGATCCGCACCAGCTCCTGTTGTACACTCTCCAGTACCTGTTGTTCTGAAACAGTAAATTGGTACAACAACGAAGGCAGGTCCTGCGCGGTCTGTACAAGTACCGTCGCCTGTGCTTCCAGTTCGTCTTTACGCTGATAAACGGCGGAGTCATACAGCAACGCTTCTATCTGTTGCAATCCAACCGGTTCTTCGTATTCTATATAAGGTTCTTCTATTTCGTATTTGGCGGGCGCATTAAAGACGTAGGCCTCACTGGTGAAGAAGTATTCGAGGAAAAAGGCAATCGTCTTATAACGTGTCCTGCACAAGTGTAATGATGCACGGGCAGCGGACACCGTAGTACTATCCCCTTCTTTTAGGTTATCAATGCAATGCTTCAATGCAACTGCACTGGCAGCAAACAAAGGCTGCTGCCTTTTGAAATAAGCGATCGTACCATCCGTAACAGAAGCGTGGCGCTCCCCTTGCGAAGTGAACATCACTGCCAGCAGCAGTAATACACATATACAGGGGAACACCAGCGTCAATCGCATATAAATTATTTAGTTGTGATAATAGTAAATGTGTCTTTCAGACAACCTTCCTTGTCCTGTACAGTATATTCCGTTGTACCGGCACGTGGCGTCACAACAATACTCTTTGCAGTCTGTCCCTTTTCACTCCACTGATAATTACCGGTGAATGAAGCCGTCAGCGTTACTTTGCTCTTTGCTTTTACACGCAGCACCGTGTGCCTGTTCACTTCTTTCATCACGGTGAAATGATCACGGATCACACCATCTGCACAGATCCATTTCAGATCAAGACGATTGCCCTGGATCTCCAGCATACTCGCACCACCATCAGTAGCATTCGCGTACTGCATCGCATCATGCGGATAGCCCGGTTGTGTACCACCGAGTTTACCGGCAGAACCACTCAGTACATATACAGTACCCTGACCGCTGCTGTCTTTTACATAAGGACAGGAATTATCGCTGCCATCATACAGACCGGAGGACTGGCTCAGGTTGTGCTTAGCGGCGCTATAAGTCGCCTCCATACCATAGTGACCTTTCATGAGACGTGTACGCTCATAATCATGGCTATGACCGCAAAGCACCAGGTCTACACCATAACGCTCCAGGATACGGATGAAATTCTCACGGATATGTACCAGTTCATCTTCATTATCTGAATTGTGAGAGCCCATAGTATAAGGAGGATGGTGCCAGTAGGCAATCACCCATTGTTTGTTCTTATTGGCTTCCAGGTCACGTTTTACCCATTGTACCTGCGGACCGAGCGTATCATACAAACGGTATTCCTCTGCTTCTTTTCCATAAGAGTCAAGCGACAGGAAGTGAATATTACCAAGATCAAAAGAATAAAAGGCTTGTGTGTTGGAAGCTACACCACCCGATTCTCCTTTGGTCGGCATGGTGAAATTCTGATAGTAGGCAGTCTGGTGTGTCTTCTGCGCCTGCTCTACGGCACCAGGAAAGTCATTATCATTATAATCGTGGTTACCCGGCGTCGGAAACAGCGGATAATTCTTCAGCAGATCGTCTTTATAAACATTGAAGAATTTTGTCTGGAATTCAGCATCGGTACCGCTGTTGTAGGCATTATCCCCCAACAGTATCCATGCGTCCATATAGTTAGTACCAAGATAATTGAGCACTGCTTTTTTCACATTACGCTGATTCACGGAATTGTTACCGCAATCACCGAAAGCGCCGATACGGTATACGCCTTCTTTACCAGGTACAGGTAAAGTGTAGAAATAGTTGGCGCTATCGCCCTGTAAAACGGTTTTAAAATCGGCGATTTTATAAAAATAACGGGTACGTGCCTGCAGGCCGTCAAGTTCTACGATATGCTCAGTTGTCAGTGAGGAATCATTCACTGTCACATCCGCCTTATCAGGCGTAGCGCCATACTGTACACGGCTACGGGTAGCGGTGTTGGTACGCCAGCGTACGGTAATACTGTGATCTGATGCTGCCTGTAAATAAGGACCGCGGATCACTTTTACCTTTAAATCATCATCAGACTGTGCCTTCGTAATCAGACTAAATGCCATTAAACTGCCAAGCAGCAGGCAGGATCTTAATTTACCCATCTCCATAATTTTCTGCGAGGTACTCAATTTAAACTTGCCCTTTGCTATCGGGTGTATGAAATTATTGTTAAATAAATTTAAATAAAAAAGACCGCAGGGACGTAGCGGGGAGCCGTACATACTGCGATCTACCGTATTTGATGTAAAGAAATGCCTAGAGTTTCATGTTCAGCCCAAGCTTATATTTCATTGTCAGCAGGGCTTCTGCGTTGCCTTTCGCATCATCCACCGGATGGTGGGTATGCTTTGTTTTACGCAGGTGTTTGAAATTGGTGAACATATCTTTTTCCATTCCCTTGTACACACTACCCAGATTCTGGGAGCTGAAACCAAAAGGATTTTCACCGAGGAAATGATGGAAGTACCAGCACACAAACATCCAGTCGAAACCATTGTTGTCGCTGATAAAAATCGGACGGTCATTACATATTTTGCTGATCCAGTTCTTAAAGTCGTTCATCACTTTTTTAGGATCATCAAATGTCAGGGTTTCTTCTCTGGTATGACCAGAGACAGCCAGTGCTTCGGGAATAAATTTATCAGAAACGGGTTTAAGTCTGCCGTAGAATGTCTTGTCCAATGTAGCATCTACTTTCACTGCTCCGAATGAGATCATTGAATAATCACCGGGAATAGGGCCATCGCTTTCCACATCAACCATTATATAGGCCATGTCAGTTAGTTTTTAAGTAATAAAATTCAGTTTAAACAGGGATATCGCCTGTGGGTTCCAGTCCTGTAAGGAGCCTGCGGATACTATTGTCTTAGCCGGGGTAAGGTATTGAGGATCTTTAGGGTGCTTGCTGAGCTGAAATATTGTTTATAAACGTGGGCAAAGATATGGGGATATTTTCTAATGACAAAAGACGATATATAATCAGGAGTTACAACGTATTTTTCGTTACAATGCCTGTATTTTTTGGATTTATCTAGCCAATAATCGAACTTTATAACATAATTTACGTAAAAACCTATTATGTTAATAAGATTCACCGCCGAAAACATTCTTTCTTTTAATAAAGAAACGGAATTTAACATGCTCGCCGGAGATATTAGGAGACACTCAGACCATCTTTTTAAATTTCCCAAAATAGAACTGCTAAAAAGCGCAATTATTTACGGTGCTAACGCAGCAGGTAAAAGTAACCTGTTACAGGCGTTAGACCTTCTCTCCAATATGGTAGAACAAGGCAGCATTAATATAGCCCCTCCCGGCCAACATTTTAGACTTGGAAAAAACGAAAAACATCCAACCTCTCTTGAAGTTGAGTTCATTCAAAACAAAGTGGGATATGCTTATGGATTATCATATCACGCTGGCCATGTAAAAGAAGAATGGCTATATATTTTGCATTATGGCAAAAAGGAAGATGAACTAATTTTTGAACGAAAAGTAAATAATAAAGGAAGAGAGACCTTAAAACTATCTCCTAAGTATGTCAAATCAGTAAAAGATAAACTACTCATTGAGTTATATGAAGAAGATCTCTTAAAAGCAGATAATCTATTTATTCATTTGGCTAAAGACAGAAAATTTAAGGAGATTACAGCTGCGTTCAAATGGTTTTCTGAAAATATTTTCACAATATCTCCCAAAAATAGAAACTTTAATATTGTAAACTACTTCATTAATAGCGAAAACTTCCAAACATTTGTTAATGAAACCATTTCCAGTTTCGAAACTGGTATTACAAAAATTGATGTTCAATCTATTCCTTTAAACAGATACTTTGGAGAAGACAATATTCCGGAAAGAGATGCTGTTCTGGCATCAATACAAAGTGGAGAATCTCTATGGGTTGGTTCTTCAGGAAATGCTATCGCATTAATAGAAGATGGTGTTCCCATTGTTAAAAAGATTGTTTCATATCATTTAAATGAAAAGGAAGAAGAAATTGTATTTGAATTAACGGAAGAATCTGATGGCACAAGGAGACTAATAGACTTTATTCCGTTTTTATTTTTATTGCTGAACGCACCAGTTACTATTTTTATTGACGAAATTGATCAAAGCCTCCATCCTTCATTGCTAAAGGACTTTATTACCATTGTACAAAAAATTCCAAATAAAAAAGGGCAATTAATTATCACTACGCACGAATCTAACCTACTCGATCTCGATTTGTTCCGACAAGATGAAATCTGGTTTGCAGAAAAGAACAAAAACGGTGAGAGCCATTTTTATCCTTTAAGCGACTTCAACGTACGCCAGGATCTGGATATCCGAAAAGGTTATCTTTCCGGCAGATTCGGTGCAATTCCATTTCTGGCTAATTTAAAAGATCTTAACTGGGACAAATATGCCGAGAAAGAATAGGGAATATAAAAAAGGGGCGCCGCATAGAGATTCCCGTAAATTTATCATTGTTGCAGAAGGAGTAAGAGAGGATGAATACTTCCGATATTTCAACAAATTAACACCTAGAGTAAAAGTGGAGATCGTAGAACGTGAGGGTGGTAAGTCTGCCGCAAAATTTCTTTTGGAAAGAGTGGGGCACCATGACGCTAAGTTTGGTATAGAACCCGAAGACTTAGTATGGTTTGTACTAGATGTTGATAAATGGCCCAAGAAGGAGATTAATGATCTTTATCAACACTGTACCACAGACGCTAATTGGGGAATTTCTATCAGCAATCCCTGTTTCGAGGTCTGGTTGCATTATCATCTGTTAAAATCAATTCCTGCGAGTATTGTCACTGCTGCTCAATTAAAAGCAAACCTTCCCAAACTGATACCAGGTGGGTATAATAAAGAAACATTTGCCCAAGAGATCAAGGTAGCGGCCGTCAATGCGGAAAACGCTGACATGCACAAAGGACACTATTTCCCTGAAAAAAAATGCTACCAAGATTTATTTGTTAGCCAATCAGTTACTGCAATTTCTGGGAAATAACTGGCAGCAGGACAAATCTGCTAAACAGCCATAAACGCGGCAAAGAAAACTGTTTAAAAAAATAAACCCACTTTATCACAACGCGCAGTTCTCATGATAATTGACCAGCTGAATAGGCTTACGGTCAAATTCAAAACCGGCATATACTTGCGCGATCTCATCCAGTACATCCATGATCTCGGCAGATGCTTCCGGAGTGACCAGTCTGCTTCTGAATGCCTTGAAATCGGGTAAACCTTTCAGGTAATTGAAGTAATGTTTGCGCATGGCGAAGATACCATGACCTTCACCACGCCATTGCACGGATTTTTCCAGCTGACGTTTGCAGACAGCGATACGGTCTTCCAATGTCGGAGCGGGCAGCATCTCCCCTGTTTGCAGATAGTGTCTTACCTCACGGAAGATCCAGGGATAACCGATAGCGGCCCTGCCGATCATAATACCGTCTACACCGTAGCGGTTCTTATATTCCAGGGCTTTCTGCGGACTATCAATATCTCCGTTCCCGAAGATGGGAATATGTATACGTGGGTTATTCTTTACTTTAGCGATCAGCTCCCAGTTGGCTTCTCCCTTGTACATCTGGGTACGGGTACGACCGTGGATAGCCAGTGCCTTAATACCGACATCCTGGAGCCTTTCTGCGACCTCTTCGATGTTTTTGGTATCCTCATCCCAACCAAGACGGGTCTTGACCGTAACGGGCAGTTTTGTGGACTTTACACAGGCTGCTGTCAGCCGTACCATCAGATCAATATCTTTCAGTACCCCTGAACCAGCACCTTTGCTGACGATCCCCTTTATCGGACAGCCAAAATTGATATCCAGCAGATCAGGCTGGGTCATATCGACAATACGGGCAGCCATCGCCAGTTTTCCCTCGTCACCTCCGAAGATCTGTACACCGGCAGGACGTTCTTCGTCAAAAATCGCCAGTTTACGGCGGCATTTCTCCGTATCTTTAACCAATCCCTCACTGGAGATAAATTCGGTATATAACAGGTCGGCCCCGTTCTCACGGCATACTACCCTGAAAGGCGGATCACTCACATCTTCCATAGGCGCCAAAAGAAGGGGGAAATCAGGCAGCACAATATTGTCGATCTTTACCAAAGCGGCTTTTTTTGTTTGAAGACGCAAAGGTACGCCAATTAAGAATCAGGCGCTGCATGTACCTACACCCTTTCAACTAATTCATTTTCATATAGTTAATAAGGAGAAACATAAATAGTTGCTTTGAAGAGCTTTTGATCATAGTTATTCAACGCTAATCCTTCATTCGGCAACGAAAGACTAAGGCAGAAGAACTATAGCCTAATAAAGAACTTACAATATTCAAACAATGACGTTTCAGAACGGCAAGGCATTACAACCAGGAAAACAAACCCGTATCAGGTACTAAAAATCTCCCGCCCACAAATAATATAAATTATTCTTACTTTATTAATAGATATTAAGCAACTACATACGATATACCCACAATAGCCATAAATCTGACAAAAGTGATAAACCCGGAATGAGATGCTTCATGTATGCGTCGTATATACGCCCTGTATGAAGCGTGTATATAGTATCAACACAGCTGGTCAGGGGCAAAAAAATAGCCCGGCACTAAGACCGGGCTACAAAATACTATTGCAAGATTCAATCAATTCAGGAACACCTGGAACTGAACCAGCACACTCCCTTTGCGGTCGATTTTGTCAGCACCTCCGCTTACAGCGTTCAGCTGGTAAACCGGACGGCTCTGGTAAGCAAAGGTCAGCTTGGAAGTATGTCCTTTCAGCAGCCAGTTAACACCGGCATCCCAGAAAGCCATGTTATCGTTCAGTCTTTCGTAATGCGCATATTGCAGGGAAGCATACGGCATCAGGGTAGTCTTACCGATCAGGTTATTTTTGAATTTATAGCCTATCTGTCCGTAAAGCAGGTTACCAGTTCCGAAGGAAGGATAACCATTCCCGCTGCCGTTCAGGATCTCTGGTTTTGCCGTACCAGTGGCAGGGTTCATCGTTGCCTGATTACGAAGATATCCTTTCCCCCAGTTAAAATTGATATAGGAGGCATAAGCACTGATAGCAGTACCGGTCGCCGGATTGATCGGTGCGTCATAGTAGGCGTCTACGGCAAAGTGCTGCAGATTGGATTCAATGGTATCGCCATTGTTACCAGCGCGCCACATCGCGTCAGGCTGATACTGGAAACCAGCACCGATATTAAATACGCTTTTGGTACCCAGGTAAGTGCCGGTAGTATAGGCAGTCGTATTTGCCTCCTGGTCAAGGAACTGCCACTGGAAATAACCATGTACCTGCATTTTAGCCGGTTTGGCAGAGAAAGAGGCATTGCTGGTCAATAAAGGGGAATAACCGGCTGCTTTCAACGGAGACATCGGACTACTCATTACCAGCCGGTAGTCCAGTTTGCCCAGTTTACCTTTCGCATAGATACTGAGCTTGCGCAGGAACTGATCCGTCACATCATTTGTGCTTTGTTCAAACAGCGGAGCATCCACGCCCATGATCGTACCTACAGAAGGTGCGGAAAAACGGGTCAGACCATTCCATGCAGACAGACCAGCACCTAATGAGAGGTGTTTTCTCACTACTTCATATTCTCCCATGATATCATGGATAAAGAAACCTGCTTTTCTGTCGGAGGAATAGTTGAAGTTATTCATGCCGAACTGGGAGTAGATAAAGACACGATCTGCCACCTGTCCGAATGCCTGGATCCTGGCCCTTCTGACGCCAATATCCGTAAAGTTGTTCTTTTCAAAACCGTTGATCGTGGAACCAGGATTCAGATCGGTATTTCTGAGCCATACCTGGGATACAAGGGTGAACTTAAAGTAATTACTGCCATCTTCGTTGAGCCAGATCTTACCATCTTTAAATCCCTGAGCATAGGCACTCATGGTGCTTCCCGCCATCAGCAGCACACATGCTGCCAGCTTTGTCAATTTTTGGATGTACATTTTCCGTTGAGCTTGTTTATCTGATACGAGTGTATATAGAGTACGTTCCTTCCGCTAAACGGAAGGAACACAAGCCCGCTGGTAGTCATATATAAAGTTTAAACGATCGCTTCTCTCTTTGTCACAATATGCGTGACATCGTCCTGTATCATTTTCTCCAGCAACTCATATCCGCCATTTGCTTTCTCATGTGCAAATTGTCTTTCAGACAGCGTGACAGGGCTTAGCCAGAACAGGTTCACCTTATCGCCATACATCTCCGGCAATGCAATGCTTTCACCATTATACAGTGCTGCGGACAATACAATACTTTCAAAAGGAGCCGGCAGTTTGCTGGAAGCAATGGTATGTCCTTCTCCCAGCCAGCTGATATGTCTCCATGGAATATCCGCCATGCTGGACAGGCCTTCCGCCATCTTCATGATCTCCTCTTCGGTAAAATCATCTTTGCTGACAGCCATCGCCAGTTCCATTCTTCTGTAAGCAGCGGCATTCTCATTGTACAGGTAAGAAACCCATGGCATAGGACGAATGCTGATACCCATAGACAGGAAGTAAACGATGTTATCTTTTTCAAACTTACCCAATGCCATTGGCGGCCATTGGTTATTATCGATCGCAAAGTATTGCTTTATCTCTCCGAAATGTGACTCGTAAGTAGAAATAAACTGCTGCTGAATCACCGGCCATTGCGGCGCTTCTGTATCATCCCATGATTCACGGAAACTTACTGCCTCTGCTACACGCGCATGCTGTTCGTTCCTGCCCTGTTCTCCTAATGGGAATACAATGGCATTGTCATCCGCATCTATACAATCTGCCGCGTATGCCGCAGGTTCATCCGAATAAAGGCTCCATCCGGGAATAACGCCCAGCGTTTTACCATCGTACAATACAGCGGCGCCGTCTTCTTCCGGCATCCACACGATGGATATTAATTCCGCTTTTAAAGGTTCTTTCCCTTCCGGATGATTGCTAAAACGTGCTTCCAGCATAGGCGCATCTCCATTGGCCATGGCTGCACTGTCACGTTTAGCAGGTCCCGGTTGAATATTGCGCAGCCAGCAGGCGCGCATCCGGTATTTTTTGCTCTGCAATTCTGCAGGATACAGGTAAAAATAAGCTGTCCGTTCGTCCTGCTCTACCACCGCATACATCGTATAGCGGCTGTTCGCCTGTTCTATCAATACTGTTGGTCCGTTGCTCATAATAACGCAAGATAGTTACTTATAAGTAAAACATCCCACCGCATATCATTTATTTAGTATACCTTTGCATCACTTTTATTCTCTTCCTCACCTGCTTTTGCAGTTAGCTTCAAAACAATGTGCAGGCTTGCGAGTAAGGCGGGTAATGTGTCAGCATCATGCACAAAAAGGACTTGTTCCAGCTGACAGCCTTACCACTATTGATCATAAAAAATTAAAGACTTTGTCATTTGAACAGTTAGGGCTCATCGAGCCGCTGCTTAAGGCCCTGGAGAACGAGGGTTATACCGCTCCCACGCCCATTCAGCAGCAAGCCATCCCCCATGTACTTGATAAGAGGGATTTACTGGGTTGTGCCCAGACCGGTACCGGTAAAACAGCTGCGTTTGCCATTCCCCTGCTCCAATTAATGTATGAGGATCAACAGGCCCAGCAACGCAAAGGCCTTCGAAATATCAAAGCGCTTATCCTCACCCCCACCCGTGAACTGGCCATCCAGATCCAGGAAAGCTTTACCGCCTACGGTAAATTCCTCGACCTGAAAAGCCTGGTGATCTTTGGTGGTGTATCACAACATCCGCAGACAGAAGCGCTGAAAAGAGGCGTTGATATCCTGATCGCAACACCCGGCCGTCTGCTGGATCTGATCAGTCAGAACTATATCACCCTCAGAGATATTAAATACTTTGTACTGGATGAAGCCGACAGAATGCTGGACATGGGTTTCGTACACGACGTACAACGCGTGATCGTAAAACTGCCTGAACAGCGTCAGTCCCTCTTCTTCTCTGCTACCATGCCTCCGGAAATACAGACACTCGCGAAAGCGATTCTCCGTAACAATCCGGCAAAAGTGGAAGTAACACCGGTATCCTCTACTGCCGAGACGATCACACAGTCCATGTACTTTGTCAGTAAAAATGATAAACGTAACCTGCTGCTGCACATCCTCAAGGATAAAGCCATCAGAACATTGCTGGTATTTACCCGTACCAAACACGGTGCAGACAGAGTGGTGAAAGACCTGCACAAAGCAGAGATCACCGCAGAAGCGATCCACGGTAACAAATCACAGAACGCCCGTCAGCGTGCACTGAGTAACTTCAAATCACAGCAGACCCGCGTACTCGTGGCGACCGACATCGCCGCAAGAGGTATCGATATCGACGAACTGACACACGTAGTGAACTACGAACTGCCAAACGTACCTGAAACATACGTACACCGTATCGGTCGTACCGGCCGCGCAGGTGCTGATGGTATCGCGATCTCTTTCTGCGAACCGGAAGAAAAAGCCTTCCTGAAAGATATCCTGAAACTGATCGCCCGTGAGATCCCTGTAGTGACCGAACATCCGTTCCACAACGGTGACAGCATGGCATTGCCTGCACCAAAACCTGCTCCGCAGCAGAAACCAAGACAACAACATCCAAGAGATAAGAAAGGTGGTTTCTCCAGAAACAGACAAGGTGTGGTACAGTCAAGAGATGCAAGACCAGGTTCCGGTTCCGGGAAGCCTAACAGTGGTAAACCGAATGGTGGCAAACCACAGGGCGGTAAACCGAAGGAGGGTAATGGAAACGGTGCAAGGAGAGAGAGACCGCAGGGGATGAAGAATTATTAATAAGGACTCAGAATTTCACTGACATAAATAACAAGGGGTGCTTCATGATTGAAGTACCCCTTGTTATTTATATTGCTATAAATGAAAAAAGGGTTTCAAACAGCTGTCTGAAAACCCTTTATAAAAAGTTAGTATTCTGCACACCGCAAATAATCAGCTATCAACAGCATCAATCCAGTAATTTGTTGAGTTCTTCTACCAGCAGATACACCGTCGTACAGGAACTATGGTTTGAATAATCAGTTCTTGGTTTAAATGAATCATGCAACTCCTTAGCTCTTCGGATTGCCAGACTTTGAGCAGCCGATTTGGTTCCTCCCAGCCTTTCATACATTTCTTTACAGAACTGAGCTTTTTTGGCCTCTTTGGTAAAACTTTTTAATTGCCATTCTTTTTTAAGAATAGGATATAGTTGCTCCCTCGTTTGTTGTCCTTCAATCTTCTGATAGTGGAGTACAAACCACAACTCAAATGCATCGTTAGACCAGGCGACATTTATTCCATTTGCTTCCGCTTTTGTAATTGAACTATTAAAATCCTGCGGTTGCGTTGCTGCCTCATCTGGTTTTATATCGAAGTCGTATACACACCAGACCTCTCTGCCCTGGTTCTCTTCTTTTTTCATTTGCGCTATAGCGTAATCCACGAGAGAATTTTTAGAATGGCGTCCACCTTCTATTTTCACCAGCTTAGAAGGTACCGGAAAGGATTTAAAGTAAGAGGGCTCTGTATTCTCCCCTTCGCAGATGATCAGAAAAGATTTTATGGGTTCTTCTGTCTCTTCATCATATGGATCGCCTGACAACATAGATATTGTCGTACGCATTGATTCCAGATAAGTTGCATTCGCCCTGTCTTTACTCGGCTTCTTTGGATCCATGGGCAGACAGATTTTGAATAATCGCTAGATCCATATCATCAAGGTAAGGAGTCGCACCATAATTTCCCTGTAGATATTCCTTTTCGTAAGAGGCGTCCTTTCTTACGCCTTTATATTCAATCAGCGTACGCAATTTACTAATCCCATGACGGTCCTTCGTGACTAAGCCAATCTGATCTCTTCTTAATTCCGCCCTGCGGAGCAAACCGGTATCATGCGTAATAAAAATTAACTGTGCATTATGAGGATTCGTTGTTGGCGAATGAAAAAGCTCTACAATTTTTAAGGTAAGATTTGGATGAAACCGGGCATCAAATTCATCAAATATTATTGTCAACCCCTTGTTCAGAGATTCAAGCAAAAGTACTGCAATACCAAAAAATCTACTTGTTCCCTGTGATGCCCAGAGCGCGAATGGCGTTGCCACTCTACCTGTCAATGTGCCGTTATCATCAAATACAGAATGGATCGAAAATAGCTCCTTTGATTTCTCGTTTGCTATTGAATTGATCGCAGATGTTGCAGAAGATTTGGGCCGATCCCGTAATTCAAAATCTACAATCCCAGGGTCGATTGAATTGAGCAATTTCTTAAATGAATCTCTTTCTCCATCTGTCGCCTTCTCTAAATAACGCATTGCCACCTTCATTACTCCTTCGTCATCAATACCGTCTATCGTAAAAATGCTTTTTATAGCATTCCGTATGTCTACTGCAAGCTTTACATTGTTAAGCGCAGCACCCGTTAAAAAAAGTGCATCAGGTCGAAAGACCTCTCCTTCAGCACTCATTGCCTGGTCTATATATAGCTCTGCACCTTTAAAAAGGGTTTTGTCTATAGATAATCCTCCTTCCCGTGTGAAGTACTTTTCTTCTCTATTTACATCTGAACTCCCATAGAGCCATTCGTTAGAAACAATAGCGTCTTTTATTTCAAAACCATATCGAAATATCTTCTCGTTCAACAGGAAGATATACTGAAACGAAACTGGATCATCTGCTTGTGCACTTAATAGAAAGCGTTGATTCCAGATAAAATGGCTGATTCCTTCAAACGCAACAGAATCTTCTACCATTTCCACAAAACTGGCAAATGCACGGGAAATATTAGATTTCCCACTCGCATTACCGCCATAAATGGCCTTAGACTTCAAAAGCCTAAAATCATCTGACGTAAATACGTTACCCTCCAACATCCCGTTGTCATTCGGACGTAAAGGTGCTGCGCGCATTGTCAGTTTCTGCAAATCCTTAAAGGAGCGGAAATTTTTGACCTGAAATTCAATAAACATGCTCCAAAAATAACGTATTTGTGATTTTTTCACAAATTATTATACCATGGAAAAGATATCGAAACCTCACTTTTCGACATTTTTTCTTTTTTTGTCGAAAATACCCTTACCTTTGTTCTCATGCCAGCGAACACCGCACAGAAAGACGATATCATCCAGCAGCAGATCCTGCAGGCCGCTCAACAGCTATTTCAAAAACATGGTTATCAGAAGGTAAGCATGGACGACGTAGCCAAAGCGATCGGCAAGGGAAGAAGTTCGTTGTACTACTACTACAAAAACAAAGATGAGGTCTTTGATGCCGTGATCACCGCCGAAATAAACGAGATCTTCACAGAGATCAACCGTATGGTAGGACAGGCAACAACGGTCGAAGAACAACTGCGCGCTTTCGGCATTACCAAAACGAAAATAAGCCGCAAACGAAAAGCCTTCTTCGATGCCCTGGAGACCGGCATGAACGCTGACGAGATATCTCAGTACGTGCAAAAGAAACAGGTCATTCAAAAGAGGATCAGAAAAGAAGAAGCCATCTTACTACATCATATCCTGGATCAGGGTGTTCAGAACGGTGAAATCGCCACACTGGACCCGAAGACACAGGAGACGATCATTTATGTGTTTATGAGCAGTCTCCGCGGACTAAAACGCGAGATGTACCTGGAAAACAGTTACGCCCGCATGGAACCCGCTATTGATATGCTCGTAAGCATGACCATGCTGACTATTAAAGACTAATATTTTTTTGCCTCCTTTTCGACATTTTATCAAATTATGTCGAAACGTACAGAAAGGAACAGACAGTATATATGACGACAGAAGCTGAAAGATCCAATGCCTTCAGGGCATTCCGTAATAGAAACTATGCATTGTTCTTCGCCGGACAATCCACCTCACAGATCGGCACCTGGATGCAACGCACCGCCGTCAGCTGGGTGATCTATTCCATCACACACTCCGCATCCATGCTCGGACTGGCCGTGTTCGCACAACAGTTCCCTTCTTTCCTGTTTTCCTTACTGGGAGGAATTGCATCCGACCGCTACGACCGCCGTAAAATATTGCTGCTCACACAGACCGCTTCGCTGATACAGTCCGTTTTACTGGCCATACTCACCTTCACCAATCATTATATGATCTGGGAAATCATGGCGCTGAGCGTCATCCTGGGCATTGTAAATGCTTTTGATACCCCCGCCAGACAACCCATGGTACACGACCTGGTCAGCAATAAAGAAGATATCACCAACGCCCTGGCCCTGAACTCTGCCATGGTAAATATCGCCCGCCTTGTCGGTCCAGCCCTCTCAGGCATTGTATTACAGTCATTCGGCGCACATACCTGTTTTATGCTGAATGCAGTAAGTTTCCTGGCAGTACTGGCATCCCTGTTATTATTAAAACTACCGCCTTTCATACCACCGGTTACCCAAAAGAAGGTGGCGACCGAACTATCTGAAGGATTTCAATATTTGCGGCAAACACCGCGTATCGGCGCCATCATCCTGCTGATGATGTGTATGGCAATGTTCGTATTTCCCTACGACACCCTCACACCTGTGTTTGCAAAAACAATCTTTAATGGTGATGCGCGTACTTTTGGGTATATCGCCAGTGCTGTGGGATTGGGCGCCGTAACCGGCAGCTTCTTTCTTGCCTCTCTGAAAAAGAGCGCTGATCTTACCAACATTCTTTTAATCAGTATCGGTGTATTAGGCGCCGGCTTAATGGGATTCTCCCAATGTACGTCCTTTTTAACAGCACTTCCTTTCGCCGTGATCATCGGTATCGCCTCACTTACACCTGCCACCGTCAGCATCACCATTATACAGATTGAAGCTGCCGCCAATATGAGAGGCCGTGTCATGAGTTATGTGGCCATGGCATACTTCGGCATGCTGCCTTTAGGCAGTTTATTAGCCGGTGCGGCCTCACAACAGATCTCTGCACCCTGGACGATGCTCCTGCAGGGAGCTATTTCTATCATCATCATGCTGATATTCTCCCGCTATCTCAAACGGGAACGAATGAATAAAAAGGAGATCGTGGAAGCTGAACATATTGTAACCGATAAAGTATAAAACGAAGACTAAACACAAAACGAATCAAATGAGGAACAACACAAACAACACTGCCTTACTCGTAATGGACATGCAGAATGCTATGTTATCCACCTTCCCGGAAGGTGCTGCTGTAACCGCCAAAGTGGCCAAAGCAATCACCAACGCCCGCAGCAAGGGAATACCGGTGATCTTTGTAGTCGTGGGTTTCAGACAGGGCGCACCTGAGATCAGCCCCAATAACAAAGTATTCATGGAAAACAAAGCACGGTTTGCTGGTATCAACTTTACCGATTTCACCGCCATCCACCCCGATCTCGCACCACAGGAGCATGAACCGGTAGTCGTAAAACGTCGTTTCAGCGCTTTCACCGGTAGTGACCTGGAAGTATTGCTGAGAGGCTTACGCATCGAACATATCGTACTGACAGGTATCGTTACCAGCGGCGTTGTCCTGTCTACCCTGAGAGAAGCAGCCGACAAAGACTATCGCATCACCGTATTATCCGACGGCTGTGCAGATCGTGAAGCAGACGTACATGAGTTTTTATTGACCAGGATCTTCCCGCGTCAGGCCGAAGTAATCACGATCGATGAATGGAATAATGCCTGATCGCGTCAGAAATACTTCTCGACCGTCAGACCGTAATTGAATAACAGGTTCTCTCTCCCCGTCCGGTTGAGCTTATTGTACGTCAGCGTAGCAGTAATGCTCAGCCATTTATTCAGTAGAATAGACAGATTGGAGGTGGACTTGATATTGAAATCCCGTCCCAGCGACAGCGAGTTTTGCAGAAAATGAGCGCCGTCAATGACCACGATATCATGGATCACAAACTTGTACAACAAGCGGAAAGAGTTACGGAACGTGTGATAAACATCGGGGATGGTGTCTTCCAGAAAGAGGTTGCTGGTTTCGAACAGGAGTCCGTCGCTCAACGACAGATACGCCTTTTTTGAATCCAGGAGATTATAGGCAATACCGGCGCCTCCCTGGAAACGGTCATTGATCTTCAGAGAATAACTTTTATCATAGGTGGCCAGTCCCCAGTAATAGATCTGACGAACGGACCGGAACAAACTAAAGTCAAGCGCGGATGCAAAGTCATTATTGGTCAGCGTACCATCCTGCTGGCCATAGATCCATCCGCCACTACCATTCAGCGAGATTTTCTTTTTACTGACACCCACTTTGAAATTGTTGTTGAGCAGATACGCCCTGCCATCCTGCGTAGTGTTAATAGAGCCCATGGAAGCGAATTTGCCGTAATAGTGTACGGAATCGCTGAATTGTGCAGAAGCTGTGGTGAAAGTGGTCAATATCAGCAAAAGAGCGAAAACATACTTCATAAATCAATACATTCTTTTAAATCACGTAATCAGTCCTATCTTTTTTGAATGAGCAATAGCTTCACTGCTATGTTTAAAATAACAACAGGGAATACCTCTGCTCATGATCACATCGGCCACTTCCTCTGTGGCCGCATAACGGCTGTTACGCACATGGCGCAGATATACAGCGAGGATCTGGGAAGGAAAGTGTTTAGTGATCGCCTCGTAAATGTTCGGATCTTCCTGTGTATCATCCCCCAGCAGAATAAAACGCATATGCGGATAATGCTTAAGGATACGGCTGATCCTTGTGAACTTCGTAGCATGCTTCTGCTGTCCGCTTTTTAGCAGCAACAGTAAAGGTTTCAGCTGACTTAACAGAAATACCCCTTCCGGCAGACCATGCATCCGGCAGAATTCACGGATATAATTATACAGGTTCCACTCACTACTGGACACATAGAAAAACGGACGTGGCAATCTGCCTTTATTATCAGCGTCACTTAATAGGCGATAATGATTCACGACTCCTTCAAACGGCTTACGTGTACGCGCATTACGTGTAAATAATACATGCAGTCTTTTGAACAGCGATGCAGAATGCGATACGAGAAATGTATCGTCAATATCTGAAATACATCCGAACTGACTACGATGTGGAATTATCACTACACCTAACGCACGTGTTACCGGACTTTGCTCCACATCCGTGATCGAAACCTCCACTGTATGATCACCCGCTTCAGGCATGACATCCGGTTTCCATTGCAAATGAAAAAAACCATCCTTCTCCGTAACGGCGCGTATGGCCTTTCCATCCCATATAAGCTCCACTGTCGCGCCGTTCCTGGGCTTTACCATAAATAAACGGATCAATGCGAAGGTATTCACGAGGAAAAAGCGGCTGTAATGCGTACGTGGTAAAGGGCCACGATCCAGTACATGACCAAATATTTCCATTTGTTCCGCGCCGCCCACACCATGATAAACTTTGATGTGTGTCCGCGCTTCCAAACCCAGCCAATGTAGAATTTTATTCCATACAGACATTCAGGCGCTTATTTTGCAATGAACAGAAAGTATAATTTATGAGTAAGCACATGGCGCAAACAACACCTATGCGGCTCAGGCTCCTTTTTGTGATCAATCCTGTTTCAGGCGGCAAAAAGAAGGCCGATCCTGAAACATTCATCAAAAATTATTTCCGCGAACGCACGGAAGACGTCCACTTTTTTATGCTGGACGGGCCACAGGAGTCACTTACAGCGATTATAAAAAAAATAACGCCCGATAGGGTGATAGCGGTCGGCGGAGACGGCACCGTAAAAATGGTTGCAGAAGAACTGCTGGGAAAAGACATTCCACTGGGCATTCTGCCAACTGGTTCTGCGAATGGAATGGCGACGGAACTGTGCGTGCCGGCCGACTGGGAACAGGTACTACACCTGATCTGTAATGAAACGCCAGCAGTAGAGAGAAATATAGACCTGATCAGGATCAATAAAAAAGATGTGTGTATACACCTGAGTGACGTCGGACTAAACGCCTTGCTGGTGAAGAATTTCGAACAGCGTGGCATCCGCGGGAAACTCGGATATGCCCTCTCCTCCTTTAAAACGCTATGGCAGAATAAACGCCTTGCCGTACGTATCGAAAACAAAGACCTGCAATTAACCCGCCAGGCACATATGATCGTACTGGCCAATGCACGTATGTACGGTACCGGTGCCTGTATTAATCCGGATGGTGATCTGACGGATGGTTTATTCGAAGTCGTTATCCTGCGAAGACTATCCATCCCCGAACTTCTGAAAATGCTGTTCCGGCACCGCCCGTTTGATCCCGCAAAGACAGAGATCCTGAAAGCCAGTCAGGTGACCATCCATACCCGTAAAAGAGCGCATTTCCAGATAGACGGAGAATACAGAGGTAAGATCAACGAAGTGACCGCCTCCATCCTGCCCAAAGCCCTTAGAGTGATCGTACCCGCTCCGCCGGATACGGAGAACAGCTAAGATCATATCAGCTATTAAGGGGAAACTATCAGCTGAAATACAATATTGACGCAGCTCTCCGGATACGTATACCGTTCTTCCCAGTTACTATCCATCCGTCACTATATTGCCGGCAATTGTATTCTGCTTTCTATTTTGTATACAAATAATTTATATGCGGAAGATACTACTGCTCCTGGCAATTCTCCTGTCAGGATATGGCGTTATTGCTCAACAGACTTACGAGTTTAAAGATGGATTGATCAGCGGCCCCTGCCACCAGTACGGCAGAACAGCCCTGTTCACAGATCAGCTGGCCTATGAACTTTGCAACGGACAACTGAAAACACCCGCGAAAGGTGCTGCTTCCTTTCCGGACGAAAAAGGCGCGGCCCAGCAATGGGAGACTATTACAGCCGGCACCGACGGCTCCTTTGCCGGTCGTAGCATCAACAATGGATACCTCTATGTTTCTTACAACGCGCCCAAAGCGCAAACGGCTATCCTGAACATTTCCGGTCACCAGATGGTGTACGTCAACGGTACCCCGCACGCCGGAGATATGTACCGTTATGGCTGGATGTACATCCCGGTACAACTGCGTCAGGGAAACAACGAATTCTACATCCGTACAGGCCGTAGCTGGGGTCGTGCAGGCATCAAAGCCAAACTGCTCTTCCCGGAAAAACCGGTATATATCAGCATCGCTGATTCCACCATGCCTTTCGTGGTAGCTGGTAATAATAACAGCGATCTTTTAGGTGCTGTGGTAGTAGTAAATACATCTGCACAACCATTAAAAGGACTGTCAGTTAACGCGACCGTAAACGGTAAAACCGTGACCACTGCCATTCCGGAAGTAGCAGCCCTGAGCACCCGTAAGGTGGGATTCAGATTTGACGCTTCTGCAACAGCAGCTGATGGCAGCTATAACTGTACATTGACCCTCAGCGGCAAACAGGTAGCCGATACGAAGACCTTTGCACTGAAAGCAGTGACCAATAAAGATCACTACAGCAATACATTCGTCAGCGATATCGATGGCAGCGTACAATATTATGCCGTATCGCCACAGGCTGATCCGAATGGAAAAGCGCCTGCGTTCTTCCTGTCCGTACACGGTGCAGAAGTACAGGCGATCAACCAGGCCAGCGCATATAAATACAAAGACTGGGGAGTGCTGGTAGCACCAACCAACCGTCGTCCGCGTGGTTTCAACTGGGAAGACTGGGGACGTCTGGATGCACTGGAAGTGTTGAATATCGGTCTGAATACCTTCCATCCCGATCCTGAAAGGATCTACCTGACCGGTCACTCCATGGGTGGACACGGTACCTGGTACCTGGGCGCTACCTACGCCGGTAAATGGGCGGCGATCGCTCCCTGCTCCGGTTACCCAACCCTGATGGGCTATGGTTCCGCTGATGGGCTGATACCAGACTCTCCGCGTAACAGTACCGAACAGATCCTGCTGAGAGCCAGTAACCCAAGCAACACCTTTAAACTGGCAACCAACTATAAAGCCGGTGGTGTTTACATCCTGCATGGCGACAGCGATAAAGTAGTTTCTGTTGACTACGCAAGACAAATGAAAAAGATCCTGGCTGACTTCCACAAAGATTTCAGCTACTACGAATATCCAGGCGGCGAACATTGGTATGGTGATACCTGCGTAGACTGGGGTCCTTTATTCCAGTACTTCAAATGGCACACCATCCCGGCTGATACCAGCGTAAATGAGATCGACTTCACTACCGCCAATCCTGCTATATCAGCCGTACACCACTGGATACGCATCCTGCAGCAGCAACATACATTGGAATACAGCCGTATACAGCTCAGCAGAAACCATGCACGCAATGCAGTAACTGGTACCACCAGCAACATCCATACACTGGCGATCGACCTGAAAGACGTACCGGTGGGCAATGCACTCAGCATTACCCTGGATGGTAGTCCGGCGATCAGCTATACCCGTCAGAACGGCGACAGTCTGCTGTACCTTCAGCATGACGCACAATGGGCAATCGGTAAGGCTCCACTGGCTACTGATAAAGGCGCTGTACGTAACGGTACCTTCAAAGAAGCCTTCAATCACCGTATGGTATTTGTATATAGCACCGCTGGTCAGCCAGCTGAAAATGAATGGTCGCTCAACAAAGCCCGTTACGATGCAGAGACCTGGTACTACAGGGGTAATGGCGCGGTTGATATCATAGCAGATAAAGACTTCAATGCGGCCAATTATCCTGATCGCGGTATCATCATCTACGGTAACGCTACCACCAATAAGGCATGGAAACAACTCCTGTCACAGGCACCTGTACAGGTAGCCCGTGGTAAAGTAACCGTTGGTAAACAGGAATACAGTGGTGAAGGATTCGCGGCTTATTTCATGTGGCCGAGAGCAGATAGCAAAACGGCTTCTGTTGCAGTAGTTGCAGGTACCGGATTAGCCGGTATGCGCGCTGCTGATGCCAACCAGTACTTTGCTGGTGGCAGCGGCTTCCCTGACTATATGATCTTTGATGTGGAATTGCTGAAAGGTAATACACAGGCAGTGAAGACGGCAGGCTTCTATGATAATGCGTGGAAGATGGACGAAGCGGAACAGATTAAGAATTAGGAATTAATGTGTCCCTGCTTTCACAATCAGGGCACATATCAATAACCTGATAAAAAGAAAAGGGATGCTTCAATATCAGAAGCATCCCTTTTCTTTTATTGCCAATAATTATTGTCTTGCTCATCAATATCATCCTACACCAATCTCCGCTGCATTTCAATTCTTAATTCCTAATTATCTTCCACAACTTCCCTTTCCCGTTCACTGGCAGACAACTCGCCTCCAGCGTCCCGTCCGCCATCTTCCAGATCATATTCTCTACCCGGCTGACCGGCGATGCAAATGCCTGCATGGCCTGTCCTGCGATCTCACTTTTATTCAGCGCCTGTTGTATCAACGTTGCCATTGCACCAGACAGGACCGCAGGCGCATACTCTCCCGGATGCTCCAGTTGCAGCAACTGCGCAGCTGCGATATTGACCCAGCCGGAATTACCGTCTCCGCCAATAAAGACAAGCGCTTCTGATAAAGTGTTGAGAATAGAGGTATAGCGGGTAATAACCTTGTCTGACGTATGTTCGATCTGTGTCTGACGGCAGATCTCCTCTATCCGGGTGCGGATGATATCCATAAATTCCCGGAAGGCAGGGTCACAAGCCTGAATATCGCTCCATCCCAGCACAATTAAGGCGTTTATTTCGCCTGCACGAACTGGTATGATCACCGCAGAAGAAAGTGCCTGAAAAAGGTCTTCAAATGCGTTTTTCTCGGGTATCTGTGTCCAGTAGACAGGACGGTGCCCTGTTTTTTCCAGCAACTGATGCATAGGCCCCGGGTTGAAAATAAGGTCGTCAAGATAAGCAGGCGTAGCGCCTTTCACCCTGGCCGTATAACTATCTTCAAAATCCAGCTGCAGGGACATATAAGCCCCGGCCAGCTCACGCAATAACGAGATACCGAAAGATAAAAAGGTACGGATGTCTCTCCGTCTGTCCCACTCACTTGTCTGACTGATGAAAGTCAATGCTTTTCGTTCCCAGCTTGCCACTATGTGCGATGTTTGGTTGTAGTCATATAAAATTACGGATAGCGCTGATCACTTCCTGTGGCGCCACCACATGGGGAAAATGTCCTGTTGCGTCTACATTTACTTTCTTACTGCCGGGTATATGTTGTGCCAGATAATCACCTACCACCAGGGGTACTGCTACGTCGTCAGCGGTCTGTATGACCAGGGAAGGCACCTTACACTTCCTGAGATCTTCACGGTGATCCATTTCGAAGATAGCCTTTGCTACTGACAATGCAATGTCCGGGCGGATCTCTGATAAGGATGCGGCAAATGCCTCTGCCAGGTGAGGCCGGTCGGCATTTCTCATGACAAGTGCAGAGAACCCGCTTGCCCATGCGTAATAATTTGTACTCATTGCATTGTACAAACCATTGAGTGCTTCCATGTCAAATCCGCCGGTATAGCCACTTGCAGGATCATTCAAATATCGCGGACTACTCCCCAGCAGGATCAGTTTGTCAAAATATTCAGGGGATTTGATCGCAGTCAGGAGTCCTATCATCCCATTCGCAGAATGTCCTACGTAGATAATATGGGAGAGCTGCAATGATTTAATGATATCCGAAAGATCAGTCACATACCCCTGCATATTGCTATAACGAACAGGATTAAAAGCGTCGATATCAGCTTTACCTCCACCTACATTATCAAACAGCACGATCTTATAGTCCTGTTCAAAAGCCTTTACCAGCGGACCGAATGCTGTCTGATCAGAACCAAAGCCATGGCCGAAGATGATCGTTTGCGCCGCGTCCTGTTTACCGCATACGTGTATATTATTTTTCTGTGTTAAACTTGCTGTGATGCTCATACGATATGGAATATTAGAAACGGGGATACGTTACTGTTCAGCTAAAATAAGCAATTTATGTGGTTAAACAGACTTACATGATCTGAGGAAGAAAAGCATGCACGACAGTACAAGATGTGTAAAATTGCCACTAAACGGCGGACTATACAAGTAAAACAGCACAGCTGGATTTTCAATGGCACAGTTTATGTCTTTATATGAGTAAAATCATTTTTCATTTTTTAAAAGCTCCAAAATTATGACATCGCTGAATCATGCCAGCAAGGGTCTGTTAACCATGTTAGCCCTCACAGGATTATTTACTTTTTCATCATGCAGTAAAGACGATGATGATTCCACTGTTGACCCGGACGCAACTGTCAAAATTGTAAACGTTTTACCTGACGCAGGATCTGTAGATGTATACAACGGATCAAGCAAGATCACAGCTTCTGCTGTCGGCTATGGCGAATCTACCGGTTATCTGAATGTAAAGGATGGCGACGCAACTTTTGATTTTAAATCTACCGCTACCGGCAACACGGTGTTGTCTGCGCCTGTTAAATTTAAAGGCGGCAGTTATTCTTTGTTTGCTACCGGTGAAACCGATGGCAATGCGACTGTTGGTATCCTGGCAGAAGACAATCTGGGCGCACCTGCCAGTGGCAAAGCGAAGATCCGTTTCGTACACGCAGGTAGCGATGCCCCTCCGGTAAACTTCCTGGTGAATGACAGTCTGCTGTTCACCGGCACAGGCTACAAAACAGCGACTGAATTCAAAGAAATGGCAGCAGGAACCTACACACTGAAACTTAATAATGCAAGCAGCGGAGAAACTGCCATCAGCCGCACAGGTATTGTATTGGAAGCAGGTAAGATCTATACGGTGGTTGCTCAGGGTTTATTAACCCCGACACCGGTACTGGAACAACCATTTGCATTGAATGTATTGGGCAATAACTAGTACGTCGGATCATACACGCCTACATAAAAAAAACCGGTTGCTATGGCAACCGGGTTTTTCCCTTTTTATATCTTTTAAGATAATTACCACTGCAGCTCGAAAGTACCACCGCCGTTTACAACGTAAGAACCTTTTCTTCCGCCTTTGAAAGTGATAATACCCTGATAGCTGAATGCATTACCCTTGCTGTCTTTACCTGTGATCTTTACAGCAGCGCTACCGGAAACGATTTCCTTGGTTGTTTTACTCACTTTGATGTTAGTTGACTCGTAGTGAATTTCGCTGGAGTAAGAAGGAATTTCAGCAGCTTTAGATGTCAGTTCGCCTGTAGCATCATATTTCTGGCTGATCTCCCAGTTTGCACTGTTTGCGCCCAGACCTCTCAGTGTATATACAGAAGAGAATTTGCTGGATGTAGCAAATTTTTCCATTGCCAGTGCAACACGACCAGAATAGTCAAAATTGAACTGAGAAGGAATATCCTGCTGACAAGTCAGACCATATGTCCAGTACAGTGCATAGTCAAAACTGAAGTTCTGACCATCGCCTGCCAGTTTAAGAGAATCTTTTTCAGATTTACCACAAAAATCGCTCAGTTTACCACCTGATGCTTTTCTTGCTTCGAGATTAGATACAGCCAGTGTTGCAGAAGAGATCTGATCGGTCAGACCACCCTGTGCAGTCACAGACTGAGTTACCATTACAGCCGCATTTTCGCTGGTTACGCCCGGAGTGTTTTTGTCATCATCCTTTTTAGAACAGGAAGTTACGCCAACAGCAATACCGGCAGCTACCAACAGGAACAACAGTGTAGATTTCCCCTTTGCGAAAGAGAGATTTTGTCTTTTCATAGATTGCGACATTTTGGAATTTAATGTTGATGTTATAGTGATTAATGCTTCTTTCTACATTCACAACTAAGCTTAGTACAGTCTCGTTTACCTCACAAATCTATAATAATATAATCTTAAATCATAATATAAACGAAGATTTTACAATTCTATTGTTGCCATGACAATTGTGATAAAACTTTATCCTGATAATCAACTTAAAAGAAAGAAGCGTGATAAAAAAACATTCCCTTTTTTTTATCCCCTGAAACAGTCAATTCATAATTCATTTAGAATTACAAACTAAAAGATCAGGCGTTCTGCATTTGCAGAAAAACTGCTGACACTCCTGATGAAATGCCTCTTAATTCTCCCGTCAGATATTCATCCAGTTCTTAAACTCCCCTCCCCTTGCTTTACTGATCAGAATCTGCTCCCTTGCCGGAGGATTCACCTTCAGTAACAAGCGTCCGTTAAAGTAAAAATCCACTTCCTGTATAGCAGAACGTTGTACAATAAACTGCCGGTTTGCACGAAAAAAGATCGCCGGATCCAGCTGTTGTTGCAACTGCTCAAGCGTAAAATCAATAATGAACTCCTTCTTATCCGTCGTCCCTGCATATACCAGTTCATTGGCGGTGTAAAACCACGCAATACTACTGGCGGCCAATGGCAGTAATTTATCACGGCTATGCACGAGAAAGGATTGCTTATAGGCTGCTGGCCTTTCTCTCATACCGGCCGCCATCTTCAGCAGGGCTTCATATCCCGTAGTATCCGTAAGTGGCTGACGTAAGCGTTTGAACTTCGCGATCGCATTCTTCAGATCATCTTCATCCACCGGCTTCAGAATATAATCGATCCCATTGGCTTTAAACGCCTGCAAGGCATAATCATCATATGCAGTAATAAAGATCACTGGTAAAGTGACATCCAGTTTTGTGAAAATATCAAAAGAAAGTCCGTCTCCCAGGCGGATATCCATCAGCAACAGGTCACATTGTTGCATGTGCTGTTGCAACCACTCCACAGCTTCTCCCACACCACTCAGTATAGCCAGTATCTCACTGTCGGGCGCTACATCCTGTATCATATAACGCAGGTTGCGGGCAGTAGCTGGTTCGTCTTCTATGATCGCGACACGTAAGGACATATTATTTCAATGGTAGTTTTACAATAAAATCCGTGGTTGTTTTGCTGATGTTGATCTCTTTCTCCAGCAATATCCTGTAACGGTCATTCAGATTCGATAACCCGATGCCTGTGCCGGGCGGATAAAATGATAGTGGTTGCAGATTATTCCGGACAAGCAGATAAGTACTATTCCCGTTCTTTTCTGCTGTAATACTGACCAGCAATGGACTCGCCACTGTCACTACATTGTGTTTCAGCGCATTTTCCATCAGGGGTTGCAGCGACATATGTGGTAACTTATCCGTCAGCAAAGCATCAGGGAGATCGATGATCAGTTCAAAGCCTGCTTCATGCCGCATTTTCAACAGGGCCGCATAAGCGCGTACCGCTTCCAGTTCCTCTTTCAGCGACACCAGGTGATCATCTTCGCGCTGTAGTGAATAACGGAATACTTTGGATAGCTGATTGATGTAATATTGTGCCTTTGCCGGGTCTTCCCTGACCACGCCCGAAAGACTGCTCAGCGCATTAAAAAAGAAATGCGGTTGTAACTGTCCTTTCAGCAGTTCGAGTTCTGTTTTGAGATGCGCATTACGCAGACGCACATTTTCCAGTTCACTGGACCTCGCCTTACGAAGGATATTTACGATCTTCAGTTCAATACCCGCCAATAAGAGTATCAGCATAAATTTAATACCAATACCATTCCCAGGCAGCAATCCCTGTCCGAAGAAACGTCGTTGTATACCAATACAAATGGTGGTGAAGCAAAAAAATAACAGCAGCAGCAATAAAACGGTGCGGCCTTCCCGACCCCATTTCCATTTACGGAATGGCCCCTGAAAATGATGTTCCGCAAGCAGGAATACCAGCAGACAAAACAGGAAACTGACGCCTGTCTGAAACAGCCATTCCCCGGTATTGAAATGCATGTATCTCGCCATGACACTGTCCTCCTTCAGGGCAAGCAGACGGGCAATATTCAGTGCAATAGCAATAAACAGGGAACTATAGATGTATAACATTCTTCCCATTGGCTCATTCATAGCTGCAAATGAACAGCAACCGGGCTAAATGTATAAAAAAATAAGGGGGAAGCTGTAAAAGAGAGGGGTGAAATAAAAAATCGCTTCCGCCGGCTGGCGAAAGCGATTTACTGCTGTAATACGTGATTGCGGCCGTCTGTAACAGACTATAATTCTCTGATCCAGATGTTTCTGAAGCTCAGCGGCTCACTCTTATCGCCATGGGACTGCAATTTGATCGGGCAGGCGCCATGTGCTTTGTCATAAGAAGCTTTACCAATGTATTTGGTTGGTCCGAGCAGTTCGGTATTGTTCTGTACGAGTACACCGTTAAAGATGACGGTTACACGGGCAGGTGACTGCAAAGAACCATCGCTGTTGAAACGGGGAGCCGTCCAGATGATGTCATAAGTCTGCCACTCGCCTGGTTTACGGTTAGGATTCACCAGCGGAGCCGTTTGCTTATAGATACTACCTGCCTGACCGTTTACATATGTCTTGTTGTTGAAGTTGTCGAGGATCTGTAATTCATAACCATCGTCACCAGGACCTGTAGATGCCAGGAACAGACCGCTGTTACCCCTGCCCTGTCCGGTACCGGTTATATTTTTAGGCACGCGCCATTCAACATGCAACTGATAGTTAGTGAAAGACCTTTTTGTCTGGATATTACCAGTCGTTTTATCTACGGTGAAGATGCCACCTGCTACTTTCCACTTCGCCGGCTGATCTGCATTACCCACAGACACCCACTGGTCCAGGCTTTTGCCATCGAATAGGATGATCGCATCTGATGGCGCATCGGTAGTTGTTTTACCGGGTGTAACAACTGCTGGAACCGGTTCCCATTTCTCTGTGTCTTCAGGCTTCGCCTGCGCAAATAACGTGGCTGAGAGCACAACAGCTGCTGCCGTTGTTAACGTTTTCTTGTACATGATCTCTTTAATTTAATTCCCTAAATTAAAAATAGATATCACAAATAACAATCCAGTCATCATTTTTAAGTCTTTTTTCAGGAAGACTGGCCCTTCTACCCTGTATATCGGCCATCCATATATCAATATATTTGTATATAATTCCATAAGTCGTTATCTTGGGGTCGCAGTTAATAGTATGTTAGAGAATTATTGTTCTTGTTGACCACCCCGGGGACAAGTCGGCAGCGGGAGGACTGCCTCCTCCGTACTTACATTATCCCAGGACTATTACCGGTTTTCAGCAATGGCTAACACCAGGGCGGGCAGACCTGCGCCAACACATTAAGACCATGACACTAAGTGAATTCATATCATCACTCATCAACAAGGGAGAAGTAAGGGTTGCTCATGTGCTGCAGGATTTTGAAGAAGAAGAGATCCGTCTGGCACGGATACACCTGCAACAGTACTATACCGACGATATCAACGACATGCCCGGACAGGCGCCCCCGTATGAGGAAAAAGCGGCCCTCTGGGCAGCCGGGTATCTGTACAGGACCATCCAGTTCCTGTTACTGCGACACCTGGAAGCGGCTGAATTAGAGCATTACCTGCCTCCGTATGACGGCGAACATACGCCTGCGGCTATCTATTCCGCAGATCTTTGTCTGCGCTACCTCCCGGATATCTTTCTGCTCGCAAAAGGTATCTCCCCGGAAGACCCGCTGGTAAAAACACTCGTCGTACTGGCTGCACAATGGCGCCTGTCTGCTGCCGCAATCCCGGAAATCCCTGCTGAAGGATTGCCGGCTGTACTGGACCATCCCTCGCTGAAACGCACTTACACCGACCGGATTATCCTGGCAAAAGACGATGAGAAATGCCGCCATCCGGAATGCCTGCCACTGGTGATAGAAGCACTGGGCATGCACACCGCACAGTTCTGGCCACAATTTAAAATTGATCTTACCGCTTCATAACAACAACATGGAACCATTAACCTTTGAATCACCACTGATAGACAAGCTGAATGATGTGCTTCAACGCATGAAACGCACATTTGTAGGAAAAGATGATATTATCGACCTGATGGGGATTTGTCTGGCGGGAAGAGAAAACCTTTTCCTGTTCGGCCCTCCGGGTACCGCTAAAAGTGCGCTGGTACGCGAACTGGCACGCCAGCTGGACCTGAAGACATTCGAATACCTGCTGACCCGTTTTACCGAACCGAATGAACTGTTCGGACCATTCGACATCCGCAAACTGCGTGATGGCGACCTGGTGACCAATACAGAAGGTATGCTCCCCGAAGCCTCACTCGTATTCCTGGATGAATTACTCAACGCAAACAGCGCCATTCTAAACAGTTTGCTGATGGCCCTGAACGAAAAAATATTCCGCAGAGGAAAAGAAACCCGCATACTGCCAGTGCTGACCTTTATCGGCGCGAGCAACCACCTGCCGGAAGACGAAGCGCTGCAGGCGCTCTTTGACAGGTTCCTGATCAGAGTACGCTGTAGTAACGTTGATCCGGTAATGCTGGATAGCGTGTTGCAGGCAGGATGGGGACTGGAACAACAAACGGAGCAGATCCGGGAGGGAATCGCTGCCGATGAACTGCGCGCATTACAGCAACTGAATACCACCATCGATCTCAACGACGTAAGACCGGAATATATCTCCCTCATACAGCAGCTGAGGAATGCAGGTGTACAGATCTCTGACAGACGCGCCGTAAAACTACAACGCCTTATAGCCGCCAGTGCCCTGCTCTGCAAAAGAGATAAAGCACTCCTCTCCGACCTCTGGATCTTACGTTATATCTGGGATACAGAAGAACAGATAGAGATCATTGCCGGTATTGTGAATGCCGTGATTGCAAAAGGCGAACACCATCCGCAGGAACATCCGCGCGCTAACAACAGTGGCACACCGGATGCGGAAGCGCTGTACCGTGAAGTAGAACAACTGCAACAGCAATGGGATCATCCGGAAACAACAGCGGCTATCCGCGCACAGATCAAAGACAGACTGCGCAGCATCAACAGCCGTTGCGAGTGGATCAGCAATACCACCCAACGTAACTATGTACTGGTACCTGTTGACGCACTCTGGAAGAAGATAATGCAATCAGCATGAAAGAAATGATCATCGTGCTTCCCCTGGCACAACTGGAAACACTGGGAAGCATCCGTACCTGGCCAGACCTGCTGGTAGCACTATCCGGAGAGGAGATCTGGGTAAGAGGTATTCCGGTGGAAAGCACGGATATCCGGCTGCGTAAGTTGCCCGTACTCCATACTTACCTGGCGGACTTCGACGGCCGCTTATTCCTGCCCGGTAAACAAACCCCGCATGACACCCTGAAAAGAATGACCTGGGAAGCCCTGACTTCTTTTCTTACCGTAGAATTGCCGGTTTCCGCCTTACCGGGAAAGAACCGGCGGACATTCACCATAAAACTGGCCCCCGCGCCACAAACTACAGAACCTGCGGCGATTATCACCGATCTGGCATACTGGAAAGCATACGCAGACAATGCCCCGCTGATCAGATTACAGGAACTCAGTTTTGCGGTATGTGCCTCAGAAGAAGTGCTGATCATCGGTGCACCAATGCCTTCCTTGCCGGGCAAAGCATTCGTGCTCAGGAACAACCTGTTGCTGCCGGCCGGTTATGATTTCGATCCGCTGGCAGCAGGCGCATTTATTGCGGAGCAGTTTGCCGCAGATAAAGGTGCCATGATCCTGTTTCATCCGGATGGACAATGGGAACGCATTCCAATGAATTGTTTTGTACAGGCTACCCGAAGCGCCATCCGCCTCACCAATGTACTTTAAATGGAAAATCTGCACGATAAAACCATCGCTTACTTCAGTGCCCCAAAAGATTACTTCTGGCACTGGGCAGAAGAAGGCACTGTTATAGAATTTGCCAAAGGACATACGATCTGTTTCAAAGAGGAACTGATCGGGCACCTGTCACAGGAATATATAACAACACCTCCCCTGTCTGTTTTGCTGGTCATTTTAATGATCGGTAAAATGGAGCAACAGTCAAAGGAAGGTATTACACCTGAGATGCTGAAGCAGGAATTGTGGCGCGCCATGATCAATCCGGAGAGCTGGGTATACCGTTCCAGTCCTGACGATTTACCACGTGATACCAGTACCCTGCATTCATTCGTTGACCTGCTATATCCACTGTCACGGCAATACTGGCAGCAGGATAAACGTACGCTGTTCCTCAACTGTCTCTTTGGAGAGATCCCCCTTGCACGTGCAATTGGTGGAGGAAAAGAAATGCTGGCTATATTCCGGGAATTGCCGCCGGAAGATTATTCTGCACCACGGATAGACGACAATAACTGGTCAAACAAACAGGCCGACGCCGACCTGAATGTCATGTCCCGTATCCTGCAAAAGTACCCTTATACCGATGTACTGGAAAAGGAACTGGAAAGGCTTATCAAAACACCACCGGTTTCACCACCTCCGCCTGCGCCCATAGAGATGCCGGAAGAACTGCCTTTGCCTTCACAGGCAGACAAAAGCGATCTGTTACAGGAACTGACAGAAGACGACCGTACTGCATATATCGCATTACTGACGCAACGATTGATGGCTGCCATTCATCTGCCGATGCATACGAATCGTGCCGGTGATATGACGATCGGTGGTGTGTCAGATATTACCAATAAAGGGTCTATCGACAAACTGCTGCTCAGCGAACTGGCCAATGAAGATGATGTGCTGATGGCAAGACTGGCCAACAATGAAGCCTTATACCTTCGCCGGGAAGAAATACCTGACCAGCTGCATACACACCGTTTTATCCTCATCGACAAGAGTATAAAAATGTGGGGAACACCGCATCTGCTGGCGATCTCCACTGCCATGGCCTGCATCCTTGACAAAAAACAGCAGGCGACCATCACAAGTTATGCCCTCGCGGGAGATCAATGCATGGCCATCGATCTGACCAACAGAAACGATATTGTGAAAGCGATGCACCTGCTTTCTCCGGCGTTGCGCAGCGCTAATGCCTTACTGTCTTTTAATGAATTGCATACACTTAATAGTGAACAGGAGTTTTTCCTGATCACCAGCGATGAACTGTTTCATGAAACGTCCTTTCAAAACGCATTCGCCTCCCTTCGTTCACACAATGGATTCCTGGTGACCGTGGACAGGGATGCGACTGTTCAATTGTACCGGTATCTCTCCGGCCACCGGAAGCTACTGAGCACTGCCCGTATCAACCTGGAACAACCTGTGCCACGTGGTAAAAAGCAATCATTCCGGCATGGCATCAGAAGTACACCTACAACCCTGGACCTGCCACTGTTCCTGGAACAAAAGCCTTATCCGCTGATGCTTCCCGCCAGAAGAAATTATGGTTCTTACGGTATTTTCACCCGGGAAAATTGCGGTATCTGTATCACAGATCAGCGGCAGCTGGTATACTGGCAAAATGAACACAAGGGAGCGGTGGAAATGGTGTCTCTGTTCCCCGAAGCGTATATGTCGGTCTATAACTATGGGCATGATGAAAATAATTTCTTCATCCAGTACAGAGACAGACATTCCAAAGAATTCATTGTACGTTACCTCGATAAAAAATTACATGAGTTATCCATCCCCCTGATTCAGCATAACCTGAATAATATAACAGTAGATAAAATAATCAGGACCGAATTCAGCGTCACTGATAAATTATTCCTGTTTGAAACAAACACCGGTATATATCAATTGGATGTATACAGCGGAATACTGACTGACGCCCCTTCCATGACGCCAAAACAGCTCGATAGCATTCATGCGGAAACAAAGAAGACAATCGGCAGTTCCTATGCCAATGCAGCAAGATATAACATGTTGAGTAAGCTGAAACATATCTCCATCAATGAAAAGGGAAACCTTGTGATCAACAGACATGAACTGATCTTCACCCGGGACAAGGTAGAGTTCGTGCCGCTTAAGGTTCCTTTACCGGAGCATAATATCCTTAGTACCATGCAAAAGCTGAAGATAAAAGACCTGCGGCAACCTTTGTTACGATATCACTGGCCAGATGGCAGCGAGGTATGGTTTGACGCAGTACGGCACATGCTCTATCTGCGCAGCTCCAGCAAATCAATCCCTGAAATAGCTTTACCGGTAATGGTGAACATGGGTATCACCTGCTGGGCCTCCAACGGAGACGTTTGCGGACACGCTTATTTAAGACCGGAAGACGCTACCGCGGTAGACACAATGACCTTCTATCAGAAATATTTCAGACCATTTATATACACAATCCAGAAATATGGTACTGCAGCTGCAATATGATGCACAGACCCTGCACAACACAGGCGCTGCTTTCCTTCGGGGCAATACGCCGGAGGAATGGTTCCGTGAAATGAATGAATGGGAGATCCCGCTGAAAGGGCTCTCCGGATTTCTACTACCGGAACATAAAAATACAGAAGAAGCGGGCGGCCTGCTGGTCATTTTCAACAACCAGCTTCCCTCACCCGAAAAAATACGTCATCCTTATACCGTCATTAACGGAAACTTCTTTATTCCTGTCAATGCACAGATCACACCAGCCATTTCTCCGGGAGAAATGAAAGACCTGCTGATCTGGCACAGGCAGATATTACACCCTGCCATCGGCTTCGTTGGTTTTGAAACGCGGGATGAGATCCGTCTGTCGGTATTGGTAAGCACAGACAAACAACTCACCCGCTCCTGGAACCATGCACATCCTGGCATGCCGCCAACGGCAAGACTGACGAATATCGGTATTACACAGGTGGACACAACGGCTAGTATCAGTGACTTACTGGGAAGCGGAGAAGCCCCTAAACCATTATATGAGTTACCGGAAGAAGATGGCACCATCTCTTCTGGTCTTCCTCCCGAGGAATATCCGGAAGGTCGTACACAGGAGCCCTCCTTTTTCCGTGGAGGCCTGCTGTTTAAAATACTGGCCGGGCTCCTGAGCCTCTTCCCTTTCGGCCGGGGAACCGGTTCCTCCAACAGAAGCAGCGGTAGCAGGACCGGCGCTGGCGCAGGTGGTGCTGATGTACAAAAAGGGCTGGAAAAAATGATGCAGGACATACAGGCCAAAAGGGATCGGGAGCTGGAACGCCTCCTGAAACTATTTGAGACCAACCCGCAGGAGGCACTGAAATACGCCATTCCTTTGCAGGACAATGCATCCGGCAGAGGCGCCGCACCACCATCTGACCGTTTGAGCGCCAATAACACAAATTTCAACCTGGGAGGCTTGTTCAGCAATCGTGCAGTAGATGGATGGCAGACCAGCTGGGATCAGAGCGAACAACTGCGAAAGAAATACCGGGAACAGGCGGAGAAAGCTATTCAGGAGGGTGATTTCCGGCAGGCAGCCTATATCTATGCGCACCTGTTGAACGATCTCTGGCAGGCAGCAAAGCTCCTGGAAAGGGGAAAATTCTTCCATGAAGCAGCCATCCTCTATCAGGGCCATCTTAACCAGCCCCTGGAAGCAGCAAGGTGTTATGAACAGGGCGGTCTTTTGCTGGAAGCCATTAAGATCTACAAAGCACAGAAAAAATTTGAGAAGACAGGCGATCTGCTGATGCAGCTTTCCCGACGGGACAGTGCGCTCGAATACTATCAACTGGCAGTACAGGCGTCCTTGAATATATCGGACTACCTGGGTGCCGCACGTATTCTCCAGGAAAAGGTTGCCGATACAACAGCCGCCAGCGATGTACTCCTGAAAGGCTGGCAACATGATTCCAGCGCAAAAAACTGCCTGGTAAAGTACCTGGAGATCAATAACCTGCTGGATAAAGCAGGACTGGCAACAAAAATCGCCGGTATATATACCGAGAAAACACCACAGGAGCGACATAACCAGTTGCTGTCCATTTTACTCGATTTCCGGGAACATATGGACGAACCAGCCAGGAATATGACCACACAGATCACTTATGAGGTGATCAGTCCGCAGATAGAACACGGCGATACCAGCAAACTGAACCTCCTGAAAAGGGTACTGCCGGATGATAAACAGATCCCGCAGGACATTGACCGCTATAACAACCGGCAGAAATATCCGGAAGTAAACGTTAAAACGGACCAGGGCTTCCGCCTCCGGGACGATATCGAATGGTATGGCGCGACAGCATCGATGCAACAGCTCATATTTGTAGGGATATTATCTACCCGTGTCTTTGTACTACGCATGACCCTGCAGGGACATCAGAAATACTATTCCTGGGAAAGCCAGCACCTGGCAGAACAGATTCGACTTAAAAGAGAGGTCACCCTTGATCCCTACTTCCCGATCACCGGCAACATGCGTCATCGTCAGCTGACCATGTTCCTAAAGACAAACTGGGGAGTTATCGATATCGGGGCGCCTGAATTACCACTCATCCCCCCCTTCCAGAGCAATATCAGACTGGATACCACTGATTATTCTGCGACAGAGCAACTGGTCGGCGTGACAAATGATCTGGATAGCCAGCCGGTACTGTTTATTGCAGATAAACAAACCCGGGAACTTCATGTCCAGGATGATAATATGGAAGGAGAAAGAGTGCTCACCAAATGTTTCAATGAAAAGACCAACTTACCGGTTATACTTCCCCTGAAAGCAATGCCTTATCAGATCTATGGTAATGATCCTTTCTACCTGCATTACAGCGAATATGTATTAAGGGTTGAGAGTCTGGGTGGTACCGCTATACTGAAAATGGATGCGGAAATTGACAATATGACCATTTTCCAGCATTCCCTCAATACGACGATCGTAGTATCAACGAAAAAGGGATGTCTGTTCCTCAGGGAGGACAGCCAGGGATTCAGGAAGATCACGGAAAATTTTACTACCGGATCACATATGCTCCCCTGGCAACTGGTGTCAGAAAACCTGCTGGTTATGGCATCAGCAGGTTCCGGTGCGCAGGTATATGAATTTATCCCCGGTAAAGGCGGACAGGTGGTCAGAGAAATAAAAACCGCTTCTCCGGTCAGTTTTATCCTTCCGACAGGCAACGCCGGAACGGTGGTACTGGTAGATGACAGAGGCAGGATCACTGTGGCTGAAACCGGTCATCGTCCGGGGTAAATCAATTTAGGGTTTTATTAACAGTCCGATGCCGGAGATTGATATTAATCCGGCGTTTGTGGCGTAAATTTGTTATAGCTGGTGACGTTTAACCCACGTCACCCTTTGTCATGTTTTTACTTACACGCCAAACCCTGGATCATGGATAAAAAACTCATACGCGACGCTTATAAAACATACTGGCTGGAAAATGGTAAAAGACCCGTTTCTGTATATGCCTTCTGCCAACAGCTGGATATCACTGAAATTACCTTTTACGACAGTTATTCCTCATTCGATTCGCTGGAAAAAGATATCTGGCAGTCATTCTTTGAGGAAACACGGGACAAACTGAAAGAGGATGAAATTTACCTGAACTATTCCGCCCGGGAAAAACTTCTCACCTTCTACTTCCTGTGGGTACAGCAACTGCGTGAAAACAGGAGCTACATTCTCCAGCAAAAAGAACAATACCTGGTGCCCGGTCTGCACCTGGAAAAACTGGAATCCTTCCGTATCGCGTTTTACGATTACATCCGCGAACTGATAAAAGAAGGCTATCAGACCGGTGAGATCAAGGAACGTAAGTATATTTCAGATCAGTACGTCCACGGCTTCTGGGTACAGGCGCTGTTTGTACTCCGCTACTGGACAAAAGATGACAGTGAACGCTTCGAAATGACAGATGCCGCCATAGAAAAAGCCGTTAATCTCAGCTTCCAGCTGATCAGCTCTAATACACTTGACAGCATCCTGGACTTCGGAAAATTCATGTTTGCAAGGAAATAATATTGTGATGAAAGAACAGACTAACATCCCTACCGGAAAAGTTGAACGTGCCAGCAAATTTGTTACAACTGGATTAAAAGTAGGTACCAATTACCTCAAACACTATACAAAGAAGCTCATAGATCCTTCCACCAGCAGAGAAGAGCTGCATGCCGACAACGCGGAGGACATTTACGATACACTCAGCAATCTGAAAGGAAGTGCGTTGAAGGTAGCACAGATGCTCAGTATGGACAAGGGAATGCTTCCCAAAGCCTATACAGAACGTTTTGCTATGTCCCAATACAGTGCGCCGCCCCTTTCCGGTCCACTGGTAATCAACACATTCGTCAAAACACTGGGCAAAACGCCCGGACAATTATACGATAAGTTCGAGATGCATGCATCCAATGCCGCCTCTATCGGACAGGTACATAAAGCGGTGAAATGGGAAAAAGACCTGGCCGTAAAAATCCAGTATCCGGGAGTAGCTAACAGCGTAAAGTCAGACCTTCGTCTTGTGAAGCCCTTCGCTATCCGTATTGTAGGGATGAATGAAGTGGACATGGACAAGTACTTTGAAGAGATCGAAGGCAAACTGCTGGAAGAAACAGATTACAAACTGGAGCTGAGTCGATCAGTGGAAGTATCTGCCCAGTGCGCGCACATTCCCAACCTGGTATTTCCGGTATATTACCCGGAACTGTCCAGCGACAGGATCATTACGATGGACTGGCTGAAAGGCTTCCATCTGAAGGAATTCCTGGAACGCAATCCTTCACAGGAATCCAGAAACCAGATCGGACAGGCCCTGTGGGACTTCTACCAGTTCCAGGTACATGCGCTTAAGAAAGTACATGCGGATCCTCATCCGGGCAATTTCCTGATGCGGGAAGATGGTACTGTAGGTGTCTTCGACTTTGGTTGTATCAAGGAAATTCCGGAAGACTTCTATACCAACTATTTCCTGCTGGTTGATAAAGAAATACTGAAAGACGAAGCGAGAAGGCGGGAAATCTACCTGAACCTGGAGATGATCCACCCGAATGACACAGAGAAAGAGATCGTATTCTTCTCTGGGCTCTTCCAGAAGATGATCGATATGCTGACGCTTCCCTTTACACAGGAAACATTTGATTTCGGGGACGAAACCTATTTCGCAGAAATCTACGCGTACATGGACTACCTGTATAATCTTAAAGAAGTAAGAGATTCCAAAGTAGCGAGAGGATCGCGCCACTCATTATATGTCAACCGGACCTATTTCGGTTTATATTCCATTCTCAGTGATCTGAAAGCGAACATTATTACCAGTGAAGCCCGCATACAAGGCATGTTGCGCCCCGTATAAAAGGACTCCTACCGGATTAAAATTATAAAAAACCGACACTGATATAACCATTGTGATTATATCAGTGTCGGTTTTTTTATTGTATTTATTCGTGTTTCTATTCCCATTTTAAATTTTTTTTAACAAAAAAGGGAGCTCGACTAATACGTAATCAACTGATAAACAGTGTTATTAGGAATCAATTAAAACTCCGTTAACATTCTGTTAAAATCTGTTAACAGGTTTGGAAAACAAATCCTACTATTTTTATAGGGTCGGGAAAAACACGCTGATTAACATTACCGAAAACGTTGATACTAAGTAATGCAGATCATAAAATGATCCCTGGGTACTATGGCTGTGAGAATTCTAAGTTGTGAAGAGGAGTTAAAGGAGAGACCAAAATCAATGTATGTAAACAGATAGCAGTTATCAGCCCTATGCCGGGTAACTGATTCTATCCCTAAGGAATAGCTAGTTCGTCGTTATAAAAAATAATAATCAGCCACTAAATGGGGGGAAGTAAGTTGTCATCTTATACTTTTAAGGGGAACCAGGCAGTAATGCTTAATTATTTTTTCTTGTAAACATCTCTGACTAAAGAGATCGTCTAATCGTCTGCCCTGTCGTTTTTACAAAGCGATGGGAACGGAACAGGATTTTTATACACCATAGTGAACGAGCTATACAACAATGCACTTCAAGCCAAAATCGATATGAACATGAAGATTTACAAACTAACCAACATTAAAGCACTGGCTATCCTTGCGCTGATAATGGCGGTTCTCGCGGGATGCGACAAAAAGAAAGAACGCGTCTATGAATTGCTCCCTCCCGATCCTGAAACCGAAAAAGATCTCACTGAGCTGGCGATCAATCTGTCAGTGAACATCGAGAACTCCGGTGGTCCTAATGCAAACGAAGGTTCCAGGAAAGTAGTTGACAATGACCTTGATTCCAAGTTCCTGATCTTCTCTTTTGATCCGACCTTTTACATTCAACTGGAATATGATATAGCAGAAAGACTGGACGCTTACACACTGACTTCCGCAAATGATGCGGATGGCAGGGACCCTAAGAACTGGAAAATACTGGCTTCAAATGACCTGAGCAGCTGGACAGAACTGGACAGTCAGACCAACCAGGCGTTTGATGCAAGAAGAAAAACAGTACGTTATGAGTTCACCAACAGCGAAAAGTACAAATACTACCGTTTCGCTATCTCTGAACTGAAAGGCGGTACCAGTGGTCTTTTCCAGCTGGCTGAATGGCGTGTGATCAGAAGACCGCAACAATAAAAACATGAAACGCGGTGCTGTCAGCGAACCTTCATTGATAGTACTGTGCTGATAATATTTCCATAATTCAACCAAACAAAGCAACTATGCTTGGAAATCTAAGAAAGTCTCTTGCGATGGGCAGCCTATGCCTGTCGGGTATATTTGTCACTACGGCGGTTGTCGCACAACAGGCCGAAAAAATCACCATCACCGGTAGCGTAAAGGATGAACTGAGAGCCGTGATGCCTGGTGTAATGATCATCAACCAGACCTCCAAGTCAGGTGTTCCTACTGATGATAAAGGTCACTTCTCCATCGCAGCGAAAAGGGGTGATACCCTGGTAGCCCGCCTGGTGGGATATGAACCATATAGCTTTGTAATCAACAAAACGATCGATTTTGATATTACGCTGAAAGCGACCAATAGCTCCCTGAATGAGGTGGTTGTAGTAGGTTTCGGTCAACAGAAAAAGATCAGCGTTGTAGGTGCTCAGTCTACCGTAAAAGTAGAAGAGCTGAAACAACCCGTAGCTAACCTGAGTGCTGCACTCGCCGGCCGTATCGCTGGTATCGTGGGTGTTCAGCGTTCCGGTCTGCCAGGTTCCAACAGCGCAGACCTGTGGATCCGTGGTATCTCTACCTTTAACAGATCAGGTAACAGCGCCTCTCCACTGATCGTAGTGGATGGTGTACAGGGACGTGATATCAACTCCTTCGATCCGGAAGATATCTCCTCCTTCTCTATCCTGAAAGACGCTGCTGCGACAGCAGTGTATGGTGTTGCGGGTGCGAACGGTGTTATCATCGTAACCACTAAAAAAGGTACAGCAGGTAAATCCAACCTGATGTTCAACTACAACCATGGTATCACATCCTTCACCAAAGTTCCTGAACTGACTGACGGTGTGATGTACATGATGTTGCGTAACGAAGCAGAGCGTAATACCGGCCTGACTCCAGAGTACTCCAATAATACCATCAACTCCACCATCCTGAAAGAAGATCCGAACTTATATCCAAACGTAGACTGGATGGACGCGATCTTCAAAGATGTGAGCCAGAACAGACGTGCTAACTTCAGCGCACGTGGTGGTACTGATAACGCAGCATACTATATCTCTCTGGGTTACTATGATGAGACCAGTTTGCTGAAAACAGACAAAACGCAGGACTATGATGCATCTACCCGTTACAAACGTTACAACTTTACATCGAATGTGAACATGAACTGGACCAAGACCACGAAATTTGATCTGGGTCTCCAGGGTTATATCAGTTCCATCAACACACCCGATGTAAGTCCGGAAGATGCATTCAGAAACGTAATGCAGACCAACCCGATCCTGTATCCTATCATGTATCCGGGTAACCTGGTGCCTAGTGTAAACTCACAGGGTGCACAGCCAAACCCATATGCACAGATCACACAGACCGGTTTCAGAAATACCTTCAACAACCAGGTATATTCCAACGCACGTATCACCCAGGACCTGTCTGCTATCACGCCAGGCCTGTCTGCTTACGGTTTGTTCTCATTTGACGTATTTAACAGTCACCAGATCCGTCGTTATCGTAGCAGAAGCGGATATCTGATCAATAAAGCCCGTCCTTACAATGCAGACGGCAGCATCAATCTGAACCTGATCTCCAACGGTAATGATGAACTGCAGTACGATCGTAACAATGGTGGTAACCGCCAGTTCTACCTGGAAGGCGCCCTGAACTACGACAAAAACGTAGGTAAAAAAGGTCACATCACCGCAATGTTCCTCTACAACCAGCGTGAGCGTGTTGAATCATTCGCCGGCGACGTAACAGGATCCCTGCCTTACCGCAGCCTGGGTCTCGCAGGTAGAGGTACTTACTCTTACGATGACAGATACTTCGCTGAGGTGAACTTCGGTTACAACGGTTCTGAGAACTTCGCTCCTTCCAAGAAATTCGGTTTCTTCCCATCCTTTGGTGTGGGTTGGGTGATCTCTAATGAAGGGTTCTTCGAAGAAGCTAAAAAATCTGTACAATACCTGAAAATCCGCTACTCTGATGGTAAAGTGGGTGATGGTGGAAACGGTGGCCGTCGTTTCGGTTACCTGACACTGGTAGCAATGGACCCACTGGATGCAAACGGCAACCCACAGGACCTTGGTCTTGACTTCGGTAAAAGTGGTAACGCTGTTGGCGAAAGAAGTATCGTGATCACTGACTACGGTTCCAATGTAACCTGGGCTACTTCCCACAAAATGGATTTAGGTGTCGAAGTAAGAACACTGAATGATAAACTGTCCATCGTTGCTGACGTATTTAAAGAAAGACGTAACGGCGTATTCCTGCAGAGAGCTTCCCTGTCCAGCTTCGTTGGTCTGAACTCCGCTCCTTGGGGTAACCTCGGTATCATCCAGAATAAAGGTATCGATGCAACCATCGAACTGTCTCCTGTTAAGATCGCTAAAGACCTGACTATCGACGGTCGTGCAACCTTCACTTACAACAGAGATAAAGTAATAGAGAACGACCAGCCAAAACAGCCTTTCCCTTACATGGAAAGACGTGGTACTAACTACAACTCAACTTTCGGTTATAAAGCAGAAGGTCTGTTCGTTGACCAGGCAGATATCGATAAACACGCGAACCAGTCCATCTTCGGTACTGTTCACCCAGGCGATATCAAATATGCTGACCTGAACGGTGATGGTATCATCAATGCCAATGACGTACAGCGTATCGGTAACGGCGACGTTCCTACCACTATCTACGGTTTCGGTCTGAACCTGACCTATAAAGGCTTCTACATCGGTGCATTCTTCCAGGGTGTACTCGGCGCAGACAGACTGCTGGGCGGCGATGGTATCCTGCCATTCAACAACAGCACTGGTCCTGAAAGAAGTAACCTGTTTGCCATTGCAGAAGACAGATGGACAGAAGAAAATCCTAACCAGAACGCTTTCTATCCAAGACTCGCTTACGGTAATGCCGCTAACAAAAACAACTCACAGACTTCCAGCTGGTGGGTAAAAGATATCAGCTTCATCCGTCTTAAAACAGCTGATCTCGGATACAACCTGCCAAAGAATCTGATGACGAAACTGCATATGAAAAATGCCCGTGTATATGTTCAGGGTCTGAACCTGTTCTACTGGAGCAAATTCAAACTGTGGGATCCTGAGCTGAATACCGGTAATGGTACCAACTATCCGAACGTTAGATCTGTGAACCTCGGTGTACAGGCAAACTTCTAAAACAGGATTTGAATCACCCGGTATCGATGTATAACGGGATCTGTGACAACGTCAAAAACTCGTAAATGAAAAAAGTCTTTTTAATATTATCGGCCGTACTGGCACTGGGCATCACCTCCTGTAAGAAATATATCGATCAGGTTCCTGATGACTTGCTTACCATCGACGACATCTTTAAGTCGAAATCAAATACAGATTACTTCCTCGCGAATATCTACTACTCTCTACCTAACGAACTGGAACAGCGTTTTACAGGCAATGAGAACTCCGGCGCTTGGTATGCCGCATCTGATGAATCCAAATACACCTGGTCATTCAATTATACCAATAATATGAATACCGGCGCATGGGCAAGTACAGATGGCACCATCGGTACCTACTGGACTAACTATTACAAAGCGATCCGTAACGCATCCTATCTGATACAGAACATCGATCAGGCAAACCCTGTAGAGGTAAATGATGGCCTGAAAAAGCAATACAAAGCGGAAGCACGTGCACTGCGCGCTATGTTCTACTTCTTCATGGTAAGAATTTACGGTCCGGTGATCCTGTTAGGTGAAGAGCCGATCGATATCAATACGCCAGCTGACCAGCTGCAGTTCAAACGTTCTCATGTTGATACCTGTATCAACTACATCGTGAATGAACTGGACAAAGCTGCTGCTGACCTGGGAGCTGATATCCCTGCCGGTAACGAATACGGAAGGATCACCAGCGGTGTAGCGAAAGCATACAAGGTACAGGCCCTGATGCTGGCTGCAAGCCCGCTGTGGAATGGTAATACTGACTATGCAAACTTTAAAAATACAGACGGTGGCGCACTGGTGAACACTTCTTTCGATAAAGCTAAATGGACAAGAGCAGCTACTGCTGCGAAAGAGTTCCTGAACACTTATGTGCCCAGCCAGTATAGCCTGTTCACAGCAACCGGTACGGATGCCTTCATGGCGGCTTATAACTCCTGCCGTCAGGTAACTACCACCGAATGGAACCAGGAATGGATTTACGCACGTTCTAACTCAGGCAGCTACATGCGCTATGACAGAACGCCTTTCCACGCAGGTTTACCAGCTAACCAGCACGGTGCAGGCGCAAATGGTGCCACACAGGCAATGGTAGATGCTTACTTCATGGCGAACGGTCGTCCGATCTCTGATCCGGCTTCTGGCTATTCCGCAAGCGGTTTCTCCAGCTTTAAAGCGCCTTTTGACAACGCGGCAAGAAATACCTTCAACCCGTGGACAAACAGAGAGCCTCGTTTCTATGTGGGTATCACTTATAATAATAGCTACTGGCTGTACCAGGAAGGTGCTACTCCGATCATCACTAACATGGAATTCAACGGTAACTCCGGCAGAAGCCAGAGTACTTCCGACGTATCTCCTACCGGTTATATCGTAAGAAAAGACGTAATGCCTAATGATAACGGCCGTGGTGCACTGCTGCTGAGATTAGGCCAGGTATTCCTGGACTATGCAGAAGCACTGAACGAATCTGATCCGGGTAACGCAGACATCCTGGTATACCTGAACCAGATCCGTAAACGTGCAGGTGTTGCAGAATATGGCGCTGGTGAAGGTATGCTCCCTGCTCCTGCTTCACAGGACGCAATGCGCGATGCTATCCGTGCAGAAAGAAGAGTAGAACTGGCATTTGAAAGCGTACGTTATTTCGATACACGTCGCTGGAAAATCGCTAAAACTACCAACAACGGACCAGTGTATGGTATGAACATGTTTGGTAACGGTAACGAGTTCTATCAGAGAACGCTGATCGAGAACCGCATCTTCGCCGATAAAGATTACCTGTTCCCTATTCCTAATACACAAATCCTGATCAATCCAAACCTGGTACAGAACCCAGGCTGGAAATAATCAAACCCTATGAGAATGCTATTTTTTAGTTTAACTCTCCTGGGACTTTTTACTGCCTCCTGCGGCAAAACCGAAAAGGAAGTAATAAAGCTCACAGGCAATCAGGCTGATCCCAATGCTCCTTCTTCCACATGGAAGGAGCATTGGTTTGAACATAACCAGCTGGTGAAATTAGTCTCCTACAATAGTGAAGTAGGCGTATACTACGATGACGATGTTCCGAAAGACATTACCTGGCCACAACGCACCATGACCGCTATCTGGACGTATACCAAAGCGACTTACGGCGCCTTCGGACAGGACAAGGACAAACGTCTCTCTGTAATCCTTCACTTCAACAAGTATGGTGGCGGTCACCCGGCTACATTCTTTGATGCCAGTCACGACTACCGCAATATGATCGATGTAGGTTCCAACAATCCATGGACGGACAGTACCGGATGGAACCTCGATATCGTAGCGCATGAAGTAGGTCATATCGTGGAAGGTGCGTCCAAGAACACGCACAACTCCCCTGCTATGGCCATCTGGCATGACAGCAAATGGATGGAGATCTACCAGTATGATGTTTACAAGAATCTGGGATGGGACAAAGAAGCAACGCGCTGGTACAATGATAAGATGAATGCAGTTGACAACTATCCGAAAGCGGGTACACAATGGTTCAAAAACTGGTTCTATCCGATCTACCGCGATCACGGTGGTAAAAATGTCCTGAATGGCTTCTTTACCCTGTTATCACAGCAGTTTCCAACCAGGACGATCTCCCTGGGTAAAGAATATACAAGAGACCTGAATATGGGTGAATTTGTACACTTCTGGAGCGGAGCCGCTCACACGAATCTGAAACAACTGGCCCTGGACGCCTTCGGCACAAACGACGAGAAAGGACAGGACTGGACAGTACAGTTTGAACAGGCACGCAAAGACTTCCCGAACATCACCTATTAATCAGTTTGTTGTTTCGTTTTTTTATAAAAAAAGCGTCTGCCGTAAGGCAGGCGCTTTCTATTTTAAGATGGAATCTGTTCTACCTTATTTTACGGGCACTTCAACATGAGTTTCATCCCATTCTACTACCAGTTTATTAGCAGGCACAGTGATAGTGAGTTTCTCAACAGGTGCGCTGGCTTTAGTAGCTTTCGCCTTTACTTCCAGTACATTCTTGCCTTTGATCTCCTCATATTTGTAAGCACCCCACTGTTTCAGTTCGCTGTTCAGAATGAATGTCCATTCGTTTGCTTCCGGAATAGTGAATAAAGTGTAAGTACCTGCTTTTACAGGTTTGCCGCCAAAGCTACCGTCTTTTGCAAAAGTGATCTCAGTCGCTTCGTTAGCGCCTAAACGCCATACTTTACCATATGGTACCAGCTCACCAAAGATAACTCTGCCTTTTTTAGCTGGTTGTCCGTAGGCAACTGTAACATTTTTTCCTTCAGCTGTCACGCGTGGACTTTGCGGCGCTTTCTTTTCCTGTGCGGATACAAAGCTGCTGGTGCCCGCCAGCAATGCAAAGAATAAGAGAACGTGTTTCATAGTAATGTGTTATTTTACTGTTCAGAATTCTATGAAAGTACATCCTTTCGGCCAAACATCACTACCGCCCATAACAATTAGGGAACGCGGCAGTAAGTGTCCATTCTATTTTTTCTCGCAGATATTCTTCAGTTTGGTCAGCCCGCTTTCCAGCTGAGGTCCGGTCAGTTTATCTGCCAGAAATCCTCTCAGTTTCCACCAGGGCAGCATTCCCAGTTTCGTCTCCACTCTCCACTGAATAGCGGTCGCTTTTCCATCTGCTGATGGCTTGATCTCAAAAGTTCCTGTCATTGGTTTCATACTGCTGAAATCAAGTTTGTATACCAGCTCCTTTCCTTCGTCACTTTTGCTGATGGTCACCTTACCGGAAACAGGATGCTCGTTATGCATACCTGACCAGGTATAATAGGCGCCTTTTCCGGCAGCCGGACTGGAAAACTCGATCTTTTGTACCACATCCGGCGCCGCCCAGGGATTCCAGGAAGGCCAGGTGGAAAGATCATTGATCCGGGAGTATACAGTTGATATAGGCGCATCGATCACACCGGAGCGCTCTACAATAGCGGTTGAAGGAAATAAAAGGGATATCAGGAATATCAATGTCCCGAAAACAATGCCGCTTAACAGCAATAATTTAATAAAACGCATATCTATTGGTTTCTCCGGTAAAGCACCGGCTTTCAAAATCGCTTTCTACCGGTCTATTCCCAGCGGAATACTTTTACTGCTACAATATACACTACCACGCCCCAGGCGGTGATCACACCAAGTTCGAGCCCTACATTCCAGAGATGCAGTCCCTCAAAGGCCACCTTACGGAAAGCGTCATTCAGGTAGGTCAGTGGCATGATACGGCAGATCGGCTGTAACCAGGAAGGGAAGGAATCTACCGATACAAAAGTACCTGCCAGCAGGAACTGGGGCAGGGTGATCACGTTCGCGATCGGCGGAATGGTACTTTCGCTGTTGGCTATTCCGCTCACCACAAACCCAAAACCCATGAATACGACCACCCCAAAGGCTGTCAGGAATAACATTTCGAAAAAGGTACTCCATCCATGTACCAGGGTGAATCCGAAAGCAAAATAACCGATAGCAATGATAACAATAGCACCGGCTACCTGGAACACCAGGCGGGCCAATGCCTCACCCAGTACAATATAAAGACGACGGATAGGCGTCGCGAAGAAACGTTTTAACACCAGGGTCTGGCGCAGGTTAAAGAACAAAAATGCCGTGCTGAATACAGCAGCGCTCAACAATGAGAAACTCAGCAGACCTGGCAAGATAAAATCAATGGTGCGGTAACGACGCCCCGGCAGTACTTCCATAGGTTCCACTTTTGCAATGGACTGTCTCGGATAGTAGTTGTCATCCGCTTTATATATGACGCCGGTCAGGATCGAATTGAACAGGGAGATCTTGTCAACCGCCGCCTTGGAAGTACGCACCTTTACATTACAGGCTGGCGCAGTGCTGTCGGCCGACTGAGACGTAATACGGATAATGGCAGTGATATGTCCCTTTTTCAGGTCTTCTTCCATTTCTTCCGCCGGCTGCCCTGTCTGCAGCTTCAGGCTCTTTTCTTTCGCCAGTTGCTTATACAGGTAGCTGGTCGTATCTGTCGCTGCGTCTACTCCTACTTTTACCGATACGCCATTATCACCGATAAAGCCGAATACCAGGATAAATACCAAAGGAAACCCTAAACTGAAGATAACTGCTGAAGGGCTTCTTAATATTCCTTTCAGACTTGCCCTGGACATGGCTAACAGCGCCTTCCATTGATTATATTTAACCGCCATACTTAACTTTCGCTGGATCTGTTCTTGAAAAATCGCCTAAAACTACTATTGTTTTACCCATTTCCATAAAAAAACCTGCCGCAGGCGGCAGGTTTAATATTTTTTTAAGTCCGTTCAGAGACGCGTCCCATCCCTTCTACGGGCTACTAACTAATTGTATTACAGTGAGATTACCGGATATCTACCGCATAAGGCAGTTTTGCCTGGATCTCTCCGCTCATTTCCTTCATCTCCTTAATCTGGCGGTACAGATCATACTGCTCACCCAGTTCGTTCTTTACAGCAGCTTCCACACGGGCGCTGGCGCCGAAGCTCTTCATCATACGGGAGATAGAAGCATCTGACTCAGGATACTCACGGAGGCGGTAATTACTCACCTTCGCCAGTTTAGCGGCGCAGGCAATCGCCTCATTGATACCACCGATACGGTCTACCAGACCCAGTTGTTTTGCCTGGATACCACTCCATACACGACCCTGTGCGATACTGTCTACCACTGCTCCACTCAGTTTACGGCCTTCTACCACACGGCTTTTGAAGGTGCTGTAAATGCTGTCTACAGAGTTCTGGATGAATTTCTTTTCGATGTCGGTCAGCGGACGGGAAGTATTACCCAGATCAGCATATTGTGCGGTCTTCACCCCGTCAAAGGTGACACCCAGTTTATTCTTAAAGAATCCCTGCAGGTTAGGCAGTACGGCAAATACGCCGATAGAGCCGGTCAGGGTATTGGGCTGGGCAAAGATAGAATCTGCCATACAGGAGATATAGTAACCGCCGGAAGCGGCATAGTCACCCATAGACACCACGACAGGTTTGCTCTTCTTCGCCAGTACCAGTTCACGCCAGATGGATTCTGAAGCGAGGGCGCTACCGCCTGGTGAGTTCACACGGAAAACGATTGCTTTTACATCTTTATCTTGTCTTGCTTCGCGGATCAGTTTGATAAAATGACCGCTGCTGATAGTCACGTCTTTTTCACTGTCCCCGCCTACTATGCTACCTTCTGCATAGATAATGGCCACTTTATTGTCAGCGCCCTTATTTTCTGTCAGGTCAACAGCATCCATATATTTAGATACAGACACGAAATTGACATCATCAGATCCTTTCAGACCCAGTCTGGATTTAATTTCGTCCATTACCTGGTCATTGTATTTCAGACCGTCTACCAGTTTATACTTCAAGGCGTCTGCTGCTTCCTGGATCAGGCCCTCATTGGCATAGCGATGCAGGGAAGCTGTATCAATCTTACGGGCAGTACCGATGTTCTTCAGGAAATTGCCATACAGGTCACCCAGGTAAGCATTTGTCTGAATACGGTTCGCCAGGGTCATTTCCGTTTCGCGTAAAGGCTCGGTTGCACTTTTGAAGCGGCCATCATAAAAGATCTGTGGCTGGATCTCCAGTTTTTCCAGGGTCCCTTTCAGGAAGGTCAGCTGGGTAAAGAAACCGCTGAACTCCACGCCGCCTTTAGGGTGTACATATACCCGGTCAGCGAGGGAGGCCATATAGTAGCTTTTCTGGTCCATTACTTCGCCATAGGCAAAGACAAACTTGCCGGACTGTTTAAAGCGCAGCAGTGCATTGCGGACTTCTTCGTTGGTAGCGAATCCGTTAGCGTTACCTTCCGCCTTCAGGTAGATACCTTTAATATCGTCGTCAGTTTCCGCATGTTTGATGAGGCGGATCATGTCGTTCAGGCCCGGTACGGATTTCGGTTCCTGACGCAGAATAGCATTTACGGGATTTGAAACTTTTTGTTCATTGTATTGCTGACTGGTTTCCAGGACCAGTACGCTGTTAGGCGACAGGGTAACAACTTCGGGGCTGATAGCGCTGCCGATCACCCCTGCCAGCAGGATCACCCCTAGAATGAGGATCACGATGAAGGCCAGAAGGGTGGCAAAGAAAATTTTAAAAAAGCTACGCATTTATTAGAGGATTTAGTTTTAAAGGACAGACGCTCCGTCTTCCTTTTTCCAAAAATAAAGAATATGTCTACTTTTGGGCCGTTGAAGATACATGAATAAAGCAATATTACTTATAGGTGGCAATCTGGGAGACCGTACAGGGCACCTCCGGGAGGCAGTGGAACAGATAGACAAACAGGTCGGAAGGGTGGAAAAGCAGTCCTCTCTTTATGAAACGGCTGCCTGGGGCGTGGCCGGACAACCAGATTACCTGAATCAGGCCCTTTTGGTTTCTACTGAAATGGATGCACGAACCCTCCTGCACACCGTGCTGGCCATAGAACATAACATAGGCCGTGTACGCCGGCAGAAATGGGGCGCAAGGGTAATTGACATTGACATCATCTTCTTTAATGATGCCGTCATCAATGAACCGGATCTCAAAATCCCTCATCCGCAAATGCAGTTCAGACAGTTTGTACTGGTACCGCTTATGGAAATCCTTCCCGACTGGGAACATCCCGTGCTGCATCAGTCCGTCAGTACCTTACTGGCCAACTGCACTGATCAACTACCTGCCAGCAAATACACTGGCATATCCTAAACCATTCAACCGGCTCATGCAATATAAATACATTACAATAGAAGGGAATATAGGCGCGGGTAAAACAACCCTCGCTAACAAACTGTCCACACATTTCGGTGCAAAACTGATCCTGGAGGAATTTGCAGACAATCCCTTCCTGCCTAAATTCTATGAAAAGCCACAACAATACGCCTTCCCCCTGGAGCTCTTCTTCATGGCAGAACGTTACAAACAACTGAAAGATATGCTGCAGATGCAGGATATGTTCAGCAACCTGGTAATTTCAGACTATCTCTTTATCAAGAGCCTCCTGTTTGCAAAGATCAATCTGAAAGAAGATGAATACAATCTTTACCAGAAACTTTTTGATATCATCAATCCACAGCTGATACAACCCGACCTGCTGATCTTCCTGAATGCACCAGTCAGCAAACTGCAGCAGAATATAAAACACCGCAACCGCTCTTACGAACAGCAGATAGAAGATCAGTACCTGATCAATGTACATGACATGTATATGCAGTATATCAGACAACATCCTGTTCGTGTGCTCATGCTGGATATGACAAAAATAGATTTTGTAAAGGATACCGGCGATTTCGAAAAACTGTTATCCGCACTGGATAAGGATTACGAGCCAGGCATCCATTACCTATAAAGATTCTCTATCGTATAATAAACAATATCGCTTTGCTCTATAAGTAAGGGAAGGCTACTTTTGTCGTGTACCAGGGAACAAACATAAAAGACACAACTTTATTAAAGTTGACGATTTAAAAGACACTCCCGGTTCGCACACATTATTCAATCCTTAAACTTACTTTATGTCTGAGCAGAAGAAGCTGACCACAGCCTCCGGCATTCCTTATTTTGAGCACGAAAATTCCATGACAGCAGGCCCCAGAGGCCCGATATTGCTACAGGATTTTATTCTCCATGAAAAGATGGCGCATTTCAACAGAGAGCGTATTCCGGAGAGAGTGGTGCATGCAAAAGGAAGCGGCGCCTATGGTACATTTACCGTTACCCACGATATCACCGCGTTTACAAAAGCAAAGCTATTTGATACCATTGGCAAACAGACACGTGTCTTCGTTCGCTTCTCTACCGTAGGTGGAGAAAAAGGATCGGCTGACAGTGAGCGCGATCCCCGTGGATTTGCGGTAAAATTCTACACAGAAGAAGGTAACTGGGATCTTGTAGGTAATAACACGCCTATCTTTTTTATTAAAGACCCGAAGAAGTTCAGTGACTTCATTCATACACAAAAACGTGATCCGCGCACAAACACCAAGAGTGCGACAATGGTATGGGACTTCTGGAGCCTCAATCCTGAGAGTCTGCACCAGGTGCTGATCCTGATGAGTGACAGAGGTACCCCCATCAGCTATCGCCACATGCACGGATTCGGCAGCCATACCTTCTCTTTCCTGAATAAAGACAACGAACGTTTTTATGTGAAGTTCCACTTCATTACTGAACAGGGAATTAAAAACTTCACCAATGAAGAAGCGGCAGAGATGCGGGGTAAAGATCCGGATCAGGCGCAACGCGACCTGGTAGCATCAATTGATAAAGGTGATTTCCCAAAATGGAAACTGAAGGTGCAGATCATGCCGGAAGCAGAAGCAAAGACATATCGCTGGAATCCTTTTGACCTGACGAAAGTATGGCCACATGCGGATTATCCATTGATCGATATAGGCGTGATGGAACTGAATGAAAATCCGGATAACTACTTCGCACACGTAGAGCAGGCTGCATTCGCACCGGCACACGTAGTAGATGGTATCGGCTATTCTCCGGATAAAATGTTACAGGGCCGTCTGCTCTCCTACCCTGATGCACATCGTCACCGCCTGGGTGTAAACTATGAGCAGATACCAGTGAACAGATGTCCGTTTGCTGTTAATAACTATCACCGTGATGGCGCGATGCGTGTAGATGGCAATGGTGGTAGTCATCCGAACTACTTCCCTAACAGCTTTGGTAATATCACACCTGATCCTGCATACAAAGAACCAGGTATGCCGCTGGATTCATTATTTGCAGACTGGTATGACCGTAATGCAGATGGAGAAAATGATCACTATACACAGCCAGGTAACCTGTTCCGACTGATGACAGCCGAAGAGAAGAGAAAGACAATCAGCAATATCGTAGGCGCAATGAGTGGTATTGAAGGACACAAAAGAGAGGAAATTATTAACCGCCAGTTATGCCACTGGTTCCGTGCAGACCTGCAATTAGGTATGGGAATCGCACAGGGACTTGGTGTATCGGTAGATGCAATGGCTGCACACGGGCAACCTGCCTGATGCAGTGATAATCACAGATAATGTTAAGACAAACACTCCGGTAAGTTCTCTTACCGGAGCTTTGTTTTTTATTTTGATGCAATAGAGCTGGCGGCTATCCATCCACTCGTCCAGGCATGCTGAAAGTTAAAACCGCCTGTTATCCCATCCACATCCATCACTTCTCCTGCGAAGAACAGACCCGGCGCTACTTTGCTTTCCATTGTATTAGGATCGATCTCTGACAATTGTATACCACCACAGGTAACAAATTCTTCCTTAAAGGTTGTTTTACCTTTAACGCTACACTCCATAGCCGTCAGGCTTTTCACCAGTTTATGCTGTTCTTTCGATGGCATATCCGCCCATCTTATATCTTCTCCGATACCGGATTGCTGCAGCAGGAACTGCCAGAGGCGTTGCGGCAGACCGAATGGATTTTTATGATGCATTTTTTGTCCGCCGAGGGTAAACCGTAATCCCTGGACCTCATCCCGCAGACTGTTCTCATTAAATGCAGGCAGCCAGTTGATAATCGCTGTAAACTGGTACTGGATATCTCCCAGTTCACGGGCGCCCCAGGCAGATAAACGCAGGACACAGGGACCACTCATGCCCCAGTGAGTAATGAGCAAAGGGCCTTTCTCCTGCAATTTGGTACCGGCTATTTTGATATGCGCTTCTTCCACGCTTACCCCCATCAGGGTGGTAATAGGATTACCAGGCATATTAAATGTAAACAGTGAAGGCATAGGCGCTACGATCTGATGGCCGATAGCTTTCAACCAGGCAAATTTATCCACCTGCGCATAACCACCAGCGGCTACACAAACGTAGGTTGTCTTCAGGGAACTGCCATCCTGGAAGGCAACATCCCATCCTTCGTCTGTTTTTACCAGGGCGGTAACGGCCGCATTCAGCCGGATCTTTACATTATAGCGGTCTGCTTCTTTTAATAAACAGTCTATGATCGTCTGGGAATTATCTGTTACCGGAAACATACGGCCGTCTGCTTCCGCCTTCAGGGACACCCCCCGCTCTTTAAACCAGCTGATCGTATCGGGTACAAAAAAGTGGTTAAATGTCTTCTTTACGAAGTGCTGCCCTCTCGGATAACGTTTCGACATATATAATATGTCAGGCGCATTATGGGTCACATTACACCTTCCTCCGCCCGAAACCTTCACTTTAGATAAAAGCTTACTACTTTTTTCTATCACAATGACTTCCAGCTGACTATGCAGTCTTGCGGCATTTACTGCGCAGAAAAAACCGGCTGCTCCGCCGCCTATTACTACTAATCTATTGTTTACCATGACTTTACAAAACGAGCGATGAAAAATTCACCTTCCCGGCCGCAATAATAATCCAAAGCCGGGAGATTGTAAATTATTAGCAACCAATAACATTATTTGTATATATTAAATTTTCGGTCTATTTTGCATATTATATTTTTTGATACTATATTGTCGCAAAATGTTGTTCCACATGCAATCTGTGTTCTATAAAAACAAAAAACGCTTAAAGTGGCTCCTCCCTGCCTGTCTGCTGGGAGCTAGCGCACTGGCATTTTATCCCGCCGATGAATGGCAGGATAAGATCACACAGGCCTTAGAACAGTACAGCAAACGCTTCCCCCAGGAAAAGGTTTACCTGCACCTGGACAAAGACTACTATGCCGCTGGGGAAACCATGTGGTTCAAAGCGTATGTTTTGCTACAAGGCCAACCATCCCTTTCTGCAACCAACCTGTACATCGAACTGGTGGACAAAGCAGGAACCGTGGTTAACAAAAAACTGATCTCCGTGGGTGGCGCTACCGGCGCCGGAGCGATCGAACTCCCGGAAAATCAGAAACCAGGTCAATATCAGCTACGTGCCTATACTGCATGGATGCTGAACTTTGACGCTGAATATCTCTTCTACAAAAACATTGAAATATTCGATCCGTCCAAGCAGATCGGTCCTGGCCAGAAACCGGCTACGACTGACTTTGCTGTAAACTTCTTCCCGGAAGGCGGTAACCTGATCGCAGGTGTTCCTGGACGCGTTGCGTTCAAGGCAATCGACCAGCAGGGTTATCCACAGGAAGCAAACGGTATCATTCAGAACCTGAAAGGAGAAACTGTTGCACAGGTAAAAACGACCCGTGATGGTATGGGTATGTTTGAACTGACACCTGCTGCCGGTGAAACCTACAAGGCACTGATGCAGACAAGCAAAGGCCTGCAGAAAACGGTGCTGTTACCAGTGGTGAAAACCTCAGGTATTGGTCTGAAAGTCTTCAACAAAAGCACCCGTATCTTCTACCAGACCTCTCCTGCTACAAAAGACGATCCGATGTACAACAACCTGATGATCGTTGCGCAGATGCAGCAGCACATCGTGTACAAGGCGAAACTGAATGCAGCTGAAGGTCAGATGAGCGGTTTCATTCCTACCAAAGAGTTACCTTCCGGTATTCTGCAACTGACCGTCTTCAACAGCGATGGTTTACCGCTGGCGGAAAGACTGGCTTTCGTAAGAAAGAACGACTTCCTGTCACTGGGCCTGCAGAACCTGGCCATCAATACACAACCAAGACAGAAGAATACCCTGGAGATCAAAATCCCTGATACGATGCTGACCAGTTTGTCCGTATCTATCATAGATGCTGACCAGATCGTAAAAGACCAGGATGAGAACAACATCATCTCCAACCTGCTGATGACTTCTGATCTGAAAGGTTATATCTCTAATCCGGCACAATATTTCAAAGATGCAGACCCGACCACCCTGTCAGGCCTGGATCTGGTGATGATGACAAACGGATGGAGAAGATTCAGCTGGGAAAAGATCCTGCATAACTACATGCCGGACATTAAATACCCTTACGAGCAGGGCTTACTGCTGAAAGGCGTGGCGACTACCAACAAGGGCATCGCGCCACTTTCCAATGGTAAAGTTGACTTTATCCTGAAGCAGCCGATCGATACATCTACCGCATTCTCTTCTGTAACTACCAATGATAAAGGTGAGTTTGCAGTTGACCGTCTGCAGTTCGTTGATACCATCAATGTATTCTACCGTGCAAACGATCCTAACAAAGCATGGAAAGACGTATCTGTAAAATTTGAGCCACACTTCTTCGAAAGCGGTTCAACCGTAACACTGCCTTATCCGTTCAGAAATACACTGGAAATAGAGAACAAAGTACTGACTTCTTACCTATCCACTGTAGCTGAAAATTCAGCGGTGACCAGATCTATGGCTAACAAACCGATCTTCCTGAAAGAGATCAACGTACGTGAAAAACGTCTCAGCAAAACGGAGAACGTTGAAGCGCGTTACGCTTCAGGTATGTTCCATGCAGGTGATGGTTACTCATTTGACCTGACAAGAGATGAAGCGGGCAGTCTTAGCATCTTCCAGTACCTGCAGTCTAAAGTGCCAGGTCTGACAGTAAACCTTTCTGACCCAACTACCGGTCCTTCCTTACAATGGCGTGGTGGTCCTCCGGTATTGTTCCTGAATGAAATGCCTACCAACATCAATATGCTGAGTAACATCAACATCGGCGATGTGGCATTCATCAAGGTACTGCGTCCTACCTTCGTAGGTGGTTTCGGTGGTAGCTCTGGCGCTATCGCAGTATACACCAGAAAAGGCGGTGACAGCAAAAACGATGTGGACACACGTGGTTTTGAGAAATACAAAAAAGGTGGTTATAACATCGTGAAAGAATTCTACGCACCGGATTACACCGTTCGTAAAGAAATTCACATCCTCCAGGACAAGCGACTGACGCTTTACTGGAACCCGAACCTGGTTGCAGATTCACTGACACATACCGCAAAGGTCTCCTTCTATAACAACGACTTCACAAGACGTTTCCGTATAGTAGTAGAAGGTATGGGTGAAGACGGATCATTAGGACACACGGAACAACTCTTGCAATAAGCTATATACTGGCTGACAAAAAAATAGTCCATAGTTCATCACTATGGACTATTTTTATTTATACAACATGCCAGGAATATGAACAATCATGTGAACATTCACCCAAAAGGCTGGCAGGCCCCCAAAAGTCTACTTTTATTAGTAATTACAGTCTGCCTGACAACACTACTCACCCAAACGGCCGCTGCCCAACGACTCAAACCCGGATTTGACGCCAGTGAGTATCTTGATCTGCTTAGTATGGACTTTCTGACGGCAGATACTCCCTGGACCAATAAACAGATCACCATTCCTGAAAATGCGCAATTGATATACCGCTCTCCGGAGACCGGCTTATACAATCGCTGGGACCTCTGGAAACGTGACGATAAAACAGCCATGATCATTATCCGGGGAACTGTCGGGAACAAGGAATCCTGGATGGAGAATTTCTTTGCGGGGATGATACCAGCCACCGGTCAGTTACAGCTCAATGACAGCACCCGGTTTAGCTATAAACTGGCTAAGGATGAAAGAGCCTATGTACATGCCGGCTGGACCCTGGCACTTGCCAGTATGGCCCCGGATATCGTAGCGCATATCAGGACCTGCTATCAGCAGGGTATCCGTGAATTCCTCATCTCAGGACACAGCCAGGGAGGCGCTATCAGTTTCCTGTTGCGCTCTTATCTGCAATACCTTGAAGAACCCGGTTTTCCCAAAGATATCATATACAAAACCTATTGCAGTGCCGCCCCTAAACCAGGCAACCTGTATTACGCCTATGACTTCGATTTTATCACGGGGAATGGATGGGGCTTTCGTGTAGTGAATGTAAGGGACTGGGTACCGGAAACACCTTTTTCTATTCAGACCACCCGGGATTTCAATTCCCCAAACCCTTTCACGAACGTAAAAGGTGCACTCAAAAAACAGAACATTTTCGTCCGGCTTGTCATCGGTTCTATGTACAATAAACTGGATCGCAGTACCAAAAGAGCCAGCCGCCGGATGCAGAAAATGCTGGGCAAAAGACTCGCCGGTCTGGTAAAGAAATCAGTACCAGGTTATGCACCTCCTCCCTTTATGGAAAGCCATAACTATAGTCCGGCAGGTACGCCCATCATCCTGTATCCGGACGCAGCGTATGACAGCAAACACGTTTTCGATGGAAAAAACATCTTCCTTCATCACATGTATGCACCCTACCAGGAAATGGTAAAAAGTATCTATCAATCTAACTTATCAGAGAAGACTTCGGATCGTTAACATGAGGTTAACCAACTGATTAACTTGAAATTAACAGTTCGATTTTTTTTTCGAGGTATGTTTGTATCGATAAAAGCAAAAGCACGTTGTCCTTTACTACCAGGTTCTCATACAAAGGTATGGGAGCTTGGATGGTAAGGGGTTCTAAAAAAGAAATTACTATACAAGTCCTGCAAATTATTAGAGGGGGATATTGTAGCTAAATATACTTTACATGGCCACCAGATTACATACACTGTGGTCAATCAAATCAAAAACCAACTAACGAAAAAGGTCTCGTTTTCACGAGACCTTTTTGCTGTCTAAACATGTAGCAAACGATGTAACAGTTATTGCTTTAAATAATGATGATCTGCTCCCGACACTGTCCTTTTCCATCGTCTCTTACACTGTTTCACCGGCACTCATAAGCAGAAAATAACTGGACAGTCTGGTTTCCGCAAAGCGGCTATTTTCTTAATAAGATATATGCTGTTTTCCGCGCTGTTTATTATCTCTTTCACACCAGTTCCCACACTCATAAGTAGAAATCATGCAGCAATCAGGCTTTCCAAAATATGCATGTTATTGTCCATAATATATGCCTTGCTTTTTATTGCTTCCTGCCCTGTCCGGGAGCCAATATTCTGTTTAATAAGATGCATCTCACATACTACTCCTTTCTATATCTCTTTCTCACTCAAAAGCAGCAAACAACGCAAGGCAAAAACATGCTCTTAATCCCTCAGCTTATGCAAAAAAGTAGACAATTTAAACAACAACTCATCCTGTAAACCTGCACGTAGTTTCGCCTCTTCATCCGTGATACCCAGCTTACGCATCCGCTGATAATAACCATAAGAACCACCGATCAGTTCAAGACACTCTTCGATCTTTCCCCTGATCTCCGCTTCCTTACTCTTCTTATCATATTCTTTTCTGGAAAGGATCTTATCCACGAAGTACAGATTGTCCTTCGTCTCCACCCATTTCCCTCTGGACTGATGCTGGGGCTTATAAACCTCCAGATGACAATCATCCAGCTGTAACACCTGACCAAACTCCGCTCTGACGTCTATCGCGATAGGTTTATCTTTCTGCGAACCAGACAGTTTCTTTTTGATAAAAGCACCGATCTCTGCGCCCAGTTCCGCGCTGGATTGTAATACCTGGTTCAGCTGAGAGAACTCCATGACCATAGTAACACGGATATAGCGGCTGCCTGATTTCAGCTTACCAATAATACTTGGCATTTGCTGCTCATCAAACAGGATATCCTCGACCTGCAGTTTACTCACCATACGCAGATTAGGCGTATACCCTTCAGAAGCAGGCAGGGCTTTTTTCCCGGCTGATTTTGCGTTCTGCTGTTTGAGGGACTGCTGCGCGTAATCATCTATAAAACGGAGCTCATGATCTTTCATACGGTGATACAGTTCATGCGTATTATAGTTCATGATCTTTCCGAGCAACAATATGTCGTCCCAGACGTCTGCGTATTGCACTTTCTTCAGTTCCTCGAGCACATCAGCAGCAATAATATTCCTGCGATACAGCAACTCCCCTATCAGGAAAACGGAATAATCATTGACCGGATACCCTAATTCAGGCAACAGGTCATATGGTGTTTTTTTCTGCTCCTTTGCCTGGTCCAGCTGCTCCAGGTCAGAAATCACAGGAGCCAGCAGGTATTTACGTGCTGCAGTCCGCAATTTCTTACTCACATAATCAAGTAAATGATCATTCACTTCACGCTGGCTGACAAAGTCATGCAATATCTGCACAAAACGCTTGGAAGAAGGCAAGCCGAACTGTAGCAGAATATCATTCTCCATATCCAGCACACTTGCGCCACCCGCCTGTTCCCGGCTGGTTTTACTCCGCGTTTCCTGCCGTTGGCAGCGCTGATAATATTCCTGTAATTTCAGTTTAAGCTTATCCATATATTTATCTGATTAAATCAACTTATAATAGCATTTCTTTCCTTTCGGACAAAAGACTGCACCGTCCGTTTCCAGACCAGGGCCATAGCAATGCCAGCGGCAATGCAGACGCTGCTGTAGCGAGCACAATTACTTGTTTTACAATAAGTTATTCAATGGGAGTAGTATAGCGATTCTAATGGGAAGAATGCAAATATACACATTTTGGGATTCCACCCCAATCTGCTCTGTAATCAAATTGTAAAGTGCTGTTTTAGTGGATAGCGGCCTTTGCACGTTCCCAGAATGCCAGTCTGTCGTCATAACCGTTCAAACCGCCATTGATCTTGATCGTCAGCCACTGGAATTTATTATAGACCTTTCCCTTGAAGGTCGTTGTCCAGTTGTCAGACTGGTCAGCAATGTCGTTTAGCCCCTTATAAACGGTCCAGAACCAGCAGGCAGATGCAACCGCATACTGTGGAGTCACCAGCAGGTCTGCACTGTCCTGAAAGGTTTTCTTGTCGCCAGTCAGGGCTTTGCTGCAATCACCGTAGGTCTTCCGGCCGGTCAACTGTATAAGTCCCCTGCCACGGAAGCGCCAGCCATCTCCGCTTTCTTCGGGACCATTCCCCAGGCGGCCGGCATATACCTTATTAGCGATCTTTTCCGGTTTAGCGGCATACGCCTGTGCCGTTGCCAGGTCAGGAAAGTATTTGGGAAATACCTTAAGCAGTCTTTCTGCTTTATAATTCAGATTTTCGGTCACAACGCTGAACTGACCGCTTTCATGGGCCAGGTGTGCCAGAAATGCACAACCTCTTGCAGGTGTATTGATTTGATATACAGGCATTTCCTGATTCAGATAGGGCAGGTATTGCTGGATATTGGCGGGCGTAGCCGCAGGCATAACAGCCTTTAATTGTTCGCTGGTAATATTCATGAGGTTTTTGAGATTAACACTACAAATGTAATGTTAAACGTACTCACCCGGCACTAAATCTTCCTCCTCATTATACAAAACAGAATGTTCTTCCCATTGCTCCCGGAACCTGATATTCAGGGTCAATCCGTCCTTATTTTCCAGTTCCAGGGTACCATCCAGCTGCTGTGTCAGCGTATCGATCAGACTCATACCAAACGTGCCCTTTTTACGCTGGGTCCTGAAGTCCGCCGGTAATCCAACGCCATCATCAGCAACGCTCAGCAGAAACATCCTTTCCGGCAGTTGTTTCAGCAGCACACAGATATTCCCCTTTCCCCGCTCAGGAAATGCATACTTGATGGCATTGGTAATGGCTTCATTCAGTAGCAGCCCCACAGGGGTCGCCTGTGATACATCCAGTAATACCGGTGCTATTTCCATATGAAAACGGATATCGTCCACACAGTCGCATCCCAATCGCAGATTACCCACCAGTTCGTTGATATAACTGGGCATATCTATCAAACCCGCATTTTCCACCTGATACAGTTTCTGATGTAACAGGGCAATTGCCTGCATACGCAGACGGCTATCACGGATAGCTGCAAGCGCCGAACCTTCTTCCATATGTGCCGCCTGTGTGTTCAGCAGACTTACGACGATCTGCAGGTTATTCTTTACCCGGTGATGGATCTCCTTTACCAGCCAGTCCTTCTCCCGGATCAGTTTTTTGAGGGACAGGTTCTGCCGGTTGATCTGGTTCTGTTTGGATTGCAACTCCCGGTTGGTCCGCTGTTTCAGGCGATATCTGTTGTACCCAAGTATCAGCAGTAAGAATAACAATACCGCGCCAGCAATAATGAGATTCCGTACGATCGTCACCCTTTTCAATTCTGCTTTCTGCAATTGCGCCTGCTGGTGCAGCAACACAATATCCCGCTCTTTTAATTTCAGGTCCTTTGCTTTTCTGATTGTTTCAAACTCTACCTGCACCCTGGCAAACTGCTTTTTCTTCGTCTCCACCATCATAGAGTCTTCCAGCTTTTTATAGGTCTTATAATGTTCAAATGCGGCAGCAAAATTCCCCCTGGCCGAATCTATTCTCGACCATGTCAGCTGATTCTCCGCCATCATATTTATACGGGCTCTCTGATAAACCTGCTCATCATATAACTTAAGTAATTTTGCAGCCGCATCAAACGCATGCACATGCATATAGTATATAATAGCAGAACGATAAAAGGGTATTCTATACCAGGATGAAAGTCTGACTTTATCAATGATCGCCAATGATTCATTCAGGTAAAATTTCGCCAGCATCGTCCGCCCCATTTCTGTATAGGTATGCACATATATACCATTTATCCGTACCCTTGTTTCATAATCATCCGCAGGTATGGGAAATTGCTTTAACATCGTCGTGAGATACTGTACCCGCTCATTTTTATCGCTGATCTCTGTAGTAACATTCGGTACCAGCATCCATATGGCATCCATATCCCTATGTCGCTCTGCCACTGTAAGCGCCTTGAGAAAAAACTCTTTTGCCTTCTCCCGCTCGTCTATCTCATAATAAGCAAGGCCCATCCTGTTGTACACCGTACATAACTGCATAGAGCTGTCTCGTTCTTCCGCCACAGCTACCGCCATCTCACAATACCGGATCGCCTCAATCGGATTACTTCTGACCGAATACTGACTCCCGATGAGATAGTAGACACCCTGCAGGTCTTTATAACCTATGTTTTTGAAGATCCGCAGGGCTTCCAGTGACATGTTCAGGTCTTCACCACTGTCTGTGATCTCTGAAAGGAATACCAGTTCTTTAGCATACGTCAGGCTATCACCGGATTCTTTATACAACTGTACCGCCCTCTCCTCGTAATAGATCTTCTGACTCCGTTCGTCCACCTTTATATTTCCCGGATACATCGACCGTTCCTTCCAGGCATTGCCCTGCTCCATCTTAGTACCGTAGCGGGTCAGCTGCGCAATAGCCTGATCTGCATAAGGACGTCCCTGCGCTGTATCTCCTTTCTCCCGCCATGCCTGTGAAATGACGAGATAACTCAACCCTGTTCCCCTGGAATATTTAAGACGCTGACTGAGGTCCTTAGCCTGATGGCCCAGTAACACAGCGGAGTCAAGATCGACTGCCTGTTCACCGGGTTTAAATACATAAAAGTGGGCTATTTTCAACAGCAGACTTACACTCCCCGTATCTGCCCCTGCTTTTTTGAGCTGCTGTAAAAGCTGTGGTATCGCTTTCGTATATTCATCCTGTGCCTGCATGGTATGGGTAAACAGTAGACTTGCTAAAATCATCAGTATTGGTCGCATAGAAGGACGTCTCTTTTTTGTTCGCTGTGCACAATGAGATAACGAATCCCATACCAACATCTAAACAACTAATTATCAGTACATTGCCATCTATTATCAAGACAAAATTTTACGATATATGGATAATTCGCAGAAATTCTCGCCATTTCGTGATTTCTCCCATGTCCCGTAAACGCAATAAGGAGTCCGCATATAACGAACTCCTTATCATACTATTATCGTATCTACAACCTATCTCACTACCACCACAGGACGCCTGCAAACGATCCTGCGGGGACGTACTACCACTACCGGTGCAGGCCGTACCACGACAGGACGGGGTGCAACAATGACTGCCGGACGGGGCGCCAGTAATACAGGGGTTGGTCCTACCCGTACAATGACATGCTGTGCATGTACCCTGTTGCCCGGTAGTGAAAGACCAGCTATCATCAGTATGATCAGACTTTTCATGGTGTTACATTTTCGGTATGAAACAATCAGGAACGCTCTTTCAGACGGGCTTTCATCTCCTGTCTGTTTTGCTTTTTGAATTCCTGGAATGATTGGAACTGTTCTGCTGACAATACAGCTTTCAATGCCTTGTCACGATCTTCATCGATCGCTTTCAGTTTTTTGAACTTCGCCATCTTACTGTCGCTATCTCCTTTCATGCCTGCCAGTTTACCCATGAAGTCAGCATTAATATCATATACCTTGCTATACTGTGTATCATCGAGTGATAACTGCGTGCGCATGGTATCTGTCAGCGCTTTTGCAGCTTTGTCCTTTTTAGCGTCCTGGGCAAAGGAAGGCATTGCTATGCTCACTAATAATAACAGGAAACCCGCGGTTAATAATGTACTGATCCTTTTCATTGTCATCATCTTGTTTTAAAGGTGTAATAATGGATATTCATATATAAGACAGTCAGACAAGGGCAAAATCCTGTAAATTGCTGCAAGACTGACAAAAACAGGGATGAACTGACCTGCGTGTACATTGAACTGCCCTGTCGCTCCCCAGGCTAATTATATACAATTTTCCGGACTCCGGATATAATAGCTTTGTTCCCGGTGAGCCGTCTGAACAAGACCCATTCATTTGAACAACAGGTATATGCCCTTTAAACCATTTACGAAATTTCATCTGATCGTACTGCTCATCTGTATCCCTGTGTCCCGCAGTATGGCACAGGCAAAGAATGAACGGCTGCACCAGCTCTTTGACAAATATAATGATGCTACCCTCCGTATGGCGCCCGTGAATGCAACAGCATATGGCGATCCCCGGTTCAATGATATCTTGCCTAATGATATTGCTGCTCCCTGGCTGCAGGAGATCCATGCATACCTGAGTCGTTACCGTGACTCATTGCATACTTTCGACCGGCAGACATTGAATACGTCCGACAGGATCTCTTATGATGTACTTGACGAACTCCTTCGCCATCGGCTGGCACTTGAACAGTTTCATCTGGAATATATTCCATTGGGCCAACTGGAGTCCATGCCGCTGCTTTTCGCGCAGATGGGTTCCGGTCAGTCGTTCCAGCCTTTCAGAACCACAAAGGACTACGAAGACTGGAACAAACGGATGATTGCCTTCAGTACCTGGCTGGATACGGCTATTGTTAATCTCCAACAGGGAATGCGTGTTGGTATGATGCTTCCCCGCACACTGGCGGAGAAACAGATCATACAGCTGCATCCGCTGACACTCACCGATCCTGATTCCTGCATCTTTTATAAACCGCTGAATAATATGCCCGGCACGATCAGCGGATCGGATAAAAAACGTATCAACAGGGAATACCGGAAAACGATCAATACCATACTGGCGCCTGCCTATCAGCGGCTGGTCACTTTCCTGGAAACAACTTATATCCCTGCTACGAATAATGCTGCCGGTGTAAATGTCTATCCTTCCGGGAAAGCCTATTACGAGGAAATGGTACGTTTCTATACGTCGGACCACTACACGCCTGAAGCGATCTATCAGCTGGGATTGTCAGCAATAGACCGTATTACCAAAGCCATGGAAGCCATTAAAACACAGACAGGGTTCCAGGGCGATTTACAGGCATTCTTCCACTTCCTCCGGACAGATCCCCAGTTTATGCCATATAAGACACCGGAAGAGGTACTGACTGCCTTCAACAATATCAATAATAAGATCCAGCCACATATTGCGGAGTTATTCAGTCTTACGCCTAAAGCCGGTTTTGAGATCAGACGTTCACTGTCTTTTATGGAAGCCTCCATGGCGGTGCCTTCATATATGCCGCCCTCCCAGAACGGCAGACCGGGGCTGCTATACGTACCGGTACCAGATGCGACGAAAATCAATGTGACCTTCTACGGACAGGAAGCTACCTTTCTGCACGAAGCAATTCCGGGGCATCATTTCCAGATCGCTTTGCAGATTGAAAACCAGCAATTGCCGCTATTCCGCAGATTTCCGTCCTTCAGCGCGTACCTGGAGGGATGGGCGCTTTACTGCGAATCACTGGGCGATCTGCTGGGATGTTATACGGATCCTTATCAGAAAATGGGTGCCTTAAATAATGAGATCCATCGCGCCATCCGGCTGGTAACAGATGTTGCGATACATACAGGACGTATGACGAAAGAAGAAGCGATCACTTATATGTTGTCGCATGAATCAGTAGACACGTCTACTGCTACCAAAGAAGTTGAACGTTATATGACCAATCCCGGTCAGGCGCTTTCCTATATGGCGGGTAGTATTACGATACAAAAGCTGAGAGATAAATATAGCAGGCAACAGGGGAATAACTTTAGTCTGCGGAAATTTCATGAAGCGCTCCTACGCGAAGGCGATATGCCCTTATCCGTGCTCGAAAAGTACATGGATGAATGGGCCGCCACTATACAATAGACCATTCTGATTCCTGATATATAGGCCTGCATAAGCAATTATGCAGGCCCTTTTGTTTATAGATTCATCCACACGATGTACGCATTCAGATGACGACCTTTCCGTTCTACCATCATGGTCGCATATTGTTTCCCGTCGTCGCTGTAAGTACTGATGCCGAGTTCTGCGAAACGGGCTTCTTTATCACCGGAAGGTGCTCCGAAGAGATATGTCTTCCGGATATCTTTGCCATCATACCTTGCCAATACGGTATTGGCATCACTCATATGATATACATCTTTCTTTGTGCGGTAATCTTCATCAGTACTATTGGTATTAACCGCATAGTCATTATAGATAATAGCACCATTGGCGGGCATATACTGATAAGAATAGAACCCGCGGATGCTGGTAAAGAATGGGCGCCTGTCAGGAAAACTGATCCTGCCATTGGCTCCCCTGTTCTGATAATACATGCCCATTTTCACAGCAGCCTGCTGTGCTTTCGCGATAGCGTAACTATTGATTTCCCGTCCGCTGGCATCCAGTTTTACCACAGCGATCTCTCCCAGACGGGTACTATACTTTTTCCCGTTTATGTTGATCAGCGAAGAATCTACGGAGCTCATTTTATCTTCTGAAATATAGATTTCTTCGAATAGCAGGTTGACGGTTTTATCCGGATTGATATAGAAATCCTGGATAAGACCGTAATAAGGATTTTTATATTTCAGGTGATCTTTTACATAGTCATCCAGCTGCGGATGTTTTACAAAGTACTGCCGCTGTATCTGTAAGGACAAAGGATCGAAAATGGTCATCTGCAAAGCATAGTCAAAGGCAAATTTACTTTGCTGCATGATGTTATTATCCTTTACGCTTTTGGCGTGTACGCTGGTCAGCAGATACAGGTTCCCTTCTTCCTGGTTATATTTCAATGCGCCTTTTACATCCCGGTAATCGCTGGTGCTATCCAGGGACTGGTGGCTGAATGCAGACGTACCCTGTTGCAATGAAGAAAGCCTGATCTCTGCATTTTTCAAACTGATCGCATTCTCGCGATAGTGATAGGAAGCCAGGCTGACAAAGCGGTCTTTATTGACATACATATCAAGGAATACGACATGCTGGTGGATATCTGCGGTGGACACATATTCCGCGGTACTGATCACCTGATGTGCGGGTGTATAATGCGTCACTTTCATCCGTTGTCCATTCGGACCTTTCCGCTCATTAAAGATGGCAATGGCGTAATATGCAGAAGCAGGGTCTTTCCTGACATAAAACTTTGACAGGAACTCACCGGTAGGCATTAATATAATCCCCGGCATGTGTATACTTTCAACCAGGTCTTCTTGTAAGAGTTTACCGGATTGTATATCAAAGATGAACCGGTAGAGGTTCAGGTCTCTTTTGATTTCTTTCTCCATAAAAACAACTGCCTGACCATTCATCTCAAACACCCCTTTCAGGGATGCTTCATCCATGCGCCAGTTACTCCACGAATGGATCGGATTATGGACCAAGGGAGCGGCCTGCCGCTGCGGATCGTATACCGTTACCGCAATCCCTTTTCTACGCGTAAACTGAAAATAAAGCGTGTTGCCATTGCTGGTCAGCAGCAAACGGCCGGAGCCATACTCCGGATCATCAAACGCTGCACTACGGGTAACTGCGGGTGCCTGGGCTTTGATCATAGCGGGCAGTAACAATATGCAGATAATGGCCAACAAAACGCTATTGCGCATAGGTGCGATAATTTTATATAAGATACGATTTTTTAAGCGTACTGAGCATAGTATCCGTAGAATATTTCCCCTGTTTCCAGCACAATTGTCTACAAAAAAACGGCGCTGTGCGCTATCACCAAAAGCCGCTATATGCGGTACAGATTTTGGCTGTTTAATAGGGTTACAATTCAACAACATCATCATACCTAAAACATCTGGTTATGCAGATACAATCCAACACATTTACCAACTCTAAACTGGAGCAGTTCTTTGTGACCATGCTACAGGAGATATACTGGTCAGAACAGCACCTTGTCAATGTTCTTTCGACTATGACAGGCGCGGCTACCAATAATGAACTGATCCAGGCATTTGACCAGCACAAACAGCAAACAAAGGAACATGTAAAAATTGTTGAAAGGGCCTTTGAAATCCTCGGTTTACCGGCAGAAGCAGAACCAAGTATGGGATTGCAGGGACTCTTTGATGAAGGATGGCAGGTAATCGACGAAACTGACGAAGGATCTGCCCAACGGGACGTGGCCCTGATCATTGCTGCGCAGAAGGTAGAACACTATGAAATTGCCTGTTATGGTAGTCTGGTGACCCTGGCGGCAACCCTGGGAGAAACAGATGTAGCAGATCTGCTGAGAACTGTACTGGCGGAAGAGAAGGAAACGGATGCGACGCTGACGATCATTGCAGAAAGTAAGATCAATGCGCAGGCGAGTGAGGAAACTGTATGATATTAGAAATTAAGAATTAATAATTAAGAATTAAGTCTTTACTCAAGGCGCAATTCTTAATTATTAATTCTTAATTGTTAATTGACTAGAGTCCCTTCTTCTCATACCTCCCCATTAAAACGCCTTCTGCAATCACATGTCCTTCTATTGCCGCCTTTAGCGCAGCTTTATCCGCCCCTCCATCCAGATCAAGTGTGGTGTCCAGAGCATACACATAGAAATAATAGCGGTGTACGCCGGAGGGAGGACAAGGTCCGTAGTAACCTGTTTGTCCGCCGCCGTTTTTTCCGGAAATACCTGGTACGCTGTCCCCGCCAATGATATTTGTGGCAGGTGGAATATTCCATACCAACCAATGGTCAAAAGTACCTTTTGGCGCATCAGGATCTTCCATGATGATGGCCAGTGTTTGTGTTTCGGGCGGGATCTGGTCGATCTGTAAAGGTGGGTTCACTTCTTCTCCTTCACATGTGTACTTTGAAGGGATCACACCTTCATGGTCGAAGGCACTGCTCGAGATCTTCAAGGTTTTTTCTGTATTGTTTTCCATACTCACCGGAGCAAAAAAATCAAGCCAGATTCAGGTGCTGGAAATAGCGTATAAATAACGTTTAAGGGGGGTATGCATGCTACATTCCTGCTGACACTGTGGAGATGTTGTAGAGACTATTCATCAATCAGTTGTACCAGCTCATCTATAAAAGCGGCCTGTCTTTCCAGGATCTTTTCCCGCGCTGTTTCAATAGAGAACCAGGCGCCCCGGTCTATTTCGGGAAATGATTTCATTTTGCCGGAACGGGGTGGCCATTCCATTTCGAAGTTGTTACTGACAAGATGATCTGGATCTAGATCGCCTTCAACTGCCCAGCAATGCACGGTTTTATGTCCCTTCTGGCGGATGGTAGTCAGCTGGATAAAGTCTCCCTCAGGACGGTAACCGGTCTCTTCTTCAAACTCTCTGATAGCTGCGTGTAAGGGCTCTTCTCCTTCCAGGTATTCTCCTTTGGGCACAGACCAGCTGCCCTGGTCCTTTCTGGCCCAGAATGGTCCGCCGGGATGTCCAAGAAAGACTTCCAGCTTTTTAGCCTGCCGGCGGTACAATAAGATCCCTGCACTTTGTTTTGTCATCTGCTAAATAAATATAGCAATTCTGATTCCGGTCGTAAGTAATAATAAAATAACTTTGTATGACCAGCACATATGTTGTTAATAACGAAGCAGGTATCACGACTGCATGAGAAATCAGCATGATTCAGACAGGACTCAGTATAACAGATTAAAAAATTACGCTAACTTAGAATTCTCATGATTGTAGCAGCTTTTCTTGCTCTGGCCCTTAGTTACACCTCAGAAACAGTACTAACGCCAAGACACTATACGCCCCTTATCGACACGTTATCAATAGCTTCCAGAGAATATACCCTGGTCGCGGACAAAAATGGAAGACTAGTCATCGATAACAGGAATAAGACCTATAAACCGGGAGATATCCTCAATCTGAAGGGGAATTTCAAGTCCGTATTTATCACAAATATGAGTGGCACGGAGCAAAAACCTATTATCGTCCGTAACTACCGCAATACCGTTGTCAGGGTTGGAGAACCCGACTGGAACGGCGGCGGCTGGTCGGTGGCTTTTGAGTTCAACAATTGTCACTACATCCGTTTCGGCAGTATGTCTGATAGAAATCAGCTCATCATCAGCGGTTCTGTACAGGCAGCCCGTGAGGCCTATCATGACCTGCATATGGGCAATAAAACAGATAATATGGAAGTCTGCTTCCTGACCATTCAGAACGGCGGTAACGGTATCGTGGCCAAAACCGACCCTATAAAGGGAGATGCCAGTACAGCTTATCCGAACAGCTTTATAAAGAACCTGTCTATTCACGACCTGACGATCGCGGATACAAAGAATGAGGCGATGTATATCGGTCACACCGCGACCTACTGGGATCATACGGTGAATCAGCCTTATTACAATTCGCCTTCGAAGTTTACCCCCGGACATGATTATGTGCAGCCGATCAAGTGGCGCAATGTGAAGATCTATAATAACCTGGTGAAGAACAGCGGACTGGATGGTATTCAGACGGCGGCTGTTGACGGACTGGAGATTTATAATAATGAAGTGACCAACTGGGGTACCCAGCATAATGCGGCGCATAATGGCGGTATCCTGATCGGTGGCAGAACAACGAATACCAATACCCACGACAACTATGTGCATGATGGCTGGGGAGAAATGTGTCAGTTCTATGGCTCCGGAGAGAACAATGCGACACATGTCATCAGCAATAACCTTTTCATTAATAACCAGAGTGATGGTATCAGCATGCGCGGTACGGAGAATGCGATTGTAAAGATCGTCAACAATACCATTGCGGGTACAAAGGGGAATAGTCTGCGTATCAACGGGTATACCGGTATGAAAGGCAAACAGATCGTGAATGCGAATGTCTTTGTAGCGCCGAATGGCGGTGTGAATATCGGCAGCCGTAACTATGTATATGTAGAAGTAGGCGGTGATGCGGTGGAGGGTACGGGAGGAGAGGAAAACAAGAAGTTTGCGACAGTGGCAGCTGCGGGTTTGAATGCCGGGAACTATTATAAACCGGTGGAAGGGTCTACGGTGAATAGTGCTGGCTACAGAAAACAATAATCAACTCATTATCAATAATATATAAAGGCTGTGATCTCTCACGGCCTTTTTTTGTACGTTATCCAGGCTGGATTCTCCGTATTATACCGTCATTTCGTCGTTATTAAGCCGCTATTTATACGCTCCGAAGCGAAGAAATAAGGTCCTGATAGCGGCGTAGTGACGTTTTAATCGTACAATCAGGTAAAATACCGCTGTTGCATTCACCATCAACCTATTGTTACCTTAAATAATTAGCCCTCCTAACCGGCCAGAAACGCTCATATACAGGCAAATACTCATTTAAAAATTATTTGCTTCCTAAAAAAAAGAACATATATCTTTGTCCGAGCATTCTTTGTACACGTGATTTTAACCCTAATCTATTGAAAACCTTACATTTCTAGAGACAACTAGAGCACGAGCACCACTTTCTTCATTTTTTGGAACCTACACAGACTGTTACAAACGAAGCCCTAAAAACAGGAATAGTTCCTTATGCATACAACCAGTAGAAGGCATTTTTTGAAGAATGCCGCCATTTTATCCCCTGTACTTACCTTTCTGCCATCTTATCTGACGGCAGGGACAGGTTCCCGCTTACGCACCGGTTTTATAGGTCTTGGTCCCTGGGGACAGCAGTATCTTGCTAACGCATTGCAGCACAGAGATATTGATGTCAGGGCGATCTGTGACACTGATCCGGCAGCTATCCGTCAAAGCCTTCAGCTCTTTAATGAGGCAGGTTACAGCCGTCCGGAAGTCTATAAGGACAGCTATAGTGACCTGTTATCCCGGAAGGATATTGACGCCATTATTATTGCCGCCCCCTGGCAGCAGCACTACGAGATTGCCAAAGCAGCGATGCTGGCTGGCAAACATGTAGCCTGCGGCGCCATTATGGGTACAACGCTGGATGAGCACAAAGACATTGTGCGTATCAGTGAGCAAACCGGCCGTCAGTATTTTACCCTGGAAGAAGACAGTTACCGTACTGACCTCCTGGCAGCCGCTAATATGGCCAAAGCAGGTCTTTTCGGCGAATTGCAGGCGGTTCGTGCCGGCGCGCGTCCGGATGTACTGCCGGCAGCTCATAACGGCGAAGTGTCCTCTTACCCGGTTTATCCGGCATTAGCAGCGACCAGGATGCTGGGAGTAGGAAAAGACAATCCTGTTGTTTCGCTGGAAGTAATCCGGCAACAGCAGTCATTGGCTATTAACAAGCCCCATCCCAAAACAGGTGATCACCGGCTGGTATTCACAAAAGGCGAGATCAGCACGATCCGTCTGACAACAAAAAAGGGACAGACACTGGACCTGCAGATGGAGGCCGGAAAAGATCAGCCAATGTCAACCGGATTTAAGGTAACGGGAACGGAAGGTGCCTGGGTAGATACATTCAACAGTATTTATTTAAAAAATCCGCTACCTTGCAGCCAACTTTGGAATGCAGGCAAACCCTATATCCAGGAATATGCACAACCGGCTGAGTTACAGCGTTACAAACGACTGAACGCCAATAGCGAATGTGCCCAGGCCCTACAGGAGTTTATCAATCTGGTAAGTCAACCAAATGGAGAACTATCCGTCTATGCCGCTGCAACCAACAGTATGATCGGCCCACTGGCCGCACTTTCTGCGCAACATAACTACACTGTGAACTTTCCCGGGTTCAACAATTCAACTATTTAATTAACAATTAAAAAGCAAACACTCTATGGATTCATTTATGGGAATCATATTCCTGTTTGGCGAAAGCTTTGCTCCCAACGGCTGGGCACTTTGCGATGGCAGGGAGATCCCGATCAGCCAGAATGAAGCATTGTACAGTCTTCTTGGTACGACCTATGGCGGAGATGGCGTCACTTCATTTGCGCTGCCTGATCTCAGGGGACGTACGCCTATCGGTATGGGACAAGGTCCAGGTCTGTCCAATTATATGCAAGGCCAGATAGGAGGTACAGAAACGCGTACACTCCTCATTACAAACCTGCCCGCACATAACCATGCAACAGTAAGCAATCTGACGATCAATCCTGCTGCGTCTACAGCTGTCGGTACTACCAATATACCAGGCAGTACCCTGGTGGAGGCTGCCCTGCCTAATATCGGTAGCGGTCCTACGGCGCAGCCAATCAAGGGTTATGCTGTCGCAGACAACACAGCCATAATGGCCCCTGCAACAGTTTCAGGTTCTGTAACCATTGGAGTGACCGGTGGCAGCCAGCCATTTGATGTTCTTAGCCCTTATCTGGCGGTGAACTATGCCATTGCTTTATATGGCATCTATCCAAGCCGAAATTAGGAGTATCTATCAGACTATCTGTCATTACAAATCATTTTCTTACTCACAATAATCTAAACTATACTATGGAAGTTTACATGGCACTTATCGCAATATTTGGCGGCAATTTCAATCCGAGAGGATGGTATTTTTGCCAGGGACAGATTATGTCAATTGCACAGAACACGGCACTTTTCTCTTTAATGGGCACTACATATGGCGGTAATGGCCAGACGACATTTGCCCTGCCAGATCTCAGAGGACGTGCGCCTATCGGAGTAGGACAGGGACCAGGACTTCAGCCATATTCATGGGGCCAGTACGGTGGTAGTGAAACACACACACTGATCATCACCGAAATGCCTGCGCATAATCATACTTCAGTGGTAAATTCACTGACTGTAAATCCTGCTGCGTCTACAGCGGTTGGTACAACCAACATTCCTGACGCCACTATGGTTCCTGCAAAACTGCCTAACATTGGCAGCGGTCCTACGGCGCAGCCCATCAAAGGTTATGCGGTAGCGGATAACACGACTACATTAGCTCCTGCAAAAGTAACCGGTAGTGTTACTGTAGGTATTGCAGGTGGCAGTCAGCCATTCAGCATTCAGAACCCATACCTGGCAGTCAACTATATCATTGCCTATCAGGGTATTTTCCCAAGCCGTAACTAATTAATATGCCTTCAACACTTTCCATAGGATTTCTTACTCCCTATTCCGGTGTATATCCCTATTATTCAGCACACATTATCACAGGATGGTTGCTGGGTATGGGACTAGACCCCGCGCGGCAGAAAACAGTGCAGTTTACATCAGAGTATACCCATATGGGAAGTGCTGAGGCATCTGCTACTGCCGCCCGTAAACTGATTTTCTTCAACAATGTGGACGTCCTCTCTGGTCTGATCGGGTATAAAGCGACGCCGGAGGTCATCACTATCGTAGAAAACAGTAAACGCCCTGCCTTCTTCTTTGATATGGGTGAATACATTCCCTATTTTCCTTACCTGAGTCCGGACGTCTTTTATGCTTCTCACCAGCTATGGCAGTCTGAGTTCGCATTTGGCAAATGGGCACAGGGCCATTTCGGAAGTGGAGGAATGATCATCGCTCCTATTTATGAAGCAGGCTACCACCTGCATACCGCCTTCAATCAGGGCGTTAGTGCAGCAGGCGGCACGGGTACCCGTATGGCTGTATTACCACATGATCCGAATGATCCAAAGAAACAGGACCTGGACGAATTCTTTACAGCGATGGAAAAAGCTGCTCCAACTTATGTTCATGCCATCTTCGCCGGCAGTCTCGGACTGAATTTCATGATAAAATGGATTCAGAGCGGCTATCATAAAAAGATACCGCTACTCATTAACGAGACAATGGCTTATGATGACATACTGGACGACATCAAACATATCGATATGGAAGTCTATACTTCCATGATGTGGATGAGGGAAGACCAGCGGAAAGCCAATCAACAGTTTGTAAAGAAATTCGAAAGCACAGCAAAACAACCGGCTAACATTTACGCCTTAATGGGATATGAAGCTGGTTTAATGTGGCGGGACCTTTTACCCCATGCATTAAAAAAAGACTGGGAGACAGTAAAACAAAAACTACAGACAGGAATAATAGATGGCCCCAGAGGAGAAAAAAACTTCTACCCCGCTTCAGGATTTGCCCTGCCTTCAGCAAATATTTTAAAGATCAGTACGACCGGTAATAAAATAAACAAACTAATTATTGATCAGGGGACAGGGATGCGCTTTGACGCAAAAGAGTTTGAAGCGATTCACGATGAATCGGTATCAGGCTGGCAAAATCCTTTTCTCTGTATTTAACAGTCTCATATGAGTGACACATTTACAAAAAGTATCGGCAGGCTACTGCTGGTACTATTCTTCATTTTAGCCGGTTCGTCGGGCTACGCTCAATACACGAAGAGCACGCTCCAGACCGGCTATGGCTTCACTGGAGTGACGAGTGACCTCAATGGCAATGTCTACGCCATCCGGTACAATACGACATCAAATAAATTTGATGTTGTAAAGTATTTTGGCGGTACCAGTAGCGAACAGGTAATTTATGCAGGTCTGGAACCTGGTGGTTCTACAGGTCCTTATGGAATATGTGTAGACGGTATTGGTAACGTATTCGTTACCAATATCGACGAAAGTATAAACTGGGACGTCATAAAACTGGCCTATCCCAGCTACACGCCAACACATATACTGGACGGCAACTTTGTATCAGGTCTCACCTGCAATGCAGACAACGACCTGATCACACTGGAATATGATGGAGACAGTAATAACTATGTTGTAAAGAAGTATCCTTCGACAAACCTGACTGACGATGCAGGTGTTACGATTTACAACGGGTTTCCGCTCCCAACAGCTCTGTCTACACGCTTTCCCAGCTCAATGGCGGTGGATTCACGTGGAAACATCTATGTCACGGATTTCACCGAAACAACAACTAAGGGACGCATTGTAAAACTGAGAGCCCCCTTTTATGCAACTGATACCGTGGTTGCCACAGGCAGACAATCTATCGCAGTCAGTGTCGATCCATTTGACCGTCTGTACGCTATCGAAACAAGAAATCCGGCAACAGCGCCTACGGTAGCTTCTATCGTTCGATATGCAGATTCGTCATTCGCCTCATCTACTGTAATTTACAACAGCCTCCACAATGGTGATCCTGATGTATCATACCCGGGAGGCCTTGCAGTATTGAACAATGGTCAGATCTTCGCAGCCGACGGAACAGATCCCGAAATCGTGAAGCTGACCCCGACGACTACCCAGATCATGACGTTCAAGGGTTTAAACGCTAACCCAACAGCGGCTAACACGATCAACTTTGAGGTCGCTTATAGCGGCAGCGTATCAGGTGTAAACGCCGGTTCATTCTCAATAACTACCTCAGGTGCTATCACGGGTGTCAGCATCTCCGCCGTTACCCCACAGGCAGACCCTACCAGGTATATCGTCACGGTGAATACCGGTACCGGTTCGGGTACAATCAAACTGACTGCTAATGCAGGCAGCATCAACCCGCCTGTCACCAATGCACCAAGAGAAAGTGACACCTACACTATCGATAGAGATGCCCCTACGGCTACGATGCTGATCAACGGTGGTGCATTATATACCAATAATGCGAACCTGACGCTGACACTGACCGCTTCTGATGCAAACAGTGGCATCAGGAACATGCAATTCCGGATCGACAACGGCACATTCACCGCTGTAGAACCTTTCGCTACTACCAAAGTACTTGCAATACCGGCAGTAGAAGGCAGTCATACAGTAGATTTCAGGGTGTTCGATAACGCAGGTAACGCGACACAGGTAAGTCAGTTTATCACTTATGATGTGACGCCTCCGCCTACGCCGGTTATCACAGCTGGTCCAACAGATCCGACCAGTTCATCGAATGCAAACTTCACGTTCGCTGGTCAAACCGGCGCTACCTTCCAGGTATCTCTGGATGGAGCTGGATATGTACCTGCGACAACTCCTTATAGTTTAACCGGTCTTGCTGATGGTACACATACACTCAGTTTAAAAGCGACAGACCAGGCAGGCAACCAGTCTTTAGCTGCTGCTTCATATACATGGACTGTCGATACTCAGGCGCCAACTGTTGTCAGCGTAACAGCTCCGGCTGCAGGCTACTACAGAGAGGCAATGACCATGGACTTTAAAGTAAGGTTCAATGAAGTAGTAAATGTAACGAACCTGGCAGCAGGTATCCCTTACATGAATATCATCGTTGGTCTGAATACAGTACAGGTGCCTTACACAGGCGGTACAGGTACAAATGAACTGACATTCACTTATACCGTAGCTGCAGGCGACAATGACATGGATGGCATCGCTATCCAGCCGGACATTCGTCTGAACAGCGGTACGATCAGAGATGCAGTAGGTAACGGTTACACAGGTGTACAGACTATTCCGCTGGCGGGCATTCCTTCAACGGCTACAGTACGTGTAAATACCACAACTCCTACCGTATCCCTGACCAGTACGGCTCCTGCGGTAACCAATGCACCGTTTAACGTTACAGTGACCTTCAGTGAATCAGTAACGGGTGTTACACCAGGCGACTTTAGCGTCACTAACGGTTTGGTAAACAGTCTTACCCAGATCAGCGGTAGCACTTACATCGTACAGGTTGCTCCATCAATCGATGGTACAGTTAGCATTGAACTGCCTGCTGGTGCTGCCTTCAATATCGGCAGTAACCCGAACTCGGCATCCAATATGGTCAGCCGTACAGCCGATCTTACATCACCAGTGGTAACAGCTGTAAGTGTACCTGTGGATGGATATTACAAAGCAGGACAGAACCTTGACATCACTGTAGATTTCAGTGAGACAGTTGCTGTCAGCACTGCAGGTGGTAGTCCATATGTTGCACTGAACATCGGTGGAACAGTTGTATCGGCTAATTACATCGGCAAATCTGCTCCAAACACCTTACAATTCCGTTATACGATAGTTAGCGGTAATAATGACGCTGATGGTATTCAGGTGACCGGAATGTCTCTGAATGGCGGAACGATCCAGGACCAGGCAACTAACAATGCCACCATCATACTGAATAACATCGCCAGCACTGCCAACGTAAGAGTGAACACAAACACGCCTGCGGTAACATTGTCTGCACCGGCTGGACCGGTGAACGGTGATTTCACAATAACAGCTGTGTTCAGTGAAGCAGTAAGTGGTCTGACAGAAAGCGACTTTGCCCTTACTAATGGTACAGCTTCCGATCTGCAGACAACAGACAACATCACTTATACAGTAACCATCTCACCAAATACAAATGGTGCAACCACTGTCAACCTGCCTGCAGCTGCGGCAGAGAACATCGGTACGAACCCATCACTGGCATCTAATACAGTAAGTGTTACTGCCGACTTTACAGCTCCGGTAGTTACATCGGTAGGACTTCCAACTAACGGTTACTACGTAGAAGGTAGTGTGCTCAGTTTCACTGTTAACTTCAGCGAAGCAGTAAACGTGAATACAGCAGGTGGTACACCATATATTGCGGTGAACATGACCAGTGGTGTCAAACCGGCTACTTATAGCGCAGGTACAGGTACCACCTCCCTTACTTTCAGTTATACAGTAGTAGCAGGCGATGAAGATATGGATGGTATCGAGCTTGGCGGCGGCATATCACTTGGTGGCGGCGGTACTATTCAGGACGCAGCAACCAACAACGCCATTCTTGTACTGAACAGCGTAGGTAACGGTGCTGGTGTAAAGGTGAACACCACTCACCCGACAGTAAATATCACTCCTGTCACACCTTCACCTAACAATGCGCCGTTCACGGTGACTGTCACTTTCAGCGAAGCCGTAACCGGTTTAACAGTGACTGATTTCAATATATCGTCCACTACAGTTTCAAATCTGCAGACGACCGACAATATTACCTACACCGTGCAGCTTGCGCCAAGCATGGATGGTAATTTCAGTCTGAGTCTCCCTGCAAACACAACAGCTAACATTGCCGGCAACGGCAACCAGGCATCCAATACCTACAACTTCACTTATGACGCAACCGCTCCGGTTGTATCTGCTGTGGCAGTTCCGGCAAATGGATACTATAAAGCAGGTCAGGCATTAAACTTTACTGTCAGATTTGATAGCGACATCAATATCAATACAACAGGTGGTAACCCGACCTTAAACCTGACCATCGGTTCAACTAACGTAGCAGCTACATACACTGGTACCGATGGTACTGATGGCATGAACTTCAGCTATACAGTAATTGCAGGCGAACAGGATATGGACGGTATCACAGTAGGTACCCTGGCGCTCAATGGTGCAACCATCAGAGATGCGGCTACCAACAATGCGAATCTCACCCTGAACAGCGTTGGCAATACCTCTCTTGTAAGAGTGAACACCACGCATCCGACTGTAAACCTGTCTGCGGCGGCGGTTTCACCACTCAATGCTCCGTTCAGCATGACGGTGACCTTCAGCGAAGCTGTAACAGGCCTCGCTGCAAGTGACTTTACCGTAACTAATGCAACACTGGGCACACCAGCAACAAGTGACAATATCACTTATACTGTACTGGTTACACCAGGCACAGATGGTACAGTTAGCGTAAGTCTCCCTGCCGATGCAGCCGTGAATATCGGCGACAACGGTAACCAGGCTTCTAATACCCTGAGCCGGACCTACGATATCACCAAACCGACAGTTTTTGCCGTAGGTGTACCAGCTGACGCTTACTACAAAGCAGGTGACGTACTGAGCTTCACCGTGGGATTCTCCGAAAACATCACTGTGACGGGTACGCCACAACTGTCCCTCACTATCGGTTCTACCGTTGTAAATGCCGACTATACCGGTGCAAACGGTACAAATGGTATGAACTTCGCCTACACCGTAGTAGACGGCGATCAGGATATGGACGGTATCGCGGTAACAGCGCTGACACTGAATGGTGGTACCATTAAAGATGCAGCAACCAACGATGCTGACCTGACACTGAATAACGTAGCTAACACTACGAATGTGCGGGTAAATACGACGAAGGCAACTGTTGTACTGACAGCAGCACCGACCGTTGTGAACGCTCCGTTCACTGTGACTGCTACTTTTAGCGAAGCAGTAACCGGTCTGACAGCAGGCGACTTCACCGTGACAAACGGTACAGCTTCCGCTCTGCAGACTACCGACAATATCACTTACACCGTAACCATTACACCAACTGCGGATGGCGCTGTGACTATTCAGTTACCAGCTGCTGCTGCTATAAACATCGGTGCTAATCCTACACAGGCTTCCAACACCCTGTCAGTTGACTATGACGTTACTGCACCAACAGTAACAGCTGTAGCGGTTCCTGTAAATGGCAACTACAAGGCTGGTGAGACCCTTGATTTCATCGTTCGTTTCAGCGAAGATATCAACGTGAACACGACCGGTGGTAACCCAGCCCTCACCCTGACAGTGGGCGCGGCTACTGTACATGCTACCTATACAGGTACCAATGGCACAGATGGTCTGAACTTCACTTACACTGTACAGAACGGTGACCTGGATCAGGATGGTATTGCGATCAATGCACTGACATTGAATGGTGCTACTATTAAAGATGCAGCAACCAATAACGCTGACCTGACACTGAATAACGTTGGTAATACTACCCTTGTAAAAGTGGATGGTATCGTTCCAACCGTTACTTCCGTAACCGTACCAGCGAATGGTTATTATAAAGCAGGTGATGCACTGAACTTCTCCGTGAAATTCAGCGAAAACATTACGCTGAACACAACAGGTGGTAATCCAACCCTCGCCCTGACGATCGGTTCCGCTACTGTAAATGCTACCTACACAGGTCTGGCAGGCACAGATGGTCTGAACTTCAGCTACCCTGTAGTAACAGGCGATCAGGATATGGACGGTATCGCAGTAGGTACGCTGACCCTGAATGGTGCAACCATCCAGGATGTCACTACCAACAATGCGGACCTGACACTGAATAACGTGGGTAACACTGCCAATGTAAGAGTGAATACTACCACCGCTACTGTGGTGCTGACAGCTCCGGCTACACTCGTGAACGCACCGTTCACTGTGACAGCTACCTTCAGCGAAGCAGTGACCGGTCTGACAGCAGGCGACTTCACCGTAACGAACGGTGCTGCAGCCAGCCTCCAGACTACAGACAATATCACTTATACTGCAGTAGTAACACCACTTGCAGATGGCGTTGTGACCGTTCAGTTACCAGCAGCTGCTGCCGTTAACATCGGAAACAACCCGACACAGGTGTCCAACACACTGACAGTTACTTATGACGCAACCGCACCGGTTGTAACTACAGTGACTGTTCCAGCCGCCGCTTACTACAAAGCAGGCGACGTACTGAACTTCACTGTAAGATTCAGTGAGAATATCAATGTGAACACTACAACTGGTAATCCTACCCTGGGTGTGATCATCGGTAGCACAACAGTACAGGCATCCTATACTGGCGCCAACGGTTCCGACGGTCTGAACTTCAGCTACACTGTAGTTGACGGCGACATGGACATGGATGGTATCCAGGTAGGTACATTAGCGTTGAATAGCGCAGTTATCAGAGACCTCGCGGGTAACAATGCGAACACTACGCTGAACAACGTCAATCCGACCAACAATGTGTTTGTGAACACAACGCATCCGACAGTAACCCTGTCTACTGCTGCTGCTTCACCAACCAATGCACCATTCACCGCTACTATCACTTTCAGTGAAGCAGTAAGTGGATTTGCAACCGGAGATGTGACTGCTACTAACGCAACCCTGAGCGGCTTACAGACTACCGACAACATCACCTTCACTGTACTGGTTACACCAGCAGCAGATGGTGCGGTAAGCCTGACTGTTCCGGCTGACGTAGCTACCAACATCGGTAACAACGGTAACCAGGCTTCTAATACCCTCAGCCTTACTTACGATGCGACCGCTCCGGTGGTAACTTCCGTAACTGTTCCGGCAAATGGTTATTATAAAGCAGGTGACGTACTGAACTTCACCGTTAATTTCAACGAAAACCTCACGATCAACACTACAGGCGGTACACCGCAACTGAGCCTGACTATCGGTACAAGTACCGTAACTGCTGCCAACACAACAAACGGTAGCAATAGTCTGAGCTTCAGCTACACCGTAGTAGACGGCGATCTGGATATGGACGGTATCACCGTAGGCGCCCTGACGCTGAATGGCGCAACCATCAAAGATGCTGCGACCAACAACGCGAACCTGGCACTGAACGGCATCGCTCCTACCAACAACGTGTTTGTAAACACAGTACACCCAACAGTGACTGTTTCTACAACCGCTCCTGCATTAATAAATGCACCGTTCACCGCGACTATCATCTTCAGCGAAGCAGTTACTGGCTTCACCGCTGCTGATGTTAACGCAACCAATGCAGCAGTAAGCACCCTGCAGACTACAGACAACATCACTTACACTGTACTGGTTACACCAGTTGCGGATGGTACTGTTGCTGTAAGCGTTCCTGCAGATGTAGCTGTGAACATCGGTAACAACGGTAACCAGGCATCTAACACCATCAGCCTCACTTACGATGCAACTGCTCCGGTGGTAACTTCCGTAACTGTACCGGCTGACGGTTACTACAAAGCGGGCGATGTACTGAACTTCACTGTTAAGTTCAGCGAAAACATCACCCTGAACACTACAGGTGGTAATCCTTACCTGACAATTGCTATCGGTGCTACGAATGTAAATGCAGCCTACACAGGTCTGGCAGGTACAGACGGTCTGAACTTCAGCTATGCTGTAGTAGATGGCGATCAGGATATGGACGGTATCCAGCTGGGCGTACTGGCCATCAATGGTGCAACCATCAGAGATGCAGTAGGCAACAATGCTGATCTGAGCCTCCATAATGTAGGTAACACCAGCAACGTAAAAGTGAACACCACCCACGCTACCGTTGTACTGACTTCTGCTGCTGCACTGGTGAACGCTCCGTTCACTGCGACTGTAACATTCAGCGAAGCAGTAACCGGTCTGACGGCAAGTGACTTCACCGCTACGAATGCAGCTGTTTCCAACCTGCAGACTACCGACAACATCACTTACACCGTAACAGTTACACCTGCTGCGGATGGCGCTCTGACCGTTCAGTTACCGGCAGCTGCTGCTGTAAACATTGGCAACAATGCTACACAGGCTTCCAACACACTGAGCGTTACCTATGACGCTACTGCTCCGGTAGTAACTTCCGTAACAGTTCCTGCGAATGGCTACTATAAAGCTGGTCAGACACTGGAATTCACGGTTAACTTCAACGAGGCGATCACCCTGAATACTACAGGTGGTACGCCAGCGCTCAACATCACCATCGGTACGACGACTGTACAGGCAGCATATAACCGTGTTGCAGGTGCAAATGGTCTGGTATTCAGCTACACAGTACAACCAGGCCAGATGGATCTGGATGGTATCACTGTAGGTACGCTGACCCTGAATGGTGGTACTATTAAAGATGCAGCTACCAACAACGCGAACCTGGCACTGAACAGCGTAGGTAACACTACCGGCGTATTTGTTCATACCGCGTCTCCGTCAGTACAGCTGTCCACTAACGCTCCTGCACGTACAAACACACCGTTCACTGTAACGATCGTGTTCAACGAAGCAGTAAGCGGACTGGCAGCAGGTGACTTCAACATCACCAATGGTACAGCAGGCACCCTGTCTACTACAGACAATATCACTTATACCCTGCAGGTAACACCAGCTGCAGATGGTACCGTAACGATCCAGCTGCCTGCAAACCAGGCCGTGAACGTAGTATCTAACGGTAACACTGCTTCCAACACCCTGACCCTCACTTATGATGCGACAGCGCCGGTAATTACTGCTGGTCAGTCCTTCGATGTGATCGAAAGAAGTGCGGTGGGTACACTGGTAGGTAAAGTGATCGCTACTGAAGCAGCAGGTACTTTACAGACCTGGACTATCGTAACAGATAATTCAAACGGTGCGTTCTCTATCGACGCAAACGGTAACGTACTGGTACTCGACCAGGCGAAACTGAACGCTAAAGTAAATACCACCGTAATGCTGACAGTAACAGTTAGCGACGGACTGAATACCAGCGTAGCAGTACCGGTTTCTATCAATGTGAAGGAAAAGAACCTGGCTCCAACCCTGGATCCGATTGGTAACGCGACGATCTGTCCTGAAGGATCCGTACACACGATCCAGCTGACAGGTGCATCTGCAACTGAACCTTCGCAGACTTATAGCTTCTCTGTCATTACTGACAAACCAGGCAACTTCGATCAGCTGAGCGTAAGCGCAGCAGGCGTGGTTACCTACCAGCTGAAAACAAGTGCAAGCGGCACAGCCAAAGTAACTGTTACCATCAAAGACAACGGTGGTGTAGCAAATGGTGGTGTTGATACACTGCAACGCTCATTCAATATCACTGTGGCTACCCTTGGCCAGGTAACTATCACCAGCGATAAAGGCGCTACTATCTCCAAAGGAGATATCGTACACCTGACAGCAACCGGTGGTACTATCTTCAAATGGGATGATGCAGACGGTATTATCAGCGGACAGCAAAGCGCAGTACTGGAAGTAAGACCAATGGAGAATACTACTTATCACGTGACAGTAAGCAATGCTGCAGGTTGTAGCAATACCGCTGACTTCACCGTGAATGTAATAGCAGACTTCAAGGTGGATGCGACCAACCTCCTGACGCCAAATGGTGATGGTAAGAATGATAAATGGGTAATCCGTAATCTGGATAGCTATCCTGATAATGAAGTGAAGATCTTCGATCGTACCGGCCGTCTGTTATATACCCGCAGGAATTACAGCAATGACTGGGATGGTACATACAACGGTAGTCCGCTGGCAGAAGGTACTTACTACTACGTATTGACGATAGAAGGTGGTGCTAAAACAGCGAAAGGTTATATCACAATTATCAGAGACAGAAGATAACCCCGTAACAACAAGTATTATGAGCTATAAACTTAAAATACGTTCGTTCATCGTCAGCAGCCTTTTATTGGCTGCTGGCATGAACCAACATGCTGATGCACAGTCTCTCAGTAATGCACAGGCATTGCTGGAGCCTTCAGGCACACAGTATTTTCAGAATCAGTACCTGGCAAACCCTGCTATGGCTGGTCTGGAAAAAGGAGTCCACATCAACGGCGCCTACCGCCGTCAGTGGAGCGGTATCGAGGGAGCACCGGTAACAAAGTTCTTCTCAACAGATGCGTCAATGGGTAACAGGGTCGGCGCCGGTATACACGTCTTCAACGACGTAGCTGGTCTGATCAACAGAACCCGCGTAGCACTGACATATGCGTATCACCTGCCGCTGACAAACCCGGATCAGCAACTGCATTTCGGATTGTCCCTGGCATGGAACGTACAGCGTATCGACTACAAAAACCTGAACGGAGATATGAACGATCCGTCTGTAGGCGCCTTCAACCGTCGCGATAACTACTTCGAAGCGGAATATGGTATGGCTTACACGGATACCAAACTGACGGTACAGGCATCCATTCCGAACGTAAGAAGTCTCTTCACAGGCGATAACAAAGCCGTAGACGGCGGTGGTATCTTCTTTACCGCTGCATCCTACCGGTTTGCCGTAGATGAGACCATCTCCTCTATCGAGCCGAAAGTATGCTATCGCGGTGTACGCGGATATGACAATATCCTGGACGCCGGCGTAAACGTATCTTTCCTGAATGATGTAGCGAACGTAATGGCCGTATATCATACTTCAAAAAGTCTGACAGCAGGTATTGGTGTAAACATTCTGAAAACCGTAGGTATACAGGCAATGTATACCACGCAGACAGGAGGCATCAAAACCTATGTTGATGGCACCTATGAAATAGGCGCAACCATCAACCTGTTCAAATAAGTAAGATTCAATGGAAAAAGCCGTCTGCCCTAAGGTAGACGGCTTTTTTTATGCCCATACCTCCACAGGTATATTCCCTGTTCTACTCAAGTAGAAGTACGTAATAATTGAGTAATCAGCTGGAATAGTCTCCCCACCCCCTCTCCCTTCTTTTATCTTCGCCGCACATAACCTGATATACCATGAAAACAAGATCCCTTTACCTGGCGATCGGCACGATGCTGTTATCTGCCTTTCAGCAGCTCAGCGCACAGACTGTCAGCTACCAGGAATTCACCGCTCCTGTTTACCGCTTTGCGGAGGACCAGCATTTCAGCGAACACAAAAAGATCTTTTATCTGGCAGACCTGGACAAAGGTCTGTTGGAAAACCTGTTGAATTCTTCGGCTAATAAAGAAGCCGCTGTTGACCAGTTCCGCGTCAGCATCATGCAGGAACTGTCTAAAGCAGGCATCCGGTCTACCGCCAATGAAGGTGACCTCACCGTGGCTTACCTGATAGACAAAATGAGCATTTCTGCTGTTAGCAATGGCTACAGCCTTGCCTACAATGTGGAAGGCATTATCAGGGAAGTCGTGATGAACAAAAAAGGAGAGCCTTATTTCAATAAGACACATAAGATCTCCGGACAGGAAACACTGGCGACTGCTGACCAGATCACCAATGATTTCACCAAACTGCTGGCCAACCCGAAATCAGTAGACGTCTACCGTATCGTGTTCAAAAACGTAAAAAGACTGGCAGGCGATGCAGAGAAGAAGTTTGTGGATGGCTATCAGACGCAGACCATCAACCTGCCTTTCATTGCCAAGGCGAAAAAGAAATACCCGGAATTCGTAGTGATCGATTCACTGAACGAAGCCCTGATCAGTACCCTGAAAAAGAAAGAAACTACTGATTACAGTAATGTGATCAAACCTTTCGAACAAAGCTTCCTGCAGATGGCTGCCCAACAGTACCCTGCGGAGTACAATATCAAACCGATCAAGGTAGCCGCTTATTCAGAACTGTCCTTCCTGTATTACCTGGCGTATGATACCGCCAAACTGAGAAGTGCGCTGGATACCCTGTATGCCAATTCCGGTAAGTTCCTGGGTGTAAGAAGCGATTACGAGGTCCGTGGTTCACTGGCGAAAGAAGTGCAGGGTTATTACGCTACCGCGAATGACCGTAAATATCCGCTGGATTCCTCTTCCGGAGAGATCAGAAGTGATATGTTCTCTACCGAGAAACTGTCAGAAGGCTGGGTCCTCCTTTCTCAGGGTGATACCATCAAAGGCCGCTATATCGACGAGCACTTCAAAGGCTCTATTGTTGATCTGGATGCCGGTAAATACGTGAAGTTCGAGATCATCGAAAAAGAGAAACCAAAACGTAAGAGCTATAAACTGTCTGAAGTAAATTCATTCGGTTTCCTGGGCAAGACTTACGAAGTCCACAAGTTCAAACCGGTATTCGAACAGAACAACTCGGTAAGCCTTGATATGATCCGTACCAAAAACTACCCTTTACAGGTGATCTATAGCTCTCGGAAGATCAGGATCCTGAAAGAGAATTTCGGGGAAGATGCGACCAACGCGATCGTGTTCATCCGTCCAAACGAAGAAGAGGTAGCTAACCAGGGTCGTGACTGGTTTAAAAAGAGGGATGAAATGATGAAGGACTATTTCAAGGACTGTCCAGAAATGGTGACAAAGCTCGGTAACTACGACTTTAAAACAGAGGCCGCTTATATTAAGATGGCAGAAGATTACACAAATAGTTGCAAGTAATTGCTTATCAGACAGCCGGGAGCATTTCCGGCTGTCTTTATTTTATGATAACCCCTCCCTTCCCCTACCTTCCTGCTACTCATTCGGTATTAACATTTTAAGCTGTTTTATAAAAAAATCTTAATTTTATTCTCTGAATTTCGATTTCTATACCTTGTTAAAAATATTTTCCTAACGTTGTATAGGGGTTTATCAATCTATTGAAGCGAGCTGCCACTTAACAGGAGAGCCTGCCAAATGCTATGAAACCGTTCAACAAAAAAAGAATTACAGCTATAATATGAGTAACAAACCGACTGATTTTACGTGGAGTAATGAGCCGAATCCGCATCACGTTCGCGTTAGGCAGATTCTCAAACAACATCCTGAAGTGAAGGGTCTTATAGGGAAAAATCCCTATACATTCTTAGTGATCGTTGGCCTTGTGGCAGCGCAGGTAGGTCTTTCTTACTGGTTGCGTGACGCTTCCTGGTGGTTGATCATCCTGATGTCCTATGCGGCAGGGGCATTCATTAGCCATGCATTGTGGGTGATGATCCACGAAACCAGCCATGGACTTATATTCAAAGGTAAAATACCAAACTTACTGGCAGGTATCATAGCCAATCTGCCGCATATCTTCGCCAGCTCAGTGTCTTTCCAGCGCTATCACCTGAAGCACCACGCCCATCAGGGTGAACATGACCTGGATGCTGACCTGCCGGATTTCTGGGAAGCCAGACTGGTGAGTAACAATCCACTCAGTAAGATGATGTGGTTCCTGTTCTTCCCGATCTTCCAGATCACCCGTACCGCCAGACTGAACATCTCCCTGTTTGACCGTTGGGTAGCGATCAACTGGATCATCCAGCTCGCTTTTGACGTGGCTATCTTTGCTTTCTTCGGACCCAAAGCACTGATCTATATGCTGATCAGCTTCTGTCTGTCTGTTGGTCTGCACCCACTGGGCGCACGCTGGATCCAGGAACACTACCTGACCCTGGACCCTGTACAGGAGACTTACAGCTATTATGGCCCGCTGAACACAGTAGCTTTCAACGTGGGTTTCCACAATGAGCACCATGACTTCCCATCCATTCCGTGGAATAAACTGCCACAGATCAAGAGTACAGCACCTTCTTACTATGATTCACTGCTGTCTCATAAGTCCTGGACCAAGCTCTTCTTCTGGTTTATCTTCGATCCTAAACTGTCTCTTTATTCACGTGTACTGAGAAAAGAGAAAGTGAAGATCGCGAAGGAAACAGAAGCACCGATGGCTTAAGATATCATTTCCAATAAAAAAAGAGCGGTCCGCCTGAGGCGGACCGCTCTTTTTTTATCAGACTGATCATTGTTTGATAGTGAAGGTATGCCGCCCGCTGCTCCTCCCCTCCTTATACGTCAGCAGAATACGGGTAAGTGGCTTATGTGACCAGTTATCCGCCAGGCGCTTTTCATCCGGCGCCTTACAGGGGAGCAGCTCTGTCTTTACCTCCCACAACTGCGGATCATAAGCTAATTGTACAGGTGCAGTACCCGGAACTTTGAAAAGGATGATCCCGCGCTGGCTAACATCCACCGGACAAACCGTCATCAGTGTCTGTGTGAGAGATTTGCTGCTGGCGGATAAGGTAAAATCATCCGTAACGATCACCTGACCCTGCTGTTTATCCATCCTCACTTCCCTTTCCCAGCGAACGACACCCGCCTCCGGCGGATAAGCCCCTGCGATATCCATCCGGAGAGAAGCCGACTGCTGGTCCTGGTGATAGCTGACCTCCCTGGCTAGAAACTTCCGTCCCTCCTTTTGCTGGATATTATTGATAGTCGGCAGATTATGATAAGCAGAACTGTTATACCAGAGCTGATATCTTTCCTTTGAAAACGTTTTGGCCGTGTAGGTCCCTAATCCGGCATCGATAATAACAGGCTGTCCGGCCGCATATACGATGAAATCACCCACGTCATTATGATTATGACTTTCTCCGTTATGACCGCCATGGCTGGCCACAAACAGGCCATTACCGGCCTTTGTCGCCATGAGCTGGATACTTTCCAGCCAAACGTCTGTTATGACCGGTTCCCTGCCTTCAGCACGGGAACAATCGACCCAGGCCTGCATATTGAAAAGCATCCTTGGTTTGGCAAAGTCACCGGAGATAGGCGTCCTGACAGGATATCTGTGAAATGCCCAGGCGCCGAAGTCCCTCATTACCGGATCACCCATCATACGACCCATCCGGTATAACAGGAGTCCGTCTGTAGGGATCACCGGAGCCGCATCCGCCACATTGATATAGTAATTACCGGCGATATGCATTTTATAAATATAGGAAGCCATGTTGCTGATGATCGGTGCATCATAGACCTTTATTTTCCCATCAGTAGCGCTTTCCAGTACGGTGAGTGCGTCAAATACCCTGCCCGTAGCACCTGACCAGTAAACGGGCCCCTCATCCACAGCACCATCTGCTCCCATAAAGTTGATATAGTGATCCAGCAGGTGTAAGGCATGTTCCAGTTCTGATACCCGGCGGTCATTGTTCTTTTCCAGCAACAACAAACTTGTCATCCAGTTACTGATCACCCATGGATTCCAGTTGTTGATAGGATATTCTTTTGTGCCTTTTTTCAGATAGAAATACCGGTCGCTGTCTTTCTCTAATGGCGTCAGCATACGACGGTTAACTTCATAGTAAATACGCCGGCGTAACAGCTTTGAATAAGTGTCCAGTTGCGTACCCAGCAGATAGTCCGTCAGCGCCAATACTGTCGCTGTTTCACTAACAAAAAGATCCACAGATGGATCTTCTACATCTACCAGGTCGATACCTGCTTTCTGGAGGTATAAATGTCCGGGAGCACCCCAGTAACTTTCTTCACAGATCGACCAGATACCATTGACGATAGCTGTCAGAAAACGTCCTTTCTGCTCGATCGCTTCTGCTACTGTCATGGTAAACAGCTGGTCTCTTTTTCTGAAAGACATTTCTTCATAGCGGGAACGGTCACCATTTTGCTGGTATTCCATCATCATGGAAGCGGGTATGGCAACGAAGGGAATTTTGAGATAGCTTTCTGCCTGCCGGAGGATGCTCTGTTGTACGGAGTCAGGTAAGAGACGTTTCCAACCCGCAGCATCAGTTGGAAAAGGATGCCATTGACCGACAGGTAAGAGGGCCGTTTCGAGTTGCGGCCGGGTAAAACGACTTAACAGATTTCGGGGTTCCTGTGCAGCTGAGCGATTTGTTATACTACTCAGAGACACCAGCAACAACAGGGATAAAAGATACTTCATACGTCAAATATAAGCTTTGCCGACACTATTATCCGCCTGGCAACACTCCTAACCTGCTGACCGACAGGAAACGCCTGTTGACCGATTCCCGGTAATACCCGCTCAGTGAGCACGTAACTTTGTAGTGCATTCTCATAAAACACTAAATGAACAAGTCATGAAAAAGATTCTTTTCGCAGCGGGTGTTTTGCTTATTTCTACAGCAACTTTTGCTCACAATACCCCAAACAGCGATAACAAAAAAGGTAAAAAAGCAGCACGTAAAGAACAAACAGCACAGGTCAATGATTTCGTGAAAACGCAGTTCTACGAAGACTTCCCAGATGCGACCAACATCAATTTTGAAAGGACAAAATATTTCGACGAAGCATCCTTTACATCAGGTGCCCATCAGATGAGAGCTTACTATGATATTCGCAATGAACTGGTCGGTACGACGGAAGACAAATCATTCTCCGATCTGCCGGCAAATGCACAACGTGAGATCCGGAAAAAGTATAGCAATTACAAAGTGGATGAAGTGATCAACTACGACGACAACGAATTTAACGATACGGATATGACGATGTTTGATACTGCATTTGAGGGTGCTGACAATAACTTTGTTGTACTAAGAAAGAACAGTGAAATTTTAATTGTGAAGGTTGATATGGCGGGAAATGTTTCCTACTTCAAAGCACTGAAGTAAAACAATAAAGGCGTCTGCCAGTGGCAGACGCCTTTCCCATTATTGGGTGGTTGAAGGGTCACGAACTCCCGACCCTTAGTACCACTTTATAACTTATGGTCTGGTGACCAGTATAAGCGTATTCGGATCCTGTTCTTTATCTTTCTCATGCAGACTGTCCAGGAAGATATCCGACACCTGATTAAGGAAATAAACCGGTTCTTTTTTCTCCAGATCTTTGCCTGCATCATTGCTATAAAGCAGTTGCTCCCTAAAAGGAAAATCCTGTTCCACCATATCATCTTCCGGACGATCCCCTCTTAACAATACCGGCAATCCATGTTCCAGCATCGCCATAGAAGAACCACTCTTGCCAAACAATGCATAGTCGGCACGTGATATACCAATATCGGCTTTCAGCATGTAACTGGAAACAGATTCTTCAGACTGAAATCCGCAATCCACTACATTTTCTTTACCCAGTAGCTGTCTTGAGATCTCCAGTGCTTTTTCCTTGTGTGCACCACCATCTCCGATGACCTGCAAACAAACCGTCTTTCCTGTTTTCTCACCGACAGCGGTCAGGAAATCTATCTGTCGCTTATACTCTTCCAGCGAAGAAGTAAAGGTCCCAAAATGGATAGCGGTAATGTTATCTGAGTTATCTGAGCGATCAGCCTGCATCGGATGCGGTGTTACAATAGGAATGTTGCTGAACAAAGGGATCAGATTCACATCCTTCCAACCCAGGTTCTTTTTATAGATCCCGATGGAAGTAGTGACAGATTCAGGCCTGATCGCAGAAAGCATCTGTTTGATGATCAGCTTCTGTAAAAGGCCCATTACCTTCAGTTTAAAGTTGCTGTAACCATACAGGCCTACCCATAGCTCATGGAACATGATGTGCCACCGGAAGTTGCCGTCGATACGTTTCAGGTGATTGCTGAATGAAAAAGGCAATCCTCTTTTTTCAAAAGAGAAAGGCACATATTGCAGACTGACCCAATCAGGCCCAAACTGCTTAATAAAATCACCCGCATAATCGAAACGCTTACGTTCGTCCATAGCAGCAGGCAGACGAAGTACAGGAACATTAGTTTCATTGCTCACCTGAGATCCCTGATAAAGGGCTGTTATTCTTCTATCATTCAGGGCAACTATTGCAACTTCATGTTGCTTACGGATTAATTCACTTGCCAGGCGTCTTGAATAGTCCCCCACGCCATCCCGTCCCGGTTCCAGAGAACCACAGAGAAAAACTATTTTCACATTACAATTATTAAGGGTTAGGTTACCAAAAGTATTATCCTGTCTTTTGTTGGTTCAAATACGACTCATCGTTGCAGAAGAAATATGTGATAATATTACTTCAAATAAAGGGATAACAAAAAATACGCCACCGGCGGCCGGACCAACAAATATATATAGACCTGTGTCATTTTAAAATCAGGTCAAAATAACGGCAGAGCCAGACAGCATTACAGATAGAGAGCATTTACTATTTATGAAAAAAAATATTTCTGGTATTTTTCAGCAGACCCTGATAATCCGATCATATTAAATTCATAATATATCTCACCATACCCGTATTGGGTATGTTTAACACCATGTGTTTCCCAAAAGTTAAGATATTATTATTTTATAAGTGAAGCATACAGATTTGCACGTCCATAGACAGAAGACCGTTCTCCTGTCTTTTCTATGTGTCTGTATCCTGCAGCTGAGAATAGCTGCTTCAAGCGGACAAAGCTAAGCGGATAAGGCACCCATACCGGCACAGGGACATCTGTATCATACTCCACGATCACCAATATACCGTCAGGGGCCAGTGAGGCTTTGAGCTTATTGATAAATGCCTGCTGATCTTTCACATAATGCAGCGCGTTGGCCATGATAATGCCATTCAGCGATGCAAATGGCAGGTCTTCCTTTACAAAGTCCAGTTGCCGCGGACTAACCTGCACACCCGCAGGAGCGGGTATATGCAAATCAGACGACAACTCCTTATCCACCGCATAGATGGTACTACCCGCGGGAAGGTAATGCGCAAGCGCTGCTGTAAAAGTACCTGATCCGCAACCGAGATCGGCCCAGGTAACAGGTGTAGGTGTATCAACCGATAGGTCCTTATGCTGTATTAACTGAATGGCTTCCTGTAATTTCATGACGTTGCAAAGTAGTCATTTTATAGCGGAAGCTATTGCCAGTTCTCTTCCATTTTCTGGTAGTTCTTCCTGCTGACAGTAGTGTGCTTTTTCGACCTGGAGTGTCCCCGTTTCCTGCGGGCGTTGATATTATTTACCAGCGAATTCTTTACGCCCAGTTTGTTCTTTTTTGTAGTGCCCTTGTTACGCGTAGCGCGTTTCCTGCCACGTGTTTTCTTTGTCCTTGTCATTACATATTATTTACAATATAACCGGACAAAAAGCATTCCGTAACAGCACGCTATCAGTGTTCATGTGCCAGTACATACCTGCCTCTGGCCTTTCCTGCCAGTACAGCATCCAGCCTTTCGGGCAATGCTTCCAGACTGATCTCTTCCACCATACTATCAAGCTGCACAGGTTTCCAGGATGTAGCCAGCAGTTCCCATACCTGTTTCCTGAGATCCATTGGCGCCTGCACAGAATCTATTCCCGCCAGCGTTACTCCACGCAGGATAAAAGGAAATACGTAAGTATGCAGATCCGCAGCAGCTACCATACCACAGGCGGTGACGATACCACCATAATGTGTGGCTTTGAGCATACCGGAGAGTATAGGTCCGCCGACAGTATCAATACCAGCTGCAAAAGTGGTCGCCGATAAAGGTTTCTTATCAAATGTTGCAGAAAATTCCTCCCTGGGAATGATTCGTTTTGCACCCAAAGTGTCCTGTAAAAAGGCGGCTTCCTGTTTCCCTGAAATAGCTGCTACACTAAAGCCATTTTTAGCCAGTATAGCGACCGCAATACTACCAACACCTCCGGTTGCTCCGCTGACTGCTATTTCACCATTTTCGGGCTTAATACCAGCCTTTAAGACCTGGTGAATGGAGAGTCCGGCAGTGAATCCGGCAGTCCCAAAACACATGGCTTCCTTCATGGATAATCCGGCTGGCAGTTTCAGTGCCCAGTCGACAGGTATACTGATATATTCACCGAAACCTCCCCAGGTATTCATCCCCAGGTCCCATCCGGTCACCAGCACCTCTTCCCCTGTGCTGAACAATGCGCTTTTTGAAGTGATCACCACACCGGCAGCGTCGATACCGGGTACATGCGGATAAGTTCTTGTAACGCCTTTATTCCCCGTGGCAGAAAGGGCGTCTTTATAGTTGACAGACGAGTAGTGCACGCGGATCAGCAATTCATGCTGTGGCAACTGATCCAGGGGCAGTGCTTTGATTTCTTTTGTAAATTTACCCTCCTGCTCGTTTATCAATAGTGCCTTAAATTGTCCGTTCATCTTCTGATTTTTTATTAAAGTTGAGCGTAAACAACAAGAAAAACAAGTAGTTACATTTTGTTCCGTAGCGGACAAAAATTTCAGTAATACTGACAATCAGCAAAATATATTTTATGGAAGAGATAGGCAGTACAGAATATCAGTGTCCTTCAGATGTCTTTTTGCAGATCATCAAGGGCAAATGTAAAACCACCCTGATCGTCCTGATCAAAAAAGGCCGGAACCGGTTTGGGGAGATGCGTCGTACATTGCCCACGATCAGTGAGCGGATGTTGTCAAGACAGCTGGACGAACTGGAAAAAGACGGGATCATCCGCAGGGAGAGTTTCCCGGAAGTTCCACCCAGGGTAGAGTATTTTCTGACGCCTTATGGAGAGACCATTTATCCGATCATCCGGGAGATGCGCAAATGGGGGTATATACACCTGGAAAAACAACAATCAGTATAAAAGTAAAGGGCAGCTGAATCAGCTGCCCTTTACTTTTATATGTTTCATATCCGGATCAGATATGCCATTTCTTTACGATGCCATCTACTTTAGTGGTGTGACCGAAAATTCTTTTATTAATCGCCTTCCTGATTTTACGGGAAGAGTTGCCTGCCATACGTTTCAGCTTCTTTGAGAGCGTTGGTTTGGTTTGCACATCTTCCAGGCCTGCGTTCAGTAATTTCTCATGACTATAAAACGCGCCTTTTCTAACGATCCTGTCCAGCTGTTTCACACACATATAACTGTTCACACGTTTCTCAAACAGACGGCCGCCATACACCGGGTATCGCTCCGTATAGTAGTGATAGTGATTATAGATATCGCCGTGCAAACGCTGTGTTTCTACCATAAAACACTGATCAGAGAAACCGTGTGTATAGAAAAATGCATCATCTTCCTTTGAAGTATACCAGGTACATTCAATGTTTGTATCTACACCGCGTGCGCTGGCCACAAAAATGTTCTTATCATTTTCCATACGCTCCACAGACTCATCTATCCATGGAACAGAATGTGGTTCAATAAGGCAGTCGCCGGTCAGATAGACCAGGTATTTACCTTTCGCCAGATATACGGCTGTGAGCGGGCCTATACTATAATAGTACCCGTCATAAAAATCAAGCCGGAAACTGTCCCGTGTAATAGAAAACTTTTGAAGGATTTCCTCACTGTAGTCCTCGCTGAAATAGTAGACGTCAATAATGCCTTTCTGAACCGCCTCTTTAGCATATTGCTCAACTGTAGGGCGGTCTTTGACATTATTGATGATCAGACCTTTTTCGAAAAAGTCATAGTTACACTGCCGGATAATGCGTTCCAGGCGGTTTTCCTTTAGAATGCGTTCCCAGTCGCCTTCATAACAGATCGTGAAGAAGGATACGGTTTTGCGTTCTTTGGATATCATGGTCATATAACGTGTGACGAATTAAGCCGGTTGACAGATACATAACAATCTGGCATAGATGGTTGATTTCTTCCAATAAATATTAGTTCGCCAATCCGGGAATAGTGTTAAAAAGCTGTCGCGCTTTAGTTTTTCGTGAGTAAGAGTTTTGTAGGCGTTGCCTGCTTTGTCTCCTTTTTAACCGGGGCATAGTGACACTCCGGCCTAACTACACATAACAAGCTGATTTCCAGCAGACTAAAGTCAATAGTGATTATAATAATGCAGTAAATGTACGAAATGTCGTGCAGAATAGGGCAGCATACCTGTGAAGTACTCAATATAACAGCTGATTCTGCCGTTTGCATCTCCGGATATTTTTACCGGTAAAATTGTGGTGAAGGAGGGTGAAAAGCTATGTTATTTATTCTCATAGAATTAGCTGATTTTCAGGCTAACACCGTTCTGTTTCGCAAACGCTTATAATGTTCAATATAATAGCTGATGTCTAATGCCGGATTGTGTTGCAAAGTTTGAAACTCAGTCAGTCTTATCCTGACTATTTCACCGTCATCCATCAACAAAACAAGCAGATACGCCCCTGCTCTCCCACGTCTGATCACGATACAGGTATCCAGTATGTTTTCCCATGGATATATCCAATCGTTATGCATAATACCTGTCACTTTTATCTCCAGGCGTGTATTGGCAAGCAGTTCCCTAAGATTGTACAGCACAATGAACAACGGCAGACTTGCGATCAGGCAGGTCATCAAAATACGAGTGACATCCAGCTGTTCTTCCCGGAATAGCTGGAACAACAAAAAGCAAAGTAGCAGCGCAGGCATCACCATACCTAGTATCTGACGGTTCCTGAAAGAGCTGGTCTGCCGAAAGAGCTTACTCGTGTTTACATCTGCTCTGACAGCTTCATAGTCTTCACCCGCGATATCGGCAGTGGAACTGATGCTGGGTTTCCGACGGAGTATCCTGTGGAAGATGTCCTGACGGGCTGATTCCTCTTTATATAGCCGCTTATAAAGCGCTTCCTTTAATAATTCTCTTGTCATGGTATTATTGGGGAATCTTACTATTAGTGTTTTCTAAGCGGATAGACATATATCCACGATCTTTTGTCGCACTTTGCACAATGGCTTTCTCCGGACACAGGCTTTATGTCATTCCAGACCTGATCAAATGGGGGATGCGGAACAAGGTTTCGTTTACGGGATCCATAGGGGGGCGATTATTTTATTGCTTTTTCGGCTTATAAATTAATACTTCTACACGCATATTTTTTAATTTTTCTTCTAAATTCTGTGGATATGGGTAAATCAATTCACTATTTCCCATACCCCTTGCCGTTATCCTGTCAGCCGGCAGACCATATTGTATCAGCAGCTGCTTCACCAGCTTTGCCCTGTTTACAGACAGTTCAAAGGGCGGAGTACCTGGCTCCACTTTAAGATTGGCAGTAAAGTTTACATGTCCCCTTACCTCAAACGAATAGCCTTTGTATTGCGACAGTTGTTTAGCGGTCTGTTCAACGATATATACCGATGGCGGCGTCAGAACAGGCCTGTCGGGCTCAAACAGGATATTCTGTAAAGCAAATTTCTTCACCAGGATCTCATTCGGATGCAGACTGTCTATTGTACCAGCAGTACCTGCTATAGCGTCCATTTCCTCCAGGCTATCAGCAGCGGGTGTAGCTGTCGCCGGCACCTCGCGGCTACCTGCTCTTCTTACAACAAGCTTTTTCGTTGATGAAGCGTCATCGGTGTCAAGCTGCCAGCTGATCACCACACAACGGTTGAGTGAGTCAACATTTTCAACAGGAGCAGATTCCCCTTCGTTATGCAGCCGGAAGGTAGTGCGCGGATGAAGACGTTTAAGATAAGTGCTCACCGCTTTCAATCTGGCAGCTGCCAGTTGCGCATTATAGGCAGCAGCACCTGTTGTATCGGTATGACCGCTAAGATCGGCTATACCGGTTGTGGGAAGGGTGTTTAAAGTATGTTTTGCCGTATCAGACAATTCAGCGCTTCCAAATGAAAAGTAGATGGAGACCTTTTGCTGAGCGTGTAGGCATAGGGTTAAGAATAAGAAAAGAAAGGTAATAGGAAGTATTCTGGACATAGGTTAGGTGTAATTGATGCAAGGTAAGCTATCCTTCACAGGAAATAGCCCTGGATCAAATTTTTATACCGGTCGCTTAACTTTGCCGTCTTTGCCCTTTAAAATGTTCAATATACTTGCATATCTCAACTGTAGCACCATAGTGTATCAGCTCAAATCTCCGGACATGGCCATTCTTTAGCAACAAACCCAGCATCTCCGGACCATGGCCGTTTCTCCCGGCACTGCGTATAATAAAGGTTGCCTGTATATCATCCCACGAAAAGCTGTAACGTTCGATCCTTATACTGCGTGTATCCATTTGGATCTGTAAGCTCGGATCAGGTTTCATCATTTGTGTACCTCCGCCTATTGCCACGACACATAAGACCAGTGAGATCACTATTTTCACCCACAATTGCAGCGTCTCTCCATTTGAAAAGATCATCCAGATCATAAATGCCATTACAAGTATACCTAACGGCAAGAACACTGTACCAAAAGCGCCGTCATCGCTGAAAGTCTTATTGGTAGCACCTTCAGGCACTATTATATCTGAACGGAACTTCGCTGCTTTACACGCAGTTGTTTCAATTTTGGGTTTGGAAAAGAGAGGGAGCGTGACAAATAAACGTCTTTCATCCGCAAGTATTGCTTTATAGTGTTGTTCGCTCAAACCTTCTGTAGACATAGGGATCAGGTATAGATAAAAACAAAAAAGGCAGCTATTTTCAAGCTGCCTTTTTATTACCGGGTGATTGAGGGGTCTCGAACCCCCGACCCTCAGAACCACAATCTGATGCTCTAACCAACTGAGCTACAACCACCGTTTGTGTGACCGTTTTGTTTCGATCGGGATGCAAATATAGGAAAATACTTTACGAAGTTCCAAATAATTTCTTCTTTCTTTGTGAAATAAATTAAAAAATAGCATCGATGTCTTTATACTTCATTCCGCTCTTAACCGCTCTGGCAGGCTGGTTCACAAACAAAATAACCATCTCGTTACTGCTGAATATTTTTTCAAAAAAGCAACAACAATTTGCTGATCAGGTAGCAGATTTTGTCTCAAAACAACTTTTTTCCTTCGAAGATATCCGTCGTCAGTTAGCAGAACCGGAGAAAATAAAAAGTATGATCCCGGTAGTTGAAGTACATATGGATACTTTTCTGCGGGAAAAATTACCAGAAGCGATGCCCGTTTTTAAAATGTTCATCGGAGACAGCACGATCCAACAGGTAAAAAAGGTATTGGTCGCAGAACTGGACAACATGTTTCCCGAAATTATTGATCAGTATCTGCAGCACACAGCAAAAGAGCTGGATGTACAGCAGTTGATCAGCAGGAAAATAATGGGCATTTCCGGCGAACAGTTAAAAGCACAGATCAAATGTTCATTAAAGAAAGAACTGCGTCTCGCAGAACTGGCGGGTGCGCTTTTCGGCCTTGTAATAGGATTGTTACAGCTCATGATTGCCCTACACCACAGTAACTGACCATTCATCATAAATAGCAATACTTTCTATATGAGATAAATATTTTTGTCTCTGGTCTCAACAATTTAGGTCTCAATTAACAACCCTTACCCTGCATGCTGAAACGTTTGCTGCTGTCAGCGTTACTATGCTATGCCGGTACAGCTATCGCTCAAACCGGTCCTAATTCCGCAAAACTTGTTGGTAAAGCAGTAGATGCTGTTACCGGCAAACCTGTTGAATATGCTTCTGTTGTATTATTACATCCACAGGACTCCTCCGTGGTCACCGGTATGTATACCCAGCCAGATGGCGACTTTACCTTCAACAAGGTTGCCGAAGGCAACTATGTATTGCGTGTCACTTTTATGGGATACGACAAACTCGTGAAAGCCGTAAAGGTGGTACCCAACAAACCCACGCAGTTTGTAGGTACCGTAAGATTACAACCTGCCGGCAAGGTACTGGCTACAGTAGAGATCAAATCTGAGAAACCCGCATTTTCCATGCAGATAGACCGCCAGGTATTTGACGCCGGCAGTATGATCACGGCGGAAGGCGGCACAGGAACAGATGTATTAAAGAATGTACCCAGCGTAGATATTGATATTGATGATAACATTACACTGCGGGGTAAGAGCGTAACGATCTATGTAGATGGCAAGCCCTCTCCTTTCGGAGACGCAAAGACAGCCTTACAGATGATCCCTGCATCTACCATTGACAGAGTAGAAGTGATCAACAATCCTTCCGCCAAATTTGAGGCGCAGGGCGGCGGCGGTATTATTAATATCGTACTGAAAAAGGATAAAGCGATCGGTTATAATGTGATGTTCAGTGCCGGTGTAGCTACCCGCGGACAATTAACCGGTAACGCAAATGCCAATCTGAGGATCCGGAAATTTAACTTCTTCGCCAACTACAACGGCAGGTATGAAAGAACAGTAGGATCGGGCTACAGCAACCGCCAGAACCTGATAGTGGATAGCGCCGGTACCGCATTTTTTACACAGGACAGCCGGAATAAGAACAGCAATGGCGGCAATGGCGGCCGTATCGGACTGGATTATTTCCTGGATGATTACAACACCTTTACCATCGCACAGGGTCTGAACCTCAATACCGGCAACAGTGCAGATGATATTATGCTGGACTACCTGGATTCCAAAAGACAGGCCATCAAAAACGGCGAACGTCATAATAGCAGCGATTACCGCAGTCCGAACAACAATACCAGTCTGAACTTCCGCCATACGACCGACAAACAGAACGAGGAATGGACGGCGTACATCAGCTACAGTAATAATAAGAGCAGGAATAACAGTAACTACAATACCCTGTACAAGTTTGCCAACGGTACGCCCGATGACCATGATATACAGCGTAATGTGGGCAATTCGCAGAATCAGTTCTGGAACATACAGACCGACTATACCACGCCGATAGGTACAAAAGGCAAATTCGAGACAGGTGCAAAGGTAACCCTGCGTAGCAATGACAATGACTACATTGCCGAATTGTTCAACCAGACGAACCAGCAGTTTGAACAAAGCCAGAACCTTTCCAATACTTATTATTATAAAGAGGACATTTATGGCGGCTATTTCAACTTTTCCAATGCGATCGGTAACCTGGGCTACCAGGTGGGCGCCCGTGTGGAACAGGCCTATCTCCATGGCTTCTCCTATACAAGGGACACTTCTGTGAATAACCGTTTCCTGAACGTATTTCCAAGTGTTTTCCTGAAGTATAACCTGCCGCATAACGAGAACCAGAGCCTGATATTCAACTATTCTACCAGGGTCGATAGACCAGGGTTTGATCAGTTGCTGCCTTATGTCAACAACTCTGATCCGCAGAATATCCGGGTAGGTAATCCTGAACTGAAGCCTTCCCTGACCCATAAATTTGAAGCGAATTATTCCAGATATTTCCCTAATACCAAAGATTACCTGAGTACAGGGGTTTATTATTCGCAGGCAAATGATGACATCGATCGTATCAGTTTGCTGGATACGACAACTGGTGTAACCACCACCCGTCCGATGAACCTGGCGACAGACAAGGACTGGGGAGCCAATTTCACCTATAACCTGCATATCATCCCGCGCTGGAACGTGACCACCAACCTGAATATGGAGTACAGCAAGCTGACAGGGGCCAATGTAAATAATGAGTATGTGACTTATGGCATTACAGTCAATTCCAACGTCAGACTGCCAGGAAAGGTAAGTATGCAGGTGAACGGACATTACCGTTCTCCACGGGTACAGCCACAGGGTACCTTCAAAGCGATGAACGGGGTAGATATGGGTATCAGGAAAGAAATGCTGAAAAACAATGCGTTAGCGATTTCTCTGAATATCACGGATGTATTGAATACCCAGAATTACAGTTCGCATTACGAGACGGATGCTTTCATACAGGATTATACCCGTAAAAGAACCACCCGCTTCATCCGTCTGAACATACGGTACCGTTTTGGTAAAATGGATCCGGATATGTTTAAGAAAAAGAAGAAACAGGAGGTACCAGAAGAGGAAGCGGATGACAAGGATAAGGAGAAAGATAAAAAACCTGCTGACAGCAGGTTATAATGTCTTACCTGCCAGCATAGGAACAAAGGAAAAGTTATCGAACATTTCCTGATCGTAGTCCGTTTCACTGACTTTGGTGATGCGCAGCATACGCTGTACTTCCTGACCACCCACCGGAATGACCATTTTTCCACCAATTTTCATCTGTTGCAGTAGTTTTTCGGGTATCTGAGGGGCGGCGGCCGTTACCAGCACCTTGTCAAAAGGGGCGTAGGTAGGTAGTCCTTCATAACCATCTCCGTAAAAGAAGCGGAGGGTCGGGTATTTTGACTTAAACGGGAATTGCTTTACCTGGTCAAATAATTTCTTCTGACGTTCAATCGTGAATACATTCACTTTCAGCTCTCCCAGCACACAAGCCTGGTAGCCGCTGCCTGTTCCTATTTCAAGTACTTTTTCATAGGGTTTCAGTTCCAGTAACTGGGACTGGTACGCTACGGTATAGGGTTGGGAAATGGTCTGCCCTTCCCCGATGGGGAAAGCCCTGTCTTCGTAGGCAATGCCTTCAAATGCTGTATCCAGGAAAAAATGCCGTGGGATGTTGTTGATAGCTGTTAATACGTTTTCGTCAGTAATGCCCTTTTGTCGGATACTATCGACCAGCTGCCTGCGCAATCCTTTTTGCTTATAAGAATCTTCGAACCGCCTCATAGGCGCAAAATTAACCAATAGACAGAATTTTTAACTATGTGTGGAATATTTCCTATTTATCAACATCCTCTTTTTTAGGAGCGGCAGAGTTGGTTTGAAAATTGCTGAGTCTTTTACCCGGTTTTATTTTGTCCGGATTTTAGCTTTAATTTACAAACTTGTTTTTGATAAATAAGAAAACAAACCTCAATCGTTCTATGGATAATATTATTGAAAGTAAGGTATCACAGTGGCTGGATGGCCAATTTGACGCGGATACCGTAGCCGCAGTCAAAAAATTGCAGCAGGAGAACCCCGATGAACTGGCCGACGCATTCTACCGCAACCTGGAATTTGGAACAGGTGGTCTACGCGGAATCATGGGCGTAGGTACAAACCGTATGAATAAATATACGGTAGGTATGGCTACTCAGGGATTTGCCAACTATCTGAAACAGACCTTCACCGGAGAGATCAAATTCGCTATTGCGCATGATAGCCGTAACAATAGCCGTTACTTCGCAGAAGTAGCCGCTAATGTACTGGCAGCCAATGGTATTAAAGTATTTCTCTTCGAAAGCCTCCGTCCTACGCCGGAACTGTCTTTCGCTATCCGTCACCTGTCCGCCAATGGTGGTATCGTACTGACAGCGTCTCACAACCCGAAAGAGTACAACGGTTACAAGGCTTACTGGAACGATGGCGCCCAGCTGGTACCTCCACACGACAAAAATGTTATCCGTGAAGTAGAAAAGATCGCTTCTGTTGATGAGGTGAAATGGTCCGGCGGAGAAGCTAATATCACCCTGATAGGTAAAGAGGTGGATGAAGCTTATCTCCAGATGCTAAAAGGACTGAGCATCCAGCCGGATGTTATTAAAGAACAGCACGACCTTAAAATAGTATATACCCCGATCCACGGTACCGGTATCACGCTGGCGCCTGAGATCCTGAAACGTTACGGTTTCACCAATGTACACGTGGTAGAAGAGCAGTCTACTCCGGATGGTAACTTCCCTACGGTAGTATACCCTAACCCGGAAGAATCTGAAGCTATGAGCATTGGTCTGAAGAAAGCAAAAGAACTGGACGCGGCGATCCTCCTGGGTACCGATCCGGATTCTGACCGTGTAGGTATTGCTGTGAAAGACCTGAAAGGCGAATGGGTACTGCTGAATGGTAACCAGACGGCGGTATTGCTGTTCAACTATATTATAGAAGGCCGCAGACAGAAAGGACTGGCAGGTAGCACAGACTACGTTTGTAAGACTGTCGTTACTTCTGATCTGATCGATGTATTCGCAGCACAGAACAACGTAAAATGCTATAACGTACTGACCGGCTTCAAATGGATCGCTGATCTGATCAGAGAGAAAGAAGGTAAAGAGAAGTTCATTTGTGGTGGTGAGGAGTCTTATGGTTATATGATCGGTGACAACGTACGTGATAAAGACGCTATCGCCTCTGTAGCCCTGATCTGTGAAATGGCTGCTTATGCGGCGAGCCAGGGAAGATCACTGTATGAACAACTGATAGATATCTACGTAAAATACGGTTATTATAAAGAGAATCTGATCTCCATTACCAAGAAAGGAATGAAAGGTGCAGAGGAAATCGCTGATATGATGCGTGGTTATCGTGAGAACCCACCAACCACTATCAACAGTTCCAAAGTTGTTACTTTATATGACTATGAACTGCAACAGGTGAAATCACTGGCTAACGGTGAAGTGAAGCCGATCAATCTGCCTAAATCCAATGTACTGCAGTTTGTACTGGAAGATGGCAGCAAGATCTCTGCACGTCCTTCAGGTACAGAACCAAAGATCAAGTTCTACTTCAGCGTAAACCAGGCACTGGAAAATGCGGCTGGCTTTGATGCTGCAACAAAGGCACTGGATCAGAAAGTGGAGAATATCATTAAAGATATGAAGCTGAAATAAGCTTCCACATAAAAGACAGTCCCGGTACGACCTTACAGGAGGTACCGGGACTTTTTATTTGCTGGATGATTAGTAGTCAGTTATACGAGATAGGCAGACTTGATCTCCTCTTCTTCCATTTCCACCATTACCATATCCTGGAGTGTCGTTGCCAGGGAATAACCCACGAAATCAACTGATAAAGGGAAAGATTTATGCTTACGGTCAACCAGTACAGCGGTCTGGATCTTCCTGGGCAGGAACTGCAGGAAGGGTTTCAGGGCATATAGCATGGTACGTCCGGAGTTAGCCACATCATCAATCAGCACGACCACTTTCCCATTGAAATCTATTTCTTCGGAGAGCGTTACCCCTTCAGGACGCTGTTTATTCAGGTCCAGACGCAGTAATTTGATCTGCAGCGGAGATATCTCCTGCAGGATCTTCGCAATTTTCTCTGCTAGTATCATTCCCCTGTCCCAGATACCGGTGATGATAATTTCCTGTTCATCACTGTTATGTTCATAGATCTCGTAAGCGATACGTTTGATCTTTTTCTCTATCACATCCTGGGTCAGGATCACGTTCTTAGTTTCCATATTGGTCATTTAAGCGAAGTAAAATTAGGAAAAAGAGTCCATAGTCAACAAGACCTGAGCGATGGATGATCATCTATTTTTCGTTACATTGCTATAAATTAGGAAGTCAAATCTGACGTATGCATATAATTCAGGAGCTTTTATTTGTAATTGCCTTTGGCATTGCTGTATACCTGTTTTACAGAAAGGCCAGCCAGATCAGGCAAAACATACTGCTTGGCAGGGATGTATCACTCAATGACGAACCTGCCGCACGCTGGCAGAATGTACTGTTACTCGCATTCGGACAGAAGAAGATGTTTCGTAACCCCCTGGTTGCTGTCCTTCACTTTTTCGTATATGCGGGTTTTGTCATCATCAATGTGGAAATCCTGGAGATCATCCTGGATGGTATTCTTGGCAAACACCGGTTGTTCGCTCCTCTGCTGGGAGGATTGTACCCTGTACTGATCGGTTGTTTTGAGATACTGGCAGCGCTGGTAATGATCGGTTGTGCGATCTTCCTGGTGCGCAGGAACATTGTACGGGTAAAACGCCTGAATCAGCATGAGCTGGATGGATGGCCCCGTTCTGACGCCAATTACATCCTGATCACCGAGATCGTCCTGATGTTGTTGTTCCTCACCATGAACACGGCGGATCAGGCATTACAACTGCATGGGCACGAACACTATATCAATACCGGCGCCTTCTGGGTGAGCGGTAATTTCGTGTCGCTGTTCAGCGGATTGTCCGACAGTACCCTGGTAGCTATAGAACGAGGTTGCTGGTGGTTGCACATACTGGGCATCCTGGCATTCCTGAATTACCTCCCTTACTCCAAACACCTACACATCATCCTGGCATTCCCTAATGCCTATTATGCGGACCTCCGTCCTAAAGGGAAAATGGAAAACATGCCGGCTGTGCAGAAAGAGGTACAGCTCATGTTACAGCCGGAACTGGCGGCTAATGAAGCGCCAGCTACCGATATTCCTAAGTTTGGCGCCAAAGACGTACCTGACCTTACCTGGAAGAACTTACTCGATGCCTATAGCTGTACTGAATGTGGCCGCTGTACGGCTGCCTGTCCGGCGAACATTACTGGCAAGAAACTGTCTCCCCGTAAGATCATGATGGATACCCGTGACCGTGCTGAGGAGATTGGTCTGCAGATAGCAAAGAACGGCTCCTTTAGCGAAGATGGTAAAACCCTGCTCCGCGATTATATTTCTGAAGAAGAACTCCGCGCCTGTACGTCCTGCAATGCCTGTGTACAGGAGTGTCCCGTAAGTATTAATCCACTGCACATCATCCTGCAACTGCGCCGTCACCTCGTCATGGAAGAATCCAGTGCGCCGCAGGAATGGAATATGATGTTCAGCAACATCGAAAACAACATGGCCCCCTGGAAAATGAGTCCGGACGACAGGGACAAATGGGCCGTGGAAATGAATGGATAATAGCGTTAAACTGATAACTGATATAACATGCAAATAAAAACGATGGCCGAATACTTCGCCAATGGCGAAACCCCTGAAATCCTGTTTTGGGTGGGCTGTGCCGGCAGTTTTGATCAACGTGCGCAGAAAATCACCAAAGCCTTTGCCACTATCCTTGATAAAGTCGGAATCCGTTTTGCAATACTCGGTAAAGAAGAAAGCTGCACCGGTGATCCGGCCCGCAGAGCGGGCAATGAATTCATCTTCCAGATGATGGCCCAGAACAATATCGCTGTACTGAATGGTTATGAAGTGAAAAAGATCGTTACGGCATGCCCCCATTGCTTTAATACACTCCGCAATGAATACCCTGAACTGGGCGGACATTATGAAGTCATACACCACGCGACCTACCTCCAGCAACTGATTGACGAAGGAAAGATCCGGATGCAGGAAGGCGGTACCTTCAAAGGCCGCAAAATAACTTACCATGACTCCTGTTACCTGGGCCGTGCCAATAATATCTATGAGGCACCCCGCAAGGTACTGGAAGCCCTGGACGCTGAACTGGTAGAAATGAAACGTTGCCGTAGCAATGGCCTTTGCTGTGGTGCAGGTGGTGCACAGATGTTCAAGGAGGAAGAAAAAGGCAGCACCCGTATCAACTTCGAACGCGGAAAAGAAGCGATAGGAACAGGAGCGTCTGTGATTGCTGCGAATTGTCCCTTCTGTATGACCATGCTGACGGATGGCGTGAAAGAACAGGGTAAAGAAGACAGCGTACAGGTGCTGGATATCGCGGAAATGATCGCACAACAGATGCAATAACTCCATTCATCATATTCATCCCCTGGAATGCCTCATTTCAGGGGATTTTTTATTATATTTTACTTATGAAACTGTTATACACCCTTGCCATCCTTTTTTCCTGCTGTTCAGTACACGCACAGGAAATCGGCCTTTTCAATAAAGATGGAAAAGCCATTGCCTATATCGATACCAAAGATGAAATGTCAATATACCTTTATGATGGCAAACCCGTTGCCTATATCGAGAAGGACAATGTATATGGCTTCAATGGTCAGCACCTCGGATGGTACGATAAAGGCTCAGTAAGAACGCATGAAGGAAAGATCATCGGCAGCACCAAAGAGGCTACCAACAGATATACACAGTATGAACCTTATAAAAGCTACAAACAGTACAAGCCATACAAAGCAAATCAAAGCTATCCACCGTATAAAGTGTATGGACAGTCAGACTGGACGGACGACTCCTTCGAAGAGCTACTCCTCAATGGCATAAAAAAGTAAAACATGTATATCCCAAGGCTCAATGTGATGGAAGACCGACAGGAGATCGCTGCCTTTATGCAACGCTTCAGCTTTGCCACCATCATACATAGCATTGACAATGTGCCGGTGGCCACACACCTCCCCTTCCACATTTCTTTTCGTGACGATAAATTACTCCTGACCGCGCACTTCGCCCGAGCCAATGACCAGTGGCAGTGCCTGGAAAGGTCGCGGTCGCTGGTGATCTTCAGTGAGCCACATGCTTATATCTCGCCCACCAACTACGAAAAGCGCCTGGAAGTCCCTACCTGGAACTATATCTCCGTCCACGCCTACGGTCAGGCCCGGATCATCTCCGAAGCAGACGCCGTAATGGCCCTGCTGGAAAACAGTATCCATGACTACGAACCCTCCTACATGCAGCAATGGCAGGAATTACCACCCGATTTTAAGCTGAAACTCCTGAACGGCATTGTCGCTTTTGAAATCGAAGTCGACGACCTACAGGCCAAACAGAAGCTCAGTCAGAATAAAACCCTCCAGGAACAGCGTAATATCATTGAAAATCTGTCCGCTAACACCGATAGCACCGCTCTGCTCACCGCTGAATACATGCGGAAGAGGCTGGAACAAAACACCGACTGACGGCGGTCAGCCGACAACTATCATTTTTTTGGTAAATTTGCAGGATGAAACAGGAAATTAACAACTTATTACCGGCGGACTTTCACCCGTCCTCCCGGGTCTGGATATATCAGAGTAACCGCCCTTTCCAGGAAAGGGAAGCCTTAGAGGTACAGGAGCAGCTGGATCAATTCGTAGCACACTGGCAGGCACATGGCGCCCCTGTAAAAGGATGGGGTAAGCTGCTGTTCAACCAGGTGATTGTACTTATTGCGGATGAGTCCATGACGGCTGTCAGCGGTTGTAGTACCGATAGCTCCGTGCGTATCATTAAGAGCATCGAACGTCAGTATGAAGTGAATATGTTTGACAGACTGTTGCTGGCGTTTATCGTGAAAGAGAAAGTACAATTGCTGCCGATGCAACAGGTGCCTTATGCGCTGGAAAAAGGATTTATTGATGAGAATACTTTGTATTTGAATAATACGGTGCTGACTAAGGGGGAATTGGAGGAGAAATGGTTAATGCCGTTGAAAGAGAGCTGGCTGGCGAAGAAATTTTCGCTGGTTTAAGAAGGTGAAAGATTATTGAGGATCTCCTGGTGTGTAGTGGCATGCCGGGAGATTTTTGTTTTTATTGCTTTTTATATTATCAGGTTGATATTGGGAAACTTCTCCAGTATAGTGTAGATGAACGTATTAAAGTCTGCCGTTCTATATTCTTCTTGATTTTTATAAATATCATTTATATATAGATCACCCTCAACAATACAGCTGTTCATTTGAATAAATCGTTCTGATAGGAAAGATTAATCTGATATTCTTCGTCATCGTTTATCTGTATGCTATCCCTAATTGTATGACCATTTTTCAGGCGGATAAATATTTTCTTCAGATTCATTGTATGCTTTATTGTTTCCTCACGCCGTCTTACTTTCTCCCAATCAGCTGCAATAGAATGGTACCTGAAAAGCTGATATAGTTGCATCCAGCCTTCATAGCCTTCCTTATCTGCCGTTAACGTACGTATAACTCCTGAAGGATCTTCGATATCTATAGTCGGTATATGACTTGAATATCCATCATTCAAGGACTGAAATACCATATTGAGCGAAGTTATTCTCCAGCCATTTTCATTTAACAAAACAGATAGTTTACGATGGTCGAAAAGACTTATGGCCTGTGGCGACTGCATATCATTGTCCGCATAGACTTCTTCTATTCCGTATAAGAAATCTTCGATTTGGATGCAGTCATCCTGGGTGTCACATGGTATGACGGAAAAATCCATAGTGACGGCATAGAAGCGATGTTTGATGGGCAATGTCATGATAAAGGATGTAGGTAAAGGTATTGATTAATGGGGAATCAGCTGTGATTGTTCATTCTCAAATTTTCATTTCCCCAAAAACCAGTTTGTTCATTTTGTTGGCGTATATAATTTAGTTGATGTTTATCAGTAATTTTAAAAACAATAAACGTAAAAAATAATCTGTTCTATCAAGGATATAGAACCCATCATTCATAAGCCGTCCTTTGTAATAGACACCTTTATACATGTTTTGTACATCCCTGAATGATCTATCCATTTCATTGCATAAACTTAGACATTCACATGAGTAACACACCAGGTTTTAAAGAAAGGGCAAAACAAAATCTTCTTTCTGCACAATTTCTGATTAATAAAAACTTTTATTGCAGCAGTGTTCATTGTTCATTTTATACTTGTCTGCAAACAATTTTCCATGTTTTGTTCACTAAAAAAGAGATCAATCATACCAGATTTATAGCAGATGGAAAATATGCCGGCGTCAGCTCACATATTCAGGCATATAAACTAATCAGCAACGAAATAGCTAATAATGATTTCAGGAATTATAAATGGTTCCAGAAATCTTACACTCAATTAAAACGGTTACGGGAAAAAGCAGATTATTCAACTGAATTTATTAAGCAGGAAGAAGTCTATGAAGCATTTCAAACCGCTACGAGCATAATTTCTTTAATAAATAAAATATAACATTATGACCAATAACGCCAATATTAATCCTGTAGAATTCATCAGGAATAAATTGAATGCATTAGCAGATACATTCAAAGCTGTCAATATTAAATATGCATTTAATGACATAATTCATGTGCATGTTGTAGAATTAACCCCAGTATCTGAATATTACAATAATCTAGCGTTAGATAATGCCTGGATTCCTCTTTCTCTGGAATTTGAATCTTTATATGAGACGGATAATATCGTATTTATATCTTCTGATTCATCTCTTAGAATCTTAGATGCAGAGATGGAATGGAATAGTGCTAAAACAACTACAATCAATCAGTCTGGCTGCCAATTATCAGAGATTGTTACGTGCGCTTAAATTATTATGATACCTGGAAAAATTGGCCTGGGATCATTTCATAGGAAATCATTTACAGGCCATTTCTTTCATTTCATATATAAAAAGTATACATTTACTACATAAGTAATCGATTTAGAATATTGCGGGAATATTAATGCGTCATTCGGCTTTACCAGTTATCCACACCGTTCATAATTTCAGTGGATAATCTCCCCTCTCTCTCCACCACCCCTCTCCCCTATTTCCCTTAAATTCACATACCTCAAAATATACACAATGGCCAGACAAAAATCCATCATCCTGCTCACCGGTAAACTCGGTGACAAAATCGGGTACCAGCGTAACGGTAAATACTTCTTCCGCAGTACCCCTCAGACAGTCAGACAATCCTCTGCCACCCGCCGGGCATCAAAACGCTTTGGCATCTATAGCACCCAGGCAAAATCGATCCGTCATGCCTTTTATCCTGACCTGGATATTCAATGTGACAGTACCCATGTCAACCGCCTGAACAAACTGCTTATTAAATCTGCTGGTGATCATACAGCAATTAAAGGCTTCCGTTTCAACAAGCAGACAGGCATTGATCGGTTCCTCAAGATTCTACCTGAGTTCTCCAGAAACGGCATGCTGCATATTCCACCCCAGCATATCAATAACGAAGGCTTCACAGCACTGGAAATAAAAGCAATCGCAGTGCGTATTGATTTCAGTAGCCGCCGGGTAACCGGTACCGACACTGTAAATATGCTGATTGACCCACAGCAGCCTTTCTGTGGCGCCAATATTCCTTTATATGTCTCCGGGGAAGGTACCCTCCTGCTGACAATACAGATAAGGGGCATAGACCAGGGAGGCCTTACACGTAACAGGCAATATACAGCTGCGGATATCATTGCAGTATTACCACCGATCCGACCTAAACGTTTCAGGGCACATACTCATCCATTGCGCACAATAACGCAATTACACCCGGCGTTGCCCAGCTTACACGTCCATCATCAAACAATTGCCATTCAAAAAGAATAATTTCAAATCGCCAGAAGTATATATTTTGTTGAGCCACATCCACTTACCTATTCCTTACATTCCCTGAATTACGCTGTTGCTTACGCTACAGCAGCATTGGCATTTCTCTAATACGCCAGATACATCATATTAACTACTTCCCGCTACAATTATCACTCAGACGATCACCATAACCTCAAGTCCACAGTTATCTCTATTATGCAGCTGGTATGCAACATTTGTTTCTCCTATGCCAGGTAAGTCAGCTACAGAGACATTGACAAAAATCTCTCATTAGAACCATCAGCCTATATCACCTATACAATATTACCTGAGCGTTCTGCTCATCGTTCAACGACAAAAAAAAGCATTACTGAAAAACACGTCACAACCAAATCCATTTTAAAAACGCCATTTCATTAAAATCATTTTGTTCATTCTACATTCAAAAATACACTACATCAATGGCTAGTACTAATTTTACAGCCACATTTTTTGTTAACCATTTCAAGCTATATGCAATCCGAAATTTATCCCAATATCAATACCAAAGAGGAGTATAATATATTTGAATTTTTCAGTATCGGGAATAGAGGTGTTATTCTTAAAAGAGCTATATTTTCCAATACGGAATATAAAATATTTATGCTCTTATTCTAGGAGATGTAAATGCCAATGATGAAATAGACGAATATAAAGTTAGTGATAATGGAGACAGAAATAAGATATTAGCCACTGTAATTAATATCATAGGCATTCATTTGAATAAGTATCCGAAACGATCGATTTACTTTACTGGTAATACGCTAGTAAGAACCAGATTATATAGGATGGTAATCACATTAAATTTTGAAGAGCTTTCCAAAAATTTGATCATATATTCTCAAACAGATAACGGTTTTGTTCCATTTAAGAAAAATATACACACAAAAGGATTTCTAATAAAAAGAAAATTATAAATTGCAATATGAAAAAGAAAATTGTCAAATACAAAAGCGGCTTTTCTAATCAAGTGATAAAGCTGACCGTAGATGAAAGAAAAACGGGTATCGACCTCAGGAAGATGGCCCCTTTAAAATTGGCAATAGTTAATGAAGCTTTAAAAGGCGTGAAGTTTCCAGATTAAATTATCCGTCATCAAATATCATTAAGCCATCTGATTTACATCAGGTGGCTTTTCTTTTGGCAGATTTTTGTGTAAATAATTGCTATATTTAAATAGCCAGGAAAGCTTTGGCAAACAAGCGGGAATAGCTCAGTTGGTAGAGCATTAGTTTCCCAAACTAAAGGTCGCGGGTCCGAGTCCCGTTTCCCGCTCAAAAATTCTAATTATAAATTTGCCATTAAAGAAATATCTTCCTACTGTGAAATCAAATAATCCTATACCTAATTCATTACAATGCATGCTCTTATTTTGGGCTGTCATTAGCGCCTGTTCACAACCTAGATCGAAGCCTCCATTTATAGAAGAATTCATAAGGACCGACAGTATTGTCATTCTAAAAAAGTTGGTCAATAACCGACAAATTGAGATAGTGAATATCTCAGACTCTTTGCTGCTTTTTTCTCAGGAGAATACAAAGACCGACACCATCCTGGAGTACTTTTATTTATATGCTTTTAACGACACTATGGATTTAAATGCAGATAGCTATAAAGATCTGGTAATTTATAATCACCCCAACATGCATGGGCAATGTATGCCCGTTGTTTTTCTAAGTAACAAAGGAGGAAAACTATGTTACAGACCTGATCTCAGTCTTATGAACATTCAATACGATACTATCAGCAAACATATTCTTAGTTTCTATGTCGGAGGGGTTTACACTAGGAATACAAAAGATTGTTATACATGGGAGGGCGATTCACTGAGATTTCACCGTGGCGCATCATTTGAGCTTCTTTCCCCGATGGGAGAAACTTTAATGGAATTCTATGAGGGGAACGACACAATACCTTATAAAACACTCAAAAACTGCTGTGAAGAACTTTGGGATACCGCTGTTTTTAAGGGGCTTCCCGATGTCAGTTTTTACACTGAAATACAATAGTGAATATTTTTTCCATGCACGGACAAGCTACTAAAGGTCGCGGTACCGATTCCCTATACTACCAACTTAAGTCCAAAGCACTGGCTCACCTTTAAGCAGTAAACGGTACTAATCTCTCATATACTGGAGAATTTCAAACGGTGATCTGTTCATTCTCAAAATAATATAGCCCACAAAAGCAGTTTGTTCATTTTGCAAACGAGTGTACGTCAGTTCGTGTTTGTAACTAATTTCGCATCTATGAAGAAGAAAACCATTAAACACAAGAATGGTCTCCCTGATCAAGAGGTAAGACTAATCATCTATTGTCAGCAATCAAACATTAATCTTACTAAGGCTTGTGCTGCAAAAACAGTCCAATGCAATGAAGCTTTAAATGGATTTAAGCTGCTATAAACAGGTTATTCACTTGTCCTATCAAAACAATTCTTACACATGGAATCCATTACCATCCCAAAACAGAAGAACATGTACACATTGTCCACTTCGAAACAATCCGTCATCACCATTCCCGAAAACTGGGAAAGGTCAACAACAGTTTTTACTTCTAATGATGTGCTCTCCGCATATGAAATGGGCAAACAAGAAGGTATGATTGTTCAACAAAATTTAAATCAAAAAATCCTGATTGAAAAAATAACAACTAATCTTAAGTTAGCCACAGAAATAGCAGAAGAATTCAGGTTATTATTAAAAGGATTTGACACAGATCCACATATACGCTTACGTGTAAACTCAATCTCTTCTTTTGATGTAGCTTTTGTCCTCGACGAAGAGTTCTATAATTCAGATAATCTGGACTATGCCCATGAACAAGCTCACGAGCTTAGAAGAATGCATTTAACAGATACTTTCTCTATATACCTTTACCTGTTCCCAAAAACCAAAGGCCTGAGTTTATCAAAGATGGACGCCGACGGCTTCTCAATGCACTATGAGCCAAAATATACCAAAACAACATCTTGATCTTGCCCGGCATAACGAAAATGCGTGCAACTTCTTAAAAGAAAATAATACATTTCCTGACTGGGTCATCACAACTGCATTTTATGCTGCACTGCATTATGTCAGTTCAGTTATTTTTCCTTATGAATGTTTACAACAAGGGAAGAAAAAACTGGTAAATGATATCGCCGCCTATAAAAATTGCATAGGAAGTCATGACAACAAGCATAAGCTAATGATGGATCTTGTATTTTACAAATGCAAAAATATAGGTAAGTCCTATAGCACATTATTGGAGTTGTCATATTCATCCAGATACGATACCAATATGCCGGATACATTATATTCCAACAGAGCGCAAAAATACCTGACAGACATAAAATCATATTGTGAAAAAATCCACATGCCAACAACTACAAGAATTACCGCAATAAGGGCAGAAATGCTTAGTGAAGCACTTAGCTCCGATAATGTTGAAGAGGCATAAAATCAGGATCTCACATTCTATCACCAAATCGACAAATAAACGAAGAGGCGTGCTGATATTAGCACGCCTCTTCGTTTATTATCTTTAACAATCACCTCATCGCCACCAACTTCCCGCCTCCCTCATACAACTCCCTCGCCTTCGCCCTCAATTGCTCACTCCCCTCACAAGGATCATACACCGCATACAACAACGCCAGCACATACATACACCTCACATCCAGCCTCACCCCATTCCTCACATCATCCTGCCAGAGACGCCCACCCGTCTCATACGCCGCTCTCAGACTATTAAAAAGATGATACGCCATTGCTGATTCGAGCCATTCCGGCATCACATAAAAACCAGTCAGATCTCCCACCATCTCCCGCATCTCATTCTCCTGCGCTGTACTACGTCCAAAAAAGAAATAGAGATACACCGCCAGTCCAGCCAGCAACACACCCAATGCCGTCATCACAGGAACATGGTTATTCAACCCAAGCATGATCAGCATAAAAGCGCCTACTAACGTCAACACACGGGTATAACCTGCTATTACACTTTGCGTATTCAGTTTCAAAGGGATCCCCTGACGACCGCCAGGAACCACTTTAGTAACCAACATGGAATCTCCCTCAATAGGAGCGATCGGAATACCGATCAATAAAAACTTAGTCTGGATCTTCTGATCTTTAAATTTTTTAACGCCTCCGAGAAACATTGTACCAAAAATCATAGGCTAGGTGTATTAGGATTAAACAATACACGTAATATTAATAAAATTCAGTAAGTATTTACGTATGCCCGCACGCGATAAAAGTTCCAACACCCATTTCCCGATAATTTTATATCTTCATTCCCTGTTTGTATTAATTACCTATTTAGTTAACCGCGTACCATATCAATTAGTAAACCGATGGCCTTGTACACTCAAACCGCCGTGTCAATTGGGGATGAAGAATTCAAGCAATTCCATGCACTGTCTCTTAAACAATCTATGGATGGACACCATGAACTCAAACTCAGTATTGGCTACGACTGGCTATTAAGAACAGGTAAAGACCCTGTATCCTCCGGTAAGTCCTTCTTAGGCAAGGAATTACGTATGTCCGTTCAGGCGATAGAAGGTAGTAACGACCTTAAACCGCTCTTTTTCAATGGTATAGTCAGTTCAGTTACCTTTGGTAAAGCCAGTAATGGCATCAACGGACACTGTACTATTATTGCCACCAGCCCGACCATCCTCCTGGATGGTAATCCGCATATACAGTCCTATGAACAACAGGACCTTGCAGCCATTGCTGGTACCGTGGCGAAATCCAGCAGCGCCTCTCCCGGCGGACTGGAAATTAACCCCGCCTACAGTGGCAAACTGAAGTATATCGTACAGTACCGGGAAACCGGCTACCAGTTTCTCCAACGTCTCGCCCAACGCTATGGTGAATGGTTCTTTTACAATGGTCAGCAGATCATTTTCGGGAAATATAGTCCGCAGAAAACCATCCTCTACCACCAGGTTAATCTCGTCGATTTCAGCCTGACCCTTCGCACCCTTCCCAACAGGATCGCCCTGAAAGGAATGGAATACCGCCAGTACTCCTTTGTCGAGAACAATACCGGCAGTATAGCCGAAGGTGGTGTAGATAGTCTGACGCAGCACGCCCAGGCCCAGAGCGATAAATTATATACCAAACCTTCTCAGTATAAACTCCCCTACGCTTTCAGCAGCAACGCCAAAGAAGAACTGGAACTGCTGGCTAAACGCCAGAAACAGGCCCAGATGTCACAAATGGTCGTAGTAACAGGAAAAAGCAAGAGTACCGCCCTGCGATTAGGAGATACCATCAGTATCCAGGAAAATATCTTCTCCAACGAAGACCACGGCGAATATATGATCACCGCCCTGGAACACCACTGCGACGGTAACGGTGAATACCATAACATCTTCGAAGGAACACCGGTAGCCGCAGCCGTACCACCGCTGGACCTGGACAACTATCCTTTCGCAGAAGCCCAGAGCGCCACCGTCGTAGAAAACTTCGATCCTAAAGGATTGGGACGTATACGGGTGAGATTCAGCTGGCAAAACGGTACCTCTCCCTGGATCCGTTTAATGCAGCCACACGGAGGCGGGGATAAAGGCTTCTATTTCATCCCGGAAGTAGGTGAAGAGGTCTGGGTGGATTTTGAAGGTGGTAATCCGGAAGCACCTTTTGCCACCGGCGCTGCTTACAATGGTACCGCAAAGACCAACTTCGGCGATACCATGAACAATGTAAAAGTGATCAGTACCCGCAGCGGACATACCATCAAACTCGATGATTCCAGCGGACAGGAATTTATCACCATTGCTGATAAAGGTGGCAATACCATTGTCATGGATACCAACGGACAAAACATCTCCATCTCCGCCCAGGAACATATCAGTATCAATGCCCGTAATATCACCTTCCAGGCCACAGAAAGTATCGACGTCAATGCAGGTATGCATATCACAAATGCTGCCGGCATGAATATGACCCACTCCGCAGGCATGAATATACTGCATAATGCAGGCGATAGCATGAGTCAGTACTCCGTAAACGACTACCGGCTGAGTGCCACCAACATTACAAAGATCGCCATGGAAAACATGGACGTGCAGGCAAAGAAAATTGAGAAGACAGCCGAACAAATGAAGGTAGACAGCTCCAAAGAAGAGATGACCATCAACTCCGGCAAGTCCGTTGCCATCAAGAGCGCAGAGAAATCTAAATTGTTCTGATCCAATCGTGTCCTATGAGCGAAAATAATGTTGGTAACCTCGTTATCATCAGTAAAAATTATACTGAAAACGGTGAGAATATCCGCTGGAACAGTGCGGGTGAAACCAGCCTGCAATCTGGTAAACGTATCAGGATGGCAGGTAAACAGGAAGGTGTCACCTTTCATAAAAATGACCCTGTCAACCTGAATGCTGCCACCCCCATCAAAGTATTACAGGTAACAGGTCCTAAAAGCGTCGTCAATCATAATACCTACGAATTCAGTGCCACCGCCTTCAGTGAAAAAGTACCCGATAATCAGCTGATGCTGGTCCATTGGGCTTACTCTTTCGATGGTGGTAAAACAATAGAACCCTTTAAAACCGGTACCACCCGCGCAGAAAAGGGAATTGCCTATAAACTCATCACCGTTGATGGCAATACCGTTGATAAAGAAGTCACTGTATACGCCTATTTCCGTAAACCGGATACCAACGTCAAAGTCACGTCCAAAGTCATCTACCTCCCCCTCGTAGTAGATGCCTATCGCGTACCTGGGCTAAATGAAGATGGCTCGGATATTGCCAATGATATGGCGTATGGTAGAGGGAAGTCCGCCAAACCGGTATACAACGGCGGCGAACTGACCTCCTACAAAACCAGTTATCTGGACAAAGGATTCGACATTGCCACAGATGCGAAATATGCTAATAGCGGTGCAGGAACTAAGAGTATCTATAATGAAAAACAGATCCTCGATACCGGCAGATTAATGCAGTTCTCCAATGCCTATTCCGACAACAACAGCCTGTTCCGGCAGTTCAGGGATATGGTAGATCTCATGGCAAGAAGTGACTTGAATGACAACATTCATAACATGATCGACAAGTTCGAAAGGAACGAAGGCGGTATCTATGAGAATGCAAAACTAACAGCAGCAGTCATGGCCAATCCTTCCACCATCCGGTTCTGTACCGGTATTGAAGATGAAATGGCCGATCGTATCAAAAAAGCAGGGGGTGAACTGATCACGATGGAGGATAAGAAGATCTATTATGGCAAGGAAGCTGATTACAATAAAAAGCATCCCTACGGCCATCCCTCCTTTCCTTACAGCCGTGATTATAACCTCGTGAAAGGCCTGACCATTGCCATCAATGACGTCTGGTGTTACAAGGTCACGATGACCTATTTTAAGATCACAGGCAATAACTATAAAGCAAAATATGAGGTACTGCTCTGGGACCACTTCGGTCTCGATCTGCCTGATATGGAAAAGTTTTACTCCTATGGCGCCGGCTTCAGAGCCTGGTTTCTGTTACAGCACCTGAGAGGTTACAAACCCTTTCTGACCAAAGTAAGATTTGAAAAAGAATTCACCGGCAATATCACCGAAGGCGCACAGGAAAGGAAAAATAAAAGAACAAAATGAGAATCAGTCTTATCATATTATGCTACACCCTGCTATGGTGCAGTTGTACAAACAATAGCAACGGTACAAAAGTCATTTACCTGGAAAAACTGGACCACAAAGGTATTGCAGATATTGACCTGCAACTGAAACCCGTATGGTACCAGTATGCATTGCTGGAAAATCCGCCTGAAAACATCGATAGTCTGCAAAAGGTCATCGTCCGCTATTGCGATAGCATGGTACATAAATCCAACATTGAAGGACGCTACGCCCGTTACTTCATCCAGTTCTTCAACTATTCTGATAAAACGAAAAGTTATATGCAGGGAAAAGACGACTTCTTCGACCTGCATAACGACATTTCACAGGAAATGGAAGATTACCGGGGAGAATATCGCTATGAAGCCTGTCAGACAGATACACTGAAAGGCGTATGGAGTGTGGAAGTAAAATCCGCTGAAGTATTCAGACGGGATACCTTACAGAATAACTGCAAAAATTAACCCGATATGCCCCTGTTTTCTGTCAGAAAAATGTTTACCGGCAAGACAGAGAAGAAAGTAACGGTACATGACCCAAACATCTATACTGTTACGTTAACCTATCACGGTGATGCCGATACACGCTTAAAATTCAATACGGAGATCAGCCGGATGACTGTCGGCGATGATACGAGCCAATACTTCCAGATCACCCGGTCCGATGTAAGGGTCAATGATGAAGATACGACCGATTACATTGCTTCTGATCTTGCAGCGCAATGTGGTAGCGTCCTCTATCCCCTGCAAATACAGATCAGACAGGATGGTAGTATGCAGTCGATCCTGAATCATCCGGAAATATTGCAACGCTGGGATGAGAAGATAGTCCGGTTAAAACAATATTTCACCGGACCGGAAGCACATAGCTATATCGACGCTACCGGCGATACGCTTGGACAGGCAAGTACCCTCCTGAATGCTATCAGACAGGATCTCTTCCTCTCCGTTTACTTCCAGATACAGTGCGCGGGTAACCGGGATAGTTTCAAAGCCTCCTATTGCCTGTTTCCTTTTGAGCCCCCTGTTGTGTATGATGTGATCCCTACGGGTAACAGGATGATGAATAATCTCCGGCAAACCGGAAAGGAGGAAACAGGAAACGGTAATCTCGAAATAAAATACACTTTTCATAAGATACATGGTCTGATACAGTCATTGCAGGCACAATTGAACGCAGAAAGAGGAAAACAGGCTGCGCAGATAACGCTGACAGCCTCCTGCATCAACAGCGACGATCATCGTATAAACTAATTGTAGTATGGCCGAAAAACACTTTGTTGTACAGGGAGCCGCATGTAAATGCAACTTCGGTGGCGCCCCGGATAAACTGAAAATATCCGCCAACGACCGCGATTATATCAATGATGGGGATGGCAGAGCCAAACCCATTGCCAGTAATAAAGACCTGGGACAACCACTGGAGGCAAAGACCTTCGGCAACTGTTCCATCACCAGAAGTTCCTGTAGTCCTGCCATCACCCAATGGCAGAGCGTTTATGAAAAAGTAACGCTGACCAACGGAGGGAAGATCCTGACGGAAGAAAGTAAAGCAATCTGCTCCGTCTCCGGATCGCCCTGCATATCTATCACTTTCCACGGACAAACAGCCGCCGTTACCAGTACACACTTCGATAATGTAGAAGTGCAGACAATGGCCGCACTCAATCCGATGGCGCCTAAACCCGCAAGCGGAAAGGAAATACCTAAAGTAAAATCCATTAGCGGTAAAATCGAGACACGCAGACCTGCCCTGGAAATTCCGAGTAGTAAGGTGGTGCCGATGATGACGGCCCGTGTCAATGAGCAGCTGAAATTCACCGTAAAGGATTACTACAATACAGCGAAAGCAGACAAGGATAAGGTCAGCTGGAAGATTTACAAAGGGCACAATTTTGAGGCTGAAGCCATGTCCTTCGAAGAAGTAGGTCCCGAACTGCAGATGAACTTCGATGCGGTGGGTAGTTACCGGGTAATGGCCTATGGTACAGATGGAACGGATGTCCGCTGTACAATAGATGTTAATGTAACAGTGAACAGACTTAAAGGAGATATTGAACTCGGCGCAGGCATGGGCCGCATCGTGGGGAAAGACTATCGTGTAAGAAGAGGCGTGCCTGTAAATATCGCCGCAAAATATGAAATTGAACCTGCCCTGGCGGAAGAAAAACAGCTGGTAAGCATGCAGGTCACAGATATGAATGGCACCATACTGGCCGCCGGCGAACAGGGAGAAGATACTATTACCTTCACTCCTGCGAATGGCGCAGCCACCTACAAGGTGACCATCAGTATGGATGGACAGATCATTACAAGAGAACTGACATCTGAAGGGAATGGTGTAGTCGCTATCAAAAGTAATCCGGCAGCAGAAGTGGTCAGACCTGGTACGGCTATGAGTTTCCAGGTAACTGAAATGACCTACTTCACGCAGCTGCAGGAGTTTGAAACCACCGGTATCAAATGGCAGCTGAATGGTAAAGATGTTGGTACCGGACAATCCATCAGTCTCGGTGGAGAGCATTTCACGCGGGAAGGCAACTACGTTGTAGAAGCCTATGTCATGAAAGCGGATGCCTGGGATGCGAAGAAGGGCGCTCCTTCTTCCCGTCACCAGAAAGATGATTGCCGCTTCGCGGTAAAGAAGAATGAAGTCACCGCGATCAAAGTAGAAAACGGAGGCGCCAAATGGGTAGTCGGGAAACGCTATAACCTGGAAGCACTGACCCTGATGCCTTATCAGGCAGCCCAGGATGGTCCCATTACCTGGTCCCCTGCCGGTAGCCATACCAATAAGGCCACGGGTATTTATGCCACGCATAAAGGCAAGGTAGCCGTGACAGCCACCTTAAATGGCAAGACTAAAAGTCTGGAGGCAGAAGCGGATACAGCGGAAATCACCAGCTGGTATTTTGGCGATAAGGATGGCGTGTACAAACCTCGCGCCGGCTGGAACGAAACCCTGAAGATCATTATCAACTGCCCTGCCGCCGCCGGAGAGACTGTAAGTGTACATATACTGGAGGCCGACCGGTCCAGCTTTAATTACATCAAGGAGATACCGAATTGTAAGTTTGATGCCAACGGCGAACTGAAAGCTGATCTGAATACCAACGACATCAAACCTATGCTGAATAAACTCTACTTTGAAGGCAAGGAGTATGATGTTTTGTTTGCTATCCAGTCGAAACCCAACGGAATACAATTCGCCAGCATGAAGACAGTGGAAGCGGATGGCAAGTCCTTCCTCTTCCCGCAAAAACAAAGTAACCAGCGTGGCAGTGAACTGGGCAAATATGTCTATATCAATTCGGAGAAAGAAGTAGTCAGTGTTAATTTCATCGACAGTACCAATTACCCTGCTTACAAAGTCTATAAATACGGAGAAAAGATAAAGATCCGCGTACAGACCCGCAACCTGGCTGCCCAGGACCTGACACTACAGATCTGGCATAATGGATACAAGCAGGAAGATAAGATGGTTATGGAATTCCAGGGAAAACCGGATGATAAAGAGATATGGGAAGTAGAACTGGATACCAATAAACTGAAAAGCGGTAACAAAAAGATCGATGATGGTCTGCGTAGCTACTTCGCCCTCATCAAAGAGAAAAATGGCGATACCTTTAAATTCCCGAAAGAAGTCGCAGACGCCAACACTTTCGATCCGAGGAACGTGAGCTTTTATCAGCATATCAAATTGTCCAATGCATCAGCAGACAACCTGAATAAACTGACCAAAGATATCGCCCCTACGGTATTGGGTGAAGCGCTGGAAAAAGAAGAAAACAAAACCGGTTGTCCGCGGTGTAATGAGGATATCACGCCAGCGATGCTGAAACAGGTCTTCAAACAGGCGGACGATGTTACCCTGAAAAGCGTAGCTGATACCTACAATAAATATATGCGGGAGATCGGGATGAACACCTGCTGGAACAAAGCGCATTTCTTTGCACAGACATTCGTCGAATCCGGCCCTTCCCTCCATCTGAAAAGCGGCGAAAGCTTTAACTATTACTGGGAAGACCTGGACGGTCTCTTCCCTCCGTTCCGCACCACCATCGGAAAGGAAAAGGCGCAACTCTGGGGACGTGCAGTAAGAAAACCGGCCATTCCGGGTGTAACTCAGGAGAATGAAAAGAACATCGCCAATTACGCCTATGGTCCGGACGCTGCCAAAGGCAAAGAACTGGGCAATACAGGCGCTAATGACGGCTGGGATTTCCGTGGAAAGGGATTGGTACAGCTGACAGGCCGTACCGCCTACGAATACGCCAATACTTACACCAAAAAAGAGAATGCAGATATTGTGGCCAATCCGGACCTGGTAGTATCTGATGTAAAGATCGCAGTACTCTCCTCTATGGCTTTCTGGAAATGGAAAGGACTCCAGCAGCTCGCCAATGGTAAGATGGAAGTAAAACCAATCAGTACCAAGGTGGGAAAGAATGTAGTACGGCCTGATGGCACAGATGCTTACACTGAAAAGAAAGAGGCTTTCGATAAAAACACCTCTATACTCTTTAAAGTAAAACAATGTACATACGGTCTGGTACCTGAAGGAGACAACAATCTCTACAAGATCGATGTGGATGCTTTCAAATATGAACTGGTGAAGAAAAACGATGCTTCCAAACAGTACCAGTTTGATATTTATATCGGCGGCAAACTGACGGCTACCGTCCTGAAGAATGTCAATGACAAGAAGCTCCTGCCCTTCCCTGACAGCGGACCTAACTGGGGTCGTTTCGGCGGCAGAGACGGCGGAGACGATAACTATTCCGATCCGAAAGTAGCCGCTGCTGCACTGGGATTCTTTTACTCATTGCCAAAGAATGGTTACACCGGTAAATTGTACTTCAATGACATGTCTGCCAGTAACCAGCGTAACCTGGGACACAAAGGACACGTTAACGGTGACGATATTGATATCCGTTATCCGGGTAGTACCGATGAAGCCGGAGAGGTATTATGGTCGAAAGCGAAAGAGAGTTACGCAAGTGAAGAAAAATTTGTGGAAGCACTGGAAAATATCCTTAGTATTGCCTCTAAGTGGGGCTTTAATACCAATTACGCCTACAAATCAGGCATCAAAAACACAAAGGATGCAGCGCATAGCGTGCACCAGAACCACTTCCATATTGGATTGAGATAGCAGATAAATGATCAATAACGATATATGAAACAATTGTTAATCATAATGAGCTTAGTATACTGTGCAGGTTGTCAGTCCGCCGGAACCGGTACCGATAGCGACAGTACAGCTAACACTCATTTAGTAGACACAATAAAGCCAGTAGAAAAATTATACGACATGAATGTGGCGGCAATAAAAAAACACATGGAGCTGCAAAAGCACCTGGAAGATGAGAACAACCGGACCAGCTACACAGATGCGGATGTAGACATTGCTATTCCCCTCCTGGCGGAAGCCCTGAAAGAAAAGAAATTTGTACAGCCCTCCAATGAAGCGTTTCAGCAGAAGATCCGTAGTCTTTTTGGCGACCAGGCTTTACAACCGAACTACTGCGGCGTGAAACAGCATGATAAATTCTATACCGTACTGGCAAAGGAACATGGAGATGAATTTGATTATACGGAAGACAACATCATGGTCTCCAAAGAAAACAATTTCCTTTTCTCGATGCCATTCCTGGGCGACTTTGTCACTTTCACCGACAGCACCCATTACAAGATCAACCTCTCCCCTGTACAGGTGGCAAGGAACCGTTATCTGCTGAATGACAGTAAAGCCGATCTGGCCTATCTCCTGGCAGAGGATACACTTTTCATCAAAAGCCTGGTACTGCGCTTCGGATATACCGCCGATCAGAAACTGAATGATGTTGCGATGAATGATATCGGAAGATCAAATGATGAAGAGATTGCGAAGGTCTGTGAATATATTTTCGTAAAAGACTGTAAAGGACAATTGCAGATCCGGGAAGGTCTCCTGCAATGGATCACCGATCATTCAGATGCCAATGAAAACAGGATGGCACTGGCTATTTATGACTATGCCACCTCTTTATATACCAATGACGCTGCCCGTAGTCTGAAAAACAATCCTAATACCTACTGGGATAAGGAACAGAAACGGAAGATAGCAGCTTATATTATCAATACCTGGATGCCGTTAAATGAAAAATATGCAGCGGCGAATCCGGGTAAATGGTCAGTAGCGAATCTGATAGATAATTTGAAAGTGTATGACCAGGGACTGGAAGAGTATATTGCTAAGAATAATTATTTCTCGAAGGATTATCTGAAGAAGGAAATTGGTGCGAGATTGTAAATTCGCCTGTTCAAACAATCTGAAATAAATGAATTACGCCTTACTGACTTTGTCCAGGTCAATAAGGCGTAATTTTTTATATTTTATTACCTACTCTATTGGTTTCCTACCTGGTAATTCTGTCCAGCAATCAAGTGTCAAATAAACAATAATAATTCCCTATCTTACCCCCAAATTCCGGTTATGAAAAAGTTACTGACTGCCACCCTGCTATGCATCAGCCTGTCCGCTGCTGCCCAGTTGAATGTCCATGTTCCCACAATCGATGAAGTAGGCGCCACCAGGCTCCCTGCTGACATAGCTCCTGTGCACGCACCTTTTTCAGTACCGGCTTTTAAAAAACCTGTATTCCCGAAATACACAGTTACCATCAAAGGACAGGGCAACTCACAAACAAAAGAGATCCAGCAGGCCATTGATGCCGTCAGCAAAAAGGGTGGCGGAACAGTTATTATACCTGCGGGCAACTGGCATTCAGGTCGTATCATATTGAAATCCAATGTCAATCTTCACCTGGAAGAAAACGCCGTACTGGAATTTGGTGGAGAAATAAGCGATTATCTACCGGTGGTCTTCACGCGTACAGAGGGGGTCGAAGTCATGTCTCTCGGCGCCTGCATCTATGCAAACGGACAACGCAATATCGCCGTAACCGGCAAAGGAAAACTGGTTGGTCCGCCGGCTAATTGCCCTGTCAGGAAACAGGTCATGCGCCAGGATGTAATAGAAAATGTGGTAGCGGCCAATAAACCTGTTGCCCAGCGCATATATGATGGTCATGACGGTGGTCCGGTGTACCTTCCCATGTTCGTTTCTGCGGTCAATTGCAAAAATGTATATTTAGAGGGCCTGCAGCTGGAAAACACACCCTTCTGGAATATTGTACCTATCTATTGCGATAACGTCATTATACGGGGCATAACAGTCAATTCTGTCGGTATTCCCAGCGGCGATGGTATTGACATCGAGTCCAGCAAAAATGTACTGATAGAATATTGTACACTCAACTGTGGTGATGACTGTTTTACATTAAAAGCCGGTCGCGGAGAAGATGGTTTACGTATCGGCCGACCAACAGAAAACGTCGTTATCCGTCATTCACTGGCACGTCAGGGACACGGTGGCATCACTGTTGGCAGCGAGACAGCCGCCATGATCCGGAACCTCTATGTACATGATGTGGTCTTTGACGATACAGAAGTAGGTCTCCGTTTCAAAACAAGACGCCCCCGCGGTGGTGGTGGTGAAAATCTGCATTATGAACGTATCCGTATGCGACTGCGACTCGATGCATTCAGATGGGATATGCTCGGCGCAAGAATGTATGTAGGCGCACTGGCAGATCGCCTGCCGGCCTTACCTGTCAATAAACTGACGCCGGTATACCGGAATATTTACGCCAGAGACATTGTGGTAGACAGCGCCAGAGCACTGGTAAGAGTGGATGGTATTCCGGAATCGCCCATGACAGGCTTTCACCTGGAAAATGTAGAAGCACATTGTACAAGGTTCGTGCAGAGTATAGACGCCAATGGTATCAGCATCTCCAACGCAAACATATACACAACAGATTCCGCCTTAACACTTACCGACAGCAGGAATATTACTTTTGAAAAAGTACACATTATCAACCCCGCCAATAAGGTTGTGGTGAATATCTCCGGAGAACTGACCGATAATATCCGTTTTAGTAATTCCGTACCGGAGAAACCGGAAGGATGGGAAACATCTACCTGGAAGAAAAACTAGACCATTCAGAGCCTGTTCTACATGGCAAGAACGCATCCCGGTATAGCAATAACAGGTATTTCAAAAGGAATTACCTAGTTTTGTAACTATATATACAACTATACCTAAATAATGTTTGTTCGTGAATAAGATCCCATTTGAACTGCACCTCACGGTGAATGATCTGTTAACCTCTGATGTTGAACACTTTGTCAATTGCTGCGTAGAGCAGGAAGCCAAACCGATGATAATTGAGCTTTACAGAGGAACGTATATTCATCAACCGATGATGAACAAGATTGTAACCACATCGTCCCTTCAGGATGCATTGATGGATGCTACTATGCTGTCTGGTATACTACAGACAAGCGGTTTCCCTGTAAAAAGACTAAAGGTGGAAGTCCCGGCAAATCGGTTTGACGCCGTACCTGATATCTCTGCAAACTTTACTCCTTACTTCGAATGGCATGGAAAAGTGAGGTATGACAATGTAAATGATTTGCTGGCATGTTGTGCCACTCACCAGGTACATTTATCGCTGAATGCCCTTAAGCAGGCGCAGCACACAAGGTTTATAACCCTGCGGGAATTTGGAGATATCAATATCTTCCGGCAACGGGTCAGTCAGCTCACAGGAGCACTCACTAAAGGAGGATGGGATGTTATTAAACAGCAATCAGAGTATTGCGTATACGACAACAATATATTTTTAGACGGCGGCTGGTTAACTCAATAGTCCCTTAAACTAAAGCACATGGACAATTTTATCCGAAATGAGATCATTGCGACCGAATCGGTCATTCGCCGCGCATCGCTTACCGGTCATCCTTTTATGCTAAAAGGAAGTTATGTAACACGTCAGTATTTTAAAGACCCCACTATGAGAATACCAAATGACCTCGACTGGGTATATCTTGAGCGGGTAGAAGATCAGGAAACGGCTAAAAATACTTTTGATGACTGGGCGATAAAAGTAACCGAACCAGATATCAATTCACAGGATGGTGTCCGGTTCCGCAGTTTCAGAGAAGACGCCTTCTGGAGAAGAATAGATTACTTTATGGCAGATGATTTCCCGACCGTAAATACCGACCTTGCCTACACGATCGATGGCGAAAGTGACCGGATATCTATAGATATCTCCTTCAACCTGGACATAGAAGATGAGCCGGTTTCCCTACTATACCAGCCGATGAGAGGACCGTCATTTATAGTTCCCAGTACTGTCCCCCTGTCGCTGCAGGTATCCTGGAAATTACATCAGACGCTGGTAAGAGCACGTTTCAAGGACATTTTTGACCTGATCCATTTGCTGGCTAATCCAGCGTTTACAGAGACGGTATGTGAGAAAACCATCAATGCATTAATGAAGGAATCTGCAGTAAGCAATGTGCAACAGGAAAGAATACAATGCCTATTTTCCGGGCAATTGAAGAAACTTTATCCCACTGGTTCACTGGAAAAAAGCTGGAATAAGTGGAGATTTGAAAAGAGCCGCAACTCCTGGGAATGGTCCCACGATCCGGAAGTTTTCTCTGAAGGCTATTGCTGGCATATTACAGCAGAAGAAAACTTACCGGTATCTCATGATGAGTTTGAAGCACAGTTCTATACAGCTTTGCATCATGCAGGTCTAACGATGGAAACAATAGCAGATCATCCTTATATGAAGGGTGCGTGATGCGTCATCCGCTGAAACAGGTAACAGCTGCTTCGGTGGACTCCTTATTACTAATTTTCAGTACATATGAACAAGGTATTTTATCTGCTGCTATTGCTATGCCTGTCAGCCTGCCAGCATACCAATACACCGAAAATCACCACTATCCTTGCCGGTGATTCCGGTTATCTTGCCAAAAAGTACCTACTCCCCTACATATTGTCCGAAAAATTACTGGATACGAGCGGAACCTCTCAACGATGGAACGAGCTCCAGGATAGTACTATTATCGGGAAATACTATAAAAACGAACGCAATTATATCATCTGTATAAACAACCTGAGCGACGCTGCAACTTCGGTCATACTCTGCGAGACCAATCATACAGGACATATCGGAGTTCATACATACTATGGTCAAAGCTTAGCTCAAAACAGTTGTACCGGTATAGGAATATCCGGCTTTGGAAAAATGCAGGATTATTATTTTATCAGATCCTGTGTATGGGGTTCGCTTTACGCAGGTAGTGAACTTACCTTCTTCAAAAATGTGTTACCGCAGGAAACACTTAACAGCATTCCTGAATCCTCCTGGCGAGGGCTGGTAAAGGGAGATACCAGCATTTATCGGGAACTACAGGCGACTATACACATTTCACACGATAGCATAAATGCTCATTATGCCATCATACAGGAGATTGAAAAAGTACCTGCCGGACCTCGCACAGCAAGAGAAACAATAGATAGCTTTGACGTAGTATATCTGATGAAAGACAAACAATGGATCGCTACTGATAGTGCAAAGATCACGTTATACCGGAACTAAATGTATTTTTACAGATAGACATCCTGCCCATTCCCTTACCGTAAAACTACTTCCGCTTCATGACCAGACTGTTTCCGATAAGTTGTTTCATCTGCTGCCTGTTTACGCTGATTGCCTGTAAAAGCAATAAGACAAAAACACCTGAACACTCACCTGCAATCACCAGTATTTTCTCCGGAGATTCCGGTTATCTCACCAAAAAAACAATGCTTCCCTATCTCCTGTCAGAAAAGCTGATGGATACTACCGGACAGGCCAGTGAATGGAATGATATACCTGAAAGTTCACCCATTGCGAAATATTATCTCAAAGGTCAGCATTACATAGTTTGTACAGAAAATGCCGACGCATCCATGCTGCTTTTTGAAACAAGCGACAGGGGACATATTCAGACGCATGAACTTTATATTCATGGCAGTTATGGTAGCTGCTGGCACGGCGTCTTCGGTTTTGGAAAACTAGGCGATTACTTCTTCCTAAGAACCTGCAATGGAGGAACTGCACATAATGGCACCACACTATACCTGTTTAAAGAAATACGTCCACAGGAAAAAACACCTTACCTGTTTGAATGCTACTGGCAGGGGTTAATGAGTGATAATATCAATTTCGAACAGCTCAATTCCCGTATAAATGTATCTCATGATAGTATTATGGTGCACTACAGGAAGATTGCAGGACACAGGAGTGACGATATGATTATATCAAAGGTAAAGACACTTGAGGATTTTGATATGCTCTTCCTGATGAAAGATAGCGTGCTGGTAACCACTGATACTACCCTGCTTAAAAAGATCTGGATCTAAATCGGTCATCCGCTTCATCATATCCTGTTCACAGGCGCATGCTGACTAAACATATTCACCAACTCAAACAAATGTTTCTCCTCAAACCCTTCCTGACTATTGATCACATACTTCTCCTGTCCGTTTTCAGAAATCCGGATCAGATAATTGATAAGCGGTATCTGCTGATTCCGGCCAGTCATGGCAATTTGCCGCTCCAGCAATAGCTTTGCCGAACGGGTTTCCACACTTATCCGGCGCTTCCGCAGATATTGGTAATACTCCACGGTGATACGCTCATCCGTTAATCTGACAGACATGGTAAATGTATTGGACGTAGCGATAAAAACAATAATAGCAATGGGGATCAATTCATATAGCCACGCATAGCCTTTCATACAAAAAGCCACAATGCCGCCAAGTATAATAATGCCGCCCGCCATTAAAAAAGGATCATAAGAACGACGGCTTGACCGGATATACATATCCATAGGGATGTTCTTTTACTAAAACCTCCAAATTAATGCATTTAAAAATACTTTAATAAAATACTCATAATTGAATCAATTTAAACCCCTATCTTAGCCTTATCTTAAGATTTCCAATGAATTACATCAGGTTTTCCTCTACCTATAATCACCAGCAGCTCTGCGCTGAACTGGAAAACATCCTCCAACAGGACTGGCCACTCCATTTTAATACCCGTGATTTTAACGGAGAATGGCGCAGCATATCCCTCCGCTCTGCCAGCGGAAATAGCCAGGATATACTGGCTCATCCGGATGCACAGTACCAGGACACACCAGTGCTCGCGATGATGCCCTATGCCAAAGAGATCATCGATTCCTGGCAATGTGAAAAAGAAGCGGTACGACTGCTGTCTTTATCACCAGGCAGTGAGATCAAACCACATAAAGATCCCGGATGTGGTTACCAGGATGGCGTTTTCAGAATACATATTCCGATCATGACCAACCCGGAAGTATACTTTATGCTGGAAGAGGAAAAACTGCGTTTGCAGCCCGGAGAATGCTGGTACATGGACTTCAGCTGTACACACGCGATCGTCAACAAAGGGTATACTGCCAGGGTACACCTCATCATAGATTGTATCCGGAACGAATGGAGCGATCAGTTATTTGCAGCGCATGGGTATGATATTGCTGCCACACGAAAATCCCCCCAGATGGATCCGGCTACGCGTGCCGCTATGATAGCAGAACTGGAGAGAATGGATACCGATACCGCCAGAGCGCTCATTGCCCGTTTAAAAGCAGAACAATAATGCAGTACCCCCCTATCAATAACTGGATTCCCTATAAACTCACGTATACAGAGAAGGAATGGATGGTAAAATGGCTGGACCTCGGCGATCAACGCATGGACCTGCCTTTCTTTGATGAAACCATTCAGCTGTGTAGAATAAAACAGCTGGAAAGATCACGGGTGCAAAGCATTTCTACCGCTGATTTCCTGATGGATGTCTGCAAAGACCTCCCCGGATTACAGCCTTCCGCTTTTGTATTTCATGTATCGCGCTGCGGGTCGACACTGGTATCGCAGGCCTTCACTACTTCTGAGGAAAATATAGTGGTGGCGGAAGCGCCTTTGCTCGATGAAATACTACGTAGTACCGAGCAACAGGCAGATCTCGACCCACAGAACCGGGAAGACTGGTTCAAAGCAGCTGTCAATCTGATGGGACAACACCGTAATGCCCGGGAGACCGATTACATTATCAAGTTGGATAGCTGGCATATTCATTTCTATGAACTACTGAGATCGTGGTATCCGGAGACACCCTTTTTCTTCCTCTATCGCCAGCCTGACCAGGTAGTCGCTTCTCATGATAAACGCAGAGGTTTACAGGCAGTTCCCGGACTGATCAATCCTGCCCTGCTGAAAATAGATGATATCTCGCGTTTTGGCAGTGATTTCAACAGGTATACTTCCGCTGTGCTGTATGAGTACTATGTACAGCTACAGGCGATCCATAAGTTGCATCATCCGCTTAACGGATTCTTTGACTATGCAGACGGCGTATTTGAAATGATGGAAGCGTTCAGCGCATTCTCCCGCATTCCTATCAAAGACGCTGCACTGTTAAGCGATCGGTTAAAATATCACAGTAAGTATAAAGGCGATGTATTCAAACCGGATGCTGCTGATGATGCAAAGTATTTTCACGAAGATTGTCATGCTGCTTACGAACAGCTGAATGCACAGATAAAATAACGGGATGGGACAGATCATTCAGTTCACCGGCCTCTCAGGCGCCGGTAAAACTACACTGTCAGCCGCTTTGCTGACATGGGGACAGGAAAATAACATTGCAATTAAACTGATCGACGGAGATGTATACAGACAAACACTCTGTAAAGATCTGGGGTTTAGTAAAGCTGACCGGCTGGAAAATATTGCCCGCCTGGGCGCTTATGCAGCGACGATAGCGGCGGACTATAACTTTGTCATCATTGCAGCGATCAATCCGTATGAAGAAGGAAGGAGGAAGCTAAAGGAATTGTATGATGCTGCACTGGTCTGGTTACGATGTGATATCAACACGCTGATCAGCAGAGATCCCAAAGGATTGTATAAAAAGGCATTGCTACCGGATGATCATCCCGAAAAGATCCATAATCTCACCGGACTGAATGATACGTTTGACATACCTCTCAGTCCGGATCTGATCATTGATACAGGCCATACAAACGCCCATGAAGCGCTTGCTGTGGCGGTTGATTTTCTTAATCAACAGTTACGCCGGCAGGGCCCTGCAACTGATAGCCCTTCCCCCATTTGAAGACATACCGTCTTGCAAGTGTGAAAGTGCCTTTCTTATTTGTTTTTGCGTAAGGTCTTACTTCATCCGGCAGACTTTCAAGATCAGTAGCCGTATATTTTCCTTTAATTGTTACGATGATATCGCGGAAGAAACGTTTGTCGCTTTCCGGACAACTATATGTACAGTCCCAGGAAGCCAACCCTTCTTCCTCCGATACTTCCGTGCGTTCCGCATCATACATCGCCATCACCTGCTTGTAAGTACCACCGGTACCTGCTATCAGGTATAATACACCTCCGAATGGTCCGCCGGCAGGACCGTTCACTACCTTCAGCATAAATGCATACTGGTCATGACCGATCATCAGCGCCTTGGGATCAGGGCAATTTGAAAATGCACCGTATGCGCCGATAGCAGGCTGAAAGAATTTCATCGACCACACTTTACCAGATAATGCAAATTTCGCAATACCCAATGTACCACCGGTAAATCGGGAAACCTGCGCACCATCTGCATCATACTCAGAATGATTAAACGTCAGCATTTTGTACTGCGTACCGGAAGAATCCTTATAGCTGATCACATTCAGCAAACGGGTTGCCACGCCCTCCGCATAAGGAAAGTCGTATGCAGCGTCTTCGTTGGCATCGATGTAAGATTTGGCTTTACAGCTGGTGCAATCCCAGTTGATCATCTCATTGGTATAATCACCCGAAACGATCTTATAATGTTTGCCGGGGAAGAGTTTCAACAATGCTTGCTGTCCGTCAAAAGGTTCCGGGATTTCTAATACACGTGTGGGAGATAACATCGTGTCGCTGATATTCTTTTTCAATAATTCTCCATCCTGTGCAAAGCAGCCTGTCGCGACGCCCAGACTACACAGTAATCCAATAAATAATTGTTTCATATGTTTATACTAGCGGGATTAAAGGTAACAGATTTTGCCAGATTCCCTCCTCCCTGAAAACTGTGATTTACATGAGCGGGATCTGGCTTCTGCGAATGTAAATCCGGGGAGCAATCCTGATAAAGCCATACCAGTCCCTGTATTGCCTGTTTTCATTCACCGGCTGCGTTACCACCGAAAAATCATAGATAAGCTCCCTGACGCCCAGCAGTATGCTGACATGTTCAAACACAACGACACTGTCGCAGGGTTCGCCCTGCCGGTAAGGGTAATTTTCCTGAAAACTAACCGTGGCCTCTTCCCCCAGTATTGCCACCTTTTTACGCAGGTGATCCGGCAGGCTATTCACCGGAAATCTTTGCGTGGGATTAGCAGCCATCAGGCGTAAAGTGTCGGATACAGCGTATACATCCTCCAGATGTTTTGCTACATAACGGGTGATACGCCTGTCATTCATCCTTTTCAGGGTCACACAGGCACAGGATTGAAAGGCAATACAGGCTATAAGGGCAATGAGGTATACATGGAGCTTTTTCATCGGTCAGATGTGGGTAATTGTCCCTTTCGAATGTAAGGATTCATGCCGGTCTCAGCTAAATATTCTCCTCTGATACGTCAAAAAGTGCTCAATTTCTACTCATTATGTACTTTTTTCAGTATATTGATTTAACTTATGAAAGTTTGACCAATGTACAATTCCATAATTATGAATTCCACAACAGCTAATGCTACCGTTCAGCAACAGCGGATGGCACGTAAAATCACGATCGAAATAGTATTGACCATTATCCTGGCGGGAGCTGCGGTGGTGCTTTCTATGTAAAGTGAAACAAAAGACTTAACGGAGGCTTTTCCTGAACTCTTCAGGCGTTTGTCCCGTGTATTTCTTGTAAAATTTCGTGAAATAAGAATTATCTGCAAAACCCAGCTGATACGCTATTTCAGAGATAGTAGAATCCTTGTTCACAAACAATCTTTTTGCTTCCAGTATGATCCTGTTACGGATCAGTTCTCCCGCGGACATACCCAGTGTACTATTACACAATGCATTTAAATGATTGGGAGTAATGTAGAGTAATTCTGCATATTCTCTGGGCAACTTCAGGGTCGTATAATTCTTCTCAATCAGTTTCTGAAAATTCTTCAGCAATATATAATTGTAGTTATTCGGCTGCACCGGCGATTGCTCGAAACTGAGTCTTCCAATAAGAATAAACGCCTGCAACATCAGTACCTGTATCATATCTACCGACATATCCGCAGGTTGCTCACTCTCCCGGATCAGTTCTTCAAAGATCCTGGTGATGGGTATATGCAGGGATTCCGGCAGATTGATCACCGCTTCATCAACCTTCCCGGTAAAGAAAGGAAACTGTTCAAGATAATCTGGTTTCTGTAAAAGCGATTGCAGAAAATTAAACGAGAAGTTGATGATATAACCATCCACTTTTCCTTCAAACTGCCAGCTATGTACCTGACCGGGAATCATGAAGTAGATCTGGTAAGGCTTTACAGTAAAGGTTTTGAAGTCGATCGTGTGCGTACCGGCGCCTTCGGTGAATAACGTAACGTGATAAAAATTGTGTTTGTGTGCATCACGGAGATTCTCATGCACGCTGAGGTAAGGCGCAAATCTGCTGATCTGAATATCATCGTGCTTATACCCTGTGAGCGTACTTACATCATATACCGGAAATGCCTTTTTTACCATCCTTACAGCTTGAGATAATCTGAAATTGCGTTGACCTGTTGCAGATAACAACGGCAGGCTAAATTAATAAATTCGTTGGGGAAGCAGGTCGTAAATCAAAACCGGCCTTTCCCCGGGAATCAGCTGTACAATACAGATCATTCCAGGGAAAGGCCGATATGCATACGGGCATATGGTTATGCACCGGAAAAATGCGATCAATAATCGAAGAACTCAACTTCTCCGCTCATGTAGAGGTAAGCCTCTGCTTTACGTCTGCGGGTCAGGCCATCCAGCACTTTACCACCTGACATATTCCATTTCAGGAACTCCATCACTACAGAAGGATCTTTAGGATCAGCTTTCACTACTTTCAGCAGGGTACTGTCACCGAGACCTTCCGCGATGCCGTTTTTATTCATGTCGCTACCTACGTTATAGGCAAAACATACCAGCGCGTCAAACTGCTGTTGTTTCAGACCTTTTACGCCCGCAGTGAGCTTGTTAACATCTGCTACGAAGCCTTTTTTAATATTGGCAAACAGTGCATCCGCACGTTGCTGTGTAATAGTATCTCCCTTTTTAACTGCTTTACCGTCTTCGTATACGGTATTACCCCAACCGATTGTCCAGATGCCTTTACTGTCCTGATATGCTGCCAGACGGCATTTCTCGAAGTGTTTAATGAGCTTTTCCCCGTTTGCGCCTAATTCCATAGTTTGAGATTAAATATTATGACTGTTAGATGATAAAGATATAATATTTCTATTATTTATCAAGGATAAGAGTATCAAGGAATGTATATATTAGTGAATTGAGATATTTTTATCTGCCGATATTCCTGACAGATAGTAGCAATAAGGAAAAAGCATTGTTTGCCAACCGTATAAGAGGGCATTACCTGGCCCCTTTATGAGCATAGTCTGATATTGGTTAGATATTGGTCATCCTTCGTTAATCCTTCGTTCCTGTAACGAAGGATTAACGAAGGATGACCAATATGTGAGTACTATTTAGTCAAAATGGAGACCTGTATAAATAGCAAACAGATCATCAGAAAGAGGGAACAAAACCGAACCAGCTTTTCTTGTTTAAATAAGTCCGGTAACTACCGGGAAGACCCAATTAAGACATGCCTTCGGTTTTCTGATGCGATATTAAGGAAGCCGGTACTCCGTAAAAGCTGTGCTCCCTTGTTTTACACTGATAATGAAGCTTATATATTTCAGGGTTTCCATGTTATTTTTTGAACAAAGGTTGTATTAAATTACCGTGGCAACACTTTTTTTTGTAGAATTGTAACAGAATTCAGGGACAAACTTTTCAGCACTACCCCAGTAGATAATCTGTCAGTCAGCTATTAAATTTTACTATTTATATCCTCTTATTTCTCTGTACTATGAGCGAGGAAATATTGACGCACCTGATCCCCTCAATAACGGTTACCCAGGAACCGATCATGTATTCCTTACGGCTTACTTACCCCGTAGGCAGTTTTCTTTTATCTACCGGTATCCTGCCAGCTATCTGCTGGGGAATCGTCGCGTTATGGATCATTGTGATGATAAAACGGCTGGACGTATACCAAAAAAGACAACATGAACTAATCCTTCAACTGGAACGGCAACAAGCCATGATGGCCATCCAGGAGGTGAGTATACAGGAAGCGGAGCGCAAACGGATTGCTGCGGATATTCATGATGAAATAGGCAGTAACCTGGCCGCGATCCGGGTCAATCTGCAAAGTCTCCATTACAGAACTGCCCAGGATGAGCAAAAAGCCAGTAGTCTGCTGCAACTGGTAGACCAGACCAGCCAGAATGTAAGAAGAGCCGCGCATAACCTGGTCCCTCCCCTTTTCGGACATATTCCCCTGACAGATATTCTTCAGTCATATTTTAGTCTGCTAAGAACCCCGGAAGTACTCTTCCATTTTTGCAGCAACAAATATCACCCCTGCTTCGATGCCCGGCAGGAACTCATGTTATACCGGATCGTCATGGAACTGACGACCAATATTATCAGACATTCCAGGGCATCCGCAGCGACCATTCAACTGCTTTATTTTCCCGAATACCTGGAGATACTGGTAGAGGACGACGGAATAGGCCTGCCATTAAATGGTCGTCCTTCGGGTATCGGACTTTCAGGCGTAAAAACCAGGGTCAAATCCCTGGGAGGACAAATGCACATTGATTCAGGCATTTCTGGCACAACCTTTATCATTCATATTCCCGTAATTCCACAACATGCAGCCCCCTGTTAACATCATCCTTGCGGATGATCACACCCTCTTTGCCGACGGTATCCGTTCTCTGCTTGAACAGACGCCATATATTACTGTCCAGGGGATCGCCTCCAACGGACAGGTACTGATCGAAATGTTACAGCGGCATCAGCCGGATCTTGCGATCCTGGATATCAGTATGCCGGTGCTCAATGGTCTGGAAGTCACGAAGATCATCCGGAGAGATATGCCCCATATCCGGACCATCATACTTTCCAGCTACAGTGATCCTCATCTGATATCTTTATCCCGTAGTTATGGCGCAGACGGCTACCTGATGAAGACCTGTAATCAATACGATCTGCTGCAAACAATTACCCGGGTGATCAGGGGAGAAAGCTGTTTTCCGCAGCTACCCCGGATCCAGGAGCCCGAAACCGATCATTCCTTCCGGGAATTCAATCTGACCCGTAGAGAACTGGAGATACTACATCTTATTAATCAACAATTTACAAATCAGCAAATTGCCACACACCTGTATCTGAGCATTTATACGGTCGAGACCCACCGGAAAAATATCATGCAGAAATTACAACTGAAAAGTCCCGCGGCACTCACCCGTTTTCTCCTCGAAAAAGGGCTGTAACCGGTAGCCACAGTACCTGCCATGTCATTCTGTCATTTTCGGATTTTATTGCTTAGTTTTGCTTTCCTAAAATTACTTGAAAAGGATGCTGGAACAGGTTACAAAAGAGCATGACGAAAGTCGCCAGGGCGAGGCTTACGCGCCTGTGGCCGGAGAATCACAGACTTATACTAAAAAATTCTATATAGAGAGCTATGGTTGCCAGATGAACTTCAACGATAGTGAGATCGTGGCATCCATCCTGAAAGAAGAAGGCTTCGGTCCTACCCGTAACGTGGAGGAAGCGAGCCTGGTATTATTAAATACCTGTTCGATCCGCGAAAAAGCGGAGACGACCGTACGCAAACGCTTAACAGAATTCCGTAAAATAAAACAGCGCAACCCGGAACTCCTGGTGGGAGTATTGGGCTGTATGGCTGAACGACTGAAGGCCAAACTGCTGGAAGAGGAAAAACTGGTTGACATGGTAGTAGGCCCTGATGCTTACAGAACTTTACCAGCCCTCATTGAAGAAGCAGAAACCGGCCAGAAAGCCGTTAACGTACTGCTCAGCCGCGAGGAGACCTATGGCGATATCAGTCCGGTAAGACTGGACAGCAATGGCGTTACTGCCTTCGTATCCATTATGCGTGGCTGTAACAACATGTGTTCTTTCTGTGTAGTACCGTTTACCCGCGGACGTGAACGCAGCAGGGACAAAGCGTCCATTCTCCAGGAAGCGACCGATCTGTTCAACAGAGGCTACCGTGAGGTAACGCTGTTGGGCCAGAACGTGGATTCCTATTACTGGGTAAGTCCGGACAACGACAATGATATCACCACCTTCGCCAATCTGCTGGAAGCGGTTGCCCTGATCAGCCCACTGCTCAGAGTACGCTTCAGTACCTCTCATCCGAAAGACATTACCGATGATGTACTCCACACCATGGCGAAATACGAAAACATCTGCAAATACATTCACCTGCCAATGCAGAGTGGAAGTACCCGTATACTGCAACTGATGAACCGTACATACACCAGGGAATGGTACATCAAAAAGGTTGACCGCATCCGCGAAATACTGCCAGGTTGTGCATTGTCCACCGACGTGATCACCGGCTTCTGTACAGAGACCGAAGAAGATCACCAGGATACCATGACATTGATGGATTATGGCAAATATGACCTGGCCTATATGTTCTTCTACTCCGAACGCCCGGGTACACTGGCGGCACGCCGTTACCAGGATGATGTTCCGGAAGAAGTGAAGAAACGCAGGCTGTCAGAAATAGTGGATCTGCATCGCGCACAATCACTGGCAAGCATGCAGCAGGATGTTGGTAAAACGTTTAAAGTGCTGATCGAAGGCGTTTCCAAACGTTCGGAAGATCAACTTTTTGGCAGAACAGATCATAATAAGGTAGTGGTATTCCCGAAAGAGGATTTCCGTAAAGGGGAATACATATGGGTGAAGGTAGAAGATTGTACTGCCGGCACTTTACTGGGAACTTCGACAGGGCGAGCTTAAAAGACAAATTAATTGGATCACAGCACCATTTACGGGCTTCACAGCCGGTAAATGGGTAAATTGAGGATGATATGGATAATAACATTCAGTCCATTAAAAACAGGTTTGGCATTATAGGAAACTCACCAGCATTGAATTACGCGCTGCAGGTTGCAGCGCAGGTGTCCAACACGGACCTGACAGTGCTGATAAATGGGGAAAGTGGCGTTGGTAAAGAGGCGTTTTCAAATGTTATCCATTCATTGAGTGCCCGTAAACATAACCCTTTCATCGCCGTTAACTGCGGCGCCATTCCTGAAGGGACTATTGACTCAGAACTTTTCGGTCATGAAAAAGGCTCCTTTACCGGAGCCGTAGACAGTCGCAAAGGATATTTTGAAACCGTGAACGGTGGTACGATCTTCCTAGATGAGATCGGAGAAATGCCACTGGGCACACAGGCCCGCCTGCTGCGCGTACTGGAAACAGGCGAGTTTATCAGAGTAGGTTCTTCCAAAGTACAGAAAACTGACGTGCGTGTTGTGGCAGCGACCAACCGCGACCTGCTCGAACATACACAACAGGGTAAGTTCAGGGAAGACCTCTACTACCGTCTCAACACTGTACCGATCCGCGTACCTGCCCTCAGAGACAGGAAAGAAGATATTATACTCCTGTTCCGTAAATTCTGTGTAGACTTCGCTGAACGTTATAAAACGCCCGCCATCCAGCTGGATGAGGAAGCGCGCAATATACTGATCAACTATACATGGAGAGGTAACGTACGTGAACTGAAGAATATGGCGGAGCAGATCTCCGTACTGGCGCAGGACAAATTCGTAAACGCACAGGAACTCAGACGTTTCCTACCCGATGTACCGGAACCTTCCCGCCTGCCGATGATCGCAGCGCCACAGGGTAAGAGTAACGGCGACTTTGCCAGCGAACGGGATATCCTGTACAAACTCTTCTTCGATATGAAGAAAGACGTGACAGAACTGAAGAAGATGTTCTTCGACATTCTTCAGAACCCCGCTATGGCACATACCGGCAACTTCCAGGACAATCATGTACTGCATAGCTTCCATCCGCAGCCGGAAGTAACATCCACTGCGGTACCGGTACCGAACGCTATCTCTTCTCCACAACCTATCATATTACAACAGGATAACAACAAGATAGATCACCACGAAGAAGTAGAGGAAACATTGTCCATTGCCGACAAAGAGAAAGAACTGATCGTCAAGGCCCTGAAAAAACACAAGGGTAAAAGGAAAGACGCAGCGCTGGACCTGGGCATTTCCGAAAGAACACTGTACAGGAAATTAAAAGAATACAACATTAACGAATAAGATATCTGTCCGCCACCGGCGGACAGCTTTAATTTTTTTACGATGATCAGATTACTTCAGGGGATAGCTACCATCAGCTTACTGCTTGTATTGGGCGGATGTTCCGTTCATTATTCCGCTACCGGCGCAAGTATCGAACCGGGCGCAAAGACCGTCAACGTAAGATTTATTGAGAACAAGGCGCCGATCAATAACCCGACGCTGAGCCAGAACCTGACCGAGCGCTTACGTACCAAGGTACAATCCCAGACCAGCCTGGTACAGATCAATGAAGACGGAGCAGATTATGAGTTCAAAGGCGCGGTGACCGGTTACTCCTTCAGCAACGCAGCGGTAACAAATGTGGATCAGGCAGCTACCTCCAGGCTGACCGTGACTGTAAACATTACCCTGGTAAAAAGAGTGGGCGACAAAAAAGGCTATTCACAGTCATTTACCCGGTCCGCCGATTTCTCAGCTTCACAACTGCCGACAACGGTAGAAAACGGGCTGCTTGAGAACAATATTCTGCCGCAGGTCGTGGATGATATTTTCAACAAAGCATTCGCTAACTGGTAAGTATTACAAAAACTTTCGTATTTAACTTTTTTTCATACTTTAGCAGCATGACCGCAAATAGGATCGTCCAACACATATTCCAACAACCTGATATCAAGCAGGTTGATGAGTCGGCCCTTGAAAGGCTGGTATCCTCTTATCCGTATTTTACGGCTGCCCGCCTGCTGCTGGCGCGCAAGCAATACACTGTGAATAAGAATCTGCTGTCCCCGGCTGTTAAGAAGGCACAGCAGTACAGCAATAACATGCATTACTTCTACCGCTTTGTCACTACAGATGAGAAAAGCCTCGCTGTACCAGAGGAAGCACCGGTAGTGCCTGCACCTGTTGCACAGGAAGAGGAGAAAACCACATTTGCCGGTCAGCCAGCAGCTCCTGTAGTGGAAGCGGTTGCGCATACACCAGTAGCGGAGCCTGCTCCGGTTGCACCACCGGAAGCACCGGTTACGGCATCGACCATTGAGACGACGCCTGTACCTGTTGCGGAAACACCTTTACCACAGGCAGTGGTGGAAACACCTGTAACAGCAGCACCTGAGCCTTTACAGGCCGTGGCTGCTCCGGAAGCGCCTGTAACAACTGCCACTATCGCAGCCAACCAGCCAGCCAATCCGGTACAGGAAACCAGCATCCCTGCCTACATACCTGAAACACCAGCGGCAATAGCACCTGTTCAGGAAGAAGAGATCACCGTTACTGCCAGTGAAGTAGTCGCCTCTCCGGCACCTGAAGCGCCTCTAATGGCCACACCGGTAGCTACGCCAGCTCCGGAACCAGCGCCCGTTCAGGAACCGGCTCCTGTTCCACAGCCTGTAGCCCAGACGATGGAAGAAACAGCTGCAGAAGTAGAGCCGATCAAAATATTCCCGCTGGATACCTCCTCAGACCCGGCCGATGCACTCACCTTCCAGCCACTGTACAGCGATGACTATTTCGCCTATAAACGTCTGAAAGACCCGGCGCATGCGGAAGGTCTGAATGAGAAAGGTGCCGCAGAAATGAAGAGCTTCACTTCGTGGCTGAGAGATATGAAACAGACCTTTGCAGACAAGGCCAGTAAGAAATGGTACCAGGAGCAGATGCAGCGGAGCTATGAGGATTCCAATCCGGAAGTATCCGAGAAAGTTGAAAAGATGGCAATGGAGTCTATCACACTGAATAATGACATCGTTTCAGAGACCCTCGCGGAGATCTGGGCACGTCAGCAACAGTACCAGACAGCTATCCATATATATCAAAAATTAAGTTTGCTTAATCCCAACAAAAGCGCTTATTTTGCGCAAAAGATTAAAGAACTTCAGTTACTAACAGAAAAAAGTTAACTTATATACTATGTTATTGATTTTCGGCATTTTAATCATCCTGGCCTGTGTGCTTTTGGGTTTTTTCGTACTGGTACAGAACCCGAAAGGTGGTGGGTTATCCGGTACCCTGGGTGGATTTGGTAACCAGGTGATGGGCGTACGCCAGACTACAGATGTACTTGAAAAAGGTACCTGGGTGCTGTCAGCTATCATTGCCGTACTGTGTCTCACTTCTTCCCTGTTTATCTCCAGAGGTACTACTGCTGAACAGAGAAAAGCAATCATGGAGCAGAACGCAACCGCACCAGCTCCGGCACAGACTCCTGCAACTCCGGTAAATCCAACTCCGGCTGGTCAGCAGGCTCCTGCTCCGAAACCATAATTTCCCGCTGTTAAAGCTATTTACTAACCTCGCCGTCACAAGCGAGGTTTTTTATTGAATACCACCCTATGGCAAAGAAAAGCAAAGCAAAAAAAAGTCCAACTAAAAACCTGTGGATCAAACGTCTGCTCGTAGCTGCCGCCGCCATCATTGCCGGCCTGCTGGTATACGTTGTATATTATGTCTTTGGTCCGAATACTAAAGCCTTTGGCGACAGCAAGTTCTTTTACATCCGCACCGGCAGCACCTATGGCACCGTATTGGAAGGATTGGAAGAACAGGGCATTATCCGCAGCAGACTCAGTTTTGAGGTCGTAGCCACCCAGTTAGGATACCGTGACCGTGTGAAAGCTGGTAAATACAAGATCAGCAGAGGCATGAGCAATTTCGAGATCGTAAAACTGCTGCGTTCCGGTCACCAGGCCCCCGTAAACCTGACCATTACCAAACTGCGCACAAAACAGGACCTGGTCAGGAAGATCTGCGCGAATCTTGAAGCAGACTCCGCTACCTTCCGCGCCCTTTTGAGCGACCAGGTATACCTCCGCCAGTTCGGACTCGATACCAATACAGTCATGAGCGCCTTCCTGCCAAATACTTACCAGTTCTACTGGAACACCAGCGCAGAAAGTGCCTTCAAAAAGATCGAAAAGGAAAGCGATGCTTTCTGGAATGATACCCGTAAAGCCGCAGCACAGCGACTGGGACTGACGCCTGTACAGGTGATTATCCTCGCTTCCATCGTGGATGAAGAAACCAACAAAAACGACGAGAAACCGTTGATCTCCAGCGTATATCTGAACCGTTTCCGTAAAGGCATGCGTCTCCAGGCAGATCCGACCGTAAAATTTGCGCTGCAGGACTTCTCCATCCGAAGGATCCGCGAAGGACACATCGCATTCGAATCTCCTTACAACACCTATCAGGTGACCGGTCTGCCACCAGGACCCATCTGTACCCCTTCTATCAAATCAATAGAAGCTGTACTGAACACGCCTGAAACTGATTATATATATTTTTGTGCGAAGGCCGACTTCTCCGGATATCATGCCTTTGCCGCCTCCTACGCAGAGCACATGAAAAATGCACATGCATTCCATCAGGCGCTCAACGCGAGAGGTATATAACCAGCAATACACAATGCCTTTCAGACCAGAAAACATCATCTTCAATTCAAAGCCTTTCCGCAAACTCGTAGATATCAGCAAAACACTGGTATTACCGGGATTTGAGGGAGTGCCGCTGTATGATGTGATCAAGTTCTTTCTGAAAGAAATGCGTAATCAAAGCCTGGGGGAACGGGCAGCAGCCATTTCATTCAACTTTCTGCTGGCTATTCCCCCATTCTTTATCTTCCTTTTCACACTCGTCCCTTACATCCCTATGCAAAATGTAGAGGCAACGCTGTATGAACTAGCGGAAGATGTGACCCCCAATTACAATACCTACATCATCATACGGGACATGATCCATGACTTCCTGTATACCCACCATAATGGCTTGCTGTCCATCGCGTTTATTATGGGCTTTTTTACCTCTTCAAATGCAGTAATGGGTATCGCCAGGTCGTTCAATAAAAAGCTCCCGGGATTCCGCCGCAGAAAGTGGTGGCAGAAGCGACTGATGGCATTGAAGCTGACACTTATTCTCATCATCCTGCTGCTCATTACCATCATTCTTATCATCGCGCAGGGTACCGTACTGGGATACATTTTCAATTATTTTGGTATCACAGATAAGCGTATCCTTTCCCTGGCGGATGTAGCCAGATGGTTGTTAATCGGCTTGCTGTTCTTCTCAATGCTGTCCGTGATCTATCGCTTTGTACCAGCGACTGTAAAGAAGTGGAAGTTCATTACTGCAGGATCGACGTTTGCAGCAGTTCTAATGATATTGGTAACGATCCTCTTCTCTTATTTCGTAAATAACTTTGGGAACTATAACAAGATTTATGGCTCTGTCGGAACGATCCTGATATTGATGCTGTCTGTTTATTTCTATTCCTTCATTTTGCTGATCGGATTTGAGTTGAATGCGAGCATTCGTATCCTCAAAGAAATTGCAAATCTGCGAAAAGAAGATTTGCCAATGGAGGTACAGGGATTGTCCTGAGACAACTATAATCACCATCGATATAGCTGCTATTTTACCACTACTTTTTTGCTTCCTCCCCGTTGCTATCCTTCTCATTCCATAGTCACCATATCCGAGCTTATTCCTTCAACTTCTTTCTACTAAAACCAGTAAAATCCGACTCCTCTTATTGACTGCGCAGGGGTGCAGGTGAAATCCCATGGCCTTAGTTATTTGAAGTCTGCTGAGCACATGCACCCAGGGGTTTAATCAACCAACCACCGCTAAAACCTTCAACACCAGCACCATAGTAAGGAACTTCAAAGAACGACAGCCAGGGATTTACACCTGCCCCCGCAGCAGCAGAAGGCCCGGCAAACAAAGAGAGATTATCACAAAACCTTCAACACCAGCACCATAGTAAGAACCTCAAAGAACTACAACCAGAGATTTACACCTGCCCCGTAGCAGAGGAAGCCCCCCGGCAAACACAGAGAAACCACCACAAAACACTGGATCTCAATAGCTATTGAAGAGGGACATTTTTATATTAAGGATCGGCTGAAATCCTTTACTGTGGGAGGATTCTGCACCTTTAAGTTTGAAAGAACAACCCACATAAATTAGATAAAAACATCACATATTTTGTATCTTTGTAATGGAATCTGAGGTCGGATTCCAGACATTGTTTTTTCCCTGAGCAAAGATGCAAAGGGACATCGTTAACCTGAAACCTATATTTATGAAAACACTACACTGTCTACTTTTTCTTAGTTGCTGGCTGGTAGCCATGCGCGCTCCGGTTGATCTACCGCTGGAGATAGGTGCGCCGTTACCGAAAGGGGATCTTGTCTTACAGGATTGCTCCGGCAAGGAAATTACTTTGAACAAAGCAAGAATGAATAATGGGTTGCTGGTGATGTTTTCCGGCAATAACTGTCCCTATATCGAGAGAAATCAGCTGAGAACACAGGAGATCTGTAAATATGCACTGAGTAATAATATTGGCGTGGTACTGATCAATTCCAATATTGCAGCAGCAGATGAAAAAGCCATCCTGGCGGCCATGAAAACATATGCCACCGGTCAGCAGTATAACTGGTATTATGTGGCAGATAAAAATGCTGAATTAGCAGACGCTTTTGAGGCGAATCATACGCCTGAGTGTTATCTATTCAACCAGCAGGCAAAACTCGTCTATAAGGGCGCTATTGATGATAATCCGGGTAATGCCGACGCGGTGAAGATGCGGCATCTGCATAATGCGATCAATGATATGCTGGCAGGCAAGGCAGTGAAGGTGAATTCAACAATGGCGTTGGGGTGTAATATTAAGCGGTTTTAGTTGCTGCTGGCAAATGCGATTGCTTTGGCAAGCGTCTGATACGGAGGCGTAAAATTGCATCAAAAGTACCTGTTCTTTTGGCAACAACGAAAATTTGCCGAAAGAATTTTTGATATAAATAACTGTAAATCAGCTAAATAATAACAGTATCAATTAGAACGAAAAAGCCTGACAGCAATATGATCTGTCAGGCTTTTCCATCCTTATATAATCTTTATTTTACTCCATTACCACACCATAAAAAGCGCATTGCCAAACAGCAGTTTACCGTTCTCCCAAAAGCTCCTGAATAACGGGTCATCTGCCATCATCACGATCTTCCCCTCTCCCATTTCCTTCACACCGAAGATCAGACCATCCTTCAGTTTCTTACGCATCTCTGTTCCTACGAAACCACTGAGGTAATTGTCTTTTTTGATGATACCAACATTCCAGCCGCCTTCTTCCAGATACTCATATATTCTGCTATCCTGTTTAAGGGTATAATAAACCGAAGGAAAGCCAAATGCCAGCGGGTGTGTATTATCCAGCTGTACCTTATAGATAGCGCCCGGAATGAGCTGTTTTACCCCTTCACGTTCACGATTGGCGTACGGTTTCAACAGCGCATATTCATCCTTCTTTTCGTCCTTGTCTTCATCCAGTTTCTTCTGGTGAATACCCCAATCCAATCCGGCTACCTGGGCCAGTGCATCCTGCATGACGATCAGCTTACCACCACCCGTAACCCAGTCACGGAGCTTGTTAGCGAAATCTTTATCCGCCAGGTGCCGATAGGTACCGTCTGGTAAGATCAGTACGTCAAGCGCCTTCCAGTTTACATTAGGCAGTTGTTTGACATCCACAACAGTCAGGGGATAATTGATCTGCTGTTCGAAGAAATGCCATACTTCCCCGGCGGCAAGCGAAGAAACGCCTTCTCCCATTACCACGGCGATCCTGACAGGTTTGATGAAACGCACTTTCTCAGAACCGAAATCCACCCCTTTTTCTACGAAGCCGGTGGTGACAGCATCCAGGGTAGTTTTATAGGTATTCGCAAGATTGACCACCTGTTCATCAAACTGTCCGTTGGCAGCTTCATTACCGGAACGGGTGATGATCAGTGTACCGGCAGGGAAGTTCTTACCGCCGGCCATGAAGTCTCCTTCAGCATATCTTACACGGATCTTCTTTTGCAGCAATGCAGAAAGGAAACGTACGTCTTTTATACTATTCCAGCGTGCGAGATAGGCATATGGACGGGCAGCTGCCAGGGCAGTATTCACCGTCACCTGCAAACTATCTTTTGCCGGCGTCAAAGGCTGACGTAAGGCGTAGGTCTGCAAACCGTATGCATAAGGTAAAGACCATGCAGTGATATCATAAGTTACGGAATCCGTCAGACGCGAATCTGGTTCAAACAGCACTTTCAGGAGATTGGATCTGGCTTGCGCAGCACTGATCACCATATCTTCCTTATCAATGGTAAAACTTTCTGTTTTACCGTTGAAATAGTTAAAGCCGGTAGCTTTAGCTACACCCGCCCCATATCCGAAGCGGATACCATTCCTGTTGAGCAGAGCGCCCAATGTGGCCAGTTTTTCGTTGTTGCCAGCCGCTTTGACAACATATGACTGATACGGTCCTTCCGGTGTATGAACAGCCTCATAGAAGTATCTGGAATATTCATTCAGCAGCTGTGCGGACTGCTGTGAAGCAATTTCTATTGTGGATAAACCCGTAGTGCGGTGGTGTGCGATACGTTGGGATAAGGTCAGGGTATCACCATCCTGTTTAAGTCCGGCGAGACCGGCCCTTCCGCCACCACCCTGCTCGTAGGTCATACCGATAGCACCATTGTAAGTCGGATACGTATCGCCATAACTGGGATAGAACATATCAAAGAATTCCTTTGTGAAATACAGCCAGCCTTCCTTATCGAAATAGCGCGCATTGTTCTTACCGATCAGCATCTGCATGCTGCGCTGCCAGGGCTTGATGATATCATGAAATGGTTCCGCTGCCGGTGCAAAATAGTAAGGTGCATCAATAGATTGCTCATGGAAATCCACATGTACCTGTGGCATCCAGCGACTATACTGAGCGACACGCTGCTGTGATTCACGCTGCGTCTGCCATGCCCAGTCCCTGTTCAGGTCAAAGTAATAGTGATTCGCTCTTCCACCCGGCCATGGTTCATTGTGCTCACGTGCAAACAGCAACGGATCGGCATAACGGGTATGTACCTGGTTGTAGAAGTTAACATAACGTTCCCTTCCATCAGGATTCAGACAGGGATCAATCAGCACAACAACGTTCTTCAGCCACTCCTGTGTTTCCGTATTGCCTTTATTGGCCAGCAGGTACAGGGTGATCATGGCAGCTTCTGTAGACACCGCTTCATTACCATGTACATTGTAGCTAAGCCATACAATAACAGGATCACCGGAAGCAGGTTTGCCGGTACCAAAGGACAGGTCGAGATTGTGTTGTCTGATCTGTTCCGTCTTAGCCATATTTTCCGGAGAAGAAATAACCGCCAGCATCAGTGGCCGGCCTTCGTAAGTTGTACCGTATTGGGTTAACTGCATGTTGGGCGTAACAGCGGCAACGGTTTTGAAATAGTCCAGTACGCGGTGATAGGGCGTGAATTGTGTCCCGAGCGCATAACCGAGAAACTGGTCAGGTGTAGGCAGGGCCTGGGAAAAGCCCATCTGCACGAAGAGCAGTATTAGGGATGATAACAGCAATTTGCGCATAATTGATCCTTAGGTTTATTTACCTAAGATAATCAATTGCAGCCTTATAAGTGTGGATAACGTATGTAGATGAGATCAGGGTGTTTCAACGCTTTCGCCTATCAGGCCGTAATATTGAACACATTCAAGCTTTCCATCCTGGCGGTAATAACGGAATTCACCTATCCTGTTATCAGCATGCCAGTTACCGGATTCTGATAATTTTCCGTTATCATAAAAAACATTTCTTACACCTTCCAGTTGGCCCTGATAACGGTAAAATACTTCTCTGAGCTTACCATTGGTGAAGTAAAGTTCTACTTTCTCCTTATTTGGATCGTCCCGGAAACCATATACTTTCCAGCGGATACATCCGTTCTCTTCACGCATCACCTGACGCAGCAATTGGGTATCCTGCTCTACGGCATCCGTACAGCCTGACTCCATCTTTGTCAGAGACAGCAACAGTAATCCTGAAAGTAATCTTCCGTATTTAGTCATAGAAATATGTTCGCAGGGCTATGCCATGCTGATATTGTCCTCAAAAAAGCCCTATCGAATATATAGAAATATATTAATATAAAGAAAGGGCAGGTAACAAAAATCGCTTACACAAGAGTATAAGCGATTTTTGTGCCTAATTATTGTGTTGGTACTGTATGATTTTCATTTGGTTATAAATTCAGCTCCAGTCTTGCGAACAGAAAACGTCCATTATAGCCAAACTGGGTAGCCCTCCTGGAATACCGAAACTGGTTGTTGGTCGTATTCGCCGGATTCTCTACCAGGTCCGGATAAACGTCGAAAACGTTGTTAGATCCGACACTCAGTTTCAGGGCAGGAGTAAGTTTATATCCAACAGCCACATCTGTCACCACTTTCGCGGAGAAGGTCTGGTAGAACTTTGGATCATTGGTCGCCTCTTCTACACTGCCGAAATGCACATTGCGCAGGAAAGCATTGAACTTACCAATGTTATAAGACAATGTCAGGTTCACCTTCTCACGGGGAACGCTTCGTTCCAGATAGATCCTGCTGGCCCTGCTGAAATAGATACTTTCCTTGCCTTTCAGTTTTTCGGAGGCCTTGATCTCACCCACCCGCTGGGTATAGCTATACGTACCGGAAAGGTCGGCGCGGAAGGTACCCGTACCTAAACGGGTGCTATAGGTCAATACCAGGTCCACACCTTTTGTTTCAGAGTTAATGGCATTGGCGAAGAAGGCCGCCCTGTTGGCATTGGCCAGCGACAACAGCTGATATATTTCCTTATCGATCGCAGTGGCAGTATCCGCGTTGTTGCCGGAGAACTGGTCAGTATATACGATACGATCATTGATACGTGTGAAATAACCGTCCAGGGTCAGATTAAATTTCCTGAAACTACCGGTGAAACCGGCACTGATGCTTTTCGACTTCTCTGGCTTAAGCTCAGGAATACCCAGCAGTTGCGCCGGACGACTATCATTTGTGAAAGTACCCACTTCATAAGGTACGCCATCCACAAACAAAGTAGAGGTAGAAGAATAATAACGCTGATGCAGGGAAGGCGCTCTGAAACCGGTACTGGCAGATGCCCGGACAGCGGTCTTTTCACTCAGTTTATAACGGGTAGTCAGTTTACCGTTAAGCGTACTCCCGAAATCGTTATAATTCTCAAAACGTACTGCACCACCCAACAGGAAAGCATTTGTGAAGTTTGCCTCTACGTCCATATAGCCGGAGATAGCGCTGCGGGTCGCTTTAATAGCGTTCTCCGGACGGAACCCAGGGAATACCTGCGCGCCGCCGGGTCTTGCTGTACCATCGGGACCAAAGATCGTATTGATAGCGCCCTGTGGGTCAGGGATCAGAATAGGATTCCCATTGGCATCCGTACCCAGCTGCGATGCACGGCCATAGTCGGTATAGGAGTTTTCTGCACCAGCCACCAGTTCATATTGCTCAAAGCGATGTTCCGCACCAAAAGCAATGTCCAGTCCCTGTAATACATCCAGGCGACGGGAGAAATCGAGGTTCGTTGTATTCTGGGTGAATATAGGCCCTCCACAGGTAAAGCGTGTCGGAGAAGCTTTCTGTAGCGATGCATTCAGTGAGTTTTCCACTTTGAAACCAAATTCATTACGGCCATACGTATTACTGAAATCGACTTTCCAGTCCCCAAGATTACCTCTTATACCCGCTGCCAGTGAGCGGTCATAGATATCGCTCTGTATCATTGGCAGAAAGCCCAGTGGATAGATATCGATGATATTACGGCTGTCATGTGGCAGACGGTATACACCGGCAGCATCACCGTTACGATAGCCAATCCCTCCGAAGAAATAAACTTCCGCATTATTCTCCAGTGGGATATTGGCGTTTACAAAGAGTTGTGCACTGCGTAATCTGGATTGTCCGGCGCGCATACGGATATCATTACGGGTGATATTATTAGCCACCAGGAAAGAATCTGTTTTGTCAACACCACCGGGATATGTTCTGTAAATAGCCCCTTCCCATGGACCGGAACGGTTGGTATAATTACGATAGTCATAAGAACCGCCGAAGTTGATATAACCACCTTTTTGTCCGACAGGGATACCATAATTCACACCGGTTTGCACGGTTTGTCCGTCGATATTGTTATCTGCCTGCGAAGTTATGTTCGCACCGGTCGTCACATTCACTGTTAACCTGTTCACGGAACTTTTCAATATGATGTTGATCACGCCTGCAATGGCATCCGAGCCATACTGTGCGGCAGCGCCATCACGTAATATTTCCACACGGTCAATGGCAGCAGTAGGGATGCTGTTCATATCCGTACCAACCGCTCCACGACCGAATGTACCGTTTACATTGACCAGGGCAGTATTGTACCGGCGCTTACCATTGACCAATACCAGCACCTGATCCGGACCAAGACCGCGCAGGGAAGCCGGATCGATATGGTCAGTACCATCTGCCACTGTCTGCGTACCTGAACTGAAAGAAGGTGCGACATAGTTGAGGATCTGGTTGATAGATACCTGGGGCGCATCCGCCGCAATCCTTTTAATATCGATCACGTCAACAGGAACAGGCGTTTCTGTCTGCGTACGGGGCAGGTTACGCGAGCCCAGTACCACCAGTTCGTTCATCGTCGTACTGGATGCGAGTACCACCTCCAGTGAGGTGGTTTGTCCGGCGCTCACCGTTATCGTTTTACGTTGTGAAACAAAGCCTACATAGCTGATGAGCACTGTATGTGTGCCGGGTACTATCTCAAGCGAGAAACGGCCCTGGGCATTGGTGTAACCGCCTTTATTGGTATGTTCAATATGGACAGTTGCATTGGACAAAGGGCCTCTGCCATCTGTAACTGTACCGGTAATGGTGCCCGTCTGCGCATACGTAAGGGTTGACAGGCATAAAAATGCAAGAAATGGAAGCACAATGCTTCTCAGGTGGGTTACCACGTGTAACATAGGGTTCGATTTAGATTTAGTGTTTAAAGATTTCGGTTATCCGGGTTTTTATGGTTATAAGTCGGTCTTCCTGTTTTGTTGCTACATGTGTTGGCACTGTTCCTGGTCTACATCTAAAATACTAATTTGGAAGCGCATTTTATAATAACTTGCAAATAATCCAGTCACGATAACTTAAGGAAAATCCAGGTAACATGCGCAAGGTTTCATTATTACTGGCTATAACCCTCACCAGTACAGCTTATGCTCAGCAGCGTCCTGTAAAGAATGACGCATATCACTACAAAATAGAAAAAACGGTCACTGCTTCGCGTGGAGCGGTCGTATCTGCCCATCCCCTTGCGAGTCAGGCAGGATTGCAGATGTTGCAGCAGGGAGGTAATGCAGTAGATGCAGCCATTGCCACACAACTGGCACTGGCCGTAGTATATCCTGCGGCCGGTAATCTCGGTGGAGGCGGATTCATGGTCGCACATCTGAAAGATGGAAAGAACGTAACAATTGACTACAGAGAAAAGGCGCCCGGCGCCGCATCCAGGGATATGTATATCGACGCCAGTGGTAATGCCAATACCGACCTGAGTCAGGATGGACACCTGGCAGCAGGCGTACCCGGTACAGTTGCCGGTCTGTTTGCTTCTCTCCCTTATGCGAAACTGACGATACAGCAGCTCATTGCACCAGCTATCCTGTTAGCAGAAAAAGGCTATGCGATTACCGACAGAGAAGCAAAATCACTCAACAGAACACAGGAAGATTTTAAACAATTAAATACACAGGGCAATGCTTTTATAAAACCCACTCCCTGGAAAGCAGGCGATACACTCCTGCAAAAAGACCTGGCCGCCACGCTGAAAAGGATCAGAGATAATGGCAAAGCAGGCTTTTACGAAGGAGAAACGGCCCGTCTGATCGTAGCTGAGATGCAGCGCGGCCATGGTCTGATCTCTGCTGCTGATCTGAAAGCTTATGAAGCAAAAGAAAGAACAGCGGTTACTTTCGCTTATAAAAAATACGACATCGTCACCATGCCATTACCTTCCAGCGGTGGTGTAGCTTTACAGCAGATGATGGGCATGGTGGAGAAATATCCGCTGCATGACTGGGGTTTCCATTCCATTGCAGCCATGCACCTGATGATTGAAGCAGAACGACGCGCATATGCAGATCGTGCAAAATTCCTGGGGGATCCTGACTTTGTAAAAGTACCCGTAAAACAGCTGACAGATCCAGCTTATCTGCAGGCGCGTATGCAGGACTTCGATCTGAAAAAAGCCAGCGTCAGCACAAATGTTACTGCAGGCAACATCTACGAAAGTAAAGAAACCACACACCTTTCCGTAATGGATAATGAAGGAAATGCTGTTGCTGTCACCACTACCCTGAATGGTGGATATGGCTCCAAAGTAGTGGTAGGTGGTGCAGGCTTTTTCCTGAATAATGAAATGGACGACTTTAGCGTAAAACCAGGCGTACCTAATATGTACGGACTGATCGGCGCAGAGGCCAATGCGGTTGCTCCAGGCAAACGCATGCTCAGTTCCATGACGCCTACCATCGTGCTGAAACAGGGTAAACCCTATATCGTGACTGGTACCCCGGGCGGTTCCACCATTATCACTTCTGTATTCCAGACCCTGCTCAACCTGTTGGAGTTCAATCTCACCGCACAACAGGCAGTAGACGCGCCAAAGTTTCACCACCAATGGTTGCCGGATGAAGTATATGTAGAAGCTGACTTCGATCAGACGCCACTGAATGGCCTGAAACAGATGGGCTACAAGATCGAACCGAGCAGTCCGATCGGACGCGTGGAACTGATCAGGATTAATGGAAAAGGTCAGCTGGAGGCTGTGGGTGATAAGCGGGGCGATGACAGCGCCGCTGGTTATTGATAACAGCAAAAACTATTTATCATGATAGGAAAAATATATCTGGATAGCGTACTGAAAAGAATTGCCTATTATAAATCATTAGGTGATCAGACCATTACTGTGCTGACAGAACAGCAATTATACTGGCAACCCGAAGGCGAGCCTAACAGCATCTGCCTCATCATTAAACATATGAGTGGTAATATGCGCTCCCGCTGGACAGACTTCCTGACCAGCGACGGAGAAAAACCCTGGCGTAACAGGGATCTGGAGTTTGAAGCAGACGGGCTATCCGCAGCTGCCATTAAACAATTGTGGGAAGACGGCTGGAAATGTATGCTGGATGCGATCAGCGCATTGCAGCCGGAGGATCTGGAGAAGACGGTATACATCCGTAGTGAACCGCATATCGTGATCGATGCTATCAACAGACAACTGGCTCACCTCCCCTATCATGTAGGGCAAATTGTGTACATTGGTAAAATGATTAAGAAGAACGACTGGCAAAGTCTGTCTATTCCCAAAGGGAAATCACAGGATTTCAACCAGGAAATGTTCGGCAAAAAACAATAATAAATATGCGCATCCCATCACGGATACTCCTGCTCATGGCCCTGTCTGCCATCGTATTCAGCGCCTGCAACAGCCGTCGCAACAACGAACTGCTCATTCATAAGAAATGGCGTGTATACGATGTAGTAGTGCCGCCGGAAAGTCCGTATGACAACACACAGATCACACAGGCGATCGATCTGAAAAGAGGTTACTACACCAATGTGTATTATCAGTTCCTGGATAACAATTTATTCATCGCCACTATTGATAACAGACCTGATACCGGTAGATATACACTGCTGAGCGACGGGAAGATCATATCGGTGACGGCTGCCAACGGACTCCGTTCTTCAGCGGACAAGGTCACTGAAAACCTGGTAACGATCGTAAAACTGGACGCCACACACTTTGATATGAAAGTGTATACAGGCGAGTACTATTTCATACTGAAAACAAAAGCTGAGTAATATACGCATGGAGGCACAGTTCACACATTCCACGCCCACCAGCACCAGTAGCATTGCCGGAAAAGAATATCTCTTCTTTTCCGGTTTTTCTTATCTGGGACTGCATAGTCATCCGGCTTTCAATGTATTGCTGAAAGAAGGTATTGACCGGTATGGTACAGTATTCATTTCTTCCAGGATCGCTAATACACGGCTACATCTTTACGAAGAACTGGAACATGCACTGGCTGTGCACCTCCGGCAACAGGCTTCCGCCACATTCTCTTCAGGTTATCTGGCCTCGCAGGCAGCGGTACAGTATGCTGCCACACAGGGTGAGTTATTGTATGCACCCAATGCCCATCCGGCATTAAGAACAGGGAAACCAGTCATCCCGACAGATACGTGGGCGGACTGGGCTGCCAAAACAACAGAAAAAGTAAATGCGCATCCGGATCATACTTTTGTGATCGTTGCGGACGGAGTGAATCCTTTAACCAGTACTATCAATGATTTCAGCTGGCTGAATGAAATAAAACGGCAGGTATTGGTACTGATCGACGATTCGCATGGCATAGGAATTGTCTCTGATGACGGCAGTGGTATTGTCAGCCGTTTACCGCAATTATCTGCGGTACGCTATCTGCTTTCCGCGTCACTGGCAAAGGCTTACAGTACACAGGGAGGCGTCGTGGCCGGACATGCAAAAGATGTTGCCGCGATTAAAAAAACGCCCCTGTTCACAGGAGCAACACCGATGATGCCCGCCAATGCCTGGGCATTCCTGCAAAGCTTTCCCTTACATGCTGCACAGCTTGCGTTGCTACAGCATAAGATCAGGCACTTTGAAGGACTGGCAACAGGGATCGGGTATCTGTACAATCCTTTTCATTTACCCATATTTCTGTTAAAGGATCGTTCAGGCATAGAAAAATACCTGCTGGACCATGACATTATGATCTCTTCTTTTGGCTATCCGAATCCTGATAGTCCGCCGGTGAACCGGATCATCATTTCAGCCCAGCATAGTGACAAAGATCTGGAAGTATTGCACACATTACTCATAAACCAATAAGTATGTTACTTAAAAAGATCGGTACACTGCTGCTTTGCAGTTTTTCATTGTTAACCGCCAAAGCTCAGCAACAACCCAAAGAAAAGTCTTCCCTCTTATGGGAAATCTCCGGTAAAGACCTTAAAAGCCCATCCTGGTTATATGGCACCATCCATATCGTTTGTCAGGACGATCTGCACTTCTCCACCGCTACAAAGGAAGCCATCAAACAAGCCAAATCACTGTTCCTTGAGATTAACATGTCCGATCAGGAGGAAATGCAGTCCCTGCAGGCAGCCATGATGATGCCCGAAGGCTATTCCTTTAAAAGCTTCGTTAGTGATGCCGAGTACAAGCAATTAAAAGAATGGTGCCAGGACTCCATGCATATGGACGTGGCAGTACTGGACAGGTTCAAACCACTCGTATTGTTATCACTGATCACCAGACAGTACTTTACTTCCGTCTGCCAGAACCCTGCCTATTGTGAAGCAGAACTGGTGAAGCTTGCACAGGAACAGCAATTGCCTGTTCACGGACTGGAAAAGGCGCTGGACCAGGTGGCTATCTTTGACAGCATCCCTGATAAAGAAGAGGCACAGATGATCCTGAAAACGATCGGTGAACCTGAGAAAACACGCGAGACCTATTCACAGATGCTGAAATCTTACCGTGAACAGGACGTTACAGCACTGGCTAAGCTGATGACAGAAACAGAAGATATGGTACGTTATAAAGATATCCTGCTGGATGACCGTAACCGTAACTGGGTGCCTTTGATTGCAGCGGCAGCGGCAAAAGAACCAACCTTTTTTGCGGTAGGCGCGGGACACCTGGGTGGAAATACCGGTGTGATTGCGTTATTACGCAAGCAGGGATATACGGTGAAACCCGTACAATAAACTGTTAAAACATTGCCATAATTTACTTTTTACAGACGACAGGCAGCGATCCCGCGTTCTCATTGGGATTTTATCAACACATCACCGGATATTAAATCGTTGTTTTCATAGACTATTCAGCTATGGACTATGGACTAATTCAACTATTTTTGCCGGATTAAATCTCGCAGCCTGAAAAAAGTACGCAAAATATTAACTGTAATCTTGCTGAGTTTACTGGCCCTTGTTATCCTGATAAGCGTCCTGGTAAATATTCCGGTGGTACAGAACTTCCTGGTGCATGAGGCCACAAGCCGGCTATCCCAACAACTGAAGACCAAAGTTGAAATAGAGCACGTTAACATACGGCTCTTTAACAGTCTGCGGCTGGAGGGAACCCTGATCGAGGACCGTCACAAAGACACCTTGTTGTATGCCCGTGTATTACAATTGCGTATTACAGACTGGTTCTTCTTCCAGGAAAAACCAGTACTGAAGTTCATAGGGCTGGAGGACGCGGACGTGAACCTGATCCGTCACAGAAATGATTCATTGTGGAACTATCAGTTCATTATCGATGAATTCAGTGCCCCACCGGATACCACACACAAAAAGAAAGAAGGAAGTGGCGGCGTATCCCTTGATCTACGTAAAACGGACCTGCGTAATGTCCGTATTAATCAGATCGATGCCTGGATCGGCGAAGACATGCGTGTGGCTGCTAAACGCATTTATGTGGATGCCAAGAACATCGATCTTAATCTGCATAACATTGATATCCAGGAACTGACGCTGGACAAACCTACGTTTATCATTACCCGGTACCCGGCTTCTCCACTCCGTAAAAAGAGACCCGCGCCTCCTGCTCCGGAGCTGACAGATACTGCTGCCATCCCGGCCTTACGCTGGAACAGCGCCAACTGGAAGCTGCTGGTGAAAGAGCTTTCCATCAAGGACGGTACCCTCGGAGTAGATGACCTGGAAGATTCTACAAAGATCGAAGAGGGCTATTTTGCTCCGAATCATATTCGTTTCAATAGTATCAACCTCTCTCTGGCGAATACCAGTATGGTTAAGGACAGCATCCTCGGTGATCTGACCATGAGCACCAAAGAGCGCTGCGGTTTCCAGGTAAAGAAACTGACCGCGCGCTTTAAGATGTCGCCCGTTGAAATGGAGTTCTCCCATATGGACCTCATGACGAATCGCAGCCATCTGCGGGACTACTATACTATGCAGTATGCTGATATCAGCGATATGAACGATTATGTCAATGCCGTTTATATGCGCGCCCATATCGTGAACAGTAAACTGCATTCTGATGATATCGCCTACTTTGCCCCGATCCTTTCAGACTGGAAAAGAGAAATCCTGCTGAACGGAGACGCCAGAGGCCCTGTGAGCAATCTGAAAGCTAATAACATTGAATTACAGGCCGGCACAACCACCCGCTTACTCGGTGGTATCGAACTGCGAGGCCTGCCGGATATCAACAACACTTCTATTGATTTTCATGCAGATGAACTGCTGACCACCGGTGCAGATATCCTTAGTATCGCCCCTGAATTGAGGAATACAGATCCCCTGCGACTGGACCGTCTGACCAATATCCGCTTCGCGGGTAGCTTCACGGGGTTCGTGAATGACTTCGTTGCTTATGGTAAGTTCCAGACCAACCTGGGGAACCTGAACTCGGATATCAACTTCAAAACAAGCAAGGATATACCCGTGTATTCTGGTAGTCTGACAACAGATGCCTTTAACGTCGGCAGCCTGTTAGGCGTACCTGAACTGACCAGCACATCCCTCAGTGCAAAGCTGAACGGAGAAGGCTTCAACTTCAAAACCCTGAAGGCAGCGGTAGATGCAGATGTACAACAGATCACCCTCAACGGATATTCTTACAGCAATATCAAGACAAAAGGCGACATGAACCGTAAGTTCTTCAATGGTTCACTGACCGCTAATGATCCGAACCTGGATATGGACTTTGCCGGTACCATTGATTTCAACGAAGACGTGCCTGTCTTTGACTTTGATGCTGATATCCGTCATGGTAATCTGCGCGCCTTACAGCTGACCCAGGACTCCATTGTATTACAATCCAAGCTGGCGCTTAACTTCGCCGGTAGCAATATTGACAACTTTAACGGTTCCGCCAGAGTATATAACGTCTCCCTTTTCAAAGATCAACGCAGACTGGAATTTGACTCACTCAACGTGTCTACCCACTTTGAGAACAATGTGAAAGTACTGGCCATACAGGGTAGTGAGATCGGTGGATATGTAAAAGGGAATTACAGCTTCATGCAATTACCTGATGCCTTTCGCCTGTTGCTGAACAAATACTATCCCAGCTACTTCCCGGATGCACCAAAAGATGATATCCAGCAGGACTTCTCTTTTGCCTTCAAGATGGGGCAGGTGGACAAACTGATCCGTGGCTTCTCCAAAGATATTTCCGGTTTTGATAATTCTACCGTAGAAGGTTCACTGAATACGATCAAAGGGAATCTGGCCTTACAGGTGAATGTGCCGCTGGCCTCCTACCGGAATTTTCATTTTGAAGACCTGCAACTGAAGAGCTCCGGCACCTTCAATAAGATCGATATCAGCACAAGCATCGGGAAAGTATCTTCCGGTGATCGTGTATGGTTACAGCATCCCCTGATACTGGCCAACTCCGGCAGAGATACCTCCTATATCAAGGTAGACCTCCAGGCTGGTGACTCCTCCAACCTGGATGGATTCTATGCCCGGGTAGTGACCGTGCCGGAAGGTGTAAAGGTAAGTTTCCTGAACAGCGCCTTTACAGTCAATGAGCGGCAATGGAATGTAACACCGGGTAATGAGATCTACTGGAGCAAAGACTTCCTGACGATCAATAACCTGCAGGTGACCAGGAATGAGCAGAGTATCACAGTTGAAACCAATGAGTTTAACCCGGATGAGTCCAGATTCATCGTCAACCTGAAAAACCTCAATCTGAGTGATGTGATCCCTTCCCAGCTGACTGCTTTACGCATAGAAGGCTTTGCTGACGGGAAGATCGATATTTCTGATCCTATACATAGCCTGGCCGTTGATGCCAATATCACGACCAGCGAATTACGTATCGATAATGACTCCATTGGTCTGGTAGCCTTTGAAGGTGGATACAGACAGGAAACAGATGACGTGACCTTTTCTGTAAGATCAGAAAATAAAGGAAAGAATCTCTTTGCAGAAGGGCTGATCGGTGTGTCCGAAACCAATAACCGACTGGAAGCTAACGTAGAACTGAACGGTACATCGCTCAGTATACTCGATCGCTTTGTAAACGAGTATGTAACAGATCTGAAGGGTAATGTAAGCGGAAAATTGTCTGTTGCCGGTACGACCAAGGTACCGTCGGTAAGGGGAAATCTGCGTATTGACAGTGTTGGGGTCAGGGTGTTATACCTGGGCACCAAATATACGATCCCGCGACTCAATGTGAATGTGGATGATAACCTGATTGAGTTTGGCAACTTCACTATCGTTGATAAGAATAACAGCAGGGCAAGCGCCAGCGGTTATATTTCTCACGATCATTTCAATAATCTGAACTTCGACTTTGATGTGACTGCCCGCAACTTTGTATTTCTGAATACGGGAGCGGCAGACAGCGACCTGTTCTATGGTGATGTTATATCAGATGGTAAGGTGTATTTCTCTGGTCCGCTGAATGATCTACAGTTGCGCATACAGGCCCGACCGGGTAAGGGCACCCATTTCTATCTGCCATTGTCGGACAGTAAAGATATCGGCCGTTCGGATTATATCACCTTTAAGAGCTATGGTACAGAGCTGAAGGAAGAAAAGAAAAAGAAGAAAGATAACGTGCGTCTGAACGTGAAACTGGATATTTCGGCTACGCCGGATGCACAGATCGATGTGATCATGGATGCTGCTTCCGGTGATATGATCTCTGCAAATGGTAACGGTAACCTCCAGATCATGGTAAATACGGAGGGTGATTTCAATATGTTCGGTAACTATGAGATCGTATCCGGGTCTTATAACTTTACCCTGCAAAGACTGACCAGCTGGAAGTTTGACATTGATAAAAGCAGTACCATCACCTGGAATGGTGACCCTAATGAAGCAAAAGTAGATGTACACGCTAAATATACCCTGCCTAAAGTCAGTCTGTATAACCTGGTAGGAACGGCATCCACCGCAAGTGACAAGCTGGCTACCCGTACTGAAAGAGTGGATATCCTGATCAACCTGCGTAATGAGCTGATGAAACCGGATATCACTTATGAGATCAATCTGCCAGAAGTAGGCTCCCTGGCCTATGAAAGTGGTGTCGCTGCCAAGCTCCGTGAGGTGAACCAGGACCAGAACAAAGCCCTGCAACAGATGGCGGGTCTCCTGTTGTTCAACCAGTTCCTCCCGGAAGATCCTAACTCCGCCGGCGGTGCAAACGTGGCGACTACCGGTAAGAACAGTGTGGGACAGGCACTGAGTGCACAGGCATCTGCCATCCTGAACAATATCACCGGTGTACTACTCAAGAACAGTGGTATCGGCATCAACGTAAATTATCGCGCTTATAACATTGGTAACCAGGACAATGCGTCTCTGGACCGTAACCAGGTGAGCGCCGGTGTGACCAGTAACCTGTATAACAACAGGATCAGACTGTATGTGGGTGGTGACTATGACTGGGGTAAGGCGAATACGTCTGCTAATGCGAACCGTTTCGCGGGTGACTTTCGGGCAGAGTACCTGCTGACACCAGAGGGACGTGTACGTATCAATGCGTTCAGTAAGTCGGATTATGATGTGTATAACCTGGTAAACCGTAACAAGGCGGGTTTGGGTATCTCTTATGTACGTGAGTATAACAAGTTTTCCGAACTGTTCAATGAACGGAACCGGCGCCGTATGCTGGACTCTATGCGTAGAGCAGAAGCAGCCAGACTGGAGGAGAAAGAACGGGAAGACAGAAGGGAAGATTCCATAAAGAGAGTGAAGAATTAACTGTCAGGCACTTAAGTATTGATAAGTCAGAGATAGTGATAAAGGAGGGATAGACTTCGGTAGGCGTTAAGGTAAGTCAGACATACATCGGAGCCGATATAAAGGGGAAGACGAGGTGGACTTGATCGGGACATGAGGTGGACTTGAGCCGATGTAGAGGGCAAGATCAGGACAACTTAAGTAAGCACAAATACGATCTGTATTTATATATAAAAGCGAAGGCGCCTCCGGAACGGAAGCGCCTTCGCTTTTATATTAACTTTCGCAACGATCTCTGTTGCATTTGAATTACCCTTTCAGGATCTCATGACCCAACTTATCGCGTTTGGTCTTGAGATAGAACTCGTTATGCGGATTCGGATGTACCTCGATCGCTACATTCTCCACGATTTCAAGACCGTATCCATTCAGACCGGCTCTTTTACGTGGGTTATTGGTGATCAGGCGCATCTTGGAGATGTTCATATGACGGAGGATCTGTGCACCAACGCCATAGTCGCGTTCATCCATTTTGAAGCCCAGTTCCAGGTTAGCCTGAACTGTATCGCGGCCTTCTTCCTGGAGTTTATAAGCTTTCAGTTTGTTCAGCAGACCGATACCACGACCTTCCTGGTTCATATACAGGATCAGGCCTTTTCCTTCACGTTCTACCATTTCCATGGCTTTGTGCAGCTGTTCGCCACAATCACAACGGAGGGAATGAAGGATATCGCCGGTTACGCAGGAAGAGTGAATACGCACGAGTACAGGTTCACCTTTCTCCCAGGTACCTTTTTTCAGTGCCATATGCAGCTCGCCTGAGTTAAGCTGTTTAAAAGCGACGAGTTCGAAATCACCGTATTCAGTCGGCATGTTTACGGTTACCTGTTCCTCGATCAGGGTTTCTTTTGCGAGGCGGTATTCGATCAGGTCTTTTATGGAGATCAGTTTCAGGTTAAACTGGTCGGCAATTTGGCGTAATTCAGGGAGACGAGCCATGGAACCGTCTTCGTTCATAATTTCCACCAGTACGCCAGCAGGTTCAAAACCAGCCAGTCTGGCCAGGTCGATCGTTGCTTCCGTATGGCCGGTACGACGAAGTACGCCACCACTTTTTGCTTTCAGGGGGAAGATATGTCCTGGTTTACCCAGTTCTTCCGGGCGGGTATTAGGATCAATCAGGGCCTGTACGGTCTTGGCGCGGTCATGTGCAGAGATGCCGGTGGTACAACCGTGACCCAGGAGGTCAACGGATACGGTAAAGGGTGTCTGGTGCAGGGCAGTGTTGTCGCGCACCATCATTTCCAGTTTCAGTTCCTCGCAACGCTCCTCCACCAGGGGGGCACATATTAAACCACGGCCGTAACGGCTCATGAAATTGATGATCTCCGGTGTAACGTTCCTTGCTGCTGTAACAAAATCTCCTTCATTCTCCCTGTCTTCATCATCCACCACTATTACCAGCTTACCATTCCTGATATCTTCTATGGCTGATTCTATTGTATCTAACATAGAGCTTTATTATAGATTAATGTGCAAAGTTATGGTAAAATAAGAACTGTTCACTTTCCTTTCTGGTTACTTTCAGGTAAGCCGATGCATATATTATTATATGTATATCAATCCATCAATGCTAAAACTGGATAATTTTACGACGTACGCGACTATATTTAAGGTATTTAAAAGTTTTCTATTCGATTTTTTAGAAATTCCAAGCCAGTTTCTTGAACAAACTCGATCAAATGGCTGTTAAAAGTGGCAACCATCCAAAATTGTATCCTATAAACCTAATAGGATCAATCGCATAACAATTTGTTAATTTCAAGTTAAAATTCGTTAGGATTTATTCCCCAATTTTGCGTCATAAATCAAACTGCTCTTATATGGGATTTAGAAGACTACTATTTACATTCATTGTTCTGTTTAGCACAATCACTTCGTTTGCACAGGTAACTACCAGTAGCTTGATTGGTAGAATCACCGGTCCTGCGAAGGAGGCGTTACCCGGGGCTACCGTTGTTGTGATCCATCTGCCCTCAGGTACCAAATACGGAACAACAACCGATGCGGAAGGTTACTACCGTATCCCCAACATGAACGTTGGCGGTCCATACAAAGTAACTTCAACCTTTATCGGTTACACTGAATACAACCAGGGCGATATCTTCCTCGCACTCGGTCAGCCATTCAGACTGAACATCAGCCTTGGCGAAAAAGCCCAGGATATCAAAGAAGTACAGGTTATTGGCCAGAGAAGCACTGTCTTCAATTCTAACCGTAAGGGTGCACAGACTACTCTGAACCGTACACAGGTTGAAGCCCTGCCTTCCGTAGGTAGAAACCTGACCGACTTTGTACGTTTAACGCCTCAGGCGAAACTGACCAAAGACGGTAGCGGTAACCAGACTATCTCTATCGCAGGTACCAGCAACAAGTACAACGCTACTTTCGTTGATGGTGCGGTACAGAACGACGTATTCGGTCTGGCTGAAAATGGTACCAATGGTGGTCAGATCGGTATTTCTCCGTTCAGTATTGACATCATTGACCAGTTCAATATCAACGTATCTCCGTTCGACGTTAAACAGGGTGGTTTCGCCGGTGGCGCTATCAACGCTGTAACTAAAAGCGGTACCAACGAAATAGAAGGTTCTGCATACTACTTTGTGCGTAATGAAAGCCTTGCTGGTAAAACACCCACCAAAGACGAAAGCAAACGTACCAAACTGGCAGATTTCTCTTCCAAAACATACGGTGCACGTTTAGGTGGTCCAATCATCAAAAATAAACTGTTCTACTTCATCAACGCAGAGTGGCAGAAAGAAAACCGTCCGCAGCCTTTCACTTACGAAACATATGCGAACGGCCGTGCTACTCCGGCTTCAAGAGCTCAGCTGGATGCACTGGAAGCTAAACTGCGTGCAGCGGGTTACGATCCGGGTGGATACGAAACAACTGAAAACACACTGGATGGCCGCAAGTTCTTTGCAAGAATTGACTGGAACATCAACGAATCCAACAAATTCACTATCCGTCACCAGTATACACATGGTGAAAGCGTAAGCCCTGGTAAATCCAGCGCTTCAACTATCACCTTCTCTAACAAGGGTATCTCCTTCCCTTCTACCACCAACGCTACCACTGCTGAGCTGAAAAGCCAGTTCGGCAACAGGGCGTCCAACTCCCTGTTGTTAGGTGCTAACTTCGTAAGAGACGACCGTGGTATCACCGGCGCTCCATATACTTCCGTATTCATTTCAAGAGAATCTGTCAGCTTTGGTACTGAAGAGTTTTCTGCAGCTAACCTGCTGAAACAGGACGTACTGACCCTGACTGATAACCTGGAACTGTACAGAGGTAAACACACCATCTCCCTGGGTACAAGTAACGAGTTCTATAATATGACCAACGTATTTATCGGTCAGAACTTTGGTTCTTATACTTTCGCTACCCTGGATGATTTCATGAATGACAAATCACCAACCCAGTACAACCGTTCCTTCTCAGCTGTAGATAAAACTACTGGTGATAACACCAATGGTGCTGCCAAATTCAAAGCACTGCAACTGGGTCTGTATGCACAGGACGACTACCAGGTAACTGATCGTTTACGTTTATCACTGGGTGTTCGTGCTGACCTCCCTATGCTGCTGACTGATCCCGCTGTAAACAATGATTTCAATACCAACGTACTGCCTCAGGTAGTTGCTGCCGGTAAATGGGATATCAAAGGCGCACAGACAGGTGTTAAACCAGACGCTAAGATCCTGCTGTCTCCACGCTTTGCCTTCAACTGGGACGTGAAAGGTGACCAGACCACCCAGATCCGTGGTGGTGCCGGTATCTTCACCAGCCGTATCCCTTATGTTTGGTTAGGTGGTATCTATAATAACAATGGTGTTACCCTGGGTGGTATGAGACTCGCTTACGATTCTACCAAACCAACCGGCGGTACCAACAACCCGATTCCTTTTGTATCTGATCCTTATGCTCAGCCTAGCATCACTGCTGCGCCATCAGGTAAGATCGATCTGTTTGCAAAAGACTTCAAATTCCCTCAGGTATTCAGAACCAGCCTCGCAGTTGATCAGAAATTGCCCTGGGGTATGGTGGGTAGCTTAGAAGCAATCTACACTAAGAACATCAACAACGTTGCTTACTACAATCTGTCATACATCCCTGCTGGTACTAATGTAACCGGTAGCGGTAGCGACAACCGTCCGATGTGGAAAAATGTAGGTAAAACCATTCTGGGTAACTACACTGATATCATGTATGCTGATAACACCAGCAAAGGTTACTCTTACAACCTGACTGCTCAGTTACAGAAAACCTTCTATGGTGGTTTCAGCGCAATGGCTGCTTACACTTACGGCCGTTCCAAGAGCATCAACGACGGTCAATCTTCTCAGAACTCTTCTCAGTGGAGAGTTGCTAACATCAGAGGCCGTAACGATATCGACCTGGGTAACTCTATCTTCGACCTCGGTTCAAGGATCATCGCTTCTGTAACTTACAAGAAAGAATACCTGAAACATTTCGGTACGACTGTTACCCTGTATTACACTGGTCAGTCCGGCGAAAGATTCTCTTACGGTTACAGAGATATTCCTAACACCAACATCGTTGGTGACTACAACGGTTCCAGCAGTGATAAAGGCCTGAACCTGATCTACATCCCAAGAAGTGCATCAGAGATCAACCTCGTATCTTACCAGGCTAACGGTGCTACTGTTACTCCTGAACAACAGTGGGCTGCACTGGATGCGTTCATCAATGGTGATAGCTATCTGAGCAAACACAGAGGCGAATATGCACCAAAGAATGGTCTGAGAACTCCGTTCACACACATCTTTGACCTGCACATTGCACAGGATATCTACATCACCCAGAAAAATGGTAAACGTCATACTTTACAGATCTCCTTCGACGTATTCAACCTGGGTAACATGATCAATAATGACTGGGGTCGCGTATACTCTACCCGTACAGGTATGAGCTATAACAACTACGGTCTGATCGACTTCGTTGGTTTTGCGGCTAACGGAACTACTCCGACTTATAACTTTAAAGCTCCTACCAAATACGACAACAAGACTGTTGCCCAGATCGATGATTTCGGTTTACAGTCTGCTCGTTGGCAGGGTCAGCTGGGCTTCCGCTATATCTTCAGATAAGCAGTATTCAGCAAAAAATATAAAAAAAGGTCTCGCCTATGGCGGGACCTTTTTTTTGCTACCTGTTCACACTGAACGACTTAACGAACCCCCGTTCGCGTTAACCTAAATTTAGCGCAATTGCAGGCCCACAAAGTGATACACACATTTAAAATAAGACATATATTTGTACCCGGATCCGTATCTTCAGATGCGATCCGGCTATTATAAATGGTTCCCTATTACTCTATGAGAAAGATCCTGCTAAGCGCAGTACTCCTTACATCATTGTTCGCATCCTGTAAAAAGGATGATGCACCCGTTACGGAAGATCCTATCCCAAAGGACCGGGTATTCTTTACCCTCGACGGCGGTAATATGAAGAACTACACCATGTTGCAACTCGATGACAAACAAAGGGTTGATTACTACATAATAGCCGATCTCAATAGAAATTATTACTTCAGACAGGACCCTATATTTGATGCTGACAGTCGTATGACCGGCATCAACACAAATACGGAAGCTGATCCATCTGCCCTGCTGAAAACAATCACCTTCGCTTACAACAGCAATAATAAACTGGTCATTATCAATCATATATCCCCTACTACCTGGAACCGGCTGAGTTACGACAGCCTGGTGTACAACAGTGAGGGAAAACTGTCCGCCATTTATCATAGTAAACCAAACAACGACGTCACTCCTCAATTTGCCTTTTATAGCAAGGAGACAATGGTATGGGACAGCAAAAGCAACATCATTGCCAGACACATATTGCCATTATCCGGCGATACCGAAAGCAAGGATACCATCAGCACAGCTACCTATACTTATGACGATGCGATCAATTTCATGATAAAACCAGCGGACCTGTTCGTAATGGATCTGAACAACGGTATCACCTGGTTATCAGCCAATAATCCGCTTACGCAGGTAACAAGATATCCTGCAGGCGATTCTGTGGTTACAATCAATAACTTATACACCTACGACAGAGGCAACTACCCGGACTCCATCTTTCGCACCAGAAAGGCTACTCAGGGCGGCGCCGAAGTGTACAACAATACCAGCAAATTTGCTATCAAGTACAAAATTCTCGACAAATAACTGCTCATAATACATGATTAGACTTCTACTAACTGCAGCTTTATTTATCACATGCTTTGCTTCCTGTAAGAAGGACGACGGTCCGCAGGGAGAAAGAGCTTTTTCCACCATGGAGCCTCAGAACGATCGCGCGCTGAAAACCAGTTCCTATTCTTACGACAGACGTAACAGGGTAGCGATCTTCGAGACCTCAGATGTTACAACGGAGGATTTTCATTCCGAAATGATCCGCTTCGATACTACAGGCAGGATTTCTTTTACTTACGTTTCCAATGAGTTCGGCAACGTAGGTGCCAAAGCCAAAGAAGTAGAGTATGACGCAGAAGGCAGAGTGGGGAAAGTGATATTATTCTCTTCCTATAGCGGCCTGAAAAATGGTTATGATAGTCTTGCGTATGATAACGGCAACAAGATCGTAGGTATTTATCACTATGAGATAGACGGTGTGATCGCTCCTTACCTGCTGACACGTAAAGATCTGATGGTAAGAGACGCCAGAGGCCGGGTAACTGATCGCCGCGAGATACCGGTATACAGAAATACCGAAAGCACCCGTATCACAACGATCTCTTATACTTATGATGAGAAGCCGAACTATAAAGGAGCTTCCTTCACGCACTTCATTTTCGACGCAGAAGAAAGCGCCGGCTGGATGTCTTCCAACAACGTGATCACCAAAACAACACAATATCCTGATGGTTCTGTACAGACCATCACCAATGCCTATACCTACGACGCTGATAACTTTGCCACCTCTATGAGTCAGCATGAGCAGCTGACAAGAGGTGGCACAATAGTTTCCAGCAGGAAGACTTCATACAATCTGAAGTATACGTTCCTGCTGCCGAGCGATCTGTAATTTACCACAGGTCAAGATCCGCTTTAACCTGTACCAATATATTAAGACAGAAGGAAGGCGTCCGCTATATAGCTGGACGCCTTTTCTTTATGCCATTAACCGTCCGTCAAAAACCATGGTATGTCAATCTGTTGCAGGTCGGGTGCTTAATTTTTTTTCCTTATATTTATAACCATGCTGGAACAACATTACAAATGGCATTCCCCGCACCTGGGCCATGAATTTGAAATGCTGGTGTATGGAGAAGAGGGCTATCCGCTGATACTCTTCCCTACCTCCATGGGAAGGCACTATGAACATAGGGACAGAGGTGTAATACAGGCGTTGGAATGGTTTATCAACAACCAGCTGATCAAAGTGTACTGTCCCGATACAGTGGACGTACATAGCTGGTATAATATACACATCACCCCGGCTGAAAGAGCCCTTCATCACATCAGATATGACAATATGCTCCGGCATGAGATATTGGAAAAAGTGACTGAAGAAACAGGCGTTCAGCGTATTGCAGTAGCCGGCTGTAGTTTCGGTGGTTACCATGCAGCAAACTTTGCCTTCCGGTACCCGGAAAGAGTTTCTTATCTGTTCAGTCTCAGCGGTGTTTTTGACGTAAAAGCCCGGCTGAACGGCCATTATGACGACAATGTATATTATAATAACCCGGTAGATTTTATGCCGGCTAATCCGCATGAAGCCCTTTGGCGGATGGGAATTATCCTGGGCGTAGCTGAAAAAGACATTACCCGTAGCCAGAATGAGACAATGTCCGGCATCCTTCATAATAAAGGCATTATGCACTGGCTGGACGTAAGGCCTAACAAGACACACGACTGGCCCACCTGGCTGGAGATGCTGCCTTACTACCTGTCCCTGATCAAATAGCCTCTACTGTTGGCGCGAATATTGATTTTCATCGGCGGCTGTTGTAAACGACGGATAACCAAACAGTAAAACTCTTTACAGATGAAAAAAATAGGACTCCTTTTCGGCCAGGAAAATGGCTTTCCGCAGGCCTTTATCGATCGTGTGAATGACAAACAGATAGACGGAATCACAGCAGAAGCAATATCCATCGAGAAAGTGATACAGGGTACCCCCTCCGGCTATACTGTCATCCTTGACCGCATCTCCCAGGACGTACCCTTCTATCGCACCTGGCTTAAACAGGCCGCACTTGATGGTACTGCGGTTATCAACAACCCTTTCTGGTGGAGTGCTGACGACAAATTCGTCAACAATGAACTGGCACACCGCACCGGTGTAAAAGTGCCTAAAACGGCACTGATCCCCTCCAGAGATCTTCCCCTCAATACAAGCGATCAATCCTTCAGAAACCTGGTCTACCCCTTCGACTGGGATGCTATCTTTGATCATATCGGCTTTCCTGCCTACATGAAACCATACAATGGCGGTGGCTGGAAACATGTGTATAAAATACATGACCGTGAGGAGTTCTTTGCACAACATGCCCGCACCGGACAGCTGGTCATGATGCTGCAGGAAGAGATCAAATACCAGTCTTACTATCGTTGTTATTGCATAGGCGGCAGATATGTACGCGTAATACCTTACGATCCATATCAGCCGGAAAACCAGCGTTACCTGACGGAAGACTCAGGCGATACCACGCTGCTGAATACCATTGCCGACCAGGTAGCACAACTGAACCAATACCTCGGATATGATTTCAATTCCGTTGAAATCGCCATTCAGAACGGTGTGCCTTATGTAATCGACTTCTGGAATCCCGCTCCTGAAACAAATGAAAAAGTGATTGGTACAGAGAACTTTGAATGGGTGGTGGAAACTGCGGCTACCTACGCCATACAGCGTGCGCAACAGCAGACGCCAGGCACAGATAACCTGACCTGGGGGAATTTCCTGCAACACGCTATTCAGGGCCAGCAAACCGCGATCGTACCCGGGGCAAAGAGAGTAGCCGCTAAAAAGCCGACTGCTGTCTCTCCTGCCAAGCCGCCAAAAGATACCAAAACACTGAAGGAGCCAAAGGCGCCGAAAGTGGAAGAGAAAGAGACGCCGGCCAGAAAGACGGCCGTGAAGAAGACAAAAAAGAAAGAAGAGTAATTGTATTCAATTAGGAATTACATAGCAGGAATTGATCGTCAAAGCCCTGAACCGGCAGTTCCGGACTCCTGTTTCTAAATTATTCCCCACATGATTTTCGACTGAAAAGAAAGAATAACTTTGGGGGAATTAGGATCAGCAATTCGTAATTGAAGTGTCAGCTATTTACGCTCAATTCCTGTTTCATAAATCCTAATTCTTAATTGAATCACCGCATGCTCAACAACTTCACCCTCGGTATTGAAGAGGAATACATGGTCATGGACCCCCAGACCAGAGAACTGAGATCTCATGAACAAAAGATCGTAGAACAAGCCCACAAGGTGCTTAGAGATAAAGTAAAAGCCGAGTTTCACCAGGCAGTTGTAGAAGTAGGCACAGAGATATGCGCCAACATCGATGAAGCCTGCGAAGATGTATCCATGCTGCGCAAGACAATTGCCAGCATAGCTGGTGACCTGGGATACAGCATTGGCGCTTCCGGTACACATCCTTTCTCCAAATGGCAGTTCCAGCACATTACAGACAATCCCCGCTACTTTGAGATCGTCAATGAAATGCAGGATGCCGCCCGCTCCAACCTCATCTTCGGACTACATGTGCACGTGGGCATGGAAAACAGGGAAATGGCCCTGCATATCGCCAACTCGGTACGTTATTTCCTGCCGCACGTATTTGCGCTCAGTACGAACTCCCCTTTCTGGGAAGGCCGTAACACCGGTTTTAAATCTTACCGTACCAAGGTATTTGATAAATTCCCCCGTACCGGCATCCCCGATTACTTTGCCAGTATCGAAGAATACGACAGATATATCCAGTTGCTCGTAAAAACCAACTGTATTGATAACCCCAAGAAAGTATGGTGGGACCTGCGGGTACATCCTTTCTTCAATACAGTGGAATTCCGCATCTGCGACGTACCGCTTACCGTATTGGAAACCTGTACACTCGCGGCACTGTTCCAGGCTGTCTGCGCAAAGATTTACAAACTGCGCATGCAGAATCTCAACTTCATCATCTATAACCGGGCACTGGTCAATGAAAACAAATGGCGGGCATCCCGCTACGGTATTGACGGTAACCTGATCGACTTTGGGAAGGAAACAGAAGTCAATGCCAGAGCACTGATCCATGAACTGCTCGACTTTGTGGACGACGTAGTGGATGAACTGGGCAGCCGTCATTATATACAGCGTACCCTCAATATTCTCGAAAACGGTACGGGTGCGGATCAGCAGTTAAAAGTATACACCGACACCAAAGATCTGGTGTCGGTTACCGACTTCATCACCAATAGCTTTCTGAAAGACTGCTAAACGTGTACCTTTGCAGTATGATACCGACTAAGCAGCACTGGAAAATTGCCATCCTGGACATGTACGAGCAGGTGCCTAATGAAGGCATGCGCTGTATACGGGAGATATTGACCAGCTATGCAGAAAAGCATGCACTGGACGTGGTATTCCATGAATATGAAGTACGGATAGCGCAACAGGTACCCGATCTCTCTTATGATATATACATCTCCACCGGTGGCCCTGGCAGTCCGCTGGACAGCGAAGGCAGCGAGTGGGAAACCCGCTACTTCGGATTGATGGAAGAGATCAGGCAATGGAATAAAACAAAGGACGACAAGAAACAGGTATTATTGATCTGCCACAGCTTTCAGCTGATGTGCCGTTATCTGAAATTAGGGAATGTATGCCGCCGCAGATCGCCTGCTTTCGGCGTGTTTCCCGTTCATAAAACAACGGCTGGTGAAGGCGAACTGGTATTCAACGAACTACCCGATCCTTACTTCATCGTAGACAGCCGCAACTGGCAGGTCATAGAACTCGATCAGGAACAAATGGCCACCACCGGCGCTACCGTGCTGGCACTTGAAAAAGAAAGGCCGCATGTACCGCTGGAAAGAGCAACGATGGCCATCCGTTTCAGTGACTATTGCATTGGTACACAGTTCCATCCGGAAGCAGATGCTACCGGTATGCGGATGTATCTGCTACAACAGGAAAAAAAGAACCAGGTCATCACCAACTATGGTGCTGAGAAATACTATAGCATGCTGGAACACCTTTCCGATCCGGATAAGATCATGCTCACCCATGACGAATTCATTCCCGCATTCCTGGACAATGCTATTTTTAAACAGTCCGTTTCTGGCACAATTGAAGCGTAAGACAGTGCAGCATACCGGCCTGTGGACTTTAACTCACAACCATGATCCCTTCAATACGTACAGCATATAACCATCAGTTCACACACAGACAATACCAGGATTTCCTCGAAGGCATTGCTGCGGAAGCAGGAGAAGCGCCTGTTTTTAAAGTAGCGGAAACACCCGTGTTCATTCCTGCACAACTGACGGCCCAACTCAAAAAAGCCTGTGATGAGATCATTGAAGTGATCCTGCGTCCCGACTTTAAGGAATTGACAAAGAATGCTATTCCCCACCAGCTGAAAGTACCACATGAAAACGATCATCCTCATTTCATGGTGATCGACTTTGCAGTATGTCGCGATGAACAAGGTGCGCTGACGCCAAGACTGATAGAATTACAGGGATTCCCATCATTGTATGCATTCCAGGAATTAATGGCCAGACAGTTCAGGACACATTTCAATATTCCTGATACGGTGAATAACTTCTTCGGCGGACTCAATGCAGACAGCTATTTTCAGTTACTGAAAGATGTGATCCTTGGCGAATATCAACCGGAAGAAGTAGTACTGCTGGAAGTAAAGCCACACGAACAAAAAACAAGGATCGACTTTTATTATACTGAAAAGCAGTTAGGTATTCAGCCTGTCTGCGTGACAGAACTGATACACGAGGGTAAGAAACTGTACTATGAAAAGGATGGTCGGAGAATACAGATCAAAAGGATCTACAACCGTGTGATCTTTGATGACCTGCACCGGCAGCATGATAAATTAGGAAAACACGTCAGCCTGTTCCAGGACCTCGACGTTGAATGGATCACACATCCAAACTGGTTTTACCGCATCAGCAAATACATATTACCATTCATACACAGTGAATATGCGCCCAAAAGCTGGTTTCTGGATGAATTACCGGTGATCCCTTCCGATCTTGAAAACTATGTATTAAAACCGCTCTTCTCCTTTGCAGGACAAGGTGTCCTGATAGACGTCACACAAGCGGATATTGATAAGATCACCGATCCGGGAAACTGGATACTGCAACATAAAGTACAATACGCTCCTGCCATAGAAACACCAGAAGGTCCTGCCTATTGCGAAATACGCATGATGTACATCTGGCCGGATGGTAGTCCGGTACCTATTCTGGCGCACAACCTCGCCCGTATCAGTAAAAGTAAAATGATCGGCGTATCACAGGGTAAACCGCAGAACTGGACCGGCGGCAGCTGTGCCTTTTTTGAAGACGCCTTATAAACGCTGCTTATCTTTTTGCAGCTGGGCTTTCAGTTGCTCATAGCTAATATCCTGTATAGCTTTTTTACTTTCAATGGCCTGAATGGCGGCAGTAGCAGCGCTTTGTCCGAGAATCATGAACACAGGTTCCATCCGCACAGAACCGTAAGCGATGTGTGTACAGGACAAACATACCGGTGCCAGCAGATTCGTGCATTCTGCCTTTTTCGGTACGATGGAGCCATAACTGATACGATAAGGGACAGGTATTTCCACGCCAATATCACCTTCATTCTGCACAGTGCCGTCTTCTTTTACATAACGCTGCGCATTGTGCGAGTCCAGTGTATAAGAACCCATACCGATAGCGTTGGATACTTTATTCCTGCCTAATACTTCATTTTCCGTCATCGTCTCCAGCCCTTTCATGCGTCTTGCTTCGCGGATATACAGTTGGTGAGGCCAGTTGCCATTATCTTTGAATTCATCGCGGGAAAGGCCCCATTTCCCCATACGTATGCGGATGCTATCCGGCACGCGTGGGTCTGTGGCCATAAAGTATAATAATCCCTGCTGATAAGCTGTATGCGCTGCGATAATTTCCTTCCTTTTCTCATAAGAGGCATCCGGATAATCGTAGTTCATACCAATGTAATCCATACTGAAAGGACCGTGGTTATTGACATCTGTTTTATGATTGGGGATGGGATCAAATTTGTTGAAGACCTCATTCCAGCCGGTTGCAAATACGCGCAGCAGCAAAGCATATTGTGTGGAGTCATAATCTGCAGGACGGGTGAATGGAATACGGTTTGCCGGTAGATCCGTCAGACATAACCGAAAGCAATACGCCTGAATCCTTTTATCGCTACTCCCCTTTTCACCGGGCGCCTGATCTGAAATAAGTGGTAACAATCCACTATTACGATCACCAGGTATCTGATATGCGCTAACCGGTTTCTTAAAATGATGTCCATGCTGAAACACGTCTGTCTGCACACCAGCCCAGGTTTCATTGAACTCACTACGCGCTTCCCGACCAACACTATAAGAGATGCCGGCAGCTGCCATCAGATCTCCTTCATAGGTAGCATCGATGAACATCTTTCCTTTAAAGGTTTTGCCACTGAGTGTTTTGATCGCTGTGATCTGTTGCCCTTTTTTAGTCACACCGGCTTTTCTGTCCAGCCATTCGTTGCGGTAAATTTTGATCTTGTATTCCTTTACAAAATCTTCAAATACCTTTTCTGCGGCATGAGGTTCGAAGATCCACATCGTACGGTCTGTACCATCTATTGCAGGTGTTCCCTGGCCTCTGTTGCCATAAGCAGATTGTTCCTGCCAGTTCCAGGAAGCAGGCTGCTGATAATGCATATATATGCGATGATAGAACTCACGGGCGAGTCCACCGATCACTTCTTTATTACCAGTGTCAGTGAATCCGAGGCCGCCGGCTGATAGTCCGCCGAGATGCTGGTCAGGCGATACCACTACAACAGACTTATGCATTCTGCTGGCCTGCACAGCGGCAGTGATAGCAGCAGATGTACCGCCATAGATAACGATATCAGCTTCTGTAGTGGTCTGGGCGATGGTGTCTGTGTAAGTCAGCAGGGAGGAGAAACAAAGGATCCATATATGTTTCATAACAGTGGATTTAACGGGTTAGCGTGGGATCTGGGTTAGCATCAGTTGGCGATGCGCATGAAGGCGGATAGCTGTAAAAAAGCCTTCCGGACACTGACCCGCTGTTGGCGAAGTACAAGCCGGAAGGCATTTATGAATGATGTGCGACTGATCAGTTATTTACCGAACTGGTCCTGCCAGGCCAGCATACCGCCTGTCAGGTTCTTTACATTCTGGAAACCCATTGTTTCCAGGATCATCGCTGCCTGTCCGCTACGGCCACCGCTACGGCAGTAAACAATTACTTCCTGGTCTTTCAGATCTTCCAGTTCATCTACCTGCATTGCACGGATTTCGCCTAATGGCACCAGCTTACCGCCTATATTGAAATCTTCATGTTCATGCGGTTCCCTTACATCTACAAGGTTCAGGGTTTCGCCGCTGTCAATGCGCTGTTTCACGTCTGCTGCGCTTATATTTTCCATGGCTGTAAATTTTTATGTTTTTGATTTATACAGCAATATTAAGGTATTGTGTGCTTATTACTGCTGTTCATCTACCGGAGCTGGCGGCGCTACACCACTATCCTTTTCAGGACGGGAGTTGGACAACCAGATATCGATACTTTCTCCTGCACGGATCATATTTGTTTCGTTCAGGCTGTTTTTACGCAGCGGGATCTGTTTTACCACAAAAGCATTTGCTGTATCTGTCACGGAAGGATCGATGATCACAGTACCGAGGCCCAGGTTACTGGCGCTCAGGGTTTCTTTTGCTTCCAGGTAGGTCATACCAGTCAGGTCCGGAACAGGGTTTTCTGTATTACCGGTACCACTGCTCAGTACGAGGGTGATGTTACTACCCTCCGGAATATCTCTGCCAGGCTTAACGGTTTTACCGTTCAGCAGCTGTTGTAATACAGTATTGGTAGCGAAGTCTGGTTTATAGATCGTATCGCCAACATTGAGTCTGAGACTATGCAGGGTCATTTCAGCACTGCGGAAGGTCAGACCGGTCAGATCAGGCATCTGTACCATTGGTGGGATCACCTTGTTAACTGTCAGGTAGATCGTGCGACCTACTTTTACAACAGATCCTCTGGCGGGTGTTTGTTCCCATACGGCCAGACCTGGCAGACTGTCAACATAAATTGAATCTCTTACATCCACGCTGAATCCTTCTTTTTCGAGGATCATAGTGGCTTCCTGTATATTTTTCTTATAAACGTCAGGTACGGTAAGGGTATCCCCGTGTTTTGTGATAATTCCCAGTAATGAAAAGAAAAGCAACCCCAGAACGGCAAAGATCCCTATGATAACCAGCAGATTAAAGCCGAAGGAGCGTTTAGTTATTGAATTGAACACAGATTATATTTTAACGTTAAAATGAACTCAGGTGTTGTTATTTCCTCAGGCATTCTTCAATTAATGTGCCGTAAAACTCCTGAAGGGTTTTACCAGCGGCCCTTACCTGCTGAGGTACGATGCTGTTTTCAGACTGTCCCGGCATCGTATTCACTTCCAGGAAGAACAGGCGGTTGCTGGCTTCTTCCCAGATGAAGTCCATTCTCACAATACCACGACAGTTCAGTTTACTGTACAGCTTTTTGGCGGTCTCCTGGATCAGGTTCACTATTTCATCCGGTGCTTCTGCAGGCGTCACCTCTCTGGAAACACCCGGGGTATATTTCGCTTCGTAATCGAAGAATTCTTTACTGCTGATGATTTCGGTTACAGGGAGTACCGTGAACTCACCATTTGATCTGTAAAGACCACAGGTGATCTCTCTGCCTTTCACGAACTCTTCTATAAGGATCTGTACATCTTCATTGAAGGCCTTTTCGATAGCAGGAGCCAGTTCTTCCGCTGTATTCACTTTAGACATGCCGATGCTGCTGCCACCTTCTGCAGGTTTTACAAACACGGGCAGTTTCAGTTCCTGGAGGATAGCCTGGGTATCATAAGGCTGATCTTTGAAGATATGTACTGATTTTGAAACATTTACAAGATTCAGAGAGGCTACTACCTTGTTACAGTAGCTCTTATTGAATGTCAGGGCAGAGGTTACCATTCCACAGCTGGTGAATGGAATACCGAGCATTTCAAAATATCCCTGTAAACGGCCGTCTTCACCTGGTGTACCATGTATACCGATAAAAACTGCGTCAAATTTCACCTTATCCCCATTGATAGTCAATGTAAAATCGTTCTTGTCTACAGCGATCAGCTGACCATCGGAACCTGTGTAGTTCCATCCATCGCGGGTAACAGAGATCTTATAGACATTATACTTGCTGCTGTCAAGATGTTTCTCTATTACGGCTGCACTTTGAACTGAAATTACATATTCACCGGAGTATCCGCCGGCTACCAGGGCGATGTTCTTTTTCATATATAATTTAATAATAAGCGGATAAAGTTAATAGAAAAATGGTGGATGTGAACTTTTTTTAGGTTAAAAGAAAAGGGAAGAAAGTTTTGATCCTTTCTTCCCTTCAGGTTCCGGTATGCGTTCCGATGATTATCGATGACCAGTTACCGGGTAGTTCCTTAAGCTTCCTGTATGATGATATTACATATGTAATTTTTCTTTCTTAGCCAGCAGATCATCCACTGTTTCCTGATACATTTCGTCAGGAACGCAGCAATCTACCGGACAAACAGCCGCACACTGAGGCTCTTCATGGAAGCCCTGGCATTCTGTACATTTGTTTGGAACAATGTAATAACTGTCTACAGCAATTGGCGCGTTACGTTGGTCAGCATCGATAGTAGAACCGTCCATCATCACGAACCCGCCTTTAATAGAGGTGCCATCAGCCATTGCCCATTCAACGCCACCCTCATAAATAGCGTTATTTGGACACTCAGGTTCACAAGCACCACAATTAATACATTCGTCTGTTATCTTGATTGCCATAGTATAAACTTTTTGTTTAAGTAGTAAGCCATTAATTTTGCAGACAAAAATAGAATATCTAGGTTTAAAAAGTTAATTATTTATATAGAGATTTCATGAGCAGTACAGAAAAAGTAGCAGCCCTTGTGCGTTTGGGTCAGTACCTGTCAGGCAACGATCCTGCGTTACAGGCTGTGAAGGACAGGGCATTTCAGGCTAACGGATGGTTTACCCACGAATTCATAGACCTATCCCTGCAAAATATTTGCCGCTATTACCTGGACGAAACCCGGCTTAACAGCTGGCTCGCGGGTTATCCTGCTCCGGCAGTTAATCCCCGTTCAGTCGGTATCGTAGCAGCTGGTAATATTCCGCTGGTGGGTTTCCATGACTGGTTATGCGGCTTCCTGAGCGGCCATCAGGTACGCCTGAAGCTGTCTTCCAAAGATGTGGTGCTGATGCAGCATGTCATAGATAAGATCAGTGAATGGTATCCGCAATACGCAGAGCAGACACTTGTACAGGAAATGCTGAAGAATTGTGATGCCTACATCGCGACAGGCAGCAACAACTCTGCACGGTATTTTGAATATTACTTTGCACAGTATCCGCATATCATTCGTCGTAACCGTACCTCTGTGGCCATCCTGGATGGAACGGAAACCCCGGAGGAACTGGAAGCGCTGGCAGATGACGTGATGCTGTATTTCGGACTGGGATGCAGAAACGTGACGAAGATATTCGTACCGGACGGATACAATTTCGAAGCCCTGATCAAAGGACTCCGGAAATATGCTTATCTCGCAGATCATCATAAGTACAAGAATAACTACGATTATAATCTTGCCCTGATCCTGCTGAACAGCGGACTATACATGGCAAACGACAATATCATTTTACAGGAATCTGCCTCCCTCTTCTCTCCACTCAGCGTACTGCATTACAGCCATTATGCAGATAAAAACGTATTGACGGAAGAACTGAACGCTAATAATGACCTGCAATGTATCGTAGGACATGGCTTCACTCCTTTTGGGACTGCACAGCAACCCAGCCTTTCCGATTTCGCGGATGGCGTGGACACCATGCAATTCCTGACAGGTTTACAGTAGTATTCCTTCCCCATATTTATACGGGCAGCTTCCTTCCTGGAATGCTGCCCGTAGTCATTTTGGTCAATCCCGCCACCAGTAACTGTAAGAATGACGGTTTTTGTTATATAAACAGACACAATCTTGTCATGAAAAGCAACAATCTGTCAGCCCCGGCGTTAAGATCATATTAACTATTCATATAAAAATGTGTTAAAGTAAAAGGGTTACCTTACGTACAGTGTCGTGGCCCCTTAAATTTGTGTCAGAAGGCATGTAAATTGTTATTCATTCCTTATACAAACTTTTTAAATTTAAACAACGAAACATATGAAATTCCGGCAAATTGCGGCAACTGTTCTTATCAGCGCGGCAACTGCTGTTGCCAGCATCTATGCGTACAACAGGTTCCAACCCCGGCAGACAGGCCCCTATCAAAATGGATCCCAGGACATCCCTGTCAATTACGCCCGTTACATGCCAGGGTCAGAAGTGAAAAATGCCACACCTCCAACTGATTTCAGCCAGGCAGCAAAAGTCGCTGTTCCCGGTGTAGTGCACATTAAGACGAAAATTAATCCCAGGCAGGTTAGCAATAACCTCCAGAGAAGAAGAAGCGTTTTACAGGATCTTTTCGGAGATGATTTCTTCGGAGATGAATTCCAGGGTGAAGGTGGCGGCCGCAAATATTACGTCCCAGGTCAGATGGCATCCGGTTCCGGTGTGCTGATCTCTGACGACGGTTATATTATCACTAACAACCACGTGGTAGACGATGCTGATGAAATAGCAGTAACGCTGAACGACTACAAAACTTACAAAGCAAAAGTCATTGGTACAGACCCGAACACGGACCTGGCAGTGATCAAGATAGACGCGAAAAACCTCCCTTATCTGCTGTATGGCAACTCCGATGATATTGAGATCGGACAGTGGGTACTGGCAGTAGGTTATCCGTTGAATCTGGAAACGACAGTGACTGCTGGTATCGTGAGTGCCAAAGCACGTACCATTGGTATCAACAAACAGGTCAGAAGAAATGCGATTGAATCCTTCATCCAGACAGATGCTGCGGTGAATCAGGGTAATAGCGGCGGGGCATTGATCAACACTTCCGGTGAACTGATCGGTATCAACTCTGCCATCGCTTCTCCAACCGGCGCGTATGCAGGTTATTCCTACGCTATTCCGGTGAACCTGGTAAAGAAAGTGGTAAATGACCTGATGAAGTATGGTAACGTACAACGCGCTTATCTGGGTATCTACTATCAGGATCCAAACAGTATCCCTGAAGAAAGATGGGAAGAGGCAGGTATCAGAAGAGATATCAGTGGTGTAGCAGTTACAGGCGTAGTGGAAACTGGTTCTGCAGCAGCTGCAGGTATCAAAAAAGGCGATATCATCACAGGTATCAATGGTGTATCCACTCCTTCCATCCCACAGATGACCGAGCAGATCGCACGTTACAAACCAGGTGATAAGATCAGCATCAGCTACCTGCGCGAAGGCAAACAGTTTACACAATCTACTGTATTGAAAAATGCAGACGGTAATACAGACATTGTGAAGAGCAGCGTACTGGATGCACTGGGTGCGGACCTCATTACACTGAACAAAGCCGATGCTGCAAAAGTAGGCGTACGTGGTGGTGTATATGTAGATAACATCAGCAGTGGTATCCTGAAGAAACAGACGAATATGAAGCGTTCCTTCATCATATTGAAAGCAGGCGGACAACCTGTGAATTCAATAGAAGATCTGAAGAAGATACTCGATAAGGAGAAGAAAGTCCAGATGGAAGGTGTATACCCTGAACTGAATGGTGTATACTACTACAACATCGATCTGGCCAACGGTCAGGAGTTCTAAGATTTCATATAGGTTTATAGGTTAAGGATGGAGAGTCCCGGGTGTAGATACCGGGACTTTCTTTTTTGTATAGAAACACAAAAAGACGCCACTACAGCGCCAGTATTAAAGTGTACAGTTTAAAGATATCCTGCTTATAAATTGATTACGCCTTTCAGCTGTGCGAAGAATTCATCTTTCTTACGGGAAGAAATCGGAATGTTTTTCTGGTCGCTCATGACAACGGCCGTACCGAGACCTTTGATGATCTTAACGATATGGTGAATATTGATAAGGAAAGACTTGTGCACGCGATAGAAGCCCTTGTCGGACAGCATCTCTTCATACTCTTTCAGAGATTTGGAGATGAGGTGAGACACGTTATTGATCAGCTGTATCTTAGTATAGCTGTCAAATGCTTCGCAATAGATAATATCTTTCAGATCGATGACATTGTAACCGTCGTTAACAGGGATGACTATCTTGGAGAAAGCGTTATCATTGTTCTTAACGTAGTCTTTCAGGATAGAAGCCAGTTCGTTGAGGCGTCCTTTTTTGCTCTTCTTCACTTTTTCCAAAGCATCTTCCACCTCACTAACCTTGATAGGTTTGAGCAGATAGTCTAATGCAGCAAATTTGATCGCCTGCAATGCATATTCCTGGAAGGCTGTAATGAAGATGACTTCGAAATTCAGGACAGGGAACATTTCCAGTAACTGGAAACCATTATGGGGCGGCATTTCAATATCCAGAAACAGTACGTCGATCTGGGTATTTTTAATCATTTCCGCCGCGTCATGAATGTTCTGCGCCTCTCCCGCTACCGTAACATCTTTACAGTAATTCTCCAGAATATTTCGCAAAATATGGATGTTGCGGACTTCATCGTCTACGATCGCAGCTTTAATATTACTCATAACATCTTAACAATGGGAATCAGTATTTCAACCAGGGTACCCTCCTTATTGCCGAAACCAGACTTAAATTTATCAATTATTTCTAACTTTCCAACATTTCCATTAAAAGATTTTATAATCTGCAACCTTTCCCTAATCACACTCAAAGCGGTGGATTCGTGCTTTATCAGACGACCACTTTTGATCTCATTGGCACGTTCCCAACCTATCCCATCGTCGTCCACGGAGCAATATAACATATCCTCCCGGAGCACCAGTTTCATTTCCAGTCTGCCGCTGCCGTTTTTAGGCGCCAGCCCATGCTTGATGGCATTCTCCACAATTGGCTGAATAATCATAGGGGGGATATAGATCGTATAATCTTTCAGGTCATCCTGTAGAATAAACTGGTAAGTGAACACATTCGCAAAGCGGATCTTTTCCAGCTCGATATACCGGGTCAGGAAAGCGATCTCTTCTTCCAGGGAAATATGTGACTTTCTGGAATTGTTCAGCATCTGCCGCATCAGCGTGGCAAAGTCAGCCAGGAAGTTGAGCGCCTGTTTCTCTTCTTTTTCCATGATCAGGTGTTGCACTGAATTCAGAGAGTTGAAGATAAAGTGAGGGTTCATCTGATTGGTCAGGGCTTTGGCTTCCAGTTCAGCGATCCGCCTGTTGTACTCTGTTTTGCGCATTTCCGCCCGCTGGATCCTTCTGATCACATCTCTCAGTACAAAAGCCACCAGTGTCAGTCCGAGGAGAATCAGGATTCCTCTTGCCCACCACTGCTGGTACCAGCGTGGTAGTATCGTTACCGTGATGCTCACAGGCTGGCTCCAGTTGCTCCTGTATTTTCTGGCCCTGATCTGCAACTGATATGTATCTGGCTGCAGGTCGGGGAAAGGTACGATATTGGACATTGTCGTGATCCATCCGCTGGAGGTATCGCTGGAAAAGTTGTACTGGTACTCAACGAGGTCGGGCAGATCATAGGCAATAGCCCCGAATTCCACCTCAAAAGACGCTTTTCGCTGGTACAGCAATACAAACTGTTTACCGGGCAGATAGGTGCTGTCGCCATAGCGTACGTGATTCAGGTAAATAGCCGGTGGTACGGTATCTACAGGCATCTTGTCGTCCTGAAAATAACTAAGGCCATTGGACGTAGCTATATATAGAATACCCTGCTGATAATATACCCCGCGGGTATCATCACTCATCAGGCCATCATTCGAAGTAATATTCCGGATCAGGGTCTGGGTCTTGACATCAATAACAGAAACGCCTTTGTTGGTCGAAACATACAGTCGGCCGATCCCATCGTAATACAGCTGCTGACAGATATCGCTGACCAGTTTATCCGCAGTACTCAGATGTTTGATCACCTGGTTGTTGTGCAGTACGTACAGGCCGTGGTCACTGGTACCGATCCAGAGATTACCATCAATCCATTTCAGGTCTTTAATACTTCTATGCAGGGAAGAATCCTCTCCTGGTATACGTAGTGTGCGTAAGGCATCACTTCCGTACAGCAAACCGGCATTTGTACCTACATAATAAGCTGAATCGTTGATACTGGTAATAGAAGTGATCAGGTCATCCTCCACTCCTACGCTATAATCATCTGTGATCACCTGGTCTTTGGTCACCACCCTGATCTTTCCGCCAGGGCCGATATCCACATCCTTTAATGTCTTTATAGGTTTCAGCAGGGATGCTTTCTGTTTGAGCGTATTGAAAACGAAAAGACCATTGTCTGCGCCAATGAGCATTTCATTAGGCTTATAAGGCAGTATACTGACGATACTGTTACGGCCACTGGTTGTATCGAGGTTGAACTGGCGGATCTTATTATTATTGTCGATGGTATTGAGTACACCCGCGTTCTGGCCAACCAGCAGGGTCTCCGTTTTCGGATCTTTGGCAATACTGAAAATGGAGTGTGAGTACAGTCCGTTGGTATTATCGAGGTAATTGAAGTAAAAATTCTTGTAGGGGATATTATATACACCATCTCCGAAAGTAGTGATCCAGATGTTGCCGTCCCTGTCTTTGAGCAGGGAGGTGATGTAGTGATTCTGTAATAATTTAACCGGATTCCGCTCTCCCCTGAAAAATCCTTTCAGATAGTAAAGTGCACGGGGTGTACCGATCCAAAGGTTATCATTATCGACACAGATATTACTGATCTCTTCCCGGATCCCCCAGTCATCGCCATTGAAAAAGCAGATCGCTTCTTTGTTGCTGTAGGTATAAAGATTATTATCAACGATGATCACCGGATAAGAACGGGCTCTTTCTACCGCAGCATGTTCCATTGGAAAATTGCAGGAGTAGAGAATGCGCTGATCGGGGTTATAACTATCTCTCAGGTTGACCATATTAAAGTATGGCTGCAACGGCTTGAAGATGGTATCGTTGCGGAGGAAGTAGAAAAGGTTGGTACGTTGGGCACCGAGTTTATCATAGGTCGTCTTTCTACCGCTATACTGGATGATCCTGCTGTCTGTATTCAGGAACCAGATAAAACCGGCATAATCCTCAAACATGAACTGCATGTACTGTCCGCGGGCATCCACGTGCAGGGAGGAGTCATTCTGCGCAGTGTGAATCGTAGAGTTCCAGTAGAAGGAAGGTTGTCCGTTGAGGGTGGAGAACCAGACACGCCCTTTGGAATCCGCAGAGAGTTTTACGACATCGTTATCGGTAAGACCGTCTTTCTTAGAGTAATTGCGAAAGCGTTTTCCATCAAATTTACTGACGCCGGTGGGGGTAGCAAACCAGATAAATCCTTCCTTATCCTGCACTGCCGCGTAGACAGTGGCATTCGCCAGGCCATCCTTTACGTTATAGTTACGGATCATGAGCCCCTGAGCAACAGCATGGTAACCTGTGCTCAGGACCATTAACATCCACCATAAGAATATGTAACGGACCTTAGGCATCAAGACGGGTCGGATTTTGATTAAAAAACCGGCAGTACCACCTGACTATTGGGTACTGCCGGCAAGTCTTTTAATAAGCACGTGCAAAGAGAACACGCTGAGTAGACGGTTTTCCTGTAAGGATACAGGTACCAGCCTCCAGTTTATTGTTCAAAGGAATGCAACGGATAGTTGCTTTTGTAAGTTCCTTGATTTTCTCTTCTGTTTCTGTTGTACCGTCCCAGTGTGCAGCAATGAAGCCGGCTTTTTCATCCAGCAGACGCTCGAATTCTTCCATCGTGTCAGCAGGAGTGATATGCTCATCTCTGTATGTCAGCGCTTTCTGATACATCTGCGCCTGAATTTCTTCCAGTAATGCGCTGATACGTTCAGCCAGACCATCCAGGGACAGACTTTCTTTGGTTTTCATATCACGGCGGGCTACTTCTGCAACGTTGTTTTCCAGGTCGCGTGCGCCCAGCGCAATACGTACAGGTACGCCTTTCATTTCGTATTCTGCAAATTTCCATCCTGGACGGGCATTGTCAGAATCGTCATATTTCACACGGATACCGAGCTTTTTCAGACCAGCAATGATCTCATCCACTTTGGCATCGATCTTAGCTTTCTGCTCATCACCTTTATAAATAGGCACGATCACTACCTGTAATGGCGCGATACGCGGAGGCAGCACCAGACCATCATCATCACTGTGCGCCATAACCAGTGCACCGATCAGACGGGTGGATACACCCCATGAGGTAGCCCAAACATATTCCTGTTTATTCTCTTTGTTAGAGAATTTCACATCGAATGCTTTGGCGAAGTTCTGTCCCAGGAAGTGGGAAGTACCCGCCTGCAGTGCTTTACCATCCTGCATGAGGGCTTCGATACAATAAGTATCCAGCGCACCCGCAAAACGTTCAGCAGGAGATTTAACCCCTCTTACTACCGGCAGTGCCATATAGTTTTCAGCGAAGTCAGCATATACTTCCAGCATCTGTTTAGTTTCAGCGATTGCTTCTTCTGCAGTTGCGTGGGCAGTATGACCCTCCTGCCAGAGGAATTCTGCTGTACGCAGGAACAGACGGGTACGCATTTCCCAGCGTACAACGTTTGCCCACTGGTTGATCAGCAGCGGCAGGTCACGGTATGACTGAATCCAGTCTTTATATGTGTTCCAGATAATCGTTTCTGAAGTCGGACGAACGATCAGTTCTTCTTCCAGTTTCGCCTCAGGATCGACAACCAGTCCTTTTACGTTCGGGTCCGGATTCTGCATCAGACGGTGGTGAGTTACCACGGCGCACTCTTTGGCAAAACCATCTACGTGCTCAGCTTCTTTGCTGAGGAAGCTTTTGGGTATGAATAAGGGGAAATAAGCGTTCTGATGTCCTGTCTCTTTAAATTTAGCGTCCAGCACGTCTCTCATGCCTTCCCACAGGCCAAAACCGTATGGTTTTATGACCATGCAACCTCTCACAGCAGAATAATCTGCCAATCCTCCTTTAATGATCAAATCATTGTACCATTGTGAATAATCTTCAGAACGGGCTGTGATCTCTTTACTCATATGATAATTGAAATATTTATAATCTTGTCTGGTACAATATATTAATTTGGCTTAATATTTGCACTAAATATATTACCAAAAGGTAAAATGTCACAAACCTACATGAAAATCAGAAACGTGCAAACAATTTGAAAAAAATTTATGAGTGGTTAGATATTATTGTAGCATTAACCTTTCTTTGAGTTAAAATAGTGTAAATTTACTATAGAAATCAGGCTAAAAAATTCCGACAATGAAATCAATTCCATACCTTGCTTTGTTGGCTACGCTTATATTAGGCGGTTGCTCCTCAGCATATAAAACTACGCAAACGCCGGATGACGTTTACTACTCTCCGCGAGTGAAACCCGACTACGGAGGCAACAATAATCGCAACGATGATAACGTTGCTTATGCGGACACAAATGGCGACGGTACCTATGTTACTTACGATGATGGTGATCAGGGTGATTACTCCCGTCGTATAGACATGTTCAGCCGTAACAATTCAGGTTCTTACTACGATTATTATTCTCCGAACGTATATTCTTCCGGCTTCTACGGTAGTCCTTACTACGGTGGCGGATGGGGAATGAACAGCTTCTATGGTTATCCAGGCTGGGGCGGCGGATTAGGTTATCCGTATTATGGTTCCTACTGGGGTCCTTCTCTGAGCATCGGCATTGGCTACGGCTGGGGCGGTGGCTGGGGTTACAACCCATGGAACAGCTGGGGTTATTATAGCCCATGGTACGGTGGTGGTTACTACGGTGGCGGATACTACGGTTATCCAGGCTACTGGGGTGGTCACGGCGGATACTATGGTTATTCCTCTCCAGGCCGTCGTACACGCGGCAGCTTCGGTTCATCCTACCCTACCAGAGTAGTAGGTGGTACTTCACCTAATCCGGGTGGTCGTACCGGCCGCGATGGTAACTACACTCCTTCCAGAAGAACAGTCGGAACAAACCCTGGTGGTCGTGTTGTAACAGGTGATTCCAACAGTGGTGGCAGAACCGGTCGTGATGGTAGTTACACACCAAGAAGATCTTTCACTCCTTCAGCAGGTGAACGTCCTGTAGGTAATGATGGTGGTGGTCGCAACAGCGGCGGTTCATACACTCCTCCGACAAGATCCTACCAGCCTTCACAACAGCCTCAGCGTTCTTACACGCCGGCTCCATCCTATAATCCGCCTACCAGATCAGTTGGCGGTGGCGGTGGAGGTTCTATCGGCGGCGGCGGTGGTGGCCGTGGCGGAAGGGGCAGAAACTAATCTCGCAAATGATTTGATCATTGATATTCTAAACTGTACCCTGGTCTAAAAGCCAGGGTATTTTTTAACCCTTACCCTTTAATTCTACTATATGATTAAAAGAATGGTGGTTGCCATTGCATTGACAGGGACATGTGTTTCCCTTCATGCGCAAAATATAGACGACGCTTTAAGATTCAGCACCAGTTCACCTTCAGGAACAACAAGGGGTCAATCAATAGGTAGTGCGCTGGGCGCACTGGGCGGCGAACCGTCTTCTATGTACGCTAACCCTGCTTCAGTAGGTTTTTTCAGGACGAACGATTTCTCCTTTACCGTTGGTCTTCAGAATATTAACAATAAAGGTACTTACCTGGGTACGACAGACAGCGACAACAAGTTTATTCCCCTTATCTCCAATATCTCTATGATATTCGGCGGTCGCAGGAAAAGACCTGATAGCAAATGGCAGAACTTCAGCTTTGGTCTGGGTCTGAACCGCACACAGAATTACAACGAAAGAATTTACTATACCGGCGACAACAAAAGTTCTTCTCTTTCTCTGAATTATTATCTGGATGCGGAAGCAGCGGGTGTAAAAGACCCTGATAATGAACTGGGCGGTTCCAGCACCATTGGTTCACTGGCACATACTTCTGCGCTTGCCTATCAGACAGGTCTGATATCTCCCTACCTGGATGGGAATAACCAGCCGGACGGTTTCTTCTACTCTGCCGCTCAGGCAACAGACAGGAGCATCTTTGTAAAACAGGAAAACATCATCAACGCCAGAGGCGGTTCAAATGAGATCTCATTCGCTTTCGGCGCTAACTACGATGATAAGATGTACCTGGGTGGTAGTGTCAATATTCCGAGCATCACCTACAAACATGACAGGACCTGGAAGGAAACGAATCTGAACACGACTCCGACCGACCTGAATAGTTTCGAAGTAACCGAATCACTGAAATCAGAAGGAACAGGTATTAACCTGAAAATAGGCGGTATCTTCAAACCGATCAAATCACTCAACCTGGGTGCAACTTTCCATAGCCCATCCTGGATGACATTCACCGATACTTACAGAACAGATATGACGACTTCCACCAAAACACTGGGTGTACGTACCTTCTCTTCTGTAGATACTTATGACGGCTTCTCCGACGAATCCAAATACACACTCAGAACACCATGGAAAGGCGTATTAAGTGCGACTTACCTGTTCAGTCCTTCGGCAGATACCAGAAAGCCAACCGGCTTCCTGTCCTTCGACTATGAGTATATGGATTATACGTCTATGAGACTTCGTTTCCGTAATGACCAGTCTTTTGATAAAGCTGATTCAGACGCACGCAATGAGGCTATTAAAGCGACTTACAAAGGTGTTTCCAATATCCGCGTAGGTGGTGAACTGAAATTGCATGTAATTGCCTTCAGACTGGGTTATTCATTATATGCAAGTCCTTACAAGAACGGCGCGATCGACGGCAAACGTGAGTTCTATACCGGTGGTATCGGTTACAGAAACCGTGGTTTCTATATGGACCTGGGTCTGGTATGGGGTAACAATACCCGTTCTAACCAGCCATATGTACTTGCTTCCAACGCTGATCCTGAAGATCATTATACGACTCCGGCAGCTGCCTCTGTTAAGAGCCAGTCTACTAATGTCAATGCGACTTTCGGATGGAAATTCTAATGCAAACAGGAATTTAATTTAAGCCTTATAAAAGAAAAGCGTCTGCCGTTGGCAGACGCTTTTCTTTTATAAGGCAAATATTCTTTTGTGATCATCTTCGGACTTCTCAACAATCCAGGGTTCCGACGCTCATCCGGACCTCGCTAATGATTCGCTTTTAATTGTCCGGCGACATCCTCCAGCAAGCCTTCTCCTCCTTCATACCACTTAAAACCGGTATCCTTCTTAAACCAGGTCAACTGTCGTTTTGCGTACTGGCGCGTATGGATAATGATCTGTTCAACCGCTTCTGCCCAGGAGATCTTCCCATCCAGGTAATCAAATACCTCTTTATATCCTACTGTCTGTAATGCGTTATGTGTACGATAGGGCAAGACAGCGCGTACTTCTTCCAGTAAGCCATCTGCTACCATCATATGCACCCTACGGGCTATATTATCATGCAGTCTTTCTTTAGGCAGTGTAATAGCTGTTTTAATGATATTAAAATCCCTTTTTACCACATTACCTGTCCGGAAGCTGGTAATAGACTGACCAGTAGCATACAGCACTTCCAGTGCCCGTATTAAACGATGTGGGTTCTGTGTTTCTGCAACGGCATAAAAGCCCGGGTCTTTCTCCTGAACTTCCTGTTGCAACCAGCTCATCCCCTCCTGTTCATAGCGGGTCTGAATGGACTCACGGATGCCGGGAGGAATAACGGGCATATTATCCATACCCTCACAGAAAGCTTTAATGTAAAGTCCTGTGCCACCGCACATAACGGCTACATCATTCTCTTTCCAGATCTCTGCTGCATAACTCAGGGCCAGCTGTTCGTACAGACCGGCATTGACTTCTTCCTGTATGGAGTGGGAATTGATAAAATAGTGGGGAACTGTCTGTAATTCCTGCGGACTGGGTTTAGCAGTACCTATACTTATTTCCCGGTAACATTGGCGGGAATCCGCAGAAATAACGGCCGTATTAAAGTGTTGGGCCACTTCTATTGCTTTGGCCGTTTTGCCCGATGCTGTGGGGCCTGCGACTATAATAATAGACTTCAAAAACTTCCCAATTAAGAATTAGGAATTAAAAACTAAGCATTAAGAATACTATCAGTTGCTGCAATAATTCTTAATGCTTAATTTTTAATTCTTAATTGATTTAAAACATATCGTCGTTGCCCTGATCTTCACCGCCATCATCTTCTGACTCGGTATTATCTTCTTCTCCTTCTTCACCAAAACCGTCTTCGCTCATGCCCTCTTTATTGAGGTCATATTTCTCCTCCATTTCAACGAGTTTATCGCCTACGAGACCTTTGGTACCGTACTGGCTTGGTGCGAGACCTTCTTTTCTGGTGCAGAAAGGATAGGCAATTTTTGAATTTTCATCTTTTGACACACCGATCAGCTCTACGAGGAACGTCCAGTTTTTCGCATAGTCATACAGGTATATGAACTTCTGGTTGGGCGTCTTTACAGCTGCGGCTATAGGCGTATCTTCCATCAGGAGCGGTTCAACCTTACGTGCAGCACCATCCTGTTCAAGAATGATCTCTCTGCCCCGTTGCCAGTTATCATTGCTACGGAAAAAAGTCGCTTTATGTTTATTGTCAAATTCGAATGACTGTAAAATAGTTTGATGAAATTGTAAAAATGTCTGGTCCGGTTTAATGGAAATATCCCTGTACACACTTTCATCTTCTTCCCAGTAAACTCTGAATTTCAAAACAGGCATGACAATAAAGGATTTTATTAATAATCTGGTATTTCAGGATTAAGTGATATGTGCAAACATCACACCCAATCCTGAAAAAGGGCAATGTTAACATTAATTAACACTACTAAATTAACATTTTTATTTAACTGGTGTCAAATCCATTGATTTGGCTTTTTCAAGCAGGAACGCATAAGCGGCATCGTAGGTATTGGGAATCACCCCATCCAGGATCGCTTCACGAATGGCATTTTTAAGGTCACCCACTACTCTTGACGGCGACAGGCCAAAAGTTTCCATGATCATTTCTCCAGTCACCGGGGGTTGCCAGTTACGAATACGGTCACTTTCCTCCACTTCTTTCAGGCGTTGACGTACCAGTTCAAAATTTTCCAGGTAACGTTTCACTTTTGCCTTATTCTTGGAGGTGATATCCGCTTCACAGAGCATCATCAGTCCCTCGATATCATCACCTGCATCAAAGAGCAATCTGCGTATAGCAGAGTCGGTTATATTTTCTTTTGTTACGCTGATGGGGCGCAGGTGCAATTCTACCAGTTTCTTTACCAACCGCATATCCTCATGCAGGGGCAGTTTCATTTTGGTAAATATGCGGGTCACCATTTTCCCTCCTACTGCATCATGTCCGTGGAATGTCCAGCCATGTCCCTGCTCAAAACGTTTGGTAGCCGGTTTGCCTATATCATGTAACAGGGCAGCCCAGCGTAACCAGAGGTCTTTGGTATTGCGGGCGATGTTATCCACCACCTGCAAGGTATGATAAAAGTTGTCTTTATGGCCTTTACCATCCACTGTTTCCACTCCGACCAGGTCTACCATCTGCGGCAGTATGATCTTCATAATGCCGGCCTTATACAGCAGATCCAGTCCTACGGAAGGCACAGGAGACAACATGATCTTGTTGAATTCGTCTGTAATACGCTCCTGGGAGATGATCTTAATACGCTCCGCGTTTTCCTTAATACCTCTGAAAGATTCCTCAGAGATCGTAAACTGTAACTGGGAGGCAAAACGGATTGCACGCATCATACGAAGCGGATCGTCAATAAACGTCTGCGCCGGTTCCAGGGGTGTTCTGATAATCTTAGCTTCCAGGTCAGCAATCCCGCCAAACGGATCTACCAGACTGCCATAGTCAGCTTCGTTGAGGCTGATAGCCAGGGCATTGATTGTAAAGTCTCTGCGTAGCTGGTCATCTTTAAGCGTACCTGGTTCTACATCAGGATTACGGGAGTCATGACGGTAACTTTCTTTTCTGGCGCCAACAAACTCAATTTCAAGCTCGTTCCATTTCACCTGGGCAGTACCATAGGTTTTGAAGAAACTCACTTTAGCATTGTCAAAATACTCAGCCACTTTATGTGCAAGGGCAATACCGTCCCCTACGCATACCACATCCATATCTTTGGTACGTCTGTTCAGTATTTTATCCCGCACAAAGCCGCCGATCAGATAGCAGGCTACGCCCAGTTCATGGGCGGCTAATGCTATCTGTTCCAACACTTTCCGTTCCTGTAAGGTACAGGGAATATCTATAGGCTTTCTACTGATCATAAACGAATAAAACGGCAAAAGTAAGTTTTTTTATCTGATCACCTGAACACTGCCGTCTTTCAGCAGCTTGATAATCCTGGAAGCCTGTGCGGGCGTGGTATCATCTTGTCTGTAAGACACCACATAATCCACACCATTCCTGATTTCAGGTGATACTTCTGCGAAGGTTGCCGGTGATGGCTGTCCGCTGAGATTCGCAGAAGTAGACACCAGCGGTTTCCTGAGACGTTTGATCAGATGGCGGCAAAAAGTATCTTTTACGATACGGATCGCTACGGTACCATCACTGTTGATCACATTCGGAGCGAGGTCAAGGGCGCCTTCATAAATAACAGTTGTAGGTCTGTCAAATCCGGCAAGGATATCTGCTATTTCCGGACTGGGGTGCGCCACATATTTCAGCAGGTCCCTGACATCAGCCAGCAGGATCACCAGGCTCTTTGCCTCGGGCCGGTCTTTGAGTGTAAATACTTTTTTTACAGCCTCTTCATCAGTTGCATCACAACCAATCCCCCAGATCGTATCTGTAGGATATAATATCAGTCCTCCGCTACGTAATACCTGCAGGGAGGCGGTTATGTCATTTTCAAATTCAGTCATAATTTATAAACTTTCGTAGACCTTCATTACACCTGCCGCACATTTTTCGCGGCTGAATAACTGGGCATGTGCCCAGCCTCTTGTTCTCATTGTTGCTGCGAATGACGGCTCACGCAGTACTTTCCGCATAGCATCCGCAATAGTCGGCGGCTGCAATGGATTCACATACAGCGCTGCGTCTCCACCAGTTTCACCAAAACAGGAACCGGCAGAGGTAATCACCGGTGTACGGCTCCAGAGTGCTTCCAGAATAGGAATGCCAAAACCTTCAAAGATAGAAGGATATATCAATGCTTCCGCACCCTGATACAATAAAGGCAGGTCAGCATCCGCAAGACGGGCCTTTTCATTGAGCCAGATAATACGGTCAGCTATCCCGTGCCGCTCTGCAAATGCCTTCACTTTCTTTTTATAGCTGCTGCCACCACCCAGCACTACCAGCGGAAGATCTACGTCTCCTTTCAGCTGGAGCATGGCGTGAATAATGCCCATAAGGTTCTTACGTTCGATGATGGAACCTACGTAAAGAAAGTAGGACTCCGGCAAACCGTACTGCGTTTTCATCTGCCTGATCTGGCTTTCATTGTGTGTTACAGCGAAAGACTCATCACAGCTCTGATAGACAACTTCTATTTTCTCAGCAGGTGTTTTATAATAGTGAATGATATCCTGTTTAGTTTGTTCGCTGATGGCGATGATCTTATCTGCGTACTGGCAGGCATATTTTGCCTTGCGCCGGTAGGTCTGCACATCGATGGGACTATATTGTCCGGGATAGCGTTCGAAGATCAGATCATGCATGGTCACGACGCTTTTCACGCCGCTTGTATGTATACCAAAAGGAATTTCGTGACTCAGTCCGTGGTAAATATCAATGCCTTTTGCCGCTAGTTCTCCTACCACGTATTTACTGCGCCAGGCGCTGCGGAACCAGCGGTGCAGGCGTTTTTCAGGTAATACAGATTGCATGTTGGAAAAAGCGGCCGTCTGATAAAGCGTAGTCAGCTTGGGAGCATAGAGATAATAACTGTGTTGCGGAAAGTAGGTAGCGAGAGAACTTATCAATGTGCGACTGTAGTTCCCCAGTCCGGTATTATTCTGGTAAGCCCGCTTTGCGTCGAAGGCAATATTCATAGCATTGTTTAAAGGGAGGTAAAGGTAAGGAATCGCTGCCAGCTTGCAACTACTAACATGTTTTCCTTATGTTTGCAGAAAATTTCAACGATGGAGCTAAAAGAACTAATAAAAGCGGCCTGGGATAATCGTGCGTTGCTGCAGGAATCACAATACAGTGATGCGGTAAAATGCGTGATCGAGGCTGTAGACAAAGGCAAAACAAGAGTGGCGGAACCCGGAGAGAACGGTTGGATAGTGAATGAGTGGGTTAAGCAGGCCATTCTGATGTATTTCGGCATTCAGTCAATGGAGACCATAGAAGTAGGACCTTTCGAGTTCTATGACAAAATGAAGCTGAAATCCCGTTACAAGGACCTGGGTGTACGTGTTGTACCTCATGCAGTTGCCCGTTACGGTGCTTTTATTGCTAAAGGAGCGATCCTGATGCCATCTTATGTAAACATCGGCGCTTACGTTGACGAGGGTACCATGGTGGATACCTGGGCGACAGTAGGCTCCTGCGCACAGATCGGTAAGCACGTTCACCTGAGCGGTGGCGTTGGTATCGGTGGCGTACTGGAACCACTGCAGGCTAGTCCGGTAATCATCGAAGACGGTTGCTTTATCGGCTCCCGTTGTATCGTGGTAGAAGGCGTAATCGTAGAAAAAGAAGCGGTACTGGGTGCGAACGTAGTACTGACCCAGAGCACCAAGATCATTGATGTAAGCGGTCCGGAACCAATTGAATACAAAGGTCGTGTACCGGCACGCAGCGTGGTAATTCCAGGTACTTATACCAAGAAATTCCCTGCCGGCGAATACCAGGTTTCCTGTGCACTGATCATCGGTCAGCGTAAAGCATCTACAGACCTGAAAACCAGTCTGAACGACACCCTTAGAGAATTCAACGTAGCTGTATAAGCTATCTGAAAATACGGAAAAAGCCGCTTCCTTCACCGGAAGCGGCTTTTTTTATGGTCTTGTAAGTAGTTTTCCCCATTCCTCTGTCCTTTTACGTAGCAGATTGAAAACCCGGTTTCCACGAGCACTTTTTCCACGTTAGCAATACCCTTCACTCATAAAAATGAAAAACATGAAAATTCCACCGATTGCGGCATTACTCCTGGCCCTTACTATGGCAAGCTGCGGAAAAAAGGAGATCAGTAGCATGGAAAAGTTGTCCACTGAAACGAGTACCAAAGGTCTGGTGACCGTCAATTCCATACAGCCTGTACGCTCAGAAGCCCTGTTAGCCATGCAGTGCTATAACAATGCATTTTACAATCAATATGGCACCTATGGCTCTTCTTTTAAAGCTTATTACTATTCTGACGTCAACCGTACCGGCAGAATGGATTTCTGGCGGCAGGCGGAAGCTATCGAGACATTAATAGACGCCTACAACGTCAACAATGACGCAGATCTCCGGAATAAAATGGTCTACCTCTACAACGGTATGCGCGATGCCTATGGATTACTCTGGACCTCCAATACCTTCAATGACGATGTCATCTGGGGCGCATTAATGTGTGTCCGGGCCTTTCTTATCACCAATGACGGTGGGATGAAGGATATGGCTAAAAACAACTTTGATATGGTCTGGAATCGTGCCTGGGATACCAACCTTGGCGGCGGATTATGGTGGACCACCACCAAGGCCACTAAAAATGCCTGCGTAAACGCCCCCGCTGCCATCTGCGCGATGTACCTCTACCAGGTAACCGGCGACGTCAGTTACCGGGATAAAGCCAAAATGATCACCGACTGGATGGTCAGCCGGCTATATGTATCCGGCACCGGAGAAGTCAAAGGCGCAATCAATGCCGCCGGCACCATCACCGAAGGTTCCCGTACCTATACACAGGGCACTTTTATCGGCGCCTGTAGCATGCTGCATAACTCCTACCCTTCCTCCAACTTTAAAGCAATGGGTATGAAGGCCATGGACTACACAAAAAATAATATGTGCAACGCCCAGGGCCTGATGCCTGATGAATATGACTGCGATGATTGTCAGGGGTTCAAAGCTATCTTTGCACGTTGGGCCTGCCGGTTTGTAAAAGATCATAATTTGCAGACTAATTACGCCGCCTGGCTGAATTACAACGCCGCCGAAGCCTGGAACTACCGGAATTCAAATGGACTGATGTGGGGGCAATGGTGGAGAAGAACGCCGGATAGTTATGTAAATTCATTTGAGACGACCTGCGGAGTGGCAATGATGAATGGTGTCTGGGTATTTTGATAGTCTGACTATAGTTACCTTACGTTAGTGCTACCAAAAAAAGGCAGCACTAACGTAAGGTAACTATAGTATAAAGCTTATTTAGGCATCTTTTTAAAGAAAAATTTGGCAGTTTGGATTAAATGTGTACTTTTGCAATCCCTAACACGGAAACAAGGATGCCCAGATGGCGAAATTGGTAGACGCACTGTGTTCAGGTCGCAGCGCTCGCAAGGGTGTGCTGGTTCGAATCCAGTTCTGGGCACAAAAGCGGAAAGGTCGGAGAATTCTCCGACCTTTTGCTTTTTATAGTCGTCTGAGCCCGCGATAGGCTTGGATCAAGTTGAAAACTTGGGGGATTAGCACTATGTATATAATTTGATTAGCTTAAAAAAAATTTAACGCCTCTAGCCACTGTTATAGCATTTATAAACAGCTTTACGGGTTGGAAACGATCATAATAATAGATCCCCCCTTATCTTTTGACTCACTTCCACTTAATAGCTTCCCCACATCTCGAACAGATTAGATGTTAACCGTAACATTCTACATCTTCCCTAACACCGTCAAATACACTCTCAGCGACGCTGAGAAAAAATCTTTAATCATCTGAATTATAAAGAAAAAAAAGAGGAATATGAAAGGATCAGTCAAAGAAAATGCCATCCTAATAGCCTGAATACCCTTACCAATTCCATAGAACAACTAGCAAATTATTTGGAATACCCAGTCCTATGCTTTGAGCCTTTTTGCATCTAAGCGCAAAAAACACCCCCTTTATGAAGGAATCTTTCAAGTCCTAGTACAAAAACTCTCGAGTCTTCAATCAAAAAATCACTGATTTTATCATTAAAGGAATTGAGTTTGATGCACAGGGCTAATTATACTTTTACCATTGCTTATTGAACATGTACATTAAGATATTGTTTCAACATCGCACTAACCTATGATTGGATTGGTACTTCTCATTATTACGCTTACGGGAACATAAGCCATTGCTTCGACATAAAAAATCACCTATAGGTAGTTTTTTATCTGAACATTTTACTATTAATTGCTTGTACAAAGAAATAGAGTAAGGCGGTTACTTGTAAATTCAGCATATTCCCCATAACAATACTATTATGAAACAGCACATTCCAATCTTCAGTCATGATTTTCTCGAACCTTATCTGTTATCATTCGATCTTTCTCATGTAGTTAATATCAATCAGATAACCGATTATATAATCAACTGGAACGAATCGCTTCGTAACGGGAAACTGGGAAAATTCAAGGAAGAAGCAATTAAATCGAGATTCCTAATGGAGATATTCGGGATTGTTCTAGGTTTTAATTATAAAAACACCGAAAAATGGTTATATCAAGAAGAACTAAAAACAGATGTTGACGGAACAAAACCCGATGGCGTCTTAGGCAGGTTTCATATAAGTGAGAATAGTATAAACAATGAGATTCAAATTGTGATTGAAGTAAAGGATGCTAAATCCAATTTGGATAAGCCTCAGAACAGAAAAGCATTCAAAATCACACCCGTGGACCAAGCATTCCTATATGCTTCTAAAATGGGAGGCTACTGTCAATGGATAGTTGTCACTAATATGGAAGAAATAAGAATTTATGCTGCAACCGACCAAACACGCTATCAAAAATATACATTACCTGATTTACTTTCAGAAGAGAAGCTTAAGGAATTTATATTTCTTTTTCACCGAGATCGTTTTTTCAACGGAGAGAGCTCTCCTACATTGAAACTCCATTGGTTCCAAAAACAAAGGAAACAAAAAATACTAGCACATAAGAATATCGTTGACGAACTGTATTACTGCCTGTATAAATTTGACCAATTATCATTTGTCAATCCATGGTTACTGTGCAATTTGAAACCGTTTAATGTGCTTGATAACACCGTCTGGCACTATGAATATCAGCACCTTTTTACGTTAAATCCTAAAATTTATATATTACTCGAAAACGTAGCATTGGAGGAGGGAAATATCATCATCAAAAAAAAATTCGAGGAAACACTCAAGAAAGAAAACACAATTGAATATCAGAAAAAATTACATTATATTTTTAAAAAGTTAAACCAGAATTTAATTAATAAAATTACGGCCGTTAAAGATACAAGTGTTATTGAACGATATAACAAGGGGGTACTTGGATTTTCCCTTAGACATATCTTTGACGTAACTGACAGTATCGGTCTCAATTTCCATATAAACTTCTCTGTACAGGAAAAATGCGAGTGTATTAATTGCACATATCGCACATTGAATTTCAAAAAAATAATCGGAAATCTGAACGATACTGTAGGGAAAAAGGAAGAGCATACATTGAGCATAGCTTATGGGCATTATTTGCTAGCTACAGACAACTACAAAAAGTCCTACCATATATATAAAAAATTAGAAAGCGAGTCCAAGGGAAATGACAAAAGATGTATCGAATATTTTATTACTAAGTACAATTTGGCAAACATCTGCCACTTAATATTTGATGACGCCGAAAATGATGGTAAAAAAAAGGAAGGAAGATCGATTGATCTAGACAGAATCCTTAGTGAGGAAATAGAAGTTTTCATTGATCAAGATATCAGGAAAGTGCTGCTTGAAATAAAAGAAAACTGGGTTTTCAATCGTGCGGAGAAAAAAATAGCGGAACTTGTTGTTAAACTTAAGGAATTGATGTTATTATATAAATCAGGCGGACAAATGTTTGCTGGGCCCAATTACGTTAATAACCTTTGCGAGGAATTTGCCACACTTTTTCGATATATACATTCAAATTATATCATACATGACATATACGAGCCATACAAAAATGTAGTACAATCGGTTTTTCAAGGACTAATTTATAGTTATCAAATACCAGATCACGGAATAATATCTTTCCCTGATTTTTACCTTACTGAAGCCATACTGTATATTACTCCAGATAAACTAAAAAAAACTCTGCATGAAGTAGAAGCATTATCCGTTCACGACGAAGGCAGGTCGCTTTTACTAGAAAAAGCCGTGGTTTTCTTCAAATCATATTATCGGGAGGGTATTGGGGGAGGGCCAACTAGAGATTTAGACCTGGAAAAACAACTAATAAGTTATCGCTTTAGAGACCTATATACTAATATCTTCAGCAATTTATGTATACTTTTCAGATATATTCAATTCACCGACCAAGAATTTGAACAAACAGCCATTGGGATTTGCAAATTTATTAATGTTGATGAAATATTGTCCTGGTCTGACGTAAAGCACCTTAGTTTGCTTATAAAAAAGAAAGGCGGCTTGTTCTCTAGTAAACAACTATTAGAGCTCTTATCAACCTCAATAAACACAAATAGAAATCGCCATCTTAAATATAACAGTCTTATAACTGCTATTTCAATCGCTTTGCGAAAGTTTCACACGGATATACAAATTGCCAACAAAAATATTGTATTACAAGCAATTCTTAATTGCACGATTAATGATAAAATAACAGATCTAACACCACTAGTTCATCTTTGGCATATCCTGTCCGACGATAACAAACAAATATTAAGCGTTACCTTTGAGGAACATCTGGATGTAAATTTTAACAGCGATTTATACGAACAGATGCTAAAAAACAATGTCATCAACTTCGATCGAAAAACATATCTTTCTCAACTTGCAGAAATTGTTAATAAAACAAAACAAGCTGGTTACCTCGGCAGCAGAAATGGGAAAACACATTTCGAAGACTACATATGCTATAATTTTCTGCTCATACCTTATATCTTAAATCTAAATTTCAACTTGCCGGAATTTAAAATTCTTAAAAACTTATCAGACTTCGAATCTTGGTTAGCTAACCCTATTGACTTTGATTACGAAAGATTCGAAACAGATTGGCTAAAAGCTGCCAATAATGAATACATTTTAAATAGGATGAAAGGTAACGAGAAAATAACCGAAGCACTTTCAAGAAAACTAAAAGCTGAATATGACAAAAATTTGGCAAAAATATACTTCCGATATTTCATACAATAACCGCTGTCTATTTTTAAATCCACTGGCAGAAACTTAATCTGACACTAGACCCGTATCATTAAAGACCTAATAATCAACAATATTTGGTTCGACAATCTACCACTACTGGGCACATAATGGCAAACGCCGGAGATAATGTCTCCGGCGTTTTTGTTTGTAGATTTCTCTGCCCCACTCCGGACGTGGCTTTACTGATATTTATCTTCAATAGTCAATCTTTGCCCTTTTCTATCAATAACCAATACCGGCGCCACATCGCCATGCCACATCGCATCTTTCTTTACCGGCTTTCATTATAAAATGAGATCACTTTCTTTTTTAGATCCAGTTCTACAACATAATTCCCCAGAATATCCATGCCCAGTAAACCCGCTATTGCATTACAATTGAAAATATTTTCATCGATTCCTGTGCTGTAAACCATCACATTGCTAATGGAAATCTCCTTGTTGGCCCCAATGACCAAAGATGTTATTTTGTTTTTGTAATAGTTTTAGACGTATTGTTCGCATCATTTGCTCTTACCTTACCTCTCTGAGAAAGAGAAACATAGCAGGAATGGATGATGCTGACCTCTGCGCCCATATCGATGATGAAGCGATAGTCCTGCCCGTTAATAGATAATACTATTACCGGAACTTTATATCATCCTTGTAGGAGATGGATACAATTTGTGATTTAGAGTTTACTGCGAATGCTAAACAAATAACGAATAGAAGGTATTTAACTTTCATAAACAGAGGGTGGGATTTAGAAAAGTTGGAGATGAAATATCACCGCTTACTGCTCCAAAATAACCATATGCTTCATTTAGCATATTAGGAGAACAAAAGGGCCGTGGCGGAAACACTGCCATTTTTAGATCCAATCTCGTTGGTATGGAAGTGTTGGGGTCTTGCAATCTAATATTCAGATTGCCTCCATTATCATCACCAGGCCCATACTTAAGAAGGAACCCGGTATGCTATTGCGTTCATGTTAACTCCTGCGCCTACAGCGGCAAATACAATATTCGTCCCTTTGGTAATCTGCTGATTAACAAACTCTCCCTTAGATATCAAATCAAAAAGCGTAGGAAGAGTGGCCACAGAGCTGTTTCCCAGCCAGGAAATTGTCATTGGCATGATATCCGCAGGCACCTCATGTTCTCCTCCATACATATTGAATAGCTCCCTCAGGATCGCTTCATCCATTTTCTCGTTCGCCTGATGGATAAGCAACTTATCAATGTCTGAAATCGAAAGCGAAGCTTTTTCAAGACAATCCTTAATTGTCAATGGAACAGTTTTCAAGACATTTTCATACAATTTCCGTCCATTCATTTTTAAGAATAAGGAATCAGCTTTAAAATTAGGATTATAGGAACACCCCATTCCCAAAACATAAGCCAAATCATCCGTATAGGATTTTGATACATGGGAAAGAATTCCAATAGGCACAGTGCTATCCATGGCTTCCAGTATAACAGCGCCTGCTCCATCCGCATAAATCATACTATCCCTATCATGAGGATCGCAGACCCGGGATAAAGTTTCAGTACCGATGACCATCACTCGTTTTGCACTTCCAGATTTTATAAAATAGTCAGCCTGAATGATACCCTGAAGCCATCCCGCACAGCCCCATGTCAAATCATAAGCTACAGTGAGAGGATTAATAATGCCCAGATGATGCTTCACTCTTGACGCCAATGCGGGGACAAAATCACTACGTCTGCTTTCCGCCCTGATGTCTCCAAAATTATGGGCAACAATAATATAATCGAGGCTTTCGGGATCAATACCTGTTGATTTTAATGCATCTTCTGCCGCCAGTCCCGCAATATCAGAAGCAACCAGATCATCCGAAACATATCGGCGTTCACGTATACCGGTAATTTTGCAGAACTGCTGGATGATCTCTTTATTCATCTTCGATAACACCATACCATCTTTGTCGTAGAAAACATGATTTAAGAAATCATCATTTGAGATCCTTAAACTTGGAATATAGCTTCCGCTACCGATGATTACCGTAAAGAAATTTGTATCCATAATTATTCTTTGATATTATGTACCCCATTTAATAGCTACCAATGACGGCTGATTTACCTATGACAGTTTAAACAAATGTAATACATTAGAATCTATTCTTTTATATCATCTTATTTTCCTAAATCCTTTTGATCTCTAAAGTCTCTCTTTCTCCATTCATTGCAATAGACCTCTTCTGTTCTGATTAATTTACTGACAATCAATATCATTTGGTTCCGGATAGAGCGGATCGTTACCTCCCCGCTCCCCCGCAGAGATGACTACGCAAGACTCGCTTCCGATAGTTGACTAGACCTTGTCGGACAGGATTGGCTACCTGTCGGGTAATTCCGAGGTGTTTCATAAAAAAATCCCCACCTCACGGACTTTGCACAGCGCAATCGAAATTAATCCGCTACTGCGCACGTGATGGCAAACGCCAGAGATAAAATCTCCGGCGTTTGCCATTATAGAAATATCTAAACCTTTTACAGACATTATATCAGGGGCATTGTTAGCCGATTTAAAGATGAACTTCTCTTTTGACAGCGAAACTAATTAGTCTACCTTATAGACAATAACAATAGGCTCATCGTGCAGGAATTTAATCAGATTTAATCTCGGGATAATCAAACAATAATCAGAATAGTCAAAAAAGCTCCATTTCAAGGTGGCTTCATACCAATTACAGACATCAAAAAGATCTTCAGCTTTAAAATACGCCAATACTTTCTCATCATGCAGAGGATCGGTTATTAGAAGTACTTCTTCTTCTGGACCAATGTCTGCTAAAAAAAAGTCTTTAAAGGATTGCGCACCGTCTCTGGATCCAATATAAAAAAAGTCTTTAATTTCACAGACATGTTCAAAACATACTGCATGGCATTGTGAAGAGCATTCAATGTAATCAGATCTTCATAATTCAAATATTCAAGTTTAGTAGGCTTGAGTATCTCCATCCCTCTTTCCCTCGTGACTATCCAATTCTCTATAGGTCACTTTTTTATTTCTGGCACTATTACTTTAATGTATGTATGAAATTGCATGACAAATAGCCATTGCAAAACGCTATTGATATAGTTGATTCTAAAAATGTATTTAACTTTATATTGCGCTCAGTGAAAAATCTATATCCAAAAACGGTGTAACGTCTTGAGGATACTTAATAAATACGAAATGGCTAAAGCAAAAAGTATACAATATAGAAAATTCTCTATTTAATGAGCTTTCGCAACTTGTACAACAAAGCCAAAGGCAACTGGTGATAAATGTCCAGACAAAACAAGTTTCTTGAACTGTATGCGCTTTTACAGCCCTGGATCAGAAATGTACTGAAAAATCACTTAATTGCATACTGGATAGAAAACTAAAATGAATTTACCCCGGGAAGCGGTCGATAATTTATGGTATGGTCACACTTAATTGCATATACGTTCAGAAAAAATAAACTTGTAAAATAAATCATGAAAGCATTAATTGAAAAACTAGATAATCTAAATACAAAAGAAGACTTTGTTAATTTCGTTGAATTGTTAGTGGGGAATTTAAAAAACAACCCAGGTGAATAGGAAAACAAAGATCTCGCATCTTATCTGGGTGTTATAGCAAATTGGACAGAGGATTCAGATGGGTATTACAGAAATATGAATCTACCTATTCCACAAAATGTAGATTGGAAAGCATTTGCAAATATCCTGATGGCAGCAAAAATGTATGAATAGCTAAGAATAGAAAGAGCCAGTTCAACCACATTTAAATATGAATCAAAATAGATAACTAGATGGAAGTATTCAATGATCTACAATTAAACGACGGGCGCATGGTTGGATATCTCAATCTGCCGGAGTCTCTAAAAGTTGTCGCCGAATTCGATCTGGAAGAGCATGATCACCCCGAACCGTCTGATTTTGCCGAGCTAATATCAACCGCGACCAGCTGGGCAACAGGATTAAACGCCGCGACTTTTGAAATACTAAAAAAACAAATCGCCAAAGAACTGACCGATGCTGCTTATGGTGGTGCTGGTTATCAGGTTTCAGAGAGCGATTATGCTGATCTTGAAACGTCACTGCTCGTCGAACGACTGTGTTTCTTTCCTGACAATATTGTGCTTATCATTTTTGAAGCTAAAAAAGAGTATCCGGATATGGATATATATTGCCAGCTTGACAATTCTTATCAAATAGAGGACATCAGCGTTGAGGAAAGAAATTGAAGACACACGGCATTATCCCTAAAGATAATGCCGCTGTATTCATCACTCCACTCAACCCTTTTTTACTTTTCCGGCAACAACACCATTCTTATAAAATTCTCACCGCTCAGATACTTGCCTGCCAGCACCTTCAAACTCGCCGGACTCACCTGCTCCAGATCACGCTCATAGCTATTCAGTTCATGCAAATCAGCCTGATTCTGCAAACCGGTCACCAGATAATCAAACCACCATAGATTCGATTTCAGCTCGGTCTCGTGCGTACGCCGATACTCTGCTTTATATTTATCGACATTCACCTGCGGAGGTCCGGATACTTTTAATTTATTTACCTCATCCAATACCGACGCGATCAGTTTGTCAACATTCTGCGGCGCACAACCAAATGAAATAGTAAACATGTAACGTGCATCCGGGTCTTTCGTTACAGATTGCCCCACACCGGGACTATATACACCACTTTCATCTTCGCGCAGGCGCTCTATGAGCCTGATCTGCAACACTTCCTTCAGGGCATCCAGTTGTACTTTCTCGGCTGCACTGTAATCAAAACGACCTGAGAAAGCCAGGTTGACCGTAGCTTTCGCTGCTGTACCCTTATAAATTGCCTTTTCAATCCGACCTTCAGGCGGATGTATACCCAGGTCTTTATAATGTGCTTCCTGATGCGTGGCAGGTAATCCACCGAGATATTTTTCCAGCAACGGTTTCAGTTCATCTATCTTAAAACTGCCAATAAAAATAAACGTAAAATTGGAGGCATCTGAGAAAAGCTCTTTGTAGATTTCAAGCGAACGCTCCGGATTGATCTGATCCAGCATCTTGACTGACAGACCAGCACGGCGCATACTACCCTGATTCCAGACGGCGTTAACGGAATCGCTGAAGACACTATTGGGATCATTGGCCCGGTTGGCAAGATTAGCCTTATTACGGCTGACAAACCCCTCAAATAACGCCTTATCTATACGAGGCGCAGTAAAATTGGCATATACCAGTTGCATCGCCGTCTCCATATCTTTCATGACCGTGCCGCCACTGATACTCTGATAATGCTCACTGATCTGTACCCCTACTCCTGCTTGCTTATCACTAAGATATTTCCTCAGTTCGGTCGCATTATAGTTGCCAACCCCTGCGATGCTTGTAACGGCAGAAGCAAAAGCGGCAGAGGCAAAATCAGCATCGCTATACAAAGAACTACCCCCGGGTGCAGAACCATTGAACATGATCTGTTCATTCTGAAAATCCGTCGGCTTTAGCAACACCTTAACCCCATTACTGAGTGTCAGCATAGTGATCTGCAGCGTCTCATCATTTTCCTCTTTAACGATTTTACCTGCTACAGGTACATGCGACAATAACGGCAGACTACTTACCTCGTCTTTATATGGTTGCAATGATTCTGCTTCCACCTGTGCCAACCATTTTTCCACAGTAAGCCTGTCAGGCAAAGCCGCCTTTTCCTTCTCTGGCGCCGTGATTAATATATCCCGATCCACTGACCGGATATATTCTTTAGAAATCGCATCAAATTCCTTCACACTGATGGTAGGCAGATAACTTTGCGTCAACCGGTATTCTTCCGCGATCCCTGGCGCAGCAACGCCTTTTAAAAAGTATTGCAGATATTCATTTACATATCTGTTGGAAGCAATTTTTCCCTGCTCTTTAAAATTGAATTCCATCACATTCAGGTAACCCTTTTTTGCGCGTTCCAGTTCAGGTGCAGTAAACCCAAATCGCTTTACCCTTATAGTTTCACGCCATAATGCTTTCAGCCCCTGCTCCAATTCACCTGGTCTCGCTGTTACAACTGCAGAGTAGACGTCCAGACTATTCAGAAAGTTGCTGATACCGCCACCACCGTTAATATAAGGCGGAGCCGACTGTCTTAGTATTTCTTCATAACGTGCGCTAAGCATGTCGTTGAATAGCGAACGGATAATTGAGTTACGATAGTCCGCAGCGCTACTTAATTTTTCTTCACGATGTTTGATCAGGACCTCAGCGAAAGTGGATTTATTTTCCGGGTCCGTCACAGTAATGAACTGATTCCTGCCTGTCAGCGGAACACTATAAATAGTGCGTACTTTTTCCTTCACAGGATTCTTCAGATCACCGAATTTCGCTTTAATGCTTTTCTCCATTTCATCCACGTTGACATCACCTACTACAATGAGCGCCTGTAGATCAGGACGATACCAATCCTGATAAAAATCCTTTAGAACAGCGGGCCTGAAATGATTCAATACAGTATCCACACCAATAGGAAGACGCTCCGCATAACGGGAGTGATTCAACAATAAAGGGAAATACACATCCCGCATCCGTTGGCCAGCTCCTTTTCCCAGGCGTTTTTCTTCAAGTATAACACCACGTTCCTTATTGATCTCCAACGTGTCCAGTATAGCTTCATGGGCCCAGTCACGCATGATCTGCAATCCTCCCTGCAACAATGCCGGTTGATCAGATGGCAGTGGTAACTGATACACTGTCTCATCAAAACTGGTATACGCATTCAGATCAGCGCCAAACTTCACACCCGATTTCTGCAGATAATCTACCAGTTCATTTTTAGGGAAATGCGCGGTCCCATTAAAACTCATATGCTCCATAAAATGGGCAAGACCGCGCTGTTCATCTGTTTCTAATATTGAGCCTGCTTTGGTAGCCAGGTAAAATATCACCCGGTTTTTAGGCTCTTCATTATGACGGATATGATAAGTAAAACCATTAGATAATTTACCGGTACGTACTGCCGGATCAAGTGACAGCGCTTTCGGCTGTCTGGAAGACGTTTGTGCAAACGATGCAAGAGATGTACACACCAGTATTGTCAGCGACGTGATACGAAAGTTTATATTCATTTTTTTCTATTCAGGAATGATCAATTCAATAACTCTTTCAGCTTATTCACAAGCATATCGCCTCTGAGATTCTTTGCCACGATCTTTCCTGACGGATCAATCAGCAGATTACTGGGGATAGATTCTATGCCAAAATCAGCAGACACCTCATTCTTCCATCCTTTCAGATCTGATAGTTGTGTCCAGGGCATTTTATCATCGCGGATCGCCTTTTTCCAGTTGGCGGCCTTGTCATCCAGTGAAACGCCTACGACAGTAAATCCTTTATCTTTAAAGGCAGTATAAGCTTTCAGCACATTAGGATTTTCTGCGCGACAGGGTCCGCACCAGCTCGCCCAGAAATCCACCAGTACATATTTTCCTCTGAAACTGTTAAAGCGTATCGAAGCACCACTGGTATCCCGCTGTACAAAATCCGGCATCTGTTTTCCCAACCGGCTTTTTTTCAATAAGTCCAGTGTCTGCGCAAGCTTCTTACCCAGGTCAGTCTGTTTTAGCGACTTATCAAGCTTGTCATATACAGGCTTCAACTCATTGTACCCGGTAGAAAATGACATACGCTGTTCGAGCAGACACAGACTGTAAAAACTTTTGGGATGACTGGCAATAAATTGACTGATCACATTTTCCTTTTGTAGCTGAAGATCACTCAGTTGTTTATCTAATACAGCTTTATCCGTTGCTGATCCATCTTTAAATCCGGCCCGTAACAGATTTTGCTGTGCTGATAATTTTTCAAGAGACATCCCCACAGTATGCGCATCATCCTGCGTCCGCGAGCCTTTTATGACAAACGAATCCGAAGAATCTTTTGTACCACTGATCGTAATATGTCCCGGCTCTATATAGAAGAAATTACCATTATGGTTTATTGTCATCCCAATCAACTGCGGTTCATTCAAATTACCCTTCCAGACGAACATATCATTCACAGCGGCAACGGTATCAGTTTTCTGCACACCATTCTTCCTGTAGCTGATTTCAACGTTTGCTCCGGATAAGCCTTTCAGTTGACCGGAAAGTATTGTATTCTGCGCTTCAGCTATCAAGCTGCATGAAGACAATGAAATAAGCAGCACACCGCTTAATAAATGCTTTCTTTTCATATAACATTTTGATTTGTGTAAATAAAGGTCTCTCCACAGGGTATATAACATACCCTGTAAAAGAATGATTGTCAGTAAAAGGACGCTTAGTACCCCGGATTCTGGGTCAATAAGTTATTCAACTGTATCTGAGCCTGCGGAATAGGATATAACGCAGCATTCGCGCTAAAACCCGTCTTTACGGCATCCAGTACGGTCTGGGCTGTGCCGGTCCTCTTCAGATCATACCAGCGGTTGGCCCATTCACAAAAAAGCTCTATCTGGCGCTCGTGCATCACAGCACTCAACACAGCCTCTTGCGACGCCGGATCAGCAGTACTCTCAGTTAATCCGGCTCTGGCCCGTATGATATTTACGTCCGCCAGGGCTTCCGAAAGATGGTTCAGATGTGCAGCAGCTTCAGCTCTGATCAGATACATCTCAGCCAGTCTAAGGACCATCTGATCCTCAGTAGGTGTGCTGCCTGCCGATACATTTTTGTATTTATACGGATAATACATGGTCGTACCGTTTACAGTTGTTACGCCCACCCAGTACTGCATACGTTTATCTCCGGTTTCAAAAGAAGTTAATAAAGACGTCGTTAATATGTAGTTGGGAATAGCGCCCTGATAATTCGGAACAAAATGCTGTGCATCTGATACACCATAATACCCCTGATTGCCGGGAATCTGCCATATGGCCTCCTGACTACCACTGAGAAATACGCCTGCCAGCGGCGTGTTCGTCAGATCATACAAACCTGATTTAATCACTGAATCGGCTTCATTGTAGGCGCTTTGCCAGTTGTTCAGGTATAAATTCACCTTGGCAAGCAATGCAATAGCCGTATATACGTTAGGACGCGCCCGTCTTGCTGATGGATAGCTGGCAGTCAGCTTTCCTCTTGCATCCGTGAGGTCTGCTATCACTTGGTTATAAATGGCATCAGCAGAAGACCTGGGCAGGCGCTGTGTCTCCTTATAGGAGATAGAAGTTACCAGTGGTACGCCGCCAAACAGATTGACCATATTGAAATAATACAACGCACGCACCACTTCCATTTCGCCCGTAATCTGTTGCCGGAAACCGGCAGATAAATTACCATTACCGCTAATACCATTCAGCACCGCATTTACCTGATAAATACTTTGATAAGGATATCTCCACAAACTGATAATACCATTGTTCAAAGGGGTAAGGTTATAGCTGTAGAACTGTAACATGTCATCTGTATAGTTGTACGACAATTCATCAGATGAAAGGCCACAGGAAGTAGTCAATTCACCGCTGCTGTAGGCAAAACCATTTCCTACGTTATACGCATACACACCGGCAACAGCTGTGATGGCAGTTGCACTGTCCGCAAATTGTTGTTGCTGCGTTATGGACGAAGGTGGGGTCTCTGGAATTGTAATCAGTTTTTTACAGGACGTGAATGAAGCAGCAGCCATCAGCATACTGATCATTACTTTATTTATATTAAACTGCATGATCATTTTCTTAAAGTTTGAGATTTAAACCAAATGCCAGGATACGTTGTACAGGGAAATTAGAGAATGAACCCGGCGTTTCAGGATCACCTACTTTATAGTTTGTAAACGTTAACAGGTTTTGCGCGTTCACGAAAATACCTGCTCCTTTCATATGCGCCTTATTCAGAAAAGCAGTGGGTAACTGGTACGAAAATGAAAACGTTTTCACACGCAGATAGGTATCATCGCCATAAATGCCGCTCGATTGAGAAAACTTCAGCGCGGTGCCGATCGCAGCAGAACTATAGCTGCTTCCCAGACGTTGTAACTGTTTCACATCACCAGCCTCTTTCCAGTAATTATCCAATACGGCCACAGGCTGATTATATGCAAAACCCAGTTGGTTATCATTATATATTTCAGCCAGATAATTAGGCGCATTCTGACTGGCAAACTGACAAAAAACATAGAGGCTGAACTGCTTCCAGGTGAACGTGTTCCCGAAGCCACCCATATATTTGATCTCCTGATTGGCGACAGGCACCTGGTCTCCACCAGTAGAAGCTGGCCCGTAGATCGGATTGGAAGTAACAGTTCCGTCTTTGGCATAAAATTCAAAAAGACCGGTCTTCGCGTTCACGCCCTTATATCTGTATCCATAGACGATAGACGTTGGCTGACCAATTTCATACACATTCGCATAAGAAGAACTTGCCAGGTCCGGGAATGCCAGCAGTTTGTTGCGGTTGAATGAAATATTGAAATTACTTCTCCAGGAAAAATTCTTTCTTTGAATATTAGTAGAATTGATAGAGAACTCAAAACCCTTATTCTGAACGGTCGCATTCAAATTACCCAATACTGATGGCAAACCAACCTGTATCGGCAGAGGATAATCTACCAGCTGATCGCCTTCCCTGTTTCTGTAGTAAGTCGTGTTGAATAAAAGATGATTGTCAAAAAAGCCAAGGTCCAGAGATATATTCAACGATTTTTTCAATGCCCAGCTATAATCAGGATTATAAAGGTTTGCCGGATAACTTGGATTGATCCCCTGGAAATTGGGTAAATAAGGCGGGAAACCCTTGTATAAGGCCTGGTATTGATATGCCTTTATACCATCAGACCCGGAAGTACCATAGCTACCGGATATTTTACCATAACTGAATACAGACGCGATCTTTTTGAATATTTCCCGCTGAGAAAAGATCCAGCCAGCACCGACAGAACCAAAATTACCAAACTGGTTCCCCGGACCAAAATTGCTGGAACCATCCCGACGCCCCGTTAAATCAAAAATAAATTCATTATCATAGATATAGTTCAACCGGGCAAAACCTGCACTGTACCTGTAAATATTAGCGTCATCCATGGCGTTTACGATCGGAGCGCCATTAATTGATCCCAGAAAGTTATCGTTTGAATATCCCTGTCCGGTTACATAACTTGAATTGCTTGTATTCTTTTTATAAGTAGAACCCACCAAGACACTTAAACTACCTTTCCCTATATTCCTGTTGTAGTTAATTTGTGGCTCTATATTGATCGTTTGAAAATTGTTCGTGGAAAAGTTAGCCTGTCTGTTGATACGCGAAGGATTCTGCGACACACCTGGCTCTATGGAATGCTCATTCGTATTGTTCCGGTTATAACCGATATTCGTACTGATCGTTAAACCATTCAACACTTTGTAAGATATATTGAATGCGGCATTGAAATTATAATTCTCCAGATGAGTGGGTTGCTTCAGTGAACTATAAAACTGATACGAAGTCAAATCCACCCCCTGATAATTCCAGTTTAAGCTACCGGAAGGAGTCCGCAAATCCGGCAGATTAGGTTGTAACACTACATCATTCGCACCGCCAAATCCTGCGGAATTATTTTGTTCATATCCAAAATCAGTTGTCAAACCCACTGTAAGACGGTAATCTTTTGACCGGTGCGTCACATTGCTGTGGAGGGTATATCGCTGATCAGAAAAATCACCCGGATAATTATAGTTCGACCTGTTATAGCCGGTTGAAATGAGAAAAGTATTGTTAGCAGAACCACCGGAAAGACTTCCATGCACATCTACATTACTGGTATTACGTCCATAGATCACTTTCTGCCAGTTCGTATATTTATGCTGATCAAAAATTGTCAGATCAGGCGCATAAGCAAGATAATCGGTTGGATTACTACTGGGCGTAAGCTGGTCTGCCGCAAAAGCATCTTTTCTCAATTGCAGGTATTGCTCCGTATTTAACATCTTAACGGGACGACCCACTGAATTGAAACCAGTGTTTACATTCAGGTTAAAAGTAGTAGGCCCGGGTTTTCCCTTTTTTGTGGTGATCAGGATCACACCATTAGAGCCCTGAGTCCCATAAATGGAGATGGCAGCAGCATCTTTCAGAATGCTGATACTTTCGATATCCGCAGGAGAGATATTATTAAAAGGGCTGAGACCAACGCTCTGCGCAACACCGCCCGGATTGGATTGTGCAGCCACAAGGGAAGCAAACTGATTGACATTGTTGTTCTGTGAAGCGAACGGAACACCATCAATAATAAATAAAGGCTGATCATAAGGCTTGGAAGGGATATTCGTAGGGTTGAGATTCAATGTATTTTGTCCCCTGATCTGTACCAACACCTTCGATCCTGGTATGCCACTGGTGGCAGTGACGGCCAATCCAGGCACCTGTCCCTGAAGGGCAAGCAGCGGATTGGTGACGGGCTGTTTTTCGATATCTTCAGCAGTAACAGTGGCCATTGAGCTGATATTGTAACGTCTGAATGCTGTCCCGTAAGCGATCACCTGTACCTGGTCCAGTTGAGAAGTACCCCGGCGCAACATAAACCCTATACGCAGGTCGGCGCCATTATTAACAATGGTGACCTCCGATTTTTCATACCCAATATAAGTGGCTACCAACGTATATTTTCCCTGTGGTACATTCGGAATATTGAAATTCCCTTTACTATCGGTTTGCGCGGAAAAAGCTATTCCCTTTATCCCTACAGATGCACCCACCAAAGGATTACCCAATGTATCAGTTACAGTTCCGCCAATGTTTGCAGGTACTTTAAGGGCTGTCTTCAACTGATCGGTTAACTGGTCCATCATGGATGGTCGTTTTATGGTCACCACAACAGACTTGTTCTCTATCGTATAATTCAATGGCTGTCCTTCAAATATCCTGACCAGTACGTCATTCAGATCAACGTTCTTTATATTGATCGAAATTGGCTTCGCGTTTTTAAGATCGCTACCGGTAAATAAAAAGTCATACCCGGTCTGATTACTGATGTGATTAAATACATCCACCAACGGCGCGTTCTTTTCCGTCAGCGTGACCTTCTGTGCTAAGGAAGACGCACTTACATGCAACATGACCGTGGCCAATAGGAGAATGGTAAGCTTCATGATCAGCAGGAGTTTGCGGGCAGCGGGGCACGAACGCACCCGCCCCGAATTTCCAGGGAAAAAATTGTACATTTGTTCAAAGTTGGTTTAATGCGCTTTGCCTTGCATTTTCGAAGATGGCTGAGGCTGAGCGCGGTTCTAAAATGTTAAACGTTTTGGTTGACCTTCTTACATCCTGGTTGGCGCCGGGATGTTTTTTTTCAGGTATTTGGTTGATTCATCATTTACTTAATACTGTTACCCTTCTTCCTTCTATTTTGAAGTATACTTTATCCGATCGTTCTAAAATCCGCAACACCTCACTGATGTTGCGCGAACGGGCCACACGGCCATAGAAAACTTCATTGGTGATTGTCCCTTCATATTTGACTTCTATATTATACCAGCGGGAAATCTGACGCATAATAGCATCGATGGATTCGCCATTGAAACGGAACAGCCCATCTTTCCATGCGGTTGCCTGGGTCAGATCAGCGTTCGATTCCGTAAGACGCTCTCCTGTGAAGATCGCCTGGCTACCTGGCGACAAAGTCGTTTCATGTCCGGCAGCATTTACTTTTACAGCCCCTTCGATCAACGTTGTACGGGCGTCAGGATCATCGGTATAGGCAGTAATGTTGAATGTAGTGCCAATATCTGTAATGAGCTGTCCCGGGGTTTTAATTTGTAGCGGAGCAGCTGCATTGTGCGTCACTTCTGCATATATCTCTCCACTGATTAATTCAATCTCTTCTTTCCTGTTTTTAGAAAAAGCCTCCGGATAGCGCAAGGTAGTGGCCGCATTCAACGTAATCCTGGTGCCATCAGAGAGCTTTACGGTATAAGGCCTTCCCCCCGCAGGGATCTCTATTGTATCATAGACAGCAGTGAATCCCCCATTCGTAGCATCATAAGCCAGCTGCTCTCCTGAAGATTTCGTTACCTGGGTCTGCTCGATCTTACCATTGGCCGTACTGTCCAGAAGAATGATCTTACCGCCGGTTTTCAGAATGGCCATAGCAGAGAAAGGGGCAACATCCCTGTCCGCCTGATCAGGTTGATTTTTCCTATCGAGCAACAACCATGCACTGACACTTAACACCGCTAATGCAGAAGCTGCCACCGCTATCCGTGGCCAGAGCCTGCTGTGTTTAGCAGGAATGATCGCCGGCTGTAATCTTGCCCAGACTGCATCTGCATCTTCTACGAGTTCGGCTGATGAGTACTCGGCAGGATGTTGCTCCTGGTATTGAAGATACCAGGTCTCCAGAAAGGCTCTTTCCGCATCGGTAGCTGTTCCGTTATGTATTCTTGCTAAAAGGTCTTTAAGTTCTTGTTCCTGCATAAGAGTAGGATATTGTCTCCTTAATATTAGAATGACAATTAACTAAAGCGGAACAGGTAAGTAAAATGAAAAAAAATTTATTTAGGGTAGATGATCCACAGCAGATAAGCGAAAAAGCCCAGTTTAATACGAAGTATCTTCAGGGCATTGGTGACGTGTTTACTGACAGTTTGCTCCGAAATATCCAGTTTTTCGGCTATTTCTTTATGACTAAGATGCTGTTTACGGCTGAGTTCGAAGACCTCACGCATTTTAGGGGGTAATGCGGCAATCTCTTTTTCAATGAGCGCAATCAATTGATTTTCCCGGACCCGATGGTCCGTAATAGTTTGAGGTTGTTCAAGAAATTGCTGAATGGAATTAAAGTATTTCTCTTCTATCTTCTTATGCGTAATCTGATTTAATACAATGTTACGGGCAGACGTATAAAGGAAGCCCGCAAGACTACTCATGATCTGCAGCTGTTCCCTGTTGGCCCAAAGTTTCGCAAACACTTCGTGTACGATATCCTTTGCCTCTTCACGATTACCCGTCTTATTATAAGTATGGTTCAGTAAGACGAAAATATATCGGTTATAAATCTCAATATATGCCTGCTGGTCCCCCGACTTAAGTAAGTCCGCTAATTGCTGATCTGTAAATTGCTGATATACATTCACAACGGCAAAATTGTTTCTATAAAGTTAACAAAATAAAAAATCATTGTTAAATGTTAAGAATTATTTAGATACAATTAATACCATTCCAAATTGAGGATCAATACATATAATAATATCGCCATAGGACATGAAACCTGTAGCTTTCAATTGCATTATCCCTGTATCGATTGGAGGGTTCATCTATATTTGGGGAAGGGATGAGCATTTAAGAATGTTCAGCTGGAGAAAGCTCCCGGATCAGCAGACTTCCCAATGCTGGATTTCACCTCAGAATAACAGGGCGACGGCATATACATCGTAAAAAGCTATGTTGACGCCCAAAATAGCTTCGGAGCAATAATCAGAATGCATTATGTAGCAAAACTGAAATACAACGGTGGTGACTGGGCATCACAACTTAACTGGACATTGCTTGATCTTAAAACATCGGATCAATAAAAACATATAAATATGGTGCGATCACCTGCATATATTTAACTGTTAAAGTCCTCGATTAATTCGTCGCTAAGCACACCGGTACAGATTTCCCTTACTTCACCTGTCATCGTGATCCTATAAAGATCATCAACAGTGATCTGCAGGGTCCCTCCTAACATCTTTATCGTAACGCGTTCGTCGATAAGCCCCTTTTTTCGCAATACACTTGCCACTGCACAGGAAGAGGTGCCGGAAGCCAATGTGAAGCCAGCGCCTCTTTCCCATATTAATATCTCAACTTCACTTCGGTTGATCACCTTCGCAAACTGCACATTGATCCGGTTGGGAAACATCTCATAGTTCTCCAATAATGGTCCATAATGCTTAATCTCTTCGATGACTAAATCATCCTTGAGTACGACGCAATGTGGATTACCGACTGAAACACAATTCACATAAAACGACTTACCCTCTATTGAAATAAGTGTATCATCGACCTGCTCTGATGCAAATTTCGTAGGTATCAACGCTGCATCAAAAATAGCCTTTCCCATTTCTACGGTAACCGTATGCGCACGCTGGTTTCTTGTCTGTGCTATTTGCGCACTTACTATACCACCCTTCGTTTCGACAGTAAACGCTGTTTTAGTAACTACTCCGTAATCAAAAACATACTTACAGAAAATCCTTAACCCATTACCACTTTTCTCCGCCTCAGACCCATCGGGATTAAATATACGCAAACCAATATCTGCCGTTTCAGACCCACCCAATACCAGCACACCGTCTGAGCCTATACCAAAATTAACATTACAGATTCTCCGAATAGCCGCTGTAGTAAGCTCAAATCCAATATTTTGACTATCAATTACAATATACTCATTACCAAGTCCATGGATCTTAACAAAAGAATTCTTCTGCATTTACTAATTAATTTACTTCCTGGATAAATAACTAAAACGGGCAAGCTAACGACCAATAAGCCATTGAAAAAGCACGCCTTCATTGCCGGTTCAAAGATATAAATATATGGCATTTACATGCGGCATTAAATAAAATATGTAGCGCAATCAACCTCACCGGGAGCGGATATCTCCATCTTGCTTGGTAATGATCCGATTTTTTTGTAAAACCCATTATAACTTCGACATTAACGCTTTCGCTTCTTTATACTGGTCATCCTGGGCATTAATGTACTCTTTATACCGCATTAGATTTCCCAGATACTGTTTGGACAATGTAGGGTTCGATGTCTGAAAATACCTGGCCAGCTTCATTAATGCATCGAACTTATACCCCTGCTCATCATAAGCATCTCCCTGCGCAAGCCTGGTAAAAAACTTAATGGCCTCCGCTGTGTGCTGTAGCTTTTCCTGTATTACGCCTGCGTAAAACAATGTTGCCGGATGCAAAGGCTGTCCGGCACGTACAAGGGCTTGGGAAATTGTAGCTGCAAAACGCGAAACAGCACGATCTTCCAGCGTAGCGATCAAATCAAAGGCGGTAGGACTTTGCCAGATAGTATCTGCTGGAAAATGTTTAATTAAGAATTTCAACAGGTGCAAACCTTCCGACTTTTGTACGGCTGTTGTCATCGGACTAAACAGGCTTACAGTTGCGCCTGCAAAAGCGGCTTCGATATATATCCTGGAATGGCTTGTCTTTACCTGGCTTAAAATGTGCTCCTCTATACTTTTTAAGTTCCTGACAAACTGAACGGAATTGGATCGGGGTAAAATAAAATTTCGGATAAAAGAACAAACAAGCGGTGAATTAAGTGGGTTACCATAACCTAGTCTTGTCGATGCAGAGGGTATGTCACAGCTTGAAAGCAAAATCAAGGTCAGGTTCTTCGAAGGCACTTTAAGCAATAATGCAGCATCCGCATTTCCATAACCATATGCCCAATTCAAATCAATACCTTCAAAATTACACGTAAACCACCCCAGGCCATATGGACTACCAGGATAAAAAGGACCTGTTATTTTCTGATACCGCTGTTTTGAGATGAGTATCGCTGCATCCAATCCACCGGAGTATTTAACCAGGTCTGCCATACTGCTCATCATGCCATATCCTGGTCCGCACTCCATTTTTGTTATGTCCATGGGTTGGACAATAAATCGCTGAAATATATGATCAAAACGATAAGAAGGCACCAGATATTTTTTTAGTGCTGCATGTTCCGATTCAGCATACCTCACAAGTGTATGTGTCATCTTCAGGGGTTGCAGAATCCCACGCTCCACTTCTTTGGTAAAAGGACGCGTCATGCTTTCAGTATCTGCCGGAGGATTGAGGGCTGCAAAAGCATTAAACACAACATTGTATTTGCCGCCATTATAGATAAAGTTAGTGCCCTCAGGTCTGCTTTCCGAGGTCTGACTAAGAATATGTGCAAGAGTCGTTTGCCTGGTCCAGCGATCTTTTGTAAAGTATTTGTTAGGAAATTTGTCCACCGGATCAGTGAGCGCAAAGCTTCCTTTTTCCTCCAGCTCTTGCATCACAACCGAAGTAAAGGATTTAGTCAGAGAAGCAATACCAAACATATGATCAGGGGTGATAGGCACATTGGTATCTGTTGCCGCCGAACCAATACTATGAAAGAAAATCAAACTATCACCTCTGGCGATACCTACCGCAAGCGTAGGTAAATTCAGCCATTGAGCGTATTGATCAACTTCCGTTCTAAAATCACCCCATGTTTGTGCTTTTACATTTTGTAAAACCAAAAGCAGTACACTGAATAAAAAAGTTCTAAAACCAGCCAATATAAAAAGCAACGTTTACAAAACATCCATGAATTTAGGATCATTCTTCAATCCCTTTTCAAGATCCGCTCTGTGCTCCTCTCCCCATTTTTCCATCACTATTATAAGCGGAACCAGGTCATTACCCAATTTAGTCAACTTATATTCAACTTTAGGCACTTTGGTATTATACACCTGTTTTTCCAAAAATCCATGATTAACCAACTCTCCTAACTGCTTATCCAAAACACGGCGATCACCATGCTGGATTTGTTGCTGCAATTCACTGGGGCGCTGAAATCCCTGAGACACATAATAAATAAGCATCAGTTTCCATTTACCATTCAATAATTCCTTGAAGAAATGTAAACCACAATTTGTTTGAATAGGTGTCTTTTTCTTATACATGCAATTAAAAATTAGGTAAAAGAGGCATTAGTAAAAATACCCGCATAAAATTGTCCGGTATTGTCAGTCGAACAGCTTGCAAATAGCTTTGCATCTAAAATAAAGAATATGTTGAAGTTCACATTTTTAATCCGCCGGACTGATGGAATGAGTAAAGAAGCATTCATTAACTATCATCGGCAGCATCATGCTCCACTATTTATGTCTATTCCAGAATCTCAAAAGTACGTCAAAAAATATGTGGTATCTCATCCGACTGAAATAGCTGGATTTCCGGTGCCTCAATATGACGGCATTACAGATATCTACTTCTCTTCGATGGAAGATTTTAACACATTTTTCTCCAGTGAAAATTATAAGATAAAAGTCCATCCTGATGAAAGTAATTTTATCAATTTAAACGACGTGGTGAGTTTGGTGAGCGATGAAAAAGTAATGATCGACGTAACGACATGATAATCACTAAAACACCAAAGAATAGGCAGGCCGGAGATAATATCCCGGCCTACTTATCTGTATATTCTTACTACATGGCCGGGTCAATAAATATTTAAAATCAATTATATTACAGACAGGATTTCACCCCTATTTTATGATAAAAGCAACTATTATCCTGTTATTCCTCTCTTGCTCCGTTGCCGGACAAGTAATCCCTATCAGCGATCACTATCACCTGGAAATAAAAAAAAGTAATGATCTTACTGATTATATAGACATTACTGTTTACTCCAAAGACCAGTCTCCCCTGATACATGAATCAATAGAAAAACCTCCGTCTTTTGATACAAATCACCTGTTCATATATCAGGACTATAACTTCGATGGTCATAAGGACCTTGCGATTTATACCGGCCCTTCCAATTGTAACGAAGGCAACAGCTACAATATTTATCTCTGGCAAGAGGACAAATTTAATTATCATGACGCCCTGTCCGACCTGATTAATCAACATTGCGAACCTATTGAAATAGATACACAGCGACAACGCCTGAAGACAAAGCTGTTAAGTAACTGCTGTTCACTTGAATCGGAATTTGCGATAGTAGATAACAAACTGGTTGAAATGGCATCTGTGATGCATTATTATAACAATATAGAAACCCCTTTCCTATATACAGTAACGACAACAAAGTATAACAAAGGAAAAAAATCTGAGACAGAAGAGCGATATTTTCAGGGAGATAAGCTTTACTCATTCTCATTGGCAAATAATAAAAAACAGGTGGTTTTCGTTGACTATGATTCCACACTTTATTATGCTTTCCTCACTAATGATGAGCATATTGAAATGTACTATCCGCGAAACCAGGGCGACTTTACCATCAAAAACAAAGTGATAACATTTAAGAACGACAATGTTATCTATGAAATTTCACCCTCTCGCGTACTGGTAAAGATGAATGGCCATGTATATATTATGGCGGGAGATAAGACCACGGTACAGGGGAATTGGGAAGATCTAAGAAATTTTAAAAATGTTCACATACTTGACTAACTAACATGACAGCAAACCATTCGGCATAAGTATATTATCACCACAGATAGTCCTGCGTATGCACATTAACCCTACTCCAATGAGGTCATTGGCAGCAGTAATCCATAAAACCTTATTTCATCAGTTAGTGATGAGTCTGCGGGTGTAACAACTTGAAAAGCTCCTGCTGCAGATCCTCGTTTTTGAATTTATTCAATTGCGCTGTTTCAATCTCGTAAAAACCTGTCTTTTTACCTAAAGTTCCAATAACGAAGGAATGTCCGGCTTGTGCTGGTTCGCCGGTTTCGGGGTGCTTTTTAGAAAGCGTTACAACAACATCTTTGAATTTAGACATACTATAAATATAACGTAAAATCAGACATCCCGATTGATTTACAAGGTTTTATTTGAATCCAAATTATCCTTCTGTCAGACATGTAGTTTATGTTCCATATCTCGGTTTTTCCCTCAATCTGCTATTTCAGATAATCCCCCCGCACTATTGCGTCCAATTAATCTTAAGAAAACCATAATACAAACGCCGGAGATATAATACCTCCGGCGTTTGCCTGTTTTTAATGCTTTATCAGGAACAATAAATAACCCTACTATTGTGCCAGCTGCCTGAGCTTATACACATCATGCGGCACACCATAAGCGTCAAAAACCTCTTTACGGTTAATAAAACCAGGATCTTGTGCCACCGCATCTGCTGCTGCCAGCAAGGCTTTCTTTCTTATAGGCGTTATGTCCTCCAGCGCATCCTCATTCTTAAACAATACAGCGAATATTGTCCGGAGGTAAGTGAGCTGTTGCTGCCAGTTCAACGTAGGCAAGGCAGCAATCATCGGTTCTATATTATTTTCCAGGGTCTCCGGACGGGATTTACGCAATACGATCAGGATATATTCCTTTATATCATAAATACCACCGATGAAAGGAATCATATTACCATAATCCTCTTCAATAGCTTCATGATTTGTCAATGCCTGCAGCAACTCTGACAACCAGACATCCTGCGCATCCTTTCTTTTCAGCAATGTCAGTTGCGCCGCCATAACAAAGCGAACAAAAGCATTCGGTTCAGTAGCGAAAGCGGTAGCAAAAGTATCGATCAACTTATCACTTTCCTGTCTGAGTGCATAAAAATCAGATAATGAATAAACGGCGTATCCTCTTCGCTCACTGATGTGTTCAGTATTTTGCCATTCAGCCATCAGGAATGCCTCTGTTGCTGTGCTACCGGTATAAGCCAGTATATACTTGGCCATACGGGATGTATCCTGTTCGTCGCTAACTGCCATTTGCAGCAGACGGCTTTCAAGTGGCTTAATGGTATGGATCAACTCTTCATACAGATCTTCATCCTCACTGATATAGGTCAGATCAAGAACATCATATAAATGCCTGCACAAACGCATCTGTACCTCCGGTAAATGGTCATAATGCGGCACCATACGCGCCAGTATAACCGATACCTTATAGGTAGATTCATATACACTTTCCTGATGCTCTATCTCCATCCAGATAATCCTGTTACTCATCTTTACGATCGCCTCATCTTCGGAGAGTAACCCTTTAATACCAAGCGGTAATTTACTGCCGCCGCCCATAGCTGTACCGATCGTCTCCCAGTCTATTTTATCCAGTTCAGTCTGCAGATAGGCTGGAACTTCCAGCTCCTGTAACCGCTGACTGGTATTAAACTGGTCATAGTACCGGTTGAATTTTGCGACAATAATCTCCCAGTCAGTATTGTTTGTTTTTGTGCTGTAGTCAGCCGATACAGGCATAAATGCATTCCACTTTGTCAGTTTATAGCGTTCATCATCGTCCTTTGCTACCGTTATCTGCCGCAGTTCCTTCCCTGTCTCATCATACAAGCGCCATATAGCATTATCATTGTCTATAGCTGTAAGGTCAATGAGGGTCTGACCTCCTGCTGCATAATACTTTACACTGGCCGGGAAGGTGTCATCTTCTTCACATAAAAACGCTTCACATACCAGTGCTCCATTGTAATACCTCCGCTTATGAAATTCCGACAGATCTTCTTTACGTGTCGAATAGAGCTGCTGCCCGGTCTTATCAAAAAAGATCTCTTCTACATCTTTCTTATTTTTCCGGTAAACAGTACGGCTTTTCACTACCGGCGTATCCACATTTGTATAGTAATAGGTAGTATTCAGGTCCTGCTGCTCGGGTTGATTGTACTCGTTAGAACGATAGAGCTTCCCATCAGTATACTCATGATTTTCAATGACTGCACCGGCTGTACTATACTGTCTTTTTGTAATATAGTTTCCATCCAGGTCCCATTCAAAATATTCGCCGATAAAACCAGCTCTACGGATATCTACAGTACCCATTACCCAATATGCTGCCCCAAATTGATTTCTCACAAAATGGGCACGTGCTGGCACAGTTGCCGGCCTTTCAGGCAGCGGATCGCCATCAGAACTAACGGGATTACGTTGTCTGTCAAAATATCGTTGCGCCTCGTAAATAGCTTCATCTACATAATCAAACTCTGCTATCCATACGTTTGCGGCTTTATCTGCGCCACCGGGAGGGAATGGTTCAATCGTAGGGTGATCGCTTTTTATGATACGAACGGTCCCCAGAAATTTTGCCCCTCCATACCAGTTGCTTTCTTCTGCCAGTGTACCGTCGGCGTGAAAACGCTGTACGTGGTATGGCGGAGCGCCATCGCCATATTCAATTGTTACCCAAAGATATCCTTGTTGGTGCCATCTTCTCCAGAGGCCTATTCTTTGGTCTTTTTCATTTGTCTCTCCGAGGAGCCATTCTTTGTCCTGTTCATTGTAAACTGCTCCTTCGGGAATGTGTACGGGTTTTTCCATTGTATTTGAGGTGATGGTTATAACGCCGCCAATATATTAAATTTTCACACTACATTATAATAAAAACAGCTGTAACAACTAGCTTTTTATAAGGCTTCCCACCTATATCCATAGCTTAACAGAGATTTTCTCAAAAATTCTTCATCTTTGGGAAAATCCAATTTAGAAATGAATTACTATCGATTGCTTTTGTTGTTACTCCTTGGTAGCATAACCCAGCTCGCATCCGCTCAGAATAAAGTTTTACTTAAGATTTCAATGGATCCCGGCAAAACCTACAAAACCCATATGAATACCATCATGGATATGGAAATGACGGTTAAAGGCGATTCAGCTATTATAAAACAGTTAAGTGCCAGTGGCATGCAGCTCCCTATCTTAATGCATATGGACCAGCACTTCGGGACTACAACGAAGACCGGTCAACAGCGGGCAGATAAAAAAACACCATTGACTATGACTTTCGACCAGATGAGTATGACACAGTCTGTTAGTGGTCAGGAAAGTGCTCAAAACGAAAACCCTTTTGCAAACGCAGTTATTGAAGGTACCACAATAGGAGATGGAAAAATTTCCATTGACACCATCAAAGGAGAACTGGATGATGCGCTGAAAATATCAATGCGGCAAATGGTGAACAACCTCCAGCAAAGTATTAAGTTCCCTGCAGAAGAATTAAAGATCGGCGATTCTTTCGATATGGAAGTGCCGATGAACCTCCCGATTCCACAGGCGGAAATGAAAATGATGCTCGTTACAAAATATATACTGAAAGAGATCAAAGACCATAAAGCAATATTCGATCTGAAACAGAATATTACTATGGACATGAGTATCACACAGAACGATAGCAAAGGAAACGGGGCTGGTACAGGTACTGGAACAATGATATACGATATCAATAAAAAGATAGCAGAACAGTCTGACTCAAACATCCAGTTTCAGTTTGAATTTGGTGTATCCGGTCTGACCATGAGTGCAACCTGCAACGGTAAGACAAACGTGAAATGTACCGTTGAATAAGCCATTCAGCCTGGATGATTTTATAAATGTATCAAAACAAAAACCTGCTCTATGAGCAGGTTTTATTTTGATGCACATCGCATCTCCCTCCAGAAAAAATCACTGTTCTATAAAAATATTATCTGCCTAAACATTTCCGTAGCTGTTGGACTGTCCGCCGTCAATTGCGATAGTCTGACCATTAACATAACTACAATCATCACTCAGCAGGAATACAACCAACTTTCCTACTTCCTCCGGCAAACCAAGTCTTTTCGTTGGATTCGCCTGTGCATATTCTGCTTCCGCTTTCTTTGGATCTGCCGGATTTACCTGCTTAAAGGCCTCTGCTACCATTGGTGTTAGAATAGCACCAGGAGCAATCGCATTCGTCAGTATCCCGTATCTGCCATATTCCAGAGAAGCATTTTTTGTAATACCAGCCACAGCATGTTTAGTAGCCACATAAGGTGTCTGATTCATCACACCTCTGATACCACCTACCGAAGCAACATTCACAATCCTCCCATATCCTTGTTGCTGCATCACAGGAATCACATACCGCAGGCCATAATAAACACCCATCAGGTTAATATCCACGACTTTTTTGAATACTTCCAGGTCATACTCAATCAACGGCGCCTGTCTTCCCTCAATACCCGCATTATTATAAAATCCATCGATCGTACCAAACGCTTTCACGGTCTCATCTACATACTTTTTCACAGCTGCTTCATCAGAAACATCTGCCACCAGCGTAATGATTTTTGTATCCGGGTACTGTTCCTGGATCACTGCCTTCGCTTTTTCCAGCGATTCCCCATTATAATCCACAAGAGATAATTTCGCTCCATTCTTTGCTGCCTCTAATGCTGCCGCATAACCAAGCCCCATAGCCGCTCCTGTAATAACAATCGCCTTATCTTTTAAACGTCCCATCTATCTATGTTTTTAATGTGTGAAAACCAAAGCCGTCATACGGCTGATCAGATCAGCTATTACCCGCTCCCGGGGAACCGCTGCCTGTAGCTCTAAGTTCCCGGAAAAACAGTTCTAAATGCAGCACAATCTGTACATGCATTAGCACAATCTGAACATGATGGATTTGTTGTGATTATACACGAAAAGACAGGCTTTCCTTCTCCCTGAATTCCTCGGGGGTGATTCCTGTTTGCTTTTTAAAGAATCGTGCGAAATAAGACTGGTCACCAAAACCAAGTTGATAGGCAATTTCTTTAATAGGTAATCTGCCATGAAACAATTCACGTTTTGCTTCAATAAGCAAAAGCTGGTATAACAGCTGACTAATGGTCATCCCTGTTCTTTCCCGAAGGATTTCATTGATCCTTTTTGGAGTTAATCCAATCTGCTGTGCATAAAAACCGGCAGATCTTTCTTCCGTATAATGTTTTTCCAGCAGCTGAAACAATTTTATAATGCGGCTATCTTCTCCTGCTGTAATGGATCGCTGATGATTAGCAAAACGGTAAAGCTGCCACAAAAAGGCGCTTGTATACTTCAACAACAACGTATGGTCATTCTGCCCCTTATTTTCGAGCACAATCAGACTAAACAAATTTGTTAACGCTTCCTTCATTTGACCGGGAATGAGTATCCCATCATTTGCAAAGGGCAAAAATAGTTGCCTGAGAAACGGCTCTTCTATACGATGAAAGAACGATGTGGAGAAAACAATCGTCTTTGCCTTTGGCAAGACCTCAGATGGAATGGAATGTACCTGATTTCTTCCTATCAGATAAACCATATTTTCTCTGATAGGGTAAGATTCAAAATCAATAAAATGAACACCACTATCCTCAGTAAACCAGACAATCGCATAAAAGTCGATCCGGTGACTGGGCCAGTGTTCCCCAAATGCCGTACTTTGATCGGATGCCAGAAACTGCAATGCCGGTAAAGTATGCAAAGGAATATTACGGGAATTCTTCATTGATGGCCATGTTCGCCTCCGAAGGTACATCAAGCCCCTGACAAAAAGAGACGCCACATGAGTAAAATCCCGCTTTATTACAGTATCTCCGTGAGCTTATCCAACATCTTACCCCAGGCAATCCTGGATTGTTCTACGAAACTCCCCCATTTTCGGGACATCTCATGGGTAAGCGTAAGTTCACACCCGTCAATGATGGGTGCTATTTCTATTATCACATCTGAGCTGTCAGCACCCTCCTCTTCCACCTGCCAGGTGAATACCAGGCGCCGCGGATATGCGATCTCCACATATTTGCCGATATGATTGATCAATTGCCCATCCCGGCGAACAAGATAAGAGAAACTACCTCCCTCCCACGGTTCATTGCTCAGACTGACAATCTCTTCATCACGCAATTGCGGACCAAACATAAACTTTCCCACCATTTCCGTACTGAGAAATGCATCAAAAACACGTTCAGGAGATACAGAGAACAAAGCGGTGGCAACGGCCTGTACTGGTAATCTGGTAGTCATAACCTTATTTTTTGACATAGTGACAATAAGGAGAACGCACTAATTTAAATCTTTGTTTCCGAACGGAGTACATAATTACCTCCAATACACTCGTTGAGTTCGCTCTGATAGACAGTACATTCTCCGCCTGGCTACTATACAAACAAAAGGCCAGGATAATGTCGATTATAGTTAAAAATTAATAATCCCTGCTATTATTTAAAAACATCTCTCATATAGCAGAACATACATCAATCACTTAGCATCCGGATCAGAACAAAGGATAATGCTTCGCAGCATAGGCACAAGGCAATCCGATCGCAATGATCAGTATAGCAATATTAACAAGTGCAAATAAGGCCGAAAATGGCCGCGGTTCGGCTTTCGAAAGCGGAAGTATCACCAGGTTCATGATCACCCATACAAAGAGTCCGTAAATGACCGCATTTGTAAGCACCATCGTATCACAGGGAAACAATTTCGGGAAAACAATAAAATACAATGCTGTCCAGCATAAAGCTATAAGATAATGAAAACAAAGTCCGAGCAACGCCATTTGTGTACCGCCGCTGAATGCCCTGGGGCCTAAAGCAGCACTGGTAATATATCTCAGCAATATAGCAGGCTTCTGCTTGCTACGGGAAACGAAGAGTAATATCGCTGCAAGGAAATCCAGGCTACCAGCTATCAACCCTGTAATAATAATGACCATCTTTTTTAAGGTCAAAAGTACTGCCCGTAGGATATTCCTGTTTTGTAAAAATGCGACAATTCAGAAGGAAGAATACCTGCATACTTTTTAAACTCATTGGTGAGATGTGCGTGATCATAGTAACCAAGCTCGAACGCAATACGCAGAAGACTCTCTCCCGGCACTCTTGTTAACGCATTCTTTTCCGCTTCATGCTGCAAACGCTTCAATACCTCCTGAAAGCGAACAATACGCAGAAATTCCTTAGGAGGAATACCCACATTCTTTTTGAAAATACGTTCCAATGTCCTGTTACTTACATGCATCTCCTCTGCCAATGCATCCACAGACACCTGACCCCCTGAATCATACATTCGCCTGCGTAACAACAGAAAATCATATTTCCCCACATTTTGCAACACCTCAGGACCTGACCGGTCACCCAGCCATTGGTTTAATCTTACATCCAGCTGTTCTGCATGCTGCATCAATGTACGCAATCCCTCTTCCGGAAATTCCATGACGGCATCAACCACCGGTTGCATGTCCTGGGAGAATAACGTATAAAAACCACCTGGCAAGAAGCGAATACCTGTCAATAAACACGGCGCATCAGTTTTAAGCACTCCATAGGCCGTCATTGTTCCACCCAGATATAATCGTCCGGGGTGTAAGGGAATTGCTGTCTGTTCACCCTCCAGCGGATAAAAATAAACAGTGTTTTCTCCCGCATTACAAATCAGGTCGGCGCAACCATCGGCATAGATCCTCCTGCCGGCAATGCCGGTACCTGGCTCCATCTTTCGCACCCAATAGGCAGCGATATGCTCACGCCAGCCGATGCCTGGTAAAAATTCGGTAACACTCATTCTGGGAAATTACGGATTATTCAAATTTTAGCTCTCCATTCCTGTATTGAACTGTACAACCGTGTTCTTCATCCCAGGTCCTGAAACTGATACTAATAGGACCTTCTTCTTTATCAGGTACATAAATAGAACTCACTTCCACAAAAAAATATAACTGTTCCGCATCTGTTAACTCAGGAAGCTCATAATCGGGTTTATGCAGCTGATAAAGCTCCCACAAATACGCTTTTAACAAAGCATTCAATCTATGACTTTGCGATTCCATTTCATGTACCCTGGAGATCTGCTCTTTTGTGATACGATTATCTATAGATTCTACATCCAGTCTGGCAAGTTTAAAATTAACACACATCAAAGTGGTATTGATACCCGCTTCAAATGTGTTAAATGCCGCATTGTAAAAGAATTCAAAAGGGAACCTATAATGCATCCAATAACCATTTGTTGCGATGGATGGCGGCAAATAGTGATCAGACTTCCTGACACCCAGCGATGCGTACAGGTTGAGAAGCGCATCCATTTCTTCGTGTGAAACAGGTACTATATCATTCTCCGTTGTTCTGGCTATTCTGTTCCGGAAATCTACATCAATCCCTCCAACTACCTGACTATCCTGCGCGAAAATAATAGCCGCATCAAAACAGGGATACTTACCTCCGGGAAAATACCTGACAGACGCTATGTCAAACACTGACTGAATCTGCTGTACATCAACAGGTGTTGTAATTTCAACAAAAGAGGGGTTAATATCTCCATTATGATCCAGTATTGAGTTAATCAACAACTTTTCATCAGACGATCTCACCCATTCAGATCGTTCACCTTTATCAAGGATATATGATTCATGGTATTGATACTTTCTGTGAAACAGCCGGACCTTGTTGAATTGGATGTGTTGAATGTAGGTAGATGCTTTCATATGTCCCTTCGGTAAACTGCACATGCTGTGCCGGTACAGGTATTGGATAATTACAAACCGAAGATAACAATACTTTAATAGGTATACCTTTTACTTTTGTCCCATGACGCCGAGATGGGTAAACTTAAATCCTTCTGAGCGTTTCAGACCGTAGCCCAATAGTCTGTCCAGACTACTATGTCCCAATAAAATAAGCCCCGCCATTTCCACATATGGCTGCTGAAGTAACAACCCGATACCCCAGACAGTAACAGCCACCAACTGATGATGAAAGAGATTATACACAAATGCACCAACTTTATTATTAATGACATATCCGATCATCCCCATATCCGGCGCCAAAAACAGCAATATCCAGGCCCACCAGGCAAAATGCACAGGCAGCAGATTCAGTAAAACAACTGACAGTATAAAAGGAACGATGGCTTCTGCCTGTAAGAGATATTTCATAGTGTTGTATGTTTTTGATAACACAAAGATCGAACACCGGTCCCCTTACAAACGTTAACAAAAGATAATAAAAACAGGAGCTGCTATTTTTTTTGTACACGGCTACGGATCCGGCTCAGACTCACCGGCGTGACGCCCAGATAGTTAGCAATATAATGTTGGGGAATCCGCTCGACGATCTTTTGTTTATTACCCTCCAACAATTCCAGATAGCGCTCTTCCGGACTCAACATGAGTAGTCCTGCCATACGTTCCTCTAACCCCATAGCAATATACTCTGCGACGAGCCGCCCAAACCGCTCCCATTTCGGGGATTGATCATAAAGAGATTGCAGGTGTTTATAGGAGAAAGCAAGCAATCTGCAATCTGTCAATGCCTCGATAGTTAACCTGGATGGTTTAGCTGTTATCGCACTAAAATAAGAACTGATAAAATGATGTTCAAAGTAGAAATAGGTTGTCTTCTCCTCACCGTCACGGGTATAATAATGCCGCATATTTCCTTCAAGCACGATGCCGAAATCCTGCTCCCGTTGCCCTTCATCAATCCATTTCTCCCCTCTTTCCAGTGAGCGGTAACGGATATCTGGTGTTAATAGTTCCCATTCTTCATCGGTTATTGGTAAAAACCGCTGTATAGCCGTTCTTAAAACATTAAGGTCTTTTTCTTCCATGATGTGCAAAAAATTACAATTATCCACCTATTCAGATAAGCCTTTGCGGATGGCCTGCAAATAGGTCTTCTTATTAGACTTAGTGAATGTGATAGTCCGGCATTTATTGAATCGAACGAATGCTTTTAAGGCCTGGATCAATTTCTCAATCGTGCTTTTATCAAGATCAACCGCTTCAAAATGAAGATTGTGCACGATCAGCTCCTTTTGCTTACGATCGGCCTTGGCATCCATTCTGGCTATAAACGTCTCACCTGCAAGTATGGGTAATGAAAAATAACCGTACAGGCGTTTGGGAGCAGGTACAAAACATTCGATCTGATAATCAAAATTGAAAAAGTCCTTCAACCGGTGACGGAACACATTCAGCACATCAAATGGAGACAGGATAAAAACATCGTTGGATAGCTGTATGTTAGTTTTCTGACCGGGAAGCATATAGAATGGACCTTTAAGATCGTCCACCGTCACTCTTTTTAACTCCTTAGAAGACGTCATTATCTCCAGTTGCTTTTTAACCAGGTTCCCTTTCACACGACGGGCACGCCAGGCTATTTCTTTCGCGGATGCAATACCAAGTGCTCCCAACGTACGCCGGATGACAAAACGGGCATATTCTTCGTCAGTGGGTACACTTACATCTGTATCCTGCGGCACCAGATTAATCGGCAGGTCATAAATCTTCTGAAAAGCTTTCGTCCGGCTGATCATCAGACTCCCGGTGAAATATAACCTTTCAAGCACCACTTTTGCGGGCCGCCAGTCCCACCAGCCAGAACTGGCCTCCTGACGATCATTTTCAAAATCGCCTACCTTAACCGGCCCATCCCGTTCTACCTGGTCCAAAATTTCTCTCATCAGCTTCTGTTCCGCCTGGGTAAATGGTCTGCTATGTACTTTAAAAGCTTCCTTTACGGGCAATGAGAAACGGAAGTCGTGCATGGGCAGAAAGCCGGCGTCCGATGTCATATATTCAAAGACACGGCCATCCTCACAAAGATCTGTCAGCCATTCCAGCTGATAATCAGGTATACGTGCCGCCATTACATGATGATGGGCACGCTCTACGACGTAGTTCGTATCCAGCTGCACAAAGCCTAAATGATCAATTACCTGATAAACAGCCTCAGCGCCAGTCCCGAACTGTGCCTTTCGGGCCAGACCGGCAGCTTCCAGAATGATCTTTCGCGCCTGTTGCTTTGTAAGAACAATAGATTCCATTACACTAAAATAAACAGTATTTGCATTAACAGATCATCAACTATCTGCCAGACTCACCAGATAATATGACTAACAGTACCTATCATCTGGCCTCCTTCAATACCTGGCTGACATTTGGCCGGAAACAACTTTCATTCTACTTTCGCAAACATGAGTTACTATATACGCATTCTGGGGACGGAAAATCCGGATATTCATTTAGATGATATTTTAGAAGCACTGGACGAAGACGGCCTTAGCGCCAAAGTGGATGCCCTCAAAAATGAGCAGCCCGAAAAGTGGACGCATATCGAATTAAAGAATGAAAAGAATAAACTCCTGGCCGTAATTGAGCGGGATGCCGTTACAGGTGACGGAATGGGCAAAGAAGAACTGGACGAATTCAGGGCAAGCATCCTTGATTTCCAACCAGCCAGCGCCGCTAAATGGCTGAATAGTTTCTTTGACCGCGTACAGGTTATTTATGCCTTCAGGTTGTTGCCGATAGCCATGGAAGATGATAATTATGATATTATCACGACTGTGCAGACCTGCATATGGGAAAAAGTGAAGGGGATCCTGCAGGCTGACGAAGAAGGATTCACCAATGAAGAAGGCTATCATATTTTATGGCAGTTCCCTGATGACGCTGACGGCGACTGGAATTGTGCAGTATTAAATGCAGATGGTAAATGGGAAAACTTCTCTATGGACCTGGCTAATAAAGAGCAGCAAAAAGCTTTTAAACAAGGGCAGATACCGACAGGGGCGAAAAAACGTTCATAGCCGGCACAAGAATGGCTAAACTATATTAAACGATCAAGCCTGCTCTAAGAGTAGGCTTGACCTAAGCGCACATCATACAACTTCAACACCTCACTATGCGCTTTAATAAACGCCGGCACTTTCTCCGCTAACTCCGTCAATGCACGTAATGCATTCCCGATCTCAGGTAGCACCTCTTTCATTTCAAAATAGCCAGGTGAAAATAAGGCTGAACAGATCGCCTGCATCAATGCCTGCTGATGTGACAACTCAGATGAAGGTAGTGCCATCATCAACGATCTGATATGTTTTGCCAATGCAGTACCATTTGTGTTATACAATACATCTATCAGGTATTGCGGTACACCATCTTCCCCTATAAAAGGCTGCATATGTGCAAGCTGAGTGATGGTCTCTCCTCCACTGGACAAAGCATTTATTATACACATTACCCAGCTATCAGCTGCATTATTATCTGCGTTTCTAACCAGAATAATGGCTATTATCAGCTGTAGCAACTCATCTGTCACTGCCTCAAATGCAGGCTTCAGATCAGCTTCCATTTTTTCTGTTTCGTCTGTCAACTCATACAGCCTTCCTAAACAAAACAGCGCATGGGCTCTCCGCGCTATCGTATAATTAGTATCCTGCCATTCCGTTTGCAGGAAACCCATTGTTTCCGGCTGATTCTTACCGACATGTATCAGTATACATTGGGCCTGACGGGCGATTATTGGTTCTTTAGCTCCGGCCCGTTGCAATAGCTGTGGGATCAAAAATGCCATGGATGATATCATCTCCTCATATCCATCTCTGCGAATATTCGGTTGTATCATTATCTCATATAAAAAACCGAATAAACGCGCTGCTACGACCGGGGTATGCATACAATAAGGTAACATACGGGCCAGTATCGTCGCTGTCGTATAAGTCGCTTCAAAAACATCTCCCTGATATGCGATCTTCCACCAGATCCACTTTGCAGCTGCTGTCGCAATTTCATCATCTCCGGATAACACGCCGTTTATTTCCGCCGGCAACTCCTCTCCTGCTCCATTCGAAGTTTCAATACGCTTCCAGTCTATCTTGTCCAGCTCTTTTTGAAGGTAATCGGGTACAGGCAATGATTTAATACTGTTGCTGATCAGATACTGCTCATATTCCTTCCCGAAGTTTCGGATAATCGCATCTAAATAAGATGCAATAGTCGTATGTACCGGATCTAAAGTCGATCCAGGTATAAAATAATCCCATCTGTGCTTCTCATTAACAAATGCTTCTTTATCCAGTCGCATCGTCAGTAAGGCTGCTCCTGTTTCATCATACATGCACCAGTTACCGGTACCGTCACCGTTAGAATGGTAGTCTATGAGGATAGCGCCATCAGGGTAAAAGTACTTTACGCTCACTGGTACTTGCTTCGCATCACCCGGGATGTGTACAATTTCATAGACCAGTATGTCATTGTAATATTTTCGGGTCAGCAGGTTGGGGATATATTGCTGGCGGACAAAGTAAAGCAGCTTTCCTTCCTCATCAAAGTACAGTTGCTTATAATCATTGCCATTGTAGGCATAATGTCTGCTATGTCGGAGTACCGGAGGATCGGTATGCTGATAATAATCATAGCTGATCTTTTCAGGTACCACATCAGCTATGAATGCTTCTTCCGGCATACCGGTATCCCGGTTATAATGCCTTTTTAACAACAAATTGCCGGCCATATCCCACTCTGCATATTCACCGGTATACCTGTTCTTCCAGGGATCAAATTCACTCATTACCCAATGTGACAGGAGCTGCTTTGAACTATTTGCATCCACGAAACAGGCACGGGTAGGAACTGTTGAAGGACGCTCAGGCAAAGGAGCACCTTTTTCTGTAACCGGATGGTATTGTCTGTCAAAATAACGCCGGGCATTGTATGCAGTTCCTTCCTCGGTATAATCATATTCTATTGCCCATATCAGCGCATTGCCTTTGGTATAACCACCAGGGAAATATTCAGGTGTGGCATGCTCACTTTTAATCCAGCGATAACAACCTATCCATTTATTTCCGCCAAGCCAGTACCCCTGCTGCGCAAGCGTACCATCAGGATGAAAACGTTTATTTAAGAAAGGGGGAATACCATCACCATAGTCTGCTGTAGCACAATGATGCCCATCTATATGCCATGCGTGCCATATACCAATCTTCTCTCCCTGTTCGTTTTGTTCCCCCAGCATCCATTCTTTCCATTCTGCATTCCAGACGGCAGCTAAAGGAATATTTTTATGTTTTTCCATCGAATACTATTGGACTGTAGACACAACTTATGCATAAAATATAAAATTCTATAATATTCACTAAAACAGTAATGGAGATAGTATGAAGAAAGTGAGGCACTTAACAAAACAGGAAACCCGCCCTATGGAGTAGGCCAAAAGTCAGCTGCTTCTGGTTACACCGTAGTGCGGGTTTATCTTCTTATATATCTTTTATGATGAGTGTCTGAATACTCCTTTGACCGGACAACTATCTTACTAAAGACAGCACATAATCGTTATCTGCCTTCGCTGCTGCCATAAAACTCTTCAGGTCAGTAAATTCCCTTGCCAGATGCTCACGGGTAAATGCTCTGTCCTCCTCGCCTTCTTCGATCCAGACGTTATTCGGATAAATTTGATTTTCATTGAGCTCATTTGCATCATACAGCTTGTGAAACTGCTCAAGGGAAATACTACTTAAGACAGTATGCATATCTGCAACATCATCAGTATCGTTATAATAGATAGCAGTAGCTTCAAAATCGATATCCTCTGACAACATCTCCAGTTCATCCAGATCGATCTCTTTTCCTACATAAGTTTCAGGATAAAATAGCTGTTCCAGCAAGGAGACAGTATCGTCATCCTGCTCTTTAGATAAAACAAATTTCAACCCTTCAAAAGTTTGCGGAAAAACAATATTCTCTTTGGAGATATCCAGGATAACTGTTCCTTCCGGATTTGCCTTCATTACCTCAAAACTCTCCTGAGATATACGGTATAACGTTATGCTCTGACTCATACTACAAATTTTGGGGAGCAAAACTACGGAAAAAAATCATTTTGACAGATTTTACCGCCGTCCTCTCCTGCCGTCCTTTTTCTCTTTTCCTCTACCTGTGTTATTCGCCGCACCTGCCGGCTTTCCCCTGTGGGAACCAGTGGATTTCTGCACAGGATTTTCTTTCTTCCACGATTTCTCTGCCGGTTTGCCCGTTTGAGGTTTGTTATCCCTGTCTGCGGACTTATGCTTACGCCCGCCCGAAGGCTTGTTTTTAGGCGCAAAAGCAGGTTCCTGCTGTTCTTTGCGTTGAGTAGATGATGCAGTCTGTTTACGCCCTCCGGATGACTTGCTTTTCGGAATAAAACCAGTTCGTGGATGTTCGTTCTCTTCGACAGGTCCCGCATCCTTCTTACGCGCTTTGGATGGCTTGCTTTCACCACTGACCTTACTGGAATCCGCCACACTTTCTTTTATAAATGCGATCTCCGCATCACTGAGGTAGCGCCATTTACCCAGAGGCAATTTATCGAGCCGCACATTCATAATACGCACACGTTGCAAACCAACGACCGTGTAACCTAAATATTCACACATCCGCCTGATCTGCCGGTTAAGACCCTGCGTAAGCGTTATGCGAAAGGTCTGACGGCCCGTCATCTGCACTTTACAGGGAAGGGTACGGGTATCCAGGATCGGTACACCCTGCGACATCTGTTGCAAAAAAGCAGTATCGATGGGCTTGTTTACCCTTACGACATATTCTTTCTCGTGATTGTTAGCAGCCCTTAGTATCTTATTGATGATATCCCCATCATTAGTGAGGAAAATCAGCCCCTCGGAGTCTTTATCAAGACGGCCGATCGGGAATATTCGCTGTGGATAATTTACAAAACTGATGATATTATCCTTGATGTGCAATTCAGTGGTCGTAGTAATACCAGGCGGTTTATTAAGTGCCAGGTATACACGTTTCTCTTTTTTGGCAGCTGTGATAAGGCTACCATCCACTTCTACCGTGTCTCCGGGTTTGTAACGGTTACCCAAAACAGCCGGCCGATCATTCAATAATACCCGCCCGGAGGTGATGAGATTGTCTGCCTCACGACGTGAACAATATCCGGTATCACTAATAAATTTGTTTAAACTGATTGATTGGTCCAATGATCTCTTATTTTTAAATGGGGGCCAATGCCTTCCGGGCACAAAGGTCGTTAATTGAAGGGAAAAAAGCATCTTGCGCAGTTCCTTTATCTGACAATGGTATACAGCAGGGGAATAATACCCGTAGGTTCATTTAAATATAACTATCAATAAATTGTACATGTCATTAAACATAAATACATCATTCTCATCGAATAACCTGTCAATTTTAAGCAATAGCTGATGCAAAACCAGACCTGCCCCAGGAGAGACAAAACCGGAAAAACACAGGCTATCAGATTTCTCACAGCCGTTTTGTATGCTGTACAGTATCTTTGCCCTAGAAACAACAGCATATGGAAACAGGGAATAAATCAAAAGATCCGCTACACGGCATAACACTCGAAAAAATCATCACACAACTCGTAGACAGCTACGGATGGGATGAACTGGGATATCAGATACGGATCAATTGCTTTATCAGCAACCCATCTATACAATCCAGCTTAAAATTTCTGCGGAAAACACCCTGGGCAAGAACGAAGGTGGAAGACTTCTATAAAAATGCCTTGAAAGAGGGGAAATTAAAATAAACCGTTCTTACGGATCAGTCCCGTAGCCATTTGGCCATTTGAGGATATAAACTGTTATCAGCCGCCGCCATGCCAACGCTCTTTAACATTAACATGCCCACATATTCGTTCTTATCACAACTCTCCATGATACTACTACTGCCACCTCTGTAGCCATCTGCATGGAATACATAGGCAGGATCTATCTCAAGATGCATACAGGCAGCATAAGACCAGGCAATAGCCATAACCTCTTCTGCTTCCCTGTTTCTCCTTTTAATGATACCTCCCTCTGACAAACGTGGACGATCAGCAGCAGGTACAACCGCTATATGACCTGCCTCATGCAGAATATCGCCCGGATATTGCAAAGCATCCTTATCTATAACAAGTGTACCATTTTCAATCAGAAACCCCGGTAAAAAACTGTCATGGTTAATACTTCGAAAAAAAGTGGGAATACCTACATGGTTGAGAAAGGCAACACATTTATCAAAAATGACCGTTTTTTCCTGTTCGCTTAATATCATAGCCCCGAAAGGTACGAATACAAAAGCACAAACACCTGTTTAAAGGCCGGAAATGTACAAATGACAATATATCCATAACTCCTGATATTTATAAGTTGCAACGTTATTTTGTACCAGCTCAGGCAGCAGGAATTAAATTAGGCAGGCGAAATAATAATCCATACCTTTAAGAAGATCAAAGGTTTGAGTTCATCGTCATTAGTAATAGATTTCCTTTATAACCTTCTTTTACTACCTACTTTTTTCAATCGAACGTTTCTTAACGTTTAGATTTCTAAAGATCGATATTTCACATATCTAATCTGCGTCCTTATTATTTCTCCTTTTCCTGTCATTAAAAGTTTTAACTATGACCATCAGTGATATATACGCACGTTTATATAGCAGAGCCTATTACGAAAAGACCGGACAACATAAATTCAGGTTTTCAGACAACGCACTTTTGCTGGACCGCCGCGCCACTATTCCCATTGCGATCCATATGTTAGATGGGGTTTTCTATCTGCAGGTATCAAAACAAATTGCAAACGAAAGCCTGTTCCGCCTGGAAATGACGGAAGAGGAAATCATGTTGTACAGCACCAATAGCGATAATCCATTGTGGATACTTGAGTAAAGCTTTTATCCGCTAAAACAATAAATCCCCAATCATATCGATACTTCACCGGCCCACAAAGTATCCTAAACCATTTAAGACAACTTATCATTTTATAAATAAATCACACGCTAATGCTTAGTCACGCTGAAAATCTCCTGAACAAATTTGATGAAGCCGCAAATCTCTTTGTAAACTCCATCTACACCGAATTCATCTTCTCCATTAAAGACGTAGATAGACGAAAAAACGAGAATACTTTCCAGTTATGGACAAAAAAATATACAGATAAGCTCAGGCAGATACTGGAAGGAAAAGCACTGGAATATATCGCAATAAACAGAAACCTCCCAACAATTGACTGGTTCCATAAAAAACTGGTCTATATGATCCGGGTACATATTCAGGAATTTTCTTACCGGGCCGAGTATGCATAGAAATGCCCAACTCCCCGGCTATCTGTTAATATCAATCCTCCACAAATCTCACCTGTCAAACACAGCCCCATTAAACATACCTCCCCTTAACTACAATTAGTTACCTTTGGCTATTGCAGGCGAAGACCTATCGCCTAATCTCAACAAACGTAAACCATGAATACGATCAGTTTTAAGGCAGCTGTAGCATCCGCGGAGAAAAATGAAGAAGACCAGTTCTTTATGATAGGCCTGGCAGATGATGAATACGACTTCGAAAATTATATCCTGCTGCAGAAAGCATTTACCTTCAGCGACCAGGATAAGGAAACAGTTATGGATGGGCACTATTTTGAAATAAATGGGCAGGAAAATGCCGCCTATAAGGTTTGCAAACAGGTCATCCTGGATAAACAGGAGATAACTTTCGTTTTAGATACCAGCATAACAGGTGATCTGGAGAAAGTTGTGATCGATATTTCCGAAGTTGAAGAAGAAGAAGGATTTGACGAATACCTACAGGCAATAATGGGAGATCACTTATTGGATAACAGGCATTAAATGCCACTATCCAGACACTCTTACCTGCTAACTCCTCGCTCCCAGCAGCTCAGTTGGCGGATAGCCGAAATGTTTTTTAAATGCGAATGAGAAGTGTGAAAGGTTCTCAAAGCCAACTTCATAACAAACATCAATCGGTTTCCTTTTTTTCTCCAGCAGATGGTAATGGGCCAGTTCCAGACGCTTCCTTGTCAGCCACTTCTGTGGTGTGGTATCAAAAGCCTTCTTAAAATCCCGTTTAAAGGTGGTCAGACTTCTACCCGTAAGATAGCCAAATCGCTCCATCGGCATGTTGAACATAAAGTTCTTCTCCATATAATCCGTCAGGTTGATCTTACCTGGCTCCTCAAAGTTCGCCAGCATATTATCCAGGCCCGGATCAATGGACCGTAATATACTAACGGCTTCCATGATCTTTAAATTGGCAATATTTTCAGGCAGCTCCGTCATATCAAAGTAAGGTATGAGCGAGGACAGACAACTTTGCAGCAGTGGATGATTGTTATAATGACGGATCTTCTGCGCCGCAACCGTCTTAGGTTTTACCTGAAGCTTATCGTAAAAGCTACGCAGCCAGTCTGTCGTCAGGTGCATAACAACCGTCTGATGCGGCAAACCATCTTTAGGATAGTTGATGATCGTAGCCAGCTGGTTTCTCGGTATCAGAAAAATATCACCTTTCTGAAACATATACGTTCCTTCCGCCTGTACGATCTTCGTCTCCCCTGATATAAACCAGATCAGCATGTGATGCTCGAATATAATATCCGATTTGAAGAACTTGTCCTGGTAGCAGGATAACTTAATATCTTCCGTGATGTATTTAGCCTGATATTCCATATGCTAAAGTTTATACTGACCGCCCTCCATATTGAAGAAGCACATAACAAATGTAGGGGTTCTGTCATGATTTAACTTTGTTTATAAGACCAACTTTGCTTTGTTCGGAAGACCTTCTCCTTGACCCAACCCCTACTTTATCCCACAACGCTACTTCCCTGAACCGCTTAACAAAGACAACAAGGGCGGCAGCGCTCCATTCCCTATTTACCCTGACCAGCAATCAGGCCATTTACGCTCACTGCTGCCGCTGCCTTGTCCACAGCCTCTTTTTTACTCCTGGTAATGACGACGATACCGGATAACAGACCGCCATTATCGCCCTTTTACTGTAACAATTCAAATACATTATACAATCACAAAATCGGATGATATAGCGGCACTATTGCCCTAGGAAATCAAATCCTTTGGAGTATATCCGAAATGCTTTTTAAAAGCGTAGGAGAAATGGGATAGGTTTTCAAATCCAACCTGGTAGTACACTTCTGCTGGTCGCAGTTTTTTCTCCGTAAAGTGGACATACGCGAGTTCCAGTCTTTTCTGCGTGAGCCATCTTTGCGGTGATACATCAAATGCCTTTTTAAAGTCACGCTTAAAGGTACTCAGACTTCTGCCGGTGAGATAACCAAAGCGTTCGAGGGGCATATTGAACATATAATTTCGCTCCATAAAATCAACAAGATCAATCCTTCCCGGCTGTTCAAAGTTGGCCAGCTCACTATCGATATCCTTATCGATCAGGCGCAATATGCTGATAGCTTCTGTAATTTTTATAGTAGCAATATCCGCTGGAAGCTCCTTCAGCTCAAAGTATGGGAGCAACGAAGCAAAGCAGCTCTCCAGTAGCGGATGATTACGAAAACGCCTGATCTTACCAGTTCTGCCAAGGGAAGTATCAATATCTAATCCATCATAAAACTGCCGGAGTCTGACGGTTGAAAGATGCATGACAACCGCTTTATGTGGCTGGTTATTGGTTGGATAATTGATGACCGTCGCCAGCTGATTACGGGGAACCAGAAAAATGTCTCCGGGCTTAAATGTATAACAGGTATCCGCCTGAATGATCTTTGTTTCTCCGGCAATAAACCAGACCAGCATATGATGATCAAACACTATTTCTGTTTTAGACAACTTGTCCTCGTAACTGGAAACTTTGATATCCGGCGTTAAATACATCGACTGATGTTCCATGTCCTGCATGTTTTCGGATGAGCAATTCACCTCCTTAGGATGTCATGCGTCGTTATACTTATTTGACATCAAATGCAATGCCTGTCATCTTTTCACTCATTACCCACAGCCTTTTTGCACTATGCTCATCCAGTGAATACTGCATAACACCGCTCTGGTGAAATTTAGCATTACCCGTAACAGCAGGATCAGAAGATAATAACTCTGCCACGTCGCCATCTTCACAGTATACACCGCCAAGATCATTGAGCAGCGGACTCGTAGCTGCCCATACTGTAGTTGCAGCCCCCTGTGGAATTGTTTTTAATGAAGCCAGGACTTCAGGACGTAACTGACCGTTTTCATCCAGGAAACCCATTTGCTGGAAGAGTTCCACAGGCGCCTCACGCGCTAATTCAGTACCGCCAATAGAACCGGGATGCACCGCATATGCCCGTACATGGTAGTCTTTACCCCGATTGTCCAGCTCCAGCGCAAACAGATTACTGGCTGTTTTGGATTGACCATAGGCCACCAGTGTCTCATAATCGCGATGCTCAAAATTCGGATCGTTAAAATCGATATTCCCCATGTGGTGCCCAAGAGAAGATACATTTACCACACGTGCGCCATTTGCCTGTTTCAGCGCAGGCCAGAGCCTTGCCGTCAAATGAAACTGACCGATATAATTGGTAACAAACTGAGATTCTATGCCACGCGCATCTTTGCGTAATGGTACCCACATAATACCTGCATTATTAATGAGCAGATGTAATGGTCTGCCGGAGCGAAGAAACTTTTCGGCAAAGGCATCAATGGAAGCAGGCTCCATAAAATCCAGTGCCTCTATCTCCACATGTGGAATACCTTCAAGGTTCTTTCCTGCCTTTTCAACATCCCTCGCAGGAACGATCACAGTAGCACCTGCACTAACCAATGTCTTTGTGGTTTCTACACCAATGCCGGCATTACCGCCTGTCACGATAGCGATCTTACCTGTAAGATCAATACCTTTGATAACATCTGAAGTGGTTGACTGGGCGTTGAAGCCTGTACCGAGTGGATGCTGGAGTGCGCCCTGATTGTTGTTCTGTATCATTGTATTTTTGTTTTGTTGATACAAATGTAGCGCACTCCTGAGCAGGCGACTTTGTTTTAAAGCCCTGATTCACTTTGTTTGCAGGACCAGCATTAAAAACCGGCTACCAGTATAATTCGTTTAAAAGCATATACCATTGGTGATGTTGGATAATATTGAGCGATTCGTTCCTTAAACACACGCACAAAATCTGATTGCAAAGGCTCTTCCAGCCTTTCCATATAAGGCACCAAAGCAGACCCCGATATAAATTCATACAAGGTCTCAACAGACTGAGCAACGATCGGATATACCTTCTGATACACCAACACCTCTCTCGCACCATTACCAAACAACAAGGTCGTATAGTCATCCAGTGACAGGACGGGCGAATGACGTATAGCGTCCTTCAATACATCATAATAGGGACTTTCATGCACGAGTTTATAGAGCAGCTGATTGAGAACATTTTCCGGCTGTGAGGGCATCTGTACCGCTAATTGTCCGCCAGGCAATAATTTGGAAATGATTTGCGGAAAAAGTACAGCATGGTCTTCCACCCACTGCAATGAGGCATTCGCAACGATCACATCCCATTTATCAGGTAACGCTACCTGCGCCTCGACCGACCGCTGCGCAAAAGAAATGTTATCCTGTTGTGGCGCCTTCGCCAGCATCTCTGCAGAACTATCAATACCTAATACCTGGCTTTCAGGAAATTTATCAGCAAGTACTTTTGTCAATTCGCCGGTTCCACAGCCCAGATCGATCATACGCAGACCCGGAGCTGCGTGAATATGGCTGATAAGGTCATGAAAGGGAGCCGATCTTTTCTCTTTGAACTGGTTATATACATCAGGATTCCAGGGCATATCTGTGGTTTTTATAAAAGATAAATGTCTGTTAAAGTCATCTGTTCAGGTCGAAAATCCCCCCTTATAATGTCGCATACAACCTCCATCAAAACCAAATTTTCCTGTCACCTTTGTTCTATCAACGTCAAGCAATAAACCAGGTGGAGCAGCGACCACTCAAAAAACGGGCGAAGCCGAAAAGCCAGATGAGTAGGAACAAAAATACATTTTATGTCAAACAATTCTGTTTCACTACACAGAGTCCTTAAAACGTCTCCTGAAAAAATATACCGTGCATTCACAGAAGCCGCTGCAATGGCTTCATGGCTGCCTCCTTACGGATTTGTCTGCACGGTGCATGAAATGAATGTAAAAACCGGCGGCACTTTTAAAATGTCGTTTCAGAATTTCACAACAGGTAACAGTCATTCATTCGGTGGAGAATATGTAGAACTCAAACCCAATGAATTTTTGAAATACACGGATAAATTTGACGATCCTAATCTGCCAGGAGAAATGATTACGACTGTCTGGTTAAAGAAAACGATCGCAGGTACAGATGTAAAGATTACCCAGGAAGGAATCCCTGCCGCTATCCCCGCAGAGATGTGTTATCTGGGCTGGCAGGAATCACTGGAAAAGCTGGCTAAATTAGTAGAGCCGGAAATACCGGATGCATGATATCTTCCGTAACCAATATATTACAAAGCATAGGCCGCATATATCATACGATATATGCGGCTATTTTATTGAATACACGTACACAGGCACACTGAACTTATCATACCGGCGGACGACAATATTATTTTCTGAAAATATTCGATCTCAATATTATCTTTAACAGGTATGGCTAACCTGAAGATATCTTTTTTCATCGCATTACTTGTGGCCGGTGTAGCTTCCAGAAGCCTGGCACAACAACCCACCGTATTCCTTGCAGATCCCACGATATTTAAGGATAAAGGAAAATATTACCTGTATGGAACCGGAAGTAACCAGGGATTTCCTGTATATACATCAGACGATCTGAAAACCTGGGAATCAGTAAAGGGAGTCGCGGATGACCTGGCCTTGCGGCGTGGTGATGCATTTGGCACCGGAGGTTTCTGGGCGCCACAGATCATTACCTATAAGGGCATTTATTACATGGCATACACAGCCGACGAACACATTGCGATCGCCAAAGCATCCAGTCCGGCAGGACCGTTCAAACAGGACAAGCCCGTAGCGCTCAGCGGGACAGGCAAGCAGATCGATCCATTCCTTTTCTTTGATGATGATGGAAAAATATACCTTTACCATGTCAAATTGCAGAATGGTAACCGGATCTTTGTAACAGAGATGAAACCTGACCTGTCTGACGTAGTGGCTGGCACAGCAAAAGAATGTATATCAGGTACCGAAGGATGGGAAAATACAGCCGGATCAGACTGGCCGGTGACAGAAGGACCAACCGTATTAAAACATAAGAAAACTTATTATCTGATCTATTCTGCGAATGATTTCCGGAACAAAGACTATGCAGTAGGATATGCAACATCCACATCCCCTTACGGACCATGGAAAAAGTATGAAGGAAATCCGGTCATCAGCAGACATAACATCGGACATAGCGGCAGCGGTCATGGAGATGTATTCACTGACAGCAGGCATAACATGTACTATGTGCTGCATACACATCATTCTGAAGAAAAAGTATCCCCACGTGCTACCGGTTTGCTGAAACTGTCTTTCAAAGATGTAAAGGGTGGACCAGCAGTCCTTGTAGCAGATACAGTCTCCTTCCAATGGCTGCAGAAGAAATAGCAAAGCACAAAAGCAGTAGACATAATCAGACCACCAAAATATAGATGATGGAAACATCCAACACGCACAATGAACGTATGGCAAAAATGACCTTTGCATCCGTCTATCCCATGTATATTACCAAGGTGGAGAAAAAAGGTAGAACAAAAGAAGAGTTAAACCAGGTCATAACATGGTTAACAGGCTTCGACAATGCTAAGTTGCAGGAACTGATAGATGAAAAGGTAACTTTTGCGACCTTCTTCCAACGCGCTTCACTCCACCCCAATGCACATCTCATCACCGGAATGATATGCGGATATCGCATAGAGGAGATCGATAACCCACTAACACAAAAAGTCCGATACCTTGATAAGTTAGTCGACGAATTGGCGAAAGGCAGGAAGATGGAAAAGATCCTGCGCAGTTAAAGGGATGTAGATTACTCCACTCCCTTCACCTGCATCCGCAGCGTATATACAGACTCTGATGCGGTTATAAACAAGGTTTTCCGGTCTTTGCCACCAAAACATACATTCCCTGTCCAGTTAGCAGATACCGGTATATTGCCCAGCTGCCTGCCTTTATTGTCGTAGACAGTCACCCCTCTTCCGGTAATATACAGGTTGCCTTCGCTATCCAGCGTCATACCATCAGAGCCTTGTGGAACAAACTCCTGGCGGTCCTTCAGACTACCATCCTGCTCAATCGCATAACGATAGGTCTTATTTGCCTGAATATCGGCAACATACAGATATTTGCCATCTGGTGTACCTACGATACCATTCGGTTTTACCACACTGTCTTCAACGATCACCGGCTCCGTCTTTCCCTTTGGCAGATAATACACTTTCTGACCTGGGATCTCAGGCTGCTTACGATCCCAATAATCGCGTTGGTAATAGGGATCAGTAAAGTAGATCCCCCCTTTAGGGTCTATCCACAGGTCATTAGGTCCGTTCAGACGTTTGCCTTCAAAATGACTCAGCAATACCGTTACCTTTTTATCCGGCCCAATAGACCATAACTCATCCTTTTCATCCGCACAGGAGATCAGATTACCCTTCCGGTCAAAATACAGCCCATTTGAACGCCCTGTCTTATCCATAAATAAAGACAGTTTGCCACGTATATCATACTTCCAGATCTTGTCATTAGGCTGGTCAGTAAAGTAAATATCTCCCCGTTTATTAACAGCCGGACCTTCAGAAAAAGCAAATGTGCCTGCTACCTTTTTTAACGTGGCGCCTGGCGCAATTACGCGGAGTGCAGGTGACTGCTGACCAACAACTGTATTGACTGTTGCCATCAACATGAAACCCAATAAAGTGAAACCACAGATCCTGTTCATATGTATATTTATAAAGACTATGACCTATCTTTTAACCACGATGAATGATATGATGTACCAGCATCGCCAGCAAGCCTAAAACAGCAATTGCCAGTTCACCAATCAAAAAAACCAGCCACCCTTTATGTATAGTTATAGTCTGGGAGAAAGACAGTTCATTTTTCTTTTCCAAATCTTCTCTCAGCGCCTTTTCAATAACTTTCCAATCTGATGATATCACCGGTTCATCTTCTTCCTTTCTTTCTATCTCTCTACGTATACTTTCAATAATTTCCCATTTTACTGTTATAGGAGGAATGATCGCCCGGTTCAATGCAATTCTTTCGATCCTTCTTTCCACCTCTTCCATTTCAGTGCATACATCCAGGAACTGAATTTTCATCCGGTACAGTTCATCCTCTTCTTCAGGAGTACTGAACCCAAGCACAAAGCGCTCTATGCTGCCATCTGTTATATGAGATTTTGTATTCAAATCATTTTTCTTAACGCGGCCAACGCAGCTCTTAATCTTGTCTTGACGGTTCCAAGAGGAATATTCAGCTGCTTTGATATTTCTTCTTGTGTGTATCCCTGAAAGTAAGATAAATCTATTAAAACACGATGTTCCTTCTTCAAATTAGTGGTCAGTTCCCGCAATCCGAATACATAGCTATGATCGTCTATTGACAGATTTGCCACGTCTCCTTCTACTGGTTTCATCAGCCGGCTATGTTGATACTCGCTGTTCCGCAGCTTGTCTAATACAGTGTTCCGCGCAATGCGATGCATCCAGGTGAACAGCCTTCCCCGCGCAGTATCATAACTGTCTATATTACGCCATATCTTGATAAAAGTCTCTTGCAAAGCATCTGCCGCCATTCCTTCATCGTTTGTAAAATCCAGTATAATGCTGTAAAGCGCTCCTGCATATCTATCATACAAATACGCATATACAACAGTATCACGGTGTTTTAGCCCCTGTATGAGTTCATATTCAGTATATGTGAAGGCGGATTCCAAAAGCAGTATAACGGTCTGTTTGAGGGTTTAGAGTTCAATGTTTTGTTTCAGCAACATACTGCCATCTGCCAGGCGATAGATCGACTGTGCATTGGACATCGTCCAGTTGATGCCGTCCCTGCTCTGCCACAGCTGTCCTTTGGGATCAATCTTTAGCCACTGATCAGTAGCAGGACGCTCCATATGTCGTGCATTCCCCAATAATAACACAACGATCACTACAGAGATGGTTGATTTTTTCATAATGTCGGAATTTTTTGACATATCAGATACGCGACAGGTAAAGAAAAAGTTTGGGGGGCCGAAAATATTTTAACCCCGCATAAACAACAAACGCCCAAACAGGACAGTGTAGGATGCAGGATGTACAATAACAGTTATATTACACTTTTAATCAATTTCACGTTTATTGGATGAAGAAATTACTCAGTGTGGTAGCGCTCTGCCTTCTTTTGCTACCCAACACCAGCCATGCACAATCCGCTGTGTATGCCTCTCAGAGCAGGCCATGGAATGCCAATTGGATTGCACCACAGAATGAGTCTGGCAATAACTATGGGGTCTACTATTTCAGAAAAAGGATTGATCTCCCCGCTAAACCTTCCAGCTTCATTATCCATGTATCAGCTGATAACCGTTATAAGTTATACGTAAACGGTACACTGGTGTCTCTGGGCCCGGCCCGTGGTGATACCTATTACTGGAATTATGAAACCGTTGATCTCGCCCCCTACCTCACCGCTGGGCCTAATATAGTGGCAGCCATGGTCTATAATGAGGCCGAAAATCGCCCCGAAGCCCAGATCTCCGTAAGAACAGCGTTTATCTTACAGGGCAGTGGTCGGGAAGAAGAGATCTTAAACACCAATAACTCCTGGAAATATATACGTGATAACGGCTACCAGCCTGTTACCGGCTTCTTTGCTGCGAGTACCGGCGAATTCGTAGACATGAATCAGTCTGTTAAAGACTGGACACGTCTTGACTTCAATGATAACAACTGGCCAGCTGCAGCTCACCTGTTTCAGGGGCACCTCAAAGGCGATGGTGATGGATTGGCCTGGATGCTGGTTCCCTCCTCTTTACCACAGATGGAACTGACCCCGCAACGACTGCCGCTTGTCAGAAAGACAACAGGCATTAACCTGCCCGCTACCTTCCCCGCTTCAAAAACAGCCGTTACCATCCCTGCCGACACAACGGTATCTTTTATTCTGGATCAGACATTCCTGACCAATGCCTACATCAACCTGCACTTCAGCAAAGGCAAAAATGCCGGTATCTCCATGCGTTATGCAGAATCCCTCTACGATGATGCGGCAAAATATGGCGACCGGAAAGGGAACCGTAATGATGTGGATGGTAAAGATTTCAAAGGCAGGAAAGATAGCCTGGTCTCCTGTGGAGATACAGGACAATCCTATACGACGCTTTACTGGAGAACCTTCCGTTATATACTCGTAACCATCCATACACAGCAGGAGCCATTGATAATAGATGATATATCTGGTGTATTTACCGGCTACCCTTTTAAATTTAATGCAGCTTTTAATACACAGAATAATGAGTTGAAACAGATCCTGGATATCGGATGGCGCACAGCCCGTTTATGTGCTATGGAGACCTATTTCGACTGCCCTTATTATGAACAGTTACAGTACATAGGCGATACACGTATACAGGCGCTGATCAGCTACTATAACAGTGGCGACGACAGACTGGCACGCAATGCCATCGATCTGATGGACCATTCCCGTATCACTGAAGGCGCCACACAAAGCCGCTGGCCTACCCGCAGCACACAGATCATATCCACCTTCTCCTTATGGTATATCGGTATGCTGCACGATTACTGGATGTACAGACCCGATAGTAATTTCATCCAAAGTAAACTGGTCGGAGAACGTGCCGTACTCGACTTTTTCAGCAGATATCAGGGCAAAGACGGATCCTTAAGAGGCTTGCCTTACTGGAACTTTATAGACTGGGTGGGGGGCAAAGGATGGAACTTCGCCATGCCGCCTAAAGGTACAGACGGCGCATCCGCTATCCTTGATCTGCAGCTATTAATGGCTTACCAATGGGCCGCCGAACTGGAAGCCGGCATGGGCATGCCGGCATATGCTGATTTGTACAGAAACAAAGCGGCCTTACTAAAAACAACCATCCGGAATAAATACTGGAATGCTGCCAGAAAACTGTTTGCAGATACCGATGAAAAGGATGTCTATTCGCAACACGCCAACGCACTGGCTATACTAGCGGGTCTGGTTAATCAACAGGATCTTCCGGATATCTGCCGGCAACTCCTGACAGACAAGTCCCTCACACAATGCACCATCTATTTCAAATATTACCTGCACCTGGCGCTGGCTAAAGGAGGTCTCGGTAATGATTACCTCAAATGGCTGGATGTATGGCGGGACAATATCAAAATGGGCTTAACTACCTGGGCTGAAATATCCGATCTTCCCAACAGCCGCTCCGACTGTCACGCCTGGGGCGCCAGTCCTAACATCGAATTCTTCCGGATGGTACTGGGCATTGATACAGATGGACCTGGCTTCCGCAAAATAAAAATAACGCCACACCTGGGAGATTTAAAGGACATCAGCGGAGAGATCCCTCATCCAAACGGAAAACTTGCCGTTACATATACTTTCGATAAGAACAGGTGGAAAATTAAGATCCGTTTACCTGAGCGAACCACCGGTACACTGGTATGGAAGAGTAAGAAATATCCGCTTAAGGCCGGAGAGAATCTATTGGAAATATAAGATAGCCACGGAAAACTAATTACACAATACACCCGCTCCTGTGGCGGGTGTACCTTTTATAAACGCCGTCTCATCATCGCTGAGACAATGAAGTCGATCATTTCATCCTAAAAAAGGATATATTAGGTAAGTAAAATCTCCCTTAACATCATGAACAGGAGAACATCCTACAAGCTGAAGCAACTGGGAATCATTACCGGCATATGGCTGATAATAGGCCTTTTCATTCCGCTCTATGACCGAGTCGCGCTGTTTACCACCAACGCAGTGGCCCCTATACCCAAATATACTATTGCAGCATCCATCATCATTAATATGGGAGCAGCGCTGATCGGTGCACTCCTGGGTGGTAGTCTCCTGGTATTTTACGTCAACGTAAAGTTCCGGGACAAATCATATGGTTATACCATCGTCACGGTTGTGATATCTTTCCTGGTTGTGCTGGCTATTGTAAATATCGTACTGCGTGCCTTCGATGTTCCTTCTGATCCACTACGGATATTGAAGAACTGTATGATATGGGGCGTCGTTGTTGCAATCACACAATTATTCCTGCAGATCAACAACAAATTCGGAAAGGGTGTTTTCTGGAATATCCTGCGGGGTAAATACAATACGCCTAAAGAAGAACGCAGGATCTTCATGTTCCTGGACCTGAATTCCTCCACCACAATTGCAGAAACTTTGGGTGATAAAAAATACCACGCATTTCTCAAGGACATCTTCACCGACATTACCAACCCTATCCTCGACAACAAAGGAGAGATCTATCAGTATGTAGGTGATGAAGTGATCGTAGCCTGGAAATATGAAGAGGGTATACAAAATAGTGAATGCGTAAAATGCTTCTTTGATATTAAATATCACCTGCAACAGCTAAACAACAAGTACACCCGGCTATACGGACTAACACCCACCTTCAAAGCCGGTATTCATTGTGGTAAGGTAGTGGCTGGTGAAGTGGGTATCATCAAAAGAGACATCACCTACTCCGGCGATGTACTGAATACGACTTCCCGTATACAGAATATGTGTAAAGAGTTCAATGAAGAGATCATTGTTTCCGGAGAACTGGCAGACTCACTCCGCCTGGCAGGCCATTTTGCTGCGCAGACTTTAGGTTCCATCAAACTGCGAGGAAAACAAAAAGAAATGCAGCTGGTAGCTGTGAAATGGAAGATCTGACCATACAAATACGCCTTGCTATTCTCTTCTAAGGCTCTGTACAGGATTAGCCAGTGCAGCTTTAACCGCCTGATAACTAACGGTACATACCGCGATCAGCACCACCAGACCTCCGCCCCATGCAAAGAGAGACCAGCTTAGAGAAATACGGTAAGGATAATTTTCCAGCCACTTACTGGCTGCCAGCCATGCTAACGGAACCGCAATAACTAAAGCGATCATCACCAGCTTTACAAACTCCACCGACAAGATCGTCGCAATGCTTTGTACCGATGCTCCCAATACCTTCCTGATACCAATTTCCTTAATACGCTTTTCCGCTGATAATACAGACAAACCAAACAAACCGATACAGGATATAAAAATGGTTAGTATAGCGCTAAATAAGATAATCTGCTTCCACCTGGCCTCAGACTCATAGTTCCGCCGATTCACCTCATTTTTAAAGACAGGCGCGTAAGGACTGAAAGGAAAGAATTGCCTGAATTGCTGCTGAATATACGCCAGACTACGGGTAGCAGAACCAGGTCTGATCCTGATATAGAAAGTACCATAGGGATTCGCATTGTTCATTGTGAACAACTGCGGAGCTATTTTATTGTTGAGTGCCGCATAGTGATAATCCTTTACCACACCGACAACTTCAAAAGTTTTGTTATTGTGAAAATTAAAAACAATCTGTTTCCCTATCGGGTCCTTCCATCCCGCCTCTTTCACAAAAGCCTCGTTTACCAGCACCGCATGCGCCGAATCTCCAGGATGTGCAGTGGAAAAATTCCGCCCTTTCACCAGCGGGATCTTTAAGGTTTCCAGATAAGATTCATCCACCGTCTCCCATGCAAACCGGATGGAAGAGTCGTTGTCAAGCTTCGCCATCGTTCCCCAGGAACCACCATTCTTAGGCGCTACAGACACAATATCCGGATACTTAAGCAACTCTTCTTTGAACACCCCGGCTTCCTGATGCGTCATATTCCCTTTCTCAAGCATAACGATATCATGATCATTGTAACCCAGATCGGCCTTAACAAGATAATTAAACTGGGAATAGATCGTAAAGGTGGCAATGATCAGGAACGAAGCAAGTGTAAACTGTAATACCACCAGTGATTGTTGCAGATATCCTTTGCCTTTTAAAAGGAACCTGCTATAGAGCGTTTCTACAGGACTATATCCCGATAATACCAGTGCCGGATAAAAACCTGCCAGTAAACCAGTCAGCACAAAGAGCATGATATACCCTGTGATCAGTTTGGTATCCACCAGATAACCAATGGCCAGCTTCTTATTGGATAGCTCATTAAAGACAGGCAGGATCAGCTGTGCTAACGCAATGGCCAGCACAAAAGCAATGGCACATAAGATAAATGATTCGCCCAGGAATTGTACGATCAACTGTCCTCTGTCACTGCCAATCGCCTTACGGATCCCGATTTCCTTCACTCTTCTTACAGAACGGGCCACCGTCAGATTCACGAAATTGATACTGGCGATCAGCAGCACGAAAAGCGCTATTCCTGAAAGAATATAAGCATAGATCGGATTACTGGCTTTCTCCAGACCATTCTGCGCCGGAAACGTTGTGCTCATATGTATATCAGCAAAAGGCTGCAAAGCGTAAGTCCCCATATCTCCGCCTTTTTCACCGCCAAATTTCACGTTCATCGCATCAAACGTCTCCCGGGCATCCTTTTCATAAAAGCGTTGCATTTGAGCGGAAACGGCCAGCGGATTGGCATGTTCCTCCAGTTCAACAAAGGTGTTAAGGAAATAACCAAACCAGTTATCATTGTTCCGCATGTCAGCGTCTGTCTGCCGGATAGGTAACAATATCTTATATTGGATAGATGAGTTCTGCGGACAGTTCTCCGTTACTGCTGTAACCTCATAAGACACAAATGTTTTGCCTTCCGCCAGCATCAGCACTTTACCGACAGCATCTGCAGTACCAAACTGCTTTTCTGCCTCATCCTTTGTCAGTACAACAGTATGTGGCTGTTTTAAACAGGTACTGGCATCGCCATGGATCAGGGGAAAAGAAAATAGTGAGAAGAAATTTGCATCTACAAAAAATACATTGCGGCTTTCAATGTCTCCGTCTTTTTTAAAGTCCATCCGTCCATCCTGAACACGCACAAATGACTTGATCCCGGCTACCTGTTGTGAGAACCTGGGTCCCTGTAAAAGGCCTGTACTTGAAAACCTGCGCGCTTCTCCCCGATTGAAAGAGCTGAGCGTTATCCGGTAGATACTGGCGCTTTTCTCATGGAACCGGTCAAAACTGACCTCATCCTTTACATACAACAGGATCAGCATCGCACAAGTCAGACCAATGGTCAACCCCGCAATATTGATAAAAGAATACACTTTATTATGCGCCAGATTACGGATGGCAATGGTGAAATAGTTCTTAAACATAGGAGGACACTTGAAACACCAGGACACGTCAATGCCTATGCCAAATCAATAAAAGCTGATTTGCAGCAGATTAAAGGATATAATTTTCGGAAAACTGTCCGTTTGAGGACATTGGATGTACGGGGCCGGCCATTCAGCTAATGATAAAAAGGCATATTTAAGGGAAGAGCTGCACATTGGCTTTTACAAGGTCGTAAAGCTTTTCTATCACCAGATCCCGTTGTTCTTTATAAAGATGTTCATACTGCCTGTAGATATCACTTTCTCTCAACTCCTGAACGGCAGCTATGTAGTTTTCAATATTACCGGGAACCTCATATTTTGTATACAGTAATTCCGCCAGCTCCCCTGCCTGTCTCTGCGCGTTAGATAACGAAGAAAGCTGCAATACTGTTTCCAGCTGATCACTGATTTCCTCCAGTCTGAAAGATAAGGCAACATCTAATGCTTCATAGTCCACATAAAGTAGCCATTCAGTAATAGCCACCAGGCAATATACCTCCGTCGGGAAACCAGCCAGCTGTTTAAAATCCAGCCAACCATCCCTGTATATACTATGTCGTTCCAGAACAGCAAACGTTATCTGATCCAGGGCTTCTTCTTTATTTTGATAACGCTTTAAAATGCGCTCAGTCAAAGTAAAACGTTCTTCATCAATACTTTTTATGGTAGCATCAATATCATAGTTATTGTTGATCAGATGCCGCTGAATAAGGTCTTCCGGTAAACCAATTTTGCTGACCAAAGTCTGTAAAATCTCTTTCCTGAATAATAATACAGCATCGTTGATATCCCCATCTGCCTTTTCAAGCAATTTCAATCCGGCAGTCAGACCAACAGGGATCCGCTGACGCAGAAGGCTTAATTGCTGTTTACTTGTTTCGTTCATTTTGTAGTCTGTTCAATATCCTTGTACGAAAGGAACAGGAACTGCGCATCGCAATATCCATGAAGCGAATATCAGCTTTATTCCAATACAGTAACACAGCCACAAAATATATTGCCGTAGTCAGCTCTTATACCCTGAAGAGTCCTTTTATCATCATTCCGCATTATCACTGGCATACCATTCAGCATACGAAGTATGCGTCTCGTACAACTTCAGTCTGCAAAGCCTTATTGCTTCCGGTAGCTGCGCAATAATACGCTGCGCAAAATCCACCACCATATTCTCACAGGTTGGTTGCCAGGGCGTCCATACAACCCGGGCAAACAATTCACTATCCGGGTCCCCCAAAGACAACACGCTACCTTCTTTTAACATAAGCGCATGATCCAGCGGTGCAATAATTTCCCGTTGCACAATGGTTTTCAAATCGCCAAAATCCAATACCATTCCTTCATTGCTTCGTCCGGGAGTATGATCCGGTTGCCCGCTGATAGTCACTTCCAGTTGATAGGAATGTCCGTGAATATGTTTACAAAGTCCTTTATGTCCTGAAAGCGCATGCGCCATCTCGAATCTGAATATCCTGGTGAGTCGTACAATCTGTTTCATGAGGAGAGCAAAAGTATCCCGCCTGTTGATCATGACCACTGATTCCGGTCAAATACCAAACTGATAAACATCACCCGATCTTTAAATTTCAAGTCCGTATACTTCCGGATTTCCCCGCCTCCGGCAAGTTTTCCATACCTGTTAACCTTTATCTATCCTTTTTATACTAGCTTTGCCGGATTCCTATATCCTGTTATTATGACAGCAATTGTCAATTGCCTGAAAATCAATTTCCTTCTACTACTTACTACCTGTTTATGCCAGGCACAAAGCAGTCCGCTGGGGAACCCTTCTTTCGAAGGAATACCCGGAATATCACAGGTACCTGCACCGTGGTTTTTTGTTGAAGGAGATGCTGATACTTATCCCTTAGTGTCACCTATCCCGCCGCCATTAATGCCAAAAGACGGAAAGACGTATATCCAGTTGCTCGTACAAGCTATTTTTTTTGCAGGCAATACATATGAAGGAAAGGTAGAATCAGTTGGCCAGCAGTTATCTGCGGCTATGGTTCCTGGCACTACTTATCTAATGACAATGGACGTAGCTGTTATTCCTATTAACAACAAGCTGGGGTTTCAACTCGCCCTGATGGGAGCATTCGGATGGGACGGTGCAGGAGTCAATAATGGTACCTACGGCTGGGTAGTACGTTATATAGACAGCAAAGGACAGGCAATGCAGCAAATGGGTGCGGTCTCACTCATACGATAATATAAATACGCGTAATCGCATCAATCTATAAGAATGGACGAAAGAAGAAAACAGATCCTGCAGGAAATAAAACATCAATGTGAGGCATATAAAAGCGATGAGTTTGAATACTACTTCGAAATATGGGGCCTTAATTGGTATCCCTGGCAGCTGGAGGTTTCCCCGGCACAAACCATTCAACTCTCCATCAATGATTTATCAACAGAAGATCTGCAATACCTGGAAAATGCAGGTGAAATAATGCTTATCAGAAAATATGAACCACATGAAGTAGAAAATGAAACCGAATTTGGACGAAAAAGATACCGCATCAGCAATAGTAATACCGCCCCTTAAACACCTATCCTCAGCTCAGTCTGACATTTCTCCGCCCCCTATATCTTATATTACAGTATCAAAAACAGCACTCGGTAACTTTATTCAAAATAATTTTGAGAAACCGATTAGTTGCAAGTATATTCGCAACCGAATGGTTTCTATAAAAAACTAATAACTATGAAAGCGAAAGTTCTTTTTGTATTATGCTTACTGACAGGTCTGATGTTCCTCAATGCTGGCCTGGACAAGTTCTTCCACTATATGCCTGTCCCTAAGGACATGCCTGAGAAAATGGTAAAATCAGGTATGGCAATGATGGAAATCGGCTGGCTCATGCCACTGGTGGGTGCTGTAGAAGCCATCGGCGGATTACTGCTAATCTTCAAAAAGACCAGAGCACTTGGAGCCATCGTTATTCTTCCCGTACTGGTTGGTATTCTGTTGACCAATATCACCGTGGCCCCTTCTGGTTTACCGATCGTGCTGACGATAATCGCCATTATCACCTGGGTGATTATTGAAAACTGGCACAAATACCTGCCAATGGTCAGAGAATAACAAAAGACTGTCAATCGCCATCATCCATAAAAGAATCATAAATGAAACACAACTTGCAATTCGATTTCATTGCAGACAAGCAGAAAAATACCCTGACAGTAAGACGCGAATTCCTGGCCGACAGGCAATTGGTGTGGGATTGTTATACCAAAAGCGAATTGCTTGATCAGTGGTTTGCCCCTGCACCGCTATCAACAAAAACCAAATCATTTGATTTTCGTGAAGGCGGTCACTGGCACTACGCCATGATAGACCCTAATGGCACAGAATACTGGGGATATACTGACTACCTGAAGATCCACCCCATCGACTATTACACCTCTCTGGATGCATTCTGTAATGCAGATGGTGAAATCAATGAAGCACTGCCACGCGCTGAATGGGTAGTGACATTCACTGACAAAGGAGAAAATGCACTGGTAGAAACAGTCGTTACCTATAAATCGCTCTCAGACCTGGAAACCGTTATACAGATGGGCATGGAACAGGGACTGGCAGCCACACTGGAAAAACTGGATGAACTCCTGTTACATCTGCGTAAATAAACAGGTAACGCTTTACCATTAATATGCTTTAATAAAACGGGCTGCGTAATACTTTTACGCAGCCCGTTTTATTAAAGCATATTACTACATTACTTCCAGTCAATATGCATCATACTCACATTCTCTTTCCTTGAAGAAGTAACCGCAATTCCCCTTCCTTTTCCAGCACCAGGTATAAAAGTAAATCCTTCCAGTTCATCCTCCCGACCGTCAATATCCACCACTTTTACTACTTTCTGTTTACCGGTCGCAATACTCTCCGCCAGATCAATGTAGGTAAACCGCCATTTTCGTCCTTCTACCTGATTCTGTATCAATACCAGCCAGCCATACTCCGGCAGCCAGTGCAGGTTCTGCACCCACGCGCTACAGGTGAATTTCTTATACAATACACCCTTATCTGACGTCTTTTTTACGTTGCGCAATGTAACAGGATCATATAACCGTACCTCATTACCCTTATCACCATAGTCCGCTGTAGCAACATACCATTTCTTATTGTATTGCACATACTCCGGCCTTGTACCCTGGATACAGGCGTCGTCTTCGATCGTATTAAGCAGATTACCATCCAGTGAACCTGTGCGCTGTAAACCCTTCCAGTCAACAGAATAGATCACTGCACGCCAGCGGCTGCCTTCTTTATTAAGCCGGATACTGTTCCCGATAAAAAAAGGTAACCCTTCATGATAAGCAAACCCCGTAGGATGATTAATGACATCCGTATCATGTAAGGTCAGTTTCATTTCTTTGTTGGCGTAAATAAGACTGTCTCCATGCAGCGTATATTCTCTGATCATACCAACCTCCCGGTCTCCATACAGAAAATATTTACCTTGCTGGTAAGACACCCCCTGACAAGCACCCAGTGAATCCACTGTATAGGCGTGTTCGATGCGCATATCCGGACCATTCTTCGTAAAAGGCAATAAAGCGCATAGCAGTGCGCCAATGCCGGCAGTCATAAACTTCATAGTTGATTTATTTGCATTGATTCTCGTCTGACAACAGGTTAACTAATTGCTATGGATGAAGAACATACACATTTACACATCTTCCAGAGCAAAAGGCAACCTGCGTATCCGTTTGCCGGTAAGATCAAAGATGGCATTACACAATGCAGGTGCAAAAGCAGGTAAGCCCGGTTCTCCCACACCACCCGGACTTTCATTATTCTCCATAATATGCACAGCTATTTCAGGGACCTCATGAATGCGCGGCATGGGATAAGTATTGAAATTCTCTTCAACAGCTTTACCTTCCTTAAAATGAGTAGCATGATGCACGGCCGCCCCCAGGCCCATAATAATACTTCCTTCTACCTGTGCGCGGATAATATCCGGATTGACATACCAGCCACAATCTATGACAGCAAAGACCTTATCGACCTTAACGCCTTTCTCTTTGCCCCGGGATACCTTTACAACCTGCCCTACCCGGCTGCCAAAACATTCAGTAATAGCTACACCCCAACCCGTATTCGGTTCCCGTGTATCCCAGTTGCTGAAAGCCGCCAGTTGACTGACCATCGCCTGATAACGTGCAGAACTTAGATGCCGTTTCCTGAATAATAAGGGATCTTCCTTGGCAAGATGCGCCAGCTCATCTATAAAACTCTCGCTGGCAAACAGATCTACATTGGCGCCTGGTGCACGCCACCACATGGTCGGTATCGGAGATCGGGTAGAAATACCGCCAAAACTATAATGTGGGATAGATGTATAATAATCTTCCGCCAGACCAGCAGAATTTCCACCATTAATGGGCAATGCCTGCGGTATCGAATCCTCCAGCTGGCCCACACTGATATATTGGGAAGCAGAAACGATCTGTAATGCGCCGATCTTTTTCGCTGTCGTCACACCTCCCCTGCACCGGTACATCGCACCGGCACGAAAAGGTCCCATCGTCATATCATCTTCCCGCGTACACAGCAACTGTACCGGCGCCTTTATCTCCTTTGAAATCAGCGCCGCTTCCAGTGGATAATCCGTAAACGCCTTACGCCCGAAGCCACCGCCTAAAAACGTCATATGCACATGAACATTTTCAATGGGAATACCCAACCGCTCACTCAGATTACCCTGTATCCAGTTTGCTTCCTGTATCGGTCCCCAGATCGTTATACTGTTGTCCTTTACATCTGCGGTACAATTCACAGGTTCCATACAACTATGCGATTGATACGGTGCTTCATAAATGGCTTCTATACTGGCATCCGTGGCCTTTAATGCGGTATCAAAAGCAGCCGATGGCGGCAGCTTATACAGATCTTCCCGCATCCTTGTATACAGCTGCTCAGAATCAAGATGCTCAAACCCCTCATCATTCCACTCCACCTTCAACTTTTTCCTACCCTGCATAGCCGCCCAGGAAGAATTTGCCACAACTGCCACCCCTTCAAACAATAACCCGAACACATCCCGCTGCACCTTAAATACATGCGTTACACCATGTACTGCCCTTACAGCTGTATCATCAAAACTTTTTACTTTTCCCCTGAAACGCGGATTACGCTCTACCACCGCATACAGCATCCCCGGCAATTGCTTATCCATACCGAATACCGCGCTACCATTCGTTTTTAGTACAGCATCATTCCGGTGCAGAGGTTTGCCGATGACTTTATAATCCTTACGGGCTTTTAAGGTAACATCCGCCGGTGGTGTTAACTGCGATGCCGCCTTTACCAGCTTCCCATACGCCAATACCCTCCCCGTTCCGCGATGTATCACCTGTCCATTCTCCGCATAACACGTCTTTACATCCACCTGCCACTGTTGTGCAGCCGCCCGGATCAGCATTTCCCTGGCAGAAGCGCCAACGCGTAATAACTGCTGATACCAGCCACGAATGGAAAAACTACCCTCCTGTGGCTGCGGACCATATTTCTTTGGAGCAGCAGCCGCTGACCGGATAGATATCTGATCCATACTGACTTCCAGTTCCTCCGCAATGATCTGGGGTATCGCCTGCCAGGTGCCCTGCCCCATCTCCGAACGGTGATTAAAGATGGTGACCATTCCCGCACTATCAATAGATATCCAGGACATCAGCTCTGTCGCTGCATCGGTAACCTCATGGGCATGAATAATTTTACTGGCATTTCTTCCCAATACAGGCCAGCAAAGCCCGATTGTTAAAGCAACGCCGGACATGCCGGTATTGCGCAGGAATGTTCTCCGGGAAAGACGTCTATGCTCCGTCATCAGAAATGTGATTTACAGACCTTAAAAAGCAGGACTTATCGCCCATCAAATTACTCATTCACATGCAACCAGACAACCCTGATTGACGAGCTGCCAACTATACTATACCAACGGTCATTTTTAAACGGTCATCTTCTGTCCCATTTATCCGCACTTACATCACATATTCCCCCTGGAATCTGATAATCTGACGACATTGTCGCTTAAAAAAACGCCATGAGAAAACTACTCCTGCTCATCCTCCTGCTGCCATTACTAACAATCGCCCAGACGCCTCAGCAACTGGTTTCTTTTGGGCAACCCGACAGTATTTACTCAGATATTCTCAAAGAAAAAAGACAGCTTTGGATCTACTGTCCTAATAACGACACCAATTACTTTGTAAAACCAGCTTACCCTGTATTGTATGTATTGGATGGGGATTCACATTTCGGCTACCTTCAGACCATGATCCAGCAAATGAGTGTAAACGGAGTTACCGCCATGCCACAGATGATCATCGTCGGCATCGCCAGTACGAACGGCAATCGCATGCATGACCTGACACCTACTGTTGATGCGAATATACCTTGCTCCGGTGGCGGCGAGCAGTTTACCACCTTCATCGAGAAAGAACTCTTTCCCTATATTGATAATAAGTACCCCACTGCTCCTTTTAGAGTCTACTCCGGTCACTCTCTGGGAGGCCTGATGGTCCTTAATACTCTCCTGCACCACCCCAACATGTTTAACGCCTATATCGCCTCCGATCCAAGTATTTTCTGGAATAGCAGCCGTATGCTTCAGTCCCTCGACAGCTTACTGGAACACCAGGACTTTAAGAACAAACGCCTTTACCTCGCCATTGCCCATACAATGAACGCCAGCCTTGACACTATTCAGGTAAAAAAAGATAATTCAATGGGCTCCATACATACCAGTGCCATCCTCCAGCTGGCAGCGAAACTGAAGCAACATACGCACAATCATCTTAACTGGTCCTATAACTATTACCCCAACGATTATCACAATTCTATTCCGTTAATTGCCCAGTATGATGGCCTCCGGACATTCTTCCGCTCTTACTGGTTTCCTACTTACCTCTATTCGGATAAGGCAGGTGATACAGACTCTCTGCGCACACTGATCACAACACACTACAAAACACTCAGCAAGGAAATGGGATACCCCGTTCTTCCATACGAGTGGGAATTCAATCAGTTAGGTTATCACCATCTATCCATAAAGAATTACGCAAAATCACAAATGTTCTTTGAACTTAATATAGCCTACTTCCCAAAAAGTTTTAACACTTATGACAGCATGGGCGATTATTATATGGAAAAAGGAGACTCAGCCAAAGCGGTCACTTACTGGAAGAAATCGCTGGCAGTAAAACAGGTGCAGCATGTGCAGGAGAAAGTAGATAAGCTTGCTTTATCCACAAGATAACTTATAGCAACGCCACCAATACGATCATCCCGTATCGATAGTACCGGATGATCGCTTTCCGCATAAGATTCCCCAAAAAAACTTCGCGCATTAACTATCTTTGCGACTCCCTAAAACCTTTGAAATTATTATGCGCCTTACCTATGCATGCCTCTTAGTTTTTTGCCTGCTTATACCTGATATACTGTCTGCACAAACCCCGTCCACAAACGAAACAATCGTTGCGACTTTTGAGAAAATATTAAGAAAGAAGCGGGACGAATGGTCGAAAAGCAACTTCAACAGTATCATTTTTGTACCAGACGGTGGTCTTAAACAGGCAGTCGTATTCAGTCAGTTAAAAGTGACCAGTTTTGATAGTATAGCCCTGTTGCTGACTCCACAGGAGAAGTCCCGGAAGTTCCTTTATTTTTCTCCCGATCCCGTTGATACAATTACAAAGAATGGAGAAGTTCAGATAAAATTCCCTACTGGTGGTTTCTCGTATATAGAAGAAAAGGAACTGGCTAAAAACCTAACGTTTAAAGGTGATACCATCATCTATAAAACAGATAGTGCCAGGTCTGTCAGATATCCTGGTTCTTACGGCATCCGTATTATGGATGACAAAGAAGTCACCCGTAGTATCAATACCCGCTTATCTTATGCCTGGTACCTGCCCGAAGATTACGAATACCTCTCTTATACCTGTAACAAAAAGGGTTACTGGCAACGGCAGGGCAGCCTGATTCATTTTGTAGGCGATTTTGATGAAAATAACTTCCTCTTCGATATCCGCTTCCGGAAAAAACACGCACAACCTGCAATACTCCAGGGCAGAAAAGTTGATTTTACAAAGACAATACAGGTAAATGGCGATCACGTCGACGTGTTTATAAATGACGCGCAGACAGAAGATGGCGACATTATCTCGCTGAACCTGAACGGTGAATGGATCGTGAAAGGCCTGGTAGTATCAAAAGCGGGTGCGAAGATCGTCGTTCCCCTGATACACAAAAAGAACTACCTCGTCATGCATGCGGAAAACCTGGGCACTATTCCACCCAACACCGCTTCCATGCAGATCAACGACGGCGCCAAAGTACATCAGATCATCCTTAATTCTGATGCCGGAAAAAGTGAGGGTATTCTGTTCACAAGACCTTAATGGTCAAACCATCATATGCAGATATACGGGGAAGGGGCCACTGGTACAAATGTATCAGTGGCCCCTTCCCGTATATCACAGTATTATTTATTGCGTTATTTGCTGTAAGCTGCAAAAGCTTCCAGATATTTGGTAATAAACTCTTCTTTACGCTTCTGCCTGTACTGCATAATAAACCGGGGATGTTCCAGCGGAACGATCGTTTTGAAAAACTGTTCCTTTGCATTCAGCTGTTGCAGAAAGGCCGCATTCTTCCCTGTTCCAAAACAATAACACACATCAGTATCGATACCAAACTCCAGCTGCTGACGGATACTACTTACCATAAAGTCGTACACCGCATTTGTCAGCGCCTTGCTGTCGTAATAGTTGTAATTGATTTCTGAACCGTCCGCTTTCACTGAAGTGAATCCAAGCGGAGAAACAGAAGCAAAATAAAAATCCTTGTAAAAAGCAACCGGACCGCCATAAGCACTGATAACATCATACACAAACACAGATGACGGCTCATGTGTCTTTATGCCGTTAATGCCTATACCAAGTACTTCTGTCAACCGCTTGGTATCAGTAAAAGGAATACCGGTCGCACCAGATCCCAGTCTGCCGGGATTAATCCCCATAATCATTCGCCGCCGATGATGATCACCATAATATTTACGGTAAAACTGCTGCATAATATCCATCACCTGCGGCTGTTCACGAAATGGATTCATGATCCGGATACCCGGCGGCAGCGTACCCGTATACTGCAGATGACTATTAAAGTCAATGACGTGTTCGGCAAATGTCTGCTTCATGATTACAATTGATGTGATCAGCTATTCACTTTTGTAACATTCGTTCTGTCAATTTCCATGGCAGACAAAAGATTCTTACCATGACACTGACTATAAGGCTTGGAACTCTTACAATAACACGGTGTGCCAGACTTACCCCCCTCTCTCATATAAAGTTCGAGATTATCACACAAAGTATTATAATGGTTATACACATTACCCGTATAGGTATTGAAATGAATATTGTCATCATCCACACGCGTAGAAAACTGCTTCAGAAAATCCTTCATCTCTGATAATAAGATGAAATGCCCGATCAGCGGATTATTACCTATACTTACTCTCACATTACTGATATATTTTCCCTCATAGACATATCTGTCATCCGGAATAAACAACAGCTGCCCCGGCATTCCCGGATGCGGGGTAACATCTGTCAGATTCCCCTCTTCATCTTCCCACACCGCATAATGCTCTCCCTCACAGATAAAATCACCCAACCATACAGCCCAGCCATACACCAGGTTGCCTCCATCTTTTGCAACTTTATGCTGCACATTAACATAACTATTCCCCGCTTTTGCAGCCGGATCTGGCTGCACAGAAATAATCTCATGAAGATATGCTGACCCGATACGATCTATCAGTTGCTGAACAGACGCGGTAATCTCAATTGGACTTATCATACTATTAAATAAACACTATAATTATCAATAATCTCCTGCAGCCACCCTCAATCCCGCATCCCTCCTCAATCCTGCCCCCCCACTCTACTCATCCTCATTCCATTCCACCCCATTCTATCCTACTCCACGCTATCCCACTCCATCCAGCTCAAATCCACTCCCCACTAAACACTCCATTACCTCAACCACCCCATTACTAACACTGAACGCTGGAATAAGCGAAGGCTTTCAGATGGCAAAACGGACCTTAGCCCGTCCCCTGCAAAAAGCTAAAGCCCAACCAACGCCCCGCCCCTCAGCCCTTTACCAACCGCTCCATCCACCCACTCAACCATCTCTCCACATGCATACAACCCCGTAAAATTGGGCGCAAATATACACCCTTTAAAGCGGCTTTCATCATCAATACACCTCACATACATGACACAGTCAACTTTACACCCCCAAACCACATAAAACCCAGCAAACCACTACAGACAAAAAAACATCACAAACAAGTTAATATTCAATCAAATAAATAAGCCAGTACGAAGAAAACAGCCCCTGCCCAACATTTATAATAAAGCTCCTCCTAACTATCCAAAACGGCCACAATAAACTAAAAACCATATAATTAAACATATCAATTACTCACTCAATCATCTCCCATTCGTACCATATTCTTGGAACAATACTGTAAGAGTTAGTATATTTATGCCCATGAACTATACTATGAGTAATCTGGCTGCGATGACTGGGCTGTCCTCAACAGCTACAATTATCAAACACACATCACTCTTTAAAAATCGACCAACCGGTACCCGGGCAACTCACCCGGAATGCTTGCTATCTGCAACCGGCGCTCAACATTTTTCAGCAGAGGAATAATAACCAGTATCCCTGGATAAGACAATGCATGCAGGAAAAACCATCTACAGGCAGCAGTTGTCAGGTGCAACAATCTAAAACAATCAATATCGTTAATAAGGTTTAATATGGCTGAAGACGCAAAGCAGGAGAAAGAAATACTAGCTGAATTAAAAAAAGATTTCCCACTGACCAAAGAGTCTATAAAAGAAATCGATCTAAGTCAATTTTCTTCACTCCACAGAGGTGAACATTTCAGAGTAACATATGCCTGGAAATTTACTGGCTTTTTACAACGGGTTTACTTTGTAAAGTACCGCAATTCACATAAAACCACGACAACACCCATGCTGGCAGATCAGGCGTTTCCTGCTGATGCAACAATGAAATACGCAGGTATCTATATAAAGTTCGATCAGCCAATGCCCGATTTTATCATCAGGGCAAATACACAGGGTGATAAGTTCCTTAACCTGTACTTTCCAAATTCTGTTAAAGTAAAGACCGTACCGGCCTTTAATCACAAATATATACTGGAATCCGAGGAGTCAGGCACAATAGAACAGGTAATAGGCGTGGACCTCTTTAACACCATGTTGATTGCAGGAGACGTAAATGTGGAAGTAAAAGACAACAAATGCTTCATCTATGGCTTACAGCCTTTTGGCTATGATTATGCCAGATTGCTGATCAGTATAGCCACAGACGTCATAAAAAGAAATATCGGACAACCAGACCTGGTGACAGAACAATAAAGTGATTTAAGCCGGAGAGTCCCTCTCCGGTTTTTTATTGTCCGGTTTATCACCTCAATGTTGCTTACTCAACATATTATCGATGACGCCGTATAAGGTTTTTAGGGAAAACGGCTTATTCAATACAGCATCCGCACCACTCTCCACTGCCGATTCCTTTGAATAAGTCTGTGCAGAAAATAAGACCACTGATAATTGATCAAATAAATGACTATCCTTCAAACGGCGACAGATTTTACGGCCATCATAACCACCCAGGAAAATATCCATAAGCAGTAAAACTGGCTGATGTAAGGGGATATTTTGCTCAAGTTCGCGGGATCTCTCAGGGCTATCACGTCCATTTGTTTCCTCCTTAAGACCAATGACACGGCTTCAAGGATGTCTTCATTGTCATCCAGTACAATTATCTTTTGCTTAAAATGAGGTCTTACTAAAATATTGCTCCCAATGACTTACTCCCGGATATAACCGCTATAACATAGCTACAGTGAATATTCACAGGCGCTCTAATGGATTTTTCTGAAGATAGAGAACCGTATCAAAATAAACAAAAAAAACGTAGGGCACAACCTATATAAACATCTGATTTTCAATAAAAAAATGCCCAACACCACTGTTTACAATTCCTTCATCTCCATCAGACTCGCCTATTGCATATCTTGCCGGCGTAATCACATCCCATGCATCAAAAGATCATCTTTGTCAATGGCTTTTTATTCCCCGGCACCTATCCGGGCGGCGAAGGATACTGGCAGGGAGCCGGCAGCCCATTTGTAAAAGCTGCACATGATTACCTCGGATGCGGCCTTTCTCCTCATTTTACCGATATTCAGCACCCTGTATTATCCAACGTCTCTGAAAGGATTCAAAAAGGACACCTGTATGCAAGGCAACATTACGCCTCACTGACCACCGGCCTTTCAAAAGAGCACGATCAGTTCACCTTCGTCACACATAGTATGGGTGCCGCCTTCGCTGAAGGAATGATCGCCTGTCTCCAGGATAACGGATACCGCATAGGCGCCGTTATTCATTTCAACTCTTTCCAGGCCGCAGATATTCAGATCAGCAAAAGCATTAACCGGAGTGGTTTCGTTATTGACTATCAGAATACCAATGACCCCTTGATCAACAACCCTGTTTACGCCAAAGCAGGAGATATAAAAAACGTGGACCTGAAGATCAGGGAACAAAGCAAAAAACAATATTTCAAACGCCACAGAGATCCTATCGACAGCGGAGACGTATGGCAGATACTGATGCGGTACACGATGCCCTGACCCCAATATCCCCGGCAAAATCAGCACAAATTCCTCATTTTAAATTTTAACTTTATTCCCCTTAATCGGCCGGAAACAGCCTGATTCCACTATTTTCATATCATATTCATTAACCAGAACCACATGTATCGGACTAAAAAGTATCTTGCTCCACTACTTTCGTTTGTTTGTCTGTCAATGTGTGCCACGCTCCACGCTCAGTCCACAACAGGCCCTGTAATCGCAGGCGACCTGGCAGATCCATCCATCATCAAAGTAGATAGTGTCTACTATGCAACAGGCACCTCCTCAGAATGGGCGCCTTATTATCCTGTCTATAAGTCTTCCAACCTGAAAGACTGGCGGCAGACAGGCTACGTATTCAACAAGGCACCGGAGTGGACAGTAGGCTCCTTCTGGGCGCCGGAATATTATAAGATAGGCGACACTTACTACATCTATTATACCGCGAGACGTAAGTCGGACAACCAATCCTTTATCGGTGTTGCCACCTCCCGCTACCCCGACCATGGATTCACAGACCACGGCGTGATCATCGAACATGGAAAAGAAGCCATCGATGCTTTTATCTACGATGATAACGGTCAACGGTATATCACCTTTAAGGCATACGGACTGGAAAACAGACCTATTGAAATATTGGGATACAAATTGTCCGCCGACGGACTAAAAACAGAAGGCGAACCATTCACCCTGCTGAAAGACGACAACCGTGCAGGTATGGAAGGACAAAGCATCCTGAAAAAAGATAACTACTATTATCTCTTTTACTCCGCCGGCAATTGTTGCGGAGGAGGATGCACCTACTCCGTGAACGTTGCCCGTGCCACCAGCTTCAAAGGTCCTTATAAATACTTTGAAGGCAATCCTATCCTTAGTGAGAACGATAGCTGGAAATGTATGGGACATGGCACGTTCGTGGCTGCTGATAACCATCAGACTTACTACCTCCACCATGCCTACAATAAGAAAAGCACAGTGTTCACCGGCCGTGAAGCACTCCTTTCTCAGTTATCATGGCAAACACCATCTGGCTGGCCCGCACTGAAAACAGTCGATATCAGCACTACAACACCTGTGGACCTTTACGATCCATTTGATGGTAAAAAACCGGCTAACTACTGGCAATGGGACTTCCGCCACGCCACTCCTTCTATACAACAGCAAAAAGGAACGCTCCGCTTATCCGGCGTAGTCACAAAAGAAAATCCGGCTGGCATCGCACTGACAGTACGGCCAACTGCCGATAACTTTGAAATGTCCACCACCGTGACTAATCATAACAAAGCCCTCAAAGGCCTGGTTATATATGGAGATGCAAACGCAGCCATTGGCATTGGTGTGGAAGGAGATAGTGTGAAAGTCTGGAAAACAGAGAACAAACAACGTATCACCATAAAGGCAGCACCTGTACCTGCCTCCGCTATCGGACTGAAAATCGCCATGTCCGGTGGTAATAACTGCGAGTTCTTTTATCAGACAGACGAGGCTACCTGGATGCCACTCGCTACTGGTCTGGCAACTGGCTCCCTGGCGCAATGGGACAGAAGTCCGCGACTGGGTCTGCAATACAGTGGCAACAAAAACGAAAACGCTCAATTTGCCTTCTTCAGATTACACAACAAATAATACACAAAGCGGCTGCTCAACATGTTGAGCAGCCGCTTTGATTCAACTATCTGACAAGATCTCTCCTTCTCCGTCTTACTAATTCCTGCCGGCCATTACGCCGCCATCGACATCCCATACAGCCCCGGTGATCCAGCCGGCATCATCTGAAAGCAGGAAACTGATCGTCTTCGCAACATCAGTCGCCGTACCCACTCTGCCAATTGGATGGAACCCATTAAAGCCCTGTAAAGTCTCTTCTATTTTCTCCTTCTCAATAAAAGACTGATAAATAGGTGTCACTACAACTGCCGGAGATACCGCGTTTACCCTGATGTTTACATCTGCCAGCTCCATCGCCAGGTGTTGCGTAAAACTATGCAACCCCGCTTTAGCCATAGAATACGCAGAAGAAGGCGTAGCCTTGATCGCCTGTTTCGCCCACATGGAACCCACATTTACAATAGATCCGCCGCCATTGGATGACATCACCTGAGCAGCCGCCTGTGTGATAAAGAAAAATGCTTTATTGAAGTTATGGTAAACATCATAGTCCGCTACCGTATGTTCCAGGAAAGACTTCGGCTTAAAATAGCCTGCCGCATTCACCAGGTACCTGAGATGAGGTAACTCCTTCGCCAGTAAACCGGCAAACTGCTGTACCTCCTCCATAAGATGCAGGTCCACGGCATATACTTTTACATCTCCTTTCTTTTTAAGCTCGGCTTCAATCGTTGCCAGCTGCGGACTGTTTCTCGCCAATATAGCCACGCTGATACCTTGTTCAAGCAGCACCTCTGCGGTTGCTCTGCCCATACCTGTTGTCCCTCCTACTATTAATGCTTGTTTCATGTTTAATATGCTTTTGCCCTTGTAAAAAGTAAATATTTACAATGCAAAATTCAGACTTCCACTACTTTCTGAAAATGGACAGACAGGAAAACAAATGGTAATTTCAGGAAACAGCCTTCCTGAACTCTGACGGAGAAATAGTCGTATGCTTTTTGAAGTACTTGACAAAATAGGATGGATCATCAAAACCCAGCCGGTAACCGATCTGGTTGATATTAAGACTCGAATGGAGCAGCAAACGTTTTGCCTCCAGAATGATCCGCTCCTGGATCATTAACGAAGGCGTTTTATTCAGTAGCTGACTGGTAACATCAGACAAGGTCCTGGAAGATATATACATGAGCTGAGCATACTCAGCTACCGACAGTCCTTTCATGTAATTGTCATCGATGAAATTCACAAACTGTACCAGTTGCATTCTTTTCTCATCTACGATAAACGGTGTCTTCCCCTCTGTCTGCTCAAACGCATTCTTCCGGCGCTGTACCTGTACCAGAAACGCCTTCAGATAGATCTTTAGTAACTCCTCGCGGCCAAACTCCTCACCCTCTTCCAGCTCACGGCGGATTTGCTGTATATAGCTTTCCAACACGGTCTCAATACCCTTTCCGATACAACAGGAAGGCTGCTGATAAGGATTATTGAACAAACTACACTTCAGAAAATAAGCAACTTCATTACTATCCTGTACAAGAAAAGATTCATTGAAATGAATCAGTATCCCCTTATAATCACTATTACTGTCAAAATAATGTACCTGATTCATCGCTATGAAGAAAATGGCATTATCAAACACCTCATATTCCTGGAAATCCACAAAGTGTTTTCCATTACCGGACTGGAACCAGATGATCTGATAAAAGCTGTGGATATGTGGCCTGGAGGCATTACCATGGTGCTGCTGAAGATATTCATGCAGGTCATGAATGGCAAATTGTGGCTTCTGAGGTTGATGCTGATGCAGGTGATATTCACTGATAATATTTGCCTTCTCCTTAGCCATATGGTAGATATTGAATTCTAAGATACAAAGATCCCTCACCCTGACCATGATTTGCCGGTAATTACCATGAATTCTCCGGTAAGTACAATACCAGGCCAGCTATGATTACACATCTTTACAGGATGAAAACGGATAAAAGGATTGTTATTATCGGAGCAGGACTAAGCGGTCTTACCTTAGCCTATGCATTAAAGAAGAAAGGAATTAACGCCAGCATACTCGAGGCAACAGACAGACCCGGAGGCAGGATACATACACATACAGGTATAGCAGGCACTCCCCTGGAACTGGGCGCAACCTGGTTCTCCGATCAGCATCCAAAACTGATTTCATTACTAAAAGAACTGAATCTGCAAAAGTTCCCACAGTTCTCCGAAGGCATATCCCTGTTTCAAACCAAATCGTTTGAACCACCGCAACAGTTCTTTGTACCCGCAGGAGAAGCGCCCTCCTACAGAATAGCCGGAGGAACACAACAAATTATAAAAGCATTACAGGCGCAAATACCGGCAGATCGTTTGTTGTTAAACACAATGGTCACATCAATAAAAGAAATGCCGGAAAATCTGCTTATAACTACCGCAAATGGGACTACACTGGAAGCTGATATCGTCGTAAGTTGTATGCCTCCTAAAACAGCAGTATCATCGGTCAGCTTCTCCCCCGCACTACCTGAAAACGTTCGGCTGATATTGCATCACGTACAAACATGGATGGCAGGCGCTATAAAATTTGTGATGGAATTCGAATCTCCTTTCTGGCGGGATAAAGGATTCTCCGGCATGCTGTTCAGTCATTCCGGCATCATCTCCGAAATGTATGATCATACAAATGCCGAAGAGAGCAAATTTGGATTCACGGGCTTTCTGAATGGTGCTACTGCCGGCTACAGCCAGGAAGAGAGAAAAATGTATGTAGTAAAACAGCTGAAAGAGCTCCTGGGGGATGATATTCTGCGTATGACGGCCTACCATGATAAAGTATGGGTTGATGAAGAACTGCTGTACAGCAATTCACCTGATCTTCGGCCACACCAGTACAACGGGCATCAGGTTTTACACGATGCATACCTGAACAACAGATTCTATTTCTGCGGTACGGAAACGGCCACCTTACATCCGGGTTATATGGAAGGAGCTGTTCTGGCAGCTACCGCAGTAGCTGAAAAGTTAAACGCCATCACCTGCAAATAAAAAAGCCGGCATTCACATGCCGGCCTTTTACAAAAATAGTCACCTTATTTTTTCACATCCGGATCAAAGTCCAGTGACACAGAGTTCATACAAAACCTTTTATAAGTAGGCGCAGGACCGTCGTCAAAGATATGCCCCAGGTGAGAGTTACATCTGGCGCACTCTACTTCGATACGATGCATGCCATACGAATTATCATCCTTATAGATCACACTGTTCTCCCGTACCGGCTCAAAGAAACTCGGCCAGCCACAGCTGCTTGCAAATTTCGCATCAGACCGGAACAGTTTATTACCACATACTGCACAGTAATAGGTACCCTTCGCTTCGCTGTCCCAGTATTCACCGGTAAAGGCCCGCTCTGTACCCTGCTCACGGGATACGTTATAAAGATCAGATGGTAAGATCTTCTTCCATTCCGCATTGCTTACATTCAGATGTGTTGTGTCGGTACGTGAGTAGTATGGATTGTTTTCCTTGTTCATATCTTTCTTCTTTTGTGCATTCCCCTGACAGGCCGATAGCAGCAGGGAAACGAATACAATGATAAATCCTGCTTTCATGTTTATATGATTTAATCAAACATCATTCCTGTTTTAACTTCCCCTTGAAAGCCGCTCTGAACTTGTCTCTCTTGGGTTTGATCACGAACTGACAATACGGCGCCTGCGCATTGGATGCGTAATAGTTCTGGTGATAATCCTCTGCCTTATAAAACTTCTTATAAGGTGTTACTTCCGTTACGATCGGATCATCATATGCCTTTTCATCATCCAGTCTTTTGATATAGTACTGCGCCAGCTTGTGCTGTTCCTCATTATGATAGAAGATCGCCGAACGGTACTGTGTACCTTCATCATTTCCCTGACGGTTCAGCGTAGTCGGATTATGCGCGACAAAGAAAGCCGCCAGTAATTCGTCATATGAGATCTTCGATGGATCGTAAACGATATTACACGCCTCCGCATGCCCTGTCGTACCGGTACATACCAGTTCATAACTCGGATTAGGTACTTTACCTCCTGTAAAACCAGACTCCACGCTGACCACCCCATCCAGCTGTTTAAACTGCTCTTCCACACACCAGAAACAACCTGCAGCAAAGGTAGCGGTATCCAGCTTGCTACCTGTATGCTTTGTTGCCCCTGCTTTTTCCATTTCTTTAAAAGTCCCGCTTTTGCTGACATCCGTATGTGACTGTGCACATGCCATGAAAGGAGCAAAAAATAACAGGAAAAAATAACTACCCATCTGCCTGATCAATGTTTTCATCTTTTTAACTTTTTAAATCTAAAAATTTCCAGACCATCCGGTTTTACTTTGCAGCCACTGGTCGTTGTGCTGCACTCTCCTTTCCCCAGTTCAGTAATCGCTCTGCGTTCACATATCCGATCTGCCGGGATACGATCTTTCCCTCCGCATTGACCAGCAATAAGGTCGGATATGCCCTTACCTTCCATTGCTCTGCCAGGGTCTCACCCTCCCCTTTCTCCGCATCCACACTATAACTGATAAAATGCTGATTGAAATAGGTCGCAACGCCTTCATCCTTAAATGTAGTTGACTTCAGCAACCTGCAGGGACCACACCAGGTGGTATTAACATCTACAAAAATGAGTTTCCCGCTTTTAGCTGCCTGCGCAGTCAGCTCCTTCCAGGTGCCGTTGGTGAAGTTGATCTCCTGAGCAAATGCCTCACTATTAAATACGAGAAACAAGGCGCTGGTGATCAAAAATTGAATGCTTAATCTGAATTTTAACATGACGCTAACTTTTTAATAACTCCTGACAGACGCCGGCATATTCCAACCTGAAACAACCACTGTTAAGACCATCATCTCTTAGGATATTTTACAACAAATATAACTGTAGACATTCGTAACGACCATGACAGATTTTCCCTTTTTGATGCCTGTTTTTCCCAAAAACAAAATTTACCAGTTGAATAATTTATATATCTTCGCCGGAGTTATAACCACAATTAAAAGTTAATGATTGTTATTCCTGACAGATCATAATCTGTCTCCGTTTGTTCGTTAAACATTTAATTCTTTTAGTTCACCCGTTTCATTTTAATTCATCCTTAACTATGAAGAAATTTTCATTTGCCCCTTTGCTGGCCCTTGTACTCTTGTCATGTAGCAAAGATGCGCTGGTAAAAGAAAACACCACTCTTTCCCAGGAAAAAAAACAATCCGTACAGCTGAACCTTACCGGCTTTATACAGGAGCATAGCAATATGCGCGTCGCAGGTAATGCAGCCGGCAGAGCAGCCGATCTCGTAAAGATCTCTGACATTTACTATGCGGTTTACGATAATAGCGGTAATAAGGTACATGACCTGCACCAGGATACCATTAACCAGCAGGGAAACTTCGGTACTATCAGCGATTCCCTCGCGCCTGGTCACTATACCATCGTCCTGCTGGCAGGCGATCAGCCACTTATCACGCATGCAGTGGGCTCATCCGGTAATATCAGCGAACATATTGTAAGCCACCAGATAATGGGAGCAGGTGCATTGCCTATCGGACAAATTTTCTACAAAAAGCTTTCACTTGATGTTACCGCCGACAACACTCCGCAGCCATTGGAAGTATCCCTGGACAGGATCGTTGGTAAACTGGTTGTTGAAGTGCTGGATGCACTCCCTGCAAACGGCCCTCATGGCTCGCTGGGCTTCTCAGTAACACCTGTAATGCCATTCTTCAGCCTTGCTTCCGGACAGGTAAGAGAACCAGATCCTATCTGGCAGTATAATGGTACCAGGACCAGCCAGACAACCTTCGAAGACTATTTCTTCGGCTCCGGCTATGAATTCAGCATTACCATCTATTATGTAGATAAAAACACCGGCGAAGACAAACAAAAGACCATCGAACACATAACAGTTGCTGCTAATAAGAAAACCATCGTAAAAGGTTATCTGTATGGCGCACCGGAAAGTCCGGCAGGTCAGGGTTACCAGATCAAGGTCAATCAGGACTGGGCCGCTGACTCCACTCTGATCAACTTCTGATCATAACCGGAATAACACAACCGGAATAACAACATATACGAACGACGTAAAGCGGTGCTTCATTGAAATGAAGCACCGCTTTTTTTATGACACACACAGATATACTTACTTCAGATCATCTATAGATGCACCAAAATTAATATGCAGCACATTCCCATTCGCAAGCACCAGCGCGGGCACAGATCGTACGCCCGCAGCATCAGCATCCTTCACTTTTCCCTTCTCTGTCCCCAGATGCACCACTTCTACCTGCTCAGCCGGTATTAACTGTAAAATATCCTGTTCAGCACTCACACAAACCGGACAACCCGCATGATAAAAAACTGCTTTTTCCATTGTATTTAATTTTAACGTTTAGATATGATGTTTAGATATAATGTTCAAATAATTCGCCTAACCTTCCCTACCGATAAACATCTTCCCCTACCCGATAATAGTCCTACCCAATAATCTTCCCTACCCAATATCCTCGTCAACCCCTACCCCCATCTTCAGGCGCTTACAGCGGAGGTTTCAGATACCTGGCGGACCTTAGCCCGTCCCCTGCATCCAGCTACCCTCCCCCAAAGCCCCACCGCACAGCCCTCCTCCCACCGCCCAATCATCTTAAAAACGGGCGTCAGTCCGCCAGGTATCTGAAACCACAGCAAAAGCAGCCCCACTCACCCGCTACCCTACAAGCAGCCCACCAGGAACCTAAAAACAAAATCGAAAGTCTGCACTGCTATCACTCAATTCTTAATTTCTCATCAAAACTACCGTACATTTGGCCCACCAATCTGATACAGTTTTCACAAAAACAACTAGTCCAGATGCTAAGACCCTGGCAATTAGAAATACAACTGGAACCAAACTCCGGTAAAGCGATCTACCTCCAGATCGCCGACGCTATTATCAAAGACATTCATTCCGGCAGACTAAAAGCCGGAGACGCCCTTCCTGGCAGCAGAAACCTGGCGCAATTGCTGAATGTCAACAGGAACACCATAGTCGAAGCACTCAACGTACTGATCAATGAAGAATGGGTCGTTTCCCGCGAACGCAAAGGCATCTTCGTATCAACCGTACTGCCCGCCTTTTCCGGTACCAAAAACCGACCGCCGGCAATAGAGAAACCCGTCACGCCCGACCGCTATCACATTCATTTCGATGACGGACACCCGGACAGTAAAATTGCCCCTATCACCGAACTGGCAAGAGCTTACCGCCAGATCTTTAACCGGAAGGCCCGCTGGCAGATGATGGGTTATGGAGACGAATACGGCGATACGGACTTCCGGAAGGCCATCGTACAGATGCTGAATCACCAGAAAGGCTTAGATACCCATGAACATGCCATTTGTATTACCCGCGGTAGCCAGATGGCCATGTATCTGGCCACACAGTGCCTGATAGAGAAAGGAGATTATGTAATGGTGGAAAATCCGGGGTACAAACCCGCCTGGCAGACGGTAGAAAACGCGGGCGCAAAACTGCTGCCTGTAAGTGTAGACGAAGACGGACTGATCATAGAAGAGGTGATCGCCCACCTGCGATCCCGTAAAAAGATCAAAGCGATCTATACCACGCCACACCGGCAGTATCCCACGACCGTTACCCTCAGTCTGCAACGAAGACTCGCACTGGTGAAATTGTCGAACGAATACGGGTTCACCATCATCGAAGACGACTATGATAATGAGTTCTGCTTCGGATACCGCCCCGTCCTCCCGATCTCCAGTTTCCCCGAACTGAAAAACTATATCTATATCGGCACGATGAGCAAAGTAGTAGCCCCTGCATTACGCATTGGCTATCTGGTCAGCAATAATCCGGAACTGATTGAAAAAGTAGGCGCTCTGCGAAAGATCATCGATGTACAGGGAGATACGATCATGGAACAGGCTGTGCTCCAACTGATCAAAGACGGCACGATAAAAAGACATATCAGAAAAGCAACGCATCACTATAAAGCGAAAAGAGATTTCACCGCAACATTGCTCGAAAAACAACTAGGCGATAAAGTAAGTTATACACTGCCTGAAGGCGGCCTGGCCTTCTGGATCACCCTGAAAAAAGACACCAACTGGTCCCAGGTCCTTGGTAAACTAAAAGCAAAAGGCATCCGGATCATCCCTCCTGATAATTACAGCATCGATATACCTGTCAATGGACTCAGACTAAGCTACGGATCACTTTCAGAAGAACATCTGACCGAAGGGATCACCTTGTTAGGTAAATATCTCTGATCCTGACAGATTGGCTTGATATTATCCTCCATACAACGATACTGTATAGATGCGTCGGGGATGCGTCGTATATGAAGCATGTATGCGTCGTGTCAACCCTATTTTTTTTGAAAATAAGGGGCATTCAGGACAAAACAGCACAAAACACAAAACAAAGCAATAATAATCAACACTTAATGCATTATCATACTCGCAATTATCTGCCCACCCGCATCGCTGGTTTTCATGGATCTTGTTGATTGTGTACTGAGACGCACTGTCAGAGTGACGCAAATTCCCGTAATTCCGTTACGCTGATCCAACCATGCATGCATCCTATACAGGGAACAAAAGAATAATTTACCTTGCAGGAGAAACATCCATTCTGTTACCCTTCCGCAAACGAACTTATGAAAAAAGTATTGATCGCCATCTTATTACTGACCACCAGTTTTGTGGCAGTAAAGGCACAGGAAACAACAGCTGAACATCAGAAACTGATTGCCGAATTTATCAGCAACGTAAAACAACAAAACAAAGAAGTCCTGGCAGGAAAAGTAGCATTCCCGTTAAGAAGAGATGCACCTATCCCGCCGGTAAAAACAAAGGAAGAATTCCTGGAGAGATACAATGAGATCTTTGATGAATCACTCACGAAAACAATCGTCAATTCTAAACCAGACAAAGACTGGACAGCAATGGGATGGCGCGGTATAATGCTTGAACACGGTAAAGTATGGCTGGATGATAATGGTAAACTGATTGCAGTGAACTATCAATCCACAATTGAAAAAAGAAAACAGGCCGCATTGATCTCCGCCGATAAAAAGGAACTGGACAGATCAGTCAGAAAATATAAACGCCCTGTCAGTCTGCTCGAAACACAGAAATTCCGCATCAGGATAGACGATTTAGGAAAAGGTCAGTACCGCTACTCTTCCTGGAAATTACAAAGCAGCATGAATGAAACCCCCGACCTCACAATAGACGGCGGCAAAGTTGTCTTTGAAGGCACAGGCGGTAATCATTACTACGAATTCGAAAACAATGGTTACACCTACAAATGCGTATTTACTGTATTAGGCGAGAAGGATGCAGCCCCGGTCGTTGTAAAGATCACCAAAGATGGTAAAGAACTGATGTCGCAAACGGCCACCATCATCAGATAATAATATAAGCACAAATCAAAAACACTAACTATAAGAAAAGCGTCCTGCCAGCAGCGGACGCTTTTTTATTCATACAACAAAACGTAATTCCTGATTCTTTTCCGTACTTTCGCCACTGCAAATGGTTGCCCGCATACCGGGCATTAAAAGGGAATCCGGTGCAAAACCGGAGCTATCCCCGTAGCTGTAACCTGAGTATCGTTTCGGTTCTTTCTTTGCCACTGTCCTGCTTACAAGGACGGGAAGGCCACCGGGACATCAGGGAGCCAGAAGACCTGCCGCTTGCAACTTCATTCAAGCGCTTTCGGGTGAAAGGCGAAGAGTGTAGCCTGTAAAGGTTCTATATTCTTTTCTGGTGTTTATTTACCCCCTTTGCGCATACTGCATTAGCTGTCGTGTGTGTGATGTGATTGTTATATGTATCTTCCTGTGCCAATATCTGTAGCAGACAGGAATGCATATACGCATATTACATACATACCGCAATTGTTGTCGTGTGTAATGTGATTGTTGATGCGTACGCCTGCCTATGCTGCTAACAACGGCAGATTGGCATACGTATGACCATATCACATACATACCATGTGTGTAAGAGATTGTTTATACGTATTCCCACCTATGCCGTTATCAACAGCAGACAGGCATACGTATGCTCACATCTCATACCTGAATGAAGGGAATGGAAGTGCTTAACCACTCAACCCTTTATATGAAAATCAAACATTACCTGCTCGTACTCGTAGCAGTACTGCCCCTGCTGAACGCATGCAGAAAAGATGAAACAGAACAGCTGTCCCTGCCTACTATCGCAGCCAGCAATGCTATCACCACTACCGGTTTTGCAAATGGCTTCTTTATCGCCAATGAAGGCTGGTACGGACACGGCTCCGGTGACCTGCACTTTTATGATTACAGTGCCGATACCCTGCGTCTCAACATCTACGCAGCTGCAAACCCCGGTAAAACATTAGGTGGCGCTACCAGCACTTTACAGTTCGCCACTATCTTCAGAAACAAAATGTACATCGTTGTTAAAGTAGGTGGCCCACTGGTGGTGACAGACGCCAATACCATGGTGGAATCTGCCCGGCTGACCACCATGCCGGACAATGACGGACATGCCTTCCTCGGACTGGACAGTACCAAAGGCTTACTTACCACCGGCGGTGGCGTCTATCCGATCACACTCCCCGGCCTGACTGCCGGTACCAAATTGCCCGGTATCACCAGTTATAGCGGCGATATGATCAAAGCAGGCAACTATGTCTTTGTCCATGCACAAACAGAAGGTATCGTGGCGTACAACGCCTCCTCGCTGACAGTTGCACGTACCTTTGGTACCGCCAACCTCTGTTTTGCTTTGGGTAAAGACGGCGCTGTATATGCTGCCAACACAGACTCCCTGATCCGTATCAATCCTACTACACTGGCACGTACCGCTGTTAAACTGCCATTCTCTACACCATCTCCATGGGGTGCCTGGCGCCATTCAGCAATTACATCATCTACGACAGACAGCACCATCTTTATCGTACGTAACAATGGTTTCATGGGTGGTACGACCCTCTACCGTTATGTCATCGGTAATACCGCTTCGCTGTCCACTCCTTTCATCACACTGCCATCCGGACAATATTTCTACGGCGCCGGTGCTGCGTATGACAAGAGTAACAACACACTCGTCGTAACTACTGTCAATGGTCCGTTTACCGGCAGCGTTAATACGGTTCTCCGTTACAACGCCACCACCGGTACATTGATCAACTCAAATGTCTTCAATGGCTGGTACTTCCCTGCCATGCCTGTATTTTATTAACAAATCTTCCGGTTTCTTTCCATCAGCAGATGGAAAGAAACCGGAACAATATACCATCCGACAAAATAGATTATCATGCGAAAAATTCTACTCGCTGCAACAGCGATTACGCTTATCATCAGCAGTTGTTCGAAAGATGACAATGTACCACAACCGCCTGCTGAAGCACCAAAAATCACCATCACCACACCTGACGGCGGATTCGCTGTGGATAACAGGAAATGGTTCAAAGTAACGCCGGTTGTGATCAGCGATTCTGCATCCACTACCTACACCTGGGTACTGAATAATGATACTATCAGCACAACAAAAGATCTGCTGTATGCATTCAGTGATGCCGGCGACTTTACACTCACCTTTACCGCAAAGAACAGTGCCGGTAGCACACAGCAACAGCTCAACGTAAAAGTAACGGGAAAGACTTACACAGGAGCAGTAACCGTGTTCGACTTTTTCCCTGCCCCCGGACAGTTCACCAATGGACTGCCTGCCTGGGAAGCCGGTAACACAGATAAAGAAATGATCGCAAAAGCCCAGGAACAACTGAATACAAACGGTATGATCTCCCTCGGTGGCTTTGGTGGATATGTGGTACTGGGAACAGATCATACTATCATCAGCAAAGGCGATGAATATGATTTTCTGCTGAAAAGCAACGCCTTTCCAAACTGGTCTGAAGCTGGTATCGTAATGGTAGCAATAGATGCCAACGGTAACGGTCTGCCTGACGATGAATGGTACGAGATCGCTGGCTCCGATTACAAAAGTCCTGCAACAACGCACGGTTATCAGATCACTTACTACAAACCGGACGAAAACAAAGAACAAAAACCCGATGGTATGTACATGCTCGATACCACCTATATCCGTTGGAAAGACAACCAGGGCAAATCAGGCTTCCTCTCTAAAAACATATTCAATACCGCCCCTTACTATCCGCAATGGAAGGGCGACAGTATCTCCTTCACAGGTACACTGCTCACCAGCAATAATATAGAAGACCAGTCCGGAAACGGTACCTACTTCGTTAGTAAACCCTTTGCCTGGGGTTATGCAGATAATGTAGGCGATGCGGAAGAAAACGCTGCCATTAAGATCAGTTGGGCAGTTGATAAAAACGGTAATCCTGTAAAACTGCCAGGTGTTGACTTCATAAAAGTATACACCGGTATGCGCGCAGAAGCAGGCTGGCTGGGAGAGATCTCCACAGAAGTAACAGGCCTGCTGGACCTTCACCTGAAAAAATAAAAACTAACCATACCTGCCATCCCTTGTCTGACCCATGGCCGTTCAATAAAATGAACGGCTTTTTTTATGCTCATATCTGTCCGGATGACACCTTTATAATACATTTTCAACATATGTACAAAACTCATTACTTTTCCAAAGAAGTTGTTACATTTGTTGCATAGTAATGTAGTGCCGCAACGTTAAAAATAACTATTCAGGCCCCGGGCTTTCGTCAAAAATCAACCAGTATCAGTTTATCATGTGAAATGACCTTTCGCATCTTTCATCCTTAACTAAATATTCTCTGTCAGCAACGATCAGGCAAATCGGAAAAGGCAGTCACATCAGGTGAATCACTTTCACATATTTCTTCATAAAACGAAGAATCCCTGTCAACAACGACCCGGCAAATCGCTAAAGACAGTCTATCATGTGAAATGATCTTTCATGCATTTCTTCGTAAACGAAGAGGTCCCATCAAAAACGACCAGGTAAATCAGAAAAGACACTATATGACTTAAATACATGCAACAGCTCCAGGCTTCATTCCCGGCTATACGCAGGGAAAAGCTGACTTATCTTATACTTTTATAACCTCCAATTATCTCCCATGAAAAACAAATACAGTCGAATCCCTGCAGGAAGCGGGATCTTCGCCTTAATCATGTCCGCCGTTTGCTGGTTCGCTGCCATTCAGGTATGTTCCGCACAACAGATCGATCCGGCGCAAAGCATGAAGAAACACGTTCCCTATACGCTTAAAATCAACAAAGGATCCTGGTGGGTAGGCGGTGGTCTCGGTCTGACCGGCTCCGTTGTTCCCATGGGACAGTACATCGGTACGGCAGCCCAGCTATCAGCCAGAGGCGGCTATCATTTCATCGATAAAATGTCTATCGGTTTAAGCGTAACCGCAGGCCTCAGCGTCGCCAGCAAGAAAAGCGCCGGAGTATACAACCGGGGTGTCAACCTCCTCGTAGGTCCCATCGCCCAGTATATCATCCCGGTTACCAAATCCTTTTTCCTGCAACCGATCATCGGCGCTACCTGGGGTCCAATGAATATCAAGTCCATGGTATCTCCTGCCGGAGCGGAAGAGGCCTATGTTAAAGTAAAAGGGCATGCCTTCTGCGAACTGGCGGGAATAGGCCCGTATTTTGAAGTAATACCGGGAATAGCGAGCTTTGGAGCACAGTTCCTGGTTTCATCGATTCAGCAGACCACCAACGTATATACCAACGGTGGTGATAAGGTGCCCGGTACCGAAATAAAAGACCGGAAAACCGGCCCTGCCCTGATGATGGAATTCCGGTTACACTTATAACAATAGCAAAAAGCGGCAGTAACAGTTTATGACAGTCAACAGCGATCAGTTTTATTCCCGGTTACCGGTCAACCGTATTCCACTAAGCGAATTGCTCACGGAAGACCACCTCTTCTACAAAATACCGGAAGACTGGTACGTGATTGTCACCGATATCAAAGGATCAACTGCTGTCGTACAGGGCGGACAACACGAAACCGTCAACCTGATTGCTACAGGAAGTATCGTTGCCGTACTGAACATCAGCTTTAAAGCCAATATTACCATACCTTTTTTCTTCGGAGGAGATGGCGCTACCTTCATCGTCCCTCCATCCGTCAAAGATGCTGCTATCAAAGCCCTCCTGCTGTATAAAAAGAATACGCAGGAGAGCTTTGATATCGATCTCCGGATCGGCGTCGTAGCCGTAAACGACATCTATGCCGCCAGCCACACACTCAGGGTCAGCAAATTCAACAGTAGTGGTAACTTTCACATCCCGGTCATCCTGGGCAACGGACTGAACTACGCCGAAAGACTCATCAAAGGAGAAGACTATCTCCTCCCCGGTGAGCTCCTGGCAGATGATGAAGTGGACCTCAGTGGGATGCAATGCCGCTGGGACAAGATCAAACCACCGGAAAGCAACTATGAGGTCGTATCGCTGATCGTAATGGCCACCAAACCCGAAGAACAGGCCAGCGCCTTCCGGGAGGTCATTACCCATATCGACGCTATCTACGGCGCTCCTGAAAAAAGACAACCTATCTCCATCCCACAGCTACGCCTGAAAAGCTCTTTCACAGAACTGGGTCTCGAACTACGTGCCCGCTTTGGCCGTAAAAGACTCCTCAACCTGCTCCAGTCCTGGTTTACCACATTCTTAGGCTATATCTACTTCCGCACCAGACAGGGTAAATCCTACCTGACACGCCTCGTCGAAATGTCTGACACACTGGTCATAGACGGCAAGATCAATACCGTAATCACCGGTACCGAAGCCCAGCGCCTTCAGTTAATACAACACCTCAACCAACTGGAAGAAGCCGGAAAGATCTATTATGCATTCTATGTCAGTAAAGAGTCTGTCATGTCCTGCTACGTCCGCGATTACAAACAGGAACATATTCACTTCGTGGATGGCGCTGAAGGTGGCTACACCAAAGCAGCCGGTGTATTGAAGCTCAAAATTGTCCACCTCTCCCACTAATCTGCCCGGTTCACCGCCGCAAATGCCTGACTAGCTGGAATTAGCCATATCTTTGGATAAAGAGCATTATATTTCATAAGTCAATTATTTCCAGTGACTAACAAGCGTTCATTTAAAGTGTCGCCGCTCATCATCTGGGTCAGTTCCATATTCCTTGGAATGCTGTCATCTGTGCCCAAAATAGCGGAACACCACTTCAATACAAAAGAGGCAGTGGTCAATGCTGCCGTCACCGCCATCTTCGCATTGGTGGTATGGTATTACAACATCTATACACTACCTACTTATTCCAGAAAGGATATCTATAAAGGCATCTCCCTCACACGCCTGATGGGAAGCCTTGTCTTCGGTATGGCAGTCATGCTGCTGCTGGCATTTATCCAGCAGTTGCTCATATCCACCCTCAGTTTTGGGCCGGTCATGCTGATGATCGAGGTCCGTGGTATCCTGATCAACCTGATGTTCTATATGTTCCTTCACCTGCTTTATCAGAATTATCATAATCAAAGGGTAAGCATAGAACTGGAACGCAGCAAATCAGATAACCTCGGCGCACAGTATGAACTTCTTAAACAACAGATCAACCCTCACTTCCTGTTTAACAGTCTGAATACATTGAAAACAATGATTGAAGTGAACGACAAACAATCTGTGGACTTTGTACTGAAACTCTCCGAATTCTACCGGTTCACACTGGAAAGCCGTAAACTGGACCTTGTACACCTTTCAGAAGAGCTGGATATCATCTCCGCCTATATGTTCCTGCTGAAGGCCAGGTTTGAAGAAGGTATCCGCATGAAAAACGATATTCCGGCCAGATACTACGACAGTATGATCCCTCCGTTCACTTTACAGCTGCTCATTGAAAACTGTGTAAAGCATAACGTGGTATCGCTGGAAGAACCGCTGGAAATAAGACTGTATGCAGAGAAGGACTATATCGTAATAGAAAACGATCTGCAGCCTAAAATGGATCCCGCAGAAACCTCTCTGCATGTGGGACTCAATAACGTCCATGAAAGGTATATTCACCTGCTGGACAAAGACATCGTTGTAGAAGAAACTGATAAAATTTTCAAGGTAAAATTACCGGTAATCTATGAATATACTGATCATTGAAGATGAGATCAAAGCAGCGACCTCGCTGGCTACACTGATCGGCAAAATAAAGCCGGAAGCCCGTATCTTAGCGCAGTTGCAAAGCGTTAAAAGCAGCGTCGCCTGGCTGTCAGAACACGAACAGCCAGACCTGATCTTCATGGATATACAGCTGTCCGACGGATTAAGTTTCAACATCTTCAAAGCTGCCAAAGTATCCGCACCTGTGGTATTCTGTACCGCATATGACGAATATACACTCGAAGCTTTCAAGGCAAACGGCGTTGATTATGTACTGAAACCTTTTTCCCAGCAGGATATTGAAAATGCGTTTAAGAAGGTCGATGAACTAAAGAACTTTTTTCAGCAGAATCCCCTTCCCCAGCTGAACGATCTGCTGGCGAAAGTCGCAGGTACCGCAGGCAAAAAGAACTTCCTGGTCTTTAAGCAAAACAAGTACCTCAATATCGCCACCGATACGATCGCCTTTTTCTATATCAAACACGAAGCGACCATGATCAAAACCTTTGATCAGCAGGAATACAGCATTAACCAGTCGCTCGATCAGATCTATAGTTTGCTGTCTCCAGAACAGTTCTTCCGGCTGAACAGACAATACCTTGTTAATTTCCAGGCAGTAAAGGAAGTAGAACACTATTTTGCAAGAAAACTGCTGGTCAACCTGACGATCCCGACACCTGAGAAATTATTGGTCAATAAGGAAAAAGTACAGAACTTCCTGACCTGGATGGAGAACCGGTAAGCATTAATTATGACAACAACACTTTCTCCCGAAATCACAAACCCCGTTGACGGCAGTTTGGGTTTCCGGATCAAACATTTCAACAGTGACGCCGACTTTAATGAAGTACAAAAGATCGGCCTTTTTTCTATTATATGGATCCTGGAAGGTAATGGCTCCCTGAGGGCTGATTTCACGTCTTACGACCTGAAGCCGGGCACAATGCTGTTCTTTATGCCTTTCCAGCCTTTCCAGATCACAGGAACGGATATTAAGGGTGTGATCCTTAATTTCCATCACGATTTCTTCTGCATCATCAAACATCACCGGGAAGTAGCCTGTGACGGTATCCTGTTCAACAATATCGATCAGTCGCCTATCGTGGATATTCCTGCGAATGAAGCGCCCATGCTGGAACAGGTACTGGATCAGATCCAGCAGGAGTTGCAGGTGGCCGGACTGGCACAACATGACCTGATCACCTCCTATCTGAAGATCCTGCTGATCAACGTAACGCGTATCAAAATGGCGCAGTCCACTGCAAAGGCGCCCTTCAGTGAAAAAAGCACCGAATCGGTTTTGCTGCATTCCTTTAAAACTTATATCGAACAGTACTTCAGGGAAAAACACAGTCCCGGCGATTACGCTGAACTCCTGAATACCTCTGTCAAGAACCTCGGAAGGGTCGTAAAGGAATATAATCAGAAAACGCCCACCGATCTGATTGCCACCCGCATCATTGTGGAAGCAAAACGCGAACTCTACCTGACCGATAAAGCCATTAAGGAGATCGCGTATGATCTTGGATTTAAAGATGAATATCATTTCAGCAGGTACTTTAAGAATATCACGCAAACTTCTCCGCAGACATATAGAAACTCACTAAAAAAAGCCTGGGGATAAAAAATGTGTAAAGGCCGTAATAACGGCCTTTACTTTTTGGCAGATCTCTGTCGTTGTTGTAACCCTCTACGCTTATTTTCCTTCTGCCGCCTCAATGATCACTTTCGCCACTTCCGCCGGTTTAGACATAAATATCACATGACTGCCTTTTACTTCTGTTACTTTCGCACCTGAGCGTTTGTACATATTACGTTCTACATCAGGTACAATACTTTTATCTTCAGTCGCCACGATCGCATAACTTGGTTTTGTTCTCCAGGCAGCTTCCGCTACCGGTGTACCAAAACTGGCAGCAGCGATAGGCTGTTGGGATGCATACATGAAATCAGTTTCAGCGGTAGGCAGATCACCAGCAAAACCATCATGGAACTTTGCCTTGTCATAGTATACAAATCCTTTATCATCCGGAGCCAGGATACCATTTTCAGGCGCCGCCGGTGCTGATTTCACCCACTGGATCGTATTCTCTCCCTTATCAGGCTGAAATGCCGCTACATATACCAGGGAAGCTACTTTATCGTGTGTACCCGCTTCTGTGATCACAGTACCACCCCAGGAGTGCCCTACCAGTACCACAGGACCATCCTGTTTATCCAGTACATTCCTAGTAGCTGTTACATCATTCTCCAGGGAGGTCAGCGGATTCTGTACAATAGATACATGATAGCCTTTCTTCACCAGTATATCATATACTTTCTTCCATCCCGAACCATCCGCAAAAGCACCATGGACGATCACAATATTTTTAGCTGTTTTTTTCTGAGCAAGTGCCGCAGATGCTGCGAAAAGGTTCATTACAACCATTACTACCGCGAGCAGTGCGCCATTGATATACCATTTTGTTGTTGCAGATGTTGTCATTGTTTTGTGTTTTTGTGTGATACAAAATTGCGGCAAAGCACGCGGCCGGAGAATGACGGTATTTCCATACCTGATGGATATTTTTCCCGGACAATAAAAAACCGGCACCTTTTAAGGATGCCGGTTCCGCCTGAAATGATTTGCTGCTATTCGCAGGAGGCCATCCAGTCTACTAAGACAACTCCTCTTACAACATTAGCGCCATACGCAGTACTCAGACAGGTAGTAGTCCTGTTTGTACCCGGAGCCAGTGTGTAAGAGAAAGTCTCACCACCGCAGACCTGTACCTGTACAACCGCTGTATCCGTACCCGTATTGAGTAGAAATGCCTGTCTGCAGGGAAAAGGGTCAGCACTGGTGTTGGTGGATATTACCGCCTGTCTGGTAGCTGAGGAAGAAGCAGGGATAAATGTCGCGCTTGAGACAGCGCCAAAAATAAGCACTAATAATGCTTTCATGGTAAAGGATTTGTGGGTTAAAAAAAACTGTTTAAAATATACGGTTAACACGTACCCGAATATACGACCACCTGTTGTTGTCATAATGTTAAATCAACCAACGCAAAGCATTATTGAGGGTTGCTACCTAATACAAAAATGCCTTGTAAAACACTATTACATGTCTTACAAGGCATTAGCTTTTTATAACTATTTATCCCTGATCCCTTCGCGCTGATCTCCGCTGCATTTCAATTCTTAATTCCTGATTGTCCTTACTGCTTCGGATACCAATCTCTCAATCTCACCTCTATCGCCTTTGACCCCGCATTCACCTTCTCTTTAAATGCATTCACATCACTCAGTCCTTTCTGACCACGGTAATGATACGGATAAACGATTTTCGGTTTAAACGCCAGCACCGCATCCGCGGCTTCCGGTACATCCATTGTATAAGGCAGGTTCATACACACAAACGCTACACTGATATTTCTGAGTGAACGCATTTCCGGTATGCCCTGGGTATCACCGGAAAGATAGATCCGCGTACCGCCTACCGTCAGGATATAACCATTCCCTCTTCCCTTCGGATGTTTGGAATCCGGCGTTTCAGGAAGATTATACATAGGGATCGCATTGATCGTAATACCATTCTGTGTTGTCACACCGAAGTTCTTTAACACGATCACAGAAGGTTTATAGGAAGCAGGCAGTTTATCCGCTACCGCCTGTGGCACGATCAGTTTTGTCTTCGCTGTTTTTAATGTCGCAACAGCTGAGGAATCAAAGTGATCGCCATGAATATCCGTGATGAGGATGAAGTCAGGCGCCGCCAGTCCTTTAAACAGTTCTTTTTTCCCCGCCGGATCAGCATAGATAACGTTGCCGGCTACCGTAAACACAACGCTCGCATGCTCAACAGGTTGAATCACCAATGGTCCTTTCCCTGTTCTGATCGTGTCCGGAGCACTGAGTTGTGCGTTTGCATTTCCTATAAATGCGGCAAGGCAAAAAGCCAATATTCTGAATTTCATAATGATGGTGTTGAGTGTTGGAAGAAACAATGATACGATATTAAGGAAAGTATCCAAAACCGCACTTCATATTATGTGAATTCTTATATTTACAAATATTGAAAAGCCCGGTAGCACAACTCAAAATATCCTTTAGAGAACGATTCTCACCCTTAAAACAGACCGTATATGACTAAGTTCTATTCCCTCCTGGTAACAGGCACATTATGTGTTACCAGCCTACTCGTGGAAGCGCAGAACAAGCCCTTTCCACAGGCCATTACATACCCGAACTGTATCAAGCCCAACAATGTCACACAGGCGGCTATGAACACCAGCGTAGCCAGTTACTATGACTACTGGAAAGCAAAGTACCTGAAAAACAACCTCTCTTCCCTGCCCGGTGGATATTATATCCGCGGAGAGATCAGCGGAGATGCCGAAGGTTTTGTTCCATTAGGTACTTCAGAAGGTCATGGCTATGGCATGGTCATCACTGCCCTGATGGCCGGACATGATCCAAATGCAAAAACCATCTATGATGGTCTCTTCAAAACAGCCCGTGCTTTTCACAGCAGCATCAATAACAATCTGATGGGATGGGTAGTGGCAGATGCCACAGGCGCACAGGGACATTTCGACTCTGCCACAGACGGTGATATCGACATCGCCTACTCCCTGATCCTGGCACATTATCAGTGGGGTTCCAATGGCAGCATCAACTACCTGAATGAAGCCAAAAAAATGATCACCAACGGTCTCAAGGCGGCTAACCTGACATCTACCAATCGCCTCAACCTGGGCGACTGGGACGCCAAAAGCGCCCTGAATACCCGTCCTTCCGACTGGATGCTGAGTCACCTGCGCGCATTCTACAACGAAACCGGTGACGCTGCCTGGCTGAACCTCATCAACAACCTGTATGCGGTGTACAACCAGTTCAGCGCAACCTATTCTCCTTCCACAGGACTGATCTCCGATTTCGTGGTAAAAAATCCTCCGGAACCTGCGCCTAAGAATTTTATTGATGAAGGTCCGCAGACAAACGAGTACAACTACAACGCCTGCCGCGTACCCTTACGTGTCGTAATGGACTATGCCCTCTATGGCAATTCAAATGCCTACACCATCTCCAATAAGATCGCTACCTGGATCATTGGTAAAACAAGCGGTAACCCTGCGAACGTAAAAGATGGTTACCAGCTGAATGGTACCGTGTCCGGTTCCGACCCGGAAGCGGTATTTGTAGCTCCCTTCGTAGCAGCATCTGTGGTGAACAGCGCCAACCAGTCATTCCTGAATAGCGGCTGGAACTTCCTGAAAACGGCCAAATCAGGCTATTACAGCGATACTTATAGTCTGCTGTGTCAGTTGTTCATTTCGGGCAACTGGTGGAAACCTGAAGCAGGTACGACGCCTCCGCCGGCTACAGGAACAACCCTGAGCGCAACCAAAGACGCCTATGTCAGAAATGGCGACTATGCCGCTACCGCCTATGGCAGTACGGATCCATCCATTCTTTCTACCAAACTGAATACAGCTACGACCACGGGTTACGACAGACAAACCTATATCGGTTTTGACCTGAGCAACATCAATGGAACGATCACCAGTGCCGTGCTGAAAATATACGGTCACCTGGAAGATAACAGATCAGCTAATATACCCATAGGTGTATTCTCTGTGGCAAATACCAGCTGGACAGAAACCGGCCTGACCTGGAATAACAAACCGGCAACCGGTTCAACGGCCCTCAGCACTACCACTATCACCGACTCCATCGCCAGATACTACAGCTGGGATATCACCGCCTATATCAATAGTGAAAAGGCGGCCGGCAGGAATGCCATTTCCCTGGCACTGATCAACAGTAGTATCAGTACGCCAAGGATCGTCTTCAACTCAAAAGAAACAGGTACCAATGCACCACAGCTCGTGATTACCACAACAGCTGCTGCTAAACAGACAACTGCTGCGACAGTAACAAACAAACCTGCTGTGACACAGTTCTCTATCTACCCGGCTCCTTTCGCTGCCAACGCAAATGTGGCATTTACATTAAAGGATGCAGGTACGACAGCCATGCTGATATATGATATCAATGGTAAACAGGTGAGCACTATATTCAGGGAACATCTTGCTGCCGGCAGCTACAACAGATCATTCTCTGCTGCGCACCTGCCTGGTGGTGTATATATTGTAAAGTTGATACACAACAATGAGAGCGTGACGAAGAAAGTGATCAAACAATAATCTTACAAAAGTAAACGCCCGGCAATAAATGCCGGGCGTTTATTATATCAATTCGTTTTGTCCTAATAAAGTTCTCCTCAAAAAGCAGTACCTTCCTGTAAACAGCGCCCCATGACAACCAAAGAATCTTTCTCACTCAACGGAGAACATCTGCTCAAAAAAGTAAAGGAACTCATTGCCGAAGGCAATGTCAGAAAGATCACCATCACCGATAAAGCAGGCAAAGAATTAATGACATTCCCGCTTACCATCGGTGTCGTAGGTCTGCTCGTAGCGCCTGTCCTGGCAGCAGTAGGTGCACTGGCAGCCCTCGTGGGAGAATGCACCATCACCGTAGAAAGAGAAGAAACACCAAAAGAAGAATGATCACTCGTTGTCCGCCATCTGCTTACGGATCATCAACTGTTGCTGCTTACGCTCTTTTTTCCTTTGCAGGGATTTATCTTTCCCTGTCCACTCGTTCTTATCTGAATTAAAACGAATCTCTGCATCATACAGTGTAGTTCCTTTTTTGATCATCACGCCATTCATATAACAGGAATCATGGCCACAGTTATGTTTTGAGTAAACACCAAAGTTTCTATACCCCAGCCGCTTACGCGCCAGTATTTTCTGCTGATTTCTTCTGATATCATCCCATAACTGATCCCGCTCAGGCTTACTCAATTCCATCCCCAGCGTTGACACGTCCAGGTAAGTAGAAGGATCTTTCACCTGCAGGAAATCATAGAATTTTTGAAAATGCTTATTCGCATATGCTCTTATCGCAATCTTATCTTCGATAGAAAGCCGCTCATTTTCGATAAGTGACCGGTATAAACCAAGGGTGTTGAAATCTGTATACTTTTTGTGATGATCGATGTAGTAGAAATATTCTTTCAGCGTAAGCTGATTAAACTGTTTGTCAATTTTCATATCAGGATCTAAGATTATCCAAAACACTTCTCTTTGCCGGCAAGATACAACGGCAGACCGGATAAACGCCAGTCTGCCGCATCTCAGCTATTTCAAATCTATTTTCTTTCCCGTTTTCACCGCCAGATAGATCGCATCGATGATCTTCAGGTCACGTACACCTTCCTCCCCGCTCACATCTACTATCGGCTGTTTACCATTCAGAATGATATCCGACATCTCTTCCATCTGTAAAGTCTGATGCACCACCACTGGTTGATCCAGCTCTCCTTTATGCGTACGTCCTTTAATAGGCCCATACCCCGTAGAAGGCTGCATTTCTGCAAACCCCTTATCACCATTCAGAAAGAACCTGTCCAGGTTATTCATACTGTAGGTCGACAGACAGGAAGCCACTGCTCCGCCGGGAAAGCCCAGCTGGAACTGAATCGTTTCATCTACCCCCTCTTTGAACTTCTGCGGATCGGTTTTCGTCTCCTGTGCAGTCACCCACACCGGCTCCTCCCCGATCATATAACGGGCGCCATTCAACGCATAGATACCAATATCCATCATCGAACCACCACCGGCTAATTGTTTGTTCAGACGCCATTGATTAGGGTCGCCTGACTTAAACCCACACAATCCCTGAAAGAAGAGGATCTTCCCAAACTCTCCTGCTTTACGCATCCGGATCACTTCCAGCGTATGCGGTTCAAAGTGCATACGATATCCTACCAGCAGTTTTACCTTATTCTTCTTACAGGCATCTACCATTTCCTGCCCCTCTTTAGCATTCAGGGCCATTGGTTTTTCACAGATCGCATGTTTGCCCGCATTAGCCACACGGATCACCTGGTCATGATGCAGGGCATTTGGGGTGATGACATATACCGCATCAATATCCGGGTTATCCCTGATCTTATCGAAGTTCTCGTAGTTATAACAGTTCTTTTCGGGGATACCGTACTTTTCCTGCCAGGTTTTGATCTTGGAAGGCGTGCCACTGATCACACCTACCAGTTTAGCCTTTTTACAGGACTGCATCGCCTCAGCTACGCGGGTGCCATAACCACCCAGTCCCATAATAGCCACCCGCAATACAGGGCCATCATATGGCTTTTCTGTCAGATCCGGGATACCCGCCATTCCAAGACGGGGTATAACAGTCAATGCAATAGCGGAAGCAGTAATTTTGTGCAAAAAGTGTCTTCTTGTGTTCTTCATAACAAGGGCTGGGTTTTAAAAGAGATGAGTACAAGTAAGATATTCATAAATTCAGGCTTCTGCAACCCGTTCATGTAAAACTCAATCCACAATTTTCATACCCGGACATGCCGCTGAAACCGGACATGCCATATATCAAAAGCGGACAGTTCCATGAGTAAATCCACACTAAACAATTCATTATCAATCTTCTTACAAATTGGCATTCCTTTGGGTTCCTGTGAAACGTATATTTAAAGGATCATTTCCCCTAAATGAAAACACATGTTTAAGTATTATTATAAGATAGCCACACGCAATCTCTGGAGGAATAAGGGCTTTTCCGCCATTACCATTATGGGACTGGCTATCGGACTGGCTACCTGCCTGTTGATCGCGCTTTTTGTAATAGACGAACTACGCTATGATGCTTATAATAAGAATGCTAACCGCATTTATCGTATCAATGCCGACTTCCTGGTGAATGGTAGCACATTCCGGGAAAGATATGCACCTTCTCAGTTTGGCCCTGTATTGAAGCAGGACTTTCCGCAGATCGAGGAGTATGTAAGGTTCCTGCAACAAAGTAATATACTGGTGAAAAAGGGGGAACAAACCCTGCTGGAAAGCAATGTTTGCTTTGCCGACTCCAGCATCTTCGACATGTTCGACCTGAAAATGATCGCCGGGGACCCGGTAACAGCCCTGCGCAATCCCAACTCCATGGTGATTTCTGAAACCATGGCGAAGAAGTATTTCAATAGCATAGATGTAGTCGGCAAAATACTGGAAACTGACAATATCTACACTTATACAGTTACAGGTGTGATCAAAGATGTACCTTCACAGGCACACCTGCATTTTGATTTTATCAGGGCGATGTCCGGACGGGAAGAAAGCAGAAACATAGAATGGATGTCCGATAACTTCACGACCTATGTACGGCTGCGTCCAGGTACCACAGAAGCACAACTGAATGGCTATCTGCGGCAGGCTACCAGAAAGTATATGGAACAAGATCTTCGCCGACTCACTGGCAGTGGCATGGACGACCTGGAAAAGAAAGGAGGCCATTTTGGGTACAAAGCAATTGCCCTGAGAAAAATACACCTCTACTCTGATCTCTCCAGCGAACAGGAAACCTCCGGTAACATACAATATATATACATCTTTATCATTACAGCCATTATCATCCTGTTGATCGCCTGCATCAACTTTATGAATCTGTCTACAGCCCGTTCTGCAGGAAGGGCGAAAGAAGTTGGACTACGTAAGGTAATGGGTTCAGAGCGTGGCAGCCTGATCATACAATTCCTCTCCGAATCCGTGATCACCAGTTTCTGCGCCATGCTGATCGCGATCGCGATCGCTGCACTGCTGGTGCCTTATCTGAATGATCTCTCCGGCAAATCCCTGGAGATCACACCCGCTTCGCTGACATGGATATTACCACTCCTACTGGCGGTAGTAGTGGTGGTCGGCCTACTGGCGGGTAGTTATCCCGCCTTTTTCCTCTCTTCCTTCGAACCGGTGAAAGTATTAAAAGGAAAACTGGCCTCCGGCTTTAAAAGCAGCTGGTTGCGCAACAGTCTTGTCATATTCCAGTTTGCCGCTGCCATCCTGCTCCTGGTAGGCACCCTGGTGATCTATAATCAGCTGAGCTATATACGCAACAAACAACTGGGTTATGATCGTCAGCAGGTAATAGTACTCGAGAATACGCAGGCATTATGGATCCATGCAAAAGGATTTAAAGAAGATGTACTGAAGCTTCCTGGTATAAGTGCAGGAACCATGACAGGTAGCCTGCCTACAGAAACAAGTCATGATACAAATATCTATTCTAAAGATGCGGCCAGAAGCGAAGGACAGGTAATGGGTATCAATGAATGGTATATTGATACGGACTACTTCCATACTCTTGGCATGCACATGGCCGGTGGCAGGAATTTCTCTCCGGATATGCCCACTGATACCAATGCCCTGATCATCAACGAAACGGCGGCAAAAATGCTGGGCTTTAATGATATCACTGATAAATATCTTTACAACAACAACAGGCAAATGAAGGTGATCGGTGTTGTCAAAGATTTCAATGCAGGCTCTTTACGCGATAAGATCCCTCCGGCAGTCTTCAAACTCGGAGAATATCATGCGCGCATGGCCTTCCGTATCAATACAAATAACATTCAGGGTACTATTAAAAAGATTGAAGCACTCTACCATGCAAGACCATCCATGCAGGGACAGCCCTTCCGTTATTCTTTCATGGATGACGACTTCAACCGCCTGTATCAGTCAGAAGACCGTACCGGTAAGCTCTTTATTTCCTTTGCGATCCTGGCCATCCTTATTGCATCCTTAGGGGTATTCGGACTGATCACCTATGCAGCAGAACAGCGCAAAAAAGAGATCGGTATCCGTAAAGTATTGGGGGCTTCAGTTTCCAGCATTGTAGCCATGCTTTCTGCTGATTTTGTAAAACTCATCGTACTGGCGGCTGTAATAGCAGTGCCGCTCTCCTGGTTACTGATGAATAAATGGTTGGAGAACTTCGCCTACCGGATCAATATCAACTGGGTGGTATTCTTGTTGTCTATCTTACTGATGATCGTCGTTACGCTGGCAACAGTCAGTATCAAAGCCATCAAAGCTGCCACGATCAATCCTGTAAAGAGTTTACGTGCTGAATAAAACAACAGCTGAATAAAATAAAGGGCCGTCCGCATTACAGCGTGACGGCCCTTCCTCCATATATGTAGTCCTAATTCTGCAAAGTCCACTGACCACTCTCAAAATTAGCCGGTACATTCGTGCATTGGCCTAATCCACTCTGATTCTCCAGGTTCAGATAGGTATTCTGCCACTCGTTTCTCAGACGGGTATAACCATTGTAACTTTCCAGTGCCCAGTAACTGCTGTAAAAGGTATTCGGGACATTAGAACTTTCCACATAGCTATACAGATGCTCTATGTTCAGGTAATTACCCGTAGCCGCATTTTTAAAGCGGATATGACCATTTACCGTCTCCTGTATCCAGCGGTACTGATTACCAGTATTGCTGGTATTGTATCTTACCTGTCCGTTCTGCTCATACAGATAAGTGTTCAGCCACCTGTTTTTGATCAGCACGCCTGTAGCAGGCGGATTACCCGGATTGTTACCACCACCGATACTGTTCAACAGGGTTTCCGCATTGCCCACCTGTAGATTCGCCAGATAAGAGAATACCTGGTTCAGCTGCTGCTGCACACTGCTGTTACCTGCATATTGCTTTCTGTATTGATAAAGACGGTAGATCACCTCCAGTTCATGCTGACCATAAGGCACCCCTAGTTTCTGCTGCATGACGGTCAGGAAAGAGTAACCAAACTCCTCTGTAGGTTCAATGATAGTACCTTCACCATAGTCGTTCCAGGTAGCAAACTGAATGATCTTCACACTGGAAGCCAGTGCTTTATCCAGCATAGTAGAAAAGGTGGAAGTGCCATTATGCGCGATCTGCCAGGTCGGACCATCAGCACCACCGGCCTGATAAAAAGACTTAAAACCAGGATATACCACACCGATAGACAATGGAAAACTGGCAGCCTGTGTATAGTAACGGTCTACTACACCCGGATGCTCCTGGTAGATCCAGGGGAATTCTCCACCTGCATTATTGGTACCTACCTCATTGGTGAACCCGAATAGAGGAATGATCTTCGGACGTGGATTAATGCCATTCAGCATGGTGTTCCACTCGGAGGGCTGATGAAAAGTAATAGGACCAAAGTTCAGCACAACAGGTTCGTTACTGCTGTTACGCAGATAGTTACCCTGATTGAAATAGTTATTCTGCATGTACACGAAATCGCCATTGGCATTTGCAGCCATACCCGGATCCCAGTTTCTGTCCTCATGTACGATGGAGAATTGTAAACCTACAGCATTCAGTTTACTGATCAGCGCATTTGAATTCGCCAGATTATCCGGGTAATCATACCGCTGTCTCGTACCCGGCCAGTCAATGAATACACCATCCGCACCGGCATACTTCATCAGCAATAACTGATACTCGATGATATCCGGATCAGCAGACGCATAAGGCCCCGTCTTCGGATAAAAATAAGCGGCGATCTGTCTTTTACCATTGACGATGATGTCGGGGTTCTGATTGTTCATTTTCCAGTGATAACCCCAGGCACCTCTGGATGCAGGTGTTTCAAACCAGGGCATCCAGTGAATAAAGATCTTCTTGCTGGTCGTTTTGGTGACTGGTACAGCGGCTTGCAGATCAGCTTTCAGACGTGGAGTGACAGGTTCGTGTGAAGATTTGTTACACGCGAACAACATAAGGGCACATAAGGCCCATAACAGAGTTCTCATTTGAGGGAAATTTGATGAATAAATAAATGGTTTTTTTGAGAATCGGAATGATATGGCTTTTCCGCGGCGAAAATACTTATCAGGTAGCAACCGACGTAAGAGTATATGAAAAATATAGAAGAAAAAAGAAGGAAGGAAGCCCGAACAAATTAATAGTCAGTCATTTAAAAGAAAATCGGCATCTGCAAAATATAGGCTTAATCAATTACGAATTACGAATGAGGCCGCATCAATAGGCTCAATTCCTAATTCCTAATTCCTAATTTTTAATTGCAATAAACCAGCGTCTTTTACGTTGCTGAAAAGCCGCTTATAAAAAACGTAACGAGCTTCCACTTGGGATATGTGTCGCTTTAATAGCAGGAAATTTCGCAGCCAGCCATTTCGCCATAAATTCCGATCCGGGTTCTTCACTGACGATATGCCCTAACACTACCAATGATAATTGTTTACCTGCCGCACGTGCATCACGTACGTACTCTGCCGTTTCCCACTCTGCTATCTCGCCACAAACCAGTACGTCAGGTTGTGTATCGATCATGTTCTGGATCTGCCTTCTGCCACCGGCGGCTCCCGGCATCAGTAACACCCGTTTACAGGATTGTGCAGGATCACCGATATATCTTACTGTTTCTATGTTCAGTTTCTTTTTCAGCTCTGCGATCAGTGCTTTCAATGTTATTGCTGGCGCGAGATTGTAGATCAGGTGATTACTCTCCTCAAATTTCTCCCAGCCCAGTTGCTCACTCAATCCCTTTCTCACGCCATCCGGACGAATGCTATGTACATAATCGTGATTACGCCACACCACAATATTATGTTGTTGCAGCAGGTCAGCCTTATAACGGTATACATCATCCTTTTGCAGCCAGTCTGTTTCATCTGCATGATTGTAGAAGGCGGGTTCATGGGCAATGATAAAGTTAGCTTTCAGGGCAATCGCTTTCTTGATCACTTCCACCGTCGGAAACATCGTAGTAATAATACCCGTCACCACTACGTCACGGTCACCTGACTTTAAGGTATCTACTGTATTGGGAAATGGTCCGCCCGGTACTTCTTTTATAAAAGCATCCATGATCTGTCCGACAGTGATCTTTTCCTGTACCGGTAAAAATCCTGCGGCCATGGCCGTCAGCGGAGATGCCAGTACAATGGCCGAACCTGCGGCTGTCATTTGTGTAAGGAATGTACGTCTGTTGATGGAGGTGTTGTTCTCACGTGGCATGTTAGCAGTATTAACCTAATGAATATTGTTGGGAAATTAAGAATTAAAAACTAAGAATTTCAATCAAAAGACGGACTCATTCCATTAAGTGTTCAAAAAGAAAGCGTCTATATCAAAAGTTTGACACAAACGCTTTCTTTTCAAGAATTAATAGGAAGCACTCCGCTGCATTACAATTCTTAATTCTTAATTTTCAATTCCTAATTGTCTCAGTATCTCAGCGACAACACCCTCAACCCTACCTCTCTTCCTGTCTGCGCACCCACTTCGCTATCAAACTGGTAGTGTATACCGCCATAGATCCTGGAGATGGATGCTTCATCGATCATCTGCTGGAAGTTAGCAAAAGCACGCGGCGCAAATCCTTCCGCTACTTTCTGATGATCAGTAAATGCATACGCATTACCGAAATATCCCGCCAGTACAGTACCGGCTGCACCTGTAAAGGACGCATGACCGGAAGTATAGGAGGGGAATGGCGGTGTAGCGATCAACGAACCCCAGCCCGCATTGATATGACGCTGGATATAGGTGATAGGACGCAGCAGGTTGTATTTGTACTTGTATTTCCAGCAAACGATACCTGCATCGTTTACACTGATACCTGCCTGTGCGAAGAGCTTAGCGCTCTCTGTCAGGTTCAGTCCCTGATCTGTGACCAGTTGAGCGGTAATAGCCAGTAAATGGCCCGGAGGCGTAAAGGTACCACCACCATCTGCCCAGTAAAGTGCGATGGTATTTTCTTCAGGTGTGAGTGTATTCACTTTGTTATACACATAATAAGCCGCCTTGTAGAAAGCAGATGCGGTATCCGTGGAAAACACGGGATGCTGCACAGGCGCCGTTTCAGGATAACGGGGTTTTACCAGCAAACGGTTGTTACCCCAGTAAGGCAGTAATGCACGCTGAAAAGCAGGAGGAGTAGGCACCCAGAATGCCGGTCCTGTTGGAGGCACATAATCGGTCGGGAAACCGTTCAGGTAACCGTCTTTACCACCGTCAGTGGCTGACCATGCATAGATGGCTGCAGAGATCTGCTTACCAAAGTTTACCGAACGATTCACTTCATCCTGGTCACACCCTCCGGAGAGGTTCACCAGGTTCAGACTGTCCTGTGCTTTGATAACAGCCGCATTGGCGGCATTCACATTTGGGTACAAACGGGTGATGATATCCGCCATAGCACTATTGGCAGCTATTTCCCAATTGTAACGCTTTCCCCTTTCCGGACGGGGTACATTGTACAAACCGTTAAGTTGTCCGCTAAGCGAATGACCATTGCGATCACTCCATACAACTGCTTCATGCAGGGCAATACCGGTATAGGCCAGTGCTCTGGCAGCAACCGGTGGCGTGAAACCAGGGGTTTCCTTAATAAGTTTAAATTCCAGCTGATACCAGGAAACGGGAATGGAGGCATCAGCGTGTGTCCTTGCTGACAGGTCAGTGACAGCAATCGTGTTTTCAGGGGCGGGTGCCTGTTCTTCTTTGTTACATGCAGCAACAATGAGGGAAAGAAAAAGGAAGGTGCACCACGAACGTACAGAATAAATGGTCATATTTTGAGCGTTTAAGAGACTGTAATTTACCTCACTATGAGGGAAATGAGGTGGCAGTCAGACGGGGATAAAGCGAACAAGATCACTGGTTTTTTGTAGCATTTCATTGAAAAATTCCGTACCTTAGGAGCATTGTTTTTTACGTTATAGTAGTATACCCCCAAAAGAAGAATGTTTAGGAATCCCCATAAACCACAACTCCTTTATTTCACCAAATACCCCATTCCAATATTATGGAAGCACTCAAACTTATCAGAATCAATAGTACAGGTCCACTGGTAGAAAGCTGGCAGTTTTTTCTCATCGGACAACATCTCTATTTCGGCGAAGCCGATGGTGTGTTCTCCCGCGAAGTACAGCAGGCGACTATCACATTTCAGCAAAAGCATAACCTGCAGCCCGATGGGGTTGTAGGCAACAAAACATATGGTGTTGCCATGCAGCTGGGCTTTGATGGTATCCTGGACGACAGAGACGATAGATCAGGTCCTGATTTCCCAAAACCGCCTGCCTTTAAACCATTGGTTTCAAATGATGAAAGAGCAGCTGTATTCGGCCGTTTTTCTTTCGTTTCAGATCCTGTACCCGGTAATCCCGAAAATATCCGTATCACCGATAACTGGGCCACCGAAAATATCAAAATGGTATCGATCCCTCAGCTGATCAACATCAAAGGATCTGACAGGGTACAGTTCCACCGTAAAGCTGAAGGTCAGCTGATCAGCCTATGGAAGGACTGGGAAGACGCTGGTTTATTACCGCTGGTGCTGACCTGGGCAGGGTCATTTGTACCAAGGTTCATCAGAGGTAGCAGGAAAACACTCAGTAACCACTCATTCGGTTCCGCATTTGATATCAACGTTGCCTGGAACCCGCTGGGAGCCGTACCAGCACTCGTCGGACAGAAAGGATCTGTCCGCGAACTCGTACAGATCGCCAATAAGAATGGTTTCTACTGGGGCGGGCATTTCACCCGTAAGGACGGTATGCACTTTGAAGTGGCACAGATCAAATAATAGCATACTCATATGAAAAGGGGGCCTCCTGACGTCAGGAAGGCCCTCTTTTCATATAAGTATACGATCAAGGTCAGTATGGACCGTAATGCCGGAAAAAGGCTTAAAACGCCCCCTTTACTCACAGATTTACTCATGACTGACTCCTACTGTAAGCTATCAGCAGTCAGTTACCTTATCTTTATATTACTCAGCGCCTGTTCTTTCTTCTTCAGACTATACTTAGACTATACTTATGCATCGTTAGTCCTCCCAGAAAAACGCAGATTCAACGAAAGATAAGTATCATCTGACTAGCATTTTGTCCTCAAATGAGGGTAAATCTTTCCGTAAATGATATGGCCATATTCCTCCGGCTGACGAACTTACACATGACAGAATAGTATCACCCCAGATACCTCCATCCAAAGACCCGAAGTATGGACCGCACGTTAATCATTAAGCACTATGCATATGGAATACAACAGGCTCGCTGATGTAAAGCGCTTACAGTTTATTATCCACACCCTGAAACAACATCTCCCCGAAGGCGCCACAGTATTAGACGTAGGCTGTGGTAATGGCATCATCGCCAGAGGACTTGGAGAAGAAGGCTTCCAGGTATACGGCATCGATGTGAGTCATAAGGCCATCGAAAAAGCACGTTCACTGACCCATATGCCCCATGTTACATTTGACGTCATCAGCGCAGAAGCACTTGTCGCAGATGGCAACCGCTATCATGCTGTGATCTGCAGTGAAGTACTGGAACACCTGAATCATCCGGAGAAATTACTGGATGTATTATACCAGTCACTCACAGACGATGGCGTATTGATCGTAACAGTACCTAATGGTATGGGGCCCAGAGAAGTACTCGTCACAAAGCCGGTTATTGCCCTGCAGCAAAAAGATAACTGGTTATGGAAATGTTTGCTGAAACTCAAGGCACTAATGGGGTATAAAGGCACTACTGTACAATCAGATGCCGACAATCTCACACATGTGCAGTTTTTCAGTAAACAATCACTGGAAAATCTGGCCGGGAAAACACGGTTTAAAATTGTGCGTTTCGGCAAAACGAACTTTATTGATGATGTTTTTCCATTTTCTTTTTTCACAAAAAAGATCAGAATTCTTCAAAAATGGGACGGCGCTCTCGCCGAAGTACTTCCATATCAACTCACTGGAAGTTTTGTCACCGTATGGACGAAAAATCTGCCTGTCGGACTAGCCGTCCTGATAGCAGAAAAAAGCTGATCCAGCTGGCATTTTGAGGTACATTGTCATGGTTTTTATGTAAATTTGTATTACCTATACCCGTAATATAATCTATGAAAACCTTCAGTGTACTATTCAACATACTGAAAACCATCTCCGTATCTTTATTGATCATGCTACCATTTACAGCGGGGTCACAATCGATGCCGATTTATTTGCAGAATCCATCATTCGAAGGACAACCAACAATGAATGGAATACCAGCACCCTGGTACCAACGTTCTGTAAATCTGATAGCATACACATTGCCGCTTGGCTCGAACAATGAGATCGCACCTTCAGATGGTAAGACATATGCTGCATTACTTGCAGCATCCGAGAATAATACATCTGCCGGTCATGCTGTATGGACTTCTATCGGACAACAATTATCTCATCCCATCGAAGCAGGCAAAGCCTATCTCATATCTTTTGATATGGCATTGATGCCTGAAGATGATAAGAGTGATCAGACAGCTGCCACCTCTACTGCACTGGCTATACTGGGCTCCGGTTCTGAACAGGATATAGGAGAACGCATCTGGTACTCAGGTGTTTACTACGATAGAAAATGGGGAAGGATTACAGCTGTACTGAAACCGAAAAAGACATACGCACATCTTCGCTTTGAACCTTACGTAACTGACTATGACGACACCTGTTATGTCGTAACATTCCTGGATAATATCTCCATGATCGAAGAAACACTCAACTTCGATACATATGCAGAAAACACCTGTTATGGTCACAGCCAGGGAAAGGTATCAGTGGTGATGCACACCATGGATAAGGACAACTATGTATTTCGCTGGACACCGGGAGGTTACACCACACCGGAAGTCTCTCAACTGCCAGCAGGTAAATACACAGTCACTGTCACCAACACAACTAAAGGTAATTCCAGGTCAGAAACCGTAGAGGTAAAACAATGGGATATCAATATCAATCCGCTTGTAACACCGATCAGCTGTAACGGAGAAGCGGATGCCGCCATCAATGCAAATGTAAGTGGCAGTAAAGCGCCCTATAAATATGCTTTGATCAACCAGTTTCCTGAACAGGATTCTGCGATATTCAGTAACCTGCGTGCCAATTATTATACATTACAGGTAACGGACAGTATGGGTTGCAGTAAGATGCAGAGTATCAATATTCCCAATCCGCTGCTACTCCAGATAAAAGAAGCAACTACCAGACCTCTTTCCTGTAGCAGCGTAAGAGATGGTCAGATCATTCTCACCATGAGTGGTGGTACTGCGCCTTATCATTACAGTATTTCTGATACGGCTACGCAACTGGAAAACCGCTTCCGTCAGTTAGATGCAGGTGGCTATCACTACAAAGTTGCTGACGATCACAATTGTACCGTGGAAGGCAACATTACCGTAGAAAGAGGCATGAATGACTGTGCAGTATATATGCCTTCCGCATTTAGTCCAAATGGCGACGGTAAGAATGATCTGTTCAAAGCACGTGTACAGGACGATGTCACCGACTTCCGCCTGAGTATCTTCGGCAGATGGGGACAACTCGTATACGAGAGCAGTGATCCGGAAGCAGGCTGGAATGGTAAGATGCGCGGCGCCGATCTGCCATCAGGCACCTATATCTGGAGTGTCATCTACACAGATAGTAAGAAGCAACCGATGAAACAACAAGGTACTGTAACAATGTTTAAATAAAATAGCAGGGGCTGATCTAAGATCAGCCCCGTTCATTTACAGCCCTTCCGCAGAAGGTGTTTTAATGCCAGTCTGTCAATAAAGCCCCTTTATAAAAAGATATTCCTTCTCCTCCCTGATACGTACCCTTGTAATCGCCGCATCCTTTCGTAACAGCAATGTCCTGGAATAGATAAATACAAGCTGCCGTGCAATCACTGCCACCAGTAAAATACCCGCTATCACAAATAAAGTAGTTGTCATCATTTCCGTTTTAAATCACTTTACAGATAATATATACTTCGCCAGTTCATGCAGGTCATCTTCCGAAAGCCTGTCGCCAAAAGCCGGCATCTGCGGATAATCCGGACGTTTCTTCCCTGGCTTCCTGATCCACTCTTTCAACTGATCAGCCTTTCCCCTGTAGATCTCCACCATCTCCAGGATGGGTGGTCCGACTAACTTCGCATCCTTCTGATGACACGCACTGCAATTCATCTTAAATAAGGCTGCCCCCTTTGCCACATCCCCTAATGAGGTATCGATTTCCAGTGCTATGCTTTCTTCCTGCGGATGTGCACGGGCCTCCGCAGACAATCGCCTGAACTCTTCCGTTTTTGCCGCCATCAGCTGCTGATGTGGCGCTAATGCATTCGCCCTGTATATCTGTCGGCCACTTCCCATAAACAGTACAGTGATACTTAAAGCGAGTACGACCTTACCAAAGTGTTGGTCAATCCTTTCCTCCGGACCATTAATCGCTTTCCAGATCCATATCATAGCAGGAATGGCAATCACAGCACCCGCCCCTATCACAGCGATCAGGTTCCAGCCAAGCCCTTTTGAGGGCAGGGTAAACAGGACAACAGGCCCTATCAGGAACTGTGCACCCGAAGCCGCAAGCGTCAGTGAATAAGCTTTCTTTTTAATAGCGTACCTGGTAAGATGTGTATAATAGCTTTCAAAGGGATAGTTTTTCCGGCCGGTATACCAGAAGATAAATAAGCCGGTAACTCCTAGTGATGCACAGATAAAATGTAAATAGCGGGGAAACACATTCGGTAGCACCAACGCACTTAAAAAGCCACTGATAGTCCCCCACTTTTCAGGAAACAGCATCAGGTTAATATTCACCAGAAAGATCAATGGTATAAAAAGAAAGATCAGCACCGCTGCCCCAATGATCGCAATATGTAAGGGTTTATTATCTGCTAATTTATGCCAGCTGTACTTATGCAGATAAGTCAGCAGAAATGCGATCGTGACCAGCGGAATAACCGATATCCACATCAATCCCGTCAGGGCATTCGCAGAATAAAAATAAACGCTGTAAAGGGTGTTAATACTTAACAGAGGCGCTACACCCAATACAACAGCCAGGCTTTTATTCACCGTGATCGTCTTTGCTGTTTCATAGGCGAATTTGTCATAGTCCTTATCTTTCAGTCCCTTGATTTCAGCCCATAAGGTCAGTAAGGAACCACCCAGCATCAGATTCACAAAAACAATATGCGCAAGAAAAGAAATGACCAGGATCGTTACCAGCAACCACTGTGGTAATGGTAGATCCAACGGGATATCTTTAGGCACGGGTGTCGTCGCCAGCAATACATGTAACATACTAAAGTTCAATTTGAAATAATATTATTGTAAGCAATCAGTTAACAGATGTGGTGTCGTTCTCTACAAGCCGGGCGGCCTTTTCCTGTTGCTGCTTTTCTAATAAAAGTCTGGCCGAATTAACATCATTCATACTATTGACAATAACCCCTTCCGTCTGTGCTCCTTCCAGTACCTCTCCTGTCTGCTGCACATATTTGATATAGGCAACCAGCGCATGGAGTTCATCACGATTACCTGGAAACGGAGGCATATAAGTACGGGCATTGTGCATATTCGGAATGTATCCCGCCATAGAATTTTCATCCAGCGGTTTACCAAAACCATACATCCGCTCAAAAACATACACAATAGAATTCACGCCCTGGGTGGTATGACAGCGGCTACAGGACAACATGAATACATTTCTGCCCGCTGCTATTTTATTTTCTGCTGTCACTGTCGGCGTACTGGTATAGGTGGCATATTTAAGAATACCATCTCTTTTATACAGCGGATAATCCTCTTCTTTTAAAAGATTACTGTACATATATCCACCAATGACATAAGGCTTTCTGATAAACTCCCTTACCCGCTCAAATATGCCCAGAAATCCGAATACCGTCAGACAACAAAAAAGCGCAAAAGGAAATCTCACCAGGGAGGATTTAACTAAACCGGTAACAGATAATAACACAACAAGCAGCATAGCGCCGCCTATCACATAACGAAGCAGATCATAATACTGGGAGAAGTCCATTGTTCCCACTGCCGTACTCATATTGGCAGTCATTACGGCTGGCATTACACCATAATAGTAAACAGCGCCGGCAAGTGATAATGGCGCCCAGCAGAGGATCCAGACAGACGCAGACCGGATTGCGTTCTTCCGCAGCAAGGCACCTCTCTCCGTAAATAATGTGATCAGCATTAATCCGAACACACCCCCAACTACCATAGCAGTCGGCGTACGGAAAAGCAGCTGTGGAATATAAATAGGATTGGTAAATCCGTTCAACAGACTATGATGTGTATTCCAGTTCCCCGGATCCATCATAAACCCTAAAATAGACACAATAATAGCCATTGTGATCCATGAGAAAATAGACAGGAACCAGCCAAAGCGGATGTGACGCAGTTTTGATGCGAGAGATTTGTTGGCATTCTCCCACGTGAGGAAATAGATCATTATCAACACCACCTCTGTTACAAATACCATCCACTCTGCAAACCAGGCCCAGTAAAATACACGTATCAGACTACCTATTGAAGCCGGACTTACCAATGCCACCGAAAACCAGATCCCTACACCTGTCATGGCGCCCAACGTAGTGGTGATGATAAAGCCGACCTTCATCATTTTCCACGCCAGTTGATCCCATGACAGATCAGTGATCTCCATGGCAGGACTGTTCTTTACTCCCTTCTGTTCCATCCAGGTAACAAGTGGTATAAATCCTACAGCCAGTCCGTGATTAATAATTACATGTATAATAGCGATCATCGCTATCAGAAAACGATCATTCAACCAGTCAAGGTGAAATAATGGAAAATCCATGCTATATTGACTTTTAGACTACAAAGGTCGCAATAAGCAAGGGCTGGTTCGTTACGATGAAACGGACAACTCTTACAACTTTTGAAACTGTTCATTGTGCGAATCAATCCTGATATTTACATTTTCAACACTCACTCTTCCACTTACAATCATTCTTATAAGAAAAAAGACCAATAGCACTGCGAAAAGAAATAATGCTGTACGATTGATGAAATGAACATATCGTGCAAGCGGCATTTTAGATTCAATATTTTTCATGTTTGCTTAGTTTGATTTTGCGAAAATTCTCCGGCGTCACACCGGTCTCCTTTTTATAAAATGTATTAAAATAAGAAGCACTCTCAAATCCGATCTCATACGCGATCTCAGCGACCGACAACTGTGTATGATGTAATAAGCGCTGTGCTTCTTTGATGGTCCGTGCCCTTATCAGATTACCACTGGTCGTATGGCAATACTCATGGCAAAGCTTATTCAGATAATTAGTGGTAATATGCAACTGCTCAGAATAGAAGGAAGGGTTTCTGTGAACCACAAAATATTGCTCTACCAGTTGCTCAAACCGGATCATCTTTGCATGTTTGATACTCTTCTCTTCCTTACCCGACAAGCGATAGAAACTACGATCCAGCTGATGTAATAAAATGTTCAGGAAGGACCGTAACAGGTCCTCGCTGCTTTCCATCTCAGCAGTAAACTCATCTATGACCTGGTTAAGAAAATAATCCCATGTCCCGGCCTTTTCAGCACTGACCCTGAAAACAGAAGCCGTACGTTGTACAAGAAACTGAAAACGGTATAGTACATTATTGTTGTAGCGCAATGAGAAAAAGCTGTCATTGAAACAAACGACGTATCCGGCAGCCTGACTGACAATCCGCATACTGAATACGGCATTCGGTCTGACGCAAACCACCTTCGGTCCATCCAGTAAGATCCTCTCATTATCGATAGTCAGCTCTCCCACCGCCTTCCAGATATATATAAGCATATAATAGGACGGTCTGTGCGGACACTCTATAAACGGATAGTGCTCTACCACAGAAGAGAGCGTGCCTATCCAGAAATCGCTGATATGTGCATTAAAAACACTGAGAGGGTAAACTGAAATAGTTTCCCTTTTCATAAAACAACTGATACTGATGATGAAGAAAATGAGATTTCAACTGAAGCCACCGGCAACAGTCTTACATACCCGGTCACACAGGAAGCATCGGGCACAACGGATAGTTATATATCAGCTAATGGGAGGACGGAGAATAGATCCTGCGACACCCGTCAATAACGCAGTATCAGTTACAGGAAAATAGCATGGTTTTGCAATAGTGGGGCAAAGGAACAATTCAATGGCAATATCGTTCATACAGAGCGTAACAACAGAGGGCTTCAACTCTACCTCTTTCTTCTCTCTTTCCTGTTCTTTATTCAGCTGCTTTTGCAGGAAACAGGCGCCTCTGCAAACAGGTATAAGATCAAATCTGTTAATACAAAGATTCTTCGCAATAAAGTTACGTTGGAGATGAAATAAGCCTATCAGCCAGACGTTTGCCGACGTCTGCACAAATAGTACCAAAATGAGCAATATGACTGCTGGCTTTTTCAAATGTCGCTTACCTGCTTTCGGTTAGTAATTGTGAAATATCCTTTATAAGTCTCTTTGTCTCCAGACTATCCGTCCCATCGTACACCCCTCTGATATGTTTATTTTCATCCACCAGCAGCAGACCACCGCTATGCGTAAAACCACCTTCCGCTGTACTGTCAGGATAGGCCGTCGCATAATAGGAAGCTGCCAGCTTATAGATCGTATCAGCCGGCGCTGTCACAAAATGCCATTTGGCAGTGCGGACGCCGATGGACGTAGCGAACTGCTTCAACCGCGGGATCGTATCATACTCCGGATCGATCGTATGCGACAACAAGCCTACGCGATCGTCATTTTCAAATGCGTGGTAGACTTTCAGCATTTCCTTTGTCATCTTTGGACAGATCGTCGGACAGGAAAGAAAGATAAAATCAGCTACATACACACGCCCGGAAAAACGAGCGCCTGTCACCTGTGTACTATCCTGATCAGTTAGATAAAATGTGGGAATGGCTGGATAAACAGTATCTGTTTTACCCGTAGCCGGATTGGTCTTCAATGTCCGTTCACCCAGTATCGGCAGCTTCTCCGGCTGAGTATTGCAGGCAGCCCATCCTGTTACTGCCAGAAAAACAACTATACCTATCAATAGATCCTTGCGCTTCATATGATTCAGTTATCACCTTGCTGTTAATCAGATCGCTATTCCTGACTTACCCGGCTACATAAAAAGCCCGAAAGAAATAGCTTTTATATTTTTTGTAAAACTACCACTTATTCTTACAAATGAAACAGTGCTTCCCCCCTTCTGAGGACGAATTGATTTAGTTATTCTGGAACAGTATTCAGGAAAACGTGACTACCCTATTTTTTAATGTCGCTTTAGAGACACACAGTACGTATAATCAATGTTACATGCCACCATCAGATAAATATCCGATCTGATAATAATAAAAAAATTTCCGCCCCGATCCGTCCCGGTTGCAGTTAAATAACGTAACTTAATCACTGTTAATCATTTAACCTGTATGCAACTGGTAGTATTCGCAGCTCTTCACTTTGAGCTAGATGCTTGTCCAGCGGACGACAAGCCCCAAAACACGGCCCCTTTAGAGTTATTAATGCAACTGATACATACAAAACAGGTAGCCGTAGCGCCCGCATCCACATATGAAAATAAGGATGGCACAACACCACCCGTTACCATCAGTCCATCGATGATGCGTTACCTCGATCATGTCACGGAACGCATACAGGGCGGACAACTACCCGGATATGCCTTACAACATGTTGCCATCGAACTGCTGACGGAATATCAGGAAAAACAGGTATCTGCCCTAAGTGCTGAAACTGCACTGGACACAACGATGATGCTGATCAGGAATGAAGTAATGTTGTATCCGAATATTCATGTGCATAGTCTGCGCTCACTCGCCAAAAAACATTTCATCAGCGAAAAATCATTAAGCAGGACCTTTGTAAAAACCTTTGGTATCAAGATCAGCGACTTTATCCTGGAACAGGTGATGCAGCGTGCGAAATATCTGCTGGAGAATACGGATATGACCGTTGCAGATATTGCAGAAGAACTGGGATATAGTAACGATTATAACTTTTCGAGAACGTTTAAGAATATGTATGGCGTTTATCCGGCGATGTTTCGCAGGAAAGCGCCGCTGTGATTACTCTTTTTCTTCCTGCAAAAACCGGCTCAGCTGTTTTCCAAACTGGTACCCCTTATCACAATTCGTAAAATACACATATCCATACTGCGGCTGCATATAAAAGACACAACCCGACTGGAAATCCCCGTTATTACCACCATGCACGTACCGGTTGCCCAGTTTCGTCTTCTGGATACCAATACCCAATCCCCAGGCACTGGTCCCTTCATTGGCATTAAACTCGTGTTTTCGTGGCACGCTGACCTGCTTCTTCAGCATTTCATTATAACTGGCAGCAGACAGGACCTTATGCTGCATCATACCGGTGAGAAAGGCGGCATAACTAAGGGCCTCTGTATGCAGCTTTCCGGCGGAGCCAAATGTAGAAGAGTCTTCATCCGGAAAAGACACCGGCCATTTCTTCAGAGATACCTTTCCACCCTTATGACCGGCCACTTTATGCGTTTTCAGGAAATCATTCCAGGCAAACCAGGCATGCTCCATGCCCAACGGAACTGCTACCTGCACCTGGAAGAGAGAATCCAGATTTTTTAGAGAGAGATGATGTATCTGCGCCATTACTTTTGAGAGATAATAATACCCTTCTCCCGAATAACCAAAAGTACCAGGATTGCTTTTGATGTACATATCCCCTCTTTTGATCTTCAGATGAAGTGCCGTATCGATGGGATCAAACCAGCGCCAGTTAGGAAAACCGGTCGTATGGTCCAGTACCATTCTGGCGGTGACCCACTTATAGCGCCGGTCGTATTCCAGTTCGGGGAATGGCAGGTACTTGTACAGGGGTTTATCAAGATCCAGAAGCCCGTCCTCTACCGTCTTCATCACAAAGAAGGCAAAAAGCGGTTTGGAGAGAGAAGCTGCTTCAAAGATAGACTGATCATCAACCGAGGTACGGGTATCTGTATTGGTAACACCCATTGCTTTGTGATAGACGACCTTACCGTCATTGATAAAGGCGATAGAAAGTCCGGGCATCCCGAGCGTATCCATCTCGCTGACAAGAAAGCTGTCCATCTCCCGGAAAGAAATGACCTTACCTTCAGGCGTGGTAATCTGTTGTGCATGGGAAGGAACGATAAATCCCAACAGAACGAAAAGGGTGAATAAGAATGTATGCCACAGATGGCGTTTAGCGACAGATTTCATATCAGGGACAATTACTAACAGAAAGACAATCAGAAAAGAGAATAGTTGCACGAAACAGGCTGATTTTTAGCTAAATCAGCGACTGGTACTATATTTGCCTATGAATAACAAAGGAAGTATTTAAACACCACTTATATGCGTATTAAAAGATTGTCAGGATTGTTCACACTGTTAGGTTGTCTGTGGATGGGGATAGCCATGAGTTCCTGTACGTACAAGGCTGCTCCGCAGGGTAATCCACATGGATTGCCTCCAGGACAGGCGAAGAAAATTACGGGCTCAAAATCGGCCAAACCTTATGCACCAGGTCAGCAGAAAAAATACTGAAACTAAAAAGGTTGTACCGGGATGACCGGTACAACCTCACACTTTATCTGGGTTTTTCAATCGCATCGTAAACCAGTCCTGCGGCTATCGCATAGACGGCGTGATGCAATACGTCAATACCAATCGTTTTAGGGTCTTCTTCAGTAACAGGCGGCGCAACTTTCAGTCCGGGCAGCATCACCAGGGAAGCGCCCCATATACTGGCAAAATGTGCGAGTGTAGCAGTCCATCCCTTCAGTCCGGTTAGTCCCAGTAAACCTCTCGCGACGCCCCAGGTGGTACCATATGCCCAGTGTATCTCCTGAGAAACCTTCTGTTCTTTCTCCTCAGAAACAGCTTCCACATCCAATACTTTGGAGGCGGCCTCCACAGGTGTATTACTGGGTTGCCGTTTGGTTATTTTCATTTCTATCATCTGAGAGATCGTAATAGCTGCAGTTCCTGCCAGTCCGGCCAGCAGCCCTACTCCGATAGCAGTACCCAACGCAGCGAACGCTGACTCCTGCTTCCTGTGCGAACAGCTTTTCATGACATATCTTTTTAGGGTGATGAAATATACAGACAGATGTAGTAAAGCCATGTGCAATACTATATCATGCCGTATATCGGCGGACTAAAAACATGCCGGGATAAATAGCCGGAGAGAAACACAGCTGATCAGAGAAAGGATGCACCATAACTGGTACATAATGAAGAATGATAGAAACGTATAATGCAGGCTTAGCCCCTGTGCTGGTATACACTCATGATATTGCCCGCGGGGTCTCGGAACTTTGCCGTGAGTTCACCCGGATGTGCACCGACGCCAACCGTAATGACGCCTCCATTGGCAGTGATTTTTTCCAGTATGCTGTCCATATCGTCAATCATGATATGGATAGTCAGCCCTTCGCCGTTATGCGGTGGCAGCCCCTCAATGAAAGTACCGCTGACTTCCATGACACCGTCATCAAAAGCGACAGCGCCATCACCTCTGGTCCTGATGGTCCATCCGAATGTATTTTTGTAAAATTCAGCCGAAGCATTCACATCAATAGCTGGCATCTCTATATAGCAGATCTTTCCGTGGCCCAGGGTGGGGTGCTCAGTATTTGCCATGGTTGTACGGATTATGAATTGTTACCCGAAAGTAGGATTGTTTCGCGTCATTTGTGTAGGTCTCACAGATTTTTTTGAGATATTTGAATAGTAATTGCAGTACATGGTAAAAAAAAGCATATTGTTTGCTATCCTGCTATCCGGCTTTAGTGCGGTTGCACAGACCAGAAAACCACTGACCGAACGCCAACGGCTTGAAATAGTCAAAAAAGAGATAGTAACAGAAGGGACCTTGTTATACCGGAGAGAAATGGCTGCCCTGATAGGTGGACAGATCTTCTGGGGAACGACCTACAAAGACCAGTCATTCGTAGGGGGATATATTACCTATATTAAAAATGACTCCACACGCTGTGTTTTCTACTCTTCCGGAGATAAGCCCCGGGTGATCGGTACTTTTATCCTTGATAAGCAGTCTTCTCCGGAAACGGTTGTTCGCTCCATGGTAGAAAGAGACCTGTCTCCCGCAGAAAAAGAACTGTATACGCTACGCAAACTGACGGAGCATGCCATGCAGACAGATACCGTGTTCAGGTATTTTTCAAATGTCGAATACCATCTGATACCGGTCATTGCCGGCGGAAAAAGAAAAGTATATATGCTGACCAAACCACTGGACCGTGGTACAATGATGCTGGGCAACGACTACCTGTTGACTTTTAGCGCGAAGAATCAGTTAACCGACTGGAAGCAGTTACATAAACATATCAATACTATAAAATTCACTAAAGGAAATATGCTGGATACCGGCTTTACCGGTGGCGCACACTCCCATATCGATGAACCGGATCAGCTGATAACAGCAACGGATATCTGCACATTAATGATGTACAGTATTAATCCCTACTGGAAACAGCATTATGTCATATCTGCACGCTATGTGAATGTATGGGACTTTGAGAAAAAAGAACTGCTGATATATACCCGTGAGGAATGGGAACGGCTATATGGTAATTAAAAGTTCATCACCTGTCCAGCCATTGCTTAAATAACGGCACCTTCTCCCTGCTTATCAGGACCTCTCTATCCAGATCGCGTTTCAACACCACCCGTAGTTTACTGGTAGAATAGGTCTGTATCTTATCAATACTATCCGCATGAATAATATGCTGCCGGTTGACGCGGAAGAATACCTGCGGATCCAGTTGCTCTTCCAGCTCTTCCAGCGTGAGACTGATGGGTAGCTGTGTACGGTCTTTTAAGACAAGATGGGTACCGGCGAGACTGTAATAAATAAAGTCAATATCTGCAACGGGAATCGTCCTGTATTCATCGCGGAACGGGATCATGAAGCGTGTTCTGTAAGTCACTTCCTTTTTGCTGAGCAGGTCCAGGAGATGCTTCATCAGTTCTTCTGTATCAGGTGGCTGCTTCACTGCTTTGACCTTATCGAGTGCCTGCTGCAGGTCATCTCTTTCTACAGGTTTGAGCAGGTAATCAAGGCTATTGACCTTAAAAGCACGCACAGCGTATTCATCATAGGCGGTAACAAAGATCACCGGGCAGGAAAATTTCACTTTGGGGAAGATATCAAAGCTTAGTCCATCGGAAATACGGATATCCATCAGTACCACATCCGGATGCGGATGCGCGTGAAACCAGGCCACGCTTTCTGTAATAGTATCAAGTACAGCGATGACGTCGATATCAGGATCGATATCTATCAGCATTTTCTTCAGACGTGTGATATTTGGTTTTTCATCTTCTATAATGACGACCCTCATAAATAAGCTTTTTAGAAATCAACCAAAGGCAGGCGTACCAGGAATGCAGCTTGTGTATCATCGATCTCTACTTCCTTTTCAAACAGCAGTGCATAACGCTTACGGATGTTTTCGAGTCCGAGTCCTGTGGATGGCAGCGTATGCTGGATCAGTTGAATATTGTTTTTAACGATCAGATCATCTCCTTCATCTGAAATGGTGATGTAGAGTGGTTGTTGTGCGGAGGCGATATTGTGTTTGATCGCATTTTCGATCAACAGTTGTAAGGTGATAGGTGGAATGCCCTTGTCTTTATTTGCATCAGAGACATTCACACTGATATTGACATTACTGCCATGCCGGATATCGATCAGGAAGATGTAGGCGGCGATAAAATTCAGTTCCTGGCTAAGGCTGATCACGTCGCTGTTCAGGTTGGCGATCATATAACGATAGACCCTGGAGAGCTTTTCCAGGAAGGAGGTAGCCAATGCAGGATCTTCTTCTATCAATGCAGAAAGTGTACTGAAATTGTTGAAGAGAAAGTGCGGATCCAGTTGTAGTTTAAGGGACTGTAGCTGGGCCTGCATGGCAGTTTCTTTTAGCTGAGCGGCATCCAGTTGTAACTGTGCGGCTTCAAGCATGGAGTTTTTCCAGCGTTTCAAAAGATAATTTCCTGTATGCACGGCACTGATTAAGATGGAGACAAGACTACACACAACAAAAAACTGCCAGGTATCGACCTTACCGAAAAGCGCTTCCACTTCAGGTGGAGGCGGGAAGAAAAACATGGCGACATAGTCGAATACATTCAGCACAACAAATACAGCCAGCAGCACTACGATGGTCTGGATAATACTACGTTTCAGCGGTTGTTGCTCCCATGGCATCCATCTATCCATCCATCGGGCAGTAGCGAGGCTGACCTCTGCGATCATCCAGGAGATAATGAGTGCGATAAAGAATTCGACCAGTTGTCTGCCGCCAGATAAACGTGAAACATATTCCCAGTATCTGCTGAACGGGTTGATGATGTATGATACGAAAACATATAGCAGGAATCCCAGAGGGATTACGAATGCCCGGTAGTATTTGTCGAAGAATTTATCTTTTTCTGCCATTATGTAGAATTAAGAAATAAGAATTAAAAATTAAGAGTTGCTGCCTTTTCAAATGCCTTAATTCTTAACTTTTAATTCTTAATTCTGAATGAAGGTAGCCATTTTCGGCACAAGCGGCTTATTTCCATCCACCACCAAGCGCGCGGTAGAGGTCGATCGTGGCATTGAGCTGGTCGCGTTTTACGGCTGCCAGGTCCAGTTCACTTTGCAGGGCATTGCTTTGTGCTGTGATCACTTCAAGATAATTGGCCATACCGTTTTGAAACAGCAGGCTGGCGTCGTGTGTAGCAATTTCCAATCTATCGACACGTTGCTGTGTAAAAGTGTACTGCTCTTTCAGCTTGTCCATTTTTGCCAGCGCATCACTCACTTCCTGTACAGCCGTTGTCACAGAGCGCCTAAACTCAATCGCGCTCTTTTCCCATTCGATTTTAGCTGTTTCCCATTCTGTTCTTAATTGCCTGCGTCTGAATACAGGTTGTGTGATGCTGCCGCCTACTGTTTCAAAAAGGCTGCCCGGAATATTTAACCAGTTATCGATCTTAAATGAATTCACCCCTACGCCGGCAGTAATATTAAGCGCAGGATACATTGCTGCCTCTGCCACGCCTGCACGCGCGTTGGCTACTTTTACCGCCATCTCAGCAGCACGGACATCTGGTCTGCGGGACAACAGACTGGCAGGTACACCCGCCGAAAGGGTTGTATCTGCTGTAAGGGCCTGCAGACGGTTCCTGACAATACCACCGGGCATTTCGCCCGTCAGTGTTTTCAGAGCATTCTCCTGTATAGCGATCTGTTGTTCTATTTGCGGAATAAGCGCCAGGGCAACACGGAGCTGGGCTTCGATCTGTTCAACCGCCAGGTTGGTAACCATCCCGGAACTATATTGCAGTCGTACCATACGTAGGGTGCTGTCCGTCAACTGCATGTTTTTGTAAGCAACCTCCTTCTGTGTATCCAGCATCAGGAGGTTATAGTATGCCTGCGCCACATCACTGATCACCTTTGTTCTTACCGCTTTGGAAGCTTCTGTGGATTGCAGGTAGGTTGCCAGTGCGGCTTCCTTCAAACGACTGATCTTTCCCCAGGCCACTACTTCCCAGCTCAGGTTCAGACCAGCGTTGTAGTCATCCATATAACGGGTACCGATGAACTGTTCTGACAGGGAGCCATTCAGACTATTTTTAGATGGCCAGTTACGCGTTCCCTGAACGCTCAGGTTCAGGTCCGGTAATCTACCTAAACGGGCAGATTTAAGGGAAGCACCAGCCGATTCGATATTCTTCAGGGCTACCTGTACATCGAAATTCTTTGCCACGGCGCTATCGATCAATCTCAGCAAGGCGGCGTCTCTGATAAAAGACTGTACCGGCAATGCGGCAATGCTGTTGGTATCAGCAGATGCCTGTCCGCGAAACTGAGCGGGCATCTCTACCGATGGTCTGGAGAACTCCTTCCCTACCTTACAGGATGCTATAGTAGCAATACCCGCAAAACCTATGATATATAAATACTTGTTCATTGTTGACGATTAGTGTTGCATTTGAGTATGGTGCAATAACTTCACCTGATCTGCTGACTGATCTGCAGGTGGTTTACGGGATACCTTTTCCTGTAAATACTGGAATACCACGAAGAGTACCGGAATGATGAATACACCCAGTATAACACCTGTCAGCATACCACCTGCAGTACTGATACTGATGGAGTGGTTACCTTCTGCGGAAGGTCCCTTTACGGTCATCAGCGGCAGCAGACCTGCCACGAATGCCAGGGAAGTCATGATGATGGGTCTTAAGCGCAGTTTTGCGGCTTCTATAGCAGCAGCTACCAGGGTCTTACCTGCCTTTCTGCGTTGTACGGCAAATTCAACGATCAGGATCGCATTCTTGGCCAGGAGACCAATGAGCATGACCAATCCCACCTGTACGTAGATATTGTTGTCAATACCCACTGCACGGATTGCGAGGAATACCCCAAGGATACCTGTCGGAATAGACAACAGTACCGCCAGCGGAAGGATATAACTTTCATACTGCGCTGCCAGCAGGAAGTATACGAAGACGAGGGCCAGTGCGAAGATGATCACCATCTGGTTGCCTGATTGTTTCTCTTCCCGGCTCAGACCTGTCCATTCGAAGCTATAACCGGCAGGCAGTTTACCTGCTGCCAGTTTCTCTACCGCATTGATCGCATCACCGGTACTGTAACCCGGTTTAGGGATCGCATTCACAGCAATAGAATTATACAGGTTGTAACGGTTCATGGTTTCCGGACCATATACTCTTTTCAGTTTGATGATACTGTTCACCGGCACCATTGCTCCCTGATCGTTCTTTACGTACATGCCTTCCAGGCTTTCAGGCGCGCCACGGGTTTCCGGACTAGCCTGTACCATCACACGGTAATATTTTCCGAAGAGATTGAAATCAGACGCCTGACGGCTACCGTAGTTGGTCTGCAGGTTACTCATCAGATCACTGATACTTACACCCAGCTGTTTTGCCTTTACGGCATCCACTTCCAGCTGGTATTGCGGGAAATCGGCGCGGAACATGGTAAATGCAACCGCTATTTCCGGTTGCTGCATCATCTCTCCGATGAACTTATTGGCGGTTTCACTGAATTTATCGATCGATCCACCGGTACGGTCCTGTAACATCAATTCCAGACCATTGAAGGTACCGAAGCCCGGTACGGTCGGGAAAGTGAAGATGTTGAATGTACCTTCCTTGATACTCGCCAGTTTTTCATTAATGACACCTACCAGCATATTGATATCCTGGATCTCTCCGCGTTCCTGGATTGGTTTCAGTTTCATAAAGCCCAGTGCATAAGCAGGGCTGGAACTGTTGCTCAACAGGTTAAAACCCGAGATGGTCGTTGCCGATTCTACCGCCGGAATCGTACGCAGAAGACTATCTGCACGTTTGAGCACATCGGTCGTACGGTCCAGACCAGCACCTGCCGGTAAAGAAAGAGACAACGCCACGAAGCTGGCATCCTCATTTGGAATAAAGCCTTTCGGTGTCGTGTTCATCAGCCATACGGATACACCGGTGATGACAGCAAGCGCGGTCAGTCCGATCCATTTAAAGCGGACCAGTGATTTTACGCCACGGGTATATTTATTGGTTACCGCATTAAAGCCGGTATTGAAGGCTGCAAAGAAGCGTTTACCAAAACCTTTCTTTTCATTGTGGCCATTCGCATGGTTATTCTTCAGGATCAATGCACACAGTGCAGGACTTAAGGTCAATGCGTTAAATGCAGAGATCAGGATGGCGATAGCCAGTGTAAAGGCAAACTGCCGGTAGAATACTCCTGTAGGTCCTTCCATGAAACCTACGGGCAGGAATACCGCTGTCATCACGAGCGTAATAGACACGATCGCACCAGAGATCTCACTCAGGGCAGAAACGGTAGCCGCACGGGCACTCAGGTGTGAGCGTTCCATTTTACCATGCACCGCTTCCACGACGACGATCGCATCATCCACCACGATACCGATGGCCAGTACGAGTGCGAAGAGGGTCAGCATATTGATGGAGAAACCCAGCATCTGCAAAAAGAAAAAGGTACCCACCAGCGACACCGGTACAGCGATGGCAGGTATCAGTGTGGAGCGGAAGTCCTGCAGGAATATGAACACAATCACGAATACCAGGATAAACGCTTCTATGAGGGTATGTTTAACCTGTTCGATAGAGACGTCCAGCTGTTCTTTGGTACTCATGGTGACATGGTACTTAATCCCTTTAGGGAAGCTGGCAGAAGCTTTTTTCATCACCTCTTCCACGGCCAGCTGGATCGCATTGGCGTTGGAGCCGTTAGTCTGGAATACCGCCATGGTGACAGCATCCTTTCCATTCAGTTTATTATCGGTTGTATAGTTAGCTGCACCTAATTCGATACGTGCCAGGTCTTTCAGATAAAGCACTGAACCGTCTGTTCCAGCACGCACCACGATATTTTCAAACTGTTCCTGTTTATTGAACTTACCCGTATAGTTGATCACATAGGATAAAGGCTCATGACTGCCTTCACCGAACTTACCCGGCGCGGCTTCCAGACTCTGATCCTGTATAGCGTTGAGCACTTCGGTGGAAGTAACGTTATGTGCGGACAACTGAGCAGGGTCCAGCCAGATACGCATGGAGTAGTCTTTGGCGCCGAAGATCTGCACCTGCCCTACACCGGGAATACGTTTCAGTTCCGGGACTACGTTGATCTTTGTATAGTTCTGCAGGAAGGTTTCGTTATAAGTCGCCTTGTTTTCACTAAACAGATCGAGTACCATGATCATACCGTTCTGTTGCTTCGTCGTAGCAACACCTGCCTGTACGACTTCTGCCGGCAGCTGACTGGTAACCTGCGCTACACGGTTCTGTACGTTTACCGCCGCCTGATCCGGATCGGTACCCAGTTTAAAGAATACGGAGATCGTAGCAGTACCGTCATTACTGGCGGTGGACTGTATATACGTCATATTTTCCACACCATTCACCGCTTCTTCGATGGGCGTTACCACAGAACGTAATACAGTGGCGGCATTACCGCCAGGGAACGTAGCAGTGACCACTACGCTGGGTGGAGCGATATCGGGGAACTGTGTTACCGGCAGGCGGCTCAGTCCCACGAGTCCTAATATTACGAGGATGACCGACAATACTGTAGCCAGTACGGGTCGCTGAATGATTTTATTAAGCATATATGATGAGGCTTATGACTTGTTATTTCTTTGCGGCAGGTTTGATCACAGCACCTTCGGTGATGGTTTCCATGCCTGCAGTTACGATCCTGTCTCCTGTTTTCACACCGTCTACCACGATGAACTGGTCCTTGCTGGTACCCGCGGTAACAATAGGTTGTCTTTTCACCGTATTGCTGTCGGTAAGCTGGTATACGAACAGTTTATCCTGCATCTCCATCGTGGCGGATTGTGGTATCAGTACAACACCGGCATTGAGTTGCTCGATGCGCACCTTGCCGGTATTACCCGATCTCAGTACACTGGCAGGATTAGGGAAAGTGGCACGGAGACTGATAGCGGCGGTCGTTCTGTTAAACTGTCCGTCTACCATTTCAATCCGGCCATTCTCTGAGAAATCATCCCCATTAGACAATACCAGCGTCACCGGACGCATACGCAGCAGCTGTTGCTGCAAAGTAGAACCGGCAGCACCTTTACTAAAGCGGATGAAATCATTCTCACTCATAGAGAAATAAGCATAGATCTTACTGATATCAGAAAGGGTGGTCAGTGGAGCCGCATCTGAGCTATTCACCAGGTTCCCTACCCTTTTGGGGATTCTGCCTATATAACCACTTACAGGCGCTTTAATGAGAGTAAAACCCATATTGACCTGTGCAGCAGCTACGGCAGCTTTGGCTTGTGCCACATTGGCGCTGGCCGTCTGCAGGTTGGTCTGAGCGGTCTTCAGCTGTATATCAGACACCACTTTATTGTCTGCCAGTGGCTTCATTTTATCTACCTCGAGTGCCGCATTGGCTTCTGCGGACTGCATCGCACGCAGGGAAGCCTGATCTTTTTCCAGCTGTGCCTGATAGGACCTGTCATTGATCTTAAACAGTGGCTGACCTGCCGTCACGAAACTGCCTTCTTCTACGAATACTTTTTCCAGATATCCCTCTACCTGTGTGCGTACGTCGACGTTTTCCCTTCCTTCCAGGTTAGCGGCATATTCGCGGGAGGTGAGCGCCGTGGTGGTATCGAGTGTCAATACCGGCAATTCGGGAACGGGCATTGATTGAGCTGCGCCTTCATTTGCTTTACCGGACTGACAGGCATTCAGGACGATCCATGTCATGAAAGAGGCCAGTAGTGCCGGCATTCTATTGTTACTCATGTTCTTGATTAAGGCAGGTTTTTTCAGGTTGCCGGAGCGAAGGTCGGGGGATGGGGGGAGCCGTAAGAGGAGAAGTGAATGAAGTGGAAAAAATAGAGAATGAAACGGAAAAAGAATTAGGAATTAGGAGTAATTATTTTCATCTAAATAAAAAAAGAGCATTTCATTATTGAAACGCTCTTTCATATAATTCTTAATTGTTAATTCCTAATTGAATTGCCTAGTATCCTATGGTGAAACGGGTCCTGTGATGTGCAGGCGTTTCCAGTTCGTTGATCATCGCCACTGCATAATCCTCCACAGAAATATTACTTTCTCCTTTAGCATCTACGATCAGATCATCTTTTCCTAATCTGTAATTAGCCGTACGCTGACCAGGAGCGATGTTACCGGCCGGAGAGAAGAATGCCCAGTCCAGGGATGCTTCAGCTTTTAACTGGTTGTGATATACCTCAGCGAGGCCTTTTACACCTGGCATGATTGCTTCAGGCAATACGCCTGTATCAATAACGGTTACACCTGGTTTCACGAAAAGTGAGCCAGCACCACCTACTACCAGCAAACGCGGTACACCGGCATTCTTTACGGCTGCGATGATAGATTTGTAGCCATTTAAAGTGTCGTTGTAAATATCAGGATTTGCCCATCCCGGGTTATAGGAACTGATCACTGCATCTGCACCTTTGATAATATCGGTCAGTGCGGCGGAGTTCTGTACATCAGCGGCAACGACTTCCAGTTGATCATTCTTCACGGTTACTTTTTCAGGGTGACGTACAATTGCTTTCACCTGATGGCCTCTTGAGAGGGCCTCGTTCAATATAGCTGAGCCTACAAATCCACTGGCTCCGATTAATATGATATTTGCCATTTCTAAGGTTTTTGTGATACAAAGATCCTGATACTCCAGCATTGGGGAAAGGTAAATTTAAGCCTTTCGATGATACTTTTCCGACGGGGCATGCACAGCAGAGACAGGTTACCTATACTGTCGTCAGTTTCTCTCTGAACTCAACAGGGGTATGCTGACTGTGTTTGCGGAAATACTTGATGAAGTTTGTCGGTTCCAGGAAGCCCAGCTGATAAGCGATCTCTTTGATCGTATCAGTAGAGTGTACAAGCAGTCTTTTTGCTTCCAGCAGGATGCGGTCATCTATCATCTGTTTGGATGTTTTTCCCAATATCCGGTAAGTGGCCTGATTCAGGCGTTTCTCGGTCACGCTTAGTTCTCCGGCATAAAAACTGACCTGTTTGTGTACACGGAAGTGTGTTTCCAGCAGATCGCGGAATAGCAGTATATAATCCAGATCAGGTCCTTTTTTGATCTCTTTGAAGTCCTGCGTACGCCTTTCCCTTTCTGCGTGCAAAAGGAAGTTATGTAAGAGGTTTTTGAGGATCTTTCCCTGGTAGGGATCAGCTGCTTTCTTTACCTCTGTTTCCATCAGCTCAAACATGGCACTGAAAACGGAAACCCTGGCAGGTAATCTGATGGCAGATACACCAAAGAGGTCATTGAAAAGGATAGATTCTTTCAGGAGGCGAACATCCCCTTCCGTAGAACCAAAGAATGCATCGGTAAAGAGGATACCTTTTCCTTTTACATCGGCGGCATTATCGTAGAAGTGGACAATGTCTTTATTGAGGAAGAGCAGCATGTTATCTTCTATAGGTACCGGTTCAAAGTCAACCATATGATCGAAACCGCCTTTCTTATACCAGAGAATGTGATAGAAGGAAGCACGATGTGGTGTAGTCAGGACTATTTTATTTTGCTGGTAAAGATCTCCGAGGGAGATCAGTTCAAACTCCACCGGCAATCCTTCCTTGAACTGGTAACTGGCGATATCTGTATTGACTTGACGGCTCATGCTGTGCTATTGTGCTGGCAATCTCGGTAGTTTTAGGGAGATAACAAAGTGTGGATAAACCCACTGGACCAGTTCTTTTTATGCGATCTGTACCAGCGTGGACAATTAACCGGGTGTTAGTTTTACGGATCACTTATCTGAAATATCAACAACATGCACATACACTTTGTGATCCATGAAGTATTTGAAGGGCCGGGGGCTTTTATCGACTGGGCAAAGAACAGGGGACATTCGATCGGCTATTCCAGTGTTTATGCCGGAGAAGCCCTCCCTGATAATATAGACAGGATCGATCTGTTGGTGGTGATGGGCGGACCACAGCGTCCTAATACGACAACATTGGAATGTCCTTATTTTGATGCGGAAGCAGAGATGACATTGATCAGGGATTGTATCCATGCCGGGAAAGCTGTGGTAGGTGTTTGTCTGGGTGCGCAGCTGATTGGACAGGCATTGGGCGCGGGCGTTGAGCAGAGTCCGCAGAAAGAGATCGGTGTATTTCCTATTCAGTTAACAGCAGCTGGCAAACACAATAGTAAGTTTGCACATATACCAGCAGGTTGTGAAGTCGGGCACTGGCACAATGATATGCCGGGACTGACGACTGACAGCAAAGTACTGGCCTATAGCGATGGTTGTCCGCGACAGATAGTAGAATATATGGAGCTTGTATATGGCTTACAATGTCATATGGAATTTAATACCGCGCTGGTAGAATTACTGATCAGACATTCCGGAGAGGAGTTATTGAATAAAGGACGGCATCTTTTTGTACAGGATGCTGATACGCTGCGGGCCTACGATTTCACAGCAATGAATAAACAACTATTCACTTTCCTGGATGTCTTAACAAGTGTATATAGAAATCGACAATAGTTCTTCTCACGACAGCCGGCTTTGTTCCGGCTGTTTATTTTTCTGCTTCGCTTTCATTCCAGATCTCTTTTCCAACCACACGATTCCCAAAGACAGCCGTACCTACGCGAATGATATCCGCGCCCTCCGCTATCGCCATTTCGAGGTCCTGGGACATACCCATTGATAATTTGAACTGATCACTATTTTCAATACCAGTTGCGATAAGCTGTTCTCTGGTCTGACGGAGGAGTGTCAGCGATGGGCGCATTTTTTCTTTATCAACATCGAGGAGACCTATGGTCATCAGACCTTTTATCTGTAATGTATCCAGTGATTTGAGTTGCCGGATAAAACCGGCTACTTCAGCAGGCTGAAGCCCGAATTTGCTATCCTCATAGGAGGTGTTTACCTGGATAAAAACATCAAGGCTCCTTCCCTCCTGTTGCAAGCGTCTATCCAGTTCCCCGGCGATAGAAAGTCTGTCGAGGGATTGCACACAGGAAACGTATTTCAGTACATCTTTTACCTTGTTATGCTGCAGGTGACCGATAAAGTGTCTTTCAACAGAAAGATCAGCAAGGGCGTCGTGTTTATCCCGGAACTCCTGTACTTTATTCTCTCCTATGAGGTTTTCTCCTGCTTCGATCGCCATGCGGATATATGCAGCAGGGACTGTTTTAGTAGCCAGTAAGAGTCGGATATCGGCGGAATTCCTCCCGGATTGTTCACAAGCCAATGCAATGCGTTTGTGAACAGTATGAAGGTTATGAATGATGATTTCTTTCATGGCTTGCTTTTAAATCAAAGATCAAAAGTAGGATGAGTTGAAAAATGCCGGCTGATCCAGGTTGGAGATTTGTATATGGTCCAGAGAGTCTGAAATTTTAAAAATATTTTCAGGAAAGGTTTGGCATTTTAATTAATCATCGTAATATTGCGATAACGATATGGGAGCAACAAAGACAACTTTATTCACGAAGGAGCAGAATGAAATCGCCAATATGGCAAAGGCGCTGGCACATCCGGCCCGCATAGCCATATTACAGTATCTTGTGAAGAAGAACTCCTGTGTTTGTGGAGATCTGGTGGAGGAATTGGGATTAGCCCAGGCTACGACTTCCCAGCATTTAAAGGAACTGAAGCTGGCAGGGATTATACAGGGGAATATAGAGGGTGCCAGTGTTTGTTATTGTATCAATCCGATGGTATGGAAGGAGTATAAAGCACTGTTTAATAGCTTCTTCGGTGATGTTACACTGGATGGCGGGAAATGCTGTTGATTTTTTTTGCCTTAATTCATCGCAATATTGCAATAATACAATCATTTAATTATTATGTCTACTGAACAGGAAAAGAAGGACCTGGTAAGGCAGAAGTATAGCGAGATTGCCTTACAGGATAAAGCAGACAACCAGGCATCCTGTTGTGGTGCCGGCGCTTGTTCAACTGAGGTCTACAACATCATGAGCGATGACTACACTGCTCTTGAGGGCTATAATGCCCATGCGGACCTTGGCCTGGGTTGTGGCCTGCCTACACAGTTCGCGCAGATAAAAACCGGGGATACGGTCATTGATCTGGGGAGTGGCGCCGGGAATGACTGTTTTATTGCACGCCATGAAACAGGAGAAAGCGGGAAGGTGATCGGTATTGACTTCACCCCTGCCATGATTGAGCTGGCCAGAATCAATGCAGAGAAAACAGGTTACAACAACGTTGAATTCAGACAGGGTGATATTGAAAAGATGCCGGTAACGGCAGATGTCGCGGATGTAGTGGTGAGCAATTGTGTACTTAACCTGGTGCCCAATAAAGAGAATGTATTCAAAGAGATCTTCCGTGTATTAAAACCAGGAGGACATTTCAGCATCTCTGACATTGTGCTGGAAGGCGCCTTGCCTACCGGTATTCAGCAAGCGGCCGAAATGTATGCAGGCTGCGTATCAGGCGCTATACAAAAAGAAACGTATCTGCAACTGATCAGTAGTAATCAGTTCACCAATATAACGATACAAAAAGAAAAGGCCATCTTCATACCGGATGATATACTATCTGCTTATCTCTCTTCCGGCGAAATAGACCAGTTCAGGAAAAGTAACACAGGCATCTACAGCATCACAGTATACGCAGAGAAACCAGCAGCAGCCTGTTGCGCACCTGGTTGTTGCGATTAATCATTTTACCTGCAATTAAACATATATGAAGAAAATTCTGGTGCTCTGTACCGGCAACAGCTGCCGTAGTCAGTTAGCGGAAGGCTATCTGAGACATTTTGCAAAAAACAAAGCAGCAATCTATAGTGCCGGTGTGGAAACACATGGCGTCAATCCCCGTGCTATCGCTACGATGCAGGAAGACGGGATAGATATTTCGGGGCATACTTCGAATAACATGGACGAATACAGGGACATTGATTTTGACTATGTGATAACCGTCTGTGATAATGCAAAGGAACGGTGTCCTTATTTCCCGGCTAAAGCGCTCAGGCTTCATCATAACTTCCCGGACCCGGCAAAAGCTACCGGTAGCGAAGAAGCCATTATGGAGCAATTCAGACAGGTACGCGAACAAATAAAGCAATATTGCAGTGATTTCATTCAGCAACATATTTCCTGATCATGTCTGCAAATAATTGTTATCCTGTGTATGAGAGAAAGCGGCTTGGTTTCACGGACCGCTTTCTTACTTTATGGATCTTCCTGGCCATGGGCATAGGTGTAGGTATAGGCTATTTTATTCCCGGAACAGACACATTTATACATTCTTTCTCTTCAGGGACCACCAATATTCCTTTGGCGGCAGGACTTATCCTGATGATGTATCCACCGCTTGCCAAAGTAAAATATGAGCAGATAGGAAAAGTGTTTGGGAATATCAGGATACTGGGCGTTTCGCTGTTACTCAACTGGGTGGTAGGCCCGATATTAATGTTTACACTGGCGCTCTTATTCCTGCATAATTATCCGGAGTATATGACGGGGCTCATCCTGATTGGGCTGGCGCGTTGTATTGCCATGGTCATTGTATGGAATGAGCTTGCGGATGGAAGCCGGGAATATGCCGCGGGGCTTGTTGCCCTGAACAGTATTTTCCAAATATTACTATACAGTGTATATGCCTATTTATTTCTGACTATATTACCGCCCCTATTCGGATATCAGGGGTTGGCGGTCCACATCACTATCGGACAGATAGCGGAGAGTGTAGCTATTTATCTGGGTATTCCCTTTGCAGCTGGTATTATCAGCAGATACCTGCTTTTACAGTTAAAAGGAGAAGCGTGGTATCAAGACCAATTTATACCGGCGATCTCCCCCATTACCCTGATTGCCTTACTTTTTACCATCATCGTGATGTTCAGTCTTAAAGGCGCACTGATTGTACAGATACCTGGCGATGTAGTACGTATTGCAATCCCACTGACCATCTATTTTGCTATCATGTTCCTGGTCAGCTTTTTTGCCGGAAAATTCATGGGGGCTGATTATTCAGAAAATGCGGCCATCTCATTCACAGCAACAGGGAATAACTTTGAGTTAGCGATAGCGGTTGCTATTGGTGTATTTGGTATCCATTCAGGACAGGCGTTTGCCGGTGTAATCGGTCCGCTGGTAGAGGTACCCGCATTGATCGCACTTGTGAATGTTGCATTCAGACTACGAAAGAGGTATTATCCGGGCTATTTGTGAAAGACGTTTCAGATAAGAAAATAATGACAAAAGGAGAGCTACACGGCTCTCCTTCGTTTTAGTACTTCGAAGATTGACGGCGCTCCGAAATACAACCAGATAGCCAATACAGGGTCACAGATAGCGCAACCCAGTGAAGAAGTCGGCGCCATAGGAATAATCGGCTGTCCATACAGGTGATGGAGAATGTCATATATGGTATGCACTATCCAACCGGCAGCCAGGAACTTATAGTTTTTGAGTCCTTTAAAAGCGAGATAGCCCATGATAATCCCCAACGGGAATTCATAAAATCCTAATCCCCCACTCCAGTATACAGCGCCTGCGCCGGCAATAGCCAACGCATTTATAATTTGTCTGTTGGGCTCTTTCACCAGCGACATAATGCTGATGCAGAGCAATGCAATGCTGACTGGCCCGATAGCCGTTGTGAGTATCGATACGATGTTCATCCTGATATTGTTTTAACAGGACGAAGTTGACGATTGAGGAAAGATATTTTCAGGATAGATCGATCAATAATCAGGACGTTTCGATTATATCAGGATACAATCTTTATTTTACTACTTCAAATACCCAGGCCTGCGAGGTTGTTTTAAACGGAGCGTCTCCCAGTGTCCATGAAAACTCAGCAGCAACATCATCTTCTATCTGGCTTATCAGCGCAGGATCTGTCTGACTCATCGCGGATAGTGCCGGAAGTCCCTGTATAAATCCTTTAGCAGCCAGTGCTGCATTTTCCAGCACTCCTGTTTGTTGTACCAGCGTAGCTGTAACGACTGAAAATCCTGTCTGTTTTAACAAAGCTGTGGTTGTATGTTCTGCTGACAACGCGAATGGACCGGGATCTCTGAGCATTGGATTCTGACCAGTGTGATGAGCGATGATCCTACCACATATATCCCACGCCGGATTATCTTTGATATCAGCCCATACAGTAAACACGAAACGACCACCCTTTTTAAGCACGCGATGGATCTCGCTTAATGCCTTTTGTTTATCAGGTACCAGCATGAGTCCGAACTGACAGACGATCAGATCATAGCTATTTTCTGCATAAGGAATGGCTGTCATATCAACTTCTTCCCATGAAACATCAGTGCTGTTGACCCTTTCCTTTGCAATAGCTAACATGTCTTCCTGCAGATCCGTACCAGTCAGTTGCGTCCCTGTTGGCATGTGCTGCACAATTTGTTGTGTCATGCTACCCGTGCCACTGGCAAGTTCTAATATCTTTTGCACATTGTTATAGTTGATCCGCTGGGCCAGGTCTACTGAAAAGTGATCAAACAACAGTGGGGTGAGTATATCCTGATAGTGCCTGGGAATACTTCCGTTAAAGGAAATTGGCTTACTCATATCTTCGGTTTTTAATGATATAAAACCTCCCGGGAAAGTCTCCCGGGAAGTGTGGAGACAGGGAGGTTATGCTTTCCCCTGGGGTTGATTCAATGCGGATACAGCATTTTCAGAACCAGCAAAGAATGCCTGGTAGAACTGGTCGGCTTTACCTATGCGGATTTCGAAAGTATCGTTTTTAAGACCTTGTAATAATGCCTCTGCCACTTCTTCTGCAGGGATACCATTGGTAGCGCTGCCAATCGCTCTTGAGAACTCGGTATTCACTAATGGCGGTACCAGGTCAAACACTTTAATGCCGGTTCCTTTTGTTTCAAATGTGAAACGTAATGCCTGTGTATATGCACGCAATGCTGCTTTACTAGCCGAATGCGTAGGCATATGAATGCTTGGGGTTAAGCCGATGATGGCATTCACATTAACGATAGCAGCATCCTGTTGTTTTTCAAGCACTGGCAGCAGCTTTTCTGTAAGATGAACAACTGCCAGATAGTTAGTCGCTACTTCGTCTTTCGCTTTCTCATATGCACCTGCGTTCACACCCATCTGATAAACATTGGTAGTGGCTGCGTTGTTTACAAGTATATCTAAACCAGGGTGAGTTGATTTGATATAAGTTACCAGACGGTCCAGATCCTGTTCATTAGCGACATCTGCCGCGAAATAGTCTGTATTTTTCAAACTGGCAGCAGCTTCTTTCAGTTTCGCTTCATTCCTGCCTGTGATGATCACTTTGTTACCATTTTCGCTGAATAATTTTGCGATCTGAAATCCGATACCTGATGCTCCGCCGGTAACCAGCAGTGTTTTACCTGTAGTGTTCATTGTTTTTGTTTTTATGTATTAAGAATGTTGTTTAATAAGTCAGTATACGACACGACCTGTCATTATACCAATCGGTATATTTTAAGTCAAAAAATTAACCCATAGCATGGGCCGGACACCTACTTATGTAGTGATCAATTGTTTTTGTTTCTCTTAAAAGTTAGACTTCCTTAAAGCGATTGCAAATTGCAACTGCTTGCAAATATACATCAGTCTTTCAAATAACAAAAAAAATCTTACGCCATTGAAAATGAACAGCTATAGTTGTTAAGATGCAGAAATTGCGAAACGGGAGATGTTTGTATATTTGCAACTGCTTGTAAATTGCAACTACATTATCAAGAGGTTTGGCTTTATAAGCCAAGAAAAATAAGAATAGCAAAAATGGAACCGCATAGATCATTTTGTCCGGTAAACCTCATGGTGGAGGTTGTAGGCGATAAGTGGAGCTTATTAGTCCTAAGAGACATGATATTTTACAATAGACGTCACTTTAATGAATTACTCCGTTTGTCAGAAGAGAAAATTGCCTCAAACATTTTAAGGGACAGGCTGGCCATGCTGGAGAAAGAAGGGATGGTCACCAAAGCAAAAGCACCCGAAGAAACGCATAAGCAAAAGGTAACTTATAGCCTTACAGAAAAGAGCATCGATCTGTTGCCTATAATAATGGAAATTATCGCCTGGAGCGCTAAATATGAGCCGGTAGACAGGGAACGGTATAAGACAGCACTGGACTTGCGGGCAAGTGGTCCTGAGGGCCTTGCAGCTTTTCGCAGGAAGCTGTTACATGAACATGTGGACGTGAATAAAGCTTAAGTTGATCATACACGGAGAAATGTTGCACCATTTCTCCTTCTGCAATGGGATCGCTTTACAATTGCTTATCTTGCTATAGTACATAACCATAGTACATTTTACTCGAATCCCTCTGAAAAGAACTCTTTCGGACTAATTCCTAATCCATCGATAATTTTCAGCAGTGTTCTCATTCTGATATCATCAAATGCCCCTGACTCGTACTTTGACATACCAGCGCGGGAAATTTCAATATCATAAGCGAATAACTCATAAGAGCTAAATCCCTGCTGTTTACGCAAAGCTTTAATTCTTTTGCTTAATTTCTCTATGAAATCGTCATGATCAAAATGCCCTAACGTAGCCTTCTTTCGTTCCTCTCTGCGTTTATTTTTAGCCATTCTGCAATTAATATAATATCCATATTTTAAATAACCCTATTTATTAAGGTATAAATAAATATGTCTATTATAATAGACTATTTAGAATGTTTATACTTATCTTTGCCATCCATCATGCACTTTGGGCGATAGCTCAGAGGATATACGCGTTTCCTGCATTTTAAGCCAGGAAATATGAATCATTCCTTTATTGCCGGTATATACAAGAAAATCGGAGATCAGCGATGAAAATCGCCCCAAAAGGCATTAAAAAGACTAGACAAAAATTAAAGACCCAATGATATGCAAAACAATCAGGCAAAGTCCAAAACCAACCAATCATCGCTTAATGTACTCAATGATCTTCATGCAATAATGACACATCTCCCCATCGTACTCCGCGACAGGATCTGTGAAGAATGCAACTGGAGCATTCCCACCTATTATCGCAAATGCAGGGCGGGTGTAAAAGGAGAAAAAGCATACAGCAAAGCGGAGGAACAGATGATCGTGAAAGTTTATATGGAAACCCTAAAAGGAGCTTTTGATCATATAGACAAGTATAAGAATATCCAGCCGGCCAGTTAAAAACCAACGCGTTCTTTACTCTGTATCTGGCTCCCGCTTTTTTATTCACATTGCCAGATGCAGTGCCCTATTACCCGTCCCCTGTTCCGGCAGCGGACGGGTGATCCTTTTATAAAGGTGTAAACCTATATCAGGCACATACCGCAAACAGACAGATAAGATCTGCCATACAGGAGAAACCCGAAACATACTTCATACACGAAGTACACATGCTTTATCCATGCTTTATATACGGAGTATCTCACTACGTATGTGCAGTTTTGCACATCCCCCGCCATATAAACATACACTAACGATGATACCAATATTCCCCTTATTTAAAAACCTTATCATACCTCTCCCAGCTGATAGATATTATAGATAGACAGGTCTACCTATTACTCTCAATATTTATTTACTTTCGCGCCATCAAAGGGAAACGCAAAGAACCAGTTGTATCAGTAAACTACGTTTAGATGAATCAGGAGAAAACGAGATTACATTCCGGTATCATTCCTTTGATGGCTATTTCCGGAGGTGTTATGATAGCAAACATCTATTATAACCAGCCAATTCTTAAAGAGATCGGTGTTTCTGTTAACACCAGCGAGGCTGCTATAGGCAAAATCGCAATGCTTTCACAGCTGGGATTTGGTCTCGGCATGTTTTTCCTGCTTCCGCTGGGTGACAAGCTAAAGCGCAAGAACCTTATTATCTTTCTTGCTGCATGCCTTGCGCTGACCCTGACAGGATTTACATTTGCCAGTACTCCTGCCCAGGTGTATGTCCTCAGCTTTTTCATTGGTCTGTTTTCCACGCCTGCGCAGATCATCTTACCCATGGCAGCTACCTTAGACAGCACCAACCGCGGAAAAACGGTAGGCAGGGTCTTTAGTGGTATCCTGGTAGGCATTCTGGGCGCCAGGGTATTGAGCGGGTTAATATCCGAGTGGCTGGGGTGGCGGTATGTTTATGGCATTTCCGCAATGATGGTAAGCATTGTCGCTATTTTATTAAAGCTTTTTCTGCCGGATGTAGCACCTAAGTTTAAAGGCAACTACTTTAAACTACTACAATCCACCTTATCGCTTATCAGAGAGTACAGGCTTTTAAGACAGGCTGCCCTACTGGGCTCCCTTACATTTGGCGTCTTTTGTTCTTTCTGGACTACGCTCACATTCCACCTTGTATCTGCACCATTGCATTATTCACCGGGAACTATTGGCAGTTTTGGTCTCATCGCCATAGGCGGAGCGCTCGTTGCACCGTATTTTGGCAAACTGGCTGACAAGGGAAATATATACAAATCTTTGCTGATCACAGTCGGACTTGTTATTGGCAGTGTTATACTGATCAAGATCTTCCCCTATTCTTTCGTGGCACTGATCGTCTGTATCTTTTTCCTGGACATTGGCGTACAGGCCACACAGATCACCAATTTCGCCCGGATCTATAGTCTGCATGAACATGCACACAGCCGCTTAAACACCATTTACATGACCACCTATTTCATCGGTGCTGCCATAGGCACTTATTTTGGGCTGCTTTCATGGAAGACCGGCGGATGGAGTCTGTCCACCTGGCAGATGTTACTATGGGGAACCGGCGCATTATCCGTAGTTATTATTTCAGAAAGGGTGAATGCGAAACACCTTAAGCATTCAGCTGCAGCAGCCGAAAGCAGGGATTTTTCCCCGCCAAATGTCGTAAATTCATAATGATGGATGATATAAAAACCTTTTCACTTTCCAGACATAGCCGATTATTCTCTGTTCCTGACACGAGCAGAGAATATCTGTTTGTCAGATCAGGTCAGCATCCATACCACGAAGAACCTTACCGGGCAGAAAGTTATGCGATCGTATTTATAAAGGAAGGCGGTGTAAAACTCAATACAGGACTTGTGTCGTGGGATGTGCAGGCACCATCCATTATTACGCTTGGGCCTTCGGTCGTCCGTTTCTTCACGAAAAGCAGCGACCAGTTGAATATGGACGTTATCTTCTTTAAAGATACTTTTCAACTGGAGAATCATGCCGACGTCTTTTTTCTATCCAGGTATGAATTTTTCGATAACAATGATCTGCACGTACTGCCGCTGAAAGAACCGTATGTCGCCAAGTTCAGTAAGATCTATGAGCTGCTGGAGATGGCGCAGGACGCCAACAGTTATGCCCAGCGTCTGATCATCCGCAGTTACATCTTTGCCCTTATATTTGAAATTGATGCTTATCGCCGGTTGTATACTTCGAATGTACCAGCTTCGCAGGAACCAGATCCACTGTTCACAAAGTTCAAGCAGTTGCTCAGGCGTCATTATATTCAGGAGCACAAACTTGACTTTTATGCCCGCGAGCTTCATTTGACGCCCAAGTCACTTTCAGCAGCTATCAAAAAGCAATCCGGGCAATCCGCCGGAAAATGGATTGATGACGCCATCGCTCTTGAAGCAAAAGTATTACTCCAGAATAAAACCCTTACTGTTGCACAGGTCAGCAATATGCTGAACTTCTCAGAGCAGTCTGTCTTCGGAAAGTTCTTCCGCACCAATACCGGTATGTCTCCTATTGAATACCGTAAAAAGTTCAACTAAAAGCCACCCCTACATCAGCGAAACTGTCCACATCAGCCATTTCGACGAACATTGAGGCATTTCCATCCAATTCATGGCATTATTAAATCAGACATTTGTGTTGTCGAAATCAATGAACCGTTGAAAAATGATCATACAACGAATCAGTGACCCAGACCTGTACTAACGGCAAATGCACACGTCAGCAGCCAATCCCGGCTTCATATTGACACGTGTAATTCAGCTATCCATCGGACATATTACATGTATTGCTACAGCGCGCTGCAAAGCGGCTGAGGGCGGATATGTTTTGTCTTACCAAACGATCCGGGGGGAAGATGGATATGACAAAGAGCGCCGCAGGTACCGATTGACCTGAATTTAAATAATGAAAAATGCGTATCAAACATACAAATACAGGAAACAGCTGCCTGTTATGCAGCTTTCTGTCTATTGCCATCTTAGTGATGCATATCACAATCGCAAACGGACAAACAACAAACAATAACACTTATAAGATCAGTCTTAACGAAGCAGTGGAATTTGCAAAGATCCAGAACAAGCTCGTTCAGGCAGCGATTGTTGAAGAAACTGCCATGAGTGAAGATAAAAAGGACGTATACAAAGCAGCATTACCGGATATCCGCGTAAATGGCTCTTATCAGAGATTCAGCGGACTTACCTTATTCACTGATGGCCTTGGCCATGCGAATACAACAGCCCGAAAGCCTACCTCGAATTCAGCTACCCTGGGTATTGAGGCCCTGTTCAATATCTATAGCGGCGGTAAGCAAAAAGCCTTACAACGTGAGTATACCTTCCGGGAAAAGCTGGAACAGTTAAATACAAAAAATCAGTCAGGAATTATCGCTTATCAGACCGCCACACAATATCTGGAACTGGTCAGACTGAATGAACAGGAAAAGTTCATTCTGGAGCAGGTGAACCGGGCTACGATACGCGTAAAAGACATTCATGCCCTCTACGATAACCAGAAGGTAACCAGGAGTGATGTCTTACGTGCAGAAGTAAATCTATCAAACGTCAGACTCTCCCTGGAACAAAATGAAAATGATATTGCGATTGCCAATCAGAAACTGGTAGTACTAATGAATGTGCCAGACGCCATACACATCATACCGCTCGATTCTGCGGATATGCCAAAGCCGGATGTTCATTCACTGTTACCGATCAGCGATGCAGCTGAAACATCCTCCTATAGTGTGCTGAAAGCCGCGAAGAGCGTCGAAATACAACAGGAAAAGGTAAAAGGAATTCAGGGCAACAATAAACCTAACCTGAGCTTCTATTCCGGCTATGGCCTCAATTACCCTAACTATCTGTTCTTCCCTCCTGTTGACCAGGCCTATGCGATCGGCTTTGTCGGATTGAAAGCACAGTATAGTATTTCATCGATCTATCACAATAAAAGCAAAGTAACAGCTGCTAAACTCCGGGTAAAAGAACTCGAACTGCGGCAACAGGCGTCCGCGGATAATATACGTTCAGAAGCCAAAGCCTATTATGCAAAATACGCAGAGGCATTAACACGGATCAGTGTTAACGAACATTCTGTCGAACAGACGGAAGTCAATTACCGGATCGTCAACAATAAGTATTTAAATCAGTTGGCCCTCCTGACAGATCTGCTGGATGCAGACAATCTATACCAGGAATCGCAATTCAATCTGGTGAAAGCACAAACTGAGGCACTCGTTATTTACTATCGCCTGCTTTATACCAGTGGAAACTTATAATCTATAACATCAGAAAAAATGAAAGCAACAGCGAAAAAAATACACCCGGGCAATATTGTAATATCAGTCATTGCCGCAGGGCTTCTCTTTGCGGGAATATACTATATCACCAGGTACTGGCGATACAGTCAGGAATACGAAGAAACCAATGACGCGCAGGTAGAATCCTATATCAATCCGGTATCTGCACGTGCCGGTGGCTATATTCAGCGGGTATGTTTTGAAGAACATCAGCTGGTAAAAGAAGGTGATACGCTTGTCATACTGGATGACAGAGAATACCGTGCACAGTTACAGGTTGCCGAAGCCGCCACCGAAGATGCGCATGCCCAGCTCACAGTCCTTACGGCCAATATTGCCGCAGCCGTAACCGGCACCAGCGTTAATCAGGACCAGATAAAAGGCGCCGAAGCCAAATACATACAACAGCAACTGGATATTAAACGCTATACAAATCTGGTAAAAGAAGAAGCAGCTACAGGTGCTGAACTGGAACAGGTGAAGGCACGATACGATGTTGCAGAGAGTGACTATAGCGCTGCCAGGAATAGTCTGAAAACGAATGAAGCGCGTATCGTAGAACTAAGAACACATTTTGCGCTCTTACAAGCCGATATCAAACGAAAAGAAGCAGCCCTGGAGCTGGCCCGTCTTAACCTTTCCTATACGGTTATCCGCGCACCCTACTCAGGACGACTGGGACGGAAAAACATACTGGATGGACAGCAAATACAACCGGGACAGCCACTGGTAAGTATCATCAACGAAAAAGAGAAGTGGATCACAGCCAATTACAAAGAGACACAGGTAGCCGATATGTATGTGGGACAATTAGTAGAAATACGGCTGGATGCAATAGATGGACGGGTATTTCATGGCAGGATCATGGCAATTGCCGGTTCTACTGGTGCAAGGTTTTCGTTATTACCGCCGGATAACTCAACGGGCAACTTTGTCAAGATCATCCAGCGCGTCCCTGTAAAGATCGCATTTGAAGGTCCCGGTACGGGCAATGTAGTCGCTGGTATGAATGTCACCGTAGCTGTTAAAAAAGAGTCTGATCATGAAACAAGCATATTTTAAACCATGGGTACAGGGTTGGGACTGGGGTATCCGGATCGCATTACTGCTGTTATTGCTTTCTTCCCTGATGCAACTGGGATTGTTTGCGCTAACCGGCAGTTATATCGTTGCGTATCTGGGTGTGCAGCAGGAAGATATTTCCTTTTGCCTGATGTCCACGTATGCGGGCATTATTGCCTCCATTCCTATGCAGTTCCGTTTTATCCGGCGCTTTGAGATGCGCAATTATCTCGCTGCCAATGTTGCGCTGGCAATCCTCCTGAACTGGCTTTGTATTGATTGCAGGGATATTAACATCCTGCTGGTGATCAGATTTCTGCAGGGTATTCTAACAGGAGGAATATGTGTCAGCACCCTGATACTGATCTTTTCCAGGGTACCTACTCACCGTGCACAACTGATCGGCGCCGCCGTGTTTTATCCAACCATTCTTGGTAATATCGTGGTAGCCGCCTCAATAGCTGCAGTATTCATAGACATCTCGGAATGGAAAGCAAGCTATTATTGTCTGATTGGTATACAGTTATTCTCCCTGCTGATCACCATGTTACTATTGCGGCGGAGTTCGGGCCACAGGCGATTGCCGCTGTACCAGATCGACTGGGTCGGATTCCTGCTATTCGCGCTTAGTGCATTAGCTCTGGCCTATACATTTATCTATGGTTCCAGGTATTACTGGTTTGATGACAGACGTATCTGTTATAGCAGCTGTATCGCGGGCGCCGGTGTTATACTGTTCCTGTACAGACAAAGTCTGCTGAAACGGCCATTGATACACCCAGGTGTGTTTAAGTCGGTACATTTTGTAACAGGACTTTGTCTGCTGGGACTTTATTACGGCGGTAAGGACAGTATCAATCTGGTTTATAACTATGCCTTCGTGACACTTAAATGGACCCCTTTCCAGGTGGCGGCGCTTGGTTGCTGCAACATTGCAGGTGTTGTTTCGCTGGCAGTATTTTCCACCCGGCTGATCATCGCGAAGAAACATAACTTCCAGTTCTTTCTCACAGCAGGGTTTGGGCTAATGGCGTTATTCAATCTCTGGATGTGGTATATAATGACACCTGACCTGTCTTTCACAGATCTGCTGTTCCCTATATTTATCCAGGGTGCGGCCTCGGGGTTGTTATTTGTGCCGATCATTATATACATCCTGACATCTGCAGCCGGATTCAGTGGTACCAGCGGCATCGTGCTGGCAGCCTGTACCCGGTTTACCGCGACATTACAATCAATAGCAGGACTCTATAATCTTCAGCTATACCATAACCAATACTTTAAAGAAGGGTTTCTCAGTTATCTGACACCGGACAATCCTAATACAACAAACCGGCTGAATACTTACCAGTCACTGTATACTTCGAAAGGATTTTCCGCCGAGCAGGGATCATACATCGCTAAAACAGTTATCTGGCAAAGCCTGGGACAACAAAGTCAATTACTCACCAACCGGGCTGTCTTCATGACCTTTGCCCTACTGATGCTGAGTATTGCACTGCTTGTACTGATCATCCCTGCCATCCGTAAAACATGTAAATACCTGAACAGCACATCCGCAATGGAGAGCGACCGCTAGTGGCATTGCTTATTAAATCAACGACAATGGGACTTATAGCTTCTTTACCGGAAATAGAACAACAACCAGCATCATTTTTTGTGATACACGAAAAATGTGAAAAACATATTCCTCTTCACCAGCATTCAAAAGGTCAGCTGTTCTATGTAGATGGCGGGATCGCATACATACGACTGGCAGATCAATTGCTGGTCATCCCCTCCCGTCACTATTGCTGGATACCGGCAGACGTTCCACACAGTCTGACCATCGGACAAAACGGAACACATCTCCGGTCCATTCTCTTCACTACCGAAGGAGATGATAAATATGTATTCTACAATGAGGTGGGCATATATCCTATCAATGACCTGCTGATCGAGATGATGCGGTATACAGAACAATGGCATGGACACATTCTTCCGGATGATGATCGCTATGTTTTCCTACACTCCATAAAAACGATTCTTCCGAAAGTAAGTATCAAACATCTTCCAATTGCATTACCGTATACGGAAAATAAACGCATGCTACAAATCATTGCCTATATAGAAGAAAATATAGCAGATAAACATACCCTGGAGACCATCAGCAAGCGTTTCGGCCTGAGTGACAGAACGCTCTCCCGTTTCTTCAGGAATACGCTGAAAATATCCTTCTTACAATATCTGAAGTTATTACGGATGGTAAAGGCTTTTGAGTTAATACAGCAAAAGGCGCACTCACTCAGTGAGATCGCCTATCTTACGGGGTATCAGAGTCTCGCGTCATTCAGCTATACGTTCTACCAGGTGACCAATATGCGGCCTTCTGAATTCGCTCATCTCAACAGCATGGCTTAATTGTCCCCTTCTGTTCATATCTAAATTTAAATCGGTTACTACCCCTGGCCGGAAAGGGCTAATATCTGGCGCAAATTGTCTAATGCCACGACACAAAGTTCCCTAGCTTTGCATTGCGTTTCCCTATACAGGAGTAAATGCCTGGCTTTAACGATGCACCGGCACAGATGTTACGAATCCATCCGGCCGGTGCACAACGAAAGTCAGGCTATCCTGTTTTATATTAGCTGTTATAAAGTAACCATATGGATAATTACTTACAGGACATTATTGCTGAAAATCTGACGATACTATTCTGTGGAATCAATCCCGGATTAAAGTCTGCAGTGCAGGGTCACCATTTCTCCGGACGCAGTAACAGATTCTGGAAAGTATTACATCAGGCAGGATTCACTCCCCATGAGATACAGCCCATACTCGACAGCACCATCCTTGATTATGGTTATGGTCTGACAACAGCCGTTGCACGTGCCACCGTACGCGCAGATGAATTATCCAAAGCTGAATTTGATCAATCCATCGAGACATTTAAGCGCAAGATGGAACGATATAAACCTACCTACCTGGCTTTCCTCGGGAAGCCCGCTTATCAGGCTTTTTCGGGCCAAAAGAATATTCAATGGGGATTGCAGGAAGCGCCTTTCTGCAATGCGACCGTCTGGGTATTGCCTAATCCCAGTGGACTCAACCGGGGTTTCACGTTACCCATGCTGATCAATCACTATCAGGCATTACGCAATTATATCAGCTAACTTTTCTGACCCATTTCCTCTAACCTTTGGCGCATTCCAGCTAATAAAGCCCCTATGTTCGGTTTACCTTTATGCAGACAATATCTCCTGGTTACAAGAGGCTTCATAAAAAACAGGAAACCTTTATTACCAGCGATAACTGCTATGCAAACAAATATTTTTTGTAACCGCATCATATTTTAATCGAAGATTTTATGGCGAACAGGATAGTGATCAACTTCTGTATTGGTACAGAACAGGACCGTCGTACCCTATCATTTATCGGCAGGGCCACCGCAAGGGAAAAGTTCAGTGGTAAGGTTCCGGAAACTGAAATAACAGCATACATCGAGCGCAACTTCAGCGATCATACATTACGTGGGGAACTGAATAATATTTCTAATCAGATACTGGTCGTTTTTGTGGATGGAGAGGTCGCCGGGTATGCACGTGTCACCACAAAGGGTGAGCGGCCGGAAATATTCCAGGGGAAAAGCGTCGCTCGTATTGCTGATTTCTCAGTATTGGAAAGATATCATGAAACAGCTACCAGAAAACAGTTATTCGAAAAGTGCCTCTGTATCTGCAAGACAAAACAGGTTATATGGATAAGTGAACATGAAGGCACTGCTGATATGGACCTGTTCACAGCTAATGGATTCATAAGGAGCACAGCTATCAGCGGTGTAAATGATCTGGGACTGCCATTGGTCTATCTGATAAAAGAATAATAACTACCACCGGTCCAGGCAGCAAAAACAATCATCTGAATCAGGCAAATTAATTACAGGTATGGAAAGTCCACATGTAAAAGAAGACAAAACAACTTCTCAGGATCAAATAAAAACAATACCAGGATCCGTTGCCATTATGGAGGCACTGATAGCGGAAGAAACCGAGGTTATCTTCGGTGTGCCTGGCGGCGCCAACATTGCCATGTACGATGCGTTATTTGACTATGATCAGCAACTGAAACACATCCTCGTCAGACATGAGCAGGGAGGCATTCATGCGGCACAGGGATATGCGCGTGCATCAGGGAAAGTAGGGGTGGTATTCGTCACCAGCGGCCCAGGCGCTACCAATCTCGTAACGGGCATTGCAGATGCAATGATCGACAGTACACCGGTGGTGTGTATCACCGGACAGGTATTTGCGCATCTGCTGGGTTCAGACGCTTTTCAGGAAACTGACATCATTAATATCTCAACGCCGGTCACCAAATGGAATTACCAGATCACTGACGCTGCAGAAATTCCATCCGTGCTGGCAAAAGCATTTTATATTGCCCGTAGTGGCCGTCCGGGACCTGTACTGATCGACATCACCAAGAATGCGCAGCTACAGCTTTTTGAATATACAGGGTATGAAAAATGTAACCATATCCGGAGTTACAGACCCAAACCGATCGTCCGGGAGAAGGACATTCAGTCAGCAGCGGATCTGATCAACCAGGCTCAAAAACCATTTGTCATCTGGGGACAGGGTGTTATACTGGGCGGAGCAGTCACTGAGTTTAAAATCTTTATAGAAAAAAGCGGCATTCCGGCAGCGTGGACGGTATTAGGTGCGGGCGTTATGCCTTCAGCGCATCCGCTGAATATGGGTATGCTGGGTATGCATGGCAACTACGCTCCCAATGTACTTACCAATGAATGTGATCTGCTGATCGCCATCGGTATGCGTTTCGATGACCGGGTAACTGGTCGTCTGGATAAATATGCCAGACAGGCGAAGGTGATCCATCTGGAGATCGATCCGGCTGAAATAGATAAAAATGTAAAGTCTACTGTGTCCGTATTAGGTGACTGTAAAGAAACTTTACCACTGCTGACGGCTTTAATTAATAAGAAAGAATACGCCACATGGATAGAGAAATTTAATACGCTCTATCAGGAGGAATATGATACCGTTATCCAGCCTGAGCTAAACCCGGCGGCCGGCGAACTGACCATGGGAGAAGTGATCAATATATTGAACGAGTTCACTTCAGGAGATGCGATCGTTGTTTCTGATGTGGGACAAAATCAGATGGCAGCGATCCGCTATGCTCAATTCAACCATACCAGGAGTAATATTACCAGTGGTGGTCTGGGAACAATGGGATTCTCATTGCCTGCGGCCCTCGGTGCCAGATATGGTGCACCAGGGAAAACGGTACTGGCGATCGTTGGTGATGGTGGTTTTCAGATGAATATTCAGGAACTGGGTACCATTATGCAGCATTCACTGGATATCAAGATCATTATCCTGAATAATCAGTTTTTAGGCATGGTACGCCAATGGCAGGAGCTTTTTAACGACCGCCGGTATGCGTTCTCTGACATGGAGAACCCTGACTTTGTAGCGCTTGCTGCCGCTTATCGTATTGCCGGCAAACGTGTATCTGAGCGGGAGTGCCTGCGGGATGCCATTGCGGAAATGTTCCGTCATAATGGCCCTTATCTGCTGGAAGTGATGGTGGGCAAAGAAAACAATATTTTCCCTATGGTACCTCAGGGAGCCAGTATCAGTGAAATAAGATTAAAATAACTGATACAGTACGAGCCATATGATCTATGGCTCGTACTGTATCATACTATAACTTAATCTTCAAGCCTCCATTTACCACAAAGCCATCCAGCGGTGCATAAATATCCCTGAAGATGGGATTGCTTACCGTACCGGTATAGATATTATCAAACTTCGTCTGACGGGTATCTGTGAAATTCTCAAAGTTCACAAACAATGAAAACCGTTCCCATAACTTCTCTGCCATAAATCCACAGGTCCAGTATGCCTTTCCGGTACGGGTATCATTCAGCATCTGTTTGCTGTAATAGTAGGCCTCCAGTCCGATCTTCCATTTATCCTCCACCTCATACATCAGTACATTGTTGAGACGATGACGCGCAGTCAGCGGGTTCTGTCTTTTCGTTGCACCTTCATGGAGTGTCGCATCTGTGAAAGTATACCCGACAAACAGCTTGAAATCTTCGTATCCCAGTTTGATGTTGGTTTCCCACCCTTTTGTATCAACATAGCCATTGGCATTGACCAGGGCATACAGGTTAGTCCCACTACTTTGCAGTAGTAACGGATCATTGATACGGGTATAAAAGAATAGCTGGTTAATGCTAAATGTAAACTTGTCCAGGAAGGAAGTGCGGTAATTAACATCCACATTTGCGCCCAGGGATCTTTCCAGTTTATTATCCTGACTGTTAATGGGCAGTATATAACGATATTGCAGGCGTTCGCTTTCTTCTGTGAAGATTGTAGGTGTTTTATATCCCAGTCCGCCACCTAAGCGTGAAGTCAGTTTTTCAGAAAGATGGAACAGTGCTGAAATACGCGGCAGGAAAGCAAAGCCATAGTCAATCACATAGTCGCCACGAACGCCGGTTTCCAGTTGCAGCCAGTCGGCCGCTTTCCAGGTATTCTGCACGAATGCGCCGGCAGTCTGCTGTGTATAATTCCTCTTTTCAAAGTTATCCTTCGGATATTCCAGGAACTGATCGGTGTAAAAATTTACGCCTGTTACCCAATCCAGTTTTTCACTTTCTTTATGGTAGTTGACTTCTGAGTAGGTCGACCATTGTTTACCATCGAATATATAATCAGGTATGGTAATGGTCCGTTTAAAATTACTTACAGAGTTTTTAACGGACAGGCTGCTGGTTTTACTGAACTGATGATCCAGTGAGAACTGCGTGGAAACGCGTGTGGTTTTATTCTGTTCGAAATAACGGTGTACGTTATCCCCATTCCCTTTGATATAGGCAAGGTCTCCACCCGTCCGGTCCTCAAAAGTGGTATTGGCCCCCACCATCAGCTGCGTCTTTGGGCTAACATAGACAAACAGCTTTGGATTGAACACATAGCGACTGGTTTTAGGAATCGCTGTAAAGCCGGTTTCTGAAGGATCGTAGGGCCTGCTGCTATTTCTGGAAGCAAATACTGTCCATCCTACTTTCTCCAGTTTCCGGGCATAGAAACCATTTAAATCGAGTCCTCCGGCAGACGTACCATTAATAAGAAAACGGAGCTCCCGTTCTTCCGTCGGTACTTTGGAGATCAGGTTAACCAGTCCGGCGATTGCACCGCCCCCATATAAGGTAGAAGAAGCGCCTTTGATCACCTCTACCTGCTTCAGGTCTAATGGAGGTGTCTGTAACAGTCCCAGTCCTCCTGAAAAGCCGGCATACAAGGGGAAACCATCTTTCAGGATCTGTGTATAACGCCCGTCAAGTCCCTGGATACGGATACTGGAATTAGCGGAGGTGGCTGACACCTGTTGCGTCTGGATACCGGTGCTTTCATTGAGCATCATACGGATGTCTCCCGGTTTCATATTCCCTTTTTCTTCCAGTTCCTCGCCTCCGATCAATTCTACCCTGGTAGGGATATTCCGGATCGTTCTGGTACTACGGGTCGAACTGATCACTACTTCTTCCATTTCCTCTTCTGCAGGTTCAAGCAGTATGATCAATGTATCGTTACTATAAGGGAAAGTCAGGTTAGCTGTATATGTTTCGAAACCAACAAAGCTAACCGTGAGCGGGTGTTTACCTGCTGGTATATTGGTAAAGCTGACAAGACCATTAGCAGCTGTCCTGGCACTTTTATTTATATCTGACAGCGTGACGGTGGCATCTGCCAAACCTAATCGGGTGTCCGCGTTTTTAACAACGGCAGTAAATGTATGCTGCGCCACACATAAACTGGTGGTACAAAGCAGCATGATCGTAAATATAAGTCTCATGTTGTACATGGAAAATTTAAGCAATAGCAATGACAGCACAGGACATGGCCCTGTACTATTTTAAAATTCTTGTATTCGCTTAAACCTGTTTGGGCGGTTGCCATATAGCGGGAAAGAAATCCCTTAATTGCGGTTCGATATACTGGCTATGCAGTTCCTGATCAGAGGTTAAAGCAACCGGCTTTATCGTATAGGATTCCGGTATCACCACGCCATGGCATACGCCACAGGCAAAAAAGGGAGAACAGGGAGATACCGGCTTATGATCCTTCGGAGATTCCTGATCATGGGATGAAGTGGTATGTGTTATTTCATCACTACAGCAGTCTTCATCGGCATCACAGTGGATACCCGATAACACCAGGACATATAGTGAAAATAAATAAACGAACCATTTCATGCGGACAAAGATAGCCATTAAAAATGTTTAAAAAAGAACGCATAAGATAGTATTTTACTATTGCTGCATCACCGGCGCTATCAACAATTAGTACCACGAATGAAAATTACAACTGCTTTTCTGCCGACACTATTCATCTGCCTGTCTGCCATTGCCCAGGAGCAAACAGCCCCTTTCTCATTAAGAGCAGACCTGCTACAGAATCCCTCACAGGTATATGAACACGGCATCAGTAAGGATATTCCTTTAGAACAGGCAGTCCTATCTGGTGGCAGATTCCAGTTCTGTCAGGTAAACAGCCGTTATCCGATGTTCTCCTGGGTGTTGCCGTCTCAATACCAATCTGCTTATCAGATCCTTGTTGCGAGTAACAGACAAATGCTGCAAAACGACTCCGCAGATATATGGAATTCAGGGAAAATCAAAAGTAACAACAGTACAGGTGTTTTATACAGTGGCCCTGCTTTGCAGGCATCCACCTGCTATTACTGGAAAGTACGTACCTGGGATCAATATGGCAAACCCGGCAGATATGCTGCCATCCAGGTATTTTCTACAGGAAAAGAACCGGATGATTATCGGCTGCCTTCTTTTGTGCTGATCAGAACACCTCAACAGCCATTAAAAACTAGCACCCCTGATGCCGATAACGTCCTGTATGACTTTGGTAAGGATGCTTTCAGTCAGATAAAATTGTCTGTTAATGCGCAACACCACGATGATACACTGATCTTACATCTTGGTGAAGCGGTTACGCCGGATGGACATGTCAATAAACACCCCCCGGGTTCCGTACGCTATAGAATGATAAAGATCCCCTTGCAGCAGGGACAACATGTCTACCAGCCTGACATCACACCTGATGCACGCAATACTAAAAAGAACGCCATTTTAATGCCTGCTGCTATCGGTGAAGTACTCCCCTTCCGTTATGTTGAAATAGTCCGGGGCGGATATACGATAGACAATGTATCCCGATATATGGTCAGCAGTACATTTGATGATACAGCTACTACGTTTCAGAGCGGGTACAAAAGCCTTAATCAGATATGGGATCTCTGTAAATACACGATCAAAGCGACTTCGTTTTCCGGGTATTACGTGGACGGGGACAGGGAACGTATTCCCTATGAAGCAGATGCATTGATCAACCAGCTCTCCCACTATGCAACTGATGCCGAATTTACCATGGCCAAGCGGACGCTTAACTATCTGATCGATCATCCAACCTGGCCCACTGAATGGTCTTTACAGAATGTACTCATTGCATGGAATGACTATCTATATTCGGGTGATCTGCGGTTGGCAAAAAAGCTGTATCCCGATCTCAAAGCTAAATTATTAAGCGCCCTCGCCAGGGAAGATGGATTGATCAGCACCCGTACGGGTAAACAAACACCTGCATTTCTGCAGTCCATTCATTACGCAGCTTTTGATGCCAATGCACAACTGAAAGATATTACAGACTGGCCTCCGCCTAAATTTGGCGGCACAGATATCATGGGAGAAACCGACGGTTTTGTTTTTGCGGATTATAATGCGGTTGTTAATGCCTATTATTATGCAGGACTGGAAGCAATGGCTAAACTGGCAAAGGCGATGGGTAATACCGCTGATGCGGACCATTATAAGCGTGAAGCAGCCAGGGTACAGACCGCTTTTCAACGCGTATTTATTGACAAGCAAACCAACCTGGTCGTAGACGGCGAAGGAGTCAGTCACAGTTCTTTACATGCTAATTTCTTTGCGCTGGCCTTCGGACTCATACCTCATAATAAAGTTCCCGGTGTCTTGTCTTTTATACATTCCCGGGGTATGGCCTGTAGCGTATATGGTGCACAATTCCTGCTGGACGGATTGTATAAAGTGAATGACGCTGATTATGCGCTGCAACTGCTTACCTCCACAGATAAAAGAAGCTGGTTTAACATGATGAGAGAAGGAGCTACCATGACAATGGAAGCCTGGGGACAGGAATATAAACCCAATCAGGACTGGGGCCATGCATGGGGTGCCGCACCGGCAAACTGTATTATCAGATATATTGCAGGTATTCAGCCCATCACACCAGGTTTCGGAGAAGTGGAGATCAGACCACAACCCGGATTGACGGGGCCCATACAACTCCGCTACAAAACGATACGCGGTACTATTGAAGAGGAGATTGAAAACACCCCGGCCAGATGCCGGCTTCAGCTTACCTTACCAGGGAATATGACAGGTCACATCTATCTGCCTTTTGCTACGGATAAAGCGACCGTCAGCATGGATGGTAAGGTCATTAAAGCAGTGTATAACGGCGCTTATTATGAAATACGTAATATCGCTCCCGGCAGACATACCTTCGAAGTTTACAGCCGCAACTGACAAATGATCTGACCGCTCAGCCATACTGTTTAATAAGTGGTCTGCGATTTGATATTGTATCTTTGACTCACATCATGTAAATTGATCCATACACTCATTTTTACACCCTTAAACTTTCCAACGTCATGAAACCTAAAAAGATCTGGGCTAATTATGCCGTAAGCGATCTGGAACGTACTTCACAATTTTATACCCAGCTCGGATTTACACCTAATGGGCCGCATACATCCAAAGAACTGGTAAGTTTCTTCTTTGGTGATGCAAACTTCGTCATACACTTTTTTCTGAAAGACATCATAGAACCTAATATCAAAGGCCAGATGTCCGACGGACATGCCGCTAATGAGATCGTATTCACTATCTCTGCGGAGAGCAGAGAGGATGTGGATAACTGGGCGAAAGAAGTCGAACCTGCTGGCGGCAAAGTGGTTTCTCCACCTGAAGCATTTGGTAAAGGCTACTATGGCTTCGTCTTTACTGATCCGGATGGGCATAAATTCAATGTCTTTCATATGTAAACAATCCGGTTAAACTACTTTTGGCTACAACTAACGCACTTTCAGATACAGGCGGCAGTCCCGCGTAAGCGACCTTTACTCCCGGAATAAAACCAGGATAAATGAAAGTAACGCTTATTACAGGGGCTTCTGCTGGTATAGGAGAAGCTATTGCCAGACAGATCGCCGGACAAAAAGAAAATGTGGTACTTGTAGCCAGAAGTGAACAATCCCTACAATTGCAGTGCAAAACACTTACGCAGCAGTTCGGTATCAAAGCCGACTATATTGCCGCTGATCTCTGCAAACCGGAGAGTGTGGCGTTTGTCTACCAGACCTGCAGGGAAAGAGGATACGAAGTCGAGTCCCTTATTAACAATGCCGGTATGGGTTCAGGCGGGGAACTGATAGCGCGTGACCTGCAGCATGAACTGAACATGATGCTGTTAAATATGAACGCGATGGTTAGTCTGACACACTATTTCCTCAAAGATATGGCAGTAAGGAAACGGGGTAACATTGTTAATATTGGCTCACTACTCTCCTTTATACCAGCCCCTTACATGGCTGTCTATTGCGCTACAAAGGCATTTGTCCGTTCTTTTACCCGTGCTTTGCATGAGGAAGCCAAAACGCATGGCGTACATGTCCTGTTATTCTGTCCGGGACTCACTGACAGTAATTTCATCCAGGGTTCGTATGTAGACGATAAAACGGCACATGCGCTTACAGCCGGTGTCCGCGCACAAACGCCTGAACAGGTTGCTGCTGAATTTATCAAAGCTTACAAAGAAAAGCGGAAATTTGCCATATCAGGCGGCTTCAACCGCTTTGGTGCCAAGATCTTAAGTATACTGTCTGATGCCACTATTGCACGTCAGACGGGAAAGACTTACCGGAAAAGGATGTTGCAATAAGACTAAATCCAACAACGTGAAAAAGAAGGCGATTCCTCATATTCATATCGACACACTTAAGACGTATAATGACTTACTGGGTTTCCCGAAACCAAGAAACCCTTTATTCAGTATCCAGCGCTTTGAAGACTTTCCGCTTTTGCCGGCAGATGGTCCCATCAAGCTGACCATGGACTTCTACCAGATCACCTTTAAAAAGAACTGTGGTAACAAGATCATATATGGTCAGTCCCTATACGATTTTGATGAAGGGGTATTGTCCTTCTTCTCCCCTAAACAGGTTGTCATTAAAGAACCGGATCAGCTGTCCAATACCGGGTTTATTATCCTGATCCATCCGGAATACCTCAGAGGACATGCACTGGAAAGTAAGATCAAATCCTATGGTTTCTTTGATTATGCGGTCAATGAAGCACTGATACTGTCAGCCGAAGAAGAAGATTTTATTCAAAATATTTTCATACAACTTGAGAAAGAGTTCAACAGGGCGATCGACCATCTGAGTCAGGATGTTATCTTGTCGAACCTGGATCTGTTACTGACTTACAGCAACCGCTTTTATACCCGGCAGTTTATTACCCGCAAGCAGCATTATAACAATCTGCTGGTAAAGTTCGAAGCACTGTTAGATGAATTGTTTGCCGAGAGCACCCTTGCAGAAAAGGGATTGCCCAATGTAGCTGATATTGCCGCTGCTTTTCATCTATCCTCCCGGTATTTCAGTGATCTGATCAAGGAACATACCGGACGAACCACGCAACAGCACATTCATGATAAGCTGATTGATAAAGCAAAGGAGATGTTATCTGCTACGGATCTATCTGTCAGTGAAATTGCCTATCAACTGGGATTCCAGCATTCGCAATCATTCAGTAAGTTGTTCAAGGCTAAGACGGATCAGTCTCCCCTGGCATTCAGGGCAGGGTTTAACTGAGTTTCCCTGCGGACTATTTCTTTGCGTAATGCGCCCGGATGCGGGTGATCGTCTCTCTGGACATTCCCAGATAGGAAGCCAGCATGTGTAGTGGCACCCGGTTAAAGATATCCGGATATTCTTCTATAAACAGCTTATAGCGTTCCTCCGGACTATGCCCGATCTGGTTATAGATCCGCTGCTGACTGGCATTAAAGCTATTGGACTGGAGTTTTTCTGTAAGTACCCGGAGATTGGGGATCTTTTCCAGCAGGTATTGAAAATCTTCTTTAGAACAAAGTATCAGCTCAGTATCTTCGAGTGCCTGAATATTAAATGCCGAAGGGGTACCATTGCTATAACTCTCCGGTTCATAGGCCCACCAGTTCTCTATGACAAATTTAAATGTATGTTCTCTCCCCTCCTCATCCACACGATAAGTACGCAAACATCCTTTTACCACCAATCCACTGTGGCGGCAGACTTCCCCTTCCTGTAACAGGTGTTCTTTCTTCTTTAAATGACGGGTAATGTAGTATTGTTCAATCAGCCCCAGTTCCTGTGGCGTAAGGTCTGTTTTTTCCCTGAGGTATGTGCTAAGTGTGGTAAACATACTTTTAGTCCCTTCTACAATGCCCTGGTGGAACAGGCGAATATTTTGCGTCAAATGACTTTTTTCTTCATGCCGGCAGCCAGGACCTTTGTTATCTCAAAACTAAAGAAGAAATGAAGAACAAACAAATCACAGCCATAGACCAGGAGGCAACAGTCCGTTATAGTGTATACAAAGCTTTTCAGGTAAGCGTAAGACATGCCGTTGCCTACGTATCATTCAACAATCCACCGATGAATGTACTGGATGCCACCATGATGCTTGATCTGGCTGCATTCGCAGCAACTGTGCAATCAGATGACACCTTAAAAGTAATCGTTTTTCAGAGTGCAGATCCTGACTACTTCATTGCGCATGGAGATATGAACTATATCGTGGATCCTTCTTCATTTGCAGGATTAGTTGATCCGGCGGAGATGGACCCGCTTATCAATCCGATGCAGCAGCTGCATGAAAAAATCAGTCAGTTGCCACAAGTGACCATCGCTATCATCGATGGTTTCGTACGTGGCGGCGGACATGAGTTTACACAGGCCTGCGATATGCGTTTTGCCTCATTTGAAAAGGGCAAGATCGCACAACCTGAAACACTGATGGGCATTATTCCTGGTGGCGGTGGTACACAATACCTTACCCGCAGGATCGGAAGAGCCAGGGCATTGGAACTGGTATTGGGCGCTGAATTACTGGATGCTAAGACTGCCGAATTGTATGGTGTGGTGAACCGGGCTATGCCACAGGAGCAATTATATCCCTATGTAGAGACCCTGGCCACCCGGATCGCCGGATTACCTGATGGTGTAGCAGCTGCTGCAGTAAGGGCTGTAGATGCAGCTAATGGTGACAGATATGAGGGTCTTGCAACAGAAAACAAGTTGTGTATGGATCTTTTCCTGAGACCAGCAACTGTGCAGTTAGCCAAAGCAGCATTAGCTGCCGGCGCACAGACAAGAGAAGGGGAAAAAGACCTGGAGGGCATTATGGATCGTTTATAAAATAAAGAAGAGGCAGCTTATACTGCCTCTTCTTTATTTATAATACTTTGCTACAATCTCAGCGGATTAATCATTCAAGCCTTTTCCTTCCAGGATCTGCGGTATACACTTTTCCACCCTGCTCATTCTCGTTTTGGATTGTTTAGCACCGGAGAAGAAAAAAATATATGCCTTCTGTCTTCCCTGGGTCAATGCAAAGAAGGCTTTCTTCAAAGCAGCATTCGCCTTTAATTGTTGCTGAAATTCTTCCGGTATATCCAGTTCGGTACTTTTCTTCACCTCTACTTTCAGACCAGCTCTTTCCACCTCTATTGCTTCATAGATATAAGCCCTGATCACCGTCGCTAATTTTGTGATCTCCTTTACGCTGGTAAACCTTAATTGCCGGCCGACCTCTGTATTCTCTCCGGTTTTAACAAGTACGCCTTCCGGATCGCTTAATAAAACGCCTTTGAAGAACAACAATGCACAATAGTCCTTGAAGCCCTGAATAATCACAAGGTTGGTGTTACCGTACTTGTAACAGGGCTTACCCCATTTCAGTTCTTCGGTCAACTCAGTAGCAAGAATGATCTTTCTTAACTTTTCAGACTCATCCCGCCATTGTGTGAGTTCGCTTAAATAGGCATCTACTTCAGGATTCATGTCAGATCGTTTTAATACAGGTGTCAGACGAAGATAATGACTTCCGGTGATTGTTACAGCCAATCGCCTTCTTCCGAAGCATCCCATATGCCGTCGATAGTCGCCTGTATACTTTCCGCCAGGAATGCCAGCAGCTTCAGGCGCTTGTTAGAAGCCGGTGCAAACTTCCCTCCTGCCTCTGCGCCATATTGCAGCGTATCAAACCATACTTCGCCTTCGCAATCGCCATTTGTAACAAGGTAAAGTGCATTCTGTGCATGGGAATAGCCCAGGAGAATACATCCATCTGTAAATTTGACTCCCGCCGGTAGCTTGTAAGGCGCTTTTATTTTACCACCAACGGCAGGGAAAGGCTTTGCGATTTCTTTATAATCAGATTTAGGCAGATCGCTCAGCGCAGGCACGCCATCGTTTCCATAGTAAACACCTTCTCCGCCACTACCGATCTCCAGAAGATAAGCTTTGTATTCGTCTGGCAGCACAATACCCGACTTTTGTTCAAAACTTTCTATCTGTTTCAATGAACAGGTACGAAGTTTGAATCCGTCGAGATATTCACTGGAAACAGTTTCTCCCTGCTGATCTTTATCGCGTAGATCATCCATACGGACAGTCACCATCAGTCGTTTGATCAGATTTAATGCAGCAGCATGTTGCTGTACGAGCGGATGATCAGGATGCCTGAAATTGTCTGTCACTTTTTGCATCTCTTCTGCTAATGCTTGCTGATATGCCTTTTCCTCTTCTTTCGCGGCACTTTTTGCTTTCTTCGCCCAGGCGAGATATGCTGGATCCTTTTTGAGGTCCTGGAAATCGGGATCTTTCGGATCCCTCTTCAACGCTACCGCTACAATTTTGTAAGCCTCGTCTGTCTTACCCAATTTTAACAGCAAACGCGTTTTGGTATCTTCCAGGTATTTATGTCTATTAGGATCATAGATCTTATATCCTTTTTCCAATAGTGCGAGCGCTTCTTCCAGCTTAACAGGATCTTCTTCATCCAGACAGGAAAACCAGCCAACCTGATTGGCATATATTGCCATCATGTCTTCCTGCCAGCTTGCAACATAAGATCCTTCAGGAAAATTTGTTATACATTTCTTTCCCTGCGCAAGTGTCAGGGGCCTATATTGCGCTTGCACCTTTTCATCCCTGGCGTAGTTAGCTACATAATTCAACACCCAGAACTTTTTATCTTCCAGTATTGTCTGTACGGAAGCCTGATATAGTACAGTCGTGTTCTCTGGTTGCTGATAAGTCGTCAGCCCATTTTCTTTGGTAACAATTTCCACCGGTTCATCATCTGCATCGGCCAGATTAATCATCAGGGCCGGTTGACTTGTAGATTGCAACGCGCCCTTGGTGAATGTAAGCGGAAACAAGGCCAGCATTTCATCCACCACAGCAATGGCGTGGTTTACTTCTTCCTCATTCCATCTATTCTCGTTTATCATTTCCTCTACACCATTAATCAGTTCTTCTGCAGTTATATACAGGTGTTTCAGGCGATTTATTTTCTCAGCGTTGGTCATGATGGTAGTACTAATCAGGGTTATTATTTATTCCTTTTGTTTATTAATAAGACTGCAGGATACACCAGCAATCATCGAAATTCCGTTTCAGCAGGTCCTGTTTTTTGATCCAGAAGTACAGTCTGCCCATATCCGCCCAGCGCATACCGTTGGCAGCTTCATTACTGTCTACCTGTAAAAGCAATATCCAGTCTTTTTCACCTTCTCTCAATGCAGCATTCTCCGGCGCCTCGTATGCTTCTTTCTTGTCAGGATAGAACCCGCTGGTTACCATCTGGCAAAGCCCTTCCATTTCCCCCTGCATATTATCTGCCCTTCCAAGGGACTTGTTGATATAGCCGTTCAGCCATACCTTCTCTCCGTAGATATCTCTTTCTTCTTTACTTAAAAAGGAAAAATGTTTTCCCCATTTGAATGGCATGGATAATTGCAATTCTCCTGTCAGACGACAAGGCTTATATTGCCCGAAATCTTCCAGTCCTTCAGGGAATGGTGTATGTATCAATTCCTCTCTGGGGCCATCAAAATACAGTACCCTGAACAGCGGTTTTTCATCCAGGGAATAGCCTCCCATCTCCTGGTAAGGATCGTAGAATACAAACAGGTATCCCGTTTCCGGCAATACGTTATAGGTATCAAAAGGTTTTACCTCCGCAAAGTCCAGTTGCGCGATAAATGATAAAGGATTCTCATAGACATCGCCTGGCCATTCGATCGCTGCCGGCAGATCAGGCGTACCACCCATTTTTGAGATACCAGGTATTTCTGCGGATTCGTCTTCCAGCGGTGTGAGGTGATAACGGATGGAGTCCTGCATCAGGCTCTCAAACTGCGGGGTATATTGGTCGAGGTTATTCGCGGTCAGTGCCGCATAAAAGGCTTTCTTGTCCATAGTATGGTTTACAATGGACGGCAAGATACAGTACTTTTTATATTCTTGCCAGTAGTTATACCTGATAACGTTCCCGGATATCCGGGGAAGGGGTATTTATACACTAAAACACATCCGGGGTCATTGATTTTCAGCTATATGGCATGAATGGCCTTACTATGTCTGGCCATCCCTGATGCAAAGAATCCCCCACATCTGTCGGTCATACTACAGCTTTTACAGGCCTCATGATAAACGTTCTTCCAGTCAGAAATTGACTTCCTCGTATAGTCCCATATTTCAGGGGGAGTAACGCATAACTGGGAATTATATACAGAAACATTCATTCCCATATCCGCCAGATATGTCACTGCTTCTGACAAAACGGGGGCATAGTCTACAGGATCAATCCATAACTTATTTATATTGAACGGCGTATATCCCTGATGTTCCAGTCCCATGAAAGTGACATGTTCTGCAAAAGGCAGGTTCCTGTAAATAAACTTCGCCAGTTTTACCAGACGGGGAATTGTCTGCTGGTGTAATACTATCCGTAATTCAATCCTGACATTTCTCTTAGCAAGGTTATACAGTCCTTTAATCGTCTGATTAAAAGCCTGCTCTGCCTGCACAATGTAATCATGCTGATGCGGATAGTCGGAATATAACGGTATACCAAACATCAGTCTTGAATAGTTCATATCGCCCATTCTGCCAGCCATTTCCGGCCAGGCAAATGATCTCCCATTCGTCAGACAATGCACTTCTGTTTCGGGTAAATGTTGCTGGACCTGCCCCAATAGCTTAAAAAAACGGTCGCCTGACAAGGTAGGTTCTCCTCCGGTGATCCCCAATTCTACGCAGTCTTTTGGTATAAGTGGAATAGTCTGGCTGTGCAGGTGGTATAAATAATCTGTGTCATCTTTATCTCTCGGTGGCTGGGAGCACATCAGGCAATTACTATTACACCTTTCAGTAAAAAGCAGAAAATTATGATTGGAATTTACACGATAAGCGGTATTCACAACCCCATCGGAATGAGCCACTACGATATCACCTTCCCCCAGATGTTCGAAACCGGGTATGGAAAACACACCTGGCATATCATCCGGAAACGCTTTTGGCTGCGTAGATAAAACAGCCCTGTACCTGCGAAATATATCCGGTGTACTATCATTACTGATCAATATCTCTGCATTTTCCGCACCTGTATAGGTAACACGTCCTACAACAGGCGCATCAATACCATGTGCAATACCTTTGGTTTTTAGTAACATCAGCTTTTACCTGTTATCCAGCTTCTAAATATTTTTTCAACCTGTTTATCATCCTCCATCAGCGTAATGATATATTGAATGAGTTCCATATTCCGCTGACAAAATGCATTATCCGGTCTGAAACCATACATATCCCCCTGTGTGGCGTAGTTAAATACGGGATCTGCTCCACAGTACGACTGAAAAGCACATTCCGAGCATCCTGGTAAAGATTCATTCAACATTGCTTCACTGATTATCTGTGCTTTTTCTCCATAAAACACCTCTTCATAAGACGTCTCTCCCAGGGTGCCCAGCCGGAAGGTGAAATCTTTCATCTCTGCCAGCATCCTTGCTTCATCAGAAGCATAGATAGCGCCGTCATAGTTAAATACGATCACACTATTGATCAGGCCTGCAGGTGATTGCAGATCAACATATCCGACCGGGAAAGGAGTCAGTAATTTCTTCAGAATGATGGCGGTATAATCTTCCCGGATGAAATATCCATCCAGATTATGCCGGATGATCCGTTGCAGGGCCGTTTTATAAAATTCAAGGAAACGACTTGTTTCGTACTTGTTCTTGTTTACGCTCTTTGTCGCAAATCCATAAGGACTGATCGGTCGTAGAAATATATTCCTGAAACCAAGTGCAACATATTCATCCACTATTTCAATTGGATAATCCAGAGATAACCTCGTTGTAGTTGTCAATGCGGACACGTTCTCTTCTCCCAATATTTCACGGCATCTGTGAATGCCGTCTACTGCCAGTCTATAGCTGCTGGCATCAGGTTTATGTCTGTTTTTGTCATGTACATAAACAGGCCCATCAAGCGAAGTAGATATCAGAATATTGTTTTCTTTACAATAAACCAGCATGTCATCCGTAAGCGGCGCAAGGTTGGTACAGATGACATAAGTAATCTGTTTATTATGCTGTTCTCCTGCTACTTTTGCCTTTTCAACAGCATAGATAATATTATCGAAAGCCAGTAGCGCCTCTCCTCCCTGAAATTCCATCGTCAGCTGCCTGGCCGGAGATCGCATCATCATGTCAATACCCGCATCGATATGTACCCTGCTCATATCGAATTTATTCTTATCACTTGTCACCCTTGATACCTGACAATAATGGCAGGTATGTTCACACCTGAGACTGATGACAAAAATATGCAGGGACGTAAAGCTATCCAGGAATGACTTCTTTGTTCTATACCGGGTGGCCATCACTTCCAGCAGATCCGGGACTGCCTGTTCAGCTATAAAAAAAGCCGCTACCAGGTCTTCATAAAGCACTGCGTCTTCCGGATCATTGTTATTGATTTCCCTATTGATGATACGGGCGGTAGTACCCGACGGAACTACCATATAATCACCGATCTCGTTCACCAGTATTTCACGGCCATCCGGCATCCGGTGAAACCTGAAGGGCAGTAATGTATAGGTCTCTTCAGAACGGAAATAAGCGACGTCTTTGAATTTCCGGGTCTGCCGTTCTTTAATAATTGCAGTTTCCATATATTAAACACTTGTCGGATCAAAACCAACCGGGTCTGATACGATGGATAAAGGCGTTTCTTCCGGTTCATAATAAGCAAATGCTTTAGCGACAATCAGTTCCCGGATTGTCCTTGTTTCATCAGCCACTATCTGCCGGAGTTTAAAATCGATGAGGTCCCGTTTCAGTCTGGCGGACACAGGTTCCCATGCAACAATGGCGTCATCTTTTGCATGTATGGTTATTTGCAGCCTTCCCTGATGTACCCGGTCTATTTCCAGCTGCCAGGTATCACTATACCAATACAGACACTTTAGCAGGACCTTCTCCGGATAAATACTTTCATCAACAGTAACTGTCAAAACATTATTTGTAACCTGTACGTCCATCTTATCTGTTTCTTATGGCTGTTAATGTTTGTGCATCTACTATACCGGTTGCCGCAAGATGATGCTCCTGCTGGAATTTCTTCACCGTTCTTTTGGTCTGATTCCTGAAGTGTCCTGTAACAGACAACTCACTGTTATACCGGGTGAGCAATTGTTGTAACGCTGTAACATCGCTTCCGTTACAACCCCATTTCAATATGCGATCCCCCAGTTCAAGCGTGCTGGAATCTGCAACAGCTGTTTTGTAAGTTGTTGGAGAAGACTTATACAGTGAGTTATTTGCAGAAGATGATCTGGTGGTGGAACTATGTGAGCTGCCGGAAGAATAAGAAGGCGAGGAACTATATGAAGGAGTAGACGATGGCGTGTAACTGCGTCCGGAACTATACGAAGAAGAATAATGAGATGAATGTGATCTGTGTGAAGAATGCGAGCGGTGTGAGCTATGGGAACGATGCATTAAAACGAAACTATTTTCCGGGTTCGCCATATTCAGTTTTAATACCAGCTTAGGCTTTAGCACATTCCGGTGTGCTTCAAAGCTGATATTATTATCATTTTCCAGCTCATAACTGTTATTGTTTGCTACGGTTGTCGTCGTCGTCAATGTACCAATAGCAGCTGTGATAACAGCAAGACTTTTTTTGATGAGGGCGTGGAAACCAAACTTTTCTTTATTCATGGGGGGATATTTACTGTGGTCATTTTATCTGCTGTCAAAAGTAGCAGAGATTCTATGAGTAAAAAACAGGAAAAATCCCCTTCTTTGGATCGGGCAATAAATAAAAAGAGCTGAGGATACTTACTCCCTCAGCTCTCTGTGATGTCTACACTAAATCAGTTACCACGGACTTACCTTACTCTCATCCTGAATATCCTTGCTAAAGTACTGACCGGTCGGGCCATCGTTATCCAGCATCGCATATTGTGCCACGAATTCAGCTGCGCTTGTTACGGTACCGGTACCTGTATGGTGATTAAAATCTGTCGCGGTATGACCCGGATCTACCACATTCACTTTAAATCCTTTTTCCTGCAACTCGGCAGCCAGTGTGATCGTATAGGCATTCAACGCTGTTTTGGAAGGACCATAGCTGGCCGTCTTATATTTATAGTAAATCCAGTCCGGATCTTTGTGTAATGTCAGTGAAGCCAGTCCGGAGGTCACATTCACAATAACAGGTGACTGACTTTTGTACATCAGTTCCAGGAAGGTCTGTATAACGTTGATGGTACCGAAGAAGTTGGTATCAAATACTTTCCGGATACTTTCTATCGGAGCAGATACGGCTGTCTGTGGAAAATCACCCAGGATACCGGCGTTATTCACCAGGATGTCCAGGTGACCAGACTGTTCTGCGATGAATGCTTTTGCCTGCTCAACAGAAGCAGGGTCTGTTACGTCTATCTGCACCGGGGTAATGGATTGTAATCCCTGTGCGTTTAAGCTCGCTACTGCCGCTTTTCCATTCTCTAAATCCCGGCTACCGAGGTAAACATGGTAACCTTGTCCTGCCAGTACGCGGACTGTTTCAAAACCGATACTTTTATTTGCTCCTGTAACTAATGCTATTTTCATCTCAATAATTTTTGTGCTTTAGAAATTTGTATGTCGTCATTCATTTCCGACGATTCAAAGGTGGGACTCTTCCCTTTCATATCATTTGCCAAATGGCAAATAGTGCACAGGAGATTTTCATTATACAACAGTAGTTACGGGTGATCAGTCTTCCCGGATACGGACCTTAAAGCGGACTAAACGGTTATAATCAAACAATATATCAATATAGGCAAGCCCGTTGTCTGCCACGACATATTCAAATAAATAGTCGTCTCCTACCCGGGTAAATGGTATATAACGCTGTTTAAGCAGTGCATTCGGATTCTCTATCCATTTCTTTTTCTTCCAATAGCCCAACGGTATGTTACGGCGGATGTTCGTGTTGATCTGTAGCTTTTCTGCGCCCTCCGTATATCTGATATCAAAGCGGATGGTGTCTCCCTTACAGGGCTGTATAAAGCCGGTTTCCGGCGCAATTATATGCAGGGTGCTCATATGACCAGACTCGATATAAGGTGTGTTGATATACTTCTCCTTTGGCACATTTGCACTCACCACCCAATTGGTATCTTTCGGATAATGGTTCCGGTAGAAGTCCTCCGGCAGGGTACACCAATAATAGTCATTGAACCTTTTCTGAAAGCGCCCGACTTTTCCTGTATTCTCATCTTTTTCGCCAAAACCCGCTGCCCAGGTAGCATCCATCAGGTAATAGGTACTATCGATCCAAACTGCATTCCAGGCGTGCGAAGGGCCCGCCGCACTCCCTATCTGATAGGGTTCCTTTTTAACATTTCCTGATATTTTATCACAACGGACACCCGCTATTTTACACATCTCTGTAAACAGTTTGGCATAACCATCACAGATCGCCTTTTTCTTTCTCAGTATTTTCTTCAGATAATCATATAGGTTATCTGGTATCTTGCGATCATCCTGATTAGCCAGCTTATCATCATATCTGATGTTTTCCGTGATCCAGATAAAGATCGCGCGGGTCTTTTCCATCTGTGTAGAATAGGGAGCCGTAAGTTCGTTAGTAAGCCGGAAGATATCTTTATGGTATGCCACCTTCCTGGCGAAACTATCCACACGGGTAAAATCCTGTTGCTGGGAAAATGCAGGAAAAGACATTAATAAAAGAAGGTACAGGAATATCGAACGCTGATTCATATGCATAAAAATATCCACTTATCTCCACCTATTTCCTGACAATTGTTAGATTCCCCGGAAACCGCTGTTTAATGGGCATCTTATCAATACTTCTTCGTACTATACCGCCATTACGCCGTCATTACACCGCTATTGCTACACTCATAAGCGTAGCAATAGCGGTATAATGACGGTATACCTTCGTTGTACATCGAAGAACAGGCCAATAAGCTACTGATATCCATACACTTAAGCTATTTTTGAGCGTAGAACCCCCATAACAACATGACTATCAATCACTCACCACCCTTTCACACTGAGCTCCCAATGCATTGTGTACGTTTTCCGGTATCCAGGGATGAGACGCCTCCCATCAACATATATTAAATAATTGCATCTGGGATTGTATATTTATCCCGATTTTTAAAAACACTGATTGAAAAAACCTTTATGGATCATCCCAAATCCTACACAACCATTGACGATGCACGTATCATGACGCTGCAGGAAGCCCTGGAACAATACAAAACACCTGGAGTGTCAACATTGATGCTCGAAGGCTTAACAGGGAACTTTTATGTCTTTGACAATGATGCACATTTCGGGAGCCTGGACCTTGACAAAATGTTCTATACCCAAGATCGCTGTGGCGTGCTTTTCCGTGGAAACCTTACGGTTGATGGCTTACTGACGCAACCGGAAACGGACTATGGTCCATTTACACTGGTACTGGGTAACGTCTCAGCACAAAACATCTTCATGGGTGGTGGCTATATACGCATTGAGGGGGATGTTACCGTTGCACAGACCTTATATGCAGGCTGCTATAACCATGGTATGTCAGACATCAACGGGAATATCTCTGCAGAAGTGATCCTTTCTTCCGATCATAGTTTCAACTTCCACTCAGACAAGGTGAAAAAAGGTGTCTGGTTGTCGGATATTGAACTGAAGGATGCACCAGCGCATGAAGCTGAGGACGTGCTGAATAAAGGCTACTGGAGCAAATCAGAAGAGAGTGTTCAGACTGGCAATATACTGAAGGCGATGGCAAAAGGAACTTCTATCCTGAAGCCCAACTCCGCTGCTTCACCGGTGTTGAAAAGACTGGAAAAAGCCCTGTTGTCAAAGAACAAACGGGCCGATCTGTCGAAGATGAAACTCAAAAGACTACCAAAAGAGTTGTTCGAACTGAAGGAGATCCAGCAGCTGAATCTCTCGGATAATCCATTGGAAGGTCTTGGTGAAGAACTGGCTGCGATGGAACAGCTGACTACCGTCGAATTGTCGAACTGTTACCTGCAGGAGGTCCCGGAAGTATTATCCCGGATGCCCAAACTGGAGTCACTGAATCTTTCCTATAATAACATCAGCACTATTCCGGATGCATTTGCTTCACTGCAGGGTCTTAAGAAGCTGTCGCTGTTCAACTGTCAGTTAACAGCCATTCCAGCCTTTTTAAAGGACCTTCCAGCCCTGGAAGTACTTGATGTCGACTATCAGCAGGAAGACGCCCTATTGACCCTGGAAAGTGGCTTCCAGTCACTGAAGGAATTACGCCTGAGAGGAAAGTTACTGACAGTACTCCCTAAACTGGAGCAACTGGTTATAGCCGGCTTTGGTACAAGGGAATTACCGGAGGCAGTCATGGGTTGTAAAAAGCTGAAGAAACTGGATATTGCCAATGCGGGTAGTCTGGCGGGATTCCCGGATGATCTGTCCGTCTTCCAGCAACTGGAAGAAATCACCTTCAATCTGCATGAGGGATTTCAGAATGTGAAAGTGCTGGCCACATTGCCAAAGCTGAAAACAGTGAATGTACGGTATGCCAGTCATACGTCACGTAAGCGTTTCCTTGAATTGCTGGAGGCGCCGCAATGGTCCGTATTGAGTGTGCAGGGGTCTATTGATGATTCCACCTTGCAGCAGGAGATCCTTAACCGGCCGAATCTGAAAAGAATGGAAATACGTTCCAGTTTTGGTACAGAAGTCGTTGATATTGCAGAAGCCCGGAAATGGCTGAAGATAACAATATAAGCTATCGACTAAAGGGAAAATACCGGCCGCTTAATGCGTGCCGGTATTTTTTTTGATCCATTCGGATATGGTTTGCAGGACTTCAGGAGCGAAGTCTTCTTTTAGCTGCGATGGTTCACTGTTCGTACATGTTGTACAATGCTGAAACAGGTGATTTAATCCCGGCGCTTTCAGCGTTGTGACGTTCTTATTGTCAGTAGTATGTTGCGTGATATAAGCCAGACTGCTTGTTGCATCGACCATAATATCCCTCTCGCCGTTGATGGCCAGGAAAGGCACTTCTACTTTTTCAAGAAAAGGCGCCGGATCAAAACGTATATGATAACGATACCAGGGACCGGTTGCCATCATCACATATGATTCCATTGGGAAGAAGAAACGGCCTTTATCCGACGGGTCCTGTGGATGCGCCACCATATACGCACTATCTGCAGTCTGCCAGATCTTATAGGCGTTCCGCATGTGCGTTTCCAGGGTTGGCGACTGCGCATATGCATATACAGTGTCAAACATCACTTCATTGACACTGTTATAGCGATATTTCTTTTGTTCGGATATAGGCGCTGTATTTACGATCATTTCATTCTGCTTTTTCAGCGCCTGTAATCCGGGTGTAGCCAATCCTGCCAGCGAGATAATAAACGCCACGTCCCGGCTCTCAGCAGCTGCGATATAGGCCGCTGCACCGCCTTCACTATGACCGATCAATCCTGTTTTATGCGGATTGATCCCTTTATGCGCCATCAGCCAGTGCAGACCAGTCAGTGCATCATTTGCAAAATCAGCTGTAGTGGCATCTTCATATTTACCACTGGTAGCTCCTACTCCTCTGTCATCTACTCTCAGCACAGCGATACCATTTCTGGACAGATAATCTGCAATGACCAGAAACATCTTATGCCCTGCCATTGTACCATCTCTGTCCTGTTTACCTGTACCGGATAACAATACGACTGCCGGACAAGGCTTTCTTGTATGCGGCATCGTCAGTGTCGCACCAAAATGAATGGTACTGTCGGCATTGTAATAATCGACATTTACGGACTGATAAGGTGTATCTATGGCAACCGCCTGCGTACCTGGATGAAAAAAGGAAGGCAGCGTCAGTAGTAATGTATGTAAGAAACTCATGGTGTTAAAATTGCAGGAGTGCAGTAAACTACTCTCCATCATATCTCTTTACTTTGTTATTATCAACCGTTATTTTACTTCGCGTGCCAGTGAAACCATGGTGCTGATCTCATCAGCCAAAGCACTCGGACTACCATAATAGCCCACCTGTGCAAAGCGGATGTTACCCTTTCCATCGATCACTACCTTGAAAGGTATACCGGAGGTCTGGATGGCTTTGGCATAACCGGCATACGCCTCTTCGCCTTTGTCAAACAGCACTTTGAACGGATACTTTTTCTGTGCGATAAAAGATTTCACTTTTGCTCTGTAGTCAGGGTCTCTCTCCTGTGTATCTACAAATAAAAACACAACAGAGGTGTCGTTCTTAAAACGTTCCTGCGCCATCTGCATGGCTGGCATAGCCGCCTTACAGGGACCACACCAGGTAGCCCAGAAGTCAAGTATAACTACCTTTCCTGCAAGTGAAGACAGGGATACAGGTTTCCCATCCATGAGATCAAGTGTGAAAGGAATAGCAGGACGATCGATCATTGCTTTTTTCACATCTTCTACCAACAGTTCCATGGTATGTGCATCTTTCATAGCAGACAACCATGCATCAAATCCATCGGTATTTTTATGTGTGCTCAGGTATTCTTTTTTCAGGAGTTCAAAGATGCGTGCTGAAGCCTGATTCAGCCGTACACTATTGTGCAGTACGTCAGAGAGTTCTTTCTTCTTACCTGCCTTGAGGAAAAGTTCTGCCTGTAGTTCGTTCAGTTTTGCCCTGCTGTACTGATAACGATCCTGTGCATGGTTCGCCAGTTGCAGCGCTTCCTTATCACGACCCGTTTCATACAGGATCTGGGCCTGTGTGATGTTGTCATTCGCAAACATCCTGTCACATTCTTCTGCCCATTGTTCAGGAGAGTAGTACCAGTATTCGTCCGGACGGTGTGTTTTCATATAAGCCACCCGTTCCATAATGGTAGCGGCGACAGGATATACCTGTTTTGCTGTCAGACTTTTCCAGTCCTCGTATGGTATTTCAACCAGTTTGTAGTAAGCCAGGGCCAATGCGCTCAGCGGTGCTTTGGCACCATAACGGGATAGTAAGGTGCTGTCGTTTTTAGCAATATAGTTGGCAAAGATGCTTCTGTATACGCGGTCAAAACTAACATCTGCCAGCTTGTCCATCTCTGCATCCGGCGTGTAATCTTTTACAAACTGTTCTGCCAGCTCAAAGCTTTTCTTTGGATCGCGTTCGCGAATGAAAGCCTGGAAAGCATCCTGTTTAGTGAGGATACCTTTGGGATAACGCTGACGCATGACATTACGGACAGAGTCAGCTTTCCCTTTGTTTTTCAGATACCGTTCGGCAATAACAGCAATCTCATACATTTCCTTCTCTGTCTGATCGGGAAGACTCATGAGATAAGCAGCCGCACGCTGTATGCGTGGTAAGGTATCAGTAGGTCCGCCTTCAGGCATCGTCATGTTGGCATAAGATATGATGAAAGGATATGCCAGCGCACGGGAGGCGCCACGATGATAGCTGATCTCCTGATTCAACCAGAAATAATAGGCAGTATCGCTGATCTGAAAATTTTTGTAATACCCCGGTATTCCCATACCATATCGCTCGGCACGCAACATACCATAACCTGCATAAGCGCCTTTATACTGTCTGCCTGGTACTGCATTCATAATGATATAACCGGTATCTGCATTGCTGTCGGTTATTTCACCTGCTCTGAATTTAAAGGCAAGCAAGCCCCAGCTGGAATCCTGTTTCACATCAGCCTCATAAACTCCTTTTGCAGTCTGTTTAAGCGGCAGATCAACTGCTGACCAGCGATATAATGTATCGAAGTAGTAAGCGACCGCTTTCACCTCTTTGCCAGTTCTCAGCAGGGTACTGTCGGGCCGGTAGGTTATATGTACCTTATCTCCCAGTGCAGGTCTCTCTGGTGATAGTTCCCATCTCTTCTGTGCACTTGCTCCTGCAGCCATTATGGATGCCAGCAGTACCAGTGCATTTCCGAATAATTTCATTGATCCTCTTTTTATGATAAAATCTATTTCTTATAAAGTCAGCTATTGTATGCACCTAAGCCCATCATCATCATTGGCGATCTTTCTAATAGTCAACGCTACTACTCCAGATATTTTAATTATGGGTTCTGCTGAATTTCCGGATTCAGGTTAACATAGTATTGTCCGATCGGGAACACATACCTGTTACTACCTGGCTCCAGCGTATAAGTAGTTCCCTGCCAGGTGCGGGTATATGTCTTTCTGAACAGTGGATCATCTTTCAGACGACGCTGATCAAACCATGGTAACATGCGGCAGAAGAATTCGCGGCGGCGTTCCTGTACTACTTTTACAATAGCATCGTTTGCATCTGCAGCGGAAAGTGCTGTATAGTCAGCTGCCTGGAAACGCTTTTCTCTCAGTTTATTGACCAGTTCCATCGCCCCACCCGTATTATTATTTCTTGCCAAACTTTCTGCTTTGATGAGCATCATTTCGGGTACTGAAGTCCCGATACTGCGGTTCTCATAGTTGATCCTTTCATAAGAAAAGAAACGACCTGTGTAACCGGCACCCAGCATAGACGGTGCATCAGCAGTAAACAGCTGGTAGCGCATATCCTTTGTACCCAACAGATCAAGTAGTTCCTGACTTAAGCGCATTGTAGTAGGCGCCCAGGCAAAAGAAGTACCTGCTATTTTACCCAGTATGGTTTCCGGATTGTCTCTGCGCAAAGGCACTACGCCAGTTGCCAGGTCAAGCAATGTGGATTTGATGGATAAAGCGCTGTCTGCATAGGATCCTGCTGCGGGATAATTACCCATCAACAGGTACATTCTGGCGAGGAGAGAAAAAGCCGCTGCTTTACCCGGGAGTGTATTATACTGGGTAGTACGCGGTAATGACACTATAGCCGCTTTCAGGTCCGCTTCTATACGGTTGTATACGGCGGCAACTGTTGCACGGCTCAGTGACTGGTCAAGGGAAGGCGTTACCAGTAATGGCACCCCCAGATCAGATGCAGCGGTGCCTGCATTATACGGCTTCCCGTATTCGTTCACCAGGTTCAGATATGCATCTGCACGATGTGTCAGTGCTTCCGCTATCAGTTCATCTTTTTCAGCGGCGGTACCATCGGTAACACCGGGTACTTCATCTATGATCACGTTACAGTTATAGATACAGCCATAGTAAGTATCCCAGTCGCGGTCTCTGTCCAGCGTATTTTCATAGATCGGTGTGCGCCAGGTATAGGTATTTCTGAAGAAAGCACTGCTGATCGTATTATTGATAGATACCTGTTGTACGCTGTCTGTGATGTCTATATCTGCGGCAGCAATATCCGGCAGATATCCCCCATACTCATAAGTATTTGTATAGTTCAGCAGATAACGGTAGTTGCTTATCTGACCAGGAATCAGTGACCCCTGGGTTTTGATATCTGTATATTTTGTACAACCTGCGGCCAGGAGCATTGTGCCCAGTACCGCTGCTGCTATATTGATCTTTTTCATCATCCCGTTTTTTCAGTTGTTATAAACCAATGTTGATCATCAGACTGTAGTTCGTAGTAGGCGGCAGATGCAGAACAGTGCTGCTCAGCGCCGGAACAAAGTCAGGATCCAGTCCGACGTCATTCTTTTTCCATATCAGACCGAGATTACGTACCACACCACTTACCTTGATGTTCTTTGCAAATACTTTTCCGGCAAAGGCTTCAGGTAACTGATAACCTAAAGACAGTTCACGGAAACGGATGTAGTCACCCGGCTGCACATTCACATCTGAAAAAGCATAACGGAAGGCTGCTAATGGTGAATAAGCATTGCCGACAACAGGTACGACTGTCTTTTCCTCATCACCAGGTTTTTGCCAGCGATCAGCAATATCAGAGAGCAGGCTATAGGAGAATACCCTTGTGCTTGGATAATTAGACACTGCTGGTTTCAGGAACACACTACCGAAATTATAAGTGATCAGCGCGTATAATGACCAGTTCTTATAACGGAAGGTGTTATTTACTGAACCATAGTATGGTGCGGAACGGCGACCCGCATATTTTAATGCATCCACACTTGTTACGTTCTGAGAAGGGAGTAATTTCTCTCCTTTTTCATTGTAAATCTGCGTCAGACCAGTGCTACTCAGACCAGCATTTTTATACACCCATACACCATCCGGTGGATAACCATTCAGTACGGTATTAGACAGACTGGAATACAAAGAAGTGGTTGGGCCGAAACGGTTATCTGTCACTTTATTGCTATTGTAAGAGAAGTTCACACCAACACTCCATCCGAAGTGTTTAGTATCTATTACAGCGCCATTTACAGCGACATCTATACCTCTGTTAGACATACTCACACCATTCCTGCTGAGTGTATTATTGCTACCTACATAGGTCGGATTGATCTCCAGCGGATAGATGATGTCTTTTCCTTTCTTGTTATATACTTCAAACATACCGCTCAGTCTTCCGTTGAACAGGGAGTAGTCGATACCAATGTTGGTAACATAGGTACTTTCCCAGCGAAGCGCAGGATTGGCGTAAGCAATGATCGTAGCATATGGCAGCCCTGTCTGGAAGTCGGAGGTACCCAGTCCGATATTGGTGAAAGGACGCAGTTCACGGTTGATGTTACCATTCACACCATAGGTTGCACGGAAAGTAAGGTTACTGATCCAGGACAGGTCTTTCATGAAGTCTTCCCGGGTGACGTTCCAGCTGGCGCCGGCAGACCAGAAAGGCTTTGCTCTGAACTTTCTGTCGAGCCCAAAGTTGTTATAATCATCGTAACGTACGCTGGCAGAAAGAGTATACCGGCTCATGAGTGTATAAGCTGCATTACCGAAGTAAGACAGAAAACGGTTCCTGCGATCTGTTTGTGCAGGTGCTCCCGAGAATGCAGTGTTATACAGAATAGTCGCATGAGGTGTGTTATAATCCACATTCTGGGATATCCCTGTTTCAGGGTTGTAACCGTATAATGTGAATGTGGAGGAACCTGCATTGGTTTCGCGTATTTCAGCACCTGCAAGCGCATTCAGTTCGTGAATGCCGCCAAAGCCCCTATTAAAGGAAAACTGGCCTCTGAGGCTATGGTTATCCTGTGTTGTATAGTTATTGGAAAAGATGGCCCCGTCCGGTACATTCTTAATAAGCTGACCGTTCTGCATGACTGTGCCCTGATTATAAAAATTACGTGTATAAAATGAATTCACATCATTCAGGATCTCATTTTTGAAGTTTACACGTTCTACCGCATAGGAACCATTAAAAGTAAGGCCCTTATAGATCGGTATATTAAGGCTCAGGTTACCGGAATAATTATTATCTGACGCGCTGTTATTCACCAGCTTCATTTCATCGATATAGTTATATGACCAGTCTTTATATCCCAATGCCGTCAGGGAATCAGCATAGTGTTGTCCTATACCATAGTAATACCTTGTGGGATTACCATTGGCATCAACGATCGAATTATATGGCAGGAATGTATTGCCGCCGTTCAGTAATGCGCTGGCGCCTTTTCCATTCTGTTTATAATTAAAGAAGGATCCCTTGAGACTCAATGACAATGTGATCTTTTTAATGATCTTCAGTTCCTGGTTGGCTGTCAGGGTAATTCTTTCACCCACGTTACCTACGTTACTGGGACTTTCTTTCGCATAGGACCCTGATACGAAGTAGGTATGTACATCGGAACCACCGCTGACAGACAGATTATAATTCTGACTGGTGGCACGCTGTAACAAATAGTCTTCTATCTGACCATAGTTATTAATGGCTCCCAGGCGGGCAGCAGCTGCGTCATATTCTGCCTGGGTGATCCTGCCGCTACGCAGCTGATAGGCCAGATCTGTGCCTTCATTGACGAAATACTTAATACCGGAGGTATAGGGATTATAGGTAGAAGCCAGTATCACTCCTTTGTCTACGAGTTCTTTCTCATAGGCCAGTACCTGGCTGGAGTTCATTAATGGCAAATAGTTTACGGATGGTCTGGCCTGTGTACCGAAACCTGCTGAGAAGTTGACCGCCGGTGTACGCATTCTGCCTTTCTTGGTGGTCACTACGATCACACCATTGGCTGCGCGGGCGCCCCATATAGAAGCAGCAGCCGCGTCTCGCAGAAAAGTGATCTGCTCAATATCATTCGGATTAAGCGTTTTCAGGTCCATTTCGGTAGGGAAACCGTCTATTACCACCAATGGCATACTTTCACTGCGGATAGTGGTCGTACCACGGATATTCACCCCATAGTCATTCCGGCCGATAGTCCTTGTATTACTATTAATAGCCGGGGTTACATTATCATATACAAAACTGTTATCGCCAGCGGTAACCTGCAACTGTAAACCGGGCACCTGTCCTTCGAGACGTTGTAATACGTTGGCTGTAGGTACTTTCTCCAGTTCTTTTGCCGTCACGACACCGAAAGAGCCGGTTGCACGTTCTTTAGGCAGGTTGACATAACCGGTGGATACCACTTCAACAGGCTTCAGGTAACCGGTTTTGTCTTTTAGTTTTACATCGTAATAGGTAGTTCTGGAGAGCTGGACATCCTGTGTTTCATAAGCTACGCAGGAGATCTGCAGACTACGTGTATTCAAAGGCACTTTTATTTTGAATTCACCCTGCGCGTTGGTCAGCGTCATCGTATTTGTACCAGGCACTCTTACAGTAGCGGAGGTAATAGGCGCCACATTCTCATCAGTAACGATACCAAACAGGAAGCGTGCATTATCCTGCTCACTGTCACCGTTATTGATCTCAATCTGTATTGTCCGGACAGGCTGACCGGGAGCTGCCTGTGATGGGGCAGCTTCTTCCGGAGCCATCTGGTTGGTTTTTGATCTTTCTTTGTCTTTTGCAGCTGCATCCGGTTGTTTAGCGAATACGGCGTACTGTGTATTGCTGAGTTTCCTGAATTGCAGGTGGTAAGGTTTCAGAATAATAGCAAGATATCCTTCCACGTTCTTAAAACTGGCGTCCGGCAGCACCTTAGCGGTCTTATTGGCTACCAGTTCATCTTCATAGATAAAGGATACATGGAACCTGGAAGAGGCGTTTTTAAGCGCTTCTTTCAGCGAAATTCCCGGTTGATTTTGGCGGGTTACGGCAGCAAATATCTGCAAGCTGCATAAGAGCAGACAGCAGAAGGCCGCAACCTTTTTCAGATTGATCATGCCTGTTGTGATTTTGAATTAAAAACTTGTCCCCTTTCTTGTCAGAATGTTAGTTGGGTGTGATTATGATGGTTGATTCTCCCTGTTGTGATACATCTGCATGTAGTATCAAAGCAAGCGCATTAATTAATACCTGTTTATCCTTCATGTCTATTTCTCCGCTGATCTTCTTATGAAGCAGAGAAGTGTCGTTCAACTGGATATTATATCCCCAGTCATCTTCCAGCCTTGCGAAGAGATCGGCTACGCTGGTTTGTTCCAGTTGCAGTTTCTGTTCCTGCCAGCTGGTGTAATTAGAGACCGGTACTACTTTTTTCTCCAGTTTTTTCTGATTGAATGTGGCCAGTTCTCCGGGGCTGGACAGGAGTTGCTGTTTCCCGTCGGCCGCCACCATGACCTTTCCTGTAGTCAGCATAACATCGCTGATCCCTCTGCGGCTGCGCACATTGAATGATGTACCAAGGACCTGTACATCGATATCGCCACTGTGCACTTCAAAGCGTTGGGAAGCATCGTTACTGGCTACCGGTTTTACGTCAAAGAAGGCTTCCCCTTCTACCCAGACTTCCCTGGGTGATCCGGCTTTCCATTGTTCACTATATCGTAAGCTTGAATTACCATTCAGTTTTACCTGTGTGCCATCTGGCAGCAATACACCTTTTACCTCACCATAACCGGAGGCGATACTGATCTCTTTAGTTTCCTGACGGAATATCAGCCATACAGCAATAGCGGCTACAGCTACAGCGGCGGCGGCTGTCCATACCGGACGTATCGTGCGCAGTATAGAACGACGTGGCAGGCCCAGTTGTGTATCCGGTAAGGCTGCCAGGATACGCTTCCAGTTATCTTGCTGCTGTTGCGTGGAAGGCTTGTCAGCCAATACATACATACTACGTGCGATCTCACCGGCACGGGCGATATCGGCAGCTTTATGCGGATAAGTCAACAGGAATTGCTCCCAGAACTGGTTACCAGCTGCATCAGGGAACCTTACCCATTCCAGGAAGTAAGGATCTGCGGCCAGTTGGATGGCAGTAAAGCTGGCATAGTAATGAACGGAGCGTTTCATCCTTTAAGATTCGATTTTGGTAAGCGTTTGTATATAAAAGAAGATATTACATTAAAAGTGCCCCACGTTTTTTAACTTTTTTTCAGTTTTTTTTAAAACAGGCAGAGAAACGTCAAACGGGCAGGTAGAAAAGAGGATATACTACATTAATTATCAATTTCTTAGAAAAGAAAGCAGCAGTAGAAGGGCGGGCCCCTCCATAATTTCTTTCAGGGAAGCCAGGGCACGGGCGGAGAGTTTATAGGTGGCCCTTACCTGCATATCCATGATCTCTGCGATCTCTTCGAAAGAGCGGCCTTCAAAGAAACGGAACCAGATGATCTCCCGCTGACGGCTGGTCAGTCTGGAAAGCGCCTGCCGGATCTGGGCAGACAATATAGCGGCCTCCTCTCCTTCGATAAAGCGGGCGTCAAAACCCAGTTCAAATGAGAAGGAAAGGTCATCTTCCTGGTAGGAGGTGTTTTGTTGTTCTTTAATAAGACGAAACAGGTGGTTACGGAAAGATTTGAAGATATAGAGGTTAAACATGGACGTCACGGAGAGACGTTCCCGGTATTTCCAGATAGAGATGAATGTTTCCTGTACGGCGTCTTCTACCAGGTGGGTATCCCCGGTAAACTTCTTACCATAGCTGTATAAAGCTTCATTATACTTTTTATATAATGCTTCAAGGCCTTTTACATCACTATTTCTGACCGCATCCCATAATAATTGTTCACCTGACAAACCGTACAGTTTTTAAATTTACAGTACCCTGACGTATAAATGTACTATACATATCAGATATTACCAAAGTGAGTAAAGCCGGAACGTATTCCGGCTGTCAGGTGACCAATACCCTTTCAGGAAGCTCAGGATAACAGCTGTTGGATCTGCAGATATTGAATCAGCATGATGGTTTTGGCGTCCTTGATTTCCCCGGAACGCACCATTTCCAGGACCTTTTCGAATGGTAGCTCCAGCACCTCGATGTTTTCCTGCTCGTGCTCCAGTCCGCCGCCATCACCTATTTTCATATGCGGTTTATACTCCGCCACGAAGAAATAAAGGATCTCCGTTACTGAACCCGGGGACATATATGCTTCAAATACCTTCTGCACATTTTCGATCCTGTAGCCTGTCTCCTCTTCTGTTTCTCTGCGGATACAGTCTTCCGCATTGTCCTTGTCCAGCAAACCGGCACAGGCTTCTATCAACATACCGTCCGGATTACCGTTGATATAAGTCGGGAGCCTGAACTGACGGGTGAGAATAATGGTTTTACGTTCCTTATTATACAGTAGTATGGTGGCGCCGTTACCTCTGTCATAGGCTTCACGGGATTGCGTTTCTTTCCGTCCATCGGCCATGGTGTATTCATAGGTAACTTTCTTGAGTATATACCAGTTATCTGAGAGGATCTTTGTATCCAGGATATCAACGTGTCTGATCATTGTGTACTATTTATAGATTCCTTCCTGCAGCAGGACGATGTGGTGATTTTAAACCCTGAATTTATCAAAAGACCGCCAGTATTTGTCTTTGAAAACCGTTAAGTTCATGCTAATGTTACTCCCATATTGTTCTTTCAGCTGATCAAAGACTTTGCATGTCTTACGGAAATCACGACAGGCCATATAGACCTTGCGTTTACTGCCACCGGTTTGTCTGCCGATATTTAAATACCCTTCCAGGTCGGGCAGTTTAACCGTCATTTCATCCTCGATCGTATCCATCAGCTGATAGGTAGGCTTATCGGGCATGCCATTGGTCTGCTCCCCATTATATTCCATGGTAAAATCGATGATCCAGGGATGAGAAGCCTTGCCTTCCCATTCCAGCAGGGTGCTGTTAACGATCATCACCAGTGGCCGGCCATCTTCCAGTTCACCGTTAAGGGAAGCATACATATCTTCTTTCACATTATGGCGTACAGCGTCGTACTTTTCCACAAATTCCTTCTGCCGCCATTTCAGGTACCCTTCCAGTTTCTCAATGGCTATCAGTTCCTGCTCAGCTTCAGCGGGACCTTTTACGGCGAGTGAATCAATGATTGTAATGGCGTTTAATTCGCCCAGATAGTTATCGAGATAGTTATATACCCCCAGGGTGATATCGCGGCTGTTTTCGTTGTTAAAATCCTTATGAATGATAGTGATCTGGATCTCATCAGGATAATCGGCGTCTTCCTCCGGATAAAAGGAAAGACTGCCTTTATCATATTTATATCCACCCATTTCGATCACAAAGTTGGTGATATCTGTCGGTGGTTTGGAAGCAGTAAATTTCCAGCCGGCTATGGTTGGTGCGGCAGCGGTCAGTTCTTCCACAAAATAGATGTTCCGGAAATTACCTTCTGCGGTGAAGACCAGTTCGACGGTATTGTTATCCGTCATACCTGCCAGCAGATAGACGCCGCTTCTCAGTTCCTGCAATTTGGAAAAGATGGGATCAAGGAAATCTTCATCCACCCGCTGACCGGTCCTGATGGCATTATGAAATCCTTTTTCCTTTGGCAGGAACCATTTCCAGAAATCAGCATAGCTTCCGATTGTCTTTTCTTTCGTGGAAAAAAGTGCTTTTAGTTTTTTAATCAGCTTCATACGTAGTGCAAAGTTACCCAATACTATGCAACATTTCACGGGCCCTGCCGGCCTTATGGAGATTTCTCCTTAAATAAGGCAGATATACAGGTAACAAAGGATCCGCAGCAAAAAAAGAAGCCGGATATAGCGGTGCCGGATGCGCATAAAAAAGGCCGGGCTGGAAAACCAGCACCGGCGATTTGCATTCATCACTCAAAACCTTTATTTATCATCTCCCTTCAGGGCCTTGTCTATCTCCCTGATCAGAATCGCTTTATGCGCCTGATTTAGTGCTCCCGGCACATTGCTGATCATGAGTTCATTTTTGATAGTCTGCAGATGGGTCCTGGCATACAGACTCGCATCACTCCTTTCCAGATTGTTCAACAGCTTGCCTTCTTTTAATTTGGAGGTATTGATCGCCATTACGAGTTTTTCAACATACATCCGTTGTACTCCTCTGTAGTACGTATCTTTCACCTGGTCGCCTGTCAACGGTTTCCAGATCGCTTTTTTCACATCGTTCAGGTATTCTGTCACTGTGTACTGCTCCTTACCATTGGTATAGCGCTGTACCAGGTTGTACATCATTCCTGCATTGAGGATGGTGGTCATCATGTTATTCTGCATGGTCATGATCTCATCCATCTCAAATATGTTCAGACGGGTAGTAATGCTCTTGTCATATAACCACAATGGCGGTTCCATCAGGTTACGGCCGATGAAGCTGATCGCTTCCTTTACTTTCGCCTTTGGCAGTTTCTCGTATACATCACCTGATTGCTCGGTACTCTTACGCGTAACGTATTGTCCGCCGATATACTTCATGACATGGTACAGGTATTTAGTATACTGTTTTACCACGCCTTTATAGATACGCTCCAGGTTATCATCCATATCCCCTTCTTCCGCTGTCCACTTCACCAGTTCGGGTACCACCCTTTTCAGGTTCTTGATACCATATTCGTTAGCCACCATCACATCATCACCCAGGTCTTCTGTCTGACTTCTCGGATCTTCTCCTTTACCTTCACCACCAAACCACAGACGTGGGTTAGCCGCCAGACTGTCTACGATCCATTTGTTCAGTATTTTGCTATCCTCATACTCATCGCTGGTGTTGAAGAGCTGTTTGTACCCCCACTGTATCGCCCATTTATCATAAGCGCCGATACGCGGATACAGACCGGCTTTACCGATATTATCTTCCGGCTGGGCCACGTAGTTGAAACGTGCATAATCCATGATAGATACGGTATGACCATTGGCTTCCACCCAGGCTTTATCACGGAGTTTCTCCACCGGCGTCTGACTGCTGGCGCCCATGTTATGACGCAGACCAATCGTATGTCCTATTTCATGAGAGGATACAAAGCGGATCAGGTCTCCCATCAGTTCGTCGTCAAATACCATCTTACGGGCACGCGGATCATTCGGACCTACCTGTATCATATACCAGTCATGGATCAGTTTCATGACGTTGTGGTACCATCCTACATGGCTTTCTATGATCTCACCGCTACGGGGATCACTGATCCTCGGACCATACGCATTTGGAATCGGAGACGCCAGGTAACGTATTACAGAGAACCGCGCATCTTCCAGGCTCATGGTAGTATCTCCTTCCGGCCATTCCTTTGCAACGATGGCGTTTTTGAAACCCGCCTGTTCGAATGCCTTCTGCCAGTCGTTTACACCAGCGATCAGATACGGACGCCATTTCTTTGGTGTAGCCGGATCGATATAGTACACGATCTGTTTAGCAGGTTCTACCAGTTCTCCACGTTTGTATTTTTCCAGATCTTCCGGTTTAGGTTCCAGGCGATAACGCTGGATCAGGTATTTCTCCTGCGACACCTGTGCGTCTTCATCAAACAGGATGTATTTATTGGCCATAAAGCCTACCCTTTCATCGAATAAGCGCTTACGCATCGGCTCTTTCGGCAACAGTACCATAGATACGTTCATCTCCAGGGTAACAGCACCTGACAAAGCCGCAGCCGGAATAGCAGCGCCTGAAGTCGTGTAGGTACGCGTAGTACGTACCTCGATATTGATCGGATATGCATTCACACTGGTGATAAAGGAACGATCATCCGCGATACTACCCAGCTTCATATCGTTCTTTACTTCTGCATCGATGGATAATGCATTGTTATCCTTTTTAAGGAAATCAGTGACATCGATCACCATATTACCATTAGCGCTATTGACAGTTTTGATATCGAAGGCTGCTGCAATAGGTTTTATGGCGGATGACTGTACTGCTTTCGCTAAAGCCTGATTTTCATCTTTCACCCTCACAGAAAACACATCCACACGCATCAGGAGTTTGTTGCCTTGTCCTTTTTCGAAATAGATCGTACGTTCATTAGCCTTTTCACCAGCATATACACCAGAGAGTTCCGGTGTACCGACAAAACGGGTCACTACCAGGATATCTCTTTTAAGGAGGGAATCAGGTATTTCAAAGTAGTACTTGTTATCTACCAGGTGAACAGTAAACATACCCTGACGGGTAACAGCGTCTTTGGTAATAACTTTCTCATAAGGCATGCTTTTGCTCACCTTTGCAGAATCTCCGGCCGGTTTGCTTTTGTCCTGAGCATGGGCCGCCATTACCATCGTGAGTAATGACAGCCCCATCGTAATTCTCTTCATGTTGGAATTGATATAATTAGGTTAGATCTCCTTACCAGGGAAGTGGTTCATTCGTGTTTAATGTCAGCGAAGGATTTTTCTTCAATACATCCTGTGCAAAAGGAATAATGTACAGGTTTGAGTTTGGCGGCAGTTTATATTCCACCTGTGGTACTGATGTATTGACCAGCGGGAATTTATGCACCACTGTTTTTGCGTACTCAGGTTCTGTATTCAGACGGCGCAGGTCCCAGAAGCGGTTGAAGCCGAACAACAGTTCTTTTCTTCTTTCGCTGATGATGATATCCATGGTTTCCTTTACAGTAGCAGGTGTTTCCAGCTTTGCTTCTGTAGCGTCAGTGATACGTTTGGCGCGCAGTTTATTGATCAGGTCCATGGCGCCTCCGATATTGTTCTTACGCGCATAACACTCTGCCAGCATCAGCAGGGTCTCCGTGCTTTTCATTCCTACCGTTACCGTAAAGAAACTGGTGTATTTAGTTCCCCAGTAGGCAGTACCTGCACCAATATCGAGGAAGGATGCGTTGGTTGTATTAAAGAACAGGTTGAAGCGGGCGTCATGAGGTGTGAACAACTGTCTCAGCTCCGGGCTGATGCAGAAAGTATAACCGATACTCAGTTCATTACGGCCGGTCATGTACTGGTAACTCAATACTTCCGGATTGTTCCCTGCAGTGATAGGCAGTCTGGAAGGACCTCCATTGGCAGCATAAGTCACCAGGTCAAAGATCTGATCATTATAGGCTAATGACTGCTGCGCAGCATTGATACACTTATCAAACTCTCTTTTAAACAGGTGTACTTTCGCTTTTAATGCCCATGCGAAAGCCAGGGAAGGATGGTACACATCAATTGGCTTCGCCTGCAGGTATTGCATGGATTCGTCGAGGTCTTTTTCGATGAAGGCATATACTTCTGCTACAGATGATTTCTTAGGCGTAGCTTCCAGGTCGTATTTATCCATGATACAGATACCGCCATCGGTAGCAGCGGTCTCTGGCACGTATGGTCTGCCGAAAGTATTCAGTAATACAAAGTAGTCAAAAGCACGCAGTACTCTCGCTTCTGCCTTTGCCAGTTGCTTTATATGCTCATCCCCTTTACTCTGGTCAACCAGCGTGATGATCATATTCCAACGGTTGATATACTCGTAGGTACGGTTATAGAGGGTGGAAGAGCCCATTTTGCTGACACGGTTCTCCGTTGTATCAAAAGTAAAGTTGATCACATTGATGTCCTTCAGTACACCGATCACGTAGGATTCTTTGATCCACTGATCATCCACGAGGTACTGGAAGTTATTGATCGGATAAGCCCTGTTGGGATAGCTAACCATTTTGTAGAAGTCATCCGTTGTTTCTACTACCTGCTGTCCTTTTGGTACGAGGTCCAGGTATTTGTTGCACGACATAAGCGCGGCAACCAGGAAGATATATGCGAAGTGATGAATAGATTTCATGAGCTGATGTTTTAAGAATTAGAAACTAACTGCTGCGCCAAAGAGGAAGGAACGTTGCAATGGCAGGTTCCTTGTACCGCCGTTCAGACTGGAGGTTTCAGGGTCCAGATCATCACCGGCCTTACTCCACATCCACAGGTTATTCGCCTGTGCGGTGAATTTCACCTGCTTAGCAGCGATCAGATTACATAAATGCTTTGGCAGTACATATGACAGATACAGATTGCGGAGGCGTACACTGGTAGCGCTTACGACCTGTATGTCAGCATATCTCCAATAAGAAGACAGGATGTATGCATTGCTCTTTAACGCATCAGGATAGTCTATTTCCATTCTCGGATTACTATTCGGGTGTGCGTCTGTATAACGATCAGCCAGTGCACGGTTGTTCTGCGTGGTACCAGCAAAATCCATACGATCACGTCTCATCTGGTGCCCACCATAGAAGGCGAACATAGCACCCAGTTCTGCTCCTTTATAACGGAAGCTCTGGCGGAAGGATCCGTTGAATTTAGGCAGCATCGTACCAACTCTCTTGATAGCGGAAGGGCTGTTAACCTGTCTGATAGCAGTCAGATTACCATCTGCATCAAAGGTGACATTTGGCTGTCCTTTTTCATCGAGGATATATGGATATCCATTGATAGTGCCACCATACTGGTAAGCATACAGGGAGTTAAAAGGTGTATTCGCGTAATAATAGTAAGAAGGAGAACCGATATAAGAGTAAGCATCCGTAGCGCCGCTATTGATCTTTTCAATACGGTTTTTATTGTATGCGAACACGACAGCGGAGGTTATACCGAAGTCTTTCTTTCTCACCCAATCTGAAGAGAGGCCCAGTTCGATACCTTTATTGCTCATCGCACCGTTATTGATAGTGAGTGACGCAGTACCTACTGTTGGATCGAGGTCTGTTTTAACGATCAGATCAGAGCTGTATTTACGATAGAGGTCCAGACTACCATTCAGCAGACCGTGCAGCACAGCGAAATCAATACCAAAGTTGGTGGTAGCTGTTTTCTCCCAGCGCAGTTTAGGGTTAGGCAAAGTGGAGATATCAATATATTGCAGCTCTGTAAAGAGGTTATCGCTTTTCAGTTTTGCGGTGATATACGGAGAGGAAGACTGATCCACGTTACCATTCACACCGTAGGTCACACGCGCTTTCAGGAAGTCCAGCCAGGCAACATCTTTCAGGAATGCTTCATTGGTAGCGTTCCAGCCGGCGCCAATTGACCACAGCGGGCGGTTACGGTATTTCGGGTCTGTACCAAAGAGGTCTGTCTGGTCTACTCTCGCACTACCTGACAGGTTATAACGACGGTCGAATGTATAGTTGACGTTAGCATAGTAGGATACAAAGCGATGACGTACTTCAGTTTTAGTCTTACCCGGCTGGTAACCCAGGCTGGTGTAACCAAACAGGTAACTGTCTATGCCGGCGTCACCCAGACGGTACCAGTCAGTTTGTGAAGAAGTCAATGTCACCGGATCATAACCATATCTCAGGTCGCCTACACTTACCGGCGTACGTGACTGTCTCATTTCAAAACCACCGATCGCTGATACGTCATGTTGTCTGCCGGATATGCTGAATGATTTATTGTAATCGAGTTGTTGTCTGAAGGTAAAGTTATCAGAAGAACGGTTCAGCTGATAGAGACGGCCATTATAAGGGATCTCATGCGTGTAGATACCAGTTGTCGGGTTGTAACTGGTCATCGCATTGTACAGATACCTCATGCTGTAATCATTCTTATCAGAGAAACTCTCTGTTTCTTTTTTAGCCGTCTCGTATTGAAATTTCAGACCGTATTTCAATCCATCGATCAGTTTTATACCGACATCCGCGAAGGTGCGCAGTCTCATTTCCTGGTCTTTTGTTCTGCTGTTTTCCAGTTCATCCAGCAGGTTGAAACGGAATGACTTAAACTGAGTATTGCCAGCCAGCTGATCGATCACGGTCCCGTTCACATTATCAGAAGAGCTGAATCCATCTTTGAAGGAGGTATAGTCAGCATATACACGGTTACCATTTTCATCCACAATACGTGCATAACGCGGTTGATTCAGGTAATCGGAATAAGTGCCTTCTGAAGTCATTGCTTTTGAATAGGCGCCGTTTGCACCGAAAGTAGCTGTCAGCCATGGACGTGGCGTAAAGGCGCTTTTCAGATAGACATTCAGATTTTCGTTTGTATTTGTTCTTACCAGTTCATTGTTTCCGTCGTAGTTGATGGAGAAGTAAGTATTACTCTTCTCAGATCCGCTGCTCAGGGCAATATTGAAACGCTTACGCGCTTCGTTACGCCAGACATTATCGCTGAACTGTTGATAGTAATCATAGTTCTTTAGTTGCTCGATAGCCGCATCTCTTTCATGAGCGGTAATGGCCCCAATATTCTCCTTTCTGTAAAGGTTGTATAAGGGAGAGAAATATTTGATGGAGTTACCACCCACACTACCATATGAATTGAACAATTCTGTCGCGTTGGCAAAACGGCTTAATTCACTTGCGTAAATGTCCTTTTCATAGTCTACCATCTGGGCGCTGGTAGCGTAGTGCATTTTGCTCAGGTCCGGCTTTTCTGTGATAAAGTAATCAGCGTTAACGGTCAGGCTCACCTGTCCTCTTTTCCCTTTTTTTGTATTGATAACGATCACACCGTTGGCTGCTCTTGCGCCGTATATAGAAGCTGCGGCCGCATCTTTCAGTACGGTTACAGATTCAACGTCGTAAGGGTTGATCATATCCAGTGTCGTCTCTGTCAGTAATCCATCCAGTACAATAAGCGGATAGGTACCTACCGCAGTAGAGAAGGTACTGAGCCCTCTTACCATTGGTTCGCCCTGGTACAGGCTGAGACCTGGCACTTTTGCTTCAAGCGCAGCAGAAAGGTCGGTATTCAGTTGTGCGTTCAGTTCTTTGTTGCTGACGTTTGAGGTTGCTCCGGTAGACTGTTCTTTCACCAGCTCCTGATAACCCGTATTAGTGACAGCAATTTCTTCGAGTGATTTCACGGCGAGTTTGAGGGTAATGGTCAATGCGAGACTTCCATCATCGCCCATCGTCGAATTGACGTTCTTCACCATGACCTTGTTACAGCACATCTGCAAAGGAACCATGACAGATTCGAAACCGACACTGGAAACGAGCAGGATAGCGTCAGCAGGGACGCCGCTCAGCTTAAAGTAACCTGATTCACTGCTGGTCGTGCCGAAAACTGAACCTTTCACTTTTACAGAGACACCCGGCAGGAGCTGTCCTTTGTCATCTTTAATGAAACCACTTACTACCGGCAGAATGACTTCCGCTTTCTCAACGGCAGCTTCACTGACTGCCGGGCGCGCAGGCATAGCGCGCCTGGTAATAAAGATGGTCTTATCTTCCAGGGAATAGCCCAGTGACCGTTCTGCCAGGACTCTGTCCAGGAAGGTGGTCAGCGGCATATTGCTGGCATGCACCGTTACAGGTGTGGTCTTCTTTACCAGGTCCGGATTGTAGAGTACTACGTAGCCGGTTTGCTGTTTAACAATGCTGAAGATCGTCGTAAGCGGAACATTGTTCCCGGAATAGTTGATGACCTGTGACCAGCCGCTGGCACTAACTTGCATCAGAAATGCAAACATGAATAGAACATTCAGTTTCACTGTCTTCACTGTTTGTGGTGATAACCGGAAAGACTGCCGTCTGGCACTGGACATAGCATGCCCCTTCCGGTTACATAAAGCGTAAAAAAACATACTTTTGTAACGGTTTCTGGTTGATAATGACAAATAAGTGGTATCGGACCTACTTGCTGTTAAATTACTCGGACCTGAGACTTTGCCGGGAGTGCTGGAACACTTCCGGTTTTTTCTTTTAGTCCTTTGACATTAAGGATAGATGATAATTTTTCGTCCCTCTATTTTAAAATTGACCCCCATCGCAGCAAGTCCTTTGGTCACCTGCTGTAAGTTTAGATTTCTTTGCATTTCACCGGTAAAGGCAATATCCGGCACTTCTCCTTTATAAATGATTTCCACATCGTACCATCTTGACAACTGGCGCATAACTTCGCGCAGATCAGCTCTGCCGTTGAAAACAAATAGTCCGTTCTTCCAGGAGGTAGCTTCCTCCAGGTCGGCATGTTTATCAACAGTGATGTGATCTGCGGTAACAGCTGCCTGCTGACCGGGTACCAGTGTTACATTGTTTGTGCTTGCGCTGACCTTTACAGCACCCTCAATTAAGGTAGTACGGATACTTTCTTCATCTTCATAAGCATTAATATTAAAATGTGTTCCAAGCACTTCTATGGTGCTTTTCTGGTTGACCACAACCCTGAACGGTACTCTCTTTCCTTTGGCATCTGTTTTTTTAGCGATCTCGAAATAGCCTTCTCCGGAGAGATAAACAGTGCGTTCTTCCTGTGCAAAAGCAGCAGGAAATTTAATAGCTGAAGCGGCATTCAACCATACCTTACTACCATCGGGCAATGCCAGTGCAAATTGTCTTCCACGAGGCGTAGTAAGCGTATTTAATGCTGTATTATTATGTGGCTGTGCATCTGCATCGACGATCAGCTCTCCCCCTTTTTTGCTGATATTCTCTTCTGTATTTCCGATAACGCCATCGGCCTGGTTATCCAGTACGACCTGTTTTCCGTTGGCAAGTGTGAGCACTGCCCCATCGTGTCCCGGCAGTATTTCTGCCACAGCGACCTGTTGTGTCGGTACCCCCTGTTGTTCACCCGTAAAGAAGTAAATACTACCTGCCACTACCAATGCCAGTACAGCAGCGGCTGCGCCATATACATAGCGGCGGACAGGCATTTGTCTGGTACGCGATGATACGATCGAACCAAATACGGTATCCAGTCGTTCGTCACTGATGTGCGTAGCTTCAGGTGCTGTACCCGCCAGTTCTTCCAGTTGCGCCACTATCAGCTCCCTATCATCTCCCTGCAGGAGAAATGATCTCAGTTCGCTGGACTCTGCAACAGTTGCCGTGCCTGCATAGTATTGATTGATAAGATATTTGATCCGCTCTTCGCGTGTATCTTCTGCCATATTTCGGTTGTGGTTGAAAGGAGGTAAAGGTCCCCTTTACATTTAATAACGTTTGAAGAAAGACGAGGGACTATCCGGTTGGAAAAAAACTTAAAAAAAGAGTCGGGTGGCATCGTTCATGAACTGACGAACGGCCTTCAAAGCAGTAACCAGCTGGTTTTTGACGGTATTTTCGGAGATATTGAGGTACTGGGAAATTTCCTGGTGACTGAGCCCTTTTAATCTTGATAACTGGAAAATAGTACGGCGCTGTGGAGGTAAGCGGTCGATGGCCTCGTGTAAAAGATGGTTACTTTGGACACCCTCTATATAGTCGGATACATTATTAGCGGAAGGTTCACCCGGAGAGGATGACAACAGATTAAAATATTTTGCTTCATGAGCGGCTTTCCTCATATAATCAAAGGACAGATTAGCTGCAACACGAAAAAGCCAGGGGGCGGAATATCCTTTTTCTCCAAGAGCAGCCCGGTTTTCCCACAAACGGGCAAACGTCTCCTGCACAATTTCTTCTGTGACAGGGTCGGACTTTACAGTCTTGAGCACGAAACCATATAATTGCCTGTAATAGTGGTAATAAACCTTACGGAATGCAATCTCATTTCCTTCCCCAATCTGCCTGAATAATAAAATTTCATTATCTAATGGAGGAACCATGACTGCATAAAAGTAATTGTTTTCATGGGAAAATTATAGCACTGCCTTCCGCAGGAAATGTTGTATTATACCAGTCATATTCTACAAATCCTCGTTATATGCAAAAATCAGGTCTCTTATTTACCATGCTCCTATCAGGCGCCCTTTGCAGCTATGGGCAGCAGTCCATCAACAAATACCCGGACTGGGCGATAGGTCCCTTTGTCAGACCCGCAGGTGTCAACCCGATCATCTCACCCGATTCTACGACCCATTTTTACGATCCTATGCAGAAAAAACTACTGGACTGGGAAAGCAATGACACCTTCAATCCGGCCGCTGCCGTAAAGGATAACAAAGTCTATGTCATGTACAGGGCGGAAGACAAATCCGGTGTAGGAATAGGCGCCCGTACCTCTCGTATCGGACTGGCAGAAAGCGCCAATGGGATCACCATGAGGCGTACCGGTAAACCGGTATTATTCCCCGACACGGACGATCAGCAGGCATTTGAATGGACAGGCGGTTGTGAGGATCCACGGGTAGCAGTGACCGAAGATGGCACTTATCTGATGTTATACACACAATGGAACAAGAAAGTACCACGCCTGGGCGCTGCTACTTCTAAAGACCTGATACACTGGAAAAAGCATGGTCCTATCTTCCAGGATGCCTACAATGGTCAATTCCATGATATTGCTTCCAAGTCAGCTTCTGTACTGACCACACTCAAAAACGGCCAGTTGCGGATCACAAAATACAAGGGGAAATACTGGATGTACTGGGGAGAGAACCACGTGTATGCTGCTACCTCCGATAATCTTGTCGACTGGACACCATTGGTGGACGCCAATGGCGCATTACAGGAACTGGCCTCTCCACGAAAAGGATATTTTGATAGTCACCTGACGGAATGCGGTCCTCCGGCTATACTGACCAGCAAGGGCATTGTACTCCTCTATAATGGTAAGAACCGCTCCGGCGCAGATGGTGATCTTAATTATACGGCTAACTCGTATTGCGCAGGGCAAATGTTGTTTAGTGCAGCTGATCCCTCCAAACTGATCAGCAGACTGGATAAGCCATTTATGGTGCCAACCGAGTCATTTGAGAAGAGCGGACAGTATCCGGCGGGGACGGTGTTTATTGAGGGCCTGGTATATTATAAGGGACAATATTTCCTGTATTACGGCTGTGCTGATTCAAGAGTAGCGGTAGCGGTATATCAACCGGATACTAAACATTAATCTGTTATTTGACAATAATAAAAAAGCTGCGAAGATCATTCGCAGCTTTTTTGTTTATCTAAGGTATAATCTGCCACAACTCTGCGTCATACTGGTTCTCGTACCATTGCTGTAGTTTCGTTCCAGGCGTCTGATTACTGTTGGGCACATCAATTGCGAGCAGGCTTCTGCGATTGATCAGTTTGAAATAACCATTGCCCATATCCTGTACCCGCCAGTGCTGCGCGATGTTGCCATTGTCTGTCCACTGAATAAGGATATTGCCTGCACTTGTAGAACCACCAGCATTATCAAGGTTTAAGCCTGAAGCCACATTGGTGATCTTATAATAGCCATTCCCCAGGCTGGTAAATGTCCACTTCTGTGCGTTTGTATTGTTGTCTGTCCATTGTTGTATTTGCAATCCGGCAGTATTAGCAGCGTTGGGTACATCGATGCATTGTGAGGTGACTTTGGATTTGATCCTGTATGTACCATTCGCGACAGGCATGGCATATTCAGGGCCAATTGAAGGAGAAGGTATCGGAATTCCTTTTTCAATCGGATATCCGAAGAAAGGAATATCTCCATCCCAGGAGAACTGCTGTGCCATCACTCTTCTGTCCCAACCAGCGCCATCATAGTTGGCAGCATGGTAAACGATCCAGGACTGTATACCATCAGGTGATTTAACAAATGAAGCGTGACCCGGGCCAAATACGTTCCCGAATCTTGAGAAGGCGGCAGAAGATGGTTTATTCCAGGAGGACTTGGACATCAGGTTGCCGTTTGTACAGGTAAGGCGGCCCAGGCAATAATCGTTGGTCCAGCTACCACTTGCGGAGTAGATAATATTCACCGTACTGCCGCTGATCAATGGTGTAGGACCTTCATTGACAGTTGGTGAACCGACCTGCTCCCAACCATAGTCAGGTCTTGAGATCTCTACCCTCTCGCCTGAAATTGTATAAGGATTACTCATTCTGGCGATGTAGATGTACTGGGAGACATTAGAGGTACCTTCCCAGCCAGACCAGACAAAGTATTGCTGGCCGTTAAAATCGAAAGGAGAACCGTCTATTGCCCAGCGATCGGTAGTAGGGGTCAATTTCGCTTTGTACGCATAACTGCCGTTTAAAGGGTCATTAGCATCAGTACCACCTTCCAGTACGTGCATACGGTGGTTAGCATTGTCGCCATTGTCAGCAGCGAAATAAACATACCATCTTCCGCTGCGGTAATGAAGCTCAGGCGCCCATAGATTAGAGGAATAAAACGTCCCTCCGGGAGGCGTAAAGATGTAGCTTTTAGTCTGCTGTAATAAGTTCTGCAGGGTAGCAGATTTCGTAATCCACAAGCGACCGCCGTCAGAGCCGCAATAGTAATAATAACCACCTACACGGATGACCCATGGATCATAATAGCTGCCGTTGTCACTGGAGGGTAGTGCATTAGTAAAAATGGGAGATGCGGCGAGGGCGGTCACTCCTTTGAAAGCTGCAGCACCATTCAGTGGGTCTTGTTTGTCTGCTGCTTTTTTACAACCCAGACCTGGTAATAACAGCATAAACGCGGAAAGGCATAACAAATGAAGTTTTTTCATCTTCGCTAATTTGAGGGTTTATATATGGTTGTTAAAAAATAACGTGGAAACGGACACTAAATGCACGTCAGCAGGGATCTTCCTGCTGATAACGGGTCTTGTTTGTAAGGAGAGCGGAAATGTGTGACGGTAATACGTGTGAAAATAACAGCAATTTCTGACATTTTATGTTTATCGATGAAGAATGTCAATCTTTGGTCAGCAATAGCTATAACATGAACAAATGTTCATATTAAAATTATCATGTATTATGCGTTGCCTTTACTAAATTGACCTCACTAAACTGATAAGGTGCAGACTACTGACGATCCATCTATCCTGTCCATCGGTGACAGATTTGAAGCCTGTATTATCGGCGGCGCCATAGGCGATGCATGGGGTAGCAGCTATGAAAATTACGTATCTCCGATACAGCCAAAAACATTCTATCTCCATCCTGTTAAAGAGCCGGTCCGTATATGGTCGCTGACAGACGATACCCAGCTGACGCTGGCTTCCTGTGAAGCACTGGCAGAAAACCCACATTGCCGTCCGGATGCCTTATCTACCTATTTTGTAAAATACTATCATCAGCAACGACTTAGCGGTATTGGCGCCAGCACGCTAAAAGCCATACGAGAGCTTGAAGCAGGCGGTCATTGGAGTCAGGTAGGCCGAAGTGGCGATTATGCTGCCGGTAATGGAGCTGCTATGCGAATAGCGCCTTTTGCTTTCTTTGAAAATTACACAAGGGATGATATCAGGGAGATCAGCAGGATCACACACAGAAATGATGAAGCCTATGCCGGAGCACTCGCAGTCGTATTAGCGATCAGAGCGATACTAAACGGCAGCTGGACAGGTACTCAAAATCTACTGGATATTATCATACAGCAGTTACCCGATACTAACGTCCGGGACAGGATGATTCAAATCGATCAATATAGTGGAAATCTTACTATACAGGACATTGCCCGGCTGGGCGTGAATGGATATGTTGTGAACTCAGTGCCCTTTGCCATCTTCGCAGCGTCCCACTCAATGGAGATCGGGATAAATAGCATGTTTACGGCAATCATCAATGCAGGTGGAGATACTGATACCAATGCAGCTATTGCGGGTCAGATAGCAGGGGCTTTAGTCGGGTTAAACGGTATTCCTTCGGTTCTGAGAAAACAGTTGCAGGCTTTACCTGAATATGAATGGATGCGGGGAATCATCAATAGTACCCGTCTTCAATTAAGAAACCGGACCTTATAAGCCCGGTTTCTTACTTTCCCCTATGGATTTACTAACTCATCATACGGCAGATTAAAACTGCCATCTTTCACTTCTATCGCCGCACCGGCGTAATTTCTGATTGTGCCCCCGAAAGTACCCCTGATACCTTTATCACTTATTGATTCAATATTTAAAATAAAATTATCGCCGTCCTGTAAAGTATTGTACAACAATGTGCCATTATTCGTTTGTATAGCATAACGGGAGATCATCTCCTTTTCTAAAGCGCTTTCATACTTACCCACTCCAATATTTCCTCCTACTCTCCACAGTTCAATGTCATATGATGGTGGCAACTGACTCCCATCTGTCGGAAATTTCGCTTCATAACCACCCAGTACGATATGTTCCCAGCGGCCATCATTACCACCGCCCTGAAACTTTGCAGTATGTGTGAAATCAAACGCCTTTCCATTGAAAGTGGCTTTGAAATAATAGTCGTTGCTTTTACCTGGTCCTCCATCATCATCTTTAGAACACGCAGAAAAAGAAACGAGGGCAACAAATACACCTACGAGCACCCCAAACAGGTCCGTAATTTTTCTAAAAGACATAGTTAAACTTTTTGGTCAGAATCGCTATAAGCGAATTCAAAAGTAACATAGCAGCAGCTTTCAGGAAATACCCGGAACCAGGTATTTTATCGCTGATACAGCCGAATAACCGCTCATCCCAGGTAATAAATAATTAACACACCTCCATGGTGGTGCTGAATATCTTTATGCCGGTATTATACTCCTGTCAGTAAATCAGAAATAATGAAAAAGGGATTTGTATTTATGATGTTATTGCTGTTGACACACAGCATCTTTGCCCAACAGGCACAACATGTGGTTTTGATTACAATTGACGGCTTCCGTCCTAACTTCTATATGGATAGCACCTGGAAGACACCTCATTTGCGTGAAATAGCTAAAAACGGCGTTTATGCAAAAGGTGTTAACAGCGTATTCCCGTCCATGACCTACCCTTCCCACACTGCCATCGTTAGTGGTGTGCAGCCAGTAAAACATGGTATCTACTACAACAATCAATTCAATCCGAATGGCCCTTCCAATGAGTCGTACTGGCAGTACAGTTCCATTAAAGTGCCTACCGTATGGAGCGTGGCACAGGAGAAAGGACTGAAAGTAGCGGCCCTCCTGTGGCCCGTATCTGCGGATGCACCGGTGATGTATAATATTCCTGATATCGGTGGAATGGGCGACAGTGTGCGTGAGGTCTATTCAAAACCGGCTGGTTTCATCGCTGATCTGAAAAAGAATGTATTTGACAATACAGACCGCATCGAATGGGGAAAAGATCATAATATCGCTAAGATCGCCTCTTATGTGATTAAAAAAGATCAACCTAACCTGATGACCATTCACTTCTTTTCTGTGGATCATTATCAGCATGAGCAGGGACGTGAAGGCGACAAAGTACGTGCCGCCATTGCAGACGCAGACAGCAGCGTAGGTATCATTATTGATGCATTGAAAGAAGCAGGCATCTGGGAAAACACAGTACTTATCGTTACCGGCGATCACGGCTTCCTGGATGTAAAAACAAGCGTGAACCCCAATGTATGGCTGGCTAAAGCAGGACTGATCAATGATGTAAAAACGGATGACTGGAAAGCGCAATTCTGTTCAGTAGGCGGTTCCAGCTACCTCTACCTGAAAGATAAAAACGATACTAAAACACTGAAACAGGTAACCGATCTGCTGGCGGACTTATCTCCGGAAGAGAAAAAGCTCTTCCGCATCATTGATCGTAAACAGATCGACAAAGTAGGTGGTAATCCGGAAGTAGCATTAGCGCTGAGCGGTGAGAATGGTGCTTCCTTCGGGAATGCAATGAAAGGAGACGCGGTGAAACCTGGTCATGGTGGTTCACATGGTTACTATCCTGATTTCCAGGAAATACGTACCGGCTTTGTGGCATGTGGATCTGGTATTAAAAAAGGTGGTGTGATTGCAGAAATGAACCTGAGGGATATTACGCCGGCGCTGGCGAAATTACTGCAACTGTCAATGAAGACCGATGGTAAGATACCAGCGAATCTGTTGGAGAAGTAAGTAAGGTATTCCTATACATAAAGGAGGCATCCACGAGTTGTGAATGCCTCCTTTAATACACTCGCTAGCAGCATTCACCCCTTAATGCTCACTGACACCAGTCCCGTATTCAGACTAATGAATATTAGTACGTTCATTTTCCAAAATGCATATTCAGCAAAGGTAATCGCCTCAGGCCCCTGGGATTATTCATCGCTACATTATATAAACCTACTTGTATCCCTTTAAGCTTTTCTGTTTTATTATACACTCCGACAGAAAGACCTTTATGTACTTTCGTGCTATTCTGCATGGAAACAGACAGTCCTCTTACTTCTCCGAAAGAGATCACCCACACACCAATCGCGACACCATTGATCCTGCTACGCTGAATATCGCTGCGTTTTCGCGAGAAGAGTATAAATGATGTAGCCAACCCGTTAATTGTATCTCCAAGCATTACATAGCTAAATCCGTAACCATTCAGCTTATCAAATATGTTTACCAGTCCATTCAGCGCGATACCATTTTCTATATCTGTCAGACTGCCAATGGGAGTAATAATCATCCCGTTACTTTTATGCTGTGCCCCGGCTGTAAGCATCAGCGAAAGCCCATTGGTGGTATACAAACTATCCTTGCCCAGGCTGAAGAAGCAGACATCCAGGATATTCGTTCTCTTTGTATATCTGTTGATGAGATTAAATTTGAAACCGGTATAAACAGGTGCATTACCAAAACAGATACCTGCTGTTCTGGTTCCCAGACTAAGGTATTTTCCGGGTAGCGAATCCGTCCGTCCAAACAAGGATACCGGGAATAAACAAACAGCTAACAATACAAGGAATAAGGATTTAAGCATAGATAGGGAATAATACCAAACTTAACCACTTTAAACCGCATTTCAAAACATTATGCTGACTTCGCCAAAGATCTCCGGCCCACATAAATAAAGGTCTTAAACACAATACCCGTATTTAAGACCTTTATTTATTAAGCCTGCACAACTGTTAGTTGCTGTTTCACTGCACCCAGATGATAAGCCGCATGTGGCACCAATGCCAACACCCCCTGTACGAAAAAAGGATTAGACCAATCTGTCACGCCCTTTATGGCCACTACCAGCTTTTCATATGCATCCAGCAGGTCCTGCTGTAACTTCGTCCACTGTGCTTCATCTACCTGACGTATCTTCCAGCTTTCCTCCCAGTTCCCTTCGGGCTTCTTTCCTTTAAAAAATTCCAGGGCGAAATAGATACTCCATCTCAGGTGCTCCGTATGTGCTGCAATGGTAGAGCCACCTTCCACAATAGGTGTAGACGCCTGTTGAGCACTAATGGTTTTAATAGCAGCTGTAAAGCCCTGACCTGGCTTCCGATCAATAACCCAGGATTGCTCACCGCTTGTGCCGATATACAGTTCGTGTAGTAAATCTAACAATGGTTTCAGAATGGACTCCATAACAATGGTTTTAGTTCACCCTACAGGCATCAAATTTATTGCCAGCAAGTGCCGTTTATCCTCTCTATTTTGGAATAGATAAGTTCGTGGATAAGCAGTTAAAATACTACCAACTTTATATGTATTAATGCCTGCGCTTGTTCGTCGCAGATTCGTCGCTATACCGTCACTTGTTCGTCCATTATCCGGACCAGCTTCACCCAGATTAACAACATATAATTATCAAGCAGTTACAACCACAGACAATCCTCAGAAGTGATACTTTTTTAACCCTCCCTCTATTGCTTCAATTCCTGCAGAAACTGCGTAGGCGTCTTCCCGAATTCCTTCTTAAACGCTTTCGTGAAATAAGACTGCGTCTGTATCCCTATCCGTAAGATCACCTCTGATAAGGGTACATCTTCATGCGACATGATATGCGCCGCTTTCTTCAGACGGATAGTACGTACGAAATCACCAGTGGACTGCCCCGTCAGCTGCTTGATCTTCTGATACAGATTCGTTTTGCTCATCCCCATACTGCTGCACAACACGCTGATATCAAAATCCGGGTCCATCAGATGCTCTTCTATCTTTTCCAGCAGCATATCCATAAACTCTTTATCCTTTGCAGATGTCACCAGTTCCTTTGCTTCATAGTAATAATCTTTCAGGAATCTTTCTCTGGACTTTCTGCGTTGCTCCAGGGTATTCCTGATCGTGATCAGTAACAATTCAATACTCAGCGGTTTACCGAAATAAAAATCAGCACCTGAAGCAGCTCCTTCTATATTAGAAGACAATGCCGTCTTCGCCGTCAGCATGATAAACGGAATATGACTTGTCTCCAGATTATCCTTTACCAGTTTACAAAAAGCAATACCATCCAGTACCGGCATCATCACATCACTGATGATAATATCCGGCATCTCCGATTTCGCTTTTTCAAAACCCATTTGCCCGTCGGAGGCTTCTATGATACTATATGTCGGCAATAACGCACCTTTCAGGAATTCCCTTAACTCACTATTATCATCTACCACAAGTATAGTGGCCAGTGATGACTGCGAATGACCGCCCTCCTCCTGTACTTCGCTGGCGCCATTCACCACTGGTGATGTCAGCGTATATCTTTGATTGGAGATCAGACTTTCCAGTTGCCGCGCAGTCTTTGCCGGATCCCCCATCCATCTTTCTCCTTCAGCGTAATCCACCTTCTGATAAGGGATCGATATGATAAATTCCGTTCCCTGCTTCCGTTCACTGTATACACGTATACTGCCTTTATGCAGAAAAGTGAGACTCTTTACAAATGCCAGTCCGATACCTGACCCCAGATGATTTTCATTTACCCTGAAGTATCTTTCAAACAAATGCGCGATCGACTCTTTTGAAATACCGATACCATTATCCACCACCCTGATATGTAAATATGCACTTGCTTTGTAGTCATTTTGCACCACCAGTTCATGTGGGAAAGAAGGTTTCAGCTCTTCCAGCGAACTGCGCATCTCCAGGGTGATCGCTCCGCCCGCAGGCGTGTATTTAAATGCATTACTCAGGAGATTGTAAATGATCTTCTCCAGTACCTGATTATCAAACCAGGCCTCTTCCGGCGCTTGTACCGTATTCATTGTAAAGCTGATCTGTTTTTCAACCGCCCATTCCCTGAACTCCTCTGCGATCTCTTCCAGGAACAATACCGGATTAGCCGGCATCACTTTCAACTGCAATACACCGGATTCCGCTTTCCTGAAATCCATCACCTCATTTACCAGATCCAGCAAACGATAAGCATTTTTCTGCATCAGTTTGAAATAATGCAGCTGACCATTGTCCTTCGCATCCCTGATCATCTTCTCCAGCGGCCCCAGTATCAATGTCAGGGGTGTGCGGAACTCATGGGATATATTCGTGAAGAACTGGAGCTTCAGCTGGTGCACTTCTTCCTTTTTCTTCTCGCTGATCTTCTTTAATTCAGACGCTCTTCTAAAAGCCAGTATGCGGTATACTGCATACAGAATGGCAGCAGAGAGCAGTAAAATGAACCACCAGGTTCGCCAGAACGGCGGTTCAATAACCACTATCACCGACGTATCTTTCTCATTCCATACCCCATCACTATTCGAGGCTTTTACATGAAATACATAGGTACCCGGATTAAGATTCGTATAAGCCGCCTTACGCTCATTACCTACATAATTCCAGTCCTTATCCCAGCCATCCAGCTTATAGGCATACTGATTGTTACCCGGCGCTGTATAATCCAATGCGGCGAAGCTAAACGAGAAAGAAGACTGCCGGTAATCAAACCGGATCTTATCTGTCACACTCACATCCTGTAAGAGTGGTGAGCCCTTCATACCTGGCAACATTCGCTGATTGGCCACCTGTAAGTCGGTCAGATAGACAGGTGGCATATAGGTATTGGTGCGGATCTCCCCCGGATAGAACGCGTTAAAACCATTAATACCGCCAAATAACATCAGACCGTCCCTGGTCTGCAAATAGGCATTCGCTTCAAATTCCAGTCCCTGTAAGCCATCCCCTGTATTATACTGTTTATATTGATGCTGATCCGGATGATAACAGGTGATCCCATCCGAAGTAGCAATCCAGAAATTACCTGCCTTATCCTCAGTCATGCCTTTGATAAAGGCAGTCCCCAGGCCGGCTTCACTGGTATATAAGGCGAAACTATCCGCTGCCTCATTATACAGGTATAATCCTGATTGTCCGGCCCACAATCGGCCACGGGAGTCTGTAAACAACACCCGCAGATCCGGCTTTTTCTCACCCGAAGTAAAATACCAGGATATCTTTCCGCTGGCGGGATCATAACAATTCAGTCCTCCATCATCTGTACCGATCCAGATCCGCCCTTTTTTATCCTCTGTCATGGACACCGCATTATTACCTGACACACGCGTCTTCCCCGTTCCGGTAAAACGGGTAAACTGCTGACGGCTGCGATCATAAATACTCACGCCGCCATAATAGGTTGCTATCCATAACTGCCCCCTGCTATCCTCCAGTATCTTTTGCACATAATTGGAAGAAATACTTTGCGGGTCTGCCGGATTATTGACAAAACGGGTGAAGTTTTCTTCGCCGGGATGATACAGGTTGAGTCCACCGCCCCAGGTACCAACCCAGAGATTACCCGCCCTGTCTTCTGTAATACTCAACACCTCATTTGACCCGATCGTATGCTTATTAAATGCGTCGTACTGATAATGCCGGAATGTCTGACTGTTACGATCCATCAGATTCAGTCCGCCGCCATCCGTTCCTATCCAGATCCGCCCCTTCCTATCCTCACAAAAAGCTTTCACATCATTGTAACTCAGACTGTTCTGTTTCACCTGCTGCTGGTACAGTCTGAATTTCTCTGCACCGGGCACATATATATTAATACCTCCCCGGTGGGTCCCGATCCATATGATCCCCTGTTTGTCTTCAAACAGGGCTGACACCGTACGTTGTGACAAACTCCTGGGATATTCCGGTTCATTCTGATAATGATAAAAGGTATTGCTTTCCGTATTCAGCAGGTTCAGTCCGCCGTTGACGCCCCCTATCCAGATATTCCCCTGGCGGTCAGGCAGGATCGCCCGGATCTGATTAGTGGAAATACTGCTTTGTTCCTGTTCCCGGTGACTATACAACTGGTAGGTACCGTTGTCGGGGTGATAACAGAGTAGGCCATCTTCCTCCGTACCTAACCACAGATTTCCCTGATGATCATTCCGGATGGTCCGGATAGCCCGCTTTTTTCCGTCGTAAGACGGCGGTTCGATCAATTGATGCTTAGCACGGTCAAATTCCACCAATCCGGTCCCTGTTGCCAGCCAGAAACGGCCTTTGGCATCCTCACAAAAGGCATTTATTCTATCGTCAGAAAATTGCCCTGCTTCATCCCCGCTGCGCCGGAAACTGGAAAAGGTACCTGACTCCCGCTTATACAAATTCAGCCCACCTCCATAGGTGCCGATCCATAAACGGCGCTGTGCATCTTCATAGATACAGGTTACCTGGTTATTGCTCAACACTCCCGGTTCGCCCGACCGGGTACGAAAGCGGGTAAAACTATTCTTCCCGGCGTCAAACCTGTTCAACCCATTCTGAGTCCCTACCCAAATGACGCCATCCCTATCCTCATAGATACACCGGATGTAGTTATCACTGATGCTGGTGCTATCCGTAGCACTATATCTATACACAACGATCTGATAACCATCATATTTATTCAGACCATCCCGGGTACCAAACCACATAAAACCCCTGCTGTCCTGAAAAATGGTCTCAATCGTACTATTTGACAGCCCCTGTTCATTGGTCAGGTGACGAAAATGCAGAACCGGCGCCTGTGAAAATACCGGCGCAACAGACAACAATAAGCAACCCAAAAAGGCGTAGCGAAAGTACACTGCATAACGTGTCAGGCAATGAACGGAAAAGCGGAAATACGCCCGGGATAAAGCGTGGAACATACACACAGCGTCAAAATTAGATCAATAGAACCAAAAAAATGTCCGATAGAATAACAGCCCCGAGGCCATCTATTTTACTTTGCGAACCTAAAATACGGCCAAAATAAAAAATGCCACGATGAAAATTACAAAACGGGGATTCCACGGTATCATCTATCTTATTGTTGCCTTGCTTGCCGGACTTTCAGCATCAGCCCAGCAAACTGTCAGGGGGACACTCCGGTCTGCCACCGGAGAAGCTATTCCGGGGGCAACTATTGCAGTTAAAAAAGCAGGCACTGTCGCCATTGCCGATTCGGCAGGCCATTTTTCCATCAAAGCATTGACAGGCGATACCCTTGTCGTGAGCTTTGTGGGTTTTAAAAGGCAGGAGGTCAGGGTACCTTCCGCCGGTTCATTAAACATCATTCTCCAGGAATCCGTATCAACGCTCAGTGACGTTGTAGTGATCGGGTATGGTACCCGGGCACAGAAAGACCTGACCGGCTCCATTGCTACCGTCAGTTCGAAAGACTTCCAGCAGGGTGCCATCACCACACCCGACCAACTGGTAACCGGTAAAGTAGCCGGCGTGGTCATCACACCCAATAGCGGCGCTCCGGGTGCAGGTGGTACCATCCGTATCAGGGGAGGTACCTCCCTCAACGCCAGTAACAACCCACTGATCGTGGTAGATGGGGTACCGCTGACCAGCGAAGGGGTATCTGGCGTTGCCAATCCGCTTAGTCTGATCAACCCAAACGATATTGAGTCCTTCAATATCCTGAAAGACGCCTCCGCTACCGCCATCTATGGTAACAGGGCTTCCAACGGGGTGATCATCATTACCACTAAAAGCGGCTCCTCCGGTAAACTGAAAGTCACTTTCAATACCGTCCTGTCAGAATCTGTCAGAAGGAACGAGATCGGCGTCCTGAACGGCGACGAATTCCGTAACCTGATCGCCCAAAAGGGTAACGACGAAGAAAAAGCACTTGTAGGCACCGCCAATACCGACTGGCAGGACCAGATCTTCCAGAAAGCCTTTGGAGGGGACTATAACCTTGGGCTCTCCGGTGGTATTAAAAAACTACCTTACCGCCTGTCTATCGGCCATACCTACCAGGACGGTATCCTGAAAACCAGCAACATTAAACGGACTTCCGCTTCCCTGAACCTGAATCCGTCCTTCTTCGACAACACCTTAAAAGTCACCATCAACCTGAAAGGCGTTTATCAGAAATCCCGTTTTGCCAACGAAGGCGCTATAGGGGCAGCCATTGGCTTTGACCCTACCCAGCCGGTATACGCCAGCAATAAGTATGGTAATTTCTTCGAATGGCTGAATGCTTCTACCGGCATTCCTATCGAACTGGCCACCAAAAATCCACTGGGCCAGCTGCTGTTAAATTCCAGCCTCAGCGATGTATACAGGAGTATCGGTAATATCAAAGTAGATTACAAACTGCCTTTCCTGCCTGCGCTGACCGCAACCGCCAACGCCGGTTATGATATCTCTAAAACGGAAGGAAACGGCTTTGTGCCAGCCTATGCTGCCCTCTCCTATCAGCGGGGTGGTTCCATAACGGAATACTCCCAGCGTAGAAAAGACAAACTCTTTGACTTCTACCTGACTTATAACAGGGAACTGAAAGAACTGGCCAGTAAGTTCGACGTCACTGCCGGTTACTCCTACCAGGATTTCTTCAGAGGTAGCCCTGCCTACCCCGTAAGAAACGCCAACGGAGACGTGATCAACATCCCGGTGGCAGATTCCAGCCGCAATACACTGGTATCATTCTTCGCCCGTGCCAACTATACCTTACTGGACCGTTACCTGCTGACGGCCTCCTTCCGTCGGGATGGTTCTTCCCGTTTCGGCCCGGCCAATCACTGGGGAGACTTCTCCTCCATCGCACTGGCCTGGCGGATCAAGGAAGAAAGCTTCCTGAAAAATGTCAATCTCTTCTCTGATCTGAAAGTACGCGTAGGCTACGGCGTCACAGGTAATCAGGATATTGGTCTGGCATATCCGTTCCTCCCGATCTATACCCAGGGCGCCAATAACGTGCAATATCCTTTCGGCAACGGCGCTTATTACACCTACCGTGCAGAAGCCTATGACCCGAATATCAGATGGGAACAGACGGCTGCCTGGAACGCAGGACTGGACTATGGCTTCCTCAATAACAGGATCACCGGTACGCTCGACTTCTACTATAAAAAGACCAAAGACCTGCTGGCTGATATTCCTACCGCCGCCGGTGCGAATCTCAGTAACCACGTGCTGACCAACGTCGGTAATATCGAAAGTAAAGGTGTTGAACTGGCCATCAATGCCACCATCATCGAAAAACAAAAACTGAACTGGAAAGCGGGTTTCAATATCAGCTACAACCAGAACAAGATCCTGAAACTGTCTAATGTCTCCGACTCCAGCTCTGAAGGTATTCTCACAGGTGGTATCTCCGGTGGCACAGGCAACAGTATCCAGATCAACACCGTAGGTTATGCACCACAAACCTTCTATGTATACAAACAGGTGTATGGCCCGGATGGCCGTCCTGTCGAAGGCGTATATGACAAACCAGGTGAAGGCAGCAATATGTTCTACAGATATAAATCTGCAAACCCTAAACTGACCATGGGCTTTACCTCTCAGTTCAATTACGACAACTGGGACCTGTCTTTCGTATTGCGCAGCAATATCGGCAACTATGTATACAACAACATCCGTTCTGCCGGCGGCGCCTACAACAGTATCAGAACATCCATGGGCTACATGGGTAACGTGAACAGGGACTATCTGAATTCAGGGTTTAGTAACAGCCAGTATTCTTCCGACTACTACGTGGAAAACGCTTCTTTCCTGCGGATGGATAACCTTTCCCTGGGTTACAACTTCGGAAAGATCCTGCGGAATACCGCCTCCCTGCGTGTGAATGCCATCGTGCAGAATGTATTTGTCGTTACAAAATACAGCGGACTCGATCCGGAGATCTTCAGTGGTATTGACAACAATCCTTATCCAAAACCACGCATCTATTCTCTCGGTATCAACATCGCTTATTAACCTTGAAAAGAAGGAACATGACTATCAAATCACTATCAATCATAACTGCCTGTGCCGCTATAATGGCGACCACAGCCTCCTGTACCAAAGACCTGAACCGGTTGCCTTATGTACAGGAAACATCCGAAACTGTATATAAAGATCCCGTAAAGATCAAAGGCGTACTGGCAAAACTATATGGCAGTCTTTGTCTCAGCGGACAACACTACGAAGACAACAGTCTTTCCGATATCGTTACCGACAACACCGGTACAAATGTGTTTCTCCGTAACTACTGGCAACTACAGGAACTCACAACTGACGAAGCAGTCATCGGCTGGAATGACGGCGACCTGCTGAGTTTTCACAACCTCAACTTCACACCTGATGGTAAGTATGTAAAAGTGCTCTATGACCGTATTTTCTTCGGCGTCGCAGCCTGCAATGAATTCCTGCGGCAGACTACAGAAGAGAAAATGAGCAGTTTTCCCGCGGATGTGGCAGCCGATATTCAGGAATATCGTAACGAAGCACGTTTCCTGCGTGCCTTTTATTACTGGACAGCGATCGATATGTATGGCAAAGTACCTTTCGTAACAGAAGCCGATCCTGTAGGCGCCTTCCAGCCAAAACAGATCTCAAGAGCAGACCTGTTCACTTACCTGGAAACAGAATTAAAAGCACTGGAACAACTCCTGCCTGAACCACGCACCAATGAATACGGTCGCGTAGACAAAGGCGCTGCCTGGATGCTGCTCGCAAAACTCTATCTCAACGCAAGAGTCTATACCGGCACTGAGAAGAATAGCGAGACGATCACCTACTGTAACAAATTGATGACGAATAGTCCGTATTCACTGGCAGCAGACTACTCACAATTATTCAAAACAGATAATGATAAAACAGCGGAGATCATCTTTCCTGTCATGGCTGACGGTGTAACCTCACAGTCTTATGGTAATACCACCTTCATCGTATTAGGCTCCATTGGCGGTTCTATGAATGTGGCTGACTATGGCGTATCTACTGCCTGGGGCGGTATGAGAACGACAAGAGCCATTGTAGACCTCTTCCCTGATCCTTTTGGTACAACAGATAAACGCGCGATGTTTTATGCTACCGGACAAAACCTCGACATCACCGATATCGCCAGTTTCAATGATGGCTATGCAGTACCAAAGTTTAAGAACATCAGCTCTACCGGTCAGCCAGGTTCCGATCCTACCAGGAGATTCACGGACACAGACTTTCCGATGTTCCGTTTAGGTGATGCATATCTGATGTATGCTGAAGCAGTTGTACGCGGAGGTAGTGGCGGCTCTATCGCAGAAGCAGTGAATTATGTCAATCTGTTACGCCGCAGAGCATACGGCAATAACAATGGTGACATCAGTGCAACACAGCTCACACTGGATTTCATACTCGCAGAAAGAGGCAGGGAACTGTACTGGGAAGCGAAAAGAAGGACTGACCTGGTCCGCTTTGGTAAACTGACCAGCGGCAGTTATCTGTGGCCGTTCAAAGGTGGCGTTGCCGCGGGTACAGCTGTACAGGACAAATACAATGTCTTTCCGATTCCCACGACAGACAGGATCGCCAATCCTAACCTTGTCCAGAATGATGGCTACTAATATGTCCAACTGTAAAATGATTGTATGAAAAGAATCTTTGCTTATCTCCTGCTCACCCTCCTTTTTACTTCCTGTAAAAAGGACGAAATAAAATCTGTGTACACGCTTCCGGCAGGTACACCATCCTTTACCAGCAGCATTACATCCATCGTACTGGATAGTACGCACCGTGATGATGTAGCGGTAAACTTAAAATGGTCCGCACTTAGCTATGGCATCAACGCAGACGTCACTTATTCACTTGAATTTGACACCAGCAGCACCATGAGCCATGCGGTTACATTTGTAATGAATGCAGATACTGCTAAACATTACACGGTAACAGAACTGAATGCCATCGCATTACAAACAGGACTGGAAGGCAACAAGGCCGCTCCGCTCTATGTACGCATGAAAGGGGAAGTCCGCCAGAATGGTACTGCTACCAACCCATCCACTATTCCGGTTACTTATTCTGATATCCTGACCATCACCGTCACAGCTTATGCACCGGGTAATATAGCCCTCCTGTGGGTACCGGGTGAATACCAGGGATGGAATGCAGCCACCGCTCCTACCATTGCAGACGTAGCAGGTAAAGGAGCTTACGAAGGCTATATTTATTTTCCCAACAATGCCGGTGGCAACTACACCTTCAAGATCACAACAGCACCTAACTGGAATGATCCTGCATGGGGCTATGAAAGCACCACTAAAATGGTAAAAGGCGGAGGGAATCTCTATACACCTGGTGAAGGCTATTTCCTGGTAAAAGCGAATGTCAATTCAAGGGACTGGAGTACCACACTCACCACCTGGGCGCTTGTAGGTGATGCAGTCGCCAGTGACTGGGAGACAGATATCCCCATGACATTCGACGTTGCCTCCGGTACATGGATTGCCAATTCAGTGGCGATCAAAGGAGCCGGTGGATTCAAGTTCAGGGCCAATAAAGGCTGGACACTCAACTACGGTCCGACAGACGGCAAACTGGTACAGGATGGTGGTAATATCTCTGCACCAGGTGGTGTGGCAGGCAATTACAAAGTGGTACTGAACCTGAGTCAGGCGGGCAATTACACCTATACGCTCACGAAGTTGTAAATCAAACACTGGAAATGAAAAAACTGATCATAGCAACCAGTCTGCTCTTAGTGGCAGCGATAGGTTGCAAAAAATATGAAATGCCGGGCAACACGCCTGCCACAAATCCGATCCTTGAGAAGATGATACGCGGCGCTGACGTCAGCTGGCTCACCGAAATGGAAGCAGCAGGCATGAAATTTTATGATACCACCGGTAAACAAACGGATGGTATGCAGCTGATGAAAAATGTCAACATGAACGCCATCCGGCTGCGTGTATGGGTGAACCCTTCCAATGGGTACAACAACCTCGCTGATGTATTAACCAAAGCAGAACGCGCACATGCACTCGGCATGCAATTGCTGATAGATTTCCACTACAGCGATTCATGGGCGGATCCCGGACAACAAAATCCCCCGGCTGCCTGGAGCAACCAGGATATCGCGGGCTTACAAACATCCGTCTATAATCATACACATGAAGTCCTGACCGCCCTGAAAGCAAAAGACATCATCCCTGCATGGGTACAAATCGGCAACGAAACCAACAACGGTATGTTATGGCCTTTAGGCAAAGCATCCGAACACATGGATAATTTCGCCCTGCTGATCAACGCAGGCTATAAAGCAGTAAAGGAAATCGACAGCAACATCAAAGTCATTGTCCATCTTTCAAACGGATACGACAATGCACTCTATAAATGGATATTCGATGGTCTGGTTGCCAACAAAGCCAATTTTGATATCATCGGTATGTCGCTCTACCCTTCTACCGTGGAATGGCAGACACCCAATCAGCAATGCGAAGCTAATATGCGCGACATGGTATCCCGTTATAATAAAGAAATTCTGCTCTGCGAAATAGGCATGCCGGCCACATCACCGGTTGCCACAAATTACTTTATCCGTGACCTTTACACAAGAATCCATAACTTACCGGGTGGCAAAGGCCTCGGAATCTTTTATTGGGAACCACAGGCATACAACAGATGGCAGAACTATCTGCTCGGCGCATTTGATAATACCGGTAAGCCTACATTCGCGATAGACGCCTTCAGATAATTAACAATTAAGAATTAAAGATTAAGAATGGAGACTTCAGCAAAAAATTGTTTACTGTCTTATTACAACTTGTAAACCTGAACGCATTAACAGGATTAAGGCGCATCTATACTACGCTTAATTTTTAATTCTTAATTCCACTCAATTTCGGGATAATGAAAAGAACTACCCTTTTACTACTAACACTCCTGCTAACCTGTCAGGCCCTGGCCCAGCGTCCACTGGTCTATGTGGACAAAACAGGCGTATTACGTTATACAAAAGACCGGCAAGAAGCCGTTTTCTTTGGCGTCAATTACACAGCGCCCTTCGCATATGGATACCGTTCGCATAAAGCAGTAGGCGCAGATCTGAAAAAGGCGATAGACGATGATGTTTACCACCTGGCCCGCCTGGGTGTAGATGCTTTCCGGGTACATGTATGGGATACAGAGATCACAGACGCACAAGGCAATCTGCTGACAAACGAACATCTCGACCTCTTTGACTATCTCATCAGCAAACTAAAAGAACGGAAGATCAGAATACTGTTGACGCCCATTGCCTTCTGGGGAAATGGGTATCCGGAGAAAGATGAAAATACCGGCAGCTTTTCTTACATCTATGGAAAGGAAAAAGCATTGGTGAATGATACAGCGATCCGCGCACAGGAGAACTATGTAAAACAGTTCTTCGTACATGTCAATCCATATACTGGCCTGACCTACAGGAACGATCCTGATATCATTGCAACGGAGATCAACAATGAGCCACACCATAGCGGACCGCTGGAGGGCGCAACAAACTACGTCAACAGACTCGCAGCTGCGATCAGGAGCACCGGCTGGAAAAAGCCCGTCTTCTATAATATCAGTGAGTCCCCTTATTATGCCGCTGCTGTCGCAAAAACAAATATCGATGGGGTAAGTTTTCAATGGTACCCAACAGGACTGGTGGCCAATCGTACCTTACAGGGCAACCTCCTGCCGAATGTTGATTACTACCGGATACCATTCGATACCATTCCTGCCTTTCATAACAAAGCCAGGATGGTATATGAATTTGATGCCGGAGATGTGCTGCAACCTGTCATGTACCCCGCTATGGCCCGAAGCTTCAGAAGCGCCGGTTTTCAATGGGCAACACAGTTTGCCTATGACCCGATGGCGACAGCGTATGCCAATACAGAATACCAGACGCATTACCTGAACATGATCTATACGCCCGAAAAGGCAATCAGTTTCCTGATAGCAAACAAAGCATTCCATCAGTTACCGCGTAATAAAAACTATGGTACTTATCCTGCGGATACACTTTTCGGCAACACACGACTAAGTTATGCACAACAACTCAGTGAGTGGAATACCGCGACGGAATTTTATTATACCAGTCACACCTCCACCGAACCGCTGAACAATACGCAACTGGAACACCTGGCAGGTACCGGCAATTCTCCTGCTGTACAATACAGTGGTACAGGCGCCTACTTCCTGGATAAAATATCGGAAGGTAACTGGCGACTGGAAATTATGCCCGACGTCATTGCACTGAATGATCCTTTTGAAAAAGCCTCGCTGGCAAAAGAAGTCCGCCGGGTACAATGGAATAATCAATCTATCAGCATCAACTTACCTGACCTGGGTGAAACATTCAGCATCACACCAGTGAACGCCGGTAATCATCACCAGCCACAGGTATCAGGTAAGTCCTGCACACTGTACCCTGGTACCTATTTACTGACCAGAAAGGGAAAAACCGCGGCGGCAGGCACCAGTCATATCAATGGTGTTATCGCTTTACAGGAGTTTGCCGCACCGCAACCGGTACATACGACACTGGCGGTCTATCACCAGCCACTGACGGCAATATCCGCTGATCAACCGGCAACTGTCACCGCCACTATCGCAGGCATCGATACAAATGCGCGTGTATGGCTGGAAGGGAATCGTCTCGGCGGACAATGGTTCAAAGCAGACATGCATCTGACAGGAGTAGCCACCTATACCGCTACGCTCTCAACGGAAATACTGCAACCAGGCTTGCTGCAATACAGACTGATCATACAACAGGGAGATCATTACACCAGCTTCCCGGGCGGACATGAAGGTGATCCTTATGCATGGGATAACTATCAGCGGGATACCTGGCAGACCTTTATCGCTGCTCCCAATACCATGCTATCCCTGCTCAACATAACTGATCATAAGGATCTCATCACCATCCCTGCTTATACACAGGGCGCTTATACCACCGGTAGCAGCGCTGGTCAACTGGCACTCCGCATCGCCGGACATGGTAAAGGATCAGACACCATCACAGGGGTGAGCAGAGGAGTCGCTGCAGATCTCAAAAACAGGGCATCCGAACTGAAAGCATACAACACCATCGTGATCCGTGCAAGGGTGAAGGGCATTGCAAACGCACAGGCCAGGATTGCACTGGTCACTGCTGATGCGAATGCTTTTGCTGCAGCATTCGCACTTAAAGAAACATACAGCGATATCGAAGTCCCCTTGAGTAGTTTATCTGCGGATAAGGCCCTGTTGCTGCCAGGACCTTATCCCAGCTTCATGCCTTTATGGTTCAAAGCAGCAACGGCTACGCCTTTCGATATCAGCCAGCTCGATAAAATAGAACTCACCAACATACCCACTGCGGACACCACACCATATACCATAGAAGTAGAATCCGTCTGGTTAAAAGTTAAATAGCGTATGAACAAGTGTAAAATAGCATTACTGGCCATGGTACTCATGAGTGTAAAAGGGATGTCCCAGGCACGTCAGGAGTATCTGCTGGAGAAGAACTGGAAGTTTGCCAAAGGCGACCATCCCGAGGCCTTAAAAGAGGCGTTTAATGATAAAAGCTGGGAGACAGTCCGCATACCGCACGATTGGGCCATAAAAGGCCCCTTTGACGGCAATAACGATTTACAGAAAGTACAGATCGTACAGAACAATGAACAGGAAGCAACAATGAAGGCAGGCCGTACAGGTGGTCTGCCATTCATTGGCGCCGGCTGGTACCGTTTGTCTTTCTCCGTTCCGGAATTCCGCACAGGCAAAAAAGCCGTCCTCCTCTTCGACGGCGCGATGAGCAACGCAGTAGTATATGTCAATGGTAAAAAAGTAGGCGCCTGGCCCTATGGCTATAATTCATTTTCCTTTGATATCACCTCCTTCCTGCATGCAAAAGGACAAAATACGCTTGCTGTAAGGCTGGAGAACTTCGAACAGGCATCGCGCTGGTATCCCGGTGCAGGACTCTACCGCAACGTACACCTGATCGTCACCAACGATGCACATGTACCTGTCTGGGGTACCTACCTCACCACGCCTATAGTCACAAAAGAAAACGCGGCGGTACAACTTCAGACCACTATCGACCGAAGTAATAAAAAGGCCACGCTCAGCGTAAAGACCGATCTGCTCGATGCAGCCGGTAAAGTGGTCGCTACTGCTTCCACGCCGCTGAAAGCAGACAGTAGCACTGTCACGCAACAGTTCTCCATCGCACGACCTGTACTATGGTCCCCGGAAACGCCCGTCATGTACAAAGCCATCACACAGATATATGAAGGCACACAGTTAAAAGACCAATACGAAACACCGTTCGGTATCCGTACCATTGAATACAAGGCTGGCAAAGGCTTCCTGCTGAATGGTCAGCCGAGAAAATTCAGAGGTGTCTGTAATCACCATGACCTCGGTCCGCTGGGGGCTGCTATCAATACCGCCGCCTTACGCCGGCAGATCCGTCTGCTCAAAGACATGGGCTGCGATGCGATCCGTACTTCGCATAACATGCCAGCTCCGGAACTGGTAACGCTTTGCGATGAAATGGGTATCCTAATGATGGTAGAATCTTTTGACGAATGGAAAGCGCCAAAAGTAAAAAATGGTTACAGCCTCTATTTCGATGAATGGGTGGAAAAGGATCTGCTGAACATGTTGCATCACTACCGGAACAATCCTTCCAATATCATGTGGAGCATTGGCAATGAAGTGCCGGACCAGAGCTCTGCCAATGGCAAAGACATCGCACGTCGCCTCCAGGATATCTGTCACCGGGAAGATCCTACGCGTCCGGTAACGGCGGGTATGGACCGTTTTGACGATGCCATCAACAAAGGCTTCGCTGCTGTGCTGGATATACCTGGTTTTAACTATAAACCCGCCCGTTACGCGGAAGCACACAGTAAATTACCACAGGGCTTTCTCATGGGCTCAGAAACAGCGTCTACGGTAAGTTCCAGAGGAATTTACAAATTCCCGGCAGGCTTCTACAAAGGAAAAATGTACGACGATAACCAATGCTCTTCCTATGACTTCGAAGTCTGCTCCTGGTCGCAGGTGCCTGATGACGAATTCGTACAACAGGAAGACCTGGATTATACCATCGGTGAATTCGTCTGGACCGGTTTTGACTATCTTGGCGAACCCACCCCCTACGATTCCAGATGGCCTTCCCATAGCTCCTATTTCGGCATCTTCGATCTGGCGGGTATTCCTAAAGACCGGTTCTACCTGTACAGAAGTCACTGGAATAAACAACAGCCCACGCTACACCTCCTGCCCCACTGGACCTGGCCGGGCAGAGAGGGACAGATAACGCCTGTATTCTGCTACACCAGTTATCCTTCAGCAGAACTCTTTGTCAATGGTAAAAGCATGGGCAGATTGAACAAAGACACCACCACACATCAAAGCCGTTACCGCCTGATGTGGAATGATGTGGTTTATCAACCGGGAACCATCCGCGTAGTGGCTTATGATCACACCGGCAGAGCCGTTGCGGAAGATAGTGTATCAACAGCAGGCACGCCACATCACATCCGGCTGGAAGCGGATAACGATGCTTTATCCGCCGATGGTAAAGACTTGTCCTATATTACCGCCAGTGTAGTAGATGCAAAAGGGAATCTTTGTCCTGCGGCTACGAACCTCCTGCAATTTGAAGTGACAGGTGCGGGTAGGTTTAAGGCAGTCGCCAATGGTGATCCTACCTGTCTGGAAGCGTTTCATTTACCACAGATGAAAGCGTTTAGTGGTAAACTGGTGTTCATTGTGCAATCAGGTGAAAAAGCAGGCGATGTGAAAGCGCTTGTAAAAGCTGATGGGCTGCAACCAGCCAGTCATACTATTCATGTTAAATAAACAACAGGGCCGCTCTGTACATTGAGCAGCCCTGTTGTTGCTGTTACTTATACATAAATATCATCTCCATCGGGTACTTGTCTATCCAATACCAGAATAACAAGCTGCCACTATGATCATAATAGTAAAACTTCGTCTCATCCCATACATTCATTTCCTGTGAATCAAGGATGGCAAAATCACCATTATTCCTGTTCACCTCTACACTTACTGGTGTAAATTTCATATCCGATGGCGTATTATAACTGATCGCCTGCCATGACGCAGTGACCGTGTTGTAGACTCTCAACGGTTCATAGGGATCAATTATCCACAATGAATCACCCCTGGTTGCCATATCATACATACCTGCACTATATCCAAGATCAGTGACAATATCGGTTGCAGGATCGATTTTTATAAAACGTGCCGGCCTGGCGCCTCCCACTCCCCAGTATGACGTGAGGTGAAAGTATACATTACCATCGTTGCCTGTCTTAGCAAGAATAGGCTGATTCAGAAATTTGTATGTTGTATCAAGAGAGAATGTAGGCATATCTATTACCGGCAATCTGAAAGTATCTGCCGGCTCACCGTAACTCTGATAACCTGTTACATACAATTTATTGCCGCTGGCAGCTATCTGTAAATGTTCCCCTCCTGTGAATAAACTACCATCGATAGAAAGGGATGTGGTATCTATACGACGGACATAACCATCCCCGCAGGAGACAAAGACTTTCCCCGCTGCCGCGGCTATATATGTCGGATATACCGGGTCCTGGCCACTGGCAAAAAATGGGATACGCTCCTGCGAGACCAATGTAAATGCGTCCAGTACCTCCACATACGCATCACTGGTGCCTGTACCTCTTACGGTAACATAGATCTTATTGCCATAGCGTTTCATATCATAAGGATAGAACCCCAGGTTATATCCGTTCGCGCTTAGGAAGCGGTTCCTGTCAAAAGTACCGGTATTGAAATCATAATAAGCGATGGTCCCGCTGAAGTCGGTAGCCTGGTCCATGCAGAGTACATAAATACCGTTTAACCCTACAGAGTCTGCAGAAGGGTTTTGATTAATCCCCAGTGTGTTTTTATTTAAAAGGGGGCCGGGGGTTGTTTCAGGCTTGGTACATGCATAAAATGAAAAGAACATCATGACATAGCATGCGTACAGAAAGCTGGCTTTTTTCATAGCAATTATATTTGAGGGTTTTTAAATGACGGGGTAAAACAAATCGGGGTTACTGCATTCTCACGGTTTCTCTCACTAAATTTAATAAAAAAACCGCCTCAGTTACCTGAGACGGCTTTAATTTAATATTATTCCTTCCACACAACTTACTTCGCCAGTGCCGGATTATACAGTTTCGTATTCGCTTCTTTCATCTTATCCACAGGGAACTTATCCACCTTACGATCATACGTCATAAAACCATTGATCTCACCTTCCACATCGGTCGTCTGTGTATACACCGCTGCAGATAACCCCAATGGGATCAGCTGCGCGATCCTTTGTGTAAATTCATTGTAACGTTTGAACATATCCTCTGAGGTCTTGAATGACTGATAACCCCAGTTCTTGTTCTGCTGCCAGGTATGTCCATCTACAGGTAAACCTAATCCGCCGAACTCTCCCAATACCAGGATCTGTTTTTCGCCAAACAGCTCCGGACTTGGCATCGCAGGATGCGGATAGTTATGCAGATCCAGGATATGACCGGTGATGTAGAAGTTACCACCACTTGCACTGTTTACCAGTCTGGATGGATCTTTCTTCATCGTCCACTCTGTGATCTCAACAGTTTTGAACTGACCCCATGCTTCGTTGAATGGAATCCATACAACGATACTTGGATAGTTATGTAAAGCATCCATGATAGCATTCCACTCTTTACGATAGTAGCCTTCTGATGCAGCAGTACGGTCTTTGTCAGTCTGATGATCGTAGATCCCAGGACGGTTTTCCCATCCGTTGCCTCTGTCACCGCTTGGCATATCCTGCCACAACAGGATACCTGCTTTATCACAATAGGTATAATACGTTGCCGGCTCCACTTTAATGTGTTTACGGATCATATTAAAGCCCATTTTCTTCAGCTGATCGATGTCGTACACCATCGCTTCATGTGTAGGTGGTGTATACAGACCGTCAGGCCACCAGCCCTGATCCAGCGGACCATACTGGAATAAGAACTCATTATTCAGCATCATACGCTGTACCCCTTTCGCGTCCTTCGCCATGGAGATCTTACGCATTGCAAAATAGCTTCTGATCTCATCTACAGGTTTGTTATTACGCACCAGTGTCACTTTCAGATCATACAGATAAGGATTGGAAGGAGACCATAGCTTCTCGTTGGACATAGAAATAACGGCTGCTTCCTTTGCATTCGCTTCCTGCTGTGCAATCACCTTATCGCCTTCCAGCACTTCGATTTTCAGCTTATCGCCATCCTGCACGTTCTGCACATCCGCAGAAAGCGTGAGCGTGTGTTTATCCACATCAGGCGTTTGTTTGGTAGAAGCGATGTATGTCTTCGGAACGGCTTCCAGCCATACTGTCTGCCAGATACCTGTCACAGGTGTGTACCAGATACCTTCCGGTTTTACGACCTGTTTACCTGCGGGTTGCGGACCATCATCCGTTGGATCCCACACGCGTACAGCTACTTCCTGTTTACCCCCCTTCTTCAGGAAAGACGTAATATTGAAGCTGAAAGGATCGTAACCACCTTCGTGTTTACCCACGCTGGCACCATTCACAAAAACTTCTGTTTGCCAGTCTACAGCACCGAAATGCAGCAGTACTTCCTTGTTCTTCATCGAAGCAGGAATACTGATAGTGGTTTTATACCACAACAAGCTGTCTTTTCCAACATTGCGGCCTACGCCTGACAATGCTGATTCCACAGCAAAAGGAACAAGGATGCTTCCATCATAAGTGGATGGTTGCGGTTGAGACTTACCTGTAATTGCATAACTCCAGAGACCATTGAGATTTTGCCAGTTATTACTTCTAACCAGCATCGGACGTGGATACTCGGGCAAAGGTGCTTTAGGATCTACCTTCTCAGCCCATTGGGTTACAATTCTGTCTTTGATCAGATGCCACTGTTGCTGCTGGGCATTTGCTGCCGTAGCGAGACACACAGATGACAGCAGACAGGATACTAGTTTTTTCATACATGATAGATTGTAGAGGCTAAATTTAATCAAATGTTTTAAAAAGTACTAGTCACTGAAACACAGGTAGTTCTATTTAAATTCCATTAACAATTCATCTCTGGTCTTCCAGCTATCGTTTTTATTTTATCTTCGGCAGCACCTCTGCAACCACACCATTTTCCTTCACCGTCATCTTCCGATCCTTCTCAAACTCAAACACCAGATCACGGTCTTTATCAAAGAAAACATCCTCTTTCTCCGCATACAGCCGATATAATTTGCCTTTGACCTTCATCACCAGGACTCCTTTCTCTATTGTAATCTGCACCTCTCCTACATTCGGTCCCTGATACGTTCCCACATAGGCGGACAATACCTTTTCCGGTAATGATATTTCCTGCCGTTTGTTCTGATAAGTAGCAGGACCATGGTCATAACTCAATAAGTTCTTCATCTTCCATACACCCGCCTGTTTCAACCATAGATGGGTAAATGAGGCATGTCCATCCAGCATTGGCCCCTTTCCTGTTTCCAAAATATAAAATACATGTTCTCCCGATAATATAGCCCCATAGATCGCATTGTCTTTCCTCAATGGAAACACTTTATACGATCCGGGTACCGGCTCCCTTTTAAGGTGCCAGTTACTGTTACTGCACAGATTCTTACTGAATGATCTGACAAGCGCAGGCAACCCAATAGTCGGCCCTCCCTTATCATGATAAAATTCCACATCCGGGGTAAAGAAGGAGCCCATCGCGCTGGTATCACAACGGTTATATGCATCCCAGAACAGACTATCCTGGCGGATGATCAAAGCGGATAATTCGGCGTCCGTCTGCTGCGCAAATAACACATTACAACAGAGTAAAAGCAAAAACGTGAAAGTTGTCTTCATGGCTGGGGTATATTTTGTACTATACAAAGTAATACAAAGCAACCGCTTTACCAATATGCTGAAAATCTCGTCATCGTTTTTTATCTTGGTAAAAACGGTTACTTATCATGAAACGATACCTGCTTTTATTCCTGCTGCTGCCCTCTCTTGTATTTGCACAACAGGACCGCAAACTGGAAAAAGGGCTAAAAGAGATCATTACCGGCTTTCAGGGTGAAGTGGGTATTTACGTCAGGAACCTGAAAACAGGTCGTTATGTGGATATCAATGCCGATACTATCTTCCCTACCGCCAGTATCGTGAAGATCCCTATTCTGGTCGGTGTATTCGATAAGATCGAAAAAGGAGAACTCAGCTACCATCAACCGCTCATGTACCGCGATTCTATTAAATACGGCGGTTCCGGACTAATGCAGTTCTTCAAAGACAGCACAGAGACTGACCTGAGCGTATTAGTCGCCTTAATGATGGCCTACAGCGATAACACCACCTCGCTCTGGAATCAGGCCCTTGCAGGCGGCGGACAACGCATCAATGAACTCATGACCCAATACGGACTGAATAACACCCGCGTGAACTCCCGCACACCGGGCCGGGAAGCAATAAGAAATGTATATGGCTGGGGAATGACCACGCCGCGTGAAATGTCAGAACTGCTGGTAAAGATCCGTAAGGGAGAAGTGATCAGTGAGAACGCTTCTTCCCGGATGTACAGACTAATGACACACGGTTATTATGATGAAGTTGGATTGTCGCAGATCCCACCCTATACACAGGCAGCCCATAAATCAGGCTCCGTAGATGCATCCAGGTCGGAGGTCATTCTGGTCAATGCGCCACACGGTGAATACGTGTTCTACGTCGGTACTAAAAACAACAAAGACCAACGCTGGACCAATGAAAACGAAGCTGAAAACCTGATCAGAAAAGTCTCCGCTTATCTCTGGGAACATTACGAACACACCGGTAAAAAGAAACGCATAAAAAAGGAATAGCCCCCTATCATAATAAGGGAGCTATATCCAACAGAAATCATTTACCAACCGGATCAGTGCCAGTCAGTAGGTGACCTACCAAATTTCTTTTTGAAAGAATTTGAAAAATGCGCCAGGCTCTCAAAGCCCAGATCAAGATAAATAGCAGAAGGTTTCCTGTTCTTTTTTTCTATCAGATGACGTGCTTCTGTCAATCGCTTATCCTGTAACCAATGCCTGGGCGCCATGCCAAATGCGGTCTTAAAATCGCGTTTAAAGGCAGCGAGACTTCTCCCTGTCAGCTCCGCAAACTTGGTAACCGGAACATTGAAGTAAAAGTTACTAAGCATGAACTTTTTCAGGTCAATCTTATGAGGTGCCGAAAAATCAAATAAAAGATCACTGAGTGCAGGCATCGCATGTAAAAGCAATGCCACCGCCTCCTTTACCTTTAATATCCCGATCGCCGGAGGAATGTTCGCTTCCCGGTTACGCGCATAAGGTATCACCGATTCAAAATACCCCTTCAGAAAATCATTGACCGGCACAAGAATATTACGCGGACCAGCATAAGGCTTATTCACAACTATTTTTTCCTCCAGCGCTACTTTCCTCAACAGATCTTCCTGTAGCGTAATAACGATCGTCTGATAGTTTTCACCCGGTAATGGCATTTTTGTGATCTGCCCCAGCTGATTTTTACCGATCAGTAACATCTGCCCTTTCTGCAATGAAATTTTCTGACGGGCAGTCTCCAATGTAAATTGCCCGGACACCTGTAGTACCAGTACATTATGCTCCAGAAAGGCAACATCATCCTTACGCTGACTGGAAAGATAAGAGTAAAATAATACCCCGGGAATGATAACGACTGGATTCTCCATTTACATAAAGTTATGAAAGCTGAACGTTTGCTGCTACAATCAGTTAACGTTGCAGATAAGTACTGCCAAGAATCGCTCCGGGGGCGAAGTCTGTATTTAACCGATCGATCTCTGCCGCGGTAAAGGAAATATCCATCGCCTGCATGTTTTCAGGCAGTCTGGACCTCCGGCTCATACTCACCAAAGGCATAATATGCTCACCCTGTCTGTTTACCCAGGCAATAGCCAGTTGCGTCGGCGTACAACCTTTCTCCCTGGCCAGCTGTTTCAACAGTTCGACCTTCTCCAGGTTTTTGATCAGGTTATCCTCCTGAAAACGCGAAAAGTGTGACCGGTAATCTTCCGCTGCAACCGGCGCCTTCATTTCTCCTGTCAGCAGACCTTCGGCCGTATTTGCAAAAGCAACGACACCGATACCCAGTTCCTTCGCCGTTGGAAGAAGCGCACTTTCTATCTGGCGGTCCGCCAGTGAATAACCTATTTCCAGCGCAGTTACCGGATAAACAGCATGTGCCTGCTTCAGCTGATCTGCTGTGATCTCAGAAACACCCAGGTGACGCACTTTGCCTTCCTTTATCAGATCTGCCACAGTACCGATAACATCTTCCACCGGCACACTGTCATTGAGTCTGCAGGGCTGGTAAAGATCGATAGTATCCACCCCTAAACGCACCAGTGAATAATTTATAAAGTTTTTAATCGCTACAGGACGTATGTCCAGTCCCAGCAGCTGTCCGTTATGGAATATAGCGCCAAACTTCACACTGATGAAAGCATCATCCCGTCTGCCTTTGATCGCTTTTCCCACTAATAGCTCATTATGACCGCTACCATAGAAGTCACCGGTATTTAAAAAGTTAATACCATTGTCCAATGCCTCCTGAATGGTGGCAATACTTTCTGCTTCATCATTTGTACGTCCTCCCCAGGTGGAAGACATACGCATACAGCCTAATCCGAGTTTAGACACAAGCGGACCATTTTTCCCCAATGCCATTGTTGTTATTGTTGCCATTGTCGATTGATTTAGAGCTACAAAGGTGAGGCTTTATACGCCCCACCCGATTGCCCCAATGGCTCAATTTATTTGCCTGTATGGCTCACCTGTCTGAAGGTAGTTGCCAGAAAGCGCGGTTGTTATTGGTATGGTAACTGATGACATTCGTATTACGGCTTACAGAAGTCTCAAACATATCCACCGCAGGGTCCTTACTACCTGCAGGCAGTAATTCCACATACTGCAACACCTTTCCAGCTGAGCGTGTCTGTGAATCATAGGTGCTGTTTACCGGACATATCAACCGGTACATATGCTCCGCCATAAATGTATACAGGTATTGTTCTTTCTTTGTCGGCACCTGATGATAATTAGCGCCTGCATTCAGGTACATCGGTTTTCCATTCACCAGCCGCTCCCGCACTTCTTCCACACTCAGGAAATTACCCTTCTCATCTTTCACATAAGCATTATCCTGCGGGTCCATATAGATCCATTTCCGGAGTGATGGCATATAAACAGCATTGATCACATGTCCGCCGTTAGGCTCCGGGTATTTGCCGGAAAAACAGATCACAGAACGGGATTTGAACCCCATCGAAAGAAAGATCTCATTCATAGCAATGGACAAGGGATAACATCCCTGGCCTACCTTCTTCTCTCTGTAACTGTCAATAATGTACCGGGCTGTCAGCACTGGCAGCGACCGTACATCTTCATGCGGTACCTGGTTATGAAACCATTCCAGTAAACGGATCGCGCGTTCCGTCTCGGAACCCTGCCCCGCAATACTATCCAGGTGATAGATCTCACGCAATGTTACCAGCGCAGAATCATCCGGAGACTGATAAGTAAAGACCGGAAATGTCTGTTGCTGCGTAGTGTCATAGGGCGGCGTCTTTTTCAAATGGTTTATTTGTAAAAGCTGCTCCTTATCGGCTTTCTGTCCGAAGCTTACTGATGCGGCCATACACATCAGCAAAAGGATCGTTATGGTATATCTCATACCCGCAAATATATCAAACGGGAAAAACGGGCGACTGTATTTTAGACCAGCACGACGAGCGATACCGCAGATAGCTGTTTTTGCACGCTGCACAGTTACGCGGTTTAGAAAAGAGCGTTGACGGCAACAGATTACCTGTTTATCGGGAAATAATAAAAACAGCAAAAGAATATGCACCTTAGCGGGATGAAACTGATAGGGAAAATACCGTGGCAGACGATCTCTATGCACCTGCTGTTCTGGTCGCTGCTGATACTGTATCAGGCGGTGAGTTACGACTGGGAAAACACCGATCAACTGGGCTTCAAACTGGTGCCACAGGTGATATATGTATCCATCCCTGTCACCATTGTCATGACCTATGTCAATCTATATATTACGATGCCGCTGTTTTACTACCGGCGGAAGTATATTGCATACGGCGGGATGCTCCTGCTGACCCTCCTGTTAAGCGGCCTTTCCATCAGATTGCTGACGCATACCTTCATACTACCCTGGGAAAAGGTACACGATCCGCTACGTTATGCAAGAGAGAATAAAAACTTCTGGATACCCGTTCGCATATTCCGGATGTCGCTACAAACCTATCCGGTTATCGCAGCCGCTTCTCTGCTGGAACTAATGCGCAAAGCCTACATACAGGAAAAACACCTCCGGGCATTGGAGAAAGAAAAATTCTCCGCGGAAATAGCTTTATTGAAGGCACAGATCAATCCGCACTTCTTCTTCAATACGCTCAACAGTGTGTACGCACTCACCCTGAAAGGTTCCGCCCTGGCAGCCAAAGTAGTATTCAGACTTTCGCATCTGATGCGCTATATGCTCTATGAAACCGGAGCGGAGAAAGTGTTGTTACAGGACGATATCGATCACCTGGAAAACTACATCAGCATAGAACAGATGCGATTCGCCGACCGACTGGACCTGAGCTTCGAATACTCCGGCGATATCTCCGGTAAAATGATCGCGCCACTGCTGCTGTTACCCTTTATAGAAAATGCTTTTAAACACGGTATAGAGGAAGATGCCGGCTGGATCACCATCAACCTGAAAGTCAGTGAAGACCGGCTGTTTCTCAAAGTGGAAAACAGCTATCCGAAACATTATAAAGCAAACGGCGGCGGTCTCGGACTCCGGAACGTACAGCGCAGACTGGAACTGACCTATCCCGGACGCCACACACTACTGCTGCATAAAACAACAGAATCTTTTGAAGCTGATTTAAAGATAGATCTATGAGCAATATCACCTGTATTGTCGCTGATGACGAAGAACTGGCAAGGGAAATTATAGAAAACTACCTTTCCCGGCTACCTCAGCTGGAACTGATCGCCTCCTGCACGAATGGAATGGAAGTGTATAATGTATTGAGAGAAAAAAGGGCCGATATCCTGTTTCTGGATATCAAAATGCCGCAACTCAGCGGGATTGAACTACTGCGTACACTTAAGCAACCCCCAGTCGTCATTATGACCACCGCTTATAAAGAATACGCACTGGAAGCCTATGAACTGAACGTGATCGACTATCTCGTAAAACCAGTTTCTTTTGAACGTTTTCTGAAAGCGATCAGCAAGTACGAAACACTAACAGGCATAACCGGTAAAACACCAATGCCTTCTTTAAAAGAACAACTTAAAAACGAAACACCCGCTTTTATCTATGTGAAATCAGATAAGAAAATGGTCAGGGTACTGCTCAGGGATATTCTGTACATTGAAGGACTGAAAGACTATGTTCAGCTGCATACAACAGACAAAACCATTACCACCTACCAGACGCTGACTTATTTTGAAGAAAAACTCTCTGCCAATCATTTCGCACGCGTACACCGTTCTTTTATTATCTCATTTGACCACATCAGCTCCTACTCTGCCACACAGATAGAAATAGGCCCGCACAGTATCCCTATAGGGGCCTCCTATGCCCGTGACCTCCTGAAAAAACTACAGGCATAGCCCTGTGGTCATTGACTGACTACATCCGACTATGCCTGTTATAATACATATAATACTGATCAACACTCTGAATAATCAGAAGAGAACTTTCCGTTAATAGCATACAGCTTATCAATCCTGATCTCTGTCTGGTCTTCCAGCTTCAGCCATTGAAATCCGTCCCGCTCAAAAACGCTTTCAATAAGACCGTTGGCACGGGTAACACCGTTATCTTCGTATAAAATCCCTACCTTCTGTTTGCTCTCGAAAAGCTCCACTACATATGGATAAAACGTACCGCCAACCGGAATCGTATCTTTCTTGTCCATGGTGATTGTTTTTATATACACAAATTTACCTATTAAAGATCGCATAACCAATCAATCCGGAAATTGTACAAATCAAGCGTAGATATGTATAAGTCCGGGCCTTCCCAACGCCGGAAATTTGTGTTGTAATTAAATCAATCACAAATGAAAAAGACAGTATTAATCACCGGTGCCTCATCTGGTTTTGGAAAAGAAACAGTGTTACGATTTCACAACGAAGGATGGAACGTTATTGCGACCATGCGCAACCCGGAAAAAGAGCGCACATTTTCAGCGCTGGAGAATGTATGGATCACTCGTCTGGATGTTACAGATAAAACAAGTATTACACAGGCTGTTGCCGGCGGACTCGAAAAATTCGGCCGTATCGACGTACTCGTCAATAACGCCGGTTATGGCGCTATCGGAACGATTGAAGCCGCTTCAGATGAAATCATCCGTCGCCAGTTTGAAGTCAACCTTTTCGGCGTAATAGCTGTTACCAAAGCAGTATTACCTGCCATGCGTAAACAACAACAGGGCATTATTATTAATATCTCTTCCATGGGGGGCCGTATCACCATTCCTTTCGGCGCACTCTATAACGCAACCAAATTTGCGCTGGAAGGACTGACAGAAGCCATGCAGTATGAACTGAATCCACTTGGTATAAAATTGAAACTCATTGAACCCGGCAGTTACCGCACAAACTTCAATGGCAGTTCCATGGACTTCTTTGGCACAGGAGATATAGCAGACTATCAGGCGATGTTTGAGAAATTCACCACCATCGCCAAAAGCCCAGGCAGAGGTAATACCAATATCACAGAAGTCAGCGACGCCATCTATCTGGCAGCGACGGATAATGCGGAACAGTTACGCTATGTAGTAGGCGCCGATGCTGCAAATATGATCAGCTACAAACTGGAAAAAGGTGATGTAGCCTTTAAACAGCTGGTACCAGGACACTTTGGTTTATAATTCTCCGCCGTATCTTTAGGTTATGCAGAACAGATATGTAGATATCAACACGATCAGTGAATTGCACGCATTCTACGGATGCGGCAAACCTCAGCATCCGCTGATCACTGTTATCGACCTGCTGGCGGTAAACAGGGAGCACATTCCCGCAGATGGATCATTCTATCGCCTGGGCTTTTACAGTATTTTTTGCAAGCAGTTCAAAGGACTCCTGAAGTATGGCAGGTCCCATTACGACTTCAGCGAAGGCTCCCTGATGTTCACAGCGCCCCACCAGGTAACCGCCTCCAGCAGAGACATACAGATAGAAGAAGGCTGGGGATTGTTCTTCCATCCCGATCTTATTAACAACACCACCCTTGGCAGAAAGATCAATGAGTATAGCTTCTTTCACTATGATGTAAACGAAGCACTGCATTTATCAGAAGAGGAAAAACGTACAATTGGTGAGTGCGTCAATAACATCAGAAAAGAATATGCACAGAACATCGACAAACATACCCAGGGACTCATCCAGAGCAATCTGGAATTGCTGCTGAACTACTGCAACAGGTTCTATGATCGTCAGTTCTTCACACGGGCCCATATCAGCAATGATACCGTAGAACGTTTCGAACACCTCCTGAAAGATTATTTCTCACAGGACTCACTGATCGAAACAGGTCTGCCGGATGTAAAATACTTTGCAACCCGCTTACACCTTTCGCCTAACTACCTCTCCGACCTGCTCAATAAATACACAGGTAAAACAACGCAGGAACACATTCACCTGCAACTGGTAGACCGGGCTAAAACCTTACTCTGGAGTTCCGATAAACCGATCAGCGAAATCGCCTACGATCTGGGATTTGAACATCCATCGCATTTTACAAAGATCTTTAAGAACAAAACTGGACAGTCGCCGAAAGCGTTCAGAACAATTAGAAATTAAGAATTAAGAATTGCAGCAACATCCTGTCATAAATCAATAAACAGACTATTATTCATAGCCAAATAATAAAACACTTAGTTATACAAAAAGAGCGACTCTTCTCATAAGGAAAGTCGCTCTTTTAAATAGTATTAAGACAATTATCAATTATAGCTGGTCATCTGTACAAGCGAAGTTCGTTCCCAATTAGAAGACACCTCATTTGATACCACATGAAGCCAATAATAATTCAATTCTTAATTCTTAATTTCTATCACGGGTACAATACCTGTGCAGCCTGTTTGTCTTTTGTAGACAATACGGTCGCACCACTACCACACTGACCACCATTCATCAATGAAGAGGCATCAGTACCACCTACACCAGGAACAGCAGTAGCGCTTGATTCACCGATAGAAGACCAGTTCGTATGTCTGAAAGACACATTATGTCCCATCTCATGACAGATGGTACGTGCACGCTGTGCAAAGCTATTACCAGCGATATAGGCTTTGTTGATACGGATAGTACCCCCTGCACGGCCACCGGAAGGGAATGTACCGGAACCGCATACACCACTGCCCAGATTGCTGTCAATGATGATCACATCATAGGAGGAGCCTGTGGTCACTGTCCAGTTGATAGAACAACCGGAAATAGCATTCCACTGGCTGATAGCAGAATTGATCTCTGATGTCATGGAAGTCATGGAAGCATCGATACGCAGACGAATGTTTGTCACATTGGTCGAAGACACCAGACTACCCGTATAATACTGTTCTGTCTTTGGCTTGCCGGAAGGCACTTCCATGTCTTTAGGGAAGACGATATCGCCTTCAGCAATAAACTCTTTTGCATTTTCGACAACCGCATTGTCAGGGAATCCCAGGTCGCGAATGTAAGCGCGTACTTTTGCTGCATTATCATACTCTGTTTGTGGCGTCTCACCGGGACCTTCGGCTGACTTTTTACAGGCTGCAAAACAAATGGTCAGGAGGAGCAGCAGCGGAAGAAACATGTTTTTCATGTTGTTGCATTTAGGTTTTAAAAGTGAAGATTAGGGTAATAAAAAAGCATTATCCGGGCGCAGAACATCATCACCATGCATGCTTGCTACATAGGATACCACAGGAAAAGTTATTCAATAGCTACAGCGTTCACTTTAAACGTCGGTATACATTAGGCTCTCAAAAAAAGTTCTGCGAATTTGATTGATACGATTTAGTTCAGGCTGACAGATTTAGATTCGGGTTTCATCAATGTTACAACTATTTATTCAGCAAAGAAAGCGATTTAATTCGGCGGCTGAGAAGAGATGTCAGTCAAATTATCTAAAATGGGCCATGCCTCACAAATGAAGAGACCGGCCCATTATTATCATACAGTTTATTGATTTTATTTTTGTTTTACCACCCGCACAAACTTTCCATTTTCATATTCCCTTACAGCTTCTTCATTACCACTGTCATCATATTCAATATTCAAACCGTGCTCCACCCCATTAACATAGGTCCTTTTAAGCCACAATTTTCCATCCTTGTAACCAATTGATTCACCATTAGATAAATAATTTTCACAATTCACCACGTAATTATAAAATGAAAACCTGCTGTTTTCTTCTTCAAAATCATAATCATAAAAAACACCATTCCCATTAATTAATGTTTCCTTTTTATTCTCGTCAAAACAAATCAGGTATTCACTCAATTTATTGAAGCGTTCATTCTCAATTTTTTTAAGCGTGTGGTAACTTCTTATCTGTCCATCATCAAAATATCTCCTGATGTGAATCTTTTCTGTTTCGTCCTCCCAGTATTGCGCTTTTATAGTGCCGGTATCGTAAAATCTATCCCTGAACACCATATTCGAATTATAGCTGTCTTTTACTATTCTTTTTGTGTGCGATTCCAATTGCCCGTTAGGATAGTATTTCAGTATATGTTCCATGTTCCTGATACTGTCGTCACTTCTTTTCTCCTCGTATGGCTGTCCTTCTTTAAATTTCTTTTCAGCAACCTGCTTACCCTTGCGATAGACTATTTCCTCCACCTGAACATCGTCCACATATTTTTCATATTTTCCTTCCGGCACTCCTTTCTTTACTTCTAAGACTTCTAAAACATTATTGGTCCTATGTTCTACCCGGCCGGTATACTTTTTATCTATCGGTTTAATAAATTGTTCCTGATGCGCTCTGATAAAAGCTTCAACGTCCTTATATAACTGTGCGTTTATCTTGAAATAAGGAATGTTGTTTTTGTTAATAATGTCGTGTTTATCCTTCAGATAAAGGAAATACACCTTTTCAACCAGCTCATAATATTTTTTATTAGGTAATCGCTTTAAACCATTTAAAACCGGTGGGAAGTATTTATCATAGCCATTGTCAATGAATTGGCTGAAACCTCCATTTGTAACCTGACCATCCAGATACCACCAGAAGAATAGTAACTTTTGTTCGGGTGATGTGACTGCGATCGCTTCAGTCAGGTCCTGTTGTTTTTTCTCCAGATGTACAGCAACCATTTTCGACAACGGACTCAATACAGCCCAGTTAAAATCCATATTATGTAATCTGTAATAGTCAATCGGGGATATCTCTGGCCGGATCTGATCTTCCGGGTCGGTTTTACTATAAAGATCCCCGTTTAGATGTCCTTCAATGAATTCTTTGTCCGCAGTTGATAGTTTGTAATTAGTCTTCATGGAATAAGATCAGTTTGGTTTTTCGGCCACTTGCTGCCATTTGGGAAGCACTAAATATACACAAATATTATAATACCAAACCAACTACATCCTCCCGCTATTAATTAAAAAGCGGACAACCCTTTCAACAGGAAGAATCGTCCGCTTTTATTCCACAGCAACACATTACTGCTTAATTCTTATTCTTAATTCTTAATTAAATAAGCACACCACCACCATCAACGGTCAATACCTGTCCTGTGGCAAATTCCTGCTTCATCATATACACAAAGGTCTGCGCAATATCTTCCGATACACCCACTCTCTTCACCAGCAATGCATTTCCCAGCGTTGTGAAGATATTCTCTCTGTCTGCTTCCGGCATGCCATTCCACAAATTGGTCCTCACTACACCAGGTGCAACCAGGTTCACTCTCACAGGCGCCAGTTCCACTGCCATGGCACGGGTAAATCCTTCCATCGCCATACAGATGCTGGATGCTACACCCCATCCTGCATTTGGACGCTGGCCCGCATTACCACCGGTAAGATTAATAGAGCCTCCTTTTCTGATATGCGGAGCGGCATATTTTACAGCGGCAAAAGCCCCCCAGTAACGCACGTTAAAAAAACGCTGTGCATCTGCGATGTTGGTCTTACTGATTTCCTGTAAAGTGAGGTTCTCTCCTGCCGTATAGATCAGGTGATCAAAACTACCCGCACCTTCAAAGAAAGAACGGATGTTCTCTTCGTGTGAGAGGTCAACCGCGTAGCCTTCACTGTCAGCCGGCAGTAATTTCAGCGCCTCGTTAATACGCTGCTGATTGCCTGACACAATAACTACCTTTGCACCCTCTTCCGCAGCGGCAATAGCTGTTGCCAATCCCAGACCGGAACTTGCTCCCAGTACAATCACCCGCTGACCTTCCAACGTTTGTTTCTTAATCTGTTTTTCCATGATTATTCGTTTGATATGTCAAAGGTCGCCCCGGCCGGATTCATGGCACTGAACAAATGGTAAAAACGGAATAACTGCATCAAATTGCGGATATTTGCGGTATGGACAGCCAGCTATTCAATTATCTCCAGCCAGGGAATACCTTTTCTGCAGCAGAACAGGCAGAGATCCTGCAGGCTTTTAGCCGTAAGACCTTCAAAGAAGGAGAGACCCTGTTCCATTCCGGGAATGTCTGCCGCCAGCTGTTTTTTATCTGTAAAGGCGTGATCAGAATACTGGTACAGGGAGAGAATGGTAATGACGTGACCTACTTTTTCGTCAATGAAAATCACTTTTGTACGATCCTGAAAAGCTTCACCACACAGACGCTCGCACACGAATCAATCGTAGCCGCCTGCGAACTGGAAGTACTGATCATTGACAGAGCCGCACTACAGGATCTCTACAAGACATATCCACTGTTAAAACCCATGATAGACGAACGTATACAACAGGCCTTGCTGGAAAAGATCAATATACGTAATGCCTACCTGGGTCTCGATTCCACAGCCCGCTATCAGGTCTTCCTGGAAAAACAAACCGACATTGCCAGAAGGGTGCAATTAGCTGATGTTGCCTCCTATCTGGGCATCACCCCGCAATCTCTCAGCAGGATCAGACGAAACAAGGCTTTTTAGCTGTCCATCCCCGGCAGACGACCGTTCATCTAAAATGAAATGTTAATATTTACGGTATTCTTGATTATCTTTTTCAGCTGCCTTAGCTTAGCCCATAATGAGTAATTCTACCCTTATACTAAAAACGGTCCTGTTTCTTATACTGGTGCTGGCAGGCGGAATCGCCACAGCGCAGGTACGGGTATACGGTACAGTATACGATCGGTCCGGCCGTTTTGGTATGCCCTATGTCAGCGTTATGAATTCCGGCGGCGGTGGGACTGTCACCGACTCCCTTGGCCGCTACAGTCTCAATATGGCACCTGCAGATTCCCTCAGCTTCTCCTACCAGGGAAAAGCGACCATGAAGATCCCGGTAGCAGAGATCCCGCGTAACCGTCCTTTTGATACGAAAATTCATGTGGACGTTACGACCTTGCCTACTGTTGTCGTGGAAGAAAAAAGGAGGACCTACCAGATGGACTCCATCGCTAACCGTATGGAATACCAGAAAGTATTTAACTACAGTCCTGAATATATCAGTACCGGTAGTACGGTCGTAGGCTTCAATCTCGACGCCCTGCTCTCCATGCGGAAGATCAAAAGAATGGAACGGTTCAGAGATCATCTGATAGACCTCGAACAGGAAAATTATGTCAACCACCGTTTCAATAAAGCACTCGTAAAGAAACTGACCGGCATCAGCGATTCCACTGCCCTGGAAGCCTTCATGCAACGCTACCGCCCCAGCTACTACCAGATCCTGGAATACGACACCGAATACGATTACTTCAGATACATCAAAGACCTTGGCCGTTATTTCCGGTATGACTGGAAACGCGAGCACCCTGAGAGCAAATAAGCTTTTTTTAGTACGTCCCTGCAGGCATGTACGCATATATAGGAGATAGTCCCTATATTTATATAGTAAATACAGGGTCTCAAGAATAACTCCGACAGATATGAAATGGCTTACGAACCTCCTGGCCAGGTTATACGCTACCTATGCATTGATCGCCTTTATCTGCACTATGCTGATCATGCTGCTGCCTATGTGGCTGGTCTCATTACTTCCTGCTCCGGGGAACATCCGTTACTTTATGGCCCTCGGGCGTGCCTGGATGCATGTATATATGCCCCTGATCTTTTGTCCGGTAAGGGTGAAAGGCAGGGCGTACTTCGATGCTGACCAGCCCTACATCATCGTGTGTAACCACAATTCCATGATGGACGTGCCCACCACTACCTACGCCATTCCAGCCGCCAGCAAGAGCCTCGCCAAGGAAGAAATGAAGAAAGCGCCGATCTTCGGTATCATGTATAAAGTAGGTTCCGTGCTGGTGAACAGACATGACCCGGAAAGCCGCAAACGGAGTGTAGCAGAAATGAAAGAAGTACTGAGTGAGGGCGTACATATGCTGCTATACCCCGAAGGTACCCGCAACAAAACGGACGATCCGCTGAAATCTTTCTACGATGGCGCATTTACGCTGGCCATCGAAACCCACAAACCAATCCTGCCCACCGTTATTTTTAATACGCGTAAGATCATGCCGCCGGGTAAGGTATTTTATGCCCTTCCACACGCAATAGATATCCATTTTCTGGCGCCAATAGATACAACAGCACTAACTCCCGCCGACCTGGAATCATTGAAAGAAAGGGTGTTTAAAACGATGTGGGAGCATATCGAACAATACTGGAAGAAATAGACAATACGATTATACCAGACCATATAAAAACGAAGAAGGCGCATATCATATGCGCCTTCTTCGTTTTTATATCTTTTACTAACCGCGTAGCTACAAATCGTAGAACGTTCGCGATCGGTTGATCCTGAGATCTCTTAAAATACCGGACTTCGGACTGATCGTAATACTGAACTGACGGTAGGTACCGATCGGCACCAGGTTGATCGACATCTGCCAGCAGTGCAGGTCACGGGAAATATACATGTTTGTATAGGCCAGTTTCTGCTCGTTGAAGTTGTAACCACTGGTTACACCGATCTTCCATTTTGGCGTCAGACTGAAATCACCGTTAAAACTCAGGTACTGGTTGAAAGTATTTACTACCCCACCCGAGTCAACAAGGATCTGTTTGGAATAGGTCATACTATAAGACAGATCGAGTTTCCACGGAATATCAAAATCCACATACTCACCCGGATTTCTTCTTACCTGCTCCAGCTGACGCTGTTGTGCCTGGAAAGCCGCATCCGTACTCTGTTCGTTTTCTATGTTATTGATCTGCTGTTCTTTATCTTTTGCTTTCTTGTCCTGTGACTGGAAAGAGGTACTCATCGCAATGCTCGCATTTGTCAAACGGCCAAGGCTCAGTTTACCGGCATTCCATACATATTTATCCAGTCTCCGGCCACGGGAGTTAACCTCATATGGGTCTATGCTACCGCTGGCGGTAATGTTCAGTTTATCAAACAGGTTGGTACGCGCATAGATACTGAACGGCGCCAGTTTGAAGCTGTCTGCCAGCAGGTTATACGATGTATTGATACCAAAACCATCCAGCAGCTTGATCTTTTTCTCATGATTGGCCGAGGTATCCTTTTTCGAGAAGACCTTCATTTCGAGGTTGTTATCCAATCCAAAGGAGATCGATCCGGCCCGCCCATCCGAAGGCACACCCACCGAAGAACTGAGGAAGTAAGACTGTCTTAAGCTATCCCCGTCCCTGTTATACTGCAGATAATAATAAGCGTTTCTCGCGAGGTCAGGCTGGTAACTCATACTGATCGTCGGACGCATCACGTGTCTGATGGCTTTGATCTTGGAAGTCTTGCTGAACTGGTACATACCATACACGGCGGTAGACAGTGAAATACTGGCGCTGGCCTGTCTGGCACTATAGAATCCGGATTCATAAGTGGTATCAATACCACCAAGGGAGTCAATGCTGATACGCTTATTAGCATTCCATTTTCTTATCGTCTTCTTGGTGAACCAGTATTCTGAATAACTCACACCCGGTGACAGGGTAAAGTTCTTGAACACCGGAATAGAGAACGAAATAGGTACGGAATGTTTTACACCGGATTGTAACGCGTCAAACATCTTCGACTTACCAAACACAGAATCCTTAAAGGTCACACTGTTATTCAATGTACCATTATAACCTACCCCCAGTTTATGATACCATTTCGCCTTACCCACCACTTCTTTTGGCTGGAAAGGATAGATCGTATTCACTGTGAATGTCGCTGACGGGAATGCGATGTTCACATCACGCGTGGTCAGGTTCTGTGAGTGAGAAAGGCTGGAAGTAAAGTTGAAAGGCTTACCCTGCCAGGTCTTTGAAAAGTTAATGGAAGATGACAAGGTATTGGTCACACGGGAAGCATAGTCAAATACGTTATAGGTATTGAACTTTGCTGTACCGAAGTTCACACTTGCACCGAAAGTAACACCCGGACGGGCCTTACTGTCCATGCTGTGGTTCCAGGTCAGACGGAAGTCGCGGGATTTGGTAAACTCTGTTTTTACTGCCGGATCCCCGAAACGGGTATTGGCAATACTCAGGGTGAAACCACCATTGTAATGATAACGCTTGCGGTAAGTAGGACTGACCATCAGCTGCCAGCTACCATAAGAATAGATCTCACCACGCAGGGTCATATCAAAATTATCTCCGAGACCTATATAATAACCACCATTCTGTAAACCCATCCCTTTTTGCGCATTCACGATATAACTCGGTACCAGGATCCCTGATTGTTGGCCGTGCGTGATCGGGAATATTGCAAAAGGTATAAATAATGGTGTTGGTACACCTTCGATCTCAAGGTTTGCAGGACCGGATATGACCAGTTTATCAGGAATTACCTTGATCTTATTGGCCCTGAACTGAAAGTGAGGCGTATCCAGGTTACAGGTAGTGTAGCCATTTTTATAACCAAAGATGCTGTTGTCAGGTTCGCGTTTGGTCTGCTCACTCAACACATATCCTTCCCCATACTGGGAACGGGTATGTATGATCTTTGCACGATGTGTTGCGATATTCACTCTCAGTGTGTCTGAGTCGAAAGCCTGTCCATTATCTTCCAGCTGCGGGCGGCCATAAGGTTTTCCGGAGGTATCGGTTGCTGTGGTAGCTTCCATAATACCCGTAGCCTGGTTATAGGTCATACGCTCCGCATTCAGTGTCGTTTTCTGATATTTGGTATTTGCGGTACCATAGAAATAGAAACGTTTATCCGGCACGAGGAGCACGATAGAGTCTTTTGCCTTATAGGTAATAGGCGCTTCCAGACTATCTTTCGATACCTTTGGCAAATCCAGACTATCCGTACCGGTGTTTTCTTCAGGGAAACCTTCTTCGTTCACCTTAGGTTCCTCCGTAATTACCGGCGCTGCTTTCTTTGGCAGTTTGTTAGTATCGGGAACAGCAGGTTGCGTAACAGGTTTTGGTACGGTATCTGTGAAACTTTTGTTAAAACGTCCTCCGGCATTTGGCGCGGGAGTTGCTACTGCGTTTATTATAAAAGGAATGACAATTAATATACCTGCAAAAGTCAGGTATATCTGTCGCAAAAACTTTTTATAATTATTTTTGTAATTCAGGTGCATGTGTTAAGCGGGCACAAACCTACAAGATTTTATACAAATTATTATCAATTGTAAAACGAAAATGAGCACCAGGCCAAACAAAGCATCCAGTCATTTATCGGACGACAAAATACGAACGACAATTCAAGGAACAAAGCGAACGCTGCGCTCCCTAAACAATTTAACAGAATACTAACGCCCATTAAATTATATAAAAACTGAATCATGCGCTGGAACCGATTTTGGATATTTTTCGGATGTGCCATCTTCCTGGGGACTATCCTACTTTACGCGACGAACCGACCTCTTATTGGCAAAAAACAAAATCCTCCGCTCCGGACCATCGTTATCGATCCAGGCCATAGTGCGCAGACACCTGGCGCCCGTGGTAAGTTTTCTACCGAAGAGGGTGTCGTGCTGGACGTGGCCCTGAAACTGGGGAAGATCATCGAGGAAAACATGAAGGATGTACGTGTAGTGTATACGCGTAAAACGAGGAATGCCCTGGGCTCTACCCTCCGTGCCGATCTGAATGAAAGAGCGATCATCGCCAACAGGGAAAAAGGGGACCTTTTTATTTCAATTCACTGTAACTCAGCAGGTCCTACCCGTAAGGTAACCGGCTACAAAACAGTCTATATTAAAAAAGGTAAAAAGAAGGTGCCTGTAAAAAGAGCCATCTATGCTACCTCCCCAAGCACCGCTCAGGGTACCGAGACCTATGTATGGGCGACCGGTAAGAACAATGCCAAAACCGAATCCCTGAAAGAAAGCTCAGTAATCATGCTGGACGCCAACTCGGAAGATGCAAATTCCGTATTGGATATGTCTGATCCTGAAACCTTTATATTATTAAATACCCTTCGTAACGCCTATTTCGATCAGAGCCTTCGCCTGTCCACCCTCATTGAAGACGAATTCACCAATGTAGGCCGTATCAGCCGTGGCGCCCGTCAGCGTGATGAAAAAGGTATCTGGGTACTCCAGGCCACCGCCATGCCAAGCGTACTGGTGGAACTGGGCTTTATCAGCAACCCGGAAGAAGAAGACTACCTGAACTCCGATAAGGGTCAGCAGGAAGCCGCCAACTGTATCTTCAAAGCCATCAAACGTTATAAAGATGAACTGGGCCGTTACAGTGCGCCGGAAGACAGACAGTCTGCCGCTCCCGCTTCCAGCGAACAGTCCACTCCTGTCAGCTACCGTTCTCCTAAATCCCGGAACAACGATTCCCGGAATGCGGTTGCTGCGGCAAAGACAAAAACACCAGCGCCTGCTGCAGTTTCTTCCAGCTCAAAGACAAAAACAGCTACCCGCCAGGTAGCTGCTGCGCGGAAAGAACCTGAAGCGCCTGCCTATAAATATGATATCCAGTTGCTCGTAAGTGACAAAAAGTACACCCGCGACGCTGCCATCTTTAATAAATTAAGGGGGACCATCCGGAAAGAACAGATGGTCACCAACAGTAAAAAGATCAATAAGTATAAATATATATGGGGCAGTTTCCGGTCCCAGGCAGAAGTCAATGCTGCTTTGCGTCAGGCAAAGCAGCTTGGCTTCCGGAAAGCGGTACTGATGGGACAGGGTAATACAAAAGGCCAGCTGGCAGCAGCCGAATCTGCTCCTGCTGCCCCCCGTTCTGTTCCCAAAGTCACCCTTCAATATGATATCCAACTGGTCGTTACCGATAAAAAATATACCCGCGGTGCTCCTGTCTTCAAAGACTTACGCGGAACAATCGTCCGGGAATCAGTCGTTATTAACCGCAAAACATTAAATAAATATACCTGGGTGAACTTCAAAACCGAAAAAGAAGCCAACGTCGCACTCAGCAAAGCAAAAAAAGCAGGCTTCTGGAATGCCACCGTAGTAACCGCAGATAATAACCGTATCGCCAGCAGATAAACCACTCCGACCTGGCCAATACACCACACACATTCCCGTTACCTGACCCGCCCCAAGATCTCCTTTAACAATATATTAGACTAATTTCTCCCGAAAAGCTGCATATTTGCCTGCCGTCATCGAAAACGGTATCAGATTTGGTATAGACGCCCGGCATCCCGATTGTGATTGCCCGCAACCTTTTTTGATTATTTTTGTAGCAACGTATAACGTATTCTATGCTTAAAGTATCTAACGAAACCAAAGTAGGCGTCCTTGCAGCTGTATCAATTGCATTGCTGATTTTGGGTTTTAATTTGTTAAAGGGAAAAAGCCTTTTTTCAACCAGTAAGAAAATTTACGCCGTATATACCCAGGTAAATGGCCTTCAACCATCCGCGACCGTTCAGGTGAACGGACTCGTGGTAGGTAGTGTGTCTAACCTGGAAATCATGGATAAGAATGCCGGAAGGATCCTGGTGGAACTGCGTATCACCAAAAAGATCGAAATTCCGCAAAACTCAGTAGCGCGCATCTCCAGCGACCTGTTAGGTACCAAAACCGTACAGATCGACTTCGGTAACGCCAATGCCTATCTGCAAAGTGGCGATACTATCTACGCCGCCGTCGATGGTTCCATCACCGACGCACTGAAAGAACAACTGAACCCACTCGTGAAAAAACTCGAGGGTACCCTGGGTTCCGTAGACTCCGTGCTGCTGACTGTCAATTCCATCTTCGATCCGTCTACAAAAGGTAACCTGCGTGAAGCCATCGCTCACCTGAATACCACCATGAACAACTTTACCCGTACCTCCGCTTCTTTAAATGGTATGCTGGATCCTCAGCACGGAAATGTAAAAGCGACGTTCGATAACCTGGAAGCACTGACCGCTAATCTTAAGAATAATAACGATAAGATCACCGCCATACTTGGTAACGCAGAAAAAACAACTGCTGCCCTCGCAAATGGTGAACTCGATAAAACACTGGTACAATTACACCAGTTGTCCACACGCCTGAACGAAACAATTACCAAATTAAATAGTACCGACGGTTCCGTAGGCCTCATGCTGAACGACAAACAGGTATATAATAACCTGCAAAACTCACTCAGTAACCTGAACAAACTGCTGGAAGATCTGCGCGTGAATCCAAAACGTTACGTACACTTCTCCCTGTTCGGTAAAAAAGCGAAAGTACAGCCCATACCATCTGACACCGCGAAGGCACTATAATCTTGAAAATGCAGCACTTAGCAAAATGCGGGCTTCTCCTTGCCGGACTATTTCTGGGAGGTATCTTCACTGCCAGGGCGCAGGAAGCAGAACCTTCGCAGAAAGACACCACACAGGTTATTCACATCATTCAGTCTGATAAACTGAATGTGCTCACAAAAGACAGCTTACAGCTGAACAGATTTATCGGTAATGCCATTTTCCGTCAGGGCAATACTTTATTTTATTGTGACAGTGCATTGATCAACAGGGCAGCCAACGTACTGGATGCCTATGGTCATATACATATTAACCAGGCCGATAGTATTCATATCTATGGTGAATACCTTCACTATGAAGGAAATACCCGCCTGGCCACCCTGCGTGATAACGCCCGGCTCACCGATGGGAAGGTCACCCTCTCCGGTCCGGAACTCCTCTATGACATGAATGCCCGTATCGGTACTTATGTAAAAGGAGGAAAACTGGTCAACGGCAAAAGTGTACTCACCAGCCAGGAAGGTTATTATTACGCGGATACCAAAGACGTCTACTTCAATTACAACGTATTACTGGTCGATCCGCAATACACCCTCACCACCGATACTTTATTATATAACACCGGCACTAAAATAGCCACGATCCTCGCGCCTACTACCATCAATGATGGTAAAAGCGTCATGTATACGACTTCCGGTGAATACAATACCGAAACCGGCGAAGGTAATTTCGACAGCCGCCCGACCATCGAGGATAGCACGGCGACCATTACCGCCGACAGGATCACGATGGATAAACGGACCGGTCTGGCCTACGCTGTAGGGAACATGGTCTACCGCGATACCGCGCAGAAAATGACCCTGCTCTCCAACTATGGCACCGTTAATCAGATCGAGAAAACCGTACTGGCCACCCAGCACCCGCTGATGATCCTGGAAAGGGAAAAAGATACCCTGTTCCTCGCCGCAGATAGCCTCTACTCCGGTATCGTAAAGAAAGATACCGCTGCACCTGCGGTGAAAGTAGCTGCTGATACCGTAAAACCCGTAACCCGTGGCCGCCGCTCCCTGCCAGTGCAGAAAGTGAGTCCGCCAGTCGTCCCGGACACGGTCAAAACAGCACTGCCAGATTCAATACCAGACATTCCATCCGATACTTCCGCATTCGCCAAAAGACTGCAGAACGCTATAAATCCGGACAGTACCAAAGGGAAACCAGTCATGGTCGCGCCACCAGGACCTGATACCATCCCGAAACTACCAAACGCACTGGCGAAACTGATCGACAGTACCAAAGCGCTCAAACCGGATAGTATCGTATTATCAAAAGACTCAGTTCTGCTGGCCTTCAAAGAAAAAGCAGCCGCACTGGCAAACGATACCAGCAAACTGCCTCACCCGGCAGGCATCGTACTGGCAAAAGATTCGCTCGGCATCCTGAAAGCAAAAGCCTTGTCGCTGCCAACTGATACCAGCGGTATGGCCAAAGCCCTGACACTGCCTGCCGATACCAGCGCACAGAAACAGGATACTACCGAAATCAGGTTTATCCGTGCATGGCACAATGTGCGTATCTATTCTGACTCTCTCCAGGGTGTTGCAGATAGCCTGTACTACTCCGGCAAAGATTCCATCTTCCGCTTCTACAGAAACCCGGTATTATGGGCCAATGAAACACAGTTGAGCGGAGATACCATCTTTATGTATACCAAAAACCAGAAAGCAGACAAACTGCTGCTGGATCAAAACGGACTGCTCGTAAAAGAAGCAGGACGAAATATGTACAACCAGATCAAGGGTAACCAGATCACCGGCTACTTTACCGGACAGGCCATTGACTGGATGCACGTCGACGGTAACGCCGAAAGTATCTACTACGTCCAGGACGATGACAGTGCATATGTGAGTGTGAACAGGACCCTGAGTGGTGTGATCAATATTTATTTCAGAGAAGGACAACTGCATACTATTTCATTTATCAAAGATCCGGAGGGAACAATGTATCCGTTCGGACAGCGCCCGATGGACCAGATGAAACTGGAAAACTTCCACTGGGATATCAAACGCAGACCGAAGAGTAAGTATGAACTGTTTGGTACTGCCGGAGAAGTTAAGAAGAAGGAAGAGGAGGCGCCTAAAAAAGAGGAAGACGAGTTTTGATAAGAAAACTATTATCACCGATCTACCAGTTCTTACAGGATAGCCGTGCAGTAGGTATCATTTTGATCATCTGCACGGCTTTATCTTTAATACTGGCTAATTCAGCATGGCAGCAAGCCTATCTTGCCTGCTGGGACACGGTTGTACATATACCTGTACCAGCCCTGCACCTGCCGCATACCGTCTTACACTGGATCAACGACGGATTGATGGTGCCCTTCTTTTTCCTGGTCGGTATGGAAATTAAAAGGGAGGTCACTATCGGTGAATTATCCTCCATCGGCCAGTCCTTACTGCCCGTATTCGCCGCCCTGGGAGGTATGATCTGCCCCGCGCTGATCTTCTCCCTGTTCAACGGACATACCCCCTACACCAATGGCTGGGGCATTCCGATGGCTACTGATATCGCCTTTTCACTCGGTATTCTTTCTTTGCTGGGGAACAGGGTCCCACTCTCCTTAAAGATCTTCCTCACCGCCCTGGCCATCATCGATGACCTGGGTGCTATTATCACCATCGCCATCTTTTATACAGCTGGTTTACAGTTGGGTTATCTGCTGGCTGCTGCGGCTATATTGATCCTGCTCATTATCCTGAACAGGACTAAAGTACGCCCCTTATGGTGCTACTTTATCCCTGGTATACTCTTATGGTATTGTATCTATAATTCAGGCATTCACGCGACGATCGCCGGTGTATTGCTGGCGACCTGTATTCCGCTACCAAAGATTTCCCGTCTGATACATCAGCTGCATGATCCGGTGAACTTTGTCATTATGCCCATCTTTGCCCTCTCAAATACGGCTATTATTTTTCCGGCGGATATCTGGCAATCCCTCAATACCAGCATCAGTTATGGGATACTGGCCGGGTTGATAATCGGGAAACCATTAGGGATTTGCCTGTTTTCATTCGTGGCTACCCGTCTGCGACTGGCCACACTGCCCGATGGCGCACACTGGGGTCAGATGCTCGGTATAGGCATGATCGCGGGGATCGGATTTACCATGTCTATATTTATTGCGACCCTGGCTTATACGGCAGCCGATTGGCAGATCACCTCTAAAATAGCCATCATAGCGGCTTCCCTCTTATCGGGATTGATCGGTTATATCTTTCTCAAACGGGCGGTGTAACCTTAATTTACTATAGCAAAAATAATAATCTGTATCTTGGCACCGTTATTGCAAAGCAATGCAATAATTTATGAAGCGTCTGTTCATAACCCTGCTACTTGGAGTGTGTATTCAAACAGTGAATGCACAAACAAAAGGTAATCCGCAATTAGGATTACGTCTTGGCCTGCCATTCGGCGCTACCGCACGTTATTATTTTAGCGATGCCAATGCCGTCGAAGGTATAGCCGGCGTTTATTCCGGGACTTTTACTGTGACCGGTCTCTATGAACGCCATTTCGATCTCTCGCCGCAAACGACGGCAGGACTGGGATGGTTTATCGGAGGTGGTGCACATCTGGGCTCCCGCAAAACGGATGGGAATATGAAATTTATAGCAGGCGTGGATGGCATAGGAGGCATGGATTACACCTTCCCTTCGCTGCCGTTGAACCTGAGTCTTGACTGGAAACCGGCTATTCACTTCAACACCTCTTCCGATCTCACGGATTTTGCGTTATCCGTACGATATACCTTCGGAAGGTAAGAGAGGAAAAACCTGATTAAGCATTCTTTTAAACAGTTATAATTATGAAACAAATTGTGTTACTATTTGGCTTGATCACATTGATGGCAGTGACAGCAAATGCACAAAAGAGACGCAGCAGCTCCGGAGATTTTGGCTACGACAACGCAGTGGGCTTAAGAGTTAACCCATGGCTGGTAGGTGGAACCATTAAACACTTCTTCACTGGTCCTCACGCCATTGAAGGTCTGGTAACTACCAACGTAAGCAACAGAAGGAACGTAACCTTCACCGGTCTGTATGAATACCATATCGCCCCATTCCCTAAACCAGAATTTCACCTGTACTTTGGTGGTGGTGCGCACGTAGGTGTTTACGATCGCCGCGATTACGACTATGACAATTACTGGAGACATGGCGACGGTACTTATGTAAGCGCTGGTCTGGACGGTATCGTAGGTCTGGAATACAAATTCAAAAACATTCCGCTGGTGGTGAGTGCTGACCTGAAACCATATTTCAACTTCAACGGTGGTACTCACTTCGTAGGAGAAGAGATCGGTGGTGCATCAGTTAGATACACTTTCTAATCGCTCACTTTACAGTACCAATATCAGGCGACCATACCGCAGTGCGGTGTGGTCGTTTTTTTTTGCTTATATTTATAAGCTATGCCTTACGGCAGATAATAACCCATGAAAATATTCACAGCACAACAGATTCGCGAAGCAGATGCTTACACGATCCGGCAAACCCCCATCAGCAGCCTGGATCTCATGGAAAAAGCGGCCATCGCCTGCACTGCCTGGATCTGCCGGCATTACAGCGAGTATACCCCTGTGTATGTCTTCTGCGGACTGGGCAACAACGGTGGCGACGGTCTCGCTATCACCCGCCTGCTCCGCAACCGTGGTTATGACGCACATGCTTACATACTGCATCACAGTTCCAAAGCCTCTGCCGATCATACGGCCAACCGGAATGCGTTACAACAGCAATATCCGCCGGCTATACATGATATTCCCGAGAATGGCCTGCTGCCCCAGCCAGATGCGAACGCCCTTATCGTAGACGCTATACTGGGTACAGGATTGAGTCGTCCGGTCGAAGGCTGGACCGCCACCGTGATCGGACAGATCAATGACCTGAAGGCAGCGCATGAAGTAGTCGCTATAGACATTCCTTCCGGTTTGCAGGCAGATGCTTCTTCACTCCACACCACCGTTATCCGGGCAGATCATACACTTAGCTTTGAATTCTATAAACTGGCCTTCCTCCTGCCGGAAAACGCAACATTTGTAGGAGAGACCTGCATTCTTCCAATAGATCTTTCACCCGATTATATTGCGCAGACGCCCTCCCGTTTCCATATTACGGATGGATTTCAGATAAAGAATATCTACCGTCCCCGGAAACCCTTCTCCCATAAAGGCACATTCGGTCATGCCCTGCTGATCGCAGGCAGCGAAGGGAAAATGGGCGCCGCCGTGCTTAGCGCTAAAGCCTGTCTCCGTACAGGCGTAGGACTGCTCTCCTGTCACGTACCCAGATGTGGATATGATATCATACAAATATCCGCCCCCGGCGCCATGTGTTTTACTGACGAACAGAAAGACCATAGCTCCAGCTTCCACACGCATTTACCTGATGCAGAAGCCGCCGCTAAATATAAAACAATAGGTATCGGCCCCGGACTCGGCACAGCCGCAGGTACCTGCTGGGCCTTCGAAAAACTACTGGAGCACTTTCATCAGCCAATGGTCATCGATGCCGACGCATTGAATATATTAGGATCCTCCCCCGCAATGCTGGATAAAGTACCCGCAGGATCACTTTTGACGCCACATCCGAAGGAATTTGAAAGGCTGTTCGGTAAAACGGCCAATGATGTGGAACGACTTGAAGTACTCTCAGAAAATGCCGTTAAAAGAAAACTGAACATCCTACTGAAAGGCCGTTACACAGCCATGGCATTTCCGGATGGCTCCATCTGGTTCAATACCACCGGTAATCCTGGTATGGCTACCGGCGGCAGCGGTGATGTACTCACCGGAATACTCACCTCCCTGCTGGCGCAGGGCTATACACCCAGGGATGCGATGCTCATGGGCGTCTGGCTGCACGGACTCTCCGGCGACCACGCCGCAGCAGCACATTCAGAAGAAGCCATGATAGCGGAAGATATTGTTGAGTTCCTTGGAAAGAGCTTCCTGGAGCTGCGCAGACAGCTGTCCTGTTAACCCCTTTTTTGCCCTTTTTCCGGCGCCAAAACCCCATGATAAATACTCGATAAAAGGTTATATTTATAGGAATTGTTAAAATCACGTATATGAATATCGTTTACCTCGTTCCATGTTTTGGATTACTAGCCTTGTTATTTACTGCTATCCGAAGTGCCTGGGTATCCCGCCAGGACGCCGGCAATGAAAAAATGAAAGAAATCGCCCAGCACATTGCAGAAGGAGCGATGGCATTTTTGAAAGCTGAATACAAGATCCTTACTTACTTTGTAATTATTGCCGCTCTCCTCCTCGGTTATATGGGCGCCACAAACCACAATTCTGACTGGATTATCTCCATTGCCTTTGTTATCGGCGCCGTATTCTCTGCTACCGCAGGTTTCATTGGAATGAAGATAGCAACCAAGGCAAACGTACGCACTGCACAGGCAGCACGTACCAGTCTGTCCAATGCACTGAAAGTATCCTTTACAGGAGGTTCGGTGATGGGAATGGGCGTAGCCGGTCTGGCCGTGTTAGGTCTCGGCGGACTCTTTATTCTCCTCAGAGCATATTTCGGCGCAAGCGCCAATTCAGAAGAAATGATCAAAACCATTGAAGTACTGACGGGCTTCTCGCTGGGTGCGGAAAGTATCGCCCTGTTTGCACGCGTAGGTGGTGGTATCTATACAAAAGCAGCCGACGTAGGCGCTGACCTCGTAGGTAAAGTGGAAGCAGGCATCCCGGAGGATGATCCGCGCAACCCTGCTACCATTGCCGATAACGTTGGCGATAACGTGGGTGACGTAGCCGGTATGGGCGCTGACCTTTTCGGGTCTTATGTAGCCACCGTGCTCGCTACCATGGTATTAGGCAGTGAAGTAACCTCCCACGATAATTTCGGCGGTGTTGCTCCTATCATCTTACCGATGCTGATCGCCGGTATTGGTATCGTATTCTCCATTATAGCCACCTTCTTTGTCAGAATATCAGAAAGTGCAGCACTGAATACCAGCGTGGTACAAAAAGCGCTGAATATGGGTAACTGGGGCTCTATTGTGCTTTCAGCGATCGCCAGTGCAGCACTCGTATATTATATCCTTCCTGCTGAAGCCATCTACCTGAAACGTGATTACGTGGAAGATGGTACCGGCGCCCTGAGGGAAAACGTAAAAGCGATCACACAAAACGGTGTTGTAGGCGCCATCTTCGTGGGTCTGGCAGTAGGTACCCTGATGAGTATCATCACGGAATATTATACCGCAATGGGCAAACGTCCGGTGCTGTCTATCATCCGTCAGTCTTCCACCGGTCATGCGACGAACGTAATTGCTGGTCTGGCGGTTGGTATGGAATCCACCCTGCTGCCGATCATCGTACTCGCAGCCGGTATCTATGGTTCTTATGCCTGTGCAGGTCTCTATGGTGTTGCTATCGCAGCAGCCGGTATGATGGCGACTACGGCGATGCAGCTGGCCATTGACGCTTTCGGCCCTATTGCCGATAACGCAGGTGGTATCGCTGAAATGAGCGAACTGCCAAAAGAAGTACGTGAAAAAACAGACATCCTCGATGCAGTAGGTAACACCACTGCCGCTACCGGAAAAGGCTTTGCGATCGCTTCCGCAGCACTGACCGCACTGGCCCTCTTTGCCGCATTCGTAGGCGTGGCCCGCATCAGTGGTATCGATATTTATCATGCCGACGTACTGGCCGGCCTCTTTATCGGCGCCATGATCCCTTTCATCTTCTCCTCCCTCGCCATCCGCGCAGTAGGTGAAGCTGCTATGAGCATGGTAGAAGAAGTACGCCGTCAGTTCAAAGAAATTCCAGGTATCATGGAAGGTACGGGCAAACCTGAATACGATAAATGTGTGGCGATCTCCACCCAGGCATCCATTAAAAAGATGATGCTGCCAGGTAGTATCGCGATCCTCAGCCCTATCCTTGTTGGATTCATCTTCGGCCCCGAAGTATTGGGCGGCTTCCTCGCCGGTGCAACCGTAAGCGGTGTACTGATGGGTATGTTCCAGAACAATGCCGGTGGCGCCTGGGATAACGCTAAAAAATCATTTGAAAAAGGCGTTGAGATCAAAGGAGAGATCTACTACAAAAAATCAGAACCACACAAAGCATCCGTTACCGGAGACACCGTAGGCGATCCGTTCAAAGATACCTCCGGTCCATCCATGAACATCCTGATCAAACTGATGTCCATTGTATCCCTGGTGATCGCTCCTACCCTCGCTGAGATCCATGGTAAAACAACTGTCGTTGCAGCAAAAAAAGCAACCCCCACCGAACAGGTAGCGCACACACATACACAGGCACAGACAGAGACACAGGAAACCGCTAAAACACCCGTATTAGCGAACAACCAATAAAACACAATAGTAATACAGCACAAACAACAGAAATAGGATAAACAAACCTATTTCCACCCATATAAGAATGGGGACCAGTACATTACCGGTCCCCATTTTTAATTATATCCCCCAATAACCTCACAAACAATATCACAAAACAGTATCACAATACCCACCACCACCTCATTCTCCTCTCATCAGGTGCTTACAGCGGAGGTTTCAGATGCCTGCGCGGACCTTAGCCCGTCCCCTGCATCCAGCTACCCTCCCCCAAAGCTCCCACCGCACAGCCTACCACCCACCGCCCCATCATCTTAAAAACGGGCGTCAGTCCGCCAGGTATCTGAAACCACAGCAGAAGCAGCCACACCCTCTTCACCCATAGTCACACAATAACCATCTTTCACTCATCCTTCATTAAAAAACGAAACACGAACGTAGGATAACTATTACACAACCCTGATCTTACTAGGACTCACCCCAAATTTCTTTTTGAAAGCTACACTAAAATGCTGGACAGAAGAAAAGCCCAGTTCTTCCGCAATTTCAGTCATAGAAGACTGTTGCCGGGTGATCATATTCCTCGCATATTCCATCCGGTGGTCATTCAGATAACCAAACACCGAATTATCAAACAACTGACGAAAACCATTCTTCAGTTTAAACTCATTCAACCCTGCCATCCTGGACAACTCAGGCAAAGATGGCGGATGCTGTATATTCTTCAGTAACAATTCTCTCGCATAATGCAATTTCTCCCTGTCTGACGGCGTCAGTCCCAAAGAAGTACTCCGCACATTCTCCACCCGCTCATACTGTTCACATTGCAGTGCCAGCAACTCCAGCACTTTAGACTGTAAATAAAGCTTCTTGATCCCACCATTGAATTTACACTGACGGATCTCCTCCAGCACCATCATCATCCGCGTCGTGATCGGCGGATTCTTCTTTCTGTTCAGGTAGATCATCTTCCCCCCTGCTACTTTATCCGCCAGCTGCTCCAGCACCCTGCCATTGTTCACCGCCAGTTCCAGAAACCGTTCCTTGGAAAAACTCAGCCCCATCATTTCAAAATCCCGCTGTTTCTCCACATCAATATTTTCTTCATCCGTAGGATTATAAAAAAGATTGTGTTCCAGCGACTTATACCTACGTTTAGCATAATCCCCATCCTGTCCCGGACCGGACTCAAATTCTCCGTTCAGCACAAACATCAGCGATATAGTGGAAATGTGTTCAGTAGCAGTGATATGCAGGTTCTGATGAACATTCGCGCCTCCGATAGCTATATGATACCCGTCAAAGTATATTTCCTGGAAATCGGCTTCGACAAATTCCAGATCGACCCGCTGCTTATCTTCTATCAGGGAGGCAGAACGCAACTTTTCCAGCGGAAACTCCTGCTGGTCATTATAGATTAGCTCACTGGCGTCATTTCTGATCTGGATGTCCATAAAAATCCTTTAAATATAAATTTTAATCCTTTTCGTGTAACAGCTATACGGACAAAGACCTGCAATTTTGCACAAAAATATTCCATAACGTTCAATAATTATAGTCATGGTGGTCGGAATATTCCGTACAAATATATGTACCCAACAGGATAAGCTTGCAATAATTAACGCGATACGTACCCAGTTTGACAGTGACTGCACCATCGACATTGAAGATTGCGATAAAGTAATGCGCATTGTACCCGGATCCTTACCTGTGGCCGAAAACGACATTATACAATTTGTCGGAAACATGGGCTTTCGCTGCGAGCTACTCGATTAATTTATATATTTTAAAAAAATTTAAGGGCACTTCTAGGGGTAATCTCATCACTCCACGTCATATATGCGTAACAAAAATGTTATAGCCAGCTATCCGCTACTAAACAACACAAGTACCTTATATGAAGACAAGATTACTTATGCTGCTGGGCATATGCCTGCTGCTTATGCAGGTAAGCTATGTACATGCACAACAACGATACACGATCAGTGGTTATGTAAAAGACCAGCAGAATGGTGAAAGCCTTATCGGCATCACTGTAGCAAAAGCAGGCACCAGCCTGGGTACCGTGACCAATGAATATGGATTCTATTCCCTGACACTCCCCGCAGGTGATCATGAGATCCAGTTCTCTTATATTGGTTATGGAACGATCAAAATGAATGTTTCGCTGAAAGCCAACAAAACACTGGATATGAAACTGGAGAAATCCAGCTCTCAGTTAAGCACCATCACCGTAACCGGTAATAAACAGGAGAAAGCAGTTAATACACTAACAACAAGTCTGAACAGACTGGACATCGCCCAGATGAAAAAGATGCCCACTTTCATGGGAGAAGTTGATGTACTGCGCTCTATCCAGACACTGCCGGGTGTAAATACGGTAGGCGAAGGCGCCAACGGTTTTAACGTACGCGGTGGTGCGGCTGACGAAAACCTCATCCTGCTGGATGAAGCCCCTGTATATAACTCCACACATATGCTCGGGTTCTTCTCAGTATTCAACCCGGATGCAGTAAAAACTATCAATCTCATTAAAGGCGGTTTTCCGGCTGAATACGGCGGTCGTACCTCTTCTGTACTTGATATACGCATGAAGGATGGAAACAACCAGAAATTCAACGTAAATGGCGGTATAAGCAATGTATTCAGCAGAGTCGCGGTAGAAGGTCCGCTGAAGAAGGATGAATCATCTTTTATTATTGCTGCCCGTCGTTCTTATATCGATATCCTCATGAAACCTTTCCTGAAAGGTGACATGAAAGATACCAAGCTGAATTTCTACGATCTGACCGCAAAGGTGAACTACAAACTCAACAAGAACAATACGCTCTTCGCCAGTGGTTACCTTGGCCGCGATGTATTCGGATTCGGTACACAGGTGAATATGAACTGGGGAAATAAAACAGCGACCGTACGCTGGAACCATGTGTTCACCAACAAAACATTCCTGAACCTGACCACCTTCTATAGTAACTACGACTATACCCTGGATTTCAACAATGAAAGTCAGAAAGGCGCAGGAGAAGATTCACAGCGTTACAAATGGACCTCCAACATCATCAACTATGGTGTGAAACCAGCCTTTACTTACTACATCAATACACACAATAGCGTACACTTCGGTCTGCAGGGTCTTTATTACACCTTCAAACCAGGTACAGGTACCGGTGTGGAAGGCGATGAAACCTCTGTAAAACAACTGACACAGCAGCATGGTCTGGAAGCAGCGGCTTACCTGGATCACGAGTGGAAACCAAGCGATAAATTCGGTGTACAGTATGGCGTGCGTCTTTCTTCCTACCAATATCTCGGTAAAGGAACCGCTTACTACTACAATGATACCACACCAGGCATCCGCAGAACACTGACCGGTACAAAAGAATATGGCGCTAATGAACTGATCAAAGCATACAATTTCCTGGAACCAAGGATCACTGCCCGTTATGCGCTGACGCCGAATCATGCCGTGAAAGCATCTTATGCACGCACTACACAGTTCATGCACCAGTTGTCCAACACCGCATCTCCGACACCACTGGATATCTGGACGCCAAGCACCAACAATATTAAACCACAGGTGGCTGATCAGTACACTATCGGATATGTATACGATGCACCTTCCGGCGCTTTTGAACTCTCTGGTGAAGCGTTCTATAAGAACATGGAAAACCAGCTGGATTATATCGACAACGCCAACCTGGAACTGAACCAGCAGATCGAAGCAGACCTCCTGCAGTCACACAGCCGCTCTTATGGTCTGGAACTGATGGCGAAAAAAGAAGTAGGTAAGACGACAGGATGGGTGAGTTATACACTGTCCCGTTCCGAAAGACAAACAACCGGTATCAGCAAAGATGAATGGTTCCTGAACCGTTACGACCGTACACATAACCTGAACCTGGTTATTACACACGAGTTATCAAAACGCACCTCTCTTTCCGCCAACTGGGTATATGCGTCAGGAACACCAGCCACTTTTGCTGACAGCCGTCTGGAATTCCAGGACTGGGATATTCCTTACAACAGCACTGACAAACGTAACAACTACAGACTGCCTTCTTTCCACCGTCTGGATATGTCATTAACGCTGAAAGGAAAACAGCTGCACCGCTGGAAAGGTGAATGGGTATTCTCCCTGTACAATGTATACGGCCGCAGAAATGCCTACACCGTGTACTTCAGACAGAACGAAGACGATCCATCCAAAAAAGAAGCTGTTCGTCTTTCCATCATAGGTTCTATCATCCCTGGTATCACCTATAACTTCAAATTCTAAAAATAGCCGCAAAACACAATACAGATGAAAAAGATCAGACTCAGCATATTACTCGTGATAGCAGCCGCTTTTACAGCCTGCGAGGATGTAGTGGATATTGATGTGGCAAAAGGTACTTCTTATCCGGTACTGGATGCATGGATCACGACAGAGCCAGGTGTACAGAAGATCAGATTTACAAAATCAGTTCCATATACAGATCAGACGCCCTCTCCGATCATTGGAGATGCTGTGATCACCCTCTTCGATGAAACAGCGAATAAATCGTATCCATTCACTTTTAAAGATGGTAGTTATACCTACGATCCGGGAGACAATGAAACCATCGGCATCATAGGACATGCATACAGACTGAAAGTGGAATACGGAACAGAAGTATTTGAAGCGATAGATACGATCAAAAGAAATACGGTGATCGATTCTATTTCCTACAAGTTCCAGACGAAAGAAGAAAACTTTGTCTCTGAAGATGGTTATGTAGCAAAGTTCCATGCAAAAGATATCGAAGGCGGTGTGGACTACTACTGGATGCGTTCCTACAGAAATGATCTGCAGCATAAGGTAGGCGATGCTTTCTCTGTGGATGGTTATTTCGACCAGAGCGTAAAAGATGGTTCTTCTTTCATTCTGCCGATACAGGAAGCGGTGACCGACTTTGACAAACCTTTCCAGAAAAATGAAAAAGTGATCGTAAAGCTGCGCTCACTCACCTATCAGAGCCATTTCTTCCTGACACAGGTAGATGAGCAGATCAACTCAGGCGGTCTGTTTGCAAAGGTGCTGGAAAATGTAAAGAGTAATGTTATCAATAAAACAAGCGGGGGCAAAACAAGGATCCTCGGTTGGTTCGGTACTTCCGCAGTAAGCAGCAAAGAGCGTACAATAGAGTAAATCTCTCACTATTATAATAGCTGGCTAAGAGCCTGTCTCTTAGCCGGCATTCTTCCCAACAACACTAATACAATTTTATGAAAAAGATTCTGGCAGCACTCCTGGTGCTCGCGGCACAGCAGACGTTTGCACAATCCAATCAGGAAACATTATTTTCTGCGAAAAAAAATGGTAAAAAAACAACTATAGGGGCATATGGGGTGCCTGCAGCCAAATTTACACCCATTGATGGTAAATTTGGATTGCTGACAGGCGGTTACGGTGGTGTATTACTGAACGGTAAGATCATGCTGGGCGCGGGTGCTTACTCACTGGTGAACAACGTGGAAACGCCAACAATGAATACCGCAGGATACAAGGAATATGTAAACCTCTGGTACACCGGTTTTGTAGCTGAATATATCCACAATTCAGACAAACTGGTACACTGGACAGCAGGTGCATTATTAGGTGGAGGCGGTGTAGGTCGCCGGGACAAAAACAGATGGGAAAATGACGATTGGGATCACAACAGTGTATATGATCAGAGTGGTTTCTTCGTGGCTGAACCTTTCGCTAATCTGGAAGTCAACATCACCAAATTCCTGCGTCTGGATGTCGGAGCATCCTACCGTTACATCGCCGGTTCCAGCACAGCCGGTATTACAGATGGTAAGATAGGCGGTCCATCTTTAAATATCGGTCTGAAAGCAGGTAAGTTCTAACATTGCTTCCCGATATGTTTTCTACAAGGCATTGTTGCCCATTTCGCTGAACGATTCATGCAGAAATGAGCAACATGCCTTTTTTAATTAGGATCTCACTCCCCCAGGGCAAACCAGTCCCCAAAATTCGCAATTCGCAATCATCTTCTCCCAACGCTATCATTTACAATCATTTAAGCACCTCCACGCTCTCATAATCCCTAATTTTTCAAAAAAACTTCCCTCCGGATTTGGCAATTACGAAACTTGTCGTACATTTGTTTACGAAGATATTCGTAGATCATATAATCATTGAAAACAAATGAGTACCGCAAAAAATTACAAGCCTACAGAAAGTGAACTGGAGATCCTGGGGATATTATGGGAAAAAGGCACAGGTACTGTGAGGGAAGTGCATGAGGTATTAGAAAAAAGCAAAGACGCCGGTTATACAACTACCCTTAAACTGATGCAGATCATGCATGAGAAAGGGTTGCTCAAAAGGGATACCAGCAGCAGGACGCATGTCTATGAAGCGGCGATTTCCCAGGAAAGTACACAGCAACAGTTACTGAATAAAATGATCGATACAGTGTTTAACGGATCAGCCACGCAGCTGGTGATGCAGGCACTGGGTAATCACCGTTCTTCACAGGAGGAGCTGGATAAGATCAAACAGTACCTGAATGACATAGAGCAACAACAGAAAAAGTAAACCCGGCGCTCCTGGCGCATCTAATACCACTATCATGACTGCACAACTCCCCTTCACTGCAGATGTGATCCAGGCTTTCGGCTGGGCACTACTGCACTCATTCTGGCAGGCCTTCTTCATTTTTGCCTGTTTACGTCTTGTACTGTATCTCTGGCCTCAGGCGGGCTCCAGCATAAAATACAACCTGTCATACATTTCACTGGCAGGCATTTTTACCTGGTTTTCCGTTACCCTCTGGCAACAGATAGAAGGAGTGAGAAGGGTACATGCAGCCGCTCAGTTCATGATAGAAACCGGCATCAGACAGCCTTCCGCTGTGGACGTTCCGGTCATCTATAAAAGTCAGTCACAACTTACTACGCTGTTTCCCACACTGGAAATGTGGTTTCCCGTACTGGTCGCCATTTACGTGGCCGGCGTGGCAGTCATGACCATCAAATTATCAGTTGATCTTGTTCAGCTGCAACAGATCAGAAAAAAACAGGTGTTCCCCATTGATGAAGTATGGGAAAAACACCTGACCAAACTGAAAAATCAGCTCCGTATTCCCCGCAGGGTGAAGCTGCTGATCTCGCAGTACATCCAGGTACCCGTGATGATAGGTTTCCTGAAACCTGTTATCCTGCTACCAATCGCCATGTTCAGCAATCTGACGGCAGAACAGCTCGAAGCCATCCTGCTGCACGAACTGGCACACATCAAACGCAATGATTATCTACTGAATATCTTCCAATCAATCGTTGAAACCATTCTGTTTTTTAATCCTTTTGTATGGTGGATCTCTAAAAACATCCGCCTGGAAAGGGAACACTGCTGCGATGATCTTGTACTAAAAAATCAGGTACAGCCGCTGCATTATGCTAAAGCCCTGGTCGCGTTAGAAGAATACCGGTTAACAGTCAACTCGCTCGCCATGGCAGCAGCCGACAACAAACAACATTTATTTCACCGTATCAAACGCATAATGGAAATGAAAACTAAAAATATTAACTATACGCAAAAGTTATTAGCTGTCATGATCATCGCCGTCGGCCTTGTATCCATTGCCTGGTTAAACCCTCCGCGTAAAGAAAAACAGGCTGACAAGCAGAAAGCCGCTGACAACAATATCATACCGGCTCCCCTGGCACCAACTACTGGTCAACCGATCGTGTTCCATGCCGCCAATATCAACACGATCCTGACCGACACCGTTCCTGCTAATGCCACTAAGGAAGAACGTGAAAAGGAACGTGACAGGATATTGATGGAAAACTATAACACCAGCATGGAAGCCGCCAAAAAAGCCATGGAAAACATTGACTGGAGCAAGATGAATAGTGAAGTAGCCAATGCCATGAAAAACGTTGACTGGGATCAGATCAACAAAGAGGTAAAACAGGCGATGAAGAATATTGACTGGGATCAGATCAACAAAGAAGTATCACAGGCCATGAAAAATATTGACTGGAAACAGGTCAACAAAGATGCAACAGACGCAATAAAAAACATCGACTGGGATGAAATGCGCCAGTCAATCAGAAGCAGCATGAAAGAAGCAGCAGCGCAGGGTGTGAAGATAGATCCGGACATGATACAGGAAGAGGTTCGCAAAAGCATGGAAAGCGCTAAGCTGGCACTGGCCATGGCTACCTCCGACGAGATGCGTCAGACGATACAGAAAAGTATCGACGAATCTCAGAAGATGCTCAACAGCAAAGAAATGAAAGAAATGATGGAAAAGACCCGTCAGGAAATCATCAATGCACAGAAAGAAATCGAGCAGTCCCAGCAACAGATCAAAAAACAGATCATCATCAAAAACAGCAATGGCGTCATCAAAGAAATAAACATGGATGACTCAAAAGTAACAGTTGATCAGACCCTTTCCGATAAATACAAAAAGCTGATCAAACGTATGGCAGATGATAAACTCATCAACGCCGACGGAGAATTCAGCATCGAAAAGAATGACGACGTATTAACCATCAACGGCGTACGCCAGTCAGACGATGTACTGAAAAAATACGCTGACCTGATCGGCAGTGCTGACGAACTGACCATCAAAGGCAAAAAAGGTAACCTGTCAATCAACGTGAACGAACACTAAACATACTTTTTTCCGCCATTACATGCGCTACTGCCGTTCATATAGCAGTAGCGCTTTTTTTATGCTATTCCCCCGTATCTTTAGGTATCAAACCTCACTTTACATATGAGAATAGCTGTTACAGTGCTGGCATTGGTCTTTACCATACAAAGCCAGGCACAGGAGACAAACAGGTCTCTGGAAGAAATTAAGATCATCAGGAACAACCCCTACACGCCTGTAAAAAACCAGGCCAACACCGGCACCTGCTGGTGTTTCTCCACCACTTCGATGATCGAATCAGCCTGCCTGCACGAAGGACAACAGGCCCTGGACCTTTCCGAAATGTTCACCGTACGCAACATCTATCGCGAAAAGGCAGAAAATTATATCCACAGACAGGGCTTTACCCGTTTTGATGAAGGCGGACTGGGACACGATGTGCTGCATGCCATCGCCACCTACGGTATCGTTCCGGAAGATGCCTACAGTGGACTAAAAGAAGGTCAGGAATGGCATGATCATGCTGAGATGGTCGGACAGCTGCGTACTTACCTTGACAGCATCCTGAAGCTTAAAAGGCCTATTCCAACGAATTGGGAAGATGGCTTCAGTGCTATTATGGATAAATACCTCGGTGCTGTACCTGCCAGCTTCACCTACAAGGGCCGCTCCTACACGCCTAAAACCTTTGCAAAAGAGGTCGTAAAGTTCAATGCGGATGACTATGTCAGTCTGACCTCCTTTACGCACCACCCCTTCTACAGTTCCTTCGTTATCGAAGTACCTGACAACGTTTCCAACGGCGCTTACTATAACATCCCCCTGAAAGAACTGATCGACATCGCTAAAACTGCTGTAGAAAAAGGATATACCGTACTATGGGACGCTGATGTAAGCAATCGTGGTTTCATGGTAGGAAAAGGATATGCATTAAGGCCTGTGGCTGATTCACTCACCCATGGCGCCATGATCAACCCTGATGTGGAAGAGAAAGCGTATTCACAGGAAGAGCGTCAGCAGTTATTCGACGAACTCGTTACAGAAGATGACCACCTGATGCACATTACCGGCATCGGTAAAACAGGGAAAGGCAAGGAATTCTTTATCGTGAAAAACTCATACGGCAGCAAGTCAGGCCCTTTTGATGGTTTCATCAAGGTATCAGTACCGTATTTCGCGATCAATACGATTACGATCATTGTTCCGAAAGCCGCGCTGGAAAAGGCCCTGAGTGGTAAACTGGCAGTAAAGTAAGTAAGCCGGGAACGCAGTGAAAAGCTGCCGGACCGCTTCAGATAACATACACGTAACCGATCGATACAGATCGTATATATTAAAAAGGGCAGCCTTGTGAAATCACAAGACTGCCCTTTTTAATGGTCATTTGTTTGAGGGAAACAGCGTATTAAAAATGCTACTTACAATATTGCTATCGGGGAAAATCCTTTATATCGTGTCTGCTCACAACAGTGATTGATGATCACTCACTGCCGGTGCAGATCATTATTATTTCAATGGGCCTGAGGCAGCCATACCATCCCTACTTCTTTAACAACAATGGGACTGAACCCAAAGTTGCTTTACCTCACCACCTCAAACGCTTTATAATTTTGCAAAGGCGCAACTGTGATCACCAGTTCAGTCACCTTTGCAAAAGGCGGCCCCTGCCGGCACCAGGCGATAAATGACTCCATCTTGTGTTCATCTCCTTCCGCGGTAATAAACACATTTCCGTCAGGTAAATTCTTTACCTCGCCCGTAATACCAAGATCATCGGCAGTATGCTTGGCACTGGCTCTGAAATATACGCCCTGTACCCTGCCTTTCACCAGGATTTCCTTATGTATCTTTTCCATATAAGCGGCTTAATAGTGGATGAGTAATGAACTTACTATCCAAAACTACAAACAGCCCGGTAAAAGGAAAAATTAAAATCAGCTGAGCAGCTAAAAGGCTTACAGGCATACATTCAGATCTGGTTCTTTCCATATCATCACAAGCAAATAGTCCCTCAACCCTTCTCCAAACAACCGGAAAACACCAAACAGCATTCCCCCGTCCGGTATACCCCATAAGGTATACAAGTATCATCTCTAACAACATAAAACATAAGGAAGACTATAATCGGCACTCACTTCACCTCGCAAGACCAACAAGCAGACACGCTACCAGCATCGCCTCCTGCCAGCACAATGGAATAATGGAATACACGCAATAAAACAACGAAAATCAGGTTAACAAACAGCGAATAAAAGCCAATAAGGAAAAGTAAAGTTGCATAGGTTATGCTGCGTAATTAAACAGGTTAATATCCTGCTGAACCGCCTCATCTCCGAATATGAATTCTTTTACAGGCTCGTAGTGACCACCACTTGCAGGCTTACGTAATAGCATAAAGCTTTTACACTGAAAACTCCGTACAAAAACCTGATTATAAAAATGATCATACACTTTATCAAATTCAGGTGTACTGATAGCCCTGGCAATAGTGATATGCGGCTTGAATGATCCCGGCTTTATATCAAACTCATGTAGTATTTTCTTATGTAGCTCAACAAGTGGTTTGGGATTTGCTACATTGACATAGATGGTTCGCTTGTCCGGTCCGTGTTCAAAATGGTCAAACTTTGAGGTATATAACGTGAAGCCTGATTGTTTTCTGGCGATATCATCCAGCATATGAACGAAATCTTCCTGGAATCTCTCAGGGAATACAGATCTGAAAAGACTGATATGCGCCTTTGAAAAGCGACTACCGTACATTCCCAGTTCCTGGGCTACTAACTGCTTTAATGCGGTTACATCATTGGCAATACTAGTACCTGGACTTACTACCAACAAGTAATCAAACAATGGTTCCTGTTCAAATGCAAGTGTGTTATCTGTATGCATAACCAAGTAGTTTTTTAATTAAGATGTACTGGTTACTTGAATATTGACAATACAAATATACTGATCTTTCACTGAAATACTAATATTTTTAGCATTTTATACTAATTAATTTTGCTTCTCAATATATAAAACTGATTATAAACAACTTAAATAAAAAACAAGCTGCTTATTTTTTTAGTATAAAGCGTCAAAACACACCTTTTTCACCTAAAAGCCAGCATAGTACCCCCATAAAAAAAGCGGACCTTCCGGCCCGCTTCCCCAATATATTTTCTGAATAGATTATCCCAGATGACTAACGATAGCCAGGAAATCAGCAGCTACCAGTGAAGCACCGCCGATCAGACCACCATCCACATCAGGACAAGCAAACAGTTCACCTGCATTAGAAGGTTTTGCACTGCCTCCATACTGGATAGTCAGGCGTAAAGCCGCTTCTCTGCCATATTTAGCAGCGATCTGTCCTCTGATAAAAGCATGCATATCCTGTGCCTGCGCAGCGCTGGCTGTCAGACCAGTACCAATTGCCCAGATTGGCTCATAAGCGATAACGACATTTTTCAGCTGCTCTTCAGTCAGGTGATACAGACTCTCTTCCAGTTGTTTTGCAACATATTCGTTCTGTGTTTCAGCCTTTCTAACCTCCAGTGGCTCACCGCAACAGAAGATTGGTTTGATGCCGTTTGCCAGCGCCAGATCAATTTTCTTTGCCAGTACAGCATTGCTTTCCTGGAAATATTCTCTTCTCTCAGAGTGACCCAGTATTACATAGTCAACACCAATAGAAGCCAGCATTTCTGCAGATACCTCACCGGTATATGCACCAGATTTCTCAGATGCACAGTTCTGAGCTGCCACGTAAAAACCAGGCGTATTTTTCAATAATGCCTTTGCTTTCAACAAGTATGGAAAAGGGGTGGCAACTACCACTTCCTGTCCTTCTGTCAAACGCATGCCACCCTGCAGAATGTCATTGATCAGCTGTTCTGCCTGTCCGATGGTCAGGTTCATTTTCCAGTTTCCAGCAACGATTTTTTTTCTCATGTCTATCGCTATATTGATTTTTAAAAAGGTTTATTAATCATCTGAAAGCTTCGTAAACAAAACTTCCAGTACCTGTTTGTCTGTTTCAGTCATCTCCTGTCCCTTAAAGCGCATCCAGGTCTCTATATCGCGTAACGCCTGCTCAATACGGTAACGTTCCATCTTTCCTGCACCACCCCATGAAAAGGAAGGCACAAATTTAGGCGGAAAATCCGCGCCGAATATATTACAGGAGGCCCCGATCACCGTACCGGTATTCAGCATCGTACCAATACCACAACGGCTGTAATCCCCCATCAGCAATCCACATTTGGTCCCTGCCGGCTCCGCCCGCTGCAAAGCTTCCACCCATACTCTTACCACACTCCCGTTGTTCTTCAGATTTGAACAGGTCGCATTAGCACCCAGGTTACACCACTCCCCGATCACTGCATCTCCCAGATAACCGTCATGTCCTTTATTGGAATAGCCGAACATCACCACATTCTTGATCTCTCCGCCGCCTACACTGCCAGGTCCCAGGGTGGTCGCTCCATATACTTTGGTACCCATTTTCAGTACCGCCTTCTCTCCCATCGCCAGCGGCCCTCTTACCAGACAACCTTCCATGATCTCCGCATTCCTGCCAATATAGATAGGTCCGGTAAGCGCATTTAATATACTATGCTCGACCACCGCTCCTTCCTCCAGGAAGATCTGCTCCTCGCCACTCACCTTATTGGTATCACTGATAGGCGCTGATACCCTTCCCGCTGTCAGTAGGGAAAAATCGCTGCGAAGCGCCCTGTCATTCAGTAAAAAGAAATCCCAGGGCTTCCTCACTACCGATATTTCGCCAAGATACTCTTTTCGTTCTATAGGTGCTGCATCGGGTTGGTCTCCCGGCGTCACCTTAGCAATTAATTCATGCGACCTAAAAAGCCCCTGACCAGGCTCTAACGCAGTTATAGCCTGCACCAATGCCTTATCCGGCAGCACATTTCCTGCAATAAGGACGGCCGGCACAGTCTCATCTTTTTTAAGCGGGTATTTTTGTTGTAAGTAAGGGACAGTGTAGTGACTGATAGCGGTATTCAGCCAATGCTCCCATTTCTCCCGGATCGTCAGAATACCTATACGGCAGGCTGCCACCGGTCTTGTATGAGTGAAGGGATATAACAACTCTCGCGCGGGCGTGTCTAAAAGAATGTAATTCCGCTTCATAGGGGATAAAAATAAAAAATCCCATCGAAAATGCCGATGGGATTCTTGAAAATATTTTAGAGGCCTGATTAGGCTTTCTTAGCGTAACGTTTGTTGAATTTGTCGATACGTCCTGCTGTATCCACCAATACGTTCTTACCAGTATAGAAAGGGTGAGAAGTATTAGAAATTTCCAGCTTAATTACCGGGTACTCGTTACCATCTTCCCAGGTGATAGTTTCTTTGGAAGGAGCAGTAGAACGGCTTAAAAAGCTAGTACCGTTTGACATATCTTTGAATACTACAAATCTGTAGCTTTCTGGATGGATTCCCTGTTTCATCTGAATGTTAATTTTCTTTTTGTTACCAGATGCAACCCCGCATATTCATTCTTCTGATGCATGATGAATGCCATGCTTGGTTTCATACCAATATTATTAGACAGGGTGCAAAGGTAAAATAATTTTTCTAAAAATACCAACTGAAGACTAAATTTTAGCTCTTCATATTTATATATTGTAAAGGAATACCTAAGTTCGCTTCTTTCGTCTTCTGTATAACTTCCTGTAAATCATCGATCTTCTTACCGGTCACCCTTACAATATCGTCCATAATAGCTGCCTGTACCTTTGCGCCGGAATCCTTGATCAACTTGACAATTTTCTTGGCATCTTCCTGCTTGATACCATTTCTGATAGGAACTTCTTTTTTAACCACCTTTCCGCTCTGGTAATGTTCCTTACTCAGGTCGAAAATGTTACCGTCCAGCCCCTGACGCATCGTACGGCTGATCAGAACGTCAATTAGCTGGCCCAGCTGCATCTCGCTGCCTACCTCTATGGTCAGGCCCAGTTCTTTCTTATTCAATTCAATACTTACATGCGAATCTTTAAAGTCGTACCTGTTGGTAATCTCCTTTTTAACGGTGTTTATCGCATTGTCAAGTGTCTGTGTATCCACTTTGCTAACAATATCAAAGGATGGCATGCTGAAATATTTTAATTATCTACTAATTACTTAAGGGCTACAAATATAAATGAATACTACCTTATATAAAAAAAACCCCGGGACCATACCCGGGGTGTGTTAACGGAATGCCTTCCGGTAACAGGCTGCATTGTATCTGCTACAAGCAGCCAACAACTATCTTTAGTCCACTTTAGTGATCTTGGCCATGCCTGAAGAAGACTGGTTGATCACCGGTGTTCCTTTGTAACGGATCTTACCCATACCGGAAACACTTACATCCAGCTTCTTTTCCACGGCAATATCCAGTTTACCGGTACCGGAGATAGCGATCTTCGCATCGGAAGACTGTAAATCCAGCGCTTCCACATCCGCAGTACCTGAGATCTCATATTTAGTAGATGGAATATTTCCTTTCAGATTCAGGTGACCGGAACCGGATACTTCCACTTCCAGGTTGCTGGCGTCCAGCTCAAGTTCTGTGTTGGTAGAACCACTGAAAGAGAATTTCACATTATTTCCCTTCAGTTTGCCCTTGCTGTAGAATCCGCCGCTACCACTGGCACTCAACTCTTCCAGCTGATCCATGGTCACATATATGTTGATGGTTTTAGATGGCTTGATATCATATCCTCTTTTTGTACCGATTTCCAGATCGTTCCCCCTCAGCTTTGTCTCAATATACGGCAGCAGGTTATCATCTGCCTCGATCCTGATATCGTTTTTAGCACCCGGCGTGATATACACATTATAGGAACCTGAAGTGCTGATACTCCTGAACGGTCCTTCCGTACGGGATTCTGATTTAATGTTGCCACTGCCCTTTACTTTTTCATTGAGGACTTTAAAGGCAGACGCGGTGATAGTGAACAGCAATAGTGCTACTGGCAGTACCCAGTTTAAACGTAATGTTTTCATACATGAGATTTAACGGTGAAGGATTTTTTGCAGATGCTTTTAATTAACGGCTTTCAAAGCTGATATCACTGTACACGCCGTTCACCGTAACGGTGGCAGATCTGTCATCTGCAGCAGACGTGGAAGCCGAGTATATTAATTGTGAATTCTTCTTAATGCTGGAAACATTCTTCAGGGAAATTTCGCCGGTCCTGACATCCCCGTTGTTCAGCTGTGCTTTTATCTGCAGACCGAGTCGTTGTGGTACACCCAGTTTTACATCGGTATATGTCAGTTGCAGTTCAGCGCTCTTAAAACCTGTACCCAGCGCTTTTACAGACAGATCGCCATAAACCAGTTTTGAATTGATATCTGACTGCACCTCCGCAAAACGAAAATCGGTATAAGTATTTCTGCCATTGAATGAACCCACCTTGTTGATGTTGTATTCATCATAGTTTCCGTTTGTGGCCAGACGGGTAACTGTCCCCAGGTTGTATTCGCAGTAATTGGAACGCGTGGTCAGTGAAGCGATCGCATCGCTTTTAAGATTGGAATAGTTAGCCCTGATATTTACCGTCTCCGCTTTACCGATACGGCCGCGGTCACAGTAATTCATATTCAGTTCCAGCGTTCTCTCCGCTTCCTTGATATCGTAATTGCAATAGTTCATTTTGATGGACGCAGGGAACGACAGCACATCTGTGATCACATCCCCGAAGTTATTGTCCAGCACCAGTTGCGCCAGTCTTTCAGGAACATACATTTCATAGTCGATGTTCACATAATCCTTTGAATCTTTTTTGCCGCCCCAGGAGAACCATTTGCTGCCGGATGATGATGGATTATACACCGTTTGCAGACTGGCGCTATTACCGGAATTATTCTGCGCAATATCCACCATATTTACGATGGAGGTGGCTTCCTCCACGCTTTTGCCGAAACCTGTAATAGTAATAGTTGCCTTTACTTCATTTTTATTCCAGGTATGTACGATGATCTTACCGTACTTATTGCTAACGCTCAGCGTTGTACCAGGATTCGTACTGAATTCCTTTACGATAACCTTTTTAAATTCACTGTCTCCTTTCTTACCATAGGTGAGTATAGGTAGCAATAACAATAACAGGATACTAAATCTCTCTTTCATAATTAGATTGCTTTTGGCTTACGGGCTGTTTTTCTCTCAGCTCTTCTAATATTTTATCAAGCAGGTCCAGCTTCATCTGGTAGTAGCGGACCATCGCTGCTTTAATTCTTTCATTGCCTGGATTCTGGACCAGTTCCGCTTCCAGCATCTGGTAGGTCTCATTACGCAGCTCCAGTTCCTTACGACCTACGCTATCCAGTCCTAATACGGAGTTCGGATACTTTTTAATCGTCTCCAGGCGCTGCTCTATCTGCGAAGTATAATACATCTTCGCTTCCTGCATTTCAGGAGCCACGTTGATCAGGTGCTGCGATTGTTTCATTTGCAGGAACTGATAGATCATGACACTGTTCACCAGCAATACCAGGATAGCAGCTGCTTTCAGCCAGTGACGGCCGATCATCTGAATGACCCTGTTTTTACGGGGTGGATTAAGCTGCTGTTCCAGGTTGGCCCATACCCGCGGACCAGGACCGGGTGCTTCAAATTCCTGACGATGCTGTCGGACAAAATCTTCAAAACTACTTTCTGACATCAGCGTATTGATTTTCTCTGTTTTATGATCTGTCTCACTTTATCTTTTGCACGCATATACTGTGTTTTCACTGTTGACTCAGAAATGTCCAGCATGGAAGCAATTTCTTTATGTGAGTACTCTTCAAATATGTACAAGTTAAGAACGGTACGATAGCCGTGTGGCAACACATGTATCGCCTCTTTTATAGCAGCTACCGTCCAGGCAAAATCCGATTCGTCTACGATTGTCTCTTCTTCTACGTCTATATTGTCTACTTCTTCAAAATATACTTTCTTTCTACGCAGGTGGCTCAGGCAATGGTTCACAACGATTCGTTTGATCCATGCTGTTACGCTGCCCGCATTTTCCAGCCGTTCGATGTTTTTAAACACCTGCATAAAAGCCTCCTGCAAGGTATCTTCGGCATCCGCCGGATTCCCCGTCATACGCAGACAGATATTATACATTGCAGCAGAATATGCATTGTATAACTCACGAAATGCGAGTGTGTCACCTTTCTTACACCGGGACACCAGGTGGTCTGTTATGGATGTATTGTTCAAGTTGTTGGCTGATGCTTGCATTATAAAGACAATATTTTAGAAAAAGGTTGCACGGAAAGAGAATAATTTTTGCAGATAAGGGGTAACAACCATTCTCAGGATTCACAATAAGCTAACAATCAATATTTAACATTTTAAAAAAGGACGCAACCCAAGAATAGGTCGCGTCCCTTCCATCCTTATATATACCTAAAAACAGGTCAGATTAGTTACCGTCTTTCACGCGGCCCTGTTCGTCTTCCAGGCCGGTTTTACGGTTGCGGGCACCTTTGATATTGGTGTTACCAAAGCGGTAGTTAAAGGTCAGGCGTACCTGACGGCTTTCCCATTTACTGGTTACACCAGTGTAACGGCCACCATTTTCAAAGCTTCCACGGAAGCGCTGAATATTGAATACATCATTCACATTCAGTTTCAGACTTCCCTTCTTGTGCAGGATCTGTTTGGATACACCCAGATCAACCGCACACATATGTTTCATTCTGAACAGTCCTTCATCGGCGATCTGCGGAGACAGATAGAATACACTTACTTCAGCACTCAGGTCTTTCGGTAAAGTGAACGTCTGCTGCGTACGTCCCATGAATCCACCGCTTGAGATATTCACTGACTGATTATCCACGATCGTCTGGAATTTGTTGTAGTAAGCAGACAGATAAGTAAAGCTGCTCCACCATTTGGTGATCGTAACAGGGAAAGAGATATTCAGATTGACGATATCAGATTTTGCAACGTTCAGGTATTTGTAGCGGATATTCAATGTATCTCCGGATACTACATCCTTGTCAGCTTCCACGATCTGCGTGATCTTGTCTTTCGTATGCGTATAACCGACAGATGTGGTCAGGAAATGTTTGAATGTATGGGTGAATTCAACACTGTTTGCATATGATGGTTTCAGATAAGGGTTACCTGAGATCAGCGTATATCTGTCCAGATAGATCTGAAACGGGTTCAGGTCTTCGTAGTCAGGACGCTGCAAACGGCGGCTGTAAGACAATCCCAGCTGATGGTTCTTATGCACATCATAGCTTACAAACACACTTGGGAACAGGTTGAAATAACTGGTATCTGTCACCTGATTCATCGTGATAGAATTACCCTCTATATTGCTCTGCTCAGCACGCAGACCTAACTGTACATTCAGCTTTTTGAACTGCTTCTGGAAATTGATATAGGCAGCGTTCACATTCTCTTTATAGATAAAGTGGTTAGAACGGTTCTTATCATATACCCAGTTACCACTACGCAGTGAATCAAACTTTGCGTCATTGTCTGTCTTTACAAAACTCAGTTTAAAACCGGCTTCCAGCTTAGCCTGGTTACGCAGCGGATGTACGTAGTCGGCTTTGATGGTTTTGATGTCAATGCTGTTTGGCTGACTGTTACGGGAGGTATCGCCACGCATGTAGTTTTTACCCGCAGAATCCCAGATAGTAGAGAAGATATCATTACCACGCTCTTCACTGTTACGCGCATAATCCAGATCGATATTCAGTTCTTTACCTGTCGTGTCGAGGATAGCTTTATAATTCACATTGTATGCCCATCTTCTCCAGGTACCATCAGCATTGGTATGTGTTTTCAGGGTAGAATCCACACGCTGTCCGTCACCGATCTTAGTGAGCGCATCAGCAGGCTCTGTATTGCTTCTGAACCCTGCATCTACCATGACACCGATTGTATTGTTCTTGTTGATAAAGTAGTCCATACCCACTTTAACACCATGGTAGTCGGACTTTCTTTTCCTTTCGTTGTCCTGATCAAAAACAGTAGGTCTTCCTTCAGTAGTACCGGTACGGTATAAACCAAGGTGCTGCTGGTTTTCACGGTGATTGTAGTTATAAGAACCAAAAAGGTTGAACTTTTCATTACGATGGTTCAGGTTCAGTGCACCACCATATTTTGGTGTCAGACCATAAGCGCCAAACAGTGATACGTTACCATTGGAACCCACCATTCTATTCTTTTTCAGTTTAATGTTGATGATCCCGGAGTTGCCAGCCGCGTCGTATTTGGCGGAAGGATTGGTGATTAGTTCGATTTGCTCAATATTGCTACTGGGCATACTTTTAAGCAGCTGCGCAACGTCCTGGGAACTCATATTTGTAAGCTTGCCATCAATCATGATAACAACACCACTCTTACCTTTTAAACTAATATTATCGTCTTTATCAATAGATACGCCAGGCGATTTTTCCAGTGCTTCCATAGCGGTACCACCGGCGCCGATAATGCTGTTTTCAACATTTACGATCATTTTATCAGCCCGCTGCTCAATGAAAGGCTTCTTAGCGGTGACATTCACTTCTTTCAGATTCTTAGCATCTGCACCCAGTGTCAATGTTTCCATGGATACCGGCGCACTGCCTTTTACTTCAAAAGGTTTACTGTAAGCCTTCGTCATGCCCACATAAGCAGCAGCGATCAGATACTTACCTTGTTTTATCTGTTCAAATTCATACTGGCCATTGATATCTGCAATAGCACCTTTTACCAGGGATGAATCTTTTGCTTTCAGTAAAGTAATAGTGGCAAATTCCACAGGCTTTGCACCTGTTTGTAATACCCGGCCAGAGATCCGGGCTGTTTCTATTTGCTGTGCCTGGATGGTATTGATGCTACAAATAGTTAAAAAAGAGGCCAACAATGTAGTGGTCGATTTCATATAAGGAGGATTTAAATTTATTATAGGCTTTATTCTAACTGTTTATTTTTATAGAACCGTTCTTAGTACAGTTCCTTTCTTAAACAACTACAGTGCAAAGATAGGTAGTTTGCATTGCATAGTACATAGTTTTACACAAACGGTATCCAGTTAGGGATGATTGGTAAAAGTTCAATAAAAGGATCAGGAACCTATAATAAAGACGACTCAGTGATGGTTTCGTTGCAGTGGAGCGATATATTCACAAAAAAAGGCGTTGCCTGCCGGCAACGCCTTTATAATAAAGTAATGATAATCATTCTGATGCCCACTTGATGCGCTCAAGTACATCGGGCAGTTGCTCCTGGATCTTTTGAAATAATACCCGCTCTTCTTTTCTGATATGTTCTTCCAGGCTGCGGGCCAGGAGATCCATGGCGGCGATCATATCAGTATTTTCCGCCAGGGCGCTGTACATACGGGAGATCTGCTGATGTTCCAGTATCAGCTCCTGTATCAGCTGATCGATCTCTGGGTGCTGTCCCGTACACATTTCAAAGAGATATTCTTCTTTCTGGATGTGTGGTACCATCACCTCCTGGAATACTTTTACAATATAGGCCAGCTTGGCATTTGTTTCAAGAGGAAAACCTTCATAAGCGGCGGCATCATTTTTCAGATACCGGCAAACGAACAGTAAACGTTGATGTTCCTGTGATAATGGAATCAGGACCGGATGACGTTGCATATTATCAGATAGCTGGTTTTGCTGCTTTATGTATTTTGCGGCAATACCAGATCAACACTGCGCCACCGATTACCATTAATGAAGAGATGATTTCAGCCTGTGTAGGATGGAAACCAAAAATATCGTATTTCGTATTTACCCTGATTTTCTCAATAAAGAAACGCTCAATGCCGTTCATTATCAAATAGATACCAAAGAGAACACCTGGTACAGTCACCTTTTTACGCAACGCAAATAACACGGCGAACAGGATCAGACAGGTGATGATCTCATATAAAGCGGTAGGATAGACAGATACCGGCAATACACTGCAATATTTACCAGCGCAACCAGCCATCTGTACACCTTCATTGATAACGTTATGTGGATAACCGTATGCAAAGAACCAGTCAGGCAGGAAACTCAGACCGGAAGGTTTTGTAAAAGCGGCATGCGGAATATGTTCAAGACTACCATATTGTCTTACAAAAAACTGTTCACTCGCCTTGACCATTTCCTGGAACTTCGCCGGATCAGCTGGTACAATCTTACCCGCCGCATCGGTGACATAAGCACTATTATATATACCCCAGTCACCATCTCCGGAGAAATGACATCCCATACGGCCAACACCATAAGCCAGCATCAGTGAAGGAGCTGCACTATCAATCAGCTGCCATACGTTGATGTTCTTCTTTATTGCATAGCGTATAATAACATAGGAAGCAACGATCAGACCACCATAGAAGGTAAGACCACTAAAGGAAAACAAAGCACCAATAGGATCATGGGCGAAATCGCTCCAGTTTTCCAGGTTGTGAAATATTTTGGCGCCCAGTAATCCGGCAACAGCAGCCATTACAATAATGTCGGGTACACGCTGGTGCGGCATGATCGTAACGATCTCCTCTTTTATTTCAGGTGCATGATTTTTCCTGGCATCCTTATATTTAAAATACCCCAGAATAGCACCCAGTACGACACCGCCCAGGAGGTTTCCCTGCATGGAAAATACATATGCCTGTACATCCTGCACCGTTTCATCCCATTCAATGGCTAAACCAAGGATCTTATATCCTAACACAAAACCAAGCAATGCGTGCACAAGCACCTCAGTCATATTAAAAGGCTTCGCAACAATTGCTTTCCCTTTTACACCAGTCAGTAAGCCGAGCTTCTCCCGTCTTTTCAATTCTATGGTCAACACATACGCCGCCACAAGAAAAGCGATGGCAACAAAGAAACCGAAGGTTTGTAAAAGCTTTAGCAGCCGGAAATCCAGACCAAAAAGGTCTTTAAAAGCGTAATATAGATTAGGATACATAGCCAAAAAAAATTGGTGATCTGAATTTTCCTATGAACAAAGCCGAATTAGTCAAATGGAAAATCAAACCACCAAAGTAAGCTGTAAAAATTACAAATTCCAAATCATAATCCCTTTTTCTATTGTGTAAATAATATATTAACAAGCAACAGCAGAAAGGATTACGATCCGGAATAAGTTTTTAGCAGTATTGCGCAAATGCGTCAACCAGGTTCGCTGCAATCATCTGTGCAGGACGACCTTCAATCATGTGACGCTCAATGAAATGCACCAGCTGACCGTCTTTAAATAAAGCGATCGCAGGAGAAGATGGAGGATAAGGTAGCAGGTGAGAACGAAGCTGCTGAACCGCTGCCAGATCAAAACCCGCAAAGCTGGTTGTTAATCTGTCTGGTTTCTTTTCACTGTGCGCAACGGCCATCAGTACACCAGGACGTGCACTACCTGCAGAGCAACCGCAAACTGAATTGATCATCACAAGGGTTGTTCCCTCTTGCTTTAATATCTCATCCACTTTATCAGGTGTAAGCAGTTCCTGAAAACCATTATCTGTCAATTCTGCCTTCATGGGCATTACTAGTTCTGCTGGATACATATAACTACAATTTTTTTTGTTCGATACTTTCCACAAAGTTAATGATTCAGCAGATTAAATAGAAAAACTTGAATGAATATGACTATATGTCACAGTAAAACAATGTAAACAGACAAAAAGTCTGATCAATAACAGTGTTTCATAGCATTTTAGCAGGTTTTATGCCATGGTATTCTGTTTGCTTATACCTAATCGTTCAAATTTTAAAACAAACTCAAAAAATTTATAATCATGACATTCGTAAAATTCAACCAGGCTCCAGCAGTAAAATCTTTCGGTGGTTTAGTAGAAGATATCTTTAACCACAATGGCTTTAACAGATTTTTAAAAGATGACGTTCACACCAACGACTTCTACGGTGCTTATCCACCAGTGAACATCACAGAAAACAAAGAAGGCTACCAGGTAGATCTGCTCGTACCAGGTTTGGCAAAAGAAGACTTCAAGATCAATCTTGAAAACAAAGTATTGACTATCAGCGCAGAAAAAGCTCCTGAGAGCAAGGATGAAAATCAGAAACAATTACGCAGAGAGTTCAGCTTCCGTTCATTCAAACGTTCCTTTACCCTGAATGAACAGGTGGATGCTGAAAAGATCCAGGCGAAATATGAAAACGGTATACTGAAATTGCAGCTGGCGAAGAAAGAAAAAGTGCAGGATGCAGCAAAAGCAATTGTAGTTGAATAAGTAGAAAGGTTGGATAACGTGTGAAGATCCCCTCCCTCCCGGAGGGGATTTTTTTTATAATTCTATGGCATAGCTACCCAATAATTCACACAAACGTTTAAGGGCAGAAATATTTTTTAAAGATAATTTGCTCATATAACCGTATGGCTATGCCGCAGTTGATCAAAAAAATATACAAAGTTGCTCTTAAGACGTACCAAAACCTGGAAAATGCGGTGATTGGCAATGTCTTACACATTACGACGGACTCGAAGGACCGTTGTAATGCGCGGCTGCTTTTTGATTATCTGTTCTTCCATTTACTGTTATTAATACCAAAATACCTGATCGGTCTTTACACACATAATACAACGGAACTGTTATTAAGCACTGCATTCCTGATCACCCTGGTAACTTGTATGTTATTAGTAAGAAAAGGCACTCCCGTAAAATCGATCAGTATTCTGGCAGCCTTCCTCACCTTAATACTCCCGGCGGCCTGCTCTTTCCTAAACAATCAGGACCTTTCTCCCAGATATTCTATGGTCTGGATCGTGAGTATCCTGTTCTGTTATATCGCTACCAATATCACAGCTACCCTGACATTGGGTGCCGTATTATGCGGATACCTCAGTCTGGTAGCCTGGATCCAGATGAATCACATCCCCGTATTCAGCACAGCAGGCTTTAGTCCGGAGCAAAGCCTGATCTTTAATCCGATCCTCACCGCATTCTATATACTATTCCTGATCAGGGTGCTGGGCGCTCATTATAAGAACATCTTCATTACTGAACATGAACGTACCCTGCAGAAACAGAAGCAACACTCCTCTCTGCTGAGTCAACATCTTACAAAACAATTCATTATACTGAAAGGACTGTCCCGCTCAGGGAAATCCAAATACCTGGATGGCAACAAGGAATTACTGGAAGCCTGCCTGGGAGAGATCGAAAAACAATGTGAAACTGCTATCAGCTACCTCGACAATGGAACCCATACAGAAAATTAAAACGGCCATGCTCGCCGCCTACACTTCTGTGTGAGACCTTTTCTGAAATGGTAAATAACTGTTAAAAAAATTACAACTTTCGGGTATTTCCCACCTTTCAGCCGCGCCCTATCTTTGCAATGTAAACAAACAGGGTCCTATTCTCCCTATACACCGACTGAGTCCACTTTCTCCCTATACACCACAACCTTTTATCCCTTCTTGTTCTTATTTTCCTTTATGCTTAGATGGTAAACCTATGCCGTGAACGGCTCTTCTGCATAAGGGGAGCCTTTTTTTTTCATAAAACGGATAATCATAAAAAAAGAAACCCCGCGAGAAATCGCGGGGCATTTCAGTGGATTACTAACCCATTTTTTTAATAACCCAAAATCTTTAACATACTCTGAGCCGTCTGTTCCTTGGCATACAGCCAGTCTTTCAGCTGCCCGTTTTTGTCATATCCAACGATCACATGTTTCGGCGAAGGGATCAGACAGTGTTTGATACCGCCATATCCACTCAACTGGTCCTGGTAAGCGCCTGTATGGAAGAAGCCAATGTATAAAGGCTCTTCTCCGGCAAGCTTCGGCAGGAACACCGCATTGATGTGCTCTTCTGAAGTGTAAAAGTCATATCCATCACAGGTCAGCCCTCCAAGATGGACCTCCTGGTATTCCTGATCCCATTTATTGATGGGTAGCATCAGGAACTTTTCCCCGATACCCCAGGTATCAGGCAGGGTGGTGATAAAGGAACTGTCAATCATATACCAGTTCTCTCTGTCGTTCTGCATCTTCTCACCTACAACGCTATAGATCACAGCGCCGCTCTCTCCTACTGTGAAAGAACCAAATTCAGTGTAGATATCCGGAACTGGTACCTTGTTCTTTTTACAGATGCTCTTAATGTTGGCAACGATCTCATTTACAATGTAATTGTAGTCATAATCGAAACCAAGGGAGTGTTTGATCGGGAATCCACCACCTACGTTAATGCTATCCAGCTCAGGGCAGATCTTCTTTAACTGACAGTACAGGTTCACCACACGGTTGAACTGGCTCCAGTAATAGATATCATCTTTAATACCCTTGTTCATGAAAAAGTGCAGCATTTTCAGCTCAAATTTTTCATTCCCCTTCAGCTTATCTACATAAAACTCCAGTACGTCACGGGAGCGGATACCTAATCTGGATGTGTAAAAGTCAAAGGTAGGTTCCTCTTCAGCCGCAATACGCAGCCCCAGCTTCACCTTATCCTTTGTACGAATGAATTTTTTGTAATCCTCCAGCTCCTCTTTGTTATCCAATACTGGAATCACATTGCGGAAACCTGAGTTGATCAGACGGGAAATAGCTTTTGTATATGGCTTGGTCTTGTAACCGTTGCATATCACAAAAGTATCCTTGTTGATCTTTTTCCTTTCATACAACTTCGTAACGATGTCGATGTCATACGCAAAGGAAGTCTCGATATGAATACCATGCTTAAGCGTTTCCTCCATAATGAAGGAGAAATGCGAACTCTTGGTGCAATAACAGTAGTAATAGTTCCCGTCGTACCTGTTCTTCTTAATTGCATCCTGGAACATTTTCTTCGCCTTGTTTATCTGCATACCGATCTTCGGCAGATAAGTCAACTTGAAGGGTGTCCCATACTTGTCTATCAAAGCCTTGATATCCACTCCATTAAACTCCAGGTAATTATCCTGAACGTCAAAACCTTCCTGTGGGAATTCGAAGGTTTGGTGCACGAGATCTGTGTAGGTACTGTTCATTTAAACCTATAAGACATTTTAAGGATTAGTAAAAGCTATCACAACCCTCGCTGGAAAACTCCTGGTTTATGCACCTACGTCAGTTCGAAGCCCAGCAAAATTGGTTGCAAAGCTAAATATTTTGTGTTATTGGCTGGGTAAAAAGTTTCTTTTTTTTTTAAACGGTTAAATATTACGCTAAAACATTACGTTTCAACTTTTTATCACGTAATGTATGTAATATTTTATCCCTATTTAATCAGCTCCAGACTACGTTTTCCCTCACAGAAAATCAGGTCCAGAATACTCAGATCAGGCAGGAAACCAACGCGATCCTGGAACACCTGGGTATACCGTACCGTGTCTTCCTCCACTTCCTTCTCTTCCGGCCGGATAATGTCCCTCATATCATTGATGCCTGGCGCCTCATATGTTTTATGATACTCATCTGTAAATGCAAATGGCATACTCACGCCGGTGATCTTGTTGGCCAACTCAAAACATAGCATGTTCCAATCCAGCAGAAATAATACCGGTTTTTTATATAAAAGGCCCATTTCGTCTTCATAATATTCAAACCATGGAGAACGACGGTAAGCAGACACAAGGGTTTTCCAGTGTAAAGCCTGCCAGCGCTCGTCATTGCTGATCCGCACATCCTTCATTACCGTCCGCTGATTTTTTCCACGGGCTAACGGCACACTTAATAAAATACGTCCGTTTGGTCCGGCAATATAACAACGGTTACGAAAACTTAACTTCTGGTAGTGTTCATGCCTTTCCAGCAGTAGGTTATCGTGGTTAATTAAAGTTCTGTAAAAGGAAATATTCGGAAAATACTGTGATTCAATGAGTAGTGTCTTCTTGTTTGCATCAGCTGCCATGTCGTCAAAATTGGTATTTAATAGCTAAACCAGTATGTTTCAATCAGTTAAAAGGCTTGTTCTAAATTCTCTGATAAACTATGCTAAATAACTGACCCACAGTTCATAGAAGCATTATATATATGCTAGTCCCTTTAGTATTGCTGCCTTTTAACTCCTTCTTCAGGAAGGCGCAAATTTACTAAACTATTTAGTAGCTTTCTTTGTTCATTTTTTACGGATCGTTTTACTTCAAGTAAAATATTAACCTATGGTTTTAAAGAGGTTAAAACTTTCCTAATTCCTGACCATCACTTTTGACATCTCTACCCTTTGGCGTAGGTTTGCCAAAAATCTTTCATGAAGTTTTTCAGACTCGGCATTATCATCTTAGCGATCTGGGGCGTAGCGAGTTCATGTGAGAAAGCTAAAGATCTTGAATTTGTAAGAGTGGCGGGCATCAATTTCGACAACCTCGGCTTTTCTAAGAGTATTGTACGGTTGACCCTGGCTTATTACAATCCTAACAATTTTAAACTCAAATTGAAGGACGCATCTTTTGATCTTTTTATGGATGACAACCTGGTCGGCCATTCTCTACAGGACACTATGATCGCGATCCCGGCAAAAGACACCTTCTACTTTCCCGTAAAACTGGAAGTAAATATGGAAAACGTCTTCAAAAATGCTTTAGGCGCCCTCATGAATAAAGAGGTGACCATCAAAGCAACCGGCAATTGTAAAGTAGGTAAAGGCGGCGTATACCTCCCATTCCCTATCAAATGCGAAACAAAACAGCCAATCAAGTTTTTCTGATCATAACCGTGTAAAAACTAAAAAGGCCTCGTTGCGATGCAACCGAGGCCTTTTCTTTTAAAATACGTTTTGTCTGCGCACTTAGTGCTTTTTATCACTGTGACCACCATCTTCCGGCTTCTTACAGCAGGTTGGCAGCTTAGTGTAAGCTTCTTCATTTGCAGTCACGTTGTCCGCATCGTACCCTGCATTCGCAATAGCAGTTTTAACGTTCTCTATATTAGTACGATCACTGAAGAATTTTACAGTAGTGATGCCTTTTTTGAAGTCTACTTTGGAAGACTGAACGCCTTCTTCTCTTGACAGGTATCTTTCTATGCGATTTTTACATTGCTCGCACTGCACCGTAGGGGTATTCACCTTGGCAGTTACCAATGTACCTTTTTTAGTCTGGGCCATTGTAACACCGATACCCGTAAATAATAATACCAATACTAATTTGATGATACGCATAATTTTCTTTTTACAGACCCTAATATAACGAATACTTATTAACTGAAAAGTTGATTTGGGAAGAACGGTTTAAAGAGCTGGCGCCGCATTCCATTTATCCGGTGCACTCCTCCAGGCTTCCAGTGTAGCCTGCTCGTCAGCAGATACCATTCCCTTTTCAACAGCCAGCTCGATCAACGCGCTGTAGTTGCTCAGTGAATAGTATGGCACCTTCGCATCTTCGAATGCTTTCACCGCAATATCAAATCCATAGTTGAAGATAGAAACCATACCGATCACTTCACCACCGGCTGCACGGATCGCATTCACTGCCTCCAGACTGCTCTTACCGGTAGAGATCAGGTCTTCTACTACCACCACTGGCTGACCCGGCTGTAATACACCCTCGATCAGGTTACCCATACCGTGTTCTTTTGCCTTTGCTCTCACATATATGAACGGCAGCTTCAGCTGATCTGCCACCAATGCGCCCAATGGAATACCACCGGTAGCCACGCCGGCCAGTACCGCCGCATCCTGGAATGTTTCAAATACCACATTGCACAACTCAGACTTTACATAGTCGCGCACATAAGGATAAGACAATATCTTACGGTTGTCGCAGTAAATAGGAGATTTCCAGCCAGATGCCCATGTAAATGGCTCTGACGGACGCAATTTTACCGCCTGTATCTGTAGCAGTTTCTCTGCCACCTGTTTTTCGCTGATCTTACTCATAGTAAGCAAAAATAGTTAATTACAGATTACATTTGCGCCATGCAAACAGATACAGTTATTTATCTCAATGAACGTCCACTGCTGATCACGGCTACCCATCAGGGAATCCCCGAAATATACAGGGATGCAACTTTGTATACAGAGCCGGACGCTGCTACTATAGAATCGGTATTACAGGCCCTCGAGACCGGCAAATCTGAATCTGCCATTTTCATCCATCCGGACGCGCCTGCCCTGCTGGAACAGGTAAAAGGATACTTTCATGTGCTGGTAGCTGCCGGCGGTCTGATCACCAATCAGGAAGAAGAAGTATTACTGATGTTCCGTCGTGGTAAATGGGACCTGCCAAAAGGTAAACAGGACCCGGGAGAAAACCTGGAAACAGCTGCCCTCAGGGAAGTTGCAGAAGAAACCGGCCTGCATAATGTCACACTGGAGCATAAGATCGGGGAAACCTTCCATTTCTATACCTGGAAAGAAAAGAGAACGCTGAAGCACACTTACTGGTATAAAATGAAATTCACCGGTACAGAACTGACTATTCCGCAGATAGAAGAAGATATTGTAGATATACAGTGGATTAAACCGGAGCACCTGGGTAAATACCTGAAGTTCTCCTATCAGAATATTATTGACGTCTTCGCAAAAGATGGTTACGCAGTATAATATTTAAAGCATAATGCCTGTACAGGCATTATGCTTTTTTATCTCTTACAGCCACCGTTAAGCGGCTGATACATACCAGTTTATTATCATCATCACAGATCCGGATATCCCATACATGCGTTGTTGACCCGATATGTAATGGTTTTGCGATCGCATGTACATACCCTTCAGATACGCCCTTGAGATGATTAGCGTTGATATCCAGTCCGACACAGATCTGTTTCTTCGGATCGATGATCAATGAAGAAGCTACACTACCCACCGTTTCCGCCAGCGCCGCAGAGGCCCCGCCATGTAAAAGCCCGAACGGCTGCTTCGTCTGTGCATTCACCGGCATGATCATCCGCAGATAATCAGGGCCGATCTCCGTGAATTCCATGCCCAGATGGCCCGACAAAGTATTGTTACCATATTCGTTCAGCTGGTCGAGGGATATATCCAGAGAATGCCATATTGGTTTCATGGGTAAAGACGCATTAAAAGTGAAAAAAGATTATGCTTTGAGTTGCCTGATGATATTTGCCGGCAACAACTGAGAAGCGTCGCCACCATAACGCAGCACATCCCTCACCAGCGAAGAAGCCAGTGTGGAATAACGGGGCGAACAGCTCAGAAAAATAGTTTCGATATTTTCATCCATCATCCTGTTTACATCAGCGATCGCTTTTTCATATTCGAAATCACCAATGCTGCGGATGCCGCGCAAAATGAACTGCGCACCGATCTCTTTACAGGTATTCACTGTCAGTCCTTCGTAAGAGATTACCCTTACTTTCGGCCTGTCACTGTAGATCTCACGGATCCACTGTATACGCTGCTCAAGAGGGAACATCGGCGTCTTGGCTGCATTCACGCCAACACCTACTACTATTTCATCGAAAAGGTCCAGCGAACGGTCTATAACATCAGTATGCCCAAGCGTGATCGGATCAAAAGTGCCCGGGAATAAGCAAATACGTTTCATGCCTGTTTATTTTTTCAACTCCTCCCTGTTAATGAAGATCGAAAAGATGGTGGTACCATAGTTACGTTCACTACGGTAGTATGAATAATTCTTGTAGTTATTGCGAGGGGTATGTTCCAGTACAAACCAACCTTCCGGTTCCAGCAACTGTCTTTCAAAGACGATCAATGGTAACTGGTCAATGGTCGTCAGCGCGTACGGCGGACCAGCAAAAATGAAGTTGAATTTTTCTGTACACTGTTCCAGATATTTGAACACGTCCATACGCTGCAACTTCACGGGCACTTCCAGTGATTTGGCCGTCTTCTGTATGAAGTCCGCCATATTCGGATCTCTCTCCACAATGGTCAGGTCGGTCACGCCCCTGGACGCCAGCTCATAACTGATACTGCCTGTTCCTCCGAAAATATCCAGTGTTTTCAGCCCGCTGAACTCCAGATTATTCTCAAGGATGTTAAATAGCCCGCCCTTCGCAATGTCTGTTGTGGGACGGGTATGCGGCATGTTTGCTGGCGGCTGGAACCGCAATCCTCCCTTCTCTCCTCCGATTATACGCATAATGCCATCGCATAAAGATTGTTAAAATAATAGCCTGGGATCTCCTCCATTTTCGGGATGTACCAGAAACCCGGCAGGCGAGGCATCCATTCCAGCTTGGGAATGAAACGGCGTAACTCCTCATGTATCTGAGAATCAGATGTTACCGCCCCTCCTACTTTCACCTTCACCAGTTGTTCATCAAGACCCGTCTGACGCAGTATATTCACCAGGTGATACACTACATCCAGGCCTGTCTGACTGGACACATCCTGCTGAATCAGCAGTTTGCCAAACCTGAAAATGGTCAGTGAGAACTTATGTTGCTGAATATCAACATAGGCCACACCATTCAGTTCCAGGAAATCATTATCAAAACGGTAAGACTTCAGCAATCCTGAATTAGCATGGATCACTTTATCTGTCGAAAATTCTTTTCTTAAAAAGCCCATCACATCTTTATCCACTGAGTAGATATTGACCAGCTGCTGATCTGTCAATACATCTGCCAGCACCAGTTCCTGGGTCTGTTCAGGGTAAATGACATGCAGATAGTCCTTCTTCAGGGATGGATTGTAGTGCTGTTCGGGCACCAATGTACTGTTTACGCCATCAAAGGCCAGCTGCACCAGGTTGAAGTTGGTGAATAACAGCTTGTCTGCATCGAATATCTGTTCAATCATCTGCAGATCTGCGGTAGCAGTCTTCTGCGGCAGAAAATGATAGGATTTCAATGCCAGGAACTTTTTCGCGGCCGGATTATACACTACGTAACTGAAGGTTCCTTTTCCGATTAGAACAAGCAGCTGGCAGGAAGTAAGATCCGTCTCGAGCAGAGATGCATCATCCGCAGCAAAGGCAGGATGAATTTTATAGGACACAGACATTATTAATACATTAGATATGGCACAATAATACTCAAAAAACGTGACTTTTGCAGCTATGCAGTTCGAAGTAAATACGCGGCAAATAATAAAAATTGCCGCCCCTATATGCCTGGCTCTCATTATTCCACAGATAAATCACATGACAAATACAGCTTTCCTGGGCCGCCTGGGGGAGTTTCAGCTGGCAGCCAACGGTATTGCCGGTATTTATTATCTCGTGATGTACATGGTAGCCTATGGTCTGAATAACGGTCTGCAGGTCCTGATCGCCCGCCGGGCAGGTCAGCTGAACACTGAAGGAATCGGCCGCCTCTTCTCCAATGGCCTGTTGCTTGGCTTATGTTCCTCCTTTCTGGTGATCGCCATTACATTGCTTTTAGCACCCTGGTTCTTCTCCAAAAGCCTTCATAATCAACAGATATACGAAGCTGCATTATCCTTTATCCGCATCCGTATCTGGGGACTCCCCTTCCTCATGATGCTGAGTATGGCCAATGCCTTCTACATTGGCAGCGGTAATTCCAAAGTACTGGCAGTGACTTCTTTATGTCAGGAAGTGATCAATATTTTCTTTGATTATACCCTGATATTCGGCAAACTGGGACTGCCTGCCCTGGGGTTAAACGGTGCTGCCGTTGCTTCTGTCATTGCAGAAGGCACAGGTATGACCGTTGCATATACCATTCTCTTTGGCCTGAGGTTTCACAAGCGCTTCCTGCTATTTAAATACCTCCGCCCCTCCTGGTCTATTATGCGCAGCATCCTGACCATTTCGGCCCCGCTCATCGTACAGTTTCTGTTCAGTATCGGCAGCTGGTTTATCTTCTTCATTTTTATCGAACACCTGGGTGAACGGCCCCTCGCCATCTCCAATATGCTTAGAAGTATCTTCGGATTCTTTGGCGTCTTCACCTGGTCCCTGGCGGCTACCTGCAACACGATGGTCAGCAATATCATTGGTCAGGGTAAAACGGAACAGGTATTTGGGGTGATCCGTAAAATCGTCATGATCAGTTTATTGTGTGCAGTGACAGTGTGTATACTGGTGAATCTGTTCCCCTATAATATTCTGCGGATCTACACAACAGATATGGCGCTGATAAGAGAAGCCATTCCGTCTGTCCGCATTATTACACTGAGTACCCTGCTGATGGCAATATCCGGGGTAGTACTGAGCGCCGTAACGGGTACCGGCAATACAAAGATCAACCTCGGCATTGAATTCGCCGCAGTAGTGGGTTATCTGTTATATTGCAGTATTGTAGTGGAACAATGGCGCAGCCCCCTGTATGTAGCCTGGCTGGCCGATTTCTTCTACTGGACCATCATTTTCGTGCTTTGCTTCTTCTATCTGCGAAGCGGAAAATGGAAAGCTAAGTCTATCTGAGATCACTCCATGCTCTCCAGCATCTTTTTACAGTTGGATTTGATACCCGGATCATCCTGATATACCGGACGCAGGGTTACCGCCTTCCGCAGCACTTCGATGGACTTTTCCAGTTCCTCTTTGTCTTTATAGGCTTTCGCCAGATCCTGGTAGTTGACCAGCAGAGATGGATCCAGTTTACGACATTTTTCAAAGCTGGTGATAGCATTGTCCAGCGAACCTTCCGGTAAACCGCCAAACAGCATTTTTGCTGCCGCTTTTTCCAGGGTGTTCATATTCGCCATGTCGTAATTGAGTTTGCCGAGTACGTAATAGGCTTTAGCATAGGTTGGGTTAAACTTGATAGCCAGTTCGGCGAATCTTTTTACTTCTTTATAGGCAGCAACTTTTTCCTTCGCACCCTGGGTAGTGGCAACACGGCCCAGCGCTACAGCCATTGCATAGTTAGCTTCCGCATTCTCAGGCGCGAGTTTGATTGCCTGATCCGCATAATTTTTTGCTTCGGTATAGTTACGTGTCTTCTCATCCTTGTCAGCGGACCTGCTGCCTTCGCGGGCACTGAGTTCGCTGGCGCCTGTCAGTGCAGCAATGTTCTCAGGTTGAACTTTGAGTGCATCTTTGTAAAGGGACAGGGCAGCTGGTTCTTTCATTTGTTTCTCCAGTTGTCTGGCCTGGTCAACCATCTCATCAGCAGTTTGCGCATACGTGAATGCAGATACCAGGAATAAAGCAGCAGATGTAAATACCTTATAAAACATAGGGCGGAATTTTACACATATTAATTTAACTAAATTTAACGCTTTATCGACAGATAACCCATACCGTATATGTATTTATCTGTGAACGCAGGGAAATGTCCCTGTTTTAGTAATTCTTTTCGAGCGTTACGATGGAGTTACGTATAGGAGCTCCCATAGGAGGATTCATTTTCTTAAGGGAGATAACAGAGCGCTGGACTTCAGGATACTTCTCCTTCACAGCGTCGCTGATATTATATACAACCTGTTCCAGCAGGGGTTGCGGGACGGCCATGATCTTCTTCACGATATTATAAAGTCCCTGATAATTAACTGTTTCAGCAATGCTGTCAATATGATGTGTGCCGGGAATAGTCACAAAGATGTCTACTACAAATTCATTGCCTATTACCCGCTCTTCCGGATATAAACCATGAAATGCGCGAAAGGTAGCTTGTTCTAATCCAACGGTAAGCATGAGAAGAAATTAAGAATTAAAAATTAAGGATAAGAGTTGAGCGCCTCTTAAAATAATGTGCAGGCATGACGACCCAAACATGCCATGATAGCTTATGAAAGGAAAAAGGAATTAAGAATCAAGCAATTGACTTTTCAATTCTTAATTCTTAATTCCTAATTCTTAATTGCCAGTTCTTAGAAGCCCTGAGCAGATAAATAACGTTCTGCATCTAATGCGGCCATACAACCACTACCCGCAGCCGTTACTGCCTGACGATAGATCTTGTCCTGTACATCGCCACAAGCGAAGATACCTTCCAGATTAGTACGGGAAGAACCAGGTACAGTTTTGATGTAATCCTGTTCGTCCAGCTCCAGGTAATCTTTGAAGATAGCGGAGTTTGGCTGGTGACCGATCGCCACAAAAAAGGCGCTCACCGGAACGGTGGTTTCTTCATTTTTGGCAGTGTTCAGCAGTCTTACTGCTTCCACTTTATTTTCACCCAGTACTTCCTGGGTTTCAGTATTCCAGTATACGATGATGTTGGAAGTTTTCAGTACACGATCCTGCATTACTTTGGAAGCACGCATTTCGTGACGGCGAACGATCATGTGAACGTTGCTGCACATTTTAGACAGGTACAGTGCTTCTTCGGCAGCTGTATCACCAGCACCTACGATAGCCACTTCTTTACCACGGAAGAAGAATCCGTCACAAACAGCACAGGCAGATACGCCGCTACCGTTCAGACGCTGCTCGGAAGGCATTCCCAGCCATTTGGCGGAAGCACCTGTCGCGATGATGATAGCGTCAGCTGTCATCACTTTGGATTCGTCGATCGTTACTTTATATGGTTTGCTGCTGAAATCTACGGATGTAGCCAGACCGAAACGGATATCAGCACCCATGCGGGCAGCCTGCTTTTCAAAGTCTACCATCATTTCAGGCCCCTGAATACCTTCCGGGTAACCTGGATAGTTTTCTACTTCTGTTGTGATGGTCAGCTGACCACCTGGCTGAATGCCCTGGTAAAGTACAGGTTTAAGATTTGCTCTTGCGGCATATATAGCGGCAGTGTAGCCTGCCGGTCCGGAACCTATTATCAATAAATGTACATGTTCCTGTTGGTTAGTTTCCATGCTTACTATGTAATATTAATAAGGTATAATGATCGTATGAATGTCCGTATTCGCTACCGGCTCACATGACAAGTAGACGAACGACGCCCAACCATATGGCCTGCAAAAATACGTATCCCCATAAAATAAAAAACACCGGCTATAAAATTACAGCCGGTGCGTCTATATAAAAGTTATAGATCTATGATTTGAATAGCAACTAAATGCTTATCCTCTTCTCCTCCATCTTAACAAGGGGATTAACCCAGGTAAGATTTCAGTGCTCCGCTGTAGCGGGCTTTTTGCAGCCTTTTGATGGCGCGTTCCTTGATTTGACGAATTCTTTCTTTTGTCAGGTCGTACTTCTGACCGATTTGTTCGATCGTTGCTCCATTCTCTCCATCCAGACCAAAGTATGCGTTTACGATTTCCGCTTCACGAGGGCTGAGTGATTTCAGCACACGACGGATCTCTTCACGCAATGAATCACGCATCACATCATCATCAGTGATATCGCCACCTTCCAGCAGGTCCCCCATTGCCACATCTTCAGCTTCGTGAACCGGAGCATCCAGTGACATGTGACGGGTATTGCTTTGGAAGATATTGTTAATCTCTGATTCAGACATTTCCAGGATCTCTGCTAACTCTTCTGTTGAAGGCTCTCTTTCATTCTCCTGTTCAAATGCCATGTAGGCTTTGTTAGCTTTATTGTAAGTGCCGATTTTATTCTGCGGCAGACGAACCAGACGGCCCTGTTCTGCTAAAGCCTGTAGTATGGATTGACGAATCCACCAAACAGCATAAGAAATGAATTTGAACCCTTTCGTTTCATCGAATCTCTGCGCAGCCTTGATCAACCCTAAATTGCCCTCATTAATGAGGTCGCTGAGGCTTAAGCCCTGGTGTTGATATTGCTTTGCAACTGATACTACGAAACGAAGGTTTCCTGTAGTTAAACGTTCAAGAGCCTTCTGGTCACCCATCTTAATGCGCTGCGCCAAAACGGTCTCTTCCTCAGGTGTTAACAAAGGGATCTTTGAAATCTCCTGCAGGTATTTTTCTACCGCCTGCGAATCACGGTTTGTGATCTGGGTGGCAATTTTAAGTTGCCTCATATTGAAAGTTTATTAGTTTATAAATTGAATAACATCAAAAGAATTTTTTTGTTGAGATATTTTAAATAATTATCTTACAACCTATTCCACTCCTCTAACATTATCGTTTTAACAAATTAGCCTGCAAAGATCGTGCTAATACCCCACACCGCCAAATACTTTTCAAGCCTTCAATTTGCTATAACAAAGTACTCTATATAAACGATATTTAATAACCCTTTATTAGGTATTTTCACGGCTTTAGTTAAATTTTAACAATTGAAAAATAATCAACTTCAGATTATTAACTTCACTAATTTATTATTCGATACATTGCAAATTCTTCAATGATGATAATTGATTTCAGGAGCGATACTTTCACAAAGCCAACTCCCGGAATGCTTAAAGCGATGACTGAAGCAGCCACCGGTGATGATGTATTTGGCGAAGACCCCAGCGTAAACCAGCTTGAAGCCATGATGGCAGCATATTTTGGCAAAGAAGCTGCCATGTACTGCCCTTCCGGCACAATGAGCAACCAGATTGCGATCAAAGTACATACCCAGCCGGGTGATGAAGTGATTTGCAGTGATTTAGCCCATGTATATATATATGAAGGCGGCGGTATCGCCTTTAATGCAGGCGCACAGGTACGTGCACTCGAAGGCGACCGTGGTATGATCACCGCTGCACAGGTAGCCGCTGCCATCAATCCTGACGACGTGCACAAAGCCACTACCAGCCTGGTTTGCCTGGAAAACACCTCCAATCGCGGAGGCGGCTGTTGTTATGATGTGGAAGAGATCACCAGGATAAAGAACGTATGCCGCGACAATCAGCTGAAACTTCACCTGGACGGCGCAAGACTGTTCAATGCGCTCGTGGCGACCGGGGAAAATCCGAAAACATTCGGGGAGCTGTTCGATACCATTTCTGTCTGCCTCAACAAAGGTATGGGCTGTCCTATGGGCTCTGTGCTGCTGGGGAGCGCTGCATTTATTAAATCTGCCCGCCGGGTAAGAAAAAAATTAGGTGGTGGTTTACGACAGGCTGGCTATATGGCAGCAACCGGACTTTATGCCATGGAACACCATATTGCCAGATTGGCAGAAGATCACCTGAATGCCAAGCAGATCGCTAAATACCTGTTACAGAAAACCTTCGTCGGACACATGCTGCCGGTAGAAACTAATATCCTCATCTTTGATGTACAGGACAACTGGACGCCTAAACTGTTTACCGACTATATGAAACAGGAAGGCATTCTGGTTACCCCCATCTCCGATACACAGATCCGGATGGTACTACACCTGGATATTACAGCCGAAATGGTGGAAAAAACCTGTGCTGTTATTGCTCACATGGAATAAACTGATTCCGGAGAATGGAATTATTTCCGGATAACAGAATAAGAGGGCTGTCCGCTTTACGGCGAACAGCCCTTTCTCCTTATTCTTAATTCAGCCACTCTGTTACCTACCGGGATCAGGGAGATTGGTCTCTTTGCGGCACGCGCCGTTAACCAATTGTCCAGATACGGCAAATGACTTTGAATTTTCAGTACTATCTTTCGGAGATAAGCCGGCAAAGGTGATTCGGTTAATACAATATATTACTGGAGTATCTGTTGGCAATCGTCTCTAAAACTGGTCAAAACTAGCCCGACCCGCCGGCAGGCACAACCGGGATTGTATACCCGGCCGCATTTTTTTTGTAACCGGTCATTTTACGCTGAAAAGTGAGGAAAGGTGACTCTCCTCCCTAAAACGGAGATGATTCTAATCGGTTATTCTCTTATTTTTGCACACTTATATAAATGATATATCGCAAGCATGGAACTTTCTAAAAATTTTACGCCTGCTGCTGCTGAAGGCAAATGGTACCAGCACTGGATGGACAAAGGTTATTTCCGTAGTAAACCGGACAACCGTCCCCCCTTTACCATTGTGATCCCTCCTCCTAACGTCACCGGTGTGCTGCACATGGGACATACCCTGAACGAGACCGTCCAGGATATCCTGGTGCGCCGTGCACGTATGAGCGGATATAATACCTGCTGGGTCCCTGGTTCTGACCATGCATCCATCGCAACAGAGGCAAAAGTGGTGAACATGCTCAAAACCGAAAAAGGTATTGAGAAATCACAGCTTACCCGTGAAGAGTTCCTCAAATACGCGTTTGAGTGGAAAGATAAATATGGTGGCATCATTTATAGCCAGATCAAAAAGCTTGGCTGCTCCTGCGACTGGGATAGGGTAACCTTTACCATGGATGACCATTACTATCAGGCAGTTATCAAAGTATTCGTTGACCTGTACGGTAAAGGACTGATCTATCGCGGCGCGCGTATGATCAACTGGGACCCGAAAGCAAAAACGGCCCTGAGTGACGAGGAAGTACAGTACAAAGACATTAACGGTAAACTGTACCACGTTCAATACGCTATCACCGATTCTGAAAATAATCTTACCGGCGAAAGCATCACCATCGCTACACAGCGTCCTGAAACCATCATGGGCGATACCGCTATCTGCGTAAACCCTGATGATGAACGCTATAAACACCTGGCAGGTCACTACGCGATCGTACCACTGGTAAACCGCAGAGTACCTATCATCTTCGATACCTACGTAGATAAAGAATTCGGTACCGGCGCCCTGAAAGTGACGCCAGCACACGATATCAATGACTATAACCTGGGTCTGAAACACAACCTGGAAGTAGTAGATACCCTGAACGATGACGGTACCCTCAGTCCTGCTGCAGGCGTATTCATCGGCGAAGACCGCTTCAAAGCCCGTAAAAAGGTGATCGCTGCGCTCGACGAACAGGGCCTCCTGGTAAAAGAACAGGAATACACCACCCGTCTCGGCTACAGCGAACGTAACCCTGATACCGTGGTAGAACCACGTATCAGCACCCAGTGGTTCGTAAAGATGTCCGAACTGGCTGTACCTGCCCTGAATGCAGTAGTAGACGGAGACGTAAAGATCCACCCGGGCGATCGTTTCCTCGCTACCTACAAATACTGGATGGAGAACGTAAAAGACTGGTGTATCTCCCGTCAGCTCTGGTGGGGACAGCAGATCCCTGCCTTCTATGCGCCTGATGGCACATTCGAAGTAGCACAGAACGCTGATGCCGCTATCGCCCAGTTCAAGGCAAAAGGTGCAACCTACACTGCCGCCGACCTCCGTCAGGACGAAGATTGTCTGGATACCTGGTTCTCTTCCTGGTTATGGCCAATGGAAGTATTCAATGGTATCTCTCAGCCAAATAACGAAGAGATCAACTACTACTACCCAACCAACGTACTGGTAACCGGACAGGATATCATCTTCTTCTGGGTGGCCCGTATGATCATGGCCGGTGAGGAATACAGAAACGAAAAACCATTCAGTGATGTATACTTCACTGGTATGGTAAGAGATAAACAGGGCCGTAAAATGAGTAAGCAGCTGGGTAACTCCCCGGACCTGCTGGAACTCATCGAACGTTTTGGTGCTGATGCCGTTCGTTTCGGTATCATGATCTCCTCCCCGGCGGGTAATGACCTGCTGTTTGACGAAGCTGCACTGGAACAGGGTAGTAAGTTCAACAACAAGATCTGGAACGCCCTGAAACTGGTGAAAATGTGGCAGGCCAATAACGTTGGAGATGCAAATGCACCTGTAGATCACTTCGCAGTAAGATGGTTTGAAAGCCGACTCAATGAGGTTAAAACACAGATAGCTGGCCAGTTTACCGATTTCAAGCTGAGCGAAGCATTGAAAGCATTATATAGCCTGATCTGGACCGACTTCTGTAGCTGGTACTTAGAATGGGTAAAACCTGATTTTGAGCAACCTTGCGATGCTGGCATCTATGCAAAAACTGTTTACTTCTTCGAAGAACTGATGCAACTGTTACATCCGTTCATGCCATTCCTGACAGAAGAAGTTTACCAGTTATTGAAAGACCGTGAAGCTGGAGATGACCTGATCATCAGACAGTATACTGCTCCAGGCGCTGTTGATGCCAATATGCTGGCAGAAGGCGAACTGGCTAAAGAAGTAATTTCCAGCATCCGTGACTCACGTAACAAACATCAGATCAAGCCTAAAGATCCAATAGTATTGCATATTGATACCCTGCAGGAAGCCGCTTTCAAACAGATCGAAGGCATGCTCTCCAAACAGGTGAATGCAAAAGAGATCAACTATACCAAAGAACCGGTAGCTGGCTGTATCACACTGGTAGTACAGAAAGACAAATTCTACCTGGGTACCGAAACAGTAGTAAACGTTACGGCACAGAAAGAAGAACTGGAAAAAGACCTGGCTTATCTGCAGGGCTTCCTGGCGTCAGTTGAGAAAAAGCTGAGCAACGAAAAGTTTGTCCAGAATGCAAAACCGGAAGCGGTAGAGATAGAGCGGAATAAGAAGAAAGACGCTGAGGCAAAAATTGCCGCCATTACGGAAAGTTTGAAATCACTATAATTTTCAATATCGCCCGGACGTTAACTACTCCGGGCGATTGCTTATATCCCTGTTTATACTATGCGTAAATGTTATTTGATTTCGGGAATCCTTTTATTCATGGCCAGCATGCCAGTATTGGCGCAAACTGCAAAGCCGGCGAAACCTGCCGTTAAGAAACCTGCAACTGCTGCTACTGCTACTGGTAAAACGACCACGACTACCACCCGCTTCCGTAGCACCTGGGGCATTTTCCTGCCGGATACCCTCCCCCGTCCGGAAATCATCAAACTGCTTGATTCTCCGCTCGTAGTAAGGGACGAAAAGAATAACAAATACCCTGTGGTATCTTTCCAGTTCACCTACGAAAGAAAGGAACCCTATCTGAATGATACTACCGGTAAACCCGGCTTCTATTCCGAATTTGTAGGAGACGACTTCAAAGGCGACAGACTCCCTGCCTTCTGGGTGGAGCGTATTAAGGAAATGCTTGAGAGAAATGAAGTGTTTTACTTCGATAACATCATCATCAACTATACCGGCAATAAACTGTACAGAGCTCCTAAACTCCGTTTCAACGTTCGTTAATAGCCTGATATTGATGTAACTACATAAATGACCGGGCGCATCACCGCGCTGATGGAATACTAATAATTAAATAACTGCTGTAATGGCAGAATGAATGAGAACCTTTGTGTTGCGTTATCAATAGGATCCTTGTCAAACAGGTGACTATACCGCAAACCAAAGGTGAAAGGTATTTCATTGCCTATCTTCGTGTCAAAGAACAGCTCCCCACCGGTAGATTTATATTCCCTGTTTACCTTGCTGATAAAATTATAGGCCCTGCTGTAATCATAAAAGACATTACCTCTGACACGCATCAGATAAAGGATCTGTGCAAATCCCCAGTCCGGATAGATGATCGGGAAATGATAGTTCGCACCCAGTTTATACACGTGCTCATAGAATGGCTCATTGTATCCCCTGGAATAGGCGAAGTTGTCCGTGAAGGAGTAATTACGCATCGTATCTCTCTGCTGCCATGCACCCTGTAAGACAAGACTATGACTCGGCAGGATACCCGGCAGATACAGGTCCAGTCGGGCGAACAACTGCTCTGCAAATACATTGGTGAGCGAGCGGTTATACTGTAAAGCGATGTATTGTCCGAAATGAGAATAAATATGCTGTCTGGCTCTGAGGCGCTGGTTGTTAAACACCAGGGTATTACCAATATACTGCACACTTGGATGTGTAAAACGGAAATTACCCTGTGGGATCCGCTCCAGATAATGATACATGGAAGACACAGATAAACTACGGCTATACAAACCGGAAGAGAGATTCAGCGGAATTGTAAAACCGCCGTGTACATCCATTTCCTTCCAGTATAGACGTCCCTTACCGGTAAAGAAGTCCGAACGGTTAAAGGTATACTTCGCTCCTGCCTGCAGGTACGGAAACAAGGCGCCATAAATGAAATCGCCGGTAAAACCAGAGCTTCCCTCATTACGGTTGTAGGTATATCCAATGGCTGTAGTAGCTGTGTTCAGAATATTGTCTCCATATAAGGTCACACTATAATCAGGATCATCAAATGTAGGCAGCCAGCTATGGAAGTTAAACAGACGGCTGCTCTTCTCATATTTTGTTACAGCATACTGCTCATGTGGAGCTTTGTCCAGGATGCTGCCACCTTCCTGAAAATCCGGCCGTAACCAGGCGCTATGGTAACTACGTCCGGTATCTATCTGCTGCCATTCTTGCGGTGCCAGCGGAGTTGCATAAAGCGCATATCCTTTTGCACCGAATGCGCTGTAGATCACCTGCTGCGAACTATTATCAACAGCTGCATGTAACACACCATTGGAATGCGCTGTCACCTGCCAGATCTTTTTATCCGATAGCGTCAGTGCGTACACGTTATCCACATCTTTATAGGCAGCTGTGTAATACACCGTATCCTGACTGACAGACGGAATACCCAATACAGTGAATGAGAAAGGCGTCAGGAGTTCCCGCTCTCCTGTCTTCAGTGACTGCCGTAACATGGCCATCTCGCCCCGGTTATTACGCACATTACTGATCACCCATTGTTCATCAGCAGAGAATTTAGGGTAAGTATAATACCAGTTATCAGGATTGGGTAATGAATCGATCAATGCGCCTGTCTGCGCATCCAGTATCTGCAAACCATATCGCTGTGAAGTCAATGTGGAGACCACCACAATGCGCTTACCATCAGCAGAAATATCAGGAGAGAAATACCTTGTTGTATGCGTGACGGTCGACGTCTTTCCGGTGGACATATCATATGTCTTTACGACGGAATAATCTTTCCAGGACCAACGTGGATGGAAGCGGGCTTCTGTCCACACCAGGCGGCCATTGCGATAACTGAAATAGTCGTCGAAGTTCATACCCGGACGGGTCACCAGCGTTTGATGCCCACTGCTATCCAGCAGATAAAAACCTGCTAACTTTTGATAGGAATCTTTATAGATCAGCCATTCGCCAGGCTTCACCGGATAAATGTATTTATAATTGGTAACAGTATGGGGCGCTTCCAGTAAGGCTTTCCCTGGTTTGCTCTGCTCCTTTGCATAGTTATTCCATAGCGGCTGATATTCCTTCAGCATGGCATGATAGAAACCCTCGGTATTGTAGCCTGTGCGTTTTTTCAGACTATGAGACAAAGGATAGAACAATCCTCTGTAACGTACGGCGTCAGTCGTTACGTCTTTCCAGAAAGTACGGCCATAATGTTCACGGCCATACATACTCATAAGATATCCCAGCGGGTAATGGTTCGGTGTGAAGTCAACATAAGAACCATTCCTGATCTTCATATAACTGTAGTCACGATGTTCCAGGGATAAGGCCCTGAATCCATCAAAGAAAGCCGGCAGACGGCCCCTGCCCTGCAAACTCAACGCTGTTTCCATGGTAACAGCGTCTCCTTCCCAGAACCAGTTGGGTACCGCAATACTGGAAAGACCAGCCATTCCCAACTCACCCATTACATAATAGGCAACACGGGTCAGCCCCTGGTTGAAATTGCGGTATTGTAATACGTGACGATATTCATGGATCGCCAGCTGGTCTTCCCATTTCAGTGATCCGAGATCAGCGGAAGCCGGCGGCGGTGTGAGATAAAATTCAGAACGGAAAGGTCCCATGGCAACATAACCATTGGACTCCAGCGTCTGGTTCTGCAGTACGATACTGACCTTCTTATTCCTGTCTCCAATAGAGGAACGGGTATACCTGTCAATATAGTGAATAAGGTTAGCTAGACGTTGTCCCTGCTGCTCCAGACCGGCAGGGAATATTATTCGGGCAGTATCAGTATTGATCTGGCGCCATTTCACGGAAGGTGGATTACCTCCAAATGATTGTGCCATTAAGGCAAAGGGGAACAGAATGGATATCAGGAGGCACGAGATAGTTTTCATATCAATTGCAGGTATATCAAACAAATTAAGGATTAAAAATTAAGAATTAAGAATCGAGCCTTTAATAAAGGCATAATTCTTAATTCTTAATTTTTAATCCTTAATTGAATCAGCATTCCGGAAGGCTGATAGGTATATTTACGGCTAATCCGCCGTCAGAAGTTTCCTTGTACTTACTATTCATATCCAGTGCGGTATCCCACATGGTTTTCACGACTGCATCGAGCGATACTTTCGCCAGTTCGGGGTTACTCTGTAAGGCCAGCTGTGAAGCGGTGATGGCCTTGATAGCACCCATCGTATTCCTTTCTATGCAGGGCACCTGTACGAGTCCGCCGATAGGATCACAGGTCAATCCGAGGTGATGTTCCATTGCGATTTCTGCCGCCATGAGCACCTGCCGCTGAGAGCCACCCAGACATTCGGTGAGTGCAGCTGCCGCCATTGCGGAAGATACGCCGATCTCTGCCTGGCAACCACCCATAGCTGCGGAGATGGTAGAGCGTTTTTTGAAGATGCTGCCGATTTCGGAAGCCGTGAGTATAAACTGCATGATCTTCTCTTCCTGGTAGCCATCGCAGAAGGCAATAAAGTATTGCAGTACAGCGGGGATGACACCAGCGGCGCCATTGGTAGGAGCGGTTACAACACGACCGAAAGAGGCATTTTCCTCATTAACAGCCAGTGCGAAACAGCTTACCCAGTCCAGCGTATAAGCGAAGTGGTTACCACCTTCTCTGATCGCTGCGATCCAGGAGTCATAATCGTTATAGGTACGTCCTTTTAATAATTTCTTGTTCAGGGCGGCGGCACGTCTGGCGACACGGAGTCCGCCGGGCAGTTCACCTGCTGTATGCGAACCACGATAGATACATTCTTTCATGACCCGCCAGATATTCATAACACCTGCTTTGGTCGCTGCTTCCGGTCTCCAGGCCTGTTCATTTTCCATTACCAGTTCGGAGATGGAATAGCCTGTTTTGATGCACCATTGCAGTAACTGACGGGCGGTATCTATCGGAAAAGGCAGGTCTACCTGTGCGGCGCCGCCACCGGATGCTTCACCTTCTTTTACGACAAATCCGCCACCGATAGAGTAATAGGTAGCAGCCTGTTGTTCACCGTCTGCAAATGTAACCAGGAAGGTCAGTGCATTGGGATGGAAAGGCAGTGATTCTTCAAACAGGAAAGAGATATCCTGCAGGGGATCAAATGCAATACGGTGGGTACCACCAATCATCATTTCCTTACTTCTGCGGATATCATCCATTTTACTATTGATCTGATTCACGTCAAATGTAACGGGATCATCACCACAAAGACCTAATTGCACCGCGATATCCGTACCGTGTCCATGACCGGTCTTGGCTAATGAACCGTATAACAAAACGCTGACATGTTCGATGGAGCTGAGTTTTCGTCCTGTAGCCTGAATTTCATTCAGGAACTGCAGGGCTGCCCGCCATGGGCCTAACGTGTGTGAGCTGGAAGGACCTACGCCTATCTTAAAAATATCAAAAACCGATATACATTCGTGTGCCACGACATAGAATTTGAACAAATGTAAGCGGATTTTGCATACCGCCTTGTTATATATAGGCGTATTACAATATCATTACAGGGCTTTCCTGCATAGCACGCCTGTAGCAAACTCGTGTAATAAAATTGTAATCCTTCTCTTCTTCAGTACCTGATTATCAATTTAGCTTATCCGGTTTCACTAATAAAAAAAGCCTGCTCCATTACGGAACAGGCCCTCAGTATAAAGTGTAAAGTACGATACTATTGTATTGGGTTGGTCAGATTTACCAGTTCGATATCAAAGATCAACGGAGAGTTTGCCGGAATATTACCTTTCGCCTGATTACCATATCCGTAGTAAGAAGGGATATATACCCTGATCTTACCACCTTTGGAGATCCTGGTTAGTGCGAACTGCCAGCCCACAATTACCTGTCCTGCATAGAACTCACGTGTGGTAGTACCTGTGGTAGAGTCAAACACCATGTCGTTCAACAGTTTACCGGTATACAAAACATTTACTTTTGTGGTATTGTATTTCACGCTATCCACGCCATTACCTGGTGCAGAAATGTTGTAAAAAATACCGCTGACACTATCTTGTATAGCGGTCAGGTTCTTAGCTTTCAGATAAGCCTTAATAGAGTCAACATCCTTATTGAACTGAGGAGTCGGGTCGTAAGGTTCAGTATTGTCCTTGCTACAAGCTGCAAAAAAAACCATCATCATCGCTGCTCCGATAAAAAGCAGGTGTCTCATGCGAAATCTTTTCATGAAGTGCTCTAATTTATAATATTGAATAATTGATTACGGGTGGGTTATTTAAAGTCTACCAGTTCCATATCACAGACAAGAACGGTATTTGCCGGTATAATATTACCTACGGCGATATTACCAAAGCCCAACGGAGAAGGAATGATCAGGAATATTTTCCCTCCTTTTCCTATTTTCTGTAATCCTACCTGCCAGCCCACGATATGGTCTTTAAGGGCACGGCCATCAAAGTTCGTACTGCCGAAAGAGGCATCCAGGATAGAATCTTTCAGGTTACGGCGTACATAACTCAGTGTAGGGACAGAATTCAGGTTCATAAAGGCGCGCTGGTCGCCCGGAGTTTCTATTTTATAATAGATACCACTGAAGTCATGCTCCAGTCTCAGGTTATTGGCACTGATATATTGCTGAATGGCAATATCCTGTTCTCTCATTGTTCGTTCGTAGTCGGTGACATCGTTGTAGGTTTCGGACTGTTCACTTTTTGAACAACCGGTCATCAGGACAAGTGATAATAAAAGACTAAAAGCGGCGCGTAAATATGCGTTCATACAGTTATAACGGAGATAATTCCCTAAAGTTACAGGAAGCGCACAAAAAAGGAAAGGGTATCTGCCAGAAGACAGATACCCTTTCACTTATATTTTTGGATACTATATTAATAGTCCATACCCATTCCGTGACCGCCGTGAGGAGCTGGTGCAGCAGATTTAGGTTCTGGTTTATCAGCGATTACACACTCAGTGGTTAACAGCATACCTGCGATAGAGGCAGCGTTTTCCAGTGCGATACGGGTAACCTTAGCCGGGTCGATAACACCAGCAGCCAGCAGGTTTTCGTATACTTCAGTGCGGGCGTTGAAGCCGAAATCACCTTTACCTTCTTTTACTTTCTGTACTACGATAGAACCTTCGATACCAGCGTTAGCAGTGATCTGACGCAGTGGCTCTTCGATAGCGCGTTTAACGATAGCAACACCAGTCTGCTCGTCAGCGTTTTCACCTTTCAGTGAATCCAGGCTTTCGATAGCGCGGATGTAAGCTACACCACCACCAGGAACGATACCTTCTTCAACAGCAGCGCGGGTAGCGTGCAGGGCATCATCAACGCGATCTTTCTTTTCTTTCATTTCTACTTCAGTAGCAGCACCTACGTACAGTACAGCAACACCACCGCTCAGTTTAGCAAGACGTTCCTGCAGTTTTTCGCGATCGTAGTCAGAAGTCGTTACTTCGATCTGTGCTTTGATCTGGTTGATACGAGCCTGAATTGCTTCTTTCTCGCCTCTGCCACCAACAACAGTCGTGTTGTCTTTATCGATAGTTACGGATTCAGCGCGACCGAGGTAGCTCAGGTCAGCATTCTCCAGTTTGTAACCTTGTTCTTCGCTGATTACAACGCCACCTGTCAGGGTTGCGATATCCTGCAGCATTTCTTTTCTTCTGTCACCGAAACCTGGAGCTTTCACTGCAGCAACTTTCAGCTGACCACGCAGTTTGTTCACTACCAGTGTAGCCAGTGCTTCACCTTCCAGATCTTCAGAGATGATCAGCAGCTGCTGGCCGTTCTGAACGATTTTTTCCAGGATGTGCAGGATATCCTTCAGGGTGCTGATCTTTTTGTCGTAGATCAGGATGTAAGGATTCTGCAGCTCAGCGTGCATTTTTTCGCTGTTGGTGATGAAGTACGGAGACAGGTAACCGCGATCGAACTGCATACCTTCTACTACTTCAACAGTAGTATCAGTACCTTTCGCTTCTTCAACGGTGATAACACCATCTTTGGTTACTTTATTCATCGCTTCAGCGATCAGTTTACCGATCTCGAAGTCGTTGTTAGCGGAGATAGCAGCAACCTGTTCGATTTTTTTGTTGTCGTTACCAACAGTTTCAGCCTGTTTAGCCAGGTTTTCGATAACTACTTTAACAGCTTTATCGATACCACGTTTCAGGTCCATTGGGTTTGCACCAGCGGCAACGTTTTTCAGGCCTTCGCCGATGATAGACTGCGCCAGAACGGTAGCAGTAGTTGTACCGTCACCTGCGATGTCAGCGGTTTTAGAAGCAACTTCTTTCACCATCTGAGCACCCATATTTTCAATTGGATCTTCCAGTTCGATTTCTTTAGCAACGCTAACACCATCTTTAGTTAAAGAAGGAGCACCGAATTTTTTCTCGATTACAACGTTACGACCTTTAGGACCCAGGGTTACTTTCACTGCATCTGCCAGGGTATCCACGCCTTTCTTCATTTTGTTACGGGCGTCTGTACTAAAAAATATCTGTTTTGCCATAATAGCTTTGTGTTTTTCTGTTGAGTGTTTTGGTTTTGTCCGTCAGTTCAGCTGGATCGATTAAACAATCGCTAAAATGTCAGATTCACGCATGATTAAGTAGTCGCCACCTTCAATGCTGATCTCAGTACCGGAGTATTTACCATATAATACAGTATCTCCAACCTTTACAGTTACCGGCTCGTCTTTCTTACCAGGACCTGCTGCAACTACAGTACCTCTCTGTGGTTTTTCTTTTGCAGTATCTGGGATGATGATACCACCAGCTGTTTTCTCTTCAGCTGCTGCGGGTTTTACGATCACCCTGTCAGCTAAGGGTTTAATACTTAAATCTTGTGCCATATAATTATACTTTTTAAAAAGGTAATATGAAGGTTTATTGTGCTCTTGGCACTTCGATAATTGTGCCAAGGCATTTTTCTGGTCAAATTTTCAGTCACCGAAGATAGGCATATTGCCTACACTGACAAAAATGCCATTTTTTCAGAAAAAACCTGACAGAATCAATGTGCAAATCCTAAAATACCGACATATCTTCCTTATTGTCTGACGCATTAACGCAGCAAATTGTCATATTTCCCTGGTCCCCTCTCTATAAAAATATCATTATCATATGAATATCAATAAGATAGAAATAAACACAGCTGTAAATGCTGCTTAATTATGAATTGCCAATGCCTAATTGGTCAATTTTCCATAGCTTTGCGCCCTCATACAGTTCTTGATTATAAGATGATTAGCAGAAGAAATATCCGGGTGAAGGTCATGCAGACCCTTTATGCGCTCGAAACGATGGAACCGGGTGCTATTAAGCCGGGCACGGCTACCAGTTTGCTGAACGAAAAACTGGACCAGACAAGTCAGCTCTTTACATACATGTTATACTGCCTCACGCAGGTAGCACAATATGCAGAAATTGACGCTCAGACCCGTGCTTCCAAACACCTTCCCTCAGCAGCCGACCTGCAGGTAAACACTAAAATAGCGGGAAATGAGTTCATTTTCCAGATAATCAATGACAAAGGTTTTCAGGTGAACCTGGAACAATGGAAGCTCAAATACCTTCCGGAACCAGACCTGATCAGAAAACTGTACAACACGCTCACAGCCACAGACATTTACCAGAAATACATTCAGGAGCCAGGCCGCAATAAAGCGGCCGAAAAGGAGATCATGGAGTATGTATACAAAGAGATCCTCATTAAAAATGAGCTTTTCCTGCAGCACATGGAAGACAGCTTCCTGCACTGGAGCGATGACGCCGAAATGATGGACCTCCTGGTAGCCAATTACATGCACAAACCGCACCTCTTCAATTTCCTTCAGCTGATCAGCCGGGAGAAACTGGAGTATGCACGTGAACTGCTGCTGACCGTACTTGATAAGAAAGAATACTGCCTGGAGCTGATCAAGCCAAAATTGCAGAACTGGGACCCTGAACGTATCGCCGCAGTGGATATGCTGTTAATGGAGATGGGCGTATGCGAGTTCCTGTATTTCCCGACCATACCTACCAAGGTGACAATCAATGAATACATTGATCTGGCGAAGGCTTACAGTACTCCTCAGAGTGGTCAGTTCGTAAATGGTATTCTGGATAATATCCTGAAAGACCTGGACCAGGCCAATCAGATAAAGAAGGTCGATCGTACAAAAAAATAGCTATTTTTGGATCGAACCCGATACAATTATGAAAAAGATATTCTTCTACCTGATCGCCGGCAGCCTTTTGGCAGGCGCCTGTAATAGCTCAGATGCCGGCAAAAAAGCAGCTCAGGAGACAAGCGCTGCCGCAGACACTTCAAAAGGTACACCTGTGATCGCCTTTGATGAAATGGTCCACAACTTCGGTAACATCACTGAAGGCGAAAGAGTGGAATATTCCTTCAAGTTCACAAATACCGGAAACGGAGACCTGCTGATAACAGATGCAACCTCCAGTTGCGGTTGTACCGTTCCGGACTGGCCGAAGGAACCAATCAAGCCAGGAAAGAGCAGCTACATGAAAGTGGTTTTCAACAGCGCAGGAAAAGACGGATATACTGAAAAAGAAATCATTATCAGGGCCAATACAAAGCCTGAACAGGTGCAGGGACCAAAGATCCAGTGTACGATAATGAAGCAGAAATCATAACAACTAAACAACAAATAACAACTTAATACGATGTACACTAACATGCTGAACGTTCTACTGATGGGTGGTGGTGCAGCTGGTGCTCAGGGTGGCGCTGGCTTCCAGTTTATATTTATCGGGGGTATGATCCTGGTAATGTGGTTATTCATGATCCGCCCTCAGACCAAGAAAGCAAAACTGCAGAAAGACTTTATCAGCAATCTGCGTGAAGGCGATAAAATCGTTACTATCGCAGGTATCCATGGCAAGGTTAAAAAGATCAACGATAATAACACCCTCCAGATCGAGGTAAGCCCAGGTACATACTTTACAGTTGAACGCTCTGCGATCAGCATGGAGTATACCTCTGCTCAGCAGAAAGCTGCCGAGACACCTGCAAAATAATTTGCTGTCTTCCGACAGTAAGTCCCAAATTCCCCCGCGGAGTTTGGGATTTTTTTTGGAATTTGGTGCTATGTTAAAAATCGGTATTACAGGCGGAATAGGCTCGGGAAAAAGTACAGTTGCCAGGATCTTTGCCCTGCTGGGCGTTCCTGTTTACTATGCAGATGATGCGGCCAAAACTATTATGCAGACAGATGAACTGCTGATACAACAGGTGAAAGAACATTTCGGACCACAGATCTACAGCGCCGGAAACGTCCTCGACAGAGCAACCCTGGGTAAAATCGTCTTTAACGATAAAGATAAACTGGAACTGCTCAACTCCCTGGTACACCCCGCCACCATCCGTCACAGCGACGAATGGGCCAACCGCCAGACCGCCCCTTACGTACTGAAAGAAGCTGCCCTCCTCTTCGAATCAGGTTCCTTTCAGTTTCTCGATAAATGCATCGGCGTATCCGCCCCTCAGCCTCTACGTATACATCGTGTCATGAAACGGGACAATATCGGCCGCGCTGATGTGCTGGCCCGGATGTATAAACAGATCGATGATAGTATTAAGATGAAACTGTGCGACTATGTTATCAAAAATGATGAACAGGAAATGGTCATTCCGCAGGTGCTGGCCTTACATGAACAACTGTTGCAATTGGCCGGCGCAACAGAAAGTAAGAATTAGCAATATAGCGGAGCGTTATGTGTCTGGAAGAAGAAGCGAGTTGTCAGAAAGATTGAATGAAGAGAGGAGCTGTGAAGAAGTCTGAACAAGAGAGAAAAGTTGTGGTGGTGCTGAATGGTGGAATGAATCGTGAGGAGGATTGAAAGAAGGGAGGAGCTGTGAAGAAGTCTCAACAAGAGAGAAAAGTTGTGGTGGTGCTGAATGGTGGAATGAATCGCGAGGAGGATTGGACGAAGAGAGGAGCTGTGAAAAGGTCTGAACAAGAGAGAAAAGTTGAAATGGAGTTGAATGATAAAAGAATCATGAGGAGGAATGAATGAAGAGAGGAATTGTGAAGAAGTCTGAGCAAAAGAAAAGAAACATATTAACGCTGAATAATGAAAAGCATCCGAAAGATGTTGAACAAAGAAATAATGATAAAGCGTGTTTGAATTAACACATATACAATACTTTTGAGTCCGAACGATTTTATGTTTGAACTGGATTTTCAGAAGCGAAAATCTGAACAAGATTACTATAGATCAGCAATAAGTAACCCGATTTATTATAACCATTCTATTACATGGGTAAAACCATTACACAAGGCAGTAACAATAAGAATAAAGTAACTCCCGTATTATTGCTGGAGTTACAATCCAATCACCCCGAACCGGTGAAGATCAGTGCAGGAATGTTAAAAGAAGATGCGGCCGGACGTACCTGTCAGCGTGTCCCCCTGAGTGATAAAAAATCATTATCTATCTTCAACACATTACCAGCAGGCGTACAACACCTGCTGCAGCCCTGTACGCAGGAAGCTATGGTCTATAAAGAACTGCAGCTGAAAGAGAAGTTTCGCGACAATCCCGTGAAAGAACTCACCCAGCAGCAGTTTATACAGGAAGGCCTGCAACAATACCTCTATCATACACTACAGCAATTACGGCCACTGACGCCTGTATTGCCCTGGTATACCATGATCACGGACGACAGTATGCTGATGAAACATACACGTCCGGTGACCGTCAGCAACTTCACACCTATCCTCTCCTTCGAACTGAAACGTACGACTACCGGCGCCTTACGCATGGTCGCCATCGTGACGATCAACGGACAGATAGCACCGCTTTCCGGTTTTGAACACTACGGATTTCTGTTGCGCAGAGAAGGTGAATTATTTATCCTCGCTCCTGCTGCTGCGGCTACGCTGGAACAGTTTCCCGCTGGTGTAAAGGAGATCCCTGCTGCAGAAGAAGCCGCGTTTATTCAGGATGAACTGCCTGTCTTAAGTGAACAATACACTGTAGACAAAAGCATCCTGTTACAAAAAGAAGTGATCGATACACCGCCGGAATGCAACATCTGGCTGAGCGAACTGAATAAGGCCTTTCTGGTACTGACGCCGCAATGGCAATACGGTAACTTCTCCATTGAAGACAGCAGCGAACCTGTTGTGCTCAGAGCAGAAGGTGATATCCAGTATGAGATACGCCGGCATATGGACGCGGAAAAAGAAATGATCACCTTCATCCGTAGTCTGCATGCACGTTTTACTCAACAGCGTAACGGGTATTTCTATCTGCCTTTCGCAGATGCAGAGAAAAGCCAGTGGCTGGTGAAATGTTATCGCAAACTGACAGATAAGAACATTGGCGTATATGGAATGGATCAGCTGAAACACTTCCGTTATAACACCAATATCCCTGTAATGGATGTGCGCTGGCACAGTGATGACAAGGACACTTTTGATCTCGAAATAGATATACACTACGGCGATATTCCCGTTGCCCTCACCGATATACAGAAAGCCTTACAACACCGGCAACCACACCTCCTGCTGAAAGACGGGACCATCGGCGTCATTCCTGATGAATGGCTGCATAAACATGATCTGTTGTGGAAACTCGGACAGGTCAATAAAGACAGACTGAAACTATCACGACTGCATTTTACCGTAGCCCAGGAAATGCTGGAAACCAGGGAAACGCCAGTACAGGAAAATACGCTGGAGAAACTGCGCCGCTTACAGGCACACGCCGCCGGACAATTCCCTGTTCCCAGCGCCGTACAGGCCACACTTCGTAATTATCAGCAGGCAGGATTTGAATGGATGTGCCTTCTGGATGCGATGCGCTGGGGTGGATGCCTGGCAGATGATATGGGTCTTGGTAAAACCTTACAGACGATCACCTTTCTGCAACACCTCGCAGAGAAGTATCCGGGTGAGACACACCTTGTCATATGTCCAACCTCACTGATCTATAACTGGGAGGCCGAATTGCAGAAATTTGCACCCGGTCTGCGCTACACAGTGTACCATGGAGGTAACAGACAATATGACGCAGCTGCCTGGAAACAACAGCAACTGATCATCACCAGTTATGGTACCGTGCGCAGTGATGCTGCGATCTTCAACAATCATGTATTCGGTTATGTGGTACTGGATGAAAGTCAGGTGATCAAGAACCCTTCTTCGCAGACCACCAAAGCACTACAGGTACTGCAATGCCGCAACAGACTTATATTGAGCGGTACGCCTATCCAAAATAATACCATGGATCTTTATGCGCAAATGAACTTTGCGAACCCCGGACTGTTAGGTAATCAGGCGTTCTTTAAGTCAGAATTTGCCATGCCAATTGACAAATATGCCGACGCAGAAAAGGCCGGCCGGCTGCGCAGATTAATATATCCCTTCCTGCTGCGACGTACCAAAGAACAAATTGCACAGGATTTGCCGGATAAGACAGAGATCATCATGTGGTGTGAGATGGGCGAAGAACAGCGGAAATCATACAATCGCATACGCGATATGTACAAAGAAAAGCTGCTCAAACAGATCAACGAGGCAGGAATGGCTGCCAGTACGATTTACGTGCTGGAAGGTCTGACCAGGCTACGGCAGATCTGTAATGCGCCCCAACTGGTAGAACAGGAATCACATGTAACCAGTTCTGTCAAACTGGATGAACTGATGCGCGAGATCAGCGAAAACACCGGCGCGCACAAAGTGCTCGTCTTTTCACAGTTCACCGGCATGTTGCAGCTGATTGCGAAGTCCATGGAAAGCGAAGGTCTTCCTTTCCTTTACCTGGATGGTAGTACCAAAGCAGAAAACAGACAGCAACTGGTACAGCAGTTCCAGACAGACGAGAAAGTGCGGGTTTTTCTGATCAGTCTGAAAGCGGGAGGTGTCGGACTGACATTAACCGCCGCTGACTATGTCTACCTGGTAGACCCATGGTGGAACCCGGCCGCAGAGCAACAGGCGATTGACCGTACACACCGTATCGGTCAGCAGAATAAAGTTTTTGCCTACAAAATGATCTGTAAAGACAGTGTAGAAGAAAAAATACTGGCACTCCAGGAAAGGAAAAAGATGATTGCGGATGACCTGATCAGTGAGGATACCGGCTTCGTGAAAAAGCTGACAGAAGACGACGTCGCTTTCCTGTTCAGCTAACAGACTGTTCGGCCACAGACATTGCCTGTTCAATCAAAGACGGTTCATTTCCGGCGAAGAGGTTTGCCCTTATAGACTAATTTTTGAATATTTGCGTCATGTTAAATATCTACAAACTACCTATTATCACATTGATCGTGAGTCTGCTGGCTATTCCCTCGTCAGCGGTGTTTGCCCAGACCCAGAGAATGCCTGAAGGATTTGACATCCATAAGGGAGTGAACATCAGCCACTGGTTGTCCCAGTCTGGTGGCCGCAATGGAGTAGCCCAGAATGAGTATTTCACAGAAAAAGACGTAGCCCTGCTGGCCTCCAAAGGATTTGACCATATCCGTATCCCGGTTGAAGAAGCAGAATTATGGGACTACAAAGAAGAAAAATACAAAGACGCATTCGTCCTGCTGCACAAAGCAATAGGATGGTGTAAACAATACCATATACGGGCGATTGTAGACATGCACATCCTCCGTAGCCATCATTTTGATGGCAAAAAGAACCGCCTCTGGGAAGAATCTGCTTCACAGGAACGTTTCCTGCAATGCTGGAGAGAACTGAGTGGAGAACTGAAAAAGTATCCGACTGACCTGGTAGCTTATGAATTACTGAATGAGCCAGTGGCTGACAGTGCTTCCCAATGGAATGATCTGCTGGCCCGTGGTGTTGGTCTGATCAGGGAACTGGAGCCCAAACGCGTGATCATTGTAGGCAGCAACCGCTATCAGTCTTACGCGACCTTTCCGTTGCTGAAAATACCGGCGAATGACAAAAGGATCATCCTGAGCTTCCATTACTATAATCCGTTCTTCTTTACACATTATAAGGCCAGCTGGACGGCTCATAAGGACTTCAGCGGACCGGTACATTATCCCGGCGCGACAATCTCCCAGAAAGAGATGGCACAGCAACCGGCTACCATCCGCAATATACTGGCTGGTGCCACTGAGGAGTATAATGCCGATGTGATCGAGCAGCAGATCATGACGGCTGTTAAAGTGGCACAGAAACTGAAGTTACCATTGTATTGCGGGGAATTCGGTTGTCTGAGCAGTGTGTACCGTAAAGACCGTTTGCACTGGTATAAAGACGTGAAGAAAGCGCTGGATAAAAACAATATCTCCTGGAGCGTATGGGATTACAAAGGCAGCTTTGGTATTATTCAGGACAATGGTGAAGAAGATGATAAGCTGATCAAGTTGCTGACAAGAGATTAATTAGCATAACTAACCCAAACCCGGTTCCGGGACTATCAGTAAGCTCAGGGCCTGCAGATAGTCCCGGTTCTTTTTGGGCTTATAACCGAGAAGTACTAAAATTCCACGTTACAGCACGTGATTTATGCATCCGTCAGTATCGCTATCCTTTTCTTCACTTTTTTTCTTCCTTAGCTCACTTCATCCCTCTAAACTCTCTTTTTAACCCGATTTTTCGATCAGCATATCTACCTGGTTAACGATACATTTCCCACCAGAAATGTCAGATTTTGGGCTGTAAAGCTGCTTTCTGGTCATTTTAGGATGTCCTTGGGGGGTTAATAGTCCCAAAAGAAAAAGCCCCTCGGTTAAACCGAAGGGCTCTTCATATCAAACATTTTAGTTGAACACTTATTTACTAGCCGGAGCAGCAGCTTCTTTTACAGGAAGTGCTTCGCTTTCGTTAGCCAGCTGGTTGTTCTTATCGAAGTCAACCAAGACTGGAGCTGCTACGAAGATAGATGAGTAAGTACCAGTGATCACACCGATCAGCATCGCGAATGCGAAACCGCGGGTTACTTCACCACCGAAGATGAACAGGATCAGGATGGTCAGGAACACAGTCAGGGAAGTCATTACAGTACGGCTCAATGTATCATTGATCGCTTTGTTGATCACCTGGTCTCTGCTTGCACCCTTCATAGAACCTGTACGGAAGTATTCACGGATACGGTCAAACACGATCACGGTATCGTTCATCGAGAAACCGATCACGGTCAGAATAGCCGCAATGAAGTGCTGGTCAACTTCCAGTGCGAACGGAACGATATCGCGGCAGTAAGAGAATACAGCCAGTGTTACCATCACGTCATGCAACAGGGAGAAGATAGTACCGATAGAGTATTGCCATTTGCTGAAACGCAGCAGGATATACAGGAAGATCACGATCAGGGACAATACAGTTGCTTTAATCGCACCTGCACGTAAGTCATCAGAGATGGTCGGAGATACTGTCTGAGATGCTACGATGAACCTTGGAGAAGCGAAAGCTTCTAAAGTCAGGCCTGGTTCGTAGAATTTCTTCAGTCCGTCGAACATTTTCTGTGTTACTTCTCTGTCTACCGCTTCGCTTTGTTCTTCGATCTTATAGTTGGTAGTGATGCTCAGCTGGTTACTGTTACCGATTGTTTTCACATAAGGCTCAGTACCGAATTCATGCTCGAGTGCATCACGTACATCGTCCGCTTTCATTGGCTGTTCGAAACGGATAGTGTAGTTACGACCACCGTCGAAGTCAACACCGTGACGGAAACCGTGGAAGAAGGAAGATGCACCTAAAGCGATCATTACGAATGATACGATGTAAGCGTATTTTCTTTTACCTACGAAGTCGAAAGCAGCGTGTTTGAATATTTTACGGGAAACCGGTGTAAAGTATTCGAAGTGTCTTTTCTTGTTAGTCCACCAGTCAGTAACGATACGGGAGATCATGATACCACAGAACAGAGACAGCAGCAAGCCGAGGATCTGAGTGGTAGCGAAGCCCAGTACCGGACCAAGACCGAAGTAGAACAGGATGATCGCTGTGAGCAGGGAGGTGATGTGACCATCCAGTACAGGAGCGTAGGAACGTTTGTAACCGTCTTCTACTGCCTGCTGGTAGGTCTTACCGCGGCTCAGTTCATCTTTGATACGTTCAAATATGATTACGTTCGTATCCACAGCCATACCGATGGTGAGTACCAGACCTGCGATACCAGGCATTGTCAGCGTAGCGCCGAGGGAAGCGAGGATACCGAAGGTGAACAGCAGGTTCAGGATCAGGGCGATGTTCGCAACCCAACCAGCTGTATTATAATATACCAGCATCAGTACGAAGATCACAACGAAGGAGATCGCGAAAGATTTAGCACCTGCAGCGATGGATTCAGCACCCAGGGTTGGTCCGACGATCTGTTCCTGAACGATCTTGGCAGGAGCCGGCATTTTACCTGATTTCAGGATGTTTGCCAGGTCATTTGCTTCTTCCAGGGTAAAGCTACCGGAGATAGAAGAACGGCCACCTGCGATCTCACCCTGGATGGATGGAGCAGAGTAAACGATGTTATCCAGTACAACGGCAACGTAGTTCAGGGAAGCAATATTAGAAGGATCAGTAGGAGCCAGTTCGCCGGTCAGTTTTTTCCATTCTTTGGCACCAACCTGGTCCATCGTCATAGAAATTTCAGGGCGGCCGCTCTGGTCATAATCCTGTTTAGCGTCGATCACTCTTTCGCCACTTACACGTGGAGTAGGGTTGATCGGGTTTACTCTGATTGCGTAAACCGGCAGTGGAGCACGCTTGTTTTCTTTATCTTCTGCACCGTATACGAACACCAGATCTTTAGGCAGTACATTTCTCACTGAAGGGATCTCGGTGTAACGTCTGAAGGTTGCAGTATCTGAAGGCAGGATGTGGCCTACGATCGGACCGAAAGCAACACCTTGTCTTGGATCATATCTTGGGAAGAAGATGCTGAAGAAAGGCTCAGCTTTCGCCAGCTCAGCTCTGCGCTCAGCGTCTGATTTCAGGGAATCAGGTTTGCCGGACTTAGCACTGTCTTTACCATCCAGGATAGCAGCAAGGCTACCTGTAGAAGAAGAATCAGCACCAGTTTTTGCTACAGCAGCAGAATCTTTTTTAGTGCTGTCAGCTGCAGCTTTCGGCGCAACACCTACAGCAGCTTTGATAGCTTCGTTCATTGGCTGAATAACACCAGCGATGAACTGCTCATCATTTTTATATACCTCACGGAATTCCAGGTTTGCACTGGCCTGCAGGTATTTTCTAACACGCTCAGGATTGTCAACACCGGCCAGCTCTACAGAGATGATACCTTTGTTTTCATCCAGGCTGATGTTTGGAGAAGCCACACCGAATTTATCGATACGTTTCTGCAATACGAGGTAAGTATTTTTGATAGCTGCACCTGCCTCACGACGGATCACATCTAATACTTTCGCATTTGTTGTATTGAAGTCGATATCTTTCTGATAAGCATTGGCAAAGATGGTAGAAAGACGGCCCTGTGGCTGTACTTCTTCATATGCCTGCCCGAACAATGTTACAAAATCTGACTGACTGGTTTTCTTACGCTGTACTGCAAGTTCCAGGGCTTTGTTGAAAGCCGCGTCACGGGATTGACCGCTTAATGCACGGATCACATCCTCCACACTCACGTCAAGAACGACGTTCATACCACCCTGAAGGTCAAGCCCCAGGTTCAGCTCTTTTTCTTTGGCTTTGTCATAGGTTACGTACCAAGGAAAACCCGCCATTTCTTTGTTGCTGGTGCTATCCAGGATCCTTTGTCTTCTCTCTTTCACCAGTTCAGCCAGTGAATCCGAATAAACAGCCTGCAGCTCTTTATTTCCAGGATACTGCTGCTCCGCAGATGGAAGTGATTTCGTAACGTCACTCTGGGCTTGCGCAGCAACTTTTTTCTCGTAATTACGTACCAGGAACGTAAACGACAAATAATACACAGAGATAAGGATCAATGCACCGGCAAAAAATCTAACCAGTCCTTTAAGTTGCATATTGTTTCGGGTTTATAAAAATTTTTTAAGAGTTGCAAAGATAGAATTTAAATTGATATATTAAAGCCGATCAAAGGTAGAAAAGGAAAAAGGTGGAAATAATTGATATTCAGTTAATAAACCCTTACTTTTTCTTCAAAAAACTATTCTTTAACTATGCTCCGGTGTATTTATCTATGGTTGATGCTACTCTTTGCAGCCTGCAATACTAATAAAAATATGGGAACAAGGCATTATCAATCTCAGGACTCTTTTCTGGATACTCTTTTAGCATCCCATTCCGCACAGCTGGGGCCGATATACCAGCATCCACAGGCATTTGGTTTACAGATCATTTACACAAGAATAGACAGAGACGCTGATAACCAACCGCACTTCACTCATTATTATTATCACACCGATACCAACAGCTACTTCTACCCTGCCTCCACTGTAAAACTACCCGCCACCGCACTCGCACTCGAAAAACTGAACGACCTCGCCATCGCAGGCCTCGATCGGCATACACCTATGTATACCGACAGCCTGGAAGGGATCAGCCCTGCCGTACTGAGCGACAGCTCAGCTGCTGATGGCCGGCCTTCTGTTGAGCAATATATTAAAAAAATACTATTGGTGAGTGATAATGATGCATTTAATCGTTTATATGAGTTTATTGGACAGGAGACCTTTAATAAACGATTGTGGGAGAATGGTTTCCACAATACGCAAATACTGCATCGGGTGGGTGTCAGCGGCATCAGTCCGGAACAGAACCGGCATACCAATGCCATTACCTTCCGCAGGGATGGAAAGGTCCTGTACCACCAACCGGCAGCTTACAGCCAGCTGCAGTTCTCTCCAAGGCATGACAGCATCGGGAAGGCCTATTATAATAAGGACAATCAACTTGTGCATACCCCTATGGATGCCTCTCAGAAGAACAGGCTTCCCCTGGCCGACCTCCATGAAATACTGCGCCGCATAATTTTTCCGGAAGCTGTAACAAAATCCGGACGTTTCCGTTTAAAGGAAGAAGATTACAGTTTTTTATATCATTGCATGTCAGCGCAGCCGGAAGAATCAGCGCATCCCCCCTACGATACCACGGAATTCCACCACAATTATGTGAAATTCCTTTTATTCGGGGGACAGCCACATAACAGACCGGATGCAGACCTGCGAAGTTTTAATAAACCCGGCTGGGCATACGGATTTCTGACTGATGCGGCCTATATTGCGGATTTCACACATCAGGTAGAATTCATGTTGTCAGCCACTGTATATGTTAATAAGGACGGTATTTTAAACGACGAGCATTATCAGTTTGAAGAAACAGGGAAACCATTTTTAAAAGCGTTAGGACAGGTTATATATGAATATGAACTGCAACGTACCAGAAAACATCTTCCGGACCTGTCCAGATTCAGGTCTGATTACACCAGAATCGAATAATCTTTATAAAAACTCAATTGCACTAAAAGATAGCACAATGACAACTAAAAAAATCCGTGTGTGGGCATTACTCGCCCTTGTGACCTTGGTAACAGGTTTAAGCTCCTGTCTGAAGACTGATCCGGTTACTCCTTCAAGACCCCAGGCTGGTGTTTCTATTATTAATGGTATCCTGACCACCGCCAATATGGACTTTTATGACAATTCACAGAAAGTGAATCAGAATCCATTGACCACAGGTTTCCTGTTCGCCGGTTATGTGATCTATGGCGGTCCGCGTACCTTCAGTTTCAAAAAGACCGGTCAGACCGATGATTACGCAAAAGTGGTGAACGTATTCGATTCACTGACCTACAATACCATTATCGCTTACGGTGATTCAACCGCTCCTATCATGAGAGCAGTTGAAGATGACTTCACCACTGCAAAGGAAAACTTCGTAAACTTCCGTTTCTTCCACCTGAGCCCAAATATTCCGGCAGTTGACCTGTACCTCGACAACCAGAAGGTGGACAGCAACCGTGTATATGTTGGCAATGGCGGATTTGACTTCTCTTTCAGACAACCTAAGAACGCTCTGTTCTCTAACAATATCAAAGTAAAACTGGCAGGTACGGATTCTGTATTGGTTGAAAATACTGCTCCTACCCTGAGCTTCTCGGCTAATAAAGTGTACACGATCGTTCTGTCAGGCGACAAGTCATTCACAGATGTGAAGAAACTGCGCGTGAATAACATGTACAGCCTGTATTAATTAATAATTACGTTTATCCACATAGCAGCAGCCGGGGTCAATGTTCAAATTGACCCCGGCTGCTTTTTTAATGCAGTGTATTCCCGTAAACCTGGCTTCTCCATTATAGCTTTCCATTATTTGTGCTATAACACTTGCAAATTTATTGTAGGTTTGTCCCAGTTAACCCTATAAAACTGTTATTGTTTATGATGCAAATGGAACTCGCCGAAAGGCTGTCGAGGATATCCGAGCCTCAAACGATTAAGATGGCTAAATTAAGCCGTGAGCTGAAAGCCCAGGGTATAGACATTGTAGATCTGAGCATAGGAGAACCTGACTTTGATACACCTGCCCACATCAGGGAGGCTGCTAAGAAAGCTATCGACGATGGCTTTACACATTATACACCTGTTGCGGGTATTCCTGACCTGCGCCAGGCGGTTGTGCATAAGCTGAAGCGTGATAACGGACTGGAATACACGCCCGAACAGATCATCGTATCCACAGGCGCGAAACAGAGCATTGCCAACACTGTATTAAGTGTAATCAATCCGGGCGATGAAGTCATTATCCCTACTCCTTACTGGGTGACTTATTCTGAACTGGTAAAACTGTGTCAGGGTGAGGTGGTATTCGTTCCATGCAGCATCGAAAACAAATATAAGATCACACCTGCACAGCTGGAAGCGGCTATCACGCCGAAAACCAAACTGTTCATGTTCTCCTCTCCCTGCAACCCTACCGGTTCAGTGTACAGTAAAGAAGAACTGAAAGCACTGGCAGACGTATTCGCAAAACATCCACAGATCTACATCATGGCGGATGAGATCTATGAATATATCAACTATGTTGGTAAGCATGAAAGCATCGCCCAGTTTGAAGGCATGCAGGAACGCACCATCATTATCAACGGTCTGAGTAAAGGTTTTGCTATGACCGGATGGCGTCTTGGTTATCTGGCAGCTCCTAAAGCAGTAGCAAAAGCAGCTGAAAATATCCAGAGCCAGTTCACATCTGCCACCAGCTCTATTACCCAGAAAGCCGGCGTAGCCGCACTGACAGGTGATCTGAGCACTGCGCACGCCATGCTGGAAGAATTCAGAAAAAGACGTGCCTTTGTATTTGAACAACTGAGCAGCACACCGGGTCTGCAACTGATCGAACCGGATGGCGCTTTCTATATGTTCCCGGATGTAAGCGCCTTCTTCGGTAAGTCTTACGAAGGAAACGTTATCAGTAATGCAGACGATATGTGTATGTACCTGCTGCACAAAGTGCACGTATCTACCGTAACCGGCGCTGCATTTGAACAGCCGAACTGTATCCGCCTCTCCTACGCGACTTCCATGGCAAAACTGGAAGAAGGTATGAAGCGCCTGAAAGCAGGATTAGCGCAACTCAGCTAATGCTGCCGGTATATAACTATAGTCAGGCTATACTTATCTTATGTTAGTGCTCCCTTTATAAACGAAGCATCAACGTAAGATAAGTATAGCCTGACTCTTTTTTTGCCCACTACTATTTTAGATGCACCTTTGCATATTAATTCATTTTCATATATTTGCGTCAGTAATAATCAATCCGAATGGACTTCTCAAATCGTACCTTACTCTTTATTCTGCTGGCGGCCGGCGCTATTTACATCGCGTATACCATGGTAAAAGACACCATCCGTAAACCAAAAGACGCCACACCTGCCCCCGATGCTGCGGCACAGACGCCTGTTGACAAAAGCATCCGGCCCTTACAACTGGCGGCTTACGAGCGCCTCGTGTTGCTGGTAGAACGTATCAATCTGCAAAACATGATCAGCCGCATTTTTCAGCCGGGCTTAACCGCTGTAGATATGCAGGTAGGACTCATACAGACCATTAAAGCAGAATTTGAACATAATATAGCGCAGCAGATCTACGTATCTCCTACAGCCTGGGAAGCTGTAAAAACGCTGAAAGAACAGACCATCACCATCGTTAACCAGGTAGCCAGTCAACTGCCTCCGGACGCGACCGCGATGGATCTGAACAAACAAATATTAGAAGTATTCTTACAGGCGGAAACATCTCCTTCCGAACTGACCTCACAGATATTAAATGCAGAAGCTAAACGGTTATTTTAACCGTTTACTTCTGTACCATTTCCACCCGTTGTGGCCGGATCACCTCATACAGCAGATATCCTCTGCCATTGAAATGAATATATCTTGGCGGAGAACGGAACCAGGGCTCCCCCGGTACCTTCACATGCGCCTGTATATGCAGGTGCGGCTCTGAACTGAACCCCGAATTCCCCACACATCCCAAAGGGTCTCCCTGTTTTACAATATCCCCTTCTTTTACGACCACACTTCCCTGCTTCAGATGCGCCAGGAACACGTAGCTATTTGCTGTTTCGATCAGCACCTGATTGGTATTGTGCGGACCTCTGGCCATATTTGGCGGGATATTGTCCGGGTCATCTCCCACCGCTTTTGCGATACGGCCGTCACACGGACTGTATAAGGTATCGCCGAATATTTCATAATCCTCCAGCTTCGGACTGAAGATCTTATTCGCCCTGCTGCCATCCGGTTTTAATTTCACAATATCCATGGCGTAGATCGCGCCACGCAGACTAAAATGAAACAGGTTTGTTGGCAGACCTTTCCCTCCCTGTAAGACAAAATAACGCCCTGTCTTCAGCGGAAATGCCAGATCGATCGCTCTTGCCTTCCCGGTCGTACCGGTAAAATAAAGGATGGATAAGGTGATAAAAAGGGCAGAAAAGAACACATTGCCAACATATCGCCATGTACGGGGGGCCGGTTTGTTTTTCTTTTTGCGGAAAAGCACCCCCAGCAGGGTTAACAATAAACAGATACCAAAACCCCATTTGGCATCCACAGTAAGGTAAATCCAGGTTCCATAGAGATAAATAAATACACCGAGGGATAAACCTAAGAGCAGCACTGACCAGCTATGCTGCAGCCCCCTTCCGGAGGCCCTGAAAACAAAGAAGATACTGAGCAAGGCCAGGGCAAATGTGAGTAATAACAATACGTAAATAAACATAGCTTATCAGAAAAAACTTTTTGCAAATTATCAATAATTTGAGCTCAACGGCAATAACGTAATAATTATGTAACATTGCTCTTACTACTACATTTATTCCACGAAAAACACATTATGGAAAATATCATCAAAACAGATGCCGGTATCCCAATTGCATCAGTATATACGGAAACTGTACCCATGCAGGAGTTGCCCGGCGAATTCCCATTTACAAGAGGCGTTCATGCTTCTATGTACAGGGATAAACTGTGGACGATGCGGCAGTATGCAGGTTTTAGCACGGCAGAAGCTTCCAACGAACGTTACCACTATCTCCTGCAACAGGGCGTAATGGGCCTCAGCGTGGCGTTTGATCTGCCTACCCAGATCGGCTATGACTCCGACCACCCCATGTCAGAGGGGGAAGTCGGTAAAGTAGGTGTCGCCATCGACAGTATCGAGGATATGGAGCGCCTCTTCAAAGGCATCAAACTGGAGGAGATCTCCACCTCCATGACCATCAACGCTACCGGATTTATACTACTCGCTTTATATATCGCACTGGCCAAAAGACAGGGCGCCGATCTGAAAAAACTGTCCGGCACTATCCAGAATGATATTCTCAAGGAATATGCTGCGCGTGGCACCTTTATCTATCCGCCCAAACCTTCCATGCGGCTGATCACCGATATCTTTGATTACTGCAGCCGGGAAGTGCCTAAATGGAACACGATCTCCATCTCCGGTTATCATATCCGCGAAGCGGGCGCCAATGCCGTACAGGAACTGGCCTTTACCCTTGCCAACGGAAAAGCCTACTTACAGGCAGCGCTGGACCGCGGACTGGACATCAATGTATTTGCACGCCGTCTTTCTTTCTTCTTCAATGCACACAACCACCTGTTTGAGGAAGTAGCTAAATTCCGTGCTGCCAGAAGGATGTGGGCGCATATCACCAAAGGGATGGGTGCTACAGATCCCAAAGCACAGATGCTGCGTTTTCATACACAGACCGGCGGTAGTACGCTTACCGCACAACAACCACACAACAATATCGTACGGGTGACTGTACAGACGCTCGCAGCCACTTTGGGCGGCACACAATCGCTGCATACCAATGGCTATGATGAAGCCCTGTCTCTGCCAACAGAAGCAGCGGCGCGTATTGCATTACGTACACAACAGATCGTAGGATATGAGAGTGGTATTGCCGATACAGTGGATCCGCTGGCAGGTTCCTTCTATGTGGAAGCACTGACCAATGAAGTGGAATCCAGGGCCTGGGAACTGATAGAAAGGATCGATGTGATGGGCGGTGCTGTAGCTGCTATCGAACAGGGATTCATGCAGGACGAGATTGCACGTAGTGCGTACCGTTATCAACAGGAAATTGAGTCAGGAGAAAAAGTGATCGTTGGTGTGAATAAGTTCGCCGTCAAAGAAAGTACAACAGAAGAAGTATTCCGTATCGATGATAGTATCAGACAGGTACAGACAGATCGCCTGCAGGCCTTACGGGCCAAAAGGGACAATGCGGCAGTAGCAGCCCTGTTGCAACGACTGGAAACAGCGGCACATACTACAGAAAACCTGATGCCGATCGTAGTGGAAGCAGTCGAACAGTATTGCACACTCGGAGAGATCGCAGATACCCTGAGAAAGGTATGGGGAGAGCATAAGGGCATATAGTGCGCTAATTATCAATTCATTCTCAATTGTCATCCGTAATTCGTAATTGTATTGTATTTTCGGGCCATGTCTTCGATTTATTATAAAGCCTGTCCGATATGCGGATCAGGCAATATACACAAAGTACTTGCGGCCAAAGATCATACAGTATCGGGCGAAACATTTGACATTTTTCATTGCGGACATTGCAGCGGACGTTTTACGCAGCATGTACCGGGCAGTGCAGAGATTGGCCGTTATTATCAATCACAGGAATACATTTCACATTCCGAGACTAAAAAGGGCTTAATCAATCGTTTATATCACAGCGTGAGGAAAATCACCATGCGCTCCAAGCAAAACTGGGTAAAGGCTGCCACCGGTCTGAAACAGGGTTCTTTGCTGGATATTGGCTGTGGCACAGGTGCTTTCCTCCACTATATGAAACAGTTAAACTGGGACGTAACAGGACTTGAACCGGATGATACGGCAAGGAGTAATGCAAAGACACTCTATGGTATCGAACCGCTGCCATCTTCAGAACTGTTCCATCTCCCGGCACAACAATATGATGCGATCACCATGTGGCATGTACTGGAACATGTACATTCACTGCATGACTATCTGCGACAGATCAGAACATTACTGAAACCGGAAGGTGCGCTGATCATTGCTGTGCCTAACTACACCTCTCCTGATGCAGAGCATTACAAAGAGTTGTGGGCAGCCTATGATGTACCACGTCACCTGTATCACTTCTCTCCTTCTTCTATGGAAGAGTTGCTGAAACAACACAAGATCAGGATCGTACGGAAACATCCGATGGTGTTTGACGGATTTTATGTGAGTCTGCTGAGCGAGAAATACAAAACAGGTGGAAATGGCCTGATCAAGGGCTTCTGGAACGGATTCAGGTCTTACAGAAAAGGACTGAAAAATGTAGACAGATGCAGCTCTGTAGTCTACGAATGTAAGGCAGATTAAAGACAGACATGCTCACTCAAAATAGAAAGCAGCGATAATAACGTAGTGTTATTATCGCTGCTTTTTTTCTTTAGGGACGATAGCCATAACAGGGATGCTGTCAGCGGGCTATCGTCATTTGCTCATGCATCAGCTAATAAGGGATCTTATTAATTAATACAAATAGGTGAGTGCGATAACGTCGTTTGCGTTAAAGGTGCGGTTACCACCGTTCGAGCAGGCCAGCATCCATGAATTCGGATCAGCGCCTGATGGTGTACCTGGAATCTGGATAGCGCCCACACCGGTTGTTACCTGTCCTTCGTTCACGTTTTGTCCGCAGCTGGAACGGGTTGCATAGTCTGTATGGCGGAAGCCGATACAGTGGCCGATCTCATGCTGGATAACAGAACCGATGTACAGTACATTCGGATTGGCGCCATACGCCTGTGGATGGGTGTTCATCAGGATACTGTTGTACGGATTGCCGGCAGCAGTCGGGAAACCGGCAGATCCCAGTGTGATGAATCCACCACTTGGACCCTGATAGAAGCCCTGGATAGTGATGTCAGCCGTACCGCTGGTAATGCGGGAGAAGGTCAGACTCAGGCCCTGGGCATTATAACGGGCGATAGCAGTATCTGTACCCCTGATGTAAGGAGTATCCAGTCCGGTTACCAATACGGTGATATTACGTGTACCAGATACAGACACGACGTTGGTCGTGCGATACTGTTCGTCACCCGCAATCCGTAAGAAAGGACTGTTGATTTTGGTGTTCAGGTTTTCTTCAGTCAGTACGATATCATTTTCTACCAGATATCCGCCAGCTACTTTTCTGACATTGTCAGTACCAAAACCGAGTGCATAGATCTTTGCTTTGGTTTCATCAGAGATTTCGCTGTCAGCAGTTGTTGACTTTACTGCTTCTTTTCTACAGGAAGTGATAAGGGCGCCGGCAAAAAGGCAACATAGGGCAAATAATACGTGCTTACGCATGTGTGTTTGATTTTGGGTTACAGATAGTGCTCATGCAAAACCGGCGACTGACAGAGAATGCCGCCGGTAGTTGCTTATTTACTCAGACGATTAATACAGATAGTTCAGTGCTACGATATCATTTGCGTTGAAGGTGCGGTTGCCGCCATTAGAACAGGCCAGCATCCAGGAGTTAGCGCTGTTACCGCTTGGTGTACCCGGGATCAGGATAGCACCGATACCTGCTGAACCTTCGTTGGTAGCAGTACCACCACAGCTGAGCGCACGGTTGAAGTAGTCAGTATGACGGAAGCCGATACAGTGACCGATCTCGTGCTGAATAACAGAACCTACATACAGCACATTCGGATTGCTGCCGTATGCTGCGGAGTTGGTATTCATGAGAATAGAGTTGTACGGATTACCGGAGCTGGTTGGGAAGCCGGAAGAACCGAGCGTGATAAAGCCACCACTTGGACCCTGGTTAAAGCCGGAGATCGTGATGTTGGCTGTACCGCTGGTAATACGTCTGAAAGTCAGTGTAAGACCCAGTCTGTTGTAACGTGCAATAGCGGTATCCGTACCGGCGACGAAAGCGCTACCGAGGCTGGATGCAACTCTTACAGTTATTTGACGCGGGAGGCCGGTCACCACGTAATTGGTGCGGTATTGCTCTTCTTTGGCAGTGGTCAGAAAAGGACTGTTTGCTTTGGTGTTCAGGTCTGCATCACTCAACAGGATATCTCCTTCCACGAGATATTTACCATCGAATTTGCGGACGTCAGCAGTGCTGAAACCGAGTGCACTGATCTTATCCAATGTGGCTTGTGATACACCGGCCTGATTAACCGATGCAGCCGGAGTGGTATCCTTTTTACAGGAAACAATGCAGATAGCAGCTCCTGCCAGCAGGCATGCGAGTGCTGTTAATGTGTGTTTGCTCATACATTTTAAGATTTGGGTTCTGATAAAATGAAGATATTATTAGCTGATCAGCTGATGACAGATGTTGTGGTACCTGCGTCTGCAATGGGCATAGCTGTATAACAGCTCGTGGCAGACTGCACCCTTTTTACCCGCCGTTACAGCAGGCAAACGCAGCGAGTTATTCCGTTGGAATAATTACATTGTTCATCAGTAGATATAGCTAACCTGACAGATAATTACTTAACTCATGCTTTGGTTTTTTGTCATTGCAAGACACGCAGATACTAGCGGTTTATCGCGTCATTGCCGGATTTTCAATTAATAAATAATTCTGGTTAACTCCGGGTGTTCCGGAAGTAGATTTTCTGGTGACTTAGTGCTCGTTTGTTTAGATTTCAGTTGCTCGACGTTCAATATTACAACATTCCATGATTCTCAGAAAAAAAAAGTCGGGGGTTAAAAAAAGAACAGAGAATGACGCAGAGAGGGGCTTGGAGGTTTATGCAAAATGAGGTGAATAAAGGCGAAATGAGAGATAGGATGGACAAATTGTTATCAGAGCTTTAAGTTTATTAGTTATTTATTGGGTTGGTGAGTTGAAGGCAGGGGGATACGCTGCGGTTTCAGATGGTGTCGCGGACTGGTGCCCGTTAAGTACATGATTGAGCGTTGGTAATGGGCTATGGGTTGGGGGCTTGGGTGCGCTTTAGCTGTGTGCAGGGGACGGGCTAAGGTCCGCTTTACCATCTGAAAGCCTGCTCTTTATTCCTGCGTTTCTTTGGGTTTAGGTGTTGTTGAGTTATAGGATGTATATGTATAGCATGCACTTTGAAACGTAATTGTTAATTGTTAATTCTTGATTGTTGATTCTTGATTGTTGATTGAAAAAGAAAGAGCGTACCTCATGGCACGCTCTTTCTTTCTATAAACTTATTTCAATACTGCAGATTACAGGTGGATCGCTTCGCCGTAAGCCACTTCTATCGCGTCTTTTACAGATTCGCTCATAGTTGGGTGCGGGTGAATTGAATCCAGTACTTCCTGGTAAGTAGTTTCCAGTTTACGTGCAGTTACTGTCTGCGCGATGATCTCTGTAACGTTCGCACCGATCATGTGGGTACCTAACCACTCGCCGTATTTAGCGTCGAAGATCACTTTTACGAAACCTTCAGTAGCACCTGCAGCAGTTGCTTTACCGGAAGCAGAGAATGGGAATTTACCTACTTTCACTTCGTAACCAGCTTCTTTTGCTGCTTTCTCAGTGTAACCTACAGAAGCGATTTCAGGTGCACAATAAGTACAGCCAGGAATGTTCATGTAGTCGATAGGCTCAGGTTTGTGCGCATATTTCTTCTCTCCGTAAGCAATTGCTTCTACGCAAATGATACCTTCTTTAGAAGCAACGTGTGCGAGTGCCTGACCAGGAACCATGTCACCGATAGCGAAAACGCCAGGAACATTTGTCTGGTAGTATTTATCTACAGTTACTCTGCCTTTGTCAGTTTTGATACCCAGTGCTTCAAGGCCCAGGTTTTCGATATTAGCAGCGATACCTACAGCGCTCAGTACAACGTCAGCTTCCAGGAATACTTCACCGGTTGCAGTTTTTACTTTCGCTTTCACGCCTTCACCGTTTGCTTCAACAGCTTCAACGGATGCATTGGTCATGATTTCGATACCTTTCTTCTTGTAGATCTTCTCCAGTTCTTTAGAGATATCCTCATCTTCAACCGGAACGATACGCGGCATGAACTCAACGATGGTTACTTTAGTACCCAGGGTTGCGTAGAAATAAGCGAATTCAACGCCGATTGCGCCAGAACCTACAACGATCATGGATTTAGGCTGTTTTGGCAGTACCATTGCTTCACGGTAGCCAATTACCATTTTACCGTCTATTTTCAGGTTAGGCAGTTCGCGGGCACGAGCACCGGTTGCCAGGATAATGTATTTCGCATCATGTACAGAAGCCTTACCATCCTTATCAGTTACTTCTACCTGCGTTTTGGATTTCAGCTTACCGTTACCTACCAGTACGTCGATCTTGTTTTTCTTCATCAGGAACTGAACGCCCTTACTCATCTTATCAGCCACACCACGACTACGTTTAATTACGGCATCAAAGTCAGCAGTACTTTCGCCTGCGTTAATTCCATAATTTTTGGCGTGCTGTATATATTCCATCACCTGTGCGGACTTCAATAATGCTTTAGTGGGAATACAGCCCCAGTTCAAACAAATACCGCCCAGGCTCTCTCTTTCAACGATTGCCGTCTTAAATCCCAGCTGAGAAGCACGGATAGCAGCCACATATCCACCAGGGCCACTACCAATTACGATTACGTCGTATGCCATATTGCTTAATTTTAATTTAAACTTGCCAAAGGTAACAATAAAATGGAAAAAGCCCGGCCAAAAATAGCCAGGCTTTTCTCGTCTTCGGTCGCGAAGACCCATCAATATTTTAACGGAGGTCAACCACCTCTACACCAGGGTATTTTTTAGGATCGAAGCTAAAGGTAGCATCGGTCACACTTCCGTTTGGTGTGAAGTTAGTGATCTCATATGTATAATGATTGCCGTTTTTCTCGTAAACCTTCATCTTAGCGATGTTCTGGCCTTTCTTATCGATAGAAACCATCACTTTGAAAACGTTCTTTGACTTATCTGTAGGTGTCATTTCGATGTTCTGGAGCACTTTACCTTTCTCGGTAGTTTCTCCATCCAGACGGTACAGATAATCTTTATCGTAGAAATTGGTGAACAGTTTAGCTGGCGACAGGGAGGTGCTATTAGGGTCTACATTGTTGATTGTTACCTCGTTAGCATCTTTTGTGTATGTCCAGGTCGTTTTGTTATCACTGATCAGCTCCTGACCATCCAGGTTCACTTTATATTTGGCTCCTTTCAGGTAAACGGTACCTTTCTTAGAGTCAGTTACACTATTATTAGCGCCTTCTACTTTCAAAACAAAGTTAGCGACTACTGATTTCAACTGGGAAAACTTCTTGCTCACCCCGTCGAGTATTGCTTTTGCTTTAGGATCGTTTTTACCCAGACTACCCACTGGCGTCTTGGTCTGAGCCATGCCATTCACTACAATTCCGCCCGTCAACATGGCCAGTAATAAAATTCTCTTCATTTTTCGTAAGTTTTGTTTCTTGCTGTTAGTTTGACAAATGTTGTGCCGATAGGTTTATTTCTAAAGTTAATATAAAGCCAAAAGTACGACTATCAGCCGAGATCGTTCAGAATCTCCTCTAAATCAGCCTCTGTTTTCACATTCACCTCTCTCGCTTTGCTACCCAGGTTCGGTCCGACGATGCCTGCTGCTTCCAGCTGGTCCATCAGACGGCCTGCACGGTTGTACCCCAGTTTCATACGGCGTTGCAAAAGTGATGTAGACCCCTGCTGGTTCTGAACGATGACACGGGCAGCCTCTTCAAAGAGCGGATCCCTATCCTGCAGACTGATCTCTTTTCCTTCCATATCCTTGTCATCCACATATTCCGGCAGCAGGTAGGCTTCCGGATAGGAACGCTGTTCACCGATATACTCTGCCACTCTTTCCACTTCCGGTGTATCTACAAAGGCACACTGGAGACGTACCAGTTCGCCGTTGAAAGACACCAGCATGTCACCCTGACCGATCAGCTGTTCGGCGCCGCCAGTATCGAGGATGGTACGGGAGTCGATCTTGGAAGATACCTTAAACGCGATACGGGCCGGGAAGTTGGCCTTGATAGTACCGGTGATGATATTTACAGAAGGACGCTGTGTCGCAATGATCAGGTGGATACCTACCGCACGGGCCAGCTGTGCCAGACGGGCGATCGGCATTTCCACCTCTTTACCTGCTGTCATGATCAGATCGGCGAACTCGTCCACCACCAGTACGACAAATGGCAGATAACGGTGTCCACGCTGTGGGTTCAGTCTGCGCTGAACGAATTTATTATTGTATTCCTTGATGTTACGGGTACCTGCTTCTTTCAGGAGGTCGTAACGAAGGTCCATCTCAATACAGAGGGCATTGAGGGTATGGATCACTTTTTTGGTATCTGTAATGATGGCATCCTCTTCACCCGGTAATTTGGCCAGGAAGTGCTTTTCAATCAGTTTGTACAGGGAAAGTTCCACTTTCTTCGGATCGACCAGTACAAACTTCAGCTGGGAAGGATGCTTTTTATAGAGCAGAGACACCAATAATGTATTGATACCCACCGATTTACCCTGACCGGTAGCACCCGCCATGAGCAAGTGCGGCATTTTGGCCAGATCGGCTATAAAGTTCTCATTATCAATCTTTTTACCGATAGCGATCGGCAGGTCCATGGTACTTTGCTGGAACTTCTCGGAAGCGATCAGGTTTCTCAGCGACACCATACTTTTCTTCACGTTAGGCACCTCGATACCAATGGTACCTTTACCCGGGATTGGCGCGATGATGCGGATACCCAGTGCTGACAAGCTGAGGGCGATATCATCTTCCAGGTTTTTGATACGGGAGATACGCACCCCGGCGGCCGGTACGATTTCGTACAGGGTTACGGTCGGCCCTACAGTAGCGCTGATCTTCTGGATAGCGATATCGTAGTTCTTCAGGGTATTGATGATCTGGTCTTTGTTTCTGTCCAGTTCTCCGGCATCCTGTACGATCTTTTCGGTGTTATGGCTATCCAGCAATTCCAGTGTAGGATATTTATAATCGCGCAGATCGAGGGTCGGTTCGTAAGGGTCCAGCTGTACAGGTGGTCTTACAGGCGCCTCTTCTGCTTCATCTTCATTTTCTTCTACAGAAGGTTTGATTTCCCAGGCAACATCTTCTGCATTTGGTTTCTTGTTACGGCGTGCGTTTGTCTGTTCAACCGTTTCTTCGATATACAACAATGGCCCCGGATCTTCTTCCTCTTCCAGTTCCTCTTCGATCTCTTCTTCTTCCACTTCTTCCGGTATATGCGCATGTGCCGGCGGGATCAGGGTGATGGAAGCACTGCCCCGTTCAATGAGCTGCATTTCCGGCAGTTCATCATCTTCATCCGGAGGAGGGATCACTGCTACATTTGACTCCTTCAGTGTATTCGTACGTCTGGTTTCTTTTTCCTTCTCTTTCTCCTTCTCTTTTGCGTTGTTTTTAGCGGCAGCAGCATTATTCGCCATCGGCGTCACCGCTATCACCGCAGGTTCCGGCGTAGCCGTTGGCGCTACAGCAGGCTTAGGTTTTGCTTTTAACTTTTGCTCCAGCCATTTGAAGTCGAGGTTGTATTTCCAGATCAGCCAGGACAGTCCGGCCACCAGTAACAACAAAGCAGCTCCTGCCCTTCCGAGGAAACCGATCATCCAGTGATTGACAGCATCCCCCATCGCGCCTCCCCATGGGAAGTCAGAAAAGGAGGATACGAAAGCGGCGGTCGTGCTGATAAACAGCAGACCGAAAAGAATGTATTTGAGGTTTCGCCACACACGGAATACCCTGCGACCAACTACGAAGTTGACGCCGAGCATGAAGAACAGGTAGCAAAACAGGTAAGATGCGATACCGAAACCTTTGTAGAAGAACCAATGAGAGACGAAGGCCCCTAACCTCCCCAGGAGGTTTTCCACCCTTACGCTATCCAGATCCATCAGCAGGATGCTGGCGGAATAGCGAAATACCTTATCCTGGTCTTCTTCCCAGGTAAAGAGATAAGATGTAAATGCGATAAAACAGTAGAGCGATAACAACAAGCAGATCACCCCTAAAACTTTATGGGTTCTCTCGTCCTTGACTAATTCTTTTACTTTTACCTCTGCTTCTTTGTCCTGCTTTAGTACGTTGGGGTCACTGCTTCGAGGTTTCTTACTCTCCGGTTTTTCTGTTTTCAGTTTATTTTTTGACATACGTTATAGCCGTCCCAAAATTACGGACGCTTAATCATATTTAAGAAATTAATTCTTGGTTAGGAATTAGCATACAGGCGCCGTTAGTACAACAACTGTACCCATCTTGTGATAAACTCCAATACAGCGGGGTTTATTGTCTCGTCCAGGGTGGCATATTCTTCCGTGCTACAGGTGTTACAACGCTGAAACAGGTGATTAAGACCTGCGAATGTGCGTATAGTAACGAATTGATTACCACCTTTTACCAGACCGCTTTCGATGCCTTTCAGGTTGGAGGTTGCTTCATTGAAGATGTCTTCTGAACCGTTAATGGCCAGGACAGGACATTTTATTTTTGAGAGATAAGCAGCGGGATCGTATTGTAAGAGGGACAAAGCTTCCGCTTTTGTGTCCACCGCGTAGGTCGTTTCTATAAAGTGTTGTCTGCCAGAGGTATTGGTACTATCTCCGAAGTGGTTATAGATGGCGGTAAGTTCGGCAAAGGCTTTACGTTGTCTTTCGGCAGGATCATTGGTCAGTGCGAGCACGTTCAGGTAGCGTTGATAACTGCTGACATATCCTTCCACATAAGCTTCTTTTTCACCGTATGCCAGGGCGGTTTGTACAAGGCGGCGGTTATATGCTTCCCGGCCATCCAGCCCCGGAGACGCCATATTGATAATGAACGCGATATTCGAATCTGCTGCGGCAACGATCTGTGCGACAGCGCCACCTTCTGCATAACCGAGTAATCCGATAGCGGCAGTATCAGCAAGTTTGTTCTTACGTAACCAGGAAACGGCAGCTTTTACATCTTCTGCGAAGTTGAAGATACCGGAGGAGTCATAATTGCCGGTGCTTTCTCCTACCCCACGGTCATCGAGACGTAGCGTGGCGATGCCACGTTTTGCCAGGTAGTCTGCCAGTACGGCGAAAGGACGATGGTCCAGCATTTCGTTGTTACGGTTTTGCTGTCCGGCGCCGGAGATCAGAATGATCACCGGGAACGGTCCGTTTACGCCGGGATGGCTGAAGCTACCGGAGAGTAAGACCTTATCCACCGGATCGACGAATTTTACCTCTTCCACATCATAGACGGTATTAACAGAAGGATCCTGGAAACGGGTAACGGTCAGGTCTTTCACATCATCACGGGAGAAGTTGAGGGAGGTTTTATTACCCACCTGTTCGAAGGCGCCTTCAAAGCGGCTTCTGATGGAATTCCAGTTACCGCTGTATTTAAGACTGATCTTATTGATCGTGAAATTCAGGTATCCGTTTTTGTACCAGATGGTGTCCAGTTCGATGCCATCCTTTGCAATGTCGGGGCTTTTCAGCATGCCTTTCAGCTGATAACCGACACCACGCGTCAGCTGTAGCTGCAAACGTTGTTTCTGACCCTGAGGAGTGGTAAAAACGCCGTACCAGTTGCCATTCATGTCCTGTGCTGTCACTGTTCCTGTAATAAAAAGGCAAATGATAATCAGATATCTGAGCATGGTTTGAGCTTTGTGTTTTTGATGATCCGGTATGCAGCAATTATCGTGCTGTCAAGTGTAGAGCGGATGTTAAAATTACAGGGGCTAAGCCTTTGCGGCCAGCCCCTGGATAGTGTCGTTTATGCTGAATATGTGGTGTTGTATCAACGATACTTACTTCTTCAGTAAGGCCAGGATGAGACAAACCCAACCGGCGATAAAGAAGAGTCCACCGATAGGCGTCACAATACCGATCTTGCTGAGACCTACGGTTTCTGTGGCTTTCAGCATGGTCAGGATGTAAAGTGAACCGGAGAACAGTATTACACCGATGAAGAAGCAGCGGCCTGCCCATTCGAGCAAACCTGATGCTGCAGGCGACAGGTGTGCAAAGAGGATACCTACTGCCAGGAGGGCGAAGGTATGATAGAACTGATAAGTAACGCCTGTCTGGAATGTGCCGACTGTTTCCGGTGGTACAAGCTCTTTCAGCTTATGTGCGCCAAAAGCGCCCAATGTTACGGCCAGCGCGCCTAATACCGATGCGATGATGAGAAATCCCTTATGCATTGATAGATTGATGTTTGTTATGTGATAATAGTATTGCCTGGTGTTGTGCCGCTTTTACAATGTTGTTTTCATTGCTGAAAGCAACGCGATATTAGTGCTTTCCGGGCAGGGGGACTATGACATTAGTCAGGATATCCGGTAAGGCTCACTGCAATGGGACTACTAGAAATTACGGTTGTGGTATTTTGAAACTGTATGGTATCCTGTCTTGCCGGTCCCGGCTATACTGTTATGTTACTGCACCCGTTGGTCCGCAGTGATCTGCAACCTTTTCCGTACTTACAAACATAGCTTCAGGAGCGCTACGGATGTGCATAGCAAAGGCTTTGCAGGAAACTGACCAGACCTGGGAACTGCTTTCACTTATGCTTTGATATCAGCAAGTCTTTGTGTGAAAGAGTCGAGGTTGATCGTTTCAGATTCTGCGATGGTGATCTGTGCCTGTTCGTAGAACGGAACACGTTCTGCGAGCTTCTTTTCAACGAAAGCGAGCAGTTCATCATCGTCGAGATCCTGGATCAGGGGACGTTTGGACTTTTTACGTTTGAGGCGGTCCACGATCAGGGATAATTTGGGATTGAGCCAGATGGTTGCGCCGTTGTCGTTCATGATGTCCATATTATCCTGGAAGCAGGGAGCTCCGCCGCCACAGGAAATTACGAAGCTTTCATTGCGGGATAGTTCTTTCAGCCAGTAGTTTTCCTGCTGACGAAAATAGTCTTCTCCTTTAGTCGCAAAGATATCGCTGATGGACATTGCTTCTGATTCGACGATTACATCATCCAGATCATAGAAGGGCAGCGACAGATGTTCTGCCAGCTGTTTTCCCCAGTAAGTTTTGCCGGCGCCCATAAAGCCGAGTAGGAAGATTTTCAAAATACCAGTTTTTAAACATTAATGTCCTGAAGCTGTGTTCTCTGCTATGGTGGGAACTGTGAGATCTTCGACGTCGTTTGTCCAGGTCAGACACAGTTCATTTTCCATCAGATATTGCAAATATAACCGTGCATTTTTATCCGCTTTGTTAAAATTGCACGTTAGAAAGCCCTTTGGCTGAAAAATAAAGGGTGCAAGTTGCATATTTTCTTTAAAATCAACCCCTCCCAGCCCGTACCACTTGTAAACGGCCTCTTTAGCGCTCCAGCAGATCGTCTTATGGGGCAGGGCGTTCACAGGATCAATAAAAGCACGCTCTTCCGGTGACAGGAACTTATGAGAGACTGCTTCTATTTTAGGTTTTACATCTTCAATATCAATCCCTACAGCACCGTTGCTGCTGACGATGGCAGCGATATTATCCCCGCAGTGGGAGATCGAAAAATGCAGGCTGTCGCATTCCAGGTAAGGTTTCCGGCTTTTCATGATCTGTATGTTTGAAAGCGGAAAACCCGGGAATAATTCCTGCAGCAGGTAGCGGCCTGCAAAGTGCTGTAATCGCTTGTGCGGATGATGTATTGCGGAAGAGATATTCACCTTCTCCCGGAAAAAAGCCTCATCCTCTTCTATTCTCCACACCCCCAGCCGGCAGCCGGGGTTTATTTGTATGGTACGTATTAATGGCATATCTTGCCAAATTAATGCAAAAAGCTGAATGCAGAATGCATTAACCTTACAACTCATTAAGACAACAAAACTAATTACACCCGATCTATGATCCTGTCAGACAAAAGGATATTGGAGGAAATTGAAAAAGGCACTATTGTTATTTCGCCTTATGACCGGAAATATCTCGGCACCAACTCTTACGACGTACATCTGGGCAAATACCTGGCAACTTACAAGGACAGAATACTGGATGCCCGCGCACACAACGAGATCGAGCATTTCGAAATACCGGAAGAAGGGTATGTGCTGCAGCCCGGTACGCTTTATCTTGGTGTAACCCTCGAATACACCGAAACTCACGCCCATGTGCCATTCCTGGAGGGTAAATCCAGCACCGGCCGTCTGGGTATCGACATTCACGCTACTGCCGGTAAAGGCGATGTAGGTTTCTGTAACACCTGGACACTGGAAATCTCCTGTGCGCAGCCGGTACGTGTGTATGCGGGTATGCCGATCGGACAGCTGATCTATTTTGTGGTGGAAGGCGATGTGGAAACGCTCTACAACAAGAAAGGCAACGCCAAATATAATGGCCGCACGATCAAGCCGGTGGAGAGTATGATGTGGAAGAATCAGTTCTAAGACTATACTGTTAATATAGTATCAGAAAATAATGGTAAAAGGCCTCACGGAGCATCCGTGAGGCCTTTTATTTTTTATTCTATTAACTGAATAACAATCACTTACGAATCAAGTCTATATCCCCGGAAGTGGTTTCATACTTCATACACGACGCATACAGGGCGTATACACGACGCATACATGCTTCATCTCTGCCGGAACACCCTTTGCCCACTAATACTTTATTATCCCCCTGGAAATGTAAAAGGGCCGTACGCTGAATGCGACGGCCCTTTTAAAGGTTAAATTACCCGGCGCTTGCAACCGGAGTATAGTCCCCCTGATTATTTCAATGAATTGATCCAGGCAGCGATCTTCAGACCATCGGCACGAGGTACCTGTGGCATTGGCGGCATTTCAGTCGCGTAATCAGGCCAGTTCTGTGGCTTAGGATTAGCGAGCAGTTTCAGGATCTGTTCACCAGTATATTTACGTTTCGCTACATCTACGAAAGCCGGGCCTACCTGGCGTTTGTTTGCAGTATGACAAGCCACGCAGGTATATTTGGCCAGCAGTGGTTTCACTTCATCGTAAGTAGGCACTTTGGCAACAGCAGGAGCGGCAGCAGCAGCTGTTTTTGCAGCAGCGGTCGTTCCTTTAGCAGCATCTTTTGCAGTTGCTTTTGCTTTTTCAGCGGCAGCAGCAGCCTGTACTTTCGCAGAGTTGAAAGTACTTGCCTGACTTAAAGGCAGTTTGTCACCGTCAGGGAAGTTGTGGATAGTATAGTAACCGGTTGGGTGAACCAGTGAATAAGAATTGTCTTTTTCACGTACACCTTCCAGGGTGATATTATGCACATAATCCTTACGCAGGCTATCTACAATGATCCTTGCTTTCAATCCGTCTTCAGATACTTTCACACCTTTTACCGGACATTTAGCAATATTCACCATAGGGCTACCGTAAACGGAGTGGTATTTATAAGTGAAGCTTTCTACGGAGTAAGAAGCCAGGTCTTCTGCTGATTTCTTATTTACCGGTAAGGTAAACTCGATCTCAAAACCGTCCGGCATTGCCTTGATCGTTTTCATTTCGAAAGGCATTTTCTCGTTCCATACCAGGCGTTGCAGACCTTCGTTTGCTTCACCGGCAGAACCCCAGCCACGGTTGGTTTCACCTACGAATAAAGTAGAACCGTCTTTAGACCATGCCATACGCAGTACACCAGACTGGAAACCGTTACGCAGATCGAAAGATACACCCTGGTATTCACCTTTTACTTTTTCCATCACGACGCGCATGATCTTACTCTGACCCTGATCGCCTACCAGTAACTGGCCAGCGAAAGGACCGAAAGAACCTTCAGGGATCTGTACGATCTCAGAGTTAGAGATACCCTGGATACCGTGAGGCAGTACTACTGCCGGCAGACGCAGTTCAGGGATATTCTTTTTCACATCCATCAGTGTTACGAATGGAGCGGTTGTGCTGTTTTCAGGTTTGGTATAGTTACCGTTTGCGTCTTTCGGACGACCTTCATCTACAAAAGAGTAGAATTTCTCAGCAGTCAGCTTCACCGGAGAGTTAGGCTGATTTGTCCAGCGTAAACCAGCAGGGTGACCGATGAAATCACCTTGTTTTACCTGCCATACACCACCGGAACCGAACCAGTCACCCTGGTTATCGGTATAGAACAATTCACCATTGATCATACCCAGACCACAAGGAGAACGGAAACCTGTTGCATATGGTTCCATATGACCATCAGGGAAGATGTGCATCATCCAGCCTCTCCATGGAACGCGGCTTTCACCTCTCCACCATTCCTGGTTACCGAAAGCTACGTTTCCGGATACGAAGAAGGAGCCATCAGGCGCCAGTTTCGGACCAAAGCTGTACTCATGGTAGTGACCAGACAGCGGCCATGCGAATACTGTTTCGTATACATCTGCTTTACCATCCATGTTGGTATCTTCCAGTTTGGTCAGTTCACCACGCTGTGCGCAGTAAAAAGCACCATCTTTCCATACCAGACCGAGGATCTCGTGCAGACCGGTGGCAAACTTACGGAAGTAAGGTTTGCGGCTGGTCGGATTTTCCACGATATATACCTCACCACGGCGGGTAGATACACCTAAGTTACCGTTAGGTAATACAGTCAGACCGCCTACTTCCAGCAGGGTACCTTCCGGAGAAGAAACCTTCAGGATCTTATAAAAGTCTTCTTCTTTAGGCGTTTCCTGGGCACGTACCCCGGAAGTAACACCCGTCGCCGCAGCTATCAGCAGCGAATACAGGGTGGTCTTTTTTATGATTGCCTTATAAATGTTTTTCATTGTAATAGTCGAAAGGAATTAGAAAAGGATGGAATAACTCAGTTTACTGCGAACAGGGATGATGAGTTCTTTTACGCCTGCACCGTCACGGATCACAGGTTTCTCACCACCTGCATCTTCGAGTTGCAGGTAATACGATTTACCATCTATTACATACAAATCTTTGGAAGGATTTTCTATCGCAGCACCTTCCGCCAGTTTAGCGTACAGTCCTTCAACAGGAGCAGCTACTGACAGTTCACGGTGAATACCACGTCCTTCGCTTACTACACGTACCACATCAGATACGGAAGTACCGTATACCTGGTAGCGGAAAGTAGGCAGATCATTCTCATCCAGGACATATCCTTTAGGACGGAAACCGGAACCGGTGGTATCGGTCGTCCAGGCAGCCTGCGGAGAAGCGAGTTTACCCAGTGTGAAGTAAGATTTACCCAGGAACTGTACGGCGCCACGCGGACGGGAGCAGCCATTACCTCTTTCATGCCACATTGGGGTAGCATCGAGGAATTCGCCACGCCATACCTGCGCGATCATACCTTTATCCAGGTCGTAAGTGTAATGTACTTTTTCAGGAGAGCCTACAGAGATCGCGTGAACGACACGGTAGTTATCTTTTACATCCATGAAGCTGCGCAGTAAAGTGTTTACTGGTGCATCTACCAGGATAGGGTCTACCCCTCTGTCTCTTTCATTAGACGGACGGGAAACGTCTGGTTTATTGATAACGATATTGCGGAAAGCAACAGCGCCATGATCGCCCTGGAGGCGTAAAGGACCAGTCGCTTTTTCATCGCCACCACCGATAGCGCCACGGGTTGGGCCCATCAGTTCTACGTTCTCCTGGATGGTCACACCATTCAGTTCTACCAGCAGCATACGCGCATTCGCGATCTTTTTGCCGGCAGCATCAAAACGGGGAGCAATAAAGGAGATCTTAATGTGCTGCCATGTACCTGGCGCTTTGCTGGCATTTACGCGGGGCGCATGGCCATCGTATCCCTGCAGACCATTCGGACGGCTATCGTCCCAACGTTCGTAGATACCACCATTGTCGCCTGCTTTAGGGGCTTTGGTACCCCAGCTGTCCAGCAGCTGGATCTCGTACCTGCCCTGCAGATAAATACCAGAGTTTGAACCGGGCGCCATCATGTAGTCCAGTTCAATATCTGCATCGCCAAATTCGGCGCTGGAGAAAAGGTCTTTTCCCGGACGTTTTTTATCCGGCATGTTGAATAATACTCCTGTACCAGCTACAGCGTCCAGTACGTGCGGATTGTCCAGTTTTGCGGAGGCATCACTGGTGATACTCCAGCTCTGGCCGGGCTCGCGGAAAGCGGATAGGTCCTGCAATGGCAGTTTGCCTGTCTGCGCAGCAGCAGAATGGGCTACAGTCATACCCACACCACAGAGACACAGGATGCCCATCAGAGACCGGCTTGCATGATTCTTCGATCTAAGTAACATAACGTTATAATAAATTAAGTCAAAAGAGGAAATAATAGAATGTTGAGACCTTTTGACGAGGCGCTAATATAGAGATAGTTTATCGCGAACACAAACCAAATGCTAAGAAAATGGGATGAACGGAAATATTTTATGGCTGAAATCTTTAACGGATTGTTAACTCTTTTCATATCTTCGCGCGTTCAAAGGCGCTGTTCCTCCCAGGCGCCTCCAAAATCACACAACTATATGCACAAGATCTTTACATCAGCGCTTTGTCTGTTAACGCTTGGCGTGTCCGCACAACAATTCAGCGGAACCGTTTATGACCGGGAGAGAAACCCTTTACAGGACGTCACTATTTACAATCAGCGTACCGGTACCCATACGCACACCAACGAGGTAGGCGTATTCCGTTTGAAGGACGCGCAAACCGGCGACTCGCTGAAAGTTTCGCGGATGGCTTTTAAAACAGAAATGGTCGTTTTAAAAGATGCGAACCAGCGTATTATCATGGCGCCGTCCGACCTGCAACTGAACGAAGTGGCTATCACTACTTCGCTGAAACACCTGAACATCATTTCAGACATCGATCTGAAAACCAACCCTGTGAAGTCTTCACAGGAGCTGCTGCGCAAAGTACCGGGCCTGTTCATCGGTCAGCACGCCGGTGGTGGTAAAGCAGAACAGATCTTCCTCCGCGGCTTTGACATTGACCACGGCACCGATATCAACATCAGTGTGGATGGTATGCCGGTGAATATGGTCAGCCATGCACATGGTCAGGGTTATGCAGACCTGCACTTCCTGATACCGGAGACGATCGAGAATATCGACTTTGATAAAGGACCTTATCACGCAGATAAGGGCAACCTCGCCACCGCAGGTTATGTTGCTTTCAAAACAAGAGAAAGACTGGACAACAGCAGTATCACCGTTGAAGGTGGTAAGTTCAATACCTACCGTACAATGGGTATGTTCAATCTTGTCAATGACAGTAAGCAGTCCGCCTATGTGGCAGCTGATTACCAGATGACTGACGGGTATTTTATCACGCCGCAGAACTTTAACCGTATTAATCTGATCGGAAAGTACACTGCTTATCTTGATAACAATGATAAAGTATCTGTAGCAGTCTCTCACTTCAACAGTAAATGGGATGCCAGCGGACAAATCCCACAGCGGGCGGTAGATGCAGGTATCATCACCCGTTTTGGTGCCATCGACAACACAGAAGGTGGTAACACCGGACGTACCAATGTGAATCTGCAATACCTGAAACATATCGACGCCAATACATTTATCAAAAATACCGCCTTCTACAGCCGTTATAATTTTGAGCTGTATTCCAACTTTACCTTCTTCCTGGAAGACCCGGTAAACGGTGATCAGATCAGGCAGAAAGAGAACAGAAGCATTTTCGGATTTGAATCTGAACTGAACAAAACCCTTTATGCAGGTAACAATACCATCGAACTGAAAGGCGCTGTCGGCCTACGTAATGACGATGTCAATGATATTGAACTGTCACACACCGTCAACAGAAAAACGACGCTGGAGCAGCTGAAACTGGGCGATGTAAATGAAACAAACCTGTATGCGTATGTCAGCGCGGATTATAAATTAGGTAAATGGTTGATCAATCCGGCTGTGCGTGTTGATCATTTCAAATTTGATTATGTGGATAAACTCGCGGCTACATATACCACGCAGTCACAGGGAAAGTCGATCGTGAGTCCGAAGCTGAACTTCCTGTTTAATCCGAATAATAAAATTCAGTACTTCCTGAAATTGGGTAAAGGATTTCATAGCAATGATACCCGTGTAGTGGTTGAACAAAAAGGGTTATCCACATTACCGGCTGCGTATGGCGCTGATCTGGGTATGATCTGGAAACCATTATCTAAACTCGTGGTGAATACTGCTGTATGGTACCTTTATCTGCAACAGGAGTTTGTCTATGTGGGAGATGCAGGTATCGTAGAACCCAGTGGAAAGACCAGTCGTAAAGGGATTGATGTTGGCGCACGTTATCAGCTGGGTAAATGGATCTTTATCAATGGCGACTTTACTTATACACATGGTCGTGCGACAGAGGAAGCAAAAGGAGAAAACTATATTCCTTTAGCACCGGTGGTAACTGCAGCAGGTGGTGTTAGTCTGCATCATCCTTCCGGCATCAATGCAGGGATCAATACCCGTTATCTGGGACATCGCCCTGCGAATGAAGATAACAGCATTGTGGCAAAAGGATATTGTGTAACTGATGCGAATGTTAGTTATCAGTATAAACAGTTTACGATTGGCGTGATCACGGAGAATATCTTTAATACGGCGTGGAATGAGACACAGTTTGCGACAGAAAGCAGGTTGAAGGATGAAGCTGCGCCGGTGACGGAGATACATTTTACACCAAGGACGCCGTTTAATGTGAGGGCGACGCTGAGTTACAGGTTTTAATTCATCAGGTAATTGATATAAAAAAGGGCGGTTCTTAAGAATCGCCTTTTTGCATACCTGCTTATATTAACGCATCGGCTGATCTTATTTCATAAGGAAAGAGTTTAATTTGTTTCATTTTTTATGAAATAAATCCTTTTATTTCATAAAAAATGAAACAAATACAGCAAGTCATAACAAACCGCGCTAGCGCCAGTTAATTACTGATCTCCTCAATTTTCTTTTTCCACCAGCGGGTGTACTGGCTATGCGCATCACTTTTCAACGGTACTTTGTTAGCTGCTGCTATTGGATCACCTCCGAGTAAGATAGGATGTACTTCATGCAGATGCATTCCTTTTAATGAAGGGTCCTGTTCATGTCGTTTCCTGTTATCCTTATCTGAAGCAACCCTCGCAAGGGAATATTGGCAGGAGCCTTCTGTGAATTCAGCCAGGCTCCATAAAAAGCTTTCAAAATCTTTTGCGATCACTATGCTTTCTTTTTCTTCCATGTAAACGAATTCTACTTCGAAGAAAATGCCCTGTTCTTTTTTTATGCCGTATGCGATCGCTCCCCCATTAGACCCGATCAGAAAAAGCCCGGGAGCAAATACTGAAGCTCCGTACATTTCATTGTATTGCAACAATTCCTGTATGGGCCAAAGTACCAGCCACTGCCCATTGAGTACAGCACCTTCACATCCGTTGTGTTTACGCATAAATGATAAATAATCTGGTGGGAAACTACAATCGATCAGCTCCAGAGCTTTGTCGAAGCTATCCTTATCTATCGGGGGATTTTTATCAAGTTTGGCTGTCAGATAGAGTAGATCATTATCCATGAAAAGGACTTTTTGAAACAACAGCAAATACATGATAATAGTTGAGCAGCAGTTATATTTATTTCCGGGATCATGGATAGATCCCTACACGGTGCGTACGCACGAGATCCGGCGTAACCGTAGTTGCGCTGGCTAGCTTCAATGTGATCTTCTTTGACGGTAACTGCGGCATATGGCAGTCTATGCAATTATCTTTTAACATTACACCCGCCCGTGCTTTGACCGTACAGGTATCATGCGTACCATGACAATTAAGACAACGTTGCGAGAAAGTCGCCATCTCATGTCTTTCGTTGACATGTACTTTGTGACAGGAACCACAATCAAGTTCCGCGGACATTTTAAAACATTTGCTGGCAGTCAGCAGACCGTATTGATTACCGTGTACATCAAGTCCGCCGGCAGTATCTACATCATAGTTAGGAACTGAAAAGTCATCCAGTCTTTGTCCGACTGTAAATGAAAAAGCGGGTTGTAATTGTTTTCTGAGTCCGGAGTGACATAAGGCACATGCATCAAGGCGTTGCTGTCTTGTGAGGTGTCTGGTACTGATGATGCTATTAGGTGTTTTTTCATTCGGATGCTGTATGTGAAAAGCTACGTGAGCAGCCGCCGGACCATGGCATCTTTCACAGTCTATGCCATAGATGATGGATTTCCTGTCGAAGTTCGTACTACCGTCTTTCTTTACATGCGCTGCTGCATAACTGGCGTGACACTCTAAGCAAGCGGCGGGAATTGGTCTGTCGAAACGAATATAATTCAGCGGGTATCCTGGACTATTACACCAGTCATCAGCAGGGGCGTAATAAGAGACGGGCAACTGATACAGGTTATTCTTATCCCAATAAAGATAGGTCTGCCCTTTCCGACCCGAACCGATCACCATGCCGAAACTGCGTTGTTCGGTAGGAATACCATTCATGTAGGCTGTCTGCAGAAAAAGGTCTTTCTTCTTTTCCAGTACCAATACCATCCACTGGTTATACACAAACTCATTTTTGCCGGGTGCAAAGCTCCCTTTAATATGTGCATCATCCGGTAAGGCAGAACTGAGATAGTGGGCCGTATGGCGTGTATCATTGAAGATATCGCGATGACAGGATCTACAGGCTTCCGAACCGGCGAATGCGGGCATTTCCTGTGATACAGCAGGAGGACGCCATGCTGTACAGACGATACTGCCGATCCAGATGAAGGCAACGATCAGCAGGAATATCAGACCTTTCATTGTTACCGTATATGATAGATAACAATAAAAAGGCCGGTAAAGTTATACCGGCCCTTTGTTTATTTTTAGCGTACGTGGTACACTACCTCGTGCGCTTCTGTAAGATCAGGAATTTCGAGTTTCCCTATAAGCTTATGCATGACCGGAGCAGGGACAATCGCCTCTCTCCCGCCGTTCTGCCGGAATAGTTCTTTATAGGGTACTTCAACGTATACTACCGTGACGTGTGCGTCATATTGCAGACAGAGTGCGATCAGTTGTTCCCGCATCTGGTGCGTGGTATTAGTAGCATTCCATACGAAAGAACGCTTGTTGCGCAGGCATACTCTTGCCTGTTCTTTGGCAACCTGTACAACGGTGCCGTTCCCGCTTTTATCCGTCGGACTGATCTTCATTTTCACACGGATCTCATCCAGCGAAACGATCTCCCAATCCGGTTGTTTAAAGTGTTGCTGTACATATGTATCCTTACCCGCTCCGGGCAGACCACTCATGATCACCACTTTCACAGCTGGTGAATGATAAGGTACATAACCGGGCGCATCGTCGCCTTTCTGCAGGTAGTGCATCCGCGCTGCTGCGTTTTCAAATGGCCAGCTTGTGCCCCGGCATTGATGCTCTTTACAATATTCCTCAAAGCAATCGATACGATATAGCATGTCTTCTTTATCAGCAGCAATACGGCCCAGCATATCGGCGCGGGCCAGCAATGCCAGATGGGCAGTGTTTACCTGTAATGCTGCATTGATAATGGTATGCAAAGGATCCCTTCTTTCCAGTAGCCATAACGGCAGACTATGAAACCTTACCAGTTTAGCGATCTGTTCGCGGATGTGGAAAGGCGTTGCTATTTCGCCGTACAGGATCTGTCGTGCGGTACCTTCTCCCCTGCGGGCATGACCAGCAGAAGTGATACGGCCGTCGGGCTCAATGATCGTAGTACTGCGTTTCTCCACATCGTGCAGCAATGCCGCTGCCCAGAGTATTTCCTGGTCCTGTGCAGACAATGCCTGATAAGCTGCCTGTTCCTGCAATGCCTCCAGCACCAGCTGCGTGTGTATGGCCACATTGCCTTCTGCATGGTGTATAGGGTCCTGGGGAACATGCTGCATGTCGCGGACCCAGTCGTAACGCTCTTCCAGGTGTGCCCATGATTTATTATCGGTGATGGTCCACATAATTACCTCCTTCATATTTAAGGGCTGCTCTGTGCCAGTTGCGCGTCCAGTGCACATCTGTTTTCACGTGCCCTTTTCTTACATATTTAAATACATTTTCTGCGAATGCAGACACAGGGAAGCCTGCGGCATTACGCGTGACGATTCCTTCCATCGTAGCGGGCGCACCCGTGGCAGCATCATGTGCATCGAAGCTGCCGGGTCCTTTTACAATATGCAGGATCTCATTTTCGAAGTCTGCTTTGTGCTGTGGCACTGTCAACTGTCTGATAACAGGTACTGTCGGCAGGTCAAGCATGGCTGCGTAAAAGCAGGTTTCTTCCCAGCTGAGCCAGTGACCGTTCTCTCTCACTGCGAATACATAAAAATGATGGTCCAGTTGACCGTAAGTGATAGAGTGTACCGCATACAGGTTTTCCAGAAATATTTCCAGACTGCCCAGGTCATTTTTTATCAGTTGCCAGTAACGGCGCAGGCTCTCTGTCCACGGAGATGTTGTGGGCGCTACATGTGAGCGCGCAAATACACCATAGCGGGACAGGCAATTATTTTCGCCGTCCAGTTTTTCCGTGTGTATCAGCTGTGGTATGGCGGTGACGTGCTGCCAGTAATCATGCTGAATACGGTCATCGCTGGTAGTACCCGGCGAGAACGGAAAATGATAGGTACGGCCATATTTCTCAGAAATAGCCATATCGGGGTGGTTTAATAAGCAAAAAGATTCACAGGCCAGTCCTGCAGAACGCAGGTGGCGGATTCAAGGTTTAATATGCCTGTGATATTACATGACGCAAGGTTTGTCTGTTTTTTATAATTGGATGCGAAGGTAAGTATTTTTGTTAAATTACATTTATGAGAAACTCACTATTCTTCAGTTTGCTGGTGATAAGCATACCAGCGATGATGTCATGTGGAGGTTCCTCCTCCCACCAGTCTACCAAAGACAGCACGGCCACAGATACCCTGGCTTTATCAGCAGATTCCATTTTAAATATTGTGGAAGAACATACCTTCCAGTACTTCTGGGATGGCGCAGAACCCAGTAGTGGTATGGCAAGGGAACGTTATCATGTAGATGGTAATTATCCGGAAAATGACATGAACGTGGTGACATCCGGAGGTAGTGGTTTTGGCGTGATGGCTTTACTGGCAGGTATTGAAAGAGGATATATCAGCAGGGAACAGGGACTGGAACGACTGACGAAGATCGTTTCCTTCCTGGAGAAGGCGGACAGATTCCATGGCGCATGGCCACACTGGTTATATGGAGAAACAGGGAAAGTGAAGCCTTTCGGACAAAAAGACAATGGCGGAGATCTCGTAGAGACCTCTTTTATGATACAGGGCTTGTTATGTGTGAGGCAATATTTTGCGAATGGAAACGAAGCCGAAAAAGCGCTGGCGGCAAAGATCGATCAGCTATGGAAAGCCGTAGAATTCAGCTGGTACAGAAACGGTAAGAATGTGCTCTACTGGCACTGGTCTCCTGAGTATAAATGGGAAATGAACTTCCCTGTGACCGGTTACAATGAGTGCCTGATCATGTATATCCTGGCAGCCTCCTCTCCTACGCATGGTATTCCTGCGGAAGTATATCACGAAGGATGGGCAAAAAGCGGGGCAATAAAGGACAGCATCAACGCCTATGGACATACGTTGAGGTTGTCGCACAACTTTGCGAAAGCATACGGCGGTCCCTTATTCTGGTCACACTATTCTTATCTCGGACTCGACCCGCATGGATTAAAAGACCGCTATGCGGATTACTGGGAAAATAACCTCAATCATGTACTGATCAACAGAGAGTGGTGTATACAGAACCCGAAACATTATAAGGGCTATGGTCCTGATAGCTGGGGACTGACAGCCAGTTATTCTGTAAAAGGATATGCAGCACATGCACCCGGTGAACACAATGACCTGGGTGTTATATCCCCGACGGCGGCACTGTCTTCAATGCCTTATACACCGGAGTATTCCAAACAGGCCATGGTACACTGGTACAATGATATGCGGACGAAGATCTTTGGAAAATATGGCTTTTATGATGCGTTTAGTGAAACGGAGAACTGGTATCCACAGCAATACCTGGCAATAGATCAGGGTCCTATCGTTGTGATGATAGAGAACTATCGTAGTGGTTTGCTGTGGAAACTGTTCATGAGTTGTCCTGAAGTACAGGCTGGTTTGAAGAAACTTGATTTCCAGAGCCCTTACCTGAAGTGAGTCTGGATAAAACACGCTCACGCAGTTTCAGGAAAGGTTTCTCCACGATGATATTCAACAGGAATGCAGCTAACACACATGTTGTGATACAGATCACAAGAGAGAGATTACCATCAGGTGCTATACCCATCTTTTCCAGCGCCAGCTGTGTGAGATGGATAATACCTTTATGAGAAAGGTAAATACCATACGATAACATTGCTAATGTGGCGGTGAAAGCCAGTTTTCTTTTATACAGGAAACTGCTTTCACTGACTGCTCCGGCCACCATACAACCATAACCCAACGCGATCAGCGGGAAGCCAAAAATGGAAGCCCCAAAGCTCATGGGATCTTCACAAAGGAACCATGCCCCTGTGAGCAGGATCAATCCGATCAGTAACAGTTTATTTCCGAGCGAAGTGATTTGCTGTTTCAACGCAGGCAGGAAGGTGAATACCGCTGCTATAGCGACGCCCGTTAACAAGCCATCGAGACGGGTAAAAGTGGGATAATACATCCACATATACCAGGTGACCCAGGAGTCATCTCTTTCCAGTACCGGTTCAACAATCGTATGCCAGGAGAACAGACGGATGGCAAATCCACCGATAAAGATCAGCCCTATCAGCCAGGGACCTGCTTTCAGTGCTTTCCAACGCACTAACATGATCAGTAATAAGGGCAGGACAAAATAGAACTGTTCTTCAATACAGAGCGACCAGGCATGCGAGAAGGTGCCTCTATCCTTCAGGTGCAGACCAATATTCTGCGTAAAGGTGAGGTACTTCCAGAGCGGCGCCATGGCTTCTTTCTCGCGGAATACCGGCAGGAACACATACAAAGACAGTACAGTGAGATAGGCAGGAATGATCCTGAAAAAACGTTTGAGGAAAAATTCCCGGAAGGAGATCTTTTCATTACGGTTGATCTGTGCAAATAACTGTGAAGAGATGAGATAACCACTGAGTACGAAGAACAGGTCAACGCCTGTCCATCCGAAGCCGCCGATGGTATCTATCCAGTCGGGATGTTTGAAAATACGGTAATGGTACAGAAATACGAAGGCGATTGCGAAGGCGCGCAAATGGTCTAATCCGGTAAAGTGTTTACCAGGGGCGGATACTTGTGACATTAAAATGAGTGGCTGCGGATTTTGGGCGGCAGGGATATAAAATTACGCAGTTCTGCACATCTGCAAAAAGTCCCTTTATGAGTGGTTATAAAAGCGTGGAATGCGGTCAATGTTCAGTAGGAATGCTGAGGGCGTTACGGCATGTATTTTGTTTCTGCTATAACGTATCCAAATAATACAACATGAAACGGAAAAGACTATTTACTGTGGTAGTGGGCTTATTGTTGGCTGGTGCTAGTTGTGTTCCACCCCATCATGCTCCTCCGCGTCCACCAAAACCACCGAGACCTCCGAAGCCGCCACATGGCGCTGTTCAATTCAATATTCCGGACACCACGTTCCAGAGAACCGTTATGGCCTGAGCCGTGGTGTCCGGCTTTTTTATTTTTTCTTCTTCACACCCTGTTTCTGGAGTTGTCTTAAAACGGCTTCCAGTTTTACCGGATCGTTTACATAAGGAGACAGGTCATACAATTCTACTTTCCTGAAATCAACGGGATGGCTTTCGCTCTGCAATGAGATGGAGCCTTCTTTCAGCAGACGGCCTGCTGCTACCAGCGTACTATCTGCAGCTTCCACATTACCACCGCCGGTTTGCGGTTTATTATACACGATTACTGTATCATTGAACACGAAATGTTTAATCACGGAATCGCCCAGTACCAGCGCACCGGCTCTCACCCACTGTTCGCCATGATAGGTTTTTGAAGTCGAGGAGATACAATGCTCGGTGATCAGTTTACCGTTCATGACTACGTTTGTACCTGGTGTACAGAGGTTAGACGTAGAGCGGGGATCAGTACCATTTCCACCTAATAACTGTTCCTCAAGGGAGATCGGAAAATCCTGGTTTTTACCCATGCTGGCAGCTGATTGTCCGTGCAGCATGATACCACTGTTGCGCAGTGCCCATCCGGGACCACCGGCTACCTGTTCGCCGACAAAACGGTATTCCGCTATGACCACATAAGCGGAATAGTTCTTATTATAAAAGATATGACCGTATTGTTCATCAAAGTTGGTGTACTGGTCATAACGTACTTTCAGAAGTCCGTCTTCTACGCGGAAGGTGTTTCCAAAGTTGTCATTCAGATCATGGCCTTTAATCTTGATATCCCAGCCTGTCAGGTCTTTACCATTGAAAAGCTGAACCCAACCCTTATTCGCCTTCTTTTGCGCCATTCCTGAGAGTGAGAGCAGCAGCAGCCCGCACGTGAATAGTTTTTTCATACGTCAGTTTATTTATCGCCTTAAGATAGGGAGTAAAATGCAAATATTACAGAACCAGTATGCTCAGTTAGCTGTTATTATGCTGAGTCGTGCAGTGTAACTAGTTGGCATGTAATTAGGATTACTCACTCCAAAGCATATTTATGAAATTATTTACTACACTGCTGTTACTCACAGGCTTTATGGCAAAAGCGCAGACGGAGGACTGGCACCAGCCGTTAAAAGCGGAGATCAGACAACTGGAAGCTACCGGTGATTTTGACACCTGGCAACAGGGTGCAGAGAAACTGGGCAAACTGGCAGCGGCACATCCGGAGGAATGGCTGTTACAATATTACACCGGCTGGGCATATACGCAATCGTCCTTCCGGGCTCCAAAGGGACAGGCAGATCCAAGTACGGAGAAAGCGGAACCTTTTGTAAAGAAAGCACTGGACCTGCAACCTGACAATACAGAAACACTGACACTGATGGCCTACTGGTTGTCCGCCCGTATCAATGCCAACAATTCCAGAGGGGTAACACTGGGCGGAGACAGCCGTAATTACTCTGATAAGGCCATTGCGGCCGACAGCGCCAATCCCAGAGCTTATCTGATGAAAGCCCTTATCATTTACCATACGCCTGCCCTGTTTGGCGGCGGCAAAAAGAAGGCTGCCCCTATTGCGGAAGAAGCGGGACAGCGTTTTGCCGCTTTTAAGCCCAAAGATGAGCTTTCTCCCAGATGGGGAAAGGAGATCTTTCATGAGCTGGAAGAGCGGATGCTGGGCAAGGAAAATGAGAAAGAGAATAAATAATATAGGATAATACAAGGCACATGGAAACCAGGTGCTCAGGTGGGAAATTTTATACGCAGTTCTACAATCGCATAGTATTATAAATAACTGATTTTCAATACATTTATATTCAAGCAAGATTTTCGCTTTATCTGATTTAAAACCCATTGTTTATGAGTACATATAGAAGTTTAAACGGACACGGCGAGCCCCGCGCTACCTGGCTCTATGAACAGTCGAATGTCCTGAATGTAAGCAAGCAGGGGCGTATTGCGTCTATCGTCGGCGGCGCGCTGCTGACAAATTCCGGTATCAACAATGTTACAAAACATCCTATCAGAAGTCTGCTGAGACTGATAGCAGGTGGTTACCTGTTATATAGAGGTATATCCGGGAATTGTCCGGTATCTGCCTATGCCGGCAGAAGAATGAGTGACAGACACAACAGTACCGTCAATGTACGGGCTAAATTCATCGTAGATAAACCGCGGGATGAGGTGTATAGTTTCTGGCGCAGACTGGAAAATCTACCTCATTTCATGCGTCATCTGGCGTCTATCACAGAACATGATGACCATCACTCCCACTGGATCGTGAAAGGTCCTGGTGGTATCGGGACGCTGGAATGGGACGCCGAAATCATCAAAGATGAAGAAGGAGCCCTCATCGGCTGGCGTTCTGCACCAGGCTCAAATATTGCCACAGCAGGTAAGGTAACGTTCTCAGATGCATTGGGCGGTGGTACAGAAATAGAGGTGGTGATCGCTTATCGTCCGCCGGCAGGATATGTCGGTACCGGACTCGCCTGGTTACTGAACAGTGCTTTCCACAGGATGGTAGAAAAAGATGTAATGCGTTTCAAACATTATGTAGAAACCGGAGAGATTACCGCCTGACTGGCCTGATATTTGAAAAAATTAAGTACAAGTATTTGTTACACCTTAAAAATCATTTTTTATGAGCACTGCGAAAATTTTATGTGGAGCATTGGCTGGTGTCGCTGCAGGATTGGCTATCGGATTATTAACTGCTCCTGATAGCGGTGAAGAAACAAGAAGAAAGATCAGAAAATCCGCCCATCAGTTACAGGGCCGCGTGAAGAAAATATTAGGCAGAGGTGCAGATGGATTGACCGAGTTAAAATATATTTTCGAACATGAGGTAACAGGTCTCAAAGACGATGTCAAGGAGCGTATCCTGACATTACTGGACGAATCTATTGAAACGTTCAACAGCTTTAAGAAAGATGCGAAAGAAGCTGTATGAAATAACTGACAACGGATGACCAGCAATAAAAGAAAAGAGGCGGTACAGCTATAGCTGCTACCGCCTCTTTTCTTTTACCGGGTTAGTAAGTAGCCGGTTTATGATTTTTCTTCCAGCAGACCGTTTACCAGGCTATTGAAATCTTTCTTGAAGGTTTCATAGTGTTCGCCTGTACCCGGACCGGAGAAGCCGGTATGTACTTCTCTTACATTTCCTTTTCTATCGATGAAGATAGTCGTAGGGAAGCCTTTGATCTTGGTGATCTGCGGAATTGTTTTCTCTGTTCTTTCCGGATCGCTGACAGTCACGCCAGTGATCAGTACAGGATAATTCACGTCAAACCTTTTCAGGAAACCCTGCAGGGCTTTCTGCGATTTTCCGAAATCAGTCGTGCGCTCATAAGCCAGGCCGATCACTTCTACCCCACGTGCCTTATTCGCTTTGTACCATTCTGACAGGAAACCGGTTTCGTCCATACAGTTCGGACACCAGGAACCCATGATCGTGATCACTACCACTTTATTCTCAAAGCGTTTATCGCTGAAACTTACTTTTTTACCATTAATATCAGGGAAAGAGAAAGTCGGACGGCCGCTTCCTGGTTTTGCAGAAGCCAGGGAAGTTTCATCCGGCAGCGCCGCTTTATCATCTTTCACAGCGGTCCAGTCTTCTTTTCCATCACCGATACCAGCATAAAACACCCCGTTTTCCAGTGCATTATCTTTTACCAGAGCGGTGAAATAGTACGCGTGAGAACCGTCAAAAGTGGAGAGTTTCAGTGTATCACCGTCTACAATCCCTTCCAGAAAACGATAATCGCCCGTAGATGTCAGGAAAGTACCGTGTACAATATTACCCTGTTGTTTGAATTCACCTACTGCAAAGGAAGAATCACTCTTTCCGGGAGAAGTGAACCAGGTAGACCAGCGGCCGGTTACATTGCCCTTTGCAGGCGTATGTTGTTCGAAACGTTGTTTTACGTTGTGTGCTGCAGTAAATGGAATGCTCACATCCCTGTCAGCCAGGTGACGGATCCAGTTACCTTCGATCTTACCTCCTTTGGTGAAAGAAGCCCTGAACTCAGAATCAAAGAAAGGCATTTTGATAAATACAGAATCTCCCTGGACTTTCACGTCGTCCACCAGCAGGCGGTCGTTGGCGTTCAGTACGTAGATCAGTTTTTTGCGTGCGCTATCCTTTACTTCGAAGTTGAAAACGATATCCGCACCGTCTTTTCTATGCAGACTGGCTTGCCAGACGCCTGGCTCCAGATCCCATTTTTCCAGTTGTGTGCCGAAGATAAATGCCGGGAGGCATAATAAAAGCCAAATTTTCTTCATATTAAAGTTTACGTCAATTGTGGTACTCGTCAAATATCCTACAATATTAGTAGAGTATGTTAGAATTAACAAAAGTTATTTTATTAATTTCTCCACCAGCTCGATCCGGCGACCGTCCGGATCCTTTACCACAGCGGCATATCCCCATTCGGTACTGGCAGGCGCCTGCACCGTTTCCACGCCCAGTTCTTCCAGACGCTGAAGGGTGTTATTCAGATTTTCCACAGTAAATCCCAGTCGGGTAGTGGTATCGGGTTCAGTTGTGCCTTTTGGTAAAGGGTAGATCTCAAAGGTCAGGCCGTCCAGCGTGGCTGCGTAATGATAAGGTCCGTTGCCATGGCGATGCGATTCAAATGTAATGCCTATTGTGCTGTAGAATCTGACCTGTTCTTCCTGTCTGCTGGTCTTAATAACTACCAGGTTTAATTGTATCATAATTCCTAAACTTCCTTAATGTGCCTTCCTAAAGTAAAAAACATATTCAGTAAATGCAAACTATGCCCACATAGATTTACCTTTGAGATGGCGGATAAAGCGGATTTTTACATAGTTATCAAGCCTTTAAAGCAAGGTCATGAAAAAATATAAGTTAGCCTTTTCTATTATCGGCAGTATATCTCCACAGATGGCGGCCAAAACTTTCCTTCATTTTTTCAGTAAACCGCCCAGGAGAACCTTCCGCTCTCACCATCTGAACCTCAGACAGGCAGCAACGGAAAGTAATACTGCACTGACAGCCTATGCATTCAGCAAACAACAGATCAATGTGAAAACATATACCTGGGGCAACAGCGGGCCTAAAATCCTGTTGTTACACGGTTGGGGAGGCAGTGCGCTGGATTTCGGGCATATTGTCAACACACTGGTTGCAAACGGCTATCAGGTGATCTCATTTGATCAACCCGCACATGGATTTTCCACAGGCAAAAACAGCAATCTGATCCAGTGGATGCATGTGATCAGGGCCTTCCTGGAATTACATCCTGATATTTATGGCATTATCGGACATTCTTTCGGCGGTTTGGCCGCAACCCTGACACTCGCCAGAGAACAGGTACATATGCCTAAACTGATCATCATCGCAGCGTCTATTTCGGCGCCGGCCATTTTTGATGATGCATATGACCAGATGGGACTGGGTCAGAAAGTGAGGAAAGCCATCCCCGATATTGTACAGAAGACTTTACAGGATGATATCTCTACCATGGATATGCACCAGCAGTTCTCTGCTGTAAAGACCGATGGCATGTTATTCATCTATGATGAAAATGATGAGATCATTTCTCCGGAGCAATCCCGGTATTTTCTGACAAAACATCCGGATGTAGAAGGATTCAAAATAAAGGGTGAAGGACATTACAGGATCATCAGGGATCCGCGGGTACTGGAAAAGATCATTGACTATCTGAATAAATAAGCTGCTATTCTTTCAAAACATATGAAACTTTATATCTCCCTTGCCTGTATGGCCACATTGTTCTCCAGTTGCGGCCCCGCAAACATGCGTACTCAAAAAGACAGTACAGGCACAGCGATAGATTCACCCACTGCTTTAGTTGCGACGGATGATCTGGTTGCCACACACCGGTTTAGCGTAAAAGGCGATTTTGATGGCGACGGACGGGAAGAGACGCTGACTGAACATTTCCTGTATAAGGATAGTCAGCAGGAAGCAAGGAAAAACTGGGTAGACGATTCATTTGACAGCATCTCTAAAGAAATATGGTCAGGTAAAACGGCTTCGTTCATCAGCAGTGACAACCCCGCAATAGACACCTTACGAATGGCTGCTCCCTGTATGGGAATTGAATTTATGAAAAATGAAGGCGATCTGAACGGAGATGGAAAGGACGAATTATCTTATGTACCTGCATTAGCAGATTATTCGGCCATTAATCGCTGGTACATCATGACCTGGCAGCAGCATCAATGGAGGGAGTTATATAGCTTCCCGATAAGCGAATTACAGTTACCTTATCCGCATGAGGATAGTCTCCGGCATTTCAAAGGATTGGTGCGTAAACTCGGCAAGAAGCATATTGAATTGATTTACATTAATAAAGATGCAGACTGGGACACCATAATCGTTCATCTTGACCGTCCAAAAAAAATATTCTAGCATTTCTGTCACGTTTTGATTTTCCAGCTTGTCATATTACCGTACACGATCTTAATCACAAAAAAACAAACGAATATGACACAGAGAATCTCTCTCCAGGAAATGCCCGCAGCACTGATGACCTCATTAGGAAAGATCGGCGCTTATCTGAAAACCTGTAATATTGATCAGAAGCTGTTATCATTGTTGTATTACAGGGCATCACAGATCAATGGCTGCGCCTGTTGCCTGGATATTCATCATAAAGAGTCCATCCATCTTGGCGATACACAGGTACGCCTGCATGGCGTGATCGCCTGGAGGGAATCCCCTTATTATGATGCAAAGGAACGTGCGGCACTGGCATTCACAGAAGCGCTTACCAATGCCAATCAGCAGGATATTGACGACAGCATCTTCGATGCATTGACTGAGCATTTCACTCCGGAGGAAATCACAGAACTAACCATGGCCATTGCAACTGTCAATACCTGGAACAGACTGAATAAAACCTTCAGAACGACACCCGGTCATTATAAAGTAGGCCAGTACGCTTAATAAAACTGTTTATTTTCAGCAACGATCACACGGTATATTATGTTGAAAGATTATCAATACACACTGTTTCCATACGCATATAATATTCTTGGTTCTGTAGAGGATGCAAAAGACACCATACAGGATGTATTATCCAATTATGTTACCGCAAACAGAGAAGACATCGGGAATGAAAAAGCGTACCTGGTACGCAGTGTTATTAACCAGTCGATCAATGCAAAGAATAAGCGTAAAACTGTCTATTACGAAGACGTATGGTTACCGGAACCGGTAGCTACGGAGGAGGCAGACAAAGCGCTGCATCTGAAAGATATCGGTTCCTACACAATGCTTATACTGATGGAAGAACTCAACCCCAAAGAAAGGGCTGTCTTTATACTGAAGGAAGGTTTTGGTTATTCTCATGACGAGATAGCGGACGTACTTTCCGGTTCGGTGGAACAATCCCGTAAGCTGCTCAGCCGTGCAAAGGCAAAACTGGATGCGCGCAAACAGGGAGCACCGATGAACAACAAGACCGTCTCTGCTGCCTTACTCGATCAGTACCTCCATGCGATCCGTAAAGGAGATACGCAAAGACTGGAGAATATGCTGTCACAGGATATTGTCTTCTATGCGGATGGCGGCAAGAATCTGAATGTAGCCAGGAAGATCTGTACTGGTTTACAGGATGTATCCGAACTGCTCGTATTTACATACAATAAGTACCAACGCGAGTTTGAATTTGAATTTACCATGATCAATCACCAACCGGCCCTGTTGTTCTATCTTGGCGAAAAGCTGTATGGTTGCCAGGTATTCACTATTTCTCCGGAGGATAATAAGATCCTGCAGATCTCCACGGTACTGGATCCGGATAAGTTAAAAAACATAGGAAAATAAGGTTCACTTTTCTTCTGCCATTTATTAATACAACAGCGGGTGTCCACCATATGGTGGACACCCGCTGTTTATAGGACTCCCGAAGGAAATACTGATCAATATCTTGCGCCGAAAAGCATACTCCCGATACGTACCATCGTACTGCCTTCTTCCAGGGCGATGGTGTAGTCGCCGCTCATACCGACCGATAATTCAGTCAATGCATCCGTACCAGCGAAAAAGCGTTGTTGCATGTTTTGCTGCAGTTCATGCAGATGGCGGAACTCATTCCGTACCTGCTGCATATCATCTGTATTCGTTGCCATCCCCATCAGCCCCGCGATCTGAATATTTGCGAAACGTGTTTCCTGTTGCTTATATGCTTCCAGCAGTTCCAGCAGCTCCTTCTCATCCAGACCAAATTTTGTTTCTTCTGCAGCGATATGCACCTGCAAAAGACAACGGATAATACGGTTATGTTTAGCTGCCTGTTTACTGATCTCTTCCAGTAGTTTCAGACTGTCCACCGCATGCACCATACTAACAAAAGGCGCGATGTATTTTACTTTATTGGATTGCAGATGTCCGATGAAATGCCATTCGATATCAGCAGGCAGTAAGGGTTGTTTCTCCTGCAATTCCTGTACATAGTTCTCTCCGAAGATACGCTGACCGGCATCATAAAGTGCCTGTATATCTGAGGCTGGTTTGATCTTGGAAACAGCTACCAGCTTTGCATTGTAAGGCTTTAGCTGTTCGTTTATTTTCTGAAAAGCGGGTAAATTAACTGACATAGTTGCAAAAGTATCGCAATCAGGAGCGAATTGCAAATAAGTTGGCGAGGATGTAACCGGTGAAAAGATGGAGTGCCGGACGGTATCGCGAGACAGACGCTATAGCCGGAAAGGAGACTGAGTGGCTCATGTATACAAAAAAACATCCCGGGAAGCGATGCCCCGGGACGTTAAGATTGTTCTGGTGTAAGTAATTAACCTAAAATCGCTCTGCCGATCACGATACGCTGTACTTCGCTGGTGCCTTCATAGATCTGTGTGATCTTAGCGTCACGCATGAGGCGTTCCACATGATACTCTTTCACATAACCGTAACCACCGTGTACCTGTACCGCTTCTGTGGTTACCCACATGGCAGTTTCCGATGAAAATACTTTTGCCATAGAACCGCTGAGTGTATAGTCCAGATGCAGATCTTTCTCTCTGGCTGCTTTCAGGCATAACAGTCTGGAAGCTTCTATACGGGTGGCCATATCAGCCAGTTTGAACTGAATGGCCTGGTGCTGACTGATCTCTTTACCAAAGGCTTTTCTTTCCTTCGCGTATTTAACGGCCAGTTCATAAGCGCCGCTGGCGATGCCCAGTGCCTGGGAAGCGATACCGATACGGCCGCCTGCCAGTGTTTTCATGGCGAATTTGAAACCAAAACCGTCCTCTCCTATCCTGTTCTCTTTTGGCACTTTCACATCCTGGAACATGACACTGTGTGTATCACTACCGCGGATACCCATTTTATTCTCTTTAGCGCCTACTACCACACCCGGAGAATTCTTTTCGATGATCAGGGCATTGATACCTTTGCTGCCTTTCTCAACGTGGGTCTGTGCGATGACCAGGTATACGCTGGCGCTGCTACCGTTGGTGATCCAGTTTTTGGTACCATTCACCAGGTAATGATCTCCTTTGTCTTCTGCTTTGGTGCGTTGAGAAGTCGCATCAGAACCTGCTTCCGGTTCACTCAGCAGAAATGCACCGGTGATTTCACCTTTGGCCAGGGGAACGAGATATTTCTGCTTTTGTTCTTCTGTACCGTAGGTTTCCAGTCCCCAGCATACCAGGGAGTTGTTCACACTCATACATACGGAGGTAGAGGCATCTATTTTGGAGATCTCTTCCATGGCCAGTACATAGGAGACGGTATCCAGTCCGGCGCCACCATATTTGGGGTCTACCATCATGCCAAGAAACCCTAATTCGCCTAGTTTTTTGATCTGTTCTGCGGGGTAGATCTGCTTTTCGTCACGCTCTATTACGCCGGGGAGCAATTCATTCACGGCGAAATCACGGGCCGCCTTTTGTATCATGAGGTGTTCTTCAGTAAGTTGAAAATCCATGGAATCGTGTTTTTTACGTGTTTTACGGGTTTTATGACTTATCAGTCTTTCAAAGCTATTTTTTAATAATCATGTAAAAAAATGGGTGCTTTAAAATTCATTGTTATCCATCATTCTATGCAAAACATTAAAGATTATTTGAAGATACAGCGTCCTTATTGCAATTGTTTTAGGTTTTACCGCAAGTGGATATACGCCTCGACAATAAGGTGCGGTATCCGTTCTGTTAAAATCGTGTAGCTTGTAGCAGGATAACTTTCTTTTATGAAAAATATCAAGATCATTGAGGTGAAATCGGAGATTGGGGCTGGTACCCGCGGGGCCAGTCTGGGAGTAGAAGCCATCAAAATAGCTGCCCTGGACTTTATGAGCAACTTCTTTGTACACTTCCCTACCGAGGCCATAGAGACAGAAAATAAGCTGCTGTTTGAACCGATTGAATCTCCCTATGCCAAACGTATTAAAGGTACCCTGACCTTATATGAAAGGATCAGCAAGAGCATTTGCGAGACGGTAAAAACGAACTGGTTCCCGGTGGTATTGTCGGGCGACCACAGTACAGCCGGCGCTACTATCGCGGGACTGAAAATGGCCCGTCCGAAAGCTAAACTGGGCGCTATCTGGATCGATGCCCACGCCGATCTGCACACCCCTTTTACAACGCCTTCCGGTAATATGCATGGTATGCCTGTCGCCATCTCCATCGCGGAGGACAACCTGGAATGCAAGGTGCATGATGTAGATGCCAATACCATCAAAACCTGGGATGCCTTGAAGAATCTTGGCGGTATTGCCCCTAAGATCTTACCTGAAGATATTGTCTTCATCTCCTTAAGGGATTACGAGAAAGAAGAAGAGCACCTGATCAAATCATACGGTATGAAAGTGATCTCCACCAATGAGGTACGCCGTAAAGGTCCTGAACAGATTGCCCGTTCTGTATTCCGTTATCTCAGCGACTGTGAATACATCTATGTTTCTTTTGATGTGGACAGCCTGGATGCCTCTATATCCAAAGGAACCGGTACTCCGGTGACCAACGGCCTGCGGGAACGTGAGGTGGAAGACCTGATCTCTAAATTCATGCAGCACCGGAAAGTCTGCTGTTTTGAGATTACAGAGGTAAATCCTACGCTTGATAAAGAGAATTTAATGGCGGAAATCGCCTTTAACATATTACAGCGCAGCGTCAATGTATTATTGCTGAACTAAGACCTTCTTACATAAAAAAAACCTGTTTCAGGAGAACAGTAAGTTCTTGCCGAAACAGGTCTTTTTTATTCATTTATCCCGGGGAAAAGGTGGACTTGATCCCCTTTTGATCATGGATTATTCTTCATCTTGATCAGGTTTGCTACCAGCCCTGTCCATCCTGTCTGATGGGCAGCCCCCAGTCCTTTCCCGTTATCGCCATGGAAATATTCATGAAATTGTATCAGATCATTGAAATAAGGGTCTGTCTGCAGCTTTTCATTCGCCCCAAATACGGCCCTTCTGCCATTTTCATCTTTCAGGAATATTTTCAGTAACCTTTCCGCCAGTTTGGTTCCTACTTCTTTCAGAGAATAGTATTCACCACTGCGGGTAGGATATTCTATCCGGAAATCATCTGAATAGAAATAATGGAATTTGCGCAGACTCTCGATCATCAGGAAGTTCATCTGCATCCATACCGGCCCTCTCCAGTTAGAGTTACCGCCGTAGGTATAGCTGTCGCTTTCACCAGGCAGATAATTCACACGCAGTTCCACCCCATCCTTACAGAACACAAAAGGATCATGTTCGTATTGTTTGGAGAGGGAGCGTACCCCGTATTCACTGAGAAACTCCGTTTCATCCAGCATTCTGCTGAGCAGTCTTTTCATACGATGACCACGGAGAAGACTGAGCAGGTGTTTATTGCCCTGACCTTCTTCATTCCAGCGGGACACCAGTTGTGCGAGATCAGGTCTGTGGCGCAGGAACCAGGACATCCGTTTTTCGAATGCCGGGTTGTTTTTGAGGGTCTCCGTGGAGATCACCTCTACGGCGAACAGTGGTATCAGACCGACCATACTTCTGAGCCGGAGGCGCTCCACCTTGTTATCGGCGGTACGGATCTGGTCATAATAGAATTCGTCCTTGTCGTCCCACAGGCCGTTTTCCACATCCCCCATGCTGGCCATTGCACCGGCGATGTAAAGGAAATGTTCAAAGAACTTGGTGGCCATCCCGGTATAGACCTTGTTATAGCTGGCCAGTTCCAGGGCGATATGCAGCATATTGAGGGCATAGATGGCCATCCAGCTGGTTGCATCGGCCTGTTCCTGCCGGATACCACTGGGGAGCGGCATACTACGGTCAAAGGCGCCGACATTATCCAGTCCGAGGAAACCTCCCTCAAATATATTACTGCCACTGCTGTCCTTCCTGTTGACCCACCATGTAAAGTTGATCATCAGTTTATGAAAGACCGTTTCCAGGAACTCATAGTCCTTTCGTCCGGTGATAGCGGCGTCCTGTTTGAACACCCTGTAGGTAGCTCCCGCATGTACGGGCGGGTTGACATCCCCGAAAGCCCATTCATAGGCCGGAAACTCCCCGGAGGGGTTCATATACCATTCCTCTGTCAGGAGGCGTAATTGTTGCTTGGCGAAATCCGGATCGACCATCGCCAGGGTCACGCAATGGAATGCGAGGTCCCAGGCAGCGTACCAGGGGAATTCCCATTTATCGGGCACGGAGATGATGTCTTCGTTGTTGAGCTGCTTCCAGTTCTTATTACGCCCGTTGAGTCTTTCCGGCGGTGGCGGCGGACCGGCAGGGTCGCCATCCATCCATTGCTGCACTTTATAGGAGTAAAACTGTTTATTCCACAACATACCGGCCAGCGCCTGGCGCTGTACCATTTTTTCGTCCGTACTTGTGATAGTTGTCTGCAGATCGTTATAGAACTCGTCTGCTTCGGCCAGGCGGGTCTGGAAAATGCTGTCAAAGTCGGCAAAAGGGGCGTCTGATTTTTTGTTGGTCAGCCGCAGACGTACGGTAGCCAGACTTTTAGCCGGTACAAAGAAGTTATAGTGTACAGCGGCTTTGGTGCCTTTCTTTTCCGGGTTGATGGTATTGGCATCATGCAACAGATAGTCGTTGATCCCATCTTTCGGGTAGAGCGTATTGCTGTCTACATTATACAGGCGGCGGTTGTTGGTTTCATTTTCACAGTAGAAGATATCACCTTCCCCTTCCTGGTAGAGGTATTGAATGTCTATTTTTTCGTGCGAGATGCGCACTGCCTTATCCCCTTCTGCCCAGAGCGCCGGTTTATAGGGATGTCTGCCCCATACCCAGGTATTTCTGAACCATATGGTAGGGAGCAGGTGGAGGTCGGCCGCTTCGTGGCCCCGGTTATGGGCAGTAATGCTGATCAGGATATCATCCGGACCCGCTTTGGCGTACTCAACAACGACGTCAAAGTATTTGTCGTCATTGAAGATGCCGGTATCGAGCAGTTCAAATTCTTCTTCCTGTTTGCTTCTGCGGGCATTTTCATCGATTAGGCGCTGATAAGGATATTCCCGCTGGGGGTACTTATACAGCATTTTCATATAGGAGTGTGTGGGCGTGGCGTCGAGGTAATAGTACAGTTCTTTTACGTCTTCTCCATGATTGCCCTGGGCGTTGGTGAGGCCAAAGAAACGCTCTTTCAGAATGGGGTCTTTCCCGTTCCAGAGTCCGAGCGAGAAACACAACAACTGCTTTTCATCAGATATACCGGCGATACCATCTTCACCCCATCTCCAGGCTTTACTACGGGCCATATCGTGCGTAGTATAGTCCCAGGAATTACCGTCAGCGCTATAATCTTCCCTGACGGTCCCCCATTGACGATCACTCACATAAGATCCCCATTTCTTCCATCCATTCTGCTGTAATCTCTGTTGTTCCTTGTTCATAATTTATCTGATCTTGAAATAAGCAATTAGCCAGCCGACTACTTCACTGTAGCTGCGGATGCCTTTTTCCTGATTGTTCGCCTTAAGATACTGATCATAGATCATGGCAGTATAATCATCCACAGGACTGCGGTATTGGTCATAGAAGTCCCTGATCTGCCGCATATCGGCCTTTATGCCTGGCACAGCCTTCCGCCAGAGTTCCCCGGCACGGGTAGTATCCTGCCGGCGCAATTGTCTGACGCTATACATAAACATCTCAAAGTTAGCGGCATATCTGAAACGAATATCGGGAGAATTCCCGGCCACAAGATAGCCAACAAAGTTTGCTTCTTCCTCCGGGGCATATCCCAGCTGGTGTGCCACTTCATGACAAATGGTGAAGGGCTGGAGGAATCCGGGCGTGGTGACATTGACATGGGCTTCCCCGGTAAAGGGGTTCAGATAGCCGCCGACACCCATATAATTGATCCAGTGACCATATAAAGAAGGTTTGATACAGGGGCTGTTATAGCGGAGCCCCGGCCATTTTTCCACAGCGGCATCATAGGCTTTTACTGCCTGACTGAACATAGCAGCACTGTCTGTACCGGGGTGAGTAGCGTGGATAGTATCGCCCAGGGCGATCTTATACTGATTTACCTGTTGCAACAAAGTATCGGTCAGCCGGTAGAGCTGGTCGGTATTATAGTCATTGACTTCCAGGGAGAGGTCGCTTTCGAGGGAGTTCCGGTCGTAGTTGTATCCCCAGAACAACATAAATATCAGATAGACAGATAATAATGCCTGAATTCCCTGTAGGAACTGGATTCCTAAAAGCTTCCATTGCTTTTTTAAAATTTTATAACATATCTTTAACAGATAAATGAAAGAAGTAATAATCCAGGCGGCATAAATTACGTCGCCGATACTGAAAGGAACTTTCCCCAGTACCTTTCGGAGTAGTAAACTGATCCAAACGTATAACCTATGAAAGTAAAACTCAGCAAACCTATGGCTGAATGCGAAAAGAGTGTGCAGCAACAAGATGCAAACCACGGTGATCAGTATACGTATACCAATGCCCTTTACCTTTATTTTAAAATCCATATCAACCTGCTAAAGAATGACCGATGAAATATTAATGGGTGAGCTGACATCTGCACTTTCCTGTCAGTCGGGAATGAAAATACACATTAATTACGCAGAAAAAATACCCGGAGGAGATATAAATGAAGTTTTTAAGCTGAATACGGACAACGGTCTGCTATTCCTTAAAATGAATGACGCGCATAACTATCCAGATATGTTTGAACGTGAGTTCATGGGCCTGGAGACCTTATCCGCGACCAATACCCTGTCTGTACCGCGCCCGCTGGCTACCGGCCGTTCGGGAGGTAAAGTATTCCTGGTAACGGAATTTATGGAGAAAGGCCGTATCAATCCGGATTTCTGGGAGAACTTTGGTGCGAATCTGTCACGTATGCATCGTCATACGCAGCAGCATTTCGGTTTACCGCAGGCAAACTATATAGGCAATATCAAACAATATAATACACCTTACAGCAGCTGGTCTGTTTTCTATGCATTCAACCGTCTGCAACCGGTGACAAAAGAAGCATATGATCGTCAGGTGATCGATAAACAAATGGTGATGCAGATGGAGAATTTGTGGAAACATCTGCCACAGATCTTCCCGGATGAACAGCCGTCCCTGTTACACGGAGATTTCTGGTCGGGTAACTATATGGTAGGTAGTGATGGCAGGGCCTGTGTGTATGATCCGGCGGTGTATTACGGCAACCGGGAGATGGATCTGGCTACGGCGAGACTGTTTGGCGGATTTGATACCCGTTTCTTCTTCAGTTATCAGACGATGTATCCGCTGGCAGAAGGCTGGCAGCAACGTATAGGGATCTGTCAGCTGTACCCGTTACTGGTGCATTTGCTGTTATTTGGCGGAAGCTATTATAATAGTGTGAAGGACATACTGGACAATTTCAATTAAGAATTAAAAATTAAGAAGTAAGAATTGGAAGGAATGTTGTTTCGGTGAAGCATATTCCGGATTAAATGATAGTAAAAGGGCGTCCACCATTAGGTAGACGCCCTTTTTATCAGGAGAAAGAATTAATCAGTCAATATGAAATGACCATTTATTAAGCCATTGTACGGCACTATGCACTCAATTCTTAACTTTTAATTCTTAATTCTTAATTTCTTTCTACTGCATGTGCTTCATCCTTTCGTATTCCTGTTCTATAATCGGATAGAACTTGTCCAGGTCACGCGAGATGCCTGCAAATACAGCTTCTACTTCTTCCGGCGGCGTAGTTGTATTACTGTTCAGGGTATTCTCCAGCTGCTGCATTTTGCTGGTGATCCAGGTAAGACCCACCATAGCGAAGTTAGGCTTCAGCTTATGTACCTGGAATTTGAGCTGTTCCCAGTCACGGTCTTCGACCAGTTTTTTGATCTTCACGACTTCGTCCAGGATCGTTTTGAGAAAGATCTCAAAGAGGTCGGCCGCGTAAGAAATATTGTTTTCGTATAAAGTATTCAGGTACTTTACATCCAGCTCGTTATGGAACTCAAATCCGGAAATGTTTGTAGGCTCTTCCATTATTAATTCTGTTTCGTCATCATTCAGGTATTTATTCAACACCTGCAATAATTGGTCTGGTGTATAAGGTTTCGTTAATATATCCGTGATCCCTGCCTGCCTGGCCTGTGTAAAAGTGCTCTCCATAGCCAGGGCGGTGGTCGCAACGAGCGGCGTGGCTACGTTGGGTTTAGATTCGTCCTGTCTGATCTTTACAGCCAGTTCGAGTCCATTGAGACCCGGAATACGAATATCGAGTAAAATCAGGTCATATAAACGGGAATCCAGAAAATAGCATGCATCCGGCCCGTTGGTCGCGAGCTGGTGCTGGATATTATATTTTTCCAGCAGACTGATAATATACCGGAGATTCATGGGATTATCCTCAATCACCAGTACTTTGGCTGCTGAAAAGTTGGGTTGCCTTTTCATATGTCCTGACCTTGCATTAGAAACAAAGGGTTTGCGGGTATCAATAAAGGGCAGTGTAAAAGAAAAACAGGTGCTGAAGCCGTCGGCTTCTTCGACAACGATGCTGCCGCCCTGTAGTTCGACCAACTGTTTGGATATGGCTAATCCTAATCCTGTGCCACCATAATTTTCCCGGATCTCCTGTTCTGCCTGTTTATAGTTCTGGAAGATCAGTTCCAGTTTATCTTTCTGAATGCCAATACCGGTATCGCATACCTGAAAAGTAACCCAGCATTTATCTTCCTGCCAGGAATCCAGTTTCACGTTGATGGCTATTTCACCTTCGCGTGTGAATTTCTCTGCATTACCTAACAAGTTCATAAGTATTTGGTTCAGCAGCATATCATCTCCTACCAGCCAGGTCTTTATCTGGGGATCGATCACCGCTGTAATGCTGACCGGCCGCTGGCCTATTTTCAGTTCGAAGGTATGGCGGAGCGACTGGACCAGTTCGGTGAGATTGAACTCCCGCTGGTTGACCTGCAATTCGCCGGCTTCGATCTTTGAAAGGTCCAGAATATCGGAAATCAGGCCCATAAGGATGCCCGAAGAGTGTTTCAGTATATTAATATAGTCCCGTTGCTTGGTATCGAGGTTCGTTTCTTCCAGCAGGTGGGTCATCCCGACGATGACGTTCAGGGGTGTCCGGATCTCATGGCTCATACTGGCCAGGAATTCCTTCTGGGCGCCCCTGGCTTCTTCTGCCTGCCGGCGGGCCAGGTCCAGCTGTGAACGTGGCATTTTATGGCGGGAAACGTCGACGATCTGCCAGACGCTGCCCATAAAACGACGTTTTTCTATTAAAGGATTGTAGCTGACTTCATATATGCGTCCATCCCGGAGAATGATCTCCCAGCCGAAATAAGGTTTCTTTTTCAGGCGGAGGTCCCTCATTTTCAGCTCAAAGTCTTCCACATGCTCGACCATCCGGCTGAAATAGCGGATGATAGCAGTGTAGGACATGCCGAAAATGTGCATGGCCTCCGGACCGGCATTCTGTTCGAAGACAGTATTGACCCAGATAACCCGGTGATTTCCATCGGTTACGAGTACACCAGCATTACTATTTTGCAGTAATACGCTGATGGGAAGTGAAAATATAGCGAGATTGTCCGCAGATAAACTACGGGCTGTGGGATGTTTTCTCGTACCTTTGATCCGGGCTTTGGCCATTCTTTATAGGACTGGTTGGAAGTTGGCGCGTAAGTTGGCGCTCCTGTACATAATTTTATACAGTATACAATATATAAATATTATGTTGGGAATCACAAAATTAGGAAATTTTTGCAATTGCAAATATTTGGTTACCTTTGCATCCCTCTAAAAGTGAGGATTTTATTATGAAAGCACTCCGTCAATTTGATATTGCCTTTGTGGGACTGAAGCCCGGAGAGCATACATTTGAGTACCAAATTACGGATAGTTTCTTTGAAAACTACGGCCCGCAGGATTTCAGCAACTGCAACGCAACTGTCAGGTTGCTGTTAAACAAGAAAAATAATTTTTTCCTGTTGAAGTTTGAGATCGGCGGAACTGTTACTGTGAATTGCGATCGTTGCGGACAGCCATACGAATTACAACTATGGGATGATTTTGAACATGTTGTAAAACTGGTGAACAATCCGGACGAGCTAAATGAGGAGGATGATACAGATGTTTCCTTTATATCTTTAACGGAATCACATCTGAATGTGGCTGACTGGATCTATGAGTTTATAAATCTCAGCATCCCTATGCAGCGTATTCACCCGGCAGACAGTACAGGAAAAAGCGGCTGTGATCCAAAGATCCTTGAGATGCTGGACCAAATGAACCGGCAGGCTAACGAAAAAGAGAATCCGATCTGGAAAGGTCTGGATAAATTTCGTGAGAACTAAACATTCAGTGTACGTCGAAGGCGGAGATTGATACTAACTTTATTAAACTTAAACACGGACAATTAAAACTTAAATAAAATGCCAAATCCGAAACGCAGACATTCTCAGCAAAGATCAGCTAAGAGAAGGACGCATTACAAGGCCTTTGCGGATACTTTAAGCACTGATAGCGCAACTGGTGAAGTGCACCTGAGACATCGTGCTCACTGGGTAGAGAACAAACTGTACTACAGAGGAAAAGTAGTATTGGAAAAACAAAGCAGCACTAAATAATTTTACTATTTTTACCCCCGACCAAACAGACAAACCTAAACGTTCATGAGAATCGGGCTTGATATGATGGGTGGCGACTTCGCCCCTCTCGAAGCAGTAAAAGGAGTAAAATTATTTTTCGACACTGTTGCTACTGATGCACACCTGGTGATGATCGGTGACGAGGCAGCTCTGGCGCCCTTGTTAGCAGACGCACAGTTAGACCAATCAAAATATTCAGTTGTTCATTCATCTCAGGTAATTGGGATGAATGAACATCCTACCAGGGCACTGAAGGAAAAACCGCAGTCCTCTATTGGCATTGGCTTCCATCTGTTACAGAGTGGCAAAATCGATGCATTTATCAGTGCCGGTAACACCGGCGCTATGATGGTTGGTACTTTCTACTCCATCAAAGCAATAGAAGGTGTACAACGGCCAACTATATCCACTCCCGTTCCAAGGGAAGATGGATCTTACGGGCTCCTGCTGGATGTTGGTATCAACGCTGATTGTAAACCAGAGAATCTGGTACAGTTTGCTGTCCTTGGCTCCCTTTATTCCAAACACATCCTGGGAATCAACGATCCAACCGTGGGTCTGTTGAATATCGGTGAAGAAGAAGGAAAAGGAAATCTCCTGGCGCAGGCAACTTACCCCTTACTCAAGGAACATCAGCAACTGAACTTCGTCGGCAATGTGGAAGGACGTGATGTCCTCACCAACAAAGCAGATGTGATTGTGTGTGAAGGTTTTACCGGAAACGTAGTTTTGAAAATGGCTGAATCATTCCACGATATTGCGTTAAGACGCAACATCAACGATGATTACATGAAAAAGTTCGATTTCGAAAGCTATGGTGGTACCCCTGTATTGGGCGTGTCAAGACCGGTAATCATTGGTCATGGTATCTCTAAAGGCGTTGCCTTTAAGAACATGATCTCACTGGCTCAACAGATGATTCAAACGAAGCTGCTGGATAAGATCCGCGAAAGCTTTGTAAAATAATTTACATCCTATCGAAAATGAAAGGTATTGATACCGTCTCTTCTTTGAGACGGTATTTTTTTATTTAAGAAGGACGAACTGAAATATTACAGAAACGATCATAAAGTAAAAGGGCTCTTCCGCTAACCGGAAGAGCCCTTTTACTTTATGATGTAAATATTAGTTAGTCAATATGTTAGTCTGAAGCATATCAATCGACAGTGTTCTTAACTGACTTATACCTTTTCCAATGGCAGCCGTACATAGAAAGTCGTTCCCACTGTCAGCTGTGTCTCAAACCAGATCTCTCCCCTCGCCTGCTCTACAATGTTTTTACACATTGCCAGTCCCAGGCCCGTACCAGAGTTTTTAGTGGTAAAATTCGGTACAAAGATCTTTGGCTGTATTTCCGGCGGAATACCTTCTCCATTGTCTTCCACACTCACCACAACCCAGCCTTCCTCCTGCTCTGTCATCGCGATCGTCACATTCCCCTCCCGTCCTTCCGGCAATGCCTGTACTGCGTTTTGCAAAAGATTGGTAAACAGGCGGTTCATCTGCGTTTTATCTGCAAAGACATAAAAGGCCTTTCCCGGTGGCGGGAAATGCATGCTGAAATTGTCGTGCATCTGGTAAAGGTCCTTCAGGGAATGCAACACCTCATTCAGTAACAATACCTCACTGTTAGCCTCGTCAATACGCGAGAACGCCGAGAAATCAGAAGCGATATTCGCCAGGTGTTCTATCTGCTCTACCAGTGTATGCGCCACGTTTTTAGACAGCTGTTTTACGTTTGGCGCATCATTGTCGATCGCCCGTTGCAGGTATTGTATACTAAGCTTCATGGGCGTCAGCGGGTTCTTGATCTCATGGGCCACCTGTCTGGCCATTTCTCTCCAGGCCCCTTCCCTTTCACTCTTTGCCAGCCTGGCGGCACTGACTTCCAGTTTACGTACCATTTTATTGTACTCCCTTACCAGTGCGCCAATTTCGTCATCCTTTTCCCATTCAATCTCATCATTCTGCTGACCGAGGTTCACGTGCCGTAGCTTTTCTGTTACCAGCGAGAAGGATTTGGTGATAGAATTCGTAATCAGCAATGCCAGCAAACCTGCGATCAGGAAGATAAAGGCATTGAAGTTGATCAGGGCTACCAGGAAGTTGGAGATCTGTTGATTCAGCTCCGTCTGGGTCGCGAAATAAGGCACATTCAGATAGGCAAAGATCTCTCCGGTACTGCTCCGTAAAGGTTTATAGCCGGAAAGATATTTCATGCCGCCAATCTTCTCCTTCTGGATCCACTGGATTTTGGGTTCGCGGTAGAGTTGCAGAAAGGCATCCGGATTGATCTTCCTGGATAACAGCCCCTTCTCCGTGATCAATGGCTGTGTGGTAACCTGCAGATTGCCGTCCCGGTCATAGATATTGATATCCAGTGCCCTTTCATCTGCTATTTCCGCCATCTCGGTTGTCAGCCCCGCCTGGAATATCGGATCGTACAGGTCTTCCAGGTCATCGAACATACGCTGGTTTTCGAAGACCTTTTCCACATCTCTGGACACCTCATTGATCGTACGGCTCAGTCTTTCTTTATTTTCTCTTTCCGAACGGTCGATAAAGAAGAGGATCGTTGTCAGACCCAGGATGATAAACGCAAAGACAACGATAAAGATGATCGTACCATGCACCTTTTTACGGATGCTGATGTTGATCAGTGTTTTCAGATTACCGATACGCATCCTCGCTTTTACCATCAGATCCAGTACCCTGTAGATCGCGATGATCAGCAGGAACAGACAGAACATCCACGCAAACAGGGTGATGAATTCCACGAAACTCCTGCTCTCCTTCACCACTATTACAACCTTGTCTTTCGAAGCCTTGTAGATCAGACGGGAGAAGCCTTTATGATAGTCCAGTGTGATCTCATCTCTGGGTATATCTGACGCGTATAATTTGACCGGGAAAGCATAATCGTTGTTATTACTCACCAGTTCTCCCTGGTCATAAATCGCGTAGGAATAAGCAGTGGAAGACTCTTTCTCCGGGTCGTAGATATCCCCGTCTACCAGCAGTTCCGGGTATAAACGCTGGGTATTGACCACCGCAGGCGTAAGTTCGTAGATGAGATAGCCCGCAGGCGCATTATTCCTGTAGAAATCTTTACGTCCGATATAGCTGTAATCGTTATAACTGCGCTCATTGTAATACAGCTCATTTCCTATCAGTTCTGAGCCCATCAGCATACGCCGGCTAAGCGTCGGAAATGAGGAAGTATCACCGCCGTACAGCGGCTCGAAATACTCGTTAAAGGGATAAAAATTAACGTTAAATCTGGCAAGGTATCCTTTGAAATATTTCTGTTTCAGTTCATCCAGGATACCTCTTTGTGTCGATCTCCCGCCGCTGCTTTGCTGGAAGAAGGTTTGTAAAAGTTCGTCTTCTTCCATCTGCCGCGTCACATCGGTGAGCAGCATTTCCACGTAAGGGTCTTTTTGTTTGGACAATTCAACGGCCATACGTTCCCGCAGACTGACCTCTTTTTTGTCGTTATAATACACGAGTACAGCAGACGTGGTGATCGTCAGCAGGAAGAGCCAGAACAGGAATGGAACAGTGGCCAGACTATTCTCAAAGCGATAGGATAATGCATCCAGCAGCACCACATAAATGATCAGCCAGATGACCATGGCCACCGAGTAGTAGATATCCGGATTCTGTACGCGGAAAGCCAGCCAGATGATGCCGACAATGCCCAGGAACAGATATTTGGTACGGTGGCGGAAGTTGGTCAGTTCATTCAGCAGGTAGTTGATGATCTGTGAGAAAAACAGAAAACTGAATGAGATAAATCCGAGTATGATAAAGCCGATAATACTGTATTCATTGAGACTGAAGGGGTTCGCTACGTCAAATGAGATCCTGGAGTCAATTACCAGACTCTGAATGAGTTGGGAAAGGAACTCCCCTACAAGGTACATGATGAAGCTGGCCAGGATGATCACGACACGTTGTTGCCCGCGGTTGGTTACCCGTGGCGCTTTAATGGTCTTTACGTGTTCACGGAAGAACAGCAACAACCAGAAGCCAAGTAATACGTTGAGCAGGAGGTCACCCAATGAGCGGAACACCTCATCCTTTGCGTAGATCAGCGGTGTGAATATGTTGAGCGAACGCAGGTTGAATGGAAAAGGATAGAGATAACTCAGCGTACGACAGACGATGATGATGGTAAATAGAAAAAAGAAGCCATATAGTGGGTTCTTCTGCCTGGCCAGTGTGGTGGCAAAGAGATTGACGAATATCAGCACACAGATACAACCGAGTACACGCAGTATAACACTGAGCAGATTTGGCGGTCCGGTATCCAGCGCACGATCGTAATAGAGATAGAAAAGGATCAGATTTTGTCCATTCAATACCGGTATGCCCGGCGGTTTCAGGTGGATGGTATATTCCATCCCCAGGGCGGGTTTATCAAAGAAATGATCGACAAGATAGTTGTTACTGAGGTTGTATTCCATCATGACGGGGATGGCCGCCATCAGATAACGTTCGTGCCCGGCCTGTTGCTGCGGGACCTTTTTACAGATCACCTCATAGTATCCGTTTTTCAGTTTGAGAAAACGGATACCGGGTTGCAGGGGCGCCTGCCATTCGTCCGGCAATACGAGGTTGGTGCTCCAGTATACCAGCCAGCGGCTGGCGGTACTGCTATCGTATGCAAAGACATAGAAACCCTGTTTGGAGAGCAGTTTTTCCTCTTTCTCATCATGGTCCCGTGCGAAAATATGCTCTATCAGCGTGGTATCTGTTGACAGTTCCTGAAAGGCCAGTTCCCTTTCTTTGATACTTTTCTCCAGACTGCGTTTTACCCCCTGCGGAGAGGAATAGTAAGACCAGTAATTGCTGAAAAGGAAAGAAAAAGTGAATAACCAGGCAGCGATGATCAGGAGATAGCCGTGGCGGATGAAAAAAATCCTTATTTCTTTGATATCCAGCAAGTTCTTTATTTTTCTGATTTTTTCACTTCATTCCAGAGCGCATCCATCTCTGTGAGAGACATTTCATCGAGGGCTTTGCCCTGTGCGGTCGCCATCTGTTCCATCTGCTGAAAACGGCGGATGAATTTCTTGTTCGTGCGTTCCAGTGCGTTCTCCGCATCGACTTTCAGGAAGCGGGAATAATTGACCAGGGAGAACATCACATCCCCGAATTCGTCCTCCATTCTGTCCGGCTGCCCCAGCTGTACCACTTCATGCAGCTCATCCATCTCCTCCTTCAGCTTATCCCATACCTGTTCAGCGTCGTCCCACTCAAATCCCACCTTCCGTGCTTTGGACTGCAGGCGCATAGCTTTTACCAGGGCGGGCAGGGATACGGGTACACCGCTGAGTACTGAGGTCTTACCCTCCTTCAGTTTCAGCTTTTCCCAGTTCTGCTTTACCTCTTCTTCGGTTTCCACTTTCACATCACCGTAGATGTGCGGGTGCCGGTAAATGAGCTTTTCGCAGACGCCGTTGATGACGTCATCTATGGTAAATTGTTGTTGTTCCTTACCGATTTTGGCATAGAAAACGATATGCAGCAGCAGGTCGCCTAGTTCTTCTTTGATTGATTTCCAGTCCTGGTCAGTGATTGCGTCTGTGAGTTCGTACAATTCTTCGATAGTCTGCTGACGAAGTGTCTGAATGGTTTGCTTCCTGTCCCAGGGGCATTTTTCACGCAGATCGTCCATGATTTCCAGCAGGCGGTTAAAGGCCGAATTATTTTCCATCTGTCAAATATAAAGAATTCCCGCAGGGGGGACGTTTGTATGGGATTTATGTTAATTTCTTTTTGTTGACAGATAGGGCATTTTAGTTACATTTGCCGCCGGTTTTGGTTAACCGGAAAACGATTAATTTTTAGTTCATGAATAGCAAACACATTGCGCTAATTTCAGCGGAGCTGAACATCTCAGCGCGACAAGCGGAGAACACCATGAATTTGCTGGCGGAAGGGTCCACTGTTCCGTTCATCAGCCGCTACCGTAAAGAAGTAACCGGTAGTCTGGATGAGGTACAGATCGGAAAGATCGAGGACCTGCAAAAACGCTACAAGGAAGTGGATGAACGCCGCGCTTTCATTATCAAAACCATTACAGATCAGGAGAAAATGACACCTGAGCTGCTGGGGAAAATTGAAGGCACCTGGGCACTCACCGAACTGGAAGATATTTATCTGCCTTATAAACCGAAACGTAAGACCAGAGGTACACAGGCAATCGAAAAAGGTCTGGAACCACTGGCCAAACTGCTCTTCGAACAGCAGGAAGCTGCTCCGCTGACCGCTGCGGAAGGATTCCTGAACGAACAGGTAGCTTCTACCGACGAGGCTCTGAAAGGCGCCCGTGATATCATGGCAGAATGGATCAATGAAAATGCAGAGGTACGTGACAAACTGCGTAAGCTCTTCACCCATACTTCCGTACTGACATCCAAAGTGATAGAAGGAAAAGAAGAAGAAGGCGCCAAATACAAAGACTATTTCGATTTCAGCGAAGAAATTCACGCGATCCCTTCTCACAGAGCTTTGGCGATCCTCCGTGGAGAATCTGAAGGCTTCCTGTATGCAACGATCAATCCGGCAGAAGAAGACGCAGCTGAGATCATCAACAAACAATTCGTAACCGGTAATAACGAAAGCAGTAAACAGGTAGAAAAGGCAGCAGCTGATTCCTACAAACGCCTGCTGCGTCCATCCCTGGAAAACGAATTCCGTGCCCTGACCAAAGAAAAGTCAGATGCAGAGGCGATCGAGGTATTCGCAGAAAACCTCCGTCAGTTACTGCTGGCAGCTCCACTGGGTCCAAAAGCAGTTATTGCGATCGATCCGGGTTACAGAACAGGTTGTAAAGTGGTAGCGCTGGATAACCAGGGTAACATGCTGGACAATGACGTTATTTACCCGCTGGAAAAGAACTACAAAAGAGATGATGCTGAAGCCCTGCTGAAAAAATGGGCTGAGAAATATGACACTGCCGCTATTGCCGTGGGTAATGGTACCGCAGGTCGTGAAACCGAAGAGTTTGTAAAGAAACTGGACTTCGGTAAGAAAGTGAACGTGTTCATGGTGAACGAAAGCGGTGCTTCCGTTTACTCTGCATCCGAAGTAGCAAGAGAGGAATTCCCTGATTTCGATGTGACCGTTCGTGGCGCTGTATCCATCGGCCGCCGACTGATCGACCCACTGGCAGAGCTGGTAAAGATCGATCCTAAAGCGATCGGTGTGGGTCAATACCAGCACGATGTGAACCAATCCAGCCTGAAACAGAGCCTGGACAGGGTTGTGATCAGCTGCGTGAACAACGTGGGCGTAAACCTGAATACAGCTTCCAAACATCTGCTGGCATATGTATCCGGTCTGGGACCTTCCCTGGCGGAAAACATCGTAAAATACCGCAAGGAAAACGGCGCATTCAAAAACCGTACACAGCTGAAGAAAGTAACCCGTCTGGGTGATAAAGCATTCGAACAGTGTGCGGGCTTCTTACGTATCGAAAATGGCGATAACCCGCTGGATAACTCCGCAGTACACCCTGAGCGTTATTCCCTGATCGAAAATATGGCTGCCAAACAGTCCTGTACCGTTCAGGACCTGATGGCGAAAGAGGACCTGCGTAAGAAAATCAATGCGAAGGAATATGTAAGCGAAGAGGTTGGTCTGCTGACCCTGGAGGACATCCTGAAAGAGCTGGACAAACCAAGCCGTGACCCTCGTGACGAGATCGCTATCTTCGAATATGCGGAAGGCATTCACAAAATGGAAGACCTGAAAGTAGGGATGACACTGCCAGGCGTGGTGACCAACATTACCAACTTTGGTGCTTTTGTGGATATCGGGGTAAAACAGGATGGTCTGGTACACATTTCTCACCTGAGCAACCGTTTTATCAGCAATCCTAATGAAGCGGTAAAACTGAACCAGAAAGTGACTGTAACCGTACTCGAGGTAGATCCTTCCCGTAAGCGTATTTCCCTGTCTATGAAAGACAATGAAGCGCCACAGGCAGGCGGCGGACAGCGCAGAGAAAGAAGAGAAGGTGGTGGAAACAATAACAGCAACAACAGCGGTAACAGGAATGCAAAACAGGGTGCACCAGCGCCGCTGAATGATTTCCAGGCGAAACTGGCTGAGCTGAAGAAGAAGTTCAACTAAACGTTTGAAGCAATAATATAAAAAAGCTGTCCGCCGAAGGTGGACAGCTTTTTTTATGTGAGCAGGTCAATAACGTCTCTGTATCAGTTCATGGAAGGAAATTTCAGTTTCCAGCGTCTCAGCTTTTCCGGGAAAGTGGAATCTCCCCGTTCGCTGAACAGTTTTACGACGCCGTTTACGGCAATACCGATATAGATCACATCCCGGCGCATATCAACAGCCAGTGCTGCTTCGTCCACACCACAATAGTGGCGGCGGCAACCCTGGTTATACAGTATCTCATTTTCAAGTTCTACAGGCGGCGTCACATCAAAGCGTTCAGCAAACAGGGGGTCCTGTTTTTCGTTCTCCAACAGTGCCTTAATACGCGATCTCAGCGGCTCTTTCTGCAGCATGCCTGTCTCAGCAATATATTTCCCTTCAAACGCTTCAAATGAGTGCCATGAAGCGACCTGCGTGGGTTCAATCGTATCTGCGATGGTCATCATGGTGTCTGTGGTGGGCGGAGGGTTAGCTCCTGTTTGCTGACTGTCTTTATTAGCAGCCGGTTCTTTGCATCCTAGCATACAGGCAGCTACGACGTATACTGCTGCCAGATTTTTGTTCATGGTCATGGTCTCAATTACGAATTGCTGCTGCGCATTACGAAGAAACTTCCTGAGCATGCTTCGGCTCGTAATACGCAGCTTTATTTTCCTTTAAAAACAGGTGTTCTCTTATCAACAAAAGCCTGCATGCCTTCTTTCTGATCTTCAGAGGCAAACAGCAGATAAAAGTTTTTACGTTCAAAATGCAGCCCTTCCTCAAGGGAGCTATCAAATGCTTTCAGTACAGATTCTTTCGCCATTCTTACCGCCAGCGGGCTCAGAGCAGCTACTTCAGTCGCCAGTTTGACGGCTTCATTCAGGAAAAGTTCCACCGGTACGACCCGGTTGATAAGACCTGCACGCGCAGCTTCTTCTGCGGTGATAAAGCGACCCGTCAGTACCATTTCCATGGCCAGGGCTTTACCTACGGCGCGGGTCAGGCGTTGTGTACCACCTGCGCCGGGCATGACGCCAATTTTTATTTCCGGCTGTCCGAACCGCGCTGTTTCGCTGGCTACTATCATATCGCATAGCATCACCAGCTCACATCCCCCTCCCAGCGCGAAGCCGCTTACTGCCGCAATCAACGGCTTTTTAGTTTTTTTTATTGTGTCCCAGGTGCTGAACTGATCAATGTTATACATATCCATGGCAGTTTTCCCTGCCATCTGTTTGATATCGGCGCCTGCGGCGAATGCTTTTTCATTACCGCTGATGACGATTGCACGAACATTGTCATCCGCATCTAATAGCTTTAATGCATCTCTGAGCTCCATCATCAGTTCGAGGTTCAGTGCATTGAGTTCTTTGGGGCGGTTCAACTGTATATGAGCCACATACGGGGCTACCTGCTGGTGTATGATTATAAATTGTGGTTGCATTCCCTAATTTACGTATTTAATAGCGTCATAGTTGCCATAAATCCGATAAAAACGATCAGCAATGTCACCAGATAGGTAAGCGTCAGCAGGAAGCCTTTCAGCACCGATTTTCCCCATGACTGACCATAGGTATTTTTCAACGCAATGATCAGATATGCAAATATAACCAACAGCCCTGTACTTGTGACCGCCTCTGTATCGAACAGGCGGTCCATTGCAGCACAGAAAAGGTAAAAGATAAAGAAGAACACATGGATGTGAATGGAGAAAATGGCATGATCGGCATAGAACCATTTCTTTTTGTCGTACATCCATCGGAGATAGAGTGCAAAAAGTGGTAACAGCACAAACATCATTTTAGGATAATTGTGATGGAACACCTCCTCCTCTGCCTCCTCCGCATGTTGACTTTCTTCATCATTATCATCCACTCTATTGGCTGCACTAAAATAATATTTGGCCATTTTACGTTCTAAGAGACCGTCCCTGTACTCATCGGGTAATGTAGACTGAAAGGAGTCATATTTTTCCCTGGCCTCAAAGGTATATAACCTTCTGAACCAGTTTTCTGTAGAAAGGTCGCCGGCTTTCAAGGAATCCGGCAGACTGGCAAAAGACTCCTTTGCTTTCTCCCGGTTGGCGTCCAGTTGCACTTTTGTTTCCTGGTCAATTTTCACCTTATCTTCTTTCGGCGTCAGCGCGAAATATAACAGGAAGAACAGAAATGAGGAAAAAATATACAACTTAATGGGCTGTACAAATTTGACGCGCTTACCGGCTGTATATTCTTTGGTAATATGTCCGGGACGGGTAAATAAATACTTGAAAGTCAATGTGGTTTTAGAATCATAGTGGACGATATCGGCCGCAAATTCCTTTACCAGATGACCAAAAGTTTCATGGGGGATAATGTTTTCCTGGCCGCAGTTCGTACAATATCTGCCGGGTACATCCGTCCCGCAATTCAGACAGTTCGTTTCTATTCTGAGTGGCTGTGTTTTCAAAGCGGTTGACTGGTTGATGGGTGGTTGATAGGTTATAGAAGGTAAATATAAAAATTATCTTTACAGAAATGAACTGCTGAATGTTCCTGAATCATTATTTTTGTATCTAATATGTACACGAGAAGAACCATTTTTTTGCTTGTTATGGCATTTTTTGGGTTAAACTTGTCTGTTTCCGCCCAATTTTACTACCAGGACATTGTTAATACTGCCCGTACCGAGGCAAATATGGCCCTGCTGAAGGACAATAAGATAGTAGCCCAGGTTGTGCAAAGTTTTGATGAGGATCGCAATAGCGACAATGATTTCCGTTGTACGCGGGAGCTATCACCTAACTTTCGCCAGATCCGATCTGTAACGGTATCCCGGTCCACAGGGTATTCAGCAATGACCTCTTATTTCAACACAAAGGGAAAGCTGACCAAGACCATAGATAGCACCAGGAGTATCATTACCACCGTGATCTACATGCGTAATACCAACGATACGAGCGGTAAGATCCAGGAGGTATACCTGACTTCATACGAGCCCAAGACTAAGTATAAATTCACGGAGACCCGCCGCTATTCATACGACCAACAGGGTCGTTTATCTCAAATGATTCATTTTCATGGAGATAGAATAGAAGACTCTACAACGGTCACCTTTACGCTGGACTCTCTCGGACAGGTATCCGAAGAGATTGAAACCGGAAAAGGCTCTAAAGGCCGCCGTATTTACTACAAATACAATGACCAGGGCCTGTTGAGCGACATCGTGCGTTACTCGCCTACCCGTAAAAAGATGCTGCCTGATTATATCTTCGATTATGACGCGCAGAACCGTCTTGGGGCAATGACCACAGTAAACGGAGAAACGGCAACCTATACCATCTGGAGATATAGCTATGATGAGAAAGGTCTGCCTACACAGGAAGAATGTTACGGAAAGAAAAAAGAACTATTGGGAACAGTCCGGTATAAGTACCGTAAATACTAAATAAAACGGCCGCATCATTACAGGATGCGGCCGTTTTATTTAGTATCGTAATACCTGATCTGACAATTGGTACAATAAAAGGTACGTCGCTTTGTCTTGCCTATATATGCTTTGTGAAAGGGAATATGACAACGGGGACAGATCTTCTTTGTATGTGCCAGCCAGTGGTCCCTGAGCTTATATTCCTTCTTCCAGTGCAGGAAATCAAAGCTGTAGTTCACCACTTCCTTCACTAATTCACGTTTCTTTTTTAGCGGCAGCTCCCCGACGCTGGTCTCCGGATGTACCCTGATACGGAACAGGACCTCATTCTTGATAATATTACCGGAACCGGCAAAAATATCCTGATTCAGGAGGGCATCAGCTACCAGCATGTCAGGTACCTCCTTCAGTTTTTTCATGGCTTTTCCGGGGTCCCAGGCTTCATTCATGATATCGCCGCTCCAGTCATAGACCTCATCCAGCGGTTCATCTATGATCCTGACAGCGCAGGTGTAGAAATTCAGTTCGCCTTTCGCAAATTGCAGATGTAATACCGGATTACTGTTCTTTTGCTCATTGATCCTGTAGGTGCCGAACATCAGCAGGTGAATCCTCACAGTAAATCCTTTAAAACAGATCAGGAAGTGTTTGCCCCAGCTTTTGAAGGCAATGATCTTTTTATTGCGGAGTCTTTCCAGGTCGATCTTTGCATATCCGGCCACATCAATGACCTCCTTTCCCCTGAAAGATTGTACTTCTTCTTTTAGTATAACAATGGATGGACCTTCTGGCATATGATACTATTATAGATAACAGTATACAAGATCTGCGCCAGCGAATCGGTCAGTCCCCTCCCTGTTGCAGGCTATACAGATCAAAGTGATCGTAAAGAGCCGCTAATCTTTCCAGGTGTGCTGTATTATGGGTATCAAAGTTCTCTTTCTGTACAACAAGGATATAACCACCATCTGCTCTTTTTTCTATCACTTCGAATGGCGCCTGTTTTATCTTCTCTTCTCCCACTGCTCTTACCTGCGCCTCATTCCAATAGTTGAACCAATAGATAGCCGGTGGAATTTCCAGCGGATTAAACAATTCCGGTGAGATGACACGGCCGATACGGGCAGTCAGGTGTTCCGGTGTTTCCAATACAATTTCCGGTGTGGAGATCTCTTCATCTATTTCCACTTCACCATAAAAAGAAGCAAAGGAAATAAGCGTTTCAAGGTCCGTATCATATACGGCAGCATAGGTCGCCTTATAGGCGGCTATAACAGCCACAAAGAAGTCATGGAAGGTATAGTAGGAGAAATGTCCCTGTGGTTGTAATAATGGTCTGCCACCATTAAAGGTAAAGGCAGCTGTATCTTCATGTGTATATTCAAACGGGTCCGTATGTACGAGAGAGAATAATGGATGCTCTCTGTCGGTGAACAGGATCACGTCTTTATCATAATCGCCTTTATCCCAGTATTGCTCCAGATCGGCAAAAGCCTTTTCCAGCGCAGCAGGGGAAGTATAAGCATTGTAAGCGTTCCCATCATAGATGTATTGGAGCCTGGTGGCTTCACTATGATCATTACAAGTCTGTACAAGATCAAGAAAACGAGGCAGGGAATCTGCTTCTTTCCGGCGGAACAGTTGTAAGGTGCTTACGTGTAAAGACATCGGGCTACGGGGTTGTTTGTTGTAAATCTAACCAAAAAGTACATACAAAAAAGAGCATACAAAAAACTTAACATAAGCATTCCGGAGACGTATATGTGCAGTATTATGAACGACCTTTGGTGTGTTGAAAGCCTGTCTGCCTGCATTATCCTGATCATACTCAGGCTATAGTCATCCATCGTTCATGCTTCGATCAGCAACCAAGGATGAATGATAGATGACTATAGTTTAACTAATAAATAGCCGGATATAGTACAAAAGTGAAGTTATACCTAAAAGGATGTCTTTAGAAGCGATCAGCAGGTAGAAAACTGCTATATATCACCAGTTATAACACCAGCTGTTCATGTAATCTGGCCAGTGCCTGCGGCAGATCACTACAGAAGCCGGGATGTACCTTCCCTGCCTGTACCACCGTACTACGGGTAGCTGTCAGCCAGCGGAAGCGGGAAGCCAGATCCAGTTGTCCGATAGGTCCTGCCTCTTTACCACCCTTACATATGCAGGCAAATGCCTCAAGGTAGGATTTTACCTCTTCTATATCTGTTTCAGGAGAGAAAGCCCGGAGCCGTTCTTCATTCAGCGTAATGATCGCCTGTAAGAATCTCTGTTGTTTGGAATAGAGAATGACACCGGCATTGAGAAACTCTTCCCGTTCCACTCTCGGCATAACGCGGATCACGGCGTACTCAAATAAGTGTTTTTCTTGCATTTTGCGCTTCATTTACGAATGTTCCGGCATTGGCTATCCGGGTGATTAAAAAACGGGCATATACCTCTCTGATCTCTTCCGGTGTACCATGATGCGATAAGGTCAGCAGCCATTCGTCCGGCACTACGGCAACGATAGCACGGATCTGTTCTTCTGTCAGTATAGCACGGAAGGCAGCGTCTGCTTTTTCCAGTTCTGATGCCTGTGGCAGCAGCACATGATCTTTTACCTGCACAAAAGGACGTTTGGCCTGTTCTTCCCAGTTATCCCAGGAATGATGGAAATACAGGGATGCGCCATGATCGATCAGCCACAGTTCCCTGTGCCACATCAGCATATTTGTATTACGGGGCGTACGGTCTACGTTGGTCAGCAGGCAATCCATCCATACGATCTGAGAGGCCGTCAGCGGGTCTATTACGGCGACAGTAGGATCGTAGGTAATGGCGCCTGAGAGATAATGCAGCGCCAGGTTTAAGCCTACACTGGCCTTCAGCAGGTCCTGTATTTCTTCGTCCGGCTCTGTACGTCCGAAGGCGGTATCAAGGTTAGCGAATACGATCTCCGGTATCTTCATGCCCAGGGTACGGGCTACTTCTCCTCCTATCAGTTCTGCGATCAGGGCTTTAATACCCTGGCCGGCGCCACGAAATTTCAGTACATACAGGAATCCATCATCCGCTTCGGCAATGGCCGGCAGGGAACCTCCTTCACGCAGAGGCGTCACATACCTGGTCACATTGACCGTTCTCAGGTCGGGTTGTTTAATACTCATTGATTCATTATTTATACAAATGGCAACCGGCAGTCATTGATCCTGCCGGTTATCAAAGTGGCGTGAAATTAAGCCTATTTAAGATGACGTGCAAGATATGCGGCGGTACGGCTGTTGCGGTCTCTGGCTACGGTTGCCGGTGTTCCGCTGGCCACCACTTTACCGCCCTCCTCTCCTGCACCGGGTCCGATATCAATGACCCAGTCACTGCCTGCCAGTACGCGCATATTATGCTCTACCGCAATAACCGTGTTACCGGCATCTACAAGACGATTCAGCTGTGACATCAGTTTTTCCACATCCGCAGGATGTAAACCGGTAGTAGGTTCATCCAGTATGTAGAGTGCATTACCACGGCCCATACGTTGCAGTTCTGTCGCCAGTTTGATACGTTGCGCCTCTCCTCCTGATAACTCGGTTGCCGGTTGCCCCAGCCGGAGATAACCTAATCCCACTTCCCGCAATACGTGTAGCGAATGATGGACAGTCGCTTCATCACTAAAGAAGTCCCAGGCATCATTCACGGTCATCTGCAACACATCGGCGATGGATTTCTTCCGGTATTTAATCTCCAGTGTTTTGGCATTATATCTCGATCCTTCACAAACAGGACAGGGCGCATATACACTGGGCAGGAATAACAGCTCGACCATAACGAAACCTTCCCCGTTACAGTTTTCACAACGCCCTTTAGCGATATTGAAAGAGAACCTGCCTGCATCATAACGACGGGCTTTAGCCTCCTTAGTGGAAGCAAAAAGTTTACGTACATGATCAAACAATCCGGTGTAAGTCGCCAGGTTGGATCTTGGTGTACGCCCGATGGGCTGCTGATCCACCAGCACCAGTCGTTTGATATGTTCCATTCCGCCTGCGATATAGCCTTCAAGAGTGGCAGGGGCTTCCTGTTCCAGCAGGTCGGCGTTTTCTTCTTCTGTAGCATGCTGCTGCCCTAATTTTTCCAGCACCAGTTCTACGAGTGCCTGACTCACCAGACTGGATTTGCCCGAACCGGATATACCGGTGACTGTAGTGAATACACCCAATGGGAAATCCACTGACAACTGATGCAGGTTATTACGGGTAATATCCTTCAGTTGCAACGTCGCTTTAGGCGTACGCGGTTTGTGAGAGATCCCTGTATTTTCTTCGAAGAGGTATTTGCGGGTAACAGATTCTTTAGCTTCTGCCAGTCCTGCCGGCGGACCACTATAGAGTATTTGTCCGCCGTGCTCTCCGGCTGCCGGACCAACATCCACGATCCAGTCTGCATGTCTGATTACATCCAATTGGTGTTCTACCACAAAGAGCGAGTTACCGGCAACTTTCAGGCGGTCGAGCGCTTTTAATAAAGCCTCCGTATCGGCAGGGTGCAAACCAGCAGAGGGTTCATCCAGTACATACACTACTCCGAAAAGATTAGAGCGGACCTGTGTAGCCAGCCGGAGACGTTGCAATTCACCAGGAGATAAAGTAGGCGTGCTGCGTTCCAGCGTGAGATATCCTAATCCCAGTTCCATCAATACTTCCAGGCGAGCTGCCAGATCTACGGCAATACGCTGTGTCACGATCGCTTTTTCCGGGTGATCATGATCTGCGCTCAATGGTGTCTTACTGGTTGCATAAGGCTTTACCGTACTATACAGACGCGCTAATGGCAGTCTTGACATTTCGGTAATATCGAGACCCGCGAATTTGACGGAAAGTGACTCCTTCCGCAGCCTTTTACCATCGCAGGTAGGGCATGCAGTACTGAGCATGTACTGCGTGACACGCTTTTTCATCATAGCACTCTGCGTATTGGCAAAGGTGTGCATGACATATCTCTTGGCACTCATAAAGGTGCCCATATAATTCGGCTCTTCTTTTCTTTTGAGGGCACGTTTAACCTCTTCAGGCGAGTATCCCGGATAAACAGGAACGACAGGCTGATCGTCGGTGAAAAGGATCCAGTTACGGTCTTTTTTCGACAGGTCTTTCCACGGGGTGTCCACATCATAACCAAGGGTGGTGAGGATATCCCGCAGATTTTGGCCCTGCCAGGCAGTAGGCCATGCCGCAACTGCCCTTTCCCGGATGGTCAGTGTATCATCCGGCACCATAGATTGCTCTGTGACGTCATAGATACGACCCAGTCCATGACATTGCGGACAGGCCCCTTCGGCAGTATTGGGAGAAAAAGCTTCTGCGTAGATGATAGCTTGTCCGCGTGGGTAATCTCCTGCGCGGGAGTATAACATACGCAGCAGGTTGGATAAGGTGGTTACGCTACCTACAGAAGAGCGGGTAGTTGGTGTACCCCGTTGCTGTTGCAGGGCAACCGCCGGCGGCAGACCATCAATTTCATCCACTTCCGGAACAGGCATCTGGTGAAACAGTCTGCGGGCATAGGGTGAAACGGATTCCAGGTAACGGCGCTGGGCTTCCGCATACAGGGTACCGAAAGCCAGTGAAGACTTACCCGAGCCGGATACACCAGTAAATACCACAAGGGCATCTCTGGGGATAAGGAGGTCTACATTTTTGAGATTATGTTCCCTTGCACCCCTTACCTGTACAAAACCACTCATGGGAGAGCGGTCAGGCTGTAAAGATTTATCTGACATGCCTGAACCGCACAAAGATTATGCCCCGTACAGAATGTCAGGTTATTTCTGGAAGCGGGTTTTAAGGTAATCGTAGATCTGTTTTTCTTCGGTACTTTCTCCTTTATAGAGCTGAATATATCGTTTATAGTAGCGGGTAGCCATTGCTTCATTTTTCAGATGCGCATCATAGATACGACCGATACTATACTGTTTCAAAGGCTGATGGAACATGTAATAGGCGGTATCCAGACTGGCAATGGCCGGCTTATATTGTTTCATGGCTTCATAGTTGATGGACATACCGGTATAATAGTTATCCAGACTGGCCGATTTTGCCATATCAATACAGGTCTGCAACAGGTCGTTACTTTCCTGGTATTTCCCCAGCTGTGTATAGGACATGGCAGCGTAGTACATGATATTTTCCGAACTGGACATGCGGGCGGCGAGATAATCATGCACGGCAATACAGTCCTTAAATCTGTTAAGGTTGAATGCTGCTGCGGCGACATAAAGAAATGCATTAGGAGAGGCAACATTGAACGTTTTCAGCTTATCTCCCATTGTCAACGTGCGTTTATAATCCTTTAGCAGGAAAGATACCCGGGCGCCTGTCATCAGTACGAAAGCACTGCCGGAGTCTTTGGCGAGGTAGGTATTGATCAGCGTATCTGACATACCCAGGCGCTTTCTGTCGATCCATTCTTCCGCCAGTCTGGATACTACTCTGGCATCTGTGGGATTGAGTTCATAGGCCTTTGTCAGCCATATAAAAGCAGAGTCGGACTGTCTGGCAGTAAAGCCTGCCATCCCCAGTTGTTTCCATGCGGCTGCGTTCTGCGGACGCAGCTGAACGATCCGTTTATAGTGTGCAATAGCAGAAAACGGCTGCTCCTGCTGCATGTTCATAGAGGCGATATACTGATGGGCAGTGATATGATTACTATCGAGCTGTAATACCCGCTGATACTGATTAATGGCATCTGAGACCTTTCCGGCCTGGTAGTAGGTATAGGCGAGCAGGGAAACGTGCTGCGCATTATTACTGTCAATAGTGGGTTGAAGGTAGGCAATGGCTTCGTCGTACTGCAGGTCCTGGAGGTATTCCATTACGCGGTTCCTGTCCAGGGTGGATTGTGCCGCCAGTCTGTCTGTCATTGTGCATAAGAAAAGCAGGCATAGTAAAGATTGCAGGTAATTCATCTTATAGCATTTGAGGCTAAAACTAAATATTTAGTTTTAAAAAGAAAAATTTAGTTGATGATGTAAATGAGGGAGGGTTCCTGGGTTTATAGCGCCCTGGAAGGGTATCTGGAAAATAGTCTGGGCGAATGGGAATCAGGTGGCAGATATGGGAAGCCTGCTACAACAGAAAACAGAATGGGGTTAAAGCGACCTCGGATCAGACAACCAGGAAATACGCGAAAGCCGGACAATAGCATAACATCCCTGCCAGCTCAGGCAGGCTTGTAAGCGCACCAGAACCGGCAGGAATGACATTATTACATGGTAGGCTGCTGTTCGTGGATCGTCCAGTGCTGTAGTTTTGAGTTATTCTTCTTTGCGAGGAGGACTTTTGCGTTGACAGTCCCATTGTCGTCGGCAGGCGTGAGGTACAGTTCTGACCCTTTCAGGCGAATGAGATAGGTACCTTTGTCAACAGGTATAAATTCATACTGCTGACTGGATTTCCCTGCTGCCACGGGTTGTTCTTCGAGGGTAGTACCTGCGGATGGTTTTTCATCAACAGGTTGCATGGTTTTACCGGAGAAGAGGTTTTTAAGCTCATAGGTATCCCCATTTACCTGCTGGAAGTCCCAGGTGACACATTTCCAGTTCACCGGCGTGTAAGCAACGATAGGCGTTCCATTTCTTGTATCTGCATCTTTTATCCGCAGATAGATGCCGGTCTGAACATTTTGAATGGCATAAGTGCCTTTGATAGTCTGCCCGAAAGCATTCACAGCAATAACATTAAGTATGGCCGTGGTCCATAAAGTGTGGAGATTTTTCATACAATGATATTGTTGTATAAAAGTTCGTCATACCGGCGGACAGTGCCAAATTAAATTATTATTCCCCAAGGCAACCAAATGTCTGATATATCCGTATTAATAAGTTAGAAGCCCCATCGAAACCAATAAAACTCACGTATATGAAGAGAAGCAGCTGGATACTAGCTATGTTCTTTTGTGCATGTGTCATGTCATGCAGTAACAATGATGATAATAATCCGACGCCTTCAATCAATCCGGATGCCCCTACAACGGGCACATGGCGGGTGACATTGTTTACCGACAGCGGTAAAGATGAAACCAGCGATTTCAGTGGTTATACCTTCACTTTTGACAGTAATGGAACGGCCGTGGCAACAAAATCAGGGACAAGCAAAAATGGCAGTTGGAGTGCCAGCAGCAGTTCGAAAAAATTTAACTTAAATTTTGGAATAAAATCAGACGCCAATAAACCCCTCGGAGAATTGACAGATGATTGGGAAATTATTTCTCTGAGTGCTACTGAAATCAAGCTGAAGGACGATAACGACGACAGCGGAGAATACCTGACCTTTAACCAGAACTAAAAATAAGATGCCCTATTCCTATCCGGGAACAGGCTATCTGTAAAAACAGTAGCCTGTTTTGTTATGTATGGACTAATTTTTGGTGTATCTCCAAAAAACCCAAAGTTTTATGCATATTATATTAGGCGCGTCAGGACGGGTCGGTTCTGGCATAGTATCCCATCTTATCCAACGCAGAGAACACGTTAAAGGTATTATCAGAGACGAAAAGAAGGCTCCCCAATTGAAAGCACTCGGCGCAGACGTAGCCATAGCTGACGCCAATGATCTTCCCGCACTGGTAAAAGCCTTTCAGGATGGCAGTACCCTGTTTGCCATTACTCCCGAGACACATCATGAACGTAATGTGATAGGAGAAACAATCGACATTCTCGATAACTATAGAAAGGCTCTGGCCAACTCCCCTATCAAGAGACTTGTGGGTTTATCCTCCATCGGTGCGCAATATGAAACAGGTACCGGTAACCTGGTAATGTCCTATCTGCTGGAACATGCATTTACTGCTATGCCTGTCAAACAGACATTTGTACGTCCTTCATACTATTTCAGCAACTGGATGATGTACCTGGAATCAGTACAGGAGAAAGGAATTTTACCAACATTCTTCCCGGTAGATTTAGCGCTTCCGATGGTATCACCTGAAGAAGTGGCTGCATTTGTTGCCAATGTTATACAAAAAGAGGAAGAAGATGGCAAAATATATGAACTCACCGGTCCCGCAATGTACAGCAGCAATGATGTGGCAGCAGCATTTTCAGCCGTATTGGGTAAGGAGGTGAAGGCAGTACAGATCCGCAGAGAAGACTGGGAAAGCACTTTACATGGTATCGGCTTTACGCCGGACGCGATCAGAAACTTCGTTGAAATGACACAGGCTGTCATCTCCGGTAAGGCAGCACCTGAAAAGAAAGGCACCGTGCAGGTTGAACTGAAGACTACGCTGGAAGCGTATGTAAAAGAACATATCCCGGCACAGGCAACTGTGGCTCCCGTTACGAAGACAACTAAAACCAGAAAGAAAATAGCTGGCAAAAAAGCCGCAGCCTGATAAGCACAACGTTCTTTCTCTGTAGCCAACCAACTTTCAATGTCTCCATCTGTATGCATGTCAGGTACCTGTGCTAACAGGTAAAGGGATTGTCATGTCCCCTGTATTTCCATCCCCTTTATAACAACGCTATTACGCATCCTTCCAAAAAATACAAAGTAGTTGGTATTTTTGAAAGGATGCGTAATGCTTACTTTTAAGTCAATCCTGATCGTCCGGAGCAACATATGGACGTCATTATTCCACCATTAATCCCACAATATGAAGAAGCATTCCTCAAAACACACTAAGCGTATATTAAATTGTGTCCCTTCAAAAGCGGTGGGGAATGATTGGGGGGCTGCCTGGTGGGCAACGGCTGATAGCACAATGCTACATCCCCCGGGGAAATCCCCCTCCCGGAATGACGTGTTTTACACATTGTGGATGGAGGCCTGTTTTAGGAAATTTGTTATCAACACGTGCTGTTACGCTCTTTACTTACCTCAATTAAATGATAGTCCTCACGATATTTTCAACCAAAAATATATTTTATGAAAGAAAATGTAACTCACGAAACTACTACAACGCCTGCAACTTCCGTCACTACTGTAACTACTATAACTACTGTAACTACTGCAACCCCAATAACGCCCGCAAGACCATCAACTTTCCTCCAGAAAGATCTTGCTGGTATTGAAATGAATCCAGGCGTTATTATAGACGTCATTCCCCTATCTGACACCACCAGTATAATTCCCAGTAAGACGCTTGGTTTTAACGCAACTTGTTTAGAAAATGGTGAAGGAAAAATTAGGTTAAAAGTAGAATTCGAAATTGAAGTAGAAGGAATCATCAAAACCAGCAACTTTAAGCCAGAAGAGACTCACAATCCTATGGGAGATGAAGTAGTCTACATAAAATTCGACAACGTCGACAAAAAATCTTTTACTAATAAAGTTTTTAACAAAATGATACAAGTAAGCCGCTCTGAAGGAAGTAACGCAGTGTTATTTACAATGGGGGTTCCCGATATTGGAAAAACAAGGTGGGGAATATAATATTCCCAATTAAAACAGGGATGCAATCAAAAAGTATCAGCGTCTTTTACTTTTTGATTGCATTTTTTGTCTAAAGATAATTTCTCATCAAGATACCTTTTGAGAAATTCATCCCAGAATTGACATTTTGAAAATTCATTGTCTGAATAAAATTTCAAAATCTGCTGTAACTGAAATTCATCATCTTCTGGCAATGAGCGGTTTCTTCGTGGAAAGAAAATAGCAAGCGATGTCGGATAAAATGGCGACCCCACTTCATAAGTAGCGAAAGGGATAGCAGCTTTTGCACGTTTACACAACTTCATCAACTCCTCTATAGCGATCTGAAGTTCCGGTGTCCAATAATCTTTAATGTCATCAACCAGATCTGACAAAAAATTTGTTATATCAAGAAATGAAAGTTTGTCATCAAGTTGCGGGCCTTTAAAATTTCCAAATCTCCCATCCTCACGTACCTGATAGACATGGCAGCATAAGGATCTTTTACCCAGTTTGTTTTCAAACGCTTTGTCGAATACTACAGACATCTTGGAAAGCTGGTCGTACACTAATTTATACTCTGATAGTCTATTCAAGGACAAAGCCACTTTCCCACGATCTCCATATGCAGAGGTGATCGCCGTCTGCCTGCGTGTATAAAAAGCCTCCTTTATTACATCAAAACACGTAGTTTCAATATCGAGCGTCGGATTTCCCGCAATTGCCTTAAAAACCATCTTATATGAGATCCCATATGTTGGAAAGCCAACTTCTGTAGCACAAAGATACTTTGCAACCTTTCTCAATGCATAACCATTTTCAATCGTCTGCATATAACAATTAACATGCAGAATCAGGTCAAAAGGAATATTATCATTATATGCGAAATTATATTTTCGCTTTGCTTCACTAAATTCACGCTCTATTATTAAAGCAAACTGAAAACTGGTTAAGTAGTTGACGTCAGGCGAACTTAAATTGTCTTTTTTCTTTTCAGCTATCAGATGCCTATTTTTTCTTGCAAATCCGGTATTACTTCTTTTTAGAAAATCATATGAAGTTAGTCGCTTAATTTTGTATTTATTGCTCTTAAAACTGTTAGCCAGAATCTCAAGCAGATGATTCTGATCTTCCTGAACAGATGCTATTTCTTCGATAAATAAATTACTTTTAACGAAACCATTCCTGGCCGCTGCCATATTGATCTTGTTTATTACTCCAGGTTTGGTCATAATACCAAAACCAGCGCCGTGACCAATAGTAAACATCATATAGCGATCAGAAATGACAGGTTCCTTGTCATCAGTAAGTACATATTCTCTTAAAAAGATAGGAAGTGCGCCTTTTTCAGGGTCAGTATCATAAAAATCTTTATCCTCCAGTTCAACTTCTTTCTGCTTCTTCCTGTTGTGGAATATTTCTATTTTACAGGAATTATCCTTATCTATACATAAGAAAGCGTATCTGATATTTGAGGAAAGATCAATAGCATCAAAAATTTCTTTAGTAAATACGTCCGCCCCATCCCCTACAAATTGAACTATTACCACAATGGTCACATCAAAACGAGCCATAATCAGACTTTTTTTATTGTTTGTGTTGCTGGGTTGTGTAAAAGAAATGTGTGGTCAGTCAAAAGAAATTGTCCCGCTAAATACATTCAACCAGGATGATGGCCTGGCGTCACTAAATATAAGAAAAATTATTCAGGATCAATTCGGTTTTATATGGCTGGCAACACAAGGAGGCTTAAGCCGCTTCGATGGACATAACTTTACAAACTACCGTCCACTCAGCCCCGATAGCAGATACAGTATTTTGAATAATGATGTTGCTGACATCTCATTCTCTAAAGACAGTCTCAGTCTGTTTGCAGTAACACCCTATGGTGGTATCTCCATCATAGACCTGCAAACAGGGCTGGTCAGGCAACAATGTCCCTTAGCCAGTCTGCCGGATGGCAGACCTGTCACGGTAACAAAATGTATTGCCGATGGTGATTTCCTGTATATAAGTACGGATGAAGGACATTTCCTGAAATACGACACCCGGAAGCAAAAAATAGTCAGACAGGTCTTTTTTAAAACTTATGGAAAACTCGCCTACATTATATCCAACTATACATTCCTCAATGGAAGACTCAGTATATTTCTATCATCCGGAGATGTTTATAACTGTTCAACCGACCTCAAACTACTTAGCAAAGGACATTTAAATATACAGGCAGATGCGGTTCAGGGGGTTGACGTAAATAAGATCCTTCCAATAAACGATAGCATCTGTGTACTGGCAACCAACAAAGGCTTGCGCTACTACAATGTACTTAGCAACGAGGCTACCAAAGCGCCTTCTTTTTATAAACCACTGCCCCTCTCCTTTCAAAATAGCAATTGCAGGGATATTCAGCTTTATGGTGATAATCTCTGGCTGATCTGTGATAATCATTTATGGCGATATACTATCAGCAAAGGAGAGATCACCGCATATAATGCGGCCAGAGATCCGGAGATGCAGTCCTGGATAAGCGAAGCAAAAGGCACGCTTCAGACAGAAAACAGCTTATATATCATTTCCGGGAAAGGATTATCAACCATTGCAAATATTGACTGTCCATTCACCGCCTATTATAAATCTTCTGATGGCAAAGTAAAGATTCCGCTTGCTTATGCGATGTGCAGTCGTAGTGATTCCTCCATCATGATTGCAGCCACAGATGGCATTTACAGGGAGTATCATGATGATTTATCGAAGGTGTATACAGGACAGAATGTGAATTTCATAGCTCCCTTTATGGACGATCTGCAGATCGCCTCACAATCAGGTAAAACATTCCTGCTCGACCAGAACTTCCGGGAAATCAGTATTACGAAAAGATTCCCTGAGTTATCAGGTCTTGCACATGATCTTATTATCAGCAGCACGAATATTGGTGATAGTCTGTATCTTTTTGCCAGTGACAATGCAAATGGTATCTATTGCTGGTATCCACAAAAGAAAAAGCTGGTGATTATTAACTCCGGATCAAAATCACCCTCACTGAAATCCAATACACTCAATACACTATACCCTGCCAGTAATGGGGAACAGATTATCATATTATGCGACAACCAGCTTTCTGTCTACCATATCAAAACAGGGACGATCACACACCCTACACTCCTAAACCCTATTACCACCCTCCCGCTTAATATCATACTGGATATCTGTGAATCGGGTGGCTATTTCTGGGCGGCTGTCTATGGAACAGGGATCGTGCAAATAGACCGGCAGTTCAGGATTGTAAAAATATATGGATTAAAAGAAGGACTTCCCACTGCTGAGATCTATAAGATCATTCCCATTGACAAACGTCTGTTTGTATCAAGTAACAAAGGAATTATCCTGTTTGATACAGATGAGAAAAGCATGCGTTTATTCACAAAAAAAGAAGGTTTACAGGCAAATGAATTTGAAGAATATAGTGGTCTGCATGCGAATGGCTACATCTATTTCGGTGGCGCCAATGGCTTTACGAAGATCACGCCTGCACTCGTGCAGAAAAATCCGTTCCAGCCGCGTTTTTATATCCTGCATGCAGCTATTCAGACGAAAGACAAAACGAGACAAATAGACTCGGGCAATCTCTTTCTAAACAAGATCAGCATCCCTGATAACTGGCTCCAGGCAAGACTTTCTTTCAGGGGTATTAACTATAGCAACGCTGACAGACTCACCTATGCATATCGCATCAAAGAACGGGATACCAACTGGATTGCATTAGGTAACCAGGACTTCATCAACCTGATAGGTATGGGACCAGGCACCTATCATCTCGAAGCCAGAGCCGCCAACGAAGACGGCTACCTGAGTATATCCAGGACACTGGCATTGACGGTACAGCCCAGATGGTTTCAGACCTGGTGGTTCTACCTGGCAGTAGCGCTGCTGATCATCGGGATCACCTACAGCCTTTACGCCTGGCGTATCAGACAATTAAAACGGCAACAGGAAGCATTGAGGGAAATGCGGCAGGAAATTGCCGGAGACCTGCATGATGATATCGGCAGCGTATTAAATGCCATAAAGCTATTTGCCCATATGGCAGAACATGCACAGGAAAAACAACCGTATTTTCTGAATATCAAAGATTCACTCAAACAGGCGTCTGAAGGGCTGAGAGATATGATATGGGTATTGGATGACAACAATGACTCTGTAGACGAATTACTCAACAGACTACAATACCTGCTGTTACCAGTAGCCAATGCAAGTGCAGTAGAGCTACTCATCATAAAAAATTATACGCAGCCGGTTAAGCTGGGTAAAAAGGAAAAGAGAAATCTCCTTATGATCACCAAGGAAGCGGTCAATAACAGTCTGAAATACGCCAGGTGTAACAAAATCATCATTGAATTCCATATATCAGGCGCCAATATTACCGTATTAATACAGGATAACGGCCAAGGCTATTCGTCAGATAACATTATCAGGGGCAACGGCATCAAAAATATACACTATCGCGCAAAGCAGATCAACTATGAAGTACAGATCAATGCGGTTCCTGGCCAAGGAGTCGCTGTTTTACTAAAATCACACCCCTCCCTGTTGTAACAGGCACATGATAAGATCATAAAAAAAGTCCAGAATTAACATAATTTAATAGATCTGGCACATATAATATCTGAGCGATATTTCAGCTGCTTTTATCACCAACATAACGCATAAAGCATTCATCATATAGCAGATAATCTTAGACAATAGTTAGCAGAACGAACCTGGAAACCATATTCTTTGTTTTTCGTATATATTTATAAACATAGATATGAAAGTTCGTAGACTATTATTACTGCTGTTACCAGTGGTACTAGGCTCCTTTATGCCAATGAAAGGGATTACCTGGACTGCAATTGGCGATTCCTTTACCTATTTTAATGACCATCTCGAGGAAACTGACAACCGGGTTGAAAAAGGCTGGATAACAAGAACTACTGAGCTGGTGCCTGGCCTGACGTATATCAACCACGGACATAATTACTGGACAAGTGTTGAAATTGCCTACAAAATAGATCAATTTGACCTGAAGCCTTCAGATGTCTATACGATATTTCTGGGCACCAATGACTGGTGGCTGGGTGTGAAACCAGGTACATTGGAAGACTACACTAACAACACTGGTATTAATACCGTGAGCGGTTCTTTCAGGGTGATCATTGATAAATTACGCAGCCTTAATCCGAAGGCGCATATTATACTGATGACACCTATGCAGCGCGGCGACTTTGTATACCTTCTCAATAACAAGGTGAATAGCTGGGGATCGTATAAAGATCAGGAAGGACAAAGTCTGGAAGCTTTTGTAAATATCGTAAAAGCAATAGGTAAGGCAGAAAACTTCGAGATAGTGGACCTCTATAGTGAGCCCAGACTGGAGATCAGCAAGGCTGTAAAGTTTAAATACCTCAGAGATCCTCAGACACGCGAATACAAAGAATACACTTACCCTGATTATATAAACATACCATATACTGTCGGGGATAAATATCCTTACCCTATCAAAGCAATGGATGTGACTTATGATGGTATACACCCTTCAGATAAAGGATGTGCTATTATCGCTGAGATATTGGCGAAAACGATAAAGGGCCTTAAGTTTTAGGAATCAGGGGTCGTCTGATATTACAAAAAAAGGTTGCACTATTTGTGCAACCTTTTTTTCTTAAGATAGGCCAACAGCATAGCCGGCCTGTCTGTCTGAATAACCGTGAAGCCTTTAGACAGGAGCCAGTCCCAGCTATCTGAATTTTGCGAGGGGAAGAAAAAAGGCACCGACCGTCGTCGATGCCTTTACTAATTTTAGGACGTCTGCGCTATCTTGATCAGGCAGGTAATAAACGACATGTTTTTAATAGCATTTTAGTAGTTGTAATTCTACCATAACGGCCACCAACAGACAAAACAAAAAGCATCCAGTTCACTAAACCGGAAAACGTATATTTTGACTTTTCAGACACCATCTTAAACTCATTATAAAACTGCTTGTTCTTATGAAGCAACGCCCTCATGGCAGAATCCCTATGCAGTACATCATAATTTAATGTACCATGGAGTTTCAGATAAAAGTTCGTACCAGGATACTGCTTCAAAAGTCTTTCATACAGGTCAGAAGCTATAAAGTCCCTTTGTGAAAGCAGTTCACCTTTTTTATTCAGAAAATTAGAAGCCACACCTTCGTGTCTTCTGACATATGTTACACTTGTGCTCTCAATTTCGACATCATAAATACGGGCAGCCCTGCTCCAGAATTCGAAATCTCCCGCATAGGGAAATTGCTGATTAAACCAGCCGCTGGCTTCCACTATATTCGTTCTCAGAGAAACGTTCGATAAATTCCCCGGGAAGTTACCGAAACTGTAAAACCATACATCCGCCTCTCCCGCTTTGATTTTCGTAGGGATAATGTGTCGTTTAGGCGCATGATTGAATTTAACGAATCCAACTTCCTTTCTTGCATTTTTCCAATAAGCAACGACTCTGTCCAGGGAAGAATTATCCACCAGATAATCATCCTGACACAGTATCAGACTAACATCCGCGCCAGCTTTCGAAAAAAGGAAATTCAGATTGTCGAAAATACCAAGGTTCTTTTCCTGTTTGTATAGCTTTATCCTGCTATCGTTAAGGCTATCTAAATAATCACGGGATCCATCTTTAGAACAATCATCACTTATTAATAATTCCCAATCCTGGAAATCCTGCTTTAATACAGATTCTATACATTCTTTCAGATATGGCAACCCATTATAAACGGTCGTAATAATTGACAACGACGGGGTGGTGTTCATTGGTGTTTTTGTTTAATATTTCAATAGGTATAAAAGGAATACAGAAGTCCCAATAAGTATTAAATTAAGTAAAAATAAATATAATATTTATTATATAAAAGTTTCTGTATAGGTTAGGGAATAAGGAGTTTATTGGGCAGGATATCATTATAAAAGAAGAAGGCTCTAATACAGGTGGAAGAAATTATAGTTATTTATTAATTTATGGGTTTTACAGGAGGAGGTTTAAGCCCGCGAGAGCGAAGTAAGTCAATTACTTTTCTGCGCCATCCTGCTCTCGCAGATGGCCAGTTTTTACCAGAAGGCAAGATATCAATACTATCATGAGAATAATTAGGCCTAGATGGTAGCGCATTATATTTTATCTCATCAAATGCAAGTAGCAGGTAGATATTTTCAATGGGATTTTGGTCTTTATCCAGATCAAACAATGATTCAAACTTTTGTCCGCTAAACTTATTGAGTTTATCGGATAACATGTCAAAAAGTTTAGGTAATGGAATGTGGTCAGTAATAAAATCCAGATCGTAAATATCTTTTTTAGCTTTCCGGCTACTTGCACTCATTAGCTTCAGAAGACCAATATCTCTTAGTGAAAGCATCCTGATGCCATCCTTATATTCGATTGGGTCAATCAGAGGAATATTTTGAATAATTTCTACTTTGATGATGAGGTCATCTTTTTTTTTAAGAATGAATGCTCTTAAAAAGCAATATTGTTCTCCCATTTCAGGGTCAATAATTTCACAATTTATCAGGCGCTTGCCATAAAATGTCTCTAATTCAGATTGGATATATTCAAAGCCAGTTTTTCCTATAACTTGACTTGAAAATAGATCTATATCTATGGACCTCCGGTGATTAAAACGAAAGGCGAGATTAGTACCTCCTGCTAATGCAAAAGAAGAAAGGCAGGCGATAGATTGAAGTTCAACAATGGAATGGATTAGCGCTGGTGTAACAGCTTTCTCCATAGATTCATCAGACATATATTAACGGGAATATCTATGAAATGCTGGCATGTGGTATCTGTTGGCAACCATTTCACAAACTTTGTTACTAATTCGCTCTTTGGTGGTCTTTAGGATGCCGATAATTTCAGTGCTTGAATAAATAAGTTCTAATTTCTCAATATCCTCAGAAAACGTTTTTTCGTTAGTCATAAATAAGGCTCTTGGAATAATTAAATCCTGATCAGCTTCAGCATCTAATTGATCCAATTTAACATCCCAAAACAGGTGTTTTGGAAAAATAGATGATATTTTAATTGCCTTATTCACTTACTGAAGTTACTAAATAATATACCTATAACAAAAAAGGCACCGACTTGCGTCGATGCCTTTACTAATTTTAGAGCGTCTGCTCTTGTCTGTACCCAGGACGGGACAATTAGCGAACCAGTTGCTAACAGGATTTAATGGTTCTGTGAATAGTTCCAATATGTACCATTGCGGCTTAAAATGTCAATCTTACTCATACTTGGTTTAAAAAATATACTATTGTCGTACTATAAGTACTTAAATTTGATATTTAATAAACTTTCTTACTGCTTTGGTTTAGATAATATCTTATATTAGTACTATGAGTACGGAAATTGAAAGAAAAATAAACCGACTGGCCTCGCTGCAACCATCAGGGGTTGTTCTTCAATCTTCATGGCTTGTAAAACAAGGCTATAGCCATGACTTGCAGCAGCGTTACAAGAAGAGTAAATGGCTAAAGCCAATCGGTATAGGCGCTTTTATCCGTATGGGTGAGCAAGTCACATACGAAGGTGCCATATATGCATTACAACGACAAACTGGTTCGTTTATTCATCCAGGAGGCCGGACAGCCTTATCTCTTTTAGGTAAGGCTCATTATCTGGAATTGGCTACAAAACGAATCATCTTATTTAGTGCCACAAAAGACAATCTTCCTGCATGGTTTAAACAATATGAGTGGGATTGTCATATTGATTATCATGAAACATCTTTTTTACCTCCCGACTTAGGGCTTACGGAAATCGAGACAAAAAATTTCTCCATAAAAATATCAGGTGCCATCCGCGCAATGCTGGAATGCTTATATTTGGCTCCCCAAAACCAAGAACTCATTGAATGCTTCGAACTAATGGAAGGACTGAATAACCTTCCTCCCAGGCAAGTTCAGACTTTGCTTGAGAATTGTAATTCAATCAAAGTAAATCGCTTGTTCCTTTACATGGCTGAAAAGGCGGGTCATAGCTGGTTTAACTATTTGAACTTAAACCATATTAAGCTAGGCTCTGGCAAACGCAGCATTGTCAGTAATGGGGTTTACATCGATAAATACAAAATCACAGTCCCCCCGGAGTTGAAGCAACATGGAAGAAATATATAAAAAGCAGGTATCGCTTTTATTGTCAGTATTGCCAGAAGTGGCAAAGGAACAATGCTTTGCCCTTCATGGTGGCACAGCGATCAATCTTTTTGTGCGGAATATGCCTCGTTTGTCCGTTGATATTGATCTAACTTATTTACCGATAGAAGATAGAGCGGCCTCACTCAAAAGCATTGAAGAGGCCTTGGAAAGAATAAGAGCAAACATTGAAAAAGTTATCCCTGGTGTTAAAGTGGCCCATCGGCGGGATGCAGCTAAACTCCAGATATCAGCATACAAAGTTGATATAAAGCTGGAAGTCAATTTGGTTAATCGTGGCGCTTTAGCAGCTCCAAGGGTAATGGAATTGTGCGAAAAAGCTCAGAATGAATTTGAAGTCTTTTGTGTTATGCCTGTTGTTACAAATGGACAGCTTTTCGGCGGTAAAATTATTGCTGCTTTGGATAGACAACATCCTAGGGATCTATTTGATGTGAAATATTTGCTGGAAATGGAAGGTTTCACTGAAGAAATAAAAGAAGGCTTTCTACACTATTTACTTTGTAGTGATAGACCGATCAATGAAATCATTGTTCCTAATTTTCAAGATCATCGGGCAACAATGGATAATCAATTTACAGGAATGACAGTCGATGCATTCGGTTATGAGGAGTATGAAAGCATACGCGAAAATTTAGTTCAAACCATACATAGTAACCTAACGGAGGGTGATAAGAAATTTCTATTAAGCATCAAAAATGGAACTCCAGATTGGAGTATTTATAACTTTGAGAAGTTTCCGGCAATCCGTTGGAAGCTACGGAATTTACAAAGTCTCAAAGAGAACAATCCCAATAAACATCGTGAGCTGTTTGAAGCGTTGGAAAAGAAATTACGGCTAAATTGATTGTATGGTAAATTTCAATTTATGGGACACTGTTCCACAAATTGAAAAGTAAGCAATCTGGAACGATATAAAATATAAAAGCCTTCCAAGTTCACACTTGAAAGGCTTTTATAATTCGTACCCAGGACGGGAGTTGAACCCGTACGAGCGTTGCGGCTCACAGGATTTTAAGTCCGGCGTGTCTACCAATTCCACCACCTAGGTATCCTGTAAACAAAAAATCCAAACTGCTCCGCAATTTGGAAATCTTGTACTGAGCGGAAGACCGGGCTCGAACCGGCCACCCCGACCTTGGCAAGGTCGTGCTCTACCAAATGAGCTACTTCCGCTTATTTTAAGAACTTCGTCCCTTCAAAAGAACCATTGTTTTTTCGTTGGGATTGCAAAGATAAGGATTGTTTCTAATTAACCAAATAGTTATCCAATTTTTTTGAATTAATTTTTAAAATAATAGGCGATCGTAAATAAAGGCTGCCCGATAGCGGGCAGCCTAAAATTATAACCCATGTCTAAATCAACCAATTTCAATCATTCTGGGCGCTTTTTGTTTAGCATCTTCCTTTTTAGGAATTATCAGATGTAACAGGCCGTTATCATAGCGGGCATTTATTTTATCCTCGTCAACCACATTCTTCGGCAATTCAAAACTACGCTGGAAAGATTGGTAGCTGAATTCGCGTCTGGTATAATTAGATTCTTTTTTCTCCTGTGCCTGCTGTTTAGACGAAGAGATGGTAAGGGTATTGCCATCAAGCGTAATGTTGAAATCTTTTTTGTCCATACCTGGAGCAGCAACCTCCACTTCATAGCTGTCCGCAGTTTCCTTTATGTTCACAGACGGCACGGTGGTGCTGGTGGACGAATAATTGTTGTTGCCCCAGTTAAAGAATTCACGGCTGAAAAAGTCATCAAACAGAGATGGGAACACAGGAAAAGCGTTTGTTGTTTTTTTAACGAGTGACATAATTAACCTCCTTTTAATAAGTTAACAAATAACAGTTAAAAACTTAAGTTTCAGGTTTGGCCAACCTTTGTACAAAAGTCTTCAAACCCAATGCCACTGCTATTTACACTGAAATTTTTTCAGAAATCCTGTCATTTTTTTTGTCAGAACTTACATATTGTCAGTACCGAGTTTCTAATCACCCTTTTTCATCCTTTCTATCGTCTCCAGCATCTCGGGATGATCCGCTTCTCTTGCCAGCGGTAAAGCAAGGATCTGCCAGCGAATTCCCTCCTCTTTATGGCCGGACTGATATAATAACTGCGCATTCCTGCTCATATAATCACTAAATGCATATCGCTGCTTCGCCGGAATACCAGGACCAAATTTCTTTGCATAAGGGATGATTGAAATGGAGAAATTAGCCCAGTCATCCTGCTGCATGCTGTATATCGTCTGACTGAGCAATAACACCTCCTCACCGGCATCACCGTACAGGCTGATCAGACGTTTTCCCAATGTGCTCCAGTCGGGTGTGCTGTCACAACCGTTAAGATAAGGAATGACCTCTCCATGGAAGATCTTGTTCATTTGCTGTTCATGAAGGGTATCTCTGGAAGGTTGTGCAAAAGCTGAAATACTCAGCAGACAACAGAGGCTAACAATGAATGAATACATGGCATAAGGTATTAATGAGGGTCTGTTATGAAGTTACATGACAGACGCCCCATTTTACATAGGAGACAGGGAAAAACAAGTAGCAGGGCCTGCAGTTGGTCATATAAGCATAATATTGTTATCACACGCCTATCAGGTAAATTGTCTGAAACAACTGTTCCCGCTTATGCAGCATATTAACGTCACCCAGGTGTTTATTGTCATCCTCTTTGCCATTGCGTTAATCGCTTTTGTGATTATCCGGAACCGGAAAGACAGAAAAAAGCTGTTAAAAGATGATCCGGTAGAGGGTGAGATCGATGAACAACAACGAAAAAAAGATAAACTGTAACTCACAACAGGTCTTTCCGGACGATTGTAAATCCTCCGTATCCGTATGCCATGCGCCGTAAATAGACTGAAGGGGGAAATCCCCCCGTTATTTTGGGTCTTTTACCGCTTGTGGGCGCATGCCTCATGAGGGAACTTAGGGGCCTAAATAGCGCCCCATGACACCAAATTCTGATAATCACAACACATCTGACTATAGGTTAGGCTACCTGTCCATTATAGGCCTGATCGGCTTTATTACCGGCTTTCTCATCGTTTTTTGCGGCAACTGCCACTCTGTTGCCTCCCCACACTCCATCTTTCATGAAATTGAATATTCTCCCCGGTCTTTTGTGACCTCCCGTATAGATGAACAGATCGGGACTTATATCACTAAAATACAACTGGCTGGTAGAGCCATCCTCAAAACGACAACCCAAAAAAAGACAGCCTGGTCGCTACCTCTCCTCTATAGGTAAGCATTATCCAATCACTCTTCGACATCTGTTTTAATAATCCCATAAACGTTCACTTTTATGAAAACGATCACTATCAACGGCATATTCAGCGGTACCCCAAACGACTTCGTTGTACTGGACGTGTTCCGTCCCAACACGCTCCATCATCCTTATGATTTCAAAAAGACCTATACCAGGTCATTCACTGAAACTTTATCTGACCTGGAACCAGATACCACCTATAGTATCGACTTCTCAGGTTTTACTCCAGGCACATTTGACCTCGAGATCAGTGGCGATTTCGTAGGAGAAAATCCAATAACCGACTCGTTTGAAGACAGCAGTTTCACCCCCGGTTATGTTATCCACACTAACGACTAAAACCAGCTATATGAAAAAGTTTCTTTGCGCAACAATCCTTTTCCTGTCCTGCACGATCATTACCGTAGGACAAACAAAAGAAATTAGTGAGGAAATAAACAAACAAAGAAGTGCAAACTCCAAAGACGTACTCACCAGCTTCTTTCGTGCCAGTATAGATAACCTGCTGGGTAGCGACAGAAGCTTTACATTCAATTCTTCCCTCTATGGTATTGATTCGATTTTCCGCCGCAGAGGCGTACCTCCTCATAGTTACGGTACAGAAAAACGACTGAGAGGCACTTCTGTCAACCTCAATATTGCGGGTGACAGTGCCAATAATATCACCCGATATGGCGGCGGACTCAGTGTAACCATCCTCAACAAAAAAGATGTCATGTTAACAAAAATGGCGACAGCTGATCAGACGAAACTGCAACAACTGAGCTTCTTTATGAGCGCATTTAAAAGAAGCATCAAAAACGTCATTACACAGCATCACGCCGGATTTTTTGATGATACAACCCTCAACAAGGCCGTTACCGCATCATTGAAGGCAGCAGATGCTGCCAACGATTATACAAACGTACATCCACTGATCGCAGAAGCGATGAACGATCCCGCATTCATAACTGACATTATTGCTCAGAAGAACGCTTCTTTCACAATGGATGAAACAGAGATTACCACCTACGTAGGGCGCATTAAAAGAGGTGAAGATGCCTTTCAGACTGTTTACTCAGACATTGCCGAAAACTACCGGCAAAAACCACTCTGGACAGCCACCGGTAATGTCTCCTATGACAGGGTAGATAAACAGGCCGAGTACGAATTCTCCACCTATTTCATCAGAGGTATCGGTAATACGATCGGACGCAGACCGTGGGAGCTGGAAGCAAATGCCTCTTTTAAGATTGGCAGAGACTCCTCCTTCAAAGGGAGCAATTACAATAACAAACTGTTTTCTGCCAGTCTGGGCGTCAATAAAATACTGTTACAGGATGAACAGAAAGTCTCTAAGATGGAATTCAAGTTATTCACACAATACGACAGACAGCTCGGAGATGTGCCTCCGGATACACCAGACCATCTCTTTACCTTCAACTCAACAATAAGAATTAATGTATTTAAATCTTTATGGCTGCCGCTTACTCTACGGTATGACCCTGAAAACAGCAACTTTCTGGGGATGTTTGCCATCACCGCCAATATTGGCAACTAACAACCTATCAGACAAAAGCAGATTGCGGCAAAAAGACCGTAATCTGCTTTATTTACCATATCTTCAGTTGATCCCCAATTCGGACAACTGATCTTTATAAATTGTTTACTGTTAACAAGCTAATTTAAAAACTCAATTTCAGTATGAGAGATACCAGATTCATCGCTATAGCTGATGATCACGCTATGCTTAGAAAAGGATTGGAAGTGGTAATTAATATGTTCCCAAACCATCAGGTACTCTTTACAGCTTCAGATGGTGATGACCTCATTAAACAGCTTGATCCCAATCAACTTCCGGACATCGTGTTAATGGACATCAGCATGCCAGGAAAAGACGGCTACCAGACCACTGAATACCTGAAAGAACATTATCCTGAGATTAACGTATTGGCGGTAAGTACCCTGGAATCGGAAGCCGCGATCATTAAAATGATCAAACATGGCGCAAGAGGTTATGTACTGAAAGATGCTGATCCATCCGAACTAAAGATCGCTTTCGACGAAATCCTGAGCAAAGGGTATTATTACAATGAACTTATCACCAGGAAAGTGATGCAGTCTATCCATCAACTGGTAGATGATAGGAATCCTTTGCCCGTTTTTGCTAAACTCACAGACAGAGAGATCCAGTTTCTTAAACTGGCCTGCAGCGAAAAAACCTATCAGCAGATCGCAAAGGAAATGTTTGTAAGCGAACGTACAGTAGATGGATACAGGGATGCCCTTTTTAAAAAGCTGGAAGTAACAACAAGGGTGGGTCTGGTGATGTTTGCCATCAGAAATAAACTGGTGGATGTTTAACCATCAACATATGCCCATCCATTGCTGTAAAATGTGTTATCGGTACTTAATGACGCAACTTTAATACACTTCCAGGATCACCGTCTCTTTTTTATTAAACATAAACCGCTCCCCAACTCCTTTATTCAGCAGCAACTTTGCCAGCGGCGCCTGTGGTGAAAGAAAAAACACCAGGGCTCCATTTACTTCCTGTTTACCCAAGCCCGTCGCTATAAAAAATGAATACTCCGAACACTTTACAAAAGCGCCCGCCTGAGCGGTCGTATACACGACATTCGTATTGATCTTCTGCAGCTGATCCAGATCTTTCATATTCTCCGCCTGTTGCCGGGAATACATATCCTTTTCCAGATGCCCCATCGCTCTGCCTGTTTCATACTTATCGCCCGCCGAGCTTTTCTCCTCTCCGTTAGCTGCCGCCTGCGCATTGTCAATGGCCGCTTTGGTCATTGCAATGCGCTCCGTGATCAGCAACTCTCCTGCTTTCTTTAAATCATTTTTAAAAGCGATCATCTCCTGGTTTGTCATAAACGGCTACATTTCCGGACCATCCAGATACTAACTGGTCCTGAGATAATTTTGATATTTCTTTGATAATATCGTCCCAACTTTAAAATAAATCCCCACGTCCTCGTTCTCATATTCCATATTCAACACAGCCTCATTAAAATAACCAGTCAGCTCCTCCCGTGTATGTCTGCTCCAGTCTGTTTTCTTAAGTGCATGTTTGCCCCTGTCTTCCGTGGCATAAATAAACGGAAACGAAAATTCCTTTTGTATTAACAGCTTACCAGCCTTTATCTCCGCTTCCGAGTCATTGATGAGGGTGTGAATAGTTGCTTCTCCCAACACCGACAGACAGGTACTCTTTTTCATCCCTTTTCCCCGTATAAAAAATACTTCCTCCACTTTCAGACTACCACTGATCTGCGCCAGGTTGTCTTTATGATCAGGGTGTCGTGTCCACATATTTTTCGTCTCCACATTACCTGCGATCAGCCCTTCATAAAAACTCAACACCTTACATGTCACATTTCCCAGCACTACCGGCGAAGATAAAAGGAGGTTATCCCTTTCAGCAATATATTTGTAATAAACACCCCAGTAAATTTCATCATGCAGCCCGAGGGTATCTGTTACGATATCTCCATCGTAAACGGGGAAGAGGCTTTCATCAAACAGCGCCTTGTCTTTTGATTTTTCGTAGAGTGCTTCCAGTTTATTACCTGCTGGCAACATTTCTTTTAGGTCCTTGTAAGCTATGACCTTTAACTTATCGTTGTCTATCATTGTTTTATGTACTTAATGAATATAGGGTTTTATAATGGCATATTCAGGAAGTGAAAATATATGATTTGTATGAAAAATCATGCTTTAGCAAAAGCAACATTGTTAATTTTTAAGTCCCTTTGTTAAAAATTACTCAAATAGGTATTCCGTGTATGTCTTTAGTTATCAGATAGTGGATATCATTCGTCCCGCGTCAGTCAACTGGACGTATCAGAGAACATCATTTCCTACTTCATCAATATAACTAAAAAGGCATCGGTTAAACCGATGCCTTTTTAGTTTCAATAAGCCCTTCAATGACTTACCATTTCTTTAACATTCTCTGCATTACATTTACCTCCCAAACCTATATACCTCATTTATGCATCCGAGCACCTTCGCACTCATCTTTCTCCTGTTCTCTACACAGGCATGCTCCCAGACCAGCAACACGAACAAACGGGAAGAAATACGCCAGCAACGAGGCCTCCTGCAAAGGGTATCCCTTGTCAACCTGATCGCCAATCCGCAAAAGTACGACGGCAAAAAAATACATGTAACCGGCTATCTACACCTGGAATTTGAAGGGAATGCCATTTATCTGCATGAGGATGATTGCAAAAATTTTATTCCCGAAAATGGCTTTTGGGTAGCATTCTCTCCACAATTAATGAGTGAATTGAACCCCAAATCATTTAATAATAAGTATGTTACTATCAAGGGTACATTCAATGCATCCTCCAAAGGACACAGAGAACTGTTCGGAGGCACTATTGAAAATATTGTGCGCTTGTCTTCAAACGCTGAGATCATCAATGCTTCCCTTCCAGGCAAATCCCATTAACCATCTATCTCAATATCTCAAAAATATCCACCTCTCCTCCCAGTTCTATACCCTGCATAGCACTGGCCACGATCATCTTATCACCCACAACTGCTACCGCTGGCTTCTTCGTTCCAAATGTCAGAGAGTCTATACTCCACTTCCGTGTACTGACGTCATAGATATCGATCCTTTTGCTTGCATCAAACGGACCTTTAGTATTTGTTCCTCCCACAAATACTATTTTATTCCCAATCACGACCGGCGTCGGCTCATATCTTCCTTCACTCAGCGAATCTGCACTCCAGGTACCACTTTGCGTATCAAAAATATCAACCCGTCTATGATAGCCAGGCGCCATGTAGCTCGACCCTCCGGCAAACAATACCAGGTTTCCTGCTGCAGCCGTCGCTATCTGTACCCTGGCTTGTCCTAACTGGAGCGTTCTGAAACTATTGTCTGTCAGATTATATACATCGACGATATCTGTATTCCAACGGGGAACAAACAATTCATTGCCGGATACAGCGCCTTGCCCGAACAAAGGTCTGTCAAGTACCCGGTGCTCCCAGCTATTGGTCAGTGTATCATACACATCAGCCGTCCGGCAAAACTGATCAGATTCATAAGACAAACCACCCACAAAAAATATCTTACTGCCATACATCACTGCAGAAAAGTCATACTTCGGCTCACTTAAGGAATCATGACTCCATGTATTGGTAGTAGTATTGTATATATCGATAACCTGCGTACATTGAAGATCTTCATTGTAAGTCCAGTATCTTCCACCGGCAAACCAGACCCTGTTTCCCGCGGCGATCAAACCCATCTGCGACCTGCCGATACTTAAGTTAGTCCTGCTCCAGCTACCAGACTGATCATCATAAATATCTACAGTATCAACATGATTTTCAGGCGGAGAAACAGTTGGTACGTTTACAAATATAAAGTCCTGCCCTCCCGCAAAAAATGCCTTATTCCCTAACCCAATGCCTTGTACCCCAGCCCTGTCATTACTTAAACGGGCGGAACCAATATGTTTCAGCAATGGCGTATCTTCTTCCGTCGGATCATCCGGATTGTCGGGTTCGTCAGGTGTACAGGAAAATTGCAGTAAACAAACAGCAATGACAAACAGGAGATAACGTGGTACATGCGCTGTACAGGATATGCGGACCATAGACTGGGGTTTTATTTTGGGGGAAACTAAAAGTCCATCTATCCTAAAGTTACCAAACTTTACAAATAGTAACACAAATAAAATAGCCTGCCGGTATTGATTACCAGCAGGCTATAATGATTATCGCAACTTATGCGTAATAATATTTCCGGATATCCCGCTCTTCGAATATTCCCTCCTCCACCCTGTAACTGATCACAAATTCCAGTTCTGACTGTTCATTGTATTCATTACGATAGACCATTTTACTCAACAACTCATTAAACTCAGCATGCCAATACTCCACTGCCACTTCCTTATTCATATGATCATAGCCCTTCACTGTCTTTGTCTTAATATCCAGACCTAATCTATCCAGATATTGCTTATCAAAGTGAGGAATCTCGTATTCCATCTGTGCATCCCTGAGCATAGCATATAATGCCTCCATATCATAATATCCGATGAGAAAATCCGCATTCGAAGTAAATGCTCCCAGCTCTGTCACCACATTTCCCTCCCAGATATTTTCATCCACCTTATACAGGATCATACGACCATCATACCGTCCATAATGTTCCGTCTTCCGCAACTTTTTATCATTATTGTAAAAGTATTTCCGTTGCTGGGAAAGGTATTGCGTGTCCTTATACTTATGTATGATCTGCTCTTCTGCCAACAGTTTGTTCTCTCCATAGACATAGATCACCTGTTCAGTAAATTGCTCATCAGTGAATGAGGTCTTTGATGCCAGTATACCCTGCTGATAAGTAAACACACTCTTAAGCACCGTACCGTCTTCTGTTACGCTTTTCTCAGCCACTTTGCGTCCGTCACGGTACTCATAACTGGCACTCGTTGTGATCTTATGCAGGACGTTATGTGATTGCTCATATATTAATTCCCCGTTTTCATATTTCTCTTCACGGATATGCCACGCCTCATCCAGCCTGTGCCAGTTCGCTGTGCCCAGCAACTGTTTTCCCTTTAAAAGAAAAGTATTGTAAGTGTTTGTCCCATGCTGGTATCTCGCGATCCGCAGACCATCTCCCGCATAATCGTAAACCTGTAAGGTTCCCCCATCATTCTCCTCACTTTTGATCTTTTCTAATATGCCAATGATCTGCTTTTGCTCATTGTAGAATATTTCTTTTTGGGCAGAGGTGTACGCATCCCGGTAAATTTCCTTCCAAAGGTGCATCTGGTATATATTTTATTACAATATAATAAAATATCTGTTGCAGGGGATAACGATAGCGTAAATAGGGCTTAACACCTATATCGCCACTCAGGCATAATCACCCTGAGGAATAGGCTCTTCTACCAGTACAACGCCGTTTTTATCCAGATAAGTACAAACCATCCGCTCCGTATCGATCACCCATTTTTCTACGCCGGCTTCGGCTGCCTGCTGACAAAAAGTAAGAAAATCCGTCTGCCCCTGCTGATGAATAACGATTGTGTGTCGTAAAGCTGCCGCTGAAGAAGTCGTATTGATCTCTTTATCCGCATAGATCGGTAAACTCTTTACCTGGTGGGCATTGTCGCCGTAATATACAGTGGTCCCGTCCTGTACCAGGTATTCATAACGCCGTAAACCCAGTCCTTTGATCTCCTGTACATAGCTGGGGAAATCTGCGCCTGTTTTAACTTTTGCATGTGCTGCTTTCAATTGTTGTAATGTGAACATATGTGAATGATTATGCTGCAAAAATATCCACATCACCAGCTGGAGAATTGTAAAAAACCGTTTATTTCAGGAAACCGGCACATCGGGGTGATGCAGGAAAAACTGATCGGGGGTCTCTCCCGTGAAACGTTTAAACTCTTTGATAAAATGCGCCTGGTCAAAGAAACCGGCATCATATCCCAGGGTTGTGAGAGAGGTATCCGGTGAATATTGCTGAATGGTCGTTTTGAGACGTACCAGGGATGCAAACTTTTTCGGGGAAGCGCCTACTATTTTACGGAATCTCTTTTCCAGCGGACTCGCACTCGTATGTAACGCCTTTGCCAGGTCTGCGATCCGGATATTGCCTTTATAACTGTATATCAGACTCAAGGCTGCGCTTACCAATGGATCAGGACTGGTCTGTTGTAAACGTGCCACAAAAAACTGTTCCACCAGTTTCACCCGCTGCACATCCCCTGCTGCTGCTGCCAGCTGCTCTTCCAGGACAGCCAGCGCTGATTGTGTGACAAAATTATCCAGGGATACCGACTGCCTGAACAAATCATGCACCGGCGCTTTAAAGAAAGCCGGTAAACCCGCCTCTTTGAAATACACCAGTATCGTACCGATATGCGGCGTGTTCTTAAAAAGCCGGTATCCATCCTGTAATCCGGTAATACCTGCTTTGGCCAGGGGCGTCGATGTATCGCCCGCAATCGCCGACAAATGCCCTTTATATTGAAAACCGATCACCAGACTGGTATCAGGAAACACCTTGTACACCGATGACACCTCCGCCTCAGAAACAACAAATTTTCTGATATATGGCTGCAACATTTCACAGGGAATGTAGGCGTCAAATTTCATTGCTGAGTATTACACATCAAAAGTAAGGAAATTTGTGGCCACCCATTTAGCCGGTATCAACTCGTCAGGATCCCTTTTTAAAGATCTTCAGGAATTTCTTCCAGCCGCCGCTGTCCTTTTTATCCTGTCCCAGCAGATAAGCATATGGCTGCATCACTGGAATATGGTCAAAAACCACCTTCATCATTCCCATCAATGGAATAGCCATCACCATACCTGGAATGCCCCACAATAATTCCCCCGCTACCAGTCCCACAATGGTCGCCATTGGATTGATATCTACACCTGAACCTACTACCAGAGGTTCTAAAAGGTAAGACTGGATAAACTGCACCAGCCCGTATGTTACAAGTATACCTACTACCAGCGTCATGTCTCCGCCCTGCACAAGAGACATTAACAAGGTCAGTGCTGTTCCTGTAAGATTACCCACAAATGGAATAATCTCCAGCAAACCACACAGGATTGCAAAAAAGAAAGCATTTTTCACACCAACAACAGAAAATCCAATACCATACATCACCCACAAAAAAATGATCATCAGCAACAAGCCTTTCAGATATTTCTGTGCAGTCTCCTGTGTTTTATGAATACAGGCTATTGCCTTTTCTTTCTCACTATGCGGCACCAACCGCACTATAAACCCTTTGATACGGCTTCTGAAAAAAGTAAATAGAAACACATATACCAGCACCAGCAACAAATCAGTCAGAAAGCCGCCAAATCCACTGATAATACCCGTCACCACCGCACTGGCCTTACCTGAAGAAGATTCCTGCTGCTCTTTAAGCACCTGCGCCTGCTTCTCCTGGCTGATCCCATATTCTGTACTTAACCATGCCTGCAACTGCTGATACTTTTCCATCAATTGTTGCTCCAGTTGTGATGCATTCTCTGCAATGTCCGATATCTGCCAACTTACAAACAACACGACCAAAGCCAGAAATCCCACAAAAAGCAGTATAGACAATAGAATAGCCACTGCGTTGTTAATGCCTTTTGCATGGAGCCACCTGCTCACAGGCAGTAACAACATCGCTAAAAGGCCTGCAAATGCGATAGGCACAAAGAAGGGTTTTCCATAAACAAGGATCAGTACGATCAGTGCTAATATCATCAGAATAGCAGCTGCATCAATAGCTTTTGTCCGGTAAATCATCATGAGTAAGCATCAGTTTATAACCCTATCAGTCACAACAACGATGCCATGCGCTTAACCCAATTTGCCAACATAGGTCATATTGCAGATACCGATGAGGCAGGCTTACCATTATTCCCCGAAACCTTTGTAGTTTAGTTGAAAATAAGATCATCTTGAAAACCATTATCACCTTACTAAAATTCCTGCTGCTGAGCGAATACCCCTCCGGCTCTGCCATCAGTTACTATAACGATCAGCTGTATATTATCGGTGATGACGCCAGCACACTCCTGGTGCTCGATAGTAACTATCACGAGGTACGTACCGTGCGTTTCTTTAATTATAGTGAAAAACGGATTCCAAAGGCGCAAAAAGCGGATCTTGAAACCGCAGTCATCATCGACAAAGATGGCCACAAAAATCTGCTTGCTTTGGGCTCTGCAGCCACCAGAGAAAGAGAACAGATCATACTATATCCACTTGATACTGCGAATGCCCAGCCAGACTATATTTCCTCCACTTCCTTTATCCGGCGCCTGCAACAAATACCTGAAATCAATATTGAAGGCGCAACACTGGCAGGCAAACACCTCATCCTGAGCAACCGCGGTAATGAAAGCAACCCCATCAACCACCTCATCATCACTACACCCGATTTCTGGCAACATCCCGAAAAAGTACCTATCAATATTTCCAGCATCAACATTCCTTTTGTTCTGGCAGGATTTGCCGGCATATCAGAATTATGCTATATCGAACAGGAAGACATGCTGTTAGTCCTGCTGTCCAGCGAGGCTACCGGGAATGCCTATGACGACGGTACTATCGGCGACAGTTATATTGGATGGGTGACCCGTTTCAATGAAAAACTAAGCATCAGAGATATATCTCTGGATGGCATCACTAATCTGTCGGAAGTCGATCCGGCTTTCAAAGGTGAAAAGATGGAAGGCATCTGCATCTCTGCAGTGAACAACAATGAATGGTACCTCCATCTTGTGGCAGACAATGACAAAGGCGCAAGCAAAATATTTAATATAAAAATGGAAGCAGTGCGTGCGCCTGCTGCTACGCAAAAGTGAGCGTTGAAAACGCCACCACACACTGATAAATGTATCGCTGTTTGTTACTGACATGCTATTTTTATTTTGTTTCAACTGTAATTTACGACCTGTTTTAAGGCAAATCAGCACAATGTGCACAGGACGCATTTTCGTGTGCACAGGACGCAAAAACATGTGCATGGGTAAACAGCAAATCGACTCACGCTTCGTATTATATCGTTACTATACCGCAACTACGCCGTTAATGCTCCGTGTATGAACGAAGCACTAACGGCGTAATTAAGGTATAATACCGTTGTAATGGGAACAACAACATACCCGCACCCTATTGATTAAGACTCTGGAACACCAAACTATGGGGAAAAGTATATCCGGAGGAATACCTGATCGTTGACCTGAGAAGTAACGGTGGCGGTAACACGGGATGGGTATATCTTTTGCCCTACCTGATGACACAGCCGATCGATCAGGGGAATAATTACCTGCGGCTCTGTCCCGAAAACACGCCACGGGCTATTGCTGAGATAATACCGGATACAAAATCCAGCTGGACAGATACCGCTCCGATTGACGCCACCGGTTTGCAACCAGAAAAAGATTTAAGCAAAATACCTCATACTGAATGGGTTGATTTTATCCGGAGAGACTTAAATCATTATTAACATTTTTTATATAGAAAATCCCGATTTTCAGTTATATCTTTCGGCCCGTTATCTATATATCTTTGTAGCATAATTAATAAACCGATGCCCCAGCATTTATTAGTTATAACTGAAAACCATGAACTTACCATTTATTGAAATCATTGAGTGGACCGAGAAAGACCCAAATCTGCTCATGTGGAAATTCCCTCACCGGGATGCAGACATTAAAAACGGCGCAAAACTGATTGTACGTGAATCCGAAAAAGCACTCCTGTTAAGTGAAGGTAAACTGGCAGACGTATTTGAAGCCGGCACGCATACACTGAGTACAGAAAACATCCCCCTGTTAAGCAGGTTAAAAGGATGGAAGTATGGCTTTCAGGCACCGTTTAAAGTAGATGTCTATTATCTTTCCGCCAAACAATTTGTCAACCTCAAGTGGGGTACCCCTGCTCCGATCATGTTGTCTGACGCACAGTTCGGCCAGGTACGTGTAAGAGCCTTCGGTAGCTATAACGTACGTATTGCTGATACAGCGAAGTTCTTCCGGGAATACGCCGGCACGCTACCCTGGTTATCTGTAATGGACCTGCAAAACAAACTGAGAGATTTCATCGCGCCGAAATTCGGTGAAGCATTAGCTTCCGCCAACATTCAGGTACTCGATATTGCAGGTAATCTGTCTCTCCTGAACAATAAGATAAGACCACTCATTCAGCCTTATTTTGAAGCCTTCGGCATCGAAGTAACGGAGTTTGTTGTCAGCAGTGTCAACCTGCCTGATGAAGTGGCCAAACATTTCGACACCATGACCAACATGAACATGGTGAAGGACATGGACGCTTATCTTAAATTCAATCAGGCTAACGCTGTTGGTCAAACGGGAACCGCCCTCAACGATGCCGCTCAGCAGGGTGCTGCCATGGCCTATATGATGAATGCCATGAATGCACAGCATGCACAGAAGACGGAACAAAAACCCGCAGATGATCTGGAGTCTAGGTTGAAACAGCTTAAAACACTGCATGACAACGGACTGATCGATGCTGAAGAATACAAAGCAAAAAAAGCCGACATCTTATCCAAACTATAAGCGGATGGAGAATGACAATAAAAAGCTGTCGTTCATAGAACGTATGAAGCAGCGCGCCGTATCACAGGAACCTTACAGTGGAAAAGCCGAAGACTTTAACCCCGGCACTAATCAATCCGCCTGCCCCAACTGTGGTGCAGGACGTGCCAGACAGGACGGACTGACACATTGCGCCTACTGCGGACATACCTTCATTAACACAACGCTCAGCGACGGACATTACATCAAAGGATCTGATAATTCTACAATTTAGTTATGGGTTTATTTAACCGCGGACAATCACAGGAAGACAAACTCCAGACCGAAACAATTAAAAGTGAACTGGCAGCCCTCGAATCAAGGCTGGACAATTTCCTTGCAAAACTGAATGATCGGGTTGACCTCCTGATCGCCGGATTCATTGCTGAAGCGCCTGCTGTGATGGCGACTGATGACCGTTTCGGACAAGCCTATTACCGCTTCTCTTCCGGCATTAAAGGACAGGCCACCAACATGCGGGAGAAAGTAAGAGAAGTAATGGAAACACAGATAGAGCCTGCTTACAGCCGTTATGCTGATATCCTGTCTGCTGGTACAGACGCATACCGCCTCGTACACGACTGGCGTCATCGTTGCGCTGAGAAAGCCAATGACTGGGAAGACCAGCTGCAACACCGGATGGACACTGCCACCGAACAGGTAGAAAGAAAGGACTATGAACCGATCTTTCAGGACATGGTGAATCAATACATGCAGCAATGTAAATCAGTTCATTGTACACAATGCGGAGACAATCTGCAGATCGCACAGGTCTATTATCATAGTGCCTATGTTAACTGTCCTTCCTGTAATACACAGAACATCTTTGAACCTGGTGTTATCGCACGTGATCTCGAGCAAAACGCCCGTAAACTCGCAGAACAGCGTAGCAAACATTTCATGGATGCTCACGAGCAGAAAAGAGCGGAAGAAGAAGAACTCTATCAACAGATGCATACCCTGCAACTGAAAATGAGTTTCCAGGAACTGCAGGCAAAAAGTGGTCCGCTATATACACAACTGCTCGCACTGAATCAGCAACGCGTGGCAGCAGAAGACGAGATACCGGTACAGCTGGATAAATATTACAGGAACATCTTCGATGAACTGAACGGCTTACTCCCCGATCTGAAAGAACATCACGAAAAATTCTTCATATCGCTCCAGAATAACTACCAGCGACATGACAGTAAACGTAGCATAAACCTTTAGTATAATATAAAAAACAACAGAACCATGAGTCAGAACAACCCCCTTTTCGAACCTATTCACGGTATCAGCTTATTTGATTATTCCGCAGCCAACGCAAAACTGGCAAACGGTGTAGGTGTTGATACGATCTGTGCTGCTCTCGGAGTAGAAATTCCGGTATGGGAAGACGCAAGCCAGGGATGGACACAGCGTATGCAGGAAGATTCCGACTTCATCGTGATCACGCAGATGGGTACCTACTTTGCACAGGCTGGAGAACACCCTAAATTAGGTGGCCTGCAGGCTGCAGGTGGTGCGGGTAACGCAGCTAATCTGCAAAGACTGGCTTCAGACCGTTACTTCTACGAAGAACTGTGTGGTGCACGTACCGCTGCATATGAAGCAGGTATGGACGGCGCACAATGGATACAGACGAACTACGGTATCTCTCTGGGCGACTTCCAGGAAGTAGCTATGCAGTGGATGCAGATACAATCGTCTTTAAGCGATGAAGAAATCCTGGAGTACACCAACTACATGGACGCGAAAAGACAGGAATACGCCAGAAAATTTGCCGATGAGAATGGCGGCAATATCGCTGACGACGTTGACTTCTAATCACATTAAAAAAGCCTTTCAGCATTACACTGAAAGGCTTTTATTTTTATATACACAACCAACTAATAAACTTCATCATTACGCTCCTGCACAAATGCAGGATGTCCATTGATCCACCCACGTACGCCATCATACATCACCTCGTACCAGATCCACTGCTTACCGTCTGTAATTACCTGTTGCATGTTCGCTCCCATAAATCCCAGCACTGCTTTTTCAGGGATCATCAGGATCGGCCGCAACGTGGAATCCGGTGCTTCAAACATCGGCACATCCGACACTGCCAGTAATTGCAGATCGCCTTTTAAAGGGACGGAAGGCACATTAAACCTGATCTTGTTCCGCGGATATAATTGCAGCAGATCACTCGCCTCCCTGATAAGATGCGCTATGCGTGAATCTTCTGCCCCTTCCGGCAATGCGATCAGTTTAAAATGATCCTGTCCGCTTCTGCTATAGGAAAAGAAAGTACTATCCTTTCTCAGCACATTGTAGATATGTGTATCTCCATACGCCAGTTCACTAACGATCGGATAGTCGGCAAAGAAATACATGTTACCTATCCCGGCGGCAGCACCGCCATCTTCAAAAAGCGTATAACTCATTTCAACCGGAATCCCGTTATCATGATAAAGCGTTGCGTTCAGGGTATCTCTCCCGGCTACAGGCAGCAAACTCGCATTTGTCAGCTGTAAGGACGGCTCAGAGATCAATGCGATCAGCCCATCGATAACATACATTTCCCGCTGTAAAGAATCAGGCTCCTCCATCATATCGGCTGTAGCAATCATACTGTCAACAGCCACGACGGCACTGTCAGTCATTATGCTATCGGCCGGAGGCGGACTGCTTGCCTGGGAGATACAACCGGCAGCTGCAAACGCACCTAAAGTGCTCAGGATAAATATGTTGACATTTTTTATCCATTTCATGGCATAGAGTTATATTATTGATTTCTCAAATATAACTCTATTTCTTTTCTATCACCATATTCACTACTGCCATTGGCGGTAAGGAGACCTTCACTCCGGCTGCCGCATTTGCGCCATAGGGGGTCAGTGCAGCATAGTTATCAGGGCCTCCGGATACGCCTGCCGGTCCTGCACCATTCACAAATACCTTCCGGGAAAAGCCGGTCACGCCCTCTCCTCCTGTCAGCACAAACCAGTAAAAACGCGTACCTGGATTAAAATTCTTAAAGTTCACTGTTACACTACGTGTCATATTAGCCCTGTTCACCAGGGTCAACCCCACTTCTCCGGAACTGAATGTCGAAGCATAGGCACTGATACTCGAATTACTATCTGTCACAATCGCATTGATGCCCCGGTCGCCCAGGAATTTCTGAAAGAAATACTGGTAATAAAACGCCGGCCGTGGTGTCCATTTTGTCTCACCGGAAAGCGATTCGCCCTGACTGAACAGACCGTGGTCATTCCCGTTCTCCCATGCATTCGCCAGATCCCAGCGACTGGACATACCAAACTTATTACTGATCAGTTCTCCCCATACCATCACCGCATGCATACCTGCCACCTGCGATATCATCTGCTGAGAACCTACAGCGAATATATTCCACTCGGTCAGCGCAATAGGCTTCGCCGCCACGCTATTCGCAGTAAAAGAACTATGCACATGATCATAGATCGCTCTTGTCACAGTAGCAGCAGATGCCAGTATTTCCTGCGGATTTGAATTCGTATTGTAAGGCGTAAAATAACTATGTACAATATAAAAATCAGCTGTAGCGCCGACCTGTTGTAATACACCGGCATTCCACTTTTTATCTGTATCGGTCGCCCAGATTGCCGGCTCATGCTCCAGCAACTGAGCGCCGATGTGAATTGTCTTTCCTGTTTCTGCTGCTGCCTTCCGCATGGAGTCAGCAAATACCTTGTAATGACGGCCATATAACTCTCCGCTGATCACCTGTGGCTGCCCGTCCTTATTCTGTGTTACATCTATCCGGTAGCCGGCCTGCCAGGTGCCATTACTTTCATTACCGATCTCCCAGTAACGGGTACGTCCGTTATCATATCGAACCCAGTCTGCCGCCAGGTGTGCCGCAGCCGCCACCGGATTCGCAGCAGTACTATATCTGGCGTAGCCATAATTTACTGTAATCATCCCCTCATTACCTGTCTGCTGTAACATGCTATAATAGTTGTTCAGAGACAATGTCCAGTCAGCCGTATTGTTCCCATACCAATATCCCGGATCGATCTTATTCCCATCTGCATCTGTCAGCTGTGCAGGCGCATCCGCAGGGGGCACGCCTACCTGTCCGTTCCAGAAATAGATACTGCTGATATTCCCTCCGGGGAAGCGGATAATACCCGGACGCAGATTCGTCAGGTGTCCCATCAGTTTTGGCTGATTCACCATCTGACTCATATAGGGATTACTGTTATTACCAAACAGTGCGGGAGAGATCTTGGTGGTGATCGTAGATGCATCCACTGTAACACTATAAGGTGCAGATGCTGGCAGTGTCGCTTCTGTAAAAGTACCTGCCTTAAAGGTCTTTGGCGCCCATGACGACATAAAGAAACCTATACTGGAAGACAGCGCCGGGTCTTCAGGTACTATCACCGTAGTACCGGAAGTATCCGTCTCTTCTTCTTCGTATGGCTCACCGCTGTTTTTGTTGCAGGCCGTGCACAACAATATTTCCGAACATAAAAAAAACAGGACCAATATGCGCTTCATTCTTAAATACGTATTAATAAGTTTGTGCTATAACAGGTCCGCAGTAAAACTACTGCGGACCTATCATTGATATTTCTATCTGATCTTCACTATCCTGAAATTGTCATATGCAGCATTGTAGACATCTACAGGTGCATCTTCTGTAATGAAGCGATAACCAAAGGCTACCACACCACCCGCTTTCAGCAGGTCTCCCATTGTCTGGGCGCCTGCACCGGTCCCCTCTTTACCATCAGCCACTGTTTTGAAAGCAGATAAAGGAACAGTTACGGTCTGCCATGCGCCTTTCGTTTCAAACTTTGCACCGGCAGCACCCGACCATGGCATATAACGATAAGCATAGTTATCTCCGAAACGCAACACGTTTATACCAGCCGTCCAGGGTTCTTTAGTATTGATCTCAAACTTCAGCGCATAACTGGCTGCCTGCTCTGTCATGATCGCAGCTGTGAACATCGGTACGTCATTGAAGTTACCCGAACGGTTGCCATTCCACCACGCGCCATCATTGATGCCCACTCCGCCGAAAATGTTCTGCAGATATGCACCTCGTGTACCCGGGAACAAGGTCGCATCCGTCGTTCTGTTAGCGCCCCACCAGGCCCAGTTGAAAACAGCCTTCTCACCAGTCTCCCCGTCAGCCGTCAGATTACTGATCACATTCCCGCTCTGGTGATCATTCAGCGGACCATCTGATACCGCGTTACCATATTTCGCATGTATGACCAGTCTGCCGGTATCATCCCCCAGCGCTGGCATGATCATCCCTACTCTGGTGCCTGCATCGTCTGCGATAAAATCGGTCACTTCTCTACCTCCAGGGAACACGATCTTATCGATCAGCCATAAGCTGGAACCATAAATGATAAGGGAATCTCCTGCCAGCGCATTTTCATTCGATATGGCGGCGATCGATGGAGGAGGAATTTCCAGGGTGAATGAATAACTTGTTTCACCATGACTGGTGATAATATGGATGGTATTAGGCACATCCGGATCTGTCGCCTCTGTAGGCGCATTATCCGGGATGGTGACGATCAGGTGCGTACTGGTGTTGTAAGTCGGATTAAAGTACGCTGACTGTCCGTTAAAAGCTATTTTAACGATACCATCCAGGTTTTGTCCTGTGATCAGGATTAAGGTACCGGGCAATGTCCCGGTAAAGGCACTGTCTGTCTTAGTAGGGTCCAGCAGACTGACACCTGTCACGACAGGCGGCGCACCACTGGTGCTGTCGTCTTTGGAACAGGCAGCACAGCACACGGTGAACAGGATCAGTAGATACAACGGCAACCTGTTCATATAACGGATAAACGTGAATATATTACGGGTCATGATCAGTCAGTTTTAATTAGAATTGATAAGGTACCGGGGGCTTCCTCAGATTAGGCGCAGCAGTCAGTTCAGCGGCAGGCAGCGGTAAAAGGAAATTGCTCTGTGTCACGGTATAGAATGCCGGCACATCAGAAGTGATCGTCCAGGAAGTGGCATTCGTAGCCGCATTCGCCGCAATACGATAAGTCCCTCTGTCCTGTGCATTGATCAATGCGATCGCTTTCGCCGGATCATAGTAATACAACCTTACAAGATCATACCAGGCCTGTCCTTCCATCGCTAACTCCAGTCTTCTTTCGATATAGATATCATCCCAGGTAAGCACTGTCTTTTCAGGTACACCCGCTCTTTTCCTGACCTTGTTGAAGTATAACAATGCCTGCGCATTGGTAGTAGAAGTGGATTTACCCAGCAATGCTTCTGCATAGATCAGGTATACATCTGCAAGCCGCAGCATATAGGTATTGATCTCAGTATGCTGTTGTGTCACTTTACCATCGTTATCTTCCGGACGACCCACCACATACTTCTTCACCCATGCCCTGGCATTATAACGTTCAGTACCCACATAGTTCCATGGTACCTGTAATTCCTGTACGATCTTCTTGCCCGGATTATTAGGATCATCTACTGACTGATGGATATAGGAATAATGATCACCGGGGAACATAAACGTTCCTTTACGACGTTTATCATCTATCCGGTATAATTTCAGCTGATCCAGTGAAGCACCTAGATCACCACCCCAGCCATCACCAAAACCTGTTATTTCAGAACCATAGGCAAGGAATGCCTGCACACTGTTCTGTGTACCCCAGTCGCCATCATACTTCCACTGTAAGGCAAACAGGCTCTCCGGATTATTGTTATTCTTCATCAGGAAGAGATCTTCATAATTATCCATCAGAGCGGCGCCACTGTTCATGATCACATCATTGGCATACCAGGCGGCGCTATCCAGGTCTATCTGATTCTTTGAACCGGAGATACCGGCGCGTGTCAGGTACATTTTCGCCAGCATACCTTCCGCCGCCCATTTGGTCAAACGGCCTTTCTGCATCGGTGCAGCGGGAAGATTTTCTGCGGCAAAACGGATATCACGGATGATAAATTCCCATACAGATGCTATTGTATTACGGCTGATAGAAGTATCTGTCAGCAATACTTTGTTATCTGCAATGATCGGCACTGCTCCCCAGTTCTGCACCAGGTAAGAATAAGCCACGCCTCTCATAAAACGGCCTTCTGCAATACCTGCCTGTTTCACATTCTCAGGTACTGTTGATGCCGTATAGGTCACCAGATTACTGATGATCTGATTGGCCTGTGCCACTACATTGAAGAAGGACGTCCAGGAACTGTATACTTCCGGTGTAACGTCTGTCGTCTGCATACGGATATTATCCACCTGGTAAGAACCAGACATTAGTACGCCCGCTCTTCCATCTCCGATACCATGAGAGGCTTTATCGTTGTAGGCAAACCATACAATGTTGTACAGTGGCGCCGTTCCTGCGAGGATCTGATCAGTGGTCTGATAGAAATTCACATCTACGATAGCGTCTTCCGGTGGTCTGTTCAGGAAGTCTTTACTACAGCCTGATGCAAAAAGCGTACAGGCAAGGGCGATCAGATATATATGATAATTTGTCTTTTTCATACTGTCAGTTTTAAAGGGCATTAAAAATCAACCGCTACACTTGCACTATACAGGCGGGTCAACGGATAGCGACCTGCATCCACACCGATCAGCTGACTGCTCAGCTGTACTTCCTTACCGAGATAAGAACCGACTTCAGGATCATATCCCTTGTATTTGGTGAAAGTGGCCAGGTTCTGCACACCTGCGATCAGGCGGATGTTTTTAACGACAGACTGTTGTCTCAGCAATGCATGCGGAATATTATATCCCAGCTGTACATTCTTGATGCGGATATAAGATCCGTCTTCTACATAGAGGTTTGTAAAACGGTTACCATTACCGTTTACATCTGTACCAACGATCCTGGGTACATTGGCGCCGGGATTCTCTAAAATGGTCTTTCCACCTACATCACCGACGCGTGCATAATTGAATGATTCCTGTAACAAGTTCCGGCCGAGATTGATATTGTTGGGATTCGTATTCTCAAAACGGAGATAATTGAAGATGTCATTACCCTGTGCACCTGTCACCAGTACACTCAGGTCAAATCCTTTCCAGGAGAAAGTATTGGTCAAACCAAAGGTCAGCTTCGGCCATGGATTTCCGATAAATGTCTGATCGCGTGAATCGATGATATTATCACCATTCAGGTCTTTATATTTGATATCGCCAACCCATACACCACCATCTTTTGCAACAGGTAAACGGGTACCGTCAGCTTGTGCGGGAATGGCGCTGCTGTTGATCTCATCGACAGACTGGAACAATCCTTCTGCGACATAACCATAGAACTGCCACGGCGCATCACCGATCACAGAACGGGAAGTAAAGTTATTCATGAACCAGGCAGACCTTGACAGGAAAGCAGCATCAGAATAGAACTTCGTGATCTTTGTTTTGAAAGAAGAGATATTAAAATTGGTTTTCCAGCTGAAACCCTGTCTGTTATCTATATTCACCGTATTCAGTGTAATACCAAAACCTTTGTTCTGCATCGCTCCGATGTTTACGATCGGTGCATTGATCGCACCTTCGCCCTGTGTACCCATATAGGCAGGCAGCGGATTTGGCATCAGCAGGTTATCTGTCTTCTTGATATAGAAATCTCCTTCCAGTTGTATCCGGTCTTTTAACACGCTCATGTTAAAACCGATGTTCTTTGTTTCGGTAGATTCCCATTTGAGTCCGGAGTTACCATACTGTCCGGTACGGAAACCTGCACCCCATGGCGTAGTCACAGATGTCAGGGAGGAGAACTGTGCCCCACCGCTACCATTGTTACCGGTCGTACCATATTCCGCACGGATCTTCAGTTCGTTGATAAAGGGTAATGATTTCATGAACTCTTCTCCTGTCAGCCGCCATGCTACCGATACAGAAGGGAAATAACCCCATCTGTCATCTGCACCAAAATTGGACGAACCATCTGCCCTACCAGCCAGTTGAACGATATACTTGTTATCGTAGGTGTAGTTCACACGACCGAGATAAGACTCCAGTGCACCCGATCCTTTGTAGCTACCGGTTGTCTGTCCTAATGCATTACCCAGGTTGAGAGAAGGAATGCTGTTGCTGGCGAATCCTACACGTTGTGCAGAGAAACCCTGGTAGTTCCAGGCCTGCGCTTCATGGCTGACCATCACACTGAAACTATGCTTACCGATATCCCTGGAGTATTGTAACAACTCGTTCAGGTTCCAGTAGAAGTTCTTACCGTTGGAAACGGCGAGTGATGCTTTTTCATTGACGTTATAGCCTAACTGATAGGTAGGAATAAACTTACTGCCATCAGTGTATTCAAAGTTCCCATTGAAGCTGGTACGGAAGGTCAGTCCCCTGATGATCGATATCTCGGCAGTAGCACCTCCCAGGCCGCCGGTACGTTTATAATCATTGCTTACGAGACTGGCGATCGCAACCGGATTTAGCGGGGCATATTTTGCGTTGGATCCATATTCATTCTCCGTAGCGCCCCCCCAGCTGCCGTCGGCATTTTTCACCGGAATATTAGGCGCCAGGTTGATGGCATTTCTGATCACGTCTTCACTGGTAGAAGCCAGCTTTTCCTTTGTCTGATAGAAATTCAGGGAAGTACTCAGTTTAAGCCATTTGAAGGCCTGGTTATCCAGGTTAAGACGGAAGGAATAACGGTTGAAATCGGAACCGATGGCCACCCCTTCCTGGTCAAAATACTCACCTGACATATAATAGGTCGTATTGCTGGCGCCACCGCTGATATTCACCTGGTGCTTCTGTAATGACGCGGTACGGAACAGGCCATCCTGCCAGTTCGTTCCCTTACCTAATACACTGGGATTCTGAAATTCCGGCGTAGGCGTACGGTTCAGCAACTGGGCGATTTCATTGTTCATGATGGCGAACTGCTGCAAGGTCATAGTGTTTACTGCTTCCGGTTTGTCCTGCAGCGAATAGAGGTAGTTATAAGACAGTTTCATCTGTCCGGACTTCCCTCTCTTCGTAGTCACCAGGATCACCCCGTTGGTCGCCCTGGAACCATATACAGCGGTTGCAGAAGGGCCCTGCAGGATCTCTAATGACTCGATGTCAGAGGGGTTGATCCCTGCCAGCGGATTGACAGAACTGGTAGCCCCATAAGAAACAGTGGCTGGTTGCATCTGCACCCCATCGATGACATACAGCGGTTCATTGGTACCGCTGAGGGTATTGACGCCGCGGATGTTCACGGAAATACCACCCCCCGGTTGCCCGGAGTTCTGTGTAACATACACACCGGCGGCACGGCCCTGTATGGCCTGGTCGATGGTGGTATTGATGGTACGGTTGACTTCTGTGGAGGTAATGGAGACCTGCGCACTGCTCTGGTCTGTTTTCTTCATTTTACCATACCCTACCACTACCACGTCATTCAGTTTCCGGTAATCTTCCTGCATCACTATATTAATAGTGGTGGAAGTACCTACCTTGAATTCCCGGGTGATGAAGCCCATAGAGGCAATGTTAATGACCTCACCCTGATTAGCAGGAATGCTGAAATTCCCTGCTCCGTCAGTAGTGGTCATTTTTTTTGTCCCTTTAATAGTAATTGAAGCCCCCGGAACAGGCGTGCCTGTTTCTCCGGCGGTAACGCTGCCGGAGATCTTTCGTCCCGGGTCAGACTGGGTTTGTGCTTGCGCAGGCATAGTGACAGCCCAAAAGAAAATCATTACCCATACCGTCAGGTACGATTTTCCAGTAATACTGGCTCGTTTCATAGCGTGGAAGAATTAAGTTTTTAGATTAATGCGCGATTCGTTTGATTTTGGTCATCATTGCTCATATCGTGTTCCCCTTGTATGATAAAAGTATCATCCCTCCCTGAGAAAGAGGGCTGTCGAATGTTTATTAAATAGGATAAAATGTTGCAGGAGGGGTATCAAATGTTGCTTTACCGGCATCATTTATTGCAATAGCTACTTGCGGGCCGCAGTTGCATAGGCAGAGGGCAGCATATTATAAGCCATTTTGAAGTACTTGGCGAAGTATTTCGGGTTATTAAAACCTACCTCATAAGCGACCTCGGTAACGTTCATTTCGGTCTTGGATAATAACTGTGCAGCCCTTTTAATACGGATCATGCGTATAAACTCTACCGGCGTCTGACCGGTCAGGTTGAAAATACGGCGGTAAAGGGAAACCCGGTTCATAAACAGCTCCCGGCTGAGTTCTTCTACAGAGAACCCGGCATTGGACAGATTCTGTTCTACTATTTCCAATACCCGGCGGAGGAACTTTTCATTAGGAGACACTTCATTTTCAGCACTTTGTAATTCCGGCAGTGTAACCTGGTGTTTCGCCGGCAATGGTCTGGCCAGCAGATTGCGTACCCGGGACAGCATGATCTCAAAATTGAAAGGTTTGACCAGGTAATCGGCTGCTCCGGCTTCCAGTCCGCGGAGCTGCTCCTGTTCTCCGGCTGCTGCCGTTACCAGGATGACAGGGATATGTTTGGTACGGGCATCGCTTTTGATCTTCCGGCAGAGGTCAATCCCGTTCATTCCTGACATATTCACGTCACTCATGACGAGGTCCGGATGCCCTGACAGGGTTTTCTGCCAACCGGAGAGACCGTCTGCTCCTTCTAAAATATGGTAACAGTCCTTCAGGTTCTCTTTCAGGTAAAAACGGAAGTCTTCATTGTCTTCTATCAGGAGGATGGTTTGCCGTTGGGCATCAGCCTCCATCAGCTCCTCTGACAATTCTTCCGGCTGCTCTTCCGCTAACAGGGCTTCGTTGGTCAATAATGACTCTTCTGTCTCTTCCTCCGGTTCATTGGCCACCTCGGGTTGCTCACAGGTCTCTAATGGCAATATTACCGTAAAACAGCTGCCTTTATTCACTTCACTCTCCACCGTAATGGTTCCATTATTCAGTTTGACAAATTCACGGGTAATGGCCAGTCCGATACCGCTCCCTCTGTTCATCAGTCCTCCCGGCATATCACTCTGGAAAAACTGCTCGAATACCTTTTCATGTCTCTCCACCGGAATACCAATACCGGTATCTCTTACTTTCATTTCCAGCCAGGTCTTCCCATCTTCGTCCTTATTACTGTTTACTTCCACATGTACGGCTCCACCACTGGGGGTGAACTTAAAGGCATTTGATAAGAGGTTGAACAGGATCCGCTCTATTTTATCATTGTCAAAATAGGTATAGATATGCGGGGTATTGCTTTTATAGGAGAATAGGATCTGTTTCCTTTCTGCCAGGTCCGCAAATGAAAAGGTCACTTCCCGGATAAACACCGCCATATCGCCCCAGGTCGGATTTAAACGCAGTTCCTGCATTTCCATTTTCCGGAAATCCATTAGCTGATTCACCAGTATCAACAGGCGTTTCGCATTCCGGTAGATCAGCTGGAATTTGCCTTTATCTTTTTGTTCACCGCTTTGCTGCATGATCTCTTCCAATGGTGACAGGATCAGGGAAACGGGTGTTCTGAACTCATGACTGAGATTCGTAAACAAACGGATCTTCATCATATCCATTTCATGCATACGTCTGGCTTCCTGTCTTTCCTGTTCCAGCGTAAAGCGCTTATGCGCCCTTCTGATCACACTGCGGCGAAGCAATAATAATATAGCAATTGTTAAGAGTACATAGATAACATAGGCCAGCGGCGTTTTCCAGAATGGAGGTTTCACAACGATCTTCAGCGATATACCTTCATCATTCCAGAAACCATCTTCATTGGCGGCTTTTACCTGTAAGGTGTAAGTACCGGGGCTGATATTGGTATAGGTAATACGGCGTGTGCTACCATCTGCTATTAACCAGTTATCATTGAACTGGTCCAGGCGATAGGCATATTTATTCTTTTCGGTATTGATAAAATTCAGTGCGGCAAATTCGACAGAGAAATCATTTTCATTGTGTTTAAGCACAATTTCTTTGGTGACGGATAAGGCTTCCGGCAACAGGACCCTGTCGTGCACTTTCGCATTGACTTCAATATTACGGTCGAATAAGCGGAGTCCGGTGAATACCACATCAGGACGCGTATTATTCCGTGGTAACGAAGAAGGATCAAACAGGTTAAATCCATCAGCGCCACCGAAGATCAGTTCGCCGGTACTGAGTTTAAAGGCAGCATTCACATTAAACGCCTTGCTTTGCAAACCGTCTTTATCATCGTAATTACGACAACTGATGCTGAGTCCTTCCGGACCATCTTTCACCGCAATCCGGCTAAGTCCGTTGGAAGTACTGACCCATAGATAACCTTCATTATCTTCCAGCATGGTGATAATGTTATTATCCGGCAAACCGTCCTTTACTGTAAATGACCTGAACTGCTGTACTTTTTCGTCAAAGACATTCAGACCGGCACGGGTACCTGCCCACATATGCCCTCTTTTGTCATAGAGCAGCGAACTGACATTGTCATTGCTCAACTGGTGTGTGGAACTGAGATAGTGTACAAAGACACCTTTAGAATTATCCAGTACGTCGATACCATAGGCGGTTGCGATCCACAGATTACCCCGGTTGTCTTCTGCGAATCCGGAAATATAATTGGAATGAACAGAAGCCGGCATATTCACATTGTTGTGATAAAAGATGCCATTACCGGGATCAAATCGGTCCAGTCCTCCGCCCAGGGTACCTACCCAGAAATTGTTCCGCTGGTCGCGGTAGATCTTCCAGACGGATTTATTCGCCAGACTATTCGGATCGTCATCCTCGTGACGGTAATGGTTAAAACGCCCGTTACTGTAGAAGTCCATTCCACCGAAATAGTATCCGATCCAGAGATCATTATAGTTATTCACATAAAGACTGACGATCACATCTTTGCTGATGCTGTTGTCGTTGGAGGGATCATGCTGGAAGCGTTTGAAGGTCTGGTTTAGGCGGTCGAAGTAAATCAGTCCGCCGCCATTGGTGCCGATCCAGATATTCCCTTTTTTATCTTCTTCGAAGCAGTTGACATCATTATAACTGAGGCTGTTATTATCCGCATGACTGTGTTTATACAAAGGGAATTTCACCATATTCTCTGTGAAATAGCTAAGCCCTCTTTTATAGGTCCCGCACCAGATGATACCGAAATTATCTTTGTAAAGAGCGTAGACGGCATTCTCTGCGATGGTCTTCAGATCGCCTTCTTTATTCACTAAAAAACGCGACTTAAAATTGTTATTTTTATCGATCAGGTTAATGCCTCCGTGATCGGTGCCGATCCAGATGACATGCTTATCATCCTCTACAATACTATTGACGATATCATTGTTCAAAGCCCCGGTTTTACTGGACAGCATTTTCACTGTACCATCCTTCCGGCTGAGATAAGCCACCCCAAAATCACTTCCCGGCATATACACCCACATGTCTTTTGCGGCGTCTATAAAGATGCGCAGGGCTAAGGGAGTTTTACCGATATATTTCCGGATGCTGGTATTCCGGTAGATGATCTTATTGCGGGCAATGTCCAGCTTTTCCACATCTCCATTCAGATAAAGGATCACCAGCTGATTTTCTCCTTCACGCTGGAGATCTGCTATAGCTGCACTGGCCCTGTCCGGCAGTAATATCTTAGTGGTACGTCCGGCACTATCTATCTTGTACAGGCCGGCGGCATTATAAGCGATCCACCAGTTGCGGCCTGTTTGCGCGACACTGGTGATACCGTATTCTGACAGGCCTTTTTTCTTCAGCCAGACGGTGGCATCAGAGAATTGTTCCGTCACCGGATTATAGAAATTATCCCCATTCCTTGTTCTGATAAAAAGCTGATTATCAGGCGCAGGATAGATACCGGTGATGTAGTCGTCGTTAATAGCGCCTGGGTCTGCACTATGCCGGAATGTTTTAAACGCATATCCGTCATAGCGGTTCAATCCGCTCATGGTACCAAACCACATAAATCCCCTGGCATCTTTATAAATGGAATTCACCTGGTTATTGGATAAACCGTTATTCACATCTAAAGAAGAGAACTGGTAGGATGGCTGTGCATAGGCATAGCTTACCAGCAATAATAGTGGAAGCAGCAATTTTTTCATTAACATGGAATACGACTCAGCGTGTTATACTAAAAATAAGCTTTTTGGATCATATATGGGAGGCTTTTTTGTGTGTTTATACGCCATTTCCAAAAGTCTGTTTTCGGCTTCAAAAAAAATTTCCCATCTTACCCAACCCTTTCCCCCTCTCCCAGGGTATTACCTATATCACTGAAACTAATTAATATTGATAAATGAGACGAATGAGACGCATACTCTTACCTATATTATTCGCTGTAACAGTCTCCTGTAGCACCGCAAAGCTGGCCGTACCCGACCAGTTCAGCAGCGTATCCACCCGTTATCCTGTAAAAGGTGCACAGGGCTGGATGATCAATCAGCACCTGAGCTTCGGGGATTACACTACCTCCAGGATCAAAAGGGGCTGGCATATCAAATCCAGCGTACGTTATAATAACATCTGGATCCCTGCTCCGGAAGTACTGGGAAATATATTCAGCGCGGAAGTGATGGAAGAGGGAAAGAATGAAAAAGCCAAGATCAGGTATACCCTGACCAATCCCCATAACAGCGCAGAGATCTTTGGGTCAGAGTTCTATAACAGCCATGATGTGGTATTGAACGCAGGTCGTATCCCTGTCATCGGAGGAGAATATTCTACCCTGCTTAATTCCAGTTATATCTATACCGCTGCCATCGTACCCAACGACACCAGCGGTACTGGACTATGGTCATTACTGATGGCCCGGGACTATGATATCAGCAAAGATACCTCACATCGTATTTTCGATGCGCCTTATGTGAAAGAGGAAGGTTATGCGACCAATGGCCGGGATACTGTTAAGATCAGAACGCTCAATCTCAATACCTTTATGAACAAGAACGGGAAAGTCTCCAATACCCTGCTGGGTGCCAGAATACTTTCCGGTTATGAACTGAGTACTACGGACGGCGTTGTCGGCATCATCGATTCAATGGATAAGGCGATCTGGCTGTACAATGACCAGGAAGAAAAGCTCAAGTTCATCCTCTCCGCCATGGGTACTGCTATCCTGTTGAAACAAATAGAAAAGCAATAATCAATATATCTGATCCACATTGCAGAGCCAGGAGCAGGACATATCACTCCTTATTGAAGGCTGCCTTGCCAATAACCGCAAGGCGCAGGAACAGCTGTACCGGCTGTTCTATAGCTTTGCTATGTCTATCGCTATGCGCTATGCAAGAAGTGAAGCAGATGCAGCGGATATTATGAGCCATGCATTTGTGAAGATCTTTAAAAGCATGCATACCTACGATGCCAGTAAAGGAACAATGTATGCATGGATTAAAAGGATTGTCGCCAATGAAGGCATAGATTATATTAAAAGCCAGAGCAAGTTCAACCCCACCGAACTGGAAGAAGCAATGGCGCCGTCTATCGATAACTCCGTTATCGCCAGACTGGAAGCAGAAGATATTATGGCTACCATTAAAAAACTACCACCCGCCACTCACGCGGTGTTTATACTATATGTCATGGAGGGGCATACCCACAAAGAAATAGCCGTCAAACTCAACATCAGTGAAGGCACCAGTAAATGGCACCTGAGCGAAGCAAGAAAAATCCTTAAACAAACATTACAGTTACAAACTGGATGAACCAAAAAGAAACATATGAGATCATCATCGCCCAAAAGCTGGAACAGCTGCCTGTTCCTGCTATGGAAGACGCTATCTGGAACCGGATAAGCGCACAGCTGGACATTGAAATGCCCCAGACCACACCACCTGATAATACCCCTCCTGATAACAGCGCATTGCTGAATATTGCCACACTTTTTGTACTGCTTACCGCACTCTCCTGTTACCTGTTTATTGAATTCTTCCATCAAACACCTGTACAGGTAACACCGCCGCCTGCAATCGCACCACAAACAATCACAAAAGACAGCGTATGGCATGAACTACCGCCGGCACTGATCCAACCACCGCCACCGGATAAACAAGCTGTTGAGAAGAAGACACCCACACAACCGGATACAGTAAATGCGTTTCATCCGGTTGTAATAACACCTGAGGTGGATAGTATTGCAACAGCGCCGCCTGAACAAATCATTACACCATCCGTTGTCCCTCCCACACCGCCACCACCAGATACTATACCTAAAAAGAAGGCCAGGGGTGTAAAGGGGATCAGAGATGAAGATTACAGGATAGCACCAAAATCAGGAGGCCACTAAGCCTCCAAAACGTGTTTCCTGACTTCAGAACTTTTACAGATTCGATACGTATTTTCGCGCGATCATGAAGTATCGCAACACCCTCCTCCTATTTTTGCTGTTAATGCCTGTATTGGCCTTCAGCCACGGTTACTGGCTCGATATCACCGGCACCGGCAAACCAGGTACTCCTGTTAAGATCAGCATCTACTTCGGAGAAATTGATAAATACGGCGTACGACAACGTGAGGCATTTACGGAAACGCCGGCAGCAGATGTATTCAGCGTGTCTATCGTCTATCCTGATAGTCAACAACAACCACTGCGTTTATCAAAGGTAATACAGAATTCTATCCCAACAGAAAAGGTCTTTACATTATCCGCCTGGACTGGTATGATAAGCAGGCAGGGACATTCAATGGGACCAGCTACTCCGCCACGCGATACCGCTGTAACTACTGTCTGAAAATAGATTAAAAACAAAAAAGCCACCGTACTCCGGTGGCTTTTTTAAAAGAAAGACAAAACGACTAAAATCTCAGTGCAAAACTACCCACGAAACGTGCCGGCGCCTGTGGCGTTAAACGCACAGACCAGGCTTTTTCACTTGTCAGGTTATCTACCTTCACACCTACTCTGAACTTACGTTGCTCATAGAAGATAGAAGCATCCAACATCATATAGGAAGGAATAGTGATCTTCACGGTCTGTGTGTTGGTCTGGAAGGAAGAACTACCTGCGTTACCACCAAATCCAAAACCTAAACCTTTTAACGGCCCTTTCGTCAGGTGATAACTTACCCAGAAGTTCACCATATCTTCCGGACCAGACAATGCTGGTCGCAGACCCAGTACAGTTGAATCGGATTTCAGGTATTTGCTGTCATTATGTGCATAACCTGCTACGATATTCAATCCTTCTACCGGGTTTGCGGTTAACTCCGCTTCCAGCCCCTGGCTGCGTTGTGTACCATCCTGGATAGAATAGTTCTGATCATTAGGATCTGTACGTAACACATCTTTGATCTTAATGTTATAGTAGCTAACCGTACCCACTAATTTATGCTGCCATACATCGGCTTTTACACCATATTCCAGCTGATTACCACGTTCTGGTTTGAATGGATTACCAGCAGCATCAGAACCAGCTCTGTTGAAGAAACCATTCATGTAGCTACCAAACACGGATAACCTGTCTTTTACTAATTCATATACCAGTCCCAGTTTAGGTGATAATGCTGTCTGGTTGTACTGGCCGGTTGTGATACCGCTACCAATGTTATACACACCCTCGTTACGATAATGATCTACACGCAGACTCAGCATCGCCATCAGATTATCCGTAACATTGAATACATCAGATGCGTAAGCCGCATAACTGTTGTCACCATTGTTCTCTCTGCGTGGCGTACCTGTTGGCAACAGAGAATCAATTTTATAACGACTTACGTTGTTCGTCCTGCCCAGGTTAACAAAATTAACGGTCGGACCGGTAACAGAGATCCTGTCAAATGAGTTTGAGTTATTATAGTAATCCAGGCCTACTACCAGGCGGTTACGGAATTGACCTATTTTAAAATCACCGATAAAGTTCTGCTGGATATCAGTGGCGATAAACGCTGTATAACCCACCATCACATTCGGACGTAAAGTAGAGTCGCCACGCACACCGTTCAGTGCAGTGATATAACCATCGATGGAAGATCTTGCACGGGAAACAATCGTCTGGGAAGTCCAATGCTCAGAGATCTTATAGTTCATCTGCGCGAAAATGTTCAGCATCTGTGTGGTGTAAGGCATATCATTGCCGAGGAACATCTTGTCATAAGGGAACTTCATATCAGCAATAGAGACATTTCTGGCAGTACGTGCATCAGGGTTGAAGCGTACAACAGAAGTACCTTTCGCCTGACCAAATTCTACGTCCAGTAACAAGGCAAGTCTGTCAGTAATCTGGTAGGAGAAACCAGGCGCCAGACTGATATTCTTCGTGAAGCCCATATCCTGGAAGCTCTTTTCAAAAGTAGTAGCGCCATTCAGACGGAACAACATTGTTTTCTCTTTATTCACAGGTGTGTTCACATCTACTGTCAGACGGTTATAGTTCCAGCTGCCGCCATAGTACGCCACTTCACCACCAAAACCATTGAATGGTTTCTTGGTAACCCTGTTATAAAGACCACCATAACTGCTGGAAACGTTGGTACCAAATAAAGTAGCAGAAGGACCTTTAATAGCCTCCACTCTTTCCAGATTCACCGGATCGATAGAAGAGAAGGCAGCACCCGCTACACCATTACGCGCATTTGGCTCTGTTTCAAATCCACGGGAACGGAAAGTAACCCTGCCCTGATTCGCCAGCATGGGAATACCAGCGCCAGGAACGTTCTTGGAAATACTCCCCAGGTCCAGTGCCATCTGTTCCTGTATCAATTCTTTTGGTACGATATTATAGACCTGCGGATTCTCCAGGTTTTTCAACGGCAGACGGCTCACATACACACTCTCCTTTTTAGAGAACTTATTCACCGTACCGAGTACCCTTACTTCCTGCAAAGCCTGGATGTTTTCTTTGGGTAACTGATAATCCAGTGTCGCTACTTCACCATTGACGATCTCCAGCTGGAAATCCTTCTCAGCAGCACCCAGCAACTGGATACGCAGGGTATATTTGCCAGGAGCGATATCCTGTAACTGATAACGGCCATCATTATCCGTCAGTGTACTTTTATTAAGCTGGATAAGGGAAACGGAGACAAGCTCCAACGGCTCTCCTGTTTTGGAAGTGATCCTTCCGGCGACACCTCCGCCATTTGTAGTATGCTCTCCCGATTGTCCAAGCGCTATTATTGGTAAACAGATCATTACCAACAGGACAATACGTCTGAATATTGATGACATGACAAAGATTTCCGCAAAGGTAACGGCAGTCGTAGCGGGAAGGTAATCGATTCGGGAATTTTTAAATATGAGAGAATATTGAATTCAGGTATTGTCTTTTATCAATTCTGTATCAGAAAATGATAATTTACCAGATAAAGCGGGCTAAAAACCGTTTATATAATAGCTGTCATTGTCGCAACCAGTGACTTTATATTTTTCCGGATTGGACTTGCCAGTAAATTTTGTACATCTAACATAGTTAATTTGTACATTTTTACCATAACCCTTTTTTAAGAAACTGCCAGGTTCTTACGATATTCTGATGGATTCATGCCCTTTTGCTTCTTAAAGAACTTGTTGAAATGGCTCTCATCAGCAAACCCCAGCTCATCTACTATTTCTGACAGGCGCATCGTGCTGTAACGAAGTCTGTTCTCAATGAGTTTAGTCTTATAGGAAGCAATGTAGTCCTGCATTGTCTTGCCGGTATGTTTCTTAAAATAACGGCCCAGATAAGCCAGTGAAATACCGAATTCATGACTCACATGTTCGGCTTTTATCAGCTGCGGATCATAGATGTTGGCTTGTATATACTGAATAATGTCCTGTGCCTTTTCTTCCTTATTATCTTCATAGACCTGCGGCAGGTTCTTTTCGATATTACGCGCGAGGACCACTACCAGGGTATTCACCAGTGAGAGGATCAGTTTATCCCAGCAGGAATCACGGTTGATCTGTGCACGGATAATGGCTTCTATCATGGCTTTGACCAATGGTTTGTCAGATTCATGCTGAAGAATGGAACCTGGTACCTGTTTGGCGTTGTATAACAGATATTCAAGCCGCTGGATATTGTCCTTGACAATACCGTTGGATTTCAGGTACACATCATTGAAGCGCAGGAAAAAGAACTCCGTGGTGGTATCTATCGCAAAATCATGCAAATCATTGGGTGTCAGGAGGAACATATCTCCCTGCTTATAGGCAAAACGATTGTCATTCACACAATGCCTGCCCTCTCCACCCAGCACATATACCAGTTCAAAAAAAGCCGTTTGTCTGGCTCCTTTCGGATATTCGTTCATCGTCTGTACGGAGATCGCGTATGGCTCGTACAATTGTTCTCTGATCATACCTTAAAGTTAACATAAATGACAGAATTGTACAAATCACAAAAAGGCGCCGGAATGATCCGACGCCTTTAGCTATGACACCCGATTAATGTACTACACGGTACAATATTGTATACTAAAAAACTATTTTACGTTCCTTGTCAGAAAATCATCGATAAGCGAAGTGATCACGGTACCATCTTCTTCCAGTGCAAAGTGACCGGTATCCAGTAAATGTAATTCTGCATCTGGTAGATCTTTCAGATAAGCTTTCGCACCACTCGCCGGGAAGATCTCATCATTAGCACCCCAGGTGATCAGGGTTGGCGGCTGATATTTGCGGAAGAATTCCTGCCATTCAGGATAACGTTTAGGATTGCTGCTGTAGGAGTAGAATAAAGCCACTTGTATATCCACGTTACCAGGACGGTCCAGTTTACTCTGATCGTGTACCCAGGTATCAGGACTGATCTTAGTCACGTCTCTTACTCCTGTCAGGTACTGCCATTTTGTAAAGTCCAGCTGTGAAGTTGCTTTCATGCCTTTGATATGCTCTTCATTCTGCGGATCAGCCCAGAAAGCTCTGATTGGGTCCCAGAAAGGAGATAAACCTTCTTCATATGCATTACCATTCTGCACCAGTAAAGCCTGTACTCTTTCAGGGTGTCTGGTCGCGATACGATAACCTACCGGAGCGCCGTAGTCCATTACATACAGACTATATTTTGTTAATCCTTTTGCGGTGATAAACTGATCTACGATATCTGCCAGGTGATCGAAAGTATATTCGAATTCAGTCACCAGTGGCATACTGCTATTACCAAAACCCGGATAGTCAGGAGCGATCAGGTGATACTTGCCGGACAATGCTGTAATCAGGTTACGGAACATGAAGGAAGAAGTCGGATAACCATGCAGCAGCAGAACGGTTGGATTATCCGGAGAACCTGCCTCACGATAGAAGATTTCCTGTCCTTCAATAGTCAGCGTTTTATATTCCACGTTGCTGATGTCTACGCCTTTTGTAACAGGCTGTGTAGTTGTTGCTTGTGCCATTTTGATAAGGTATTAAGTTGAATGTAATGTTGCTTATAATATTATGTACTATTCAGTACAATATTGGGTAAAAAAATTTAATCCAGTACCCGGAGACTCATTTCAAGCATCTCTCTCAGGTCTTCATGATCCGGGTTGCTTCTTCTGGTGATATTCACACCATTCCAGAGATTGATCAGGTATTTACCGATCACCTCGGGTCTTGCCTTGTTTGTGATTGCCTGCTCCTCCTGTGCTTTTCTGATCACAGCGGTGAAGATGTGCTCCGTTCTTGTCAGCAGCTGTGCTGCCACAAGTTTTGTATCCTTATCACCATCTGATAATTGCACCAGCGCATTGCCCAGATAACAACCTTTCATGATCTTCGCTGTTGGATCATCTGCCAGCGACATAAAGAAATCTCTGATGAACTGTACCTGGTCTTTACTTGCCGCCAGATCGCGGGATAACTGTTTGTCGTAAGTGTCGGAAAACTGCTTCAGGGACTTCTCGTACAACTCCTTTTTACCACCTTTGAAGGCCAGGTAAAAGCTCCCCTTTCCGATACCCATTGCAGCCAGTAATTCATCTGCAGACGCTGCCTCATATCCTTTCTTCCAGAATACGTCGACCGCCTTCTCCACTACCTCTTTCTCATCAAATATTTTTGGTCTGCCTGCCATGTTTCCTATTGTTTACGATGTGAAGGTACAAATTTGTACTATACAGTACAAAATATCTTTTGCTTTTTTCTTTGAAGGATTTTTCTTACTTATTATACAAATGGAAGAGATGTTGCATTGTCACTAAAATGAGGCATCAGGCGCCCATAATCATCCCCCTGGGGGCAAATCAGCACCGGCCTGACGTAAAACATAACCGTCCAAAAAAGACGCTGATACGGAGATACTTCATGAGCTCAGGTATAGATGCGTCGTATATGCGTCGTGTATGCGTCGTGTCAAGACTATATTTTGGTATTATAGGGGGCATTCAGGACAAACCCAATAGTAGACGAAGTGTAGCACCACTTCGCACGAGATCCAGATCAAGTCCACGTCATGTCCACATCAAGTCCACCTCAACAACAGCCACAAACCTGACACAACTCACTGTTAGAGAATGCATAAGCCATAAGCAATGCCTAAATCATCCATATCTGTAGCAATAGCTTGTATATGGATGATCCAGGCATCATCTATGGCTTATAAATGCAATATTGCGCTGATTAAAACCTCATATTCCTTCTGTCTGGGCAACCAGCTGCAGGAAAATATCCGCTGAAGACCTGTTCTCAGTTCCCGCTGACGCCTGACCTGCCCACATATTGGTGAACTCCTTCCGGTCAGCCTGCTGCGCTTTAGCCCTTAAACCGGCTGTTATGATGTTTTGGATAGGATAAGGTGGGATCGCCAATCCGGAGGCCTCTATTGCGTCCATAAACTGATTTCTGATACCTCTGGCCCAACGACCTGAGAAAGCCCGGGTCAGGGCGCTATCGGTCACCTGTGCTTTGGGGAGGGCCGTTTTATAGGAAGCAATGGCCAGACTCTCCAGACTGGCAATAAAAGCCGTTCCGATCTGTACCGCCTTTGCACCCAACTGGAATGCAGCCCTGATGGTACTACCTCCTTTGATCCCGCCTGCTGCAATAACAGGGATACGGACATGAGCCCCTACTTCCGGTACCAGCACGAATGTACCTACCATTGGTAAGGGTTCTTCATCCAGGAAACTCCCCCTGTGTCCACCGGCTTCAATACCCTGTGCTGCGACGGCGTCTGCACCTGCCTTTTCCACCAGCACCGCCTCCTGTACAGAAGTAGCGGTACCCACCAGCACAATACCTTTTTGCTTTAATGCGGTCATGCTTTCCGCATCAGGAATACCAAAGGTAAAACTGACTACCGGTATCGCTTCTTCTATCAGGATCTCTATCTGTTCTTTGTAACTATAAAACCTTAATGCATCCAGTGACAAACGCTCAAAGACCAGCTGGTTCTCCTTTGAAAATGTTTCCAGGAAATCCTGCATTGCTTCTGCATCTGCACGATTGTAATCAGGTACGCCGTTCGTAAAGAGATTAACAGCAAACGGCTTATTTGTCAGTGATTTTGTTTTGCGGATAAGTTCCCTTGTTCTTTCGGGAGACAAGCCTCCTACGGGTAGAGAACCGAGGCCGCCTTTTTCTGAAACGGCTGCCACCATCTCCGGAGTCGTAATGCCCAGCATCGGGGCCTGGATAATGGGGTAGTCAATATGTAGTAAGGTCGACAATTCATTTTTCCATTCCATGATTCGCTCTTTTAGACCTTACAAATTTAAGTCAAAAAGAGATCGGCCTGTTAATCCTCCCGGTACAGCACCATGCCCGCATGATACAGGATACCATCCCTGAAATCGCCGTCAGCGGTGAAACCGGTATCGTCTTTATAATCAATGTGATCGCCGGTGATAATATAGCTTCCCTGATACGCGCTTTTCTTATTGCCTCTTGCTTCGTCATAACGTCCGTCGGGTAACAGTTCATGCCGGATATAACCGTCCTTCGTCACCCACATACCCAGATATTTATTTACGTTGTCCATACTTTGTAGATTAATTGTGAATTTCCCTGTTGTTGTAACTTTCGCCTTTCTTACCGGCCCCTTCACTCATCTGCATTTTTAATGCAAGATGAATGAGCTGTGTAACATAATTCCTTAACAGATCATACTTATATCTGTAATCAGATGGCCATTCTTCCAGCATGCGAACGAATATATCCGCCACTGCTTTATCCTGCTCTTTTGTTAGTGCCTGCACGGGTTTTCCACCGGCCATAAACATGGGAAGTGCATTGATCTTCTCCTGCATCTGTGTCGTAAAGAATGGAGCGCTGAATACACAGCAGAACCCCGTTTTATCCGCTTCCAATGATTCCCATGTATATGGCGCATGTGGATTGAAAAACACCAGTGTGGTTGCTGATCCCGCTATACTGTTGTCAGCATAGTGAGAGCGGTTGCTTCCTCTTATCAGTCCTATCTTATAATAATCCATGCATTGTTTCGTCCATCCTGTCTTGTACTGCCATACATCCTCCAGCCTGAATACGCCGAAAAGTCCTGTCTGTTGCTCCGGATGCTCCTGTTGTTTTTTAAACAAACGATGGCAGTACGTCGTTATCCGTTTGATATTCGTCGTCAGACAAACCACTATCACGATTGATAAAAGGAAGCCCATATGCTACGCTTCAATCGCTGTAGAAACAGTTAGTTCTTTCCAGGTCTCCAGTTCATTTCTCAATGAATCCAGTTTCTTACCCGCAAGCTCATACGCATCAGTACCCAGGAAAAAGTGTAAAGGCGGGTTTTCCACTTCCGTGATCTTAATTACCGCGGTTGCTGCTTTCTCAGGATCGCCTGGCTGATTGCCATCTATTGATTGCTGGTGTGCACGTTGTGAGTCACGCACGTTGGTATATGCATCGATCGGATGCTTTGGTATCACCAGTGAATCGGAAGCCAGGAAGTTTGTCCTGAAATAACCAGGAGAAACGATGGTAGCATGAATACCAAAAGGTTTTACTTCAGCAGCTAATGCTTCTGTCAGTCCGTTTACAGCAAACTTCGTAGCACAGTAAATACCAAATCCAGGGAAATCACCTACCAGTCCGCCGATAGAAGAGAAGTTAATAATATGGCCGGCACCCTGTGTTCTAAGATAAGGCAATGCTTTCCTTATCACATGTAATAAACCGAAGACATTCACATCAAAATTCTGACGGCCTTCTGCATCTGACAGTTCTTCCAGACCGCCTACCAGTCCGTATCCTGCATTGTTCACTACTATATCGATACGTCCAAATTTACTGACAGTTGCAGCGATCGCATCTTCCACACTTTTCTCGGAAGTAAGATCTACTGCCAGCGGCAGAAAATTATCATCTTCACCTACTGCTTTATTCAGTTCTGAAAGGTTTCTTGTGGTAGCTGCTACAGGAATACCTTTCGCGAGTAATTGCTTTACTATAGAGAGCCCAAATCCTTTTGAGGCGCCGGTTACAAACCAGACTTTTTGTTGTTTCATAATTTGTTTCTTTTGTTGTTGATACAAAGCTACGGCAACAAAAGCCCCTCGTCATTACACCATTCAAAGCGATACTTGTATCTTTCAAACAGCGCCCTTTTTTTAGATATTTCTGAAGGCAGTAGGCGTTGTATCTACCTGTCTGCGGAAGAACTTATTAAAATGCGCGGGCTCTTCAAACCCAAGTGCATAGCTGATCTCAGAGATATTCCAGTCTGTATGTTTCAATAAGGACTTTGCTTCGCTGGCCAGTCTTTCAAATATATGTTCCGTAGTAGTACGTCCGGTTGTTTCCTTGATCGCACGGTTCAAATGATTCACATGCACAGACAACTGTCGTGCAAAATCATTGGCAGAACGCAGCTCAAAACGCTGATGTGGTGATTCGATAGGAAACTGGCGTTCGAGCAGTTCTGTAAAGACAGAAGTAATACGTGTCTTTGCATCACTATGCTGATACAGTTTTTCTGAGGGAGATAGTTTCAATGCATAGTGAATGATCTCCATCACATAGTTGTTCAGCAGATCATATTTATATACATAGTCTGACCGGATCTCTTCCATCATCTTTTCAAAGATGTTCGTCACCTGCTGGTCCTGTATATCATTCAGGAAATAGGCTGGTTTTCCACCCTGTGCAAACATGGGAAAATCGGTCATGCTGCCGCGGATCCTTTCTGTAAAAAAGCCTTCTCTGAAAATACAGAAAAAGCCACTCAGATCGGGGGCAAGCGACTGCCAGGTATAGGGTACATTCGGATTAAAGAACATCAGGGTAGTACCTGATACTTCTATGCTTTTATCTGCATAATGATAGAAACCATGTCCCCTGGACAAGCCTATTTTATAAAAGGTCTTACGGCTGTAACGGGGCGGCGTGGTTCCCACATGACCTTCCAGACTGAATACATTGAAATGCCCTGTTTCCTTACTCAGGTTGGCCGGCACTTCTTTGATCTTATTCTGATAAAAATCTTCGAGTGTTTCTGTTAGCATGCGTGCTATTGTTAAATGCGATATTTTAAATTGGAGATATGATCTTGCGGGGAAATACCTGTCTTAAAAACGCCCATACTTTTTCATACCCTGCAAAATTAAGGCGATGTATCGGGTCATTCATTACGATAAACAAAGGATTACTTATAAAATTCAAACAATTCACTTTCCCGGAATAGCAAGTTTCGGGTTTTCCGGCCCTCCCCCCTTCCCTACTTTTACAAAAAAAAGATGATGAAAAATATCGCGGAACGCCTGCATAGCAAGGATTGGCAGCAGATCAGCGATAATATGCATGAGCGCGGTTATGCCCTGATACAGGAACTGCTGACCGCTCAGGAATGCCAGGAACTGATTGAATTGTATAATGACAAAGCGTCTTACCGAAAAACGATCTCCATGGAACGATACCGTTTCGGATCAGGAGAATATAAATACTTCCGGTACCCGCTACCGGATCTGATCACGACTGTCAGGGAAACGGTCTATCCTTATCTGGCAACGATCGCCAATAAATGGATGGAGGTCCTGCAGTCTGATCACCGCTTTCCTTCCGCCCATTCCACGTTAAGAGAACAATGCAGCGAAAAGGGACAGGACAAACCAACCGTCCTCATCCTGAAATATGGCGCCGGTGGTTTCAATACCCTGCACCAGGATCTATACGGCGACATATGGTTTCCCATGCAGGCCGTCCTCTTCCTGAATGAACCTGGCGAGGACTATAATGGAGGTGAATTTGTACTGACAGAACAGATTCCCCGTGCACAGTCCAAAGCCAGCGTGATATCCGCCCATAAAGGCGATATGTTATTATTTACGACCAACTTCCGGCCTGTAAAAGGTACGAGGGGGTATTACAGGGTGAATATGAAACATGGAGTCAGTCCTTTACATAGTGGGAACAGGCATACCCTGGGTATCATTTTTCATGATGCGCAGACCTGAGTACAGCTGCCGCATCGATTATCTTCCCGCAACAGAAAGGGACTTCATTCTGAAGTCCCTTTGCTTATTCTCCATATGGAGTAATCTTTTAAATCTCAACGACGATATTACCCGTTTCGCCTCTACGTACGATCAGGGTCAGTGCCTGATCTGCTGTCTGCAGATGAAAATGGCGCGGGTCCAGCAGTGGCAGTATCTGTCCTGCTTCTGCCATTCTTGTTGCTTCTCTTAAGATCGCACCGTGGTGCTCTCTGCCCATTCCTGTCAGCATGGGCAGTAAGGTGAAGACGCCGGAATAAGTAGCCGCTTTGGAGGATAATGGAGCCAGACTGTGAGAGCCCCATCCCAGGGAACTGATCACATGGCCATTAAACTGCTTTACAGCCTCAAATGAAGCGTCCAGCGTTGCGCCACCTACAGTATCAAAAACGATATCAAAACCAGCACCACGGGTGTATTTGTTCACATAATCCGCAACACTAACTGTATCTGCGTCGATATATGTGGCGCCAAACCACTCGATGATCGCCTGTTTATCATCTGTATCAGTGGCATAAACATCCGCACCGAATGCACGGGCGATCTGAATGGCCATTTGTCCGATACCACCGGAACCACCATGTATCAGTACTTTCTGTCCCTCTTCGATCCTTGCTTTATCTACCAGGCCTTCCCATGCGGTAACAAAACCAAAGGGTATGGCTGCTGCTTCACGCATGGTCAGATTGGCTGGTTTGCGTGCGATGAGTTCTGCGTCTACAGCTACATACTCTGCCAGAGAGCCCTGTAAACCAGCCACGCCACCTGTCATACCATATACCTTATCACCGGGTGCATAACTTGTTACGCCCTCTCCCACTTCTACCACGATACCTGCCATATCAATGCCCAGTACAGCCGGTAATGGTTGCTTTGCGTGCTCCGCTTCTCCAGCTTTAATTTTTGCATCCAGTGGATTTACACCACTCGCCTTTACTCTTATCAGAACCTCTCCAAAATCCGGTCTTGGCCTGTCTATTACGCGATATACGAACGGAGCGCCATAATCCTCCAGGATTAGCGCACGCATGTGCTCACTACTCATAGTTAGTCGGTTAATCTTTTATTGTGCTGTTTATTATCTTAATAGTAAAGGACACACGACGAAATATTCACAGTCATTGGCTAAATGGGCAAATGATGTTGCCCGCCAGGCAATATTAAACTGTCAGCTTCCTAATAGATTTTGCCTATGCTAAAAGTGTTCCATTTTGCAAATCACTGACAAACAATACATTTTCAAAACGTCAAGTTGACATTCTGGCTATATTTCGTGCATTTCTGACAATTTCGCGATATATAACATATAGAAAAGATGACTATCTTACCTGCATGAAACGCCTGCTCTCCTGCATCATATTCCTGAGCGCTGCCACAGTGGTTTTCGCGCAATCCAAAAACACTAAGAACACTGTCTATTTTCCTGCAAAAGATAACTGGCAGCATCGTGCGCCGGCAACACTCGGCCTGGACGCTGCAAAACTGGCAGCTGCCATACAGTTTGCAAAAGACAATGAAACAAAAGCGCCCCGCAACATGGAAGTAGCACAGGCACTCAGCTTCGGAAAAGAGCCTTTCAGCAATGGTGTTGGCCCCTTTTCCACACGTGGCGATGCCACCGGTGTAATTATTTATAAAGGATATATCGTGGCGGAATGGGGAGAGACATTCAGAGTGGATATGACACACAGTGTGACAAAAAGCTTTCTGTCAGTTGTCGTAGGACTGGCGGTGGACAAAGGCCTTATTCACAGTGTACAGGATACAGTGGCCAGCTATGTACCACCCATAGAAGTATATAATCCTGCGGCGATCGGACCCGGCGCAGAGCAACTGGGACAGCCACAGTTACTCTACCCTTTCGCAGGCGCACACAATAGTACCCTGACATGGGATGTCATGTTGCGGCAAACGAGCGACTGGGAAGGCACCTTATGGGGAAAACCTGATTGGGCTGACAGACCGGAGGGGAATGCTGCCGACTGGATGACCAGAAAACGAAACAAACCCGGTACGGTATGGAAATATAATGACGTACGGGTAAATGCCCTTGCGCTGGCTGCTACCAGTGTTTGGCGCAAACCATTACCGCAGATACTCAAAACGAATATTATGGACGAAATAGGTGCTTCAGATACCTGGAGATGGAACGGCTACCGCAATTCCTGGATCGTACTGGATGGTAGTCCTGTACAGTCTGTGAGCGGTGGCGGACATTGGGGAGGTGGAATGTTCATCCATGCCTATGACATGGCGCGTTTTGGCCTGCTGACATTACACAGAGGTAACTGGAACGGAAAACAGCTGATCTCCGAACAGTGGGTGAAACAATCCCTTACACCCACTACAGCCAAACCGACCTATGGATATATGAACTGGTTCCTGAATACAGGAAAAGAATTATTGCCCGGCGCCCCCGCAGATGCGTTTGTGCATATAGGTAATGGCACAAATTTCATCTACGTAGATCCGGGTCATGATCTCGTTGCAGTGGTGAGATGGATAGAAAATAAATCGATGGACGAGATGGTCAGGCACATACTGGCTGCCATCCCGCGGTAGACCTGGTTTAACAGGTCGCTGCTTCCCGCATCAGTAATTTACTGAAATTGATACGGGCAATCCGGAAATTACGCCATTCCTGGCTGGTACATTCCAGAGGAGAGATCTTACCAATGAGCGCTTCCAGTTGCTCAAAGAGTGCCTTTTTGTTGGACGCTATTTCTGCTGCTGCAAATACTATCGCCTCTACTGCTGTGTCGTTAATCGCCTGCTTTACCTGTTCAATGATGGACAAAGCCTGTTCACTTGTTCTCATATTTGTCGATACATTTTCGCCGCAAATATACCGTTCCCTCTCTAACCTTCCAACATATTGTGGAGAAGATCGATATATTTATTAAAAACGTTATATTTGCTAACACATCAATCCTGTACTCTATGAAAACCGTATATTTTCTCCCGGTCCTGCTGATCAGCTTATGGTGCAAGGCTCAGGACGGTCTTTATCCTTATGCTGAAAAAGGAAAATGGGGACTTACCAACAAGAAACATGCAGTCGTACTCGAACCACAGTTTGACAGTATCCAGCTGTTCCAGGGTGACTATGCACGTGTGGAAAATAACAGAAGGGTAGGATTGATCAATGGCTCCGGCAAAGTCATCTATCCTTGTACATACAGTGATATGCCGATCGTTGCACCCAATGGTATGGCTGTCGCAAAAACCATCAAAGGTTATATCCTGCTGGACCCTGCGACCGGTAAACAGAAAGGCTCCCTGGTATTTGATGAGATACCTGGTATCAATCCGCTTTCCAAAGCGACCAATCTGCTTGTTGTAAAAAAAGAAGGTACTATCGGTCTCGTAGATATGAATACCGGTAACCTGGTCAATAAAACACTCAAATTTGACGATGGTGAATTCTTTGAGGAACCATCTCTTAAAAATTTCCTGATCGTTGCACTGGATGGTAAATACGGTGTAATAGAAGCATCCACCGGTAAAGAAGTGATCCCTGCTACCTACGGCGAGATCAAAAGCGCCTCCGATGGCTCACAGGACCTGATCAAAGCCATTACCGATGACGAACGTGTGGTATACTTTGACGCCAGTGGTAAAGTCGCTCCTGCGGCTGTAGCCAAAGCGGCCCAAAAGGTGGAAGAAAGCAGTAACCATGATGCTGCTGCCCTTGACGAATCCGGAGAGAAAAAAGATATGCGTATCTACAAGATCCCTGGTGGCAGATGGAGGGTCGTGCTCGAAATTGGTGAATTCCAGCGTCCGGGCAGAGCACTGGATAGCATTGAATTTTCCGGATACTCAACACTGGAATACCTCTCTTATCGTGAAGCACAACGCATCCCGGGTATGATCAAAGCGGTGAAAGATAACAATACGGGAGTGATCGACCTGAAAGGTAATGTGATCGTTCCGTTGATCTACGATGATGTGAAATACAGAGAAGATAACTTCGGTCACTATGCCTTCATTGAAACAAGAGTAGGTAACCGTGTAGGGATCATTCCTATCGAAACCATGAAAGAACTGAAAAAGCCGGTATTGGCACAGGTGATCGATGAAGACGTCAACCGTAAGGCATTACTGGTACAAACTGCCAGTGGTACAAGAGGATATATGGATAAAACCACAGGTGAGGTTTATATTCCTGGATACAAAGACTAATCATCTTATTATGAGTAATAAAAAAGGTACTGTCGTCTGACAGTACCTTTTTTATTACTCATCTTCTAACAATGCATTCACCAGTGCTTTCCACTGAAGCTTCGAAATACCTATCGCCCCAGCTGCCCCGATAACAGCGTTACGCATCTTATCCATCGTCTCTTCCGCTTCCATATTGGGCATTTCATTTCTGCCATAAACAGTGGCAGTTACGAGGGTTTCATCTCTCGTCACCACAAAAGAACTGGTCGCTTCTTCTTTGAGGAAATGTGCTGTTCCGGCATGTTTTTGCTGCGGATGACCTGAAGGACGGGCCCGTATAAAAAACAATTGCTGGTGTTCACTCAGCTGTATCTCTTCCACCTGTTCTATCGATACCCAGTCATAACCTTTTCCTGCACTATTGCCGGGTCCGGGTATATCAATACGTATGAACAAACCCGCATTGGCAGTTTCATCAATTTCCTCTCCCAGCTTGTCCACCAGTTGAAATGATGAAGATAAAGCTCCACACAATTTTCCCCATTCATTCACGTGTCGCAATCTCTTTACGGCACGCTGAAAAACAGCAATAGCGGCCTGTTCATTGCCATTCTCTTTTTCTGCTGATGTTTCCGTTTCTTCTCCCGTATACTGCACGGGGATAAAGGGTGCTGAAATATGATCTGGCATACAATTGAATTTATATAAGATAACTGTAAAATTTTATGCCAGAACAAACACAGCTGATATGGATAAAAAAAATACCGTCATTTTAACCATTAACTGCGGTTCCTCCAGTTTAAAATTTGCCCTGTTCGACGCCATCTCCTTAACGCTGATCAGCAAAGGAAATATACAGAACATCGGTGCAGACAGCAGCGTTCACATAGAAGATGCTGCCGGCCATGAAGAACGGGCTGCACAACCTGTTCCTGACCTGAAAGCTGCTATACAACTACTTACCGGACTACTCAAAGACAGTTATGCGCCTTACACAATACAGGCGATCGGACACCGGATTGTACAGGGTGGTAAAGAACACTACTTACCTGAGTTAATCACGCCTGCATTACTTGATGCATTCGAATCACTGATACCACTTGCTCCGGGACATCTGCCGGCTGAAATCACCGCGATACGCGCATTTGAGGAGGCTTATCCGGTTATTCCGCAAATAGCCTGTTTTGATACTGCCTTTCACAAAGACATGCCATTCACTGCAAAATATTTTGCCATTCCCCGGCACCTGTGGGACGATGGCATCATCCGATACGGTTTTCATGGTCTTTCGTATGAGTATATTTATCAACAACTACAGCAATCGTCACCACAGGAAGCCCGGGGAAAGATCATCATCGCTCATCTGGGCAATGGAGCCAGCATGGCCGCTATACGCGATGGTAAAAGTATCGATACCACTATGGGACTAACGCCCACAGGCGGACTCGTCATGAGTACCCGCTCCGGCGACCTCGATCCGGGTGTCATACTCTACCTATTAAAAGAAAAACAATTCATCAGCGAAAGAGCATTAAATGAGCTGCTTAACAAACAATCAGGTTTAAAAGGCGTTTCCGGTACTGTAAGTGATATCCAGACCCTGCTAGAAAAAGAGAAAACCGATCCTAAAGCAGCAGAGGCCGTACAACTATTCTGCTATCAGGCTAAAAAATATATCGGTGCTTTAACAGCCGCCACAGGTGGTATTGACACTTTGATATTCACTGGTGGCATCGGCTTACATGCCCCACAGATAAGAGAAAGAATCTGTGATGGTCTCACTTACCTCGGCATACAAACAGAACCTGAATTGAACAATGACAACCGTGACATCATCTCTCCGGAAAGCGCAGCTGTGAAGGTCAGGGTGATGGCAACAAATGAAGAGATCATTATTGCACAACACACGCAGCAATGCCTGCAGACACATTAAATCAGACGACATGGCAACACTCACCAACGAACAATTACACGACATACAGGCTTACTGGGAAGCATCTAACTATCTCGCAGCAGCACAGATTTATCTGCAGGATAATCCGCTGCTGAAAGACCCATTGCTGACCGATCATATCAAACCGAGACTCCTGGGTCATTGGGGCACTTCCCCGGGCCTGAATTTCATTTATGTGCATCTTAACAGGTTGATAAGATCAAGCGATGCCGATATCCTGTTCATCTGTGGTCCCGGTCATGGCGCACCTGCCGTTCTTGCACAGACCTGGCTGGAAGGTACGTATACCGAGACCTATCCTGACATTACACAGGATGAAAAAGGTATGCGACAGTTCTTCCGGCAGTTCTCCACACCCGGAGGTATTCCCAGTCATGTGAGTGCACATACGCCCGGCTCTATTCACGAAGGCGGCGAATTGGGTTATTCACTGGCACATGCAGCAGGCGCTGTAATGGATAATCCTCATCTTATTGCTGCCTGCGTGGTCGGCGATGGAGAAGCAGAAACCGGTCCGCTGGCAGGTAGCTGGAAATTAAACTGCTTCCTCAACCCTGCACGCGACGGCGCTGTATTGCCGATACTACATCTCAATGGCTATAAAATATCTGGTCCTACAGTAATGGGCCGTATGCCAGATGATGCACTGGCTACCCTGTTTAACGGATACGGCTATTCACCGCTATTTGTACGCGCAGCGGATACGATCAGCACACATCAGGAAATGGCGATGGCACTCGATACGGCTTATGAACAGATCAGAGAAATACAACTATATGCCAGGGAAGGAAAGAAAACAGATGAGCGTACTTTGTGGCCACTCATTATACTACGTTCGCCTAAAGGCTGGACGGGGCCTGTCATGTGGAAAGGTAAACCCGTAGAAGGCACTTTCCGTTCCCACCAGGTACCATTACCCGACGTCCGGGAAGATCAGGACCAGCTGGCACTGCTGGAACAATGGCTCCGCAGTTATACACCGGCAAAACACTTTACAGAAAATGGTGCACCACTGGCGGCACTCACTGCACTCGCGCCTGCCGGTGATAAACGAATGAGCGCAACACCCTATGCCAATGGTGGTAAAGATATTCAGGCACTGGTAATGCCGGACTTCAAAAACTATGCGGTTGCCGTCGATACACCTGGTGTTACGATCGCCGAGAGCACACGTGAACTCGGAAAGATGCTACGCGATATTTTCGAATTGAATGAACGACAACAGAACTTTCGCCTGTTCTGTCCTGATGAAACAACGTCCAATAGACTGAACGCTGTTTTTGAAGTCACCAAACGCTGCTTCATGGAGCACCTGATTGACATAGACGATCATTTATCACCTGACGGCAGGGTGATGGAAGTGCTGAGCGAACATCTCTGTCAGGGCTGGCTGGAAGGGTATCTGCTGACCGGCAGACATGGCGTTTTTCCCTGCTATGAAGCCTTTATTACCATTATCGATTCTATGTTCAACCAGCATGCAAAATGGTTAAAAACATGCAGGGAAATTCCATGGAGAAAGGACCTGCCTTCCCTGAATTACCTGCTTACTTCTCATAGCTGGCGACAGGATCACAATGGATATAGTCACCAGGGACCAGGTTTTATTGATACCGTTGCCAATAAGAAAAGTAACGTGATCCGCATTTATCTGCCGCCTGACGCAAACTGTCTGCTCTCTGTCATGGATCACTGTCTGAAAAGCAGAAACTATGTTAACCTCGTGGTAGCCGGTAAACAACCAGCCTTACAATGGCTCAGTGTGGATGATGCTGCCAGACATTGTGCACAGGGTGCTTCTGTGTGGGAATGGGCCAGTAACGACAATGGTCAGCAACCTGATGTGGTGCTCGCCTGTGCAGGAGATGTGCCTACACTTGAAATTATTGCAGCAGCATGGTTACTTAGGAAGCATTTACCCGACTTAAAAGTAAGGGTCGTGAATGTAGTGGATCTGATGTCGCTTTCTCCGAAAGATTACCATCCACATGGATTGGAATCGACATTATTTACGTCACTTTTTACGGATGATGTGCCTGTTGTATTCGCCTTTCATGGTTATGTAAGAATTGTACATGATCTGGTACATGGACGTCCGCATCCGGCAAGATTCCACCTCAGGGGATTCATGGAAGAGGGAACTACCACTACCCCGTTTGATATGGTTGTACTCAATAAAATGAGCAGATTCCATCTGGCCATTGCGGCGATCCAGCGTACAGAAAGGCCGCTGGAAAAAGCGGAAGAAGTGATCGGATATTTTGAAGATAAACTGAGTATGCATAACATCTACATCAGGGAGTGCCTTGAAGATATGCCTGATATCAGTAACTGGAAATGGAGTGATGAATGAAGTGGACTGTACTAAAAAAAATAACACCGGAATAGGACTATTCCGGTGTGCTGCTTAAACCTACAACTGTTACATTATCTGTAATCAAATATTTTTACTGCAACAAAAGTACGGGAGCATTTTTGCACCGCTGCTGTACGAAGTCTGGAATTTATTGGACAAATCACGGTTTTTTCTTTTTGGGGTGTTTTTCAGAGGTATTATGAGGCTTTTTTAAATAAAAACACCGGCCTAAGATTAGGCCGGCGGCTTATAAACCTACAACTGTTACACTGTTAGTAACAAAGCGTTTATGAATATTGTCCAAAACAGTTAAACATTTAACTATTAGGACAAAAAAAAGCTATTCTACTTCAAGATTTCCTTTGATCACCTGCAAAGACCTGGTGACGTTTTTCAGGTAATCAACTGACAGTCCCTTGCTGGCTTTCTCATGCAATTCCTCTACTATTGGAGCCAGCAGATCAGTGATCTTACGGCCTGCTTCTGTCAGATGAATGATCTTATTCCTTCTGTCTCCCGGATCTTCTACCCTGCGCACTAATCCTCTTTTGGAAAGGTTATCCAGCAGATAGGTAATACTTGTTTTGTCTTTATTCAGCAGATTGGCAATTTCCTGCTGATTGATCTCTCCTTTTTCCGACAGTGTATTGATCACCTGCAACATTTCAAAGGTCAGATCGATGTTTTGTTCCCGGAGTCTGCGCTGTACAAAATGGCGCATAGCATCCCTGAGATTCGATACAACTTCGCCCAGTGCCTTGATATGAATGATATTGTCGGATGATTTCACTATGCTAAAATAAGGATATTAGTTAAACATACAACTATTTTTCAGTCCTTTAATCTGGGATATAATGGGTTATAACAGGGAAAACTCTGTTAAATGCTTTAGAAATACCGCGCGCAGCGTGTGTTATCCACTTTATTATTATGAGGAAATAAAATACCGATGGACAGCTCATGTGAGCCCCGTTGGTACCTGGACATGCCATTTGTTGTAAGATCATAAGAATACCCCAGGCGCATATTGTCGGACACAAAGATCTCCGCCATTGCACTGATCGCGCTTCCCTTATACAGCTCATCCGGTAAAGCCGGCTTTCCCCAGAGGTTGAAACCCGCCCGGTATGAAGCACCGATCCACAACCGTTCCTGTAACAGCATAAATACATTGAAGTCTATGTTCGTCGGTCCTTTCAGGTCCTCTTTGATCATCACTGAAGGCTTCAGCTTAACATCGTTAGACAGATACACCACCGTTCCGCCACTGAGATAAAAATGACGGGATTTACGTAAAGTGGAATACAAAGTACCATTCCCAAAATAGATCTTTCCGCCTGTATACGCAGAAAAGAGGTCCATGACAGAAAAACCGATAAATGTTCTGTAAGTATTATAGTAAATACCAAATCGTGCATCCGGTGCCAGCGTACTTTGTTTACCAAGGATCAGGGCAGGATCATCCGCATCTACATATTTCCGTGAACTACCATCCACCGCATACTGCGTAGCGCCGATACCCAGACCAAAACATAAACGGCGGTCATTCTCCAACGGAATACGATAGGCATAAAAGCCATACAACGATAATGACTCCTGTGGTCCCAGGCGGTCCCAGGTGATCTGTGCGCCAAGACCTACTCTCTTGCTATATACATCCGTCACACCGTCTAACGCAATCGCGCCCGTCTGCGGCGCTCCCTGAAAACCTGCCCATTGCTGACGATAAGCGCTGTGCAGATACAACTCCTCCCTATACCCTGCATAAGCAGGATTTACACTTAAGCCGTTAAACACATACTGACTGAACTGCACATCCTGCTGCGCCTGCATCGAGCAGGTTATCAGCATCAAAAAGATGAACAGTAAAAGGCCATTCTTCATAACACTATTTTTGGATCAGTTCTATGTATCCTTTATATACTTTTACGGTACGTGACATGTTAATCTTCAGCACATAGTAATAGATGCCGGAAGAAAGCCCCACACCGCCCCAGTTATTGGAATAGTTGACCGCATGGTACACCACACTACCCCAGCGATTAAATATCTCCAGCACAGAACCAGGATATTGCTCAATACCTCTCACTACGAAATAATCATTCTTACCATCTCCATTAGCTGTCACCACATTCGGAATAAACAGATCGGGCGAGATTTCCAAAGGCTGGATAGCAGCTTCGTTATTACTGAGATCAGGATCTGTTTCACGACCGGAAACAGTAGCCGAATTCTCCAGCATACCACCATAGATAATACGTGTGGTAAATGATAATTGCATCGGCTTATTCACATAAAGCGTATCGATATTCCACACTACCTGATGCGTACGTGTGTTGAAGAAAGCACGTCCACCTGTTGTCGTCATGTCCGTGATCTCATCCAGCATATCTGAAATATCATCCGTCACTATTACCTGTGAAGCATGGTCCAGACCTTTATTGTTAACCGTCAGCGTAAAGGTCACCGGATCACCTACAGTAGGCGCTTTCGCGATCGTTACACTCTTGATAATAGAAAGGTCGGCAGAAGTACTGTTGTTGTAGTCGATGTATTTCACACAATTCCCTTTACTGGAAGGATCAGTTACTGTCACCATGATCCTGCCTGTTCCCACTACACGAGATGACAACGTACTGAAGTCGCCTTTTCCATCGGTATGTGTTGTTGTGATACTCCCATCCGGATAGGTCACCAGGATATCCGCCCCTGACATAGCAGTACCGGTAATTCTCAATAAACCGCCCTCCTGCTTTACAGGATCATTCACCAGAAACACCGGGAATAATTCTGTCAGCGGCATTCTCATTGTCGAGAAACACCCATTCTGGTCTGTTACGGTAACGGAATAATTGCCTGCCGGCAGATTCGTGATCTTATTACCTGTAGCACCTGTACTCCATGCCACACGGTAAGGCGGCGTACCGCCTGTCGCTGATAACGTCAATGAACCTGAATTATCACCGTGACAGGTAATATCTTTTGGAAGAATGATCAATGCGATATCCAGTGGAGCAGGTACTTTTACTATCGATACAGCAGATACACAGTTCTTTTCATTCATCACCTGCACACTGTAATCACCACCTCTCAGATTGGTGAATATATTCTCATCTACCCAGGCGCCACCATTCAGGCTATATTTATAACCTGTGCCTGGCACTGGTATCGTAATACTGCCATCGCTGCTGCTGTTACAGGTAGCACTTTTTGTTGTTGTGGTAAATACCGGCATTGGTGGCACATCTACTGTAAAGTCTCTCTGGTTACGGCAACCATTTGCTGTTGTTACCTCATAGGTAATGACCGCTGTACCTGGTCTGATACCATTGATATGTCCTGCGGTGCCTACCTCCAGCGTATTCACATCATTGCTGCTCCAAACGCCTCCGGGAGTCATACACTGCAGATCAGTTCCCTGACTGTCGATACATACCATGTTCTTACCGCTTATCGGCGCTACTACAGGAGGACCTTCCACAATAACCGGCGTCGTAACAGTATTAGCGCATTTGCCATTGTTAAAGCTATAAGTGACTGTATAATTGCCTGGCAGACTTGCAGCCAGATCGATCACACCAGAATGGTTATCGATCGTTAATCCCGCACCTGCTGAGAATGTACCACCTGCTGTACCAGTAACAGCAACATTGGCTGTACCTACTGTACAAAATACCGGCTTATTATATGTTATGCCCGCCTGTGGTAAAGGATTGACGATGACATTTCTGCTGATCGTATTCTCACAACCATAATTGTCTCTGATCGCATACAACACCTCAACCGTATCAGCAGCAATTCCTTTTAATAAACCACTGGTGTCTATCGTAGCGACAGATGAATTACCGGTCGTCCAGATGCCACCGGCAACTGTATTCTGCAATAACAGCTGTTCTCCCTCACAAACTGCTGAAGCACCGCTGATAGCAGGTACTACCGGCAGTTCATGAATATTTACGCTGGTAGTAATTGTATTCGTACATTGTCCGTTGCTGAAAGTATAGGTGATCGTGTGTGTACCTGCTGTACTGTTTTCCAGATCAATTGTCCCTGTTACGGCATCGATCACCAGACCACTACCTCCGGCATAAGTGCCACCTGTGGTACCTGTCTGATTAACTGTCGCTGTTCCTGATTTACAGAGATCAGCCGCATAATTAATTACCGCTTCCGGTAGTTTATTTACGGTGATGGTATCTGTCATCCCTGACGCCGTACAGCCACGTGCATCTATCGCTGTAGCGATATACACAAAACTACTGCCTTCTAATCTGGGTGCAGCTGTTGTTTGTTGTAACTGATCATCTGCAATAGCACTACCTATCTGCGGAATAGCGGTCCATTTAAAAATATACGGACCGGGCGTATTACTGGCGGTGGCAGATAAATTCAGTGTTGTACCAGGACAAACAGTTTTGCTGTCTGCCAAAGCGATCATATCGGGCAATGCATATACCTGCAGTGTTTTAATAGCCGTTGCATTGCAGCCCGTTGCATCAGTTACAGTATAGGTAATGTCAGTATATCCTGCACTCAAGGCCCTGATCTTACCATCTGTATCGACTGTTGCAGCAACAGCATTACTGGTCGTCCATACACCGGCCGGCGTACCATTTGAAATAGTAGCTGATGTTCCCTCACAGATGCCCGTTGTAGCAGGAATCATGGTACTGGCAGGCAATATACCAGCCATTGGAACGACCGCGATATCATCCAGTGCGAGATCGTTCCCGTTGATGCCGGTAGCATTATTTTGCAGGAAGATATCAGCGGTATTGGCAGGTGCAATAAAAGTAAATGTATACTCCGTCCAGCTGCTACTGTTGATTGCACCGGTGCTGAATGTCACGACACTACTTCGGTCAGTGGCCACCATGCCTGCCAGTATATCCGGTTTCACAGGAGCGGCAGGATTGGTGTTGGCTGCCCAGAATCTCAGTTTATAAGGTTGTCCGATCAATAAATTTGTCAGGCGTTTCCAGTAAAAATATTCCGGGTGAAAACCTCCTTTTACCAACATCATATTACCTGTGCCTGTGGTATGATCTGTCAGCAGACCATTTTTATCAGCAGCCTGAATAGCATAATACCCATCACTGATATCGTTGCTATTGTGATAGTGATAAGAAGTACCGGTGAAAGGTGCCGCTACACCAAAATCTTCCGTCGATATCACACCACACGCCTGCGATATAGCCAGAGGATCCAGTAATGCCAGATGCGCAATCACATGTACAGTTTCTCCCGCTGAAACGTCGATTGTTGCGTTTGTCTGACCAGCTGTATTAGTGGAATTTGCCCCTGGATCATATATGGTGAATCCTACAAGGTTCCAGCCCGCAGGTACAACAGATGATAAGTTATAAGCACCTGCATTTACAGGTAATACAATGGCATTTCCTTTTGCAGTAATTCTTTCATCATCTATCCAGATCCCGTTTTCCGTGCGGGTGAAAAGTATACCACTACCAGCAGGAACATTGGTTGCACACCATACCTGTTGTGCTGCTGTTATACGATTAAACATCGTATAGCGTGTGATATCGGCAATCCAGTTACTACCATTCCAGCTATAACCATTTGCATAGATAGTACCATTATCACCAAAAGCAACATCTGTTGTACCAGGTGCACCCAGATCAAGTGTCGTACCTCCGGCAAAAGGAAGTGTGAATACCTTACCACTGCCGGCATTATAATAAACGATGTCTCCGGAAGAAGGCAATATGTCTAAGCGGCCGGCATTGGTACCTGGCCCTGCCAACATACTCCAGTCATCTGTATAAGGTGCTGATATTCCGTTATTCTTCCAGATGGTACCATCTGCTGCAACGATCGCAATGCGACCATCACCATAACTGATATCAGTTGCTTTTATTCCTCCATGTGCAGCAGATGAATAAATAAGTTGTTGATTACTACCATCCATAAAGTATCCATCACCGTTAGCATCGATACTGACAAACTGTCCGGGGCCTGCGCCGTCTAATGCGATACCGTTCCATGCGGTCAATATCCATTCGCTGCTGCCGGCCAGACGATGATAGATCTGTGTATTGATCAATGCGACCCATAACTCTCCGTCCCCCAGACCGGTAGCAGTTATACCATGACTTGCGCCGATATCACTGATAGCGTCTGTGGCAAAGGGTTGATCATTCAGGTAATAATCGGGTATGGTAGTCGGACCTCCGTTTACAGAGAATTGAAAATCAGGAGACGAGGCTTCATTTAACGTGCTGAGATGTACGTAGATGTATCCGTTTTGTGCTGTGGCTGATGAGACAAAAGATAGTACGATCAGTAAGATTTTCAATAATCTAATGGCAATTCGGTTCATAGGTTCTTTGGGAACTACAGGTAACTGTAGGTGGTAATCCACTTATTATACATCAATCCGGTACGTAATTTAGATATATTTATGATATAAATATAATATGAAGGTAAAATAATATGCCTTCCATCGTTACGGTATACACGAAATCATTGACTTTTATTGTGTTCCGTTTTTGCAGTCAGTTGACAACCGGATTCAAAAAAAATGTAAATTAAGGGACAGGCCTTATAAACGGACCGGCCTGAATATTGCACGCTAATTATAGGTCCTGATTTATGGACACAAACACTTTAAACATTCCATGATGAAAACGCTCATGCTTCTTTTCTTTTCAATGATCATTGCCACTGGCAGTCTGTTAGCTCAAAACAATACGGCAGATAAGATACTGGGTACCTGGCTGAATGAGGAAAAAGACGGTAAGATAGAGATCTATAAATCTGGTAATAAATACTTTGGCAAGCTCGTATGGGGTAAAAACATGTATGAGCCGGATGGAAGTTCCCGTACAGATATCAAGAATCCTGATACTAAGTTACGCAGTCGTAAGTTGCAGGACCTCGTGATACTCACAAATTTCACCTATGACGATGAGGAGTGGGAAGGCGGAAAGATCTATGATCCAAAGAGCGGAAAAACATATAGTTGCGTCATGAAATTCAAAGGTGCGTCCTTACAGATCAGAGGATATATAGGTATTTCCATGCTTGGTCGTACAACAATATGGACCCGTGGATAAAAAATAAATGATAAACCGGACAGATTGCGGAAAGCGGTTTTATCCAAAGCCACTTTCCACAACCCGCCGGTTCAAACCCTGTTGGCGTAGGTTTGTTGATAAAAGCGTTGTGTCCTTATGCTTACTTCCTGAAATTGAATGATCTTGAGATATTGAATCCGAAAAAGATATCTCCTTTACCCCAACTACCATTTGTCCTGGACAGATAATAAGGCCCGATCATACCATTTGAATTAGTAAAGACCAGCTGGAACACGTGTCCTCCCGTTTCGATGTCTACTCCGAGTGAAAGTGAATTATACACTTTTGTTGAAACTACCTGGTCAGGCAACAGATAACTGTATTCTGCAGTAACACTCATTCTCTTTGTAAACTTCATCCTGCCTCCTGCCGTAATGGCAAACAAGTCGTTATTATCTTCCGGTGTAGCTACCAGGTTGTAATGTGTCCAGGATGGCGCCAGTTGCAGCGACAGGTTCCGTGAAAACTTCCGGGCTATGAGTAACTGGGAAGTATAACTGGTACGGAAACGGGAATTGAGATAAGGTTTATCCGTATATCGCTGTGTATAGTGAGTCACGAGTTCATACAGACTAAGTGAAATGGGCACTGCGCCCTTACCTGTGGATTGTTGCAATATCTTATACTTGATATTTCCATCAAATGCCTTGTCTACAGAACTTCTGCCCACACCTGCAGATAACCTGTCGGTAAAGCCGTAGTCCAGACCAAAGCGGATAGAGGCATTATCCAGTCCAAACAGTTCATACGCACCTTCATTCAGTTTTCCGAAACGGTGCATGATCAGGAATTGTAAGCTTTGTTTACCAGGCGATTCTACAGTAGGAACATTGATCAGCTGAGTAGCTTTGAACGTACCCGTCACTACATGGGATTGATCCGAAGAGTTCTGGGATTCATCCAGCATTTTCAGCAGACTGGTATCCTGCGCCATGGCAGCTACATTTCCAAGTAATAAACACAATATGATATAACAGGCGATCTTTTGCATATTCAAACTATTTTGCCGGCTGACATACCGCTACGATCTGTATGTTGATTTGTGACGCAATTTTGTCTTTAACCAGCGATGGTATTTTAATGTTATAATCAGAAGGTTTCACTGCAAAAGCAGCTTTAGCTGTCATTTTACCTTCCTCGACCTGTAATTCAGCGGGCAGATTCTGCACCTGCTGAGTCACGCCGTGAATAGTCAGCTGTCCGTTTACCTGTACCTTATAAGTACCCGGTTTATTTGCCACATCACCGGTAAAGGTGCCTGTGAACTGTGCTTTAGGAAACTTTTCGCTCTCTACATAATTCTCGTTATAGTGTTCCTGCATCAGCTCTTTGGCAAACAGGAAATTGCGCTGCAGGAGTGTAAATGCAAGCGACTTTTTCGTGAGATCGACAGCTGCAAACGCCTGATTATTTTGTGCTTTAATATCTTCCAGTGGTGTCTTGGAATAAAAACTAACATTCCCGTTTCTGGTCATATATGTCTGTGCTTTCATCGGCAGATACATCAGACAGGCCAGCACAATAAAGCATATGGTTTTCATATCCGTATTTTTAATTGTTCAGTGCTCCACGTGCAATCCACGCTTTGATCTTATTGATATTACAATCTGACAGTTTAGCTCCACCCTGTGGCATTGCAGGATATCCGGCAGCATGTGTGATTACGCCTACCAGGTTGCCATTGTCTGCCTGTGTTTTTACAGAAGCATAACTACCCAGGGAAACACCACCACTAACGTTACCGTTACCATGACAGCTGTAACAGCTAGACTGGAGGATTGGCAGTACGTCAGTTGCATATTTCATATTAACTGTATCACAGGTATTGCCGCCACCACCGCCGCCGCCATTACCAGGAGGATTAGTGATATCCTGTTCATTACTTTTGGAACAGGACACAATGATGGTGCTGCATGCAATAGCTACTGCTATTAAAGAGAAAAACACTTTTTTCATAGTCTGAGTTGTTACTTGTTATTTATAATAGTTGCGTCAACAATGCTTACATCCATCAGTAGCCCTGTGCACATCCCTTTGATCAATACTGATTGTCCAACTTTCGGCAGTTGTATCTCTTCTCCCGGTGCGATGCTGCAATTCACACCGCCCATACCATCTACCTGTCCGGCCAGCAAAACAGAAACGGCCGTTCCTGTCTTTTGCACATCTGTGACTGTACCGGCTACTTCTACCACTTTATTCACATAGTTCGTATTTGCGAGTTGCTCATTCTTTGAAAACTCCTCATACAGTTTCAGCGCGGAGATATGCTTATCTGTGTGCGCGGCTGCGGCGGAAGTTCTCGGTTTGTTATACAGGTAATATCCTGTTCCCGCTGCTATGAGGCAAAGCAATGCCCCTGCGAGAATGATCAATTTTCTTCGCGTCATGTCGTTGCTTATTAAAATGCTGTTTTTATCTCAGGCGTAAAGGCCGGGTCAGGCCTATATTCATACCCACACTTGTCACAGGCAGATCACCAATGCCGATACCTCTGGAAGGTATCTTAACATATGGTTCTACCCGCAGTGTACCTAACACGCCTACTGGCCGTTCGTAACCAACGCCCAGATGTATAATAGAGAACCAGTCCGCAGTCGTTTTCCTGTAGGTCCAGTTCCTTTCTCCATACTGGCCATAGTATTTATAACTATAATCGTACTTCTGCTTTTTCATAATGTACGATGACATCCCTGCATTTGCATACCAGCTGCTTTTTTCACCTGTCGCAAAAGTGAACCGCACATTCACAGGTATTTCATACATATTACACCATCCATCCACATTGATAAGGTCCATGTCCGCAGGCCATGGTGTTTTCTTTGTATTAAAGTATTCTCCGGTAGAATAATAGAATTTACGTTCGTACAACACCCCTGTTTCTACTGCCAGTTTTTTACCAAAACGATATCCGGCAAGTAGTCCCACATTATATCCGACATTGGAGGTACGCTGGAACTTTACCGTTGTAAGGTCCGGACTAAAGACCAGACCATAATACAGTCCTTTTTTCAATGAAGCAGGTTCCCGTTTAACTTTTGTCGCACTCGCCGCACTGCTGTCTGCCAATGCAACGACCGGTATATTGCGCTTTCTATCCACATGTAAGAGACTTGTCTGCGGTGGTGTATTCTTTACTGTGGCTCCGTCAATATGTTCAATACTCAGCGGACTTACAATGACAGCAGTTATCCCCGGCCTCGCAGCAGGATAACTGCTGTTGTTGGGGATATCCTGTGTTTCGCCCGTGCGTACAGGTATATTCCCTTTCTTCCTGTTCACGATGGATTGTTCACTGTCCGCCGCGGACGAACGTTCATCGCGTTCTGCAACATTTGCTGCAACCTTCCGGCCTTTCTGCGAAGCTACACGTTCACGCGTGTTTAGTTGATCATCTTCGTCAATAGTAGATCTGCCTCCTTTTATAATACTAATGTTGTTGATTGTTGATGGCTTGTTGTTTGCTGACGGTTTAGCGACTCCGATTGCTGTTCGGTCAGTGTTTACCTTTCCTGCTGCAACTACTGAAGAACTACCAGCTGTCAGCACGTTATTATTGTTGCCTTTTCCTTTCGTCTCAGCCTTCACTACCGGCACATTACCAACAGTATTCCCTGTATTCTTCTTTCCTCCCGCAATTCCGGCAGCATTATCAGCTGTTACTGCACTATTAGTAGTTCCTGCATTTTTCTTTCCTGCCACTGCTCCTGGAACAACACCTGCGCCGCTGGTACTATTTGCATTTTCACCGGTTCTTCTCCCTGCCGTAGCATCTAAAGCTGTAACAGCTTTGTCCGTATTTCCTTTATTTATATTTTCAGCCGCAACAGTTGCAGGTTTAGTAATGCCTTCATTTATTCTACCAGTATTACCGGTAGCAGGCGTATTGGTCTTATCCGTGTTGTCTGCTGTTGCTGAAGATGATCCTTTTCTGCTATCTGATTTATCAGGAACGGCGGTGCCTTCCCTTGTATACTTCTCATCATCTGTTGATGCGATACCGGCATCTTCATTCTTTCCTGTTGTGTGATCAGAAGTAACTATATCCTTTTCGTTATGAATTCCCTGTCTATTCTTAGCTAATATCTTATTATCCGCTGCTTTTATTGCTGCCGTATTGTCTTCTGTAATACCCTTCCTCCCGGTATCCTTACGGTTACCGGTAAATAATCCGCTTATAGCTACTGTTAAAAAAAGGATGGTTACCAGCACCCATAACCCACGTTTGAACCACCAGCGATCCTTTAACCTGCGTGTAGCGGTCCCCTGCTGATTGCTATCAGCCTGCTGCAACTTATTCTGCATAGCTTCCCAGTCACCACCACCCGTATTCAGGGGATAGTCTGAGGCCGCATTGCGGAATAGTTCGTCCATATCGTCATCTAGGAGCTGCATACGTCAATTTCAGGTATATCTGTGTTTAATTTTTTTTGCAAATAAGCTCTTGCCTTTGCCAGGTTGGACTTGGAAGTGCCGATACTGATATTCAGTCTATCAGCAATTTCCTGGTGGGAGAATCCGTCTATTACATACATATTGAACACCACCTGATAGGACGGTGGCAGTTCCTTTACCAGTATGATTAACTCCTTATAGTATAGTTTCTGTTCTGCTGTTTGTCCCACGTCCGGTACTTCCCATACTTCCTCCGGTATACCGCCGATCTCCGGTATCATATTTTTCCGCCTGAGTTCATCAATTGCCGTATTCACCATAATACGCTTGATCCACCCCATCAGCACTTTTTCCTGGTCTTCGGTATCCTCGCAACTGAATTTATCAAAACGGGTAAATACCTTCACAAAACCATCATTTACAACGTCTGCGGCATTTTCGTACCTGTAAATATACCGGAACACAATTTTAAAAGCATAGCCATAGTATTGCTCATACAATAACTTCTGGCATCTGGGCTGTTTATTAATGCACCCCTGTATTATGGTAGAAAGTTGTTCCAATGTTTTTTCAATAGGCTCACATATGTCCTTACCTTATAAATACGGAAGCTGTAGAGAAAGGTTGCCTCGGGTGAAAAATATTTTTCAAATAAGATTTCACAGGTACGTAAAATATTAATAATCAATTAATTTGAAAGAACAATTTCCCTGAAAGCAATTAAGTTAGCTGGTCGGCAGAGGGCTTTCCAGGGTAAATAAAGGCCACAGACAGGCCTATATGCATCGAAATCACACACATGCTTAATTTCCGATATAGGTCCCTCAGCAGCATGTAAGCGATCTGCTGATACTGCTTTATTGACCTTTATTGACCTTTATTGACCTTTATTGACCTTTATTGACCTTTATTGACCTTTATTGACCTCAACTGACACTCTTCCTTCCCTTCTGGTATAGTTCTCTTCAAATGCTACAATAACCTTCCATGCCCCCTTCTCAGGTACAAGACACACACGCTTTCCCCCGAAAATCCCCGGATTTCCTTTTCTTACATTTCCCCGCAAAAATAAGCTTATTCCTATTCTACCTGCTGTTTCCAGGCGCCGATAGTAGCCGTATCGGCTTTACTAACAGAGACTTTCCCTTCGTGGGACAGTTCTGCCTGCTGCCCAGCGGGAATAGATAACCTTTTACTCCCTGCCTGGAGATGGATAGTTGCTCCAATAGCTGTGATGATCAATCGGGCTGGCGTAGGAAAGGTCTGTATATTAAATGAAGCACCGGTCACATCCGCAGAGAGCTGGTGTGCACGGATATGGAAAGGACGGTCACTATCGCTGTTTACCCGGAAACTTGCTTCGCCGTTTACCTCGACGTCTCTGTCTGTCACGGTATAGGAAGCGGGATATTTTACCGCACTACCTTTATTCAGCCAGACCTGTGTACCGTCAGGTAAGGTATCTTTTGATTTATGATCTGAAGCTGCTGACAACATGCGGAAGGAAGCAGACTTTTCTGAACGCATAAAGATCAGATAGATGCCCGGCCCGACTATCAGGAATACCAATGCAGCGACGGCATAGAGATAATTCAGCCTTTCTGAATAGATCTTCCGGATGGCAGGCGTACTGTCTGCCGGTATGGGCCGGTCTATTGCCGTCGCCCTGGATATCATGGGCGTCCAGTGTTCGTCATAAGGTCTGACAACCGGAGGATTTCCATCCAGCAACCTTGTCTTTTCCACTACCCAGTTATTATGGCGGGACGATACACTGCTATGCGCAACATCCTTAAGGCATTGCCTGACCGACTGGTGTACCGCGTTAATCGCACCAGTTACTGTATCTACAGACAGGTTCATGGCAGCTGCTATCCGGGCAGGTGGCATAGCTTTGAGTCGATGCATCTCATAAATCAGTCTCCGCTGTTCAGGTAAAGACATGATCGTATCATGTATCAGCGTCTGGTAGGCCTTATAGTGTTGTACTTCCGGGGGCAGTTCTTCCTCATATTGCGGCACCGGCAATAGCTCATCTGCTGCCGTATCCTGCAAATAGCTGTAACATTCATGTAATGACACAGAGCGCAGATAGGCATCCATGTCCTTTACATGAGGCAGCTTGTCTCTGTGTAACCAGATAATGATAAAAGTTTCCTGTAATACTGCCTGAATACAATGGCTATCCCCTTTCAGTATAATTGCAATGTCAGCCTGCACTATTGGCGCCACTGCCCTGAAGAAACGGGCAAACGAACTTTCATTGCCATCGGCAATGCTTTGCAGCAGTTCTGTATCATGATAGTTTATCTCCTGCATAACGCGGATGATCTTAAAAGGAATATACGAAATATATACCAGCCGGTCAAAATCACGCTATCATCCTTAATTGTCTATTGTTAATACAGTTCTGTAAGGGTAATCTTTCAAAAGCATATCGTTATCATCAACAGTAAAACCATCACCCAAAGCGACCCATTACCAATATCTACTATCACTCTGCCTTCTCACTATTCTTTATCATTCTCCTTTATCATCTAACTACCCATTACCAATACTTACTATCGCTCCGCCCTCCCACTATTCTTTATCATTCTCCCCTTATCATCTAGCTACCCATTACCAATACTTACCGCTCTGCCCTACCACTATTCTTTATCATTCTCCCTTTATCATCAATTATCCGCTGTCATCCTACAATCATCATCTGCAATCATTCCCCTAAAAACAATATCACCCAACCCTGATTAACAACAGCCCTCTCCTCAACCTATCTCAGGCTTTCCCCTGACCCTATTTGATATAACACCCGCCGCTACACTTTCTGCCAATGATCTTATTATAATTGGAGAAGACGCCCCTGTCTGGAAATAAAGCATCCGGCTATGTACGACCAGCTCATCTCCAAAATAAACATACCCTACTATCAATGCCATCAGCACTGACACAAAGGAAAAGATATAAAACTGTAAGGTTTGGTAGTTAACCCGTCTGGATCCCGTTATACCGGAATACTCCCCGATCTGCAGTAATTGTACTGCAAGCGCACCCAGCATACAAAAGTATACCGGCGACTGAAGAAAATGCATGACAAACAATGGTTTTGTATCAATAAATAAATCAACTCTGCCCCATTACAATACGAATGCGACAGCTATAAAAATGGCCACTTTCACATAAATATCTTCCACGCTTTATAGCGCAGAACCTTGTGCTTATGCTCCATATCAGACTGACCTAATCAATCCGATCAGCTAGTATGCCAAGTACCAGGCGCCAGTAAGGTGTCCTCTTCTCATACACCTTACGCGATGTAAAAACAAGGTCTCCCTGTTTACGCTTCGAACGGGATTCTACAAATTCCCAGGAAGCAGTAAGGATCTTTACCACATCATCCAGCTGAATCTGGGTTTCCGCAGCGATCTCCCGCGAGGTTTTCCAAAAATATGCCCCACTTTCCTCAAACAGCTCCAGCATTTGCTGTTTCTTCATTTCCATGATGACATGCTCAGCCCCTGTTACAGCACGTTTGGTGTCAATTATGACATCTTTACCTTTAATTAAAGCATTCTTGCTTTCAATTATAGCATCCATATAACATCGTATTATATCAATGAATAAATAATAATTACCAATTTATAAATTAGCATCCCCTGCCAGCATCATAAACCGTAGCTTTGCACACCATTATCACTAACATGCATTTTGAAAATAAAGTAGTCTGGATCATAGGCGCATCTTCTGGCATAGGCGCCGCACTGGCGAAACAATTCGCCAGAGAAAAAGCATTACTCATCATCACAGCACGGAATACCGACAAACTGCAATCACTGGCTAACGAACTGACGCAGCTGACGACCTGCGTAGTGCTTCCGGCGGACATAGCCCGCCGGGACACGCTACACAGTATAGTGGAAGACTCTCTCCGGCAATTCGGGCATATTGACATCCTCATTCACTCAGCTGGCATCGGACAACGGTCAATGGCAGCCGATACCAGTCTGGCCGTTTATGACCAGCTAATGGCAGTCAATTTCTTTGCCCCACTAACAATCACACAATACCTCCTCCCTCACTTTAAACAAAGCGGCAAAGGACATATAGTCGCTGTCAGCAGCATGTCCGGACTAATGGGATTCCCCGGCCGCAGTGGATATGTGGCCTCCAAACACGCATTAAAAGGATACTTTGAAACTTTGCAGGTAGAACATGACATCCCTGACTTTTATATAACAATTATAAGCCCCGGCAGAATCAATACCCCACTCCCATTATCCGCCCTCACGGCAGATGGTCAGCCTTACAATAAAATGGATCATGCACAACTCAATGGTATACCTGTGGAAGTTTGTGCAGAGAAAATCTGTGATGCTATCATCCGCAAAAAGAAACACATCTTCATCGCCAGAAAGGAGCGCTACCTCTACTGGTTAAGGATATTATTCCCCGCTGCCTACTATCGCATCGCCAGAAAAGCAGGTATTAAAGAACGTAACACAGATACCCTATAACCACTTCCTCAACTGCTCACCACAAAAATATCACTTTCCCCAGATCTTCATACAGCCAACATAAAATGAATGACATTGAACAATGTGAATAAAGATAAAAAGACAGTGAATAAACTGAACTAAATACTACCCCGCGGCCTCAAACCCTTCATCATCCTGCATCTCACCGTTTTTGTAATACTTCGCAAGCGACTGCGCCAACTCCGCTGGTGGCAATATCACATCCGGTTCATCCCCCGTAATCACCGATACCGGCATCCCCTTGAACACCGCCGACGCTGGATCCTGTACAAACACAATCCCTCCCACACCCTCTATCGCCTTCGCCCCTTCCAGGCCATCTGTCCCCATACCCGTCAGAATAATACCAATCGCCTTATTACCGGCATATGCCGCCAGTGACGTAAAAAATATATCTACCGCATAATTGACCACCTGTGTCGTGGTACGTGGTATCAAACGTAAAATCCCATCCCTGATCAACAAAAACTTTCCCTCCGGCAGCAGATAAATATGATCAGGTTTGATCTCCATATCCTGCAATACCCTTATAATCGGCAGCTTCGTATGCGATTGCAATAACTTGTCAAGTATACTCACATAATTCCTCGATAAATGCTGCACCACCACAAAAGCGATCCCCGTCCGCTCCGGCACATGCGCAAAAAATGTCTTCAATACATCCAGACATCCCGCAGAACACCCCAGTCCTGCTATAAAAAAATCCGGTTTCACCATGTCTCTTAAAGCTTTTAAAAATCCTATTCAAATTTCAGGCTAAAACATTTTACATGAGACTGCTTCGCTGACTGGTAAGGTCTTTGCTCTGATATCAACATGCCCCGAAAGTCTTCGGATATAAAGCCTTCGACAGGTAAGCGGACCAAATTCCCCACTACCCTGTCTCCCATGCTGGCCACACTGGTCGATCATCCTGTTGATACACCTGGCTGGCTGTATGAAGTAAAATGGGATGGCTATCGCGCAATCGCCTTCCTAAACAAAGGCGCCGTCCAACTGATCTCCCGTAATAACAAATCATTCGACGATAAATTCTACCCGGTCTTCCACGCGCTGGAAGCCTGGAAGATCAATGCCGTCACAGATGGCGAAATTGTCGTACTGTCGCCCAACGGTATCTCCAGCTTCGCTGATCTGCAGAACTGGCGTAGTGAAGCTGACGGTGAACTGATTTACTATGTATTCGATCTTTTGTGGCTGAATGGGTATGATCTTACACAACTTCCCCTCATTCAGCGACGGGAGTTACTGGAACGACTATTCCCCGCCCCTGATATCATCCGGCTCAGCACAGCTTTCAAAGATACCTCCTCCGCAGAATTTCTTTCTGCAGCCAGGTCACTCGGACTGGAAGGTATCATCGCCAAGAAAGAAGACAGTAGCTACCATACCGGCACCCGTAGCAGGGACTGGCTAAAGATCAAGATCAATAAACGACATGAAGTGGTCATTGGTGGTTATACGCGTAATGAAAACTCCTCCAAAACATTCAGTTCTCTGCTGGTGGGCGTATTCGAAAAAGGAAAACTACAATACACGGGAAAGATAGGCACCGGTTTTACCAGTGCGCAACAAAAAGAGATGATGCAGGCATTCAAACCACTCATCAGAAAAACATCTCCCTTCAATACTGTGCCTGATATCAACAAACCTTCCCGTTTCCGCCCCAATCCACCCAAGGCGACAGCCGTCTGGTTAAGTCCTAAGCTCGTATGTGAGGTGAGTTATGCGGAGATCACTGCTGATGGTGTCATGCGTCATCCTGCTTTTGAAGGCATGCGCATCGACAAGGCAGCAAAGGACGTTGGAAAAGAAGAAGCCATACCCGTAGCCAAAGCGGTAAAAGAAGCTGCCGGCTCTATTACGCAACAAATGCTGACACCTGTCGTCGGTGGTGATCGTAAAACCCTACTGAATCCTTCTGAAGCGACACAGGTACGAAAGGTCAGTAAACACGAACTGAAATTCACTAATCTTAATAAAATCTTCTGGCCGGAAGAAAAGTACACCAAACGGGATATGCTGAATTACTACTATCAGGTAGCGCCTTACATACTGCCCTATCTGAAAGACCGCCCACAATCACTCAACAGATTTCCCAATGGTATTAAAGGCAAAAGCTTTTATCAGAAAGACGTAACGGGTAAAGCGCCTGACTGGATCAAAACTTTTCCTTATCACACCAGCGAAGGGGAAGACAAAAACTTTATGGTATCCACTGATGAAGCCAGTCTGCTGTATATGGCCAATCTGGGCGCCATTGAAATGAACCCCTGGAACAGTAAGATCAGCAAACCTGATCATCCTGACTGGTGTATTATTGATCTGGATCCAACAGAAAAGAATACCTTTGAGCAGGTAATCAAAACCGCACAGATTACAAAAGAGGTATTAGACAGCATTAAAGTTCCAGGCTATTGTAAAACATCCGGCTCTACCGGCATACATATCTACATTCCTTTAAACGCAAAATATACATACGAAGATTGTCAGTTATTCGGCAAATGGATTGCCTCTCAGGTACATCATCAGCTTCCTTCTTTTACAAGTATTGAACGCATGACGCAGAACAGAAAGGGGAAAATATATGTTGATTATCTGCAGAACAGGCCAAAGGCTACACTGGCAGCCCCTTATTCCCTGCGTCCGAAACCAGGTGCAACGGTCTCAATGCCGCTACACTGGGACGAAGTGAAGAAAGGTCTTAAAATGAAAGACTTCAATATTACCAATGCCATCGCCCGTATCAACGAAATGGGGGACATCTTTAAACCGGTACTCGGCAAAGGCATTGACATCAAAAAGATACTACGGTCTATACAGCCGTGATCATTTATTTTTTATTTATTAACCTTTAAATTCCACACCATGGCAAAGTATTCAAAAAAGAGCCAGGACAAGGTAGAAGAGAACATGAAAGAAATGAAACAGGGTAAACTGAAAAGTGGCAGAAGCGGTAAGAAAGTAACCAACCCCAAACAAGCCATCGCCATAGGTTTATCTGAAGCCCGCAAAGCCGGTGCAAAGGTGCCTAAGAAAGCTGCTGCTAAAAAAGCCACTCCTAAGAAGGCTGCCGCTAAGAAAGCAACGCCTAAAAAGGCCGCTGCTAAAAAGGCTACTCCTAAGAAAGCTGCTGCTAAAAAAGCAACACCTAAAAAGGCCGCTGCCAGGAAAGCTACTCCTAAGAAGGCGGCTGCCAAAAAAGCGGCTCCTAAAAAAGCCGCCGCTAAAAAAGCTACTCCTAAAAAGGCCGCTGCTAAAAAAGCTGCTCCTAAGAAAAAGGCCGCTGCTAAAAAAGCAACGCCAAAGAAAAGAGCCGCTAAGAAATAATATCAACGCTCTCCCAGCCAGGATAAAAACTGAGGGGTCTTTTCCTTGCTGACCGTAATCACTTCCCTAAAAGACACGTTCAGATTAACACATAACTTGCGCGACAGGTAATGTGACGCATCTTTTATGGCTTTACGGTTCACAAGAAACTGCCTGTTCACACGGAAGAAAATATCTCCGCACAGCTGCTCAGCCTCCTCCAGTGATTTCTTGAGATAATAGTGCTGACGATCGAAAGTCATCAGACATAAAGTCTCCCTTTCGATATAAAACAACGCTATACTATCCAGTCTTACAGGGACGATCTTATCCTTGTAGTGGACAAGTATTGCTGCTGGTTTGGGCGCATGCTCATATACAACGTCAAGCGCATTGCCGGCGCCGGTTTCTTTTATGGTAAAACTACGACGCAGGGTATTGTATTTTCTGAGTGCATCCGCAATAGTAGCATCCGTAAATGGTTTCAGAATATATTCAATACCATTCGCTTTAAATGCCTGCAACGCATATTCATCATACGCTGTGCAAAAGATGATCGGCGCCGTTACCTCCACATTCCTGTAAATATCAAAACTCTCCCCGTCGCCCAACTGGATATCACTGAATATCAGATCGGGCATTTCGTGCGTTCTGAAATATGCGACCGCCTCCTTGACTGATTTCAGCATAGCTGTTACCTGTACCGTATCATCCAGTTTCTGGATACTCTCCCGCAGGTCCTCTGCTGTCAACTCCTCATCCTCTATGATGACTACCTGCATGTTGCAAAATTTTAATTTTTACGGTGAATGTTTTCCCGTCATCCTCAATCATGATATCCTCTCCTGCCAGCATCCGGTAACGTTCTGTCAGATTCATCAGTCCACTGCCTGTTGATGCCTCCGTCTGGTGCTTGACCTGTAGATTATTCACCACTTTCAGATATTCTCCTTCCTGTATCACCGAAAGATAAAGCGGATCTTCCGCTGTCAGTACATTATGTTTGATCGCATTTTCCAGTAAAGGTTGTAATGAGAACGCCGGTAGCCATTTGTTGGATAATGACTGCTGATCTACTCTTATCTCAAACCGCAACGCCTCTCCCACCCTCATCTTCTGCATTTCCAGGTAATCAGAGCTGAGTTTCAGCTCATCCTTTAATGAAATAATATCCCGCTGCCCCTTGGAAATACTCGCCCTTAAAAAATCAGACAGGTGGATCAGGTATTCTTCCGCCTTTTCCGGATGACGGCGGATCAGCGACTTCAACGTATTTAATGCGTTAAACAGAAAATGCGGGTGTATCTGCTGCCGTAATAACTGGTTGATCGCCTCCGTATTAGCAAACTTCAGACGGGCATTTTCCAGTTCTGTATGGTTCTTGGCATGTAGTAAGGTGATATAATTATGGAGAATGAATACCAGCACGTTCACTACCAGGCCATGTAACAGGAACAACATCGGCCAGATCATCTTATTTTTGACCTGATCGTACCAGTCCGGTATCAGGTAGGTATGCAGGCTCGAATACAGTATTCCTCTGAACAACAAATAATTAAATAATGCTGCTCCGGTGAAACTCAGGATGATTCTGATTATCTTGTAGTTACGGGAACCATATTGTAAACGGGAAGCCAGCCATAACATAAGCCCTAAATTGTACATCCCCATAAAAAAAATCACGATGTACATCAATGCAGACTTAAGCAGAACAGTGTTAAGGGCGTATTCTTTGGCAGACGAAGTTAGCCCCACCAGAATGGCAATACATAAAGGTGCGATCAGGCTCACGCGTACAAGGCTTCTGACAGGTATATTTTTCATGTGCTTCAGACTGCAAATTACACACTACAAACCGGACGGCTCAACTTTTCCCTGTCCGATTCAGCGGTAAATTTGTCTGTTTCAGCCCGACTACTTTTTGCATATCAGATAATTATTATTTGTTTCGCACTAAATTTTAAACCGGATGAAATCAAAATTGTTGCTGATTGCTGTCTCGCTGATGGCCCTGCAAGCCACGGCACAGCAGAAACACACAATTAGCGGAACCATTAAATCCAAAGCCAAAGGAGAAACCCTGATCGGCGCTACCGTAAGAGTCAGCGGTGGCGGAGGAACCACCACAAACGAATATGGGTTCTATTCCATCACCATCACAGATGGCAAACACAAGCTCGAATTTACTTCTATGGGCCTTCAGACAAACAGCCTGGAGTTTACCCTGCGGAAAGACACCATCATTAACATATCTCTGGAAGATGAATCCGTTGCCCTGGGCGCTGTAACCATTACCGGCACCAGCACCAAAAGAAGCCTCGCCGCCCCACAGATGGGTCTGGAGAAGCTGACTGCCAAGGAGATGAAGAATGTACCCGTTCTCCTCGGTGAAAGAGACGCGATTAAAGTTATCCAGTTACTACCCGGTATCAAATCAGCCGGTGATGGTAACGCAGGTATGTACGTTCGTGGTGGCGCTGCCGACCAGAACCTGATCCTGCTGGATGAAGCACCCGTATATAACGCCTCTCACCTGCTGGGCTTCTTTTCCACATTCAACTCAGACGCTATCAAGGATATCGCTGTGTATAAAGGTGGTATGCCTGCACAATATGGCGGCCGACTGTCTTCCGTACTGGATATCAAGATGAATGATGGTAATAACCAGGATTTTGGCGTAAGTGGCGGTATCGGCCTCATCTCCGCTAAACTGAACGTAGAAGGTCCTATCCAGAAGGATAAATCCTCTTTCCTGGTAACCGGCCGCAGAACGTATGCGGACGTGTTCCTGAAATTGTCAAACGACTCCAGTATCAATAACAATAAGCTCTACTTCTACGATATCAACGCCAAGATGAACTATGAACTGGGCGATAAGGATAAACTGTATCTCTCCGGTTATTTCGGAAAGGATAAACTGGGTGTAGGTGACCTCTTCGGTCTGTCATGGGGTAATACCACCGGTACTCTCCGCTGGAACCACATTTTCAGTAACAAGTTATTCTCCAACACCTCCCTGATATACAGTAACTACGACTATACAGTATCTATCAACAGTGGTTCGGTAAATGCAGATATCTATTCCAAGATCAGGGATTATAACCTGAAACAGGAGTTCCAGTGGTATCCTTCTTCCAGTCATAACATCCGTTTTGGTTTCAACACCATCTATCATACGATCACTCCAGGTCAGGTAACAACCTCTGAGACCTCTCAGATCAACGCCAGATCTCTGGAAGACCGCTACTCCTGGGAGAATGCCGTATATGCAACTGACAGCTGGAAAATGTCTGAAGCGCTTAGCATGACCTACGGCCTGCGCGTATCTTCTTTCAGTGTCCTGGGTAAAGGTGATTTCTTCAATATCGACCAGGATGGTAAGATCCTGGATACCCTGCACTATAAGAAAGGTGATTTCGTAAAAACTTATGTCAACCTGGAACCGAGACTGGCAATCAGCTATAAACTGAATGCGACCTCTTCTGTGAAAGGTTCCTATGTACGTAATACACAGAACCTGCACCTGATCTCCAACAGTACCACCAGCAGTCCGACCGATAAATGGGTGGCCAGCACCAATATTATCAAACCGGAAATCTCTGACCAGTTCTCCATCGGTTACTACAAAGACCTCTTTGGTGGCGACTATGAACTGACAGTTGAGACCTATTACAAATCATTGCAGAACCAGATAGATTACCGTGATGGTGCTAATGTAAACTCTGTCAGCAATGCGATCGAATCTGAACTTTTGTTTGGTAAAGGACGCGCTTATGGTATTGAGTGGTTGTTCAAAAAGAGAGTGGGCAAGTTCAATGGTTGGGTGAGCTATACGCTGTCAAAAACCGAAAGAAAGATCGACGGTATCAATAACAACGAATGGTACAATGCCCGTCAGGACAGAACGCATGACGTTGCGATCGTTGCGATCTATCAGCTGAGCCCTAAATGGACACTCTCTGCTAACTGGATCTATTATACCGGTGATGCAGTGACCTATCCTTCCGGTAAATACAATGTAGACGGACAAACAGTTTACTACTATACCGGCCGTAATGCTTACCGTATGCCAAACTATCACCGTCTGGACCTCGGCGCTACCTTACAGCTGAAGAAACGTAAACGCTGGTCTTCTGAACTCGCTTTCAGTCTCTATAATGCTTATGGCAGAGAGAATGCATATACCATCACATTTGAAGACAGCAAGGATGATCCGACCAAGACGGTGGCTAAACAGACCGCATTATTCAAATTCATTCCTTCTATCTCTTACAACTTTAAGTTCTAATAACCATGCGTAACAGTTTAATATATACTTTACTAGGCTCGGCGCTGTTGTTGGGCACAGCCTGTGAAAAAGAGATCGATCTCAACCTGAACGGTAATGACAACAAGCTGGTGATCGAAGGTGTGCTGACTGACAGCAAAGGCGCATGCAGCGTAAAGATCAGTCGTACAAAAACGTTCGATTCAAATAATGACTTCAACGGTGTATCCGGCGCCAGAGTACAGATCTGGAGTGGTACAGATACCACCCTGCTGACAGAGACGGCAGAAACAGGTGTTTACATTGCCTCTGAGCTGTCAGGCGTAAGCGGTACTACCTACGGACTGCTGGTTACGGTGGATGGAGAACAATATACGGCTACTTCAAAGATGCCTTCAAAAGTCCCTTTTGATGCATTATCAATTGTTGAAGAAGACCTCTTTGGCGATATGACAAAGATCGCCAATGTCAACTTCAGAGATCCCGCAGCGGAGACTAACTATTACCGTTTCCGTCAGTATATCAATGGCAAAATGATCAAGAGTTACTGGGTGAGAAATGATGATCTGACCAATGGCAATGAGATCAACGCACGTCTTTACATCCTGGGCCAGGATGATGATGACGAAACGCTGAAGATCCATTCTAAAGATGAAGTGACCGTGGACATGATGAACATTGATGCGGATGTTTATAAATATTTCTTCAGTCTGAGCAACAGTGCAACCGGTGAAAGCAATTCCGCTACACCAGCGAATCCTGTGAGCAATATCAAGGGAAATGCGATTGGTTATTTCAGTGCGCATACCCAGGAAACGAAGACGATTATCGTACCGTAATAACACAACATAGCAACTGAAAAGAGCCGGATCTTCATGGTCCGGCTTTTCTTTTTCCCGATCCGACCCCGATTCCCCGATGAATATGCCTATTTTTACCAGGCATGAAAAATCAGCTTCCTTTCTATTCACTGGAGCCATCCAATATTGGCGGTCTGGTCATCGAAGATATCCCGGAGGATATTTCCTATGCCACGATGCCCCATCAGGATGATCATTACCTGGTAATGATCCTGACGGAAGGATTCGGCACAATGGAGCTGGAGGGCGAAGTATTTCACTGCACGGCCCCGGCCATGATGGTGATCAAACCCTTACAGGTGCATTTTGCACATGAAGTGCATGAGGCAAAAGGATGGATCGTTTCTACCGCGCCCTTTCTGATACCGGATACACTGGCAGTTGCTTTTCAGAGCCTGCAGATAAAGCAGCAATATGCACCGCTCCATGATGCCGGGGATCTGATACAGATGTTGATCACGTTACAGGCTGCTTTTAATACTACCGCCTGTCCTGCCCGTTATAAGCCAGCTATTATGAAAGGGCTGAGCGATGCGCTTTTTCACCGGATATTGCCCGAATTTGAATGTATCCTGGAAAACGGGGCACCAAACATCCGTCAGGCTGCCGCCATCACCCGTCAGTTCATGCAACTGCTGCAACAGGAAAATGCGGCGCAGACACCCGCTTTCTTTGCCCAGCAGATGCATATTACGCCTGCCCATCTGAATGATTGTGTCAGAGAAACCACCGGTTATCCACTGACCTACTGGCGACAGTACGCCATGTTAAATGCGGCCAAACGCCTCCTGTACTATACGGACAAACCTGTCAAGACCATCGCCTGGGAACTGGGATATGAGGACCATACCTATTTTTCCCGCCTCTTCCGAAAACTGACCGGTGATACCCCGGGCAACTTCAGGAGCAAATTCCACGAATAGTCCAATACCTTCCTTCCCAACTCCAATTCCTACCCTTTTTTCCTGCCTTTCTTTGCTGTTAAAAAGAAAGATGAATACTTTACTTATACAAAGCAGTGAGGTCATTAAAAAGGCCGGAAACAGCATAAAAAAGGAGGTCCCCTCCGTGAAGGCATGGAATAAACAGGAAATGCTGCTCCAGTTTAAGAAAGTGAACACCCTTTGCACCAACATCATCCGGGAGGGCTTACTGGCCATCGCACCGGATATCCCCTGGTCAGAGGCGGAGTTTGATCCCCATCAGCAAAAAGATCCTGCCCTGGGTGACCGTTACTGGGTATCCGACCCGCTGGACGGAGCCATTCATTTCCTGCAGGGATTCTCTCCCTGGTGTATCTCCCTTGCATTGATTGAAAACGGACTGGCAGTATTCTCTGTGATCTACGATGCCGTAAGAGATGAATTATTTACTGCGCTCCGGGGGCAGGGCGCCTGGATGAATGGAGAAAAGCTGTCTGTGAATATACGTAACAGACTCAGCGATGCGATCCTGGTAACTGCCCATCCCAATCAACCGGATAAAGCCGAAAAAGAAGTGCGACAGCTCCTTTATACACTGGAAACCCTGTTACCGCGGGCAGGGGCTGTGCGGATGATGGGTCCCTCCTCTTTGCAACTGGCTTATGTTGCCGCAGGCCGGATAGATGCTTTCTGGGAACTGGGAGATGATGCCTATGACTGGCTGGCTGGCGCATTGATGGTGGAAGAGGCCGGTGGAGTTGTCAGAACTATGGAAGGGTTTCCCTATTCTCTGCAAACGGACACAGGTATACTGGCTGGTAATGAAACAATGGCAGACCTGGTGGGCGGAGAGATCGCCCGGATACTCTTTTCCGATAGCCGGATAATGGCCTGATCTTCTTTTATGTTTTATTATCCTTCGTTAATCCTTCGTTCATGGAACGAAGGATTAACGAAGGATAATAAATATCTAAACAATATCAAACCGAATCCTTACCCAATATAGACTAAATTACATGTTTCCCCAACACACTCACCCTATAGTTTCTGCTTAGTAAAAATCCCGGTACGCGAACTTCCACAACCTCAGCAAACAGAACAGTAACATCTTTTTTAATCTGTTTTTTTTGATAAAATAATTCACAATATGTCCCGGAATATTTATTTTCGCATTGACCATGTATCTTTAATTGAATAGTTATAAACGTTAATCCGGCACTTGAATTTTAGTAACTATGGAAAAACCTGCCGCTTGCTGAAGCAGTTAATCCGGTCCCCAATTTCCATGTACACTTTCATTTGCTGCCCATAAAAATTTCATTACTAATACCATATTAATCAAGCAAAACCTCAAGGATATGTCATTTAAAGCAGTTATGCGTATAGACGGAGAAGAACTCAATGTTTTGGATTGCCACTTTTCTTTTGCACAACACACAGACCACAACGGAAAACCCGCTGCCCGTCCGACAGGAGGCGCTGTAACCGTGTTGGTTGAATCAGATGGTAATACAAACCTCTTCGACTGGATGGTATCCAACACGCAGACCAAAAGTGGCAGCATTGTTTTTTATCGCCGTGACGCCATGTCAAAAATGAAGGAATTAAAATTCACTGATGCCTACTGTGTAGAATATGAAGAGCATTTCAAAGCAGCAGGCGACGTTCCGATGCAGATCAAAATGGTACTGTCAGCCAGAGAAGTACAGCTGGGCAGTTCCGTGTTTAAAAACCCCTGGCCGCAGTCCTGATAAGGATCCTGCCGGCTGTTTTGTTACCCCGATATATCATGTGATCACTGATTAAAACATTGTACTCATGGCCCTGAAAAAATTCCCTGCTTTCAGTACATTATGGAGCAGTTATCCACACGATTCCCAGGCACCGGCCGGAAGTGCACATGCCATGCCATGTGATGAAAAGGATAAGAACGGATTCTATCACTATGAAAATCAGTGCGCCATCCGTATGTCTTATTGCCTCATCAAAGCCGGTATCACCCTGTCAAACTATACAGATCCAAAATGTAAACATGGATACGCCAGAGGAGCAGAAAGTCTGGCCACCTGGCTATGGCGCAACTTTGGTAAACCAGTGCAGGTAGTGAGCAGCAATGCAACACAGAAGAATGCTTTTCTCACCAACCAGTACTGGTCAAAAAATGGCATCATTTTTTTTAAAGACTTCTATGGTACCAATAATACAGGCGACCACATCGATCTCCTGTATCATGTCAACACACAGATCATGACCGCCACCGGCGATTATACCAATGACAGCCGCGTAAAAGAAATCTGGTTCTGGGAAGTAAACTAATACTGTATGAAAATATGCTATCTGATATGTCTTTCACTATTCTACACAGCCGCCAGCGTCTGCGCACAAAACCAGACCGGAAAAGTGGCGGTGAAAGACGCCGTGTGGATGCCCAGACAATACCTGGATGCACGTAAAGCACATCCTCCGCAGGATACATTCTGGAAAACAGTCGACTTTACAAAATACCTCAGTCCGGTCAGTGCACTGCGTACCAGGACGATCAATCAGCAACAGGAAGTCAGCGTTTATACCTATGGTGCAGAAAATTTCCCCATTGCTGTAAAGGGAACCAGTCACGCCGGACAGCGAAAAGAATGGCTGCTGGATAAGCCTATTTTTACCGGCGGACAATCAACACTATACGACAGTGTACATTTCAGTCTGATCAGTCATAATAACGATCCGCAGGATCTCTGGGTAGGTCTTGCTTATCCGGATGGCAGAAGAGATTCCATACAGATGGCTACTGTCCCCAAAGAAGAAAAAAATGCGCCCTTATGGATGCATTCCAATAATTACCTCTCCTACTATTTCAAAGGCAAACAGTTTGACGTGTATGATGATAAAGGCGCCTTACTGTACAATGATGTAGTAACTGATACCAATGGCATTATTAACGGATTACCCGGTTATAGATCATGGAATATCACCTCATCCAATATGTTCCAGGTCACAGCCGATAAACAGGGAACCACCAGCATTTCCAGTTTTAATGTCAGTTTCAAAGGAGAAAATATCGCCCTTCAACCACAACAGGTAGAAGGCGAACTAAACAGACCATTGTTACTAAAGGAAAAACATAATAAAAATTAAGGCGCTGATAGCTGATGCACACCTTTCACAGTCATCTGATATCAACGCTGCATTCCAAATTTTTATATTATGGCACTGAATACAAGTACCTCATTCTCCATAGCCGGACAACAGTTTCAGACCTTCAACACGATCGAACTGAGACAGTATCTGGACGACCATCATGAGTTTGAAATATATGTGAGCTATGACTGGTTTGAAAAACTGGGCGGCGGCATCTCCGGCGCTGCGAATAAATTCCTGGGAGAAGAAATCGAGATCACCGTGGCGCCCGCAGAGCAATTGCCTGGTGTGAAAGACCTGATCTTTAAAGGTGTCGTTACCAACATCACCACAGGAAAAATGGGCGATGGCACGCATGGCCATTGTATCATCCGTGGACATAGTCCGAGTATCCTCCTGGATGATGATCCACATATCACCTTCTACGAAAATAAATCAGTGTCTGACATCGTATCTGCAACTGTAAAAAGTTATCCGCCGAATGTGCTGAAAACAGCTATCAATCCGGAGACCAAAGAGACGCAGAAATACGTGGTCCAGTACAAGGAAACTTCCTACGAATTCATTCGCCGCCTGTCTGAACGCCATGGAGAATGGTTCTTCTATGATGGCCAGCAAGTAGTATTTGGTAAATACGCTCCGCAGAAAGCAACATTGACCCATCAGGTAGATCTGCTGGAATTCAATATCGCCCTGTCTGTAAAGCCTAATAACGCCAAACTGAATGGCTATGATTACCGGCAGGATAAAGTGGTGGAAGATACCACACAATCAAAGGAAACCGGTAAACTCAATGCTTACTCACAACACGCGAGTGATGTGAGCAGCAAGTTATACAGTCGTGAAGGTCTGTATAAAATGAACTACCCTTTTAACAGCAGTGCCAAAGCGCAGCTGGATAAACTGACCACCCTGCAGAAAAAGGGTAAACTCGCCAAGATGGTAACCATCAAAGGCAGCAGCACCAATCCATCCTTCCGCATAGGTGATACTGTCAGCATCAAAGAAGCTGCCATGGGCACAGAACAACACCATGGCGAATTCATGATCACCAATATCAGACACTACTGCGGCGCCAATGGTAGCTACCATAACATGTTTGAGGGTATTCCTGCGGATGTGGCCACACCACATATCAATCTCGGAAATATTCCTTACACAGAACCCCAATCCGCCGTTGTGACTGAAAACAACGATCCGAAAGGACTTGGCCGTATACGTGTTCGTTTCCGCTGGATGCAACAGGGATCAACGCCATGGATAAGAGTTGTCTCCGCTTCAGGGGGTGGCGATAAGGGTATGTTCATCATGCCGGAAGTAGGGGAAGAAGTTATCACCGAATTTGAAGGCGGTAATCCGGAACAACCATTCGTCATTGGTGCTACCTATAATGGCGGCGCTAAAAGCAGTTATGGTAACTCAGGGAATGATATGAAAGCCCTGAAGACCAGAAGTGGCAATACCATCCTGCTGAATGATGCAGCCGGAAGTATTACAGTAACGGATAAAAACGGCAGTAGCATGGCCATGGATGGTGCAGGCAATATCACTGTCAGTTCCCAGACACTGATCACGGTGAAAACGGAAGATCATATCGTAGTAGAAGCACCGAATAAAATTGAATTCAAATCCAAAGAAATCCATATCGTCGGTACAGAGAAAGTATTCATTGGTGAAGAGAATGCCAGTATCCTGGTGGATAACGCAGCCAACAATATTGAAAGCGGCGCCAAGACCATTACATCTGCGGCAGAATCAGCCAACACTGTTTCCAGTGGTTCTAATCTCTATATCGACACTAAAAACTTTTATGCTGCAGGTGAAAATGTGGTGAATATTGACAGTAGCAAAGGCAACGTCAAAGTAAACGGAAAAGTGACCACGGATATCGTTGGCGGTATGCTGAACCTGAACTGTTAATTAATCACTATGAATGAACACAATCCTATAGCGCAACTGGTCAATAAGATACAGCAGCAATGGCGGGAGAAAACAGCAGGTAAACCATCCCTGCGATTTGTACGGTTCATTATTAAACCGGAAGAAGCACGTGTCTATGAAGGTTTCTGCAAACTGGAATCTTCTGAACACGGAAGTCTGCCGGAAGTGTTTGTTACACACCTCACTTCCTTCGAAGATGAAGATACTTTCAGCGCAGCCCTGATCAGCGACTGGCTGGATACTTACGATAAAAGTACCGAACTGCTGGCACAGGTACAGCAACAAGCTTCTTTTCAATGGGCCCCGGATCCCTACAGAGAAGCATTGAAAAAGCAACAGGGCTTCCAGATGGATGACACCCTGTTATCCCTGCTGCAAAGCTTTAAACAGGCATTACCACAGGAACGGAAAGAGCTGGTACTGGCACTGATCCCCCGGCAGGTCAGCAGTACAAAAGACATGAAGAACTGGATCAGTAACCTGCTTAAAAAAGGAATTCCGGCAGGGGTAAAATTACTGGTTATCGATCACGTGGGTGCTGATCATTTTGCCCTGCAGGACAGGTATTTTCCGGATATGCTCCTGAGCATCCATGTACCGATAGACCTGCACAGTGCCATAAAAAAACTCTCCGCCGCCGGCAATCCAAATGATCCGGAGATCATGCTGCGCAAATGTGTATTTGAAATGGGTGCAGCCATGAAAGATAAGGACGTGCAACGTCTGCATCGCTGGGGACAACAGGCACTGGACTCCACGCAACGCAGCGGGAACAAAGGACTGTTTGCCACCGCGCACATCATGTATGCAGGGATGCTGTTTCACTTTAAAAAAGACCCCAAAATACCCGAACTGCTGGAACGCGGTCAACGCATTTCCAAACAGGGTGTCCAGCAGGGAGACGGAGCCTGTCTGCCGCTGATGGTACAGTTCTACGGCTATCATGGCGCTTATGCACAGATACGCCGCCGCTTCACAGAAGCGATCAACTGGTTTATACAACAGGCCGAACTGGCTGAACAACATAAATTTTCACAACAGGCACTGAATGCCTGGTACCAGGCTGCTGAATTGTGCAGAAGAAAGGACAGCAGCCGTTATTATGATGTACTGGAAAAAGGCTACCTGGCAGGATGGCATCTGCCGGATGACGAGATCACTGCCTCCATCTACATCTATCTGTTGCGGGACTACTATGATTATGCACATGTAAACAGGAAACAAGATATCATAAGGGACATAGACGAAAGAATGGGCCGACTCTTCGGCGAAGACTGGAAAGCCGACGTAGACAATATCCGCAAGAAAAAAGAACCATTGATCCTGCCATTAGAAATGGAAGAACCCGAGGCATTGTAGCCTCTCAAAAATAATTACATATGCTGGTCAGCAATAAACATTTCATACCCGTCATCGGGCTTGATATCCACATTGTTATCCTGCTGGGATTTCCCATTCCACTACCCCACCCCTACATCGGGTTCGTCATCGATCCCATGGACTACATTCCTTTCCTTGGTGCGACCACAAAAGTAAATCATGTACCGCGTGGTGTCAGCGATACCAGTGGTATCATTGTTATCCTCTTTCATATTCCAATGGGTGGTCCCTGGCTGCTGGCGCCCATGATCGGACATGACTCCGTAAACTTCTTTGGCAGTAAAACAGTAAAAGCAGAAGGCAGGCTATTAAGTCCTACCGGACATATGCTGATGACCTGCAACGATATCGGTATTCCGCTGTCCTTACAGCCAGGCAAGAAACTGAAGCCGATCCCCAGCATGTATCTGCCTACTTCATTTTCAATCCCCTTATCCTTCGGGAAACCAGTGATGGTCGGCGGACCATACATCCCTGACTGGGCAGGTGTACTCATGAACCTGATCACTTCCTTCGGATTTGGTGCACTGATGAAAGGTCTGGGGAAATTAGGCAGGAAAGCCGTTACTAAATTCAATCATGCCTTAAAAGGTAAAATAGGTAGTAATAAACTCAGTAAGAATCTCTGTAAAATGGGGTTTGAACCGGTTGACCTGGTACAGGGTATTGTGGTCAATGAAGGCGTGGACTTTGAATTGCCCGGTCCTATTCCATTGAAATGGGAAAGATCCTGGAATAGTGATAGTCCACATAAAGGGCTGCTGGGCCATGCCACACATCTGAGCTATGACATGCGTGTTGAAGAGTTTATACAGGAAGATGCAGCAGTCGTATTACTTGGCGATGGCAGAAGCGCTGTATTCGATCTGCTGATCGCGGTGGGCAACAGCGATTATAACCGCCATGAGCGGCTAACGCTCAAACGGACAGACATTGACGAATACCAGGTATACAATCATGAGAACGGGCTGTATTATACCTTCCGTAAGACACATGAAGGCGCACGCCAGTATCACCTGTCCGCTATCCATAATAAAGCACAGTTTATCATCAGCTTTCATTATAACCATCGGGGAAGTCTTGTACGGGTAATAGACAGCGTCGGCAGACATCTGCACATAAGCAGTGATGCGGAAGGACGTATCATCAGTGTCAGCGTACATCATCAAGGACAGGAAAAACGCCTGGTCTCTTATGCATATAATGAAGAAGGTGATCTGATCGCCGTAACAGACGCACTGGAACAAACCATGCATATTACTTACGCCAATCACCTGATGATTAAAAAGACAGACCGTAACGGACAGTCTTTTTACTGGGCATATGATAAAAAACACCGCTGTATTCATACCTGGGGAGATGGTGGTTTACTGGAAGGCTATATCGAATACTATCCTGAAGATGGTTTTAACATTGTAACGAATTCACTCGATCAGCAAACAACCTATTACTACACGCCTGATCATGTCGTACATCAGATCAAAGACCCATTAGGCTATTCCACTTTCACAGAGTATACGCCTGACTTCGAAATATACAGAGAGATAGATGAAGAAGGTGATATGACAGGATACACCTATGATGAACATGGACGTCTCACAGCGGTCGTTCAACCTGATGCCAGTACTTCCACCTACAGCTATGATGAAAACGGCTATATGGCCGTATCAACAGATGCGCAGGGGAATAGCACTTCTTATGTGTATTATCAGCATAATGGCTTGCTGCACTCGCTGACTTCCGCAGATGGTTCACTGGAACTATTTGAATACAACGAACGGAACCTGCTCAGTAAGGTAACAGACTTCAGGGGCGGCTCTACCTTATTTGCATATGACGAAGATTGTAACCTCACAACGCTTACCTTACCGGAAGGAGGCGCTACCATCTGGGCATATGATGCATGGGGACAGTGTATTAAAACGGTGAATCCTTTAGAACAGGAACAGTTGTTTCGTTATGACAACCTGGGCCGCATAATTGAAGTACTGGCAGCTGACGGCAATCGTACCAATTTACAATACGATGCATACGATGACGTGACCAGATTGACAGACAAACAGCGGGATATCAGGTACACTTATACTCCCCTGGGCAATCTGCAATCAAAAGAGGAAAACAATACCGCCATTCGTTTCATCCATGATACGGAAGACCTGCTCAGCTCCATTGTAAACGAGCATGGAGAGACGTTCCGGTTCAAACGTGATATGCGGGGAGATATTATCGGAGAAACACGTTTTGATGGTCTGAATAAACACTATAAACGTGATGCAACAGGAAAACTGATACATTCCCATTATGACAGCGGAAAACATACCGATTATGAATACAATGCGATCGGCCTGTTGACCCGCATTGAGCAAAGTGATGGCAGTTGGGAGATCTACAGCTACGACCGAAATGGTCATGTTACAGAAGCAACGAACGAAAACAGCACCGTAAAATTTGTAAGAGATGCGCTGGGCAGGATTGTAGAAGAATGGCAGGATGGCCACCAGGTCATGAGTATATATGATAAACAGGGCCGGCGTACTGCCGTGAGCAGTTCTATTGGCGCAGATATCAAAGTACAAAGGGATCAGACGGGCTACCTGACCGGTATACATGCAGAGACAGCTGGTAATATCAATCCCTGGGTTATGCATATCGAGCGTAACCTGATGGGTCTGGAGATTGAAAGGACCCTGCCGGGTGGCGTAAAAAGCAAGCGGTCCTATCATCAGTCCGGATTGATCGCTACACATACCGTAAGCAGCGGCGCAAATATTACCCGTAGCCGGCATTATCGCTGGGATGTGAACGACAGACTTAAAAGTATTGTCAATGCGCTGGAAAGCGGCAACGGCATCAAATACGGGCATGATGATTTTGGCAACCTGGCCTGGGCACAATATGAAGACGGACAGTTTGATTATCGCCTGCCTGATAAGACAGGGAATCTATATAAGAGCACAGAAAGAAAAGACCGCAAATACACCAGCGGTGGTCAACTGAAAGAAACGGCCGATGCCAGGTATTCCTATGACGCAGAAGGGAATCTTACAGAAAAACTGATGCGTGACCTTTCCTTGTGGAAATATGAGTGGTATGGTAATGGCATGTTGAAAAAAGTGATACGTCCTGACCGGCGGGAGGTACAGTTTGAATATGATGCATTGGGAAGAAGAACGGCCAAAATATTCGGACAACAGATCACACGTTGGGTATGGAATGGCGGTAAACCTTTGCACGAATGGCATTATAATGTAGCAGAACGCCCACTGACCGTGATCGATGACACCGGAAATGTGTACAGAGACCCTGAACCGGTGCCTGCGGAAAACCTGACCACATGGGTATTTGACCCGGAATCACATCTGCTGCTGGCAAAGATCTGTAGAGGCGCCAGCTATTCCGTCATCACAGATCATCTAGGTACGCCCTGTCAGGCATATGATGATGAAGGAAACATGGTCTGGTCCTGCGAATTGGATATTTATGGAAAGGTACGTAAGTTAGCAGGGCCTATCGATTTCATACCATTCCGTTATCAGGGACAGTATGAAGATGTAGAAACCGGACTATATTATAACAGATACCGGTATTACAGCCCCGAAGAAGGTATTTATATCAGTCAGGACCCCATAGCGCCGCTGGCTGGTTTACAGTTCTATAGTTATGTCAAAGACCCTAATGCATGGGTTGACCTGCTGGGATTAGTGGCTGGTCCTGCCGGATTGCCAGACTCACCCGGTATTTATATTCTCACCAATGGTAATGTATCTTATGTAGGTAGTTCGGGGATTGGTGAACAGGGTATGAGGTCCCGTATTTCAGATCTTGGGCATTCGAATGCGCAGCGATTGCTTGACATGGATGGTACTAAAGTGCAGTACGTTAAAGTAGACCTTGGAGACTGTACCGACCCCAGCGAACGAAATAACATATTGAGATACTATGAACAGCGGGAGTTTGATAAACAGGCCAAGAATAAACATCTTACCATGCTGAATGACCTTACCAAACGTATACAGGCGCGTAATAAAAAGGTACCAGCGGAAGAACTTATTAAAAAATATAATGTAAAAGCATCTAAACGAAGAGTAACTGTTAAGTGTAAATAATCATCGACACATGCAAAAAAAAGAGAGCATTATTGTAAAAAGTAAAGCTGAATATTTTATTTCGGGAAGAGAGGTCTATTGTATAGGCAGTAAGGAAAAAGCATCGGTCTTTAAAGAAGATGGTGCTACTGTTCTTTCCTGGAATGAGGTACCTGATCCATCTGTTTATGACAAAATTGGTGAATTGAGATTATTGCCTACTAAAGCACAGCTCAGTAAACTTAAGTTTCCGGAATTTGTGAAAGACTTAAAGCAATTACATTTCCTGGAAATACCATTACCATATCTTTCCATAATCAAACAGGAAGATCTTCCTGTGGGCCTAAAAGCACTGATGATTACCAATGATGAAGAACATGGGGAATGGGTTACAAAAAAATTACCATTATGGCCAGATATTGTATTACCAGCACTAAAAGCACTCACATTTTTTAACTCTTTTACATCTAAAGAACTTCCTTCTTTACTGAATATATCCCAGGAGCACTTTCCTGCCCTGGAATACCTTGACTTCCGGATGGACAAAAAAGGAAACATATTGAATGATCTGGCTAAGTTTTCCAGTTTACAGCATCTGGAAGTGGAGTTTGCCTGGAATACAGATCTTATTGCTCACATCAACAGCCCATTAAAAGCGTTATCTATCCTCGGTGCAGAGAAGAATTTCGAGGTGAATGATCTCAGTAAATTACCACAATTGCAGATGGTATGGCTGAACAGTATCAAAGCACCGATTGACTGTACAGTATTTACCACCTTACCGGCGCTACTGGAAGTCAACGTACTCAATTCCAAAAAAATAGAACATCTGGAAGCACTGCTGGACTGCAAAAAACTGAAGAGTTTATTCTTCCTCAATTGCGGTCAGCCGTTTAAGAAGATCAGGGATCAGTTCCTGCCGGAGAATTTTGAACTGTTAGACATCAAATATTCCTGATAGCATACCAGTGCAGGTATATGCCGTCTGCCAGCTATAACGATCCGGCACAACACAATTATATAAAACCGCGATGGCAAGCGATGTATAAATAAAACGCCCGTTGCAGAAAAGCTGCAACGGGCGTTTGCTATAAAGTCAGGTTTAATTATTTCACCGGCATATAGCTATAGATGCTGTACTTTCCTTCCAGCATACCTGCCACTTCTTCTTTAAATCTGGCATTATCAGCCTCTCCGCCACCCCAGAACTCACGTCCGAGCAGGAAGTCATTAAAATAGGCTTTCCAGTCACTATAGCGGGCCTGTGCGACCTGTGGTGCTTTCATCAGCCATGCCATTGCTTCTCCCCTGTTAAAATAACCTGCCTGATAGGCTACACATATATTATTAATATAGCGTGCAAGATCCCATGCCTTGATACCGGCACTGCTGAATGCTGTATAGTGATCTTTAATGAACTGGATACCGCCCAGGTCTTCCTTTGTCAGTTTATATTTATTAAGATCGATCGTACTAAGGTCGGCAGTAGCGCCACCGTTTTCATCCAGGACTTTACGGTATTGGGCATATTGTGCCTGATGACCTTCATCCAGTAACCAGGTCAGGGATTTTTCCAGTCCGGCTACATTGTGAATATCCCAGTACTGCGCCAGTGTGGCTTTTGCATCTTTCTCGCCTGCAGCGTCTCCCGGTTTAAAAGGGAAAATGAAATAACGGCTATAGGCCGCCTGCATTTCTTTTGAGAAATCCGGTGTTCCCGGTTCACTCTTTACAGCTGGCCTGATCAGACCATCGAAGGTATGGGTAGGTCCGCCGTAACCATGCACAAAATAAACACCTGCCAGCATAAACGGATACAGTTCATCATTCTTAATGGTCACTGTTTCTGCAGCGGCTACTGTCTGTTCCTTTTTTTCCTCCTTACCGGCATTACTGCTGTTGCATCCCGCTGTGGTCAGGGCCAGGAAGCTGACAGCAGCGATGATTTTTGTATACATTCCTTTCATGTGGTATTTATTTAATAAACAAAGAAGCATCAAATATAGAACTTTTCAAATTTTATAAAATATCAGCCATGATAATCAACAACTTAATAAATACCCTACAAAACCTGTAGGGTATTAAGAAAATATCACTATATTTGTGTTGTTAATAACAGGCAATCACATAAATAAATCAAGTTTATATGCCTAATGCTATCAAGAGAACGATTGAATGTACAATGACTGTAGCGCTGAACGTCTGTTGCTGCTGTAACTGATTCCCGGCTGGCCTTTTAAACCGGCAACGTTTCTAAAAATCATTACAACCATTCATTAATCACTGTCCACCAACCATCCCTTAAAAATTATTTTATGTCTAACAACATCAACAGATACGCAGATTTCTTCCCCGAATATGAACTTGAGTATGTGAAAAAGTCTTACAAGGACAGAACCCCGATCAGCCCTTTACATGCTGGAGACAGACTGCCTTCTTTTAACATCAACAGAAAAAATATCATTGCCACTTCCGATATATTAAAATCAGTGAATGGTGCACAGCCTGTAGAGCAGTTGCTGGACCGTCCGCTGGTACTTGTTTTTCACTCCATTCACTGGAATGGTTACGGTGAAAAACTGCTGGAAGACCTGAAAGATATCTATGCAGATATCCGCGTAATGGGCGGACAGCTGTTACTGGTAACCGCAGAAGAAAAGAAATACTTTGACTATGCGACAGCTTCATTACAACTGCCTTTCGCCAGCATCTGGGACCAGCAGTTCCAGATAGCACGTAAAGCGGGTAACTATTCTCCTTCTGATCCGATCTGGGACAGATTATCCGGAGTAAACGAAGATGTACCAACACCGGCTGTTTATGTACTGACGCCATCACTGAAAATAGCTTACAGCTCAGTGGACCTGTACATGGAGCAATCACTGAACAAAAGAGAGGTATTATCTGCAGTATATGATGCGAGTCACCAGGACTCACATGGTATTGCGATCTAAAATATTGAGCAAATAAAAAAGCGAAGGCCCGTCCTCTTTACAGAGAAAGGGCCTTCGCTTTTTTATTTGTATCTTGAAGCATGTACACTAACCCGGAACAACCCACGTCTGACGAAAAAGAACCCGCTTCCTGGTCCACCGTTATCTGGATGCTTGTTATCTCCCTGATCGGCTTCGGCTTTGCGATCACCCGTTTTATTCAGTTCACACAACTGGAACATCCTTTAAGAGGCCTCCGCCTGACCCGTATAGAGCTTTATATTTACCGTGCTACCGGACAGTGGGGTGTTGTCATCATTTTCATCATTATGGGCATTTTCGGGCTTTATAATGCCATTAAAGCCTTTAGATCGCTCCGTTCCAGGCAACAGTAACTTCCGGCGGTTTTACATAGTCCTGGTAATAGTTCTCTATTTCTTCCTTGCTGAGATCTTTTATGAAGGTCACTACCCGGTAACGCTGGGCGTAATATCTGCCGTATTGCAGGATCCACTCCTTCATTTTCGTCGGACTGAAATTCATCATGATCTCCCCTCTTTCTGAATTCTCCGGCCATACCCTTAGCGGCTGCGGAGAGTCAAAATTGCCGGGATGATTCATTATGAGGATACCAGCCTGTCCTTTTTCTGTACGTCCGGTTATCTTGACCCAGCGGGCACGTGTACTGTCCGCGTCTTTCCTTGTCTTGCCTTCAGAGGTCAGTACAGCACTCGTAGCTGCGGTCCATGCTTCCATTGTACGCAATCCAAAACCACCGCCATAACGGTATTGGAGTAAAGTAATACCCGCAGGATCCGCACAGTTCAGCGTACTGGCAAAGTCCCATACAAAACGCGAAGTATCTGTTCCGCAGTTAAGGGCTTTTACCACCCATTCCTCATTGATGGCGGTCACTTCCTTCCCGCCTGTAAAAGCAATGTGATCCTGTAAAACAGTAAAACCACAGGCCACCGGGCCCTGTACTCTGCCAGCCACTCCTTTAAAGCGTACCGTACCCTCCTTTTTTTGCAGGTTCCAGAAGTCCGTCTCCTTACCTTTAAAAGAAGTATGTGTCCAGGGATTCCAGATACCTACATGGTGCCAGTGTCCCTGGGGATGGATATTGGTGATGACCTGTCCGTCAGGCGCCCAAAGGGGATGAATAAAGCCGCTACGACGGTATACGGTATCTAATCCGGCCGGAGGCGCTACGATGGCGTAATTGTACTGTAGCAGCTTCCTGCTGCCCTGACGAAGTAAAAAGGCGCCCGCAGTATCCTTTAACTGCATGACATTATCCCTGGCAACAGATGGGCCTTTTACCAGTTCGTATACACGGGTACTGCCTGCCGGCGTAATTCCCTCCATGATCCAGTACAGGTTATCGTTCAGTAGCTGAAAAGGCACAGGGGAACGCTTATTACCACGTATTTCCAATAATTGAAGGGAATCCAGACCAGGCTGGTTGGCATTTTTCAGAGCGGTGTACACAGCGGTATTGAGCCGCCTGGAAGCACCTGCTTTTACGCTGATACGTGCCATGACCTGTGCATGGGTGGACAGGGTTGCAAGCAATAGCAGGAGCGTCAGTGTACGCCACTTACATTCGTTTTTCATAACAGTGATTGTTTGAGGGTAATGGGTTTTTATCTCAATAAGGCGCCGGTACCGGGCCTGTCAGCATATATAATACGGCCGTCTACGATCTTTACACCATCCGCAGTGTCTTCTGCCAGCAAAAGCGGACCATCCATATCAACATAATCCAGATACGGCAACAGGTGCGCTACCGCAGAAGTACCCACCGTACTTTCATTCATACTACCGGTCATGACCTGCATACCCAGTTGTTTGGCTTCCGCGATCATACGACGGGCAGGCGTAATACCACCACATTTGGTGAGTTTGATATTAATGCCGTGAAACAGTCCTTTACACAAGGCGACATCTGCTTCCGTGATACAGCTCTCATCCGCAATAAGCGGTAAGGCTGATTGTTCATACACCCGTTTCATTCCATCGATATCCGCTGCCGGCATGGGTTGTTCGATAAACTCGACACCCAGTGACTTAAACGCGGCTGCATTTCGCAGGGTTTCTTCCACTCCCCAGGCACAATTGGCGTCTACACGAAAGATAGCATTAGTATGCTTCCTCAGTTCTTCAATAATAGCAATATCCTCTTTTGTACCCAGTTTGATCTTATAAATGGGCCAGGGAAACTCTTTCAGTTTGCTGACCATATTCTCCACCGTATCTATACCGATGGTATAATCCGTCATAGGGTTATGAGAGATATCCAGGTCCCACACTTCATACAACTTCTTACCCTGCTTTTTGGCATAAAGATCATGCGCTGCCAGATCGATCGCGCAAAGGGCGAACAGATTGTCTTTAAATAAAGGGAACAGCGTATTCCACAGTTCCTCCGGTGTATCAAGGGTATATCCTTCTATCAGATCTCTGTGTGCATTGATATCTTCCATCAGACGCGGCACCGTCATATTATAGTATGAGTTGTCGGCTGTTTCCCCCAGTCCGCTAAGACCATCCTGCTCCAGTCTGACCACCAGTAATGGCTGTACATCTTTGGATTTACGCGAAATAGTGAATGTATGTTTAAACTTTAGTTCAAATGGGTATAGTGTCAATTGCATACCACAAAATAAAAATAAAGCGTCATAAAAAAAGGGGCTAAAACTTCCCGGACGTTTATTATCATTGTATCAGCTTACGTTTTTCAGGTGTTATATAAAATCGTCATTTGCCGATCAACCAACCATACGACGAGAGAGAGCTGCTTCTACGTCTGGAAGCTGACGACAAATCAGCATTCGACACGATCTATTATCGTTACGAGCAAAAGCTAAAACTATATCTGTCCCCTTTTACGGGAGGGGATAGTAACCTCGTTGACACCGTACTCCAGGACGTGTTTGTAAAGCTGTGGCTGAAAAGGAAAGAGCTCGGCGGAGTAGCAGTATTGGAATATTACCTGCAACGCATGGCCAAAAACAGGCTGCTGGATCACCTGAAGCTCCGCGATATCAGGGAAAAACACGCCAGGACCTATGCCGATCTCCAGACCGATGCGGGAGATCATATCAGCGAACAGCTTCAACTAAAGGAATATCTGAACATCGCCAGAGAGGGCATTGCCCGGCTTCCCTTACGCCGTCGTATCATCTTCTCTATGAATGTATTGGAAGGATGGTCCATCGATGAGATTGCCACTCAGCTACAGGTATCAAAAGATGTGGTTAAAAAACAGCTGCAGCTGGCCAAAACATTCGTCAGAGATTATATATCAAAAAACGGGGATCTTCCCGGTGCTATCTGTCTTGCTATACTGTTGCTGCCAGCTTTTTAATTTTTTTTCGTCCCCCCATCCCTTTTACTTTTCGACATTCGTCTTATATAGTGTATATGATCAACAAATCGGAGATATTAGCCAGATTTGCCCGTAATGAGGTAAGCGCAGAAGAGCGCGCAGCCTTCTATGCATGGTTGCAGACACTTCCACCTGCGGAAGTAGAAGCGCTGATGGATGAATATGGAGAAATGCTTGTCCATATAGATCCGGCGACTGCACCTGCGGATGAAGCCCTTTTAGCTGCTATCCACCGGGAAATATCAACACAGGAAGTGGATCAGCCAACACCGCTGATACGACGTATATACCGGAGCAGATGGAGCCAGGTGGCAGCCGTAGCTCTATTGTTAGGAGCTGGCATCTATTTCTGGAAAGCACGCCAGCCGCAACCGGCAGAGGCCCGGTTGGCAGTGCAAACAACAGATATCGCCCCGGGTAAAGAAGGTGCCTTACTCACACTGGCCGATGGTTCAGTCATTACACTGGATAGTGCGCACATCGGACAGATCACCCAACAGGGTGGCGCTACCGCCAGTATATCAGGTAATAGTCTGGTATACGACAAAAACGGACGGGAGAACGTTTATAATACCATGAGCACGCCGAACGGCAGACAGTTTCAGCTGGTACTGCCGGACGGAACAAAAGTCTGGCTGAATGCAGCCAGTTCTATCCGCTATCCCACCCTGTTTTCAGGGAAGGAACGTCTCGTAATGGTAACAGGAGAAGCCTACTTTGAAGTAGCCGCCAATGCAGATATGCCTTTTCGGGTAAAGGTTAGTGATAAAGCCGAAATAGAAGTGCTTGGTACAAATTTCAATGTGAATGCTTACAATAATGAAGAGACGATCAGTACGACCTTATTAACAGGCTCCGTACGTGTAGTATCAGACAGGAATAAGGGGGTAATTATCAAACCCGGCCAGCAGGCACAGATCGCCAATGCAGCTGCCAGACAGGGCAATCAGCACAATACAGGAATAGAAGTAGTTAATACAGATGTGGAAAAAGCAGTCGCCTGGAAAGATGGTTTATTCAATTTCGACAATGTGCCATTACAGGAAGCTATGCGTCAGTTAGAACGCTGGTATGACATCCGCATCGTATATGAAAAAGACGTACCGGATATTAAGCTCGCAGGAAAAATGACTAAACAGGTAACGCTCAGTGGATTACTGATCGTGCTGGAAGAACTGGGCGTACATTGCAAACTGGAAGCTAATACGCTGACGATAACAGCAAAATGATATGCACCAATTGTCGTAAACAGGCCATCCCTGCAGTGAACAGCGACATAACGGACAATGCCAGAATCAGGATCAAAGCAGGTAGTATACTGACCGCTTTTATATAAACAAGGATCAACCTTTAATAGAAAAACCGTCACGGGGGCAACCGCGACGGTCAGGTATTCAGTTGATTCAAAAAACGGTTCACTAACCACTTTTTTAACAACCAAATCGTTGCAATTTATGCAAAAAAAATGTGTGTTCCGCATACCGCGGAGCTATTGCCCGTCTGCGCGTCCGGGGGGATGGCGGGGTATTAACATCAACCAAATCAGGAGGGTCATGAGATTAACCGGCATGCTGCTTTTTGTAGCTTTTATCACTGCTTATGGGAACGGGGTTGCACAGCGTGTTACTATTTCCGGCAAAGCCTTCACATTAAAACAGGTATTTACCGTCATCGAAAAACAAACAGGGTATGTGGTCCTCACCAACAATGAATTGTCTGCACAAAGCAAGACCTTTTCCGTGTCTGCTACTGACATGCCCCTGAAAACATTTCTTGACAAGCTATCCAGCGATCAGTCACTGAAATACATTATCCAGGATAAGACCATCGTGCTATCCCGCAACACCTCTCCTTCGCCAAACACACCCACAATCATGATCTTAGCGCCGGAGAAACCTTCGCTTTCCGGTCAGTTACTGGATGAGAAAACCAGGGAACCGGTCATCGGTGTAACGATCCGCATGAAACATTCCGGGCAGGGTACTACATCAGATGCATCAGGACGTTTCTTTCTGCGCGATCTCACAGAGGAAGCCGTACTAAGTATCTCTTCAGTCGGTTATGCGCCGCTGGAAGTTCCTTATAAAAAAGTGGCCGCTTTACCGGCGGGAGATACTTATGCAGCGAATGGCATCAGGATCTTCAAACTGAATACAGGCGGTATCATCATCTATCTTGCCAGAAGTACCAGCAACCTGGATGAAAGTGTGGTAGTCGCATATGGCACCACTACACAGCGTTTCAATACCGGCAGTGTGGTAAGTGTGAAGGCAGAAGAAATAGAAAAACAACCTGTCAGCAATGTACTGGCAGCATTGGAAGGGCATGTAGCGGGACTGTTTATTTCTCAGTCCAATGGCGCACCTGGCAGTCAGATGAAAATATCTATCCGTGAGCAACAATCTATCACCAGTGGTAAACTCCCCTTATTTATCATCGATGGTGTCCCTTTTGTAGAAACGCCGATCAACCTGGTGGGTGGTTCTACTTCTCAGGCAAACGGTGCTACAGGATATGTCGATCCGATGAACTCCATCAATCCGGCTGACATCGAAAGCATCTCTGTACTGAAAGATGGCGACGCAACCGCTATCTATGGTTCAAGAGGAGCCAATGGTGTCGTGCTGATCACTACCAAAAAGGGGAAAGCAGGCGATACAAGATTTGATGTGAATGCGTATACCGGCGCGGGCAGGGTAACTAAACTGATGCCAATGATGCATCTGCAGGATTACCTGGCTATGCGGCGTGCAGCATTTGTTAACGATAATGTACAACCTGGTCCATCCAATGCTCCGGACCTTACAGTTTGGGATACGAATCAGGAAACAGATTTTCTGAAAAAATATTTAGGGAATACAGCACATCAGACAGAGGTCACCGGCGCACTTTCGGGTGGTAGCCCTTATCTGCGATATCGTTTTTCAAATACCTGGCGGCATGAGTCGACCGTATTTCCGGGCGACTGGGGCTACAACCGTTATGCATCGCATCTCAGTGTAGATAACACCTCGCGTAATGGTAAGTTTTCTGTAACCGCAACCGCATTGTACACCAAGGAATCCAACAATCAGGCAGCTACAGATCTTACATCCACAGTTGTAAAACTGTCGCCTAACTATCCGCTGTATAACAACGATGGTACATTAAACTGGGCTGGTGGTTTTACCAATCCGGAGTCCTATCTGATACAATCCTCTAAATTCAAATCGGATAACTTACTGGCGAATGCAGCCTTACGTTACACGATCATTCCGGGATTAAATGCAAAGGTCAGCGTAGGTTATAATAAGATCTCACAATCCACCGAAAACTATCAGCCTAAAGCGTCCCTCAACCCTAACAGTGGTTCAGGACAGTCAATGGCCTCCTATTCATCCAACTACATAGAAAGTTATATCGTTGAACCGCAACTGGACTATACAAGAGCGCTGGGACGTGGCCGGTTGAATGTACTGCTGGGTGGCACCTGGCAACAATCCAACTATGCACAGCCTTACTATATCACCGCAAGCGGTTTCTCCAATGACAAACTAATGAGCTCCTGGGTGGCTGCATCTACGATCCTCTTCAAAAGCAGCAGCTTTACAGAATACAAATATGTATCCGCATTTGGCCGTCTGAACTATGTACTGAGCGACCGTTATCTGTTCAACTTCACCGGTCGCAGGGACGGTTCTTCCAGATTCGGTCCGGGACGTCAGTTCGGTAACTTTGGCTCCGTTGGTGCAGGCTGGATATTCAGCAGCGAGCCCTGGATGAAAACATCCCTACCTTGGTTAAGCTATGGTAAGATCAGGGGTAGCTATGGTACCATTGGTAATGACCAGATCCAGGACTATGGTTATCTGTCCACCTATGGCAACACGTTTTATTCCTATAATGGCTCCGGTATCTATCCGGTACGAAGTGCTAATCCGGATTATGGATGGGAATCCAGCAGAAAAGTGGATATCGCACTGGAAACAGGTCTGCTGAAAGATCATATCCTGTTTACAGCTTCCTGGTTCTCCAGCCGTACCGGCAATCAGCTGGTGAATATCCCACTGTCTTCTCAATCTGGTTTCTCTTCTTATACCGGTAATATGCCTGCGCTGTTGCAAAGTTCAGGATGGGAATTCGAACTGAAGACGACCAATATCAATCTGCAGCAATTCTCCTGGAACAGCTCCTTTAACATCACCTTTCCGCGCAATAAGCTGCTCTCATTTCCCGGACTGTCCAGTACCGCGTACGCTTACGTCTTTATTGTCGGAGAACCTATTGGCAATGATAATGGCTTTCATTACACAGGACTGCAGGATGGCATAGCGACCGTGGAAGACCTGAATAAGGATGGTAAGTTCACACAAGGTCTGCATCAGACCATGAATGGAGACTACAATATCATTGCACGCGCCAGCCCTGACTTTTATGGAGGATTCAGTAATACATTCCGGTATGGAAAGTTCCAGCTGGATGTTTTTATGCAGTTCGCCAAACAGACTAAACCTGACTTCCGTAGTGCAACCAGAGGATTCCCTGGCGCACTGGCTAACCAGGACGCAGATATTATTAAGGACGGATTCAAACCAACTGTAACAGTGGGTGGTCCGGCAGCAAATGCATATCAGAATTATTATCTCTATTCTGATGGGGTATATTCAAATGCCGCTTTTATACGACTGAAAAATGTCAATCTCAGCTACGAGTTACCAGCATCATGGGCAGCAGCTGCCAGGCTGAAATCAGCAGGCGCTTTTATCAGGGCGCAGAATCTCTTTACCATCACCAGTTATTTCGGCTTTGATCCTGAGACAGGAGGTTCCGTATTGCCTCCGCTGAAACAGATAGCAGCCGGTATTCATTGCTCACTTTAAACATCCGGGAATGAAAAAACAGCTTTCTATATATACTTACATTTTACTCCTCACCGGAACTGTCATGACCAGTTGTAAAAAACTGATCGAGATAGACGCACCCGCCGATCAGCTGGTGACCAGCAGTGTATTTCTGGATACACTAACAGCAGATGCAGCGATGACAGGCATGTATTCCAGAGCAGCCAATCCTAATCCGGGTACAGATATGGGGACAGCGACCAGTATGTTCAATAGCATGTCTGCCGATGAAACCTACTGCTACATTTATAACTTCTATGATGATTTTACCAATAATGCCCTGACACCACAGATCTATTATGTGGATGCATTATGGGGTACTTTGTACAATAACATCTTCACGGCTAATTCGGTCATCGCAGGACTCAGTGGTTCTCCACTTCCGGAGGGATATAAAACACGTTGTACTGCTGAAGCAAAGTTCATGCGTGCATTGAGTTATTTCTATCTGGTAAATGAGTTTGGCGCAGCCCCATTGGTCATGTCTACAGATGTACACAATACTACCCGGCAGCCACGCGACAGCGCCAATGTTGTATACGATCAGATAGAAAAGGACCTTACTGAAGCAAACCAGGCGCTTCCTGCTACACTGGACCTATATGGCGGTAAAAGGATACGCGCCACTACCTGGGCGGCTACTGCCCTGCTGGCGAGAGTATATCTCTACAGAGGCAAATGGCAGCAGGCGGAAAACATGGCCACTACCGTCATCAATAACCCCGGCTTGTTCCATATGAAAGAAGACCTGAGTCAGGTCTTTCTGGCGAATAATGAAGAAGGTATCCTGCAATTTGTAAATGGGATCACCAGCTCCTGGCTGGCCAACAACTTTGTGCCATTTCCCGCCAGTCCGACGCCAAAATTCGTACTGAAAGATGGATTGTATAATTCCTTCGAAACCGGCGATAAACGTAAAAACAACTGGATCGGCATCAAAACATATGGCGGTGTTGATTACCCGTATCCTGCTAAATACCGGTATATGTCAGGTGTTGGTGCAGTAGAATACATGCAGGTATTGCGTTTATCAGAACAATACCTGATCCGTGCGGAAGCCAGGATGCAACAACAGAAATTTAGCGACGCAGCAGCAGATATCAACATTGTGCGTGCAAGAGCAGGCCTCTCACAAACAACAGCAACAGACGCGTCTTCATTGGCAACTGCCATTGAAAAGGAACGCAGAACAGAATTTTTCTGCGAATGGGGACAACGCTGGCTTGACCTGAAACGCTGGCCGGGTGTAGCGAATCCTGCGATTAAACGTGCAGACGAAGTGTTGTCAGCACTAAAAGGCGATCAGTGGCAGGCAACCGATGCGTTTTACCCTATTCCACAATCACAGATCAATGCCAATTTAAACCTTCATCAAAACCCTGGATACTGATCATTAAAAAAATTCAATTGTTTACCATGCGTTGTCACTTATTCAAACATACACTCCCTCTTATCTCAATGCTGATAGGATCAGCCTCCGTGAAAGCACAGTCAGGAGGAGGTTCATTTATCTTAAAAGGACAGGTAGTAGCCGATAGTTATCCGGCAGTACTCTATCTTGATTATGACCTGAACAGCAAGAACTGGATAAAAGATTCTGTTATTCTGAAAAATGGACATTTCAAATTTAAGGGCAACCTTAAAAGACCGCTGGCCGCCAGACTGATATTCAAAAATCAACCAGGCTACAGGCATTTTTATCTGCAACCGGGTACCATAGAAGTAAATACCACCGGTTCACTGGATAGCGCTATTGTCAGCGGTAGCCCGAATACAGGCATACAGGACAGGTTCTCTGCGTTCCGGGAAAGTTATGCCGGTGTCTTCGCCAGATTACGTAACAGGTCCTTTTTCAACCGGGGTAATCAGGATACCCTGGATGCTGTAAAAGCGGAGACGGCGGTAGCGCAAAAGCAATACGTCAGTGAACTGGCAGATCTGATCAGGGAAAATGCAGATGCTTATGCTTCATGGGATATCGTTTATAACTGCCGTATAGGGATGGACCCGGACTTTATAACACCGCTGTTTGATGCATTGAGTCCGAGACTAAAAAATGCGCCGGAAGGCAAAGAGCTGGCTACGCAGATCGCCAATGTCAGAAAAGTCATGGAGGGTGCTCCGGCGCCTGATTTTACACAGTCAGATGTAAAAGGGAATCAGATCAGCCTGTCTTCTTTCCGTGGTAAATATGTACTGGTAGACTTCTGGGCCAGCTGGTGTGGCGTTTGCCGCATGGAGAACCCGAATGTACTGCGTGCCTATAATGTTTTTAAAGACCGAGGTTTCACCGTACTGGGCGTATCCCTCGACGACTCTACCCAGCACCAGAAATGGCTGAAGGCGATCGAAGAAGATAACATGCCCTGGCAACAGGTATCAGACCTGAAAGGCAGGAATAATATGGCGGCTATACAGTATGGCATCAGGGGGATTCCGCAAAACGTGCTGATAGATCCTAATGGCGTTATAGTAGGCAAGAACCTGCGGGATAAGGAACTGATGAACAAACTGATTGAAATCTTCGATAAGGGCTATAACATGCGTATGGAAGGCGATATCAAAGGCTTTAAGGACAGCATCATTATCTTTACCTATAACAGGGATAATGCACAGATACATGATACGGTTTCCATTCAGAACGGACAGTTCAACTGGCTGGCTTTAATGAAGGAACCACAGGCGGTACAGGCGATCAGTCTGCCCAATCATCACATGCTCCGTTTCTATTCTGATATCGGGTACCTGCAATTCTCTGCAAAAGCCGATTCATTGGCAGCATTTACCCTGAAAGGCTCCGCATTGCAGGATGAAGCGAACTTCTTCAAGGCCTCTGTAAAGACAATCACTGATCAGCAGACAGAAGTAGTAACGAAATATTACGCTGCAAACAGTAAAGAGGCACAGCGTCCTTATAAAGCACAAATGAAGACCTTACAGGATGAATATAACGGTCGTGTCAGGAAATACATTCAGGAGAATTTCTACAGCCTGTATGCGTTGCAGATGGTGAAAGATATGGCGGAAGATCTGACCGGACCGGAATATGGAGAAGTCAATCCGCTCTTTATGCGGTTACCGGAAGTGATTCGCGGAACGCCTACCGGAAAAATGGTAGCTGAAAAGATGCCGGTTATAAAAAGACAGGCTATTGGTGAAGCAGTGACCAATTTCTCTCAGTCTGACAGTACCGGTAAGAACATCTCTATGGCTGATTTCAAAGGCAAATATGTACTGGTGGATTTCTGGGCCAGCTGGTGCGGTCCCTGTCGTGCAGAAAACCCGAACGTATTGAAAGCATACGATGCCTTCAAGGCCAAAGGATTTACCGTAGTAGGCATTTCCCTTGATACGGATGCCTTTAAATGGAAAAAAGCCATCCATGATGATCATATGCCATGGACACAGTTATCTGACCTGAAAGGCTGGAAAAACGAGGTTGCCCAGTATTATGGCGTGCGTGGTATTCCATGGAATATATTGGTAGGCCCGGATGGTAAGATCATTGCTAAAAGCCTGAGAGATGAAGAGCTGATGAACAAGCTATCGGAGATCCTGCATTAATCACCGTTTCTTATATACAGTCATAAACCAACCGTTCAACAGCCGTTTCGCCTTTGGTGGGCGGCTGTTTCTTTTATGAAACGCCTATAATGCAGGAAGCCGTCCACCAAAGGTGAACGGCTTCTCTATCCTAAATATCCCTAAGCTATTTGCTTATTTTACTTCTTCGAATTCAGCATCGGTTACGCCTTCGTTGCCGGCAGCGCTACCCTGTGGCTGACCTTCTGCACCTGCACCACCGTTAGCCTGTGCTTCCTGTGTTGCTTTGTACAGTTCTTCAGAAGCAGCGGTCCATGCGTTGTTCATTTCTGTAACAGCTGCATCTACCTGAGCGACATCACCGCTCTTCTGTGCTTCTTTCAGTTTGTTCAGCGCAGTTTCGATCGTGCTCTTCTTATCCGCAGGGATCTTGTCACCGTATTCTTTCAGCTGTTTTTCAGTCTGGAAGATCAGGCTATCTGCCTGGTTCAGTTTCTCGATCTTTTCGCGTGCTTCTTTATCTGAAGACTCGTTCGCTTTCGCTTCAGCCTTCATTTTTTCGATCTCTTCTTTGCTCAGACCACTACCTGCTTCGATACGGATGTTCTGTGTTTTACCAGTTCCTTTATCTTTTGCAGTTACGTGCAGGATACCATTCGCATCGATATCGAAGATAACTTCTACCTGAGGTACACCGCGTGGTGCTGGTGGGATACCATCCAGGATGAAGCGACCCAGTGTACGGTTCTGGCTTGCTAAAGGACGCTCACCCTGCAGTACGTGGATCTCAACGCTTGGCTGGTTATCAGCAGCAGTAGAGAATGTTTCTGATTTTTTGCTTGGAATTGTTGTGTTAGACTCGATCAGTTTAGTGAACACACCACCCATGGTTTCGATACCCAGAGAAAGCGGGGTAACGTCCAGCAGCAATACGTCTTTTACTTCACCAGTCAGTACACCACCCTGGATAGCAGCACCGATTGCAACTACTTCATCCGGGTTTACACTTCTGTTCGGTTTTTTACCGAAGAATTTTTCTACCACTTCCTGGATCTTAGGGATACGGGTAGAACCACCTACCAGGATCACTTCGTCGATTTCAGAAGGGTTCATGCCAGCGTCTTTCAGCGCTTTACGGCAAGGCTCCAGTGTTCTTTCAACCAGGTTATCTGCCAGTTGTTCGAATTTAGGACGGCTCAGTTTTTTCACCAGGTGTTTAGGCACGCCATCAACAGCGGTGATATAAGGCAGGTTGATTTCAGTTTCCTGAGAAGAAGACAGTTCGATCTTTGCTTTCTCTGCTGCTTCTTTCAGACGCTGCCATGCCATTGGATCTTTGTGCAGGTCAACCGCTTCATCTTTCTTGAATTCTTCAGCCAGCCAGTCCATGATCACTTTATCGAAGTCATCACCACCTAAGTGTGTATCACCATTGGTAGATTTTACTTCAAATACACCATCACCCAGTTCAAGCACGGAGATATCGAATGTACCACCACCTAAGTCGAATACAGCGATCTTGCTGTCAGCATGTTTTTTATCCAGACCGTAAGCCAGTGCCGCAGCAGTTGGCTCGTTAATGATACGGCGTACTGTCAGACCAGCGATCTCACCAGCTTCTTTAGTAGCCTGACGCTGTGCGTCATTGAAGTAAGCAGGTACAGTGATAACCGCTTCTGTTACTTCCTGACCCAGATAATCTTCCGCAGTTTTCTTCATTTTCTGAAGGATCATTGCAGAGATTTCCTGTGGAGTATATAATCTCCCGTCAATATCGATACGTGTAGTGTTGTTTTCGCCACGTGCTACTTTGTAGCTCCAGTGAGGAATTTCATTGGATAATTCGTCAAAATGACGACCCATGAAACGTTTCACTGACATGATAGTGTTTACCGGGTTAGTGATTGCCTGACGTTTTGCAGGATCACCTACCTTTCTTTCACCATTTTTTAAGAAACCCACAACGGAGGGCGTAGTTCTGCGTCCTTCATCATTGGCAATTACTACCGGTTCGTTACCTTCCATAACGGCAACGCATGAGTTGGTAGTACCTAAGTCAATACCTATTATCTTTCCCATAATTATAAATATTCTCGCTTGTAGTTGTAGATAGATTTTTTGTCTCCGAACTAGCAAATGTCAATGATTATGCCAATGGAGCCGTCATGCAATTATGTCAGTTTCCAATGTCAGTTAACCGCCAAATACTGGCAAAAGCGACCAGGCGACTGAACAATTTTCATGAAAAAAGGTTTGTAAGGTAACCCACGGCACCAACCATGCCCGGGCGAGTAATGCAAATTCAATTTTATATCTAACCCTGAACAAATTATGAAAAACTCCTCCTTTTTCCGGGCAGCCTGTATGGTAGCCCTTTTTACCCCCTTATGCAGTATAGCCCAGACTTCTGTTACTGGTCCTATTTTTACTGATGGCCCTGGTTACCGCCGCTTTTCGGTAGGTGTAAACGGGGGATTGCTGGCTCCGGTAGCACCAACGGGTGGCAGCAACGATTTCACAAAATGGAAAGCTCAGGCCGGTTATGGCGCCTACGTAAAGTACCAGATTTTACATTCGCTGGGCATCCAGGCCAACTATACAGGTGGCAAGCTGGCAGGCAATAATGACCGCAAGTTGGGGAATGGTAAGATGCCCGACCGGGATGTTAACTCATTTGAAACCAGTCTGAAGTGGTCTGCCGGTCTGAGTGCGGTTGTCAATGTGGCAACTATTAACTGGATGTATAAAAAGAATGCCGTACAGATATATGTATCTGCGGGTGGTGGTCTGGCAGGCTATTCTCCCAGGATCAGTTCACAGGTAGAAGGCGGCACCATGGAAGAATATAAAAAGGAAGGCATTATTAAAGAATTCTATGTGCCAATCGGTGCAGGTCTGAAGTTCAAACTCTCAGAATCTGTCAACCTGGATCTGGGATATACCATGCACTATGTGGATGGTGATAACCTGGATGGTTTTAATTATGGTCCCAACAGGGATAAATTCTCTTACGGTTACGCAGGTCTCGAATTTCCGCTGGGTAAAAGAACTAAACCAGCCCTTAACTGGCAAAACCCGGCCAGGGTCATGTACGATGAAATGGCACAACAGAAAGCCAATCTGCAGTCCGAACTGGAAGCCTCCCGCGCACTTAACACCAAACTAACCGCTGATGTGGATAAGTTGATGGCAGATGCTGATGGGGATGGCGTATCTGACTATTTTGATAAATGTCCGGGTACGGCTGCCGGTACCAAGGTAGATGGCAGTGGCTGTGAATTACCAAAAGATACGACGCCTAAACAGATCATTACTAAAGTCACCATCACAGAAGATGACCGCCGACTGATCAAGGATGCGATCCAGAACCTGGAATTTGAAACGGCTAAATCCAGCATCAAAGCCAACTCCTACCCGTCACTGGATAAGGTGGCAGAAATGTTGCGCACTAAAGGCTTCAGCCTGAAACTGGGCGGTCATACCGACAATGTAGGTAATGCCACCAAAAACATGGCATTGTCAAAAGACAGAGCTGAATCTGTTAAACAGTACCTTGTTGAGCATGGGGCGAATCCATCGAAGATTGAAGCCGTAGGCTATGGCGCCAATCAGCCGATCGCCAGCAATAAGACAGCTGCAGGCAGACAGAAAAACAGAAGGGTGGAATTCACCATATATTAAAGAATATAGGCATAGATTTTGCGCAAACTGGCAAATTCTCTATGAAACTAATATGAAAAAACTCATCCTTTCTGTAATGCTGGCAGCTTGTGCGGCATTTACAGCCAATGCCCAGACACTCTCTTTTGGTGTTAAAGGCGGTCTGACCCTTTCTAAACTGACCAATTTTGACGACAGCAAAGTCCGTCCGTCTATTTTCGCGGGTGGCTTCGCTAACATCGCTTTCAATGAGAGCATGTCAGTGCAACCTGAATTACTATATTCCGGCCAGGGAACGAAGTACGAGCTCCTGACCCAGACAATCACTTATCGCTTTAATTACATCAACGTACCGGTGATGTTCCAGTACCGTATTGTACCGGAATTTTATCTGGAAGCAGGACCGCAGGCAGGTTTCCTTGTTTCGGCTAAAACACATGCCGGTAAGGTGACTATAGACGTTGGCGATGCTACCAAAGGCGTAGATTTCGGACTTGGTTTTGGTCTGGGATATCAGTTTCCGGTAGGAGTGGGTGTGGCCGCCCGTTATATGTTCGGATTGACCAATACAGCCGAAAACAGTAATGAAAGCTACAAGAACTCCGTCGCACAGATCGGTATGTTCTACACATTCAAACATCAGCATACGGCTTCCGGAAAGCGTAAAAGATAATCTCTCCAAAAAGGGCCGGCTTTATAAAGCCGGCCCTTTTTCTTTATTATATTATTGCCTCCTTCCTCTCCCCCGCCAGATTTTTTATACCTTTGACGTTACTTTTTGCATTAACCGTTTATCAGCATGAGTGTTGTACAATCCATAAAATCTGCTGCTGCCGCAGCAATTAAGGCGCTTTTTGACCAGACAATTCCTGCAAAGGATATTGCCATCAATACTACGAAACCTGAATTCGAAGGTGAATACACCATCCTGGTGTTCCCTTTCACTAAATTCAGCCGCTTAAAACCCGAAGAAACTGCTGATCGACTGGGTAAATACCTGCAGGAACACAATCCTGACCTCGTGGCAGGATACAATGTGATCAAAGGTTTTCTGAATATCCAGGTGAATGAACAATACTGGGCACAATACCTCCAGCAACACTTCAATAACCGCAATATCGGTAAGAAACCAGCCAATGGTAAGAAAGTGATGGTGGAGTACTCTTCTCCCAATACCAACAAACCTTTGCACCTGGGTCACCTGCGTAATAACTTCCTGGGTTATGCCGTATCTGAGATCCTGAAAGCCAATGGTTATGAGGTGATCAAAGCCAACCTGGTAAATGACAGAGGTATTCACATCTGTAAGTCCATGCTCGCATGGCAGCTGTTCGCCCATGGTGATACCCCTGAATCAACCGGTATCAAAGGCGATCACCTGGTGGGCGACTACTATGTGAAGTTTGAATCTATTCTGAAAGAACAGACAGAACCTATTATTGCCCGTGCGTTAGAGCATGATTATAAAGACTTTGAAGGGGCTGATAAAGAACGCATGGAGAAACTGGTGACTGTTTTCCATAAACCTGAAATTCAGGCTGACGAGGAGAAACTGGATAAGCTGAATGACGAGATCAGGGAACTGGCACGTAAGCAGACAGAAATCATGCAGCAAGCGAAAATCATGCTGCAGCAGTGGGAAGCCGGTAACCCTGAAGTAAGAGCGCTCTGGGCGACCATGAACGGCTGGGTATACAAAGGTTTTAATCAGACTTACAAGCGGCTGGGCATTGACTTTGACAAAATGTACTATGAAAGCGAGACCTATCTTCTGGGTAAAGACCTGGTAGAAGAAGGGCTGGCAAAAGGGATATTATTCAAAAAAGAGGACAACTCCGTATGGATTGACCTCACTGCCGACGGCCTGGATGAAAAGCTGTTACTGCGTGGCGATGGTACCTCCGTATATATGACACAGGACCTCGGTACTGCCCGTCTGAAATACGCTGACTATCAGATGGATCAAAGTCTGTATGTAGTGGCGGATGAACAGAACTACCACTTTAAAGTACTGCAGCTGATTCTCCAGAAGTTACAGGAGCCTTGCGCTGACGGTATCTACCACCTGTCTTATGGTATGGTGGAACTGCCAAGCGGCCGTATGAAAAGCCGTGAAGGTACCGTTGTCGATGCAGACGACCTGATAGATGAGATGATCGCGACAGCAGCTGAACAGACCAAAGAATCCGGTAAACTCGATGATATGACCGAGGATGCACAAGGATTACTGTATAACATGATCGGTCTCGGTGGTCTTAAATTCTTCCTGTTACGTGTGGACCCGAAAAAGAAGATGGTCTTCGATCCGAGAGAGTCTATCAGTCTGCAGGGATTCACCAGTGCATTTGTACAATACGCATATGCACGTATTAAATCCATTCTCCGTGAAGTAGCGCCAGATATAGATAAACTGGAAGGTTACTGTCATAAGGGCAGCCTTACAACATTGGAGAAGGCCCTGATCGTACTCAACGAACAGTATGACAATGTGTTGGAAGAAGCAGCCAAAGAAATGAGTCCGTCTGTGATTGCCAACTATGCTTATCAACTGGCACAGACTTTCAACTCTTTCTATGCGGAGAAGAAAGATGGTATACCTGTTCATTCCGTAAGACAGGCAGAAACACCTGAAAAGCAAAAGTTGCGTTTGCAGATCATCAAGCTGACTGCAAACACTATTGCGAAGAGCATGAAGTTGCTGGGTATCGAAGTGCCGGAAAGAATGTAATCCACAGCTTGTTATAAAAGCAAAAGGGTTCACCAATGGTGAACCCTTTTGCTTTTATAATAGCTATCTATTGAACAACCAGTAACGCCTTATCACACAAGGCCTCTCCTTTCGCTATCTCTCCTTTACCGATATACGATTTACCCAACAGGAACATGGCAAATGCATTCTCAGGCTGTATCCGCAGTAAACGGTCCCAGTAAGTGACAGCCGCCACATATTCACCCGCCAGATAATAATGATGTGCCAGTGCCTGTAAAGCCCGGGGATCGTCCTGACGTAGTTCAAGACAGGTCTGCAGGTGTTGTATCCCTTTGACCGTGTCTTTGATGTGCAAATATGCTGTACCGAGTGTCAGACAATAATCCGCGTCCTGCCGTCGCCCCTTCTTCATGGCTATTTCAAATGCATGAACGGCAGCGGGAAAGTCTTTTGTATTGAAATAAAGTACGCCTATGGCATACCAGGCTACAGGCTGGTCATCTTCCAGCCGCAGGTATTCCCTGTACCAGGTAATACTTTCCGGATAGACCTCTTCCAGCACAGAAATCTCTGCCAGTTGCAGGTAAGCTAACGCATACCCACTGTCACGACGTAAAATTTCTTTAAAGCACTTCTTTGCAGCATCAAGCTCGCCGGCATGCCGGTAACTGATACCTTCTTTGTAAAGACTCTTTAATTTATTTCCAGGAAAAGCCATAACAACTTGCGCAAATAGGATAGCCCATAACAAAGGACATAAGATACGGATATTCAGCATAGGGCATCGTACGGACTACAACAAATATAGTAAATTTATTGCATATCCTCTGCTGTGAATGCCAGGGGAAGAAGATGTCTGCTTGTAGGAATAACAAATATTTTTCCGGTCTGCCCGCCCATAATGATCCTGATAGCCTGTTGCTGACGGCCTTCATACTCCAGAAGGGTCTGGCGGCAGATGCCACAGGGAGAGATCGGGGCGTCATTGCTGCCATTTGGATTGTGATAACTGACAGCGATTGTCAGGATAGGTACCCCAGGGTACAGCGAAGCCGCTGTAGAAAGTGCCACTCTCTCCGCACAGATACCGGCAGGGAAAGAGGCGTTTTCCTGATTGGTCCCCCTTACTACAATGCCATTGGCCAGTAATATAGCAGCACCTACATAGAAATTAGAATATGGGGCATAAGCCTGGGCGGTCACTTCACGGGCTTCTTCCAGTAAACGCAGATCAGCAGTGGGTAAAGCTGCACTATCAGGAAAAGTATGATATTCGAAAGAGTGTTTGCGGATGTCCATAAGTGAAACGATGAATTAGGAGTTACGAATTAAAAATAGGATGTCGCGAAGATCTCCGTGTTCAGTAATATAAAGAAAAAGGCGTTTCAATGAAACGCCTTTTTCTTTATTATTTTAAGACCCGATGTGTATCAGATCTGATTCGTAACCGTCATTACTTAATTGTTTTGAACAATCTGTTCCAACGGATGCTGCCATGTCCATAGCTCATCCATATCAGCCATGCCTTACCAACAATGTGATCTTCAGGAACAAAACCCCAGAAGCGGGAATCCAGTGAGTTATCACGGTTATCACCCATCATCCAGTAGTAGTTCATCTTGAAGGTATAGCTATTAGCTGGTTTATCGTTGATATAGAACTGGCCGTTTTTAGCCTCCAGTTTATTGCCTTCGTATACGCTGATGATACGATCGTAGAAAGCGATGTTAGTACTGTCGATTTGAACAGTTACGCCTTTCTTCGGAATGTACATCGGACCGAAATTATGTTCTGTCCATTTGTAGTGAGCGGTATCATGCGGGAAAACCTGGATCTCCTGCGTAGCTGCTCTTACGTAAGGTTTTACTTCTTTTACAACCGGCCATGTGCTCAGCATGTTAGCCATGCCAGGAGTCAGGTCATAACGGAAGAGTGCAGAATCAAACACACCAGCCGGATTAGGATCGATGTCCAGTTCATCCAGGCGGGTTGGATTCAGCGGATCGCCGGTGGTTTTCACCCAGTAACGACGCTCACTTTCAGGTGGGATAGGCGCCTGTACGCCATTGATATAAACAACACCTTCTTTGATGGATAACGTGTCACCAGGTACACCCATACAACGCTTGATGTAGTTTTCACGTTTATCGACAGGACGGGAAGTAACATGGTTCTGTTCCCATACATTATCACGTCCGTAATATCTTATCAGCTGATAGTAGCTCTGTTCCTGTTGTTCCAGGGCCACGGTATCACCTTCAGGGAAGTTAAATACAACGACATCGTAACGCTCAACATCTGAGAAACCTGGCAGACGTCTGTATTTCCATTGTACTGCTTCAGAATAAGCTTTGCTGTACTTGGTAAATGGCAGCGTGTGGTGGGTAAACGGAACAGCCAGCGGCGTCATAGGAATACGTGGACCGTAACTGATCTTGCTGACAAACAGAAAGTCGTTTACCAGTAAGGTCTTTTCCATAGATGGGGTTGGGATTGTGTACGCCTCAAAAATAAAAGTGCGTATCAGGGTAGCGGCGATGATCGCGAAAATCGCAGCATCAAACCACTCTCTTACGGCAGATTTCTTCTTCTTTGGCTGACCCTCTTTATTTCTTCTCCAAAAAGCCAGGTTCATTAAGATTCGTTTAAGATATTTTAAAGATCAAATATAAGATACTGTGTGCTGCAAGCTAAATAATAGTAATCAAAAGTTTTGCTAAAATAAGTGGATTAGGTTGATTTAATAAACTTTTTTACATGTAAGGCCCTTGAAATCGATACCTTTCTGTATGGGCCAGGGTTGTGATATTGCAGCGCCTCATCCCCCGCAAGACAATACAGGAGGGCTTCAGACCAGTTCCTGGCTCAATATCCGGCTGATTTCGGCCGCCCGGTTATATACCATGAAATGCCCGCCATCCGGGATCGTATAATCGGCTTTGATAAACCGGAGTGGAAAAGCCTTGTCCCGGCCACCATGGATATGCACAATGGAGGAGGGAATAAAGTCATTGGTCCAGTGCACGATCGCCCGGATCCCCCAGCGCAGATAACCATAGGAGGTCTTCTTCATGTAGTCTGACAACAGCGCGAACTCCTCCTCCGTCTCGGCATTCAGGAACAGCTTCACCACCCCTTTCCTGCGGGTAAAAATGATGGAATCGGGCAGACGGAGCAATGCCAGCAGCCCTGTCTTCTTCACCCAGCTCAGATATGGCGGTCTTTCACTGGTCTGTTTGATACTACTGATCAGGATCACTTTACTGACAGGACGCTGACGGGCAATTTCCACCGCCAGCATACCACCAAATGACACCCCCATCAGGGTCACATTTTCGTGTTCGATCCTTTCTGCCATACGGGCCGCATATTCGGGAAAACTTTCTTCTGGCGAGGGTGTCAGCCACTCAAGATAGTGGACAGTATATCCTGCGGGATAATGCAGGTTTTTGAAGATTCTTTCGTCTGCTCCCATGCCACTGAGCAGGTACAGGTGTCTTTCCATGATAGTTTACGAAAAATGGACGGGGAAAAACAAAGGCTGTCCCTTGCAGAACAGCCTTTATATATTATGCGTTTACTTTCTTCTTGTCTCTTGCCGGCAATACATAGTCATATACGTCTTCCGGCATAATGGTTTTTCCGGAAAGGATCACCAGACGGGCTACCACGTTACCCAGCTCACGGATATTTCCGGACCAGTTATGCTGCTGTAAAGCCTTCATAGCTTCCTTATCGATCGATTTTCTTGCCATACCGTATTCCTGACAGGCGCTATCCAGAAAATGCTCTACCAATGCCGGAATATCCTCACGACGCTCATTCAGGGAAGGTACATGGATCAGGATCACACTCAGACGATGGTAAAGATCCAGACGGAAGTTTTTGTCTTCCACTTCTTTCAGCAGGTCCTTATTGGTCGCTGCCACCACACGTACATCAACGCTGATCTCTTTGTCGCCACCTACACGGGTGATCTTCCCTTCCTGCAGTGCTCTCAGTACTTTTGCCTGTGCACTGAGGCTCATATCGCCAATCTCGTCAAGGAACAGTGTACCACCACTCGCCTGTTCAAACTTACCGATACGCTGTTTTACAGCAGATGTAAAGGAGCCTTTTTCATGACCAAACAGTTCACTTTCAATCAGTTCACTTGGAATAGCAGCGCAATTCACTTCCACAATTGGTCCGGAAGCACGGTTGCTCAGCTCATGGAGCCAGCGGGCTACCAGTTCCTTACCCACCCCGTTTTCACCGGTTACCAGTACGCGGGCATCAGTTGGCGCTACCTTTTCAATCGTTTCCTTTATTTTCAGGATGGGCGCAGAAGTCCCGATCATTTCCTGGGTTTTGTTCACTTTACGGCGCAGGGTCTTGGTTTCTGTCACCAGGTTTGTCTTATCCATTGCATTACGCAGGGTGATCAGCAACCTGTTAAGATCCGGCGGTTTGGAGATATAGTCGTATGCACCTTTTTTTACTGCTTCTACGGCCGTATCGATATTACCGTGACCTGATACCATGATAATGGGTACATCCGTATTGATTTCCCTGGCTTTTTCCAGGAATTCCAGCCCGTCCATTTTGGGCATTTTTATATCACAGAGTACGGCATCGTACTGCTTATCCCTGAACATTTTGAAGCCTTCAGCACCATCTGCTGCCTCTTCTACTTTGTACCCTTCATAACTCAGGATTTCGGATAGCGTTTTACGTATGCTTTTCTCATCATCAATTATCAGAATGCTGGCCATATCATTATTTTAGTGAACAACGAACAAAATTACGGCAAAATACTTGATCGTAGACAAGATAACAAATGCTGTTAAACCCGGTTATTTGTCTACAGTCCTTATGGACTTTCGACATTAATACGTAATTTCAATGATCGTTTTCCCTCAATCCTGTAATTCACTTGGATATGCAACAACTTTTAGAAGAATTAAGGCGGAGACACCAGTTGGCTGCGGCTACTGCTTATCCTCCTACCAGTGCGGTGAACGACTTTGCCAACAACTTTATAAACTGGCTCTTTCCTGAATATACCGGAAAGGTGATATCTGATATTGTGTTACTGGAAGAATACGCACACATGCTGCAGAGCGAACTGCAGCAATTGCTGTCGCCCATGCAACAGCAACTGCCTGCTGCTGCAGAAGACCTGAGTCGCCAGTTCATGGACCAGGCAGCTGTCATCTATGACGCCTTACAGAAAGACGCAGAAGCCATTTATAAAGGCGATCCTGCCGCCACCTGCATGTATGAGGTCATCCGGGCTTATCCCGGCTTCTACGCCATCGCATTTTACCGTATCGCACACGCGCTTCATCAGCTGAAGATACCGCTGCTGCCCCGTATGATCACAGAACGGGCGCATAGCTGTACCGGCATCGATATCCACCCTGCAGCAGTGATCGCACCATATTTCTGCATCGATCATGGCACCGGCATCGTCATTGGAGAAACGACCGTTATCGGCTCCAATGTCAAGCTATACCAGGGTGTTACACTGGGAGCACTGAGTGTGGACAAGGATATGGCCCGCAGTAAACGCCATCCTACCATTGAAGATCATGTCATTATATATGCCGGAGCTACCATCCTGGGAGGCGATACCGTGGTAGGACACCATAGCATCATCGGTGGTAATGTATGGCTTATTAAAAGTACTGCCCCCTTCAGCCGGATCTATTACCGGGCTGACGGCAGTGTTAACGTAGTAGAAAATAGTTATTAAATGCATTCGATATTAGATCTTGTTGGTAACACCCCGATGGTCGCGCTTAAAAGTATCAGCGCCAATCCGGACGTTACTATTTATGCAAAGCTGGAAGGAAATAATCCGGGAGGAAGTGTGAAGGACAGAGCCGCCTATGGAATGATCAAGGGGGCACTGGACAGAGGGGAGATCAAACCGGGTATCAAACTGATCGAAGCAACCAGCGGTAATACAGGTATTGCCCTGGCCATGATCGCCAGTCTGTTTGGTGTGGAAATAGAACTGGTCATGCCGGAAGATGCTACGCGGGAACGGGTATTGACCATGGAAGCCTTTGGGGCGAAAGTCGTACTGACGCCAAAGGAAGCCTCCATGGAAGGCTCTATTGATTATGCCAATGAGCAGCTAGCGAAGGGCGGTTATCATATGCTGAATCAGTTCGCCAATCCCGACAACTACGGCATGCACTATAAAACCACCGGTCCGGAAATATGGCGTGACACCCACCATGGCGTGACACATTTTGTGAGTGCAATGGGCACTACCGGCACGATCATGGGTGTCTCCCAATACCTGAAAGAGCAAAACAGCGACGTACAGATCGTGGGCTGTCAGCCGACTGACGGCAGTAAGATCCCTGGTATCCGGAAATGGCCGGAAGCCTATCTGCCCAAGATCTTTGACCGCTCCAGAGTAGACCGTATCATGGATATTTCCGAGGAAGAAGCAAAAGCCATGACCCGCCGGCTGGCAAAGGATGAAGGTATCTTCTGCGGAATGAGCAGCGGAGGTGCGGTATCAGCAGCAGCCCGGATTTCAGGAGAACTGGAAAAAGGGGTACTGGTGTGTATTATTTGTGACAGAGGAGACAGGTATTTGTCGTCTGACCTATTTGGAAGCTGAACAGAGAGTAGAAATTAAGAATTAGAAATTAAGAATTAAGAATTGGAATGCTGCGGAGATCGCCGCGGATCATCATAAAAAACAAAAGGAAAGTGGCATTTCAATGAAATGCCGCTTTCCTTTTGCTAAAGACTCCTGGAGCAATTCTTAATTTTTAATTCTTAATTGAATTACTATAAAATAGAAATGCCGGCCTGATAACCAGGCCGGCATTTCTATTTATAGTAATTACTTACTTCTTCATGTACATTACTTCTTTCACCAGTTTCACAGTGCGTTCAACGTCTGGCAGGTAACCCTTCACCAGGTTAGGCGCATAGTGCATTGGCGCATCAGCAGCAGTGATACGACGGATCGGAGCATCCAGGTAGTCGAAACCTTCCTTCTGGATACGGTAAGAGATCTCAGAAGAAACGCTGGCAAATGGCCACTGTTCTTCAACGATCACCAGACGGTTAGTTTTCTTAACAGACTGGAGGATAGTGAACCAGTCCAGCGGACGGATAGTACGCAGATCGATCACTTCAGCCTCGATACCTTCTTTCGCCAGTTCTTCAGCAGCAGCCAGGGCAACTTTCATCATTTTGTTGAAAGAAACGATGGTTACGTCTTTACCAGCACGTTTGATATCTGCTTTACCGATTTCAATGATGTATTCTTCTTCAGGAACATCACCCATATCGCCATAACCTACTTCACTTTCCATGAAAACAACCGGGTCGTTATCACGGATAGCTGCTTTCAGCAGACCTTTACCATCATATGGGTTAGATACTGATATAACTTTTAAACCCGGTATGTTCGCGTAGTAGCTTTCGAAGGCAGTGGAGTGCTGTGCACCCAGCTGACCTGCGGAACCGTTAGGTCCACGGAAAACGATAGGACAACCTACCTGTCCACCACTCATTGCCAGCATTTTAGAAGCTGTATTCAGGATCTGGTCCAGTGCCAGTACGGCGAAGTTCCAGGTCATAAATTCAACGATCGGGCGAAGACCATTCTGTGCTGCACCAACAGCGATAGCAGTGAAACCCAGCTCGGCGATGGGAGTATCTATTACTCTCTTAGGGCCAAACTCATCCAGCATTCCCTGGCTAACTTTGTAGGCTCCATTGTATTCTGCTACTTCCTCTCCCATCAGGAAAACGCGATCGTCACGGCGCATTTCTTCCTGCATGGCTTCTCGTAAGGCTTGTCTGAAAGCTATCTGACGCATGCTGTTACTCTTAAAGTTTGAAAGTTAATTGCCTCATTTATATTAAGGCAGGGGCAAAATTATTGTTTTGTTGCTGAAAAAGCAAAGGAAACTTCAAAGGAAGCCCTTTCAGATTTTAAATACTATATATAAAATATTACATATATTAGCACAAACACTGCCTGTTATAAGTTAATATCCTATCCTATGTTTACGATCACAGTCCTTTGTATCTGTTTTCTGGCGGCCATCTCGTGTAAGATCAAAAAGGTAAAAGCACCTCTGATCACCGGTCTGATCTGGTATTTTCACCTGGCCATGTGTGTATTTTCCATCCTGTGCATCCTCCTGCTGATCAGCGGTTATGGATTCAAGGGCACCTATACGGAAAGAGTATTTTTCACTTTATACGCCGGCTCCGGTATTCTTTTATATGGATTGACGCCAAAAGAAGTATCGGGAAAATGGGTTTACCTCTGCTCCTTTTATGGCTTCCCTTTTGCGCTGCTCTTCGGCCTCCTGCTCCCCCCGTTACGGATCATTACCATGATCACAGGTATGGGATTACTGTCTGACGGAGACCTGAAACGCTACCAGATTGACGACGACTATGCCATACAGACCAAATCCATCGATATCGTATCCCGCTATCCAAGCTATAGCCTGATTGAAGATAAATACTGGTTGTTTGAGAAGATTTCAGGTGACGTGATCAAACCGGAAGGACAGCCGGCTGCTTTTAAATCAGAAAGAGCAGGGACAGATAGCGTAAGGCTCTATATCAATTTAGTAGATGAGGTAGACAATAGAAAGAAATTGGATACAACGATCTCACTAAGGAATTAAAGCGAAGATCTGTAAGATTAAGACATTGATATTCAATAACAAACCCGATCATATAAAAGAGAAAGGCGTCACCAGTGGTAGACGCCTTTCTCTTTTTATAGACTTTAAGAATCTGTTGACAATATCCTGCTGATCCTAATTCTTTACCGCTTCAATCACAATCGCACTCGCCCCTCCTCCTCCATTACAAATACCTGCCACGCCATAACGGGCGTTATGCTGACTGAGGATAGAACTCAAGGTCACCACGATACGGGCGCCGCTACAACCGATAGGGTGACCCAAAGAAACGGCTCCTCCCCATACATTTACCTTTTCCTCCGGAATACCCAGATCACGCTCATTTGCAATCGGTACGCAGGAGAATGCTTCATTGATTTCCACAAAGTCCATATCCGCAACGGTCAGTTTTGCCTTTTCCAGCGCTTTGGTCACTGCTTTTACCGGTGTGGTGGTAAACCATTCAGGCGCCTGAGAAGCATCCGCAAAACTGATGATCTTAGCCAATGGCTTCAGACCCAGTTCTTTCAGCTTCTCCCCACTTACCAGTAATACGGCGGCGGCACCATCGTTTAGGTTAGACGCATTGGCAGCCGTGATCGTACCATCTTTCTGGAAAGTAGGCTTCAATGTTGGGATCTTATCAAAGTTCACCTTTTTATAATCTTCGTCTTCCGCCACAGTAACCACCTGTTTCCCAGGCACATCAACAGGGATGATCTCATTTTTAAAATATCCCTTCTCTGTAGCCTCGGCTGATCTTTTATAGCTCTGGATAGCGTAGGCATCCTGTTCTTCGCGGGTGATCTTATATTCCGTTACACAAAGCTCTGCCGCGTTGCCCATGTGGAAATCTTTATAAGGGTCCCACAGACCATCTCTGATAATACCATCGGTCACAGCGCCGTGTCCCAGTCTGTAGCCATTACGGGCTTTATCCAGATAGTAGGGTACGTTACTCATGCTTTCCATACCGCCGGCTACCACTACATCATTATCACCGGAGAGAATGCTTTGCGCACCCAACATAATGGCTTTCATACCGGAAGCACAAACTTTATTAATAGTAGTACAAGGTACATTGTTCGGAATGCCCGCATAAATACTCGCCTGATTGGCAGGAGCCTGCCCCAGATTGGCACTAAGCACATTACCCATGTATACTTCATTAACCGCAGTTGCCGGTACACCCGCTTTTTCAAGAGCAGCTTTCATGACGATGGATCCCAGTTGTGTCGCAGACAGGGCTGACAGTGCGCCATTAAAAGAACCAATGGGGGTACGCACTGCTGAAACTATAAATACTTCTTTCATCCGTAGAAATTTAAGTCTCGCCAGGTGGCGGGGCTGTTAAGATTGTTTGGTTTTCACCAAATATAACGGAATTTCAGAAACGGTAGCCCAGCTTAAACCCAAATGCGAACTGCGGATTGAATCCATCTTCATCAATACGGAAAAACGGCGTTTCCCAGGATTCAGAATAATACGAATCGTTTGGTGTAGTACGACGATGCCGTAATCCGACACCTACGTACATATCCATTATAAAACGTCCCTCTGCCCCGAAATAACGCTGTAAACCCAGATTGGCAGACCCGGCGTAAACCCGTTTTTTATATTTTACCAGATATTCGACTGCATCCGGCATCCGATAGTGGATGTCTTCATAACTGGTCTGTCTATAAGTCCCCATCAGACTCAGATAAAAACTACGGTGCTGGTTGCTCCACCAGGAAGGAAAGAGTTTTATCTCAGGCCTGATGCGAAAACCCCGTCGCCCGTTTTCACCTTCATAGGTTTCAGGCAAAGTGTATAAAATAGCCGTAGCGTCCACACCAATAGCCACGCTCTCAGACAGGCGGTATTCCAGTCCCACAGAAGGACCGCCTTCCGGCTCTGTCAATGAGCTAAGCGTGGTATTCAGGATCAGTCCTTTCCGGTTGGGTAGCTTTTTTTCAGCGGCTTCCTTTTCCTCCTGCGCGAATGCCGCGCCAGATATAAACAGTATAGAAATTGCTAACAGTACAGTTTTTTTCATAATGGAGTTTTTAACGGATATTTAATCAGAAGCGGTAGCCTAATTTCAGCCCCACTGGAAAAGCGCCGTCCCATATATTATTCCTGTCAGGTGCATCATCAAAATTATAATTCCTGTCTTCCACGTAACTGTTCACAGGCACCGGCCTGTCATAGGTAAACTTCCTGTACTTCACGCCCAGTCCGACATATACTTCGAACATCACCCTGTGATCATTACCAAAGTAAGTCTGGAAGCCGAATTTGGTATCTGTACCAAAAGTCTCCTTCGTCTTTCCATAAGTAGATAACTTCTCATAGTTATACATTCCACCGGTAGGGTCGGCATTGATCCTTTCGATACGTTCTTCATAGAAACTGACCTTCCTGTAAAAGAAATCCTGACTAAAGAACAAACGGTACTTCCCATGTCTTCCGGGCATATAATACCTGATTTCCGGACGTACATAATAGCCTTTGGCTTTCGGGGTGAACTTTCCCCGCATGTTGTATAATTTCTTTTCATCGATGAAGATCCATCCACCTTCTAACAACACACCCCACGATGGACGAAAACGATATTCAACTGCAGCAGAGATACCGCCATCAGGATGGTGCAGGGTCAGCAGGTTGCTGCTCACTCTCCATCCTGTCAAAATAGAATCAGGTAAGGGCCGGGCCTTCTTTTCCGCTTTTGCATCATTATGTTTTCTATGTGCATAAGACACCAGATGTGTAGTGATGCCGGGTTCACCATTCTTTTCATCAGGTTTGGGTTTACGTTGCGCGAAGGCGGGTACCGCCATTAACAGACAGACAAATGCAGTGTATAGGTGCTTCATTAATAAACAAGTTTTGAGATGAGCTTAATAGCGGCCGGAGAAGATATGTCGTAACAGTCCAGCGTAGCTCTACCACGACAGAACAATTCCGTTCCCCTGATCACCACGTCTGTATAAGGGACAGCCGCTTTATCTACCAGACGACTCAATGCCGGCGGTGCTGAAACATCCAGTATACTCACGCCCTTGTTTGTTGCTGCATAAAGATTAGTGCCAGATAAGGCCAATGCATAGGTCGTATCAAAAGGAAATGAGTTCATCGCCTTGAGATCATAACCATCTTCTATTGCATATGCTGTCAGTATGGACGTCTGTGGATAACAATCTCTTCTGAGTGGATTCGAGATGGCATAGATATAATTACTCGTAGGTAAAAACAAATGACAGGAACCAAAAGCGTCCAGATAGTTTTTAAATACGACCTGCGTTGGATCTGTAATATCATACCAGGAACCGTTACCGCCTTTAATATTCGTCGCTATCAGCTTATTGCCGATCACACAGAGGCTATCCATGAAGTTACCCGTCTCATACCTGGTTTTAAACACAGGTGCAAGTGGTTGTTCGATAGAATAAGATACCAGATCAAGGTTATCTGCGAAATAAAGATTTTTGTCATTGGCCACGATACCTGCATTCGGATAAGGTCTGGCTTCACCAAAGTCATCGTAATAAGCATAGTTCGTGCGGCATTTCGGATTGTCTACTTTCGTCAGTGTCCATCCGATCACGGTGCCCTTTGATGGGTCGGGACACTCGAAATACGCACTACGGAAAGGCGGGAAATCCTTACGCGACCAGGCACCGGGTACACGGCCCACATGCGTAAGGGAAGGCAGTTCCTTCAGCGGAATGATCACCAGGTCATTGTAGTTATCTGCATAGAGGTAATCCCCCTCTATCAAAGCTTTTTTAAACCCGGGAATACGCAGGAAAGCAGATTTAACCGGATGTGCAGGGTCCTGGTAAGAGATAATATGTAATCCGGAATCAGCTTCTTCCTGTAAGATATACACGTCATAAGTATACAACTTACCAAGAGTACGGAATGCACGGGCGGGAAGATAACTGATCTGTCGCAGGGTAGGATTGTTGCTGTATACGGGTACATAAGCATCGATGTAACCACGTTCCCAGCGATCGTCAAAACATCCCCCCAACAAAAAACAGGTAATTAACAGTACATAGGTCAGTAATAGGCGGGCCATTATAGGTATTTTACAATTAAGCGGACAAAGATAACCGGAAGTTACACGCAAAGGGTTAAAAAAAAGTTAAGGCCCTGGTACCAATAAAAAAGCCGTCCGTCAAAAGACGAACGGCCTCCATTCTCTGAACATAACCGCTCCTTCCGCCGGAAACGGCCACTATTTTTACCAGCCCGGATTATTAGGCAATACAGCAGCATTCAGGGATACTTCACGCTGCGGTACCGGCCACAGGTAATCACGTGGCACCTGGAAACTACGCTGTTCCGCCAGTATATGTTTGCCATAATCATCTGTCCTGTTAGGATCAAAGTTGTTCAGGATACCATATGCCGGGCCTTTCATCACCGTTTCTGCGATCTTCCAGCGACGGATATCAAACAGACGGTTGTCTTCTACCGGGAACTCCACTCTTCTTTCTCTTCTTACCGCTTCCCGAAGGGCTACCTGTCCGTTAGCATTGGCTGTTGTCAGCAATGGCATCATAACATCAGCTCTTTGTCTTACCTGATTGATCGCGTCATATACAGACTGATCGATCTGGTTTGCCTCAATTTTAGCTTCTGCATAATTGAGCAATACTTCTGCATAACGCATTAACACCACATCATTGTAGGAGTTATTATCCCAGTTACCCTGGATATCGCGGGGGATATACTTTTTATAATAATAACCGGTGAAAGACGCGTTTCCTTTACCCAATGCATCCAGACTATTCAGCCTGGTCACATCGATTGTTACACCATTCACCTGTACACCTGGCACCACCACTGTCATTTTCAGACGTGGATCACGGTTATCAAACGGATGTGCCGGGTCATAGGTAGTTGACTTGTCTATTGTCAGACCATCTGTACACTCATATGCATCTACCAGAGATTGCAGTGGTGTGATCTCAGACCAGCCACCCAGTGAAGGACCGCCTACCCATGTTGCCATGGCATTAGGCTGTGTGTTTTTCACATAACGGGCAGAGAAGATGATCTCCTTGCTGTTCTTATTGGTACCATCGAAAAGACTCAGATAGTTAGGATCAATAGTGTAAGCACCCAGGGTCATAGCAGCCTGCGCCGCTGTAGCTGCTTCTGCATATTGGCCTTCATAGAGCAATACGCGGGATTTCAGGGCCAGCGCAGCACCACGGGTTGCGCGACCTTCATCACCAGACTCATATGACACAGGTAAATCAGCACTGATCTCATCCAGTTCTTTTACGATAAATGCAGCTACTTCTGCACGGGGAGTACGCTTCATCACGAATTCACTGGTAGGCGGAATAGTGGTTCTTAATACCACATCTCCGTATAGTCCGATGAGCTGCTGATAAGCATACGCCCGGATAAAACGGGCCTCTCCTTTCAGACGGGCCAGCATTGTTTCAGATAATGCTTTATCCCTGTCGATATTTTCCAGCACATCATTACAGGAAGCGATCATCTTATAGAAGTTGCTCCAGAAGTTGTCGAACATGCCGGTACTGATAGAAGCACTACCATTTCCCACATAGATCGCATCGCTGGGCCAGTTACTCCAGGCATAGCTATCATCTGTAACACAGGAAATAAACATGCGGTTATCCACATCTCCCAGACGACGGTAGCAGTTATTAACTGCGTTAACCGCATCATCTTCCGTCAACCAAAACGTTTCCCGGCTGACAGCATCCTGCGGCTGTTCATCCAGTACTTTTTTACAGGCTGACACCGATGCCAGACCTGCCAGTGCGAGTATTATTGATAATTTCTTCATGACTGCTTAGTTTAGAATTGCACATTTAATCCAAAAGTGAAGGTCTTCACCTGCGGGTAGTACCTGCTATCATTCGGAGATTCCGGATCGATATCACTTGCAAGAGAAGAGAAGGTCAGCAGGTTCTGGCCACTCACATAAAGACGGCATCTGTCAAAGCCTGCGCGTTTCATGAGGTTAGAAGGCAGTGTATAACCCAGCTGTACACTTTTCAGACGTACATACGCACCACTTTTTACCCAGTAGGAAGAAGACTGATAGTTTTGCAGTGTGCTCACCAGTCTTGGGAAATCAGCACCGGTATTAGTCGTCGTCCAGCTGTTCAGGTGTTCTTCTCTGAAATTACCATCGGTATTGGTAGGTGCTCTTTCTATTGGTAAGGTGTGGATATCCACTTTACCTACTCCCTGGAAGAAGGCGGTAAAGTCAAAATTCTTATAGTCTGCCCCCAGATTAATACCATAAGTATATCTTGGAATATTGCTACCCAGGTATACCATGTCGCCACCTTTATCGACAGCACCTTCTTTTACCTGTTTGTCACCATTCTGGTCTTTGTAAATCAGATCGCCTGCACCTGTGGTCGGGAATGGCTGTGTTGCATGTCCTGCTACCTGCGCTGCGTTCTGGAAGATCCCTTCTACCTGGTAGCCATAGAAACTACCGATAGAATTGCCGGTTACAAGTCCGGTGTAGATGTAATTGTTGTCCCTTGAAATAGCGTCTGTATTCTTAATATCAATGATCCTGTTACGTACATCTGATAAGTTAGCGCCTACATTGTAATTCAGTTCACCGATCTTACCCCGGTAGTTCAGTGCAAATTCCCATCCTTTGTTTCTCACTTTACCTGCATTCTGTGCGGAAGGATCCAGACCAATGGAAGGAGCGATCGGCAGGAACAACAGGATATCGTTGGTATTTTTTACATAATAGTCAAAGGTGAAATCCAGGTTTTTGAAGATGGTACCATCAACACCTACATCGGTCATCACAGTGGTTTCCCAGGTCAGTCCGGAGTTAGGATAGATCGTAATACCAGCAGCTGGTTTCAGCACACCACCGAAAGGATAGCTATTGTAATAATATTGTGACTGGTAAGGGTAGTTAGTGGTCTGTTTATCTCTGTCCAGGATCACGTCATTACCCAGTTTACCCCATGAACCACGCAGTTTCAGGTTATTGATGAAGGATACTTCTTTCATAAACTCTTCACCGGAGATACGCCATCCTGCGGAGAAAGAAGGGAATATACCCCATTTCTGTCCGTCAGAGAAGCGGGAAGAACCATCACGACGGAGGTTTGCTTCAAACAGGTATTTATCATCAAAAGAGTAGTTTAATCTGCCGAAGAAAGACACCAGCGAGTAGGCTACTGCATTACCTTCTGTGATCTGTCCGTTCTGTTCACCGGCATCGATCTGATTCAGACCACCAGCCAGATTTACCCTGTAACCGCTGAGGTCATCAGTAGTTTCTGTGAGACGGGAAGCACCGCCTAATAAAGTAAAGTTGTGTTTACCAAAGTTGTGGGTGTATTCAGCTAATCCCTGATAGTTACGGAACCAATATCCCTGATAAGATTTCTTCACAGAGTTTTGTCCGAGTGGCAGCGGATCCTGGTTTGTTCCCGGATCTTTGAAATAGATCAGTGTTTTCTCACGGGTACTGTTATAATCGGATCTGTAGTTAACGGATGTAAGACCGGTCAGTTTTAAACCTTTTACCAGGTTATAAGTGGCTTTGAAGTTACCAGTAAACAGATTGCTTTTGTATTGATACAGACCACCTTCTTCCTGCAGACGGATCGGGTTCTGTCCCCCTCTGATCACCGGCCAGGTACCATCTGCATATTTGATCGGGTACAGCGGATTAATAATAGCTGCCTGTCCGAACTGATACCATGCCGAACCGGAAGCACCCTGTGGTTCCTGTCTGTCACCAAGACGTGCAGCGATATCAGCGTTGAAGGTCAGTTTCTTTGAAACATTGATATCTGTATTCAAACGTACTGTGATACGATTGAAGTCCATGTTTTTGATCAGACCTGTCTGATCGAAATAGTTGGTGGAGAAACGGTATTTCACATCTTCAGTACCACCGCTGATACCAAGACTATGCTCCTGTTGGAAACCGCTACCGGTAAGAATGGCATCCAGCCAGTAGTTATCCGGATTAACGAAATTATCACGATTAGGATTGTCATATGCAGCGATCTGCGCAGCTGTATAGGAAGCAGAACCACCGGAATTGGATGCAGTCAGGTTCGCCAGATTCATAAAATCTTTCGCACCTACATATTTTGCCAGACGTGCAGGTGTCTGCCATGCGAAGTAGTTGGAATAGGTGATCTTCGGTTTACCGGAAGCACCTCTTTTTGTGGTGATCAGAATCACGCCATTAGCAGCTCTTACACCATAGATAGCAGAAGAAGCAGCGTCTTTCAGGACGGACATGGAAGCGATATCATTTGCATCAATATCGTTCATATTCATCTGCACACCATCTACCAGTACCAATGGATCTGTACTGTTCATCGTACCGACACCACGGATACGTACTGTACCCTGGTCCACACCCGGCTGACCACTGGTAGTCGTAACAGTTACACCGGAAGCAACCCCCTGGAGTGCAGAAGATACCTGTCCTACAGGTTTCCAGTTCAGGTCTTTTCCATCCACCGCAGCAATAGCGCCGGTAACATTTATTTTCTTTTGTGTACCATAAGCGACTACTACCACTTCATTCATGGCGGTAACATCAGCTGTCAATTTTACACTAAAAGAAGTACGGCTACCAACTTTCAATTCCTGTTTGGTATAACCAATGAAGGAGAATTCCAGTATCGCATTTTCATCAGGCACCTGTAAAGACCAGGAGCCATCAGTACCAGTGCTTGTTCCATTGGAAGTACCTTTTACGAGTACGGTCGCACCTGGTATTGGCTGTCCTTTATCGTCGGTTACTATACCTTTTACCGGGATCGCTGCCGATGCTGCTACAGCCAGTGTTTCCGCCAGCTGAGCAGGCGCATTTTCACCGGAAGGAGCCGGGGCATCGGCAGGTTCATCATCCTCAGAAAATACGATATAGAAACTATCACCCATCTTCTTATAGCGAAGCTTATTAGGACTGGTGATATTTTTCAGTTCTTCTTCCAGAGAAGATTTTTTTGTGTTCTCCACATGTGACAACTGCAATTTTGCAAGATTGCTTTTGTACATGAAGTGCACATTATATTTTACTTCAAGCCCATCCAGCACATTTTTCAATGACTTTGTCTGTGATCTTTCAAGAGGGCGTAGGGGTTTTCCCAGCGAGGCCAGGTCCTGCCCTTCTGCTGGCATATGGCAATAGCATGCCATGCCCATAGCAGCCATAAAGGCACTAATGAACTTGTTCATGAGATTTAAATTTGAGTGATTACCTCTGCTGCGGTCACTGCCTGCCGTTGTACACCAGCCTGCAGTTTTTACTGCATTTTGTTTTTACTATTTAGTTTTCCTTCTCAATAATAACACTGTTGTCAACATGGCTCACCTTCAGGTGAAATAGTTGCGAAAGCCCTTCCAGCAACATATCGATCTGTTGTCCCGGTACAGTTCCTGTGAATTGTTGCTGTAACAAAGCAGAATCTTTGATCTCTACAGTTACGCCATAGGTGTCTTCTAACAATTGTGCCAGTTCTGCGAAGCTGGCGTTTTCAAAATGAAGATTGTTAGTTTTCCAGGATGAATAACTCTGTGCGTTGGTGTTCTTCCTGACTTTTGTGCGCACCTGTTCTTTGTATTCAACAAGATCTCCCGGTTGCATAATGATCGCTTCTTCCGGCGTTCTGCTGCTGTGCAATTTTACCTTTCCGCTGTTCAGTACAACCTGCATACGACCATGACGATCGACGAGATTAAAGCTGGTGCCGAGTACTTCCACATCCATTTTACTGGCGGTGTGTACCATGAATGAGCGGGGAACAGCGGATGGTTTGATAGAGAAAAAAGCCTCTCCTTCTACCCATACTTCGCGATTGCTGTTACCATCCCATTTGCCGGCATAGCGTAAGGTACTGTTGCCATTCAGTGTCACGACCGACTGATCGGGCAATACCACAGTACGTACTTCTCCGTAAGCTGTTTGAAAAACAGTAGCGCGCTGACTACCGAACATTCTCCATCCGCCATAGGCGAGCAGGATCGAGCCCGATAATATGGCTGCCACTTTGAGACCTGTAAACCGGCGGTTCCGGCGATGCCGTAACTGTTCCTGACCTGTAGTATCCAGTATGCGCTGGTAGAGGTCTGCCGCCTGTGATGTAGACATCAGCATGTCTGGTTTTTCACCATCCAGTTCCCGCGTCATAGCAGTTTCCAGATATTCCCGTCCTTCGGGCGTGGTAAACCATTCCAGTACTCTTTCGTATTCTTCGGGAGTACACTGGTTATGCTCATACTTATGTAGCAGACTTTGGTCGAATAGCTCCATAATGTGGATTACAGTGATAAAATCAACGAGTAAATAGTTACGTTCTGTATAATACTACACCTGGGAAAATGAAAAGTATTATACCTGCAGAAAAAAATTTAAAAAAAGATAACAAGGAGAAGAACCAGGCAGAAGAAGGTACTCATCATGATCTTGAGGACCTGGCGCAGGGCTTTGCTGGCCTGGGCATATTGGAATTTGACGGTATTGATGGACAAACCCAGTTTTTCCGCCACTTCTTCATTACTCAGGCCCTCATAGGAGCGAAGACGGAAGATCTTTTTCTTTTGGGCAGACAAACTTTCAACGGCACGCTCCACCACCTTTTTATAATCATTCAGGATAACCGTGGATTCTGCGTCGCGGTGATCAGCAGAGGCGTTGTATAATATTTCGTATTGTTTGGAAAGGCTGCGTTTGTGGTCCCTGATAAGGTTCAGTACATGAAATTTCAGGCATTTAAACAGGAAATTACGTACCCCCTGTACAGGATCGAGCTCTTCCCGGTGTACCCAGACCTTAACAAAAGCTTCATGCACAGCATCTTCAGCAGCCGTATCGCTTTTCAGGTATTTATAGGCAGTACCATACAGTAACTGGTGATAGGTAGCGTATAATTCCTCAAAAGCGGTATGATCACTATTGCGCAGGCGTGCTGCCAGCCGTTGGTCGTTATTGATAAAATGCGTTAACACAAATCTGTCCCCTCTTGGTAGTGCTGTTTTGGTTTTCGAAAACGTGTTAACCGAAATTAGGATATGCTGCTCTTTAAAAGGCATGTTAAATTACCCTATTAAGGTACTTTTTTACCATATGTTACTTTTCAGTGGAATATTTAGGCTGATTTACTATCAGTTAGACCAGTTTCCTTCCTGATATGAGGGAGGTGGCGCTATAAGCGCTATAACAGGTAGAGATATTTACGATAATTGGTAGATAAGCCGTATATAATCCGTAGATAAGCCGTATATGACCCATTCTTATAGATACGGGTTATCTACGGATTATATACGGCTTATCTATAACTTCCCTATGGAATATCTACTATACACAGATTATTTGTCTTAGTACAGAAAAACCTTACAGTGGATGTATTGAATGCAGAATTGACTTTACAGATTGGAGATTGTTTCAGTGAGCGCTTTACAGTTCCAA
>NZ_FOUX01000006.1 GCF_900114995.1 Chitinophaga sp. YR627
GGTAGGAGGTGGTCCGGGTGATTTTCTTTTCATGTAGGTAATTTAATTAGTTCTTATTTATCTCCAACATGTAAAGTCAATTCTGAATCAATACAGTGTCATATTGAGAAAATGCGTTATTTAACCTGACATTAACGATAACAGATTGGAGTGTCGGTATATTTATAGGGATAAAAAATATGTTCAAATGAATGATGATATTAAAACGTACTATACACTTGACGACATCGGTTTTATTGGTATGCAGAATAAAAGTCAGTCTCCAGCAAGCAGAAAGTATCATGCGCGTAAAACAGCAAAAATCTTCAAAGCGATAAAGGAAGGTACCTTTGTTGAGCCTTCCCAGCGCCGAAAAAAATCCGATAAATAGTGATTTTAAAACTTATATTTCGATCCTGCTGGCATTGCTGGCAGGATTTTTTTATTAGTCAGGACAGTCATGATAATTTCCTTCGATTTAGACGACACTCTTATACCCGGAAGAATACAATTCCCACTCGAACGACAATTTCCATGGCACAAACTGATCAGCCGGGAGCGTTTGAGGAAGGGTAGTATTTTGTTAATCCGCCAGTTGAAACAGGAGGGGTGTAAAGTATATGTGTATACCACCTCTTTACGGTCACCGATGTATATCAGATGCCTTTTCCTGTCATATGGTATATGGCTGGACAAGGTTATTAATAAGACCGTGCATGACAGAGTATTGGGCAAACAGGGGCAGGAGGTATCGAAATTACCGGGAGCTTTTAATATTGATTTGCATGTGGATGATTCTTCCGGGGTGGAGATGGAAGGGGTGAAGTATAATTTTGCGACAGTTATTATAGGCGAGGAGGAGGATTGGATGGAAAAGGTGAGAGAAAAATTAAGAATTAAAAATTAAGGATTAAGAATTGTTTTGCCTGAAGGGAGGACAATTCTTAATCCTTAATTCTTAATCCTTAATTCTTAATTATCAATTCCCATTGGCAGCTGCTTCCATCGCAGCAATATCCAGTTTCTCCATCTGCATCATCGCCATTGTCGCGCGTTTTGCTCTGCCCGGGTCTTTATCCTGCATCAGTTCCTGCAAGCCCTTTGGCACCACCTGCCAGGAGAGCCCGAATTTATCTCTGCACCAGCCGCACTTATCGATACTGCCGCCGGCTGTTAATGCATCCCACAGTGTATCTACTTCCGCCTGCGTTTCACATTGAATGAACATTGACACGGCCGGTGTGAACGAATAGTGAGGACCGCCATTGAGGGCGATAAACTCCTGACCATCCAGGGTAAACTCCACCGTCATCACCTTTCCTTCCTGACCAGGTACACCTGGCGGATAACGGCTGACCTTTCCGATCGAGGAATTCTTAAATAAAGAGGTGTATAGTTTTGCAGCCTCTTCCGCCTGATCATTGTACCACAGGAAAGGAGTGATCTTTTGCATAACAAATGTTTTTGGGTGTTTTGATGTCACAAACTTACACTGTGTCCGGCATTCGCAGGCGGTGTGAAGAGGACTTCCTGAAGGGGGATTTGGGACGGGCGATGGGATGGTTTGTATTCCCGGTAAATTCCGGTATTTTGCAATATGCCTCAAACTATGGGAAGTACATTTACACGCATTGCACTCAGTATACACCGGCGTCTGGCGCTGGAAGCAAATCCGGTCAGTATTGCAGAACTGGCAGATGGTGGGTATATCCTCAACTTCAATAAAGACCCGAAGGTCCTGCGACTGGATAAAGACCTGCAACAGGTTTGGCAGAAAGACCTGCAGGCGCAAACGAGCGATTATGTGAACTGTGTTATCACGGCTAGTCCTACGGGGCGGCAGATGGCGCTCTCGTGTATGGAAACCATCCGTATACTGGATATGGAGGGCAATCTGGAGTGGATCTTTCCGCATGATGGCTGGGAGAAATTCCTGGGATCATCGTGTACCTTCTCGAATGATGGCGCATTGATCTGGTTTATTGTACCGGCCAGTTCGGCATTGGAGAATGATATCCTCTATGTGGTGAGCATGACAGATAATAAGGTACAGGATACCTGGATGATGGAGGGAAACCAGGAGTATAATTATGTGATCCATGCTGCGCCGGATAAGAATGGTGTACTCATTGAGGCTGCCGCCGGACAGGATAGTAATATGTTGTACCAGGCTGCACTGACGGAAGGAAAAATAGTGGTACAGGAACTAAAGCAGTGTGATGACAGGATCATGGGGAATTTTGCGCCGGATGGACATGAGTTTGTCACTGCTCCGCATTACGAGGATGGAATCACTATTTACAGCTACCCCGACGTCAGCGAAATAGCTACCCTTGGAGAGGAGGAACTATTCGCAGAAAGAAATGAATATCCATCCGAAGAAGATACCGATAGTCTCGAGTATGTCGTACAATATATCAGCAATAAAACTCTGCTGGCATTTTCCCGTTTTGGCAGATTGCTGCTGATAGACAGAAAGACCATGCAGTGTACCGGGGAATTAATGCCGGAAGGCTGTGAGATCAGGGCCTATGATATGGCGGGACGGCCCACAAAAGACCCGCGCCAGATCGTAGATTACGCCGGTGAAATCGTTACGGTGTGTGTGAATAAACAGCGACAGCTGCTGGTGACGCATAATGCAGGAGAAGTAAGACTGTATAACCTGCCGGATGAACTGTTTTAACGTTTACCTGGCTCTCCGGCAAAATTGCCTTTTGGATAACCATCCGGGGCTTTTACTTCAAAGTATTCATCGAAATCTTTCTTGTCTGTAGTCGCGTACAGCTGATTAATTGAATTAATAAAAGCGGTCAGGTCCGGGGCAATTGTGTCACGGTCATTATCCGCATGCCAGAACTCTATCAGTTGTCCTTTGATGCCGGTAAATACACCCGCTGTATCGTAACAGATATAATCGCCGCCACCGTTGTCCCATATGGGTATCCAGGCCGGATGCCACCAGTTTTCCATTTCAAAGTCGGTACCTATCATGCCTGTCAGTTCGCTGGCGGAGTCCAGGGCATGTTGCAGGGAGAGGAACATAGCATTATTGACAAAGGCCTCGTAGCTGTCTGCCTGTTGTCCGTTCTTCCATTGATACAAAGCACGGAGATCAGCAGGGAGTGTCACATTGTATGTTTGCTCGAGTGCCGCAATGGCTGCTGCTGATAGCCCGGGTTGTAAGGTTGCATAATAGTCTGCCCGTTTGGTACGAAGGTGTTCGTCAAGTTTGTTCAGGAATGCCTGCATAAGTTCCGTTTTAATTGTTCTTATAAGCTGAAGGCAAGACGCCGTATTCAAGTTTGAAATACTTTGCAAAGTACTTAGGATTATTGAATCCTACTTCATAGGCCACTTCGGCTACTGTCAGCTGACTTTTACCCAGCAACTGCGCGGCCCTTTTCAGGCGGATGGACCGGATAAATTCAAGCGGCGTTTTACCGGTAATAGACAGTAGTTTTTTATAGGCAGATACACGGCTCATATGGAGTCCGCGGCTGAGTTCTTCCACAGAGAAATCAGGATTGGAAATGTTCTTCTCCACGATCTGTAAAGCCTGTTGCAGGAAGAGCTCATCCTGTGAAGAAATGGCTATTTCTTCCGGATGTGCATCAATGTGCTGGCGGAAGGTCTTTTTCAAAGATACCTGCTGGGAGACGATGTTGCGGATCCGGGACAACAACACTTCATAGTTGAATGGTTTGGTGATATAGTCTGTAGCTCCGTTATCCAGTGCTTCCAGCTGATCTTCTTCTGAAGCACGGGCGGTAAGCAGTATGACCGGCAGGTGTGCGAGCCGCTGGTTTTGTCTTATCCGGCGACAAAGCTCCAGTCCGTCCATTTCAGGCATATTCACATCGCTGACAATGAGATTGGGTACGGTATTTTGCAGGATGTCCCAGCCCAATTTACCATTGGCGGCATCGATGATATGAAAATGGACACCAAGGTTGTCTTTAAGATAGAACCTGAAGTCTTCGCTGTCTTCAATCAGGAGCAGGACCGGTTTCCTGCCTGTGTAAGCTGCAGGCGCCGGATCTGCAGGTGCCGGGGCAGATAAGATATTGGTGCTGACAGGCGCCGTTACCAGCGGCAGACCAACAAGCCCTCTTACCGGCAACAGGATCGTAAAGGTACTACCCATACCAGGGGCGCTGTCTACGGTGATGGTACCACCATGTAGTTTGACAAACTCCCGGGTAATGCTCAGACCAATACCGCTGCCCTGATTCAACAGAGAGCCGGGAATATCATGCTGGAAGAAACGTTCGAAGATGCGTTCCTGCTGTTCCAGCGGAATACCGATACCATTGTCTTTTACGATAATCGCCAGGGTTGATCCGTGTTGCACCTGTACATCCACAGAAATATTTCCCTGCTCCGGTGTGAACTTGAATGCATTGCTCAGCAGGTTAAAAATGATCTTCTCGATCTTATCCGGATCATACAACATGTTCAATTCCCTTATGCTGCTATGAAAGTCCAGGTGAATCTGTTTCTTTTCTGACAGGTCGGAGAAGGAAGTGGTCAGGTCTTTTACGAATGCTACGATATCGCCTTCACTGGTGTGTAATTTGATTTCCTGTACTTCCATTTTACGGAAATCCAGGAGCTGGTTCACCAGGTTAAGCAGGCGGCGGGCGTTGCGTTGTACGAGTACCAGTTGTTGCTGAATATTGGCTTCCACTCCTTTGCCGAGTATCTTTTCCAGCGGCGTAATGATCAGACTGAGGGGTGTTCTGAACTCATGACTGATATTCGTGAAGAAACGGATCTTTAGTGCATCCAGTTCGTGAATACGCTGTGCTTCCTGTTTTTCCTGTTCTATACGTGACCGCAGTCTTTCTCTTTCCAGTACAACCCTTCTGGCCAGTATCAGTGCACCGATGATCAGCAGGATATACAGGAAGAATGCCAGTGGTGTGCGCCAGAAAGGAGGGAGGATGGTGATATGTAATTCCAGTGGCGCAGGCGTCCAGATACCGTCATTATTGGAGGCGCGTACGCGGAAGGTGTATTCACCAGGATCGAGGTTCGTATAAGTCGCTTTACGCACGCTGCCATCCGTTGTTAACCATTCATTGTTGAAACCCTCCAGCATGTAGGCATACTGATTCTTCTCCGGATGAAAATAGTTTAGTGCTGCGAAGGAAATAGAGAATACGTTCTCCCGGTATTTCAGGGTGATTTCCTGTGTGCGGGTAATGGCCTGTTGCAATAGTATGCGACCGTTGAAATGTTCACCGGGTTCCATGCTTTTGTTAAAGACCTGGAAGTCGGTCAGCACGACCGGCGGTACAGTGGTATTGACGGCAATGTTATGCGGATTGAAGATATTAAAGCCATTACCACCGCCGAAGATAAACTCTCCCCTGCTTGTTTTCAGGGCAGCGTTTTCATTGAATTCACGGCCCTGTAAACCATCAGATTCATCGTATTGTTTACAGCTGATCTGATAGACAGGGGAACGTTGTAAGAGGGTAAGATTGACAATGCCGTTGGCAGTGCTCATCCAGAGGGTGCTGTCACGGTCTTCCAGGATGTTCAGGACGGTATTATCCGGCAAACCATCCTCTTTGCGCAGGATGCTGATCTTTTTAGTGGCGGGATCGTAGACATTCAGTCCTTCCCGGGTACCGATCCATATGAGGCCTCGTTTGTCTTCATACAAACAGATGACGTTACGGTTGCTGATGCCACCGGCTTGTTTATCGATGCTCTCATAATGCGTGAATTTGCCGGCATTGTTCATGACGTCCAGGCCATCGGCAGTACCGATCCATATATTCCCTGCTTTATCTTCCAGTAGTGCAGATACATAAGGGGAACGGATGGAATTAGGCGCACCATTGGCATAGTGTTTAAAATGGCCGGTAGTTCTGTCGAGGATATTGAGTCCGCCGCCAAGCGTGCCCACCCAGAGTCTTTGTTTGCTGTCTTCGAAGATCTCCCAGACACTGTTATCACTCAGACTGTTTGGATCAGCTGCATCGTGTTTATAATGTGTAAAGCGGTTCCCGTCGAAACAATCCAGTCCACCGAAATAAGAACCTATCCATAGTTTCTGCTGACGATCTATCCACAGACTGACAATGACATTACCGCTTGGAGAGTTGGGATTACCGGCATCATGGAGATATTGTTTGTAGATATTGCGGCTGCGGTCGTAGTAGATCAGTCCACCGCCATTGGTACCGATCCACAGATTGCCATGAGCATCTTCCGCGAAGCGGTTCACATCATCATAGGGCAGACTAGTGGCGGTAAATGCTTCGTGTTGATATAAAGGAAACTTAACGATGTTCTCATGGTAATAGCAAATACCTTTCTTGTAAGTGCCAATCCATATAATACCGGTGTTGTCACGATAGAGTGCGTTGATACTATTTTGACTCAGGCTTTTAGGATTTTCACTATTGTTGACCAGGTATTGAATACTTTGTTTTGCTTTATCGATGATGTTAATGCCACCGTGGTCGGTACCGATCCATATAAGTCCCTGATTATCCTGTACGACACCCCGTACGATGTTGTTATTGAGGCGGAGTGTACCGGTGTTCTGGTTGTAGTGAGTGAATACAGTAGTATGCTGGTTATAATAATAGACGCCCTGTACATCCGAGTTGCTGAAGATCCAGAGATCGCCATCGCTATCGGCCATCATCTGATAGTCCTGCTGACTGTTGCGACCGTTCTGTTCAGGCAGGGTGGTCCGCCAGGTGATCTGGCGGGTGCGCGCATCTATTTTTTGTAGTAATCCATCTGCCTGCAGTATCCAGATGTTGTCATTATTGTCTTGTGCAATCGCAGCAACGGTGCTGGTTTTCGGTTGCATAATCCTTTTAGCAGAATGTGTATCTGGCGTATAGATAAATAGTCCATTCTTGGGGACAACGAACCAGTAAGCACCACTTTTATCTTTCATGATCTGCCCCACTGAATCGCCGGGAATCCCGTAATGCCGGAGGGTTTTATGGATATCACGTTCGAATTGACCAGTTTCCGGATGATAGATGTTCTGTCCGTTGCGGTTAGTTATCCAGAGCAGTCCGTCAGGACCTTCCATGAGACTGGTAATAAAGTTGTCGGAAAGTGTAGTGGAGTCGCTGAGTATCTGGCGGAAGACCTTAAAGTTATATCCATCAAAACGATTGAGTCCTGACATGGTACCGAACCACATAAAGCCCTGACTATCTTTGAGAATGCAATTCACCTGGTTAGCAGAAAGTCCCTGGGTTAAATCTATCCTGCTTAGCTGGTATTGCGAAGAAGTGCTTTGTCCCCTTAACAGCGTAGGTAAGTATACCAGCAGGAAAAGAATGAGTAGTCTTTTGTTCACTTGTGTAATAACGCGGATTTGTCTGCAAATAAATGTCTATGCTACAATATAGACCCTCTGTTGTAAATAAAAAAAGAAAGGTCGAAAGAATTCGACCTTTGTGCTAAAATTCCACGTTATGGTACTCAGGTCCATAAAAAGTTTAGCGTATATATGCTGTAATATTATTTTAACTAAAGCTGATGAAATTATGTCTGATGTGCGCTGTTGATTCCTTGTCTGGCCTGCTTTTCACCGGTATTTGTTCACTTCTCACTAACCAGGGTCAACGCTGTTTGTAACCGATAAAATATGATTACAAAGCAAATGTAATGCCCCGCTGAGTGATAACCAAGGTTTTATTTGCTTTTTTTGCGCAATCGTTTGCATCCTGCCCTTAAAAAGGCTAAACTTGCTTATTAATATATTTTTTTTATTCTTCACGGATATGAAAAGAACAGGTCTCTCTTTAATGCTGATCATCGCCTTCGGAGCGGGGCGATCACACGCACAGCAAACGAATAACAAGTTAAAGCTTTGGTATGAGGAACCGGCAGTAGAATGGTCACAGGCGCTTCCATTAGGGAACGGACGTGTGGGAGCAATGGTGTTTGGAGGAACAAGTGAGGAACTGATCCAGCTGAATGAAGCCACTTTATGGTCGGGCGGTCCGGTCAGTAAGCAGGTGAATCCGGCGGCAGCGTCTTATCTGCCTGCAGTACGCGCTGCCTTATTCAGTGAAAAGTATCATGAGGCGGATAGTCTGCTGCGTAAAATGCAGGGCGCTTATTCGCAGTCATTCCTGCCATTGGGTGATATACGTATCCATCAGCAACTGAAGGATACAATGATATCGCAGTATAAGCGTGATCTGGATATAGCGAACGCGAAATCGATTACGCAGTTTGTGAGCGGTGGAGTAACCTATACACGCGAAATGTTTATCTCTGCACCAGACCAGGTGATCGTCATCAGACTGCGCGCCAGTAAAAAAGGTGCGTTGCAGTTTAAAGCCGATCCGTCCAGTCAGTTGCATTATCAGAATACCGTTATTGGTACAAAGGAAATCGTAACGCGTGGTAAAGCGCCTTCGCAGGTAGACCCGAGTTATGTGAATTATAACGCCGAGCCTATTCAGTATGAAGCGGCCGGTAGTTGTAAGGGGATGCGTTATGAACTGCGGATGCGGGCGATCAGTCCGGATGGTACCGTGACTACTGATGCAACGGGTATTACCGTGAAGAATGCTACGGAAGCAATCTTATTGCTGACTGCGGCTACCAGCTTTAATGGTTTTGATAAGTGCCCGGATAGTGAAGGACTGGATGAGAAAGCGATTGCCGGCGGACAAATGAAAAAAGCGGCAGCATTGTCTTACGCTAATCTGCTGCAACGTCACGTGCAGGATTATCATAAATATTTTAACAGGGTTAGTCTGAACCTGGCTGGTGATGATCAGTCAGCAGAACCGACAGATGAAAGACTGCGCCGGTATACTGCGGGCGGAAAGGATCAGGCGCTGGAAAGTCTTTATTTTCAGTTTGGCCGTTATCTGCTGATCTCCTGTTCCCGTACACCATCGGCGCCTGCGAACCTGCAGGGTATCTGGAACAAGGAGCTGCGTGCTCCCTGGAGTTCAAACTATACGATCAATATCAATACACAGATGAACTACTGGCCTGCGGAGGTTTGTAATCTGATGGAGATGCAACAGCCTTTATACCAGTTGCTGAAAGAACTGTCTGTGACCGGTGCTGCTACCGCAGGAGAGTTTTATAATACAAGAGGATGGGTCGCACACCACAACACGGATATCTGGGCAATTGCCAATCCGGTAGGTGATAAAGGTAAAGGTGATCCGCAGTGGGCCAACTGGATGATGGGGGGCAACTGGCTGTGTCAGTTCCTCTGGCAGCATTACTGCTATACTGGTGGTGAAAAGTTCCTGAGAGACACGGCTTATCCGATCATGAAATCAGCAGCACTTTTTAGTCTGGATTTCCTGGTGAAAGATCCGGCTTCCGGTTACCTGGTGACTGCACCAGCTACTTCTCCGGAGAATAAATTTCTGCTGGCCAATGGTACACAGGAATCTGTTTCCATTGCCAGTACCATGGACATGACCATTATCCGCGAGTTGTTCAATAACGTGATCAAGGCAGGAGAAGTACTGAAAGTGGATAATGGTCTGCGTGACTCCCTACAGGTAGCTGCAGATCGTCTTTATCCGTTTAAGATAGGGAAAGATGGTAGTTTACAGGAATGGTACAAAGACTGGCCATCCGGAGAAACAGAGCATCGTCATATTTCACATCTGTATGCTTTGTTCCCTGGCGATCAGATCTCACCTTCCACTACACCTGAACTGGCGAATGCGACCAAACGTACCCTGGAGATCAGGGGAGATGGAGGTACCGGATGGAGTAAGGCGTGGAAGATCAATACCTGGGCCAGACTGGAAGATGGTAATCATGCCTATAAACTGTTACGCGAATTGCTGACATTAACCGGAAAGGGCTCTGTAGATATGCATAATGCAGGCGGTACTTATGCGAACCTGTTTTGTGCGCATCCGCCATTCCAGATAGATGGTAACTTTGGCGGTACTTCTGGTATTGCACAGATGTTACTGAACGGACAATCGAACATGATCCGTTTGTTGCCTGCTTTACCGGATGCATGGGCAACCGGTGAAGTAAAAGGTTTACTGGCATATGGTGGTCATACCATCGATATGAGCTGGAAAGCAGGTAAACTTGTGCGTGTAACGATCTATGCGAAGAAAGCAGGCACCTGTTATCTGCTGGCAAAGAACAGGCTGAAAGCCGGAGCAAATGCACAGTTGGCGCCAATGAAACCAAAAGACCCGTCAGCAGGTTATCCTTATGCGCTGAAAACAACAGCAGGAGGTGTATATACATTGCTGGCAGCAGAATAACAACAGAAAGAAAAAGAGAAAAGTATGCCGGATAAGAAATTAGCGCTCATCTGTGAAGATCCAGCCAATCTGTTTGATATGGCGAAGACAGAAGACCGCCGTCTGCTGGAAACATTGCAGGCAGCAGGATGGGATGCAGAAAAGAAAGACTGGAAAGACAGTCAGACTGACTGGACAAGTTATGAGCTGGTGATACTGAAGTCGCCGTACGACTATCACAACAGACTGGATGAATTCAGGGCATGGTTGCACAAACTGGCAGCAGCGGGCGTACAATTACTGAACCCTGTTGAGACGGTGTTATGGAATGCCGATAAACATTATCTGCAGGAGATCGCAGCAGCAGGTTTTGATATTATTCCTTCTGTATTCCTGGAGAAGGATACAGTAACTGATCTGGCATCCCTGTTTGAGCGACTGGGTACAGATAAGATCATTGTAAAGCCCTGTGTGAGCGGAGGCTCCAAGAATACCTTTACACTGGTACGTGGCGAGACGGTGCTGGAGGAACATCCGCTGCAACAATTGTTGCCGAAGGAGGCGTTTATTGCCCAGCCATTTATGAGAGAGATCCAGGAGGGAGAATGGTCGATGCTTTTCTTTGGAGGAGCATACAGTCATACGATCGTGAAGAAACCTAAAGCTGGTGATTTCAGGGTACAGCCACAATATGGTGCGACCATTCATTCAGCTACGCCGGATAGTGCGGTGATTGAGAAAGCGACTGCCCTGGTACGCCGTTTTGCCGGCGGTGCATTGTATACAAGAGTAGACGGTGTACTGGTGGATGGCAAGCTTGCGCTGATGGAACTGGAACTGATAGAGCCGTTGTTGTATACCGTGTTTGATGAGCAGAGTTTTGAACGGTATATAGAAGCATTAGATAAAGTGAAGAAATAATTATTGATATTCAATTAGTGAAAGCACTCCGCCGCAACGGAGTGCTTTCGTATTAAACCTTTATCCCTATGTCACGTGTTTTGCTACACCCCATAAAACTATTGGTAGCTGCCTTGCTGATCGCCATCGCAATCGTTGCCTGTGAGCATAAAACCCCCGCTTCCCGGCAGGCAGTCATTGAAAAAATTGAGAAAGATACCATGCTCCCTGCAGCGGTAAAACTTTCTCCTGTTGCAGCTGACAAAGACGATGATTTTGTGACTCCATCTCTGCAGGAAATAGTAGATACCTTCAAAGCGATGTACAACAATCATATCATGATCGATACTTCATTTTTCCGTGGAAAGGATCAGTTTCATGTAGTGTATGAATATCGTTGTCTGAGAGACAGCGGTGTCGTAGTGCCGGAGAAATTCGTATCAATGTATGGTATGCAACAATTTGTTACGCATCATTTCAAGTCAGACATTGCGGTGTATAAGAACGGGAAGACCATTGCAGCTACTGATATTTACAATGATATGTTTAATATTGATGAAGAGAGGAGAGCATGTGCGGTTTTATTCACGCCGCAGATCACTTTCAATCTTGATCATGTACTGATCAGTCATAGTTTAAGTATTCCATTAACGGATATAGGGGAGCAGGTATTGGTCAGGGTATATTATAATGGTAACGTTAGCGCAGAACCCAGTTATGATTAACCTGCGTATATATGGGTATGAATAGCGGTATCGACTTTTTTAATATTGACTATCTGCAACATGGTAATGCTGTGCAGCGGGAAGTCTATGAAGTGTTAATAGACACGGCTGTTTTGCAGTTATTATCTGCATATGACCCGGTGCTGGCAGGAACGATTCCCATTGCTGTAGATATACCCGGTAGTGATCTGGATATCCTTTGTTCGTTTAAAGCGCAGGAAGTGTTTAAGCAGGATATGATCACGCGCTTTGGTGAGGCTGCCGGATTCAGTATAAAAGAGTTTGAAATATACGGTCAGGCGTGTGTGGTTGTTAATTTTGAGAAGGCTGGTTATGCATTTGAGATCTTTGCACAGCAGTTACCGGTACGGGAGCAGATGGGATACCGGCATATGGTGATCGAGCATCGTTTACTCCTGGAACATGGAGATAGTTTACGACAGGAGGTGATCCGGTTGAAGAAGGAAGGATACAAAACAGAGCCTGCATTTTGTTTGTGTTTAGGGATAGAAGGAAATCCCTATCTGGAATTACTGAAGCTGGAAGCGAAGCAATAAGGTTTTATAAAATAAAGCGGGCTGCATATATGAAGTATGCAGCCCGCTTTATTTTAAGACAATATAAAAACGTTTATTTTTTCAGATTCTCATTCATCTTTTGCACCAGTGCTACTGCCTTTTCAAGATCAGCTACTTTGATGCCATTGGTGGCCTGCTCATAGATCTCATCCACCCATGGATGCAGGGTTTGTTTCATATGCTTACCGTTTTCTGTAAGGTAGATGAGTTTATTCCGCCGGTCATTTTCATCCTCTTTTCTTTCAACAAGATCGCGCTTTGTGAGACTGTCAATAAGATAGGTGATACTGGATTTATCCTTTATCAGGATATCGGCGATCTCCTGCTGATTGATACCATCTTTTCTGTACAATACGCCAAGTATTTCCAGGAGTTCGACTGATACATCTATATTGTTCTCCTTGATCCTTACCTGTAAGTGCTGGCGCATATAGTTTCGCATTTCCATCAGTGCCCTGCTCAGATCACGCGCCAGTTCCAGTGTTTGTTCCATAGCCATAGTGCAATATAAGTTTAATGTGCAGCATCCGCCATATTAATCTTATTCTTCGCATTTTTCACAAACAATAGTACGAACGGTACACAGACGAGGAACATAACACCTACCCAGAGGAATACATCCATGTAAGATAATACGGTTGCCTGTTTCATGACGGCGCCGTCCATCATTGCATAGGCCTTACTTTTTGCCACCATCATATCAAAACCTTTCGCACGCATGGCGCCTGTCATATTAGAGATACGTTGTTGTACTTCCGGATTATTTACGTCAAGATGACTCACCAGGTTACTTCTGTGGAGGTCTGTCTGGCGTGTCATAAAGGTGGAAATCAATGCGATACCAAAAGCGCCTCCTAATTGACGCATCATACCGGAAAAGGCGGCGCCCTGTCCGATCTCCTTTCCTTTGAGGGTAGAGAGGGACATGGTGCTGACAGGTACAGACAGTAGCCCCAGACCGAAACCACGGATGATCAGTACCCAGAAGAAGTCTTTTGAACTGGTATCCGGAGAAAGGATCTCGTATGACATGTAGCTATAAATGAAGAAGATCAGCATACCTATGGCAATCAGGTACTTCTGCGGCACACCTTTTTGTATGAGAATAGCGACCACCGGCATCATGACGGCCACAAAGATGGTACTGGGCAATTGGAGCATACCTGACTGCTGAGCCGTCCATCCCAATAGGGACTGCGTATAGAGCGGTATTACGAAGGTCGATCCGAAGAGACCAAAACCCATTATAAACGAAAGGATTACGCCTATACGCAGGTTACCGTTCTTCAATACCCTGAGTTCCACGATGGGATAAGAGAAGGTGAGTTGTCGCCAGATGAAGAAGAATAATCCAAATACGGCGATGATGGTGAGTATGATGATCAGCGGACTACTAAACCAGTCTTCTTCCTGTCCTTTTTCCAGCACAAACTGTAAAGAAGAAATACCGATGGCCAGGAGGGCAATACCGAGCCAGTCTACCTGGCTGGCGTCTCTTTTCTCTTCGTACTGCGGACTTCTGACATATTGTAGTGTGAGCAGCGCGGCAATAACACCGATCGGGATATTGATATAGAAGATGTAAGGCCAGCTGTAGTTATCGATGATATAGCCACCCAGCGGCGGACCTAAGGTCGGACCAACGATCACCCCCAGGGTATAGATCGCCTGTGCGGTGGCACGTTTCTCTGGCGGCCAGCTTTCTGTAATAATGGTTTGAGAGGTCACCAGCAATGCGCCTCCACCAAGGCCCTGTAAGAACCTGAAAAGGACCAGTTCCCAGATATTGGTGGCATTTCCGCAAAGAAAGGAACAGATGGTAAAGATGACCACGGAAACAGCGAAGTAGTTCCGGCGGCCGAATTGTTGGGACAGCCAGCTGGTCATCGGTACGACGATCACATTGGCCAGGGAATAAGCTGTGATGACCCAGCTGACCTCATTTAAGGTAGCACCCAGACTACCCCTCATATCGGGAAGGGCGACATTGACAATGGTGGTGTCTATTATTTCCAGCAATGCACAGACAACGGCAGTAATGGTGATGATCACCCGGCGTGATCCGTATTCTACTAAAGAGGGTAATTGCTCCATGCTTATAATTAATAATACGAAGGTATAGGCTATTGGTTTAATTTCAAACTAATAATAGATTGAATTCAAACTATTTTTCTGTTGCCCTTCCAGGCCGCTATACCTGTATTATTCAAAAAATTCATTATCATGCTGTTCGAAATTTTCAGCCTGCATGACCAATACTATCAGTTCCCTGTTCAAACGCCCCTATCCCTTACCAGAAACCTGGCGCAGACAATGGAGCATGACGATTGCCCTGAGCGGGGCGGTATTCCTGTTCCTTTTTCTCTTCCGGCCTTTTAATGGTCAGCGGGATACCCTGACTGTTTTCTGGGGTAGTCTGGAGGGAGCTGCCACGGTGTTTGGGGTGGTGATGCTGTATTATGGCCTGGTATTCAGATTGTTTCCGGCTTATTTCAGGGAAGAGCAATGGACAACCGGCAGGGAGTCACTCTGGACCCTGGTCATTATTGTAGCGATCGCGCTGGCCAATATAGGTGTCATGGCGCTGAGTGGTCAATGGCGATACTCCTGGAAGGAGGTCTTTCTGATGGTGGTCTATACTGCTGTGATCGGGATTGCTCCGGCTACGACCAGCATCATGATCAACCAGGCCCGTTTACTGAGGCGCTATCGTAAGCGGGCGGCGGGGCTGAATCAGGCGATCGCCACGCCTGTGACAGCGGAGGAGCTTATACCTGTGGCGCCGGAGAAGCTGTCTTTTATGGCGGATAACGGAAAGGACCAGGTTGCCCTGCTGCCTGGACAATTGTTGGCGGTCACGTCGGCAGATAACTATGTCAGGCTCTATTTCCTGCAAGGAGGACACCTGAAACAGGAGCTGCTGCGTTCCAGTCTGCAGAAAATTGAAGCCAGTCTGACGGGGCATACAACCTTCTGGCGTTGTCACCGGACAGCCATCGTCAACCTCTCCCTTGTGGAGGAAGTCAGCGGTACTGCCCAGGGTTACCGTCTGCATATTTCTCATTTACCCGATGCGATCCCTGTATCGAGGAGCCTGAATACTACTCTGCGGGAAAAGCTGGCCAATCGTCCGGCTATGCCATTCACCCCCGTGTCTCCCCAGGTTCAGGCTACCCACCCCTAAGCGTGCAATTCGCCCCAAAGCCCATGCAGATGGCCCCTTCCGGAAAGATCATTGCCGGTCTGCCAGTACTTTTACACCAGTTCCGGATGACCCGGACTGGTCTTTAAAAAGTATTGTAACATGAAAAAAGCCTTCTATCTGCTCGCCGTTTTATTACTGAGTACCCAACTGCTGAAAGCACAGTTTGATGATAAATTTTATTTCCCTAACAAGACCTGGAAGGCACTGGATTCCTCCATGCAGATAGAAGAGGTAAATCTGCCGGTAGATAGTGTTATCCTGAACGCCCTGTTCTTCAAACCTGTGGGACAATCAAAGGCGACTGTCCTGTTTTGTCATGGAGCGGGCGGGAATGTCACTTCTTACCAGTATATGATAAAGCCATTGGTAGAAAGAGGGTACCAGGTATTTATGATCGATTTCAGGGGATATGGTAAAAGTACGGGGAAGCCTACTCATCTGAATATAGCCAGCGATGGCCAGTATGTGCTGGATTACCTGCTGGCGAGACCAGATGTTCGCGGAACGAAACTGATATTGTTCGGCGCCTCCGTAGGTACCCAGATCGCGACAAAACTGGCAAGGGATAACCAGGAAAAAGTGCAGGCATTGATACTGGATGGCGTTGTCAGTTCTTTTACGGATCTGGCGGCTGCTTATGCGCCTGCTGAACAAAAGGCGATGATCGAACAGTATCTGAAGGTGCCCTATGCAGCGAAGACGGATATCAGTTATGTCAAAATGCCTGTACTGATCGTCCATTCGAAAGAAGATAAAGAGGTGCCATATGCGGAAGCGACATTGGTATACAATGCCGCGGCTGGTCCGAAAGACTTCTACGTATATAGCGGTGCTCATCTGGCTGCTATGCAACTGGATGCGGGAGCATATATACGCCGTATTGAAAAGTTAATTTATGGTCACTGATGAACAATCTTTTTGTGGGAGTGTTAATGTTCTACACCGTGCTTCAATTTGATTACATATCCTTTTTCACCCTCAAAATTTAAGGTAATGCCTTACTCTCCACTATTGATCAAACCCTTCAGAGAAGAATTAACGGATGCTGGCGTTCAGGAATTATTAACGCCGGAAGATGTAGACAAAGCTTTGGCACAGTCAGGGACCACGCTTGTTGTTGTGAATAGTGTATGTGGATGCGCCGCAGGTAGCGCCCGTCCTGCAGTAAGAAAACTGCTGGAGGATAATGATGCGAAAAAGCCTGACCGTATTGTATCTGTGTTTGCAGGACAGGACCTGGAAGCTACGGCAAGGTTCAGAAGCCATATTCCAGACATTCCTCCTTCATCACCCAGTATTGCGCTGTTTAAAGACCAGGAGCTGGTCTATTTTATTCCCAGGCACAGAATAGAAAGCAGAGACGCTAATGCGATTGCCAGTGATCTGGCAAGTGTGTTTACGGAATATGCCTGATATTAAATAAAACTCCCCCGTTAGACTGGCTTCCGGGGGAGTTTTATTTTATTGATAGGGTATACTAACGTACCCGTACATATGTTTCTATGATCACATGGTCTACATTCAGGCTATCGATCTTTTCCTCTCCACTCTGAATGATCGTGTCATTCCTGATCTCCATTTTAAAGGAGAAATCCTGGTTTTCCCATCCTCTGTAACTGCAATATTCCAGGTGTTCACTGTATTTATCACCTACCAGGGTGTAAGTACCGCTACCCGCACCGAATGCGGCACTTGCCGTATCAGCACCATGGTTCAGGTCATGGTTGAAGAAAGCAAAGTAACTGTCGTTGAAGATCTTGATGGTCTCCTGTCCCGGTACAGGTGCCGTTACTGTCGTATCCGTATTCTGGATAGACTTGGCGCTAACGAGTTTCCAGGTACCGGAAAGCGGAGATTTTTCGGTTGTTGCTGATGATGCGTCCTTTTTGGTATCACAGGACATCAGCAATGTAACAGCTATGGCGATAAGCGAAGCACATTTCATGTTGAGATATTAGATGTTTGCATCAAATATAATAAATGGGGTAAAATCTTCACAAAACAGGCAAATTATTTACAGGTTTACTTATCAAGCGTACCGGTTCAATGGGTCAGATGAAAAGGGTTTGCCCTGATAAGACCGCTCTGATCGCCCAACGGCACAGTTTTTTAGGTGTTTCAGGTATGAACTTGCATGAAGAACAACAGAAACAGGCTGCCCAGACTTTTTACAGGGAGGCACTGGCCTTACTGGTAGATAGTAAGCTTGATTTTATGCTGGGTGGAGGATTTGCCTTATTCGGTTATACGGGGATGTACAGAGATACCAAAGACCTTGATATTTTCTGTATGCCTACGCAGTATGCCGATATCCTAAAGCTATTTGCCGCCAACGGATATGAGATCGAACTGACGGATGTAAGATGGCTGGCGAAGGTATTTAAAGACGAATATTATATAGATATCATCTTCAGCAGTACGAATAATATCTGCATTGTAGATGAAAGCTGGTACGAACATACCACGCATGCGGTGGTGATGGATCATCCTGTAAGGCTGATAGGGGCGGAGGAGCTGGTATGGAGTAAAGTATTTATTCAGAACAGGGAACGTTTTGACGGTGCGGATGTTAATCACGTCTTTCTGAAATATGGGAGGAAACTAAACTGGGAAAGACTGTTACACCGCCTTGACCCACACTGGCATCTGTTGTTATCGCAGATACTCAATTTCCAGTACGTTTATCCGTCAGATTATGCCGATATCATTCCCCGGTGGCTGTTTGACGAACTGATGAGACGTGCCAACGAACAGTATGATCTGCCACCTTCCCTGGAGAAGGTATGCCGTGGACCAATTATTGATCAGACACAATACGCCGTCGATATTACAGACTGGCATTATAAAGGGATGACTATAAAAACGGTTTGATATGGATACAGAAAACAACAAGGTGCGCATTGCCGCAGTAGCTGATATTCACGTAACAGATACAGATAAGAACAAGTGGGTAGATTACTTTAAAGAGGTGTCTAAAAATGCGGATGTATTACTGATCTGTGGTGACCTGACCAATACCGGTGATGAGAGTGAAGCAAAGATATTATGTGATGAACTGAAAGCCTGTACCATTCCGGTTGTAGCCGTACTCGGCAATCATGATTATGAAAAGGGCAGACAGAAGCTGATCCGGCAGACCTTGCAGAACGAAAACGTACATATACTGGATGGAGAAGCGATTGTGATCAAAGATGTGGGCTTTGCAGGGGTGAAAGGCTTTGGTGGCGGATTTGACAACTATATGCTGTCCATGTTCGGCGAAGATGCCATGAAGGCTTTTGTACAGGAAGCGGTGGATGAGGCCCTGCATCTGGACAGGGCCCTGGCCAGGATCGACCAGCAGCATGACAAGTTGAAAAAGATCGCCATTTTGCATTATTCGCCATTAAGAGAAACGGTCGTAGGCGAACCGGAAGTGATCTTTCCTTTCCTGGGATCTTCCCGTTTAGCAGAACCATTGATCCGTCGGGAAGTGACGGCCGTATTCCATGGCCATGCACATATGGGTACCCTGGAAGGTACCCTGACCGGTGGTGTACGCGTGTTTAATGTGGCCAAACCCGTACTATCGAAAGCGGGGTATGAAATACCTTATTATATATTGGAAGTCTGAACATTGTCTTTATGACAGTCAATAGCAACCGGTTCTCCGGATGCTGAGCATGAGTAATTACCGCATAACGATTGCAGGATCATCTATAGGAGTGCACTGAGTACTATCATATTAATTTAAAAACAATATTTTGTTTTGACTTTTTGTTTCCAGAAAAATTATGAGAATTAGCGAAACCTTTCTATATTTATCATGATAGCGATATCACCCAACACCTAAAAGAAAATAACCAGATAAATCGGTGGAACATTAGCTTGGAAACCCAGGAACCACACCAGTACTTTAATTGATTTTTCTATTGTGTCGACCCGGCTCCCACAGGAGGATTGTGCGGTTTGTAATTGCACCTGTCCAGTTATCTTTTACTGGATCTTTTAAATGACCAACTTTAAAATGGGAATATTATGTACTGCCATCAGTACATACAAGGCTTGTTAATGATGCGCAGTCCGAGCGCGGCAGTGAACATGCATGAGCGATTATCACCCGGTTTGTGTTGATGATTTATTACACGGTTTATGCCGTCATATTAAAACACCTCTATGACAAAGAAAATGCTACTATGCCTGCTGGTATTGTTATGCCATGTCTTTACCAGTGCTGTGAAAGCCCAGTCCTTATTGAAGATCACCGGTACCGTGTATGACGAATCAGGCATACCTGTACCAGGAACGAGTATTCAGGTAAAGGGTGGCGGAGCGACGGTATCTGATGCGAATGGCGCATTTCAGCTGAGTGCAGAGAAAGGTCGTAAACTGATCTTTACGGCTATCGGTTATGAGACACAGGAAGTGGTCGCTGATGGCACACCGATACATATCAGGCTGGCTGTTGACCGGAAAGTATTGTCCGAAGTAGTGATCACCGGTGTCGGTACCGCTACCAGTAAAAAGAAGCTGGGGATTTCAGTGGAATCCGTCACTTCGGAGAAGCTGGTCACCGGACCTACTTTTTCTGTGGATCAGGCCCTGATCGGTAAGATACCGGGCGCGCAGATCTCTTCTGTCAGCGGTAACCCCGGAGACCCTGTCAATATCCTGCTGAGGGGCGTCAATACCGTACAGAATGGTACGCAACCCCTGATCATGCTGGACGGCGTACAGGTAGGTGCTTCTGACCTGGCTTCCCTCGATCTGAGTACGGTCGAACGTACCGAGATCGTACAGGGGGCTGCTTCTGCTTCTATTTATGGTGCACAGGGTGCTAATGGGGTGATGCAGCTCTTTACGAAGAAAGGAAAGAAAGGCGCCATTGCAGTCAACTATACGACCAACTATTCTGCGAACAGTTATATCAATAGCGGGCATGTAGAAAAAGCGCGCTTCCATCCCTATATGACGGACGCAAATAATAATATCATTGATGCGAACGGGAATATCCTTGATTACACCGATGTAGGCTCCATAGAGGGCATTTCCTACGCTTATGGCGGCGCAACCCGTTATGGTATCCTGGATCCGAGAAACATCGCCAATAAGCCTTATAATGCGAATCTTAAGTATTACGATCATTTTAAGCAGGTATTCCAGACGGGTTCTGTCTGGAACAACAGTATCAACTTCTCCGGCGCGACTGATAAAACCGACTTTATGTTTGGGGTGTCGAACAATCATACCGTGAGTCCTGTGATGAAGAACGGTTCCGTGGACCGTACCAACCTCACCGCCAATATCGGGATGGAGCTTTTTAAGGGCTTCCGGCTACGCTCCAATACACAGCTGATCTATACCAGGAATACTACAGTACAGGGTCTGGGTGGCGCGGGTGGTTACCTGTATGGTAAAGGTGGCAGAGCTGGCAATATCACCCAGATTTTCAGCTTTCTCAATACATCGCCCTTTTTTGACCTGACCTATAAAATGAAAGACGGTAATGCACCTGCTTTCCAGACGGCCGACTTTTTAAGTATTAATGCGTTTAACCCTTACTTCGTAAAACAGTATGGCAGTGGTCTGGATAATAAGATCGACATCGTACAGAGCTTAAATGCCAATTACCAGATCAATCGTTTTGTAGAACTCGACGCCAAATACGGTATTAACTACAGGAATGAAAATGCAAAATGGACTTACCTCAACCAGACGCAGAACGCGAATACCATGTACTATGATGCCTGGTTTTACAATTTCGCCAGTAACGCAGAGGGGGAGATAAATAACTGGGATTACAACACGACTTTCCAGAACTTCCTGGGTAGTGCCTATATCAGAACTGATTTTGAAAAGGATTTTAATATCAATTTCCCGATCCAGACGACCACACAAATTTCCTATGACTACCGGAAGCGGAAATATAAGGAAGAAGATGTGTACGGACTGGGATTGCCTTTGTCTCCGCCGGTAAGTCTGGCGACGGCCTCACAATTGTTTGTCGCGCCTTATTCCACTACCACAAAGACGACCGGAAAATATGATGAGACCTTTATTACGTACGGTTACCTCATCAATCAGAAGATAGAATTTGGTGACTATGGCGGTATCAGCGGTGGATTCAGAAGCGACTGGTCCTCCGCTTTTGGTAGTGGTGCGTCTCCGTTTACGTTCCCGAATGTAAACGGTTATGTGTTGCCTTCTGCCTTCAGTTTCTGGTCCAGGCTGGAAGATGCGGTGCCTTATTTCAAACTGAGGGCCGCTTATGGTAAAGCAGGTATACAACCGGGTCCTTTCGACCGGTATCCGACACTGGATCAGAGTACCATCGGTTCTGAAGTCGTTTATTCTGTACCGATCACCGGACAGAATCCCGATCTGCAGGTAGAGGTATCGAAAGAGTTTGAAGCCGGTACAGACTTTACCTTTAGTGCTGGCAAAGGAAAGTGGTTGCGCGCCATCAATGCTTCCTTTACCTACTGGAAAAGAAAGAGCGAAAACGTGATCTATACAGTGAGTGCGCCTTTGTCTTCCGGCGCAACCGGTATACTGAACAATGCGATCGATATGTCATCCAATGGGTATCAGTTCCAGTTAAACCTGCCGGTATATCAGTCGAAGAACTTTGCCTGGGATTTCACGACCAATTTCGGTCACCAGACCTCTATGATCGACCGTATCAAAGGTGGAGCAGATATCATTCTGACTTCCTATGCCGGTAGTACGGCGCTGGTGCTGACCGGTGGTCAGAAGATCGGACAGATCTATGGTTATAAGGCGCTGACCAGTGCCAACGCTACCCGCAAAAACGGTGAGAAATATATATCAGAACAGGATGCAGGTAAGTACCAGCTGGTAAATGGTATGCTGGTAGATACCGCTACCAGGGGTATCCAGTTCTCTTCGGAGGCTTATCCGCTGGGTGATCCAAATCCGAAGTTCAACGCTTCTTTTATCAGCTCATTCGCGTATAAGAACTTCCTGACTTTTTCCTTTCAGTTTGACTGGGTATATGGTGCACACCTGTACAATCAGACAAAAGAATGGATGTACAGGGATGGTATCCATGGTGATTTTGCAAAACCGATTACGCTCAATGGGGTAACGGCTGCTTACACAGCATTTTATCAGAGTGCCTATTCTTCTTCCTGGGGTAGTTTATACGGTCCGGGTAATAATGCTACCAAGGACTATTTCTATGAAGACGCTTCGTTCCTGCGGCTCCGCAATATCTCCATCGGATTTGATATAGCGAAGGTGCTGAAGACAAAATACTTCAACAGACTACAATTGGTACTCACCGGCAGGAATATCCTGACAGTGACGAATTACACCGGTTTTGATCCGGAAGCCAGTTCGGGCGCCATCGGTTCTTCCTTTGACAGAGGGGTTGATAACAGCACGATCCCGAACCTGAAGTCGTATGCTATCGGCTTAAATGTAGGCTTCTAATGTTTACCAAAAAGAGAACAATCATGAAGAGATATATCATCGGAATTATTAGTTTGCTGATAGTGGGCGGCAGTGCATGTAAGAAAGAACTGAACGTAGGAAACCCCAATCTGCCTACAGTAGATCAGAACGTGACCAATGAAGCCGGACTTGTTTCCCTGGCGATAGGTGCGGTGTATGTGAACGGCTTTCAGAAAGGGGATGTATGGCTGGGTGACAGTTACTTTTCCCTGCCTTACGGATATCTGGAACTGCTGGCGGATATGGTCGGTGCACAATCCTCCAACCAGCTGGTCAGCACGATCAGTATTCCGGAATATTTTGTGCTGGATAACAATACGAAAGTGACTACTTCCATTTCCAATATCAGTCAGTTGAGAGCGAATAATACCCGTGCACAGACGGGCTCCGGCTACAATCCGCTGTACTATCAGTGGCTCAATATGTATGCGATGAACGGGGCTTGTAATAAGGTATTGGGATTGATCGATAACATTCCTTTTACCGGAAATGCGACAACCAGGGCTAATACCGTAAAAGCCTGGTGTTACTGGTGGAAAGGATATGCTTATGCGGCGATCGGGTCTCTTTATTATGCTGGTTTGATCGTTGATCAGGATGGCGTAGGGAGTAATAAATATGTGGTAAAAGATTCTGTACTCGCTGCTTCTGATAAATATCTGCAGATGGCGGCAGGTTTATTGTCAGCCGGCATTACCAGCAATGAAGATTACAACGCTGTACTGGGTAAACTGATCCCTTCATTTTGTCAGGTAGGAAAGGGAGGCATTCTCACCACCGATATGTGGGTCAGGAATATCAATACAATGCTGGCCAGGAATCTGCTGATCAACAAACTCGCGCCTTTTGTAAACGGGAATCCTGATGCGGTGATCGGGAAGTCCTCTACCGGTGTGATGACGGATGCAGACTGGAATCAGGTGCTGACCTTAGCGGGCAAAGGTATCCGGAGTAATGATCTTGTATTTACCGGTAGAACTGCTGCCGCCAATGGTTTCTTTACGGCTGCTTTAGGTAGTGTTGCTGCCCTGTCTACAGGCGTGAATACGGCTGCTACTTTTAAAATAGGGGAGCGCCTGGTGCAGAACTTTAAAGCGGGTGACAGACGATTGACCAATAACTTCAATACCGCAACGACCTACCGGGATGATCTCTCTTTTGGCAGCCGGTACAGTATTACAGACGGTGGTGTTGGTACCAGTGGTGTGTATGTATATGGTACGAAAACAACGGGTGCGTATGAACTTTATATCGGACCAAGCTATGAAGAAAATATGCTGATGCAGGCAGAAGCTAATATCCGGCTGGGGAATACCAATGAAGGACTGACGGCAATCGATGCTGTCAGGGCTTATATGGGTGCAGGCGTGCCGGCAATAGCGGGAACGGGATTGACAAAAGCGGGTGCACTGAAAGAACTGGTGATGGAAAGAAGAGTGGCACTGGTGTTCAGGGGATTGTCTTTTTACGATAGCAGGAGATGGGGCTGGACCTATGATGTAGATAATGGCGGCGGTAGTTATGGCAATACTTTCCTGACTTCAGCAGGCGCCGTGAATACCCATGTACTGATCAACTACGATTTCCTGGATTACTGGGACGTGCCTGCGGATGAATCAGATATCAATCCGCCGGGAGAGGGAAGCGTGGCAATAAAGAATCCTAACTTCTAAATATATCATCAGCATGACATAAAAAGAGACCGGTGTATCGCCGGTCTCTTTTTTATTATTCCTTTCTGTGTTCTGATGATAAGGCGATGATCTCCTTTATCTTCGCATCCAGCCTGTTTAAGCCCTCTTCCAGTTTCCTCGTGTAGATCAGGTCCATATCGCCGTATTCGTCCTTAATAAGCTCTATAAGGCTCTGTACGGAGGTTAGCGGTCCTCTTAGTTCATGGGCCTGCATGAAGGCGATCTTTTCCAGCAGATTATTCTTACGTTCTATTCTGAGCCGGTAGAGGTAAGCATCTGTGATATCCTTCATGACGATGGTCACGCCGATAATGTCTCCTGTCGCGTTACGGGCTGGATTGAAGGCGATCTGCCACCAGGTTTCCTTGACGGCATATTCCCTGCGAAAATCCAATGTAATGGTCTCACCTGCCAGGGCGGTGTTAAAGCCGTGGCGGAAGGATTTTTTATTGGATTCGTGTATAAATTGTTCGATGGGCTGATTGGCTTCGAAGGCTCTGCCGTATTCCGTGATGGAAAGGTCGAGGGCGGCTTTATTGAAATAGATGACCTTCATTTCCTTGTCGAGGAGGATGAAGTTATCGGACAGGCTTTCAAAAAATGCCTGCAGGCGGATGCCGTATTCCATAAGTTCCGCACTGCCTTTTTTCTCGCGTTCGTGCTGTGCTTCCAGTTCGCTTTTAAAACTGTAGCTGGCAAAGACGATATATACTAAGGCAAGCAGGTAACAGCCGAACAGGTCAATAGTTTTATCCAGTTTGTTCTCATACATGCCACCGATGGCTTCCGGAAAGTAAAACTCGGTGAATATCAGTCCACCGGGAATGATTATACCGAGTATCATCCAGAGGACGTATTTCTTCTTCGCAGAAACATTCAGCGCGAGCTGAAAAGTGGTATAGAACAGCAGCAGACTGGGACCATTAATACCTGCATTGAGGTAATAGTTACAGATCAATCCGCCGTAAACGGCGATGACGTACCAGACGATGATGCTGCGGTACTGACGGAATCTGCGGGATAGGACGTAAAAAAAGATCTGCAGACAGAGTAAGCCTGTCACCAGCAGGGCAGCCTGCATCTCATTGATCAATAGATTGATACAAACGAAGGTGGAAAGAATGGCGAGTGTAATGACGCAGGTCATATTGAATATCCGGTGCCCGAAGGAAAACTCATCTTCCGAACCCAGGAGGGTGGTACGGAGAGAGAAACCTGTAGCTGTAGATAATCTTTTGCTTGTGGGCATATTGGATGATTCAAGCGAAAAGATAACAAATTAACTAAATAAACATATTGATTATTACGCCAATAGGTAAATATTTGCAGGGAAATACCTGTTTTCAGGGATGAAATCTATTTTAAGATCAGCACAGGTTCCTGTGCGTTACGACAGATGGCGTCGGAAATGCTTTTATGTGTCAGATAATATAGAAAGCTATGTTTGCCAGGTAAGGAGATGATCAGCTGGACGGGTGTGCGCTGTGTGAAACTCAGTATACCGTTGATGATGTTTTTGTCGTTGCTGTAACAGATGTCGTGCGGATAGTCTTTCAGGCGGTCATGCACGTGTTGTTCGGCTGCTTTGAACTGATCGTCGGGATTCAGATAACGTTCTTTCGGATCGACATTGAGTACCAGTAGTTTACTGTCTTTCCATTGAGGCGGTATCTGGAGATTACGTACTTTGTCCAGAGAGTCGAGCGTTTTGTAGTCGGCCGGCACCAGTATTTTCTCCACACGCTGGTACTGATAGGTGGAAGGTACAATGAGGACTCTTATGGGACTGGCTTTTGCGATGGAGATCAGGTTGCCGGCAATGAAGCTGCCGCTGGAATAGCGGTAGTTGTCGCTACCCAGTACGATGAGCTCGGGGGCATCTTCGTGTATTACTTCCATAATGGCGCGTAGCAATGGCGCTTCGCTGACCATGGAAATGACCTCTACACCGCGTGTTTTGATGGCAATCTCTCTGGACAGGTTTTCCATCCGGTGAGCGGCTTCCTCGCGTTCCCTGGCCATATAATGGGGGCTTACGGGCGCGTATTCCGCAGAAACAACAATATGATCGAATACAGTATCGTAGAAAGTCTTGAGCAGGATGATCCGGGTATAGCTGTAGGCTCTGGCCCATTCGATGGCAAAATTCACTGCATTGTCTGAGGTGGCGGAGAAATCAACGGGAATCAGTAATGTTTTCATAACGATTTCATTTTTCTCTTATACTAAGTTAAGTTTGTCCTGCTTAAATCAGAAAAAAATATGCCAGTATCCGGCGTTTTCTGTGGAATAAACAACAAGGTCCGGGTACATAAAGTTTAAGATATGAAGATATTCCAGGAATCGTTGGTATTACAGCAAAGAAGGAGAGGATTTCACCTGATCACCGCAGAGGTTTTACAGGCGATTCCGCAGCTCCGGGACATCAAAGTGGGCATGTGCCAGGTATTCATTCAGCATACTTCCGCTTCGCTGACGATCAACGAAAATGCCGATCCGACGGTGAGAAGGGACTTTGAGATGTATTTCAGCAAAGCAGTGCCTGAAAACGATCCTGATTATGAACACGATGATGAAGGGCCGGATGACATGCCTGCACACCTGAAAGCAGCGATGCTGGGATCTTCAGTCATGATACCTGTCCGTAACGGCAATTTTGCCTTTGGCACCTGGCAGGGGATCTATCTCTGTGAGCATCGTAATTATGGCGGTAACAGAAGACTGGTGATCACCGTCTGGGGAGAATAACAGAAAAGCTACTGATATCATATGAGTATTTACAAAAAACTGCTGGCGGCATTGCCGTTATTGCTGGGAACGGGTGTTGCGTCCATTGCGCAGGATGTTAGGACGGATGTACAGCACTACGACATATCCCTTACGTTAAATGACAAGACGGATAAAATAAACGGCGTTACGGGGATCACTGTACGTTTTAATGAAAATACAGCTGAATTGCTGCTGGACCTGGTGGGACGTAGCACAAAGGATACCGGCATGGCCGTATCAGCAGTAACAGAAGGAAAGGTAAAGGTCCCTTTCAGACAAAATGACCGGCAGCTGCGGTTGAGCATCCATGCAAATAAAGGAGAGACACATACCTATCAGATCATTTATAGCGGTATTCCGAAGAATGGTCTGATCATTTCCCACAACATGTTTGGCAAGCGTACTTTTTTTACTGATAACTGGCCTGACAGAGCGCATTACTGGTTACCCTGTATTGATCATCCTTCCGATAAAGCAGCGGTTGATATTACGGTGACGGCGCCGGATCATTACTCCGTTGTCGCTAATGGGCTGAAAACAGCAGAGGTACAGTTGGCCGGAAAGTTAAAAAGGACACATTATAAAGAGACGGTCGTATTACCGACCAAGGTCTTTGCAGTAGGTGTGGCTGATTTTGCCATCGATCATCCCGGTGATGTGGATGGTATCCCGGTATATAGTTATGTATTTCCGGAGAATAAAGAAAGAGGCTTTAAAGACTATGCAATAGCGGTAGAAGTGCTGCGTTTTTTCATCGACAGACTGGGGCCTTTTGCCTATAAGAAACTGGCGAATGTACAGTCACGGACCATGTTTGGCGGGATGGAGAATGCGGGTGCTATCTTTTATGAAGAAGAGTCAGTCGGACTGAAATCACTGGAAAGTCTGGTGGCCCATGAAATCGCTCACCAGTGGTTTGGCGATGCGGTGACGGAAACCAGCTGGGAGCATGTGTGGCTGAGTGAAGGGTTTGCGACCTATATGACGAATGTCTATATGGAGCAGAAATATGGCGTCGACACCCTGCATGCCGGTTTGCGGGCAGACCGTAAAAGGGTCGTGGCTTTTGCCGCACGCAGACAGACGCCTGTTGTGGATACTTCCCGTCAGGGGGGCTATATGCAGTTGCTGAACGCTAATAGTTACCAGAAGGGCGGCTGGGTACTGCATATGCTGCGCCGTCAGGTAGGAGATAGTCTTTTCTGGAAAGGTGTGCGTGCTTATTTTGCGGATTACGACGGCCGTAATGCCAATACGGAGGACTTCAAAAAGGAAATGGAAAAAGCCAGCGGGCAGGATCTGGGGGCTTTCTTCCAGCAATGGTTATATACGCCAGGCGTACCGGTATTGTCTGTACATAAGGGCACGGAGCCGAATACGGTGGTCGTTGAACAGCAACAGGAACACCTGTTTACCTTCCCATTGGAATACAGGGTGGAAGGTAGTACAGCGTTACAGCGTATTACGATTAAAGATCGCGTGACAGTATTACCTGTATCCGCCGGAAAGCAGGTGCAAATAGACCCGGAGGTTAATTTATTATTCAGCGGTGCATTATAATTAATCTGATGCGGGAGCATTATTTTCAGACTTTTTACCGGATGTATTCATTCAGGAAAAAGTCTGAAAATAGCTCTCCCGCAAATAGTATCTTTGTCAGGCATTTCAATTTCTGACCCATAAATCACCCACATCTTGCTGAAACGTTCCACACTGCTGCTATTACTGGCATTGTTCGCCCATCTTCTCGCCTATAGCCAGGATACTTATTTATTTGTTGGTTCCTATAATGCTGCAAAAGATAAAGACGGTATTTACGTCTACCGGATGAATATGCAGACCGGTCAACTCACAAAAGTATGTACCTATTCCGCGATCCTGAATCCTTCTTATCTCATCCTTTCCCGCGATGGACAATATATTTACGCCTGTAGTGAAACCCGTACAGCTGGTATGGGAAGTGTGAGTAGTTATGCGTTTGATCGCAGGCAGCAAAAGATCTCCTTACTGAGTAAACAGGATAGCGGAGGAGAAAATCCTGTTTATCTGACAACAGATAAAAGCGGGGAGTGGCTGGTGAACGGGAATTATACAGGTGGCAGTATCGCTGTGTTCCCTTTAAAGACAGATGGGACGATTGCGCCGGCGGTAAAAGTAATTCCGTTTACGGATCATAGTATCGATACCGGCAGACAAAAAACCGCGCATATCCATTCGACGGTGTTTTCTCCGGATGATCGTTATGTGTTTTCTCCTGATCTGGGAGCGGATAAGATCAGGCGTTACCGTTTTGATGCATCGGCATCACAACCTTTACAGCCGGATAGTTTTGTACGTGCTGTACCCGGTAGCGGACCACGTCATTTTACCTTTCATCCCAACGGGAAATATGCGTATTGTATAGAGGAAATGGCCGGAGCGGTGAGTGCGTATCGTTATGCAGACGGGCAGCTGGACAGTATACAACGTCTGATGACACATGGTAAAGAACCCTATGATTTTTATAACAGTGCAGATATACATATTTCTCCGGATGGTCGTTTTCTATATGCATCTAATCGCGGGGATGAAAATAATATTGCCATTTTTCGTATTGGTGATGATGGACGTCTTACCTTTGTAACCTATCAGTCAACTTTAGGAGAGCATCCGCGTAATTTCCTGATCGATCCTTCCGGTAAGTTCTTATTGGTCGCGAATCAGATCAGTGGCGATGTGGTCGTATTCCGCAGGAATATACAGACCGGCCGCCTGACCTATACCGGTGTTAAAGTGAAGATGACAGGTCCTTCCAGTTTACAAATTAAAACATACCATAACTGATCCCTCTACATGAAACGCCTGTTTTCTTTTATTTTCTTGTTATTGCCGGTGATTGTCCGCGGACAGTCCATTGTTACTTTCGCTGATAGTGTGCGTCAGCAATATAAGATCCCTGCACTGGCTTTTGCCGTTGTTTCTTCGGATAGTGTGCTGGCTTGTCATACGATGGGCGTACGGCGTATCGGTACCGACCTGACAGTAAAACCCGGGGATCGTTTTCATATAGGGTCAAATACCAAGGCAATAACGTCCTTTATTGCAGCGATGCTGGTGAAGGAAAAGAAGATCACCTGGAATACGACTTTCCTGACCTTATTCCCTGATCTGCGCTGGCGTACGCGTTATGTATATGATACGGTTACGCTGGCCAATCTGCTGACTTTCCGGGGAAAGGTACAGGGCTATAGTTATAACACACCTACGCCAACCTTCCAGGATCTGCCTGGAGATTATGCCAGTCAGCGGAAACAACTGGTCGCCGACTTTCTGACCCAGCAACCAATGAAACTGGATGCAAACGGACTGACACCTTCCAACATCGATTATATTATGGCAGGACTGATGCTGGAAAAGGCCTCCGGTAAGTCTTATAAAGAACTTGTGGCTGATCTGGGCAAACAGCTGGATATAGACTTTCGCTTTGATTATCCGAACCTGAAAGATACCACACAGCCCTGGGGGCATGATACAAATCTGCAGCCATTAGGACCGGCAGAGAGCTATAAGATGAATTGGCTGCTGTCGGCAGGGAATATCAATGTGTCGCTGGAACAGTATATTCATTTTATACAGCTGCAGTTAAAGGGATTGAAAGGGGAGAGCAAGCTGTTGCCGAAAAAGACCTTTGAGGAATTGTTGTATGGGATGCCGGCTTTCTCTTATGGCTGGTTTAATATGACGGATAAAGAAACCGGACATCATATTGCCACCAATGAGGGAAATGCAGGCGCTTTTATTACGAAGGTGCAGGTCATAAAGGAGGCAGACAGAGCTTATATCATTTTTACCAATGCAGCCGCTCCGGTGACCCAGGAAGGGATCGCTGTTCTGCTGGAAGAGCTGCGGCAGCGTTATGGCAGATAACGGCTGTGAAAGCGTATATTTGATATGATACGAATCAATAGCAGCTATGGAATATGTTCTGAATCCGGCTTTGCCCGGCATGCAATTACCTTTTGAATGGAAAGGAACACCTGTCGATGATCGCGGCAGATTTGTCAACCATGAATTTCCACACCAGTACTCGCTGATGGAGGTGTTGAAATGGAAGTTTCAGCGTAATCCGCAGAAAGCGGCCAAACAAGCGGAAGTATGGAACCCACCCGTTGATCATGATGAGTCGTTCATTCATTCCGGAGATGATTGTATTGTGTGGCTGGGACATGCGACTTTCTTCATCCGCCTGGGTGGTGTGAATATATTGATCGATCCTGTTTTTTATAATATTCCCCTGATAAAAAGGCACGTACCGTTTCCTATAGATCCCGGTCATTTAACCGGACTGGATTATGTGCTGATATCACACAATCACCTGGATCATTGTGATAAGCATAGTCTGCAACTGGTAGCCAGACAGAACCCTGAGGTAACCTATCTGAGCGGCCTGAAAATGGAGCACCTTTTATCCCATTTTACGGGTAGTGATAAGATCCAGACGGCGGGTTGGTATCAGCAATACAATACCGATGACCGTATCCGTATTTATTATCTGCCGGCCAGGCACTGGACGAAAAGAGGGTTGCGGGATGAGAATTTACAGCTGTGGGGCGCCTTCGTTTTACAGGCAGGAGGAAAGACCATTTATTTTGCTGCTGATTCCGGATATGGCAGTCACTTTGCTGACGCAGGCCGGATATTTCCCGAAATAGATTATTGTATTATAGGTATCGGCGCTTACAAGCCGGAATGGTTCATGTCCCAGAGCCATGTATCTCCCGCGAATGCTGTAAAGGGCGCCAATGATATGCATGCCCGTGTGATGATCCCGATGCATTATGGCACTTTTGACCTGGCGGACGAGCCTATGGGGGATCCGATTGCTGTTTTACATGAACTGGAGCAGCAGAGGTCGATAGATGGACGGTTGGAAAGCAGGAGGATCGGAGAAAAATTACCGATCTGATACCTTACGCACTTGTTTTCTTAAGTAATTCGCGCTTTCTTTACGGCTCACGAAGTTCAAGATGTTCGAAACGCATATCAGTGATGGGGACTTGCTACAGCTGCTTAAAGGAGATGATACCGCTGCTTTCGAGACCCTGTACAACCGTTACTGGAAATCTCTCTATACCAGGGCCTGCCAGCGGGTCGACGCAGATGATGCAAAAGACCTTGTACAGGAGGTGATGCTTAGCCTTTGGCGCAGACGCCAGGAGATACCTGTATTTAAGGAGGGGGAATTCGCAAAATATCTGCATGCCGCTATCAAATACCGGGTGATCAGTCACTATGCCTTTAGTACAGCAGAAATCAAAAAACTGGCCCTCTTTGACGTGCTGGATAGTCAGGAATCCACTGACAGACTGGAAACAAAAGAACTGACCGCCAATATTGCCGCGGCCGTCGGTCAGCTGCCCGCCCGTATGCAACAGATCTTCCGGATGAGCCGGGAAGAAGATCTTTCCATTGCTGAGATAGCCCGTAAACTGAACCTTTCTGAACAAACGGTCAAAAATCAACTGACCGAAGCCCTGCGTAGGATGCGTACTTCACTGAAAAACAGTTCTTCAGGCGACTGGGCCTTTATTGTGGCTTATATTTTCTGCCATCTGAAATAATGCTGTTGTTATCTTCAAATCATTGATATTCAATAGTGTGTATGCTGTTCTATAGTCTGACTATAGTTACTCTCCGATAGTGCTGGCTTTTGAACGAAGCACTAATGTTAGATGACTATAGTCAGACTATAGACAGACCATTTTCTACCTCTTTTTTAGCGCTGGAAATTTTTTTTTTCAGGAGACTAGTACCAAACCCCTTTTTTCCGGATAAGCTATTAAAACGTCCACATTTTGGAAACTGAGAAACTGAAACGCATACTCCGGCAATATCTGTTGGGGCAGGCGAAGGAAAAGGAAAACCACGTTATTGAAAATTGGTATCAATCCTTTGACAATGAGCCTGTAACATCTTTGAATTCCACGGAAGAAGAGCAGATCCGGCAGGAGATCTGGCGTAAGCTTCAACCAGAGATCCATACCCGCAAGGTACATTATCTGAAAAGAAATCTGGCTGCGGCTGCAGCGGCCGCTTTACTGCTTGCAGGAGGGCTGACGGGCTATTTCCTGACCAGGAAGTCGTCCGGGCCAGCCTATACCACTGTCACCACTGCTATTGGTCAGAAAAAGACCATCCAGCTGGCAGATGGCTCCCGCCTGATGCTGAATGCCGGTTCTACCGTCCGTATACCTGAAAATATGGATCGGGAGAGAAGACTGGACATCGTTGATGGGGAGGTCTTTTTTGATGTAAAAGGGAACCCGGATGTACCATTTATTGTGGAGAGCGGTCCGCTGACCACGACGGTACTGGGTACCTCTTTTAATGTCAGCGCCTATAAAGCCCTGAACAAGATGAGCGTAGCCGTAACTGACGGTAAAGTAAGCGTAGCGAGAGAAAACAACCAGGCCGATGTATTGGTAAAAAATGAAGCGCTGACTTATGACCGACACAAGGGGACCGTTTCTGTAGATGCGCTGGATAACAGTCTGCTGGGATGGCAGCAGGGCACATTAGTGCTGAATGACGCCTCCTTTGACGATATGGTTGTCCTGATGCAGAAGAACTACGGCATTACCCTGACAACAACAGTACAGCGTGTACGGGAGACGCGGTATACCACCGAACTGTCGACCGATATGGAACCTGTGAAAGCCGCGGAAGTACTGGCAGCCATCCACCATCTGAAAATTAAAGTGACCAGCCACGAGGTCGCACTGTATGAATAAAATGCCATCAGCATCAGCAAAAATCACAAAGCAAAAACTGTAAGCAACCACTGTGACGGAAGTTCCAACTAACGTAACACTCTAATGCCTAAACTACGTATGAAAAAAATTGCCACGACCTTCAGAAGACGGGCTTTGTCCATCGTCTTCCTAGTACTCAGTGCGTCTCTTTTCCTGCCTGTATATGCAGGTAAAGGGCAAATCCTGAAAGAAACCAACGTTACGATCCGTCTGAAAAGCGGTTCATTGGAGTCAGCGATACAAGACCTGCACTCCTCCACCAAAGTTGCTTTTGCCTACGACAAACAACTGTTAAGATCATTTCCTATAGCCGACTGTTCTTTCTCCAATGAAAGACTGGACGTCGTACTGGAGCAGCTGCTGCGCAATAAGCAATTAGGTTTTGAAGAAGTTAATAATGTTGTTGTTATCAGCAAGGCTAATAACAACGCGTCAGCGATCGCTCCTAAGAGCACCCGCGAAGACATAGTAGTGTCAGGTGTGGTGAAGGATGAAAGCGGTAATCCAATGCCTGGTGTAAGCGTAGCTGTACGCGGTACCAGCACGATGACATCCACCGGTGCAGACGGTAAATTTAAACTGATCGTACAATCACGTGATGCAGTGATCGGCTTCAGCTTTATCGGTTATGAAACAGCTGCTGTTACTGTCGGTACACAGACAAGTGTAGAGGTACATATGAAAATAGCGAGCAAGTCCCTTGGTGAAGTGGCCGTTGTAGGTTTCGGTACGCAGCGCAGGGTAAGTCTGGTAGGTGCGCAGTCTGAAATTAAGCCTGCGGAATTCAAACAACCTACCGCTAACATCAGTACTATGCTGGCTGGTCGTATCGCCGGTGTGGTAGGTGTACAACGTTCCGGTGAACCGGGAAGAGGCGCTGCCGATCTGTGGATCCGTGGTATTTCCACTTTTGGTAATGGTAACAATGCTGGTCCGCTGGTATTGGTAGATGGTGTGGAACGTTCTATCAATAACATTTCTCCGGAAGATGTTGAATCATTCACCGTACTGAAAGATGCTGCCGGTACAGCAGTATATGGTGTGCGTGGTGCGAATGGCGTTATTCTCATCAAAACCAAAACAGGTAAAGTAGGTAAACCACAGATCTATCTGGATTATAATGAGGGTGTAAATACATTTACCCGTCGTCCGGAAATGCTGGATGGTATCTCTTACATGCGTCTTGCTAATGAGGCGCTGACCACCCGTAATCAGAATCCTAAATACTCTGAAGAATATATCCAGAATACTATCAGCGGAAAAGATCCTTTGCTGTATCCGAATGTAGACTGGATGGATGCTGTGTTCAATAAATATGGTCATACCCGCAGCACGAACCTGAATGCCAGCGGTGGTGTGGAGAATGCACAGTATTATGTGTCACTGGGTTATTACAATGAATCAGGTTTCCTGAAGACAGACGACCTGGCGAAGTACAATTCATCGCTGAAGTACAACAGGTATAACTTTACCAGTAACCTGAATCTGCGTGTCACTAAAACAACGAAACTGGATGTAGGTTTACAGGGATATTTTTCCAATGGTAACTATCCAGGCATATCATCCGGAGACATCTTCCAGAGTGCAATGGATGCAGCTCCTGTTGCATATCCGATTATGTATCCAGGCGGTTTCGTACCCGGCCAATCATCCAACGGAGGTTTCCGTAACCCTTATGCAGACCTCACCCGCAGAGGTTATACCAACGAATTCCGCAATCAGCTTTATTCCAACATCAGGGCCACCCAGGATATGGACGCACTGACCCAGGGTTTGAAAGCCAGCGTGATGTTCGCATTTGATTCCTACAACCAGAACAACATCATCCGTTCAAAGAGAGAGGATACCTATTACCCTGACCAGACCAATCCTTACAAACCGGATGGTTCGCTGAACCTGGTGAAGACATATACTGGTAATCAGTACCTGGGATTTGATAATAGTCCTGGCAGCCGTCAGACCAGCCGTAAGTTCTATACAGAGGCGTCTCTGAACTATGACAGGAGCTTTGGTAAACACCGTGTAGGTGGTCTTGCGCTGTTCTATTCCAGCGATAGAACCAACGCACTGGCAGGAGATTTCATCAGCTCCATTCCTGAGCGTTCACTGGGTCTTGCAGGCAGAGTGACCTATTCTTACTCAGATAAATATTTCGTTGAACTGAACGCAGGTTACAACGGTTCCGAACTGTTTGCACCTGGTAACCGTTTTGGTTTCTTCCCTGCAGTAGGCATAGGCTGGATCGCATCGGAAGAGAAATTCTTTGAACCATTGAAACATGCGATCAACTTCCTGAAATTCCGTTATTCCAATGGTAATACCGGTTTGGGTAGCGCAGGCGACCGATTCCTGTATATCACGAATCTGAATACTTACAACGATGCTTATAAGTATGGTCAGGTGCCACAGTTTGTAGGTGGTATCAATATCAACCGTTATGCAACGAATGTAAAATGGTCTGTGTCTAATAAACAGGATCTGGGTATCGAGTTCCGTACACTGAATGATCAGTTGTCTGTGATCGTAGACCTGTTTAAGGAGCACCGTACCGGTATCTTCCTGCAGCGTGCTTCAAGCGTAGATTTTATGGGGCTGGAAAATCAGCCTTATGCTAACCTGGGTATCGTAGATAACAAAGGTTTTGACGCGACCCTGGAATATACTACACGCTTTGGTGCGGTAGATTTAAAACTGAGAGGTAACATTACCTATACAAAAGATAAGCTGATCGAAGATGACCGTCCACCACAGAACTATCCATGGATGGAGCACAGAGGTAACAACGTACTGGCGCGTTATGGTTACATCGCGGAAGGATTATTTGCAAGTGAAGATGAAGTAAATAAGAGTGCAGTACCAGGTGATAAATCTAAAGTGAAGCCAGGAGATATCAAGTATAAAGACCTGAACGGTGATGGTATCATCAACAGTTATGATGTAACGAAGATCGGTCGTGGCGATGTACCTAGCACGGTGTATGGTTTTGGATTTGACCTGGGTTACAAAGGCTTCAGCTTTGGTTTATTATTCCAGGGTATTTCAGATGCAGACAGGATGCTGAGAGGTTCTGCGATCATTCCATTTAATGGTGGTGGCGGTGTAACCAATGCTTATGCGATCGCTACAGACAGATGGACGGTAGACAATCCGAATCCAAATGCGTTCTACCCTAGACTGGCTTATGGAGAAGCGGAGAACAATAACAATACACAGGCAAGTTCCTGGTGGATCAAAGATGTAAGCTTTGTACGTCTTAAGTCTGCGCAACTGGCATATAACTTCCCTGCGTCAATGATGGGCAGAACCGGTATCCGCGCGGCATCTGTTTATCTGCAGGGTATCAACCTGCTTACTTTCAGCAAATTCAAACTGTGGGATCCTGAGCTGAACACCGACAATGGTTCCGCTTATCCGAACATCAGAACTATTTCTCTGGGTATGAATCTGAAATTCTAACGTTATAAGAAACTGATCATGAAAAAGCTAGTATATACATTCCTCGTTTTGGCACTCATGTCCACATCCTGCTCAAAGTACCTGGATCAGGTACCGGATGACAGGCTTACTATTGAAGAAACTTTCAGAACCTGGTCGACCGCAGAGCGTTTCCTGGCCGACGTATACCGTCGTGTACCGGATGAATACGGTCAGCGTGATGCAGGTTCTGAAAGCAACCGCGGGGTATGGACCGGCGGTTCTGATGAAGCAGATTTTGTATGGGGGTTTGTAAGATCCAATGACATTAATATAGGTAACTGGGATGCGAATTCCGGTTTTGTAGGTGACTACTGGCGTAACTTTTACCGTGGTATCCGTGGCGCCAGCGTATTCATGGAAAATGCAGATAAGATCACGGATCTGTCACCCGATCTCATCAAAAGATATAAAGCAGAAGCGAGAGCACTGAGAGCGATGTATTATTTCTACCTGATCCGTATTTATGGACCAGTAGTGATCCTGGGCGATCAGGTGCCTTCTGTGGATATGAATATCCAGTTACCACGTAGCTCTTTTGATGAGTGTGTGGCATTTATCAGCAGCGAACTGGAAAAGGCGGCAGCAGACCTGCCAACTGTACAGGGCAGAACGGAAGACTATGGCCGTATCACCAAAGGTGTAGCGATGGCTTTCCGTGCAAATGCACTGATGTATGCGGCAAGTCCGTTATATAACGGTAATACCGATCTGGCGGATATGGTCAACAAAGATGGTAAACACCTGATCAGTCAGACGTATGATGCTAATAAATGGAAAGTAGCTGCGGATGCTTATCAGAGCTTCCTGAGTACTTTTGCTCCAGGGACTTATGATCTGTACAGAGAGAATGATGCGAACGGTAACTATGATCCATATCTGTCCTGCCGTAACGTGATCCTGAAGGACTGGAATAAAGAGGTGATCTTCGCCAGACCCGGTAGCTCTATTGGCCCGAGACAGTATGAACTGACTCCTTATCACAATGGTGCAAGCTCCCGTGATGTAAAAGGCAGTGGTGGTTTAGGCGCTACGCAGAATATGGTAGATGCATTCTTTACCAAAAATGGCAGAAGCATCGATGATCCGCAGTCAGGTTATGTGAAGACCGGCTATTCCCAGTACCAGACCCCTTATGATACACATCCGATCGAGGTGTATAATCAATGGGCAAACAGGGAACCACGTTTCTATGTAAATATTACTTTTGATGGCAGCACCTGGCTGAATACTTCTTTCGGTGAGATCACCACACGTCTGTATAATACTGGTAACTCCGGTAAACAGACCGGTGGCGGTGACTATTCTCCAACCGGTTACATTGTGCGTAAAGCGATGGGTACCGGCAGATGGGATGTAGACAACCGTTCTGTTATCCTGTTACGTTTAGCAGAGATGTACCTGAGTTATGCAGAATGTCTCAATGAATCAGAACCAGGTAGTGCAGAAGCACTGAGATACCTGAACCTGATCCGTGAGAGAGCAGGGGTGCCACAATATGGTTCTGAGTCATTGCCGGCACCTGCAGGACAGGATGCGCTGCGTGAAGCAATCCGTAAAGAGCGCAGGGTAGAGATGGCATTTGAGAATAACCGTTTCTTTGATGTGCGTCGTTGGAAAATAGGAGAGCAGACGCAGAACGGACCGATGTACGGACTGAATATCAGCAGCGATCTGCCGAATTTCCTGAATGTTGTGGTGTTTGAAACACGCGTATTCAACAAACGTCATTATTTCTTCCCGCTTCCTTCCAATGATGTTAACAATGATAAGGAGTTAGTGCAGAATCCAGGTTGGTAATTACAAAGTTTTCTATCATGCTAACATATACGACTATTATGAAGCGTCTCACCTGTCTGCTGACAGCTGCGGTTTTGCTGGTAAGCATTTCCTGCAGCAAGAGCAACCCACGGGGGCCGGTTAACGAAGAGCCACCTGTGCTACCGCCCGTATCTTTTACATCGAAAGATGCGACGGCTGCATTCAACACGTTCAATCAGTACTTTTATAGTACGACGGACAAACTGTATTATTCCAATACAGAGAAAAAGGATATCGGCGCCATCTGGACACAGGCGGTGTACTGGGATCTGATCATGGATACTTACAGGCGTACGGGAGATGCTGCACATCGCAAGATGATCGACGACCTGTACCAGGGAGGTTACAATCGTTATGACAAGTATAACTGGAGTAACAAAGTAGTATGGTTTATCTATGATGATATGATGTGGTGGATCATTTCACTGGCACGCGCGCATCAGATCACGGGCAACCAGGAGTATCTGAACCGTTCTATCGAAGGATTCCAGTATGTATACCAGGAGTCTTACGACAAGGAGCATGGCGGTATGTGGTGGGATTTTAATCATACAGGTAAGAACTCCTGTATCAATTTCCCGACTGTGATAGCAGCCATGACCTTGTATAATATTACAAAAGAGGCAGCGTATCTTGATAAGGCAAAAGATCTGTACAGCTGGTCACTGGCGAATCTTACTGACAGTACCACCGGTCGTGCAGCTGATAACAATATCAGAGGTAATAAAGGCTGGTCTGATTATACCTATAACCAGGGTACTTTCATTGGTGCTGCGGTGATGTTGTATAAGGCGACCGGTCAGCAATCTTATCTCGATAATGCGAAGAAGGGAGCTGACTATACCCAGCAGAAAATGTCTGATGTGAATGGCATTCTGCCGGCGGAGGGAGACTGGAATGAACAGGGTGTGTTAAAGGCCATCCTGGCGCATTATCTGCTGACACTGGTAAAAGACGCTAATCAGCCGCAATACCTGCCATGGATCAGGAAGAATATTAATATGGCATGGGGTAACAGGGATGCTGCCAGAGGGATCATGCACAGGAACTATAAGATACCTTGTCCGACAGGGATCGTACAGTCCTACGAAGCCAGCAGTGCTGTTGAGTTCATGCAGGTTTGTCCACCGGAAAAGTAATCCATATCCTATATGTCTCTATTTCAGGGTGCATCACACGTCCGCTCCACGGCGTTGGTGCGCCCTTTTTTTAGTTTTAATGTTCTCTATGCGCTGATTTGTTTGTTTCCATTCATCCTGCCGGGTTTTATTCGCTGATGCGCATGATCAGTTTATGTCCCCGGGTCTCGTTATTTTCCAGCATGGTATGTGCTTTCCTGACAGTGTCTACGCTGAAGTCGCCGAGTACGTTGACAGGGGAAGGGGTAATAATGCCTTTTTCGACCAGTGACTTTACGCGGTCGAGCAGTTCGCCGTAATAGGAGAAATTACCTTTCAGACTATAGGCATAATTGGAGATGTTCATGACTACGGCGCCGATATTAAAGAGGTTTTCCCTGGCTTCTTCGGTGGCGAAGTTGGTCACATCTACGTAGGTGCCGTTGAGTCTTACGAGGTTGCTGCACAATTCAGACATCTTACGGCCAACGAGGTCGATGCTGTAGTCGAATAACTGGTTGTTATTGGCCTGTATAATAGCCGGTATGACGTTATCGGCTCTATAATCGATGATCTGTCTGGTGGAAAGTCCGGCGTTGAGCAATTGCTGTCTGCTGTCTTCATTGCCAGCAGTAGTGACTATTTTATTGATCCCCTGAGAAAGGAGGAGTTTGATCAGTACGAGTCCGACACCACCCGCACCGCCGCTGATAAACACGGATTCTTCCGTGGAAATCTTGAGGCGGTTACAGCACTGCAGGGCGGTAAGAGCACTGATCGGCATAGCTGCTGCCTGATCGAAGCTGATATTTGCCGGCTTTTTGGCGAGGATCTGCTGCGGTACGCCGATGTATTCAGCATAGGTACCGTTGGTGCCCATACTGCCAGAAGCGCAGAAGACGTCATCGCCGATGTCAAAGTTCCTGACAGATCGTCCTTTAGCGGTAATGACGCCGGAGAATTCCCTGCCTAGTATGGGAGAGTGTATACGTTTGCTTTCGTTGGCGCCGGACCGCATCTGGTAATCGATGGGATTGAAGGCCGTGGACGTGATCTTTATGAGGACTTCATTGTCGTTGATATGCGGGAGATCTGTATCTGCCAATGCGAAATTGTCGACACTGCCGAGCTGTTTCAGGACTATTGCTTTCATGTGCTATCTTACTGAAACAAATGTAGGCAATTTAGGGGCCAATTATGATCGTCCGCCAGCAATGCATACCGTTGACTGTAATTTTAGGAATTGGGCCGGAGAAAGGCCTAAAAAGTGGCTAAAATCGTGAATCAGGTGACTCTGATCATAGTATCCACCTTCATGGACCAGCTCAAACCAGTCAATATTACCGCTTTCTGCCTGGTCCTGTAATCGTGTCAGGGTCTTTTTGAACCGCTGGTAACGGTTCATCTCTTTGGCGCTGTAACCGAGGTATTTCTTATGTTTTAGCTGGATATTTCTTTCGCTTTGACCCTGTCTGTCCGCGATGTCTTTAATGGGATTGATAATACTGTCGTTTTCGCCGGCACTGATGATGTCTTCCGATCCTTTATCTCTTTCACGGAGATAGGCTGCGGAGAAATCAAGAATAGCGTCTACACGTTCCTGCATGTTGTTCAATGCTTTGAGCGTATCCCAGAAAGCAGCAAAACAGTGTTCCCCCAGGATCTCATCAGGGTGGAGGAGGAAGTCGGTGTAAGACTGGAGGTGTTTGCCAAAGAAGCGGTAGAATGCATCATGTTTGAAGTTGGCGACCAGCATTTCTCCGTTGGGCGGGATGGTGTATTGATGGGCGAGTTTAATAGGGCCGATGACCATGCTTTTATCGATGGTGATTGGGATGTTTTCTTCTATGAAGAAGAGGCCGGGGTTGGAGAAGTTGAAGATGAGGATGGTCTGGAAGGTTGGGGAGAGGATCTTTGTGACGGGGGTGGAGGTGCGGTTGTGGACGAAGTAGAAAGGGGAAAAGATCTCCTGCCATTCCGGGGGAACGGGGAGGTGGCCGGTGAGGTAGGAGGAGGTGGGTTGCATGAGGCGAAGGTAAGGAAAAGAGAGAGGCTCAGCACCTAAACAGGCATGTCATAAATGTCACCGTGCATTTACAGACGAGGTTCTGATCGTTATTCTTTTACTTCGGGTAACTTTGTTTGCATTTGTTTTAATGCCTCTTTGGGAGTCATATACCCTAAGCTCACAGAGCAAACAATTAAACCACCAAAAAAAACAAGTAAGGTAACGTACGTTTTCTCAAATTTTAAATGAACCATACTTGTTATCATTATAATGATTATGAAGTTGGCTATTATTAGAGAATTTTTCAAAATTTTTGATGGGTCAAGGCACATGATGAAAATATTAACTATGGCGAATAAAATGACTAATAACAGCAACGCCCAGACTTTTGGGTTGTATCTTGGTGCTGTGTTCAAAAAATCTTCCGGATTGAAGCCGTGATTCGTACAAATATCTTTAAGTTCCTCTGGAGTTCCTTCAAACGAGCCAAGCTTCATATACGGTTTGATTTGGTTGGTGTATGTAGAATTTTGTTTATATCTTCTTGGGCTTTATCAGTGGTCCATTCAGTATGATTGTAATCCTTAATAAGGATGATACGTCTTTGATCCATCATAATATTCGTGCCCTTAAAATTTACAGATGATAGGTCGCCTGAAACAAAATCTTGTTTTATGGAACTTAATACGTCTGATATCTTCGAATATTGACTTGAAAAATTATCTGAGGAAGGTATTTGTTCGTGAAAATAGACAATTAATACTGCACCTTCATTACCGCAGTTAAAAATAGTGATTTGCAAACCTATGTTGGGTTTGAGCCGAGATGTTAAATTCTTTCTCAATTCATTTACATAATGTAGAATAGTATTTTGCTCCATTTTATTGAATAGCCTATACCTTGGCCAAGGATCTGGATTATAATCTAATCTCAAACTACTTTTTAAGCTATGTAAGCAATCTCGAGATAGTAATCATTTTAATATGTAGACTATCATTTTGTCTAATATCATAGTCGTATTGAGGTTTAAAAAGTACTCTTTTAATATTGAAATTGACATATGCTACTTGTCTTGGGACATTACTTTAATGATTATCTCTTATAGAAAAGATATTCTTAAATCTAATCGGATAGATCGTGAATTTTTTTTGATAGTAATAAACACTTTTCGTAGGCTATTGACTTATTCTTCCATTTGGCACAAATTGTATCATTTATGGCATTTGTGCCATCCCTAAACAATGTTACCTTTATCCTGTTCAAGCAATTATATGTCTCCAAAACATAAAAAACTCATCGTTATTGTACCTATGCCTGGTACCTATATGCTGGACATTGCAGGACCGCTGGACGTCTTTGCAGCTGCCGACAAGATGCTCTCTGAAACCGTAGGGAAAGAGGACGTCGGATATGAAATTATAACAGCCTCTCCACTTAGTACGAAAAAACTCACCACGAAGAGTGGGGTGGAGATTATTTGTCCGGTAAAGGTGGATGAAGTAGAAGGGCCGATAGATACACTGATCGTAGCCGGTTTTTCTATTAGAAACCAGGAGACAGGCAAACGTTTCTGTGAATGGTTAAAAAAAGCCTATCCAAAGCTGCGCCGTGTGGGTTCTGTCTGTGTGGGGACGTATGCGCTGGCAGAGGCAGGTATACTACATGGTAAACAGGCGACTACGCACTGGGAATTCAGTCAGGATTTTCAGCGTCGTTATCCGGATATCAAAGTGGATACGAATCCTTTCTATACGAGAGACGGCAATGTGTATACTTCCGGCGGGGTAGCATCCGGTATTGATCTGGCGCTGGCGCTGGTGGAGGAAGACTATGGAAGAGATGTTGCCCTTGCTGCTGCCCGTAAGCTGGTATTGTTCCTGAAACGTACGGGTTATCAGTCGCAGTTCAGTACACTGTTACAGGTACATTCGATGGAGAATTCCATTGCCGGTAAACTGCAACCCTGGATGATGCAGCATCTACAGGATGACCTGAGCGTGGAAGAACTGGCAGTACATAGTAATATGAGTCTGCGCAACTTCAACCGGATATTCCTGAAAGAGACAGGTATGACGCCAGGGAAATTTGTAGAAAAGCTGCGGATTGAAATGGCCAGGAAATACCTGGAGGACAGCGACATGAGTATGGAGCAGATTGCAGAAAAATGCGGACTGGGAGGGATTGTATCTATGCGGCGCACTTTTATGCGGCATATGATGGTATCGCCCAGTGATTACCGCAGAACATTCAGAACATCATTACAAACCGTTCATTGATCACCTAAAAATATATTTACGATGAAAGTAGCTATTAATGGATTCGGACGTATCGGCAGAATGACACTCAGAGCATTACAGGACAAAAAAGGAGTGGAGGTAGTGGCTATTAATGACCTTACAGAGATCGGGTTGCTCGCGCACCTGCTGAAATATGATACTTCACATGGCAAGTTTCCCGGCACCGTTACACATGATGATAAACATCTTGTTGTAAACGGGAAGAAGATCCTTTTACTGAATGAAAGATCTCCGGAAAAACTGCCATGGGGAGAACTGGGGATAGACGTTGTGATTGAGTCTACCGGCCGTTTTACACAGAAAGACCTTGCACAGCAGCATATTACTGCGGGCGCGGGCAGAGTATTGATCACAGCACCGGCAACAGGTAATGTGAAGACGATCGTAGCAGGTGTGAATGATGACCTGATCACGGATGAAGATGAGATCCTGTCTACAGCTTCCTGTACGACGAACTGTATCGCACCGGTATTATACCTGCTGGATAAGGAATATGGTATTGCTTCCGGTTATATGAGTACGGTGCATGCATTTACCATGGACCAGATGTTACAGGATGGACCGCATAAAGATTACAGAAGAGCACGTGCAGCTACGCAGTCAATTATACCAACGACGACAGGTGCTGCAAAGGCGATCGGAGATGTATTGCCCGGACTGAAAGGTAAGATGGATGGATTCTCTTATCGTGTACCGGTGATTGACGGTTCGATTGCAGATATGTCACTGAACCTGGTAAAACCGGCATCCGCAGCAGAGATCAATGCATTGTTCAAACAGCATGCTGACAATGATCTGAAAGGTGTACTGGAATATACAGAAGAGCCGCTGGTATCAGCAGACATTCTGGGTAATACCCATTCTTCCATCGTAGATGCGAGTCTGACGCGTACGATCGGAAACCTGGTGAAGGTAGTGGCCTGGTATGATAATGAAGTTGGTATTTCCAACAGGATCGCAGAACTGACGGTACAGATGGCACAACGGCTGACTGCAACACAGGCCTAGTATCAGGAAGAAGCCTGTATGATCAGGCTTGTATTCAGAATTTTTCTTTCAAACTCCTTCACGGGCTTTTTACTTTCTATCAGTTGCAGTAGCAGGTTCGTAGCAATCTGTCCCATTTCGAAGGCTGGTTGTCGTACAACAGTCAGCGGTGGATGCAGCAATTCTATCAGATCAGAGTTAGAGAATCCCACCAGGGCAATGTCCTGCGGGATGCGTATGCCCTTACTCTTCAATACCCGCATACAGTTGGTGGTCAGCTTATCTGACGCCGTGAATATAGCATCAGGTCGTGGGCGCAGTTTCAGTAACTGACTCACGGCCTGTTCTACTTCCTGCAGGTGCAGACCGGCATAACGGCTGTATTTGATCAGGGCTTTACCAGGTTTCACTTTCGTCTGGGCCAGTGCCTCCCGATAACCAGCAATACGTTCTCTGCTGATGGACAAACTTTCCGGTCCGGCGATAACGGCAATATGTTTGTACCCCTTATTGATCAGATGTAAGGTCGCATCATAAGCACCCCTGAAATTATCTACCATCACCTTATGCGTCTGGATCTCTTCTACGATACGGTCAAAAAAGACGATCGGAAATCCTCTTTCATGTAATGCTTTCAGATGGTCCAGATTTTCCGTACCACTGGATACGGAGATGAGTAGTCCGTCGATAGAACGGGAGGCCAGGTATTGCAGGGTCATCACTTCCTTGTCAAAAGACTCATGCGTCTGGGAGATCATGACGTTATATCCTTTATCCTTTGCGACGGACTCAATACCATTAATGGCCTGGGAGAAAAAGCTGTTGGCGATTTCAGCAACGATCACCCCGATGGAGCGGCTTCGTTTTTCCTTGAGACTGAGCGCAATAGGATTCGGATGATAATTGATCCGGGTGGCATATTCCAGTACCAGCTGTTTGGTAGCAATACTGATCTCATGACTATCCCGCAGTGCACGGGACACAGTAGAGGTGGATAACCCCAGCGCAATGGCTATATCTTTTATAGTGGCTGCTTCAAATTTCATAACGTAGTGAGTAAATATACTTATAATTTATTTTATACTATATTAGTGTCATTCTTACACGTATGAAAAACGCTTTGCAGATGAAGAAAAAGCTGCTATTTATTTTGGCTGGTTTGTGCCTCCCAACGCTGTTTTATGGTCAGCAGCGCTCCCTTTCCCGGGTAGCTGATCTCGGAAATGGCTCCTATAAAAATCCTGTATTGAATGCCGATTATTCCGATCCGGATGTTTGCCGGGCAGGGAATGAGTTTTTCATGACGGCGTCCAGTTTTAATGCGGCCCCGGGCTTGCCCATTCTGCAGTCGAAAGACCTGGTGAACTGGCAGCTGGTGGGACATGCCCTCCTGCGCCAGCCTCCTTTTGTGCATTTCAGCAAGGTCCAGCATGGCAATGGGGTATGGGCGCCTTCTATCCGTTATCATAAAGGAGAATTTTATATCTATTACCCTGATCCTGATTTCGGTATATACATGATCAAGGCAAAAAATGCGGCGGGACCCTGGTCTGGTCCTGTGATGGTAAAAGAAGGTAAGGGGTTGATAGATCCCTGTCCGCTGTGGGATGACGACGGCAAGGTCTATCTTGTACATGCCTGGGCAGGCAGCCGGGCGGGTATCAAAAGTATCCTGACACTCAATCGTATGAATGAAGCCGGTACAGCAGTCACGGATGAAGGGGTACTGGTTTTCGACGGACATGGCGCACACCCGACACTGGAAGGTCCTAAGTTGTATAAACGCAATGGTTATTATTACATTTTTGCGCCGGCAGGTGGCGTGAGTACCGGTTGGCAGCTGGTATTACGGTCCAGGAACATTTATGGTCCGTATGAAGAGAAGATCGTCATGGACCAGGGTAAGAGTGTGGTGAATGGTCCGCATCAGGGCGCCTGGGTGGATATGCCTTCCGGCAGCAGCTGGTTCCTGCATTTTCAGGATAAAGGTGCTTATGGGCGTGTGGTACATCTGCAACCCATGCAATGGATGAAGGACTGGCCGGTGATAGGTGCGGATACTGATGGTGATGGGAAAGGAGAGCCGGTGATGACTTACCGGAAACCACTGGCAGGTATGCCGGTGATCACGCCGCCAGAATCAGATGAATTCAATAGTGCGACATTAGGGTTGCAATGGCAATGGCAGGCGAATCCGGTATCTACCTGGATGATGATGTACCCGGCGAAAGGGGCGTTACGCTTATTTTCTGCGAAAGTGCCTGATTCTTCCCGTAATCACTGGCAGGTACCAAATCTGTTGTTACAGAAGTTTCCGGCGGATAGTTTCACCGTGACCACGAAATGTACATTTACCCCAAATCCTGCACTGGAAGGAGAGCGTACAGGCCTGATCATTATGGGTGTTGACTATGCGGGCATCTCACTGATGAAGAAGGATAATAAATTGCAACTGTTATATGCGTCCTGTCTGAAAGCAGACAAAGGCGCTGCTGAAGAACAGGAAGTGCTGAAGACGATAGAAGGGAATACCTGTTGGTTCCGGGTGAAGGTAGATAAAGGAGCGGTGTGTCAGTTTAGTTATAGTACAGATGGTATGAAGTTTATTGATGCGGGGAAGCCGTTTGTAGCACAGCCGGGAAGATGGGTAGGAGCGAAGGTGGGGCTCTTTTGCACGCGTAATACACAGATCAATGATAGCGGCTTTGCGGATTATGATTGGTTCAGGGTAAATTGAGTATTGATATTACATCAGGGAGCATGGAGCTATCACCTGCTCCCTGATGTAACTTATGGTAGTGCAGCAAATACCTTATTTAGCGCACGTCCTTCCCAACCTGTGATTACTCCTGCTCCCACGGGTTCTCCGCTATAGAGGATCGTATTATTAAATCTTCCACCACCACGTACGTGTGCTCTGCGTAAGACCTTGCCTGCATGCGGTTTATGAATATGCACTGTGAATGGCTCGATACAGCGATCAATGCCATTTAGAGAATCAGGTAATGTATATGTAAAAACTCCCAGGGCAGATGGACCATTTCCCCATGTTCCTTCATCGTGTAAGTCTGTACAAACCGGCTGTACGCTGGTGATCACATCCTCAAAATACCTTTCCATTTTCCGGTCTTCCAGCAATGCCTGCGCGGCGTCCAGTTTTTCTTTTACCAGTTGTGCTGCCTCAAGCAATTCTGCTACCGGCAAGTCGGCAGTGGATCTGGTCTGTTCTGCCTGTCTGGCGGTTCTGGTTGCAGTATTCGCTGCCACATTATCGTTCAATGCTTTCCAGCTTCTGTGCGTAGCAGCAACTGTTCCCCATACCGTTCCCGCCGGAGGCCTTGCCGGTTCTGCAGCAGATCCTGCCGCAATATCTGCATTCAACTTATTGATCTCACCGGGCAAAGCGGCAAGTCTGGTTCTGAGATGTGGTGCAGATTCCATAGCAGGAACAAAGGTGCGCTGAGCCAGATATTCATCTTTTTTCTCGTTCACTTCTCCCATAAATACGGCTAATTCGGCGCGCTTCTGCGTGATCAGCGTTTGCCGTGTTACAATACTCGCAGCTGAGGCCCATTGTGGTAAAGGGGGCATTGCGGTTCCTCTCAGCGCAACCAGGTCGATTTTGATCGCCGGGATCTCTCTTCGTTGTACAGGCGCTGCATGATTGATATGTACCGTCCGCAGTCCGTCCGTCTGTGGAACAGGTTTTGCCTGTAACACCCCTCTTTCTGTCACAGCGGCTTTTTGTTGCAGTTGTGCTGCCAGCTTCGGACTATTACTGATAGCATCCATCTGCTTTCTCTGTATAAGCTGGTGTGGACTCACATCTGCCATCTGCTGCTGCTGTTTTAACTGTCGCACCTGTGCGCTGTTATCAGCCATATCCTGCCACTTCATTTGCAGTGCATCTTCGTCGCGATCGCTCATGAGCTGATGTACAGCCTTCCTGTTAGTTGTCCGGGATTCATGACCGGCAACAGCGCTGCTTTTCTGCGCTATTGCATTGTCAGCATGTGTATGCATGGTAGCTGATTTAGGTACAGGGATTGAACGGTAATATTAGCCTCGTTTCAGGGAATTGTCTCTTAGATGGTGCTAAAGATATAGTTTTATTTATAATTTATCAATTGTTCTGCCAGCCCTGTCTTCCCGGTCACTTTTACGCCCTCCGTTTCTTTGTCTGAGCCCCTGATCCTGATACCTTTTCCGCAAACGTTTGCGTAAATAAATACCTCCATTCCTTTCCGTATTAATGAATATCGGCGTAGAATTGTTTCGGGGAGACCCAAAGGATGAACTGAAGAGGAACAGTGCCACAATATATTGCCACTGTAGCAATATCACTATTTCCATTGCGGACTAACAATTACCCAATTTTAGAAGACAGATACAACACGTTACGTTATGAAAAAACTACTCATCATCTGCTGGCTTTTGCTGGTAAGTGTCGCTGTGACATTTGCTCAGCGCCAGACAATTAAAGGGCGGATATCCGACGCAGAAACCGGAGAACCGCTGGTTATGGTCAATGTGCAACTCAAAGGATCCACAACAGGCACACAGACCGACGCTACAGGCGCATTTTCTCTTACCGTTCCCGATGCTCAGACCGGTGTACTGATGATCAGTTACCTCGGCTATCAGGCATTGACACAAAACATTAATGGCAACAGCAACATTGTAGTGAAACTGGAAAAAGATAATAAACAACTGGACGAAGTCGTGGTCGTAGGTTATGGCGAAGTAAAGAAGCGTGACCTGACCGGCGCTGTTACATCCGTGAAAGGCGAAGAACTCAGAAAGGTGCCTTCCACTAACGTAATGGAATCTGTACAGGGTAAACTGCCAGGTGTCGATATCACTAAAAGCAATGGCGCAGCTGGTGCAAAGATCAATGTGACCGTACGTGGTAACAGATCTATCCGTGCGGATAATGGTCCGCTGTACATCGTAGACGGTGTACAATACGAAAATATACAGGACATCAACCCCAACGATATTCAGTCAATGGAAGTACTGAAAGATGCTTCCTCCACCGCTGTATACGGATCAAGAGGCGCAAACGGTGTCATTATCATCACCACAAAAAAAGGTGCTTCTGGTAAACCGCGTGTTTTTGTCAACACCTACGCTGGTATTTCACAGGTAGCAGGCTATCCTGCGATGTCTACCGGCCCGCAATATGTTGCACAGAAACGTGAGGCAAACCGTACCACCGGCCGCTGGAAAACAGAAGCTGATGATCCCCTGATCTTCAATGCTGCAGAAGTAGCGTCTATTCAGAACAATCTCTGGACAGACTATGCAGATCTGCTGATCCATGATGGTTTACAACAGGATTATCAGGTGGGCGTATCCGGTGGTTCTGAGAAAACCAAAGTCTATCTCTCCCTGGATTATTTTGATGAGAAAGGTATCTTCAAACTGGATCACCTGAAACGTTATTCTGCCCGCTTAAACCTCGATCAGACCATCAATGATTATCTGAAAGTCGGTATGCAGAGTCAGGTGACCTACTACAACCAGGATAATCGCCGTGATCCACTGAACCAGGCAAATAAGATCGTACCGCTTAATCTTCCCTATGATGAAGATGGCAACCTGATCCTGTTCCCTAATATGGGTTCTATGATCAATCCGCTGGCAGACGAACAGCCCAATGCCTATCAGAATAATGGTCGTGTGACCCGCACCTTTGTAAATGCCTATGTAGAACTGACGCCTTTAAAGGGGCTGTCCTTCCGTTCCAACCTGGGTGTGACACTGGATAATGCCCGCACAGGGATCTTTGCTTCCAAAAACACGATCGAACGTTCCACAGCATCGGCTTCCAGATCGCAGTACAATAGTGGCAGCAAACGGTATATCAGCTGGGAAAACGTACTGAACTATACACAGAAACTGGGCGATCATACGTTCGGTCTGACAGGTGTAGCCAGCTTGCTCTCTGATCAGCGGGATTCCAGTTTTTTACAGGGTGAAGGCCAGTTGCTGCCGGCGCAGTTATATTACGCTTTACAGAACAACGTAAGTGGTATTGCGATCCGTTCCAGCTATATGGCGAATAAACTGATCTCATTCACCGGTCGTATCAACTACAACTATAAAGGGAAATACCTGTTGTCACTCACCGGCCGTTCAGATGGTAGTTCCAAACTGGCGCCGGGTAATAAATGGGCATTCTTCCCTTCCGTAGCAGGTGCATGGCGTGTATCTGATGAACCTTTCATGAAATCACAACGCGTATTCAGCGATCTGAAAATACGTGCGAGCTATGGTATCGCGGGTAATGATGCGGTACCGCCATATGCCACCGCCAGTTATCTGACCAAGATCCCGTTCTCCTACGATGATACCAACTCGGCACTGGCCTACGGTATCGGTAGTCAGATCGGTAACAGGAACCTGAAATGGGAGCTTTCTGCCACCACGGATATCGGTCTGGATATGAGTTTCTTTAACGGCAGGATTGGCGCTACCATCGATCTGTATGATACGAAAACAAAAGACCTGTTGCTGCAAAGAACACTGCCATCTTCCTCCGGTGTAAGTACCGTGATCCAGAACATTGGTAAGACCAGGAACAGGGGTATTGAGATCGGTATCAACACCGTCAATGTCAGAAGCAGAAACTTCAGCTGGAATTCCAATATCGTTTTCTCTAAAAATAAAGAAGAGATCGTGGCACTGGCTGATGCCAATACCAATGATGTTGCCAATGGATGGTTTATCGGTTATCCGGTGCGTGTATTCTACGACTATGAAAAGGTCGGTATCTGGCAGACCAAAGAAGCGGATGCGGCCACTGCCTTTGGCTATAAACCAGGCGATATCAAAGTGCGTGACCAGGACGGTAACGGCGTGCTGAATTCACAGGATCGTGTGATACTCGGCAGACAGGTCCCTACCTGGAGTGGTGGTCTGAACAACGATATCCGCTTTATGAATTTTGACCTGAATGTGTATGTATTCGCCCGCATCGGTCAATGGATCAATTCAGAATATGCAGCGAAGTATGATCCGCAGGGCCTGGAGAATAGTGCACCGCTGGACTACTGGACGCCTGAGCATGAAACGAATGCTTATCCGCGCCCGAATGCCAGCGTTTCGAAGGACGGCACGCCTTTCATCAGAACACTGGGCTATAAAGATGGTTCTTTCGTGAAGATCCGTAACATTTCCCTGGGTTACACGCTGCCGGGTTCAGCGCTCAAAAACCTGCATCTGACCAACCTGCGTGTCTATGTAACAGGTAAGAACCTGTTCACTTTCAGTAAAGTGAAAGACTATGATCCGGAGAGAGGCGGTGACCTGAGTAATCCGCTGACGAAAATGTATGTAGCCGGTCTGAACGTAGAATTCTGATTTCATTCAAATTAACCTTACAAGTCATGAAACGCTATATAAATCTTTTTATCATATTGATCGCGGGGGCTGGTCTGCTGGCTGCCTGTAACAAACAACTGGAAGAATATAATCCATCCGGACTGACCGTAGATCAGGTGTTCAGTACACCTGATGGTTTTGAAACACTGGTCAGCGCCGCTTATTCTTATAATCGCTGGTGGTATGGAAAAGAAGAAGGTTACAGTATCTCAGAAATGGGTACTGATCTCTGGACCAGCGGAACCGGTGATAAATATCCTGACCTGACACAGTATATCAACTTACAGGCCAGCAATGGGGTGATGAGCGTCATGTGGAGACAGCTGTATTCCGCTATCAATTTGTGTAATACAGGTATCGGCAGAATTGGCAATGCCGGTTTTACGGAAGAGAAACGCGCCATGCGCGATGCCGAACTGCATTTCCTGCGTGCATTCTATTACTGGCATATTGTAGAGATGTGGGGTGGCGTACACTTTACTGTTACAGAAACGGCAGGTGTGGAAACAACGGCTAACCGTACACCCGTAGACACTTTCTATGCACAGATATTCCGCGACCTGGATATTGCTGTAAAGAATCTGCCGGTGACTACCAGTGATTATGGCCGTGCCACGAGACCAGTAGCACAGGCATTCCTGGCGCGTATGTATCTGACCCGTGGTATGAATGACCGGGCAGCAGCACTGGCTGATTCTGTGATCACTAAGTACGGTTTCTCCCTCGTGCCGAAATATGCGGACCTGTGGAAGATGGATAACCTGCAAAACAAAGAGATCGTATGGGCCGTTAACTATATGAAGAACCTGGTGTTTGACGACAGACTTGACGCAACCTTATATCCAAATGGCCACTCCCGCGGTGCGAATAACGGTCACCTGATGTTTGGTATGAAATATGACGACTTACCGGGTTTACAGCGTGATGTCCTGAATGGCCGTCCTTTCAACAGATATATGCCTACGCTCTATCTGCTGGACCTGTTCAATGAGAAAGCAGATGCCCGTTATGATGCGACCTTTAAAAGCGTATGGCTGTGTAACAATACCAAGACAGCGCCGGCAGGTATGAAACTGGGTGATACGGCGGTGATCTGTACCAAATATGTCGTTTCCAATGCAGACACGGCTGGTAAGAAATACCGGGTGTATGACAGGAATATCTGTTACTATGCCAACCAGGGTGGTAAAGACCGTACGCGTTACGTTTCCTTACAGAAATTTGATGACCCAAGCCGCGCTTCCATGAATGAGGAACAGAGTGCGAAGGACGCTTATATTATCAGACTGGCCGAATTGTACCTGATCGCTGCGGAAGCACAGATCAAACTGGGTAATACCGGTAAGGCGGCAGACTATATCAACGTACTGCGTAAGCGTGCGGCTATTCCGGGACATGAGGCTGAAATGGAAGTGTCTGCTGCAAATATGACCCTGGAGTTTATCCTGGATGAAAGAGCCCGCGAACTGGCAGGCGAGCAGCTCCGCTGGTTTGACCTGAAACGTACCGGTAAACTGTCCGCACACATTATTGCGCACAATCCGGATGCTGCAAAGAGTTTCCAGGAATTCCACAATCTACGTCCGATCCCGCAGGATCAGATCGACGCTGTGACCAACAAAACTGAATTTACACAGAATCCAAACTATCAGTAATACCATTAAACCGAAGCTCATGAAGTTGTATCTATTGGCGCTGCTTTTCCCTTTGATCAGCTGGATACCGACAGACGATCCGCCGCGCGTATTTATGATCGGAGATTCCACCATGGCCGATAAGCCTTTGGCAGATAATCCGGAAAGAGGATGGGGGCAGCTGTTTCCCCTGTTCCTGCAGAAAGGCGTGACGGTAAAGAACTATGCCGTAAATGGACGCAGTACCAAAAGTTTCATCAATGAGCATCGCTGGGATAGCGTTCTTGTGCAATTAAAGGCCGGTGACTGGGTGATTATCCAATTCGGGCATAATGACTCCAAAAAGGATGATTCGACCCGTTTTGCGGCTCCTAAGGGCGCTTATAAGGATAATCTGATCCGTTTTGTGAAAGAAGCCCGGGCAAAAGGGGCTAATCCTGTCCTCGTGACACCGGTCATGCGCAGGAAATTTGATGAGAAAGGCGCCTTCGTCGACCAGCATGGCGAATACCCCGGCGTAGTACGGGAGCTGGCTGCCAGTCTGAAAGTACCGCTGATCGATCTGCATAAAAGCAGTGAGGCCTTACTGGTACAACAGGGTGTACAGGGCTCTGAAAAGTTATTTAAAACCACTCCGGCAGGGCACTATAGTACCCTGCCGAATGGCGTAACGGATAATACCCATTTCAATACTTATGGCGCTACCCTGGTCGCAGGACTGGTAGCCAGAGAGATCAGGGATAAACATATAGGTCTGGAGAAATACCTCCAGCAGACTGAATTCGAAGGTAAATACCGTTTTGACCTGCCGGAGATCTATGAGCCGCATTTCAAAAGAGATACGCTCACTATCGTCGCATTTGGCGCGAAAGCAGACGGTGTGACGCTGAACAGTAAAAGTATCAACGCCGCCATTACCAAAGCCAGTGAGAACGGTGGGGGTGTGGTGATGATACCCGCCGGACTGTGGCTCACTGGCCCGGTCGTTATGAAAAGTAATGTGAACCTGTACCTGGCGCCTAATGCCCTGTTGCAGTTCACAACAGATTTTGACCAGTACCCGCTTGTAGAAACGACTTATGAAGGATTGAAAGCTATGCGCTGTCAGGCGCCAATATCTGCTGTAAACACAGAGAATATCGCGATTACCGGTAAAGGGATCATAGATGGCGGTGGCGATGCCTGGCGTATTGTTAAGAAAGATAAACTGACGGACTCCCAATGGAAGAAGTTACTGGCTTCCGGTGGTATAGAAGGGGAGGATCAAAAGACCTGGTATCCTTCGGCAAAGTCTCAGAAAGGATCACACACCAAACTCGCAGGTGTGATTGAAGCGGGTAAGACGGCTGCCGACTACAATGATATCAAGGACTTCCTTCGTCCGAATATGCTCAGTATCACTTCCTGCAAATATGTGTTGCTGGAAGGTGTCACCTTCCAGAACTCACCGGCCTGGTGTCTGCATCCGCTGCTGACCGAACATATCACCCTGAGAGACGTATACGCTAAAAACCCCTGGTATGCACAAAATGGCGATGGTATCGATCTGGAGTCCTGTCGCTATGCACGTATCGAAGGTTGCACCTTTGATGTAGGGGATGATGGTATCTGTATCAAATCCGGCCGCGATGAACAGGGACGTAAGCGTGGCGTGGCTACAGAAGACGTGATCGTGAATAACTGTACGGTATATCACGCACACGGCGGATTTGTTGTGGGCAGTGAGATGTCCGGCGGCGCCAGAAATCTGTTCGTTTCCAATTGCTCTTTCCTCGGTACGGACATTGGCCTGCGTTTTAAAACAACCCGTGGCCGTGGTGGTGTTGTAGAAAAGATCTATGTCAACAACATCAACATGAAAGATATACCTGCGGAGGCGATCCTCTTTGATATGTATTATATGGCGAAAGATCCTGTGCTATTATCCGGAGAGAAACGTGAAGCGGTAAAAGTGGAACTGTTCCCGGTAACAGAAGCGACTCCTCAGTTCAGAGATTTCCATATCAGTAATGTGGTGTGTCACGGCGCAGAGAAAGCCATCTTCATACGGGGATTACCGGAAATGCCGATCAGTGATATTCATCTGAAAGATATCACGATCAAGGCGAAGAAAGCGGGTGACTGTATCGTTGGCAACAATATCAGTATGAGCAATGTAACGCTGATCACAGAAGACAACGGTAAACTCAATGTACAGGATAGCAAACAGGTTAAACTGGACATTAGTAAAAGATAATTCATCAAAGTATACGGCATGAAGAAACTACTGAATACCCTTTTGCTCCTCCTGCCGGCGACTGCCTTTGCACAATCAGCAAAGATGGCGGAAACCATGATACGGATATGGGGCGATTCTTTACAACTGGCAGGAAGACATGCACATTGGACGTATGACCAGGGTGTGGTACTGGAAGGTTTTACCGGATTGTGGAAGAACACCGGCGACGGGCAATATTTTAAATTCATACAGACAGGTCTTGATCATTATATTGAGAAAGACGGTACGATACGGACTTACAAGGCTGAAGATTACAACATAGACAACATCAAGAATGGGCGCTCGTTACTGTTGTTATACAAAGTAACCAATGAAGAGAAATATAAACTGGCTGCCGATAAACTAAAAGCACAGCTGGATAAAATGCCGCGTACCAAAGAAGGCGGCTTCTGGCACAAGAAACGCTATCCGTTCCAGATGTGGCTGGACGGATTGTATATGGCAGAACCTTTCTATGCAGAATATGCTGCGATGTATCATGATGAAACAGCATTCAAAGACATCACGCGTCAGTTTGTACTGATGGAAGAACATTCCCGTGATAATAAAACAGGCCTGCTGTATCATGGGTATGATGAATCCCGTGAACAACGCTGGGCAGATAAAACTACCGGTCGTTCTCCTAATTTCTGGGGTCGTGCGATGGGCTGGTATGGTATGGCGCTGGTAGATGCACTGGAATATTATCCTGCCGGTCATCCGGGTAGAGATAGTCTGCTGCAGATCCTGAACCGCATGGCGGTAGCCGTTAAGAAATACCAGGACCCAACGAGCGGTTGCTGGTACCAGGTGCTGGACAAAGCAGGGTCGAAGGGGAACTACCTGGAAGCTTCGGGTTCCTGTATGTTTGTGTATGCACTGGCCAAAGGGATCAGACTGGGATATCTGCCTGCGTCCTACCGGACAGTAGCCGAGAAAGGCTATAAAGGCATTACAAAACAATTTGTACGTACTGCTCCGGAAGGAGGCGTTAACCTGGAAGGTACCGTGAGCGTAGCTGGTCTGGGTGGCGATCCTTACCGGGATGGCAGTTATGCATACTATCTGAGTGAGAAAGTAGTGACCAATGATCCGAAAGGTGTCGGCGCTTATATGCTGGCTTCAAATGAGATGGAGCAGGCAGCTATTCCGCAGACAGGTAAAGGACTGATGGTAACCATCGATAACTTTTTCAATAATGAATTCAGGAAAGGGATTACCGGTCAGCCGGAGTCCTGGCACTACGTGTGGAATGAGATGGACAACGGCGGATTTTCGCTCTGGGGACATATCTTCCATAACAGAGGCGCAAAGACCAATACACTATCCGAAGCACCGACTGCTGCCAATCTCGCAAAGTCCAATATCCTGATCATTGTGGATCCTGATACAGAGAAGGAAACAGCAAAGCCTAACTACATGACGGAAGCACATGCCACACAGCTGGAGAACTGGGTAAAGCAGGGCGGTGTGCTGGTGATATTACAGAATGATGCAGGTAATTCAGAGATCAAAACCTTCAATATACTGACAGATAAATTCGGTATTCATTTTAAGGAAGACAGCCGTAATCATGTGGAAGGCAAACAATTTGAACAGGGCGCACTCTTCCTGCCGGCTGGTAACAGTGTATTCGCACATACAAAGAAGATCTACATCAAAGAGATCTCTACGCTTGCATTAAAACAACCAGCCAAAGCATTGTATACAGATAATGGAGATGTGATCATGGCGACTGCCAAAGTCGGCAAGGGAGCAGTATTTGCCGTAGGCGATCCCTGGTTTTATAACGAATACCTGGATGGACGCCGTTTGCCGGCTTCCTTTGAAAATTACCAGGCAGCTACTGATCTGACGGAGTGGTTATTCAGACAGGCTACTCATAAATAATTAGTAAATACGGTCGATGGAAGTGGTGCATTGACGCATTAAATAAGAAATATGCAATTGAACAAACAGTTTCTGACAGGCAAAGCGCGTGCTGTATTGCCCGAAAAAGTACTGCAATTCGGTACCGGTGTATTACTGCGTGGTCTGCCTGATTATTTCATTGATAAGGCCAATAAGGCCGGTATTTTTAATGGCCGTATCGTTGTGGTGAAGTCTACGGATAAAGGTAATACCGATGCTTACAATGAACAGGATTACCTGTATACGCATTGTATCCAGGGGATCATGCAGGGCAGAAGAGTAGAGGAATATGTTGTAAATGATGCGATCAGCAGGGTGTTGTCTGCTACCGGCGAATGGGAGCAAATTTTGCAATGTGCCACTGATCCGGAGATGGAGATCATTATTTCCAATACGACAGAAGTAGGTATTACCCTGACGGCGGATAATATCCATGCCGCTCCACCGGCTTCTTTCCCCGGTAAACTACTGGCATTTCTCTTACGTCGTTACCGGCATTTCAAAGGAGATACCAATAAGGGAATGGTCATCATTCCGACTGAACTGATACCCGACAACGGAACTAAATTAAAGCAGATCCTTCTGGAACTGGCGCAACAGCATCAACTGGAAGCCGCTTTCACAGACTGGTTATCTACCGCGAATCATATCTGTAACTCACTGGTGGACCGTATCGTCCCGGGCGCTCTTCCGGCAGCTGCACAGGCTGCGGTGGAGGCGCAACTGGGGTATACAGATCAACTGATGATCATGTCAGAGCCTTATGCTTTATGGGCGATAGAAACATCCAGTGAGCGGGTCAGGAAGGTGCTGGCATTTGCACCTGCGGATAGCGGGGTAGTCCTGGCGCCGGATATCAATATCTTCCGCGAACTGAAATTGCGGTTGCTGAACGGTACACATACACTGAGCTGCGGACTGGCCGTATTGGCGGGATTTAATACCGTGAAAGAAGCGATGGAAGATGCTGCGATGGAAAGCTGCATCTCTGCACTGGCACAACATGAAATAGTGCCTGCTATAACGAATGTAGCTATCCGGGAAGATGCGGCCTTACGCTTTGCCGGCAGTGTGCTGGATCGCTTCAGAAATCCGTTTATCGAGCATCGCTGGCAGAGCATCACCATGCAGTATACTTCCAAAATGAAGATGCGCGTAATACCCGTGATCGTACGGCATTATCAGCGCCTGGAAGAAGTACCTGCATTGATGGCATTAGGTTTTGCTGCCTATCTGTTGTTCATGCGTGATGGGGAAGTAACAGATGATTATGCGGACTATTTCAAAGAAAAATGGCAAAGACTGGAGCCAGCCGTATTGGTACAGACGGTATTAAAAGATACTGCCCTCTGGGGTGTCGATCTCACACAGTTACCGGGTTTTGCGCATGCGGTTACGATCATGATGGGTGCATTACTCACAGAAGGAGCCGCATCATTGATCAGAAGGGTATCAGAAGAAACAACGATCGCTTAAATAAAACAGTATATGACGGGATTGAAAAGAAAAGTCCTGAAAGTTCATCCGCAGGATAATGTAGTAGTAGCACTGACAGATCTGAAAAAAGGAGAAAGCGTGCAGGAAAACGGGCAGGTATATACATTGACAGAAGATGTACCGGCAAAGCACAAATTTACAGAAACCGTATTACAGCCAGGTGATGCGATCACCATGTATGGCGTACTGGTAGGCAGAGCAAAAGAAACACTGGCAGCAGGTGCGAAGATAGCAGTAGGTAATGTACAACATGCATCCAGTGATTTTCAACTGGCAGCTACGCGGAAAACAGCCTGGCATATACCGGATATTTCCAAATGGCAGGACCGCACCTTTATGGGGTATCATAGAGCAGATGGAAGCGTGGGTACCGGTAACTACTGGCTGGTGATCCCAATGGTGTTTTGTGAGAACAGGAACGTGGAAGTATTAAGGGAGACATTAGTCGAAGAATTAGGTTATGGCCGTCCGAAGAAATACGCCGCCTTTGCGCGCCAACTGGTGCAGCAATACCAGCAGGGTGCGGATGCTGCCGCTATACTTGAAACGGTATATACAGAAGACAACACAGCAGATGGTCAGCAACGCCTCTTTGAAAATGTGGATGGTATTAAGTTCCTGACGCATGAAGGTGGTTGTGGTGGTATCCGTCAGGATGCACAGACCCTGTGTGGTCTGCTGGCAGGTTATATCACACATGCGAACGTCGCAGGTGCAACAGTACTGAGCCTGGGATGCCAGAATGCACAGATCACCATGCTGGAAGAAGAGATCCGTAAACGTTCCCCTCAGTTCAGTAAACCGCTGTTTATACTCGATCAGCAGCAGACAGGGACAGAGCAGGCTTTGATCACTGCGGCGGTAAGGCAGACGATGGCGGGACTGATTGAAGCCAATAAGATTACCCGTACACCTGCTCCGTTATCAAAACTATGTATAGGACTGGAATGTGGTGGTTCTGACGGATTCTCCGGTATCTCAGCAAATCCTGCTATCGGTTATACTTCCGATCTGCTGGTTGCACTGGGTGGTTCGGTTATTTTATCTGAGTTTCCTGAGTTGTGCGGCGTCGAACAGGAAATGAGTGATCGTTGTGTGGATACAACAGATGCATTACGTTTTATAGACCTGATGCGCACGTATCAACGTCGCGCAGAAGAAGCAGGTTCCGGTTTTGATATGAATCCTTCTCCAGGTAATATCAAAGACGGATTGATTACTGATGCTATCAAATCGGCCGGTGCAGCAAAAAAAGGAGGTACCTCTCCGGTAGCTGCTGTATTAGACTATCCGCAGAAGGTGAGTCTGCCGGGGTTGAACCTGCTTTGTACACCAGGCAATGATGTTGAATCTACCACAGCAGAAGTAGGGGCGGGAGCCACTATCGTATTATTCACCACCGGACTGGGTACGCCTACCGGTAATCCCGTAACACCTGTTATAAAACTGTCCAGCAATACAAAACTTTATCAGCGTATGCCGGATATTATCGATATCAATACAGGCACTATTATCGATGGAGAAGAGTCTATCCCGGAGGCGGGAGAACGCATCCTGAACTATGTCATTGATGTGGCCAGTGGAATTACAAAAGCCAGATCCGTCATCAACGGACAGGATGATTTTATTCCCTGGAAAAGAGGTGTGTCACTGTAATCTACTAACCATTAATTAAACTGTCTACAATGAAGAAGTTCCTGGATGAACATTTTCTCCTGACTAACAATACCGCAAAACGCCTTTATCACGACTATGCAAAGGAGATGCCTGTGATCGATTATCATTGTCATCTTCCGCCGGCGCAGATAGCGGCAGATGCCACTTTTGGTACGCTTACACAGGCATGGTTGTATGGGGATCATTATAAATGGAGGGCGATGCGTACGAACGGGGTGCATGAGAGTTACTGCACCGGTAATAAAACTGACTGGGAGAAGTTTGAGAAGTGGGCCGCTACCGTGCCATATACCCTGCGTAATCCGCTGTATCACTGGACGCATCTGGAGTTACAGCGTTATTTTGATATACATGATATTTTAAGTCCGGCGACAGCTTCGGATATCTATTACAATGCCGGCGCGCAGCTGGAAACATCCGCGTTCAGCACCCGTAATCTGCTGCGTAAAATGAATGTAGCCCTGGTGTGTACGACAGATGATCCGGCAGATACACTGGAGCATCATCAGCAGTTGCGCCAGGATGGTTTTGAAATACCTATTCTGCCTGCATTTCGTCCCGATCAGGCGATGAATGTGGATGATCCGGAGAAATATAATGCTTATCTGGCAAGACTGGAAGAAGCGGCAGGTATTACGATCGATACGTATGCCGATCTGCTGGAGGCATTAAAGAACAGACATGACTTCTTTGCTTCGCAGGGTTGTTCAGTTTCTGATCATGGTATTGAGGAGATCTATGCAGAAGATTTTCTGGAAAAAGATATCAATTCCATCTTCCTGAAAGTAAGGAGTGGTCAGCGATTAAGTTTGCCGGAAGCCCGTCAGATCAAATCTGCCTTGTTGTTACAACTGGCGGAATGGGACTGGGAGAAGGGGTGGGTACAGCAGTATCACCTGGGTGCTTTGCGGAATAATAATTCGCGTATGATGCGTATACTGGGACCAGATACCGGATGGGATTCTATCGGTGATTTCTCTCAGGCGAGGGCACTGGCGAAATTTCTGGACAGACTGGATAGTCAGGATAAATTAGCGAAGACGATATTGTATAATCTGAATCCGGCGGATAATGAACTGCTGGCTACTATGATCGGTAATTTCAATGATGGATCTGTAGCTGGTAAGGTGCAGTTTGGTTCTGCATGGTGGTTCCTTGATCAGAAAGATGGTATGATCAAACAGATCAATGCATTGTCCAATATGGGATTACTGAGCCGGTTTGTGGGCATGCTGACCGATTCCCGCAGCTTTTTATCTTATCCGCGTCATGAGTATTTCCGGAGGATCGTATGTGAGTTGTTTGGGCAGGAAGTAGAAAACGGAGAGCTACCCAATGATGTGGAGTGGATCGGTAAGGTGGTAAAAGACGTCTGCTATTACAATGCGCAGCAGTATTTCAACTGGAAGGAACTGGCTGTGGAGGCGGGTGTAAGCAGATGAAAAAAGCCGCTTTAAATAGCGGCTGTCATTATAATCCTCAGGTCAGTATAAAATAGGCTTTATCTGTTGGTATTCGCTAAAGCTGTTTTATTGGAAATCCTATCTGTTTGCGTCTTAAAAATTATGTGGCAACAGATGGCCTATTTTATACTTCCGGGACTAGTAGAGAATTGCATTCTCCAATGTCACAATCTTCCTCTTTCTACACGGCGGTGATTCTTAAACGAGCTAAATATATATCCTTCACTAATGTTCTTTATGTTTTACCTGTAGAAAGCACTTCCGCAACAGGGCTTCCGCTACGGAAGTGTATACAACTAAACAACTCTCAGATTTATAATTAACAATTCGCGCAAGCGTAATTGGGCTTTTTAAGCGGCTCACTGGAAGTTGTTGCAAACTTACCGGAGAGAGGAGAGGAGACACATGGATTCTCAAATGCGATCAGATCAGCCAGGCCATTCTGCACAGTTTGTTCTGCACTTAAGGCGTCGTAATCACCATTTAAGATCAGTGTTCCATTGAAGCGGGAACGTATGCCAGCAATCAGTGTGGCAGGAGTTGCCGTTTCGGTCAGCAGGTGGATGTAAGACAATCCGTAAGTATCCAGTGCATCTGTCAGGTATTCGTAAGTAGCGTCTATCTGATTGTGATGCTGCAGGTCATTGACCTGGCTGTAAGGAGACAGGAGGATGCCTGTACGGTGCCTGCCTATTGCGTGACTGACAGCTGCCACGGCTTCGAGTACAAAACGTACCCTGTTTGGAATGCTGCCACCGTATTTGTCTGTCCGCTGATTGGTATCAGGGTGCAGGAACTGGTCCATTAGATATCCTTGCGCTGCGTGTATTTCCACTCCGTCGAAACCTGCTTCTATTGCCTGTGTTGCTGCCTTTACATATTGCTGGACCATTTTTCCTACCTCTGATGTAGTCATTGCTCTTGGAGTGGCATGTGGCTGCCAGCCCAGTTTCTCTGTCCATATCTCACCTTTGGCTGTAATGGCCGAAGGAGCTATTACGTCTGCCTTAGCCGGCATGTTGGCAGGGTGTGAAATACGCCCTGTGTGTTTGATCTGTAGGAAGATCCGGCCGCCGTTTTCATGTACGGCTTTTGTTACTTTTTTCCATCCTGAAATCTGATCCTTGCTATAAATCCCTGGCATGTGCGCCTGGCCCATACCGTTTTCTGCAGGACCGGTTCCCTCTGCGATGATCAGGCCGGCTTTGGCCCGCTGGCTGTAGTAGTTGACGGTCACGTCGTTGGGAATGCCCGCAGGTACGTGACTTTTACTAGCGGTGGGCGCCATAACCACCTTGTTTGAAATGGCATAATTGCCTATAGTAGCGGATGATAGTAATGTTGGATACATGGGTTCTTCAGTTAATTAATTCCAGAATGATTGTTCCAAAAAAATGCAAAAAAATATCAATGCCTGATGCTATACAATATATGGTCTGCCATGCTGTCCAACATTGCTTTATCACCGAATAATACGTCCATCAACCAGATCGAACTGAAGCTTGCGTATAGGAACTGTGCTAATGTAGCCGGATCCTTTTCTGCTGGTATTTCGTTCATCTTTTGTGCTTTCTCCAAAAGTTCCTGTAATACGCTGATGCTTTGCTTTGCCTGTTCCTGTACAATGTGTCTTATACCCTCATCCATTGAAGCCAGTTCAAAGGATGTCTTTACCATGAGGCAGGATTTCCCTTCTTTCCTGTTGTGGACCGCTCTTCGTATGATACTGTCTATCGCTGAAAGGGGTGATACCTTCTCACAGCATTGTTTGTAATCAAATAGTTTCTCCTTCGCGTAGTTCTGCAGACACTGTTGAAAGAGGGCGTATTTGTCACCGTAAGTATCATATATACTGGCCCGGTTCAGTTTCATCTCTTCACAAAGGTCCTGCATGGACGTCGCGTTGTATCCCTTCTCCCAGAAGAGATCCCTTGCTTTTTCCAGCTTTTCCTCAGGATCAAATGCTTTATTCCGTGCCATGATGCAAATGTAGAATAATAGAATGAATGTTCCAAAATATTTTTAGAATGAGCGTTCCGGAATGATTTATTTACCCGGAAACGGGGAAAGCGGTCTACAGAATATCCTTCCGCGTCAGCGGTAGGGGCTGATAATCATTATAGTACAGTTCGTATTGCTGAAACGTAATACAGCGCTGGACTTTAAGGATATTTCTTTCAGGAGGAAAAAACCGGTCGGGCTGGCATGGTACCTTTTTTGCCTCATGTATGACATCACTAGATGACACGTTAAACTGTTACATCTATTTGTTAAACCAAAAAAGGAAGACATGAAAAAGCTCACTTTTATTGCCGCGACTATGCTGGCTGCCTGGATGTTTCAGGCTTGTAACGGAGGAAACACAGCAGCCAAACACGAAGATGCTGTAGATAGTGCGCAGGCAGTAAATAAAGAAACCGCTCCTGTAGACAAAGAATCATCTGACTTCGCGGTAAAAGCCGCTGACGGTGGCATGCTGGAAGTACAGGCTGGTAAACTGGCACAGGAGAAAGGTACAACACAGCGTATAAAAGACTTCGGCGCATTGCTGGTGGCTGACCACTCAAAAGCAGGCGATGAATTGAAAAGTCTGGCGACGACTAAGAATATTACCCTTCCGGATAGCGTAGGCTCCGATTATTCAGAACACCTGAGAGATATGAGTAAACTCTCCGGTAAAGAGTTTGACAAACACTTCATTGATATGATGGTAAATGACCATGATAAAGATGTAGATATGTTTGATAAAGCTTCCCAGAACCTGACAGATCCGGATCTGAAAACATGGGCAGGTAACACACTGCCTACCCTGAAGGCACACCAGGATACTGCCAAGGCGATCCAGGCTGCCATGAAGAAGAAATAGAACAACGGATAGCGTTGATTGTTAAAATAAGTAGTTGTTAGTTTTCGGATGATTTGTTGTGATTGTTGAGTTCGGGAATGTCGATCCGGAAGCTAACAACTCTTCTTTATATAAATAATTCTCCAGATTGGAACTTGTGGTTATATTTGTCCGGACGAGTGGAGAGTTATGTACGCAATAGTTGATATAGAAACTACAGGTGGCCATGCCAGTGCAAACGGCATCACGGAAATAGCCATTTATATTTATGACGGCCGGAACATTGTACAGCAATACGAAACGCTGATCAATCCGGGTGTGCCCATCCCCCGATATATTCAATCCCTTACCGGTATTACGGACGAAATGGTAGCAACTGCGCCGGCCTTCGATGAAGTCGCAGGAGATATATTTGCCCTTTTACATGATAAGATCTTCGTAGCACACAACGTTAATTTCGATTATTCCTTTATTCAATATCATCTTGCCCAGGCAGGTTATCAGTTGCGCAGCAAAAAACTGTGTACGGTAAGGCTTGGCCGTAAGATCATTCCAGGACTGCCTTCTTACAGTCTGGGTAACCTCTGCAGGTCACTGGAGATCTCCGTTACACAGCGTCACCGCGCTGCGGGAGATGCGGCTGCTACAGTAAAGCTGTTTGGCCTCTTATTGCAACAGGATACAGGCAAGGCCATTGCACATGCATTGTCCGCTCATTCCAAAGAGCAGTTCCTGCCACCGCATCTGCCTCCTGAACAGGTAACCGCGTTACCAGGTACGCCGGGTGTCTACTATTTCCATGACCAGAAAGGGAAAGTGGTATATGTCGGCAAAGCCAAAAATATCCGGAAGCGTGTCAATAGTCACTTTACGGGTAACAGTGCCGGCAGGAAAAGACAGGAATTCCTTCGTAATATTTACAGTATTTCCCACGAAGTGACAGGCACAGAGCTGATGGCGCATATCCTGGAAAGTGTGGAGATCAAACGACTGTGGCCGGTTTATAACTATTCGCAGAAATATATAGAATTCAAATACGGCTTTTATTGTTTTGAAGACCAGGAAGGCTATCTGCGCCTGGCGATCGAGAAACGCCGTAAATACTCAGCACCGCTGCATTCCTTTCCTTTACTGGTGCAGGGGCATCAGATGCTACGGGGCCTGATCAGAGAATTTGATCTTTGTCCGCGGTTGTGCTTTTTACAAAAAGGCCACGGGGCCTGTTCACCGATCCCTGATCATACCTGCCGGGGCGCCTGTGAGAAAAAAGAAACACCCGAAACATACAATCTCCGGGTAAAAGCGGCCATTATCCATATGCAGCAACAGCAACCGACGTTCGCCATTATTGGTATGGGACGCGATGCACAGGAGCAAAGCTGTATCCTGATGGAGAAGGGGCGTTTCTACGGAATGGGGTATATCCCACGGGACACCGCAATTACAGAAGGGCCACAGTGCAAGGAATGGCTGACACAGTATCCTGAAAATGAATATATTCTGAATCTCATTCACCAGCATGCCGGCGCGCATGATCAGGAGCTGCTGAAGTTTTCTTAGAGATAAACTGTGGTAATTCCCTCAAGCTAAAGTATTTTTGCGGACCTGAATGCAAAACCGGTTATTGATATCCTTGTCAATGACCTGTAAATGAAGGCTTTCATTTAATCATTTTTAATAGGTAAGTTTTTATTCATGTTAGAGTCAAATTTTCAGCTTCCCGGTCAGACGGCTTTTTATAAGGGAAAGGTAAGGGACGTATACACTATTGGTGATAAACTGATGGTGATGGCAGCGAGCGATCGTATCTCTGCTTTTGATGTCGTATTACCCCGCCCGATTCCTTACAAAGGACAGGTATTGAACCAGGTAGCTGCCATCATGCTGGAGGCAACAAAGGACATCGTTCCAAACTGGGTGAAAAATGTTCCCCTGCCCAACGTAACAATTGGCTTGAAATGTGAAACTTTCCCTGTGGAAATGGTGGTACGCGGTAACCTCACAGGTCATGCCTGGAGAACTTACAAAAGCGGCAAACGTGAACTGTGTGGCGTAATCATGCCGGAAGGTCTGAAAGAGAATGATTTCTTCCCTTCTCCGATCATCACACCGACTACGAAAGCACACGAAGGACACGACGAAGATATCTCCCGTGAAGATATCATTGCAAAGGGGCTTGTTACCAAAGAGGATTATGAACAGCTGGAAAAGTATACACTGGCCCTGTTTGCCCGTGGTAAGGAACTGGCGGCTGCACGTGGTCTGATCCTGGTAGATACCAAATACGAATTTGGTAAGATCGGCGATACCATTTATGTGATCGACGAGATCCATACACCGGATTCTTCCCGTTACTTCTATGCAGAAGGTTATGAGGAAAAACAAAAAAACGGTGAACCGCAGAAACAGCTGAGTAAAGAATTCGTACGTGAATGGCTGATGGCAAATGGCTTCCAGGGTAAAGACGGACAGCAGGTGCCTGAAATGACCGACGAATTCGTTAAAACCGTAAGTGAACGTTATATCGAGCTGTTCGAGAATATCACCGGTCAGCAATTTGTAAAGGAAGATGTTTCCAAGGCAGATGCTGAACAGAAGATCATCGACACACTGAAGACATTATAAATAAACTGACAGAGCAGAGGGCATATTACAGATATGCCCTCGCTGCTTTTCAGAGAAGGATATCTGACTATAGACCAACATGAAACACCTGGCCACGCTAAACAAGTATTTTGTAAAGTACAAATGGAGATTCCTCACCGGATTGATCTGTACTGCTGTATCCATTGTATTCAGCGTGTTCCAGCCTATCATGGTGCGCCAGATCTTTGATCTGCTGGCGCAAAACCTCGATAACTATAACCTGCTTAGTGACACCGGACTGAAAGCGGCTTTCCGCGGACAATTTACCAGTGTACTGGCTTTCTATGGCGTCAGCATCCTGCTGTTTGCCCTTCTCTCCGGATTCTTCCTCTATCTGCAACGGCAATCGCTCATCGTGATGAGCCGTCATATAGAATACGACCTCAAGAACGAAATTTATCAGCACTACCAGCTGCTGGACCTCAACTTTTTTAAAATGCACCGTACCGGCGATCTGATGAGCCGTATTACGGAAGACGTTTCCAGGGTACGTATGTACGTCGGACCGGCTATTATGTATGCTACCCGCACCCTCTTTATGATCGTGATCGTGGTGTACCTGATGATAGACGTTAACCCCCTGCTCACATTATATACTTTATCGCCACTGCCTGTACTGGCGCTGATCATCTATTACGTGAACCATATCATTCACCGTAAAAGTGAGCGTATACAGTCGCAGTTATCCAATATTACTTCCATTGCGCAGGAATCTTACTCTGGTATCAGGGTGATCAAGTCCTATGTACAGGAAGAAGACAGCATTAAACACTTCGAACAGGCCAGTGAGGCTTATAAGATCAGTTCTGTGAGTCTGGCCAAGACCGATGCGCTGTTCCAGCCAAGTATGGCGCTGATGATCGGTCTGAGTGTGGTGATCACGATCTTTATCGGTGGTATCCAGGTGATCCATGGAAATATTACCGTAGGTAACCTGGCGGAATTTGTGATCTATGTAAATATGCTGATGTTCCCGTTCTTTTCTATTGGAATGGTAGCGTCTATGATCCAACGTGCGGCTGCCAGCCAGCAACGTCTCAACGAATTCCTTGATATCAAACCAGCTATCACGGACAATCCGGGGGCTGTGAATATGGATATCAGGGGCGAAGTGGTCTTTAAGAATGTATCTTTTACGTATCCGCATACAGGTATTCAGGCGATCAAAAACTTCAATCTCACGGTAAAGGCTGGTGAGAAAGTGGCAGTGATTGGCCGTACCGGGTCCGGTAAATCTACCCTGGCACAGTTACTCATACGTATGTATGACCCGCAGGAGGGAGAGGTGCTGCTGGATCAGCAGAACATCCGGCAGGTTAAACTGGAAAGTCTGCGTAGTCAGATCAGTTATGTACCACAGGACGTCTTCCTTTTCTCTGATACTATCCAGAATAACATCCGTTTTGGTACGCCGGAGGCGAATCCGGAAACCGTGAAAAAGGCTGCCCGTCAGGCTTCTGTCGAAAAAGACATCCTGAATTTTACGGAAGGGTTTGATACGGTGGTAGGGGAGAGAGGGGTTACCCTGAGCGGCGGACAAAAACAACGTATCTCCATAGCACGTGGTCTGATCAAGGATCCGAACCTCCTGGTATTTGATGACTGTCTGTCTGCCGTAGATGCCCGTACGGAGAAAGAGATCATCGGTAACCTGTACGCTTATCTGAAAGATAAAACCGCCATCATCATTACCCATCGCATTTTTGCGTTATTTGAGTTTGATAAGATCATTGTCCTTGATGAAGGCAAAATAGTTGAAACAGGTACACATAACGAATTATTGGCATTAAATGGTTACTACGCTGAGTTATACGCACGCCAGCAGTCTGGCGAAGAGGAAACTGTAATAGAATAGTAATCATATTCTTATATATACCTGTGAATCAGTAGGTAAAGCTATATTCTATCATTTTTCAAAATCATTTAAAATTATTTTGATATTTGTAAACTAATAGTATATTTGTTTCTTATTGGAAAAAGGATTTGATTCGTTAACAACTTAAATCTATCAACTGTGGCGTACGAAAATACCAATCAGCAGGAAAGAAATAATGACAGTATCTTTTCTAAACGATTGAAAGCGGGCAAAAGGAGAACTTACTTCTTTGATGTAAAGACCACTCGTGGAAATGATTATTTTCTGACCATTACTGAAAGCAAAAAACGCTTTAACGACAATGGTTATGACAGGCACAAAGTGTTCCTGTACAAGGAAGACTTCAACAAGTTCCTGAATGCATTGACAGAGACCATCAACTATGTAAAGACTGAGTTGATGCCCGACTTCGATTTTGATGCCTACAACCATGACTACGTACGTGATGATGAAGATAGCGAAGGTGCAGAAGCTGCTGTTGAGTCAGTAGTTGAAGCTGCTGTTGTTGCAGCGCCTGTTGCCGCATCTGCTTCTTCTCATACTGAGGACGTAGACAAATGGTAATATTACTTTAGATCATTTTTATTTGATGATATATAAAACCTCCGGTTTCTCCGGAGGTTTTTTTATGCCCCTGTATCAATAGGATTATCCTTTATCAGTTATTCCGTGGTAATGAGATATTATTGCACTTTTATCGCTCCTAAGGAATTGATTATTAATTTTTTATAAGGTTTCTTCGCTTGAATTGTACTTAAGTGGCTGATTGTTAATCTGATATGTCTTTAGTCTTCGCTATACAGCGTAACTATACCGTTATTATGCCGCTATCTCTACGCTTATGAGCGAAGGGGTAGCGGCATAATAACGGTGTAATGGCGGTATAACTGAAGGATAAATCACGTAGCCGTATTGTTTTCAGTGGGGTACGTCTGTTGAAGGCTACACTTAATTTCGGGATCATTGCGCATGAGACCATAGACACTGCTTATCTGGCGCCGGATGACGAAGCGCTTACCGCGTTTTATAAGGGCTGGAAAGGATTGTTTGATGATGTAAAGCTCCACTGTTATGTGATCGAAACATTGTCGACCGGCGGTAATATGAAGATACCGGCAGAGAACGTGGCGCTGTATCCAGTTGATTAATAAAATGATAGGTCTTTAAACAACAAAGGACCCCTTACGAAGTCCTCTGTCATTATTCAATTATACAATCAATGCTTATTTTTTCATCTGCTTCCAGGCATTGATCAGGCCATTCGTAGAGGCGTCATGGCTGGTAACAGCATCCGCGCTTTCCAGTTCAGGCAGGATCTTGTTAGCCAGTTGCTTACCCAGTTCAACACCCCACTGATCAAAGCTGTAGATATTCCAGATAACACCCTGTACAAAGATCTTATGTTCGTACAGCGCTACCAGTGAACCAAGGGTCCTTGGTGTGATCTCTTTTACGAGGAAAGAGTTGGTTGGTCTGTTACCGGTGAATACTTTATAAGGCAGTAATTTCTGAATTTCTTCTTCTTTCAGACCGGATTTAACCAGTTCTGCGCGTACTTCTTCTTCTGTCTTACCGTTCATCAGCGCTTCCGTCTGTGCGAAGAAGTTAGATAACAGCTTCACATGATGGTCGCCGATAGGGTTGTGACTGATAGCAGGTGCGATAAAGTCAGCCGGAATGATACGGGTACCCTGGTGGATCAGCTGATAAAATGCGTGCTGTCCGTTAGTACCTGGTTCGCCCCATACAACAGGACCTGTTTCATAAGAAACAGGCTGACCATTACGGTCTACATATTTACCGTTACTTTCCATGTTACCCTGCTGGAAGTAAGCGGCAAAGCGGTGCATATACTGGTCGTATGCCAGGATAGCCTCAGTGGCAGTATCGAAGAAGTTACCGTACCACAGACCGATCAGGGCCATGATAGCAGGGATATTCTTCTCCAGCGGCGTTGTGCGGAAGTGGGTATCTACCGCGTGTGCACCTTCCAGTAATGCTTTGAAATGATCGAAACCAACGGTGAGGGAAATGCTCAGACCGATTGCGGACCATAATGAATAACGGCCGCCAACCCAATCCCAGAATTCGAACATGTTAGCCGGATCTATACCGAATGCCTTTACAGCTTTTTCGTTGGTAGACAGTGCCGCAAAGTGTTTTGCTACGAATGCTTCATCTTTCGCCGTATCGAGGAACCACTGACGTGCAGTTAATGCATTGGTCATTGTTTCCTGTGTGGTGAAAGTTTTGGAAGCGATCAGGAAGAGGGTTTCTTCCGGCGTTACTTTTTTCAGTGTTTCAGCGATGTGGGTACCGTCTACATTGGATACGAAGTAAGGCTGAATACCTTCTTTCCAGTAAGGTTTCAGAGCTTCTGTTACCATTACCGGACCCAGATCGGAGCCACCGATACCGATATTTACGATATAACGTATAGGCTTACCGGTATAACCTTTCCACTCGCCGCTATGGATACGCTTTGTGAAGCTCTCCATTTTATTCAGTACGGCCTGTACTTCAGGCATCACGTCTTTTCCGTCCAGTACCACCGGATTACCGGAGAAGTTACGGAGTGCGGTATGCAGTACGGCCCTGTTTTCTGTCGCATTGATCTTTTCTGCACTGAACATGGCTTTGATACCTTCTTCAACACCGGTTTCTTTGGCCAGTTGCAGTAAATATTGAAGCGTTTCTTCTGTGATGATGTTCTTTGAGTAGTCGAACAATATGTCTTCAAAAGAAAGAGTAAACTTATTGAATCTGTCCGCATCCTTCGCAAACAATGTGCGGAGGTGCGTTTCCTTCATCTTGGAAGCATGCTGCTCCAGCTGTTGCCAGGCTTTTGTAGCAGTAGGATTAGTCGTTGGGAACATAAAAACGCATTTTATGGTATCAAAAGTAATAAAATAGTTAGATAGTCACAGGACCAAAAGGCCGGAAAGGAGGACCAATATTAAAGATAACCTGTTCAGGCAGTGTGAGCTATATCTCCGGTAAAATATACAAGGGAAACACGGATAACGACATCGGTCATGACAATCTGCGGTTGGTGATCAGCCGCCATGCGCTGCTGATGGTGATAACGAGCATGGCGCCGATGCATGCACAGATAATCGGCATCTCGGCTGCGCCACCTGCGGTCTGTCGTTTTACAATGATACCATAAAGGGCCCAGAGGGCCACCAGGCCTGCGATAATGTTATGTCTGCGTATAATCAGCAACGTTGAGCCGATGGTACATAACAGAATGAGAAAAATAGTCCCCGGCACACTCATGCCGTTCCAGCCGAGATAAACCATAAAGGCAGCAATATTCGCGATCGTTGCCACGCAGATCCAGCCAAGATAAAGGCTGAAGGGCAGGTGTACGAACAGCTTTTCGACCTTGCTGGCAGAGCGGGGGAGAGAGATGCTGAAATTAAGGTGAATGGCCAGCAGGCATACCAGCAGTGCTAACATAAGTAGTACGGACAGGGGAAGCAGTTCATAATGCCAGGCAAAAAGCCAGCAGGAATTAGCCATACAGCTGATCAGCCACCAGCCGCGCAGACGTTCCATAAAGCGCCCCAGTTCTTCCGTATGACCATTGGAAAATGTCAGCCATAACTGATAGAAGATAAAACCCAGTAAAGTGAGGTAAATCAGCCCCCAGATGGCGAAAGTAAGACCAGCAGGTACAAAGAGGTTATCGTATTTGTCTGAGACGTCGCCGGTGCTCCTGTTGTTAATGACATTGAGGTTGGCCAGCAGATTAACAACGATCACCATGATGTACCCTATTGTATTAAATATCGCACTGTTCTTATAATGAAGGGTCTTATGGGAGGTTGTCATAGATAGAAAAAGTTTTTAATTGACTGGGAATTAATATGCTAAAAGTCCCGCAAATATTGTTCCCCTTTTTCCTTACATTTGCGCCCATTATGACAGCAGAACAACTCAAAGCTATGAGGGACCGTCTCCATGTCCTGGGAGGTTTTCTTTGACGTCCAGGACCGCATAGCTAAAATCGAAAACGACAAACAATTAACGTTAGCCCCCGGGTTCTGGGACGACAACGCCAGGGCTACGTCAATTCTTAAAGAGATCAAAGTGAATAAGTTCTGGGTTGACCTTTATGAGAACGTGCAAACGTCTATAGAGGACAGCGCAGTCCTGCTCGAATTCCAGAAAGAAGGCGAAGCCTCTGAAGAGGAAGTAACGCAGGCCTACCATTCTGCCACTGAAGCTCTCGATGAACTAGAGTTCAAATCAACACTGAACGAACCGGAAGATGAAATGCCGGCAGTGCTCACCATCAACTCCGGCGCCGGTGGTACCGAGAGCCAGGATTGGGCAGAGATGCTGTTGCGTATGTATCGTATGTACGGGGAAAAGCAGGGTTGGAAAGTATCCGAAATTGATGTGCAATACGGGGATGGCGCTGGTATTAAATCGGCTTCCCTGGAAATGGATGGCAGTTTCGCCTATGGATTGCTGAAAGCAGAAAGTGGAGTACACCGTCTGGTACGTATCTCTCCGTTTGATGCCAATGCCCGCAGGCACACTTCCTTCGCTTCCATATTTGTATATCCGCTGGTGGACGATACCATTGAAATCGCTGTCAATCCTGCTGACCTGGTATGGGAATTCTACCGTTCAGGTGGTAAAGGTGGACAGAACGTAAACAAGGTAGAAACCGCAGTGCGTTTGAAGCACGTTCCTTCAGGCATCATCATTGAATGTCAGCAGGCACGTACGCAGGGTGAGAACCGTGAAAAGGCGCTCACAATGCTGAAATCCCGCTTGTATGAAGAGGAACTGCGCAAACGTGAGGAACTTAAAAACGCCGCCAACGCTAACAAGCGTAAGATCGAATGGGGCTCACAGATCCGTTCCTATGTATTCCATCCTTACAAAATGATCAAAGATCACCGTACGGATTATGAAGTAGGAAACGTACAGCCTGTTATGGACGGCGAACTGGAGGGTTTCATCAAGGCTTACCTGATGATGTCCAAAGGAGAAGAATAACGTAACTTTGCCCATATGCCATGTGCTGATAAGTTGAATAAGCTCAACTTATCAGCACTTTTGCATATTATACAACATGCACCGGTTGATGCATGAGGGATATTTATTGCGGATAACACAGCCGTGCGGATGCAGTAGGGTACCCGTCAGCAGACTTTCCGCTGACACACAGTGAAGTGCCGGCACAGCCAATTGCCAGAGAAAAGACATAGCACTGCTGCCGCGTTATGACGTTACAACATTAGCAACTATACTTACGGAGTGTAGTGGAAACAACAAGATCGAAAACTAAAACATTCTGAGAATGCATAATGCTTATTTTCAATTTGCTGCACCTGCCAACGAGCCAGTGTACAGCTATGCACCAGGTTCCCCCGAAAGGGAAGCGCTGAAAAAACAACTGGCCGCTTTCAAAGCACAGGAGTTTGATATTCCGATGTATATCGGAGATAAAGAGGTGCGTACAGGTAAGACAATCGACATCCGTCCTCCTCATGAAATAAAGCATAAACTGGGTCATTTCCACGAAGGAGATGCCAGCCATGTAAAAGATGCTATCGCTGCTGCTCTGGCTGCCCGTACACAATGGGCTGACACGCCATGGGAACAGCGCGCCGGCGTATTTATGAAAGCCGCAGAACTGATCGCTACCAGGTATCGTTATCACCTGAATGCAGCAACCATGCTGGGTCAGAGTAAGAACGCATACCAGGCTGAAATCGACAGCGCCTGCGAATTCATCGACTTCCTCCGCTTCAACGTTCACTATCTCACCGATATATACAAACAACAGCCTTACAGTCCGCAGGGAATCCACAACCGTCTGGAATACCGTCCGCTGGAAGGTTTCGTAGTAGCCATCACTCCGTTCAACTTTACCGCTATTGCCGGTAACCTGCCTACTTCCGCCGCTATGTGCGGTAACGTCGTAGTATGGAAACCTGCCTATACACAGGTACTGGCTGCACATGTGATCATGCAGATCCTGAAAGAAGCTGGTCTGCCTGATGGCGTGATCAACCTGGTATATACAGACGGTCCGGTACTGGGTGATATCTGCTTCAGTCATCCTGACTTTGCCGGTATCCACTTCACCGGTTCTACCGGCGTATTCCAGCACATGTGGAAGACAATCGGTACTAACATCCACAAATACAAAACATATCCGCGTATCGTAGGCGAGACCGGTGGTAAAGACTTCATACTGGCGCATAAATCAGCGGATGTCGATATCACTGCTATTGCAATGGCACGTGGTGCTTTTGAATACCAGGGACAGAAATGTTCTGCTGCTTCCCGCGCTTACCTGCCATCCAACATTGCAGAAGCCGTAAAAGCAAAACTGGTTGCTGAACTGAAAACCATGAAAATGGGGACTACAGAAGACTTCAGCAACTTTATCAATGCCGTGATCGATGAGCGCTCTTTCGATAAGATCGCTAACTACATCGAGAATGCAAAGAAAGACCCTAAGGCAAAGATCATTGCCGGTGGTAACTACAATAAATCTGAAGGTTATTTCATCGAACCAACGGTGATAGAAGTAACTGATCCGCGTTATGTAACCATGTGCGAAGAGATCTTCGGACCAGTGCTGACTATCTACGTATACGAAGCAGATAAATTCGAAGAGATCATGGAGATCGTTGATACGACTTCTCCATATGCGCTGACAGGTTCCATCATTGCACAGGACCGTTACGCTGTCGATCTGGCTACCAAAAAGCTGGTGAATGCAGCAGGTAACTTCTACATCAACGATAAGCCAACCGGAGCAGTTGTTGGTCAGCAGCCATTTGGCGGCGCACGTGCTTCCGGTACCAATGATAAAGCTGGTTCTGCATTGAACCTGTACCGTTGGTTAAGTGCAAGAACGGTGAAAGAAACGCTGGTTCCGCCAACGGATTACCGTTATCCTTTCCTGAAGGAAGACAAGTAGAAATTACGAATTAGGAATTGAATGCAGTGGAGATTTGTGCGGATGTATTATTGAGCAATTGATTTTTTATTCCTGAATAAAAGGAAGGGCGCTTCAGTATTGAAGCGCCCTTCCTTTTATTATTATTGAATAAGAATTACCTTTTCTTTTCCCATTGCCGGAACCCTGCCTGATGATAATGGAGACTTACTAAATTATCAAATACATAAAACTTTACAGTCCTCCATAGATTCGATGCGAAAATTCCGTATCAATTCGTAATTTTTCCGCCTCATCCACCAAACAGATAATTCCAATACAAACACGCATTTACGTCTTAATTCCTAATTCCTAATTTCCTTCAACGCCGTCAATGCTTCAGTCACATGTTTCGGCCCGTCTGTCAGGTTATTGAACACATATGTGATCACACCCTGCTGATCTACCACATACGTCACCCTGCCGGGAATAAACATCGTTTTCGGCACACCAAACAGCTTCCTTACTTTATTGCCTTTGTCAGCCAGTAATGTGAAGGGGAGTCTGTGATGCTCTGCAAAGCTTTTATGAGAAGCCACGTCGTCTCCGCTGATGCCGATCACTTTGGCGCCAAGACTGGTAAAATCTTCATAAGCATCCCTGAATGAGCAGGCTTCTTTGGTACAGCCGCTGGTCTCGTCTTTGGGATAGAAGTAAATGATCAGTGGCTGTTTGCCAAGTACGGTGTTAATATCAAAGGTTTGACCATTCTGGTCCTGCAACTGGAAAGCCGGTATCTTATCACCGACTTTCAGCTGGCCCTGGGCTTTGCCGAAAAGAATCATAAATAGGATTATAAGTATGGATCTGATGTTCATTTTAATACGTTAGGGTAAATGTACGAAACAGAAAATACGCATGAAACTTTTGTTACCCGCTATTAATCATTATTTTTGGCCCTTTAAATCCGCAAACTTTGAAGACCATATTGAATGGTACGCAAGTGGCCATAACCGTAGACAGACTTTGTCACCAGTTGATTGAAAATCACCTGGATTTTTCCCAGAGTGTGCTGATAGGCTTGCAGCCGAGAGGGATCTATCTGTCAGATCGGATCTATCACACCCTGAAAAAATTATTACCCGGAGTACATATCAATTACGGGAAACTGGACATCACCTTTTACAGGGATGATTTCAATACCGCTTTGCATGTACCCAATGAGACAACGATCGATTTCTCCCTGGAAAATAAAAAAGTGATCCTGGTGGACGACGTATTATATACCGGTCGCACTACCCGTTCCGCACTGGACGCCATGCTTGATTTTGGACGTCCTTCCGTAGTGGAACTGCTGGTACTGATCGATCGTCGTTTTACCCGTCAGTTGCCTATTCAGGCTGACTATACAGGCCGTACAGTAGACGCTATCATCTCTGAAAAGGTGAAAGTACGCTGGTCTGAACGCGATGGTAAAGACGAGGTCATCCTCGAATAACTGATATAGATGGATGCGTCAGATTGTCCGCATCCTGATTTTGATTTTGGGATTTGTAATCAGGTCATTTATATTTGCATCTTAAATGTCATTATCAGTAAATCATCTTCTCGGAATTCGCGGTCTGCAGCGCCAGGATATTGAACTTATTTTCCAAACAGCTGATCAGTTCAAAGAGGTTTTACAAAGACCGATCAAGAAAGTTCCTTCGCTCAGGGATACCACCATCGTTAATTTATTCTTCGAAAATTCAACCCGTACACGTATTTCATTTGAGCTCGCTGAAAAGAGGCTGGGCGCTGATGTGGTGAACTTCTCCGCATCCGGCTCTTCGGTTTCGAAAGGCGAAACGCTCATTGATACGGTGAACAATATCCTGTCCATGAAAGTGGATATGGTTGTAATGAGACACTCCGCCAGCGGAGCGCCTCACTTCCTTTCCAGGCATATTGATGTACCTATCGTGAACGCGGGAGATGGTATCAACGAGCATCCCACGCAGGCTTTGCTCGATGCTTTCTCTATCAGGGAGCGCCTGGGTAGTGTGGCTGGAAAGAAGATCGCTATCTGCGGCGACATCATGCACTCCAGGGTAGCGCTTTCCAATATTTACTGCCTCAAGCAGTTAGGGGCAGAAGTAACAGTGGTTGGTCCGCCAACCCTGATCCCAAAACACATGGAAGCCGCGCTCGGTGTAAATGTCAGCTACGATATCCGCGAAACACTGCAATGGTGTGATGTGGCGAACGTGCTGCGTATACAGCTGGAAAGACAGAACACACCACTGTTCTCCTCCCTCCGGGAATATTCCCTGGCTTACGGGGTGAACAGAAAGCTGCTGGATAGTCTGCAGAAGGAAATCATCGTAATGCACCCAGGCCCGATCAATCGTGGTGTGGAGCTTGACTCAGATGTGGCTGACTCCGGTCATTCCATCATCCTGAATCAGGTAGAGAATGGGGTAGCGGTACGTATGGCGGTACTGTATCTGCTGTCAGGCAAAAAGCCGGGAAAAGTAGTAGAATAATTACACAACTAAAAAATAAGCAGGGTGAAGGGCTTCGGGCTTTTCACCCTTTTTTATGCGCTGGAAACGGGGTGTAACTTAGAAGTTTGCATTCAGCCCCAGTGTAAAGGAGCGGAAGAAAGGATACTGATAGCCTATATTGGTCGCCTGCTCCGGATCGAAATACCGGATCCGCATCCTGTTTACTTCCCATAGATCCTGTCCGGAGAAATACAGCCGCAGACTATTGATCAGCGGATGGCTTCTGTTGAAATGGAAAGTATAGCCCACCTGCAGGTTTTTCAGGCGGATATAAGCCGCATTCATTACCCAGAAGGAACTTGGGGTCAGATTCTGGTTATCGCCTGCATACAGCCTTGGAAAGTCAGCATTTTGATTGGTCGGCGTCCAGTGATCAGCATGGATCAGCCAGGGCTGCTGCCAGCCATCCACAAAAGGCATGGCATATTTACCGGGTACCAGCATTTTTCTGGCGCCGATACCCTGGAAGAAGATAGAGAAATCAAATCCCTTGGAAGAGAAGCCGGCATCAAAGCCAAAGGAGTAACGCGGCTGGGAACTGCCCAGGTATACCAGGTCGCCATGGTCATCCTTTGTATGACTTCCACCGTCAATATTCCCGTCTTTATTCATATCTACATACCTGATATCGCCGGGAGCGGTACTATTCCCCTGGTAGGCGTGACCGGTTACATCCAGGTTATTCTGGAAATATCCTGCTGCCTGGTAACCAATAATGGCGTTGTAAGGTAGTCCGGTCAGTCCGCGGTTATTGCCACTCAGCCATGCGGTAGGACCATTGGCGCGTAAGATCTTATTCTGGTCGTCAAAGACATTGGCATTGACCCAGTAACTGAACGGTCCGCGGTTATCTCTCCAGCCAAGGTTCAGTTCCCATCCCCATGAACGTAATACTGCATTAAAGAAACGCGGCGCCAGCCAGTTCACTTCCGGGAAGGTCTGTTCCGCGATCTGCATACGTCCGTTGTGTTTCACAAAGTAGTCTGCATTGATATTCAGTCTGCCTTTGAAAAGCGTCAGGTCCAATCCGGCGTTGGTGGTGGAAACCGTCTCCCAGTTATTATTACCGGGTATATAGCGGTCATTGGGTTCAAAAGACATCAGCGGATACGCTGCGGGACGTAATAGCTGGTCGCGGTAGTTGAAGTCATTCAGTCCGCTGCGCCAGTTAAAGTTCCCCAGCATCCCCCAGGAGGCGCGCAGTTTGAATTCATCAAAGAAGGGAAAGGCTGCGGCAAACCATTTTTCATTGTTCAGTCGCCAACCAGCAGAGAAGGAAGGAAACAGGTGTTCCCGCTGCATTTCTTTCTGCTGTGTACTATTATAGCTGAGCTGTGAAGCAACAAGATTTGCTTCCAGTAAATAGCGGTCTTTGAAATTATAATTGATACGTGTAAACACAGAAGCCAGCGAACCAGCACCTTTGAAATGGAGCTGTGTTGTCTGCTCCGGATCGTTGAAGGAGAGCTGCGAAATTTCGTTTTCACTTAAATGTTCGGCTGTTCTTACACGTTGGTGCTGATAGTGACTTTCATAGGCATATCCGCCGAGAATGTGTACAGTATTGGATTTGCCGGCAGAGAGGTCATAGTCTGCTAGTAATTGCAGACTGTGCTGCACTTCCATCAGATAACCTCTCTTCAATGTATTCGGATCGTTGACGCTGTTCACGTATCCGTCTCCGTTATAGAAGTCGACCGTACGTTTTCCGAGTCCGTCATGTGTGGTGGTCAGCTGCGGACTATACACTGCTTTCAGCGTAAGTCCTTTATATAAATTCTCTGCTTTCAGGGTGAAAACCGCATCTGCATAGGTGCTTTGTTCATCCCGTTTACCAGCGTCCTTTAACAGGGCATACCCATTGAAACCAGTGGTATAATGCCGGGTACCAGGTACGTATACCGGTACGTTGGCAGGCGACTGGTACAGGTAATTCAGCAGACCGTAATTACCATCTACACGCCAGCCGGGAGAGAGGGTATTGCTTTGTGCATACTGGAGACTTGTTTCCAGACTCAGTACGTCACTGAAACGGTTGTTGAGATTCGCCTGTATGTTTGTACGGGAGGTTTTATCAGAACCGGTATTGAAGAGGCCCTGACGGGAGAATTGTCCGAAGGAGAGCAGATACTGGTGATCAGCATTCCCCCCTCTGGCACTGATATTATAGGTAGCGGTGGTACTGTTATTACGGGTGACGCTGTTCAGCGGATTGAAGTCGTCAAAGTAATTGAAATTCTGTGTACCATCGAATTTTGGCAGGAAGTTGACATTGGGATTTTTCAGCAGACTGATATCTTCATTCGTCCATACGGGCGGGAGACCGGCATTGGCGGCTGCTTCGTTTGCAAGGGGAGCTGCCTGCCAGGAGTGCATCCGTTTAGGGAGGGAGATCGGCCTTTCGAAGCCAAACAGGCTGCTGTATTCAACCGCAATTTTACCAGGTTTACCTCTTTTGGTGGTGACGAGTACGACGCCACCGGCTGCCAGCGGACCATAAATAGAAGCTGCTGCCGCGTCTTTGAGTACGGAGATCGATTCAATATCGTTGGGATTGAGCAGGGTAATGGATCCGGGCGCACCGTCTATCAGTACGAGCGGTTCGCTATAGTTGCCGGAGGAAAGACCGCGGATCTGCAGGTTGAAACCTTCTTTACCCGGCTGACCGTTATTACGCGTTACCAGCAGACCGGGAGCAGTCCCCTGTAAGGCAGCCATGACGTTGGTGACGGGACGGCTTTTCAGGCGGCGACCTTCTACTTTGGTGATGGCGCCGGTGATATTGGCTTTTGTATGCAGACCATAACCGATAATGACGAGGTCATTGAGGGTTTTGGTATCGCTTTGCAGAATGATCTCCAATGTTTTGCGATCCCGAAGGGTGATTTCCCTGGTTTCATAACCGATAAGAGAGAACTGGAGGACAGCCTGTCCGTTCGCTACGGGCATGCGGAAGCGCCCATTTTCGTTGGTACTGGCGCCGTTATGTGTATCTCTTTCACGGATAGAAACACCCGCTAATGGACGTTCGCCATCGGTGATGAGGCCTGTGATGACATATTTCTCCGGTTCGGGACTGGTAGGGCGGTGTGTGATACCGGTAGCCACGGGTACCTCGGTGTCCGGATAGACGATGATCTGTTTATTACGGATTTCAAAAACGTAATTGGTGCCGGCAAATATGCGACGCAATACGCTTGTCAGCGGCTGTTGCTGTACCTGTAAGGATACGGAGCGGGCGTTATCGAGAACGGTGGAAGAGACTGCGAATGTGAGTCCGGTTTGTTTTTCTATGAGGCGGATGACCTGGCGCAGACTACCCCTGGATACTTTGAGTGTGACCTTTATGGAATCACCATCCTGGAAGTCGCTTAACTGAAGAGTAGGAGGGTTGGCATGGGATAAATAGGATAATGAGACCCCCGCGCATACTAAAAAAAGTAGTATACACCAGCGTCTATAGTAAGTCGCCTTACGGAATGCCTGTATCTTAAACTGCATTTTCCTCCGGACGACTAATAAATTTCTACAAGGCTATCTTTTTGTACGGCCTTTACCTGTAATGTTTTGGATAGAATGTCCAGAACCTCTGACAGAGATTCTTTATGGAAAGTAGCCAGCAGTTTTTTGTCTGCCAGACCTTCAGCAACTGTAATCTTTACTTTATAGTAATCTTCCAGTACATCAGCTACTTCGGAAAGCGGAGCGTCCACGAAAGTAAGCTGGCCCGTTTTCCAGGCGATTGGATTATTGTTCCGGTGATGACGGGTACTGATAGTCGTGCCAGCAAGCAGCATTTCTGCTTCTTCGCCGGGCGTGAGGACTACAGACTTCTTACCATTTTTATAGACGGCTTTCACTTTTCCGCTCTGTACGAAGACTTTGACGCCCTGTTTGGTCTCTTTTACATCAAAAGAGGTACCCAGTACTTCAATGTCAACGTTTTTCAGGTGGACGGAGAAGGGCTTTTCCGGCATATGTTTTACATCTACGAAGACTTCACCCTGTTGTACAAATACATCCCTGCTGTTTTTCTCGAAATTGCGGGGGTATTTTACGCTGGTGTGGGCATTCAGATATAAACGGGTGCCGTCCGGCAGTAAAAGACTGTCTGTATTCTGAGCGGTTTGCTGCGCTATATATATTGGTTGGCGGTAGATGATAACTGCAGCTGCTATCACGATAGCTGCTGCTGCGGCTGCCCACCAGGTACGGGTTGACAGGGCTCTGACCTTTCCTTTGGCAGGAGCCTGTACGGTTTGCACCGGTTGTACGGGAGGCAGGGTAGCGGTTACGGCAGGTATGCCTGTAGCGCTAGCTGTCAGCTGTGCGTCCAGTAACTGCCATTGATGAGCGACATCGTAGGAAGCAGCAGTGGGCAATACTTCTCCCTGCCATAAAGCTTTCGTTTCCAGGAAGATATCCAGATTGGCAGCATCCAGCTGCAACCATTCATCCAGTGAACGTTTGTGCTCCTCATTCCCTGGTTCCTCCAGGTAGCGGATAACGACATCGATATCAGGTTGCTGTTTCATCTCTTAACATTAATACAATCAAAAATACCCTTACCATTAGTCTTTTTTAAAAAAACCTTTTGAGGGCGGTAATCTGTTCCTGTTGCCTTTACTATATAACTATATATATAGATAGTAAACAGATAATATAAAGGTAATGTTCCCGCTTACTGTTGGTTTAACAAACCGAGTCTGATCTTTTTCAGTGCGGTGGTCAGGTGTGTATAGACCGTGTTGATGGAAATATTCAGTTGCTGGGAAATTTCGGTAGGAGATAATCCCTTGAACCGGCTCATTTCAAATACCCGGCGGCATTGATCTGGCAATTTCTCAAGGATAGATAAATACTGGGCTTCCAATTCCTTATGTTCCAGCAGCAAATGTTCGACTGTAGATTCCGTGGAAGTGAATTGCTGTTCTTTCGCATATTGTTGCTGTCTTTGCGCCTTTTTGATCCGGTTAAGACAAGTATTGACAGTTGCTCTGGCCAGATAATGTTGTACAGGGGCACGTTCATCCAGGTTGTCAGCTGTGCGCCATAGATTCAGGAACACATCCTGCACAACATCCTGTGCTTCGTCCTGGTCACGCAGGTATCGCAGGGCGATACTATACATGGAGGGTGAAAACTGATTGAATATGACTTCAAAAACCTGTTTATCCCTGTTCCGGACCCCATTAACTATATCTGTATTGTTGAGCGGCAGCATCCTGTAACTTATCTTTTCTAATCTTTTTTGTATTTGCTATTTGCAACGGACTAAAGTCGGCTATCAAAAACAGAACAAGGCAAAATTAGTTTATTATATCAATTAATTAGCTAATTGACGGACCAACGGCGTTCAGAACCAGAGATTTCAGAAAGTTTAAAAATCAAATCCGCTACTGTAGCTGCTTTCCGCCGAATTTCCCTAAATGCTAAAAAAAAGACAACTTTTTTTTCTAAATGACTAATGGTAAGGTTCAAACTGGTTGTATTGTATATGTAGACAGTGAACAAAAGCGGCACTTTGCAGGCGCCTGCTCAACAAGTGCGGTTTAAAGAGTTTTTTATAACCATTTCGATATTGTAAAAAACCTAAAACCAATTTGTATGAAAACGACAAAGTTTAGCCTATCGGCACTTGTCGCCATGGTAATTGGAGCATTGGCCTTCAATTCCTTTGACGGGGGAACCATCAGTGGCAAAGTGACGCCGGTAGACGGGGCAACGGAAGTCTGGGCTATCTCAGGCATGGATACGCTGAAAGCCCCCGTAACCGACGGCGCTTTTTCAGTACAGTCTGCTAAGGCAGGCTCCTATACCGTGATCATCGACGCTAAAGATCCTTATAAAGACGCCACCCTGAAAGACGTGAAAGTCGAAGACGGCAAAGTAACAGACCTGGGTGAAATAAAGCTGGATTAAAACCGCTTTAGCGTTTAAACTTACAACTCCTAAGCATGATAGGAAAGTTGAGACCTGTAACAACCGGCCGGCTCTTCTGGGCCGGTTTATTTTTTTTCTAAAAGTCTCGATAAGGAGTTGGATCAGCAAATCATCATAAATTCAGTCAACCCCGGGATCGGTTGTATCTATTGATGATCTATCAAGGCTGGCAGTCTCACATGGACTCATGAATGGCCTATATCTTCTGCGCACAAATCGTTTTTTTTTACACATACTGAAACTAAAGACTTATTTATCGACAGGCCAGTTTTTAGCTGTAATGACCATGTCCAGTCCGCTGCAATCTTCATATCCTTTTAAGCGGTTGTATCAATGATTGCCGCCGGATGACACCAACAAAAGCCAAATTCCTCATTCCTGATTGTTAATTCCTAATTCCCCAGGCCCTATCTTTACGTTCTTCAGACTTTAATACGACATGCGTACAGTTATTCTTCTATTGATTTCCAACACATTCATGACCTTCGCCTGGTATGGCCACCTGAAATACGAAAATGTTCCGATCTGGAAAGTGATCCTCATCAGCTGGGGCATCGCCTTTTTCGAATATTGCTTCATGGTGCCCGCTAACCGCTTTGGCGCACAGGAAGGTTTTACAGGGTTTCAGCTGAAAACAATCCAGGAAGTGATCACCCTGACAGTGTTCAGCCTTTTCGCCATCTTTATCCTGAAAGAACCGCTGCGCTGGAACTATCTCGTCTCTTTTCTCTTCATCCTCGGGGCCGTCTACTTCATGTTTAAGAAGTGATCTTTTTTCCTTTTATCACATTTTCTTTTACGGCTATATTTAATCGCTATTTTTGGCCACTGTTTAACTAAGCAAAAGAAATGGTAAAAGGATTCTGTTTAACACTGATTTCAGGACTGGTCGCCGTTACCGCATGGGCTCAACGCTCTCCGCTGATCAATGCGGCAGATATAAAACTGCAACTCAAAAAATTAGATACGCTGGGTAGCGTATTATATATCGCCGCTCATCCTGACGATGAGAATACCCGCTTACTGGGATACCTGGCAAAAGATAAGTTATACCGTACCGGCTATCTTTCCCTCACCAGGGGAGATGGTGGTCAGAACCTTGTAGGGGATGAACAGGGCGAATTACTGGGACTCATCCGTACCCAGGAACTCCTCGCTGCCCGTCGTATCGATGGTGCAGAACAGTTCTTCACCCGCGCACTGGATTTTGGCTTCTCCAAAAATCCGGCGGAGACATTCACCATCTGGGATAAAGAAAAGATCCTGGGTGATGTAGTCTGGATGATCCGTAAGTTCCAGCCGGACGTTATCGTATGCCGTTTCCCACCGGACAGCCGCGCGGGTCATGGTCATCATACCGCATCTGCCATGCTGGCTGAAGAAGCCTTCGAAGCAGCGGCTGATCCGAAAAGATATCCTGAGCAACTGAAACAGCTGAAGCCATGGAAAGCACACCGTATCATGTGGAATAGCTTCAACTGGGGTGGTGCGATCGATAATTCGGCCGGATTGCTCTACGAGCTGAATGTAGGTACCTTCAATTACCTGCTGGGTCGTGGTTATGGAGAGATTGCCGCTGAAAGCCGCTCACAGCATAAGAGTCAGGGTTTTGGCGTAGCTGCGACAAGAGGTAGCTCCTACGAATATTTCTCTCCTGTAAAAGGTGATAAACCGGTGTATAGTCTACTGGATGGTGTAAATACCACCTGGACCCGTATTACCGGTGGTAAGCCGATAGGAGAGATGGTTGACAAAGCTCAGGCAAACTTCAATATTGAAGATCCTGCTGCTTCTGTACCAGCTCTGCTGGAAATCCGTAAAGCAATAAAGGCTCTGCCGGAAGGTTACTGGCGTACCCAGAAACTGAAAGAGACCGAAGACCTGCTGCTGGCTTGTGCCGGTCTCTGGATGGAAGCTTACAGCAATGCCCAGGTAGTGGTACCCGGACAACCGATGCAGGGTAGCGTACAGCTGCTGTGCAATAGTAATGCAAACGTTACGGTTGATCAGATAACTTTCGGTGGAAAGGATACGACATTCAATAAACTGCCACTGGAGTTTAACCGTCTGCGTACCATCAATGAGTCTATGACCCTGCCAGCCGGACTGGCAGAATCACAGCCATACTGGTTACAGGACCCACATCCGATCGGGATCTATACGATCAAGGATCCGATGATGGTGGGTTATCCGGAGAATAAACCAGCACTGGAAGCGGTGATCAGACTGCGTATCAACGGAGAACAGCTGACAGTTACCAGACCCGTACAATACAAATTTACAGATCCTGTAAAAGGAGAATTATATGAGCCGCTGGTGGTTGCTCCGCCTGTAATAGCTACACTGAACAACAGCGTATTCATTTTCACCCAGACCCAGTCCCAGCCTGTACAGGTAAAACTGCGTGCGATGGGTCTTCCGAATAAAGGAACGGTACGTCTGCAGCTGCCTGCCGGTTTTACCAGTCAGGAAGCAGAGCAGTCCTATGAACTGTCCTCCAAAGGAGACGAAACCGCTGTCACTTTCCATATCGCACCACAGAAAGTAGCTGGTATCAACCGTACCGATACCCTGCGCGTAGAGATCCGCAGCGAAGGAAAGGTCTATACACAAAGTATCCGCACCATTGCATACGATCACATTCCTGACATCAATATCTTCCCTGAAGCAACAGCAAGACTGGTAACAGTTGACCTGCAACGCAACGGCCGTAAACTGGGATATATCTCCGGTGCCGGCGATATGGTGGCGGCTTCTCTCAGACAGGTAGGTTACGAAGTGACCATCCTGGATGAAAAGGAAATCATGAACGGTGATCTTCAACAGTATGATGCGATCATTGCTGGTGTAAGGGTATATAATATCAATCCCCGTATTAAATACTGGCAGCCCCGCCTGATGGAATATGTTAAGAACGGCGGTACCTACCTGGTACAGTATAACGTTAGCTCTCCACTGGTGACCACTGACATCGGACCTTATCCGTTTACGCTTACCCGTGACCGTGTAACCGATGAAAACGCTGCTGTCAGCATCCTGCAACCACAGAACGAGATCATGCATTATCCTAATAAGATAACAGACCATGACTTTGACGGATGGATCCAGGAAAGAGGACTCTACTTCACACAGATGGCAGATGCTTCTTACCAGAAGCTCTTTGCGATGCATGATAAAGGAGAGGAAGACCTGCAGGGTTCTACACTGGTAGCAAATTATGGCAAAGGCAGATATGTGTACACATCACTGGCTTTCTTCCGTGAACTGCCAGCAGGCGTGCCAGGTGCATATCGCTTATTTGTGAATCTTATTTCAAAGAAGAAATAAACTCTCCAATGAGCAAAAAACGGGAAAACGGATCAAGGCTCACTATTACGGCGATACTGTGTATCGTCGTAGGACTGGTCATCGGATTTGAGATCAAGAGAGTGCATATCGGACTCCTGATTGGTCTCGCATTAGGACTGCTCAGCGGAAACATGCTAAAGAAAAGAAATTAAGATTTAAGAATTAAAAATTAAGAATTGGGTTAGTCATACCTGCTTTTTAAGTCTGACTTTCTGATAAATGTTGTATTTGAATGTAGTACAACATCGGGTGCCAATTGCATCAACTCTTAATCCTTAATTTTTAATTCTTAATTTTTACTATTTCACATCAAAACATTCACTTATGAAAGAGGATCGCCCACCATTACTGCCTTCCTGGCCCCTCTGGTATGCCCTGGTCATTGTATGGCTGGCACTACTGATTGGAGGTTTTTATTTTTTCACTAAAGTATTTTCATGAGCGTAGCAGATTGGATTGTACTGGTCGTCACACTGGTTGGAATTGTTTTGTATGGCATCTGGAAAAGTCGCGGTCAACGCGATATGCAGGGATATTTTCTCGACAACCAGTCTATGCCCTGGTACATTGTATTATTATCTATTATCGGTACACAGGCAAGTGCTGTGACCTTCCTTTCTGCGCCCGGCCAGGCTTACACTGATGGAATGCGTTTTGTGCAATATTACTTTGGTCTGCCGCTGGCGATGGTGGTGCTCTGTATCACTTTTGTGCCCATCTTTCATAAGCTGAAGGTATTCACGGCCTACGAATACCTGGAACAGCGTTTTGATCTGAAGACCCGTACACTTACTTCCGCATTATTCCTGGTGCAGCGTGCGTTGTCTACAGGTATCAGTATTTACGCGCCTTCTATTATATTGTCTTCCCTGCTGGGCTGGAATATTTATGTGACCAATATTATTATGGGCGGATTGCTCATCATTTACACTGTTTCCGGAGGAACCAGGGCGGTGAGTTATACGCAGACCTTCCAGCTGGTGATCATATTCGCAGCAATGTTCCTGGCAGGCTGGATGGTCGTGCATCTGTTACCGGCGGATATTGGTTTTAAAGAAGCCTTACAGGTGTCTGGTAAGATGGACAAACTGAACGTGATCGTGACAGATTTTGACTGGAAAGACCGGTATAATATCTGGAGTGGATTGATCGGCGGTTTCTTCCTGGCCTTGTCTTACTTCGGTACGGATCAGTCACAGGTAGGCCGTTATCTGACCGCACGTTCTGTGACGGAAAGCCGGCTGGGACTGTTGATGAATGGGCTGGTAAAGGTGCCGATGCAGTTCCTGATCTTATTGATCGGTGCGATGGTATTTGTGTTTTACCTGTATTTCAGAGCCCCGGTGTTCTTTAACCAGGCACAGATAAAGAAGGTATATAACTCTGAACAGGGGGTGGCCTTCAGGGCGGTGGAAGATAAATATAAACAGCTTGCAACCGTCAAGGGGGAGCAGGTAAAGGAAATGGCAGCTGCGATCAAAGCCGGAGATGAGCGTGTTATTGCGGAAAAGAAGGCGGCTTTGCAGGCGACGGATGTTCGTTCAAATGAGACCCGGGAAGAAGCGATCGCGTTGATCAAAAAGGCAGATCCGGCAGCGGATACGAATGATACGAACTATATTTTCCTGCATTTTGTGGTGAATAATCTGCCGAAAGGCCTGGTGGGATTGCTGATCGCTATTATCTTCCTGGCAGCGTGGGGGAGTATTGCGGCAGCACTGAACTCGCTGGCTTCTACAACGGTGATCGATATTTATCAGCGGATGTTTAAGAAGGAGGAAACGGATGCGCATTATTTATCTGTATCCCGCTGGTGGACGGTCTTCTGGGGCCTGTTCTGTATTGTGGTGGCACAGTTTGCGAGTCAGCTGGGTAGTCTGATAGAGGCGGTGAATATCCTGGGTTCGTTGTTTTATGGTGTGATCCTCGGTATTTTCCTGGTGGCATTTTATTGTAAGTGGATCGGTGGCAGCGCTACTTTTTGGGCAGCAATTGTTTCAGAGATAGGGGTGATTGTGATCTATCTGTTGAATATTGTGTCTTTCCTCTGGCTGAATGCGATCGGGTGTTTCCTGGTGATTATTACAGCGACGTTGTTCCAGTTGATAGCAGGAAAGAAGAAGGTAGCTGAAGTACAGGTATAACAGTCATTGATATATGAAATTCAGAGGGGAAGCGGTCAGGACTGCTTCCCTTTTTTATTTGCAGCATTGTCCCAAATGCAAAGCGGGTGTTCGCCATATGGTGAACACCCACTTTGATTGATAGAAAAAGAATAACTTATAAAGAAGCGATAATCTTCTGATTGATCACTACGTAGTCATCATTTTTTGCAGTTTTTGCCAGTTCGATCGCTTTTTCTGCAGTTGCTTTAGCCGCTTTTTTATCGCCGGTTTTAGCCTGGATACGTGCTTTCAGTGTAGCGATCCAGAATGCAGACGGATTTTCTTTTACTGCTTCTTCTACCCATGCCAGTGCCTGTTTCAGGTCACGGTTGGTTTCATAATAGTAAGAAGCTGCCTGGAAGTAAGGTTTTTTATCACCTTTCATGGCGGCATCCAGCTGTGCTACTACTTTGCTGTCTACTTCAGCGGTCATAGGAACAGATACCATGGTATTTTCCCAGATCAGCAGCATGTTTACAGAAGATGACTGTACATCATCAAAAGTGATCATGAAGTTTTCTACAGCGAAAGGCAGCGCAGTTGGTTTCACTTTCACGCGTACCACATCATTCTCTGGTTTGTAAGCAGCAGGGCTGGTTACGTCGAGGCTCTTTGTCAGGATCACTGTCCATTCAGATTTACCCGGGATGGTCAGCAGTCCGTATTTACCTGCTTTCACTTCGGTTCCGCCAAATTTTACGTCATCGCCGAAAGTGATTACAGTTGCACCGTTAGCACCGGTTCTCCATACTTTGTCGAAAGGAACGAGGTCACCCATTACTTTCCTGCCTTTGATAGCCGGGCGGGAGTAGTTTACTTCAACGAAAGATAAAGCGAAATCCTGGTGGATAGTCTGTCCAGGGCTCGGAGCTGGCATTTTAACGCCCTGAGCAAAAGATAACTGAGCACACAGCAGCAGGGAGCAACCAGCTGACAGGTAACGGAATAAAGGTTTCATATGTGTTTGTTTGGTGGTTTAGTGAGGTGCAAAGATGAATCATCTTTGTCAGACCATCAACCCACTTATCATTCAATTATTCCGTTTCTGAAAGCATGCATGACCAGGCCGACTATATTTTTGGCGCCGGTCTTTTCCAGGAGTTTCTGGCGCAGGCCTTCTACTGTACGTGGGCTCAGGAATATTTCTTTGGATATTTCCTGGGTCGTGTATTCATTACAGATAAGGCGTAGTACTTCGAGTTCACGGTCGGTGAGCTGTACTTCATTTCTGAAGGTAGGCTTGAAGTGCTGTTTGTTTTTGTGCATGACTTTTTTGAGCAGGGCCAGGTTCACATTTTCATTGAAGTAGAACCCTTTTTCATAGGTCGTGCAGATCGCTTCGTAGATCTCATTAGGCTCTGCATTTTTGAGCAGATAGGCATTAGCGCCCATTTCAATGAGGTGTACAATGAAGTTATCGTCTTCGTACATGGTTAGTACGATTACTTTGACATTGGCGTATTTTTCACGCACTTTTTTAGTGGCTTCAATGCCATCCATATTTGGCATTTTCAGGTCCATCAGGATAACATCAGGCTGTTGCTCTTCCATTATCTCCAGCAGGTGGGCCCCATCTTCAGCTTCAAACACCACAGTTATATTCTCGTAGGGGGTGAGGGTATTAATAACACCGCTGCGGAAGATCTTGTGATCATCGGCAATAGCCACCTTAATGTTGTTCACCATAGGGGGAGGCTGTTTAAGTATTTTGATAGAATTGTCCCTTTGTCTGATACAGGATAGTGTGACGGACGACTGTGGAATTAGTTCCCCGGTCATCAATTATCGACTGCTCAGCAGGACAAAGCTAGAAAAATTCGTCTTATTCCTCAGCGCTTTGATAATTTTCCACTCTTATTTCAGCGTTAGTGCCACTATCTATGCCGGGAAGGTAGTTAATTGTGCCGCCAATAACGTTGAGGCGGCTTTCAATATTCTTGAGACCCAGGCTGCCGGTTTTCTGACGGGAATTATCCAGTGAGCGGAGCAAAAGGCCGTTGCCATTGTCCACTACGTTGATTACCAGAGCGTTTGTGCTACATCGATAGGTTATTTCTATATGGGTAGCCTGGGCATGTTTCAGAATGTTGTTGATGAGTTCCTGTACAACGCGATAGATATTCAATGCTTTTTCAATGTCGACGTGGAGCGGGCTTCCTTCGTCCTTGAAAGATATTCTGACCTGTTTATTTTTATTCATCAGGTTACAGAATGAGTCAAGGGCTTTGGAAAGGCCCAGATTTTCAAGTGCCTGGGGATGGAGGCTTTGAGAGATGAAGCGGAGATGCTGAATGATCGTATCAGTAAAGTCTTTGGTTTCCTTTAACTGCTCCGTTTCTCCATTTCCGGTTTTCAATAATGGTTGCAGCTGGTTTAGATTGAGTTTAAGTACGGACAACTGCGCCCCCACTTCATCATGTAAGTCTTCTGCTATGCGTTTCCGTTCCTGTTCCTGACCTTGTAAAATGGCCATTAACCTCTCTTTTTGTAACTGGAGGTCTTTATCACGGATGACCAGCTTGTGCTGAATTACCTGTTTCTGCTGAAAGATTACGAGTACGATCACCAGGATACTAAGTAACAACATCACTGCGGTCCCGATAATAAGCAGGTCTGAAAAAATCATGAACGGACTTTTTTAACTTTTGTGAAACCAATATACAAAAGGACCAGCTGAATTATTCCGGCAATAAAAGTTACAGCCAAAGTCATTCTTGTAGAACCTTTCACACCCTGGTATCCAAAATTCATTAAGCTATAAGCAAGGGAAAAAAGAAAATAACCACAGTGATAAACGAAAATTCCTGAATTGTACCAGAAGTCGGGCAAAGAGTTGATAAAAACGGATTGTTTGACCAGTTCATCGTCTCTCAGCAGCTGATAAAAGAAAATTGCGCAATAGACCATCAGGATAAAGGTCTCCAGTGATGTGGCATATGAGTTGAAGACATTGGGCCCCTCGAGTTTCACATAATCCAGTATGACAAAGGCAAGAACAGGGAAGATCATTCCAAGAACGATCCCCCGCACGATTTTGTATTTGATTACTGCATGAAAATAAAGAGATAGGATGACAAACGCCAGAAAATACATGGTGTGGTAAAACCATAGATTATTCCCCCATATCTGCGCGATTACTTTTGTGCCGACTGCAAAAACGATACTTGATATCAGGAAATAAAATATCCACTTACTACTTTTATCAAGCCTGCCGAAGTGAATAATAAAGGGGATCAAAAGCAAGCATTCGATCCCCCCCATAATGTAAAACAAAATCAGATGAATAGACACTTAGTATGGGTTTAATTGATGAACCTCTCACGGACAATCAGCAGGGCAAGGCAGACCGTTATCCAGTGCACCACCATCATCATCATCGCTCGCTTTTTTTGCTGCTGTTGCCATGAATGAATTTACCTCTGATGTGTTTTGTTTTTTCTTGTACAGGATGTTTTTTCCTGCCTTATCTACGGCGTAGATCACCATTTTTTTGTCGTCCTTTCCGTCCTGATCGCTGTCATCACCGTAGTAGATACGTAAACCGGCGATATCTTCCTGACAGCTAAGTAATTCGAGCAATTTCTCCTTACCGAAGAAGTAAGCCTGGATAAATTCGTTACCATGCTTCTTGTGTTTCTTTTTGAAGTAATTGTCCCTTAATCTGTCGGCTTCCTTTCTGGAAATGAAGTCGCCCGTGTCTGGGGGGAAGTGTTTAGGAATGTCCATGGTTGTGCTGTGGTTTTAAGTTGATGGTAAAATTATTACAAATAATCACTTGACAAAGCGAATACGTATATAACATCTTTGTACCATGTAGTGTAGTAAAAATGTGTAATTATATTAATAATCAACTGTTTAATGCAAAAAATGTCCGTTTTAGTACGCCTGAGCCCGCGTAGATACCGATAAAAAATGCGTAGAACTACGTATTCTTAGAAAACAGTAGGTTAACGCTTGTCTTACTATAAGAACTTCATAATCTTTGCAGGGTGAGTTATGGTTTAAGTTCTTTGACTCATACGAGCAATAGCAATGGGCCTTTCTACCCATGTTTGTTCCTCCTTGTTTAGACATGCAGAGAAAAAAGCGGCTATACCATATCGGCCAGAATGAGGTTAAGTATGTTAACCCCTTCTTTTAATTTTTAAAGCTTTGAGCTATGTGTTATCTGTTAATCGGAAACATTTCTGCATTGATCTCTGATGATTGTACAGAGCCTCTGGTAAATGCACAATTACGTGTATACTTACCAGACGGCCGTTACCCCACGAAAAACCGCCCCAAAACGGATATTTTAAGTGGGCCCGGTCAGCTTACAAAAGCAATGGTTGAAGCAAAGCGTGATCGCTTACTGGCAGAGACAGGACTGGATGAGAGAGGAAATTTTAAGCTGACCTGGGAACAACTACATCTTTTTACGGAACCACTTGAACTGGATATCTGTTTGCAGCATATGCCGGAACAGGCTGATATAAGGGGAGTCGAAACCCATTATCACCTGGGTACGGTAGTGCCAAACTGGGCCCGTTCAGGACAGCGATACGTCGCTGCTTATGCCTATATTATTCCAGTAGAATGCTGGAGCCAGATCAGGGCCAATTATGGTACATGGATTATCGCGGGAACAGTAAAGCGATTGAAATCCAGAGAGGGACAAGCACATCTTAGAGTTGAAGCGTACAATGCCGGAAACCATCGCCTGCTGGGCTGCGCGCATACCGATGAAAATGGTCGGTATCAGCTCCGGTTCAGCAAAAGGGAACTAACCAGCAGGTTAATACTGGTCGGCGAGCCCCGTCAGCAAAAGGGGCCGGATATTTATTTTAAGGTCTACCGCGACAAGCAATTGCTTTGGGAGGAAGACGCCCAGACAGGCATGATGCCGGGAAGAAAGTCAGTGCCATCCTGCAGTACGATTAATATCAATATCAGGGACACTGTACTCAGAAAAGCATCAGGTTATGTACCCGGTTGGTTGAACAACTGGGCGGTGACAAGACGGAAGTCGTCACTGGTCAATCATTAAGGTGTTAAAGTACTATTTAACCTATATTTTGTACTACAAGCCCCAGTCTTCGTTTGGTAACCCACACATACACATTCATTACACATTATACAGCTACTCAGGACCTGAGTAGCTGTTTTTTTGCAGCGCCGGAGATCATCTCCCGGCGCTGCCCTTTTATATGCCTTATTCTAACTTTCTTAGAAGTTTGTATTTACAATCAGAGACGCCCTGTCCGCATTTACAAAATCCATTGGGATAATACCATATCTGCCATGTGTGTTGGTAGTGAAATAGGTATTGATCTTCGGATTGATCGCGTTGGATACGGTCGTGATGCTTGGAATACCAAAGATCAGTGATTTGTAACCGCTGGTGAAGTTGATATACAGGGTGTTGTTGCTTTGTGTGCTGGACTCGGTGAACAGGTTAGTAGCGTTTGTCCACTTTGCGTTATTATCAGGCACTACATACTGGTCCTGTACTTTCAGGCTTGCATTGCTGTTGTTGATAGTGAAAGTTGTGTTGTCAGCCCAGCTGGTAGCCTCGATACCTTTAGGAGTAGCTGTAGCACCGAATCTTCTCAGCAATACGATCTTGCCTCTTACCTGTCCCAGGGTTGGGATAGTTGCACCGGTTGACCAGTAGCTGGAATATTTCTGTACATAAGTGTCGAAAGTCTGCTCGAATGAACGGGTATTATCGGTAGCATCATACTCCTCTTTTACGCTCATAACGATCGTTTCTTTCGGGTGTGCGGCCAGGAAGCTGGTACAAGCGCCCAGTACATCATCAAAGTTCAGGTTCTGATAGATAGAGCCGTGGTGGATAGCGAATGCGTTACCAATGTGGCGGCAACGGATATCCAGGAAACGTACACCTGCTTCCAGCTGCTGTGCGATGGTGAGGTCCTGGCATTTTGCAGTACCGGATACAGGCTCATTGCGGGCGCCACTGTCGTGTGTACCAGGGATAGACAATGCGGCGAGGCTGGTATTGTCGGACAGGCTGGTCATCCAGCTGTTCATCGCTACAGCTGCAGCTTGCGCTGTTACAGCCACTTCGTTCTCAACACGGAGTGTTGATGCCGGTTGGGTAACATCCTCTTTGGAACATGCAGAAAAAAATACAGTAGACAGCAGAAAGCCGGCAACGGGCATGAAACGTTGTGTTTTCATCTTGTAGGTTTAATTGTAGGTTTAAGGTTTATATGGAGTAAAGATTTTATTACAGGTTTTCATTCTGCACGGGTCTTCACATATATAAGACACAACTAAAAAGCTTTCCAACTATTCAAAAAATGGAGTTAACAATACGGTAATAATAGGATGCCCGTCTGCGGTATGACGGCGTTTATATAAAATCGTAAGACCGGATTGGTGAATGATTGTACTGGAGTGGATAGAGGAGGGGCTGATACCGTTTAGCTGTTAGTCATCTTTCATTGATCCTTCATTCAGAAACGGAGGATCAACGACGGATAACTAATATCAAGATAATATGAAAGCGATACAGACAGGATAAATATACAGATACAGGGTAGTGTTTGCGGCGCAGTGAGGGGGAAATTTTCTCCTGCGGACTTAAAACCTGGGGTGGAACCGTTGTAAAGTATCTCTTAAATACTCCCTGTCGAGGTGTGTATAGATCTCTGTGGTGGTAATACTCTCATGTCCGAGCATTTCCTGGACGGCCCGGAGGTCTGCTCCGCCTTCAACCAGGTGCGTTGCAAAAGAGTGCCGGAAGGTATGGGGAGAGACCTGTTTGTCAATACCAGCGGCAGCAGCCAGGTCTTTAATGACGAGAAATATCATAACACGGGTCAGTGCGCTGCCCCGCCGGTTCAGGAAAAGGATATCTTCCTGTCCTTTTTTGACAGGAACATGGACCCTGACCTCGTCCTTATATATATTAATGTATTTCACGGCGTCACTGCCGATAGGGACCAGTCTTTCCTTATCTCCCTTACCAACTACCCGGATGAAACCGGCGTCAAAATGGAGCTGGGAGATCTGCAGATTGATCACTTCGCTGACGCGGAGGCCACAGCTGTACATGGTTTCCAGGATGGCCCGGTTTCGCTGGCCTTCAGGTGTGCCTGCCTTTATTTGTCCGATAATCTGCTCTATTTCCTCAAAACTGAGTACATCGGGCAACTGTCTTTTGGTTTTAGGCGCTTCCAGCAGGAGGGTAGGGTCCTGGCGGACGATATCTTCCAGGGCCAGGTAACGGTAAAATGCCTTGATACCCGAAATGATACGCGCCTGGGAGGTGGCAGTCATACCTAAAGTAGCGATCCAGTGTACACAGGCCTGAAGGTCTGAGAGGGATACCTGGTCGGGAGGGGATTGAATACTAACGGATTGCAGGTACTGGACCAGCTTTTCGACATCGCGGAGATATGCCTCGATCGAGTTGGCGGAAAGCGAGCGTTCCAGCTGAAGATATGACCTGAATCCTTTGAGATAAACGTCCCACATGAGCGGCAAGATAATATAAGAAGAGGGCTAAAAATACAAAAGGCCGTCCAGCCATATGGCGGACGGCCCCTGATATCTTCTGCCGGTAGCAGGCTACCGGCTCGGTAATTAGAATTTTTCCAGACCGGAGAAGAAGAAATCACCTTCGATTGCTGCGTTCTCGTCAGAATCAGAACCGTGAACCGCGTTACGGCCGATGGATTCAGCGTAGATCTTACGGATAGTACCTTCTTCTGCATTTGCAGGGTTAGTAGCACCGATCAGTTTACGGAAATCTTCAACAGCGTTGTCTTTTTCCAGGATAGCAGCCACGATATGACCACTGCTCATGAATTCAACCAGTTCACCGTAGAAAGGTCTTTCTTTATGCACAGCATAGAATTCGCCAGCTTTCTGAGAAGAAAGACGGGTCATTTTCATTGCTACGATGCGGAAACCTGCCTCGTTAATTTTGTTCAGAATACCACCGATATGTCCGTTTTCTACGGCATCCGGCTTAATCATTGTAAAAGTTCTGTTGTTAGCCATATATTTAGAATTCCTAATTAACTAATTTTGCGCGCAAATGTAGCTAGAATTTGTTTAGTGATAAAAAAAAAGAGAACTTCGCACTTCATTTTTTGGCAAAAACGGTTACATTTTATTGTTAATATAAAAGCAGGGCAGCCTGCATATTTAAAGGTTAAGAATGAAGAGGATAGAGGAAATTAAGCCCTTGCTGGAGACCCCTAAAAGAGTGGTAATAACGATGCATCAGAAACCCGATGCAGATGCAATGGGCTCGTCACTGGCCTTATATCATTATCTGAGACAGAAAGGGCACGATGTAACCGTGATTTCTCCGACCAATTTCCCGGACTTCCTTATCTGGATGCCTGGTGCAAAGGATGTACTCGATTTTGAATCCATGCAGGAAAAGGCGTTTAAGGCACTGGAAGGTATCGATCTGCTGTTTTGCCTGGACTTCAATGCATTGTACCGTACCAAGAGTATGGAGCCTTATCTGACAAAGATGACGTGTACGAAGATCCTGATCGATCATCACCTGGAGCCGCAACCTACTTTTGAGTATGGTGTCAGCGATACGAGCGCTTCATCTACCGCACAGCTGGTATATGAAACGATCTACAAACTTGGAGATGAACAGTATATTAACGAAGACATGGCGCAGTGCATCTATGCAGGTACCATGACCGATACCGGTTCTTTCCGTTTTGCCTCTACTTCAGCGAGAGTACACCGTATGGTGGCTGATCTGTTCGACCGCGGTCTGAAACATGAGATCATCCACTCTGCGATCTACGATAATTTCCTTGAAAACCGCCTGCGGTTCCTGGGCCATAGCCTGCTGAACCGTATGGAAGTATACTATGAATACAATACCGCTATGATCGCTATCCCATATACTGATCTGAAGCGTTTTGACCTGCAGACCGGCGATACTGAGGGGGTAGTGAACTTCCTGCTGTCTATTCAGGGTATCAAACTGGCGGTGCTGATCATAGACCGTCACTCGGAAATTAAGTTATCTTTCCGCTCTAAGGGAGATTTCGACGTAAACACCTTCGCAAGAAAATATTTCGACGGCGGCGGACATTTCCACGCTTCCGGCGGACACAGCTCTGAGACACTCGATAAGACCGTAGAACATTTTCTCGAAGCCATTAAAGAAAACGAAGAGCAGTTACAGTAAGTTATTCAATCCTACTAATACAGTCAAATGAAAAAGAACAAACAGTTATTGGTTGCAGCATTAGGCCTTTTCCTGGCGAGCTGCGGTGCCGGTGGTGGCGCCAAAAAAACTCCAGGTGGGGTAGATTTCGTTGTTCATAAGTCAGGAAGCGGCGCGCAGCTGAAGCTGGGCGACACTGTACTGTTGAACATCATCCAGAGTCTGAACGATTCAGTTATAGTTGAATCCCGCAAGGTAGCAGGCGGTCCTGTTCCTTTCGTGATCTCCAAATCAGTTAACAAATATGACCTGATGGATGGTCTGGTAATGCTGAAAGAAGGTGATAGCGCCACTTTCACTATTCCTATCGATAGCTTACCTCAGCGTCCGCCAATGGCGAAAAAAGGTGATAAGCTGAATTTGACTTTTGTAGTAGTAGGTACCTATACCGGCGCAAAACAAAAAGCTGCTGATGACAAAATCATCGCTGAATACGCTAAAACTAACAAACTGAATACTACCACCACTCCTGAAGGTGTTTACGTAGCAGTATCCGAACAGGGTGCAGGCGAAAAACCACAGGCAGGTGATACTGTTGTAGTTCACTATACCGGTAAACTGATCAACGGTACTGTATTTGATTCCAGCCTGGATACTACTTTAAGACCAGGTGCTAAGATCGAGCCTATCAGATTCCCACTGGGTCGCGGTTTCGTGATCAAAGGTTGGGACGCTGGTATCGCAGCCCTGAACAAAGGTAGTAAAGCTACCCTGCTGATCCCGTCTACTTTAGGTTACGGTTTACAGGCAAGCGGTCCTATCCCTGCTAACTCTGTACTGGTATTTGATGTACAGCTGGTTGACATCGTGAAAGGCAAGCCTGAAGCTCCGGCTGCTCCTGCAGCACTGCAGCAAGGAAAGTAATTTCTACGTCTTTTATATAGAAAGAGGTTGTTCGCCGAAAGGTGGACAGCCTCTTTTTTATTGTGGCAGGAAATTCGTTATTTATGTGGGTTGATCATTTATTTTTGGAGGCCTGGCCGGTTTCAGATGGGATTCCGGGCTGACGCCCTCTACGCGTTCCTGCTATGGGACGCGGTAGGGCAATTAGGCAGAGGGGCATTGATTGGATTTCGGAGGCATGGACCGGGTGATGCGTAAAGGGCTAAGGCCCTTCATCTCCATCTGCAAACCTCGCGGCAGGAGGAGATATTGACGGCTATTATTTAAGGAGGTACGGAGCGGGTCTCTCTGATGTACCTTTTTATATTCTTCTATCATCTCAGTATTCCTGATTGCCCATCTATTCCTGATTGCCTCAGGCATATCCTTCTACCATCACCTCATACATTTTCACCTTCAGTTCTTCCAGCGAAATATCCTGCACCAGATTACCATCCTGCGCATAGGAAATAGTACCTCTTTCTTCTGATACGATGATCGCAAGGTTATCACTGTGTTCCGTGATGCCGACAGCAGAACGGTGACGTAAACCTATACGGGTAGGCAGATTGGGATTCTCGGAGACAGGCAGTATCACTTTAGCCGCGAGGATCTTGTTACCTACAATGATCAGTGCACCATCATGCAGCGGACTACCTTTGCAGAAGATACTTTCCAGTAATTTAGCATTGATATTACTATCGATCGCGATGCTGGATGCGGTATCAAATTTTACACGATAGGTATTGGCAATCACGATCAGTGCACCGGTCCGGCTACCTGCCATACGGGCGACTGCGGTGATCACTTCATTAATGATATTCTCTTCTTCTTTATAACTCTTGAACCTGTCCGGCAGAAACAATTTTGTAAAGAAACTGTCTTTACTCAGCGGGGCCTTCTTGCCCAGTACCAGCAGAAATTTGCGGATCTCCGGCTGGAAGATAATGATGATCGCGATCAGTCCTACGTTGATGAAACTCTGCAACAGGGTGGAGAGTATGGGCATCTGCAGATGCTGTACGATAAAGTAAGCAAGATATATCATCAACAGCCCTACGAAAATGTTAAACGCAAGGCTTCCCTTCAGCAGCCGGTACAGCTGGATCACCAGGAATATAACAATCGCCGCATCCAATATATTCAGCCAGTGGAAACGATATCCGTAAAAACTAAATAAGTCCTCCATAGATTGTAAAAATAGCAAATATTTGCCAGCTATAATGCATTCATATACTGTGTGATCTTAACCGCTTCCACGGCTGCTTTGACGTCGTGTACACGCAGAATGTGCGCTCCCTGCTGTAAGGCAAGTGTATGCAGTATCGTTGTACCGTTGAGTGCTTCCGCTGGTGTTGTTTCCAGTAGCTTATAGATCATGGATTTCCTTGAAATACCTATCAGCAACGGGCATTCCAGTATATGGAAGATATTTAGTTTTTTGAGTAGTGTATAGTTGTGGGCGATGGTTTTACCAAAACCGAAACCCGGATCGATGATAATATCTTTGATACCGGCTTCCAGGCATTGTGCGCGTTTTCGTATGAAATAATCCAGTACCTCCTGTGTCACATCTTCATAATGCGGGTGTTGCTGCATATCAGTAGGCGTGCCCTGCATGTGCATAGCGATATATGGTACACCCAGTCTGCCCGCTACAGGTATCATTTGCGCATCCAGATCACCTGCACTGATATCATTGATGATGGCTGCGCCCGCATTGACAGTCTGTTCAGCTACATTCGCATAGTAAGTGTCAATGGACAGGATGGCCTGCGGAAAATGTTCTTTCAGTGTACGTACTGCCGGTACCAGGCGTTCCAGTTCGATATCTGGTCCGACGGAGATAGAACCCGGACGGGTGCTTTGTGCGCCGATATCCAGGATCTGAGCGCCCTCCTCCAGTAGTTGTGCGGCTCTTTGCAGGATAAGATCAATATGCTGCGTTCTGCTGCCGGCAAAAAATGAGTCCTCCGTAATGTTAATAATACCCATCACAACTGGTTTGGACAAATCGAGTAATGTGCCCTGACAGTTGATGGTGGTATATTCGCCGTTCTTCCCTTCCATAGTATCCATTTGCATTTTATTGATTATTTTGCCAGACAAAAATAGAATAATGTGGTGATCTGCAAGTATGTATATCAGCACCGATAAAAAAGTTATCCATGAAACTGCTCCTGAACCTATTAAGAATTATCGTTGGCGTCTTGTTTATCTTCTCCGGTTTGGTCAAAGCAAACGACCCGCTGGGGCTCAGTTATAAAATGGAAGAGTTTTTTGAAGTGTTGCACATGACATTCCTCTCTCCCTATTCACTGGCCTATTCTATCATCATGAACACGCTGGAAATTGGCTTGGGCGCTGCCCTGTTGCTTGGTTTCCGTATGCGTCTGGTGTCTATACTGCTGCTGATCATGATCACCTTCTTCACTTTCCTGACCGGCTATGCGCTGTACAGCGGAGAGATCAAAGAATGTGGTTGTTTTGGCGACTGTATCAAACTGACGGCATCACAGACCTTCTGGAAAGATGTGGTACTGCTGGTCATGATCCTGATCCTCTTTTTATATAATAAACGCATCAAACCATTGTTCGGCAAGCAGCTGAACCTGATCCTGCTGATCGTATCTATTGTATTTGCAGGCGGTATTCAATGGTATACACTGGAACACCTGCCGATCGTAGACTGTCTGGGTTATAAGGTAGGTAATAACATTCCGGAGAAAATGAAACTGCCGCCAGGTGCCCGTCCGGCGGAATATGAGACTGTCCTGATCTATGAAAAGGATGGTCAGCAGAAAGAATTTACAGCAGAGAACTATCCATGGTCCGATAGTACCTGGGTCTTTGTAGATCGTCGTGATAAATTAGTCAGAGAAGCAGAAGGAGAGGCGCCTGTAAAGGACTTCATCCTGACAGATGCAGATGGCGTGAATCAGACGCAGGCGATCCTCGCAGAACCGACACCTGTTTATCTGTTCCTGGTGAAAAACGTAAAAGAAGCAGGCAAGGGCTGGGATGACAAAATGAAAGCCCTGCAGGAACAGTTTAAAGCCGGAAAGGTCTACATTTACGGTGTTACCGCTTCCAGTAAGGAAGATATTTCGGCTTTTACCGCTGCACACGGGTTGCAGTTCCCATTCGTTCAGATGGATGGAACAGCAATTAAAACAGCTGGTAGAAGCAATCCTTGTCTGATTTTGCTGGAAAAAGGCACGATCAAAGGAAAATGGCATTATAACGATATACCATAAACCGCATGTTCAGATTTCTGCTGCGTAAACTCAGTTATGGCATACTGGTATTACTGGGAGTAGTGGTGCTGGTATTCTTCCTGTTCAACGTACTGCCGGGCGATCCGGCCAGGTTGACACTGGGACAGCGCGCAGACGTTACATCGCTGGAAAATGTTAGAAAGGAATTGCACCTGGATAAATCCTTGCCGGTGCAATTCCTTTTATATTTAAATGACCTTTCGCCTATTGGTGTACATGCCCAGGCGGAAGCCCGGGACAATATGCATTACCTGACCCTGGCGCATGTAGGAGAAGAACGCATTCTGGTGCTGAAGACGCCTTATCTGCGCCGTTCCTATCAGGGGAAAAAGGAAGTCTGGGAAATACTGACAGAGGCATTGCCCGGCACCCTGGTACTTGCTTTAGCCGCTATGTTGTTTGCAACCGTGGTGGGAATAGGACTTGGGGTTTTATCCGCAGTAAAACAAAATACCTGGATGGATACGGGCGCTGTTTTTGCCAGTGTGGTCGGCATTTCTGCTCCCTCGTTCTTTATGGGCATTGTAGTGGCTTATCTGTTCGGATTTGTCTTAAGTGATTATACCGGCTTACATATGACGGGCAGTCTGTTTGAAACAGATGCTTTTGCCGGCCGTACCCTGAACCTGCGTAATCTTATCTTACCTGCTATTACCCTGGGGATCCGTCCACTGGCTATCATTGTACAACTCACCCGCAGTGCGATGCTGGATGTACTGCACCAGGATTATATCCGTACGGCTTATGCCAAAGGCCTGTCTACCCGGATTGTCGTTTTCAGACATGCCCTGCGTAATGCTTTGAATCCTGTTATTACGGCTATTACGGGCTGGTTCGCCGAACTGCTGGCAGGTGCATTTTTCGTTGAATATATCTTTGGATGGAAGGGGATCGGTAAAATTACTGTGGATGCCCTGGAAAAGTTCGATTTCCCTGTACTGATGGGATCTATCTTATTTACAGCTGGTATCTTTGTATTAATTAACCTGCTGGCTGACCTGTTATATACCATTATTGATCCACGTATTAAGTTATAAATAGCTCATTTATAGCAGGTTAATATTTCCCAAAAAAAACTTTCCCTTTTTTTGAAACAAAGTATTTTATGGATCGTCTTCTTTATGTAAACGCCCTGTAGCATCCGGGATGAAGAAAAGAGAGAACGGACATGGAAGCAGCAACGGTTATCTGAAACTAGCAACAAGGAATCTGTTATTTATGTCATTAGCAATATTTCTCTCACAGGTAGTCCCCGTCAGGCAGAAGCTGTACCGCTTCGCTTACAGACTGCTGGAAAACGAGGAGGATGCGATGGACGTAACACAGGATACCCTGATGAAGGTATGGCAGCAACAGGAACGGATGAGCGATCTGCAGAATATGGAGGCCTGGTGTATGCGTATCGTACGCAATCTGGCGCTGGATAAACTAAAGGCGAGGAAGTGCCGCCGGTCAGAAGACCTGGATACGGCCAGCGAATTACCAGCCATACATCAGGAGAATCCACATATCGTTGCGGAGAAACAGGACGTCATGAAAAGAGTGCATGGTATCATTGCCGGCCTGCCGGAAAAATACCGTACTATTATACAATTAAGAGATATAGATGGGTACAGCTACCAGGAAATAGCAGACATCCTGGTCATCGATCTGAGTGAGGTGAAGACCAATCTTCACCGGGCCAGAAAAGCGGTACGTGAACAATTACAAAAACTGCAAGTGTATGGAGTTTAATAAGATCAGGGAGTTATTGGACCGCTATTGGGATGGCGCCTCCACATTGGAGGAAGAGGAGGAGCTGCGCAGTTTTTTCAGCATGGAACACCCTCATCTCCCTGCTGATCTGAAAGAAGCGCAGGCACTATTCGGATACTTTGCAGCCGAAGCGGATATTCCGATGCCTGTATTCCCTGAGATCGAAACACTGATCGCACCGACACCGCCACCGGCCGGAAAGACGGTCTTAAAAACAATGGTGTGGCATCACTGGATGAAGTATGCAGCTATTTTGCTGATGGCAGTAGGTATTGGTTATGGCGCCAGACAATTCACCAGCAGACATGATGGTGTACTGGCTGAAAGATCAATAGCCGCAGATACCTACGACGATCCGAAAGAGGCATTTGCAGCGACACAGAAGGCACTGGCTTTATTGTCCCGCAACCTCAATAAAGGAACGGCACAGGTGCAGAAGCTGTCTTACTTCAACGACGCGACTGAGAAGATCAGAGCGAATTAATTACGGCCATTCTAAAAATCTGACATAAAAAAAAACTTATGAAACGCTTTTTGTTTTTGGTGCTGTTCCTGACAGTCACCGGTACGCATCTCTTTGCCCAGCAAGGCAGCGGCATTGACCGCTTTTTTGAGAAATATGAAAATGATCAGACCTTTACACTGATCAGCGTAACGCCTAAAATGTTCAGTATGTTCAGCAAGCTGGACATCAATTCAAACGATGGAAAACAATTTCTGCAGATCGTCAAAAAGATCAAAGGACTGCGGATACTGGCCAGGGAAAATACCAAAGGCGGTAATCAGTTGTTCAAAGAAGCTTCTTCTCTGCTGAGTAAAGAGTTTGAAGAACTGATGACTGTACGTGATGGAAAAGATGACCTGCGCTTTATGGTAAAGGAAAATGCCAAAGGGAATATCGCAGAACTGATCATGCTGGTGGGCAGCGATACGGAGTTCCTTGCGATGAGCCTGATAGGCGATATTGATCTCAACGAGATCAGTCAGCTGGCCAACAGTATGAATATCGACGGATTCGACAAACTGAAAAACATCAAGAAATAATTCATTTATCACCACAGATCAACCCGAATAATATGAAATACTTTTCCATCATTGCAGTAGCGCTTTTGCTGGTTGTTAGTCCGGCGATGGCCCAGAAGAAATCACTCCGTAAATTCTATCGTCAATACCGTGGAGATGCAGTCGGTGTAAGAATAGGTGTAGGACGTATCCCGCTGAAATTCGCCAGCTGGGTCATGCCTAACAGTGCTAAAATGGAGAACGGTACAGAATTGAAAAGACTGATCGGGAAACTGCAGAAGGTGAAAGTATATACACTGGCAGGTGTCAGCAACAGCCTGATCGACAGCAAAGCGATCCATGCACTGAAGCAGACGCTGATTGAAAAAGATGGCTTTGAATCATTGGTGGAGGTACGTCATGCAGATGCGAACGTGTATATGATGAATAAGGGGAAAGACGATGAACTGGGGAATGTGGTGATACTGGTGCAGGATGAAGAAGATTTCGTGATGGTGAATCTGAGAACGACGCTGCATATGGATGATGTGAATATGCTGATACAGGGGTTTGTGAAGAATTAGTAATAAATTATTCGCGATAGCGCAAGAAGGCCGGTCTGTGAAAGACTGGCCTTCTTGCGTTATCAGGCGATTGTGAGGGCGTCCTGTAAAGAAAGAGGGCGTCTGCTATCAGCAAACGCCCTCTTTCTTTATAAAAAGTTTTTAACTATCTAACGATCACTTCTCTTACCACAGGTTCACCCAGCATTTCGTTCACCAGTTTGATAATACGATCTTTTGAGTAGCTCAGTTCCTGTTTGAGTGGAGCAACGGTGGTAGCGATGTGTAATTTACCATCGATCAGCTGTAAATTCTCTGTATAACGAGAAATGGTTCTTCCCATCAGCTGTTCCCAGTTCTCCTGTATGCGCACTTCGGTCAGCCTCGGTTTTAACCGGCTTTTCGACATAAAATCTTTCAGTGCATCCTCCATTGATGTTATTCCGTAGCGCATTCCGCAAAGATACGTATTTCCACATTACTCCATCTCTACTAATTGAAAGTTATCCATATTTTCTTTGAATGCTGCAAGTATTCTATCAGCATGGGTGTCAGTGATGAAGACCTGTCCGTATACGGGACTGCCGACAAGATTAATTAAGCGGCTTACCCTGTCCTGGTCCAGTTTTTCGAATACATCATCCAGCAGCAGCAGGGGAGGGAACTTTTTATGTTCCTTAATCACTTCAAACTGTGCGAGTTTGAGCGCGAAGAGAAAGCTTTTACGTTGTCCCTGTGAGGCGCTTGTTTTCATAGGATGATCATCCAGGAGGAATTGCAGGTCATCTTTATGAATACCGCCTGTGGTGCGTTGCATCATCATATCCTTATAGCGGTTGGCTGCGAGCAGTTCGGTGAAGGTTTGTTCGTGCAGACCGGACAGGTATTGTATATTGACTGTTTCATGCTTACCGGCCAGGTAATCATACAGTTGTTGTACCTGCTGGATGAAGCCGGGGAGGAAGGCGCGTCTCCATTCAAATACGGGCGTACCGTGTTTGACCAGTTGTTCATCAAATATATCGAGCAGGGTATCCTGACTACCACCCTGACCAGTCATTGTTTTGAGCAGGGTATTTTTCTGCTGGAGTATTTTCTGGTAGGTAATAAGGTGATCAAGATAGCCCGGATGTAACTGGCATAGCAGTGCATCCAGCCATTTGCGGCGTTCCTCGCTGCCACCAAGGATGATTTCAGCGTCATCAGGTGCGATCATAACAGCAGGGTAGCGACCGATATGCTGGGAGAAGCGTTCGTAGGCTTCATCATTGAGGGCAATTTCTTTTTTGCCGTCTTTGAGTGTACAGACGATCTTTCCTTCCTGGTGGTCTCTGTCCATGATGCCTTCCAGGCGGAAGCCGTTGGTCTGGTACTGTGTATTCTGGGCTTCGCTGCTGGTGAAGTAGCTTTTAGTGAAACATATATAATATATGGCGTCGAGCAGGTTGGTCTTACCGGAGCCGTTCCGCCCGGTAATGCCTACGATGCGTTTATGGAAGCTGAAACTTTTTCCCGAATAATTTTTAAACTGGACGAGTGATATCTTTTTAAGCGACAGCAAATTAACCTTCTGATTATCAGTTATGAATTAAAAATAAATTTATCGTAATCCGCGCTGATGCCGGGAAAGACTGGAAATCAGGCCTTGTTGAAGAGGCGTTCAGGAGCGGTAACTTCGTGCAAAGTTGCAAAGTATTTAGTTTTTAGGATTTTCCTGTTATATTTGCGGACAAATTAAGAAACAGTGGCTACAAAAACAGACGTAAAGACGAAATTCACCAAAGAGACATATTTGTACTGGTATGAATTGATGCTCTTGCTGCGCCGCTTTGAAGAAAAAGCCGGCCAATTGTATGGGATGCAGAAGATTCGTGGTTTTTGCCACCTGTACATAGGACAGGAAGCAATTGCTGCAGGCGCGATGAGTGCAACTAAACCGGACGATAAGTTCATCACTGCCTACCGCGACCACGCTCTGGCGATCGCGAAAGGAATGACTGCTGACGAATGTATGGCTGAGCTGTATGGTAAGGCGACAGGTTGTTCCAAAGGTAAAGGTGGTAGCATGCACTTCTTTGCTCCTGATAAGGGTTTCTTCGGCGGTCATGGTATCGTAGGTGCTCAGATCGGTACTGGTGCGGGTCTGGCATTTGCTGAGCAGTACAAAGGAACTGATAACGTAGCGCTTTGCTTCTTCGGTGATGGTGCTGCCCGTCAGGGTATGCTGCATGAGACATTTAACATGGCTATGCTGTGGAAATTGCCTGTAATTTTTATTTGCGAAAACAACATGTACGCGATGGGTACTTCAGTAGAACGTACTTCTAACGTACTGGATATCTATAAGCTGGCGAATGCCTACGATATGCCAAGTGCTACTATCGATGGTATGAGCTGTGAGACTGTACATGAAGGTATCGAAAGAGCGGTAAAACGTGCACGTGCCGGTGAAGGTCCTTCCTTACTGGAAATCAAAACGTACCGTTACCGTGGTCACTCCATGAGTGATCCTGCGAAATACCGTACCAAAGAAGAAGTAGAAGAGTATAAAGATAAAGATCCTATCAATCAGGTACTGGCTACTATCCAGAAGAACAAATGGGCTACGGACGCTGAGATCGAAGCTATCAATGACAAGGTAAAACAGGAAGTTGAACATTGCGTACAGTTCGCTGAAGAGTCTCCATGGCCTGCAGATGATGAACTGCTGAAAGACGTATATGTACAGGATGATTACCCGTTCATTGTTGACTAATAATAATGAGAAGGTTAGCGATCCCGGCCGTTTAAGAATAAGCGGATGATTCGCTAACCTTTTTTATATTTGCGGACATTTACAACAGCCAAACCTGTACCGTAATAAAGAAATAACAATTTAACGACCACAATTACAATGACCGAAACAAAAAATAAGACCGCAGCTGAAAATACTCCTGCTCCTGTGTCTAAAGAATTCCAACTGGAAGACTCACTCCACATTGCGGAAGACTTTTTCAACAAGAACAAAAACACTATTATCATCGCCCTGCTCGCAGTTGTGGTGGTAGTAGGCGGTACTTTTGCCTACAGCAAGTTCATCAAAGGTCCTAACGAAACAAAAGCACAGAACATGGTATTCCATGCTCAGCAGTATTTCGAGAGAGACTCTTTCCGTCTGGCTTTAAATGGTGACGGTAACTATGAAGGTTTTCTGCAGGTAATTGATAAATACGGCAGCACCAAAACAGGTCAGTTAGCAAAATATTACGCTGGCGTTAGCTATGTGAAACTGGGCGAATTCCAGAAAGGTGCAGATCTGCTGACATCTTTCAATGGCGGTGACCAGGTAGTACAGGCAATGGCATACGGTTTAGCCGGTGACGCTTACATGGAACTGAACCAAACCGATAAAGGTATCGAATATTATAAGAAAGCAGGTCATCACAGCGATAACGAGCTGACAGCACCAACTTACCTGTTCCGCGCAGGTCTGGCACTGGAAAAAGCTAACAAATCCGCTGATGCAGTTGCGATCTACAAAGAGATTCAAAGCAAATATCCTCAGACAGCTGAAGGTCGCGAAATAGAAAAATATCTGGCGCGCCTGGGCGAAGTGAGAAGTAATTGATATTAAATCAGATCATGTCAATACATAATCAAAGTTTATTGAACGATGCTGGCATTCTCCAATCAGAGGATGCCAGTGTTGTTATAGTGTATACCGAATGGAATGATACGGTGATCAACGAACTGGTGGCCGGTTGTGACAGGTCCCTGGCACAATACAACGTATCAAAAGTCTCCAAGGTGATCGTACCCGGAGCATTTGAATTACCATTCGCCTGTAAGCAATACTGGGAACGTACAAAAGGAACACATAGACAGCCTGGCGCTATTATTGCGTTTGGTTGTGTAATCAGAGGCGAAACTCCGCATTTTGACTATGTTTGTAAGGGCGTAACAGAAGGACTGATGCAATTAAACCTTGATTTGCCCGTACCTGTTATCTTTGGTATCCTGACTGTTGACAACATGCAGCAGGCACAGGACAGACTGGGAGGCATCCATGGCCATAAAGGGGAAGAAGCCGCGATCACCGCGCTGAAAATGATATCTATGATGCGTCAACTGTAGGAGCAGCTTTTTAGCCCCATTTTTATTACATGTGATGTTCATTGTTGCTACAGTTTTAGCCGAGATACATTGATTCCTGACGCCGGCAGTATTCCACTGCGGCCTCTAATAAAAGAACTAACTCAATGAACGTACAGCTTTTTATTCCATGCTTCGTTGATCAGCTGTTCCCGGAAACAGGCTTCAATATGGTGAAAGTGCTGGAAAAGCTGGGATGTAACGTCGATTATAATCCCAACCAGACCTGCTGTGGCCAGCCGGCTTTTAATGCCGGGTACTGGGATGAAGCCCGCTCCGTTGCAAATAAATTCGTAAAGGACTTTCATACCGTAGATTATATCGTAGCGCCAAGCGGATCCTGTACAGGGTTTGTCCGCAATTACTACGGCAAACTCTTTGACAATTCCGCCGCTCATAATGAAGTAAAGACACTGCGTAAGAACCTGTTTGAATTTACAGAGTTCCTCACAGAGGTCCTGCATGTGACTGACCTGGGAGCCAGCCTGAATGGTGTTGCGACCTATCATGACGCCTGCGGCGCCCTGCGTGAATGCGGTATCAAGGAAGGTCCGCGTAAATTGCTCTCCAACGTAAAAGGACTGGAACTGAAAGAAATGAATGATTGTGAGACCTGCTGCGGCTTTGGAGGTACTTTCTCTGTGAAGTTCGAACCGATCTCCATCGGTATGGGCGAACAGAAGGTAAATAATGCTATCGCAAGTGGCGCAGACTACCTCATCTCAACAGATCTTTCCTGTCTGATGCACCTGGAGGGTTATATCCGGAAGCACGAACTGAATATCAAAACAATGCATATTGCTGATGTACTGGCCAGTGGCTGGTAAGCAGCAGGAAGAATTTTAAATCATCAGATAATGAACTACTGGCTTGTTAAATCAGAACCATTCAAGTATTCATGGGACCAGTTTGTAAAAGACGGTAAAACCTTCTGGGATGGCGTGCGCAACTACCAGGCGCGCAACAACCTGAAAGGCATGGAAAAAGGAGACCTGGTACTGTTCTATCACAGTAATGAAGGACTGGCAGTAGTGGGTATCGCGAAAGTTGCGAAAGCGCATTACCAGGACCCGACCACACCTGATCCTAACTGGGTAGTGGTAGACCTGCAGCCGGTAAAACCTTTCAAAACGCCGGTAACACTGGCGCAGATGAAAGCCGAAAAAAGACTGGAAAATCTCTCTCTTATCCGCCAGGGCCGCCTTTCTGTGTGCGCCGTTACGGAGGAAGAGTTTGACGCCATCCTGGAAATGGGAGAGACGAAGAAATAATTTTTTGTGGAATTTTATTCCTGAGCGCATCTTCTTGTTATAGCAATATTTATCACTAAATACTGGTCTATGACAAGAAGATGTTTCTTTTTTAAGCATACCCCGATCCCTGTATCAATACTGTTATTGAGTTTACTCACACTTGTGTCCTGCGCACATAATGCAGAACAAAAAAGCATGGCTCCGGCATATCTGGCATTGAAAGAATCCAGTCCGGCAGCAACAACATTTAGCTCCGATGCCGAAGACGTTGTCACCCATGTTGAAAGTTCAGCAGGGAAAGATGCGGCGTCAGGCATGGTGCAGTTTACACCTCCTGTATTAGTAAAGGATGCGTCATCCGCAGAAATACAAAAAAAGATCATTAAAAACGGCGAGGTGCGTTACTCCGTGAGAGATTACAATGACGCGCGCAAAGCCATGAATGCTATTATTGCCCGTTATAATGGCTACATCACAGAGGAGAATGAGTCCCGCTCAGATCTTAGCTGGGAAATAAAAGTCAGTATTAAAGTTCCCGCCCAGAAATTTGACTCCTGTCTGGAGGCCCTTGCCGGCACCGCAAATACACTGATAGAAAAGAATGTATCAGCTACAGATGTAACAGAAGAATACGTTGATGTTGCTTCCCGAATGAAAGCAAAAAAAGAAGTAGAGCTGCGTTACCTGGATATTCTGAAACAGGCGAAAACAGTAGAAGGTATTCTGAAAGTAGAAGAGCAGCTGAAAAGCATTCGTGAAGAAATAGAGGCATCACAGGGCCGTCTGCAATACATCGATCATAACGTGGCCATGAGCACGATCAATCTTTCATTTTTTCAGACGTTTGCAACTTCTTCTCCGCAGGGTCCTGGCTTCCTTTCCCGCATCTTTTTTTCAATTAAGGACGGCTGGAATGATCTGCTTTCTTTCTTAGTAGGGATCGTACAGATGTGGCCGGGTATAGCAGTTATAGTGGTGATAGTGGTACTCATCAGAAGATATATCAAAAGAAGAAGGAGGAGGAAAATGGCAAGTGTGGCCTGATAGTGGGTGGTTTGTTGATACTGGCAATTCGGTTTTATATAAAAAAAGAGGCACTTCGATATACTGAAGTGCCTCTGATTATTTTGAGCATATTGAATCGCAGAAAGGTCCTGCTATCTATGCTTAATGCTTCATTGTATCAAGGTGCCATGTGTGCCTTTTGCGCCTTCTTCTTTTCCAGGTCTCTTTGTCTTTTGAAGATTCCTTTTGTTACGAAGTAACCCAGCGAAGCCCCTAACCATACATCACTGCTCCAGTGTCTTTCCTGATACAGACGGGTGGTGCCGGTCATGATGGCGATGGAATAAGTAACCCAGGGTACCCACGGATGTTCGTCTCCATATGCTTCGGCAAGTGCTGTTGCGACAGAAGTCACCGTCAGCATGTGACCGGAAGGGAAGGAGGTATGGTATTTATCCATGGAGAACGGCGCATTGTATACAAACGGATCGTCGTAATAGGTCGGACGGCCACGTCTTACCACCGATTTGGCGAACGTATAAATGAGCGTTGACAGTAAGAGGGACTTGGCGGTCATCAGGGAGGTATGTTCCAGTTTCCTGTCCTTCGCGATCACGCCGGCAAGGTACATACCACCTACGAGATAAGGGGAGTAGGCGTTTCCGAAAGGTTCTACCTGACCCGTTACACTATTCCAGAAATTGGTGTGGTTACGGCCAAAGAACTGTTTGATCTCATAGTCTACACCCATGAGACCACCGGCAGTACCGAGTACAACACCCAGTCTGACGAAGTCCTTTCCCTGCCAGTGCGCAGGTCTTGCAACGGTATATTTCAGGTCACTCCAGATGCTACCCAGATAGGCGCCGTTTATACGATAGCGTATAGTAGTATCGGCTTCCGTTAATGTACGCGTCTCCGTAGATCTGGTACTATCGGTATAGTGGAGGTTGGTGGTGTCTGTTGTCTGTGCGTTTGCCTGCATTTGTAGTAACAGCATGCCGCACAGCATAAGCTTCAGTAAGATCTTCAATTGCTGTTATTTAATTATCCGATAAAGTTACGGTAAATGTTAAAACCCGTATATTTAAAAATCAAAAATGTCTTGTACAAATGAAGCCTAGATTGGTAGTTTTGACAGGCGCCGGAATCAGTGCAGAGAGTGGATTACGGACTTTCCGTGATAGTGATGGCCTGTGGGAGGGGTATAATGTTTATGAAGTTGCCAGTCCGCAGGGATGGCAGAAAGACCCGCAACTGGTACTGGATTTTTATAACCAGCGTCGCCGGGATATAAAAGCGGCAATGCCGAATGCCGCCCATTTAGGGCTGGCTGCTTTACAGGAGCAATTCGATGTAGAGATCATCACCCAGAATATTGACGACCTGCATGAGAGAGCAGGATCAAAGAAGGTATTACACCTGCATGGAGAGATCTTCAGCATGCGTAGTGTGCTGGATGAACACAGGAAGTACCGTATTATCAGTGATATCAATATAGGAGATAAAGCAGCTGACGGCGGACAGTTACGTCCGGATATCGTATGGTTCGGAGAGGCAGTGCCAAAGATTCAGGAAGCAGCAGCGGTAGTGATGACGGCAGATGTATTTGCAGTGATCGGTACTTCGCTGGTAGTGTATCCGGCGGCGGGATTGGTGGATTATCTGCCGGAGGGAACACCGGCCTTTGTGATTGACAGGAAATTGCCACAGATGCCGAAGATGAGTAATCTGATGGAGATAGAGAAGCCTGCAACGGAGGGGATCGCAGATATGATCAAAACCCTCGAAGGGTTCATCTGATAGCTTGTTTAATGATGGAGTCAGAGCGTCTTAATGGATGCTGTGGTCTTCAGCTGATATAAAGAAAAGAGGCAGTCCGCTGTATGCCGGACTGCCTCTTTTATGTTATTCAAAACTTTCTTCGAAGCGGATGTTGAATTCTTCCAGTTCTTTCAGCACCGGGTTATAAATATCCGGTGTGATCGGGATATGCAGGCCTTTGAGGGTGACTTTATCCTGGAGAATGAGTTTCGCCATGATACCTAAGGGAAGGCCTACGGTTTTAGCCATGGCGGTGCGTACGCTGTCTTCACCCTGTGCGATCATGTAACTATGCAGGCGGGTGCTCATGCCTCTTCTTTCAAACTCGATCTCATGGGTCATCACGATCATATCTTTATCAGTGACTTCCATACCCAGTTTTGACTCAACGATATGCTGGAGAACAGAGGCGTTTGTTTGTTCGCCGAGATGAATGGTCTCTCCATTCAGTAATCCCAGGAACTTCAGCTGACGCAGTATTTTTGACTTGGCGCTGATACCAAGATAATTGGCGATATTTTCTTCATGACTGATGGAGGCATCCTGGTCGATGTGCTGACTGGTCCATTCATAAAAGGTCATGTTATCTGTCTGGATCTTTTTAGTATCGTCGGTCAGACCGAGTTTCACGAGTGTACCCCAACCTTCGCAGAAATCGGGATAGCGGAGGGTAGCGCGCATGAAGGTCGGTACTTCTTCCAGTTTATAGGCACTGATATAGTTCAGTGAGTCGCGGTTAGGGTAATAGGCCAGTTTACCGAGACTTGGAATATGAATTGTTTTTGACTGATCGAAGAGATGCTGGTAGGAGACTTCCTTAGTCTTTCCTTTTTCACGGTAGGTAGCACCTGAGTTACCGGCGAGCACGATATTGCGGGCATTCCAGGAGATCTTATACTGCCATGGATTGTCGTTGCTTTCGGGCGATACGAGTCCGCCGCAATAGGAGCGGAAAGCGGAGATCTGTCCACCTTTCTTTTCGATGGAGTGAATGAGCTTCATGGCACTCATGTGGTCTATGCCGGGGTCGAGGCCCATTTCATACATAAAGAGCAGGCCTGCGTCTTCAATTTCTTTTTCCAGTTTTTTAACTTCCGGGTCGATATAAGAGGCGGTGAGCAGGTTTTTACCAAACTGCAGACAGTCTTTTGCGACGAGGATATGCAACTGTGCGGGTAGCAGGGAGATAACGAGGTCCGTTTCCTGAATCAGCTTTTGTCTGGATGCTTCATCCCTGATGTCAATAGCTGCTGGGGTAACATAGTAAGACTTTCCGGTTTTGGATTTGATGAGCGCGAGGTCGTGGTCGGCTACTGTAATATGCCATTTTTGCCGTGGAGCATTTGATACCAGGTAGTCGATCAGGCTCGTAGCCGACTTGCCGGCACCAAACAAGAGTATATTCTTCATATTAATTTGTTCATCTTTAATATGGTTACAGAACAGGGATTTAACATCAGTCGTCTATCTAATGTTCGAATTTTCTGGAAAATTCGTTTTTAACCTATGATAATTTTGGTAAACTGTCCGTGACCCTCTGATTTTCACCGGGTTAAAAACAAAATCTTTGCCAATATTTTATTTTCCCAATATTTCTTTTTTCTATTATATAGAATATTAATTGAAGGAGTTAACGCAAATTAAGGATTAAATAGTCTATCTGTGGAAATTGTTCTTAACGCATATCTTATTTGTTCAATATGACAATTCCTTTTTTATTCACATTCTATGTCAAAAAGGCCGGAATACGGCTTAAAATGGCTATATTTGCGTCTATTTATTTTTTTACGGAATAAATTGTAAACCAACAATATAATGTCAGAAAATACGGAAAATCAGCAAGACGGCAGGATTATCCAGATCAACATTGAAGAGCAGATGAAAACCGCCTACATCGATTACTCGATGTCTGTGATCGTCGGACGTGCTCTTCCGGATGTCCGGGACGGTTTAAAACCTGTACACCGCCGCGTGTTGTTTGGTATGAACGAGTTAGGGAATAACAGTAACAAACCTTACAAGAAATCAGCCCGTATCGTAGGGGAGGTGATGGGTAAGTTTCACCCGCATGGTGACGCCTCCATTTATGATACCATTGTACGTATGGCCCAGCCATGGAGCCTTCGTTACATGCTGGTAGACGGTCAGGGTAACTTCGGTTCTGTGGATGGTGACATGCCGGCAGCTATGCGTTATACGGAGATCCGTCTGCAACGTATGGCAGAAGCGATGCTGGAAGATATCGACAAAGAAACAGTGGACTTCACCCTGAACTTTGATGATACCCTTGAAGAGCCTACAGTACTGCCTACACGTATTCCTAACCTCCTGATCAACGGAGCTTCGGGTATTGCGGTAGGTATGGCGACCAACATCATGCCGCACAACCTTTCAGAGGTGGTAGATGGTCTGATTGCGTACATTGATAACCGTGACATTACAATAGAAGAACTGATCAAGCACGTAAAAGCGCCTGACTTCCCGACCGGTGGTATCATCTACGGTTATGAAGGTGTGAAACAGGGCTTTGAGACAGGCCGCGGAAGGGTAGTAGTGCGTGGTAAAGTGAATGTGGAAACTTCCAAAGCAGGTCGCGAGCGTCTGGTGATCTATGAACTTCCTTACCAGATCAATAAGGCTGCGCTGCATCAGAAGATCGCGCAACTGGCAGACGATAAGATCATTGAAGGTATATCTGAAGCGCGTGACGAAAGTGACCGTGATGGTATGCGCCTGGTGATCGATCTGAAACGTGAGGCGATTGCCAACGTGGTGATCAATCAGCTGTATAAATATTCCGAATTACAGACTTCTTACGGTATCAATAACGTGGCGCTGGTAAAAGGCCGTCCGCGTGTACTGAACCTGAAAGATATGCTGTCTGAATTCGTAGACTTCCGTCACGAAGTGGTAGTACGCAGAACGCGTTTCGACCTGCGTAAAGCGGAAGAGAAAGCGCACATCTTACAGGGTTACCTGATTGCGCTGGATCACCTGGATGAAGTAATTGCGCTGATCCGTGCGTCCCGTACGCCGGAAGAAGCAAAAGAGGGTTTAATGACCCGTTTCGAACTGAGTGAAATTCAGTCTAAGGCGATACTGGAATTACGTTTACAACGTCTGACCGGTATGGAACGCGATAAGATCAAAGAAGAATACGATGAAGTCATGAAACTGATCGCTTACCTGAAAGAAATACTTTCTGATGAAGGACTCCGTTTCAAGATCATCAAAGAGGAACTGGAAGACGTGAAGAAACGTTTCGGTGACGAGCGTAAAACTGAAATTCAGTACCTGGCCAGCGAGATGCGTATGGAAGATATCATCGCAGAGGAAGATGTGGTAATCACCATCTCTCACCTGGGTTATATCAAACGTACTTCCGCATACGATTATCGTCAGCAGAAACGTGGGGGCCGTGGCGCATTGGGTGGTAAGACCCGTGAGGAAGACTATATCGAACACCTGTTCGTGGCGTCTACGCATCATACCATGTTGTTCTTCACTGAGAAAGGTCGTTGTTACTGGCTGAAAGTATACGAGATCCCTGAAGGTGAGAAGAGTGGTAAAGGCCGTGCTATCCAGAACCTGATCAACCTGCCAACTGATGACAAGATCAGGGCAATCATTGATATCAAAGACCTGGGTGATAAAGAATTCATCAGCTCTCATTATATTGTATTGTGTACTGCGAACGGTATCATCAAGAAGACCCTGCTGGAAGATTTCTCCCGCCCGCGTCAGAATGGTGTGAACGCAATCACGATCAACGAAGGCGACCAGTTACTGGAAGCTAAGCTGACCAACGGTAACAGTCAGATCATGATGGCTATTAAGAGTGGCCGTGCCATCCGCTTCCCTGAAAATACCGTACGCGACACAGGTCGTGGCGCTATCGGTGTAAGAGGTATCGAGGTAGACAATGACAAGGACGAGGTTGTTGGTATGATTTGTGTAAATAAGGAGGATGAAACCCGTACTGTACTGGTGGTTTCAGAGAAAGGTTTCGGTAAACGTACTGATATTGAGGAATATAGAATTACCAACCGCGGTGGTAAGGGTGTAAAAACCATCAATATTACAGAGAAAACAGGTAGCCTGATCGCTATTCTGGACGTGACTGAAAAGGATGACCTGATGATCACCTGTAAATCCGGTATCACCATCCGTATGGCGGTTGCTGACATCCGTGAGGCGGGTAGAGCTACACAGGGTGTGCGCCTGATCAGACTGGACGATAGCGACGAAATCGCAGCTGTAGCACGCCTGGATGAACAGGAAGAGCAAAGGCTCGATGAAGAAGCTCAGGAAGGTATGGAAGGAAATGAGCCAGGCCAGGATGGTAGCTCAGCAGCTCAGGGAGAAGCTCCGGTAGATGAAACGCCTGCAGAATAATTACAAAGAAGCCGCATTTTATTTAAGCGAACTAATGGTTAACCTGCGGTAGATTGTATTTATTATGGTTGAAACAGGCATTAAATCTAACGCCATACTTATAGAAAACAACAAAATATTGAGCAACATGAAAAAATTACTGGTATCATTTGTCTTTTGCGGTGCAGCGATGGTTGCAGTAGCGCAACGTGCCAAGGTAAGCAGTGCTGACGAGGCGCTGTCCAAGAAAGACTATGATAAAGCGAAAGCCGATATTCAGGCAGCACTGGAAAATGAAAAAACTAAAGGTGAAGCTAAAACCTGGTACGTTAAGGGTAAAATCTTCGAAGCAGTAGCAACTGACAAGAAGGATGCTCAGCAGGCGCTGGAAGCATTCGAAGCTTACAAAAAAGCTTTGGATATCAACGCTAAACTGCCTGAAGCTTTACTGGAAATGAACCAGCGTATGTTTAACCTGTATGCTACCGTAGGTAACGCAGGTTATGGTAACCTGAATGACCAGAAATGGGATTCTGCGTTCTTCCACTTCAGAGACGCTTTCAGTATTGCTGAATACTATAATGGTAAAAATCTGGGTGGTACCATCCCTACAGATACTTCCATGACCTTCTATGCTGGTTACGCTGCTAACCAGGCAGGTAAAAAAGATGATGCATTGCCTTTCCTGAGAAAAGCAGCTGATCTTCAGTTTAAATCTGAGCCTGCACTGTACGTAATCCTCGCACAGACTTACGAAGAGAAAGGTGATAACGCTAACTGGATCAAAACTATCGAAGAAGCAAAAGCTATGTTCCCTAAAGACAAGCGCTTCAACGATATGGAAATGATCTACTACTCCAAGACAGGTAAAACTGCCGAGTTACTGGGTATGCTGGAAAAGAAAATGTCTGAAAATCCAAATGACTTCCAGACCATTCTCGACTACGGTATCCGTGTTGACAACCTGGCAAACCCTCGTTCTGATGGTAAAGAAGAAGCAACTAAACCAGCTAACTACGATGAGCTGATGACGAAAGCTGAAAACGCTTACAAAAAAGCAATCGAACTGAAAGCTGATGATGCAACTGCTAACTTCCAGTTAGGTGCGCTGTATTTCAACCGTGCAGTAGGTTTCAACAAAGAACTGAACGCAATGGACAGCAAATCACTGAACACACCGAAAGCAAAAGAACTGCAGACTAAAGTAACTGGTCTGATGGATCAGGCACTGCCTTTCTTCGAGAAAGCAGAAGCTAACTTCACAGCAGCTGGTTCTCTGGAACCAAGCGACAAGCAAACTTTCGAAAGCTGCCTGTATGCACTGCAGAAGATCTATGCTATCAAAAACGAAACTGCTAAAGTAGAAGCAGTTAAGAAAAAGCTGGAAAGCCTGTAATCGTATAGATACAGACATCATAAAAAAAGTCCCGGTTCATTACGAACCGGGACTTTTTGCATATAGGTCAATATGTACTTACCTTTTGCCTGATATAAAATGATAGGTCCAGAATGCCGCCAGCAATATGAACAGGATGACAATAACAATGATCGCCAGTTCAGTAAAGTAGGACATCTGGTGTTTACGACGTTTGGTGGTACGGAGCTTACGCAGCATCTGCCACTTCATCTGCCGTAATAATACGGGGATCTTTTCCTTCTCTTCAAAGGCTGATAATCCCTCCACTGCCTCACTGCACATTTCACAATCGGCAAGATGAAGTTCCACTTCATGCTTTTCTTCCGCTGTCATCCTGCCCTGTACATAGTCCAGCAGTTGCTGTTGCGTAGGACAGGCCGTCGTGGTGAAAATATCCTGATATTCTTCGTTCATAAAAATGTTTCCTCAATAATTATAAATCCGCATACTTACTTCGCTATCCCTGTTTGCTCAGCAGGAGCTTCAGGTTACGCTTTCCATTCTGAATATAACTCTTCACCTGTAACAGGGTATACCCCGTCTCGTCTGTAATATCCTGGTAAGAGCGTTTTTGCAGATAAAAAAGTTTGACACAGACACGTTGCTCCGGGTTTAATTGTTCCAGCGCCTGCTGCATATTTTCCAGCAAGTTATCCTTTTCTACGAATCGCGCCTTATCATCTTCCGGTTCTCCGGGATCATTGAGATGTTTCTCGCTGACTTCTTCCTGTCTCACCTGACTCTTATGTCTTAACTGCATCAGACAGTGGTTCTTGCTGACCTGGTAGATCCAGGCCCTGAAGTACTGCACTTTGTGCTTATTGATATCTGCCAATACTTTTAAAAATATCTGTTGTACACTGTCTCTCGCATCCTCTTCATTTTTAAGGTATTTCATGCACATACCCAATAACAGGATCGCATACCTGTCAAACAGGATGCCTACCCAATTGCTGTTTTCGTCGGCTTTATACCGCTCCAGCAGTTCTTCGTCTGTTAATTCCTGACTATTCTTATAATTCACTGGATAAAGATAAAATACTTATAATATTAAGATGCAATACCCAGGCAATTCCATAAAATATAATCAATAAAAAAGTCCATAGAAGACTCCGCTATGGAAAATTCTATGGACTGTATGAGGAGTGAGGATGATACTATCAGCGGAACGATTTACAGATTATCCAGGGCCGCCTGGGCTTTGTCTTTCATGCTGCCGTTCATACGCACGACCTCCTTGAACATACGTCTGGCCTTACCTGTTTGTCCTTTGCTACGGTAGCATACCGCCAGCTGGTAACGGGACAATTCGCCGTACTTGCCACTGCTGCCGGAAAGGTGTTTATAACGGGAAATAGCCTCGTTGAGGTCTCCCTGCTGATGATAGACCATTGCTGCCTTATACAGGAATTCATCCGTCCCGCTGGGAGCTGATTCTGTGGCAGGTTTTGGTTTGGGCTTATCATCGTCGTCGTCTTTCTTCTCTTTCGGCACCGGTTTAGGTTCCGGTTTATCTTCTGTTTTCTTTGCGATCGTAGGGGTGTCTTTATGCTCCGGAGCAGGTGCTTTGACCGCTTCCTTTACTTCTGCCGGTTTAGTGGCAGGAGGCGCCTGTTTTTTAGCGCTATCCTTATTCACGGGTGCTGCTGCCGGTACCTTTGCCTTAACCGAGTCTTTCACGACCGGTTTAGGTACGGCAGGCGCCGGAGTGGCAGCAGGAGGAGCGACGGGCGCTGTTGTTGCTGCTGCTGGTGGCGCCGGGTGATGTCTGAGCGTATCGGCTGTTTCCGCACGTACGGGCGTAACAACTGCCGCCTGTACAGCTGAAGCATTCATTGCCGGAGCAGGAATTTCCGTATTGCTGGCCATGGCTTTGGTAACAGGCGCCTTGAATTTCTCCTGTTGCTGTATGAGATAAATAAGGCCAGCGCCGGCAGCGATGGCAGCGACTACCCAGAAATAGATCAGGAAACTTTCCTTTTTCTGTTCCTGGCGCTGATAACGTTCGGCTTTATGTGCATGAGATACCTGTTTGATGCTGCTGCGGATGTACTGTAGCATACTGGCTGACAGCGGCTGGTATTTTTCCCTGTATTGTTGTTGCTGGAGTACCTGCAATGCATCAAAACACAGATCGCAGTCCACCAGGTGTTGTTCCACCAGGTGTTTCTCGACATCCGTGAGTCGGCCGTCCACGTAGCGGGGCAGCTGGTCTCTGTTAAGACAGCGGATGTTACTGAAGATCTTCAGTATTTTTTCATTGTTTTCCAAGTTACTCATAGGTTTCGTTCATCAATAAGGAAGCCATTTTTTGCTTTGCCTGCTGCAGTGTTTGTCTGATTTTCCCGATGGAGATATTCTTAGCTTCCGCCAGTTCTGCAAAACTTTTATTATGCATGTAGAATTCTTTCAGTAAATATTTTTCGTCGGCGGGCAGTTTATCGAGTGTTCGCCCGATCGTAGCGATCAGCTGTTGCTGTTCTTTCTGGTTGGTCGCCGCCTTTTCTATTTTAGCTTCTATCTGTTGCTGATCTCTGGATTCCGTACTGGGAAAAAATGGACTGTTCTTATCTGCATGGGTCTGTAGTACCCTGATAGTATAGTGGATCCATTCATTGGCTTTCGGGATGGTCTGGGTTTTCAGACTGTCACTGAGACGTTGCAGCAAAGAAGGATAGATCTCCTCCGGACTGGTAGCGGGACCATTGTTGAGGTAGGGTAAACAAACAGCGACCATGAGGTGGCTGTATCTTTCCATGAGTACACCTTCGGCTTCCTGATCCTTAAGCTTTCTTGCCCGGGAAATCAATTCTTTATCTGATAAATTAGTTAACTGCTGTAGCATAGTGTTACCTATATTTACATATAAAAGACAAAAAAGTTCATTTTGTTGTCTTTTGACATATAATTATTTTAGACAATTAATATGCCATACGCGATTACTGTTGTTCCAATTATGCCATTACGGGCGGAACAGTCTCACAAAAGTGAAATTATCTCACAAGCCTTGTTCGGGGAATGCAGTGAAATCATTGCCACCGGATCAGACGGTTGGGTAAGGGTAAAATGTCAGTATGATGGATATGAGGGATGGGCAACTGTTAATCACCTGGAAACGATCGATGAAGCGCTTTTTAATGCACCGTATACCCATTATACGGCTTCCTGGGTCAACCAGGTACTCCTGAATGGAAAGCCTTTACAGGCGCCGTTTGGTTGCGTTATCAAGCACGGAACGACTGATGTTACAAACTGGGGAAGGGTAACGGTACAGTTTGAGGAAAAGCCCACGGAGATCGGTAATAGCGATGCGGTGGATATTACAGCCCTGACAAAGGCTGCTTTTCTCTATCTGAATACGGCTTATCTCTGGGGAGGGAAGTCGGTGTTTGGTGCAGATTGTTCCGGGTTTACACAGACCATATTCAAGACACTGGGTATCCATCTTTTACGTGATGCCTATCAGCAGGCGACACAGGGTACTACGGTGGATTTTGTGCAGGAAGCAAAGGCAGGCGATCTGGCTTTCTTTGACAATGCGGAAGGACGGATCACACATGTAGGCATTCTGCTGAATGACCATGAGATCATTCATGCTTCCGGAAAGGTAAGGGTAGACCCGATTGACAACCAGGGAATTACCAATATCGATACCGGTGTAAGAACGCATAAACTGCGTATTATCAGGCGCTATTTCTAACAGAAAATGATTACCTGATCACCAGGTATCCAAATAAAAAGAGGCTGCTCAATATTGAGGCAGCCTCTTTCTTTTACGGTTATCCGTTGTAATTATTTATCGCCGAAGGTCTTGTTGTAAAGCTCAATGCTTTCCAGTACGATACGCTCAGCAACTTCTTTGTTCTGGAAGTCAGCCACTTTTACAGTTTTGTGCTCCAGTCTCTTGTATTCTTCAAAGAAGTGACGGATCTCAGCTGTAAAGTGAGGAGGCAGTTCGGAGATGTCGTTGATATGCGCAACGCTCATATCGTTAGCTGCTACGGCGATGATCTTATCATCTGCTTCACCGTTATCGATCATCTGCATAACGCCGATCACTTTAGCTTCCATGAGGCACATTGGAACCACATCTACCTGGGAGAGGATGAGGATATCCAGCGGATCATGGTCATCACAGTAGGTTTTAGGGATAAAACCGTAGTTAGCTGGATAGTAAACAGAAGAATAAAGCACCCTGTCGAGTCTCAGCAGGCCGCTTTCTTTGTCCAGCTCGTATTTAGCGCGACATCCTTTCGGAATTTCAATAATAGCATTTACTACATTTGGCGCTTCTGATCCTGTGCTGACACTATGCCATGGATTGTTCGTCGTCATCATCAAACTTAATTTTTTGATTATTTACTATTTAAGCGCCTGCGTTTATTCAGCATTGCAGAAAGGTATAACGTCGCAAAGTCTTTCGTTGGGACCCTGGCAACTGATTTACCGTAAGCTAATGTGGAATTTAGAATAAACGTCTGCTGGCGCGTGCGCAAAAATAAGGAACTCAACTGTAATTTCGCAATTGCTGCAAAATAAACAGAAAAGACTTGATTTACAATATCTTATTTATCTGTAGGGAGCGGAGCCGTAGAATCCTGCGGAAGCATGGCGGAGTCCAGTGGCGCGCTTGCCGGAGGCAGATAATTCGGAATGATACTTTCAAAAGTGAGCGATATCTTCCAGCGGCCATTTTCCTTTACCAATTGCAATCTTTCCTTTTGCTGAGAGGATGAGTTCAATACAGTCACGGTTGCTTTGTCGCCGTTTTCTTCTGTATCGATCACCTCTATACCGGCTTTTTTTATCTTATCCCTTTCTGAGTCGTTACGACGGGCATCAAAAAAGGAGTAGAGCTGTATTACCTGTTGCGATTCTTTGGTTGCGTAGTCCCTGGCAAGGTCAAAGTTCGATTCCTGGATAGCGTGCATAAAATTAAGTGCAACTTCCTGGGGAGTAGCGCTTTTTTTGCAACTGCTAAGTACAGTACCGAAAAATAATACCAAGGTGAGAATACGCAGATAACTGGTCATGCAATTGTTCATTATAATACAGTTAACAAAAATAGGAGGAAAGTTAGAAAATTACAAAAAGCAGCTATTGCAGCAGGTTGTAATTTTTTAGCTCCGTACCTGATTTTTGAAAATTGTTGGTTTCCTTGTTGTAAACCGGTATAGGCAAGGAAGTCTTTAACAGTTTACGTTTTAAGGGCGTGAACATACTCAAAACGCTGTTAAGGAAGTGTTAATTGTTAGCGGTCCTCCTTTTCCTTAGCCGCATCATACGCTCGTATGATAGCCTTCACCAGTCTGTGTCTTACTACGTCTTCTTCGTCTAACTGGAGGTAGCCGATACCATCGATATTACGAAGGATACGGGTCGCTTTTTCCAGTCCGGATTTCTGATTTTTAGGCAGGTCGATCTGCGTAAGGTCGCCCGTGATAATAGCTTTGGCTGATGCACCGATACGTGTCAGGAACATTTTGATCTGCAGTTCGGTGGCGTTCTGGGCCTCATCCAGGATGATAAAAGCGTTATCGAGTGTACGTCCGCGCATATACGCCAGGGGAGCGATCTCGATCACACGGTTGGTCATGAAATAACTGAGTTTGTCAGCAGGGATCATGTCATCCAGTGCATCATACAGTGGACGCAGGTATGGATCGATCTTCTCCTTCAGGTCACCGGGCAGAAAACCCAGGTTTTCACCTGCTTCTACAGCGGGACGGGTCAGGATGATCTTTCTGACAGCTTTGTTTTTTAATGCTCTTACAGCAAGCGCCACAGCGGTATAAGTTTTACCGGTACCGGCAGGGCCAATGGCAAAAATGATATCATTTTTGTCAGCCAGAGATACCATTTTCTTCTGGTTGGCTGTTCTTGCTTTTACATTGCGGCCATTTGGGCCGAATACCAGGACCTCATTGGAATTACGGTCCTTGAATGCATCTACCGTTTCTTCATCGCCCAGGATCTGTTCAAAATAGTTTTCGCTCAGATTACCGTTACGTTCAAGATAAGAAATGATTTGTCCGATTTTTTCCTGAGCAGTGGCTACTTCTTCCTGAGCGCCGGAGAGCTTGAGTTGTGTTCCACGGGAGAGAATCTTTAGCAGTGGAAATTTCTTTTTCAGCAGATCAAGTTTTCCATTGTTTACTCCGAAGAACTCGATAGGGTTAATACTATCTAAGCTGATGATTGATTCTGTCAAGTGATATTTTATTTAAATCGTTTGAGGTTTCTCCGTATAAGGTGTCTAAAGCAATATACCTTAAACGCGTTACATTAAGAAACCTGGAGTTTATTAACCTTACTTAAGGCTTCGCTAAAACTGGCAGGAAGGTGTTTGCAGATACCACACCAGGAAGAGCAGTAGCCTGATCAGCAGCGGCAATAACCACGCCAAAGCATTTTTCCTGTGTGGACCGCAGATGCTGCGATCATTTCACCTTCAATACCAAAGAACTATAGAAAAATGAAGTGATTCCCGTATAACCGGTCTGTCACTTTCAGCTCTCATGAGAATGAATACTTCATTGCCTGTGCATTTAATGTTTGTCTGTCTACTATTGTTCCCAAAGATATTTATCCTTTTACACTTGCTGAAAACGGGAAATCCACATCGGTGGAAAACGCAAAATTAAGGCCTTAAATAATACAAATGACTGTCCTCCCGCCAGATAGTTATTAAGAATAGCTATTTTTAATCATATATTGAGTATTTTTAAAGGGATTATCGTTCGGGATTTATGATGAATGCCATTATGAGTAACGCGCTGACAGGTGTAATACCGGCGCTGTTACTGGATCTGCACGGTAACCTCTTGTATGCCAATCAGCAGGCGTCGGGGTGGCTGCAGATACCGGAGGGGGAATTTCATCCGGCAGGAAATATTACAACTGTACATTTTAATGATGTCATCGGAAGGAATGCAGGGGTGTACTGGCCTATGCTATGTCACCTGCTCAATATGGGCCGGCCAGCCTGTGTGGAGATGTATTGCCATACCCGCCAGTGGATACAATGGAAGTTAAGTCCGGCAGGCGACCATTTCCTCCTCTCCGGTACCGACATTACCGGCCGTCGTCCGGCCGAACCCGCATCCGTATTACACGCCATGCCTTTCGGCTTACAGCACTTTGCACCTGATGGTACGCACCGCGGCGCCAACGAACTGCAACAGCAGATATGGGAAGGCATCGATCCGGTACTCTGTATGCCAGGGTATAACCTTTTTGAAGAGCCGGTATTCCAGGAAACAGGTCTGGCTGATCTGTTCATCGCTGTTCAAAGCAATGGCGAACCCGCTACCGGAGAAATACTCCTCGGTTACCGCGAACAGGCCATCAACGGCGTGATCCGCATCCTGCCTGCCTACTACGAAGCAACCGTATTCGCAGTAGCCGATCATCAGGGGAATATCATCGAACTGGTGATGCTCATGAGCGACATCACCGAAAAGCAGCTCTCCCTGATGCAACTTCAGAAAAGCGCCCGCCTGCTGGATCTGATCATCGAACACCTGCCCATCGGCTATATACAATTTGACCACTTCGGGTTTATCCGCCGTATCAATCAGACGCAGCGGGCATTCTTTCAATATGAGTACGAAGAAGGAGAGACTCCTTTCAATATTATGAACGACCCGTTTGCCCGGCTCTACGGACTGGACGAACTGTTCATACACGTCATGGTGCATAATAAGATGCTCCGTGTCGAAAAGCAACTGGACTTTTCTAAAGACAGTCGCTGGACCGCCCAGAATAAAGAAGTCTGGCTGGACCTTACTCTCTTCCCTCTGCGGGATCCCGTAGACCAGGAACAGATCGTTGTAGCATTGGTCAACGATATCACCGACAGGAAACTGGAGCGGCAGATGCGCAACCTGCTGCAACGGAACACCGAACAACTGCACCTGTTCTTCGACGCAGTAGACATGGGATATGCTACCATGGAAAGAGACGGTACCCTGTCTTTTGTTAATACCAAGGCAGAAGAGATGGCCGGCCGCCAGGTATCCCCCGGAGAAAACCTGTTTAACGTACTCCCCGAACTGGGACACCTCAGTCCGTTCCGGACCCGTTTCTCTGCAGCACTGACAGGTACCGTCTCGCAATCCTTCAGCAGCTATTTCCCCCGCCGTTATAAATGGTATGAGTTCCTGATCACGCACATGAGCGATGGGACCGTTTCTGTCTTCATCCGGGATATCAGCGATAGCCGGAATATGCAGAAAGACCTTTTCCGGGCCAATAAGCAATTAAGTAAGCTGAACCGGAGCCTGGTCAACCAGAATCAGCAACTGGAAGATTTCGCGCACATCACCTCACATAACCTGCGTGCGCCGATCGCTAATCTGAAAGCACTGATGCAGATGCACAATGATTCAGTGTTGCAACATGAAAAGGAACAATACCTGAGTTTACTACAGGAAGTGATATTTAAGATAGATGAAACGCTCAATGACCTGGTGGACGTTGTCCAGATCAGGAAAGATGTGGATATGGAACGGGAAGAGCTTATATTTGCTGAGCGTCTTCAACATGTGAAAGACGTTTTATTTGCAGATATTGAAAAGAGCGGGATACAACTCACGACCAATTTTGAACATGCGCCTTCGCTGGAGTTCCCGCGCCTGTATCTGGACAGTATCCTGCAGAACCTGATCACCAATGCCATCCGTTATCGTACCCTTGAACATAGGCCCCGTCTGCATTTGAGAAGCTGGCGTGAAAACGGTCATACTATGCTGACTGCAGAAGATAATGGACTGGGTATCGATATGGAACGTTTCGGACATAAGCTTTTTGGTTTCAGAAAGACGTTTCACAAGAACAAAGACGCGAAAGGTATCGGCCTTTTTATCACCAAAACACAGGTTGAGGCAATGGGTGGGAGCATTCGTGCGGAAAGTACACCGGGTCGGGGAACGAAATTTATTATTACCTTTAAAACAGACTAAATCCCTGTATGCAATTGCACAACATGATTTTTATCGTAGATGATGATCCTATTCATCAGCAGATCGCGAACATAATGATCAAACGACAGGGTATTGGAGAGAATGTGAGGGCCTTTTCCGATGCGCAGGACGTGCTGGATTATCTACGTCAATATTCCTTCCAGGCCGAGCAATTGCCTGATCTGATCTTACTTGATCTTAATATGCCAGTCATGGACGGATGGGATTTCCTCAATGACTACGCCGGTTTTTATAAAGACTTAGCCAAACAGATCGGCATTTTTGTACTGACTTCTTCTATTGATGATAAAGACCGTAAAAAGGTAGATAACTATTCATTCGTGAAAGGCTATCTCACCAAACCTTTGTCCAGTGAGATCATTACGAAGTTACAGGCCAGCTGAAACTGATATGTTCATATATGGAAGAGGGTTATGTCATACGACATAACCCTCTTCTGTTATAAGCAATTGCAATTACGCTTTTTTCAACGCACTGATCGTTGCTTCCGGGTCTTTGGATGCAAACACCGAGCTACCCGCCACCAGTACATTCGCACCCGCATCCAGTATGCTGGCTGCATTGTCCAATGTAATGCCGCCATCTACTTCAATCAACGCATGCGCTTTATAATGATTGATCATTTCACGGGTCTGGCGTATCTTATCCAGACTTCTCGGAATGAAGTGTTGGCCGCCGAAACCGGGATTCACACTCATTATCAGTACAAGATCGATATCATTGATAATATTCTCCAGCAGATGCACAGGTGTATGCGGATTCAATGCCACACCGGCTTTCATTCCCAGACTTTTGATCTGTTGTATATTCCTGTGTAAGTGTGTGCAGGCCTCATAGTGTACAGTCAGGAGGTCAGCCCCCGCTTTTTTGAAATCTTCTGCATATCTCTCCGGCTCTTCGATCATCAGGTGTACGTCACAGACCTTTGTAGTCGCCTTTCTGATCTGTGAGATCACCGGTAAGCCAAAACTGATATTCGGTACAAATCTGCCATCCATTACGTCCAGGTGCAACCAATCCGCCTCACTGCGATTCAACATCTCAACTTCTTTCCTTAGCTCCAGGAAATTGGACGCCAGGAGAGACGGTGCGATAAATGTGTTTCTGTTTTCCAAAGCCACTCGTTTAAAGATTAGGAATCATGTACAGACGGCCATCATGTCGCCCGTACTGCTATTCATCGTTACGAATATAACTGTTTATTTTTTTAGTTTATCCAATGCAGCTTTCGCTTCCGGATATTCCTTTCTGAATGTAAGCGCCTTGATATAGTCATCTATCGCGTCTTCCTTACGGCCCAGTTGCTCCAGACACTGTGCACGGTTATAATACGCCTCAGAATTATTAGGGGATGTTTTCGCCGCCAGATCGAAAAAACGCAGGCCTTCTTTCCAGTTCTTTTTACGCACATTGATCGTTCCCAGGGCCATATAAGCTCTTTCGTCATCGGGGTCAGTAGAGATACTGCTCATATAAGCAGTAACGGCTTCCGGAGTATTGCCGGTCTGCTCATAATACTGTCCCAGGGCAATATACGGTTCCGCATTCACAGAGTCCAGTCTGGCCGCCAGTTTGTAGTATTTCGGTGTATTAGCAGATCGTCTGGCCAGTAACAGATCTCCCAGTTCCATCACAGCGTCATAATCACTCTGCAGCCCTGCATGATCTACCGCCGCCGTCAGATGACTGATCGCCAGGGTGGTATCTTTGTTTTCCTCTGCAATCCTCGCTTTCAGGTAATAGGCTTTATCGTAGGTACCGGTAGATTTTGCCAGCACGCCCGCCAGACTATCAGCTGATGTATATTGTTTGTTTTCAATCAGAGCCGTTGCCAGTCTGTATTGCAGATAAGGATAACCGGGCGCTGTCTGTAAAGCCTTTTCAAACTGTGTAATGGCCTGCGGATAGTGTTCCAGCACCAGCGCAGCTTCCCCGGCGCCAGCCCAGAAATCGGTCACGGCCGGTTTCAGCTGCGCCGCCTTTTCAAAGTCTTTCTGTGCAAGTGCAGGATCTGTATTGAAGAGCAGCAAAGCCCTGCGGAAATACAAGCCTTCGTTGTCAGGGAATTGTGCGATAGAGTCGGTGAGTGGCAATACCATGGAGGCATATAGGGCGGAGTCAGCACCGTTTTTCTGAACAGACTCTCCCTGTTTACCGGAATGGCAGCAAATTAAAAAAGGAATGGATAAGAGGAATAGGTATTTCATAAGACAATTATATAAAAAATGCTGGAAATTCCACTGTTATGATAACTATAGCGGTACAGGAAGGGGTAAAATGAAGAATGGCTGTCCGCTAACAGCGGGACAGCCATCCTGATTGATCGTCTGTTGCATGCCGGATCAATTGGCCATGAGCCATTGTTTTAATGCGTCATATTCGGCCGGAAGTTGTACGGATTGTTTCTCCAGGTCATACAGGGACTTTACCCTGTCAGGCGTCACGATCTTATCCTGCAGAGACGCCGGAGCGGTATCTGCGAATTTAACCGGATGCGCTGTTTCCAGAAATACACCGGCAGTATTTGTATCCAGACCTGCCGTCTGCAAATACTGTTTCAGGCCGAGGTAACCTACCGCGCCGTGTGGATCCAGCATATACTGGTGGTCTTTCCAGACCTGTTCCATCGTAGCTGCGGTATCTTTATCGTTGAAGGAAACAGACGTCAGCTTCTCTTTCAGTGCCGGCAAACTGTTTGCAAATAATTCAAGGATACGGACAAAGTTGCTCGGATCAGCCACATCCATCGCATTGGAGAGGGTAGCAGTCGCTTTACCTGGTGTATACGCGCCGGTTTGCATGAATCTTGGCACTGTATCATTTACATTGGTACTGGCCACAAAATGTTTTACCGGCAGACCCATCGCCGCTGCCATCATACCTGCGCAGATATTCCCGAAATTGCCGCTTGGCACAGAGAATACGATATCAGGATGCGCAGCGCTGAGTTGTTTGTATGCCAGCAGATAATAGAACATCTGCGGCAGCCAGCGTGCAACGTTGATGGAGTTGGCACTGGTCAGCATCACATGCGATTGCAATGCTTCATCCAGGAATGCCGTTTTCACCATCCGCTGACAATCATCAAACGTGCCGTCTATTTCAAGTGCCGTGATGTTGCCATTGAGTGTGGTCAGCTGTTTTTCCTGTAGCGTGCTCACTTTACCGGAAGGGTAGAGGATCACTACACGTACACCGGGAACATTATAGAAACCGTTGGCAACAGCGCCGCCGGTATCACCGGAAGTGGCTACGAGTACCGTTACCGGACGGCTATCATTTCTTCTGAAATAACCCAGGCAACCGGCCATAAAACGTGCGCCGACATCCTTAAATGCCAGGGTAGGACCGTGGAAAAGTTCCAGGGAATATACATTGCCTTCTACTTTCTCCACCGGAAAAGGAAAACTAAGCGTATCTGCAATGATCTGCCTTAAAGTAGCTTCGGGAATTTCTTCTCCTACAAATGGCTGTATCGCTGCGTAGGCAATATCGAGGTCGTTTTTATGAACGATATCGTTGAGGAATGTTTTGTCAAAAGCCGGAATACGCTCAGGAAAATATAATCCCTTATCAGGTGCGAGACCCTGTACTACGGCTTCTTCAAAAGATACAACGTGTTGTTTATTCTGTAGACTGAAATATTTCATTAGACTTTACGCTTTTGTAATTTTCACACCTTCCCTGTTTATCTGCGATACATGGATCTTATAATCCACGCCCAGCGGCGCATATACCGTGTCCATCATAGCAGCTACCTTACGGGCAGCTTCCTCGCCTCTGCTCAGCATGAATACAGAAGGACCGGAACCAGAGATACCACCACCCAATGCACCTGCTTCCTTACATTTTACTTTCAGTTCGTAGAAAGCAGGTATCAGGATCGCACGTACAGGTTCTACGATCGCATCTTCCAGTGAACGGCTGATCAGATCATAGTTTTCCTGATAAAGACCCGCAACGAGTGCACCTACGTTACCCCACTGACGGATGGCATCGGTCATCAGTACTTTTTGTTTAAGGATCTCACGGGCATCAGAAGTTTTTACTTCTATCTGCGGATGGATCACGGTTACCCACAGATCAGCCGGTGTGTGCAGACCGGTAATATCAAGCGGTTTATAACTTCTTACCAGTGTAAAACCACCCATGATAGCAGGAGCGACGTTATCCGCATGTGCAGCACCACTGGCCAGTCTTTCACCTTCCATGGCAAAACGTACCAGCTGTTTAGGTGTGAACGGATTACCCAGCAGATGGTTGGCGCCTGCGACAGCACCCGCAGAACTGGCAGCACTGGAGCCGATGCCACTACCCGGAGGAATATTTTTGAAGAGTTCTAATTCTATACCAACATCCGGCTGACCATACTTCTGCAACAGCGCCTGAATAGCGACGCCACATACGTTCTGTGCAGGATCAGTAGAAAGTGATGCGCCGTGTACCGCTGTAATGGTTACACCTGGTTTGTCACTTTTACGCATGATCATTTCATCGCCGGGAGCATCCATAGCCAGTCCTATTACGTCAAAACCGCAGGCCACATTGGCGACAGTGGCAGGTGCAAATACTCTTATGCTTTCATTGTCCATAGGGAACAAAATTTTAATTAAAAATTAAGAGTTAAGAATTAAGAATTAAGCCGTAAGAATTGAGTTATTCGGGTCTTATTGATACTTGTAACCACCAATTCTTAATTATTAATTTTTAATTCTTAATTGATTTTATCTCGCTGATCTGATGATATCAGCAAATATACCGGAAGCCGTTACATCTGCTCCCGCACCGGCGCCTTTCACGATCAGTGGTTGTTCCGAATAACGGTTGGTGGTATAAAGTACGATGTTGTCTTTTCCTTCCAGTTTGAAGAAAGGATGATCCGGTGCGATAGATTGCAGTCCTACGGACGCTTTACCATTTTCATAGCGGGCTACGAACTTCAGGCGTTTACCTTCCGCATCGGCCTTTTCGCGTAATGCCAGGAAATGACCGGCATGAACGTCCAGCTGCTCGTAGAAAGCATCTACAGAAGGTGCATGCAGTGCTTCTTCCGGCAGGAAGGAATGATTGGTGATATCTTCCAGTTCCATCTTCATACCGCTCTCACGTGCGAGGATCAGGATCTTACGCATCACATCCACACCGCTCAGATCTATACGTGGATCCGGTTCTGTATAACCTTCATCCTGTGCGGCTTTTACTACCGTACGGAACGAAGCACCGTTGACGAAATTATTAAAGACGAAGTTGAGACTACCACTCAATACTGCTTCGATGCTGTTTACCTTATCACCGCTGCGGATCAGGTCATTCAGGGTGTTGATCACCGGCAGACCTGCACCAACATTGGTTTCAAACAGGAAAGAAGCATTGTATTTACGCGCCAGGTCTTTCAGACTCTTATAATAAGCGTAATCAGAAGAGCAGGCGATCTTGTTACAGGTCACTACAGAGATACCATGTTGCAGGAACTCACCGTAGGTAGCCGCTACTTCTTTACTGGCAGTATTATCAACAAATACACTGTTACGAAGGTTGAGTGATTTGATCTTATTGGCAAAAGCGACCATGTCAGATGCTTCACCTGCTTCCAGTACATTTTTCCAGTCAGCCAGGTTGATCGCTTCATGACCAAAGGCCATCTTACGGCTGTTGGCGATACCGGTTACACGTACGTGCAGACCCAGTTCGTTCATCAGGAATTTATGCTGCTGATTCAGTTGTTCCAGCAGTTTGCCGCCTACATTACCCACACCTGCGATGAATACGTTCACCTGTTTCAGTGGTTCTTCAAAGAAGGCTTCATGTATAACGTTCAGCGCTTTTTTAACATCTCCCTTATTGATCACTACAGAGATGTTCTTTTCAGTAGAACCCTGTGCGATCGCGCGTATATTCACACCATTACGACCCAGTGCAGCAAAGAGTTTACCGCTGGTGCCGTGATGATTTTTCATGTTATCACCTACTACAGCAACGATGCTCATATCTCTTTCCACGATCAGTGGTTCGATGCGTTTTTCCAGGATCTCCTGGGAGAACTCGCTATCCACCGCAGTTTTTGCTTTCAGCATATCTGTTTCGTGGATACCAACGGTGATTGAGTGTTCAGAAGAACTCTGTGTGATGAGGATCACGTTCACACGTTCGCTGAGCAGTGCTTCGAAGAGACGTTTGGAGAAACCCGGTATACCCACCATGCCGCTACCTTCCAGTGTAAGCAGCGCTATTTTCTGGATACCGCTGATACCGGTTACGGGGTACACACGGCCATCACCTTCCTGAGAGTGTATCAGTGTACCATAATCATCCGGTGCAAAAGTATTTTTGATCCAGATAGGGATACGTTTATCCATTACAGGTTGTATGGTAGGCGGATAGATCACTTTCGCACCGAAGTGGGAGAGCTCCATCGCTTCTTCATAACTGATGTGCGGGATCGGAATAGCCTGTGATACCATGCGTGGATCAGCAGTCATCATACCACTTACATCAGTCCATATATCGAGTACTTCCGCATGCAGTGCGGCAGCGACAATAGCAGCAGTATAGTCAGAACCGCCACGACCAAGCGTAGTGGTTTCTCCGTCAGAAGTCGCAGATACGAAACCTGGCAGTACGAAGAAATCAGCAGTCTGTTGCTGGTAGTATTGGGCAGTCTGGTGATTGGTCGCAAGGAAATTCACCGCAGCGTTGCCGAAGTTATTATCAGTAACGATCAGTTCACGGCTATCTTTCCAAACGGCATTGAGTCCGGTAGACTTCAGCTTTTCCGCCAGCAGATAGGAGGAGACGAGTTCCCCGAAACTCATGATCTTATCCAGCGACCTTGCGCTCAGTTCACCCACCTGGAAGATCCCATCGCAGAGGGTTTCCAGGGTATTCAGGCGTTTTTTTACCTGGCTGATGATACCACTTTGTACAGTGATAGGGAAGAGGGTACGAATGGTGTCCAGGTGTCTGGATTCGATTTCTTCCAATACGTTTCTATATTGTTCCTGTCCTTGTCCTGCCAGCTGACCACATTGTATCAGTTTATCAGTAATGCCGCTCATGGCAGAAGCAACAATGGTAAAGCGTCCGTTGGGTTTCTTGTTACGGATGATATTGCATACCTGTTCTATTGACTGGGCGCTTCCCATGGAAGTTCCGCCGAATTTTAATACTTGCATGTGAGAAGAATGTTAATACGTAAAAATGCCAGATCCCTTTACCGGGTGTACCACCTGAGTGGTCGTTGGATGATATGTGAAATTTAACCCCGCACTGGGGTTGTAATAGATGTAATTGTAATAGTGCTGATACCCGCGCCGGAGATGGTGCGAGATGCAGAAGTGAAGTATGTAACTATTGGTAGCACTATTTGGAACAATTTACTTTTCGCTAACAAAAGTCTGGAATTAGTTTTGGATTAACAAATGAATTGTCAAAGTTTTGAAATTATTTAAAATTAGGCGGGGTAATTTGAGAAAAATTTCGGGTAACGGGCGGAACAGGACAATAATATTGGTTTTCAATAGGCACGCACTGTTGTCCGGGTGCATGGATAAGGGCCAGCAGGGCTTTCAGACGAACAAGCACAAAAGAAGCGACGGCTTAGTGGTGGACTTGATCCATCATTCGTGTGTCAAACCCCTATTATTGCTATATTTGTCTTAACCACGTTGGACATGCCTTATTTCCGCAATTTCACATATTATATAGATAAGCGCCGCTGGAAGTACTGCTTCCTGCTGGAGGGAATCGTTAGCCGGTAGGACTTTCCCGGACTTTTACCGTCCTGCATACCTGTCAGCACCAGGGTATGTACCTGTCTCCTTATTTTACAGTTTGCATCTCCGTAGCTGACAGAAAACAAGTCGCCAAAACATCTTATTGTCACAAAATTGTCATTCAATATTCCACGGTCTGTTACCCCGGGTAACGGACTGAAAAACCATCCATCATGCCGCATTATCATAAACTAGGGAACATTCCTCATAAACGTCATACGCAATTCCGTAAGCCAGACGGCACATTGTATTCTGAACAGTTATTTTCAACGGAAGGCTTTTCTTCCAACTCCACCTTGCTCTATCATTGTCATCCGCCCACCGAAATTATCAAAGTGGATGAGCCTTATAGTGTCGCTCCCCGTGTAGCGGAAGAGAAGATGCTGAAGCACCGTAGTTTTCAGGGATTCAATATCAAGCCGGAAGCCGATTATCTGAAAAGCAGAAAACCAGTGCTGGTGAATAGTGACTGTCATATTTCCCTGGCTGCGCCCACACAAAGCATGACTGATTACTTTTACAAGAATGCAGATGCGGATGAACTGATCTTCGTACATGAAGGGGCTGGTGTATTGCATACGCAATACGGACAGCTGCCATTTGGTTATGGAGATTATCTGCAGGTACCAAGAGGGACTATTTACCAGATAAAATTCACCAGTACAGATAACAGGCTGTTCATCGTAGAATCCTTCAGTCCGATTCGTTATCCAAAACGTTATCTCAGCCAGTATGGACAATTGCTGGAGCACGCCCCTTATTGTGAGCGTGATATTCGCCAGCCACAAAATCTGGAAACAATTGATGAAGCAGGTGATTTCCTGATCCGCATCAAAAAGAAAGGTATCATGTATCCGATCCATTATGCACATCATCCTTTTGATGTGGTAGGATGGGATGGCTGCGAATATCCTTTCGCGTTTTCTATTCATGACTTTGAACCTATCACCGGTCGCATACACCAGCCACCTCCGGTGCATCAGACATTCGAAGGACATAATTTTGTGGTGTGCTCTTTCTGTCCGCGTTTGTTTGATTACCATCCGCAGGCGATCCCCGCGCCATATAATCATAGCAACATTGATAGTGATGAAGTGCTGTATTATGTGGATGGTGATTTTATGAGCCGTAAACATGTGACCAGAGGTATGATCACATTGCATCCCGGAGGTATTCCTCATGGTCCGCATCCAGGTGCTGTAGAAAAGAGTATAGGTGCGAAGGAAACAAAAGAACTGGCAGTGATGGTAGATACTTTCCATCCGCTGCAGATCACTCAGGAAGCACTGGAGATAGAAGATGAGCGTTATACGATGAGTTGGGCGGAGTAGGATTGTAATGCAGTGAAGATCGTTGCAGACGATCTTTTTAAGATAAAATACCAAATACGGGGCGCTTCAGCTATTGAGGCTCCCCGTATTTTATTGATATCGGATGTTATCTGGCATAATGTTATTGCCACCGATTCTTAATTCGTAACAGCGTCTCATTCTTCCGTATTCACACTGATCTCATCTCCACCATCTTCAGGTCGTTTCCCCTTATCTTTTGCATACTCTTCCGGCGTTTGTAAAGTATTGTTTTCGTCCGGCTGTAAATAGATGGCGTCATCGTCTTCTTTCCTGCCATCCTTTGAAATATGTCCATGAGGATGGTCTTTATCGCTGTGTTTGTCGCTGGATGCTTGTCCCTGTTTGATATTTGTCATATACTTGTTTTTAAAAAGTGGCACTAAATCTGTGCCATGGGGTCGATTACTATCTTAATTCGTAGTAAAGGGGGCTCGGCAGGATAGGGTAATTTTAATATAAACAGAAAATCAGAATAAATATGGAATACAGGCAATTAGGAGAAAGTGATCTGAAGGTATCTGCCATTACATTCGGCGCATGGGCGATTGGTGGTTGGATGTGGGGAGGTACTGAGGCAAATGATGCTGTAAGAGCAATCCACGCCTCTATAGACGAGGGTGTGACATCAATCGATACGGCTCCGATCTATGGACAGGGATTGAGTGAAGAGCTGACCGGTGAAGCATTGAAAGGACTGGACAGAACGAAGGTGCAGATCCTGACGAAGTTCGGTATGCGCTGGGATCTGGCGAAGGGTTCACTCGCTTTCAACAGTAAGGATAATGCAGGTAATCCGATCGATATTTACAAATACGCAGGTAAGGAAAGTGTGATGGAGGAATGTGAGAATAGTCTGAAGAGACTGGGTACAGATTACATTGATCTCTTACAGATTCACTGGCCGGATGTAACAACACCTATCGATGAAACATTTGAAGCCGTTTTGCGTTTAAAGGAGCAGGGAAAGATCCGCGAGGCTGGTGTGTGCAACTATAATGTAGCACAGATGAAGGAAGCAGATGCGGTGCTTAAACTCGCTTCGAATCAGGTGCCTTTCAGCATGGTGGAAAGAACGATAGAGAATGAGCTGGTGCCTTATTGTATTGAAAACAAAAAAGCGATCCTGGCGTATAGTCCGTTACAGCGGGGACTGCTCTCCGGTAAGATAAAACCGGGGCATCATTTTGGGGAAGGTGATACCCGTGCGGGCTCTAAATTTTATCAGACAGATAACCTGAACCGTATCAACGCTTTCCTGGATCAGATCAAACCCATGGCGGAAAGCAAAAGCGTATCACTGGCGCAGCTGGTTATCCGCTGGACAATTGAACGTCCTGGCATTACAGTTGCACTGGTAGGTGCACGTAACGCAGAACAGGCCATCCAGAATGCCAGAGCAATCAATGTGAAACTGAGTGCTGAAGAGATCAAATTTATCAATGACAGATTATACCAGCTCCAACTGGTATAGAAAATAAATAACTGTTACAGGTCAATTGAACAGTGAAGAAAAAGAGGGCCGTCCACGATAGGTGTGACGGCCCTTCTTCGTATGAGAAGGTCTGGCTTCACATGAAATGGTTGCTTTTTTCGCAGAACTGACTTTTATCATATGCCTGTTTCATATGATCTGTACTTTTGAGTTACCTATACAAAACTCCTTCCACATGACACATGCAGAAATCGTTAAACAGGTAGCATGGAAAGATCTCAAAGATCTCTCAATAAGAGAAATGCTGATTGAAAATAATCTCACCTTACCCTGGTTATTTTCTTCCTGGTTACTGGCTTATTTCGGCTATTACGCACTGGCGTTGCCGTGTTCAGCTTTCTTCTTTCTGACGGGATTACGACAGGTACATAATGGTTTTCACAACTCACTTGGCACGAATAAGTTCCTGACCTGGTTTACGCTCTTCTCCAATAGTGTGCTGATGATGGCTTCTATTCATGCGGTTAAGTTCAATCATATCAGGCATCATAAGTATTGTTTGTCAGAAGAGGATTACGAAGGTAAGTCCGCCGGTATGAGCTGGTACGGCGCTATCCTGTATGGCCCTGTGCATATGTTTCTCATCCATAAGGTAACCTTACAGCTTGGCAACAAAAAATACGTAAGAAATGTGATCGCCGAGTTAGCCGCAATAGCAGCGTTTGCTTTTTTCGTTTTTTATTTTAACATCGCGTTCCTGATGTATCATGTGATCGTGATGGTCTTCGGAGAATTCCTGATGGCCTTCTTCGCCGTATGGACGGTGCACCATGATACCGACGAGCATCCTGAACTAGCCAGGACACAACGTGGTGGCTGGAAGAATAAGATCACGTTCAGCATGTTCTATCATCTGGAACATCATCTGTTTCCGGCGGTACCGACTATCAAATTACCTGAACTGGCTAAACGGATTGACGAGGTATTACCTGAGCTGGAGAAGAAAAATACTTTTTAAACATCAGCTGACGATCTGCATGAGGAATGGAATCGCTTCCGGTGAGTGAAGAGCGTTAGTAGAGTCCATCGTCATCTGTGCAGTAGCGGATGCTCGTTCACGCATTGCCTGTTCATATGCGGCGATCGCGCTGTGGGTATCAGGATAATTTTCACTGGTCAGACAAAGTCCCAGTTCCAATGCATCCAGCATGGCCATGTTAACGCCTTCTCCTGCATAAGGTGGCATCAGGTGTGCCGCGTCTCCCAGCATCGTCAGGTTGGGTAATGCTTCCCATGTCTGATCAAAAGGCATACAGTACAAAGGTCTTGGTATAAAAGGACCTGTTGCATTTTCAAACAGTTCTTCCCATATCGGACTCCAGCCGGTGAAGCTTGCTTTGAACCAGGAAAGTACCTGTGCTTTGTCTGCGAAGTCGATACCAGATTCCTGTGTCCAGTTTTCCGTTGTTTTGCAGCTGGGGTAAAAGACAAGACTACCATCTCCTTTAGAGCTTACGATCAGCGTTTTTTCATCACCCATACTGAAGATCTTGCCGCCATTCAGTAATGCATGTATCCGCGGACTGTTCTTTTCGGAATTATATACAGCACCTTCAACGGCGGTTACACCGGAATAGAAAGGGCGTATTGGCGTGATATAGGGGCGTATTTTTGAGTTAGCACCATCCGCAGCAATAACGATATCTGCATAAGCGGTTTTACCGTCTTTAAAGTGCAATTGCCAGCCTTCATTGAAGGGGGTAAGGGAACTGAACTGACAATCCCATACAACAGTATCCGGATGCAGGGATTCCAGCAATATTTTCTTTAACGGTCCACGGTCTATTTCGGGGCGGTAGGCTTCTACAGGTCCTTCTTCGTTGTGATTATCTTCCAGTAGAATAGTACCGTGTTGATCGATGATACGCATGTTGTCGGCACCCGGACGAAAGTTAGCTTTAAAAGCGTCCATCAGACCTGCTTCTTCCAATGCCCTGAGACCAGATTCATGGTGCAGGTCGAGTGTAGCGCCCTGTGCTCTGGCGTCTTTGTTTATGTCTCGTTCATATACGGTAACGTCTGCGTTACGCATCTGTAAGATTCTCGCGAGGGTAAGGCCACCCGGGCCACCGCCGACGATAGCAATTTTTTTGTTTTTAATGTTGTTCATACGAAGTGGTTTGAATGCTATTTGTTTATTTCAGCAAACCTTTTATCACTGCTTCGCAGCAATCTGCCAGTACTTTATCAGTGATCACTTGTTTAGGCCGCTGTGTATGTTCGAAGTATTCATTGATGAGATCGAAGAGTGGCGCAAATAATAATGCCCTGTGTGCCTCCATGGGGAGTTTTATGATCGTACCTTCCTTCACATGAAACGAGAGGAAGCTGTGAACAGGGGCAAAGAAGTCGCCTTGCCTGATGCCTCTTTCCTGGTAGGCTTTATTGAGCAGGGGAGAGGATTTACCATACTGCATCAGCGCATAGTAATGTTTATTTTCTTTAAAGTAGCGGAAAGCATTGGCCCATAGTCTTTTTACGCCTTCTGCGAAAGGCATTTCCGGATCGAATTTTTCCAGAACGGCTTTTTCATAGGACCCGATCACTTCATCAATAAACAGTTTGATGAGAAAGTCTTCTTTATTCTCATACTTAATGTAGATAGTACGAGGAGATACATTCGCCGCCTTTGCCAGCTTTTGCATACTCAGATTTTCCAGTCCTTCCTCTGCAATGATCTGTAACGCTATAGAGCGGATCGCTTCTTCTTTTTCGAGGTTCTTTGGTCTCATGACAATGTCTTTTATCCTTCTGACAGTACAAAAGTAAGTAAACGTTTGTTTACTTACTAATTTATTTTATCGGAGAGAAAAAGAACGGTCACTATAAATAGTATTTTTGGGATACGATAGTTTTCTCTTAGTCAGACTATATTTACCCTCCCTTTGTCCTGCGTCGGAAAGGATAGATAGAACGTTTCAGAATTATGATCAAAGACTTATACAGCTGGTTGTCATCTGAAAGCATATTGTGCTCATTGTATATGTTATGCTACCTGTGTTAACCGTATTTTCCGCAGAAATGAACAGCTGCGGACAGGTTACCTCTGAAAATTCGTAATTTTACTGTCTAAACACGACTGATCTATGGGCTGGAAACGTTTATTTTCTTTATCAAATTTAAGTACGGCTGCTATGACCGTATTCCTGGTGCTGATGCTGGTAAATCCATCGGTGAAGGCGGCTGTTATGCAGGGTTTGATGAAGGTCGGACTGTTCCAGCCGGGCGTACCCGAAGAAGTGGCGCCGGACAGTAAAATGGCGCCGGATATGGCTTTCGCAGATGGAGAGGGGAAGACGTTTACATTGTCATCACTAAAAGGGAAAGTAGTGTTCCTGAATTTCTGGGCTACCTGGTGCCCGCCGTGCCGTGCGGAGATGCCATCGATCAATTCATTATACAAACAGTATAAGGCGGATAAAAATGTGGTCTTCCTGACCGTAGATACAGACGGCAACTACAAAAAGGCAAAACGATTCATCGATAAGCAACAGTATGAACTGCCCGTATATGTGGCAGATAGCCGGATACCTGAAGAACTATTGGGCAAATCTATTCCCACTACCCTTATCATCAACAAAAAAGGGCAGATCGTATACCGGCAGGAAGGGGCTGCTGATTATGGTAACGACAGGTTTATTGACTATTTCGGAAAGTATATCCGGAAGTAAGCAAAACGATTTATCAGTCCTTGTTTCCCCTGAATATTTATTTGGATTTCATATTCTGAAATACTAATATTGCATTAGCAACTAATTTATGCTTCACCTGCATACATACCATAAGATTTCCGATCAGCGTCACAGAAAGTACTATTTTCTGATGGCTACGCTGGCAATGGATTCCGCTCGCTCCTGAGCGCAGGTATGATACTGCCTTTACGGGCGTTTCTATTTTTATTTTCCAGTTTACTTTATTCGTTTTTCCGCGCCCATTTTAGTGGTTCTACCTGTCATTTCTGCAATGCGATGAAGCATTGTTTTATCATACTATAACGTATAGTCAAAAACCATCGACTCATACACCAAAACTTTCTGTTTTCTAAAACCAATCCATCATGCATACAACTACAGATGCTGCCGTTTCGGCCATCCCTGCTAATGCGCAGGACTTTTTACCATTAAATGGTACAGATTACGTTGAATTTTATGTGGGTAATGCCAAACAGGCTGCTCATTATTATAAAACCGCATTTGGCTTCCAGTCACTGGCTTATGCCGGTCCGGAAACAGGTGTGAAAGATCGTGCTTCCTATGTACTGGTACAGAATAAACTGCGTTTTGTACTGACCACACCACTGAATCCTGAGAACGAGATCGCACAGCATATCCTGGAACACGGAGATGGTGTAAAAGTACTGGCGCTGTGGGTGGATGATGCACGTGCTGCATTCGAAGAAACCGTTAAAAGAGGTGCAAAGCCATACCTGGAGCCTGTTACGGAAGAAGATGAATTTGGTTCCATCGTACGCAGCGGTATTCACATCTATGGCGATACGGTACACCTGTTCATCGAACGTAAGAACTATAACGGCCCCTTCCTGCCAGGTTATAAAGCATGGAATCCGGCTTATCAGCCAACCGAAACCGGTCTGCAATATGTAGATCATTGCGTGGGTAACGTGGGTTGGAATGAAATGAATACCTGGGTAGATTTCTACGAGCAGGTGATGGGCTTCCGCAATCTGCTGTCCTTTGACGATAAAGACATCTCTACCGAATATTCTGCACTGATGAGTAAGGTAATGAGCAATGGCAATGGCCGTGTGAAATTCCCGATCAACGAACCGGCAGAAGGTAAAAAGAAATCCCAGATCGAAGAATACCTGGATTTCTATCGTGGTGCGGGTGTACAACACGTTGCGATCGCTACTAACAATATCATCCAGACAGTGACCGATCTGCAGAACAGAGGGGTTGAGTTCCTGAAAGTACCAGAATCCTACTATGCCACATTGCTGGATAGGGTAGGACAGATCGATGAGGACCTGCTGCCGCTGAAGGAACTGGGTATCCTGGTTGACCGCGATGATGAAGGATATCTGTTGCAGATCTTTACGAAACCTGTACAGGACCGTCCGACTGTATTCTTTGAGATCATCCAGCGTAAGGGTGCTAAATCTTTCGGTAAAGGTAATTTCAAAGCCCTGTTTGAATCCATAGAGAGAGAACAGGCGCTGAGAGGCAACCTGTAAAATAAATCAGCTCACATCCGGAATGCCTGTTGAGCGCATTCCGGATGTAGTATCCCTTTTATTTTAGTGTTAATGAGTTATTTCAATTGAAGCCATTGTTTGTTATGCCTGTTTCCTGCTGAAATTGTTATTTTCAATAACCGGACGTCTATAACGATGTTAACCTTCTGTTCGCCCTGCTATACCTGTTGCTGCGGCAAAGAAAAAGCTGCTTTTTACTACGAATCAGCTCTTGCGCAGAACTTCTGACCAGCCTGCGGAACAATACACTTTCACCCTTCCGAATAGCAGAACCTGTCAGCGACACTTTTCCGTCTCTCCTTATTTGGTCCTTTCATGGTATTGGAAATGTTCAGGAATTTAAAATAATTTGCATAAGAGATCGTTTACTTATGAGAGTACAAACTTTGTTCGGAGTATTATTTTTGCTGGGAGGAATTTTTCAGATGATAACAGCTGTATTGATCTACCAGGGCCAGCGCCACTATATTTTGCGCTTCGCCAACCGGAAGGTAGGGATGATCATTTACGCGCTTTTTTCCCTGTTATTGCTCTTTCTTGCATATTGGACTTTCAACATGCAACCGGTACAAAATGCTCCGGGAAGGTAGATTTCTGAAAATGTGAACTTGTAAAATTGTGTTAAAATATCTATGAAGCAGGTCGTTTTAGCAGTTTTAATGCTGCTGGGAATGGGAAAAGTGCAGGCCCAGCAGATGCAGCAGTCATTTCTGGATAACCAGAAGATGTTTCCGAAAGTAGGAACTGCCTACAGAGATAAGGAAGAGCAACTTAAAGAGGAGTTCCAGAAAAAGGGGCTGACCTATCCGGCGAAGTATATCTTCATACGTTCCTTTAAGCTGGATAGTGAACTGGAGATCTGGGTGAAGAATAAGGCTTCCGATACTTTCCGTCTGTTTAAATCCTACCGCGTCTGTACCCTGTCAGGTAAAATGGGGCCAAAACGTAAGGAAGGGGATAGACAGGTACCGGAAGGGTTTTACTATATCAATGATTTTAACCCGAATAGCAGCTATCACCTGTCGCTGGGTCTCAACTACCCAAACTTTGCGGATAAGATCCTCAGCGACCCTAAAAAGCCAGGTGGCGAGATCTATATCCACGGTAGCTGTCTGACCATCGGTTGTATACCGCTGACAGACGATATTATCGAGGAAGTGTATGTAATGGCGGTGAACGCAAAGAATTCGGGCCAGGATTTTATTCCTGTACACGTATTCCCGGTGAAGTTTGGCAATATACGCTCCATGGAGTACCTGGGTAATTTCACCCTGAAAGACAATTCTTCCGAAAAATTCTGGGTGGACCTGAAATATGCCTACGATTATTTCGAGGCCCATCACAAGCTGCCGGTTGTACTGGTAGATGAAAAAGGAAAGTATATTATGTAGTTTTCTCAACAAAATGGATAGAAAGGGCGTTCACCGAAGAGGCGGACGCCCTTTCGTTTTCTTACATTTTAGGATTTTAACCTTCCATTTAATTATTTTTTTATGAAAAGTCATTTTTTTTTCGAAACTTAGGGCGAAAGGTCAAATCAATTTACTATTATGAATAGAAGAGAAGCCATCCGGAACGTTGCCCTTTTGCTGGGTAGCGCAATTTCCGCGTCCACGTTATCAGCCCTTGAGGGCTGTAACCCGAAAGGCCCTGATAATTATGCACTACAGGCGCCTGAGACCAAGAGTTTTTTGGCCGAAATAGCAGAGACGATCATCCCGGAAACAAGTACGCCAGGGGCTAAAGCCGCTAAGGTGGATGAGTTTATTGTTGTGATGCTGAATGATTGCTATAAGCCGGAAGACCAGAAAGTTGTCCTGGAAGGGCTGAAGAAGATCGATGATGCTAGTCAGAAACAATTTAAGAAATCGTTTGTAGACCTGTCTGCGGAAGAGAAAACGACTGTGCTGACGGCAATTGATAAGGAGCGTGTTGACTACAATAAACGTGATAACAAGAAGGAAGGCGATCCTACCCATTATTTCCAGATCCTGAAAGAACTGACCCTGACCGGTTATTTCACCTCAGAACCGGGCGCAACCAAAGCACTGCGTTACATACCGGTACCTGGTAAATACGAAGGCTGCATCCCTTATACCAAAGGGGAGAAAGCATGGGCGGTATAAGTACGCCGGCGTGTAGGAAGAATTATAGTCTCAACAACAAAACAAGAATTCCATGAATTTGAATACGAAAGCTCAGGAGCAGAATACCTACGATGCGATTGTGGTAGGCTCCGGTGTTAGCGGTGGATGGGCTGCAAAAGAACTCACCGAAAAAGGTCTCAAAGTTTTAATGCTGGATAGGGGAAAGAAACTTGAACACGTTAAGGATTACGAAACTGCAACAAAAGATCCCTGGGAATTTAAGCATCGTGGCCGTATAACAGTAGATCAGCGTGAAACGCATCCTAAACTGAGCCGCGATTATCCATATAGTGAACACAACGAAAAATACTGGATCAACGACTCTCAGAGTCCATATAATGAAGTAAAGCGTTTTGACTGGTATCGTCCTGATATCGTGGGTGGTAAATCCATTATGTGGGGCCGTCAGTCCTATCGCTGGAGTGACCTTGATTTTGAAGCCAACCTGAAAGATGGTATCGCTGTTGACTGGCCGATCCGTTACAAGGACCTGGCGCCCTGGTATGACTATGTAGAGAAATTTGCAGGTATCAGTGGTGCGGCAGAAGGATTGCCACAATTGCCGGATGGCCAGTTCATGCCCGCTATGGAAATGAACTGTGTGGAGAAAGACCTGAAATCAAAAGTTGAAAAAGCATTCCCGGATCGCAGGATCACCATGGGACGTGTAGCCAATATCACCAAGCCATTACCTGGCCGTACACAGTGTCAGTTCCGTAACCTGTGTAGCCGTGGTTGTCCGTTTGGCGCTTACTTCAGCACGCAGTCTTCCACACTGCCGGCTGCAATGGCGACAGGCAATCTGACCCTCAGACCGGACAGCATCGTTAACTCAGTGATCTATGACGAAAAACTGGGTAAGGCGACAGGTGTAAAGGTGATTGACAAGCATACCAAGCAGATGACCGAATACTATGCGAAAGTGATCTTCGTAAACGGCTCTACACTGGGTACCACCTTCGTACTGATGAACTCCATTTCCAACCGTTTCCAGAATGGTCTGGGTAATGATAGTGGCGTACTGGGTAAATACCTGATGGACCATCACTTCCGTACAGGTGCTTCCGGTCGTGCAGAAGGTTTTGATGATAAATACTTCTTCGGCCGCCGTGCAAACGGTATCTATATCCCGCGTTACAGAAACATCGGTAGCGACAAACGTGATTATCTCCGTGGTTTCGGTTACCAGGGTGGCGCAAGCCGTGGCAGCTGGGCGCGTGGTATCGCAGAAATGGGTGTAGGTAAAGATTTTAAAGATATGCTGTCTGAACCAGGTAGCTGGAGCATGGGACTGGGTGGTTTCGGTGAATGTCTGCCTTATGAAGATAATAAGGTGACACTGGATACTTCCGTGAAGGATGACTGGGGACAACCAGTACTGAAGTTCGACGCTGAATTCAAAGAGAACGAAATGAAGATGCGTAAGGATATGATGAACGATGCTGCAGAAATGCTGGAAGCATCCGGATTCAAAGATATCAGAACTTACGACAATGGTTCATATCCAGGTATGGCGATCCATGAAATGGGTACTGCCCGTATGGGACGTGATCCTAAGACTTCTATCCTCAATAGCTGGAACCAGATGCATGCTGTGAAGAACGTATTCGTGACCGATGGTGCGTCTATGACTTCCGCAGCTTGCGTAAACCCGTCACTGACCTACATGGCGATGACGGCAAGAGCGGTAGATTATGCTGTGAAGGAAATGAAGAAAGGAAATATTTAATCAGACATAGATCAGGGAATTGAGGGACCGCTAATAACAGATTGGCGGTCTGTCATTCCCTGATTTAATTTTTATACTATGCATCTCAACATTAGAGCGGAGAAAGAAAACACCTATGATGCCATTGTAGTTGGTTCGGGCATCAGTGGTGGCTGGGCAGCCAAAGAGTTAAGCGAAAAAGGGCTGAAAACCCTGGTATTAGAGCGTGGTCGTAACGTAGAGCATATCAAGGATTATACGACGGCTATGAAAGCGCCGTGGGAGTTCCCGCACCGTTTATCAGGCACACTTGAACAAAAGGAAAACTATCCGATCCAGAGTCAGTGTTATGCCTTTGATGAATCTTCCCAGCAATACTGGGTCAATGACAAAGAAAATCCATACAATCAGGTAAAGCCATTCAACTGGCTGCGCGGATATCATGTAGGCGGCCGTTCGCTGATGTGGGGCCGACAGGTATACCGTTGGAGCGATATTGACTTCGGAGCCAATGCAAAAGATGGTTTCGGTGTTGACTGGCCTATCCGCTATAAAGATATTGAGTCCTGGTATGATTACGTGGAAACGTATATCGGTATCAGCGGTCAGGCAGAAGGACTGCCGCAATTGCCGGATGGTAAATTCATGAAGGCAATGGAAATGAACTGCCTGGAAAAACATGTGGCAGCAAGGATCAGGGAACGTTACGAAGATCGTATCATGACGATCGGTCGTGTGGCACACGTGACAGAGAAACACCATGACAGGGGACCTTGTCAGTACCGTAATCTTTGTCACCGCGGATGTCCTTTTACAGGTTACTTCAGCAGTAACGGCGTTACCCTGCCGGCAGCTGCAAAGACTGGCAATATGACCCTCCGTCCTGATTCTATTGTACTGGAAGTGATCTATGATGATCAGAAGGGCAAGGCAACCGGTGTGAAGATCCTCGATGCGCACACCATGCAGACGGTTGAATACTATGCAGATATTATCTTCCTGAATGCCTCTACTTTAGGTACTGCTTCTATTCTCCTGAACTCTGTCTCCAGCCGTTTCCCCAATGGTTTTGGTAATGACAGCGAACAGGTAGGGCATAACCTGATGGACCACCATTATGGCGTTGGCGCCGGTGGAGAGTTTGATGGTTTCCAGGACCAGTATTATAGTAGCGGACGCAGACCTAACGGTATCTATATCCCGCGTTTCCGTAACATCAATACAGCCACCACACAAAAAGACTATGTACGTGGCTTTGGTTACCAGGGCGGCGCAGAACGCGGTCGTGGTGTATCATTTGACGGAGTGGGTGCATCCCTGAAAGAATCGTTGTCAGAACCAGGTAACTGGAGCTTTGGAATCGGTTCATGGGGTGAGCATTTACCTTATTATGAGAATAAAGTAACCCTGAATAAGGATAAGAAAGATAAGTACGGTCTGCCGACACTGGATATTGACTGCGAGTTCAAAGAGAACGAGCTGGCGATGCGTAAGGATATGGCAGCCAGTGCGAAGGAAATGCTGGAAGCGGCCGGTCTGAAAAATGTCGGTACGTATGACAGCATGCCGCCTCCGGGACATTGTATCCATGAAATGGGTACGGCCCGTATGGGACGTGATCCGAAGACTTCCGTACTGAACGGATGGAACCAGGTACATGCCGCTAAGAACGTATTTATTACGGATGGCGCATGTATGACCTCTTCCGCCTGTCAGAACCCTTCTATTACCTACATGGCGCTGACGGCAAGAGCCTGCGACTATGCGGTGAAGGAACTGAAGAAAGGAAATTTGTAGTTTGTTGAGATTGAAATATAAAGCCTGCCGGACGTATTCTGGCGGGCTTTTTTTCATTATACATGGACGATATGTGAAGAAGAACAGGAAGCGCGCAGTTGCCTTTTTATTACAGGCGACAGAAAGAAATTATGCAGACGCCTGGTATGATCTGGCTATTTGTTATGAGAAAGGCGCCGGCATAGAGAAGGACAAAGAAACAGGCATTTGCATGTTATCTGCATGCCGCTATAGCAGGCAATGCGCAGGCGATTTATGAAGTAGGTCGTTGCTATTATTATGGAACACGGGTTGAGAAAGACTGGGATCTTGCACAGATCTGGTTATACCAGGCGGAAGAAAAAGGCGTGCATTGATTTTTGTATTGAAAACATACTTACCTTTAAGTGATACGGCAAATGTAGCATCTCCTGCTACATGGCTTTTGTAAAAGTTGACCGTACTATACCTGTTTGTTTGCCCATCGTGTTTGTTAACTTATCAAAATCAGCTTAGACTTTATGACTAGTGGATTTGTTGTAGGTATGCTTGTAGTGAGCCTGCATAGCCTTGTTCCAGTTAACCATGCGGATACGATGAACGTATCCGCAGACAGTCGCGTACAAAAGCGGCAGCAATTATCAGGTAGATACCTGTCCGTTGTTAAAAAGAAAACAGCTCGTATGGCCCGGCTGGTCAACAGGCGGACAAACAAAGTGCTTGACCGCTTATTAAAACAGGAGCGGAGAATGAAAGCCCGTTTACACAGGATGGATAGCGTAGCTGCGGATAACATCTTTACAGATGCGATGAGTGAGCTGGAAAGACGCAAGACAGGAGAGATGCGGAAGGCCTCAAATGCTTCCTGTGAGATCGACGTTTATCTGGACAGTCTTCAGGGTATCCTGCGGTTCCTGCGGGAGGAAACCGCATTACCAGGATTTGACAGGAAGCAATTACCGGCAGTAAGCGCCAGTGTCGCTTCTCTGGAAGTGCAGCTGCAACACGCCGGCCAGGTAAGGGCATATATCCGGATGCATAAGCAGCTGCTGCAACAACGGCTGGTGAAGTATGCCGGTTTCTCTAAAGACCTGCAGCAGATCAGTAAAACCGCTTATTACTACACGCAGCAGCTGAATGAGTATAAGACATTATCAAAAGACAAAAAGAAGGCCGAAAGAAAGGCCCTGGCGGTGCTGCGTACGATACCTGCGTTTAGTGATTTTCTGCAGAAGCATACGGAGATAGCCGCGTTTTTTAATCAGACAGCAGCTAATGCCAACCTTGAAGGATTACAAACCCGTTCGCAGGTAGCGCAGTTCATACAGCAAAGGCTAGGCAATGATCCTGCCGGCAGACAGGTAGTGGCACAACAGCTGGAAGAGGCCAGGGGGCAGTTGAATGAACTGAAAGAGAAAATCCCGGACCTTGATAATACAGCAGATATGCCTGATTTCAGACCCGATCCGATGAAGACGAAAAGCCTGTTACAGCGATTGGAAATAGGAGGTAATATACAGTTTCAGCGGTCGGGTAATTACTATCCTGCCATGTCTGATATTGCGGGACAGATAGGGTACCGGTTTCATAGAAACGGTACGATAGGTATTGGCGTTGCTTATAAATTGGGATTGGGGGAGGGATGGAATGCTATTAAGATCAGCCATCAGGGCGTCGGGGTGAGGGCATATGTGGATTGGAAGCTGAAAGGGATTTTTTTTGTCAATGGAGGTTTTGAAGAGAATCATGTATCAGTAGCCCGGCATACGGACAGGTTTAATAATTGGTCCGGGTGGCAGGAGAGCGCCTTATTGGGAATGAGCATGAAATATAAGGTAAACACGAAATTAAAAGGAAATATTGCCTTATTGTACGATGTGCTGGCAATCCGTAATACGCCATCGGGTAGTTCGCTGAAATTGCGATTCGGGTATCATTTCCGGTGATAGAAAATAAATGTATTTTTAGCGTATCATTTGTTCGTAAGCGTAACAACGAGTAATCGCTATACCCGAAAGAAACATTCGTTTTTCAAACCATTTACAATTGAATAGTTAATTCATCGTCATGATAACTGCTGTACAGAAGCCAGTTTTAGTTGCCATATATGCTATTGCCGCAATAATGGCCTATCCTATTTTATTATACATGTTACAGGACATTGAGACAATGCAGGATGTCTTTCCATTACTGCCGGAGCATGCATTTATACAGGTCTTTCTAAGCGGACCTGTCTTGATAGGGGTAGGTGGGGTGTTGCGTTTCAGGCTTCAGCAAAGGCGCGCGGGATGGGTTTGTATATTGATAGGGCTTTCGTGGATAGGGGCGATATTCGTTGAATTGATTACAAAGAATTAGGCATCACAGGTATGATATGTTTATCAAGCCGATTGATGATCAGCAACAAAAAGTTGAAAATACCATGACAGCCATATTTTGTCAAAATGTTTCAGCAAGAGGTCGGAATGGTATTTTCAAATATTAAAAATTGTAAAGTCCATACATGCTGCCTGATCAATTTGAAGTGATGAACGATGCGGAATTCTTTGGGAATAATATGCCTGATACAGGACCTGAATTTGTTCCGCCCCGTCTGGGGCATTAAAAGCGTTCGTCGGAAAAGCCAGGGTACGGCGGCTGGACTCCCTCATTACTATCTTGGGAATAGATTAACATATCACAAGCATTTCCTTTAACATGAAGAAAGTATTTACTGTATTATTAATTATCCTCTCAGGAGCACCTGTTTTTCTGGAAATATATTTTCCTGAGCTGCAGACGCTTCAGGCCATTTTATATGCCATAGGCGCAGGTGTGCTGCTTTACCAGTACTGGACAAGGATCACGAAAAAGAACTACCAGTACATCGAAGGCCCTAAAGAGATCGCATTTGCGGTACTCAAGGTGTTCGCTTTTTACGCCTGCATCTGGCGCGGCTTTTTGTATTCTCCTGACTGGCTGAAGTATCCGCTCTTTTTACTTATTCCGTGGTCTTGCTACTGGATACTGGGTGTGTGCTGGCCGTTTGTACTGATCAGGTTTAGGAGGAAGATGTCTTTGTCCACAGAAGAATATAGCGAAGTAAAAGCTGCTCAGTAAGGAATAGCATGATAAGACCTATTTAATCAATAATAAATACAATGGAAGAATCAAAACGGAAGAAGCTTAGAATTGGAGCAATATTTTCTTTGTGTGTCGTCCCTGTAATAGGTTTGAAGTATTTATTGATAAACCGGTTCGGACTACTTGACCGATATCACAATGCAAATGCAGTAATTACTTACTTTGTGCTATTCCCACTCTTTTTTGCAGGCTTGTATTACTCATCAGGGGTATTGGTAGATACTTACCGGGAAAAAAGGAAATGGGGCGCCATATGTACTGACTTTAATGTGATGATGTCTATGCCGACATTATTATTTTTTTTGTATCTGATGGCATGTTTATTTGGTGCTTAAGTGTGAGCTCAGTTTAAATAATGATAGCATTAGTCTTTCAGGAGGCTATTAATTACCAGATTTTTTTTACAGAAACGCCTTTTTGCCCAATATGATTAAATGGATTTTACTACTTCAAAGCTTATTTGCATTAAATGATGAACCATGCTCCCGGCATTGGAATGCGTTGACAGTTTTTGATATTATTTTTCAACAGAAGAATAATAAGAACGTAGTCTCTCTATACTCGGATCTTTTAGTGTTTAATAATGGTATAAATGAGCTTCCGGAACATGTCGTAAAGGGAAGGTGTGCACTTCTGGATAAAATACGGATGACACATTTTCAAACGCTTGCGAAAGCCTTTGTCATTGAGATGAAAATATCAACTGATCCCATTAAGGACCGTGCGTTGGTATTGGATGTAACAGACAGTTGCAACATTTGCCTGTACGTATATGAAAAGTTTTTTCATACCTGGAAAATGCAGAAAGTAATTAGGAATATTTCTGGACTATCATACGGAAATGCATTTGCTGATATACGGGTTGATGAAAGCCTGGGCGTCAATTTAAAAGCTTTTACCATAACTGAATTCAGAGATGGCGAAGCATGCTGGTCCAGGTATATACCATTTGCGACATTGAATAATGACTGCTGGGTTGCGGAGCTATTAAATCAACACTATCAGTCTAATTAAGCCGGAAAATTATTGCAGGTGATGCGATGACCGCCTCTGGGTAATAGGATTCGATAAGGAGTGCCTTTGCAAGCGTAAATCAAGGCGACGAAACATATATTATTCAACAATGAAACGAACAGATAACAACAAATTGGGACAGAGGAAAAGAAAAATAGGCATTGTACAGTTTGTATTGTTTTTATGCCTGTCTGCTTTTGTAGCATGTGATAGGGGTGAAGAAGAGATATACATCCTGCCTAAGAATTATACCGGAGCGGTTTATATAATACTTAACCAAAAGACAGGAACGCCACCCAGATATGAAAGAGGAAAAAGAGTTTACGAAATTCCATCAAACGGAATATTGAAAACTCAATTTGGTTTTAATAAAGGGTGGATCGGTATACCGCAATATTTTTATGCCGATGGCCCGAACAGGATACCTGTGTTTTACCAGTTAGAAAACAAGGATATTAAAAAAGATACATTGCAGGCATGTTGTAGCCGGGCTGGTACAAGTTATAAGGATACAAAAGAAGCCGTTGACTATGAACTTTTTTTTATCGGCACTAAACAGCAAATTGATAGTGCTCGTGACGTTGAAGATAGCGTAAATGTCAGTAAATATGGAGAGTAATACTCTTTACATAGCGGGGCTTATATCGTTTCTCTAATTGCTTCCATTTTCCTTTTCAATATGTCTCTTTACATGCGCCAGTGCGCTCTTTGTACAAAACGTCTGATAAGGGATAGAGAATACCGGACCAAGTATACGGGCTAATAGATTACCGGGAGCTGAATAGGTGTGAATTTTGAAGGTCAGTTGCTGATGCTCCCCCTGTTCTACCGTAAATGTAGAAATGCCTTTCTCGACATGGCCATTCAGGGTCTCATAACTAAATCCTTTTTTATCCTGTTGATCTATTATTTCATTCACCCTTACACCAAAAATTATTTTCTGAGAAAATGACTTTACAGGAGGGAGGTAGACCTGTTGAACAATGGTATCACCCACCTGCATCCTTCTGTTCTCCTCCTTCCATTGCGCGTAGTGATGCATAATATTATCCGGAAAGATATTGTAGTCAAACAGCGTGTTTAAATTGACGTCTGCAAGGTGCTTATGCATATCTAATGCGATAACACTTATTTTCTCCGTCAGCTGTTCTTTGATATAAGGCATTACCCTTTCCCCTTTTAAAAAGCGAAGGTATTGCGGGAAGTTTTTTTGCTGATCTGTTAAATATAATTTCATTTCAAATAGGTCTGTAATGTAGTGCTGATTGTCCTTCAGAATAAATAGTAAACGGAACGCTTAATGGTATGTAAAAATACAGTGTATTACAGGTTGTCTGCTATTTTTTGTGCAGCTGATATAAAAAGTATGCGTCGGAGTGTTATGGAAAAATACCACAGGTGCATCTTTTAATGGAGATAAAAAATATGAAAGCAATTCTTCTCACAATATTTTGTTTCATTTCTTTGCGGCGCATTTGCGCCCAAACCATTCCGGCTACCGGTGATACCAGTATAATAGGCTGTTATTTTGATCCTATAAGATTCGATGTGCAGTACAGCAATGCCGCAATATGGTTTCCTGATAGTCTTAACGATGGCAGTATAGACAAGCTGATGGTGAAAATCTTTATTAATAAAGCCGCGAAGATCGATAGTTTTACGGTCATAAAAGTGCTTATCGGGCAGGAAAAAAAAACGATCGATTATCTGGGTAAACTACCTGAAGATGAACAAACCCGCAGGTGCTATCCTTTTGTTCGCGAGTTCCTGAAGAAGAAGTTGCTGATAAAAAAACTGTCCGAACCGACTGAACAATACACCATAATGATACTCCCCATCAGGTTTGTATATCCGCCTCACCAGAAGAAATCCCGTCAGCCTGACAATAAATAATACTATTTTCCCCCATCCCCCCATAATATTCCCAACCCTTACCATTTCCCGCCTGTTTTGACTATTTTTCCCTTTCACTCAAGTTTTACAGGCTCAATGAAAAAGGTTCTATTTATCAGCGCAATGGCTTTGCTCAGTTGTATGGGCAGTGTGAACGCGCAGTCGAAACACACCTTCGCCCTTTCTAAGAAAGACTTTTTACTCGACGGCAAACCCTATCAGATCATCAGTGGTGAAATGCATCCTGCGCGTATCCCGAAAGAATACTGGCGTCATCGTATCCAGATGGCCAAGGCCATGGGATGTAATACCATCGCCGCTTATGTATTCTGGAACTATCATGAACAGGAAGAAGGCAAATTCGACTTCACTTCTGAAAACAGGGATATCGTTGCTTTTATAAAGATGGTACAGGAGGAAGGGATGTGGGTAATGCTGCGCCCTGGTCCTTATGTATGTGCGGAGTGGGAATTCGGTGGATTACCGCCGTATCTGCTGAGAATACCGGATATCAAAGTACGTTGCATGGATCCAAGATATATCGCCGCAACGGAAAGATATATCAAAGCCTTGTCTGAAGAAGTGAAACCTTTACAGGTGACTAACGGCGGACCGATCGTGATGGTGCAGGTAGAGAATGAGTACGGTAGCTTCGGTAACGACAGAGAATACATGCTCAAGGTTAAAGACATGTGGGTACAGAACGGTATCAATGTGCCTTTCTATACAGCTGACGGACCAGTATCTGCGCTGCTGGAAGCAGGATCAGTGCCAGGTGCTGCTATCGGACTGGACTCCGGTAGCTCCGAAGGTGATTTCGCAGCGGCAGAAAAGCAAAATCCGGATGTACCTTCCTTCAGCAGCGAGTCCTATCCTGGCTGGCTGACACACTGGGGTGAGAAATGGGCTCGTCCTGATAAAGCGGGTATTGTGAAAGAAGTGAAATTCCTGATGGATACCAAACGCTCCTTCAACCTGTACGTGATCCACGGAGGTACCAATTTCGGCTTCACTGCTGGCGCCAATTCAGGTGGTAAGGGGTATGAGCCGGATCTGACGTCTTATGACTATGACGCGCCTATAAATGAGCAGGGAGACACTACGGCAAAGTATAATGCATTGCGTGACCTCATTGGCTCCTACAGCAAGAAAAAACTGCCGGCGATCCCTAAAGCAATTCCGACCATCACCATCCCTGATATACAACTGAAACCATTCACCAGCGTGTGGGAGAACCTGCCTGCTGCGGTGAAGTCTGTACAACCGAAGACTTTCGAAGCCTACGGACAGGACTACGGTTACATGGTATATAAAACAGTGCTGGTAGGACATAAGAGCGGTAAACTGGATATCGTGGAACTGCACGACTATGCCACCGTATTCCTGAATGGTAAATACGTTGGTAAGATCGACCGCAGACTCGACGAACATAGTATCGAACTGCCTAAGTCAGATGTGAAAGATCCGGTACTCGAGATCTTTGTGGAAGGCATGGGTCGTATTAACTTCGCACAGGCGCTGATAGACCGTAAGGGTATTACCGATCGTGTAACGCTGAATGGCATGACCCTGATGAACTGGGATGTATATGGGCTGCCAATGAATAGCAATTTCGTAGAAAGCCTGCCCGCATCTAAAACCGGACAGGTGAAAGAAGGCGAATTCTTTAAAGGTACCTTCACCCTGACCACTACAGGTGATACTTACCTGGACATGACCAACTTCAAAAAAGGAATGGTATGGGTAAATGGTCATAACCTGGGTCGCTACTGGGAGATCGGGCCGCAGAAACGTTTATACTGCCCTGCACCATGGCTGAAGAAAGGAGAGAATGTGATCGTGGTGTTAGATCAGCATCAGCTGGAAGCAGCTACTATCAGAGGAGAAAAGAAACTCGACTAAATAAAAAAGGGCAGTTTAACTGCCCTTTTTTATTGAATATTATTGTTTGCGGATCCTGGCTACATACCCGCCACCCTTTGTCATTTTGATCGTGAGTTTCGAGTGATTGTCCGTTGTACCTGATTCCTTTTTACAATCTTTTGCATTTCTGTCGGCATTAATACCATCTTTCCAGCTGTCTATTTTGAAGCTGCCTTCACCCAGGAAGGAGAGATCAATGGTCAGTTCCCTGGACGTCCAGTTGGTCATCGCACCGATATACCAGTCGCCGTTGGGCGCTTGTCTGGCAATGGCGACATATTCGCCCACTTTCGCCTGTAAAGGAATGGTCTGCTGCCATACAGTAGGAACTGTCTGCAGGAAATCCATCGCCACTGGTTCATGGTAATAGTGCGTTGGCAGATCGCATAACATCTGTAGCGGACTTTCATACACCACATACATCGCCAGCTGATTACAACGGGTGCCCAATGTCAGTGGTTCTGCGGGAATAGCTGACCAGCTGTCCCGCTGTACGTTCTGCATACCGCCGGGAGTGAAGTCCATCGGACCAGCAGCCATACGAATGAAGGGAATAGTTGTCGTATGAGAAGGCGTGATCCAGTCTTCAAACTTACTGATCTCATTACCTAAAACACCTTCAGACGTCAGCACGTTAGGGTAGGTGCGGAGCCAGCCGGTAGGCTTGTAGGCGCCATGGAAATCTACCATCAGCTGACGCGCAGCCGCCGCTTTAGAGACCTTTTCATAGTAATTGACCATATCCTGGTCATCGCGCTGCATAAAGTCCACCTTGATGCCTTTAACGCCCCATTCTCTGAACTTGTCCAGCGCCATGTCCAGTTGCTTGTCCAGCACCAGCCAGCTGCTCCAGAGCAGGATATTGACATTCTTAGCTTTGGCATAATCTACCAGCTCTTTTACGTCAATACCGGGCGTCAGTTTCATCAGGTCACGGGTATCACACCAGCCTTCGTCCAGCAGTACGTATTCAATGCCGTATTTAGCGGCAAAGTCGATATAGTATTTGTAAGTCTCATTGTTGATGCCGGCACGGAAATCAACATCATAAATGTTGTTGTAATGCCACCAGTCCCATTGCACCTTACCGGGTTTTACCCAGCTGTAATCACCTGTTGCGGGAGGGGCCAACTGGTAGACCAGCTGATTGCTCAGCAGCTCACCATCCTGACGGGCGATCATTACCAGTCTCCAGGGAAAAGATTGTGGTCCCTGAATATTGGCGATATAGTTTTCGCGTGCGGTGACCTGTTCATCACGGTCGCTGGTCACCTTTTTCTCCTTTGGATAGTATGGGAACACCGCTTTTAATTTACCGCCTCCCTGGCCACGCAGCCACATACCGCCATAGTTGAACAGACCTGATTCGGTGAGTAGCAGTTTGGTGCCTTTTACTTCGAATAAAGCCGGCAGACTAGCCAGCTGCTGTTCGCCTATGCTATCCAGTTTATATTGGATGTATTTACGTTCGTTGTGAGAGAACATAGCGTCCTCCTGTGGGTACCAGGCCCTGCCCTCCTTATCCAGACTAAAACCGGCCTGTTCGTCCAGCACCTTGTAAGGTTTTTTGCTGGTCGTCAGCCAATGCCAGGCAATACCATTATCATACGCTCTCCATTCAAGTGCGAGTCCGTTGCTGAAGTCCAGGTGCAACTCATTGTACCTGTCAGCGATTGTTTTGGTTTTCTGCATAATGACAGGCGTCAGTACGCCGTCATGAGCCCCCGTTCTGGCTTTGCTGACTTTCCATACGTTTGCTTTGTCAGCATCGGTTTTAAACGATACGACAGACGGGGAGATCAGTTCCTTGTTATCCTGAGAGAGACTGTAGGTAATGTCTGTGCCTACCTGTATGGTCAACGTGACCGTTTTATCGGGCGATACTACGGTGTATCGCTGCTGTGCGTGGATGCCGGAAAGGCAGAAAAGGAAAATTCCTGTTATGGACAGGCCGCTGTACTTCATTATCGGTGGAAATTTAGTGCTGTTTTGTCGTCATCAGTTCGCCAGTAAAGCCGCTGCCGCCCATAATACAGGCGCCTGACCATGCAGATCGCCGGTAACCCGGTTACGGTTCAGGTAGTACTGCTGATCGTTCTTTTTATTGGTACCCTCACATACATCTTTTACATCGCCGGATTCATTGATGTATTTCACCAGGGTCGTCCAGGCGTTTTTAGCTACCAGACCGTATTCTTTCTCATCCAGCCAGCCTTTTTTCACACCTACAATGATCGAGTAAGTGAACATGCCGGTGCAGGATGTTTCTGCAAAAGAAGTCGGATCGTCCAGCAGCTGATGCCACATGTAGTTTTTGTCCTGCAGTTTCTTCAGGCCAGCCATCATCTTTTTATAGCTGTCCATGATCTTTGTACGGTCTGCGTGTCCGGAAGGCAGTACGCTCAGTAACTCGGTCATACCGGCAGCTACCCAACCATTACCGCGACCCCAGAGGAACTTCGCGTCCGGAGCATGGAAAAAGAGTCCGTCTGGCTGTTGCATAGCATCCAGGTATACCACCATTTCACGGGCGGCGCGGTCCAGGTACTCCTTATTGCCGGTAGCGCGGAATGCCTCCACCTGCAACAAAGTGATCATGTACATGTCATCGATCCACATACGGGTCTGCCAGGAAAGTCCCTTGGACTGGTATTCCTGCTGACTGGCCTGTGGATTGTCCGGCAGCTGCCATTGCTGGTCAGCAAACGCCTTTCCTGCCTCCAGGTACTTTGATTGATTGGTCTGGAGGTACAATTCCAGTGGAACCGCTCCAAAGACACTGTGATCAACGTGGTCAGCTCTGGGAACAAGACTCTGGGATTGTGCCAGTAAAGGCTCATAACGCAGGGCCAGCTTTTGGGCCAGATCTTTATTCCCGCTTGCTTCCGCAAACTGGAGGGCGCCATACCAGGTGCAAACCTCCGGATAGGTAATAGATTGTGGTTGACCAGGGTTGCCAAAATTGTAAAAAGGACCACTCACATAGTGGTTTGCCACAAAAAGACCAATAGCGGCCGGTTCGGTACCCATCGGCCAGTCTTTAAAGATCTTCTGAGCAAATACACTACTGAACGGGGTCAATAGGCCCGTTAGAGCGACGATTGCCAGGTGTATTCTCAATTTGCGCATACAATGCTAATTATCAGGGTTGTAAATAGTCACAGTTTTTTAACGAACGATTGCGTAAAGTAATATATAAAAATCCTGTATGCAAGATGCCAGCTGAAAATTTATAAGGGAAGGGGGAAATTTGGGCATAAAATGTTAACTTAGAAAGAAAGGGCTTGTATTCCTCCATTCATCACACCTAAAATACCTCGTTATGGGAACTGTACGTGACATTCTACGGGTGAAAGGCCATGCTGTTTACTCCGTTCAGCCAGATGATACTGTATTTGACGCATTAAGCGTATTAGTGGACAAGAACGTGGGCGCGCTTGTAGTGCTCGGCGACAATGACAAAGTGTTGGGTATCTTTTCCGAACGTGACTACGCCCGCAGGGTTATTCTGAAAGGCAGGGCTTCCAAAGAGACATTGATCAGGGAAATTATGACGGAAAATCCGTTTACAGTGACGGAGGAGGATAGTATCCAGGACTGTATGGTAAAAATGACGGACAAACACATCCGCCATTTACCAGTTACAGATGACCAGCTAAGACTGGTCGGCATGATTTCCATCGGTGACGTCGTAAAATATGTTATTGACGAACAACGGTATATTATCGACAACCTCGAGGGTTATATAAAGGGTACGCGTTAACCGCCTACCCTTTGTTGTTCAGCACCCGCTTCTCTGTCACGGGCTGCTTTTATGTTGCTGTTACCAAAATTCCAGGTCAGCGCCAGGTTCACGCGCCTGTTCTGCCAGCGGTTATTGATGTACATATCGATGTTGTCGAACCTGGCAGTACCGCGGAACTGCTCGCGGTTGGTAATGTCAGAAACATTCAGTTTCGCAACCAGCTTCTTATTCATGAAGGATTTCTGTACACCTGCGCCAATCGCGAAGGAAGACCTTATTTTGTATACACCCCACACGAACGGACTTTCATAATAGCCGTTGAGCTCCAGTTTCCAGTCCTTTGGTAAGGTAAAAGTATGGGTCGTCTGATAGTTCAGACCCCAGGTATTGGTCGCCAGATTGACCATCGTATCCTTCACATCATATGCCGTACGGTTGGCGTTGATGTTATTGGTGATATTCCACCATTTGAAAGGATCTATCGGGATGGTCAGTGTAACACCATACACATAACTCCGCTCAAAGTTCCTGTCATAGAAAGTTGTCACTTTTGAAGTATCGTTCTGGATCATGTACTCCAGTACAATGTTCTTGGTCAGTCCGTAGGAGAGGGCGGCCACATACTTCTGTTTGAAGGTATAGCTGATCTCCGCCTTATGGGTGTATTCCGGTAACAGGTATGGATTTCCCTTGAAATAGTTGTACTTGTCTATGTACCAGACAAAAGGATTGAGATCGCCGTAATTCGGCCTGGAAATACGCTTCGAATAGTTCACTCCGATCTTATGATTTTCGCTGAGCTTCTGGTCCACAGAAAGGCTGGGGAAGAAGTCCAGATAAGATCGTTTCACGTGTGACTGCAAGGTCACGGAATACCCGTCAGATTTTGTCTGTTCTGCACGCAAACCTGCCTGGATATCGGTGTTTTTGATCTGCTTTTTAAAGATCAGATAGGCGGCATACACCGTCTCCGTGTAAATAAACTGATTACTCTGTGTGATGGCCCGCTCGTATTTACCATTGAGCAGAGAGTCATAACGGAGGTCATTGTCCGTCTTCACAGAACTGAGTTTAAAACCGGTCTCCAGTTTGGTGGTTTTGTTAAAGGGCAATACCAGGTCGGCTTTGACACTTTTAATGGTCACATTGTTGATCGGTCTGTTACGGATGGAGTGGTAATTCAGTACCGGGTCCACCAGGTAGGACATGCTGTCGTTCAACAGCATGTTGTTATTGTCCTTAAATTCTGCCCAGTCGGCATCTGCTGATATTTCTGTCCCCAAAGTATCTAGCTGACCCTTATAATTCAGGTTGAAAGAGACATTGGAAAACTTGTTCCTGATCGTTGTATTGGAGTAAAGCGTTGAATCAATTTTTCCATTACTGCTGATCGGATTGGTATTAAAACCATCCTGCCAGAAAGAGTTGCTGTAACCCCTTACAAGCGCGCCGACCGTATGTTTGCTGTTAATGAAATAATCGAATCCCGCCTTATAGTTATTGTTCTTAAAACGGCGTCTGTTATAAACATCCGATACAAATAAGATCGGCTGATCACCGGATATATGCCGCTCGATATAGCGGGTCTGGAAGAAGCCTCTATTACCGTTGTTATAGTTACCAAAGAGGTTGAATTTTTCTGTCCGCCAGTTCAGATTCAGTCCTGTCGTGTACATCCCGTATTTACCGGTACCAACCGTCAGATTATAAGAACCATTTATACCCGTGATAATGGTCTTTTTAGTCTTGATGTTGATGATACCGCTTTTACCCGCTGCATCATATTTGGCGGAAGGGCTGGTGATGATCTCGATGGTGGAGATATTTTCTGCCGGCAGGCTTCTCAGGAGGTTGGCCAGTTGTTCGCCGGACAGATAGGTAAGTTTACCATCCAGCATAATGGTCGCCCCCTGGTTACCCTGAAGGATCACATTATCGTCTTTGTCGATCTGTACGCCCGGTGCCCTTTTCAGTACATCTAAGGCAGTACCGCCGGAGGCAGCCAGACTACTTTCCACGTTTAATACGGTAGCGCCGTTCTTTCTTTCAATGAATGGTTTCTGTGCAGATACGGTGACCCCTTCCAGTGTTTTGGAAGCAGGAGAGAGTGTCAGCGTTGGAAGCTGCACCAGTTTATGCTGTGCGTCAATACTGAATACCGAGGTGCTGGCATTGGTATATCCCATGAGATTGGCCTGGATAAAATAGCGGCCTGCCTCTACTTTGTCAAAGGTGGCGCTTCCTTCCTGGGAGCTTAGTTCACCTTTTACAAGAGAGGAGTCTTTCGCTTTCCTTAACAGGACGTTGGCGAAAGGAATGGGATGCCCGTTGGTTTCCGTTGTTTTAATGGTGATCTTTCCTGAAACCTGTTGGGCATACATAGTGCCTGACCCGGCGATTACCAGGATGACAATCAAAAGAATTTTTTTCATAAGGTTAAATCTCAGAGTGTTGGTGGGATGGCTTACTCTCAGCGGGTATCACCCACTCGGATCCGACACAGAGCAGGTAAAATGGAAGCAGTTCGGGGCTGGCACCCGTTCGTTCCGTTCGCAGTTGATGTAAAGCCCTGCCCTCCAGTGCAATAATGGCAAGGATACCCAGGGTTATGATAATAAATATGGATACCTTTTTCATGCAGGTTGTTTTTTAAAAGACGAACCTGCAGTGAAAAGGTTGCAAAAAGGTAGGAAATTTTATTTCAGTACGCGCTGAATTGTGATGAGTGATCGTTGTTCCAACAAGACAGTCCTGTCTTTGCTCAGTTCTTCCAGTAATCCATCCTGGTTATAACGAACGGTCAGTAATTCCAAACCTTCGTTATATGAGATTTTAAAGTCATCGTGTAATGCCTTCATCAAAGCATCTATTTTCTCCGGGTTATTATCAATACAGCAGGAGAAACTGATAGCGGCATTCTGCATCAAATTTATCTTGATTTTCAGCTGGTGAAAACGCTCGTAGACGTCGCTGATCCTGTCTTCCGTAATAAAGTCAAAGTTGCGGGATGTGATGGTCAGCAACACCTGATTTTTCTTCAGTACTATGATGGGCGGTAACTGCTTTGTGTCGGTTTCTTCCTTGATGACAGTACCCGGAAGATCTTTATTCAGAAAACTCTTCACATAGAGGGGAATCTGCTTGTTCTGAAGCGGTTTGATGGTCTTGGGGTGGATCACCTGCGCGCCATAGTAAGCCATTTCGATCACCTCACTGTAAGTGATTTCAGGGATGTTGATGGTATTAGGGAATAACTTCGGATCGGCATTTTTCAGGCCTTCCACATCTTTCCAGATGGTCTGGCTTTCTGCATTCAGCAGATTGGCAAATACGGCAGCTGAGTAGTCACTACCCTCACGGCCCAGGGTCACGCTTTCATTCTGGTCAGTACTACCGATAAAACCCTGTGTAATGATGATATTCGCCTTTTTAAACAGAGGTAGTACTTTCTCCTGCACATTCTGGCCTGTGACGGTCCAGTCGATATTTGCGTCCCGGAAGGTATCGTCTGTACGGAATACATCACGAACATCCAGCCAGGTGTTATTTACGCCAGCCAGGTTAAAATAAGCACTGACAATGGCAGTACTCAGTAATTCACCGAGACTTACCAGCTGATCATAATAGTAATCGAATGCGCGGCCTGGTTTTTCGCCCAGCGTCCATTCAGCTTCTGTAAAGAACTGCTGGAGCTGCTCAAATACCGGATTATCCCGGGTTCCCAGCAGTTTATCAGCTACTTCAAGGTGTTGCTCTTCAATGTTATGCAGCAGCTGCGCTGCTATTTCACGCTTACGCAGATAGAAGTTCTGCGCCACTTTCTCCAGTTCATTCGTTGTTTTACCCATCGCCGATATCACGATCAGTATTGGCTGATCCGGGAATGACTGTACGATAGTAGCTACCTGTTGAATACGTTCAACGCTTTCTAAACTTGCACCTCCAAATTTGAAAACCTTCATATATGCTTAATCTTCCGTGAAAAAAATACGGGGCAAAGTAAGACAACTTTGAATTTGTTTTAAAATTTGTTTCGTGGAAAATGACAGTTTCATTAAAATGTGCGTTTTCGGTAAATTAGCTGACGAGACGAGAATGCCAGAGGCAGCTCACAGTTATGAGAAAACTAATCCATTATATATGAACAGAAAAGTAATGACCCTGGATGAGTTTACTATCCAGGAGCTAAGGAATTACCCCGGAGCAACAGGACAACTGTCTGGTTTATTGCGTGATATAGGACTTGCGGCCAAGCGTGTCAACGTGGAAGTCAACAAGGCCGGTATCGCGGATATTCTTGGAGAGGCAGGCAAAATCAATGTACAGGGTGAGAAAGTCAAGAAACTGGATGAATTTGCCAATGATCAGTTCATCAGTTCTCTGCGAGGTAGTATTTATTGCTGCGGAGTAGCCTCTGAAGAGGAAGAGAACTTCATCGCCTTTGACGACGAGCACTCCAAAAACTCCAAGTATGTGGTGCTGCTGGACCCCCTGGACGGATCCGGTAACATCGACGTCAATGTCTCTATCGGTACCATCTTTTCTGTTTATCGCAGGTTAACGCCTACCGGTACTGTCTGTGAACTGGAGGATTTCCTGCAACCGGGCTATGTACAGATCGCAGCCGGTTACATCATCTATGGTTCCTCCACGATGCTGGTATACGCGACCCGCCGTAGTGTACAGGGCTTTACGCTCGATCCGTCTATCGGAGAGTTCTGCCTGTCCCATCCGAACCTTAAATGCCCTGTAGAGAGTGATATCTTTTCCGTCAACATAGGTTACTATCATCTCTATGAAGATAAGGTCCGTAACGCGATCGACTATTTCCTGGCGAAGGATGAACATGGAAAAATATACCGCCATCGCTTTGTAGGATGTATGGTGGCAGAAGTACATCGTACGCTTATTCAGGGAGGAATTTTCATGTATCCGGCTTTTGGAAAATATGCAGGGGGCCGTTTGCGTTTATGTTATGAGTGCAACCCCATGTCATTCATTATGGAAAAGGCAGGCGGACTGGCAATGGCTACCGGCAGACAAAGACTGCTGGAACTGAAACCATCCAAATTACACCAGCGTGTACCCGTATTTTTAGGGTCCAGAAACATGATGGATGTATGGCAGCGAATAGTAAATAGTTAGAAAAAAATGCAAATATGAGCTTTTGGTATAACTATTGCTAAACCAGCACTGGTTATCTTTGTCTAATGTCAATTATTTATTATCTATTACCATACACACTATGAACCGCAAGCTCACATTTGCCGTATTCGGATTTTTTCTGACTTTCCACCTGTTCGTCTTTTCCTGTTCCAGATCGGCAGCACCTGCTAAGAGCAGCACCACTGTAAAAGAGGGCCCTGCTCCCGTTAGTAAGGAACCGACCGCCGACGGCGACGCAAAACTGATCAAGGACATCCTTTATTATACCAACGAGTTCAGAGCCACCAAAGGTCTGCCTCCCCTTAAACTGGAATCCTACTGCTCACAGCTGGCCCAGAAGCACAGCGACAACATGGCCTCCGGCAAAGTAGCCTTCGGTCATGATCAGTTTGAGATCCGTAATGACGCTGTTACACTTAAATTTCATGGTGTATCCGGCGTAGGAGAGAACGTAGCTTATGGTAACCTGGATGCGAAAGGTGTGGTAGATGGCTGGATTAAGAGTCCTGGTCACCGTCGTAATATGCTGGGTGACTTTAACCTGATCGGCATCGGTGCTACACAGAAAGGAAAGGTGACCTATTTTACGCAGTTTTTCGTGAAGAAATAGTCAGGTCACTTAGGAATTACAATTGAGAATGAAGCATTGAATGCTGCGGAGACAGATAACAATTGAAAAACCGCATTCTTGCATGTTAACTGATCTAAGAGATTAATCTATAGCTTTTTATACGAGGTGCCTCATCATCTGAGGCACCTCGTTTTTTTATGTCACTTTATAATGTCTTAAAGGTTTTCAGGAGAATTGTTGCTCAGTTTAGGGGCATTTATGTCCCAATTCCTAATTCTTAATTATTAATTCTTAATTGAATTGTAATTTAGTCCCATGGAAAAGAGGAAGATTATCGAAGTAAAGGACCTGGTGAAGCAATATGGCGATTTTACGGCAGTTAAAGGCATCAGTTTCGACGTTTACGAACATGAAATATTCGGCCTCTTAGGCCCTAACGGCGCAGGTAAGTCTACCACCTTAGAGATCATAGAGACATTGAGGGATAAAACCTCCGGAACAGTGATCGTTGATGGATATGACCTGGATAAAGACCCGGAATCCATTAAAAAACTGATAGGAGTGCAGTTACAGAGTTCAGGATATTATCCCGGACTGAACCTGACAGAACTGATAGAGCTGTTCTGCGGACTGTACAACCAGGAAGTAGATCCCAAAGAACTGCTGGCCTCTTTTAACCTGGAAGATAAAGCGAAAGCGAAGTATAAAGAGCTCTCCGGCGGACAGAAACAGCGTTTTTCCATTGCCACAACGCTGATCAACAAGCCTAAGATCATATTTCTCGACGAACCCACAACCGGTTTAGATCCACAGGCAAGACGTAATCTCTGGGACCTGATCCAGGAGGTACGCGCCAAGGGTACAACCGTTGTTATAACCACACACTACATGGACGAAGCCGAATTCCTCTGTGATCGCTGTGCGATCGTTGACAGCGGCCGTATCATTGCGCTGGAGTCTCCTGACACCCTGATCGATCAGCTGGTGGCAGGCGGATTTGAGCGTAAGAAAGAAGTGAAGAAAGCCAACCTGGAAGATGTGTTCATTCACATGACCGGCAAAGGCCTGAGAGAAGATTAGTGTGGGGATCCTCCCGATTATTCTAATACCCAAATCATACTGACACGATTATGGACATCGACCTGGAGCAACTCAAATACCCTATCGGCAAATTCGAAGCGCCTGCTGAGATCTCAGACCGCGCTTTGAAAGGTTACATTAACGACATCAGATACTTACCGTCCCTGATTGAGATTGTAGTACAAAGTCTGGACGAAGCGCAGTTAGCCACTCCCTACAGACCCGAAGGCTGGACGGTATACCAGGTTGTGCACCATCTGGTGGACAGTCACACGCAGGCACTCACCCGCTTCAAATGGGCGCTGACGGAAGATAATCCTACCATCAAGGCCTATAATGAAACTGCCTGGGCAGAATTGCCGGATGTGAAGAAAACACCCATCAATGTTTCGCTAACTTTATTACATGCCTTGCATACCCGTTGGGTAAACCTCATGGAGAACCTGACTCCGGAACAATGGGCCCGCACATTTGTACATCCTGAAAGCGGTAAAACCATCGCTTTAAGGACGCTGGCAGGCACTTATTCCTGGCATGGCCTGCACCATATGGCGCAGATCGAAAGACTGAAAGAACGCAATAACTGGCACTAAACTATAAACAGAAGAATCATGGCATCATTAGATTGGAAAACATTAAGTTCAGAATACCTCTTTAAAGACAACTGGCTTACGGCTCGTCGCGATACATGCGAAACACCTCAGGGAAAGATTGTAACACCTTACTACGTGCTGGAATACAATGACTGGGTAAACTGTGTCGCCGTAACAGCAGACGGCCGTATTATTATGGTCCGCCAGTTCAGACAGGGCATTGGTAAAGCCGTCCTCGAAATTCCCGGTGGCACCATGGATGACACCGATCCATCCCCCGAATTTGCAATGCGCCGTGAGTTACTCGAAGAAACCGGTTACGAATTTGAGAAACTCATTAATCTCGGTGCTGTTGCTCCTAATCCCGCCTCCAGCAATAACCTTACACACATGTTCCTGGCCACCGGCGGCAAAAAAGTGCAGGAACAGGACCTCGACGAAAATGAAGAGATCGAACTTGTCCTCATGGATCTCGAAGACGTAGAAAAGCTGCTCCTCGACAACCAGATCCTGCAAAGCCTGCACGTCAGCTGTCTGTTCTATTCATTACTACGCCTGAAGGAACTGAAGATCCAAAAGGCTTAAGGAACGCATCGCAGCTTTGCAGAACTAAACTGCCAACTGTATATTACCTGCTACCTGAATTACCAATAGTCTGGTGTCGCACGCATTGTATATTTTACTTTGATAGTGGGTCGGTCGTCGATGCTGCGGTTTCAGATAGGCTTGCGGACTACGCCCCTTGCAGAGGCGGGCGATTGGGCATTTTCAATCGTGGGGACAATGAAAGTCTATTAAACCCCTGTCAATCGTATAGGGCTCTGCAATGGGCTAAGGCCCGCAAGCTCTATCTGAAACCCTCCGCTGTTACTGCCGGACATGAGCTTTATGGCTTAAGGTGAAAATGAGTTGTTGAGAAGGCGGTCATGATGAATGTAAAATAAGAACGCTTGTATATCAGACATCATTTAATGGTGCTGACATACAAGCGTTCCTTTTTATGTATATAGTGCATTAATCTTTCCTGAGTGCAGGTTAGTATACTATTAATGTAATGAAGATAACGATAACGCTAATGGTAGCGATAAAGAAGCTCGTCAAGATACCTGCAAACAAAAAGACACTGTCAGAAAAGGATTGCACAGGAATGTCCGATTGAGCTCGCATATGCCAGACACAATTACTACCTGCAGCACATATGCCCACGGCTGGCTTTAAGAGCGGAGGGTTTCAGATAGAGCCTGCGGGCCTTAGCCCATTGCAGAGCCCTCCACGCCTTGCAGGGGTTTAATCATCCCCCTAACGTCCCCGCGCTTGACAACGCCCAATCGCCCGCCTCTGCGAGGGGCGTAGTCCGCAGGCCTATCTGAAACCGCAGCACCGCCGGATCACACACTATCCCAGGATGCAAAATAAAAAAGGACTGCATAACAACTATGCAGTCCTTTTAAAAACTATAAGCTGGTTAATTACATCACCTCGGCAACAATAAAGAAGCTACCACACACCAGCACAATATCATCTTTATGCGCCTGCTGCTTCGCCGCCAGAAACGCCTGTTGCACGCTTTCATACGCATGCCCCCTGAGGCCATGCTGATGCCCCAGCTCGGCCAGCTCCTGTTGATCCATCGCCCTTGGCAACTGCGCCTTACAAAAATAATACGTCGCCGCAGATGGAAACAACGGCATCACCTTATTCACTTCTTTATCCTTCACAAAGCCGGTAACAATATGCAAATGCCTGTATACCATATGCTGCAGCTGCTGCACAATTTCTGTGATCCCTGCTTCATTATGTCCTACATCAAAGATCGTCAGCGGATCATGTGCAACCGTCTCCCAACGCCCACGTAATCCGGTCAGTTTTTTAACATGCGCCAGTGCGGTGAAGACTGTCTGCTCCGGCAGTTCCCAACCCAATTTCTGCAGGATTTTCCATGCCGAAAGCACACCCATGATATTCTTCATCTGGTATTGACCGGTGAGGTCAGTCCGGATGGACTTCATATCGCCGCTATGCGTATGCTGGACGCCCAGTTTTAGTTGTCCCTGTGCAAACTCTGTCTCCTGGATCAGCCATTCCTGGTCTGCGAAGTGGATCGGAGCACCCAGGAAGGCGGCTTTATCGATAAAGACAGACGCAATTTCGGATTGCGTCTGGGCTATAACGACCGGCACATTTTCCTTGATGATGCCTGCCTTTTCCGATGCGATCTCTGGCAGGGTATTGCCAAGGATATGCATGTGGTCATAACTGATATTGGTAATGACGGATAGTTCGGGGATGATGATATTGGTGCTGTCCAATCTGCCGCCGAGACCTACTTCAATGATGGCGATATCAACCTGTTCCAGTGCAAAGTACTGGAAGGCCATGGCGACAGTCATTTCAAAGAAGGAAGGTTCGAGACTTTCGATAGCGGGCTGCATCTGTTCGACGAATTCCACAACAAATTCCTTTGAGACCATTTCTCCGTTAATACGGATCCGCTCACGGAAGTCAAGCAGGTGAGGGGAGGTATACAATCCTGTCTTGTAGCCCGCCTGCTGGAAGATAGCTGCCAGCATATGACTGGTAGAACCTTTTCCGTTAGTACCGGCAACATGTATGGATTTGAATTTATGCTGAGGATCGCCGAGCTGTTTACAAAGCTCGATGGTGTTGTGAAGGTCCTTTTTAAAGGCGCTGGCACCTACCCGGGTGAACATGGGTAGCTGCTGATAGAGGTAGTCAACCGTTTCCTGGTAGTTCATATACATTTGGTATGCCGGAACAAATACAAGATTTGTTCCGGACCCCAAATGTAAATTAACTCATATAAATATCGTTGGTAAAATTCTTAGAAGTTGGTGCCTGGGCAACCTACTTTACCTTCACCGCGTTTGATAGGAATGATACGCAGGGCGATGAAGCCGTCCAGACGGTTTTTATTCTTCTGGAAGAGGTTAGATAACATGGTGGTAGATCCGATCACCAATGGTCCGAGACGCAGACCAAGACCTGCATCGAACTGTCCGTTACGGTTGACGCTCAATGGCAGATAGCCACCGACATGACGGCCTTCATAGCGTGGCGTTGCCTGGAAGTAGGACATCACGTATGTTTTGCTCGGATCGAATTTGCCGGAATTTAAAGCGAGTCGGCCAGCTGCATTTATAAAGAAGCGACCATCTATATTATAGTCAGCCATCAGGTTCAGTGCGGCAGGCGTGTTCATACGGAACTTATCGTCTGTAGGCAGTTCTTTGAAATAAGTGCTGACACGACGGTAGTAAGCCTGTACACTTTCACCCCTGCGTTGTCTCAGATCGCTGGTATTGATATTTTCTGTACGAAGATCCAGGTCTTTGCTGGCAGGCGTCTTTTTATAGGTGATGCTACCAAGGTCGGTGATCGATACACCTAAACGGAGTCTGTAGTCGTCCGCTTCCGGATTCCATTGAGTGTCATCATAGCCGGTCAGACCGTCTATCACTTCACGCCATTCGTAGGTGATCCCCAGGTCCATCCCCAGCCCCATATTACCGAATAATTTATAATTGCTCAGGGTAGGACTTTCCCAGTTGGCGAGTCCGTCGCTGTAGGCCACTTTCAGCGTACCATCATTGATCTCACCATTGGTAGGAGAGTGCATCACAAAGGAAGCGCCTTCCACCTGTGCGTAACCTGCGGCTACACCAGAGAGGAGTTTTAAGGTAGCACCGGCTTTGAATACCGTATTACCATCATCTTTCAGTACACGGGCATAGGTAAAACCGAACTCATTCCACCAGTGGAAGCTGGCGTTTACCCATTCCATATCAAAACGCTGGTTGTTAAACCGGGGGTTCGGGAAGTCCAGTGCAAAGAAGTTGGCTACATCAGTCGTGGCGTTACCACCGTTGACCATTGAACGTACACGCCAGGTGAACGCAACAGAGCTGAGTTCATCGAGGGAATACAGTACAGAAGGCATCATCACGTCTATGTTTCCCCATGCAAACTGTCTGCCTGTACTGGCAGTATCCAGGAAGTAATCACGGTTCCTTTTCAGGTCTCTCAGTGAATCTGGTGGATGCAGGAGAATTGAGCGTGGGAAGCGGATATATGTGTTACCGGCAGCAGCATTGATACCGGCAATGTTAACGTCCCATTTGTAATGTGTACCTGCGGCCATCGCAGGGTTGTTGGGAACACCATGAATACCTGCGTAATGGCTATTGGAATAACCTCCTAAGGTAAACTGAGCCCGGGCCTCATATGACCCAAATAAAGAAATGGCAATGAATAACAGTCGTAGATGTCTTAACAGCTTTACACGAAATGGCATATGCAGTAATTAGTTGGCAGTTCGGTTTCCCCCCAATAACGCAAATATCTAGCCGTTTATTGGCGGGCACTACAAAAGAAAATGGGAAAAGATCAGCGATCTCTTCCCATGCAAATATATTTAAATATCTTATTGTACTTTAAAATAAAATCTAATAAGAGCGAACTGTACTTCCGGTGCGTCGTCGTTTACGTTGTATTTCAGCTGAGAGGCTGCTCTTTTTGCAATTTCAATCAGACGTGGGTTATTCAGTGTAGAACCTTTCAGGGAGTGCGAAGTTGCAATTACGTTACCCTGTCTGTCTACCTTGATATTAACCGCAATATAACCCGATTCGTCTCCGTCGTAGGTAAGTGAAGGCTTGCTCAGCAGGGTACGGCCATTGAGACGGAAGTCTGAACGTCCGCCGCCAAGACCACCACCGGTATAACCACCACCGTCCGGGTTACCATTGATCTGGCCACGGTCGCCGGGTTTACCTGTATTACCCTCGCCGGTAGAGTTGTTACTGCTCTGGGCATTATTTCCGCTGTTGCTGCTGCTGGAGCTGCCACCTGCGTATACTGCTTTCGGTTTTGGAGCAGGAGGTACCGGCGCTGGCGGATTATCTGAATTCTTTTTAGGAGGCGTTTTTGTTGGTTTTGGTTCCAGGTTTTTGGTTTCCCTGGGTTTCTCCACCGGTTTTTCCGGTTTGGTGATCTCCGGAGCCTCTTCGTCGTCCTGTGTGGCAATGTCTTCCTGGGTAGCATTGTCAGCCGAAGGCACAGGTTCGTTCTGAGGGGTTGATGCACTGGCCTCTCCACTGCTCGGCGGATTCGGGTTCAATGGTTGTTCATCTCCCATACCCTCATCTGAAGTACCGAGATTCACTTCCATCCCCAGATCCTGATCCGGTAAAGGAGGCGGTGCAGAGAAACCTGCCAGTAGCAGCACAACTAACACTAATGCGTGTACGGCAATGGTGGCGCCGGCTGCTTTTAAATTTTTGTCTGTATTGTCTTCTTTTTTCGGCATACCCAAAAGTAAGGATATTTTTTAAAGTGTATACAGCCTGTCCGGTCCGTCGTGTCTTTCTTATCCTGTATATTATAGCCCGTCCTGATAAACTCCTGAATCCCAATATTTCCGACTGCCAGGTCCTGAAATGGGAGCAGATAATTATTTAACTGTTTTTCATGTGCAATTATTATTGCCGGCATCAACTTTATTCACCTAATTTTGTACCATCTTTAGAGCTTCAGGGATGTCACCAATTTTTTCTTTGTACAGAAAGGCGTACGCCGGCCTATCACCTTCAACCTGGCTGTTGGCTGTAGTTTTGTTAATCAATCGCAGTGGCGCAATGGTAATACCTTTCATGACGGTATATCTGACGCATGAACTGCATTTTTCCATTGAACAAGCTGGTATTGTAATGGCCTGTTTCGGTACAGGCGCTATCTGCGGATCTTTTATCGGCGGACGTCTTTCCGACAGGATCGGCTTTTATCCGGTACAGTTCTGGAGCCTGCTGCTGCAGGGACTCATCTTCCTGGTACTCGGACAGATGCGCACCCTGCCACAGTTTTGTGTCTGCATCTTTATACTGAGTTGCGTGGGAGATGCTTTCAGACCCGCAAACGTTGCAGCTACGGCTTATTACAGTACTGCTATCAATCGTACGAGATCTTACTCGCTGAACAGACTGGCCTCTAACCTGGGGTGGTCCGTCGGACCGGCACTGGGCGGTATCCTGGCTGGTTATAGTTATCATCTCCTTTTCTGGGTAGACGGTTTAAGTTGTATCATCGCGATCATCATCATGCGGATACTGCTGCCACCGGTAAAAGTAGCACCTAAGCCGCCTAAACAGGAGGATTGTGTTACATCCGGCAATGCAGACAGTGTCTATAAGGATGGCGTTTACCTGGCTTTTATACTGCTGATCGTGGTATTTACGACAGGCTTCCTGCAATTATCCACCATGGTGCCTTTGTACCTGAAGTCTGTGGCCAATATGCAGGAAGCGCATATCGGTTTGCTGATGGGATTGAACGGTTTACTGGTCGCATTCTTTGAAATGGTACTGGTATATAAACTCGAAGGAAAGATGCATAGCCTGCAATTCATCACCCGTGGTGTGATCCTGGCAGGTATCGGTTACCTGAGCTTTAACTTGCTGCCACCGATAGCTGCCGCAGGCGTTGTGTTTATATTATTGTTCACAGCAGGAGAGATGCTGAGTATTCCTTTTATGAACTCGTTTTTTGTCATGAGAAGTAGTGATCATAACCGCGGACAATACGCAGGTCTCTACACCATGTCATTCTCCATCTCAAGCATCCTGGCGCCAACACTGGGCTCTTTTATGGTGGGCCACTACGGCTTTTCTTCCTGGTGGTATTGTACGACGGCACTATGTACTTTGACCGGAATAGGATTCTATATCCTGTATAAAAAAACAGCCGGTAATAAAGAGGTAGAGATACTGGCCAGGAACTAATCCAATATCTACTGAACCATATATAAAAAGAGAGAAGGCGTCCACCATACAGCGGACGCCTTCTCTCTTTATATTAATTAAGGTCTATTCAGATAATCTAAACACACTAAACCTTCAATTCTTAATTGTTAATTCCTAATTCTTAATTGACTAATAGTGTGCGAAGTCTTTCTCGTAATCCCCTTTGATCCTTTCAATCGGTGGATTGAAATAACCATATTTCAGGTGAGGGAATTCCTCCTGGATCAACTCCTGCAGCTGTTTGATACCAAGGCAGTCACCTACTTCGGTAATACCCAGACGACCCAGGTACCAGTCAGGATCAATATTGAAGTTTCTCCACTGGATCATCTGCAGATCGGTGTCTCTGATCAGTTTACGCAACGCTTCATATTCATCCACACTGTCAGTCATACCAGGGAAAGTGAAATAGTTGATGGAGGTCCATCCGCCAAATTCACGCACCACTTTCAGACTCTCAATGATGTCTTCAAATTTGTAGTTATTGGGGCGGTAATACGGTGTATAGAATTTCTCCTGTACAGAGTTGGTACTTACACGGATGCTGTTCAGACCTGCCTTACACAGTTCACGTACTGCATCTGGTTTACTACCATTGGTATTGATATTGATGCTTCCTTTCGGCGTATGTTTACGGATCTCAATAATGGATTCGCGGATGGTTTCCCACATCAGCAGTGGTTCACCTTCGCAACCCTGTCCGTAACTCACGATCGGGAACGGCGCTGTTTCCAGGTGAGGTACTGTATACTCCACGATCTCTTCTGCTGTTGGTTTAAAACGCAGACGGTCCTGTGTAGATACGATCGTTTCTTCTTCCGGCTGGAAAGAGATACAACCAATACAGTTAGCGTTACACGCAGGAGAAGAAGGGATCGGACACTCCCAGCGACCCATGAAATAGTTACGGGCAGCAGGGCAATGGTATGTCAGCGCACAGTTATCAGCCAGGTGCTGTACGAGGCGGTTGTGCGGATAAGCGCTCAGTAATTGCTGTACGCCCTGTTTTACCTTTTTATCATCAAAACCGGCACATTCCTGACGGATGTCCTGTTCGATACGGGTAGCAGGTACATAAAACTTACCATCCAGCCAACCTACTGCGGTATAGCAGAAAAGGGGCAGGGTAGGTGCATCCGGCATGGTTTCGTATGCCGCCAGGTAATAACCGGTATGTGCAGGCGGAATAAAGGCAGCAACTGCCCATCCCTTATCACAGATACCCATTTCACCTGTTTTTGCATCCAGACCGATACCACGGCGTCCTGGCAGTTCATAAAGAGAACCACCTTCTGGTAATTCTATCCATTCTTCCGGATCGATCGGCCAGGCGTCCCAGCCACTACGACCGGTAGTCAGCATGGAGGTGTCTTCGAAAATATTGCCTTTACCGTCAGAGTAAAGGATGTATGGAGACTGTTTCAAATGTTCAGATAGTTTCTTGTTGAATTTGTAATATTGTCCGGTGCGTCATCAGAGCCTGCTTTTAAAAAAAGCGTTCATTTCTTCCGCGGTCGCTGCACCCGTTTCGTCAAGCACTTCCAGTTGTAATACCTTGTTGTTTTTGAAGTCTATCGTGAGCAGGTCATTCCGCAAAATTACGTTATTCAGTTGGTTCCAGCCAATCACCTTGTCTGAAAAGGTACCCGGCAGGCTCAGACCCATCATGTCAATCTTAATATAGCAAGGCTGGAAGAGCTTATACTCCGCCCATCCGATATAAGCGGAAGCAACACCTGTCAGGAACAGGAGGATACCGATGAGTGGCTGCATATGGCTGAGGAAGAACAGACAACCGGTCAGACTCACAAATGCCTGGATCAGGCGGGCCAGACTATTGGCAGACTGTATATTACGGAAGCGTTTCATGAAAAACGGAAACGCCAGACTTCCAACACCCAGCAGAATAAAAAAGATAGCCATTGCCCAGTTTGGCGACGCATTGTTGTATGCACCAATTCCGTTCATTAAAAAGAGAATGCCGGCCAGGCCATGCATTACAGGTTGCATGCGAAGGCGTGTTTCTGCATTCGGTTGGAGAATCCTGATCCTGTATTTAGTCATATTGTCGCTCATCAACAGTCGTTTTTATATAAATCCTATCAGGGCATCTGTTAACGAGGTCCGTATATAATATTATATATGTCCCTCGTGCCCACCGCCCGGTTCTTAATCCTTAATTTTTAATTCTTATTCCTGGTTTGACAGGATCAGCAGGTTACACAGTTTGAACAGTACTCTTGCGCCTACATTCGCATCCCATTCATCATGAGAAGTACTTACCTCATTCAGGTCAAAGCCGATCAGTTTACGGCCGCTGCTGATGATCTTGCGGAAGAGGTAATAAAGCTGTTCTGTTTCAAAGCCGCCAGGTACAGGGGTACCCGTCCGCGGACAAAGTTTTGGATCCAGACCGTCGATATCAAAACTTATATATACCTGTTGCGGGAGTGTAGCAACGATATCGTCACAGATCATCTTCCAGGTATCACCCTCGTATTGACGGGTTTTGATGTCCTTGTCGAAGAAGGTCACCACTTTACCGTTACTATTATTAATATATTCTACTTCCTCTTCGCAGTAGTCGCGGATACCGATCTGTACCAGTTTCGTCAGCTGAGGAACTTCTTTGATCGCATTGTACATGATAGAAGCGTGGGAATACTGAAAACCTTCGTAACCATTACGGAGGTCACAGTGCGCGTCTATCTGAAGAATACCAAAATCGCCTTTTTTCTCACCGATGGCTTTGAAGAAGCCCAGGGGCGTGCTGTGATCACCGCCAACGAGCGCTACCAGTTTGCCGCTGTTCAGCAGATCTTTGGTCTGACGGTATACCCAGTCATTCATCGCAACCGTACCGGTATTGACATCAACCAGGGTCTTTTTAAGAAATTCATTATCACAGACATCTCCACCTTCTGTCAGGAATTTGAGGTAGAGTTCAGCTTCCTTGCGGAGATAATCGCTACGCAGGAGCAGCTGTTTGTCGATTTCACGCATGAAAAACCCGTTTTTCCATCCGTCTTTTACATCTGTATCATACAGGTCCACCTGGAGTGAGGCTTTGAAGATCTGTTCAGGACCTCTGGCCGTACCGTGCGTATAAGAAACCGTCACTTCCCAGGGTACAGGTAATAGTACCAGTTTTGCATCCTCTTCAGTTGTAGGCAGGCCAAAGATGTTGTTGGACAACAGGCTTACCGAATTGGGATCAAATTGAGATAAATCCGCCATGATAATGTAATTTGATAAAAAGAGGCCACCTACAGGCGGTCCCGGGAAAAAACCGTTCATACAAAACGATTTTTCCGGCGCAAAGATAGTAATTTATGATGCTTTGACCATAAGAGCCTCACCACAGTTGGGGCTGCATCCGTTTTCCATAATTTATATGATAAAGATCATGTGTTCTTTTATGTAAAAAAAGACACTTGAAGTTCATTTTGGCGTAATTTTGCCAATGACAAAGACTGTATATCGACGTAAAATGATGTGTACGGCTTTTCACTTTTAATTTAGGAAGCATTAAGGAAGAATCTGAATTATTTGCGATATGAAGAAATTTAATATTGTCCTGCTGGTACTCATTGCTGTAGCTATTGGCGTAATCGTAACAGTAGCAGGCGATTTCAGTACTTATGAGACATTTGCGACAGCCCGGCAGAAAGAAGGAAAGGAATTTCAGGTGATCGGTAAACTCGATACAACAAAGACACTGGAATATGATCCAATAAAAGATGCCAACCTGCTTCGTTTTTATGTAGTTGATAAAACAGGGGAGATCCAGCCTGTTGTTTTCTATGGTACCAAGCCAACCGACTTCGAAAAAGCGGAAAGCGTGGTGCTGACCGGAAAAATGTCTAATGGAGAGTTCAAATGCAGCAAGATACTGATGAAGTGTCCTTCGAAATATAAGAACGATCAGGTGGCGATTGGAAAAGCGTAATTAGTAAGGGCCATCTTCCACATATAACTATTATTCAATCTTCGTCCGCAGACGACCGTCTGCGGTCTTTTAATAATATCAGGTCTTGGATACAAAATACATAGGGGAACATCTGTTGCCCGGACAGATAGGGCATTTTTCGGCAGTTTTGGCGTTTGTCGCTGCTATACTCGCGAGTATCAGTTACTTCATGGCGGTACAGTCCAAAGATGATCTGTTAAAGAATTCCTGGAAAAAACTGGCCCGCTGGGCTTTCATTATACAGGCCCTCGCTGTTTTTACCACTTTCGGCAGCCTGTACTATGCTTTATACAATCACTACTTCGAATACAAATACGTTTGGAGGAACTCCTCCCGCGATCTGCCGGTAAGTTACCTGCTCTCCAGCTTCTGGGCTGATCAGGAAGGTAGTTTCCTGTTATGGTCCATCTGGCATAGTGTACTGGGACTGATCCTGATACGTTTCGGTAAGAAATGGGAGGCGCCGGTAATGGCGACCCTGTCTTTTGCACAGATCTTCCTGGGTAGTATGTTGATCGGTATCTATATATTGGATTACCGTGTTGGTAGCAATCCTTTCCTGCTGCTCCGTCTGGCAGAAGAGAACCAGGGACTGCCATGGGTGGCTAATGCCAATTATCTCGATTTCATCAAAGATGGTAATGGTCTGAACCTTTCCCTGCAAAACTACTGGATGGTGATCCACCCGCCGGTACTGTTCCTGGGATTCGCGTCTACCATCATTCCTTTTGCGTATGCGTTCGCTGGTCTCTGGACCCGTGAATATAAAGAATGGATCAAACCAGCCCTGCCATGGTCACTCTTCTCTGCCATGATTCTGGGTACAGGTATCATGATGGGGGCTGCCTGGGCATATGAATCACTGACTTTTGGTGGTTACTGGGCATGGGATCCGGTAGAAAATGCTTCCCTGGTGCCATGGCTGACCCTGGTGGCAGGTGTACATACCCTGCTGGCCTTTAAGTTTTCCGGTCACGCCCTGAAGCCAACCTTTTTCTTCTTCTTTATCACTTTTGTACTGATCCTATATTCTACCTTCCTGACCCGTAGTGGTGTATTGGGTGATACTTCCGTACACTCATTTACTGACCTCGGTATGAGTGGCCAGCTGCTGGTCTATATGGCGGTATTCGTTATACCGGCATTTACACTTCTGATCATGAGAAGGAAGGAAATACCTGATGTACCGAAAGAAGCAAGCACTTATTCCCGTGAGTTCTGGCTGTTCGTTGGCGCGCTGATCCTGATGATCGCAGCCATTCAGATCACCTTTACGACTTCTATTCCGGTATGGAATAAGATCATCAACGGACTGGGTCTTAAGAAACTGTTCGGTATGGAGCAGGATATTGCACCTCCTTCTGATGGCGTATTCCACTATAATAAGATCCAGATCTTCGTTGCGATCGTGTTGGGTATTCTGACAGCGATTGTACAGTATCTGAAATATAAGGACACACCAAAAGGTCATTTCATTAAAAAGATCGGTATTCCTACTGTGATCAGTCTGGTGATCACCGGTCTGATCGGCATCTTCGGTAATATCACCTATGATGCTTATGGTGGCGGCTTCCTGGGTGCCATCTATGTAATGCTCTTCACCAGTGTATATGCCATCGTAGCAAATGCGATGTTCATCATAGTGGGCCAGAAAGGTAAACTGCGCGTAGCGGGCGGTTCCGTTGCACACGTTGGTTTCGGTATGGTTCTGTTGGGTATCCTGATCTCTTCTTCCAAGAAAGAGGTGATCTCTATCGACAGGATGAAAATGCTGGATGGCGGGTTCTTCGGAAAGGAAAGCAAGGAAAATCCAAGAGAAAACCTGATGCTGCCAAAGAACTTCCCAGTGCAGATGGGTGACTATCACGTTACTTATGCCGGTGACTCCCTGGCAGAAGGTGATGCGAAGACTTACTACCTGGTGCGTTACGAGCGTCGTGACCCATCAAATGGTAATATCGTTGAGAAATTTACCCTGCATCCGGATGCCTTTTTGAGCAACAAGGGACAGCAGCAGCTAACACCTAACCCGGATTCAAAACATTATTTTACAAAAGATATCTTTACTTATATCACGGCCGTACCTATCAAGGACAATTCCAGCGATACGGCCCAGTATAATAACCATGACATTGCACCGGGTGATTCCGTGTTCTTTGCGAATGGTTACATTATACTGGAAGGTATTCAGCCTCAGCCACAGAACCGCAATTATACGCCGCAGCCCAATGACCTGGCAGTAGGGGCGCAATTGAGAGTGGTGACCAAGAATAACGAGCAGTACAACCTGATGCCGGTGTATAGTCTGCGTGACAGCAGTTACGAAGTGATCGTACCGGATACCGTTGCGCCACTGTCCCTGTATGTTAAATTCAGCAAAGTATTGCCGAAAGAGAAAAAGATACAGATACAAGTAAAGGAATCTGATACGTTTAAGGATTATATTGTGATGAAAGCATTTATATTCCCATACATCAATGTATTGTGGTTAGGTATCCTGGTGATGGTTGTTGGGTTTGTAATGAGTATTGTGCAAAGAGTGAAGATGAACAAGTCAAAATCGATTCAGTCATAACGCTTTTATTCCCGGGGACAGGCGCCAGCTAGTCCTGTCTCCGGGAATAAAACAATACACTTCCCATGAAAAGCAGCTGGCTGCGAATATCCCTGATTGTAATAACGGTCTTCGTAATTATATATTACCTTGGTCCACGACCGGTTACCCCACGGTATGATCCTTTATTACCTACCGTCCCACAACAGCCTTCGGCACTGGACCAATATGTTGCCACAAAAGAAGGTTTTCACAAGATAAAGCCCGATAACGAAGCCCGGATCATCTGGTATGATTCCCTGCACCGCAAAACGCCTTTCAGCGTAGTGTACCTGCATGGTTTTTCTGCCAGTCAGGAGGAAGGTAATCCCGTGCACCGTGATTTCGCGAAGCGATACGGTTGCAACCTGTACCTTTCCCGCCTGGATGGTCACGGACTGGATACTTCGGAGCCTTTGCTGACGATGACTGCCGGTGGACTATGGCGGGACGCTAAAGAGGCACTGAGCATCGGTAAAGCGCTGGGAGAGAAAGTGATCCTGGTAACCTGTTCGACCGGAAGTACCCTCGGACTAAAACTGGCCGCTACCTTCCCCAATGATATTTATGCTATTATCAATATGTCGCCCAATGTTGCGATCAATGATGATATGGCCTTTCTCGCGAATAATCCCTGGGGATTACAACTGGCGCGTCTGGTTTGTCATGGTGATTACAGACAGGCGCCTCCCGAAAAGCCGGAGCTTGGTAAGTACTGGTATAATAAATACCGGTTAGAGGCGGTGGTCGAACTGGAGAGTCTGTTGGAAACAACGATGGAGCCAGGTGTATTTCATAGCGTTAAACAGCCGGCATTGAACGTTTACTACTTCCGGGATAAGGCGCATCAGGATCCGACCGTAAAGATCTCTGCGATCCTCGCTATGCACAAAGCCCTGGGCACCCCTGCAGATATGAAGGAGGCGGTTGCCATTCCGGATGCCGACGCACATGTGATAGGTTGTTATCTGACCTCTAAGGATGTACCGGCGGTAGAAAAGGCGATCGATTCATTCGCAGAAAAAAAGCTGGGTCTGATACCCGTGAAATAGAAAGTTGAGGGATAAAGTATTATATTGCTAAATAACATTTCAGCCACTTCTACCATACATTTCCTAATTGACCAGGTTGAAATTACACAGCTATCCAATATTGAATTAAAGACCAGGGAAGAATGTCTGCTATTGCTAAAGGCCATAGCAGGCTTTTTTGTTTTAGGAAGTTTGCATCTCTTTTTTGAGGTGTCCTTTATAAGTAATTGTTTTTCAGTTAAATGGACTTGTTTGACAAGGTCATTGAAATGTGGCAACCGGTATTATAGCAGGCGATCTGCATTAAATGACCTACATTTCTTTTTTGAATTATTCCTCATAAGCATCTGTTTATCAGTTAAATAAAGTCGTTTGATATAGTCATTTAAATACAAAAATCATTGTTTTCAGGACGATATAAGGACGGTACACCATATCAGGTAATTTTAAATATTGAAGCTGACAGGATTATAAAGTTGATTATCAGCGCTTAATGATCTATGCTAAACGCCCATTTTCATAAACTCGACCTACGTCAATTCCTTCGGGACTGAACCATTAAAAAGGGCAGGATAATTGTATAAATAATAAATATAGGGTCATCAATTTACCTTCCCTGAAAGACTTAAAATTCTACTTTAAGTAGAACAGAAAAATAGGCGTGTTTTGAGCTTTAACATACCTCCGGCTATGATTTTACCAATCTTCAATCGCTTAGGTTATCATAAATAGATAAAAAATACATTTAACTGATTATCATTATTATATGAGCTTTATCTAAAGCTATGATATAACTAAAACCTCCTTTTTTATCTTAGTTTTACGCTTCCAACTCAGCAATTTGTCCTGTTTGTCTTAACTATCTCTTTCTACTAGATATAATCACTTTCCTGGTGCTGAGATCAGCAGCCCTGACGTTATTTCCAACCCACTTTTTTGGACCCCGCCGGGCTTTTGATTATATGATGTTCAGTTATTTTTTCAGAATATCACTTGTGAAGTTTTTTTCATACTAAGACACCTGTAAAGCGTTCGCTGAAATAATCTCTAATCTGTAAAGCTAATCCTGCATTCAATAAGTCAACTGTAAGGTTTTCTGTACTGAAAAATTGCCGTAAAGCTTCATTTAGGATTTAAAACTGTACTTGTAAACTTCAAACAGGATTATCTAACAATAGTGTAAACCTATATTAGGACTAGATCAGATTTTGCTTGAACCCGTTTCAATCAGTAAGATGTTTCATAGATAATTCGTAGATAACCCGTAGATAACCCATAGATAACCCGTATCTATAAGAATGGGTTGTATACGGGTTATCTACGGGATATCTATGGGTTATCTACAGGAAATCTCACTGATCCAGCCCTTATTTAAACGGCTTGTTATTGTTTTTCTGGCCCTTACCAGCTATCGTTTTTTTAGCATATCTTTAGTATAATTTTAAGATCATATTAGGAGTTTATGCGTCGTCTCACCGCTTTTATCATCCTGTTTGCCTGCATCTTATGCCTTGCCGGTCGCAATAGGGGTTATGCCCAGTCGCGTCATGGAGCAGACAGTATTGCAGTGAGCGCCATCATAGTCGGTTCAGACACAATTCCTTCCATCACTTTACACATTTTTGAGGTGGTTGACAAACTGCCTAAAAAGTTCCGCAAGCAGCGGGAAGCATGGACGCGTTTGCGAAATGCGGTGTATGTGACTTACCCTTATGCGAAATCCGCCGCCAGAATATTAAAAGACGTTAATTCTCACCTGGCTACCCTGCACGACAAAAAAGACCGGAAAAAGTATCTTTCAGAAATCGAGAAGAAGATGAAGGATCAGTTTGGCGACAAGCTGGAGAACCTGTCGGTATACCAGGGAAAGGTGCTGATGAAACTCATCAACCGGGAAACCGGACAGAACTGTTATGAGATCATCAAGGAGCTAAAAGGTGGTTTCTCTGCCCGTATGTGGCAAACGGTGGCGTTCTTCTTTGGTGGTAACCTGAAGAGCGATTATGACGCCCAGGAGGACAAGGATATCGAAGTCATTGTCCAGGAAATAGAAATGTACCGGGGCTCAAGGGCATATAATTACTAGCTGGCCTTTATCATTCTGAATGACCTTTTCTCATTTTAACAATCCCTTCTACCCAAGCTGACCCCTGTTCTGGCAAATCTGCCGTAAATTCACAGATGCATTTAAGAATTTTCATGATAGCATGCCTGCTGATATGTGGGACTGCCGCTATGTCACAAGACCTGAGTTCGATACCTGGCGTTCCGCAGAATGCCCTGATCTTCATTGATAGTGTGGAAAGTAAGAATGGAATGGAAGGACTGGATCCTACCAAGATCGCCCTGATCGATATCGTGAAGGGGTCGAAACTGAAGGAAAAGTACGGTCCGAGGGGTGAAGATGGTGTGATCTTTATTGAAACAGTACCTTTCGCCCGCAAGAGATATACGCGCATGTTTGGGGAGCTATCTGCTGATTATCAGCAGCAATTGAAGAAAGAGGGAAGCGACAGCGCGTTTTTGTATATGCTGGATGGAGCGCCGATTGAAAGTAATGAAGCACAGATGCTGGCTGCATTGGAAAGAAAGAACATTGAAAGCATAAAAGTCATACCCGCTGCAAAATTGGCAGATGTGCCTGGTGATCATACCGGCAAGAAGTACGGAATACTGATCACCAGTAAGACCAACTAAGCGTTATCTTTGCACTCCACCAAAAGAAAGGATATTTTCGATGAAATTAGACATACTGGCTATCGCTGCACATCCTGATGACGTGGAGCTGGCCTGTGCAGGTACCCTGATGGTACATGCCGCGCAGGGGATGAAGGTTGGCGTACTGGACCTGACAAGAGGAGAACTCGGTACCCGTGGTACTCCGGAAATAAGAGCGGCGGAGGCGGCGGATGCTGCAGTAGTGATGGGATTATCGGTAAGAGATAACCTTGGACTGGCAGACGGCTTCTTCCGGAATGACACTGAAGAACAGATGAAGCTGATCGCGGCGATCCGCAAATACCAGCCGGACATTGTGCTGGCGAACGCATTTGAGGACCGTCACCCGGATCATGGAAGAGCGGCCCGTCTGATAGCAGACAGCTGTTTTCTGGCAGGTCTGAGACGAATTGAGACGTTTGAGAATGGTGAGCCGCAGGCAGCCTGGAGACCTAAACAGGTATTTCATTTCCTGCAGGACCGTTTTGAGGAGCCAGACTTTGTGATAGACGTTTCTACTGTAATAGAGCGCAAGAAAGAGGCGATCAGGGCGTATAAGACCCAGTTCCTGGCAGCAGCAGCTGATAGTGAACCCAAGACCTACATTTCTTCTTCTGCGTTCTTTGATGGCGTTATAGCGAGAGATGCTACATTTGGTAAGATGGTTGGGGTACCTTATGCGGAGGGATTCAAGACAGTTAAAATGTTGGGAGTCAATAGCTTTAAGGATCTGATTAATAATGTAACGTGATGGTGTGGATGTTTAACAACATCATTTGCAACTGATTGTGGAGTAAAACGATCTTCATATTATAAAAAAGGCTTTCGCATTGCGGAGGCCTTTTTGTATTCGTACTATTTTCGATGATTCGCAGCTGTAAACGGCGATATTTCGCAGATCCGCCGGAATGCTTATGAAATGGCGTAAAACCCCTGAAATGCGAAAAGGAACTACCAATTAACCATAATTAGTAATTCCTTCATTGGAATGAGTTCGTCCTTTAATAAAAGGAGAGCTTATATGCGTTTCGCTATGCGGGTCATTTCCCCGCTGATAGCTACTAATGGGACATTAGTGAATTGGCAAAGGAAAAGTATTGATAATCAATCGTAAAGCAGCTATCTATAAGTGCATTTACCATTGACTGACCAGCATAACAGTGCCTGCTCTCCGTGAGGAAAGTCATTCTTACAGGATACGGCACCATCTGCGCGTTAACCATTAGATGAACAGGTCTTGTGTAGCATCAAATTCATCATGTTTACCGAGACCGTTTTTAATTAACGGGATGAGTGCAATTCCAATCGTAAAAATCACCAAGAGTACGTTTTTAAGTTTCATAGCCTGTCGTTTTATAATATTCGTTAAAGTTTTGGTACTATATATAACTAAATAGCGTGCCAAATTGTTCCGTTTGCCTTCACATTATGTTAAGATTGTATTAATGGAACAAAATAAAAATTAAAAAACGCCGTAAAGTTAGGAGGAGGGCCATTTTTGGCGGCATATAGAGAATTTCAATGCACAGGTATTCAAAATCTATTTGATTAATAATGAGGAGACACGCAATTTTGCACCCGAATAACCATAAAGGACATATGTAATTCATGTGAATGTAACACGCGTCCGGAAAGTTGGATATATAAAGAGGATATAACGTAAATAATAAATCATATACGCACAATGAAGAATGTAACATTATCTTTAGGAGCAAGCTTTCCTGAGTTCAAAAAGACCGCTGTAGTATCCATCGAGAAAGGTAAAGAATTCTATGAACTGTCTTCCGAAGAGCTGAAGAATTCCGGCAAATGGTTAGTAATGTTCTGGTGGCCAAAAGACTTCACTTTTGTTTGTCCTACCGAAATTGCTGAGTTCAACAAACATTACCAGGATTTCGTTGACCGTGATGCTATCTTAATTGGTGCTTCTACTGATTCTGAATTCGTACACGCTGCATGGAGAAGAGACCACGAAGATCTGCGTAACCTGCAGTTCCCGATGCTGGCTGATACGTCCAAATCTCTGGCTGAAGAGCTGGGTATCCTGGAAGCAAACGAGAAAGTTGCTTACCGTGCTACATTCATCGTTGATCCGCAGGGTATCGTACGTTGGGTATCTCTGTATGACCTGAACGTAGGCCGTAGCGTGAAAGAAGTACTGCGTGTACTGGATGCACTGCAGACAGACGAGCTGTGCCCTTGTAACTGGGAAAAAGGCCAGGCTACACTGAACGCTTAATCTTTTTTAAGGTCCATAGTCAATACCCGAAAGGGTTGTCCGGCTATGGACTTTTTATTTTTTACAGACAATTGAAAAATAATTATTATGTTCGCAACTTCAAATACTGATACGGCTGTACAGTTGCTGGAAGCAGTAGGGTTAACCGGAGAGCATCTTTCTGATCGCTTACGTACCCTCGCCAACACTGACGCCCGTTATCTGAAAGATCTTAAGATAAACGTTACCAACTCATTATCTGCCTCTACACTGACCAAAAAGGAAGCTTACCTGCTGGGTCTGTCAGTTGCAGCAAATGAGAAACATGTTGACCTGCAGACGGCTTTTGAAAAGCTGGCTACACAGGAAGGTGCTACAGACAAGGAGATCGCTGAGATCTACAGCTGTACATCCCTGATGAATGCAAACAACGTGTACTATCGTTTCCGCCATTTCGTGAATAAGGAATTTTACACTGCTACACCAGCAGGTATCCGTATGAGCATCATGGCGAATCCGGTTTTAGGTAAGGAGTTTTTCGAACTGGTGAGCCTGGTGGTATCGGCGTTGAACGGCTGTGAGATGTGCGTGACTTCACACGAAGATGCGTTACTGAAACACGGAACTTCACAACAGCGAGTGCTGGAAGGAGTGAGATTGGGTGCTGTATTGAGAAGCCTGGTAGTACTGCTGTAAGGCAGCAAAGGATCGCATAAATTGGCCCTGTTGTAAAAATAGATCGCTGATTTTGTGCGAATTTCAAAATGTGGATATCTTTATACTTCAGAAATTCTACCGATGGATTCTGTTGATATTCAGATATTTATGAGAGGTGAATTCTAATTTAGATTTACACATCTCATAAGTGTTAATAAAATCGGATTACAATTATTTGCAAAATCGACAAAAAAGTGCGACTTTTGCAATCCAAAATTTTTCTATCATGGCAAGAGTATGTCAGGTGACAGGAAAGAAGCCGATTACGGGTCACCATGTTTCCTTCTCTAATATTAAGACAAAGAGGAGATTTCTGCCTAACCTGCAGAAAAAGCGTTTTTTCCTGGCGGAAGAAGATCGCTGGATTTCTTTGAAAGTATCAGCTGATGGTTTAAGAACCATCAACAAGAATGGTTTGTATGCAGTAGTTAAGGACTTGCGTGCAGCTGGAGAGAATATCTAATTGTTGGCATTCAACTTTAATTTGTATACAAAATGGCAAAAAAAGGTAACAGGGTGCAAGTGATATTGGAATGTACAGAGCATAAGACTTCAGGTCAGCCAGGTACTTCCCGTTATATCAGCACCAAGAATAAGAAGAACACTCCAGAGCGTCTGGAGCTGAAGAAGTACAACCCAATCCTGAGAAAGGTAACTGTACACAAAGAAATTAAGTAATTGATCGTTAATGTTGAGCGTTAATCGGTAGCATGTTAGTGCATTCGGTCGCGATTAGCAATTAACAGGTAACTTTTGACGATTCACTTTAACTTTTAATCTAATAATATTATGGCAAAAGCGGCATCTAAGAACTCGAAAGTAAAAGACGCGAAGGCAGCAGCTGAGTCCAAAGTTTGGACAAAAGTAATCAGAGCTGTACGCTCTCCTAAAACTGGTGCATACTCTTTCAAAGAGGCTATCGTGCACAAGGATAAAGTTGTGGAGCACATTAACCAGAAGTAATTCGGCTTTACCAATTATACTATAAAAGCTGTCCGTTATCAGGACAGCTTTTTGTGTTGGTAATAAGTAAGGTCATTGTAGTTATATCCTTTTTGTATATAACTGCCATTAAACGCTGAGCCCCAATAGTCAATACTCTTCTATTATGGAGTATTTTCTGTAACTTAACGCCTTAACAATCGACTACCGTCAATACATATCCTATTGACGCCAGACTGTCGGTCGCAAAAGAATAACCATGAGTTTTTTCAATAAGCTATTTTCAAGGGAGAAGAAAGAAAGCCTGGACCAGGGATTACAGAAGACGAAAGATAGTTTTCTCACCAAAATAGGCCGTGCCATTGCAGGTAAAACCACTGTTGATACAGAAGTACTGGACAGCCTGGAGGAAGCATTGGTATCTGCTGATGTTGGTGTGGATACAACCGTACAGATCATTGACCGAATAGAAAAACGCGTATCGAAAGATAAATACCTGGGTACTGCAGAACTGAACAAGATCCTGCAGGAAGAAATTGCAGGTCTGCTCGTAGATGCGCCGGATAGCGGATTCCGTGACTTTGATATTCCGGCTGATAAAAAGCCTTACGTAATTATGGTTGTCGGCGTGAACGGTGTTGGTAAAACGACCACTATCGGTAAACTGGCCTATAACTTCAAAAAAGCAGGTAAGTCCGTATTACTCGGCGCTGCAGATACTTTCAGAGCAGCAGCGGTAGATCAGCTGACCATCTGGAGCGACCGTGTAGGTGTGCCTATCGTAAAACAGCAAATGGGTTCCGATCCGGGTGCTGTTGCCTTCGATACTGTACAGAGCGGTGCGGCAAAAGGATCTGAAGTCATCATTATCGATACAGCAGGTCGTCTGCATAACAAAGCCCATCTCATGGATGAGCTGAGTAAGATCAAACGTGTGATGAAGAAAGTAATTCCGGATGCACCACATGAGGTACTGCTGGTACTGGATGGTTCTACCGGACAGAATGCACTGGAACAGGCGCGTCATTTTACAGCGGCTACTGAAGTTACCGCACTCGCTATTACAAAACTGGATGGTACTGCTAAAGGTGGTGTCGTACTGGCTATCGCCAACCAGTTTAAAATACCGGTGAAGTATATCGGTATCGGTGAGAAAATGGAAGATCTGCAGGTATTCAGTAAAGAAGAATTCGTAGACTCGCTGTTTAGTATAAAAGACTAATGAACACCAAAAGTGTTTGATGATAATGAAAAGAGACCTTAAGGGTCTCTTTTTTGTTTGTAGTAGTAAAGTCGATATTTTTATATCAATGCATGTTATGGAAATGTAAGTTGAGTAACTTATTATATAAGACTAATAACCAATATTGCGCAGAGCGATTACTATTAAGTTTTAAAATTTAAATACTAAACAATATGTGGAAATATGGTCTTAATTTCAGTTTATCAGGCTGATGTCCGGGCATGTGTTTCTCTGAAACCAGTTCCTACTTAGCAACAGTCAATTTAATCACCAAATAGTTTTTATGTCTTACATTTCTTTACCCGGCATGTCTTTTATTACCAGTGCTACATCTCCATCACCCAAAAGAAAAACGGCAGGGTGGATATCCCGCTATCTGGCAAAAGTAAAAGCGAAAAGACAGGCTCAGAAAATTATGAATAGTCTGCATGAAGTCCAACAGATTCGGGAAGGCAAACGGGAGGGACGAACCCTTGACAACTTCCTCAGGAATTTTTAAAGTAATTACTACAAGCATTTTTGAAGACGAGGCGCGAAGACTTAAGAAGGTCTATCCTCAGATCGGAAAAGACATCGCGAAATTAAATGAGATATTGAATAAGGACCCGGTTACAGGAAATGACGCACTAGGTAAATCCTGTTATAAAGTCCGGATGAGGATAAGTGGTAAAAATCGTGGTAAATCTTATGGCGCCAGGATTATAATTAATGTACAGGTAATTGACAGCGAAGTATACCTTCTTTCTATATATGACAAAAGTAAAAAAGAGGGGCTTTTTGAAGGAGAGCTGGACAATTTGTTAAAGTACAGGCTCTCTCTGAAGGAATGAAGTTAACCAGTAAGTATTTCTGCTTTTATATCTCTCACTGACCGTTTAGCCCCTAAATAAATTCTCCGCACACAGTTTACTAATCATTTTGATAGCAATATCTGCTATACGCGGCGGCATTATTATTGCGGTGTTTGCTTCAGCAGACACTGAAATCTGCTTTCCATATAACATCCTTACCCGGCAAAAGGCCGGTGTGTATCTATTGTTTCACGTACTCATTAATGTATCTTCTTTATGCATTTAACCTCCATTGATCGCGTAGAGAATATTTCAGCTGAAGTATTCCGTAAGAAGTATTTTGAACCACGGAAACCATTAGTGATCACCGGACTGAGTAAAAACTGGCCGGCGCATGAGAAATGGACCTGGGATTACTTCAAATCCATCGTAGGGGAGCAGACAGTAGGCTTATATAACAATGAACGTGCAGGGGCCAAAACCCTGGTAAATGGGGCAGATGCCTACATAAGTTTTGGGGATTACCTGGATATGGTCAGAAAAGGACCTGTACAGCTCCGGATATTCCTGTTTAACATCTTCCAGCATGCCCCTGAAATAGTAAAGGATTTCACCTGGCCGGACCAGCTGCTATCCGGCTTTCTGAAGAAATATCCCATGCTCTTTGTGGGAGGGGCGGGGTCGGTAGCGCATATGCACTATGATATTGATCTATCACATATATTCCATACACAGTTTATCGGACGAAAAAGGGTGTTGCTGCTGGAAAACAGGCAAGCCCCCTATATCTACCGGATGCCCTTTACGGTGGAGAGTGCGGCCAGCTTTGTGAACTGGCATGAGCACCTCGATACGGAGCAGTTCCCGGCACTCGGGAAGGCGGAAGCGTATACAACGGTGCTGGAACACGGAGATACCCTCTTTATGCCGGGTGGTTACTGGCATCATATGGAATATATGGACAGCGGTTTTGCGATGAGTCTGCGGGCCCTGGATGAGACGCTGACGGGGAAGCTGAATGGCTTATATCATATCGTCGGACTCAGAAGCATGAACAATCTACTCATAAGACTGGCGCCGGAGTGGTGGTATCACTATAAGAGAAAAATAGCAAGGAGGAGAGCAGAAAGGCTGCTGGGCGCGGCTGGATGAGCCCGGAAACTGCTAATAATAGGAAGAATTCATATATTTCACATCATCAAAATATTGTTTTAACATACAATTCGCAATTGGTAATTGACAATTCACAATTTAGTGTTACCTTTGCATTTCTTAGTTAAATAACCCCCACTTAGGCTCATAGTCACATAACAGTAAGTCTCGCTGTTCTCTTCAATTCGTGTCTGGATGTCTTCGTGGCGGTAAGCGATTGGGTGTCAGGCCCTTTAGCTAGATTAAAATATTCGCGCTTGAAGACAAAAACTTTAAAGAAAGATAAGGTTAATATTATTACGCTTGGCTGTTCCAAGAATATGGTTGATTCTGAAGTGCTCAGCGGTCAGTTACTGGCCAATGAAATCGATGTGGTGCATGAAAGTGCCAAAAAGGATCATAACATTGTTGTTGTAAACACCTGTGGCTTTATTGATAAGGCCAAGGAAGAATCTATCAACACTATCCTGGAACAGATTGAGTTGAAAAACCGGGGCCGCCTGGAAAAAGTATACGTAACAGGTTGTCTTAGCGAGCGTTATCGCGGAGATCTGGAAAGTGAAATTCCTGGTGTGGATGCCTGGTTTGGTACCATGGAGTTGCCATTGATCCTGAAAAAGTTCGATGCTGACTACAAGGCAGAGCTGATCGGTGAACGTCTGCTGGCTACTCCGACGCATTATGCTTACCTGAAGATCGCTGAGGGATGTAACCGTACCTGCTCATTCTGCGCTATTCCGTTGATGCGCGGTGGTCACGTATCGCGTCCCATCGAGCAACTGGTAGCAGAAGCAGAAAAACTGGTGAATTCAGGTGTGAAAGAGATCATGCTGATTGCACAGGAACTGACCTATTATGGTCTGGATCTGTACAAGGAGCGTAGACTGGCCGACCTCTTAAGAGCGCTGGCACAGGTGAAAGGTTTGGAATGGATCCGTCTGCATTACGCTTACCCGCACAAGTTCCCGATGGAAGTGCTGGACGTAATGAATGAATTCCCGAATATTTGTAAGTATATTGATATGCCGTTGCAACACGCGGCCGATAATATGCTCAAATCCATGAAACGTCAGATCACACGCGTTGAAATGGAAGAACTGATCACCGCTATCCGTGAAAAAGTACCCGGCATCTGTCTGCGTACCACGCTGATCACCGGTTATCCGGGCGAAACGCTGGAAGACGTGGAAGAGACCAAACGCTTCCTTGAAAAGATGCGTCTGGACAGGGTAGGCGTATTTACGTATAGTCACGAGGAAGGTACCAGTGCTTACGAGCTGGAAGATAATATCCCTGCAGAAGAGAAAGAACGCAGGGCACAGGATATCATGGAAACACAACAGGAAATTTCGCTGGAGAAAAACCAGGAAAAAGTTGGTAAGGTATTCCGTGTAATCGTAGACAAAAAAGAATCAGGCCGTTACCTGGCACGCACAGAATTCGATTCTGTGGAAGTAGATAATGAAGTGATCATTAATACCAGCAAACGCCTGAAACCCGGAGAATTTGTTAATGTCAGAATCACCAAGGCATATGATTATGACCTGGAAGGGGAACTGGTGTAAACAAAGAACAGTGCGATCCATTGTGATTGTTGACCGGCACTAAATTTTATTTCAAGAGTAATCAGTTTAACAAAACTGAATAGTATACCAAGGCTCCCGACGGAGCCTGATCAAAGCAAATCAATGACTACATTTGAAACTTTAGGCTTACAGGAGCCCATCTTAAAAGGAATCCAGGACCTGGGATTTATTGCACCTACGCCAATTCAGGAAAAAGCTATTCCTGTATTATTGGGTGGTGACCGGGACTTTGTAGGTTTGGCCCAGACGGGTACAGGAAAGACGGCAGCATTTGGCCTGCCGCTGTTACAGCAGATCGATATTAAACAACGTCATCCCCAGGGATTGATTTTGTGTCCAACACGTGAATTATGTTTGCAGATCACCAATGACCTGAAGAACTTCAGTAAACATCTGGGTGATGTTAGCATCGTGGCGGTGTATGGTGGTTCAAGCATCGTACAGCAGCTGCGTGATCTGAAAAGAGGAGTACACATCGTAGTGGCTACTCCCGGCCGTTTGCTCGATATCATCGAAAGAAAGGCAGTTAATTTTTCGAATGTACGCTATGTTGTACTGGACGAAGCAGATGAAATGCTGAACATGGGTTTCCAGGAAGACATCAACAATATATTATCCAATACGCCTGACGAGAAAACCACCTGGTTGTTCTCAGCTACCATGCCTCAGGAAGTACGCCGCATTGCGCAGAAGTACATGTCAGATCCTTTCGAACTGACCGTAGGTAATAAAAACAGCGGTAACGCTAACATCGAACACGAATACTACGTAGTACGTCCGCGTGAAAAATACGCAGCTCTGAAACGTATCGTGGATTACAACCCTGAGATTTTTGGTATCATCTTTACCCGTACTAAAATAGAATCGCAGGAAATCGCAGAATCACTTATCCGTGACGGTTATAATGCAGATGCCCTGCATGGTGACCTGACGCAGCAGCAGCGTGATAAAGTAATGAAACGCTTCCGTGAGAAATCATTACAGGTACTGGTTGCAACTGACGTTGCTGCCCGTGGTATCGACGTTGATAACGTAACACACGTAATCAACTACGAACTGCCTGATGATGTAGAAAACTACACACACCGTAGTGGTCGTACCGCACGTGCCGGTAAGTCTGGTATTTCCATAGCGATCATCACTGGTCGTGATACCGGAAAGATCCGTCAGATCGAAAGAGTGATCGGTAAGAAATTCACCAAGGTGGAAGTACCTGATGGTTTCGCAGTATGTGAAAAACAACTGTTCGGCCTTGTTCATAAAGTGCACAACGTAGTTGTAAACGAAGAGCAGATCGAACCATATCTGGAACGCATATTCGAAGAGTTTGCGGCCATGAGCAAAGAAGAGATCATCAAACGCTTTGCTTCTCTCGAGTTTAATCAGTTCCTGGAATACTACCAGGATGCACCTGATCTGAACGTGAAAGAAGAAAGAAGAACCGCAGAAGGTGGTGAGCGCAGAGCGAGTGGTGGTAAATTCACCCGCCTGTTCATCAACCTGGGTTCAGTAGATGATTTCACCCGTGGTGATATGTTACGTTACCTGTGCGATACAAGTGGCGTACGTGGTAACAAAATCGGTCGTATCGATCTGAAAGGTGTTTATTCCTTCTTTGAAGTAGAGAACGATGTTGTGGAGAAATTCCAGCAGACCTTCAAGAAAGCTGAATACAACGGTCGTAGCGTACGTATCGAAATGTCTCAGGATGGCGATAAACGTCGTTCCGGTGGCGGTGGCCGTCCTCCACGTGAAGGTAGTAGCAGTGGCAGACGCTGGGAAGGTAGCAGCAGCGGAGGTTCCGGTGGTGGCCGCGCTGGTGGTTTCAGAAAGAAATATTAGTCGGTTTTAGACTGAAACGATAATTGAGAGTCCGTAGGAGATAGGTTGACTATTTCTTACGGACTTTCCTTTTTAATTAAGAATTAGGAATTAAGAATTAAAAATCAGAATGCAGGGAGGCACTATGACGGACCCCAATTCTTAATCCTTAATTTTTAATTCTTAATTTATTATTCTTTCCGGTCTGATACTTGATGATGTTAGTATTTACGCTATATTGTTACTCTTAGCAGTACCCTATTATGACAGCAAATAAAAAGACGAAGTTACAGCCGGTAGTACCCTTTTCCCTGCTTTCCGCCAGGGATGTAGAACTGTTTCAGGAAGGAACACATGCGCACCTGTATGAGAAATTCGGGGCGCATACATTGGAATATGAAGGCGTAAAAGGTACCTATTTCGCTGTCTGGGCACCTAATGCTGCATATGTATCCGTTATCGGCGATTTCAACGAATGGGATCATTATAGTCACACTTTGTATCCCAGATGGGACAAGTCCGGTATATGGGAAGGCTTCATTCCACAGGTAAAAAAGGGCGCACTCTATAAATATTTTATCCGTTCCAATTCCGGCGAAGAACTGCGAAAAGGAGATCCTTATGCTAATTATTGGGAACAGCGTCCGCTGACAGCTTCCGTTACCTGGCAGCTGGATTATAAATGGAAAGACAAGCGCTGGATGGAACAGCGTCATAAACATAACAGCCTGGAAAGTCCTTTCAGTGTGTATGAAGTACACCTGGGCTCCTGGCGCCGTCCGGATAAATCTAATCACGAATTATTCTATACATATGCGGAGATAGCCGCCATGCTGGTACCCTACGTAAAAGATATGGGTTTCACGCATGTGGAACTGATGCCGGTAATGGAGCATCCTTTTGATGGTTCCTGGGGATACCAGGGTACCGGTTATTATGCACCTACCTCCAGATATGGTTCTCCGCAGGATTTCATGGCTTTTGTAGATGCATTTCATCATGCGGAAATAGGGGTGATCCTGGACTGGGTGCCTTCGCATTTCCCATATGATGCACATGGATTATACAGATTCGATGGCGCACATACCTACGAATATGCTGACATGCGTAAAGGCTATCATCCTGACTGGAACAGTTATATTTTCAATTATGCCCGTAGCGAGGTACGTTCATTCCTGTTAAGCAATGCGGTATTCTGGCTGGAGAAATTCCATATAGATGGTCTGCGTGTAGATGCAGTCGCCTCTATGATACACCTGAATTACTCCCGTGAAGCAGGCGCCTGGGAACCCAATGAACTGGGAGGAGAGGAGAACCTGGAGGCTGTTTCATTCCTGAAACACATGAATGAGACGATCTATAAACTGTTCCCGGATGTACAGACGATCGCAGAGGAATCTACCAACTTTTATGGCGTATCCAGACCTGTATATCTGGGCGGACTTGGATTTGGTATGAAGTGGATGATGGGCTGGATGAATGATACCCTGGCGTATTTTAAACGCGACCCTTATCACCGCAAATGGCACCAGGATCAGCTGACCTTCAGTATTGCCTATGCCTTTACGGAGAACTTTATGCTGCCGCTCAGCCATGATGAAGTCGTGCATGGCAAGTCGCCCATGATGTATAAAATGCCGGGCGACGACTGGCAGAAACTGGCCAACTTACGCCTGATGTACAGTTATATGTTTACCCATCCGGGTACGAAACTGTTGTTCATGGGTGATGAATTCGGCCAGACAACTGAGTGGAATTTTAAATCAGAACTGGACTGGCATCTGCTGGAACATCAGTCTCACCAGGGATTACAACGATATGTGAAGGCGCTGAATCACCTGTATACCTCGGAGCCCGCGTTATACATCAAACAATTCGAGTACTATGGCTTCGAATGGGTGAATGTATCGGATTTCGACAATAGTATCCTGGCTTATCTCCGTAAAAGCTACAAACCGGAGGAAGACATGCTGATCGTGCTGAATATGACCCCGGCCGCCCATGAGCTTTATCAGCTGGGTATAGACGGCGGCGGCACATGGAAAGAGATCCTCAACAGCGATCAGGAGGAGTTTTTCGGTAGCGGAGTCGTAAATACCGGTCTGCTGGAGGCACAGGAGCTTCCCCTGAATGGGAAAACACATGCTTTACAGCTGCGCATACCCCCGCTGGGCGCGGCTATTTTCAAAAGAGCAATAAAATAAACCATATAAATGGTTGATGGTCCGGATGTTAAGAATATATAAGGGTTTTTACTACTCTGTTAAACTTTTGTTTATTTTTGCCATCTAAATACTGCCTTACTCAGAGAAGTACTCTTCTGACGCGGCGTATTATTAACCATAAACCATTCTTTTATGAAGACCTATCTCCGAACCACCGGATGGGGACTAGCCACATTATTGCTGTTGGCTTTCGTTTTCCATGCCTGCCAGAAGGACAATTCCGCGTCCATGTCACCTGGTCCAGGGCAACAAAGACTAAACATTTATCTGTCAGATGATCCGGGATTTTTCGACAATGTATTCCTGGACATCCGCAGCGTGCAGGTACTGGTAGATACCTGTACAGGCACCCGCGACAACGACGACAACTGGGGCGATGATTATCACCGCTGCTGGTGGTGGGAAGACCGCCGCGACAACAAAGACAGTTGTCAGGTATGGGATTCTCTGGGTATCCGCGCAGGCGTATATGATGTACTGTCACTGCGTAACGGTACAGACACTATCCTGGGCGATGGTATCGTTCCAAAAGGAAAGATCAAAAAGATCATGATCACCCTGGGCGACAACAATTACCTGGTGAAAGACAGTGTAACCTATCCGCTGAAATCTGTTTCCGGACAGGTACGTCTGGTGATCCAGGTACGTCATGATGAGTGGGAGGAATTCTCGAACGACAATTTCCGCCTCTGGCTGGACTTTGACGTAGACCGTTCCATCATCCAGACACGTAAGGGAGAGTTCTTACTGCGTCCGGTGATCCATGTATTCACGGTGAAACAAACCGGTAGTATTTCAGGTAAAGTAAGCCCATGGCAGGCATTCCCTGTGATCACGGTTTACAATGATCAGGACACGGCCTATGCATTGCCATGGAAGAATGGAGAATATAAACTGAGAGGGTTGAAAGCAGGTACTTACAAAGTGTTTGTAAATGCTTCCAATGGTTACAAAGATACCACCGTAACGGGTGTTACTGTGAGCAGAGGTGATAATACGAAAGTAGAAGAGATTAAGCTGAAGAAATAGGCATAATCAGGTTAAAGCAAAAATGACGACTATTGATACCCGGCGCAACTTTGTTGTGCCGGTTTTTTTTTATACCTACTTTTGTACAAATTAATCCTATGAGAAAACTGAGTGTATTTTTAATGCTGCAATTCCTTGTCCTGGCGGCTTTTGCCCAGATGCCGAAGGTGCGGGTCAACAAGGTTGACGAACAGCAGCGCAAACAAGGGGAATGGCAGGAGGAAATGCCTGAGGTCCGCGGAGAACCGGGTTATACCTGGGAGGGAAACTATGTCGATAACAAGAAGGAGGGAATATGGAAGAAATACGCCGTATCCGGAGGGATTATCGCAGAAGAGACCTACAAACACGACCAGCTGAATGGCTATGCACGTTATTTCTATCCAAACGGTAAGGTAAGTGCGGAAGGTGCTTTCGTAGCGATGGACATTAATGGTGAAGTGGACTACTTCAGGATCGTGGATCCGGTCACCGGAGATGAGAAATTCGAAGAAGTAAAAAGAGATGGTAGTTCTCAGCGTAATGGTATGTGGAAAGTATATGACGAGGATGGAAAGATGATGAAGGAATACTACAGACGAGGAGAGCCAGTGACAGAAGAAGAATTCGGAAGAGGGCCTGTAAAACCGGCTGCATCAGAAAAACCTGCAACACCACCTGCACCGCCTGCATTACCTCACCAGAATCAGAAGAAAAAGGGTGCTAAAGGATAATCATCCAGGTACTGTATCAAAAAGTCTCAATAGAATAAAGAGGGCACCAGCAACGAACTGACTGTAGCAAATCAGAAGGTCTCATCACAACGAAAAGAACAGACGAACCTACAATTTTGAAGTAAGTAACCAATCATCTAAGGAGAAATATTTTGGGCGCCCTGGTCATATTGGCCAGGGCGCTTTTTAATTTTACGCAGCATGCTTCTTTCTGCTCAGCGAACCATCCCAGCGTGGATCTTTAAAAGAAGACCAGGTACCAGACCATGTCAGCCAGAGCAGGGTCACTACTGTTGCAACAACCGAACCTCCTGTTACATCTTCCAGGAAATGCTGGCTCATATACATGCGGGAATAGGCGACCAGCAGGGCAAAGAGCAGATAGATGTATCCCATCTTTTTATTGGGTGTGATATATGTCAGCACCATTGCGATGGTGAATGCACAGGCGGTATGTCCGGAAGGGAAGCTGAAGTTATTGGACAACAGTTCCACGTTCGGCACGTAGTATATCGGACGCGTATGACCAGCGAAGTAAACGCTGGGTCTGGGCGCGTTAAAAAGGTTTTTAAGCGAGACATTGACAGCGGTGCTCAGTATAAGGCTGGAAGCCATTAAAAAGCTGCTGCGATAGCTAAAGAAAAGGAGCAGGAGACATATGACTACGGCAGATACAGAACTACCTAATTCTGTCATATAGGGAAACAATACATCACCGGCAGGGAAATGCAGGCCGTTGATAAAAAAGTAGATGTCTTCTTTGGAATACGACAATTTAACTGCCAGTATAAGTATCAGTATACCGAGATAGGGCAGGAGAAAGGGATAGAGACGACGGGAATTAGCAATAAGTGTTTGCAAAGGATGCTTGTTTTAACAATTAAATATATCTGACAAATGTATAAAAAAAGGAACGCCTGGTATGTACTTAAATACGTACCAGGCGTTCCAGTTAAAGGAAAGAAACCGTGTGTTGTCTTACACCGATGAATTTGAATTATCTTTTTGTCTTTTTTTGTGAGCAGCTTCACCGCCTTTTTTACCTATTTCAGCCATGTGCTGTCTGTTTCTGCTGACAGCAACTCCACCTTTACGCCCTGCTTCGCGGGCTTCAGCGGAATTAAATTCGTGAGCAACACCCTGTGCGTGAGCTGCGCGTCCGCCTTTACTGGCTATAGCGCGTTGCATCGCTGCATCCATGGATGCGAAACCACGTTTATCTTTGCGGCTTGTTGTCGTTTTTTCTTCTGAGGGAGTTGAGTGTTTGTTCTCTGCATGACTTCCATGTGCTGTTGATTCTCTTGATTCACGGTCTTGATTGAGGTGTTCCCTTTCCAGTTTGTCCTGCTCTGTGAAGTGATTGCTTTGTTCTGCAGCCATAAGAAATGAATTTGAAAGGTTAAAAAATGGGTTCCATCTAACGTAGGAAATTGACTCTAATTCGTGAAAGTAGGCACAACTATTATGCCGCGTATGAAAGACTGGTTGTATAACGCATTGGATAACAACTTTACACGTTTAAATTTCTCACATTTTTATGATAAGCGTGGAGTAGAATTGACAAACTGTAGCGTGAGAACGCCAATTAGAATTAGATAATATAGAAAGTGAATGAAATGTTAAGAAATGTCATATTGACGATCGCTATAATTGGTTTGTAACGTGGCATTAACATAAACTGAGCCGTTCACAAATATTGCATCTGTTCATTTTGTTCATTTTGGCTATACGACGTTTGTATGCTTTGTGTATCAGTTATAACATCATAATTTTGGATAACTCTAAAGTTGGCATAGGTTATGAAAAGGCACTAAGATCTCAATCTACAGTGCCCTTTTTTTTAAGTAGGGTTTAAAACTACAAAACCCAAATTCTGTGAAAGAATTTGGGTTTTATAATCAGTAAAAAGTATACTTCCTACGTTTATCTGATAATGAGATTTTCGAATTTACGTTCTACCACGATATTTACAACATTCCCCACAAAGTTAGCAGGAGTCAGCTTTACAACGTTTCCATCCAATACATATTCTTTCGCTTTGAACGGTAAACCATGCACGGAAATATTATGTCTTTTGTAAGCCGCGTTGTACTGACCGAAGTATTTTTTTCTCAGCGCAAAATGTGATTTTTCCGAGCGCTGTTTGAAACGGATATCGTTATACTGCCCATTTTTATAGCCGTAATGATCGCCCGCATCTTCGTATAATGAACTGCTGTATTCTTCTGTTGAATAATAAACATGCAGCATCATTTCTTCTGTATTGCGTTCATCTACGTGCTGTATCTTCGGATAGTTCGGAATAACAGCACCGGCTTTTACGAACAATGGCATTTCATCCAGCGGTGTAGCAATCTTAATGACCTGACCGCCGGTATATGTCTGATCATTCCAGTAGTAATACCATTGTCCTTCCGGCAGGTAAACTTCTTTTTCCTTCATGCCCTGTTCTGATACATGACTGATCAGTAATGAATCACCCAGCATGAATTCATGTGAGCGATCATAGGTTTGTTTGTCATGTTGTGCCACGAATGCCAGCGGACGCAGCATTGGGGTGCCAAAACGGGAGTATTGCCAGAAAGTGGTATATAAGTAAGGCAGCAGACTGTAGCGTAGCTGAATGAACTTCTTAGCCACTGCTTCGTATTCTGTACCAAAACTCCATGGTTCCTGGTTGAAACCGGTTTCATTACTTGCTGAGTGTGTACGCATCAGCGGATGGAATACGGCCAGCTGGATCCAGCGGACATACAGTTCTCCATCAGGTTCGCCGATGAAACCGCCGATATCGCTTCCTACGAAGGAAATACCGGATACTGCCATGCGCTGCGCCTGTACAGATGCCAGCCAGAGATGATCCCAGCTGGAAACGTTATCTCCTGTCCAGAAGGAGGTCCAGCGTTGTGCACCGGCATAGCAGGAACGGGAGATCACGAAAGGCCTGTTCGGCATGAGGTATTTTTTCATACCCGCAGCGGTCGCCTTACTCATCAGGTGTCCGTATACATTGTGTGCCTTACGGTGACTCACAGCTTCTCCGTCATAGTCATGGCGTACATCTTCAGGGAAGGTACCCATTTCGAATACAGCAGGTTCGTTCATATCATTCCAGACACCTCTGACACCCACATCGACCAGTTCCTTGAACAGACCGGCCCACCATTTACGTACTTCCGGATTGGTATAATCCGGGAATACGCATTTACCCGGCCATACATCGCCTTCCATTAAGGCACCATCAGCACGTTTACAGAAGTAATTATTCTGGATACCCTGTTTGTAGATATTGTACTCCGGATCTACCTTGATACCAGGATCGATGATCACAACTACCTTGAAGCCCTGTGCAGCCAGTTCCTTGATCAGGCCTGCCGGCTCAGGGAAACCTTCCTTGCTCCAGGTGAAACAGCGGAAGCCTTCCATATAGTCGATATCCAGATGGATCACATCGCATGGTATTTCACGCTTACGGAATTCAGCTGCGATCTCTTTCACACGTGTGTCAGGATAGTAGCTCCAGCGGCACTGCTGATAGCCTAATGCCCATAATGGCGGCAATTCGGCGGTACCGGTGATGCTGGTATATCCTTCTGCCACTTTCAGCAGTTCTGGTCCGTAGATGAAGTAATAATTCATTTCTCCACCCCTTGCCCAGAAGCTGGTTGCATTATCTCTTTCTTTACCGAAATCGAAGATGGTGCGGAAGGTATTATCGAAGAAGATACCGTATGCTTTACCACGATGTAAACCATAGTAGAAAGGAATATTACGGTATAAAGGATCAGTGTCTTTCTGGAAGCCGTAAGCATCTGTACCGAAGTTCTCCATACGCTTGCCGTGCAGGTTCAGATCGGTTGGCTTATCACCCATACCGAAGAAGCATTCGTCTTCCTGGATCTGTTTACTGCAATACACGATCTTACCACCTTTTTGCAGGTAGTACTGCCAGTGGAAACCCAGTTCGTCCTGGTTGATGATACAACCATCCAGGTCTGTGATAGTCAAACGCAGATCATCTCTTGAGATGTAAATGCGTAATGCTTCTGTATAGATTTCGAAATTTTCTTCAAACTCATGCAGTCCGAAGTTTACAGGCGATTCTTCCAGCCTGTCGCTGACAGCGTAAGAGAAGTCTCTCTGGAAATTACCGTCGGCTGCATAGCGAAAACGAACGATCTTGTCTGAGATGATCCTTACTTCCAGGATTGTTTCTGTTGTATAAAAGTAGAAGTAGTTGCCTTCTTTTTTCCAGTCTTTGATAGTATCCGGATAATGTTTCGCCGAATATTTCCCCGAGGAGGTTGTTACTTGCATTAGATCGCTTTTAAATTTCCCGAATCAATGTCCAGTGTCACGTTTGGTTGTAGGACTATATGAACAAGTTGATTCCCTTTCCCTGTCATCACCCAAATTAGACAAAAAATATTGTTTTAACACGCTTTTGCGGTAGAGGCTGTTTACCAGCCGTTTACCGGTAAAAATAACACATTCGCTAAAACGTGTATGTAACATATTCGTGTATATCCTATATTGAGTAACATTAATGTACTTTTTGCTTTAACCTATTTTTTCCGGGGGTGTTTTTTTGCACCCCTTCTTCATAAATATTTATTGTTGCATCGTACGGAAATGACCTGTTTTTTTACTGCCGGCCAGCCATACAAATACGCCGCCTGGCGCTACACCTGCAACGTGAAATCCTTCCTTGCTGATATTATACCAGTTCAGACCGCCATCTTCAGATATATCGGTTCCTGAGGGCCCTGTAGCCAGGTATTTTTTACCGCTAATATGTTGTACACAGGAACGATATCCGCCCGGAGGAGTCACAGCTACCTGCCAGCTACGGCCACCGTCTTTGGTAATAAAGCAGTTATTTGTTGTAACAGAGTCCTTCAGATAGTCTCCACCTACCGCTACGCCGTTCAGTTGGTCAGCAAACGCGACAGAAAAGGCGCCCTGACTGGATTCGCCCTGTGTGAAGTTCCAGTTGTTAGCCTTCCATTTATCCCATCCGATGAAGAAACGGCTGTGTTTACCACCGGTGATGAAGCAGGCCTGTCCATTGGGCAGCATCCGCAGACTGGTACCGCTGGCTGCGAAAATAGCTTCTCCTTCTTTCGCTACCGGTAATTTTGCCGGGGGATCAGCCTGCCAGGTCTTACCGCTGTCCTGTGTCCTGATAATGGTGAATTTTCCATCTACAGGATCGCCGATCGCCATTCCTTCTGCTGCATTCTTAAAGACCATCCCATCGAAGAAGATCCCTTTTGCTGTATTATTGTAGACTTCCTTCCACGATTGACCGCCATCCGTAGTTAGTACAATGTGTGCAGGTTCACCTGCATTTAACAGCAGCGCCCGCTTATCGCTGAATGCTACGAGAGAACGCCAGTCGCAGGTATCATAACCCGGTACAGTCAGCCATTCCCAGTTGGTACCGCGGTTGGAGACAGAACGTCCGACCTTTCCTTCGGTACCTGATACCCAGATAACGTTATGGTTTACAACGTTCATCCCGCGAATACTCTTAATAGGAGCCTGTTCGGAGTGAATCACGTAGCCGGACTGGGCAAAGAGGGGAAAAAAGCCAAATGAAAAAAGAAAGCTTAAAAAAAGTGTTTTACAGTGGGAAACCTTTACTGTGGCAGGTGTCGTTTTGCTGTACATGTTGTTTTCTGGTTTGAATGGGTTAGGTTGCGGGAAGAAAAATACAAAATCATTAGAAAGTGTGCGGTAGATTTATATATTTGCAAGCACTGCGTTATGTGACTCAGTATTTTTATAACCTCTTTTACTAAATAGCATTGCAATCGCGGGCGCAGATGACGAGGACCTTATTAATTTTCTTCCTATGTACCTTATCCGTATCTGTGTTGAGCGCACAGGATAAGCCATACATTTTTGACTCTTATGGGGTGAATGAGGGCTTGTCTCAGAATTCTGTCTATGATATCCTGGAAGATAATCAGGGCTTTATGTGGATCGCTACGCATGATGGCATTAACAGGTTCGACGGATATGGGTTCAATGAATACAGGTTCAATCCAAGTTTACAGGAACGGGCCGGACAGGGGAAAGGAAACCTGGTAGTCCGGAATAACAATGGGGGACGTGCATTGATTAACCGCTTTGCCCTGAAAGGGTACAAAGGGTATTCCCTGTACCGTAACAGCAGGCACCAGCTGATGCTCACACATAATTACGGTATCAGTGTCTATGACGAGTACAAAAACTCCTTTGAGACGGTGCTGGAAGATACGATGTATGAGAATAACGGGGAGCGCGACAGTGGCAATAAGTTCAGAATACTGGGTGAAGATTCCTTAACCAACAGTATGTGGGTATGGCGCCCTTCCAAAGGCCTTTATATACTCGACGATTCCACTTATGTCAAAAAACGGGTGATCCTCTATCCCAAAGCAATGTTACAGAGAGGCGTTTCTGCCAATTCCATGTATAAAGACGGAAATACCATCTGGATGAACTTTGAAGCAGGTGAGCTGCTGGCGATGAATACGAAAAACCTCCGCTTAACTACTTATTGTCTGCCTGGCATCACTTCTCATACTGTACTTAAAAACCTCAATAAAGACTCTCTGATCATTGCCTGTCGTGGACATCTGATCATTTTCAATAAAAAACAGAACAAATACACGGATATACCTTTCGATCAGCGCGATCCGAAAGATGCGAATTTCATTCCTTTATGCCTGGAGCTGGACCAGAACGGTAATATCTGGATCGGTGGTACAGATGGCATTATGATCTACAATGTAAAACGGAATGAGATCGTGACCCGTATTGTCAGCTTTAATGGTTCTGAAACACGGTCCTGGAATGTAGTGACCTATCTGTACAGAGATGCTGCAGATAATATGTGGGTAGGCACCGATGGTGATGGTATCAAAAAATATTCTCCCAATAAGAAAGTATTCAATCTTTACCGGTCTCCGGCTACCACGCACAATATGGTCCGGGCTGTCTACAAGCATGACGATGGTAAATTGTATGTGGGTTTACTGAACGACGGACTGGATATTTATGAGAAAGGAGGGAAGTTCCTCGAGCGTATACCAAACGATGAACGCAAAGGCGTATTCCCGGCCAGGAATCTGAATGCGATTTGCAGGGAGGATTTTGAGCATCTCTGGTTCCATTTTTCTGATATGCACATTGGGCTGTTCAATGTACATACCCGGAAATTTGAAGATCTGACAAAATATGTGAGCGCACTCGGACTGCCGCCGCAGGAAGATATTTATCCATTCCTGTTCAAAAGGACCAGCGGTGAGGTGTATTTCAACTATGGCCGCTATCTGTTGCAGATCATGCCGGGAGAGCGCGGAGGATATAAAGTGGCAATCGTACACGAATTCCCTGATGAGATCCTGACAACCTATTATGAGGACCTGATGGGGAATAAATATGTGGGTACCAAGGTGGCTGCATATGTGAAGCGCACGGGCAGCGCCAGCTGGGAGATGATCACCCTGCCACAGGGTACGATCGTGAAATCGATCAGCAAAAGAGCGGGTAAGGAATTACTGCTGGCAACCTCCAAGGGACTGTTCGTACTGGATGAAAATAATCACAGAAAGAAACATTACAATAGCTATGACTATCCTGCATTGATCAATGATTATCTGTACGGTGTACTACTGGATGAAAAGGACAAAATATGGGTCAGCCATAACAAAGGCCTTTCACAGATAGATCCTTCAGACGATGAGATCACAACATATAATCATGAGGATGGTTTGCAGTCGAATGAGTTCAATACAGGCGCTTTCTTCAAGTCAGTGGACGGAGAACTGTTCTTTGGCGGTATTAGAGGCTCTAATGGCTTCTATCCAAAGGATTTCAGGAAGAATACGTCTAAGCCGAAGGTGGTGATCATGCGTATGGAGGTGCTGGACAAACCTTATGAGTCAGATACTGCTTTATCGCTGTTGCGCAGGATAGAACTGCCTTACAATCACAATACGATCGCTATTGAGTTTGTGCCGCTGGAATACACTAATCCGCTGAAGAACAAGGTACAGTACAAACTGGATGGAGCAGATGAAGACTGGGTACAGGCAGGGGCATTCAGGATGGCGCGTTACACGAATCTGCGGCCGGGTACCTACACTTTCAATGTGCGGGCATCTAACAATGATGATATTCTGAATTCGACACCTACCACACTGGAGATCACTATCAGAATTCCATTCTGGCAGTCATTGTGGTTCAGGTTCCTGTTACTGTTATTATTGTTAGGCGTTGCTTATTATTTCTCTACGCTTTATCTTGATTACAAGATCCGTCATGAGAAACTGAAACTGGAGAAGGAACAGGCAGTAGATCAGGAAAGAGCGAGAATTTCAAGTGATATGCACGATGACCTGGGATCAGGATTGTCTACGATACGTCTGCTGAGCGAAATTGCGAAGCGGAAGATAACGGACACATCGCAGACGAAAGAGCTGGAACGTATATCAGAGGCGGCGGGAGAGTTGGTGGACAAAATGAGCGAGATCATCTGGGCGATGAATTCCTCGAATGACTCGCTGGAGAACCTGATTGCTTATATGCGCAGTTTTGCGGCTGATTTTCTGGAACATGCACATATCACCCACCAGTTCTATATTCCGGAAAGTATCCCCAATATTAAACTAAGTGGGGGCACCAGGCGTAATATATATCTGGCGGTAAAGGAATCCTTACATAATGTGGTGAAACATGCACAGGCATCTGAAGTAGTAATACAAATACAGATGCATAAGAACATGACGATTATGATCAAAGATAATGGCAAAGGCTTTGATCAGGAGAAAGTAAGGTTGTTTGGTAACGGATTAAAGAATATTCAGAAGAGGATGCAGGCTGTTGGTGGAAACGCTGATATCAAGTCGCATCATGGTACAATAGTTTTGCTAGATATCCCATTAATTTAATATAGATTTGTAAGATAACATAAACGTGGTATAATTACGTTGACCTCTCTCATAACATAACAACTGATATAGATGACTGTATACTCGAAAAAGAAATCTCAGGATAACATGGATATTATTTCTGTGGCGATTGTTGAAGACAACCATGATATCCGTACAGCCATGGAATTGTTGATTAATGGCTCGGATGGGTATGCTTGTATAGGCGCATTCAATAATGCGGAGACTGCGGTGGAACAGATCCCCAGTTTGTTACCAAACGTTGTGCTGATGGACTTTAACCTTCCGGGTGGCATGAATGGAATCGAGTGTATTGCGCGTTTAAAAGGAGAGTATCCGGATATGCATTTCATGATGTTGACTGTATATGAGGATGACGATAAGATCTTCCAGGCACTGGAAGCCGGTGCAAGTGGTTATATATTGAAAAAGACGCCTCCCAGTGAGTTGCTGAGCGCTATCAGAGACCTGCATGAAGGCGGTTCTCCTATGAGTTCGCAGATCGCGCGCAGGGTAGTGGCTTATTTCCAGAAACAGGCGAAGCCGAATCCGGCGCTGGAAGCACTGACTTCCAGGGAAAAAGAGATCCTGGATCAGCTTTCTAAGGGATTCCTGTACAAGGAGATCGCGAGCAATCTGTTTATCAGTATAGAAACAGTGCGCAGACACGTGCACAATATTTACGAGAAACTGCATGTAAGAAGCCGTACGGATGCAGTTAACAAATATTACAACAGATAATTACGTTTTATCGTTTATATAGCGAAGAGAAAAGGGCGAAAGACATTTGTCTTTCGCCCTTTTCATTCGTTGTTTACTGATGAATTATTTTGTTGGATTGTCGGTAGTAGTCCCCAGTTTGCTCAGTGCTTTGCGTACAAAATGTGCCGCCAGCACCATAGAGGCGATCAGTAAACAGGCCAGTTTAAATAGTAGTCCTGCTTTCATAGGAAATGACTTAATTAAATAACGAAATATTGTTATTTCATCATCTGCCAGGAATTAAATTTCTGAACAAGTTTGATGAAGCGTGCGCTGAGCTGGTTCATAGAGCGTTGCTCTCTTTTGACCATGTAAGTAACGAGTAGCGCAATGGACAGCACTGTTGCCAGTGAAATGAGGAATGTAGTTTTCATAGATTAGGACTTAGGTTTTATCAGGTTTTTGCTCAAAAAGACGACTAACTGTAAATATAAAATATTTAGTTATATAAAGTAGCAATTCTCAAAAACTTTTAGAGATAAAGTTTTTTCCCGGGGGAGCAATATTTTGAAGAAAATATATTTGTCTTATCTTGGCAAAATCAGGCCCCAGGCTGGTTGGAAAAGACCTGGTATCGGAACGGCCCTCAAATAACTGTTATTCATATATTTAAGCGTAGTGTATAACTAATACTTGGGATGAAACGCCGAAACCTGTATTTTTGCCAGCAACCGGATTTTGCTAAAAGTTTTAGTAAATTCGCTGCCCGGACATCATGCCTGCGGAAATGACCCTGCGGAAGACTGGCATAGATGGTGCATTGATAGTCCGCTTGTTATAAAACTGTAAATTGGAATTTCTATATAATTATGGCTACTACGGATAAGAAAGATCTCTCTGCTGCCTATACCGAAGACTCGATCCGGTCGCTTGACTGGCGTGAGCATATCCGCCTGCGTCCGGGTATGTACATTGGTAAGCTGGGCGACGGCTCAAGTATGGACGATGGTATCTATATACTGTTGAAAGAGGTTGCTGACAACTGTATTGACGAGCACACAATGGGTTTCGGCAAGCAGATCGAGATCAGAGTGACTGAACACAACGTAACGATCCGCGACTATGGTCGTGGTATTCCATTGGGGAAAGTGGTGGATGTGGTGAGCAAGATCAACACCGGCGCCAAGTATGACAGCAAGGCTTTCCAGAAGTCTGTGGGTCTGAATGGTGTGGGTACCAAGGCAGTGAACGCTTTATCCAGTTATTTCAGAGTAGAATCCTATCGTGAAGGCCGTGGAAAAGTGGCTGAATTTGAACGCGGTAATCTGATAAAGGAACATAAAGAAAGTAACACCAGTGAGGCCAACGGTACACTGGTTACATTTACGCCGGATGATACGGTTTTCCGTAACTACCGCTTTATACCAGAGTTCCTGGAAAACCAGATGTGGAATTATTGTTTCCTGAACGCGGGACTGACCATCAGTTTCAACGGGAAGAAATATATATCCAAAAATGGTCTGCTGGACCTTTTGCAGCGTAAGACCAATGAGGATGAACTGCGTTATCCGATCATCCACCTGAAAGGAGAGGATATCGAGGTCGCGATTACCCACGAAAGCCAGTATGGTGAAGAATACTATTCCTTCGTGAATGGTCAGCACACTACTCAGGGCGGTACGCACCTGGCGGCTTTCCGTGAGGCATTTGTAAAGACACTTCGTGATTTTTATAAGAAGGACTATGAAGCGACAGATATACGTGCGTCTATCTGTGCAGCTATTTCTGTAAGGGTACAGGAGCCGGTGTTTGAGTCCCAGACAAAGACCAAACTTGGTTCATTGACCGTATTCGAGAATGGTCCTTCTGTAAAGGCCTTTGTACTGGATTTTCTGTCCAAACACCTGGATGATTTCCTGCATAAGAACCCGGCTACTGCGGAAGCACTGAAGAAACGTATCGAGCAGAGTGAGCGTGAGCGTAAGGAACTGGCAGGTATCAAAAAACTGGCGAACGAAAGAGCGAAAAAAGCGAACCTGCATAACCGCAAACTGCGTGACTGCCGTATTCACCTGAATGAAGAGGTGAGCGGAAAAGAAAAGAACGATCTTGAAACCAAACGTCTGAATTCGACCATCTTCATCACAGAGGGTGACTCTGCGAGTGGTTCCATCACTAAGTCGCGTAACGTGGAAACTCAGGCGGTGTTCAGTCTCAGGGGTAAGCCGTTGAACTGTTTCGGTCTGACGAAAAAGATCGTATATGAAAACGAAGAGTTTAACCTGCTGCAACACGCGCTGAATATCGAAGAAGGCCTGGAAGGGCTGCGTTACAACAGGATCGTGGTTGCTACTGATGCCGATGTGGACGGTATGCACATCCGCCTCCTGTTACTGACCTTCTTCCTGCAATTCTTCCCGGACCTGGTTAAAAACGGTCACCTGTACATCCTGGAAACACCTTTGTTCCGTGTACGTAATAAACAACAGACCATTTACTGTTACACTGACGAGGAAAGAATAAAAGCGATCAGAAAACTGGGCAATAAACCTGAGATCACCCGATTCAAAGGTCTTGGAGAGATCTCTCCGGACGAATTCGCTAATTTCATCAATGATGATATGAAGGTGGAGCCGGTGATCCTGTCCAAAGACACGCATATTCAGAAATTGCTGGAATATTACATGGGTAAGAATACACAGACCAGACAGGAGTTTATCATCGGTAACCTGCGTTATGAGAAAGATCTGATCGATATAGATGAACCTGTAGAAGCAAGCGGTAAATAATCAGCATATCAAAGAAATCAATGGCACTGCTACATATCGTTTTCGGTGAACCATCCGCCACTGCACTGTCTGGTGCATTTGAACTGGATGAACAGCTGAAAGGAGACATACTTTATTTTGAAGATGACCTGTCCATAGGTCCTCTTTTTATCCTCGATACAAAGGATGGTCAGAACGCCCGCAGACAATGGTGGATGCAACTGGCAGGTATTCAGCCCCAGCCGGTAGCGGAAATATTTGCCGAAGGTGAACAGCCTGTTCCGTCTCCGGAACCGGAGGAAGAAAAAGGAGACCAGGAGAAGTTCCGTCAGCTCAAAGCCCTGCTTAAAGCTGATCCTGAACAGGAAGTATATCTCTGGGCTGGTCAGAATTCCAGAGACGTAAGTGGTTATTATTGGCTGATCAGTCAGTTATATGACTTCGCCGGCCGTATTCATATTATCTACCTGAACAACCTTCCATTCCTCAACGAAAAAGGAAGCGTGTTTTACCCAACTCACCTGCATCAGATCCTCGCAAAAGAATTCCTGAAAGCAAAGAAACTGGCAAGACCCGTGTCGCTGGCAGAATTTGAAATAGATGGAGATGAATGGAGCCGCATGATGAATGAAAATGCTGGTATCCGTCTGCTGGAAGGGGGTAAAAAACTCAGGGGAGAACCTGCTGTTTTCTATGATAAAGATCTGCTGCAGGCAGCAACTGGAGAGTTCCAGAAAGCATCTAAACTCGTGAACGCAGTGACCGGTAAACTGAAATATCCGGTGATGGATCAGTTCCTCGGATGGAGAGTGAAAGAACAGGTAAAACTGGGCAAACTGGAAAGCCGGGGAGAGCTGAAAACAATTAAAGATTTTGAAGTAAAAATACCTTCGGAAACAACTAACGCCTAATACCCGGAAAATGGTAAAAGTAACGCCTGTACAGCTAAGCGGAGAAGATGAAAGAGGGAGTAACTATGAATGGAATACGGACCGTAGCGGCGATTTCATTCTGTGTTACAGAAAGGCTGGCAGCAGCAGCGGACAACATTACCACGAAGGAAAGGCTGATTACAAGAATCCGGAAATACTTTACCTGCTGACCGGTAAAGCCAGCATGGACTGGTGTCCACTGGACGGCAACAGGATAGAGACCATCACGATCGAAGCACCGGCCCGCATAGAAGTGGCCGTAAACATCTGGCACCAGCTGATAGCCGTGACAGACTGCTGCTTTATCGAACTGAACTCCATGGCTGACGTACGGAAAGATTCCATACGCATCTGGAGAGATGAATTTGAAAAGATGATCAATAAATAAGATTATGAGCGACATCGATAATACACAACCGGCAGACGAATCATTACAGAATATCCTCCACCTGGGGGATATGTATGAGAATTGGTTCCTCGATTACGCGTCCTACGTGATCCTGGAGCGTGCGGTACCCAGCGTGGAAGATGGTTTAAAACCTGTTCAGCGCCGTATCCTGCATGCAATGAAGGAAATGGACGATGGCCGTTTTAATAAAGTGGCCAATGTGATAGGTTCCACCATGCAGTTCCACCCGCATGGGGATGCTTCTATCGGTGACGCGATCGTTAACCTCGGACAAAAAGACCTGCTGATCGATACCCAGGGTAACTGGGGGGATGTGCGTACTGGTGATGATGCAGCAGCAGCCCGTTATATTGAAGCACGTCTGTCTAAGTTTGCACTGGAAGTAGGTTTTAACAACAAAACCACCCAGTGGCAGTTGAGCTATGACGGTCGTAAAAACGAACCACTGGCATTGCCGATGAAGTTTCCTTTGCTGCTGGCACAGGGTGCAGAAGGTATCGCGGTTGGTTTGTCTACCAAGATATTACCTCACAACTTCATAGAACTGCTGGAAGCCTCTATCAAATACCTGAAAGGAAAGAAATTCGAGATCTTCCCGGATTTTCCTACAGGTGGTATGATAGATGTAGCTAACTATAACGACGGTCGTCGTGGTGGTAAAGTACGTGTACGTGCACATATCGAAGAGAAAGATAAAAAGACGCTGCTGATCAAAGACGTGCCATATGGTGTTACGACTACCGCTCTCATGGAGTCTATCGTAAAAGCCAATGATAACGGTAAGATCAAGATCAAGAAAGTAGTAGATAATACCGCTAAAGATGTAGAGATCGAAGTACAGCTGGCGCCTGGTATTTCTCCTGATATAACCATTGATGCCCTGTACGCGTTCACTGATTGTGAGATCTCTATTTCTCCAAACGCATGCGTGATCATCGATGATAAACCTCGCTTCCTGACAGTAAGCGAACTGCTGAGATCTTCCGCAGAGTTCACACAGGCACTACTGAAACGTGAGCTGGAGATCAAACTCAGCGAACTCCAGGATAAATGGCATTATACTTCCCTGGAAAAGATCTTCTTCGAAAAAGGGATCTATAAAGAACTGGAGCAGAAGCACAAAGACTGGGAAGCAGTTATTGTGGCTATTGACAAAGGTTTCGCGCCTTATAAGAAGAATCTGAAAAGAGAGATCACCCGTGAAGATATCCTGAAACTGACAGAGAAACCGGTACGCCGTATCTACAGACTCGATATCAACGAACTGAATGAGCAGATCAAATCCATCGAGGCGGATATCAAAGATGTGAAGCATGACCTGGCTAATATGGTTGACTTCACAGTAGCCTACTATGAGAACCTGCTTAAGAAATATGGCAAAGGCCGCGAACGTGTTACCGAGATCAAAACATTCGATACGATCCAGGTACAACAGGTAGCGATCGCCAATGCAAAGATCTATGTGAACAGAGCAGATGGTTTCATCGGTACTTCCCTGAAGAAAGATGAATTCATAGCCGATTGTTCTGACCTCGATAACATCATCGTCTTCAAGAAAGACGGTAAGATGATCATTACCAAAGTGGCTGATAAGGTCTTCGTAGGTAAGGATATCATTCACGTAGATGTATTCAGAAAGAATGACGAACGTACTACCTACAACATGATCTATGTGGATGGCAAAACCGGTATGAGTTATGCCAAACGCTTCAATGTAACAGGTATTACCCGTGATAAGGAATACGATCTGACAGTAAAAGGGGAGAAGAATTCAAAAGTGCATTACTTTTCTGCTAACCCGAATGGAGAAGCTGAAGTAGTAAGCATCCGTCTGAGCCCTAACTGTGCAGCGCGTAACAAGGAGTTTGACCTGTATTTTGAAACCATTGCGATCAAGGGACGTAACTCCCAGGGTAACCAGGTGACGAAATACCCTATCCGTAACGTGAAATTCAAAGAGAAAGGCGCTTCTACACTGGCGGGCCAGAAAATCTGGTACGATACGGAGATAGGCCGTCTGAATATGGAAGAACGTGGCGTTTACATTGGTTCCTTCGAGGGAGAAGACAAGATCTTTGTTGCCTTTAAAAATGGTACTTACGAGCTGACCAACTTCGAACTGACCAACCGTTATGATCCGAATGAGCTTGTATATATTGAGAAATTCAATCCTGAGAAAGTAGTATCCGCTATCTACTTTGATGCCGACAAGAAACAGTTCAATGCGAAACGTTTTAAGATCGAAACGCAGACCATGAACAACAAGTTCCTGTTCATCAAAGAAGGCGCAGGTAACTATCTGGAAATGATCACCACACACTCCGAGCCGGTTATCCTGCTGAAAACCGGGAAGAAACGTAACCCGGATGAAGAGGAGATCAACCTGGCTGAATTCGTGGAAGTGACCAACTACAGAACTGTAGGTACACGTATCTCCGGAGAAGAGCTGATCAGTGCCGAACTGGCCTCTGACGAAGAGGAACCAGATGAGGGAGGTGTACAGGGACAGGGAGAATTGTTCTGATAATATCTTATCAATCTATAGTAGCCGTCTCGCATTCAGCGGGACGGCTTTTTATTTTACTAGGATTAGCAGTGCCACTTGTCTAACTTGTATGTACTAAGTTATTACAGGTCCGATGAAGAATATCATGCTATGGCTGCTCCCGCTGCTTGGAGTATTGCCCCTACGTGCGCAGGAGCGTACAGATCACCTATTTAAAGTATTCAGCCGATATGATTATTACCAGCCGGGGCAGGCGGGTAGTGTTATCTGTGTTATTCCCGACAGCCTTGTCTCCAGTGGATATCAGCTTATTGTATCCCGGGATGGGCATGAGTTGTCAAAAAGCACCGGCGCTACAGGGCATTACCTGCATGCGCCTGTTGTTATTGATGAACTGACCACAGGACAGACCCTGTTACAATATACTGTGCTGCATGGACAGCAGTTCGTTGATAGCGGAACACTGACCCTGAAGCGTTTACCGACAAAACCCAATGCTGTGCAACAGGATCGTCTCACGGGTGGTTTAATAACAGATGGTATGCCCTTTTTCCCCTTTGGTTTTTATTGTGTTGGCGTAGGAGACCTGGCGGAGAAAGAGGTGGCGCATGGCTTTAATATGGTCGGTCCTTATCAGAGTAATCTCCCGGAAACCTTCGCAGAAAGAAAGGCTTATATGGACCGTTGCGCGCAATTGGGTGTAAGGGTGCAATACGGTGTGAATTCGCTGGTAGGTGCCGGGCACAATGGCGATAAGGGACTGGATAAAACAGAAGAAGAGAAGCTGGCCATATTGCGGAGCGAGGTATTGGCTTTCCGCGATCATCCGGCTTTACTGTCCTGGTATATCAATGATGAACCAGACGGCCAGGGAAGACCGCCGGCAGTGCTGGAAAGGGCTTATCAGCTGATTAAAGAACTGGATCCTTATCACCCTGTTTCCGTAGTATTTATGATGCCCCAGAAAATCAATGAATTCAGGAATACGATGGATATCGCCATGACCGATCCTTATCCGATACCTGGTGCTGCTGATAAAGTAGCGGAGGATGTCAGCTTTCTGCATAAACGACTGGCATATGAGAAGTCCGTCTGGCTGGTACCGCAGGCTTTCGGCGGACAGGAAATGTGGTCCCGTGAACCCACAGCCCGTGAAATACGGGTCATGACCTATATGGGTCTGGTAAGCGGGGCAAAAGGTATCCAGTACTATGTACATGCACCCGGTAATCTCAATCCGCAGTCTGTTTCTGCCTGGTCAGCCTGTAGTGATATGGCTGTAGAAACGGCGCAGATGACGCCATTTCTGCTTTCCGCAGATCCTGCCCCGGAGGTACATAGTGACGATAAGACGATCCTGATCAGGGCTTTTACCTATAAGGGAAATCTCCTGGTGATAGCTGTCAATAATGAAAATAAGCCTAAATCACTGGCCTTGCAGACAGACCTGAAAGGTGCTGGGCTGGCTGTTACCGGAAAGGACGGTGGCTTGTCCAATGAAGCAGAATTATGGTTTGAGAACAGAACTTTACCCTTTACCGGCGGGAAGATCAATGATATTATAGACGCTTACAGCACAAGGGTATATCTTATCCGCGCAGCAGAAGAAACGCCTTCGCCTTTGCTGTATGCGGGTAACCTTACCCTGAATCCTGGCTTTGAAAAAGTGGTGAGTCCCGGTCTGCCGGTTGGATCCAATGTCACCAGTACAGTGCGTGCAAAAGCTGACCATGGCGCAACCTTTTTTGCAGATGCAGGGACGAGTAAAGAAGGATTGTTCAGTTTACGTCTGATCACGCCGGTGGATAGTGGTGGCAATAAGATCCGCCTGGTGCCGATGGTGATCAATGCAGGGAATAGTTACACCGTATCTGTATGGGCGAAAGCAAAGGAACAGGCTAAAATGCCTTCTTTCCGTATGACGCTGGCAGTAGCAGGAGAGGAGCATGTATATCCACTGACGACCAGCTGGCAACTATACAGTTTTACGTTCCGGGCGACCAGCTCCTCGACGAATGCAATTCTGACCCTGGAAGTACCTGATCAGGGAACAGCCTGGTTTGATCTGTTGCAGGCATGTCCAGATCCTGTTATCAGCTATGAGATCAATCAGGAACATACAGCGACCGTGCGTATCAGCAGCAGTAACAGCAAAGCGGTATTACGTTATGCGGTAGATAAATTGCCGGATGCGCATGCGCCGGAATATACAACACCACTGAGCGTGAATACTGCCAGTATTGTGTATGCCGCCTTGTTTGAGGGCGATAAGATGATTGCCGCAAGTCAGGCATTTATTCCGGTGAACCGGGCGCTGGGGAAGCCCGTAATGCTGGAGAATCCGTTTCACAATGCCTATCCGGCGGCAGGAGCGGCTACGCTCACCAATGGGATAATGGGTACTACCGCATTTAAGGATGGACGCTGGCTGGGCTTTTCCGGTAAGGATTTACAGGCAGTTGTCGACATGCAGGCATTGAGCAGTATCAATAACGTCAGTGTAAACTTTCTAGCAGATCCCAACAGTGGTATTTTTCTGCCGTCAGAAGTAGCCGTATACATTTCTGCCAACGGGAAGAAATATGAGCTGGCAGGCACCCAAAAGAACCTGAAAGGCTCGGTAAGAGGTGAGCCCTACCTGGAGTCATTTCATGTCAATATAAAGAAGAAAAAGGCCCGTTATATACGGATCGTAGCGAAGACAATAGGCACTATCCCTGAGGGGTATCTTTTCAAGGGTAGTACGTCCTGGTTGTTTGTGGATGAAGTGCTGGTGCAATAATGGAAGAAAGGAAATAAACAGGACTTGTATCCTGATAAAAAAGGAGGGCATCTGCTATGTAGCGGATGCCCTCCTTTTTTATTATTGCTTTTTACCTTTCGGCTTTTTCGGTTGTTGTAAGCCTTCATTGATCTCCTCGGCAGTGCGCGGATCCATCATCCTTTTCTGCTTCTGATTCATTGGCTGGTCTACCGGAACCTTACCTTGTGGCAGCGCATCGTGGAAGACTTTTTCAATGTGTACCCATTTGCCGGCTTTCCATTTGAATCCTTCGTAGTCGAGATCCGGTACAAAGGTGGAGGGCTTGGACGGCTGATTGGTTTCCGAGATCAGGTGATCATACACGATCATGTCCATTTCCGGGTTATAGCTCAGACTGATAGTAGCGTCTTTCTTATATTCCAGAATCATGCGGTTACGCGTCTTTTTGGGAATAGTGTCTTCCGCAAAACTGAAATACGGACCACCAAATACCGGTTCGCCATCTTTGAAGGTCAGCATGTCCAGCATTTTCTTCTGACTGCGGATGTTGTTGGCATCCCAACCGAAGAGTGTATAGTAATCCTTGTTAAAATAGCGGCGGTGCTGTACTTTATAATACAGGCAGCCGTACCATTCCTTATTGTTGGTGATGGTGTCCTGATTGTTGATATAATCAGATCTGTCAAACAGGGGGAACAGTTTCAGTTCTCCGCCCTCAGTTCTCATCTGTATTGCTCCGTAATGATGATAGAAGCTGGTTTCCTGCTCCAGTCCCCAGGTGAAGATGCGGAAAGTGCTATCTGCCGGATATTGGATGGAAATGGTGGTCAGCGAGTCAAATCTGAAGTAGAAAGAATAGGGCGTTTTCAGCGCCTGTACCAGTTTCGGAATAAAACGGTCATTTGCATCCTGTCTGGTGGCCTCATCCCGTCCACGGAGGATCAGGTCTGAAAGGACCTGTAATGAATCCTGCTGTTTACGCAGGACCTCTTCGTTAGCGGGACTGATCCTTACCTTCTGGGCCTGCAGGCCGGTATAGGAAAGGAATGTGCAGCATAACAATAGAAAGCAGGTTCTGATCATAATTTTATTTGAAATGAAAACTACAGGCTTATTACGTTATATGATACAAAATTATTGTATGATTTCGGAAAATTCCAGTAGTCCTTTACAACGATAGTCCATCTGTGGATGCGGAAAGGGAAGGTCCGGTTTGGTGGAAGGGATGAATACGGTCGTCATACCCTGATCTTTACCGAACTTCATATCACTCAGCGTATTACCCACCATAATGGCTTTGGAGAAGTCTATTTCCGGAAAGTCGGCTTTGGCCTGCATGGCCATACCATCATTCGGTTTGCGACAGGGGCTGTTACTGTCAATATCCGGACAGTAGTAGATCCTGTCTATTCTTCCGCCGCTGGCGCTGATCGCTTCCAGCATCTTTACATGTATTTCCTGTAGTCCTTCAGCTGTCAGTAGTCCTCTGCCGATACAACGCTGGTTGGTGACCAGTACGATACGGCTGAATTTCTTTGCCAGGTGACTCAGTGCTGGTAGCACACCTTCTTCGAAACGGAACATATCCCAGCTGAGCACGTATCCGTCTTTGATCTCGTTGTTGATCACCCCATCCCTGTCGAGGAACAATGTCCAGGAAGCATCAATCTGCATATTCTTCAATTAGTAGGCTTATGAACGGAAATCCACCTGGACCTGTTCATAGTCGGCCGGTATTCCTATGTCGATAAAATAGGTATCGCTTACAAAGCCAAACACCTGGTTATGCTGTACCTGTGGTTCCAGTACTTCCTTTTCAAAGGAAAACTGCTGTGGAAGTCCAAGGCCTTGCAGGTATGCCCTGGAAGTCAGGTATACACCGCCATTGATCAGTCCTTCTTCACAGTATTTCTTTTCCAGGAAAGCGGTAATACGGCCCTGCTGATCCAGCTGTACACTGCCGTAACGTTCAAACTGGCGCATGGGTTTCAGGGCCAGGGTCAGTTTACTTTGTGTCTGCTTATGAAACAGATGGAAGTCTGATAGTGTTACGTCAAAAAATGTATCTCCATTGACGATAAAACATTCATCTCCTTTGATGTGGGAAATAGCGTGCAGTATAGCGCCACCGGTACCCAGGGGCTCTTCTTCAATGGCGTAGGAGAGCGTCAGTGGTAATCCTGCCTGTTCACACCATTCAATGACCTGCTCTGATTTATAGCCCAGGGACAGTACGACATGCGTAATACCCTGTTTAATCAGATATTGCAGGAGATAAAACAGGAATGGCTTGTCATTGACAGGGGCCATACACTTGGGCTTATCGGCTACTACGCTACGCAGGCGTGTTCCGAGTCCGCCGGCAAGTACAATACATTCCTGTATCATGGGAAGAGATTGTTTTCAACGATTTCGCAGATGATATGTCCGACGGTGATGTGTGACTCCTGGATACGTGGTGTATCTGAGGAAGGCATATTCAGCAGATAATCGCTGCCATCTTTCATTTTACCACCTGAGTGACCGGTCATACTGATCACGATCATCCCTTTGCTTTTGGCTACTTTATACGCTTCCAGGATATTGGCAGAGTTGCCGGAGGTGGAAATACCTACCAGTACATCACCTGCCTGACCGATACCTCTGAGGATACGTGCGTATACCTGGTCATAACCGTAGTCATTGCCTACGGCGGTCATGTAAGATGTATTGCAATGAAGCGCCTCTGCGTACAGCGGCGTTCTGTCTTTATAAAAACGTCCGGAGAATTCAGCTGCCAGGTGTTGTGCATCAGCTGCGCTACCCCCATTACCGCAGAACAGGATCTTGTGGCCCTGTTGCAGGCTGCTGGTGATCACATTGGCTACCTGCTGTATCGTATTGATAAGGGCTGCATCTTCGCAGATGGCCTGCTTTACCGCGATGCTTTCCTGTATTGTCCTGATGATATTGTTACTCATGAAATGATGTCGTTGTTCAATTGTAGAATTTACATGCACCAGCTGTTTACGCCATTGTGCGTAAAGTGGTAACGTTTTACCTGTCCGCCGAAAGTATTCAGTGCTTCGACTACCTTATAACGGGAATTACCAGGGCAATAGAAGATCATAAAGCCACCGCCGCCGGCGCCGGAGATCTTACCACCGGATGCACCTGCACGTTTGGCTGCTTCATAGATATTATCCAGCTGTGAGTTGGTAATACCCTTGGCCATGTTCTTTTTATGCTGGAAGCCGAAATCAAGAATGTCGCCAATTTTATCGATGCTACCGCGAAGAAGGGCTTCTTTCATCATGACTGCCTGTTCTTTCAGGTGGTGCATGGCTTCGATAGAGGCTTCTTTCTTTTCGTGTACGTTTTTCTGTTGTTCAGAAATGATGCTGCTGGAAAGACGGCTGGTAGAGGTATAGTACAATACCAGGTTATTTTCCAGTTCATCCAGGTATTTATCCTTGATGCGCAGCGGGTTTACAATTACTTTATCATCATGGTAAAACTCCATGAAGTTCACACCACCGAAGGTAGCGGCATACTGGTCCTGTTTACCACCGGCCTGTTTCAGGTCCTCTCTTTCGATCACGTAGGCCAGGTGTGCCATATCATATTCTCCCAGGGGGAGTTTCAGCCATTCAGCGAAGGCGCCAAGTACGGCTACAACCAGTGTTGAAGAGGTACCCAGACCGGAACCGGCAGGAGCATCTACAAAAGTGGTCAGTTTAAAGCCGGACGGGATGCCATAGTCTTTATGTATACGGTTGATCACCCCCTTCAGTATCTCCAGTTTACCATCCAGCGGAAGCGGGAAGTTAGCATCGCATACCAGTGTCTCATCCCTGTCAGCGCATTCAAAGTAAACCTTGTTTTCAGTGATAGGTTCAATGGCTGCACGGGCATAAAGGGAAATGGTGGCATTAAGGATTGCGCCGCCGTACATGTCAGAGTAGGGGCTTACATCTGTTCCGCCTCCGGCCAGGCCCAGGCGTAATGGTGCTTTGCTACGATAAATCACAGTAATTCCGTTTTTATAAGTGCTGCAAGATAAGACAATTGCGCATGCGTATCTCGCGATCTTGTTTAAAAGAAGTTAAAATATTACTTATATATTATCTGAAAAAAAACAACCGGAATGACCTTTGACAGATCTTTCCGGTTATAGGGTATAATATATCTTCTTACTTACTGTAAACCAGCCGGTTAATCTCTCCGGCCAGTCTTTCCCAGGAATATTGCTTTTTCTCTACCCGGACAGCGGCGGTCATATCGGCCTCGCGGTTATCGGTATAGTATTTCGCAATCTTGGCAGCGATATCAGCAGGTTCCGGTTCACACTGGAAACCAACGATATTGTCGGGTACCATTTCAACCAGACCACCCACGCGGGTTACCACCATCGGCTTTTCGAAATGATACGCTATCTGGGAAATACCGCTTTGTGTAGCGCTTTTGTAAGGTTGTACTACCAGGTCGGCTGCACAGAAGTAGTTCTTTACAGCGTCTTCCGCAATAAAGTCGGTGTGCAGGATCACCTTTTCTCCCAGTTTCAGTTCATCCAGAAGACTCATAACAGGAGCAGGATCGCCATAAAATTCACCAGCTACAACCAGACGTACGTCCATTGCTTTCAGACGTTCATCTGCCATCGCTTTCAACAGCAGGTCCAGCCCTTTATACTCACGGATAAAGCCGAAAAACAGGATGTACTTCTTATCCTGCTCCAGTTTTAACTGTTCTCTGGCTACTGATTTAGACACGGGTGTACCGTAGTTATCGTATACAGGGTGAGGAATCAGAGACGCTGGTTTACCGGGCTCAAACTGACGCAGATCGTCCAGTACGGACTGGCTCATCGCGATAAACGCATCTACGGGTTTGAGGAAGTATTTTGTAAATGGCACATCACCGGGTCTTTTCTCGTGTGGTATCACATTGTCGAGGATGGACACTGCCCGGGTATGTTTGCTTTTACCCAGACGGAGCAGTGTACCCAGACATGGACCCATCAGCGGGAGCCAGTATTTTGTAACGATCAGATCAGGTTTCCATTTACGGATCATACGGCCTACCTTGATCCAGTTCAGCGGATTGACAGAATTGATCAGTCTGCGGATACGCAGGTGTTCAGGCGCCGGAGCGTCCGTAAACTGGCTTTTCCCCGGAAAAAGGAAAGAGGGGTACTGTACGGTGAATGTCCAGATCTCAACCTCCGCATCCTTCTGCAGTTCTTCCGCAAGTCTTTCGTTATAGGCAGACAAGCCACCTCTGAAAGGCCATGCCGGACCGAGAAACAGAATCTTCTTTTTAGCCATCTGCTGTTATTTAGTGCGGTCAAGGATAGATTCCACAAGATATTCATTCCTTTCCGGAGCGTTTCTGGTGACCAGTTCGGCAATAAAGCCTGTAAGGAATAACTGAGACCCTATGATCATTGCCAGCAGGGCCAGGTAGAAGAGCGGACGTTCGGTCATCTTATACTGGGCGTAGGCAAATTTCTGAATGGCCAGGTATACAGAGATGGTAAAACCTAGTATAAAGGAAAGTGTGCCGAGTGCGCCAAAGAGGTGCATCGGACGTTTTCCGAATTTGCTGATGAACATGATGGAAGCCAGGTCAAGGAAGCCGTTGATAAAGCGTTCCAGACCAAACTTGGAGGTACCGTATTTACGGGCGCGGTGCTCCACCACTTTTTCACCGATCTTTCTGAAACCGTTCCATTTGGCAATAACCGGAATGTAACGGTGCATTTCTCCATATACCTCTATGCTTTTAATGACCTTGCGACTGTAGGATTTGAGTCCGCAGTTCATGTCATGCAGCCTTACGCCGCTCATGCGGGTAGTGGTATAGTTATATAATTTGGAGGGAAGGTTTTTGGTGAGAGCGCTGTCGTAACGTTTCTTTTTCCAGCCACTTACCAGATCAAAACCATCTTCTTTGATCATACGGTAGAGGTCCGGAATTTCGTCAGGACTATCCTGCAGATCAGCATCCATAGTAATCACGACATCTCCCTGCGCGGCTCTGAAGCCTTCGTTAAGGGCGGCGGATTTACCATAGTTACGTTGAAACTTGATGCCTTTTATATTTGGATTGGTGGCTGCGAGTTGCTGAATGATATCCCAGGAATTATCAGTGCTGCCATCGTCTATCATCCATACCTCATATGAGTACCGATGCTCCTGCATGACACGGTCAATCCAGGCAGCCAGTTCAGGCAGTGATTCTTCTTCGTTTTTTAAGGGAACGATTACGGAAATATCCATGTTTTATAACAATGTGTTTAGGATGCTTATCTATCTAATTAAGTGCCAATCTATGCAATACGCTTTCTGCGGATAACAACCGCCAGTATTGCAGCAATCACAAAGTCAGGGAATAATCCGGTAAAATAGGATAGTATGCTTTTCACGAAGGTGATGCTGTTGTCGCTTTGTTTCAATTCAGTCAACTGAGCATCGATGTCTGCTTCACTAACACTCAGCCCTTGCGGGTGTTTTGACATCTCTTCCAGTATCTTCAGGTCCATGGCCTTCATACGGGCTGGCAGTTCGGGATCTACAAAGTTCGCAATAATATAGGTAAGGGCAGTACCCGCCAGTGTGCCGATCACAAAAGTCATAAAGATAGGCTGCAAACCAGCTTTGAAACCGATAAAGCCACCCTGATGTCTCTTTTGTTCCAGGCCGGCCAGTAAGCCGGCAATTGCACATATCAGGAGCTGAATAAAAATGAATTTCAGATTGAAAAACGTAGGCTGATCCGTATAATACAGGGCGATACCGGTAGCAATAACCACTACAGCGGCGATCAGTCCCCATTTTATACCGGGATTAGGATATGTTGCATTACTCATACACGATTGTCTGTTTTAAAGTTGGGCATATTGGCCGTTGATGATTCCTTTCACACTGCCTTTCAATTCCGCGCCAATATACGCTGAATTTTTAGACTTGCTGGCCAGATGCGCCGTGCTGAGTACCCACTCTTCTTCCGGATTGAATATGGTCAGATTGGCAGTCGCACCTTCAGAAAGTGACAATTCCGGCAGTCCGAAGATCTTTCTCGGTTGTGCGGACAGCATTTCTATCAGTCTTTCTACCGGTACTTCAGGCAGGTGTTTGCGGAGTACGCCGAAGGCGCTTTCCAGCCCGATCATACCATTCTTTGCATATTCAAATTCCACCTGTTTGGCGTCCCAGTCCTGTGGCAGGTGATGGGTAGCGAAGCAGTCGATCACCCCCGTCTTCACCGCATCCCGTAATGCCTGTACATCTTCTGCGGTACGCAGGGGAGGATTCAGTTTCAGATTCGAGTCGTAAGAGAGGAGATGTGCATCTGTCAGCGAAACGTGATAAGGCGTCACGGAGCAGGTCACTTTAATACCCTTTCCTTTCGCGTTAGCGATGAGTTCTGCTGATTTACGTGTACTGATACCCGTGAAGTGGATACGGGAGTCGGTATATTGTGCCAGCTCGAGGTCGCGCTGGATGATTAATTCTTCTGCGATAGCAGGTTTACCCGGCATACCCAGCTGTGTGCTGTAGATACCTTCGTGCATCAGACCATGAGCCGAGATGCTCAGATCGTCCGGTAACTGGATGATAGTACCGTTGACTGCTTTTACATATTGCAGGGCTTTGAGCATAATACCCGGAGACTGGATCGGTTTCAATCCGTCTGAGAAAGCCACTGCACCTGCCAGTCGCATTTCGTACATTTCTGCCAGGGAAGTTCCTTCCAGGTTCTTGGTTACGGCTCCGATAGGCAGTACCTGTACGGCGCTGTGACGCGTACGGCTGATCACGTATTCTATCTGTGCTTTTGTATGAAGGGCCGGCTGGGTGTTCGGCACAATCATAACGGCAGTATAGCCACCTTTGGCAGCTGCGTCAACACCACTCTGCAGGTCTTCTTTGTATTCCTGACCGGGATCGCTGAAATGAGCGAAAAGGTCTGTCCATCCGAGGGATACGTGCAGATTATCTCCGGAAACAACCCTGGCCTGAGGAGCGGAAAGCCCTGTCCCTATCTGGCGGATGATGCCGTTTTCAATTAAAATATCCTGCTGCTGTCCGTGAAATGGGGACGATGGAGCGACTACCTGAACGTTTTTGAGTAATATATGCATGCTTTACTAACTGTGTCTATACCTTTTCTTAGAAAAAATACCGGCTGCAAAAGTAATAGAAATTCGCATTAGGCAGCGCATCAGGAGCTATTTTACTTTTCCCCGGTAAATAATTGAAAATGAATAGGGTTAATGATTAATTATCTAATAATCATATTGTTATGTGCATTATTGGATAAAGAGACCTGCTTTTATATCCTGTCTATTCACCCTGAAAAGGCACATATCCGGCCCCGGATAACGTAATGGATGTGCCGATATATTAGTTTTGTTTGTATTATTGCAGGTTGGTACAGGCTGTCTGGCGTGATAAATGGAGGGGAAGGACAGCCCTGATTAAATTTATATTTTGCCTGTAAGCGGTGTATTGGAATTGAAAATTATTATTGGTACTTTGAGTCACTTTTTACCGGCGCCTATGTCATACAGCGTATTGGAGGACAATGAATTATTTAACAGGGTCAGGCTTTCTGACGCAAAAGCCTTCGACGAAATTTACCTTCGCTACTGGCGTAAATTATATGCATTGGCGTTTTACCATCTGAAAGATAGTGAGGCAGCAGAAGATATTGTGCAGGAAGTATTTACAAGCCTCTGGGCTGCCCGCGAACGCTCCGACATTAAATATCTGTATACCTATCTCGCTACGGCCACCAAATATGCCGTTTTTCATCATTTTGCCCAGCCATCTAATAGTACAGCTTCCCTGGAAGAATTATTGTCTTTGCCGGTAGAACAACCTTCCGCCGAAAGCAGATTACTACAGGATGAGATCAACCGGGAAATCAATCGTTTACCCGAAAAATGCCGTCTCGTTTTCCATTATAGCAGGGAAGAAGGCCTGGGTAATAAAAATATCTCTGAGAAACTGAACATCTCCACAAAAGCGGTCGAAAAGCACATTACCAGAGCACTCCGTCAATTACGGGTGCAACTGAAACATATGGTCTGGTTCCTCTGACCCAAAGATTTCAAAAAATATTTTTTCAGAGAGGTAGGGTAGGACCTCTTTTTTTACACTATTACTTAGAATACGGTTTGCTGTGCTTTGTCAGGAAACGTTTCTTATCTGTATTTACTGTGAAATTATGACTAAAGAACAGCTGACTGATCTGACTGCGAAGTACCTGAAGGGTACTGCAACTCCTGAGGAGCATGCCCTGCTGGAAAAATGGTATTATTCCTTTAATCAGCAGGAACTGAGCATCGATCTGGGAGGAGAGGATGAAGCAGTGCTGGAAGCGAGGATGAAAGAAAAGATCGATCAGCGGGTAAAGTCTGTCAATCGTTCAAGGCAGTCATTAATAAAACGGTTCTCAGTATGGCAGATAGCCGCAGGCGCACTGCTGCTGCTTACAGGAGGATTGCTCACCATATTTTTCAGCAACAGGGAGGTCTATAAGGCCGCACGACATCCCCGGCAGATCGTGCTGAAAGATGGTAGTAAAGTGTGGCTTAATGCCGAAACCCGCCTGGTATATACCGATTTACCGTTCTTTAGCGAGCGTAAACTGGATCTGACAGGGGAGGCCTATTTCGATGTAGCCAGCGATCCGGAGAAGCCCTTTATCATACAGTCGGGTGATATGACGACACAGGTACTGGGCACCGCATTTAATATCAAAGCTTATCCGGACGAGCCTTTTTATATCACGGTAACAAGTGGTAAAGTCAGACTGGAGGACAAACAAACAAAAACAGTTACTGTACTGACATCCAATAAACAACTGAAATATGCGAGCCAGCATCCGCCGGTACTGAAGGAAGTAGTATCAGCCAATGCATATGCCTGGACAAGCGGACAACTGGAGTTTTATGATCAGTCATTCGGGGAAATCGCCCGTGCCATCAACAGAAAATATAATGTTAAAGTAGTATTCGCCAACAACACGTTAACGCAGTGTATGATCACTGCAAGTTTTGAGAAAGAATCAGCAGTATCCCGTGTGATAGATCTCTTGTGTAAGATCAATAATGCAACATATACCTTCAGTGCAGACAGTAGCATGGTGACGCTGGAAGGAAAAGGTTGTCAGTGAAACAGAAACCACGGGTTGTCATGTAATTAAGGAAGAGAAAAACCATCTGGACATATATGCCGCAGAGTATAAACAGTACGTAATATAAACAAAACGTCCCTGCACCTGAGTACAGGGGACGCCTGTACAGGGTATTTCATGTCGCCAAACCTGCATACCCTGGATTCATTATTTACTAACAACAAATCGTATTAAAGTTATGGAAAAAACAGCGCATACACGGGGCTCGTGTATCCAATTCTTATTATTTCTCATGCGATGTTCGGTTTATATATTGATATTTGCCTTTACCTTTTCCTTTTCATTGTTCGCCAATAATACAGACGGGCAGGATATCAGAGAGGTAAAGATCAATCTGACTGTCAGCAATATGAAGCTGTCAGCCGTTCTGGAAAAGATCCAGCAGATGACGCCTTTCCGTTTTGTTTACAATTCCTCGCATATCAAGGCGGCTGCACCGGTAAGTATGCATGTCAGCAATATGCCGGTAGAGAAAGTACTGGCACAGCTGCTCAATACATCCGATTTTAATTTCGAACAGAATAAAACACAGATCATCATTACCAGGAATACCCGGAATGTGATGGCCGATATGGCGCTGGAAGGTGATATGTTGTCACTGCCGGTGGATACCGCGATCACCGTAAAAGGTAAGGTAAAAGATGATAAAGGCCAGCCGCTGATCGGTGTTACCGTAGGTGTAAAAGGCAAAAACAGGGGTGTGACCACTGACGCTACCGGTAGTTTCTCTATCAGGGTTGAAAATAGTGACTCTCTGGTATTCAAAACCATTGGATTCTCTCCGGTGACTGTCAGCGCCCTCTCCAATCTGAATAATATTACCCTGTCCACCAGCACTACCAGTCTGAATGACGTTGTAGTCGTAGGTTATGGTGTACAGACAAGACGTGACCTGACCGGTACCATCTCCACCGTAAAAGGTGCAGATATCAAAAACCTGCCGGTGAGTGATGCCGCACAGGCTATTCAGGGCCGCGTAGCAGGTGTTGATATCGTTCGCTCGGATGGATCTCCTGGTACAACACCAAGTATCCGTATCCGTGGTACAGGTACGATCAATAACTCAGAACCACTGATCGTTATCGATGGTGTGCCTGCAGCCTCTTCCGGCCTGAGTGATATCAATAATAACGATATCGCTTCCATGGAAGTACTGAAAGACGCCTCTTCTTCTGCTATCTACGGTACCCGTGCTGCTAACGGTGTGATCATCATTACCACGAAGAAAGGTACTTACAACGAAAAGCTGAATACCTCTGTAAACATCTATCGTGGTGTATCCAACGTGCGTAAATATCTGCCGTTGCTGACCGCACCTGATCTCGTAAAACTGAAACAGGAGCGTTATACCAATGATGGTCTGTCAGTACCGGCTATCTGGCAGGACCCATATTATGCCGTACAGCGTACTGACTGGCAGAAAGCTTTATTCAATACCGGTCATGTGACCAATGCGGATGTATCCATCAAAGGTGGTAGCGCATTTTCCAACTACCTGTTCTCTCTGGGTTACTACGATGAAAAAGGATTGATCACCAATACCTATTTCAAACGTTTTACCGTACGTATTAATTCAGAACACAGGATCAACAGCCGTCTGAAAGTAGGAGAGAACTTACAGCTGACTGCCCGCAAGGGTAATTCACTGGATACCTATTCTTCTCAGACAGGTCTTATTTTCAGCGCCCTGCGTTTCAACCCTGCTATTCCTGTGAAGGATGAAAACGGTAACTATGGATCCGCTCAGGGTAGTAATGAACTGGGTGACATCAACAACCCGGTGTATACTGCTGAAACAACAGATGCCTGGGTAAAGAACTATCGTATCCTGGCGAACGCATTCGCAGAAGTAGAGATCATCAGAGACCTGAAACTGCGTCTGAACTACGCATTTGACGGAACACTGAGCAACTCTTTCAGCTTCCTGCCTAAGACGCTCACACAGGTACGTACCCGTGATGATGCGGAATTAAACCAGGCGAATACAAGCACCAACCAACACCTGGGTGAAGCTTTTCTGAGTTATAATAAGACCCTGGCGCAGAAACACCAGATCTCCCTGACGGGTGGTGTTTCCTACCAGAAATATACCGGCAGCTATTTCAATGCACAGCGTAATGGTTTTGATGATGAATCTCCTTATGTGCTGGTGCTGGACAATGGTTCCATCGTTTACAATGCTGCTGGTAACTATTATGCGACCAACATCCTGGCATCCGGATTTGTAAGAGGTTTCTATAGCTTTAAAGGTAAATACCTGCTGACCGCTACCATGCGTGCAGATGGTTCTTCCAGATTTGCACCGGGTAACCGCTGGGGATATTTCCCTGCCGTATCTGCAGGATGGCGTATTTCTGATGAAGACTTCTTTAAAAAGAATGTGCATGCTGTCAGCAACCTGAAACTGACCGGTGGATGGGGCGTACTGGGTAACCAGAACGTAACTGAATTCCAGTACCTGGCTACTGTTGTAAAAAACCGTAAATATAACTTCGGTGATGTGCCTTATACCGGTATCTGGAACTCCAGTCTGGCAAACAACGCTATTACCTGGGAAAAAGCACACATGACCAATATCAGCATGGAGATCGGATTCCTGAACAACGCGCTGAATGGTACGATCACTTACTTCAACAAGAATACTATAGACATGCTGGTACCTGCTGCAAAGCCTGACCTGCATGGTACATCTACGGTGCCTGATGAGAATATCGGCCGACTGAACAACCACGGTTGGGAGTTTGAGGTATCCTATCAGGGTGGTAAAAAAGCGTTTACTTATTTCTTAGCTGCGAATGCTACAGTACTGAAGAACAAAGTAACCAGACTGTATTCAAGTAACTCATATATCGGTTCATCTAACTACGGTCGTCAGAACCAGGAGATTTCCCGTACTTACGAAGGCCAGCCGATCGCTTCTTTCTATGGATGGAAAACAGCTGGTCTGTATCAGAACCAGGCACAGATCGATAACGATCCTTACATCGCTAAAGATGGCAGGAAAGCGAACATCAAACCAGGTGACGTACGTTTCGTAGACGTTAATAACGACGGTGCGATCACTGAAGCTGACCGTGTTTATCTGGGCGATCCTAATCCTCGTCTGCAATACGGTTTCCAGGCAGGTGGTAACTTTAAGGGCTTTGATCTGAATCTCTCCTTTACCGGCGTAGCAGGTGTTAAACTGTACAACGCAGATAAAATGCAGGGTCTGGATCCAACCTATTCATACAATTACTATGCAGAACAGCTGAACCGCTGGCATGGTGAGGGTACCAGCAACAGCGTATCCCGTATGACCCTGAGCGATAACAATGGTAACTACCGTACCTCCGACAGGTTCATTGAAAAAGGTAACTATTTCGCCCTGCGCAACGTTTCACTGGGATATACCATTCCTGCGAAAGTATGGGGTGGCCAGTCAAATGCGCCTGGTATCCGTGTGTACGTAGCCGGACAGAATATGTTCATCGTCACCAACTACTCCGGACTGAATCCTGAACTGGGTTATACAGACGGTAACAAGCAGAGAGGTGTGGACGTAGCGACCTATCCACAGGCAAGAAGTATAACATTTGGTGCTTCAATGAATTTCTAAGCTTCATTTAACCAATGGACCATGACAACAAAAAATCGTAATAAACTTTTAATTATAGCTGCGGTACTGTTTACTTCCATGACCTCCTGCGATAGCATCCTGGACGTAACTCCGAAAGGCACCTATACCACCGCTACTTACTGGCGTAACCAGTCAGATGCAGTCAATGGTATTACCGGTATTTATAACGTACTGCTGGAAGAAGATTTCACAGGACACGCCGAGTTTACTTTTGATGATCCTTCTGATGACCAGTACCGTGCGGGTGACCACTCTGAAGATGTGGCTATCGAAAACCTTACCTATGATGCAGCAAATGCACAGGTACGTTTCGGCTGGAAATGGAAATATGAAATGATCAACCGTGCAAACAGTGCATTGATCTACATCCCGAAGATCACTTCCATAGACGAGGATATTAAAAACCGTTGTCTGGGTGAAGCCCGTTTCCTGCGTGCATTTGCCTACTGGAGACTGATGCTGGTATACGGCGAAGCGCCGGTTGTATCAGAAGATGATGTACTGACGGGTAATTATAACAAGCCGAAAGTAAGCATAGATAGTCTGCGTGGTATGATCCAGACGGACCTGCTGGCAGCAGCAGACCTCCTGCCTGATAGCTACGAAGGCGCTGACAGAGGCCGTGTATCAAAAGGCTCTGCATGGGGCTTACTGTGTAAGCTGTACATGTACTGGGAGAAGCTGGATCAGGCGATCATCTATGGCGAGAAAGTGATCAACAGCGGTAAGTACAATCTTGCACCAACTTATGTAGCGAACTTTACACCGGAAACAAGTAACAATGATGAAATGCTGTTTGCTGTGCAGACAAGCGATACCTGGGGCTACTCAGATTTCACTACTTACTATACACCGCGCGAATGGAACGGATGGAACTTCCACCAGCCACTGAAACAACTGGTAGATGAATTCGAACAGAATGATGCGCGTAAGGCAGTATCCATCATGTCTCCTGGTGATAAGATCAATATTGGTTCTTCTATTGCAACATACAATGCAAACATGTCAGAGACCGGTTATCACTTCCGTAAATTCTCTTACTGGAAACCTAATGGTGGTCTGAACTATTCCCTGAAGACGCCTTTGCTGAGAACTGCAGATATCATGCTGCTGGTGGCAGAAGCGAAGATCCGTAAGTCTGGTGCAGGTGCAGGTGATACAGAGATCAATAAAGTGCGTAAAAGAGCAGGTCTGGGTGATGTAAGCGGTGCAGGTATGCCGGCTGTTATCCATGAGCGTCGTGTGGAACTGAGCGGCGAAAATGAACGCCACCAGGACCTGATGCGCTGGGACAAAGCGGGGCTGCTGGATATCACCACATACTATAACAAACCTAAGTATGGCAGAGATGGTAATATCCTGGTACAGGCGCGTAATTTCATCAGACCTAAGCATTATTATTTCCCATTGCCACAAACAGAGATTGATAAGAGCAATGGTGTACTGAAGCAAAACGAGAATTACTAACACAACTATCATTCATCAATCTGAAGGAAAATGGCTGGTATCATCCGCCATTTTCCTTTAAAGTAGTTTTTTCATGCAATTGAAAAAGATCATTGCTGCCTTGTTGCTCGGCACCGCAGGATTACCTGCATTTGCACAGATAGACAAGGCCGCTACGGACGCGTTTTTAAAAAGGGTCGTAAAGGACAGGGCTGCCGCATTTACCTGCGAATACCTGCCTGCGGACAATGGAAAGGATGTATTTGAAATAGAAAGTAATGGCAACCGTATTGTGTTGCGCGGAAACAACGGCGTGAGCGTAGCATCGGCATTGAACTACTATCTCAGAAATTACTGTAATTCGATCATTACCTGGAACGGTACAAACCTTCATCTGCCGGCTGTATTGCCTGTTGTGAAGGAGAAAGAGCACCATGTGACGCCGTATAAATATCGCTATTATATCAACTACTGTACATTCCAGTACAGCATGGCCTGGTGGAACAGGGAGAGATGGCAGCAGGAAATAGACTGGATGGCGATGAATGGCATCAACATGCCATTGGCGCTTACCGGTGAAGAAGCTATCTGGCAGGAAGTGTATAAAGAGATGGGCTTTACGGATGCAGAACTGGACAAATTTTTCAGCGGACCAGCTTATTTCTCCTGGCTCTGGATGGGGAATATCGATGCCTGGGGCGGTCCATTGCCACAACACTGGAAAGATAGTCACAAAGCCTTACAGCAAAAGATCCTGGCAGCAGAACGTAGTATGGGTATGCTGCCAATACTGCCTGCTTTTACCGGACACGTACCGCCGGCATTCAAAGACAAATACCCGAATGAGATCGTAAAGCCGACCAACTGGGACGCTGGTTTCCCGGATGTATATATACTCGATCCGAACAGTCCGATGTTTGATAAGATCGGTAAGAAATTTCTGGAAGCACAAACCAAAGCTTTCGGTACCGATCACTTTTATTCAGCGGATACCTTTAATGAAAATGTGCCGCCTTCCAGCGATTCTTCTTTCCTGGATGCCATGAGCCGTAAGGTATACGCATCTATGGCAGCCGCTGATCCGAAAGCCGTATGGGTGATGCAGGGATGGATGTTCCATTATAATGCCAGTTACTGGCATCAGCCGCAGATCCGTGCTTTACTGAATGCAGTGCCTGACGACCATATGATCGTACTGGACCTTTACAGTGAAAGTCATCCTGAATGGAAGAATACACAGGCTTACTATGGTAAACCATGGATCTGGAATATGCTGCACAACTTCGGCGGCAACACGGGTATGTGGGGATTAATGGATGCTGCTGCGCACGATCCGGCTACAGCCTTACATGATCCGGCTTCCGGAAAGATGTCGGGCATTGGTCTGACACCGGAAGGTATCGAGCAGAATCCTGCATTATACCAGCTGATGATCGATAACGTTTGGAGAGATCAGCCGATTAACGTAGATACCTGGCTGCAATCGTATGCAAAGCAGCGTTATGGTGTAGAAAATGAAGCAGTGAACAAGGCCTGGCAGATCCTGTATCATACAGTATACATCGGTGGTCCTACCGAAGGAGCACCGGAATCGATCATTGTTGCAAGACCAACACTGGATATAGCCGCAGAGAGAGTAAAGACAAAACTGGAATATGATCCGGCCAAAGTAGTACCGGCCTGGGATCTTTTCATCAGTGCAGCCGCACAGGTGAAACCAACAGCAGGGTTTAAGTATGACCTGGTAGATGTGACCCGTCAGGTGCTTGGTAACTATGCCAGTCCTTTACAACAGCGTGTAGCTACTGCTTACCGCAATAAGGACCTCGCAGCATTTAAGCAATACAGCACACAGTTCCTCGGACTCCTGGACGACATGGATATGCTATTAGGTACCCAGGAAGGATTTCTGCTGGGCAAATGGGTAAGCGATGCACGGAGTAATGGGATTACGCCGGCAGAGCAGGACCTGTATGAGTTCAATGCGAAAGACCTGGTGACTTTGTGGGGAGATAAGGATAGTCCGGTACACGAATATTCAAACCGTCAGTGGAACGGGCTGATTAAAGGCTTTTATAAGCCTCGTTGGCAGCAGTTCTTCACTTTGCTGGAAGCCAGCCTTAAAAAGGGCGAAACAGCCGATTTAAAGGCATTTGAAGAGCAGGTGAAGGCATTTGAGTGGAAATGGGCGAACGGGCATGATAAATATGCCGCAAAGCCACAGGGAGACCCGGTGAAAGCTGCCGTACAATTACACAAGAAATATCGTAAGATGATGTAATAAAGATTTTCTGTTTTAATCTAGGCCGTTCCCCATTCCTGGGGGGGCTATTTTTTTCAATCTTTATGCATGATCTTTTTCTTATGCATCGTGCCCCAGTCATTCAGCGAGGAGATCACATTCATCAGTGAGTGACTGTACTCCAGCAATTCATATTCTACCAGCAAAGTGGTGGATTCACTTCGTTCAATCCTGCGGACGAAACCGTTCAGTTCAAGATCTTTCAGATCATTTGACAACACCCGGGCAGAGATACCCTTCAATGCCTTCTGCAATTCGTTAAAACGTTTCTTTCCATTGGAAAGTGCGATGATGATCCGCAGTTTCCATTTGCCTCCGATTACGTACAGGGCATCTCCCACAGCATTGATCATTTCCACGCATTGCTGATCAGATATCGGATCCTTTAAATTACACTCGTGCATAGTTCAGGCAGTTACTTTAAGGTTAGCGCTAACCTTTTACTTATCAATACGAAAGCGGGAACTAATGTACATAAGTTTGCGGCATTACAGGAAATTAAAACTATCAGCAATGTATTTACTGAAGATCGGATTTATCAGCCTGGCCGTATTACTGGTCATCATCGCCGCTTTGTACAGTTACTATATCTATGCACCCGTACCAAAGACACCGCCACTCAGCGCAACTATCAGCGCATCCGCTATAAAGGTGGGCCAACTGGAACGCAGTTTCCTCTCGTATGTGCCCGCTAAACCACATGATCATCCCGCACTCGTTATTATGCTGCATGGTTCTGGTCTGGACGGGAAGCGTTTTCGGGAATGGACCGGTTACAGCTTTGATCAGCTGGCGGATAAACATGGCTTTCTGGTTGCTTATCCCGACGGATATAAGGGCAACTGGAATGATTGCCGTATGGATGCTCCTTTTGAGGCAAAGCAGCTGAATATCGACGATATGGGCTTTCTGCATGCGTTGATTGCGTACTATGAAAAGCAATACAATATTGATCCAAAAAAGGTCTTTGTGTTTGGCTATTCCAACGGCGGACAAATGGCTTTCAGACTGGGTATGGAAACGCCTGAGAAGGTAGCTGGTATCGCTGCCGTGTGTGCGAGTCTGCCGGATGCAGCTACCTGCTCCTGTACCATGGAGGGCGCCACTTCGCCGGTATTGCTGGTGAATGGTACAGCCGATAAGATCATTCCTTATAACGGAGGGGAAGTAAACCTTTTCTTTAAGAAAGTAGGTACTGCGATTTCCGCGCCTGCCACGGCGCAACATTTCGCAGAGAGAAATCAGGCTACAGAAGAAAAGTCTGCAACTGCATCAGCCACGGTATCGCAACGTACATGGAAAAAAGAAGGGCGTACCCTTGTGCAGCTGATCAGTATATCAGGTGGTGGACACACTGTTCCTCAGCCGGGATTCAGGTTCCCGCGATTGCTGGGCATGACGTCTGCGGCGTATGATAGTCCGTCGGAAGCCTGTCATTTCTTCGGACTGGATAAATAAGTGCTTTTATTTTATCAGCGGGGTATGCAGATTGGAAAGGGCAGTGGTCACGTATTGTCCTTTCCCTGCTACAAGATACAGCCGGTATAATTCCGGCGACTTAGGGATATGCAGATTGAGCACAGGTCCGCTACCTGCATGTTCCATATAAATACCATTTTCCCATCCATCTGTTTTGTACAGGTACCACTCAAAATGCAGCGAGGGATCGAAGTAACCCTCCAGATTCCATTGTCCCTTCTCAAATACCAGTGCGCTGTAAGTCAGTACAGCACCGGGATCCGTTACTCTGGCCGGTTTCAGTATTTTTATTGCCGGTAATGCCGGTGCAGGTACACTGCCATGCCAGTATTGTGCGAGGCGTACGGCGTCGGGTTTGTAATGACCATAGAGATCTGTCAGCCCATTGAAGGTGATCGCATCTCTGGTCTGCGCGTCCTGCCATGCGTCTATAAATACCGGCCCTTTTTTACTGGCAGCTATGTAATTATCTGCATGGATACCGCTGAAGAAATATGGAATATCAGTAACTGTGATGTTGCCGCCGGTAGCGTCTTTCGGTGAGACAAGCCCTATTGCGGAGAGTTCCGGAATAGCATCCGCGATGGTTTGTACTGTCAGCGAGAAACGGTGTCCCTCCGGTACATCCAGTGTAACAGGTCTTCCGGGATCAACTGCTTTGATCTGCTGCACCAGCTTTCTCAGCCAGCGTATATACTGATCCTCGTGATAAAGCAATGAAGGCGATATGTACCTGTCGTCCAGCGCTTCCCAGTAATTATTCCCGAGGTGCCAGCCGATAATACTTTTGTTGTCTTTGTTACTACGGACGGTATTCACAACTGAATGGATATAGTCTTCCGGCCATTCTTCCATTCCCTCATCGAGGGCGGGTTCCGGCATCCAGAAACCATATTGTATCTGCATGCCCAGATCCGCAGCAACGGAGAAAATGTTGTGATCATATACACCGGGACCATAACGCCTGATCGTATTGATACCAATGCGTTGCATGGATTGGAGATCGGTCATCACTTCTTTTCGCGTCAGTGTATGATGGTTCCTGAACCAGGGGATACCTTTTGAATATATAACGCCTCTGATGGTGTCACTCAGAAGGGCGTTTTGTCTATGGCTGACCATATTGACAGCGGGTAGCATGACAGGCTTGTTGATGGAAGCAGCACTGTTTTTCTGCAGATCATTGAGGAGAGACAATGGTGCAGAAGGCTCCAGCAGTTCCCAGTTCAGCATATCTACAGTGGTGTTGCCAACCGTGTTTTTATCAAAACTGCTGTTGAAAAGAATAGTGGCTTTTACCTCCGGAAAATGATCTGTGATATCGGCAAATGCATCCTGCAGCCAGCCACTTTGTCCGGGTTCTCTGGCCAGGGAACCTGTTTCTGCGATCATTACCGGTAATCCGGAGCGGAAAAGCGCCTGTGTATGGAATGGCTGGTAGAGCTGACTGAAATTATACCATTGCCCGTCCGGATTCAGTCTGCCGTAATTAAGCATGGTAACAGCCAGCCAGTCAACATATTCCCTGCCGGGGAAATACCTGTTCGCTGTCGCTGCCTTCCATGGGTTCCATACCCATACTACATTTCTGGCGCCTGCGCGCTGGAAGAAATCATGTATGTACCTCCATGCGGCGATATATTCTGTGGCTTTGTTATGTCCTTTTGCAGACCATGGATAAGCAGGGTTGTCCGGCTCATGCGCAAAGCGGATGAATACAGGCCGGCGCAGGGAGATGATACGTTGTGCAAACTGTTGCAGGTAGTTGTCAAAAATGCCATTGCTGATATGCGTCATGATCTTCTGCTCATCGCGCAGTTCATCGTCTTTCAGCTCATCGTTAAAAAGGGCGGCCCAGGGTTCCCAGGTGATCATCGGCACAGCATGAAAGGAATAGATCTCATTCATTAGTGAATCGTCCGGCAGGCAGGCAGGCTTATCTCCCCAGGGGATATAACAGGAGATGATATTGAAAGATGCACCTTTCACAGCAACGTAATGCATGACCTGCTCTATCGAGGTCATACCACTTGTATCTGCCGGACTGAATATCCCTGTATAGAAAATATTTTCTTTGTAGGCGTGTGATGACTGATAAGCCGGCGGTGGTTTATTATCCTCATAAATAAACCAGGAGGTGAAACCACAAACGATCAATGTAAGCGACATGGCGGATTTACGCATCATCACATAAACGCCATGTCTGAATTTCCAGAGTCTTACTTTTACCGCATAGTAGTGATGGTATACAAACTCCATAGTTGTTTGCGGCGCGACATTACTCATACGGCCTTTCCAGATGCCTGCCAGGATATTGAACAACATGATCAGGCAGTTGACGAATGCAATGCCTGCCATCACCCAGGAATAAGGATTCCAGTCCAGCCATAGTCCGTATATAATGGCCGTCACTGACACCAGCAGAATGATGCCATTGGGAATAAACAGTTTCCAGCTGGTGCCTTCCCTGTCATCTTTGGGTGTTGGGATATAGGGTACTTTTTTACGGATAATGGTATAAAACAGACCTAACACATAGATCCACCAGGTGCCTATCTGTAATAACCCACCAACTATATGAAAACCACTTTCCTCTTCCGCCATGACCCAACGTTGTACGAAATGTCTTACCAGTATGGTACTGGCCAGGAAAGGAATGCTGATGATACCGAATGAAAGCAGGTCGAACTGACAGGGGATGATATCCAGTACAAGGGCGAGTACCGGTACCAGGAAATTGATAAAAGACATCACTCCGGAGAAGTAATGAAAGGGCAGTGTGCCGTAATGTATTTTTTGTTGCCAGGTAAACTTCCGGAACAATTTCGGATAGGTAGCCACCAGTAATTCAAACGTGCCTCTTGCCCATTTCAGTTGCTGTTTGTAATAAGCGGAAAGGGTAGAGGGCACCAGTCCAAGCGTCAACACTTCTGGTACATACACTGATTTCCATCCTTTGGCGTGTAGCTGCATGGCGGTATGCATATCTTCTGCGAGTCCGGCAGCATGACCACCAATACTGTCGAGCGCACTACGCCTGAAGGTACAGTTAGCGCCGATTGCCTGTACGGTACCGTAGGTGTTCATAGACATCATCATAGGTCCGTAGAACTGAAAGGTTTGCTGCGCAGCGCCTTTGGCAATGATATTATCACCGATATTGCCGTATGCCTGTACGATCTGCACAAATCCTATTTCCGGATCAATAAAGTAAGGTACTACACGATCGAGGAATTCGGGTATAGGTACATGATCCGGGTCCATTACGACACAGAGTTCGCCTGTAGCATATTGTAAGGCATTATTGATGTTACCTGCTTTGGCATCTTTACGGTTTGTCCTGGTGACGTGCCGTACGCCTAACCGTTGGCATACTTCTATGAGATAAGGATCATTTGCTTCATCACAAAGCCAGGTGGTATGGGGATAGGTAATGGCCTGCATAGCGGTAAGCGTCTCTACGATCATCTCATAGGGCTCTCCGGCACAGAAGGTAGTGAATATATCGACGGTAGGATCTATTTTGGTACGGGGCCGTACGGGCATAGAGATATAGAAGTAGTGATACCACTCGTGCAGCACTTTCAGGCAGAAGTAGACAATGCCTGACATCATCAGCCAGTATAGGGGTTTATTTCCTATGTTGGCAGGGTTGAAGAGGCTGCACAGGAGTATCCCCATACTGGCTATCCCGGTTACAATGATAAACCGAAGGACCAATAACTCAGTGCTTGTAGGCCGTGATACGCGTATCCGTATTTTTGTCTTTGTTTTCAATTACGTAAAAGGGTGTATTGGCAGTTGCAATATTTCCATATTTGTCATAGACCCATGAATAGATACGATAAGGGCCTTCTTTCGACGGCGAACGGAAGGTGATCCGGGCGCTGTTCTGAGGTGTGATCCCTGCATCGTAGACGTGCATGTTAGCGATGTATCCGGGGTCAAAGTCCTCATCTGTCACTTCCCAGAGAATACGTAGCCGGGAAGTATCAGTCGTTGTCAGTTTTAACTCAGCGGTCTGCACCGTATCCGGTGACAGAAAGATGTTGTCAACCGGTTGCTTACCATTTATCAGCAAGCGTTCCACTTCCGGGGCCGGATGCTGTGGTAGTCTGTTTGTCCAGCATGATTCCATTTCCTGTACGAGCGCTGTTTTTGCGCCATGCTGATCAACAATGCTGTACCAGGTAGGTGTGACCTCGGATTTGTATCCCCAGTAAAAGGTAAGCGCACCGAGGAAACGTGGATTATTTACCGGAAGATACTTTGTATAGAATTCATGATAATATTTTGCTTTTTCGGTGCTGGTAGGTTCAATGGGAGCGCTCCATGCCGTCGTCCTTGATTCCTGTGGAGAATAGATCCCCCATTCTGAGATGAGGAAGGGGCCATTCCATAGCCAGTCATTGGATGATAGCTGCTTGTCAAGTTTTTTCAGGTCGCCGAAAGTATTAAACGAAAGCAGATCAAGTCCGGATATTTTCAGCCTGATATTCATAACATTTCTTAACTGATAATTGATCATGGCCGTCGTCACCGGATGATCCGGATCTTCGGTATGTATCATGTCCAGCAAGCGGTTATAAACGGCATAAAACCGGTTATATTCAGGACTGTAGGGGAAGTCTACTTCATTACCCAGGCACCACATCAGCAAAGCAGGGTGGGAGCGGTAACGCAACACCACACTCCGGAAGGCATTGTATTGTGCCTCCACTTTCTTTTCATCACGGTAAAAATGGTCGAGATACCTGCTTTCGGGAACATAAAAGCCGGCAATGACGGCCAGGTTATTGGCAGCAGCTTCATCCAGAATTGCTTTAAGATTGGTGGTATCCCAGGTACGGATGGTATTACCTCCTATTGTTTTCAACGTGGACATATTTGTGTAACCGGCTCCTCCCTTTACCAGGAACGGGCTACTGTTTCGATATAATGTATACTTCCCGTTTTCCCTGGATATATACACCTTACCGGATGGCCTGATTGTTCTATCACCTTTGCAGCCATACAGTTGGAGTAGCAGCATACAGGGGAAAAGGAAGTACCGTCTGATACGATCTGGCGTCATTCGGTAGCTGATAAGATTTTAGAACATCATCAAACATTCACTGTTGTTATAAATGTAATGAAATTCGGGTGAAATTCCCGCAGTTTTATTTGTCAGCCGGTCTTCCGGGCAGATGACCGGTTTTTATGCATGCGGACGGCCGCTTTATAAATACAAACTGGTTGGTATTGCCTGTTAGGAAAGAACAGGTTAACTTTATATACAACCTCAGAAAGAGGCTCGTCGTTCCGGGCGGGCCTCTTTTAGTATTTGTGTTCAATCAGCTTTCGTTACCCCGGTTAAAATGCCCTTATGAATATACCTGTATTGTTTTATTTCCACGGTTATGTAAAGCGGGATCCGTTGGATCATACACCACCTTTCGCCCGCATGATACTGGCTATATTGATCAACGCAATCCTCAGCGCGGGATTGTTCCTGCTGGCAGGGCAATCGCTGCATTTTCGCTCAACAACGGTATTGATAGTAATGGCTGCTGTCAACTGCCTGTTGTATGGTCCGGCAAATGTATTGCTCAGGAAATGTTCTTCACTTGTCACCGCGCTGCTGGTATTTGCCCCTTTTTTTCTGTATGATCTCTACCAGGAAAATCATTTCAGGCAAGCCGGCGCCATTCATCCTGCCTGCTGGGAATATAATGCAGATTTTATCTTCGCAGGGATGCAACCACCGGTATTGCGTTCATTGGTACTGTTTGCACTGTATGCCCTTATTTTCGGTGTGCTGTCTATCTGGTTGTACCGGATAGCGGGGCGACTGGTGTATGGTAAAAAAGAGGAAGTGACTGAACCTGACGAAAGGGCCTATAAACTGTTTTTCAGCGAAGAACGTTCTTCAGAAGATATTCCCAAACCCCGCCGGGATTTCGCTTTTCTGGCACTGCGGATCCTGGGGTCTTTCTATCTTTTTTATCTGCTGGTGCTGATCATCGGCATCCTGGGAGAACATGTCTGGCCGGGTCAGATACAACAGCTGATCAGGATGACCTATGCCAATCCGGCCCTGGCCATCAATACCTACTTTAAGATCATTCTGATGACTACCCTGGCCTTTGTAGCCGCGTATAATAAGAGTCTGCGTTATCACTGCTCACTGGCATTATTTGCGGGACATCTTGTGTCTACCGTCTATGCCCTGGTCTTTCATTATTGCACCGCCTTACAGGCTTCAGATCCTACCAACTTTTTACTGACCTCCGCTATCACAGATGGCGCTTTACTGGTGCTGTTTGTCTGGATCGCTGTTGCGTATAAAAAAGACGCAGCGATACACGCAGCATCAAGAGATCTGCCGATCAATTTCTCCGTGCCGCTTACGCTGGTAAAATACCTGTATACCGGCATGTCTGTGCTCTTCGTATTATTTTGTGCAGGTATTGTACTGATCCGTTTAAAAGCATCTCCGGACGGGGGAATAGGGGCTGTCTATGGTGCACCTGATCCGATGATCGGTAACACTGTCACCCTGTATGGTACCCTGGCAGTGTTATGTATATTTCTGATCAATAAGGAGGCATTGCGCAATCATTTCTTTAATGCACTGGTGATCCCATTATTCGCAGGCGGCAGTATCGCGGTACTATGGCTGATCATCGGTGACCTGAATGGGGGTATTTTTATTACCACCAGATCCGGCGCAGCCGTACAGGTAAACTGGTATTTCCCTTTGTTTGCATTGGTACATGCTTTACTGGCAACGCTGATGATCAGGATCAGGAAAATGTACTATGATATTGATTACACCACCAACACCTTAAGTCCGTCTTCTGCCATCAGTGTAATGGCATTGAGTAATGCCTTTTTTAACAGTGATAACCAGCAACAGGCCAGTGACCTCGAACTGGTCGATAAATATGCCGGTGGCATCAAAGGACGTAAGAGAGGTTTACTGAACCTGCCTTTTGCACTCTTTGAAAATATACTCAACCTGATCTATGGCATCCGTCCCTGTTTTTCCTCCATGCAGCGGGATGAACAGCGGTACTATCTGAGCCGTTATTTCTTCCGTAATGAATGGCAGCGTAAACGGGCATTTATTCCCCCATTGGCGGAGCTGGCCTATCAGATAGGACTGTCCCTGAATTCTATTATCATGTTTGCGCATTATTCTACGATCAATGTGCGCAATGCCATGGGCTATGTGCCGGTCAATGCCAGGGATCGTACACAAGGGGATATGCCTGCTTATCCGCCGCCACATGAAAGTATTGCACGTCTGCCACTCGATGAAAAAGACCCGGCTAATTTTAAGCCTGCCGGTATGCCGGAAAAAGAAGAGGTAGCACCAAGGGTGACCACACCGGTGAAAGAAGATAAACTGCCGCAGGAGGTCGATTATTTTATTGTCGGTTCAGGTGCAGGTGGCGCTATCGCTGCTTACAGACTTGCATGTACAGTAGCAGATCCCGGACGTATCCTTTTACTGGAAAGAGGCACCCGTTATCAGCCTTTGCAGGATTTCCAGGATACAGAGATCGAGATGATGAAGAAGGTCTATAAAGAAGGCGGATTGCAACAAACAAAAACCTTCAGCATGACCCTTTTACAGGGGGAATGCGTGGGTGGTACGACTGTCATTAATAACGCAGTTTGCTTCACCATACCAGATACGATCAAGGAAATATGGCAACAGCAGTATGATATAGATCTGTCCGGACTGGAGACCGAATATCAGCAGATTGCCGCTGAATTATCGATCAGACCACTGGAGTCAAATGGGGTAAACAGAGAGGTGGCGGCCCGGTTTAGTCAGGCGGTTGAACGCTACAACCAGACAGCTGCCGATAAACTGATCACTACCTTTCCGGTACTGGTCAATCACCTGAATACCATGGGAGATGGTAACTGGAATCTGGGGAATAAACGGATGCGTAAACGTAGCATGCTGGAAACCTATATTCCCTGGGCAGAATCAAGGGGCGTAAAGGTGATCCCCAATATGACGGCAGTACAGTTTATCGAAGACCCTGCACAGCCGGGAAGGGCAGGAGAAGTGATCGTACGGGCGGATAATGGCTACTTACAACGCGTAAAGGTAAAGAAGGCGGTAATTGTGGCCGGCGGGGTGATCTCCAGCAGCCATTTCCTGATGCGGAGCGGTGTTAAGAACGATAATATCGGCAAACGCCTCAGCTGCAATTTTGCCTTACCGGTAGCCTTTGAATTTGACCGTCCCGTCAGGGCATATGATGGTGATCAGATCACCATGGCGGCAATGGATAGTAAAGGCAGAGCTATTTTTGAGACGTATTTCAATCCGCCTGCTTCTTTTGGCCTCAGCAGCATTCCTTTCTTTTTTGACCGCAGGGACGCTATTACAGGCCGTTATTGCTACTATCTGAACCTGGGGGCACTCATTGGTTCATCCGCAGGGGGAGAGGTGCTTAAAAAGGCTGATTTGATCAATGGACAGGCATTTGTATGGCAGCTGGGGGAAGAAGATATCTCAAAGATCAAATTTGCCATTGAAAAACTGATAGAACTGGGCCGGTTTGGGGGCGCTGTTAAAGCAGTGATTCCCACAAAACCGGGTATCGAAATAGACCTTACCAATGAAGATGAAGTAGACCGTTTTATCGGACAACTATCCGGCTTCCCGGTAAGGATGAAAGACCTGCCTGTCAGTACGGCTCACCCGCAGGGCGGTAACCTGATGGCCGGTAGTAAATCACCGCACCGCGCACAACGTGTTGTAGATGAATCGTTCTGTCTGGAGGGGTATAGTAATGTGTTTGTAACAGATGCTTCGCTGTTTCCGGTCAGTATAACCGTCAATCCGCAATGGACGATCATGGCCCTGAGTTCGCTGGCCTGTAAAAAGATCGTCAGCCGGTTTAAGTAAACTTTGCCCGGAAGTGTAGCAGCTGATAAACGTTCATCAGGTATAGTTCTCCACAGATAGAATCCTGCAATAGGGCGCTTATGACGTTGACTGTTGCTGGTATGAAATTCGGACGAATAGATAATGTATGTTTTACCATTCATTACTCATTCAAAGTATTTTATATGGACAGCAAAAATTTATATAATCGTCGTCAGGCTATTGGAGGTATTGGAGTTGGGCTTGCATCACTGATGGTTACTCCGGCATTCAGCGCATCTGCTGGCGGAGCCGCAGGAGGAAGTGTAACCGGAGCAGACGCTGGCGCAGAATTGGAAAACCCCGTTACAAAATACCCCAAACCACCATTTAAAGAGCAATCTCAACCCTGGCCGGGACTGGCCGCCAAAATGGAACCCAAACCCGATCATGGTGAAATCAGTTATAAAGGCTCCAACCGGCTGGCCGGCAGAAAAGCATTGATCACAGGTGGTGATTCCGGTATGGGCCGTGCTGCCGCAATTGCCTATGCGCGCGAAGGTGCTGACGTCGCAATCAATTACCTGCCTGCGGAAGAAGAGGACGCAAAGGAAGTGGTAGAACTGATCAAAAAAGCCGGTCGTAAAGCAGTCGCTATTCCAGGTGATCTGCGGGAAGAAGCTTTTTGTCAGCAGATGGTTGCAGAGGCAGTACGTCAGTTAGGTGGACTGGATATTCTGGTGAATAATGCAGCACGCCAGCAAACGCAGAAAAGCATCATGGATATCACCAGCGAGGCTTTTGATGCGACAATGAAGACAAATATTTACGCGCCTTTCTGGACGGTAAAAGCGGCATTACCACACCTGAAACCTGGTGCTGTGATCATTGCGACTTCCAGCGAACAGGCCACAGACCCCTCGGCAGAACTATATGATTACGCACAGACAAAAGCAGCTACTACCAGTTATGTGAAATCACTGGCCAAACAGCTGGCAGAAAAAGGTATTCGTGTAAATGGCGTAGCGCCGGGACCTATCTGGACACCTTTGCAGGTCAGTGGTGGTGCGACTATGGAGAAACTGAAAAACTTCGGTGGTGATACGCCTTTTAAACGGCCCGGACAACCTGTCGAACTGGCATCCATATATGTACAGTTGGCAGCCAGTGACGGTAGTTATGCAACTGGCCAGATTTATGGTGCTACAGGTGGTAATGGACAGCCTTAATCTATAGTCAGACTATACTTATCTGCCGCTAATGCTCCCTTTCAAACGAAGCATTAGCGTAGGATATGTATAGTCTGACTATAGTTAAACACTAAGATCATACACTATAAATAAAATAGCCGCCCCGGTGAACCGGGACGGCAGTGGCGGTGACAATTCCCATCCTCCCAGAGGGAACGCCACACCAGGTAGTTATGCTGTTATCAGCTGATTTTTTTTGCCTTTCTTTTGATCCATTTTCCCGTCAATACCAATCCGGTTACACTGACCAGCGTACCTCCAAAAAGGAGTAACCACATGATCGTATCCCATAAGGGTCTTTTGTATACGAGAAAGCCAAAATCCAGGCTATGTAAGCCATGGTATAACCAACGCTCGATACGGCTTCCTTTTTCGTGTTTGAGCGCCAGCTGCCCTGTTTTTAGATCAATATAGTACCAGCTCTGCTCCGGGTTATCTACCCTTATTCTCAATACCGGTAGGCGTTTTTCATAAGTGCGTGAATAGTAATAGTTATCATAGCTGTTCATCACGGCTGTATCCTGGATCGCCTGTTCGGGTTGAAACGCCTTCACGGTTTCGGTCAACGCATTGGAAGGGAATACCTCAAAAGGCTGGCTATCTGCCCGATCTGCCGCCAATAGACAGGTGTGATGATAATCCTGATAAGCGAGGTAATAAGGCTTACCCAGCACCTGTATCAGTTGTATTTCTTTTACTGTTAATAAAGGCCTGAATGCATTCACTGCCTGTGCCGGTGATACCGTAAAGGCAGTAGTGTTTAATGGTCCGCCGGATAAGCGTTTGCGCGCTTCCAGTATTTTACCGCTATCAGGACCAAAGTCAACCGGACTCATTGAAAACAGGCCACTCAGTATCCAGGTAAATATGAAAATGCCAAACACAAATCCTGTGTAGTGGTGATAACGGAACCAGGGCTTCTTATAAGGACTGAAAGCGATGGACTGCTTTTTCTTTCTCTTATACCGGGTAAAACCCATGACAATACCCGTGATACTCATCACTACGCCAATCAGGGAAACCCATATGACTACCTGACTCCATACAGGCCGGTTGCGGATCAGCACCGTCGGATAGATCCAGTGAGGAATAGGTCCCAGCCAGGCCAGGAAGCGTTGTCTGGCGTTCAGCATTTGTACCACTTCTCCGGTATAGATGGATACATACACATAGGTTTTTTCCTCATCATCCATCTTAAAACGATAGACCTGTGGCAGATATCCCTGATAGCGATGCGCGGCCATCCACTGGTCTATTTTAGTTAGTTTTTCGACAGCTACCGGATGACTGCGATTACCCACAAAAGCCTGTGCAACCTGACTGGCCAGTGCAGTATCTACCTCATTCAATAAGTCGCCATTGTCAGCAAAGACTGCCAGGTGTTTATTCTGCTGCGTAACGATCCTGTAAATGGGCCGGTTCAGTAACATACCGAGGCGGATAGTAGTAACTGTATCTGTCAGGTGGCCTGCTGTAATAGCCTGCCGGGCACTAAGGTGACATTGTTCCATATTCACCGGAGGCAGCTTTTGTAATCGCTGATGATGTTTCATCGTCGGATAACTCACATACATCATCACAAACCCCGAGAGAAACCAGATAACAAACAACAGGCTCAACACAAAGCCCAGGTACCGGTGCAGTAACAGAATGATTTTTTTCAGCTGTTTAATAAACATTTGAAGTAGGATCGGATGATAAAATGGAGACCTCCCTTCCGCTTTTACAGCAGAAGAGAGGCTGGTATTTAGAGGGAGTATTTTAAAGTCAGCAGGTAGTTCCTGGTAGCACCCGGATAAAACTGATTTGTGATGATCACATTGGCGAAATAACGCTCGTTGGCGATGTTATTTACATTCAGGCGCAGACCAACTTTACCGATCTGGTAACCAATAGCTGCATCCAGTACAGTATACGCTGGTAATACATACGTGTTGTTACTGTTAGCATAGGTGTCGCTCATGTAGTTCATGCCCATACCCATACTCAGACCACGTAAAACAGTTTGTTGCAGCTGATAGTTTACCCATATGTTAGCCATGTGTGCAGGCGCCAGCGCTACCGTTTTTCCGGCCACGGAATTGATGTCATTTCCTGCAAAAGGACGATACTTTGCATCTGTGAATGTATATCCTGCGTTGACGTCAAGACCCGCCAGCGGACTACCCTGTAACTCGATCTCATAGCCTTTGGAATCCGCAGAACCAACGCGTTTGTATACGCCCCCCGGCAGACTTTCCACCTGGTTGTTCTTTCTCATATAGTAGAGAGAACCGGTGAGTGACCATGCTTTGCTCAGGTCCAGACGTGAACCGAATTCTGCCTGATATCCATCTTCCGGATCAAAGGTCTCGCCATTAGGCGCTACCCTGCGGGATGGTTTGAAATAAGTGGAGTAAGAGCCATATATGGACAACGCTTCAATTGGCTGATAGACCAAACCTGCACGGTAGGTGAATGCAGAAGATGGAATATCTGTTTTGGCGCCTTTATCTGTAACGTGGTGAGTCCTGTCTATTTTATTGGTATAATACGTACCGCGGAAGATATCATAACGCAGGCCTACCAATGCTTTCAGTTTGTCGGAGAACCTGAGCCATTCCTGTATATAAAAGCCATGTACGTTCTCTTCTGTCGCCCTGTACTGCGTCTGATAATAATCGATATTACCCTGACTCAGCACCGGATTTTGTACTGCGACCTGTGCATAAAGTCCGCTACCCGTGATGTTGCCGTTGTAAGTCTTACGATCGAGGATACTGAGGGAATAACCAAACAACAGCTTATGTTCGATATTGCCTGTCTGTGTTGTATATGTCAGTTCAAGCTGATTTTGCAGCGGTTTGGTAATATGATTGAAATACAGGGGAGAGGTGCGTGTCAGCGAGTCCAAGGCTTCGTTGAACGTCAGTTCTTCCGTTGAAAGATAATCGATGTTATCATAGGAGTAAGACAGCTGGTCAGATAGAACCAGTTTACTATTGAACTGATGCGTATAGCGCAGCTGGAAATCGTAACGCGTATTTTTCAGGAAATCAGCGGGATCATTGTAACGGGTGTCAACATTCATGCCCGGAGCGATCTTACCACCTTCCAGTACGGGAATACCTGCATCCGTATCATATTTATCTTTGTTTGCACCGACACTCAGATAAAAGTTGTCGCGTGCCGTAGGTGTATATTCCAGCGCGAGGTAGGCGTTGTTGGTATTGACGCCTGACTGACGATAGCCATCTGTTTCAGACAGACCCACGTCTACCCTGTAGGCGAGTTTATTATTGATCGCACCACCTGCACCTGCACGCATACGACGCGTATTAAAACTACCGTAAGAAGCAGAGAATTCCGCTTTCTGTTCTTTAGAAGGACGTTTGCGTACCAGGTTAATGATACCACCCAGTGCGGAGTGCCCAAATAACACAGATGCGGGTCCTTTCAACACTTCTATACGCTCGATATTGGCCAGGTTCGTACTGGGAGCACTGGTAGAGATGTTATGACGTTCATCTCTGACGCCGTCTACGAGTAATACAAAGTTATTAAAACCACGGATGGTGAAGTGCTGGAAGCCACCATAGGTATTATTGGCACGTACACCTGTCGTGTTTTTCATGGCTTCTCCCAGATCGTCTGTCCCTCTTTGTTCGAGTGTACGGGCAGAAACTGCGGAGGTAGTCAGCGGTAGATCCCTGACAGGGACAGCTATTTTATTGATACCGGCAAAGGATGATACCTGTGCGGTACTCACTGTTACTTCGGATAGCTGGCCGGTATGACTGTTCAGCTGAAAAGACAGTGTGGTTGTTTGTCCGCTGGTGATCACAGCAGGATGCTTCGCAGGATGATAACCTACACCACTTGCTGCAAGCGTATAATTACCTGCAGGGATGTTTGCAAATGCGAAGTTGCCATCGGCATCTGTTACGGTACCATGACCGGTGCCATGTAGTCTTACGGTGATATCCGCCAGTGGTTGCCCCGTTTCTGTAGTGATCTGTCCGCGCAAACCACCGGTACGTGCTGCGTTTGTCTGAGATTGTGCATGGAGTTTGTTCACCGGCAGAAAAGGGTGAATCATGCAGACAAGCGCACAAAGAAAAACAACCTGTAAATAAAAAGAAAAGTAATAATGCCCCGTCCTGGCTTTACCAGTTGTAGAAATTTGCATTGATAGCGTTGATGAAGAAAATAAAACAATTGTTCTTCAGTACTTTACCATGCGATCGGGTGCAGCTGTACAGAAAAGGCAGGAGGCTTTTATAAATACACAAATGATCCGCGGGCGTAATAATGATTACACCCCGGCCACTAAACCTCCATTCTCGACGTTGCTTCAGTCCACGAAAGCATTGCCAGCATAAAAAAGGCAGGTCTCCTGACTTGTAACATTGCTACCGTCCTTCCCATCCGCTTTTAGCTGGACAGTGGACTTCTTTTGGCAGCAACTGATTGTGTTACTTACAGTTGCGGGACAGTTCGTGATTTTCACACGATTCCCTATTAATCTGCGATTAAGCAGAACCTTTTTAAGTTGGGGAAAGAAAAAGAACGTAAACGGGGCAAATATAGCGTTTTTTTAATTCGCCCGGAATTTGACCCATATGCGTTACGTTGTGACTGCTTTTTATATCTGTTGCTGACCTCACCTACTTTAAAGCGTGATCTGACTGATATCTGAAGATCCCCCTTTTTCCGGTTAGGTGCTGCATATTGAAAATTATTTTTATTTTTACCGGATGCCAGACAGACAAATACCTTACGCTTTTAATCCGGATATACGCTTTCCGGCCTATCTTACAAGGAAGGCGCTCCTGAACGCGCTGACTATCTATATTCCTCAATTGAAAGGGCGTTTAATGGATTTTGGCTGTGGTTCGAAACCCTATAAGAGTCTGTTTTCTGTCGATGAATATATCGGTGTGGATTATGATAGTGAAGGTCATCCGCATGATGATGAGCCTGTAGATGTGTTCTATGATGGCAGGCACCTGCCTTTTCCGGATCAGCATTTTGACGCGGTGTTCAGCACCGAGGTATTTGAGCACGTATTCAATCTGGAGGAGATCCTGTTAGAGATCAACCGGGTTATGAAGCCAGGCGGGCGTATACTGATTACCTGTCCGTTTGCGATCTGTGAGCATGAAGAGCCTAACGATTACGCCCGTTATACCATTTTTGCATTACGCAGCCTGTTTGAAAAGAGCGGTTTTAAAGTATTGCAGATAGATAAAACCGGCGGTAATATAGAGACGATCATGCAACTGAAGATCACTTATGTGGCCAGACATATTCTGCCGATCTTCCGTAAAATACCGGTTGTAAGATCGCTGGCCCGTCTGTTTGTATATAGTTCCATGAACCTTTATACAATTGTATTAGCGGCAATTTTGCCCCGCAGAAAGGACCTTTATCTGAATAATATCTTTTTGTGTGAGAAGTTATAAATTATAGACGATCGCTTATTACTGCCGGTTAACAGCGCAGTATTGCAATAATCATTCAATAAAAGAGGATGTTCACCGTATGGCGAACATCCTCTTTTATTAATAGCTATATCTATCCGTGCCGATAATTAGTTCAGTCCTTCCCGAAACTGGAGTGGCGTCACCTGCGCCAGAGCTGATATTGATGATCGTACCTGCGCTCTTTGCGCGGAAATGGGGGAGGATCGCTCTTACAACATCCATTGCTCCGAATACGTTTACAGCAAACTGATCCTGTATTCCTTCAGGAGAGATGCTCTCGAAAATGCCAAAGAGGCCATAACCTGCATTGTTCACTACCACATCAATATTACCAAAACGTTCAATGCCAGCTGCAATAGCCGTTTCGATACTTGCCTTGTCCTGTACATCCAGTTTTGTAACGAAAACACGATCCGGTTTTTGGAGGTCTCCCGCCTTTGTAATATCACGCATGGTGGCAATCACATTCCAGCCTTTCCGGGCGAAATAATGTACTGCTGAAGCGCCAAATCCTGTAGAGGTACCTGTAATCAATATAGTTTTGTTCATTCTCTGAGATTTTATTCGTTTGATATTTGTGACAGTACAAATGTCTCACGAATGCGATGGCTCCAATAAACCAAAACGAGTGAATGATTAGCCGGAATGAGGATTCAATGAAAATCAGGCTGAGATGATTAAAGTGCTTTGCCAGCGGCAGTATTTGATCTTATTTCGGTGGGCGGATAACCAAAGTTCTTTTTAAAAGCATGTGAGAAGTGGGATAAGTTTTCAAAGCCGGTATCCAGGTAAATATCAGAAGGCTTTTTCTTTTGGACAGCGATCTGGTAATGCGCCCGCTCCAGTCTTTTTGTTGTCAGCCACCTGCCCGGTGTAGTTTTAAATATTGCTTTGAAATCCTTTTTAAAAGCGCTCAGGCTTCGTCCCGTCAGATAGGCAAACTTTTCCAGCGGGAGATTGTAGATAAAGTTCTGTTCCATAAAGCTGGTAAGATCAAGCTTCCCCGGTTCGTGAAAGGAGTTAAGGATGTGCCTGGCCTCTGGAGCAATGCTGTTCAACACCGTAAGTGTTTCCCGTATTTTTAAATCCCTCAGATCAGCTGGTAATTCCTCATGCATTTCGAAGTAGGGAAGCAGGGAGTTAAAGAGACTTTCCATCAGCAAATGGTGCTTCATCTTCAGATGTCCGGTCCACTTCTCCATTATTTGCTTAGCCGGATGTTCGGTATAAAACTCTCTTAAGAGTTCCTCAGGGAACAGGATAGAAACAGACGTAAATGGCTGATCATTTGCCGGGATTTTGGATAATCGTCCCAGCTGATGTCTGGGTATAATGACAGCCTCACCAGGCAGAAATGTGTGACGCTGATCAGCATAAACAAATTCCATTGTCCCTGCATATATGTACACAAAAGCATGTTGGTCGAGCATCAGTTCGCCGCTGTAATGCTTCTCACGCTTACAGGACATAAACATGCTGCCTTTTAGATTCGCATTTGGATATTCCATCTCGCTGTTTCGATATCTCCTGTAAAATTAAATATTATTTCCTTGCCACTAATATTTCCCCGGAACCATGTCTTTTGTAAGCGGCAGGGTAGGAGGCAGGTCCCCATTCACCGATATCCCTCCATGATGGAACATTTTTGCGTATGGCCTGTAATTGCTGACGAAACCAGGCGCAGGAGTAGAGAAACTATCTAATTCAGCTAGATCCGCTGAACTGAGCTGAATGTCTGTAGCCGCAATATTGGCTTCCAGTTGCTCCGGCTTGCGGATGCCGATGAGGGTAGAAGCAACTCCTGGTCTGCTGATAACCCAGGCGAGGCCAATCGCAGCAACAGATGTGTTGTGCGCTGCTGCAATGCTGGCAAGCTTATCCAGAAGCCTTAATTCTCTTTCTGTCAGTGTTACAGCACGCCCGGTATCATCCATGCGACTACCAGCTACTTTGCCGGCGTTTTCTCTGTTGTATTTACCAGATAACAAACCTCCTTTCAGTGGTGACCAGGGTGTAATGCCGAGTCCCAGTTCCAATGCCATTGGTACCAGTTCATCTTCAATAGTTCTTTCCAATAAAGAGTATTCTATCTGCAGACCAGTAAACGGTGTCCAGTCTTTAAAGAAGGCCATTGTCTGTGCCTGTGCAATTTTCCATGCAGGCGCATAGCTGACGCCGATATAACGGACTTTACCACACTTTACCAGATTGTCCAGTGTGCGCATGGTTTCTTCCATGGGGGTGTTCCAGTCCCATTGGTGTATAGACAGCAGATCAATGTAGTCGGTCTTTAAACGTCTGAGCGATTGCTCACAACTCTCTATGATGGCTTTAGTGCCTGTCCCGCCTCCATTGGGGTTACCCGGGAAAATGTTAGCGGAGCATTTTGTGCCTATCACTGTTTGTGTGCGTAGCGCAGATGAAGCGCCGACAACATCTCCGATGATTTTTTCCGAGTGTCCGTTGGTATATATGCTTGCCGTATCGATAAAGTTGCCGCCAGCTTCCAGGAAACGCCGGATGATAGTTGCTGAGGTTTTCGCATCAGCGCCCCATCCCCAGTCATCGCCGAGTGTCATACCTCCAAGGCATAGCGGACTTACACGTAGTCCGGATTTTCCTAATGTTCTATAATTGTTCATCAGTACCTTATTGACTAAATATCAAATTTTATTCCTGTCATTTCCTCGCTTAATGTCCACAATTTTGCGGCATTTTCCTTATCGATCGCATAAGGCATTACACCACGAAGGTCCAGTGAATTACGGCCTTTGTGATCGTCTTCAGAGGTATCGATGACAGCTATTTCATTGTTTTCACAGTATACCCCACCCATGTCGTTTAAGGTAGGACTTGTCGCGCACCATACAATCGTAGAGGCGCCCTGTGCAATTGTTTTCAGGCCCTTTTCGGCGTCGTATATAGTATTGCCATCCTTATCATATATACCCATCTCAATCAGCTTCTCAGGCGCTAATAGCCTTTTTATATCGGTATCTACAATGGCGCCGGGGTGTAATGAAAAAGAGCGTACGCCAGCTGTTTTTCCACGTTTGTCAAGTTCGCAGGTAAAGAGGATGTTGGCAGTTTTAGATTGGCCATAACCATGTAGCGTTTCGTATGCACGGTGTTCAAAGTTCGCGTCTTCGAATACGAACGATGAATAGTGATGCCCCCATGATGACACATTGATCACTCTTGCGCCATTTGCATTTTTCAGCGCCGGCCATAACCGGGCTGTTAACTGAAAATGTCCCAGATGGTTGGTGGACAGTTGCGACTCATACCCGCGGCTATCCCTGATGAGTGGTACCCACATAATACCGGCATTATTAACAAGGATATGCAGTGCATCGTGAGTAGCTAGAAATTTACTGGCAAATGTATCAATAGAGGTAGCGTCCATTAAGTCCATTACCTCAATGGTAACATTTTGAATCCCCTGTAAATTAAGCGTCGCCTTCGCTTTATCTCTCACAGGAACGATGACTGCTGCACCTGCCTTTACCAGTGTTTTTACGGTTTCTAATCCTAAACCCGCATAGCCCCCTGTTACGATGGCTGTTTTTCCTGTAAGATCGATTCCTTTGATGACGTCTGTGGTGGTGGAAGCCGCATTGAAACCGGAGTTGATGGGCTTTTGTTCGGTGATGTTGGTCATTCTTTTTTTATGTAAAATTACCGGGGATTTGGGTGAGGGGTTTTGTTTAAAGGTTATAATTTGTTTGTTTAAAAGTCTTTTTGGTAGAAGGAGAGGCATGCGCTTATTTCACTTTTTATACTACCTTGCCGATACTTTGACTTTTTAATTTTCTCTATGGCTTTCATTAATTTCAAACTCAGGCATCCGGATAATATCCTTCCCTGGGGCGATCAACCGGATACAAGCATGGACTGGACCGTACTTACGGATGGTGAATATTGGCTCGATTTAAATAAGACGACTCTTTACGAATATACAAATGAAGTATTGGCAGGCGGCGAGCCCGATGGCTCTACCTATGTGGAATATCAACTGGTTCGTTTGATTGAGGACTGGACAAGTCTGTTTGAATCTATTGCAGAACCTGTACCTGATGCTTTTTATGCTATTTCCCGCGATAACAGTTATCTGTACAGATTTTATGCAGCAGTTACAAAATGGATGGATAATATGTCTGAAGATCCTTCAATCGATATGGAGACCTACGACAAGGCGATCGAATGGATATATAGCCGGACACTTAACGCGATGCACTTAACCGGCGGACCGAGCATCAGTTTTTTCAGAAACGCGAATAATATTTCTGTTGTCTGGAAAGCAGATCATCTGACAGAAAACAATATTTCGGTTTGGACGGCTCAAAACGGGTCCGTAGAAATGGAATACAGGACCTTTGTCAACGAAATGGAAGATTTTGGGAATCGCTTTTTTGAGGCGATGGATAACCAGGTACAGATAGCAATAGAAAAAGACTGGGGCACTACACGCCTTAACAAAGAGCAACTGGTGCAGGAGCATCAGGAAAGAAGGTCTGAATTCCAGAGAAGTCTGGCTGTGTTAAAAGGTGAGCCAGCTAAACATACTGACTGGGATTTAATCAACTCCCTGATAACGAAAATGTTTAGCTAGAACAATACGGGTTTCGTATAAATAATAAAAAAGCCGTTCCCGGAGGAGCGGCTTTTTTGTTGCTGTCGGAATAGCTGAACGGGTAGAAAATAGCTCATTATAATAGTCTCACGTTATTTGGGTTGATATAAGGTTTCCCGCTATTTGTTTATTTTACTGCAAATAATCAGATCACCAATGAGCGATTCACCAGAAATAGAAAAGCCGCGAACCCGAATATGGAAATATATTCCCGGAGGAGTCAAGTTAATATTTCCGCTAACTTCCCTTATCGTTGTCCTAAAGCTTTGTGGTGTAAGTCCGATGGCCGGCTGGTCATGGCTTTGGGTGTTATCTCCCTTCTGGATATCCATGGCACTGGGTATTCTCATGTTCGTAGGTATGTTTGTGGTCTACTATTTCTTTGATAAATAGGAGCGCTGTAGTACCTCATTTGCAATAATAATGCGTCTTGTAGATCATTTGTAGTAGTTGCTTATTAGCATGTTGACCCGCTCGTATCTATTTTCATACGAACTCTAAAAATAATAAGCTCCTATGTTTACAACCGTTCAGGAGGCATCTGAAAGATGGATCGCCAAACTGTTCTGGCATGGGCAGCATCCGATGATCTGGTAACTATTTTCTAAAATATAGGGTATCAGGGGGAATCAGTGCGTGAGGTTTTTACCATTCTTTTATCGTCATCCTGACATACCGGATAAATTCCCGACCTATTAATAAATGACTTGCTGGAAATTCAATACCTTACGTATATCTTAAAGCACGCAGATAATAAGACAGGGCAGGCGCCGGGAGAATAACATAAACGATCATTATTTGCGTTAATTTAGTATTGGTATTTTTCAGAATTACAACCAATTAGTCAGGAGATCACTACAACTAACCTGAAGCATTTGAGCTAAAGTACCAAGGACATAACAGACCACAAATATTAATGAACTATTAAAAAAGTTGTTGTTTACCAATGGAACACTGTAGCAAAGCGTTCTTCTATATTCCTGCCACCATTTTTATTTTGGTGCTTGTTCCGCTTTTGTCATTTCCGCAGGTAAAAGATAATGTTCATACGCAATTGGTGTTACAATTGGAGCAAAGTAAAGCGGACACCGGCCGGGTGTCTCTTTTACTAAAGCTTGGTCAGTATTATATTCGCCGGGAGTATTATTTGTACAAAACAGGTAATCCGCTAACTCAACTCGACAGTGCCTGTTACTTCGCGGAGGAAGCCCTCCATTTGAGCAGAACTTTAAGATATGAAAAGGGCAGGAATGAGGCGATGCTGATAAAAGGTGATGCATTGATCAGAAAAAATGAAATAGGATCAGCCCTTGCCATATTGGGAGGATTAAAAGATGCTCCCCGCTTTCGTTTATTGATAATATTAGGCCGGCATTATCTTTTTCATAGCGAAAGGACCAAAGTAAACCTGGATAGTTCAATACTTTTTTTAGAGCAGGCAAATAACATTCCGGCAGCCCGCTTGAGTGAAAGGCTGCAGCCTGAACGTATACATGTTAAGGCAATGCTTTCTTTTATTAACGAAGGTTTACAACAAAGTAAAAAACTTTACCGGACAGCAATAGATAAAATAAATATGCCCGGTAATGAGGAAAAAGAAGCGCTTTTGTGGCATGAACTGGCAACGTTGATTCCCTTGCGTGAGAAGACAGGGATAACCAGACTTGATTGTTTTGAAGAAATGTATGCGCTTTATAAGAGAAGCGGTAACCTGGAAAGACAGGCGTGGGTATTAAAGACAATTGCTGATATACACCTGGTGAATGGAAGACCGGATCTTGCTGAAACACAGTTATTGGAAGCACTTGAACTTTATAAAGCCATTGGCTACCAGGACCTGCACTATATTTACGACCTGCTGGCGGTCACCTGCCGCTATAAAGGTGATTTTAGTAAATGCATCTTCTATGGTTCAAAGGCAATAGAGAGCGTGGAAGCTACGCGTGATTCTGCTTCAGCCACTACTTTTTATAGCCGCCTTGCAAATATGTACCGGGAATCAGGTCAGCCGGATAAAAGTGTAGAGTGGTATTCAAAAGCGCTCAGAGACCGGGTATTTACAGCGGATAATAATTGTTATGTGTTCAGGGACGCATTTTTCTTTGCCAGGGAGCTTATAAAAATAGGAAGAGCAAAGGAAGCACTGGCTTATATTCTTGATATCCATGAAAAAAATAAACCCATTGGTGTGCACGCAGAAGCATGTCTGCTTGGTTCACTGGCGTTTTGTTATCATGCGGTAAAACAGGAGAGACAGGCAGAGAGGTATTATGCTGCATTGATAAAGCTATCTGGTCAGTTGCAGAAAGATAATGACATCACAAGCGATATCCATTACGAGTTAGGCCAGTATTTTATCCGGAAGACACAATATCAGAAAGCCGCCTTTTATCTCCAAAAGGCACTGAATGTTGCAGAAGCTACCAATTCATTTCCGGTAGCGAAAGATATTCATCTGCTGCTTTTTAGGGCTGACTCTGGTATTGGTAATTATCCTTTGGCTATGAAACATTTGCTCAGGCATAAACTACTGGACGATTCTCTCTTCAATGAAACCAGGAGCTGGCAAATGGAAGAATTGAAGGTACAATACGAAACGGCTAAAAGAGAAAAAGATATTGAGACTTTAAATAAACAGAACCAGTTACAACGTACTGTGGTAGAGCAGGCCAACAGGGCAAAGAATATTACCCTGATGTGCGCTGTGTTGTTAGTGATTATTGTAGGGTTATTATTTAACCGCTACCTGCTAAAACACAGATCCAATCGCAAACTGGAGGTACACCAAAAGGAGTTAGATCAGAAAAATTTATTTTTGGAAACGCTGAATACGAAACAGCGGATCTTATTGAAAGAGAAGGAATGGCTCATTAAAGAGATCCATCACCGTGTAAAGAATAATCTTCAGATGGTGACCAGTCTGCTTAATTCACAGTCCGCCTACCTCGATAACGACGCTGCTGTGCTGGCGATAAAGGTTAGTTTGCGCAGGATGCAGGCGATGTCCCTTATACATCAGAAGCTTTATTTGTCCGGAAATATTTCAACTATTTCAATGCCCGAATATATCCAGGAGCTGTTGAATTACCTGCATGAAAGTTTCGATACCGGTAACCAGATCGTTTTTCAGCAAAACATAGAGCCCATCGATCTTGATGTATCACAGGCAATTCCGCTTGGATTGATCATCAATGAATGTATAGTGAATGCTATTAAGTATGCATTTCCCGATGATCGTAATGGGATTATCAGTATCAATCTGCAGCCTATGGACGATGATCGTGTATTACTTAATATTTCCGATAATGGGATTGGTCTGCCGGCAGATTTTGATATCATGAAGCACAATTCGCTGGGATTTAAATTAGTGCAGGGACTTGCGAAGCAATTAAGCGGTAATGTGAATATTGTCAGTGAAAACGGACTAAGTGTAATAATCCGGTTTGAAGTGATGAGCAGGCCAATTTTAGACGAGGCATTTGTTAATTCTTAATAAGCAGGATTTGATGAATAAAAAATTATTGATAGTAGAAGACGAATTCATTGTAGCCAATGATCTGCAACTGATATTGACGCAGGCAGGGTATCAGGTAACAGGAATTGCTGCTTCTGTTCAGGAAGCGGAGACGTATCTGCAACAACAAACACCGGACCTGGTAATTTTGGATATCCGCTTAAACGGAAAACTCTCAGGAATTGCGCTGGCACGGAAGCTGAAAGATGATAATATCGCATTCATTTATGTTTCCGCTAACGCTAATCAAAAGGTACTGGAAGAGGCAAAGACAACCGAGCCTTATGGGTTTTTAGTTAAACCATTTAGAGAGAAAGACCTGTTGGTCACCCTGGATATTGCATGGTATCGTCATACGCATAGCCTTGAGTCAAAATTGCGGAATGAAGAACGTTTGCAGGCATTGCTCACAGAGATAACTAATGATGCATCTGATATACAGTTAAAACTTTTAAAACTCGCTGCGGCTATGCAATCTTTTATCCCGTTTGATTTTATGTCAACGGGAGTAAGACCCCTGAATGGGGAACGGTTTTCTGATATAGGGTACCTGCGGGTTGGTTTTGATGAATACCAGCATATTGGCGAAGAAGAACTACTCACCATCACGGGTCTAAAGCATCAGTCTTTTCATACAATTATTGAAAATAGTCAGCCGCACAGTAATGGAAATATTTATAGTAGCGATGCGCCCGGTAATAATTCCCCGAACAATTCACTGCAAAGACTATTATTAGATTGTTTACGCATGGAGTCATACCTGGTATTTCCTGTTTCGCTGGGCTATGGACTGTCAGTGCATTATTTTTTTTATAGCCGGCAGCCCGGTATCTACAGCAAGAACCATCTTACCTTTCTGAACAGAATAAAGCAATGCCTGGAAGAACTGGCAGAGAAGATCATTTATTATGAGACCGCATCATCTGTCGAAAAGGACAGACTTGTAGCTGCTGAGAAGAAACAGCATAAACCAGCGTTTTATCCCGGCTTCAAAAGTATCATTGGTAGCCATCATCTTTTATTAGCAGCATTAGATCTTGCAACGCAGGTGGCGCCTTATCATACATCCGTGCTGATATTAGGAGAAAGCGGTACCGGTAAGGAGAAAGTGGCACAATCCATTCATGAACTTTCAACCCGGAAAAAGGGTCCTTTCATTAAGGTGAATTGTGCAGCTATTCCTGAAACATTGGTTGAATCTGAGTTGTTCGGTCATGAAAAGGGTGCTTTTACGGGTGCTATTGAAAAAAGGAAAGGGAAGTTCGAACAGGCGGAAGGCGGGACTATTTTTCTGGATGAAATAGGGGAACTACCACTTGCTATACAAATGAAATTGTTACGTGTCTTACAGGAGAGGGAGATCGAATATATCGGTGGCAACTCACCGGTAAAAGTGAATGTTCGTGTTGTCGCCGCTACAAACCGTAATCTGGAGAAAGAAGTCGCCGAAGGCAGGTTCCGTCTGGATCTGTACTATCGTCTGAATGTGTTTCCTATTACTTTACCGCCCTTGCGTGAGCGCAAAACAGATATAGAAGCGCTCATCCTTTTTTTTGGAAATAAGTTCTGTAAAGAGTTTAATAAGCCGTTTAACGGGATTTCAGATACAATGATCCGGAAAATATGTGCGTATAACTGGCCAGGCAATATCCGCGAACTGGAGAATGTTGTAGAGCAATCTGTTGTGTTGAATGATGGCAGGTCGAAATTACAGTTGATGCGGGATCTTTCATCACCAGCTTTTGACCTGATCGGCAAAACCGGTATCAATACATTTGAAGAAGTAAAACATATTCAACAGGAGACGGAAAGGGAATATATTACTTCCATCCTCAAAAAAACAAGAGGCCGTATAAGGGGCGCTAATGGCGCTGCGGAGTTATTAAATATAAAACCTACCACTCTTGAATCAAAAATGGTCAGGTTGAATATAAGAAGACAGGATTTTGATTGATTAAAACTCCGATAATTTCGGTGAACTCCGAGATTATCGGAGCGCTATCTTGTTTGTGTGCTCCCTTTCTCTATCGTTAGTTATTACTATTTAACTTACTTTCAGTTTATTACATAGTCGCGTTTCTCTCTATGCTATCTTTATAGCAGCGTGGCATACAAATAGTTTACACAGCACAAAACTAATTGTATGTCCTACCCGAACCAATGGAGCGAAGGCTCCGTCAACCCTAAAAAGGGCTTCAGAATTCATCTTCTCGTTTTTTTGCTTTGCATTCCAGTTATGTGGATTGTATGGTACTTCACTGATAGAAGTTACCCCTGGCCTTTATGGTCCACCATTGCATGGGGGATCGGTGTTTTATTCCATTACCTGGGCGTATTTGTTTTCAAAAAAGTAAAGAGCAATTAAAAACAAATGCATGAACCCACAACAAAACACATTCAGACGCGTCATAACAGGTCATAATACAGCCGGTACAGCCGTTATTATTTCTGATGCACCACCTACGCATACACAACTTGTCGGCGGACCTGGGGGACCTACGTTTTTTGAAGTATGGCATACCCTGGAAACTCCTGCTTTGATTTACGCACAGCCGGCGGAGCCTGAAGAAAAAGGCCTGGTATTGCCGCCTCCAAAAAACGGAACCCGTTTACGGGTCATTGAATTCCCGCCGGAAGGTGAAGAAATACGAAGACTAAGTGGAGCAGATGCAGCCGCTAAGTTTAAATCAATGGGCGATGAGAAAGCGTCTACCTCCAACGAAGCAGCTCCGCATCCTTTGATGCACCGTACCAAAACGCTTGATTATGGAATTGTCCTTGAAGGCGAGATCACATTGGTGCTTGATATGGAAGAGACCACGATTCAGGCAGGTGATATCATTATTCAAAACGGCACTAATCATGCATGGGCCAATCGCTCAGGTAAAATATGCCGCATGGCCTTCATCCTGATCGATGGGGAGTTTGCACCTGAAATTGTAACCCCTAAAAATTAAGCCATGCGTATACAACCATTACCACCAGCGATGCTTGATGGCGGGATACGTGCAGTGCATGAAGAGATTGCCGGTCTTGTTGGCAGAAGCCAGCGCCAGGTTGCAATGATGGATGCACAGGGGGCATTACTCGGGCCTTTCCCGGCGATGTTACATTATCCGCAGTTCGGCATTCCTGCGCTGAGCTTTCTCAGAACGCTTGACATGCATGCAACACTTGACAAAAGAGTGCGTGAGGTAGCTATCCTGACGGTTGCCGGTTCCTTTGGCGCCCGCTTTGAACTGTATGCACACGAGATCATGGCTGAAGCATTTGGAATCTCTCCGGATATTATAGCATCCCTTGCAGCAGGCGGTCATCCTCATGGTTTAAATGAACAGGAGCTCATCGCACATACTATTGCGCAGGTGCTTGTCGCCGGACATGTTGTACCGGATTCAGCTTACAGGCGGGCAGTTCAGCTGCTCGGACAGGACGCAGTAGCGGAGCTCTTTTTCCTTATCGGAGGCTACTGTTTTATAGCCATTATTTTAAACGGATTTGATATGCCGGCACCTGAAAAATTTGAACCCAATACATGAAAAATTCAATGATATCTATACTTGTTGCTGTAACACTTATTACAACAGCAGTATCATGCGTCAACAACGAAAAACCATCTGCAGCTGCTCCCCAGACGTTTGTACTTGTACATGGAGCATGGCAGGCTCCTTACGTCTGGGATTCTGTACAGGCGGATCTTGTTAAAAATGGCAACAAAGTGATTGTTGTAAAGTTGCCGGGGCACGGCTCCGATACAACGGCTCCGCACCGGCTGAGCCTTGATGTATATGGTAATGAAGTGATCAATGCGATTGTGCAGGCCGATAGTAATGTTATTCTCGTCGGACATAGTATGGGGGGGATGGTGATTACGGATGTGGCAGAAAAGATTCCCAATAAGATCAAAAAGCTGGTCTATATAGGCGCTTTTCTTCCTGCAACAGGACAGGCACTTACGGACCTTGCCTTTTCAGATCCAGGTTCTCAGTTGGGACCATTACTGGTGCCCTCCGCTGATCAATTGACATTGGATGTAAAACGCGATAGTCTCACGTATCTTTTTATCAACGATGGTTCGCAGGCAACTAAAGACCTGGTGCTGGCCAACTACCGCGCAGAACCTGCGATTCCATTTACGAATAAGGTTACGCTGACAAATGATGCTTTTGGTTCGGTAGATAAAATATATATCAAGACCTTAAAAGACATCGTGATCTCACCGGCTTTGCAGGATCGTATGATAGCAGCGGCAGGTATAAAAACCATATACACGGTAAATACAAGTCACTCGCCCTTTCTGGCAGCACCTCATACCGTTTCAGACTTATTGATCAGGGTTGCACAATAAATACCAATTACAATGACAAGAAATTTAATGCTTGTAATGTGCCTGTTGCTGGGTAGTATTTACGTAAAAGCGCAAAAAACACATAGTATGAAGGAAGTCGTTGTATTAACGCGGTTTGAAGTAAAAAAAGACCAGGAGAATGCATTACACAAATCACTGGGTGAGTATGTAAAACAGGCGCTTGTCAATGAAGACAACATTATGGCAGAGGCCTATTATGAAGAACAAAGCCCTGCTATCATGTGGCTTATCGAAAGATGGACCACTAAGCAGGTGCTGGAGAAAATCAGCAATAGTAAAATTTTTAAGCAGGTGCGCACCTTATCTGAAAAAGGACTGGTACAGCCTGTAAAAACGATCTATTTAAAAGACCTGGAACCGCTTTCAAAAGAAGAGTGGCGAAGAGAACCTGGGAAGGGCGATACCCCCATCACCATTATGTTATTTGTGGACAGTAAAGCTGGTACAGAAAATCGGTTTAAGGAGGTATATCATACCGCCATGCCGCAATTCAGAAGCGAACCAGGTGTTGTTAACTATCAGCTTTCACAATTGGAAGAAGACAGCACACAGTTTGTAACATATGAAAAATTCAGGAATGAGGATGCCTTTCAATACCACCTGAATTTTCCTCCTATTCAGCCTGTGATAGACTATCTGAACAGCAGCATTAAGCAACAACCCTTTCAGGCCGGGTTGCACAGGTTGATAAGATTTGCTCCGTTGGATAATGGCAGGTAAGTATATGTAACAATTTAAAATCTGATGAAAATGAATTTTCTTAATCAATCCATGCTAGCCGGTATAGTAAGTGTTTTTACTGTATTGAGCGCAACAGCACAGGTTAAAACTACAGCAATGAATAGTCATGAACTTTCGGTATTGAATCAACTTGCCTCTCCCGCAGTCGTTGTGAATATGCCCGTATCCCAGCTTCTGAATGCACCTGGGAACGAGGCGTTGAGAACTTTCTTCTTTACGCCTGTACCGAATCCAACTGCCTTAAAGGATAAGAAGATCGCAGTATTAGCTGCCGATGGCTTTGAGGAAATTGAATTACTCGGGCCTGTATGGTATTTCAAACAACTCGGCGCTAAAGTGGATATTGTAGCGCCAAAATACAATCCTGCGCCGGAACGGTATGGCCTGATGTTCCCTGAAATGTCAAAAACACATATCATGGCCATTCAGTATTTACAACCTGTTGGCTGGATAAAATTTGATCGTACGGCAGACCAGATCAAGGTGAGCGATTATGATGCTGTATTCATACCAGGTGGGGCATGGAACCCGGATAACCTGCGCTATGATAAAGACGTGATAAAGTTCATTCAGGACTTCAATCAATCAGGAAAACTGATCGCTGCTATTTGTCACGCACCGGTTGTATTGGCGTCTGCTGATATTTTAAAAGGAAGAAAGCTGACAGGTTACTGGAATATACAGGTGGATCTGAAGAACGCCGGAGGGACCGTATTGGAACAGCCGGTGGTAACAGATGGAAACCTGATTACGAGCAGGCACCCGATAGATGTGGCGGATTTTTCGAGGGCGGTGGAGAGTTGGTTGCTGAAGCAGTAAGAGCTCGTATCGTTTTTGACTGGCTTGAGTTTTACTATAAAGAGAGAAGGCCAGGCATTAAGCCTGACCTTCTCTCTACCAGAAACGCTTCAGAATGTATGTTCTGTCTGGAATATAATAACGTTAAACCACTGCTGGTCGCAATAATCGGCGGAAGTAACGTATAAAAACGGACAATGTAAAGAGCCAGATTATCAGATAGATCCAGAGACATGTTTTAATATCTGTATCCTTTATAAACAGCATGCTCATATCTTCCACATAGAATAAAACGTTGTATAATCTGATGATGAATACAAAAAGAGTCATTACCAGAAATGCGGTAATCAGCGATCTGTTCTTTCTTATTTTTTGACCAAGGGCGCTATAATCAATGAAAGCAAGGTAAGCAAGTGCGTTCGTGAAAAATGCGATGTTCAGCAGGAGCAAATTCACCAGGTGGAAGGAACAGGCGAGGATCAGCCATATCGTCCACATTTTCCTTGATTTGAGCAGGCAAAACAATGGAATCAGTTCAAAGATGACTCCCAGGTAATCCATTATTTTGAATACAGACAAAGGAACATGCTGTGCTGCCGGTGCCAGTAGGGAAGTCCTGCCCATGGCATAATAACCGGAATAATACCAAAAGGCGACGCCGCTCCTGGTGAAGTCCAGATTGAACCAGTTGATAGCTTTTAAAAAGCCGGCTGAGAAAAATCCAAAGCAGAGCAACACACTTATCAATGAAAGACTTCTTTCCGGTGAATCACTGCTTTTCATGGTGTCAGGTACCAGCGCCAATTGCGTTCCCCAACCGGAAAACGACATGCATAGCAGCAATGCAAGGTATATGATATCATGATCGATCTTGCCAAAGGAAAACTGGAAGCTATGTGCAATTAAGGAAAGTGCTACATACAAACGGGTGGAAAATCTTGCACGGATACCTGCAATGGTGAATAAGAGACATATCAGCATCAGTACCTCCATCGTCCTTAATACGGCAGTTGATGGAAATGACTTGAATAATATACCCAGACTAAAAAAAGGAGGATCAAAAAAAGCACGGGGAGCACTTCCTATCCATCCAAAACTGTTTACGTTCAATAATAAAATAAATAATCCGGCAATTACCCTGAATACGCTTACAGAGGAAACATCCTGACGCGTAGAACTAACTATTTTTGACCAGAATAAATTGTTTAACTTATCTATTGAAGTGAATGATTTGTTCATGCGTTATTGTTTTTGGACGGTTGCCGGCTGCGTCCACATCTAATTGTTGTTTATAAGTCACCAGTTTTATAGCGGAAGTATCCATACCGCAGCGATGCAGTCTTTCCTGAAACCATTGGTCAGCGATCTTTTTGTCTTCCGCTGTCAGATGATAACGGTCCGCTAAATGCAGTTTTCCCAGCAGGATGCTTTTGTAACTGCCTGGATCTGCATTGTAGTCTGAGGAGAGCCGTTTAATAACCGGTACCATATACTGTGTTGGTATAGGATAGCCAAAATTAGCCGGGTTGAGTTCTTCCCAGGAACCCGCAGGTGTCTGGCCATATAAGAGTGTGTATGATACATCCGGACTTGTAGCAGCATTCTCCGGCAATAGAAGGGCAGGATAGGGCTCCAGACCCTTAAATCTGAGCAAAAAGGGAACCGCAAGCAACAATGCAAGTAAAATAGTAAACCTTACAGAATACATTTATTGTGTAATTGAGGTGGTGCTAAAAAAATAAAGCCTTACACTGGCTAGTAGAAGGCTTTATTACAGTCGGGACGACTGGATTCGAACCAGCGACCTCTTGCACCCCATGCAAGCGCGCTACCGGGCTGCGCTACGTCCCGAAACCGGTATCGTCGTTAATAAACGGCGGGATGCAAATGTAATAATAAAATTAATCTTTCAAAATTTTTAAATACATATTTTTTCAAATTCAGCCCCCCTCTACGGGGCTGATTATCAGCCAGGAGCAAGCAAACGTCCATCAGCCAAGAAACGCCAATCCCGGATAATAATACACCCCTTTTACGTCGGCCGCTTCCATCGCCCGCTTCAACTCCAGGGAGATAAAAACAAAGCCGGCACTCGCCCATATCTTCTTCCCGGTAGCAGTAGGTAACCCTTTTCTAATATCATCGATCTTCTCTTTGATATAGAGCCGATGATATCCGGGAAAATAGGCCTGCGTCGGTCTGTCATAAATGGTCACCGGATGGGAAGTGAATTGATCCCCTACATGCTCATGAAGAAAATCAAGAATGGCATCATGGACAATAATGAACAGGGGGGAGCAGAAGATAGGAACAAGCGCTCCCTGTTGAATAGTGCGAAACTCATATTCGGAGCAATTAAACAACCACATAGGGGACATGTCACTATCAAGTCGCCAGGTAGGTGTCAGGGCTACGTCAGGCCTCCTCCATCTAAAATCTCTAAAATCAGCCATGCTTACTTTTATAATCCAACTATCTTCATCTTTTTTAACGTAGGAGCTTGGTAGCTGCTTTTCATTTTCACAGACTTACTATTCCACATCATATATCTTGTAAAGGTATAGGTTTTGGTATCTCCCAGTAAAACAACCGGTACTCTTTTATCATCGCCGTCTGCTGACTGACTTCCGACCAATATGAATTTATTGTCAGCAACCCATACTACTTCGTCGATCCATTCATGAGGGGTGCCGAAATAGATCTGCACCCAATATTTCGTGACAGGATTACATAACCACACCGGCTGATCTACATCCGGATCTGTTTCGTAATGATAGCTTTAGCTATCTTCATAGGGATGAACGTTATTCTGCTCATATATTGGGTTATACAGGTAAATATCATAAATAATTCTGATTCCGGCTGAGATTATTTCCCTGGTAGAAGTACCAATGTTACGCTGGCTATATCAACGCAACTCTTACTGTAGCATTTCAATTTTTTTGATCTCAGACAACCTTGCACCCAACGATTAAATCCGATACTATGAATCATCATCTCCATCTGTTTAACTTCTATCACGAAAGTGAAGAACCTAAATTCATCGAAAATAACCTTACCCGCGCCTTCGCACTTTGTCTGAAACATGACCCGGTGTTACTGTATGCATTTCTGAGAGAAGTACTTTCTCCGGAGGATTATAACTTCCTGTTTTATGTTCATGAAAAAGATACTTCTATCGATTTTGATATGCAGATAGAGACTTCTACACTCGTGGACGAGACAAGAAAACTGTACGCTATCGGTTTGACAGATACGACCGCCAGAGAGGACTGGACGGGCATTGAAAAAGACATAGATGTCATCAACAAGATGAACATCACAGACCTGGTGATATCTATCAAGGACATTAAAATCATTTTTGAAGTAAAACGTACCGGCGAAGATTGTAAAGAACAGCTTCGTCAGCAGATCGCACCTTTCACATATAAACAGCATATCCAGGTCACACCTATGCACTATACATGGAGCGATATGCTGCACCTGATTGAACAGATAAGTAATTTTTATACCTACAATGGTCAGTCCAATCAGTTTATCAACTCCTTCCTGCAACTGGTAAAAGCACGCTTCAGTCATTGGGTGCCGACAAAGCCATTCAAATTTCAACCTTTCTTCAAAGACAGCTCCGACCTTAGCGGCCGTCAGCCTTTGATTCAAAGGCTCCACAATGCAGTACAGTCAATTGGCAGGGATCAGATAGACATATTGTGGGATCGTACGGCCATTAAGGTCGGGAAGCCATGGGCAACAGAAGCTATTCCGGACTTCATATGGGGCAATGATGGCAAACAGTATCTCATAATGGATATCTGGCCAGGCAATGTAAAACAGCAGGGATACGCCCTGTATAGCATGCCCCTGGACTGGGTGAACGCAGAAATGGTGACCATCAATGGTGAGGTATTTGAAGTAGAGGTAGACCGGCATATCAAGTTCATGCACTTTAATAAATACATTACCAGCCTGGATATACCTATTGCAGGTGGCGACAGACTACTGAAGAAAGAGATTAATACGCCGGCAAATCTGCATCAGATCTCCGGAAAATGGTACCGGGATGACTGGCCCAAACTAATTGAAACGCTGGATGAATATTTCTCGTTTGACTGGAAACAGGCCTGTAAATGGGAGCAGAATTTCGAAGATTCAGCGCGTAGTTATTTAACGCTGTCATTAGGATATTGCTGTCGTATGTATGTGCCTTACAGTTACCTGCAAGGTCTGGATAGCAATCAGCAGGGACATGTCTCTGTAGGGATGTTTCTTGCGCAATGTAAAGATGCGATGGTCAGTCTGATTGAAGGGTAATATATGTAAAATGGCTGCCCGTTTATGTGGGCAGCCATTTACGTTTTATGGGCGTGTTTATCAGACTTATCTAAAACCGGATCTGCCTGACGTTATCCAGGGGTAATGCCGGTAATTCACTTTGCTCATTCAACGGATCATGTGCGGATAATTCTCCGAATGATAACCCTGTCAGCTTTTCAATATTCGTTATAGAGGTCTGTGCCGCTTCATATGCTCCAAATACAAATTCCTCTTCCGGCAGATGATCCTTCTGCGACATCTTATAGCCGGTAGCCGACAACTTTCCTGTTTCATCGTTGATAAAAACAATGATTTTCCAGCTGATCACTGGTATCTTGACTCCATAGATCACCGGATCATTCTTTCTGAAAACAGGCCCCGTGAATACAGAGATCTTCATCCCGTCTTCGCGTGCATGATCCAGCGCATAATCTTCCAGTCCAAGCCATACAGGTGCATTAAAGGACTGCATCTGCGGAATGGTATTGGTCACACACATGGAATCCGCATTCCCACGTAATGCAGCGGTTTCACTACCCCATACAGGGTCTTCCCGGCGGGTCATATGTCCACGGCTGAACTTAGGCGGATTACCATAACATTCATTCAGTATCTGCGCATCTTTTGCAATACGCGGATCGGTACGCCAGCCTACTCTCGTCGCTTTTCTTGATTTAGCGCCATTGATGTTTACAGCACTAAAATAACACAGGCGTCTTTTTTTACTCATCACAACGGAAAAATGCTCATAACGTAATACATGCTCCTGTTCACCATTCCTGTCATACCGGAGTACATCTGCGGCTTTCGCCGGATCAGCAATTTCAGGTAGTGGTACAGGGAAGTCAGTACCCAGAAATGCAGGCTTGTATCCTGTGCGGTCATCATAATCTTCCGCTACCCCTTCCGTATAAAATTCATCTTCGCTTTCAATGGCCGCGGGCTGCGTAGCCTGTATGTTTTGCGCTACGGCTGCTGCTGCACCTGCTATAGCAGGCTGGCCGACAGTAACAGTCACTTCTATAGGGACGTTAAAGGAGAATGTCTGTGTCTGCACGTTTGTGTTGTTTATAGGAGTGGATGGAGATGCCTGTAATTGCTGTAGTGCCTGCGGCTTATCCTCGGGTACGATACCAGCAGAAACAGGAGCAGATCGCTGTATAGCCGCCAGCCGCTCTGCTACAACTGAAGCAGGAACAGCATAGTTGGATTCCAGGAAACGGCCCGCGAAATGTAACCCAACTGCTTGTCCGCTGACAAGATCAAATACAACTCCTCCTGAACAACCACCAAGGGTAGTACAATCATGAAAGAGCCGTTCTTGTGTAACCGCTGTTATCTTTCCTGGCGCCAGCCTTTTGAAGTTATAGATCTTACCAAAGATATCTTCCATCAATGCTACATCAGGAATGCGGCTATCCCTTGCGGGATAACCTATCACGGCTACATCTGTGTTGCTGAGAGATGTGCCGGTAAAAAGCGGTAGTTGAGGGGGGAGTGTCTTATTGCCTGTGGGCGCCACTTTCAGAAAGGCGATATCTGGTCCGCGATCGTCTTCTATATGCAGGATCTTTACCACCTGAAAAGAAAGATCAGGAGAGAGGTCCTGTTCTCTTAAAAAATCAATGGAGGAAGTCACCGGTGTATCGAGCAATTGCCGGAATACAAAACCTTCGCCGTTCCTGCTGCCAAATTCCTGTGCCACATGTCTGTTGGTCACCACAATATCTTCCGCTACCATCCAGCCTGTACCCAGCCACTCATAAGATGGATGGTGTTTTACTTCTATACGGCCTACAGAAGGAATCGTCCGTAGCAATGTGTTGCGTGCCTGCTCCAGTTTACTTTTCCAGATCTGGCTCTCTACATCTTCAAAATCCAGCCGTGGAAGGTTGTCATTGATACGCAATACCGGCCGGCCTACGCGGAGCACGATCGTCTCCAGCGCAAAGTCGTTATTAAATCCTTCCTGTAAACCTTCCGGAACTTCGGTACTGATACGAGGTGCGATCTCACGTGCCTCTTCTTTGTAAGATGGATTACGCCTGATCTTGCTGATCTCATCTGCTAATGCATCATCGGCAGCTTCAATCCGGGCGATTGCGTTACGTAGTTTTTGGGGGACAGCCATTGTAGTGGTGTTTGAGGTAAGGTACAATATATAAGTCCGTGGTATGTCGGCTAAAAGGCGAGTCTGTTTGCTGATTAAATCTAATTAAAAATCTGACATCTGCCAATATTAGTTCAATACCAACCTATAATGCTTATTGTTAAATACTGAATATTGTTGATGTGTCGCAACGCTGACCGGCATAAAAAAAGGATAGCACTAATGCTATCCTTTCCTGTTCAATATATTAATCTTCATCGATGTCATATTGTTCGTAGGCATCCTCCATTTGTTCCATCAGAGCAGGAGGGATGCCTTCTTCAAAATCTTCCGGTGGTGCTACCGTTTCTCCATCCACTTTTTCCAGCATTACAGGTGGTATCTCGCTTACAGCTGGTTTGTCACTATATTCTTCTGACCATACCGTGCCGTCATAATCTTTTTTATTAGGATCAAAAGCAAAACGGCCCGTTTTGTAGAAACCGCTGGTATACTTTTGCTCAATGTTCTGAATGATATCAAAGCTTTCTACATATTCATCTTCTGCAAGTACGTGTTCCCTGTCTTTGAACTGCTTCCAGTACCGTGGACCATATTTCCAGTAGATCATGAGGATGGTGCCGCGGTCCGTGGCCGGATTTTCTATCAGCCAGTGGAGAAAGGGTTTATCATCATCCCAGTTCCATTCCATCGCCATCTGGTGTAGTTCTCGGGCGTCGGCCTGTTTTGCATACGATATGACAAGTTCATCCAGGATCTCGTCAAAGGCTTCTTCGCTGATTTGTTTTTTTTTCATGTTTTGGAGGTTTTTCCGGGTTACAGCAGTTCGCTGGTAAATGAGGTACTTTCCACGAATATAGTTAATTATAAAATTGACAGAGAAAAGCTGCCAAATGATAACTTTGGCCTTTTTTATGTATATCTTCCACTATGCGACCTACTATTGCGAACATTATCCTATTGTTGTGCTTTACAACAACAGTCATGGCTCAATCCGAAAAGAATGGCTGGGTGAACCGACAGCTGAACAGATTTTTTAGAGACACCACTTCCGCCGCAGAAAGAAGTTTCCGCATATATCCGACCCTGGGATATGCACCGGAAACAGGTGTGGAATTAGGAGCTTCCTCATTGTGGCTCTTCCGCGCCAAAGGAGATAGTACGAACCGGCTGAGTGAAGTACAGGCCTTCTCTTTCTTTACTTTCAAAGGCCAATACGGCCTCTGGATAGACAATGCTGTTTATGGTGATAAAGACAAATGGTTCTTTTTAGGAAGAACAAGGATACAGCGCTTTCCCCTGTTGTATTATGGTATAGGACATAGCACAGATGGTGAACACCCGGCAGTGGTGGATGCGAATTATATTCTGCTGAGACAGCGGGTATTGAGAAAGATCAGTCCTAATTTGTTTTTCGGACCGGAGATCGACTATCAGCATCTCTTCAGCGCTGATTTCAATCAACCGGAAGAAGGACCACATCATGCATTACCTGCCGGGAGTGGCGGTACCACGAATCTGGGATTTGGCGCCGCATTGGTGTATGATGACCGCCACAATGTGCTGAATGTACGCAAGGGCTGGTTTGGAGAAATTTCTTATCTCGGATATCATCCTTCAGTAGCAAGCGATTTTCAGTTTGGCAGCGTGAATCTGGACATCCGGGCTTTCCATCCTATTAAGAAGAATAATGTACTCGCCTGGCAGGTACTGGGTAATTTCATCAGCGGAGAAGTGCCTTTTAATCAGCTGGCATTGATGGGTGGGGACATGATGATGCGTGGATATTACCAGGGACGGTACCGCGATAAAAATATGCTGGCTGCACAGGTGGAATATCGCATGTTGCCTTTTACGTTCAGCCAGCGCTGGGGGGCTACTATCTTTGCAGGCACTGCCGCAGTAGCACCACAGATAAAAGCTTTCCAGCTGGATAAAACACAGTTTGCCGGTGGCGCAGGATTACGCTATCTCCTGTTCCCTAAAAAAGACATCTTCCTGCGCCTGGATGTGGGGATGACAAGAGAAGGTCCCGGCTTTTACTTCTTCACCGGCGAAGCTTTCTAAATATTATTTTCCCGCAGGAAATTTATCTGCTATCAGGTGCAGGTTGATACCATGTTCCATATAGGCTTTTAAGCCATCGAGCACAGTTGTAAATCCGCCTGTATTGTTGATGACTTCTTTGATAAGGTCTCCACCTTGTTGTCTGAAACCATAGTTCCTGATGACCACATAAGTCTGGTCGTCAGTCAACGCCCTGAATATAAACTCAACCGTAGTAGCGGGAGAATTCCATTCTATTATGATCTGTTCATGAAGAATGATCTCTTTTACGATCACCTGGGTAGATACCTGATACATCTCCCATTCCCAGGTGATCGTTTTACCTTTTTCCAGCTTACCGCTGGCTTTGGTAAACCAGAAATGCCTGGATTTCTCCGGATCGATAAAGGCATCAAATACCTCGCTGGCAGGCCTCCTGATTAGCATTTGTGCTTCTATAACGGTTTGATCCTGCATAATCACTGTTTTACAAGTGCTTGATTAATTGTTTGTTATCTGAAGTTATCTATTTGATGTCAAATTATCAACCAAAAATAATCAGCCTGGAATTATAACCGAATGATTATTCGTTTATCTTTGTGTTATGAGAAACAGGGATGAGAACAAAGAACTGATGATCCGGGAAAAGGCGATCGCTATGATCGTCAATGAAGGATTTGATGGTCTCAGTATGCAAAAGCTGGCTAAAGAGGTGAATATCTCTGCTTCTACCATCTATATATATTTTAAGAACAGGGAAGACCTGCTGAACAAGCTGTACATGGGTGTACAGGAGAAGTTTGAAAAGGACGCCCTTACTGGTTTTTCTCCGGAGATGTCATTTGCAGATGGTCTGTGGCTGCAATGGAAAAACCGGCTCAAAAATATCAACCAGCATCCGGTTGCCTATCAGTTTTACGAGCAATTCAGAAATTCCCCCCTGATCAATCATGAAGATATAAAACCTGCCACCTTCAGGAAAGCGATGAATGATTTCTTCAGTAATGCGATCAAAAGAGGAGAGATAAAAGACCTGTCTCCCGAACTTTACTGGGCCATCGCTTATGGACCATTTTATACCCTCGTCAGATTCCATCTTTCCAATGCGAATATGGCCGGTACCGCGTTTTCATTGACAGAAAAAAAATTAAAGAAAGCGCTGGAACTTGTATTAGCAGCACTGGCAGCATAAAATTTTTTTACCTTATAAAAGAACGAACGTTCGGTTATTATAAAACAATACATATGACTATTAATCACTTAAATCTGGTCGTTGTCAGACTACCGGAAACGGTTTCCTTTTTCGAAACATACCTGGATTTTCATTGTGAAATGCGTAAAGGCGATGTCATCGCTGTACTGACAAACAAGGTGGGTTTTACCCTTGTTTTGATGACAGATAAAAAGGACGATACAAAGTACCCTGGTGCTTTTCATATTGGATTTATGCTGGATGATGCAGCTGCCGTAGATGCGCTCTATGCGCATTTGCTGTCGGGTAATATTACCCTGGACAGACCACCAGCAAAGATCAGGAACAGCTATGGCTTTTACTTTTATTTCGATAACCTGTTTATAGAAATAGGTCATTACTATCCGAATACAGCCACCAATGAATAACAACAAATTACTGATAGGGGCCCCCCGGTACACCCCATCCCCATGTTGGCATTGGTTCGTCCGGATTCATGATGTTGTCGGATGTATTGGAATTCAGGATGGCGATCCGTGTACCCCATTCAAGGTAGGCAACAAAAGCCGACCTGAATTCCGGGTCGTCAGGTAATCCGATTTCGTCGGCCGTCTCCAGTAATAGCAGTAGCCATTGTTTACGATGTGCTTCAGTCAGGTGTTTCCCGATATGCTTTTGTATCATCCGGAAATGACTGCCTTCATTCGTACTGTAAAAGGCCGGACCTCCAAATACCTCTGCGATAAAATGTGCAACATGCCGCTGATGTTCCGGAGACATATGTTTAAATACAGGCTCGAGTAAAGGGTCCTGTAATACTTTGGCATAAAAGAGTGTTGTAAGCCGCTCAAATACAGGCATACCTCCTGCCCATTCATATAAGGTGGGTACTTGTTTCATAAAATGGTTTCGAAACTAAGTTGAGATATTTTCTGCTGACGAACAACAACTTATCCAGTGGGAAGGTCCACTGGGACCAATGTTGCCAGTAATCCTGGTAGCTGGAAAAACTGGCGGGTATGATACGTGTATGCCTGAGATTTATTACATTTGGTGCGCAAAGGGACAATAGTAGTTTGTAATTAGTTGTTAACCAACTCTTATCAGCAGAAATATACCTATATAACGAATAATAACAACCATCAGATGTTAAGATCCATTTATGTTGCCGTATTGCTACTGGCAACGATCGCCGTAAAGGCAGCCGGCCCCGTGGAAGACTCCACCGAAATTTATCAGCGACAGTATGAGCAGTTCGCAGATTCTGTCAGAAAATCAGAAAAGTTTGAGACAGGTTTGATCCATCTTCCGGGTGGCAAAGCCAATATCGATGTACCTGAAGGCTTCAAATTCCTGAACAGGGAACAGAGTCAGTACGTCCTTACCACCCTATGGGGAAACCCGCCTGAAAATGCGAAGGATGTGCTTGGGATGATCTTCCCCGCAAAAGCTGATCCTTTTACAGAAGGTTCTTACGCTTTCATCGTTGAGTTTGAAGAAATCGGTTACGTGAAAGATGACGACGCCGGAAAGATCGATTACGATGAGATGCTGAAGAATATGCAGGCAGATGAAAAAGCAACCAATGAAGAGCGTGCAAAGAATGGTTATTCTTCCGTGCACATTGTAGGATGGGCGCAAAAGCCGTTTTACGACGCTAAAAACAAGGTGCTGCACTGGGCGAAGGAAGTAAAGTTTGGAGACGAGGAAGGGGCTAATACGCTCAATTATAACGTACGTATCCTGGGGCGTCATGGCGTATTATCTCTGAATGCTATCTGTACCATGGATGAACTGCCATTGGTGAAAGCCAACATTAACCAGGTATTGCACATGGCTAAATTCACTGACGGTAATACTTACTTTGACTTCGATCCGAAAATAGACCAGGTGGCTGCCTGGACCATTGGTGGACTGGTAGCAGGTAAAATACTGGCCAAAGTAGGTTTCTTTGCGATTATCCTGAAATTCCTGGTGGCCGGATGGAAGTTTGTCGCAATAGGTTTTGCAGCGCTGATCGCATTCCTCAAAAACCTGTTCACCCGCAGGAGAAAAGAGAAAATGATCAATACGGAAGGTCTGGCTGACGGTTCTGATGATGCATATCCTGATGCGATAGATCACATACCAGTAGCTGATGCGGCTATAGAACAAACCTCTTCCGCTTCGGATAAAGACCCGACTACACCTACAGTATAAGTAACTGTTAAATAAGTAAAAGCATATATCCATGAGATGCATCAATAATTGATTTAATCTCATGGATATATGCTTTTTGTATTTAACGGGGGTATGGATCTCTTCGATCTATACCCCTGTTCTTCGCTGTATACCGCTATTATGCCGCTATTACACCCATATCTGTCCGCTCATGAGCGAAGAGATATCGGCGTAATAGCGGCGTAGTAACGGTTTAATCGAACAAATTAAGCATTATAGCGTCACTGGTAAGGTTTTGAAGGGATGACCATTTTCCGGATGATCAACATCATCCGGGTACCTGATCCTGCTGTACCGGTAACCATATAATTTTCGGTACCTTTACATGTACAACCTGAAAGACATATGATTACCTATAAATCGGCTGTAAGCGCCGGCATCATAGTACCCGTTATCATTATTTTTTCAATAGTGCTGATCACCGCTATCATCTCACATACCTGGGGATTGCTGGCTTTTATACTATTGACTTCAGCGTTTGCCTTCTATACGATCTTTTCTGTCGCATACCAGCTGGAAGGCGATGAACTGACCATCCGTTGCGGTATTCTTTTTAAAAGAACCCTGTCCGTTCAGTCCATCCGCAGTATCAGACCAACACGTAATCCATTGAGTGCACCAGCGGCATCGCTCGACAGACTGGAAATAAGTTTTAATAAGTTTGATACGATCCTGGTATCTCCGAAGGATAAGGAGGGTTTTATCGGACAACTACGCGCTGTCAATCCCAATATTGAATATCAGGAGAAACGACGCTGATCAGCGCCGTCCCTTCCATAATATCTCATAGCGGGCTTTATAAGTTGCTACATCGGGTACTTCCGCATTTTCTGCGGCTGCCAGATGCATGCCTGCTTTCTCTTCATCGTAATAATCAGCTGACATGTATATGGCAACCAGGTCGAGATGCGCTTCCGCTTGTTCAGCAACAGCCTCGTGTAATAACTGTAATGCCTTCTCCAGGTCTGTCTCCACACCATTGCCGTCCATATAAAGACAGGCAAGCCGCCATTTCGCAAAGGCATTACCACTGTCTGCTGCCACACGGTAGTAGTAAACCGCCTGTTCGTAATCCTGCTTTATCTCGTGGATATGCCCAATGGCATCTGCCACCGGCTGTTCCTGTAATAAATACGCTTTGGAATAGTGGAAGAGTGCCTTATCATAATCAACCACATTAAACGTCGAATGATAATAAATGTCTCCAAGGTAGAGATGCGCATCGACATGCTTAAGATCTGCCGCTTTCTGAAACCATCCGATCGCTGCAGGAATATCCATCGCGGTTCCTCTTCCATACTGATAGGCAAGTCCCAGGTTACACATGGCATATACTTCTCCCCGCTGTGCCGCCTGCCAGTAATAGGCAAAGGCTTTCCCGAGGTCATTGTAGACCACTTCATAGGTATGACCGACGCTGGTGAGTGCCGCGGGATTCCCCAGTTCGGCAGAATGACGGAACAGGTCCATTGCCTTTTTATATTGTTGCTGCTCTTTATACGCCTGTGCCTCTTCAAAATACGCCAATGCCTTTTCTGCTGATTTAGCGAGCTGTTTTAGCTGTTGTATCTCTTTTTTGGAGTAACATGCCTGCGGATAGTCATTGAGCTCATTTTGGGCCTCTACAGACTGAAAATCGCGAATGATCTCATCTTCTTCGAGAACATCGATACCGTCGTTATGGAAGCCTAATGCCAGACCATAAAGTAAATACCCAAATTTGCTGTTGATGCTCGTATAGGTCGCGTCAGTCAGCAAATGCCCCGTCGCATCCATGCAACCCCATAATTTGTTTTCCTGGTAGGCCAGTAAATCCTTTTTCAACCACCTGAATTGCTGATAGCCCGGTGCTTTGATCCAGCGGCTATTAGCGCCTACGGCAAATAAACCAGCCTTTTTGTTTTCCTTCACAACGGCATAGACGGTACCATCTTCTTCCGGATTGGCATCTTCCAGTGGAAAGATCGCCTCGTACATACAGGGGAGTATCCAGCCCTTTTCAGGGATATAGAGACCAGTACCTGCTGCGGATTGTACAATGAGCGCATTTAGCTGCTCCTCAGCACGTATATGCAGATAGTCTTCGCCCAGCAGCACATTGCCCTGTGCATCCATTAAAGTCGCACGATCGTCCTTTGTAATGATATAGTATGCTCCAAAGCACGCAATAGTTGATACCGGCCCATTGACCAGTGGTTTGAATGCATGGGTATACCAGCTTTCTTCCTGCTGATGTCCTACCAGTTTGTAGTAAGTGAATGCATACGTCTGTTCCGCGATGATCTCTTTCACATGCTGGAAGGGGAGGAGTAGCTGTCCGTCGATATCAATAATCCCCCATAAACTATCCTGTTGCACCGCAATGGCTGTGGATGATAATACATGTCCGTCGTCATATATCGCAGGAAGTTTGAAATTACCTGTAGTGTCTATCAGCCCAAACCTGCCATTGGATACAACCGCCGCGTACCCATCTTCGAAATCATATGCATCATCAAACACACAGGGTATTACTTCTCTGCCTGATCTGTCGATATAGCCAGCCTTGCCGCCTCTCATGACCACCGCCAGGTCTACGCAATACGGGTAGCCATATATCTCCTCATAAATAGCTGCTACTATTTCATTCCCATCTGCATCTTTCAATCCTTTCAGCTCTCCTTCACTGAACACCTGCAATTCGTCTTCATCTCCGGACATCCCCGAAGCCAGTATACTCCAGCCAAACTGATAAGAAGGTTCGTTCAGTAACTGTCTGAAAGTTTTAAAATAGTTCCCTGGTTCCTGGAAATAAGGACAGGTATCCAGCAGAACGGGATTATCCGCAACGATGGCAGCCACAAGGGCCTTATTGTTTGCGTGAATGAAAGCGATCAGCTCTTCCGCCTGTGTATCATGTTCCTCATCACTCATATTGAATACATCCCAGGCATCCAGGTGGAATGTAGGATGGATAACTTTTCTGCTGAACCAGGTGAAGATCTTCGTTTTTGCTTCCTGAAAAGCTGCAATGTCATCTATCAGAGTGTTCTGGTGTTTTTCAATAAAATCATACAATGTCCTGAACGCTTCGATACCAGGAGCAGCAGGCGCATAGATACCTCCTTCATTGCCATTATAGACCGGTGGGGCAATCGTCATGCTACCGTTGAAGAGAGGATGAAATAAAAGGGGAAGTTCATACTTCCATTCCATCATCATGCGTACATCCTTATTGTTTACACCATAGCTGGCGAGGGGCATAGTTGTTTCTTCTGATTCGTTTGCAATAACCTCAGTCCCGGAGAGGTTATACAAATACATTCTATGTGACATGGTTAATCCGTTCTGGTTACTACGGACAAATGTATATGAAAACAGCAGTATTGCTGATCCCGGAATTCCAGTAGTTTTAATATACCATATAATTGTCTACTTTGTTTTATAAAATAAATTAATATATATTCGCCTCGGGACAAAAAAAGTAGCACAAAACCCAATCCCTTATCTCGTAAATCTATTGTATGAAAAAAGTAATCCTCGGATCATTTGCATTGATCCTGTTTTCCTCCTCCATCCTGTTATTTCAGATCAGTTGTCAGAAGTCTGCCGATGCCCAGGCAGGTAACGGAAATGGTAGTTATACCCTGCCACCTGCAACGAAATCAGCCTTAGGTGGTGTGATAGTTGGCGATGGTCTTGCTGTAAGCAATTCAGGTGTATTATCGCTTGATCCTGCAACAGGAGGCGCAACACCACTGAGTAAAATTGTTTTTTCCAAATATAACGTGGATAAGGGCAATGAGATCTGGTTGATGAATTATGACGGGACAGGTCAGACGAAGGTCAACATTACATTGCCTGCCGGTGTAGAGATAGATGGCAATGCACATCTTTCTCCTGATGGTAAAAAACTCTTTTTTGTTGGTATAGATACAAAGGCGACAGCGAATAAAGACGATATCTATTCCTGTGATGTAGATGGCAGGAATCTGAAGAAGATATACGATATGCCAACAAGTAATGGTCATACCAATCTTAGCGGTGTATATTAATAGCATATAAAAAAATCCGGAGTGATCGCTCCGGATTTTTTTATATAGTGACCTTCTTTCTGTTCACGCTGTAGTTATCATAATCGGGATGATGCCAGAAATCCTTTAACCCCAGTTTCTCATACGCGTCCGTTTCATCTGCATACATCGGATATAACCCTGCAATATTGATCTTATAGTCAGTGCCGACATCTATATCAGTATATTCTTCCCGATCCAGGATACTTGGTGCAAATATAAAGAATGCATCCATATCAGAATCCTCACTGATTCGCGTACCGAAGTTGATCGTCTGCCCATACAGAAAAGGACAGTCCCCGCGCAGTCTGTTGGCAATATACGCTGCTACCTGTCCCCAGGCGTCGTTGTCAGAAGCCACACAGATGCATAACTCCGGACGGCCCAGTGTCCACTCAGCATGTGTACCCAGTGAAAGACCATAGGTAAAAGCAGTTGTATACCCCTTTTCAGGGATATCCTTGTATACAATGGCCGTAAGGCCAGGCAGGCCTTCAGTATTACTGGCCTCTCTGTAGAAAGCGGGCTCCACCTGAAAGATCTTATCAAGGTGCTCCAGGTAAAGTGCTGCCGGTGTTTTTTCCGTTGAATTACTTGTCATCAGATATTTATTGGAAACACTTCAAGATAGCTTTTTTCTTTTACTGATCCACCTGTTATGATGTACATTTACAATTATAAAATCCACCAGTTATGAAAACAATCATCCATTCTTTCCTTATCCTGTTTTTTGCTGTAACATTGACAGCATCTGCCCAGGCACAAAACTCTCCCGTAGGCGCCTGGAAGGCGGTAACAGGCAACACCAATTCGTTAATGTTGATCACCCCTGGTTATTTCAGTATTACCGCCTATGACGACAGCGGTTTTAAATCCACCATGGGAGGCACCTGGGATGATAACGGTATCACGAATATCGAATTCAATTCAGCAGACTCTGCACAGGTTGGTACAAGGCCTGAGGCAAATGTTACTTTTGAAGGAGATAACATTGTCACCACTTTAGGTGATAAAACAACTACCTGGACAAGAATAGATGATGGTAATGCGCAGATGGCAGGTGTATGGCAGATCACCGGCAGAGAGAACAACGGCGCTATGAATGCCATGCAGCCCGGTGATAGAAAAACCATCAAAATACTGACAGGTACAAAGTTCCAGTGGATCGCCATGAATACAAAGACCGGACAGTTCTTTGGCTCCGGTGGTGGCGCTTATACATTTGAAAATGGCGCCTATATAGAAAAGATAGAATTCTTTTCCAGAGATAACAGCAGGGTAGGTGCAACGCTTACATTCAAAGGCAGTGTATCCGGTAATAAATGGGATCATAGTGGTAAGAGCTCAAAAGGCGATCCTATCCATGAAGAATGGACACGTAAATAATGTCTTACTGACGTGTAATATGAATTCTTCGTTAACAAGCCGCAACTGTATTGCATTGCTTTCAGCATGACTCTATTTTCGCGCTTATGAAACCTATATTTGCCAGCATTACATTGCTACTGCTGTGTTGTTTAGCCCATACACAGTTGTTCGCCCAGACCACGCAAGCCTCCATTGCAGGCGTTGTTGCAGATGAAACCAAACAGTTGATTCCCGGCGCATCCGTACTTGTCCGGAATGAATCTACTGGTTTCAGTAGCAGAACCATTACAAACACAAAAGGTGAATTCCTGTTAAAGGAATTGCCACTCGGTGGACCATACACCGTAACCGTATCTTTCGTAGGCTATAGCGAACAGAAACTTTCCGGCTACACACTGAACCAGGGAGATATCGTCCGCATCAATGTTGCCATGAGATCTTCTACCGTAGGGATGAAAGAGATCACCGTTTCCGGTAACGCACTGAAGAACAAAACAGAAAACTTCGGCGCTGCTACCACCGTTACTGCGCGTGATATCGCCAGATTACCGGTGAACGGTCGTAACTTCTCCTCACTGATCGATCTCTCTCCATTGAGTAGTGGCGGTAACCTGGCGGGTCAGCTGGGCTCTTCTACCAACATTACCATCGACGGTACCAGTGCGAAAAACCCAACCTCCAGCAGCGGAACGAACGCCCGTATCGGTGGTCCTTATGCATTATCCATGGAGGCCATCAGGGAATTCAAAGTGGTCACTAACCAGTACGATGTCACGTTTGGCCGTAGTGGTGGTGGTACCATCAGTACGGTAACAAAATCAGGTACCAATACCTTCTCAGGTAGCGCCTTCCTGTTTTACAGAGCTGATCAGTTGTCTTCTAATTATGACATCCGTGGTGCGAAACGTGTAAATGACTTTTCTACCAAACAGTTCGGTTTCACCTTATCAGGACCGATCGTAAAAGACAAAGCACATTTCTTCGTGGCATGGGACCGTCAGGCAGATGCCCGTCCTTTACAGCTGGCAGATATCCGGTCTGCTGCGGATGAAAAACGCCTGAACGTAACACAGAGCACCCTGGATAATTTCCTGACCATCGCCCGTGGTAAATATGGTGTGTCCATGGCGCCGCAATTCGGCTCTTTCGATAAGAAAAGAAGCACAGATGCCATCTTCGCCCGCGTGGATATTCAGCTGAGTGAAAAAAGCCTGCTGACCCTGCGTGATAACTATATCAGTGACCGCGCACCATTGGGTCGTGACGATAATACCTCCATCAACCTGTATGAAGTATATGCGGATGCAAAAGCTGTGAACAACAGTATCCTCGCTACTTTACGTACTGTGTTGAACCCACGTCTGACAAACGAACTGAAAGTACAACACCTGTATACTTTTGAAGAAAGTTCGCCGGGTAGCCAGCTACCAAAGGCTAATATCCCACGTGCGATCATCGAACGTGTGTCTTCTAATATCGATGGCAACACCGTATTTACCAATATTCAGTTGGGTGGTCAGCGCTATTCTCCGGAACACTTCTACAACCATGTCGTGCAACTGGTAGACAACGTCTATTTCAGCACCAATAAAGCCAACTTCACCTTCGGTACAGATCTCATGTACAGTCACATGAACTCCCTGTACGGTAGTGAAATGAACGGTCGCTTCTACTTCACCGGTCTGGAGAATTTTAACAACATGACACCCTACCGTTATGCACGTGAAGTAGCACTGGCGGATGATCCAGGTATCAATCAGAATGTCGTGGCCGGTGGTTTGTATGCACAGATGCAGACCAAACTCTTCAAAGGATTTGAAATGATCGCCGGTCTCCGTGCTGATTATACGACCTATCTGAATAATGCAAATTACAATCCTTTAGTATACCAGGAACTCGGACTGCGTACAGACAATAAGCTGAATACATTCCAGTTACAGCCGCGTTTGCAGTTCAACTGGGATATCAATGATAAACACAAAGACTACCTGCGTTTTGGCGCTGCGATCTTCGGTTCTGATATCAACAACTATGCAATGATCAATAACCAGTTGTTTGATGGTACCAAAGTACTGACGGTAGATATCCAGAACGTGGGTGTACCTGCGCCTGATTTCGTGGAATACCGTAAGAACCCATCATCGGCGCCTGGTAAGGAGCTGTTTGACCAACTGGGACTGGAGCGTCAGGGTACTATTAACATGAATGGTAAAGACGCCCGCATCCCGGTAGTATATAAGGCTAATATCTCTTACAACCACTTCTTCAATGAGCGCTTTAAAATGGGTATCACTGCCTTCATGACCCTGGCACGTCATAACTATATGTATGTAGACCGTAACATGGTGGACAAACCTTTGTTTACATTGCCTAATGAAGGCAACCGTGGCGTATTTGTACCTTTGGATAGTGTAAAGAAAGCAACAGGTAACTCCAACTGGATGGACGGTCGTAAGAGCAAAAAAGTGGGTCGTGTACTGGAGCTGAACAGCGAAGGTAAAGTGAACCAGTTCGCCTTCGTGGTAGATGGTACCTACCGTTATTTCAGAGATGGGGAGATCTCCTTCAGCTATACCTGGAATGACGCAAAAGACAACACTTCCTATAATGGCGACGTAGCGAATACAGCGACCTTGTCACTGATGGTGAAAGATGATCCGCGTGACCTGCGTACTATGTCTTACTCCGACAACCAGTTCCGTCATAAAGTAGTGTTCTATGGTACACTGCCGTCTTTCTGGGGCTTTAACATCGGTGTACGTTACTCCGGTATCGGTGGTACCCGTTATTCACTGGCAGTAGGTGGTAATGTGAATGGCGACTTTGTGAACTCCAATGACCTGGCTTATGTGTTTGATATAAAAGACCAGCATGTACCTGAGAAGGTGCGTCAGGGTTTACAGTCTATCCTCGATAATCCACTGGCTTCAGAAAGTGTAAAGGATTATATCAGAAAAAGCAGTGGTAAGGTAGCAGAAAGAAATGGTGGTGTCAATGCTTTCTATGGTATCTGGGATATGCGTATTGCGAATAAGATCAAGATCCATAAATCACACTTCGTTGAACTCTCTGCTGATTTCTTCAACATCGCGAATATGATCAAAAAGGACTGGGGTACTATCAAAACACTGGGTAAACAGAACCTGTATTCCATCGGTGGTTTTGATAAAGATACCAGGAGCTATGTGTACAATGTGAATGTGAACTCCGGTGTGATCGTGCCTTCCGGTAATCCATGGCAGATCCAGTTTGGTATCAGATATGGTTTCTAAATAACAAATTATTCCTGCAAAAAGAAAGGGCGTTCCGTTGACGGACGCCCTTTTAGGTTCACAATGGATGAATGACTACTTAATACCGAGTTTCTGTTTCGCTGCTGGTAACAGATCCTCACAGGTAGCCGTTATAACAATGTCTTTTGAATTGTCGAGTACACAGGCAAATCCTTTCTCTGCAGCCAGGTCAGATACTGCCTTTTTCGCCTTTGCAATGATCGGTGCTGTCAGCTGTTGTTCTCTTTCGGCCATGCGCTGTTCCATGCGTGCATTGTATTGCTCTATATTGGCCTTCATCATCTCCAGTTCCTTTATTTTCGCGTCTTTTAGATCCGCTTTTAAGGTAGGCTCAGCCTCCTGGAATTTAGCCACCTTCGCCTGAAATTCATTCACCAGTTCCTGTCCGTCTTTCGCCAGTTCCTGCTGATAAACCTGTAGTGTATCAAATGCTTTTTTTGCTTCCGGCATGCCTGTGATCAATTGTTGCATATTGATGTAGGCAATCTTCGTTTGCGCAAATCCTGTTGATGAAATAAAAATTGTGAATGCAGTTAACGCCAATGCAAGTGTACATTTCCTGAGCATAATCATTTTAGTTAAGAGTGTTTACGTATAGGTTCGCTGTAAAAATGCCTAATCGTATTTAAATAAAAAGTTAAGGGATTGATAAAGGAACGTTAACTAATATTGGGTTCATATAAACAAAAGGGCTATCCGCCTGCGGTGGATAGCCCTTATTAATTGTCTTTTAATTACTTATACGCTGATCTTGAATGCAGCACTGTATTTGAGGCCGCTTTGTGCCTGTACGTTCTTTGGTATCTTAATGGTCACCTGACCATCTTTCAGTGTCCATTGCAGTTTAGCATTGCTACCCAGCAGTGCTATCTTATTGATCTTCTTAACATCTGTTACTGCAAAACTAACTTCTGCCGGCAGTGTTACATCATCTGTTTCAGAAAGATAGTATGCGTAAATAGTGTGCTGGTCTTTGGATTGTGTGAAATAGACATTCTTATCAGAATAAGGCGCTACCGGTCTTGAGGAGTGTATACCCTCGCCATTGATCGCCATCCATTTACCCATGTCTTCCAGACGTTTATACGCATCCGGCGCCCAATCGCCTTTTTCACTGGGCCCGATGTTCAGCAGGAAGTTACCTCCTCTTGACACGATCTTTACCAGCAGGGATACCAGCTGACGGGATGGTTTGTATTCGTCCCGCGGACTGTAACTCCAGGAATAACCCATCGTCATACAGGTCTCCCATGGATAAGGTAATGGTTTGTCAGGAATAGACTGCTCCGGTGTGGTGTAGTTTTCATACTCACCGGGTACGGTTCTGTCCACAACAATAAGACCCGGCTGGTGACTACGTGCCATATCCACAATACGCGGCATATCGAGGCTTTGTTTGCCATCCGGTCTTACCCATCCGCCATCCAGCCACAGGATGTCAATAGGACCATAGCCGGTCATGAGTTCCTGTATCTGGTTGTATGTATAATCATTGAATCGCTTCCAGCGCTCAGGGAACTTCTTGATATCATAGTTGACATGCTCATCTTTCGGCGGATAATATTTCCACCAGAAATCCTGGCTATGCCAGTCTGGTTTGGAGAAATAAGCACCGATCATGAAACTATCCTTACGGAAGGCATCAAAGATTTCTTTGGTGACATTGCTCCGGGGATTTTTAGAAAAGGGCGTATTCGGACTGGTGATCTTATAATCAGTTTCTTTTGTATCGAACATGCAAAATCCATCGTGATGTTTGGTGGTGAACACCACATAACGCATACCGGCTGCGTTAGCCGCTTTCTCCCATTTCTCAGGGTTGAATTGTACCGGATTGAAGTCGTATTGCAGATGTTCATACGCGCTCCTGTAAGTGTTATAATCCTCGCTGTACGGACCTTTTCTTACTACCCAGTCAACCGGACAAATACTCCAGCTTTCTACTTCACCCCATAGTGTATAAGTGCCCCAGTGCATGAACAGACCAAAGCGCTGATCCTGCCATTGTGATAATTTTCTGATTACCAGTGGGTCTTTTGGCGCCTGGTAATCTTTGGACATTTCGTGTACCCCCTCTTTCTCCTGGGCTGATACCTGCTTTCCCGTCAGCATGCATGCTACTAATAATGGGAATACGGCGAATGATTTCCTCATGTATTGACCTGTTTAAATAAGTATTGTGATGCCGGTGTAAGATCCGGAATTGATCTGTACCCGGTACGCATATTTTAACAGATGCTGATGAACTTTTAGCTGTTTTTACGTGGAAGACGTGATTATTGTCTGAAAGTAAGGTCGAAATTGATGGTAACCACCTCGCCGGTTTTGAACTTACCAAAGAGGAAAGTAGGCGGCTCGATATCAAAATCACGCATATCGATCTGTTTACTCCCCCTGATATTGATGCTGTGGTCCGCATTCATCTTTGCTGCCGCCACCAGCTCTACTTCCCTGGTTTCACCGGCCACGGTCAGTTTACCGGAACAATTGATCAAAGTGCCTTGTCTGGATACGGATGCTTTGATCAGATTGAACGTGATCGTGGGGTTCTGCTTTGTTTTCAATGCATTATAAGCCACCGCATCCAGGCCCGTTCGTTCACTCTTCAGACTCTCCGTGGGCATGGTGAAGTCGAGTAGGGATAAGCCCCCCAATTCTCCGTCTTCATAAAAGGTAAAGGTGGCGTTACACGCGATCTTGGATGTTTTCATCTCCCAGTCATGCATCGTGGAAGTGCCGCTGATACTGAGATTAAAGTCTCTCTTCTGCTGGTATTGCACCTGCGCAAAACCTGTACTGATAATAAACTGGATAAACAACAACAGGGCGGTCGATTTGAATAATGTTTTCATAGTCTGTTTACTTGAATTTGATACTGCAAATTAGCGGGCCGGTCCGGAGTGGAGCATGACGACGGTCAGTCAGCCGGATGATTATCACTTCCCTGTTGACTGACTAAAATGAGTAGTCAGCTCCGTGGGTATTCTCTGTAAATGGTTATGTCATTCCCCTGAAAATGTCTATTTTGTATAGCATCAATCAACCCAAATCTGTTATTGCTTATGAAATACCCCCTGCTTGCATTATTGACCCTGTTGCCGGTATTGTCGATGGCACAGGTGAAAGACCTGGATAAGCATGTTGCCGGTGTCAAAGATTCGGTAGTCGCCTGGAGAAGGTATCTCCATCAGTATCCGGAACTCTCCAATAGGGAATACAAAACGGGCGCTTATGTAGCGGCTCATTTAAAGGCTCTCGGACTGGAAGTACAGACCGGCATCGCAAAAACGGGTGTAGTCGCTATCCTGAAAGGAGGCAAGCCCGGTCCGGTAGTCGCTTTACGCGCAGATATGGACGCTTTGCCGGTATTTGAGAGAGCGAACCTTCCGTTTAAATCAGTCGATTCAGCCGATTACCTCGGACAACAGGTACCTGTTATGCATGCCTGCGGACATGATACGCATGTGGCGATGTTACTGGGTACAGCGACTGTATTGACGGCCATGAAAAAGGAGGTACCAGGTACTGTGAAGTTCATCTTCCAGCCGGCAGAAGAAGGGGCTCCCGGCAATGAGGAAGGCGGTGCGCCGCTGATGATCAAAGAAGGCGTGATGGATAACCCAAAGGTGGACGCCATTTTTGGATTGCATATCAATTCACAGACGCCTGTTGGTGTCATCAAGTATAAATCAGGAGCAGAGATGGCTTCCAGCGACTGGTTTGTTGTAAAGGTAAAAGGCAAACAGTCTCATGGTTCACAGCCCTGGCATGGTATCGACCCGGTAGTGGTAGCAGCACAGATCATACAGGGTTTTCAGACGATCGTCAGTCGTCAGGCCGAACTGACCAAAGCGCCGGTCGTAATCACCGTAGGCAAGATCCATAGTGGTGTGAGAAGTAATATCATTCCGGAAGAGCTGGTGATGGAAGGTACGATCCGGACACTGGACAGTCGTATGCAGGAGGATGTACACGAGCGCATGAAGCTGACGGCAACAAAGATCGCGGAAGCCTCCGGTGCGGAAGCAGAGGTTTCAATTGATACTAAGACCAAAGTGACCTATAACGATCCGGCACTGGTAAAACAGATGCTGCCATCATTGGAAGCGGCTGTCGGAAAGGATAATGTAAGAGAAGCAGATTGGACAACAGGAGCAGAAGATTTTTCTTTTTACGGTGATAAAGCACCAGCCTTCTTTTTCTTTCTGGGAGGGTTACCGCCGGGACAGGAGCCCCTGAAAGCTGCGGCGCACCATACGCCTGACTTTTATATCGATGACTCAAAATTGGATGCAGGAGTGAAGGCGTTCTGTCAGTTGGTATTTGATTATGGTAAGAAGAAGTAATTGTTACATGATATTAAAAAGAAGGCATCCACCATAGGCGGATGCCTTTTCCCATTTTAATAACTAACCGCTTTTCCTGCATTGATCTGTCCATTTCCGAAGAACGGATCTTTGCCAGGCGCGCCATAATCATTGGATGATTTGCGCAATATAAGTTCTACCAGTACAGGACTGATCCTTGGATGTTTGCCATACAGCAAAGCGATCACTGCACTCGCATGAGGAGCTGCCATACTGGTACCCGCTGACCATCCATAGCCAAATTCATTGGTGGCTTCATCCCAGAAACCGATATTGAAGATGAAGTCAAACACGTATTCATAGTAAGTGATACCTGCTACGGTCACGATCTGTGTGTTCAACGGAATGCTGTAGTTACCGCCAGGTGCACCGTAGGAGATAAAGTTCTTGCCATAGTTGGTAAAGATGGAAGGCAGGTACAAAGAAGTATCCTGGTTGATACCCCATCCCAGCGGACCATTAGACGCAATGGAGATAACGCCCAGTGCTGCGGCAGGGTAGGTGATGAAGCGTTTTTCAACATCGTAGTTATAGGCATCATTACCAGCAGCAGCTACGATCGTGGTACCACGAAGGGTGGCATATAAAGTAGCCCTGTTAATAGCGATGATAAGGTCCTTCACGTCTCTGTCGTATTGTACTACATAGTCATCAGAAGGATCGTCCGGCGTACCGTTATCATCCGTATAGGTCTTACGTGGCAGTTCGCCGCCAAGACTCATGTTAATGACATCAGCACCATGCTTGCTGGCATAGAAGATACCATCAATGATACCGCTGAAGGAACCACTACCGGCGTCATTCAATACTTTCACCAGGATCAGTTTTGCATCCGGTGCAACACCTACAACGCCATTGGCGTCATCGATGGCGGCGATGGTGCCTGCTACGTGTGTGCCATGGCTGAAGCCTTCAATACCGTGGTATTGTACTTCTTCTCCTTCAACGAAGTTTTTGGTGAGGATGATGTTTGGTTTGATTTCAGGGTTTTGCAGCAGGAAACCGCCATCCAGTACTGCTACTTTCGCGCCACGTCCTCTGTAGCCTTTTGCCCATGCCTGTGGTGCTTTGACAGACTGAAGGCCCCACTGTAAGGCACTGAAGGGATTGTTGGCTAAAGGATTGTTCAGCTTTGCGTTGGTAACAGGCTGAGAAGGTTTGCTGGCACGGAAGGTTTTTTCGGGCAGACGCCAGTTCATGACAACGTCTACGACTACAGACTGCACATCTGCGATCTGTCTTGCTTTTTCAGGGAAGGATGGGTCAGGCGTCTGTACACGTATCAGACCAAGTTCCTCGTTGGCTGTTTTCAGTTTAAAGTCCTTTACACGCAATTTGCCCAGACTCTCAGAGATGCCGGCTAATTTAGCGCCTTCTTTAGCGATAATGAGAAAACCTCTGTCCTGGTGTTGTTGGGGATTTAATGCGTCTTTGCGAACGTTTAGGATCTTGTCGTCTTTTGTACAGGAGGCAACGGTCATCAGCAGCAGCATAATAACGGGGAATGCGGGGGCCAATAGTCGATTTCTTTTCATAGTGATTTTTGTTTAAAGATGATGGAATAGAAAAACGGACGGAATATCGGGAATGTGCTCTTGGTTGACTTTCTTGCTACAGATTTCTTAAGGGTTAAGTGAATGTAAATAAATTATTTAGAATAATCAATAAGGGCAGCGTTATGTTTTTTAGATAAAGGGAATGCCATATTTGAATTGCAGATAAAGTGTGATTAACTGATATATAGATTTTTGTTGAGCCACCGGGAGACTTATTGGAGGTGCTACTGTAGGGGTAGCTCAGCAGGAAAAGAAGCCCCTTTGGGGCAGGTTGAGTGGAAATTGATTATATTTGACCCCTAATTAGCTGGAATATTAATCACATTAAGAAAGTACATGTACGATATTTGTTGTGTAGGGCATATCACATTGGATAAAGTAGTGACCACGAAATCCGTGGTACATATGGCAGGAGGCACTTCATTTTACTTTTCCAATGCTATCCGTCATATGGACGTTAAATACAGACTGGTAACCGCGCTGGCAGAGAGTGAGATGAATAGTGTAAATGAGCTGAGAGCGAAAGGCATTGAAGTGGATGCATTGCCAAGCAAACACACCGTCTATTTCGAGAATATCTATTCAGAAAATCAGGATCACCGCACCCAGCGTGTATTGCAGAAAGCAGATCCGTTTACTATCGAAGCACTGTCGCATACCGAAGCACGCATTTTTCACCTTGGACCATTACTGGCTGACGATTTTCCGGTAGAGCTGATAAAATCACTCTCTGCAAGAGGAAAGGTGTCGCTGGACGTACAGGGTTACCTGCGTAAAGTGGAAGATCATAACGTACACGCGATCGACTGGCCTGCCAAACAGGAGGCCCTGAAATATATTCACACACTGAAGGCGAATGAGCACGAAATGGAAGTACTGACCGGTCATAAGGACGTACGGAAAGGCGCCATGGTACTGGCAGAGTGGGGCGTAAAAGAAGTGGTGATCACACTGGGTAGCATGGGTTCCGTGATCTATGCAGAGGGTGTATTCCACCGTATACCGGCTTATCTGCCGAATATGGTGATCGATGCAACTGGTTGCGGAGATACATATATGGCGGGTTACCTGTACCAGCGCAGCAAAGGTGCTTCCCTGCAATATGCAGGTGAATTTGCCGCTGCAATGGCGACGATGAACATCGAGTCTTCCGGACCATTCACCGGTAACAAACAGGACGTACTGGACTTACTGGCTGCCAGCAGAGAGAAAATATTTGCGGAGCTTTAAAGCCGCTGAAGATATCAGACAATGAGGCCACCTGGTTTTACCGGGTGGCCTCATTTTATTTACAGAATTGTCTATTTTACAGCCGACTAAAGCTCCACAGTATGACAAAGCATTTGTTTGCCCTCCTGACCGCCTTATTGCCTGTAGCAGTATTCGCCCAGGATCAGACACCTACGCCGCAATGGCGGCCTGTATACCATTTTACGCCAGCGAAGAACTGGACCAATGACCCGAACGGACTCATTTACCTGAATGGCGAATATCATCTCTATTATCAGCACAATCCCTTTGAGAATAAATGGGGGCATATGAGCTGGGGACATGCCACCAGTAAAGACCTGGTATCCTGGAAACACCTGCCGGTGGCTATTCCCGAAATCGAGAAAAAGGATACCACCACCTGGATCTTCTCCGGTTGTGCAGTACTGGATACCAAAAATACCAGTGGTTTTGGTCAGAATGGTAAAGCGCCCCTGGTAGCAGTATATACGGCAGATCAGCCTAAACAGCAGCTGGAAACGCAGTTTGTCGCCTATAGTAATGATGGCGGTATGACCTTCGCACAATACGCCGGTAATCCGGTTGTCAATATCCAGAAGAAAGACTTCCGGGATCCCAGCGTTGTATGGATGGAAGACCAGCAGCAATGGATCATGACCGTGGCCGTACCGCACGAGCATAAGCTGCAGTTCTATGCGTCAAAAAACCTGAGAGACTGGACCTTACAGGGTGAATTTGGTAACCAGGGTGATACGCGCAAGATCTGGGAATGTCCTTCCATGACACCCCTGTTCGTAGATGGAGATCCGGCTAAAAAGAAATGGCTGCTGATGATCTCTTCCGGTAACCAGGACGGCGCTACCGGTATGCAATATTTCACCGGTGATTTTGATGGTAAAACATTCACCAATGATCGTCCGGCTGCCCACCAGCAGTTTGTGGACTATGGTCGTACCTATTATGCAGCAATTCCTTACAATAACCTGCCGGATGGCAGTCAGATGATGCTGGGCTGGCTGATGCCGTTCGAAACGCCTACCCATCCCTGGAGAGGCCAGATGTCCATCCCCAGAGACCTTGCCCTGAAGTCTGGTCCTGATGGCGTGATCTTATATCAGCAGCCATCTGCTGTTTTGGATAAAACACTGACGGCACTACCGGCTGCAAAAAAACTGGTGATGCAGCAGACCGACATTCGCAGTAAAGAAATTCCGCTAAATAAGGGCGGTAAATTCAACGCAAATGCTAACTGGGTAGACCTTACCTTCGTACCTGGCACAGCGTCTGAATTCGGCTTAAAACTCATTCAGAATAAAGACACGAAGAGTGAAGCGATATTAGGCTATAATACGGCTACCAATGAATTGTATGTGGCAACTGTAAAAGACGGACAGACTGCCGTTACAACAGATAAACTCACTGTAAAACCAGTTGATGGTAAGCTCAGGTTACAGGTGCTGCTGGATAAGTCTTCACTGGAGGTATTTGTGAACGGTGGAGAGCGCGTATTGACAACACTGCTGTTTCCGGACGCAAAGGCCACAGGATGGTCTGTATTTGCGAAAGACGGTGATGTGAAGCTGGAGACGCTGAAGGCATGGAACCTGGAGTCAGTTAAGAATTAGGAATTAAGAATTAAGTATTAATAGAAAAAGCGCTTTAAGTACGCAATAGCTCCTGAAGAGCAAATGTGTACTTAAAGCGCTTTTATCTTTCGCTAATGCTGCCTTTTTAAGGTAAGATCAACGCAGCGTAAGTATAGTCTAAGTATATTGAAAAAGGATTGATGAGTAAGTAATTTACGGCTATTCTCTGGTATTTCCAGCTGTCGGTTCCTCAGTATACCGCCGTGTCACACCAATTCCTAATTCTTAATTCCTAATTTAAGACTGTCCGCTGTCCTGAAACTCTTCAGATAATGTCTGATCAGTGACTTTCTGATCTTCCAGATCCTTTGCAATCCGGCAAAAGCGACCCGCTTATACCTTCTGTCCCAGAACGTCGTATCATAGTCCGCCCAACGCTGATAACCTGCATGTACCTCTCTGCCCAGAAAGTCCCAGGGTTTGGGTGCGCCGGCAAAATGCAGGATCGCATTTTCCTTAAAGGAAGGGGTGGCCTGTCCGGGTGTCCAGATGCAGTTGAACCGGTCGTCTATGTGATGGAAACTGCCATTACAAATGGTATTCAGTACCGTATTATCTGCTTCCTGCAAAGCCATACCATGACGCAGACAGATCTTTTCTATTTCATGACAGATATCCTGCTCTTTCCATCTCCGGAGATTGAGCAACAGCATACCACTGATAAAAGAGCACTCGTCTTTGCAGACGCTCAGCTGACCAGGCAGCAATTTTGATTCCAGCGTATTCCTGAACGGACCTCCCGGTACGGCTGCGAGAAAATGATCTTCAAAGCGTATCTGATCAAACATGAGCACATCCAGTAAGATCAGCAGGTCAGGGTCCAGACAGAGCACATAATCAACGTCCAGCAGCTTAGGGATCAGGAAACGGCCATAACTGGTACGGGAACCATGTGCAGCACTGAGATGTCCGAACATCTCCTGTGCATCGAAATCATAGAACCGCGTATGGCCATGATAACTCTCCGTCTGTAACAACATCAGGATATTGTTCTTATGTCTGGTGCTTAAATTGTTGCAGATAAAGTGCAGGTCGAGTTGAGATGTGTCGGAACAGTTCCTCACAAGTGAAGTAATCGTGGCGCCTAAGCCTTCCAGCGCAGGAAGGTCAATTACAAATGCAATGTGCATGGTGATGAATTATAAAATAAGTATAGTGTTTTCGTCCGCCCTGATGATCAGCTGGCATTGTATGGGTTCAAACAGTGTAATGTATCCTTTCACGGCTGTTGCATGAAAATACATTATCTTACTGCAACACTACAGCAGACAGCAAAGATCCGGGAGCGGACACCCAGGTGTAACGAAAACGGACACTATAAGACATATTGTTTGGTTTAAGCGGTTGATTTTCAATATTCCTGTTCGTTGGCATACTTTTCTGTACAGTGTAATCGCATAACCCATACCACTATGATCAGGAACTATTTTAAAATTGCCTGGCGCAATCTCAAGAAAAGCAAAGGATATACGGTTATTAATGTCGGCGGACTGGCAACCGGCATGGCCGTGGCAATGCTCATCGGTCTCTGGATCTGGGATGAGGTTACCTATGACAGGTACAACCGTAATTATGACCGTATCGCCCAGGTAATGCAGCACCAGACCTTTAACGGTCAGATAGACACCTGGCAGACCATGCCCTATTATATGGGAGAGGTGCTGCGTGATCAGTATGGCGATAACTTTAAACAGGTCGTAAAGTCTTCCTGGGATACCTATAAGGTACTCGCTGCCGGTGATAAAAAGCTGCGTAAAATAGGCCGGTTTATGGAAGCGGGTGGTCCGGAACTGATAGATGTTACGATGCTGTCAGGTACCCGTGATGCATTGAAAGATGCGGGTACCGTTCTTATCTCCGCTTCCGCTGCGAAAGCTTATTTCGGAGAAGAAAATGCTGTTGGCAAAACCCTGCTGCTGGACAACAAACAATCCCTCATTGTAAGAGGCGTCTACAAAGACCTGCCACATAACTCTTATTTCGGTAACATGGATTTCATCGCTTCCTGGGATGTATTCATCGATAAATATATGGCCTGGATCAAAACAGTGTCTGATCCCTGGGGCAGTAACGCTTTCCTGTTATTTGTACGGTTGGCCGATAAAGCTGATCTTGCAAAGGTCTCAGCCCGCATCGTTAATACAAAACTGAATAATGTACGTCCGGAAGACAGACGTTATAAACCGGTCATCTTCCTGCAGCCCATGAGTAAGTGGCATCTCTTCCAGACGTTTAAAAATGGAATGAATACAGGCGGCCGTATACAGTTCGTCTGGCTGTTTGGCGCAATCGGTATTGTCGTATTACTGCTGGCTTGTATCAACTTCATGAACCTGAGTACCGCACGCTCAGAAAAACGTGCCCGTGAAGTCGGTATCCGTAAAGCAGTGGGCTCTTTCAGAAAACAGCTGATCTGGCAGTTTTTCAGCGAATCCCTGCTGATAGTGATGATCGGATTTGTATTGTCTGTCATCCTGGTACAACTGGCATTACCATTTTTTAATAATGTAGCCGATAAACAGATTACGATACCATGGACTGGTCCGCTGTTCTGGTTGGCCGGCATAGTGTTTATACTGTTGACCAGCTTTATTGCCGGTAGTTATCCTGCTTTCTATCTTTCCTCTTTTCAACCTGTCCGTGTGCTTAAAGGGACTTTCCGCGCAGGCCGTCATGCTGCTTTGCCAAGAAAGGTACTGGTAGTGATACAGTTCGCTGCCTCACTGATCCTGATCATAGGTACCATCATCGTATTCCGGCAGGTAGAGTTTGCAAGAAACAGACCGGTAGGATATAGCAGAGAAGGACTGCTGTCAATGGAAACAAGTATGACCAATATTCACGACCATTTTGAGGTAGTCAGAGCTGAACTGAAAAATGCCGGTGCTATTGTGGATATGGCAGAAGCGAGTACGCCTGTTACCACTGTATGGCAGACAAACGGTAATCTCAGGTGGAAAGGAAAAGATCCTTCCATGACGGTGGACATGCCTACCCAGACCGTATCGGCTGAATACGGGAAGACGATCGGCTGGAAGTTTGTAGCAGGACGTGATTTCTCTAATGCTTATGCAACCGACTCTGCTTCCTTTATTCTGAATGAATCTGCGGTAAGATTAATGGGTTTAAAAGACCCGGTAGGAGAAACAATTTATTGGGATGGTACGCCATTCATCGTAATAGGTGTGATCAAAGACCTGGTAGCAGAATCTCCTTACGAACCGGTGCGGCCCTCCATGTATGTGATGAACAAGAGTTTCCTGGGTATCATGAACATCAGGATCAACCCTGCGGTGAGTAGTCATACTGCGTTAGCGAAAATAGAAGAAGTATTTAAAAAATATAGTCCGGAACAACCATTCGATTACCAGTTTGTCGACATAGAATATGCCCATAAATTCGGGAATGAGGTCAGGGTAGGTAAACTAACGACCTTCTTTGCCATACTGGCTATTTTCATCAGTTGCCTGGGTTTATTTGGTATGGCTTCCTTTATGGCAGAACAGCGTACAAAAGAGATCGGCGTACGCAAGGTACTGGGCGCTTCGGTATTCAATCTGTGGGCCATGCTCTCGAAGGATTTCCTGGTATTGGTAGGCGTGGCACTGCTCATCGCAGTACCACTGGCTTATTACTTCATGCATGAATGGTTACAGCATTATACCTACAGGTCGGAAATTGCGTGGTGGATCTTTGTGGTTGCCGGAGTAGGGATCATTATCGTCACATTGGCGACGGTTAGTTTTCAGAGTGTGAAAGCGGCGCTGGTGAACCCGGTGAAAAGTCTCAGATCAGAATAGTCATTTACATAAAAAAGAAGGGGGCCGATGCAGTTATTTGCATCCGCCCCCTTCTTTTTTATGTTGACCCCTATTTTCCTTTGAATAAGAAGGTGCCCCAGAGATTGGGGGACAATGTCGCTTCAGAAGGAACATCCGCCGTAATACCAGTCGCTTTGTTGCTCCAGTAGAGACGGGAGGTGGTTTCTCCGTTACTGCCTCTTAAAATGCCTATATCGCCCTTTATCTGCGTTCCATTGCCTGCCTGAATACCCAAAGCCGTCAGCGGTACAGAAAGCTCGTAATTGCCCTCAGAACCGGCAAATTGCAGCTGACTGCTGATATTATCCACCTTATCAAAAGTGATCGTCCGGGAAGGGGAGGAGAAAGGTACTTTATCATCCTGTTTCGTACCCGGTACGACGGCTTTATAGAGCAAAGCCTGTGGTTTACCATCCACCACACTGACAAGCAGGCGGTAGTCACCAGCAATAGCCGTACGCCGCGCAGGATCGGCTTTTGTATCAGAAGAACCGATCATGATATCCAGCGCACCACCGGTTTTAAACGGCGCCATTGGCATTTCTCCTGAGTTATCTGCGAGGTGCGCATTACCGGTACGGAAGGCAGCATACAGCCGGCCATTGGATACCATCAGCGCACCGCTGACATCATATGGTTTTGAGTTCGAGTTAAAATTAGCTTTCACACCCCGTTTATCGATATCCGCCCAGGAGGCCTTTGCCCATTCGTTCAGTTTACCGTCTACAATCGGTTTTTGTGTGCTGATATTCACTTCCAGTACCCGTGGCCCCCCGGCCTGCTGTTGCGCTGCTGATGCGGAAGACATCACCGCCAGACTACGGTTCAGGGAGGACTGATTCACCGCGATCTTTGTATCCGGTAAACGCGTGATGGTCTCCAGTCCGTCCAGTCGCACAATGGCACTACGCGCACCATCTACCAGATAGACCTTACCATCATCCGTAGCTGTAATACCCGGCCAGAAGTTTTCTTCACCCAGTGTAATACTGTCTAAGGACATATTTCTTTTACCACCCGGCATCCGCCATTGGGTACCGCTACGCATATTTTCAAAAAGAGAGGCGACAAATAAACCATCTGCTGTGAATACATATACATTACCGTGGTTACCATTAATGGCCCACAGCGAACCAGCAGCTGATCCTTTTACATTAAAGAAACCGCCCAGGAGACGGGTTGTACCGATCAGTTGTCCGGCCCTATCAGCTTCCGGTGCATTATGCGAAGCATGTAAACCCGGCCAGAGATCGGGGTAGCTCCATACAGGAACGCCATTTTTTACGCCACTGAGGGATAGCTGCGAATAGGGCTTCACGCCTGATGTGATCACACTCCAGCCGTCAGGTCCTTCCAGCAACTGATCGCCACCCGAAGAAGCAGGCGCCTGGACACCCTGCGCAATGACCTTCCCTTTTGTGATATCATACATCGGCACACCTGCTTTAGATACACCTGTCACCGCAAATTGCATCGCTTTATCATTGACACGCGCAATACAGAAAGAAAGATCCGGCATTACTGTTACACCGCCACTGTTGCCTTTCTGGTACTGTACTTCTCCGGCTTGCGCACGGCCATCTCCATTCTGATCCTGCCAGATGAAGAACGCCTGCGAAGAGCTGCCTTTCGCATTCAGATCAACACCCTGTGGCCATCCGGAACGGAATGCAGCGCTTTTTAACAGGTCCCACTGGGCTGCCTGTCCCATAGCGGCTACAGGAACAGCTATACCATTACGTTTGATAAACAGGAATGCAGTGGTCCAGCCGTTGGTCGGACTGCTGTTATAGCAATTCGTGAAGTATTGTTGTCCGTTATAATAAAGCGGGGTTTCCGGCGCTGCACTCCGAAATGCCAGCGGCATATCATCTGCATCCGGACGATAGTAGACCTGCTTTACAGCAGAAGTACCCGTTTGCCAGTTGAGCGCAAATTCCATTGCGCCTTTGCTTTCTTCCGTATAGTAAAAACGGGTTTTATCCTGTGGATCGAGGGTACCGCCACCGCCATATTTCGGTGGACCATAAAACGCCCGGATCAGTTTTCCATCCAGCGACCATACACTGACACGTTTAGGCAGGTAATCATTTTCAGTGACCCATAACTGTTGTTCTGCATCGATGGTAATACCGGCAGGATTATTCATGTGCTGCGGATCATAGGGACCGGCAGCAGGGGCGCCTGGTGTACCGATCTGGCGAACGAATTTTCCTTCCGGAGAAAATACTTTCACTGTATGACTCCTTCCACGATCGCTGATGTAGATCCTGCCACTATTATCGAGAGTGAGTGCGATAGGAGCTTCCAGTCCACTGCTGATCAGTACCTGTCCTTTGTCATCCGGTAATGTGCCGGAAAAACGTAGCAGCTGATTGCCCGCGAGTAATAATAATCTTCCCTGTTTATCATAACACATCCCGGTGGGTGCATTCGCTTTGATACTGTCTGTCAGTCTGCTTTTGGCGATATCCGCAATCAGGATACTATTCTTACCCGCAATACTGATCAGTGCAATACCGTTGTTAACCGCAAAACCGGTGATCATTTCTTTGACCTGCTCCAGTGGAACAGCACCCAATGAGCGTTTTACGATCTGTTTAACGTTATAATCATTCTTTTTACCTACGCTTAATGCATTGAGCCTTAGTTCAGCTACGCCTGACTGTTTATCTGTCTCCCAGGCAGAGACCACATATATGTCGTTGCCTGGCACTGCTTTAGGACCATTATCCGCCGCAATAAAAGGAGCGGCTGTCCATGCGCCACCTACCCAGCTACGTCCGCCACGTTTACGTCCGCTCATATCTATCCAGGCCAGTCCGTCCGGACCTTCCGTTACATAACAGCCGAGTAATACGGCAGGTTGTCCCGAAGGAGAGGCTTTTGCAGGAATGAATAAGGCAGCCTGCGGAGGAGTGTGGTTGGCCAGCCAGGCGCCGGTATGATCTTCTGTTCTCCAGGGAGGTGTACCAGGCGAATAGGTGGCCATCTCATAATGCGCATGAATGGCGCCTCTGACGAGTCCGCGGACGGTATATTGTCCCGGAGCGACCATTTTGCCCGGTACATTGTAGACGCCATGTTTGGCACCATCGGCATCTCTGCCAAGATCGTCCAGTCCATCCCATTGTACGGTATTAGCGCCGGCAGGGAAGTAGGTTTCTGATATCAGGTTCCGTACACGCGTACCGTCCCCATTTTCGATCACGAGGGTTACATATCCGGCTTGTTTAAGGTTAAACTGAACAGGTATGGCAGCAGGTGATTGTTGAGCGTTGGCGAAGTGACCTACTAAAAGAAGTAGTGGTAATAAAGACAGGTGTTTCTTAGTCATGGCTGGTAACGATTAGCTTAACCGACAGGTGCAAAGATAATGCCTGACGCAAAAAATAAAGAGGTCATTCCCGTACCCCGGAATGACCTCCAGCCATCTGCAATGCATCTCATCCATCTGACTTGCAGTCGCTTTATAAACAGGCACTCATTCACAAATATTTACTTACACGGTATGCAGCTGTTGTATTTTTCCAAGCATCAGTATTTTCATCAGTTCTGCTTTACTCTTTGCACTCCGGGCCACCTTGCCATCAAACAGTTCGTCTATTGTCTGATGCCAGAGTAGCAGCCAGGTGGCAAAGTGTTCCTCTGTGAGTGGTACGCGTTCATGTAATGCCGTATGCTTTGCTAAAGGATTACCCTTGAAGGATGCTCTGCCAAATAATACGGTTTCCCAGAAACTGTGCATGACCGGCAGGTGCTTTTCCCAGTTCACCTGTGCAACATCGTCAAAGACATATCCAAGGATCTCATTTTCTCTTACCCTGCTGTAAAATGTATTTACGAGTAGCTGTACATCTTCTATTGTAGTGATATCTTTTTTCATTGTCGTATGATTCATTTTAATGAAATAGGAGACAAGCGGTGATGATTAATAGAACAGGAAGCAACTGGCGACCACCAGGAGGTCTATAACAACGCCTGCCCAGAACACAGGAATAGTAATTTTCGTAGGCATGGCGGCCAGATTGGTAGTTTCTGTGATCACAAAACCAACCAGACAGGGTATCCACAACTCAAACGGGTTACCACGCATCACAACGATCATCAGTGTGATCGGCACCAGCACACAACCCTGCATAAAAAAAGAGAAGGCAAGCCAGCCAAAACGGTTAGGCTGTTGCGCTTCTGCGTATTGCAGGAACCGCTGCCAAAGACTAAGTGTTTGTACTGCATTGTTATACGGTATCGCCTGTGCTTTTACCTGTACAAACTGTTTAGCGATCACGTTGTCTGTTTTTTGTTTATCGTTTAAGTTGATATGAACCGTTTCCATAAATGTGTAATTTTATATCACAAAGGAACTAATCATTTGCACCCGGGTTTATGACCTGGATCATAAAGACAAAAAATGCTGGATTACGAGATACTCATACAGGCGGGCGCAGTGACACGCAGTTTTAAGAAGGGAGATACGATCCTGAAAGAAGGCAATCACGCCAGGTTTTATTTCCAGATCATCAGTGGTGAAGTAAAGATGGTGAATACCGGGGAGAACGGACAGGAATTCATACAGGGTATTTTCAAAGCGGGTAACAGTTTTGCAGAGCCGCCTTTATTCCTGGACGTGACCTATCCTGCCTCGGCTATTGCGATTACGGACTGTGAGGTGCTGGTATTGGAGAAGGCAAAGTTACTCATGCTGCTGTCGCAAAACTTTACGCTACAGATGCAGCTGGTAAAAAGCCTGTCTGAACGTATTTACTTTAAATCGATGATGGCAAAAGAGATCAGTCTCTATGACGCCAGCCATCGCATCATTACCCTGATAGACTTTCTGAAGGAAAGAGATGGTTTTACCGATGAATTGTATCCTGTTAATCTCACCAGGCAACAGATAGCCGATCTCACCGGACTCAGGGTAGAGACAGTTATCAGGGCGATCAAGTACCTGGTCCAGAAGGAACTGGTCCAGAAGGGGCGGAAGATATACAGATAATACTCTGTTGATACCCATTGTGTTACCTAAAGCAAACAATGCAGCGTATGCTGCAGGATGCGTTTACTGTAATAGGCTGTTATGGCATGTTTTTGTTGATAATATTATCGTCGTTTAAGAACTTTTGGAAGTGAGCAATAGCGTTTAAAAGAAAAAAGCGTCTCGCCATTGGCGGACGCTTTTTTATGCTTTAACTCTTTCAAACCGTATATGTGTGCGAAAGAGGAAGGTTTCAAAATGTTGTGGTTCCATCTTCAATATCGGAATGCGGTATTGATGGCCGTCCCGGTAACTGACGACCAGGCAGCCGTCTTCAGTAGTGACAGCACCTGATATCCTGTCCAGGGTGTCCTTTTTACGGGTAGCCCAGTTGGATACAGGTATTTCAACAAGGATGGAAAATGCATCATCTGCAGGTTGAATGGATATGCAGATGGGCTCTTTCTCCGGACTGATATCATCCATCATATTGAAGTTGATATCGTATTGTGGCGTGTCTTTTACATGTATAGACTGCCATTTACCAGATAGTTGTTCAATGGTAATGTCTGTAACCGTTTCAAAGATATATTCTCCTCTGATCATTCTTTTCAGTTGCCCAAGCACTGCTATAACAGCAGGATCAGCAATATCAGGTAATTGCTGTAATGCCCATCCGGCTTTCTTTTTATCGGTACCGGGCTTGTTTTTCAGAAATATGCCAAACAATTTTTGCCGCCACTCATTGCGGCTTTTCGGGGTACTTTGCCGGATGGCTTCACCAATCTGCAATAACATCTTTTCCAGCTGGTCCGTAACAGCGGCATCCGCCAGGATCGTGTCCAGTTCTGTATCGTAATAGATGTTCAGGTTCTTCAGCAGATAATCCTCCAGTGGTCTCGCTTCCGGCTGATATTGCGGTAATGCGCATTCCTGCATCAGCAGTAACAATACCAGTTCTCTAAGGCCGGGACTGGTCCAGATAACCTGTGCTTTAAAAGAAATACGGCTATTGTTTTCACTCATCGGCTTCGTTTTACGTTTAAGAGCTGTAATGCTTTATATACACTGTTGTGCAGGATCGTGCGGTGCGTCTCTTTGGGCATATACAGGAAATTGGTAAACAATTCTTTTTGCCTTGCATCCTGTAATACTGTGGCCAGTCTGGTAGCGCCGTCCTGCATTTGTTCTCCTTCATCACCCACAGCAATAAATACATGTGCATGGATATCCTTTCTGGTTGAGATAAGAAAGGGCGCCATTGTCAACAGTGAACCTTCATCCCACCACAGACTCGGACTGATGATGACATAATTCATGAACATATCGGGTTGCTTCAGCAGAATGGAGCTTGCGAGGAGTCCGCCCAGTGATTGTCCGATCAGGGTAGTGGAGTCATTGACCTTATAATGCTTTTTTACAAAGGGTTGTAGTTCCTGCGAGAGGAAAGCGATGAAATTGGCAGCCCCGCCCGTAGTAGGATACTGTTTCGTCAGTTCCTTAATGGTACTGGGGTAGGTAAAATCTCTTTTCCTGTCCACATTGGCAATACCTACAAGGATCGATGGTGGCAGGGTATCGATCATGGTAAGGAATTGTGTAAGTCCGGCGATATGTATGAAATCCTCATCCATGGCGCCATCCAGGAGATAGATCACCGGATAATGCCTGTTTGCCGCAGGATTATATTCCTTCGGCAGATAAATATTCACCGTTCTGTTTTCATGCAATATCTCCGAGCGGAAAGTATGCGTTTCACCTATGGATAATGGCGCTGCTTTCTGCGCCTGTAATTGAACAAGCAGGAACAACAGTGGTATCAGCAGAATAGGTATTCGTTTCATTGGATATTTAAGTATTGCTAATATATAAGGATTTTTCTTTATTTCACGCCCTTACTCTAACTTAATTATACCTATGGACAATATACAGGCGCCTGAAAACACGTCTTCCGGCAAATCCTTTCAGCTTTCGGATGCAACTATTGCACGTTTTGGGGCATATGCAGCTACTTAATGGGCATTTTGGGGATGTTGTATTGTTTACCATTTCTATATTCGACATCTGTTCCTGATCTTATCGGCGCGGGTTTCCCTTTTGTCGGTGGAGCAGTAATAGCGGGCACAGGTCTGATCGCATTATCTATTCTCGCCAGGAAATAGTTGGTCATCCGGTTGTAGCGATCTCTCTACTGGCACAATATTAGGACATACAATAGTATACCGTCAGTAATAAGACCGTACAACTGGATGAATAAGCTTTCACTGATCATATTGTTTTTAGCCCTGCCTTGTTGGGTGGCGGCCCAGGATAAAGATAAACGCTGGGCCTGGGATTATGAGTCAGATGAGGACACCGTGCCTCATAAAGACGTCATTGATATCTTTAAAAGTGTAGTCAGGTACAAGGCAAAGCCCCCAAAACGGGGTAAACGCCGGATCTATTACTCTTTGCTGCCTGCTCCATCAAATATACCCGGTGGTGGTATCGCGCTGATCACGTCTACGAATGCGGCTTTTTATATGGGACCAAGACGTACTACGAACCTGTCCAACGTGTCCTTTACACCCTCTTTTTCTTTCAAAGGACGCTTTTCCTTTGCATTGAGGTCGAATATCTGGTTCCAGGACAATGCGTACAATATGGTAGGCGATATCCGTTTTATCATCAATCCCCAATATACCTGGGGAACTGGCGCAGGCGTACCTGAAGAGGAAAAGCAGTTGCTGGGCAACAATTACTTCCGCGTCTATGAAACCTTCTACCGCAGAGTTACCAAAGAATGGCTGGTGGGTGTGGGTTATCACCTTGACTGGCATTCCAATATCGGGATACGGTCAAATGACAGTGTACAGTTATCGAAATTCGTAGGGTATAATTACGGTACCGACGGCGGACAAACAGTCTCCTCCGGTGTTTCGCTGAACCTGTTGAAAGATTCCCGTCAGAACTCCATCAACCCTCAGTCAGGACATTATTTTAACGCCGTTTTCAGGATCAATCCCAGGTTCCTGGGCAGTAATGACAATTGGAAATCACTCTATGTTGATTATCGGAAATATCTTAACCTTGGTAATGGGAAACAGCAAAATGTACTCGCTTTCTGGGGATTTTACTGGACATCGCTGAGTACAAAGACGCCATACCTCGATCTGCCCAGTATTGGCTGGGACCCGAACTTCCGGAGTGGCAGAGGAATGGACCAGAACCGTTTCCGTGGAAAAGCGCTGATAGATCTTGAAGCGGAATACAGAAGAGATATTACCCGCGACGGGTTGCTGGGATTCGTATTATTTGCTAACACGAATACAGTGACAGAAGGGGACCGTTACAGGTTTACCGCTTTCCATCCGGCAGGCGGAGGTGGTCTGCGTCTTAAATTCAACAAGAAATCTAATACTAATATAGCGGTGGACTATGGTATCAGCCGATACGGTACCCGCTTCAGCATTAACCTGGGTGAGGCATTCTAATGGACAGAGCAAAGAGAAAAGGTGGTCATTATCGCCGATCTCTTTATATTGCAGCCCATGAAAAATGTCGTTTTAGCCAGTACCTCCACCTTACATGGAGAAACATACCTGTCTTACCTGCTGCCGGTCATGAAAGAACTGTTTGCCGGCGTTACTGAAGTGATATTTGTGCCTTATGCCCGTCCGGGCGGCATCTCTCATGATGAGTACACAGAAAAGGCTGCGACTGTGTTTGCAGCTGCCGGTTATAAGTTGCGCGGACTGCATACTTTTGAAGAACCAGCAGCTGCGATCAGAACAGCACAGGCGTTTTTTACGGGAGGAGGGAACACTTTCCTGCTGGTTAAACAGCTGCATGAGCAGGGACTAATGGACCTGTTGGCAGAAGCGGTGGAGAATGGAACGCCCTACCTGGGTACCAGCGCAGGCAGTAATATCGGCGGCGTGAATATGCAAACGACCAATGATATGCCCATCGTATATCCGCCCAGCTTCCAGACCATGGGACTGATCCCCTTCAATCTGAACCCGCATTATCTTGACCCGATTCCCGGACTGCCGCATATGGGTGAAACGAGGGAAACGCGTATCCGCGAATTCCAGGTACAGCAGGACCTGCCGGTAGTCGGACTCAGGGAAGGTAGCTGGATCAGGATAAAAGATACACGTATTACACTGGAAGGCGCTTTGTCAGCAAAGATCTTTGAGAAAGACAAAGAAGCTTATGAGGTGGAAGCAGGAACGGAACTGGTCTTCAGTACGACAGTCCCGCCGTCTTTCTCAGATACGTATTCTCACTGATCTGCCCTAACATAAAATCCGCCACATCTGCACGTGATATCTTCATTTTAAGCTGCTTTTCCGTAGCCGGAAATCCTTTTTTATAACTGTGTGTTAATGCGCCATCTGTAAGATTTGCAGGTCTGGCGATCACCCAGTCCAGTTGACTCTGTTTAATATACGCTTCCTGTAACGCATGGTCCGCAAAGCCTTTCTTCAGGATGAAGGGAACAATGATATACTTAAATATAAAGGGCGTCTGGTCAAGTGTTTTTTTACTGTCGCCATAACCCAGGGATGTCTGACATACCAGGCGTTTGACACCTGTTGCTTTCATGGCCTGTATGATGTTTTTGGTACCGGTAGACCGGATGGTACCAATCTTGCTGGCAGGAGAGCCGATCGCGCATAATACGGCTTCCTGTCCCTGCATCGCAGGTATAATAGAGGCTGGATCCATCACATCTCCTTTTACAATGTTCAGATTGGAATGTATGATACCGAGGCGGGAAGGATCGCGTACAAAAGCGGTTACGATGTGTCCCTTTTCAAGGGCTTGTTCTGTCAGTTGTTTACCGGTACCGCCGGTGGCGCCAAAGATGATCAGTTTCATGATAGGTTGTTTTATATCACAAAGCTATTGCGGCGTGACAGCGGAAAATAGAACAAAACCGGCAGCGGATTATTTCGTCAGAATAGAGAGGTTTTCGATCAGTTCTTCTGATTTTTTCATGAACTGAAAAGGAGAGGCACCTGCGAATTCTTTGAAGGCGCGGATGAAATGAGACTGATCGGCATATTCATTTTCAAAAGCGATATCAGAGAGCTTGTTATAATCGCTTTGGCGGAGTAACTGCATAGATGCCTGAAACTGCGCAATACGCGCAAAGAGTTTAGGGGTGATACCCACATGTTGTTTGAACTTACGTTCAAAACTTCTTTCTGATAACTGTAATTCTTCCCTCAGCGCCTTTACGGAGATGTTACCATTGGTCTGTCTGATACGGTCCAGTGCATGGTGCATGGCCTTGTCTGACAGCCGGTTATGTTTTGTCAGCTGTGCCAGCAGAAAAGAGCAGAGAATATCTATCCTGGCTTCCGGGGAAGTGATATCGGTCAGTTGTGCAGACAATTGAAAACCACGGGAAGCCGCGATGCCATCCAGGTCAAGACAGGTATCCGTCAGTTCATCCGCATTCAGTCCGAAAATTGACTTTAAGGCGTGCGGATAGAAGAATATACCAATGGTATCAAAGCGGCCACTTATCCGTAGGGCGGCATGCCGGGTGGCTTGTCCGTAGAGAATGGTACCGGGTAATTGTTTGTCGTTCTGGAACAATACGCCCTGGTCCTGATGCTGGAAAATGAGACCCGGGCAACCATCAGCAATTGTCCTGAAGGTGGCAGCAGCAACATCCGTATTATTACTTTCCAGTACCCAGAAGAACCGTATGTAGTCCCTGAGATATTCCGGAGGAGGTATTTGTCTGAATTGCATACCCGGGAGCGTTTTCCTGTTAAAGGTACCGGCTATTTCCAGAACGGCAAGGGATAATATAGGGTGAAGTTATCATGCAGGAAGTTTCGTCACTCAGGAATGTTTTATAAATTGGCGTATGGAATTACCACAGATAAGCGCATTACTGACAAAATACCTGGAAGCAGGACCGCTGCCTGACGCCGAAGGAGAACAGCTCCTGGTGGCCATGGATGAACTGATCGAAAAGAATGAACTGACCCTGCTGACCGGCACTCGTTTCACGAAGGATGGGCTGGCAAAAGCGCTGACAGACGACGAAGTGGAGAATTGCTACTGGGAGATCTATATGTATTACGGACAGCACGAGGAGGATGACCATCACCATCACCATGATGATGAAGACGGGGAGGAACACAGGTCCCATATGGCCAGCTGGTGGTGGGTATATTTCCTGCTGGCAGCTATCGGTTTTTTCGTGATCTGGAAACTGACGCAGGGGCATTCATGATAGGCCCCTATTATTATGCCTATTGAATATCAATTGTTTGTTGTTTTTCAAAAGATTTTTTAAAGATTGTTCCCAACTGCGCAAAAAGACTTCGCACATGGTGCGCATCTTTACATTATCAATTTCAAGTAAAGATGTTACTGACAATTACAACCAGACATATGCCCGCCACAGATCTTGGTTATCTGTTGCACAAGCACCCTGCAAAAATCCAGGACATAGAACTGTCTAAAGGAAAAGCACATATATTTTATCCTGTCGCCACTGAACAGGAATGTACCTGCGCCATGGTACTGGACATTGATCCGGTAGGACTGGTACGTACCGGTGACGGTCCTTCAGGTAATCAGTTCGCACTCGAACAGTATGTAAATGACAGGCCCTATGTGGCTTCGTCCCTTATGAGCAATGCCATTTCCAAAGCATTTGCGTCTGCATTAAATGGTAAGTGTAAGGATAAACCGGAACTGGTAGAGCTGCCGATGCCATTTGAAGTGAAGCTGTCTGTATTGCCGGTTAACGGTGGTGAGCAGATGATCCATCGGATGTTTGCACCGCTGGGTTATACGATAACCGCCACACAGTATACGCTGGATGACAAATTCCCCGAATGGGGGAATAGCCGTTATTTTACAGTTGTACTGAAACATACGGTTACCCTGCAGGCACTGCTGACGCACCTGTATATACTGATCCCTGTCCTGGATAATGATAAACACTACTGGGTAAACAAGGAAGAAGTAGAGAAGCTGCTGGTAAAAGGAAAAGGCTGGCTGGATAAACATCCGGAACGTGAACTGATCTCCAGGCGTTATCTGCGTCATCAGAAAAGTCTGATGAACGACGCTATGGCAATGTTGATGAAAGACGATATTCCGGAAGAACTGGTAGAAGCGGAGTTAATACCGGAACCGGAAATTCCTACGCCTAAACTGCATGATTCCAGATTACAACAGGTATGTGACGAATTGCTCAGCACACCCATAAAGTCTGTACTTGACCTGGGTTGCGGAGAAGGTAAGTTACTGAAGCTATTGATGGCGTATCCGCAGCTGACGCATATCACCGGAATGGATGTTTCTTCCCGTATGCTGGAAGTGGCATACCGCAGACTAAAATACTATCAGTTGCCGGACAATCAGCGTAAGCGTCTCAGACTGATACTGGGCTCCCTGGTATACCGGGACCGCAGGACGGAAGGTTTTGATGCAGCCGCATTGGTGGAAGTGATCGAGCACCTGGACAAAGAGCGACTCAAAGCACTGGGAAAGACAGTCTTTGAATATGCTAAACCAGGTAAAGTGGTAGTGACGACGCCTAATAAGGAATGGAATATCACTTTTACGGAAGATGACAGTGCCATGCGGCACAGCGATCACCGCTTCGAATGGACACGTGCGGAATTCAGCACCTGGTGTGAGAAAATAAGCACCACCTATGGTTATACCTATGTTATCAAAGCGATTGGTGAAGAAGCGGAAAAGGTAGGTGCGCCTACGCAGATGGCCGTCTTTACAGTAATTAAGAATTAGGAATTAACAATTAAGAATTGCTCCGTCTATAAGGCGTTTATTCCTTACTCAATTCTTAATTGCTAACTGCTGCAATCTAATTCTTAATCACTAATTTTTAATTCTTAATTCTCTTTAATGAATATACAAGTACCTGAATTATCCCTGATCGTTCTCATAGGCGCAACAGGGTCAGGCAAAAGCACTTTCGCGAAAAAAATGTTCGGCGCAGCCGAGATAGTCAGCAGCGACAGTTGTCGGGAAATGGTGAGCAATAGTGAGAATACCAGGGATGCATCAGCAGATGCCTTTGATCTGCTTTATTATATTGTCGGCAAGCGATTGAAACGTGGTTTGCTCACTGTCGTAGATGCAACGAATGTACGGCCGGAAGACAGAAAGAACCTGGTGGCGCTGGCAAGGGAATATCACACATTGCCGGTAGCGATCGTCATGAATATGCCGCAGGAAGTTTGTCTGGAGCGCAATGAAATGCGAACAGACCGGAACTTGTCCGGACACGTAGTCACCAATCATATCCGTGCTTTAAAAAGTGGTATCAGTAAACTGAAGACAGAAGGGTTCCGCAAAATATATGAGTTCCGCAGCGAAGCAGAAGTGACTGATATCACAGGCATAGAGCGGGAGCCATTGTGGAATATGAAGAAGGAAGAACACGGACCTTTCGACATCATTGGTGATATACATGGTTGTTATGACGAACTGTGTGCACTGCTTACAAAGCTGGGGCATACGGTAGATGCAGCATCGCATAGCGTGCAGGTAATGACAGGCAGGAAGCTCCTCTTCCTGGGTGATCTATGTGACAGAGGTCCTGCAAGTCCGGCAGTATTTAAGCTGGTCATGAATACCGTAAAAGACGGTACAGCACTCTGCGTACCGGGTAATCATGATATGAAACTGTTGAAGTATCTACGAGGCAGTAATGTACAGCTGAGTCACGGATTAAAGGCGACGGTAGAACAGCTGGCAGGAGAAGCGCAAACCTTCATTGACGAACTAAAAGTCTTTCTCGATAGCCTTATCAGTCACTATGTGCTCGATGGTGGTAAACTGGTCGTTGCGCATGCCGGATTAAAAGAGGAAATGCACGGCAGAGGTTCCGGAGCGGTACGTGAATTCTGTCTGTATGGCGAAACAACCGGGGAGATCGATGAATTCGGTCTGCCGGTAAGATTTGACTGGGCATCCAACTATAAAGGGAAGGCCATGGTGGTGTACGGACATACACCCGTATATCAACCACAGTGGTTTAATAATACCATTGATATCGACACCGGTTGTGTATTCGGTGGTAAACTGACCGCCCTGCGTTATCCGGAGAAAGAACTGGTGAATGTACCTTCGCTGGCTACTTATATGGAGCCGACACGTCCGCTCAGGATGCCAGGTACCGGTAATAACCTGCAACACGAACAGGATGATGTGCTGGACATAGAAGACTTCATGGGCAAACAGGTGATAGAGACGCGTCTGCTAAATCTGGTAACTGTCAGAGAGGAATACACGACCGCTGCACTGGAGACGATGAGTCGTTTCAGCATCCATCCCAAGTGGCTGATCTATCTGCCACCAACAATGTCTCCTACGGAGACCAGCACTTTACCTGACTATCTGGAGTATCCGACGGGCGCCTTCAGTTATTATAAAAAGAATGACGTCACAAAGGTGATCTGTGAGGAAAAGCACATGGGTTCCAGGGCTGTGGTGATCGTTTGTAAAGACAGTACAGTGGTCAACCGCCGTTTCGGACTGGATGAAGATACCATCGGTACCTGCTATACCCGCACGGGAAGGGCTTTCTTCACAGATAAGGAGCTTGAACAGGCTTTTCTGGGAATGGTCAGGGACGCCCTTACAGCCCGGAATTTCTGGGAAGAAATGGAGACGGACTGGGTATGTCTCGACTGTGAACTGATGCCCTGGAATGCGAAAGCACAGGCGCTTTTACAACACCAGTATGCCGCTACAGGCGCCGCAGCAGTACACGCCATGTCGGAGGTAGTAGATACCCTGCGCACAGCGACTGATCTGCCGGAAATGGCGCCTTTGCTGAAAGGGTATGAAGAGCGGGCCGCCATGTGCAGACAGTTTGTGGAGGCTTACCGGCAGTATTGCTGGGAAGTGAAATCCCTGGAAGATTATCAGCTGGCGCCTTTCCATATTATGGCTACAGAAGGCAGGACATATTTTGATAAAGATCATGTCTGGCATATGGAGACCATCGCCCGCTATTGCGGTGGAGAGGGGAATCCGCTGATCCCGACCAACTGGAAGCTGGTAGACCTGGAAGATGAACAGCGTGTGACGGATGCTGTGAATTGGTGGGAAGCCCTGACAGCCAAAGGCGGAGAGGGGATGGTTGTAAAATCATTGTCCTTTATAGAAAGGGGCAATAAAGGCCTTTTACAGCCCGCTATCAAGATCAGGGGCCGGGAATATCTGCGGATAATATATGGTCCTGAATACACCCTTGATGCTAATCTGACCCGATTAAAGAAAAGAGGACTGAGCGCCAAACGCGGACTGGCCATGCGGGAATTTGCATTAGGAGTACAGGCACTGGAGCACTTCGTAGCAAAGGAGCCGCTGCGGAAAGTACACCAATGCGTTTTTGGTCTGCTGGCGCTGGAAAGTGAACCTGTCGATCCGAGATTATAAATAGCATAGCGTAATAGTAAGCGCCCGTATCATATTTTGATACGGGCGCTTTTCTGTTGGGCCCCCTTGACCCTCAGGTTGACATTATTCCTAATTCCTAATTGCATATCGCGATTTTGTTTTTATTTTGTGCCTCCGCTTACAAAAAAAGATGATACGAACTATTGATGCATGAGCAGTGGACAGACAGACAACGGTATGAACAGTTGTTCAGGGACCATTATCAACCATTATGCCTTTTTGCTTATAGCTACCTGAAAGATATGGAGGCTGCAAAAGACGTAGTGCAGGACTTCTTTTTCCGTTGCTGGGGTAAACGAGATACCCTGCCCACACCAGATAGTTTTGAGAAATATGCCTTCCGCGCCATCCGGAATAGTGTCATCAACTACCAGAACAGCTCCGCCACACGCACGAAACACAATGCACAATCTGCTACCCCTGATGCCTATGATCCTCAGCGGGAAGAAGCCATTTTGCAGAAAGAAGACCAGCTGAAAGCTGCCTTGTTGCTGGCTATACAACGTTTGCCGGAACAGCGCCGCAAGATCTTTCTGCTCAGCAATGGCGATGGTTATAAGTACAGCGAAATTGCTGAACAACTCAATATTTCCCTGAATACCGTGAAGACCCAGCTTAAAAAAGCCTATGAGACGCTCAGACAGGAGCGTGAAAGGCTGGAAAAGCTGCTTATCTCCCTGGTAATCTTTAAGATGCTTTATACCTCACTATTTTTTTAAAAAAAAGTTGCTGAGGGCAGTCACCCTTTTTTAAACCTCACCTGTCATTATAGTAGTAGCCCATGGACAACAGTAAAAAGAATATCGACAACGATAAACTGCTCCATTACCTGGAAAATGGTCAAACGCAGGACTATTCTGATCTGAACGAATCAGAACAGGCATTGCTGCGTGAGTACCAGGCCATAAAAGAGGAGCTGGATCTGAAGGAATGGGCGAAAGCGGATGTAGAGGAAGGCTGGGAGGCGCTTACGCAACGTCTGCAACAACAGGATCTGGACTGGCATATGCCACGGAAAACCCGGGTTCTTCCGATGTGGCGGTACGCGGCGGCAGCAGTCGTATTGTTACTCGCAGGAGCGTCCTGGTATTATTTCCGGTCTGCTGGTCAGCATCCGTCTCAGATAGCTGCCGGATCAACCGAAAAAGCAGCTCCTTCAGCGATTACACTGCTTACAGCTGAGGGAGACGAAGTACAGCTTGATACGCTGACGCGTTTGAAGGGCGCAACAGCCGTCAATGGTGAGGAACTGATATATGAGAAGGGACAGGGCACGAACGATCATATTTCCTATAATACCCTGATAGTGCCCAGGGGATACACGTATCACCTGGTACTGTCAGACGGTACGAAGGTGTGGCTGAACGCCGACTCCCGTCTTCGTTATCCATCACGATTTCCACAGGATGCCCGTCTCGTGACCGTAGAAGGGGAGGCCTATTTTGAAGTGGCAACAGATGCAGCCCGGCCATTTACGGTACAGAGTAATCATGCATCTATCAAAGTTTTAGGGACAGCTTTTAATATCAATACGTACGAAGATAATATTGCAGCCACACTGGTACAGGGTAAAATAGTAGTGCATCATCAGGGGGACAGCACTTACCTGCATCCGGGACAGCAACTCCTCAGCAAGGCGCCATACGACAACGCGAAGGTGCGTAATGTAGACACGGAAATATATACGGCCTGGAAAGATGGAGAACTGGTCTTTGCTGAAACAACGCTGGAAGATATCTGCCGCCGGCTTGAGAGAGTATATAACTATAGGATCATACTGCCTGAGGGCGAAATAAGGAACCGTAAGATCGAAGCAAATCTGCCACAATACAGAGAAATCAGCACCATAACGGAATTACTTGAGAAAATGACAGACGTTCATTTTAATATCAACCAAAAAGAGAGAATAATAACAGGTTATGCAGTAAACAAGTAGCACAATCACCGACAAAAAAGACGGGTCCTGGTTGCAACAAGACCCGCCCTAAGTAAAAACCTGTTCCTTGTTGTAGACAAGGAGTGGGGTTCTATTACCTAAAATCTCATTAAAAGTAATGAAAAAAAAGTATTGTTATGGAAGCCATTTAAGGCGGGGTGCAGTATGGCTACTGCTCGCAGCTGCTCCTTCCGGGCTTTTTTCTTCACTATCCCTCATGCCTGCCGGTGTCTACGCGCAAACACCAGCCACACCCGGCATCACCCTTGACGTAAAGAATATCACGGTACCTGCATTACTGAATGAAATTAGAAAACAGGCCGGACTACGTTTTATCTACGATCAGGAAGAGCTGAAAAAGCTCCCTCCTGTTACCATGCGCGTGAAAAACGCTACCCTCGATGAAGTACTGCGCAAAGCATTGGGTAACTCCCGCCTTTCCTGGAATATGGAAAACGGAGTCCTCGTTATCAAACGTGGTACGCCACCGCCCACTCCAGCAAACAATAATACGGTTACAGAACAGGCGCCTCAGCTGGTAACGGTTCATGGTACCATTACAGACGACAACAGACAGGCACTTGGTAAAGCCACTGTACAGGACCTTAAAAGCCGTGTAGGCGTCTTTACCGACGAAAGCGGCAATTTCGAAATAACAACCTCTCCGGACGCCATTCTGCAGGTTTCTTATATCGGTATGGAGCCACAGATGATAGCCCTGAAAGGACGTACATCGCTAAAGGTTTCCCTGGTATCGAGGAACAATGCAAAAGAAGTCGTTGTAACCGGTATCGTTACCCGTAAGAAGGAAAGCTTTACAGGCGCTTCTGCAACTTATACCGGCGGACAACTAAAAACCGTGGGTAATCAGAACGTACTGCAAAGTCTGAAAACACTGGACCCTTCCTTCGTCATCGTCGAAAACAATATGGTAGGTGCTAACCCGAACGCAATGCCCAACATTGAGATCCGTGGTAAAAGCAGCCTTATCTCCGTTCAGACGCAATCCAGCGCAAACGCCAACCAGCCATTATTTATATTAGATGGTTTCGAAACAACCCTGCAGGTCATCAATGACCTGGATATGAACCGTGTGGCCGCTATCACCGTATTGAAAGATGCGGCGTCTACAGCACTGTATGGTGCGCGTGCTGCCAACGGAGTTGTGGTGATCGAAACACTGAAGCCCAAGCCAGGCGCCATGCGCGTAAGTTATAACTATGACTTTCGTGTGGAAGCGCCTGACCTGACCAGCTATAATATGATGGACGCAGCTGAAAAGCTCGAATATGAAAAGCTGGCAGGCAGATATAATATCAACAGAAGTACAGCACCGTTGTATGAATCACAAATACTGCTGGATGACCTGTATGCCAAACGACTTACCAATGTAAAACGTGGTATAAATACCTACTGGCTCAACGAACCGGTACGTATCGGTACCACCAGCGGACACGCCCTGTATGCAGAAGGTGGCGACAACCAGATGCGTTACGGTGTCGGTGTGAACTACAAAGACCTCAATGGTGTGATGAAAGGCTCCGGCCGTAACACCTGGGGAGCCAACATAGACCTCCAGTATCGCAAAGGAAAATTAAATATCAGCAATAAACTCTACCTGAACGGATATCGCGCAGACCAGTCTCCATATGGTTCTTTTTCAGACTGGGTGAAAGTATTACCCTACTTCGAAAAAAGAAATCCGGACGGGTCAGTTGATCCATATCTTGACATATACAGAACATCTAATAACCAGATTGATACCGCCGGAAATCCATTGTATAACGCAACACTCAACAGTTACGATTATACAAAATCACAGGCCATCTCAGAAAACCTGCAGATGATCTATGATATTAACGCCGACCTGCGTATTACCGGTGGTATCAATATTACCAGTGATAACGCCACAACAAAGACTTTCCTGTCTCCGCTGAATACGACCTTTATCGGTCAGACTGCTGAAAACAGAGGCACATACGACTATGATGAACAAAGACAGTTTGGGTACAATGGTAACCTGATGCTATCATACGGAAAGCTGATCAGGGACAAACACCAGGTCAACGTAAATGCCCGCGGTGAGATCAGAAATGAGGAGAGCAATCACGAGGCTTTTACTGCTACCGGTTTCCCTGTTGGTGCGCCGGGTAATCCTTCTTTTGCGTACGGTTATGAGCCCGATGGTATACCTGTTTACGCCAAGTCAGTCAGACGTAGCATAGCTGCCCTGGCAACAGCCAGTTATATGTTCGACCGCCGCTTTCTGCTGGATGGGTCCTTCCGTATGGATGGTTCGACCTCTTTTGGTACGAATAATAAATACTCGCCCTTCTGGTCAGCCGGTATCGGTTATAACCTGCACAATGATGCATTGCTCCGTGGTGTAAAATGGATCTCATTGCTGAAGATCCGTGCGAATATCGGTCTTACAGGTAACCAGAACTTCCAGGGACTTTCCTCTGAATCCGTATACGGTATCAACTCTTCCAATAACCAGTTCGGACAGGGCTATACGATCAAAAATATTGGTAACCCTGATCTGAAATGGCAGAATTCCATGTCAACCGATATCGGTGCGGATATGTCCTTCCTGAAGGACCGTATCACATTGACGGTAGACTATTATAAAAAGAACACCGATCCGCTGATCGCATTGGTGACAACACCTTCTTCCACCGGGATCAGTGCATATCCTTTTAACATCGGTTACCAGCATACCAGCGGTGTGGAGTGGAATCTGAAAGGTTCGCCTATCCGCAATCTGCAGAAAAATCTTTATCTGACCCTGGGCATGACCGGTCGTTACCAGAAAAGTACTTACGGCGGTTTCCTGACCATGATGGAGAAACAGAATGACCTGGCACAGGACAATAATTCACTCCAGCGCTTCAGGGATGGAAGCAGTCCGGATGCGATCTGGGCCGTACGTTCTGCCGGTATAGATCCTGCGACAGGAAAGGAAGTATTCATCAAAAAAGACGGTACCCAATCATTTGACTATGAAGCAAGGGATGAAGTGGTTGTGGGTAATGCACAGCCTAAAATGGAAGGTATCTTCAGTGCGAACCTTCGCTGGAGCGCATTCACCTTCGGTATGAACATCCGCTACACTTATGGTGGCGACGTCTTTAATCAGGCGTTGTATGACCGTGTAGAGAATATCTCTGTCAGAAAAGTAGCAGAAGAGAACCTGGATAAACGTGCCCTGTATGAGCGCTGGAAACAACCGGGAGATGTATCCCGCTTTAAGGCGATCAATGACTTCACGGCTGTGAAAATGACTTCCCGCTATGTACAGCGTAACAATTATCTGGCAGGAGAATCCATCAATGTCAGCTATGAATTGCTGAACAAACCATGGATGCGTCAGGCCGGATTGTCTACACTGCGTTTCTCAGGGTATACAAACGATGTGTTCCGTCTGGCAACGATCAAAAGCGAACGCGGTACGGACTATCCTTTCTCTAATTCCTACTCATTGAGCGTAAGGGCCACTTTCTAAAAGTAAGATTATGAAAAGATCATTCAGGATCTCTGCTATTATAACTTTATTGTCTGCGGGATTATTCTCCTGCGAAAAATACCTCGACGTAAAACCGGAGGATCAGTTTGTGGAAAGCGCTGTATACAGTACAGAACAGGGCTTCATCAATCATCTGAACGGCCTGTACCAGGATATGGGATCTACCAACCTGTATGGTGGTAATCTCACGCTCACCTTTGTAAGCGTACTGGGACAGGAATATAATGTCTCCGGTACAGCCGGTCATGACTGGTATCAGCACGCCAATTATACCTATACCAACTCTAGCACAGAGCCGGCGATAGACGCCGTATGGACCAACGGATATAAAGTGATCATGTCCAGCAATAACCTGCTGGAGAACATGGACAAATATCCGGGTACACTGCGTCCCGGCAGGGATTCTATCATCAGGGGAGAGGCATATGCGATCAGGGCTTTTATGCATTTTGACCTGCTGCGTTTATACGGACCGGTATATCTAACCGATTCTACCGCTAAGAGCGTGCCTTATATCACACATGCTGATATTAATGTGCGTCCGCTGCTACCTGCTAATAACGTGATCGATAGTGTATTGGCTGACCTGGACCGTGCGGAAAGTTGTTTACGCAATGACCCTGTGATCAGCGCTGGTCCGCGTCGCATTCCCGGACAGCAACAGGTGGACTTCTTTTTACAACAGCGTAACGGTCGTCTGAACTACTTCGCTGTAAAGGCGCTGAAAGCGAGGATACACCTTTATCGTGCCAATAAACCTGCTGCATTGGCTGAAGCGAAAGCTGTAATAGAAGGCGCCGGAAAATGGTTCCCATGGACGAACCTGAAGCTGGTGACCGGCAATGGCGGTTTCCCTGACAGGACCTTCTCGACTGAACATCTCTTTGATATTTATTGTCCGAGACTGTATGTGACCTATACGGGTAGTTTTTCGCCCAGTACGACAGACGCAAAGATCCTGGCGGCTCACCCTACAAGGCTGACGACGACCTATGAATCTCAGGAAGGGGATTATCGTTATAACCCAAGCTGGATCATTCCTACAGGTGGTAACAAGACTTTCCGTTGTTTCTTCAAGTTTGCAGATCTGGATAATAAAGACAGCTCTGAGCTGTTCCGTTACCGCGTGCCTTTACTGCGTATCAGCGAGATGTATTACATCGCCGCAGAAAGCGAAACAGATCCGGCAGCAGCACTGGGCTATCTCAATACTGTCAGATATAACCGCGGACTGGCCGATCTGCCACCAACAGCAGCTATAGAGACGGAGCTCAGGAAAGAATATCAGAAGGAATTTTATGGTGAGGGGCAGGTGTTTTTCTATTACAAAAGAAAGGCACAGACGACTGTTCCCAGAGGTGGCGCTACCAGCGGCAACTTTACCATGTCGGCAAAGACATATGTAGTGCCGTTGCCGAAAAGTGAATCTGATTATCGTTAATCTCCTTACAACTGATCATCGTATGAAAGTATTCTATATCGCGGCGGTAATGCTACTCGCAATAACCGCCTGCAAAAAGGAAACAATTGATTTTTATAGTGGTACTTCCACACTGTACTTCGATAATGCCATCAATTATGGTAACACAAGGAACACACAGCGGATCGATACATTGCTGTTCACCTTTTCGCTGGCAGATGCCAATCTGAAAGACAGCATTCTGCAGATAAGGGTGGATCTGATGGGCCGGCAGGCCAATCAGGACAGGAACTTCAGTGTGAAAGTGATTGATAGCCTGAGCACTGCTGTGGCAGGCGTACACTATGAGCCGCTGGCGGATGCCTATGTCATGCCGGCGAACAAATCCTGGATGTATATTCCCATACATATCCACCGTACGAAGGAGATGTCAGCACACGAGTTTCTGCTCCATTTCAGCTTATTGCCTAATCAGGATTTTGATACGACACTTACACAGCCGCAGACGAAAGACTCTCTCGTATCTACCGGTTCAATTACCCTGTATATCGGAGACCTGATCCCTAAGCCCACCCGCTGGCTGGATATATATCTGGGAGAATTTAGCCGTAAGAAGATCCTGCTGATATGCGACCAACTGGATATGACCATCAATGATTTTACCACCATATCCGTTGCAGAAGCAGTATATATGGGTAAGGCCATGCAGCGCTATCTGAACCAGCAGCGCGAGGCCGGTAATATTATCTATGAAGAAGATGGCAGAGAAATGATCATGGGAGAAGCCTCCCAGTGATCTGTGTGCATAGAGCAAAGGATTGATCATCATTTATCAACTTAACATGAAGAAATTATTCTTATATATTCTTACCGTATTTGCTTTAAGCAGCTGCTATAAGGACAAGGGCAATTACGATTACATTGATGTCAATGTGGTAAATATCTCTGGCATTGACAGTATATATACGGTTGACTATGGTAGTGTATTTACCCTTAAACCTGACTTGTCTTTTACACTGGATGCCACAAGGGATACTGCGAACTACGCTTACCTGTGGGTCGCTTCTATCACGAATACCGGCAATACAATCGATAATGATACCTTGTCTTACAGCCATGATCTCGATGCCCGTATTACTTTGCCGTCCGGCCAGTATACTGTTATATACAGAGTGACCGATAAGAAAACAGGTATCAGCTATTCCAAAAGATTCCTGATGGCAGTGGTGACCAGTGTATATGAAGGATGGGTATTGTTGTCCGAAGTGAATGCGAACAGCCGCCTGGATATGCTGTCCAAAGGCGTGAACGGATACAAACCGATATACGATGTATTAGGGAGTATCGGTGCCGGTCTTACACTGACGGGTAAGCCGGTGGACGTGAAGTTTGCCCGTACAACAGCCGCCATTACAGGGCATACGGTATACGTAAGTACAACGGATGGTACCAGCCGCCTGGATGGTGAAACATTCAAGCTGAAATCCCCTTTGCAGACGGATGTATTTAGCACCCTACCTGCAGGCTTCTATGCGGATAAGGTGACACAGCGTTCCTCCGGTACGATGTACCTGCATGGAAATGATAACAACATGTATTACTACATGTATACGTTCAATATCTATTTCGGCTTACCGGTGAATGTGATGTACGGAAAATCGGTTCCCTTCAAAGTCTCAAAATATGTAGGCTATGTCGATAATTTATCCGGTTCTACAGATGTACACATATTGTACAATGAAGATGAGAAACGCTTCGTAAGACATATTTACAGTCTGCCGGCCAACTGTACCGATATGCCTGCCGGTACGCGTTTTAGTTTTACAACAGGAAAAGATCTCCGCTTTATGGAAACCAGCCGTTTCAACAGCGGAGATACCTACGCCATCCTGGATTCCCTGCATCAGAAATATTACCTGGCAAGATTCAATGTGGCTGCCACCATTGCCCAGACCTACTATGAAGAACTACTGGCGACCGACTTTGCCAAAGCGGAGAACATCGCCATACACCCGGACCTGGGCTATGTGTTTTACAATGTAGGTGGAAAATTGTACGAGTATGACGTCAGCACAAAAGCGACGAAACTGATGATAGACTATGGTCAGAAATCAGTGTCTTTCCTGAAGTGCGATGGCTTCATGGCAACTACGACCGTAGCGGCGAAAGCTTATTATAACAAATTACAGGTAGGCGTCTATGACCCGTCCCTGCCTGCTGAAAGTGCGGGTAGTTTTGAACTCTACACAGTACCACCCGTGAATGGTAACCTGGTATTGAGTGAATCCTACACCGGCTTTGGTAAAATCAAAACAGTTACTTACAGAGAACGTTAAACCTGCTCACATATGAAAAAAATGATCCTCCTGCTGGCAGCGCTGGCAGGTATGAAGGCGACGTATGCCGCCCCTTCGCAAGCTATGATCAGTGGCGTTTGCGCGCCCAGATCAGCCAATGGTATGAAACTGTATAATGTCAGAGAAGGTAAACTGGTCGAATTTGCCAGTACTACCCTTGACAAGGAGCATAACTTCGCGTTTGCTATCCCTGTACCTGCCAGCGGGTATTACTATCTCGCTATGTCTGTAGATGGTAAGGCGAGCAGAAACTATATTCGCGTATATCTGCAGTCCGGCGAGCAGGTGACGCTCGATATCCAGGATGACAAGGGGCACTACAGTGTTGTAAAAGGTGGTGAAGAAAACAAACTGCTCTATGCATGGCAGCAGCTGATAGGACCACTGAAAAGCAAAACCGAACTGATCGACACCACGACTTACCGTGCATTCTTCCCGGCATTGGAAGCCCTGGAGCCTGCAGTAGCAACGTTTAAAAAATCCATTCATACAAAGAACGGTATATTTAATCGCTTGCTGGCTGTCACCGTTGATGCAGACATGGAATCTACTGCAATGGGTATACTGGTTATGCCACGTTCCGCGCATCCTGATAAGAAGCAGTATCCTGCTTATTACAACACCATTCTGCAACCTAAACGTTACTGTTCTGCCGCTATCCTGGAACTGGGAGAAGGCGCAGATCTGGTACGTCGTTACGCAATGCTGACTGCATCGAGACTGGATAGCATTACCCTCACAAACCGGGTTGAATTGTCTTTATCGGTAATTTGTAATGACACACTGAAAGGCGTATGGATGGTAGATGATTTCAGGTCTTACAGATCCCTGGAAAAGTTTGATGCAGTGTTTACACCGTATCAGAAATACCTGGTGACTGACAACATGCAGAAAGCGTTGTTTGAAGCACGCAAATCCCTCAGTACTTTCAAAAAAGGGACGGCAGGCTATAACTTCTCTTTCCCTGCCATTAACGGTGATACTGTCACCCTGGCCAGTCTGAAAGGAAAGGTCGTATTGGTGGATATGTGGGCTACCTGGTGTGGTCCGTGCAAAAAGGAAATCCCTTTTATGCAGGAGCTGGAAGCAGCGATGCATGGTAAAAATGTAGCTTTTGTCAGCATCTCAACGGACAAAGCAGAAGATAAAGAGAAATGGAAATCATTTGTAAAAGAGAAGAAAATGGGAGGGATCCAGCTCTTTGCAGGTGGCTGGTCTGACATGCAGAAGTTCTATGATGTAAACGGTATTCCCCGTTTCATGGTGTTTGACAAACAGGGCAACATTGTCTCTGTGGACGCACCAAGACCTTCCATGCCGGAACTGAAGCCACTATTGGAAAGTTTGCTCTAAGGAGTAATTAGTTATAAAAAATGGAATGAATAACAAGGGCGTCACTTCTGCGACGCCCTTTTCAATTAGGAATTAAGAATTAGAATGCAGCGGAGATCTTCGCGTTAATTCTTAATTCTTAATTCCCTGTAATATTCTTTCTGCAACCGCCTTTCCTGTGCTAAGCGCCGCCTCTACTGTTCCCGGACTGGCGCCATTATACAGGGCTTCTCCGGCAAAATAGATCGTTTGTTGCACCGGTGTATTTAAGACCACCTGTGCCGCCGCTGTAGCCGGTGTACTGTAACTATACGAGCCTGTTACATGAGGGTCGCTTGCCCAGTTGGATATATGGCTGTCTGTCAGTAGTCCTTTCAGCGTATCTATGTTTTCGTTACAAAGGATAGCCAGTGATTGTAATGCCATTTCCAGCAATGCCTCGTCTGTTTTATGCAGATGAGGAATAGCTGGAGGGCCACCCAGCCAGCCTGTCAGCACATTGGCTTTATCGGGCAACTGCGTCCACCAGGTAGGAATAGGCGCTTTTCCCAGGACGAAACCTACCTGCGGAGCCTGTTTCTCCCAGAAGGGTGCTTTAAATGCCAGGACTGTTTTGATAACTGTACCCCAACCAATATTGTGAGCTGCCGCCATCTGATCGGGCAGGGCAGGAGAGAAGTGGATAGTACCTTGTTGCAGGATGCCTAAAGGAACGGCGATGATCACCCTGTTGCCTGTATAGGTTGTTCCGGCCTCCGTAGTAACAGTGACGCTACCGGCTGACCAGTCAATATTACGCACGACTGCATTGGTAATAATGCGGGCCTGCTGGCGAAGGGAGACGTCTTCCAGGTAACGCACCATAGCGGTATACCCCTGGTCGATGCGGAAGTTATTCTCGCTTTCGTTTGTCCATTCACTGTACAGCGCCTTTACGCTCACCTTTGTCATATCGGCGAGGTCATAGCCCTGTACGAAGGACTTTACACTTTCATGCAGACTGGCATACCGTTCCCCCGGATACAGCTCATCCAGGAATGCCTGCATGGTCATATCTGTTGGAATGCTGCTCATTTTTTCCAGCAGTCCGTCCCAGTCTTCGATCATCTCGTAGCGGGCATCCCATTTACCATCCCGCACCTGGAACATTTTTCCGTAAATGTGATAATAGGAGAGACCTGCTTCTTTCAGCAGGCCGAGTGTGATGGGTAACTCACCGTGTACGAATTCAGCCCCGGTTTCGGCGGATTTGACACCATCCCGGTAAACGGTCTGTATCCTTCCTCCGATGGTATCCCGGGCTTCCAGCACGGTAACGCTATGATGTGCAGATAATTCCCTGGCTGCAATGAGGCCGGCAGCGCCAGCCCCTATGATGATAATTTCTTCTGATGTACGCATAACCTGTCTATTCAGTAATAGCAAGTTATGTTATTTGGCGCTTATCTTTTCAATACTTTCTCGACCTCATAGAGCCGTCTTCTGAGTTCTGTCAGCTCCTCTTCCAGCAGGTCTACCTTTTCACTCAGCAGATATTGATGATAATCAGGTATAATTGACAGCTCCCGTAACTTTGGGAACAGGTCGTTTTTGAAGAAGGAAAGGCTGGTTTCTTCTCCGCGGAATTCATGCGCTGTTTTCGTCAGGTGATTGTACAGGCAGTAACGGAGGCCTTCGGAATTGAAGGTCCACGGACTGATATACAACAGTTCCCAGTTGGCAATTCTAAGCATTTCCAGTTCTCCTTTTGCATTCACGAACTGATAAATGGTGGATTCAACGTAACCATTGGGTTTTAAGGTATCCGTTGTCATGAGAATATACGCGTACTCCGAAAAAGCAGTAATTGATTCGAGATTGTGTAGCGGACTATAACTTCCATCCCTGAATATTGCATAGTATCTGACCATAATTTGCTATCTGTTTGAAATATTCTACCACATAATCTGGCACAGGTAGTGACAATAATGACAATAAGACTTAAGTTGAAAATAATATATTAAAAGGTAAAAACCTGTATTAAATATAGAAAATCTGCAAAAAAGCATTGTGTGGAATAGTATGGACGGCACGGTACTTGCCCGAAATATGCTGATTTTAAATAAAATGATTTTACTTTAGCGGATTAATAAACACCAATTTATGAAGTACATTTCTTTACTGGTTGTTGCAGGAGCTGTATTTTTCGGCGCCTGTAAGAATGGTAATAATGCCCCAAAGACGTCAAAGGAACTGCTGGAACAAGCCCGGCAGAATATGAACAGCGGTGCTGGTAAATTCTCTATCGATGCCCCTGCGGGATGGAGAAAAACAGATACCACACTGAATGGTATTAAGCTGACTTTCCTGTTTGCACCGACTGAAACAGACGGTTTCCGTTCCAATATCAATGTGGTTAGTGAGAATGTCGGCAAACTCAGTTTCGAGGATTATCATAAAGCAACCCTGGCTACCATGGGTAAATATATGAGCAATTTCAAGGTGCTGGAAAGCGGTGATAAAGAGATCAGCGGTCAGCCAGGTAAATGGTTCAAATACAGTTCTGACCAGACCGGCGGTGCTGATGTTATAGCGCGTAACTATACAGTGGTGAAAAATGGTATCGCCTATATCATCACCGGTGTGGCAAAAGTAAAAGACGAAGCAGGCATCACTCCGGTGATCGAAAACACTGTTGCTACGTTCAAAGTGGCTGAATAATTTTACACAAGCGATTATAGGTAAAAGGCGTCCGCTATAATGGACGCCTTTTGCTATTGAAGCCCCTTCCTCTCATACGGCCCAATTCTTAATCCTTAATTCTTAATCTTAATTTCTGATAAGTATTTACCCCATTCCTTTTAGAAATTAGTCTATTAATTTAGTAGAGTTATTTATATTGGCTCCTGCTAACAGATTATTTACGTCGATCAATCAATACTATGGACCGGAAGAAAATTTTGAGCGTCGTCCTGACAGGATGTGCACTATTGACTACTATCCTGACCCAGGGACAGACCCGTAAACCCAATATCATCTTTATTCTGGCAGACGATCTGGGATATGGTAATGTCAGCGTTTATAACAGTAAAAGCCCTGTTAAAACGCCTAATATTGACAGGCTGGGGCAGGAGGGCATCCAATTCACGAACTTTTATTCCGGTAATACCGTCTGTGCGCCTTCCCGTTGCGCCCTGCTCACCGGAAAGCATATGGGACATGCCTATATCAGAGGTAACTCACGGCTTCCGTTACGTGCGCAGGACAGTACCCTGGCGCAGCTGTTACAGGGGAACGGCTACCGTACCGGTATGTTTGGTAAATGGGGACTGGGTGAATCGGGGACAACTGGTTCACCTGAGATAAAGGGTTTTGACACCTTCTTCGGTTATCTGAATCAGCAACATGCGCATAATTACTATACTGATTATCTCTTCGAAGTAAAGGAAGGACAGATCAGCCGGGTACCCCGGGATACAAATGTCTATTCTCAGGATGAGATCCTGCAACATGCGCTGTCTTTTATCAATGATAACAAAGACAAACCCTTCTTCCTTTTCTTACCATTCACCCTGCCACACGCAGAACTGGCGCCGCCGGCTGCTGATATGCAGGCCTTCCTGAATGCCGATGGCAGCAGTAAGTTTGGCCCCGAAACGCCTTATGAGCGTAAGAACGGTACCTATCGCAGTCAGGAAAACCCACATGCCGCCTTCGCCGCGATGGTGACGAAACTGGACAGGAATGTAGGCGAGATCAGTGCCCTTATAAAACAACTTGGTCTGGACGACAATACCTATATCTTCTTTACAAGTGATAATGGTCCGCATAGAGAAGGTGGTGCAGACCCGGTCTATTTTGACAGTAATGGCCCTTTAAAAGGCATTAAACGCGATCTCTACGAAGGTGGTATCAGAGTACCCCTGCTCGTGAGAGCGCCCGGTAAAGTGTCCGCAGGACAAGTTAACAGCATTCCATGGGCTTTCTGGGATGTATTGCCCACTTTGAGTGATATTACACATTCCCCTGTTTTATCCGGAATAGATGGTTTATCTTACACAAAAGCGCTGAACGGAACGAAACCCGCAAGGCAGCATGATCACTTCTACTGGCAGTTCAATGAAGGCGGATTACAGGAAGCATTACTGAAGGATGACTGGAAACTGATCCGCTTTAAAAAACGTGGCACCCCGGAACGTTTTGAACTGTACCATCTTTCTGAAGATATAGGGGAAGAACATGACCTGGCCGCAAAATACCCACAGAAAGTGAAAGCGCTCTCCAGACTGATGCTGCAATCCAAAACGCCGGCGGAGAACCCTGAGTTTGACTGGTCGGCTACCGAACAATAAATGACGTTATGAAAACTGTAATCAGAAGATCCTGCAAACTGCTGCCAGCTATCCTGTCAATGCTGCTTTTACAGCCAGCTGTCGCCCAACAGCCTTCCATACCGTATACCGATACCCTGCGTCCAACAGTATGGCCTGCGCCAGGTAACAGGCTGCATCAGCCCTGGACCCGCTGGTGGTGGGTAGGGAGCGCTGTAGATGAAAAAAGTCTGGATGCGTCGCTAAAGACATTGCATGATGCAGGATTTGGTGGTGTTGAAATAGCCCCGATCTATGGGGCTAAAGGATATGAATCGAGATACGTCAGTTTTCTCTCGCCACAATGGGTAGACCGCCTGCGCTATACCGTAAAAACAGCTGCCGGATACAATATGGGTGTGGACCTGACAACCGGTACAGGCTGGCCGTTTGGCGGGCCGCAGCTCACAAAAGAGCAGGCCGCTTCCCGCTTTATCATACAAACCTATCCTGCCAAAGGAGGCACTCCCTTTACAGAACAGATACGGATCAACGATGGCAAACAACAGGGTGCTGTCTTACAGGCGCTGACCGCTTATAATGGTAAACAACGTATTTCGCTGATCAGTAAGGTCAGTAAGGAGGGTAAGCTGCAATGGACACCGCCCACCGGGGACTGGACACTGTATGCCTTATTCAGCGGCTGGACCCTTCAGCAGGTGAAAAGAGCTGCTCCGGGTGGAGAAGGGTATACCCTGGATCATCTCTCTGCTGCCGCCTTACCGGTATACCTGCAACGTTTTGATACCGCTTTTAAAGGAAAGACACCCGGTGTACGATCCTTTTATAATGACAGCTATGAAGTGTATAATGCCGACTGGACGCCCGCGTTTTTCGATGTGTTTAAAAAGCATAGGGGATATGATCTCAGGGATTACCTGCCGGAACTGATCAGCGAAGTGTCGACCGAACTGGCAGGCAGGGTAAAGTCGGACTACCGGGAAACCATGTCCGAACTACTGCTGAATAATTTTACCACTCCCTGGACCGAATGGGCGCATCGCTACAATAGCGTATCAAAAAATCAGGCGCATGGCTCTCCGGGTAATCTGCTCGACCTATATGCTGCCGTTGATATCCCGGAATGTGAAACCTTTGGGTCGACTTATTTTCCGATACCCGGACTCAGAAGAGATAGTGCCGATATCCGTAATGTCGCTCCTGATCCGGTTATGCTGAAGTTTGCTTCCTCTGCTGCACATGTAACAGGACATCCGCTGGTGTCCTGTGAAACATTTACCTGGCTGACGGAGCATTTCAAAACCTCCCTTTCACAGTGTAAACCGGAAGTGGAACAGGCCTTTCTGGCCGGTGTCAATCACGTATTTTATCATGGTAATACCTTTTCTCCATCAGATGTACCCTGGCCCGGCTGGTTGTTCTATGCCTCGGTCAATTTCGTACCAACCAATAGTTTCTGGCCACATCTGACAGGGCTGAACAACTACATCTCCCGGGTACAGTCTGTATTACAGACCGGCACTCCTGACAATGAGCTGCTGATCTACTGGCCGGTATATGATTGCTGGGAAAATCCAAAGGGAAAAGATATGCCATTGAAGGTGCATGATATTGATGAATGGCTGCATCCAACGGCTTTTTATAAACAGGTAAAAGACCTGCAACAAGCGGGGTATTCGCTGGATTTTGTTTCAGATAAACAACTGGGAAAAATCGCTATTCAGGAGGGGAAACTCATGACCAATACGAATGCGGCTCCCTATAAAGTGTTGATCATTCCTGCCATGAAACGGATGCCGCTGGAGACCTTCCGGCAGATCATCAGACTGGCGGAAGCAGGTGCTACCATCATTTTTGAATCAATGCCGGAAGATGTTCCTGGTCTTCATGACCTGGATAAACGCAGACAACAGTTCAAAGCATTACGGGAAAAGATAAAAGGGTCTTTATCCGGCAAACCAGCCGGCACAAAGATCGGGAAAGGTACACTGTACAACTATGACGGGATACAGGAAGCCTTACACCTGCAGCATATCGACGGAGAACGACTGACCGCAGCCGGTTTACAATTTATTCGCAGAAAAGACAAAGACAGGACCTGGTATTATATCGTTAATCATACGGCAAATGTTGTAGATGATGCTATCCCTGTTAATAAGATAGGCGATGAGGACACTGTTTTACTGCTTGATCCGATGACAGGAGCATACGGTACCGCGGCAGTAGGGCACCATCATGTCAATAACGTGGTGCAGGTCCAGCTGCAACCCGGTCAGTCTCTTATCATAAGGACCGGGCCGGTCACTTCCGCAGAGAAGGCAGTTGGCAGCTGGACATACCTGAATAAACCAGGAACGCCGTTGCCGCTGTCGGGTAAATGGGGCCTGAGCTTTACCCACGGAGGTCCTTTTAAGCCTGCTGACCGCCAGCTGGACAGGCTGGTATCCTGGACAGATTTACCTGATACAGCAGCTGCTTCTTATAGTGGCTCAGCCATATATACCCAGACATTTACCCTGCCGGATAAGCCGGAAAAGGAGTATCTGCTCAACCTGGGGAAAGTGTATGAAAGTGCCAGGGTAACCATCAACGGACAGGATGCCGGTATTTACTTGGCGATTCCATTCCAGGGAAGGGTAGGGCAATACCTGCGTCCAGGTAAAAATGAGATCAGCATAGAAGTTGCCAATCTGATGGCCAACCGGGTCCGGTATATGGATCAGCATGGCATTCCCTGGCGTAACTATCATGAGATCAATTTTGTCAATATCAACTATAAGCCGTTTGATGCGACAGACTGGCCCCTGCAGGCTTCTGGTCTGATCGGTCCGGTGACATTGACGCCCTACCAATAGTCTTTAAGAAAACCCGTTTTTCGGAATGTTTGAATTTTGTAACTTAGCAGTATGGCAGAAACACAAACATTAGCGGAGTTCTATCAGCAGAAGTTCAACTGGCTGCCTGAAAACCTCCAGCAGGACATAGGACACTTCAATGTGTTCCGGTTGGAGGACTTCCAGGGGCCGTCTGCAAAGACCTTTAAATACAGCCGCCGGGATTTCTATAAGATCAACCTGGTCAGAGGCCGGAACGTCTATCACTACGCCGATAAAAGCGTGGAACTGGATGGCAGTACCCTGACTTTCTTCAATCCCCAGGTACCATATACATATGAGACCCTGTCCGAAACAAAAACAGGGTTCTTCTGCATCTTTAAAGAAGGCTTCTTTACGGAGCGTATGCGGGGCAGTATCAATGAATTGCCCATGTTCGCCCCGGGAGGTAAACCTTCCTATATATTGACAGAAGAGCAGGACGCGCACGTCAGCCAGATCTTTACCAAAATGCTGGACGAGATCAATTCAGACTACCGGTATAAGTATGATCTGCTGATGAATTATGTGACCGAAATGATCCACTATGCATTGAAACTTGAGCCTACCGAGACACTATATAAACACCCGGACGCCAAGTCCAGGATCACCTCCATCTTTACAGAACTGCTTGAAAGACAGTTTCCTATTGAGTCTCCTTCCCAGCGGTTTACGCTGCGTTCGGCCAAGGACTTTGCTGACCAGCTGGCCGTACACGTCAATCATCTCAACAGGGCGATCAAGGAAACTACGGGTAAAACAACTACCGAGCACATCTCAGAACGCCTGGTCAGCGAGGCCAAAGCCCTGCTGAAACACACCAACTGGAACGTCTCTGAGATCAGTTACTGCCTGGGCTTTGAGGAACCCGCCCATTTCAACAACTTTTTCAGGAAGCAGACCAGCCAGACACCGTCCTCTTTCAGGATTGTTTGAATTCCGCAAGTATTGCTTTGAATGATGTAATAACCCGCATCCCGATCCGATGTAGTTTTGCATCATTAAACTTAGCAACGATGAGCAACAACAACAACAGAGTATGGTTTGTAACCGGCGCTTCCAAGGGATTGGGATTAAGCCTGGTAAAACAGCTGCTGGCCACAGGCCAACGCGTGGCAGCAACTTCAAGAAAGATAGACGAACTGGTAAAGGCGGTAAGTGAACAGTCTGCAGATTTCCTCCCCCTGGAAACTGACCTGGTGAGTGAAACCAGTGTGACAGCAGCGATTGACAAGACGATTGCTACTTTCGGCAGACTGGATGTCGTAGTAAACAATGCGGGTTATGGTATCGGTGGTAGTATAGAAGAACTGACCGATAAAGAGACCCGGGATGCTTTCGACGTCAATGTTTTCGGTACACTCAATGTGATCCGCCTGGCAATGCCTCAGTTAAGGGCACAACGCTCAGGACATATTATCAATATCTCATCCATCGCAGGTATTGCTCCCGCTACTGGTTGGTCCATATATGGCGCAGCCAAACATGCGGTGATAGGTCTGAGCGAAGTACTGGCAGAAGACGTGAAAGAATTTGGTATCAAAGTGACCGTTGTAGCGCCTGGCGCATTCAGGACCAGCTTCCTGACAAAAGAATCACTGACCCTGGCGAAGAATACGATCCCGGAATATACCGCTATCAGAAATTCGCATGAAAAATACCAGTCAATGGATGGTCAGCAGGCAGGAGATCCTGACAAAGCAGCGGCAGCCATGATCGCGATTGTCAACGAGCAAAAGCCTCCTGTATACCTGTTACTGGGTTCAGATGCTTACGAACGGGGTATGGCAAAACTGGAATTATTGAAAGACGCTTTTAAAGAAAAAGAAGCATTGACAAGATCTACCAGCTTTTAAAGCCTTCGTTATATGACTACAAACCATGAGACGGCAGCAGTAAAAGCTGCGGTCAACAAAAAAGAGGCTATCCGCCGTATGGTGGGTAGCCTCTTCTTTTATACGTATATTATGCTCTTACTTCAGCATTGACATTGTTAGTCTGATAATGTCATCAAACACTTTCTTGTCAGCGCCCGACTTGGAATGCGCTGTCAATCCCCACAGATTATTCATAATAAAACGCGCCAGTGAACGGGGCGTATTATCCTTAGAGATCTGTCCCAGGTCCTGGCCACGTTTGATGGCTCCGGTGAAACCATTCTCAAGCGCCTCCCTGTTTTCCTTTACGATCTCCGCAATTTCTTCATCATGTGTAGCCAGCTCCATGATGGAATTCACCATGAAACAACCTCTTTTATCTTCATTGACAAAGCAGTTGTTTTTTGAAATAATGAATAATGACTTCAATGTTTCAGGTACATTTTCTGCATTGGCCAGTAATTCGAGGATACTGCCCGTTACGGTATTCCTGTAACGCGTCAGTGCACTGACAAACAGACTTCGCTTATCCCCATATGTATCATACAGACTGGAACGGCTCAGTCCCAGTTCATCCAGGATCTCCTGCGGAGAAGTCCCATTATAACCTTTGTGCCAGAAAAATTGCATCGCTTTATCTAACACTTCTTCTTCATCAAATCTTTTTGTCCGTGCCATATAACAATTGAAATTAGGAATTGGCAATCAGGAATTAAGCATTTGAATGCAGCATAGCGCTTCACAGTAACGCTTAATTCTTACCAGCAAAGATACATAAACGGAACTAATATTCCGGAATTTTTAAAAAAGAGGAAGATTTATTTGGAACTTTTGTTCCGTTATAACTACCTTAGCGGAACAAAAGTTCCAATATTATAAAAGCAATCATCATCAGATATGAAAAAGACAGTATTCATTACAGGTACCAGCAGTGGACTGGGCAAGCTGACAGCTAAATATTTTGCATCACAGGGCTGGAATGTAGCCGCTACGATGCGTACACCGGAGAAAGAAACAGAGCTGACACAATATGAAAATATAAAGATCTTCAAACTGGATGTTACCGATATCGCACAGGTAAATACAGCCGTTGAACAGGCAGTCGCTGCATTCGGTAAAATTGATGTAGTGGTAAATAATGCGGGGGCAGGCACATACGGCGCATTGGAGTTGGCAAAAGAAGAAACAATTGACTGGCAGTTCGCTACAAACGTACGTGGCCCTATCAATGTGATCCGTGCCTTCCTGCCGCATTTCAGGGCACAGAAAGGAGGGAAGTTCATCAATATCAGTTCCTTCATGGGCGTGACTACCGCCGTACCAGTCGGCTCCTTATATAACATGTCCAAGTTTGCACTGGAAGGACTGACCGAAGGACTGTATTACGAACTGGAGCCATTGAATGTCAGTCTGCACCTGATAGAACAGGGCGGATCAAGTGGTAACAGTTTCGTAGATAAGGTCGTTTGGAATGAACATCCGGAAATAACGGATTACGAGGCCATTACAACACGCGTCAAACAGATGATGCAGGAGGCAAAGAATGGCCCGCTGGACGATCCGCAAACCATTGTAGATGCTATCTACGCCCTGGCTACCGGCGCAAGTAAACAGTTCCGTACTGTACTCAGCGCAATGGGTAACCAACTAATGGAAATGCGTAGATCAATGCCAATAGAAAATTATCTGGACACAGTGGCTGGATGGTATAAGTAATCTGCAAAAGGTCCTGCGTAAAGCAGGGCCTTTTTACTGAAATAGAGAATAATGACTATATTTCGGTTATTAACTATGTCAATGGACCAGACCACGCATACAACCCTACGTAAAAAAATATCCGTTCATACACAGATCCTGGCAGCCGTTATGTTTATCGGTTTGTTGTTCCATGTCAGGCGCTATCTATATCCGTCACATACTGTAGCAGACATACTCAGTTTGTATATTTTTCCGGAAAAACTATGGGAATGGGCCATACTGATACCGTTTGGCATATTGTTCTATGCCATCTTTCTGATACCCGTGTTCATCACTATTTTCCTGTTATTCCGTTGGGGCAGGGTATATGCTACTGATGCCGGAAAAGGCAGGAAAGTCCGTAACTGGCTGATTGGCTTTACCCTGGTACTGCTGTATAACTGGGGAGGACCTGCCGTGTATGTCATACAACAGGTATTTCCCCCGAAAGAAGTGAATCCGTTCCCGGCAGGTGTAAGATGGGAAACCCAGCCATCGCTTGAAGCAGAGGAAAAGATACTGCAGCATCTTTTAGATGACCATGCATTGATCAGCCATAAGACGGAAATGACGCTGAATCTCATTGTACTGCTCTTATACACGATAGAGACGGGCTGGATATTTTCGCTGCTCTGGAAGGCAGAAGTCTTTGAGAAAAAGCAGCTGCCTACTGATGCAGGCGGCTCATCTCTTTCCTGAATGAGAGCATCTCAGAACTGATTGCTTTCAATGTAAAACCGGTCTGCTTTTCCAGCAGTGCTGTAATATCCGCATCTTTGCCTAATTCGCTGAAACTGTCATATCCCAGGAGCAGTACCAGTTCATGGAGATTACCTCCATCGACGATCTTATACGTATAGAAACAGCCTGCGTGCAATCCCTTTGTTACGTTATCAAGTGCTTTAATGGCATTTGTCAATGGATAGGCTGTGATGGTGATCATCCGCAGGTAACGCGCCTGTAAACCTTTATTATGCCCGCAGCTGGCAATCTTTTCCATCTTTATAACAGCCCTTAGTTTTGCGAACGGGTGTACATGCAACTGATTATCAGCTGCATCTTCCGCAGACTTCAGCCGCTGATCAAAGTCCGCCCAGGCACGGTCTACTGTAGCATCCAGCAGTTGCCCATCCCTTGGTCCGGATATGAAATACCAGCCATACCAGTCCCATAGATCACTATTGGCGGCATGCCATTGTAAATGTTGCTGGTAACCTTTTTCAAAAGCCTGTTCCATGCCTTCTCTGGGTTCCCAGATCACAAACTGAGCGATATTTTTATCTTGTGCAGACGCCCGGAAAGAGAGGAGAAGCGCTATAATCAGTAAGAATCGCATACGTTTTTTACTGTAAAGCTATTCTGCGGGGAACGGATAGAATTGTAAAAAAGTGAACTGTCAGATATTGACAAATATATCATTGATCCCGGTGTTGTTATTGAACCAGGCTTTGGGTGATCGTTGTGTATACTGATGGAAACTGCGGATGAGGTGAGACTGGTCATAAAAGCCTGTTTCATAACCACCGGCCGTATAATTCTGTTCCGGATGCCGGTTCTTCCAGGCAATAAAATGATTAAAGCGGATAATATTGCTGATGGCCTTGGGTGTTAATCCTACCTGTCGTTTGAAGAGAACATCCAGGTGTTTGGCCGAAACACCGGTACGTTGTAGCAGTCTGTCCACCGAAATATTCCCTTTACTCTGCATAATAGCAGCTATGGCTGCATGTACATAATCGTAGCCGCCTGCCGGCTGCTCCAGTCTGCTGATGCTGTTTGTCAGCAAACACTCAAACTGTCTGAATGTCTGTTCCGCATCTTCCTGTATACACGCCCAGAAAGGTGCTTCCGGCAGGATATCACTCAAAGGTGTGATGCCTGTATCTGCATCCGGCACCGGCATTTTCAGAAAGGCGGATAGTGTATGCGGATAGAAGCGGATGCCATATAAGCGGGCGCCCGGCATGAGTTGTAAACGGTAGGAGGTTAGCGTCTGACCTGCGATGAAAGCAGCAGGCTCTTCGATCCATGCTCCTGCTTTAAAACGACGTTTTCCGGTATGTGGCGGCAGATGAAAAATAATTTCGTGATGCCCGTCAGGCAATATGTCTTCCTCGTATGGATGTGGCAGCTTAGCCGGCACTTCCAGGTACCAGCAGGTTTTGATCAGATGGGTCAGCTGCGCCGGAATATAGGTCTCAATAAGTATCATAAATAACACGAAAATTATTCGCTAAAACAGATAAAAGGGCAAAGCTTTTTCGGATAAAATCCGTAATTTCATAACTCATCAAAGAAAAGGAGGTATTCATGCAATCTACAGAATATTCATGGAAACCTTCGGTTGGTATCGCCTAACCGGGTTGCTCCATAAAAAATATCTGGGACGCGGACGCGTCGAAGTCCTTCCGGGTTTTCCGGAAGGATTTTTTTTTCCGGGCATGCAATATTCATTTTGTTCATTCGTCATTCTCCTTGTGGCAAGTTTGCCATTACCTTATACCTGCACCTTACACCGTTTTTTTTACAGTAAATTTGGCCTCCCGCAGCCTACAGGTCTGCCGCCTGTTATATATTTGCTATTGATATGAAGAAGACCAACAAGCCCGTAACGAAGACGGGCAAAGGAAACTCCGGATTAATGTCTCTACTGCGCCCTTACAGAGGCCAGTTATTCCTACTGATCCTCATGGCCCTGTGCAGTAACCTGTTGAACCTGGTGCTGCCCTACCTGACGTCCAAAGGAATTGACGCATACACCGCAGGTACGCTCGATCTGAACCACCTGGTGGTGGAATTCATCGGCGCTGCGATCGCTATTTTCATCTTTACGTATGTGCAGAGTATCATTCAGACCTATATGTCTGAAAGGGTAGGCCGCCAGTTACGTACGGACCTTGCCGCACGTATTTCCCGTCAGGACTACGCTTACATACAACAGGTCAATCCCTCCAAACTACTGACCAACCTTACCGGTGACGTCGATAGTATCAAACTGTTCGTATCACAGGCAATCATCTCCATCGCTTCTTCCGTATTCATGATCATCGGCTGTTGCGTATTGCTGATCAGCATCGACTGGAAACTGGGTCTGACCGTTATTTCCGTAGTGCCTTTCATCGCTGTTGCATTCGGTACAGTGTTAAGGAAGGTAAGAACGACCTTCAAGAAGAGCAGGGAGGTGGTTGATAAGTTGAATAAGACGATTAACGAGAGTATTACCGGTGCTGCCCTGGTCCGCGTGATCAATGCACAGCAGCAGGAATATGACCGCTTTATAGCGCCTAACGGCGAATCCATGTCCCTGGGTATTGCGGTAGTCCGCCTCTTTGCCGGACTCGTACCTGTGATCAGTTTCCTGGGTGGTATGGCTACCCTGGCCACCCTGCTCCTGGGCGGCCACTTCGTGATCAACGGGGAAATGACCCTGGGTAATATCGCCGCCTTCAACAGCTATATCGCCATGCTGATCTTCCCGATCATCGTGATCGGTTTTATGAGTAACCTGATCGCACAGGCCACCGCTTCCTATCAGCGTATCGCAGAAGTGCTCCACGCACCCGAATCCGAAGAAAAAGGCACCGTGACAGCCACCCTGAAGGGTGACCTTCACGTGGATCATATCGAGCTTTCCCTGGATGGTAAACCCATCCTGAAAGAGGTATCCTTCTCCGTAAAAGCAGGTACGCGCACAGCGATTATCGGTCCTACTGCCGCCGGTAAAACACAGTTGCTCAATATTATTGTCGGCCTGCTGAAACCAAACGGAGGTCATATCAGTTATGATAACACGGATCTGACCGACTATGATAAAACAGCCCTGTTGCAACAGGTCGGACTGGTATTCCAGGATAGTATCGTGTTTAATATGAGTCTGCGGGAAAACATCGCCTTCAATGAGAACGTAAGCGAAGACCTGATGAAACAGGCGATTGCTACCGCAGAACTGAAAGAGTTTGTTGCCAGTCTCCCGAACGGATTGGATACCGTGGTGTCAGAAAGAGGGAACAGCCTTTCAGGCGGACAAAAACAACGTATCATGCTGGCCAGGGCATTGGCGATCAATCCGCAGATCCTGCTGCTGGACGACTTTACCGCCAGGGTAGACGCCAATACAGAACAGCGTATCCTGGAAAATGTGCAGGAGAACTATCCGCATTTGACGCTCATCTCCGTGACACAAAAAATAGCAGCTGTTGCGCATTTCGATCAGATCATCCTGCTGATGGATGGTGAAGTGGTGGCCTCAGGCACACACAATGAACTGATGCAGACATGTCCCGAATACGTACAGATCTTTAATTCCCAACGTAGTACCAGCAATTATGAATTACAACCTGAATAGTACAGATACAAACGAACAGCAGAGTACTTCCGGGAAACGCCTCCTGAAATTACTGGCTTATATAAAAACAGAACACCGTGCGTTGCTGGGCGTATTCGGTATCATGGTGATCAGCCAGACATTGACCATCACAGTACCCTATGTGGTAGGTTATACGATTGATCATTATGTAGCGCATAAGGACTTCTCCGGCATCCTCCGGTGTGCAGGACTCCTGCTGGGTATATTCCTGGTGAACCTGGTCTTTGCCTACTCCCAGACCCTGATGATGGGAAAGGTAGGTCAGCGGATGCTGTATATGCTGAGAAGCGCCCTTTTTGTGAAATTGCAGGAGCTGCCGATCGCCTTTTTTAATCAGAATAAAACCGGTGATCTGATCTCCCGTATCAACAATGATACGGATAAGATGAACCAGTTCTTTTCACAGTCCCTCGTCCAGTTTGCAAGTGGTATCATGTCTATGATCGGCGCGGGTATTTTTCTGCTGTCCATTAATATCAAACTAGGGATCGCCACATTGACCCCGGCCATATTGCTGCTGCTTTTCACCCGTATCCTTTCTCCGCTGGTGAAAAAGAGAAATGCGGCCAATATGAAAAGCACCGGTGGCATGAGTGCAGAAATACAGGAAAGTCTCAGCAACTTTAAAGTGATCATCGCATTCAACCGCCGTGATTATTTCCGCAAGCGCTTTGACCAGGTCAATCAGCAGAACTATAAAACTGCCACCGCTGCTGGTGTGCTGAACAATATCTTTAACCCGGTATTTTCTTTCTGCTCCCAGATAGCCATGCTGGCCGTACTGGCCTATGGTATCTATCTGATATCAGCAGGTCAGTTCACCGTTGGATTGCTGATCAGTTACCTGTCTTTCTCCACTTATTTCTACAACCCGATCCGTCAGCTGGCTATTCTATGGACCAACTTCCAGATGGCGATGGCAGGTTGGGACAGGATTTCACAGATCCTCGAACTGGAAACAGATCTGAAAGTGATCCCATCCGGACCAGCTAAGGAAAATGCGCCGCTGATCAGTTTTCAGCATGTGCAGTTCCGTTATGCTGACAGTAAGGAAATCCTGAAGAATGTCAGCTTCAACATGGAGCGGGGTAAGACATATGCCCTGGTAGGGCCTACCGGTGGTGGTAAAACAACCACAGCATCACTGATCGCGCGTTTGTATGATCCAACTGAGGGACAGGTATTGCTGAATGGCCGTGATATCCGTTCTTATACGCCGGAAGAGCGTACCCGAAAGATCGGGTTCATTTTACAGGAACCATTCCTTTTTTCCGGTACGATCCAGGAAAACATCGTCTATGGTAATCCGAAATACGCTGATTACAGTGCAGAACAGTTACAGGAGGTAATGGAAAAAGTCGGACTGGATGCATTGCTGGAGCGTTTTGAAGATGGTCTGGCTACCAACATCATTTCCGGTAATGATGGCATCAGCCTTGGTCAGAAACAGCTTATTGCCTTTATGCGTGCCGTGTTACGCGATCCGGAACTGCTGGTGCTGGATGAGGCAACTGCGAATATCGACACCGTGACAGAACAGCAACTGGAAGCCGTATTGAAAAAGCTGCCGGCGAATACCACCCGTGTGATCATTGCCCATAGGTTGAATACGATTGAAAATGCAGATGAGATCTTCTTCGTGAATAATGGAGAGATCACGAGGGCGGGTTCGTTTGATCATGCGATGAATATGCTGTTGCAGCATGAGCGAAACACGTAGTCAATTAGGAATTAAGAATTAGGAATTACGGAACCAATAGTCTGATTATGGAGTAATTATCCATCGCTACATGCAGGCTCAATAAATAGAAAAAGCGTCTTGCCAGGGGTAAGACGCTTTTTCTGTTTACTGAGTTGCTATCTGGTAGTGGAAGATTGTTTCACAGCGAAGCTATGAATACCTCAATGCCTAATTCCTAATTCCTGATTCCTCATTGAAATTAGCCGCCAAAGCCGCTGAAGATACTAAACGTAATCACCCCTAATACAATCAGTGTAATAATCACATATAGGGTATCTTTCTCCATTGCAAAAGCTAACACAGAAAACGCGATCCGGGTAATCGGGGTAGCCAGCAATACCACCACACCTAACTGTATGATCGCCATACCATCGAATTGTCTCACACCCTGCCATATACCCGGCATGTGTCTCACGTATTCCGGTGCACCTATGAATTCAGTATAGGAAGGCGTATTACCGCCGTTTTTGATCAGGTAAATAACACCACCGATGAAAGCGATAATGCTGGAGGTAATTACACCCCACCTGAGTTGCTGTCCGATGAACAGTTCTACGTCTCTTTCCTGCCAGAATTCTTTTGAGAATATCTTTTTCATCTTATTATAATTTCCCGGTGAAACCATTATAGATCATTTCCAGTGCCAGTGCGCTGATCACCACGCAGAACAGCAGGCGGAGTTTACGCGTGTTCATTTTCATGAGCAAACGCGATCCTCCGAAGGCGCCTGCAAGTACCCCTAATACAACAGGTAAGGCAATACCCGGATCGATATAACCACGTTGCAGATAGATCACTGCGCTGGCTGCTGCCGTTACACCGATCATGAAGTTGCTGGTTGTGGTGGATACTTTGAATGGGATACGCATCACGCCATCCATTGCCAGTACTTTTAACGCGCCGGAACCGATACCCAGTAAACCGGATACGACACCTGCTACGGTCATCAGCGCATAACCACCTGCTACACCCCTTACTTTATAAGGTACTTCTACACCATTGACAGGGTAGGAGTTATTGAGACGCATGATACGGGCGAGTTTACTGTTGCTTTCATTGTCGCCGTGTTCGTTCTTTTTTCTGAGCGTCATTGCGGCAGAGAAAAGCAGGACAAACCCAAAGAGGATGGCTACCAGGTGCGTCGGTGTATATACTGCCAGTACAGCACCGATAATGGCGCCTGTCGTAGTGGCTATTTCGAGGAACATACCGATGCGCACGTTCGTGATCCCTTCCTTGATATACGCAGCAGCTGCACCGGAAGAGTTAGCGATGGAGGCGACAAGAGAAGCGCCCACCGCATAACGGATATCTACGTGAAATACGAGGGTAAGTAAAGGGATTAATACGACCCCTCCACCGAGACCGGTGAGAGATCCCAGCATGCCCGCCGTGAACGCGCCTACCAGGAGAATGAGTGTGAATACCAGAATCGACATGACAATAGTTATTGATTAAAAATTATTTTCAAGAATAGCCCTGACGGTTTTGATGGCGGGTGCTGCTTCCTGTTGACGGATGGCCTCTGCCAGTTGTACGTGCAGCTCATGCGTGCGCTGGAACTGCGATACATGTGGCTTTTCCCTTTGCTGGAAGGTGCGCATGATCGCGTTGGAGAAAGTCTGATACAGATCCGCCAGCACACTGTTATGTGAAGCGCCTGCTACCGCTTTATGGAAACGGATATCTGCATCTGCACAGGCCTCGTAATTATCCGTGATAATCGCTTCCCATCTTTCCTTCAAAAGGCTGTCCATTATTTCCAGGTCATCCGCTGTACGGTGAGTGACGGCCAGTTGTACGATCTCTACCTCCAGTAACTGTCTCACATGATTCACTTCCTGCAATGCTGCTCTCCTGAGGCGTTGATCCAGAGGCTCTGTCGTCTCGGCAGGGGCGCATACGAAGGTGCCGGCACCCTGCTGTACTTTGAGTACGCCTGCATTGGAGAGTGTTTTTATCGCTTCGCGGATAGTAGAGCGGCCTACGCCAAACTGTTCCATTAATACCGGCTCCGGTGGGATCAGCTCGCCCACTTTGTATTTCCCGAGGGAAATCTCCTTTTGCAGTTCAAAAATGACCTTGTCTGCAAGTTTTATTGGTTTAGTCATTGTTTTAAACGTCTGATGTTTCACAAAGGTATGATGTTTTTATAAACATCTGATGTTTTAAATAGCGTTTTCGTTGGATTATTTAGGGATGGGGGATAGAAAGGGTGGAGATATTCTGTTATTATGTTGATAATCAGTTGGTTTTTGAAATTATGGCAGGATTAATCAGGTATTTCGCCAGACTGCAGGCGAAATGCCTGTTAGATAGAAGTAAAAAAAAAGAGAGCCCTATACCAGGCACAGGATTAAAAGACGCCTGTAAATCTCTACCAGGATTAAGAGCAGTGTAAACCTATATTAGGAAGACCTAAACCTATATCAGGACTATATCAGATTTTGCTTAAACTCGTTTCAATCAGTAACATGTTTCATAGTTAATCCGTAGATATCCCGTAGATAACCCATAGATAACCCGTATCTATAAGAATGGCTTGTATACGGGTTATCTACGGATTATCTACGGGTTATCTACAGGAAATCTCACTGATCCAGCCCTTATTTAAACGGCTAAGACAGAAAAGACTTTACAGTTTCGTTATGAGATGAAGGATTCGCTTTACAGTTTGGCTCGTTTTTCAGTCGGGGCTTTACCGGGCTTAAGCGCGGGAAGTCATATAGCCGGGGGATAGTATCTCCAAAGGAAGGGAGGGACACAGCTGATCGGTAAAAAACAAAAAGGACGATCTGTTGCCAGACCGTCCTTTCTATAAAAGAAATACTAAAGTTGCTTTATCTGTTTTCTTCTACCAATCTTCTGTTTGCTGCCTTTACCTCTTCTCTTGCTTCGTCAGTCAGCAGATTGCTTGATTTCACCTTATCAGGTACGCCTCTGATATCCCAAACGATACCGAACAGTCCCAGTGTACGGAGGATGTAGTAGGTGATATCAAATTCCCACCAGAAGAAGCCCTGACGGGTCGCACTCTGATAGTAGTGGTGGTTGTTATGCCAGCCTTCACCCAGTGTCACCAGTGCCAGAATAGCGCTGTTTTTGGAGAAGTCACCTGTTTTGTAACGAGGTCTGCCCCATTTGTGCATCAGGGAGTTGATGGTAAATGTACCGTGGTACAGGAAGATGGTGCTCAGTACGAAACCGATCAGCAGGGTAGAGAGACCTGCATGCCAGTCGAACCAGCCTTCACCGTTCACTTTATTACCAACGAAGTAGCAGGCGATTGCCAGTACAACACCTGGTACCCAATGATATTTATTCAGCCAGTAAAGTTCTGGTTGTTTAAAGTCTTTGATCAGTTCGTAACGGGTTGGTTTGAACTCAGGGCCCATGATCCAGCCCATGTGTGCATACCAGAAACCGTAAATATTTGCAGAGTGCGGATCCTCAGGCGTATCACTGTGTTTGTGGTGAACACGGTGGTTAGCACCCCACCACAAAACACCTTTCTGTAAACTACTCTGTGCGCCACCTGCCAGAACGAACTGGAAGAAACGCGAGGTTTTATACGTTCGATGCGAGAAATATCGATGATAACCACCTGTTACAAAGAACATGCGTACTACATACAAAGCCGCACATAAAATCCAGTCAAATGTTGTTACATGCGTCCAAAAAGCCAGTATCGGCACCAGGTGTAACCCCAGAAAATCGAATTGACGCAGCCAGTTAGGTCCTTCTCTCAGTTGTTTTTCAGAATTCATAATGCAAAATTATCCCTATTCCGGACAAAAAACAATGATCATGATCAGTGAATCGTAATTTTACCAGCTGCTACCTGCTCCACCACCTCCGGAACTACCTCCGCCCCAGCTACTGCTGGACGATGAAGAGGAAGAGCTTGACGAGCCAGAGCTGCCGGAGCTACCGGAAGATGGCTTTGGTATGACATAATATTCCTGTTTTGTATGATTACAATGTTTACAGTCATAATACTGGATACCCTCGCCTTCCCGGCTGCTGGTAGCACGGCGTAATACCTTCTTTTTGCCGGGTACCATGGTGATCGCTTTACAGGATGAACACTCGTCTGCATTGACATCCAGATCCTGATAACCCAGTACTTTTCTGCTGTTACATTGCTTACAGCTCCATACATCATATATCACAGAACCCACCTTATCTTCTGCCAGCTGACTGCTGTTAAGGAATTGTTGTTTTTCTTTCTTTTTCAGTATTGTCATTTGCCGGTGACAATTTTCGCAGTCATATGGTTCAAACCGGAGTGCCTCCAGGCGTTTTTTATGCCATTTTGAGTAGATCAGAAACGGAAGCGGAAAGAAAATGCCGGCCAGCCAGGTGCTTTTATTCGCCTGATTCCAGGCATCATATTGCTGGCGTCTGTCAGCCGCTTTCAGGAGGAAGGCAGCCTTCGTGTGAACGACAATCGTGCGATAGATCAGGTACGTCAGCAGATTGCCGTACATGATCAATGGTAATATCCACCAACGGTACACCATATCGAAGAAATTGATCAGTACCAGTGTCAGGATAAATGGCGCTGCATATATCCAGATCATATGGAAGATATTGGTCCTGAACAAAGAAGTGGTGTTCTTCCTGCGTTTTGCATTACCCGCCTGGATAACGAATATTGTAGAGAATATCGCATAGAAGACATATAGCACCAAAGTACCGACGCCCATATCGTCTCCGCGTTCTTTCGCTTCATATGTTTGTTCCGGGTAGTCATAGGCTTCTCCTTCATTAACAACAGGCTCGCTGTTATCAGGTACGGCGCCAAATTGTTGTGCAAAACCCACACTATCCGCAGCTACAAAACTATCCACCTTTGCCATCATCTCCTGTGCGGCAATAGCGGTATCGGATACCCCATCTGCTGCGGATTCCTCCTGTTCCTGTGTATTGCCCTGTGCTACATTCGTCTCATTCAGTACATTGATGACAGCGGTCATACCTTTCAGCATACCTCCATCCAGGTCTTTCTGTTTGAAGGAAGGTAACATCTCCGATTGCTGTATGCGATAACACACTACGTCCGGAAGATCTCCTTCCAGTCCGTAACCCGTTTCAAATTCAATCCGATGCTGATCATTCACCAATAAGACAACAAGACCGTTGTTCTTTTCTTTTTGTCCCGGTTTCCAAAGTCTGAATATTTCATGCGCAACATCCTTCGGTACCTTATCACCGATCGTCTCTAACAGTACGATCGCTATCTGCGCACGCCCGGATTGATCCATTTGCCGCATCTGTGCATTTAACGTCTGTTCGGTAGCATCGCTGATCAGGTGATCGGGGTTACTGACGTAACTATTATGCTGCATAGGGTCCGGTATCTTATCTACCGCAAAATCTGCATTCTTCTTTTCACGACAGGCGCCGGCTATCAACAGGATCAACAAACACAGGCGCCACTTTTTTACATGAGCCATATTAATGTATATATTCCTATCAAAAATAATAAACAGATTTGTAAATACTATATCCCTCACGTTTTGTGTAAAATATTACCCAGTCCAGTATTTTTTTATTGCTGTTTCCGCCTGAAAATCATGCTTTATGACAATGGCATGAAATTGCATCTGCTTACATAAGCGATAGTCGCTTCCACTGTACATGACCCAATGCTTATAACTATGGCTAGTGCGCTTACATCTTCGTTTAACAGATATATGGAAATAGTCGGCGATCAGGTATTATTCACCGGTCGCTTTGCCAGGAATATTTTCCGGGGAGGATTTGAATGGGGCGAATTTATCCGCCAATGCTTTATCGTTGGTTACCTGTCCGTTGGCCTGGTTGGTATTACCGGATTTATCATCGGCCTTGTAATGACCCTACAGACGCAGCCTACTTTAAAGGATTTTGGCGCGGAGAGCTATGTCCCCGGCATGGTGTCCATTTCTATTATCCGTGAAATAGGTCCGGTGATCATTGCACTGATCTGTGCGGGTAAAATAGCATCGAGTATCGGTGCAGAACTGGGCAGTATGAAAGTAACGGAACAGATAGACGCTATGGAAGTCTCGGCTGCAAATCCGGTACAATATCTTGTGGTGACGCGGATCCTTGCCTGTACGATCATGGTGCCTTTACTGACCATTATGGCTGACGGACTGGCCATGCTGGGAGGATGGGTAGGTGTCAATATACAGGATCATGTCAGCGCTACGCTCTTTTTTAAGAAATCATTCAAAGCACTGGAATTTAGTGATGTCGTTCCTTCTGTGATAAAAACATTTTTCTTCGGATATGCGATCGGTTTTGTCGGATGTTATAAAGGATATCATTCCGCCCGTGGTACGGAAAGCGTGGGTAAAGCGGCTAATTCGGCTGTGGTAAGTGCCTCTCTGTGGATCATCCTCATAGATGCGATAGCGGTGCAGATCACTAACCTGATTTATTATTAACCTCAATCAGACACACGTATGGATGATACATTAGTACAGGACAAAAAAACGGAGACCACCACGGATGATGAAGTGGTGATCCGTATAGAACATCTGAAAAAATCTTTCGGAGATAATGAGGTATTGAAAGATATCAACCTGGAGCTGCATAGAGGAGAAAATATTGTGGTACTGGGGCGTTCAGGTCAGGGTAAATCAGTAACGATACAATGTATTGCCGGTTTACTGGAGCCTGATGAAGGTGTGCTGGAGGTACTGGGAAAAGAAGTAAAGGCACTCTCTCCCGATGAACTGAGAGAGTTACGTATGAAGATCGGATTTCTGTTCCAGAGTGGTGCGTTGTACGACTCTATGACGGTACGTGAGAATCTGGCTTTCCCGCTTACCCGTGTATTAAAAATAAAAGACGAGGCAGAAATTGAAAAACGCGTGAAAGAGGTGCTGGAAAGTGTAGGACTCGAAGATGCGATCGATAAATTACCATCCGACCTGTCCGGCGGTATGCGTAAAAGGGTCGGGTTGGCACGGACACTGATATTAAGACCGGAAATTATGCTCTATGACGAGCCTACAACCGGACTGGATCCCATCACATCCAGAGAGATCAGTGAGCTGATTATTAAGTTGCAGGAGAAATATGAAACGTCGTCCATTATTATCACCCATGATATGAATTGTGCCCGTATTGTAGCAGACCGTATCGTCGTCATGAATGACGGTGAATACATCGCAACAGGCACATACGATGAATTGGCGAATTCGCCGGATGAACTCATTAATAACTTTTTTAAATAGTGAAGCATGCAGCAGAAAGCAAAACAAAAGATCAAGGTCGGCATCTTTGCTACGGTCGCCTTTGCATTATTGCTCGTAGGTATTTTCCTCATTGGAAGAAATAAGAATATGTTTGGTAACACATTTCTGCTCTATGGTACCTTTAAAAATGTCGGCGGACTACAAGCCGGTAATAATGTCCGCTTCGTAGGTATCGATGTGGGCACAGTGGAAAGTATCGAAATATTATCTGATACGACAGCCCGTGTGGCCTTGCGTATCAAGGAGAAGGTACAGCCTTTTATCAAAAAAGGGGCAGTGGCTGGTATCAGTTCTGACGGATTGATGGGAGATAAGCTGATCACTATCAGTTCCGGCAGAGAAAATGGCGAACCTGTAAAAGACGGCGATTCTGTACATGCAGTTGATCCGCTGGACTATGACCAGGTGATCAACAGGGTATCCGGTGTGGCAGCCAATGCGGAGGTCATTACGGAGCAACTGGCGGATATTGCGACCAGGATCAACCATGGAGAGGGTAGTATAGGCCGGTTGTTGTATAGTGATAGTCTGGCGACCAGTCTGGAAGGTACCGTAACGGAAGCTAAGAGAACGGTGAGGTCCATACGTAAAGGATCGGATGGATTTAGTGAAAATATGGAAGCTTTAAAACATAATTTCCTGTTGCGTGGTTATTATAAGAAGAAAGAGAAGGCAGCCAGAAAAGAGGCAGAGAAAAAAGAGAAAGAAACAGAGAAAAAGGATAAAGACCGTAAGAAAGGCGGAAAAGACGATTCTGCCAGTCTTGAGGTGCCTAAAGAAGGATAAAACGATTGGTTTTTGCATATATGGCCGCGTGGTATATACCATGCGGCCTTTTTTTTATTATTTTAGTCCCTGACACGAAAGATAGTGCACTTATGAAAATACTGACCTGTACCACGCCTGGTAAGTTTGAATATGGCGAAGCGGACATGCCCGTGCAGAAAGCCGGACATGCTATAATAAGGATCAAAAGGATTGGTATTTGTGGTACTGACCTGCATGCCTTCGAAGGAACACAACCTTATTTTTCTTATCCCCGGATACTGGGACATGAACTGGCAGGGGAACTGGTCTCTTTTGATGATGCCCCCGGATTTACCGTAGGAGAACCGGTAACATTCATTCCCTATTTCAATTGCGGTACCTGTATTGCCTGCCGCAATGGGAAGCCGAACTGTTGTACCAATATAAAGGTTTGCGGCGTGCATGTGGACGGTGGTATGGTAGAATACCTGCAGGTGCCGGCTGCCTCCCTGGTACATGGAGAAGGGCTGAGTATGGACGCACTGGCACTGGTGGAACCGCTGGCTATCGGCGCACATGGTGTACGCAGGGCAGGGGTGACGCCCGGTGAGTTTGTACTGGTAATAGGTGCCGGGCCTATCGGACTGGGTATCATGGAATTTGCCCGTATTGCCGGCGCGCAGGTGATTGCGATGGATATTAATGACGGCAGACTCACCTTCTGTAAGGAGAAATTACAGGTGCCTCATACCATTAATGCAAAACAGGAGGATGTGATGGCGCGGCTCAGCGAGATCACCAATCAAGATATGCCGACCGTTGTGATTGATGCTACTGGTAGTCAGCAGGCGATCAATAATGGATTTAACTATATGTCGCATGGTGCACGATATGTAATGGTTGGTTTGCAGAAGGGGGAACTGGTGGTGAGTCACCCGGAATTCCACAAAAGGGAGGGTACACTGATGAGCAGCCGTAACGCCACCCGTGAAGATTTTGAGCATGTGATCAGGAGTATGAAAAGCGGGCAGGTTGATCCGACCACTTATATTACGCACAGAGTGGGTTTTGCTGCTGTAAAAGATGAATTTGAAGGCTGGTTAAACCCATCTAACGGCGTTATAAAAGCTATCGTCAGCTTAGATTGAATGTGTGTATAACTGACGTTTATAAATAACAGTAAATGTCCGGATATATGTAGTATATTGTATGCTCCCGTATGGTTGCATTTTCAATGACGATACGGGAGCAGTCATAGTCGGATGTAATTGTTTGGGGATATCATAAAGAGCACTTTTTCAATAACTTGTATTATATTGTCTGGCAAATATTATATTGAATGGAAGAATTAACCGCCGGCAAAGGATCGAGAGTACAGCACGCACGTTATGGCCCCGGAGTGATCATCGATGTTAAATACGCACAGTACGTAGTTACCTTCATGGATCAGGGGATAATAGAAGTGGACAAAACAGATCCGCTGTTCGAGATTTTACACACGGAAAACCGGAGTATTGAAGTGGAAACGGTATCAGCCGTTGAAACATCATTATTAAAAATCCTGCGTCTCTGGAGCGATGTTTCTGAGGTCGTTCCACTGGGTGACAGATGGGAGGGAGGCACGATGGTATTACAGCCGAAAGATCCTTCATTGAAGGCCAAGGAGATACCTATTGAGGTCTTTTTTCATAAAATAGTGATGGTCCGCGACCGGCTTCGGGTACTGGAACAGCAGATCAACAGTCATAAGCAACTGAGCGATGAAGACAAAATAAACATGCAGCAGTATATCACCAGGATGTACGGTTCGCTGACAACCTTTAATGTACTTTTTAAGCAGAAAGAGCATTGGTTTGCCGGAGAAAAAGGGGCAAAAGAAGACTAGCAGAAATGAAATCTTTTTGCAACTACATGGCTTTAATTTTGTTATATTTAGATAACATACAACTGTTCTTCCTAAACAAAATGCCGTATGAAAGATTTTACATTAGATTTTGATCTGAAAGGAGACAACTACATTGTAGTTGTACAGCCTCACGAATCAATGGGCATTGAGCACTATAAAGCTGTACTGGACGAGGACCATTCAATCGACTATTTACTGCAGATCAATGGTTACCTCCAGCCAAATGCAGACTATGCCGCAGATCCACAATTAGTAAATGCAATTGCCACACGTATACTTCAGGTTGTACATGTGGGGGATAGAGGATATGGCCATACATCATACCCTTAATCTGTCAATGGCACTAGGATACTAAACCTTATTGAGTATCTTAGCTTCCATGTTGAAAATTACGAATATCAGATCTGTAGTTGTCGCACTTATTGTACTCCTTGCACCTATTCAGCTGAGTGCACAGTCGAAACGACCAAATATCATCTTCATTCTTTCAGATGATCATACCTACCAGGCCATCAGTGCTTATGGTAACAGGTATGTGCAAACGCCAAATATCGACCGGGTAGCACGCGAAGGGGTCTTATTCCATCATGCCATGGTCACCAACTCCATATGTGGGCCAAGCAGAGCTACGTTATTGACTGGAAAATACAGCCATAAGAATGGGTATCCACTGAATGAAAAACGATTCGACAATACCCAGCAGACGTTCCCCGGTATTTTGCAGCAAAATGGTTATCAGACTGCATGGATAGGTAAAATGCACCTTGGTACATTGCCAAAGGGATTCAATTACTTCAGCATTTTGCCTGGTCAGGGTAAATACTACAATCCGGACTTTATTTCCACACCGAATGATACGGTGAGGATGGACGGTTATGTCACAAATATTATTACGGACCTGTCTGTATCCTGGTTAAACGGCCGGGATACAAGCCGTCCTTTTATGCTCGTTGTTGGAGAGAAAGCAACGCATCGCGAATGGCTGCCTGACTTGCCCGATCTGGGCGCGTATGACAGTATCAATTTCCCACTGCCCGCTACCTTCTCTGACGACTATAAGGGCCGTAATGCTGCCCTTGGTCAGGATATGACCATCTCCAATACGATGCGGCTGAAAGAAGACCTGAAAGTGCACGTAAATTATCAGCAGAATAAGAATAGTGAGTACGGCAGGTTCACGCCGGAACAGCTGGCGCCGTTTTCTAAGTATTACGAGCAGCAAATCAGCCGCGAATTTGATTCCCTGCACCTGAGTGGCGAAGCACTGACAGCGTGGAAATATCAGCGTTATATGCGCGATTATCTGGCTACTGCCCGTTCACTGGACAGGAACATCGGCCGTATTCTTCAATACCTCGATAGTACCGGTCTGGCCGATAACACAGTTGTGATCTATTGTTCCGACCAGGGATTTTACCTGGGAGAACATGGCTGGTTTGATAAACGTTTTATTTACGAACAGTCTTTACATACGCCTTTTGTGATGCGTTATCCTGGTGTGATCAAACCTGGCACCAGCAGCAATGGCTTTATGCTGAATATCGACTGGGCGCCTACCTTACTGGATATCGCACATGTAAAAGCACCTTCGGATATGCAGGGTACTTCCTTTATGCCACTGGTAAATGGTAAGGGAGATACTGCCCGCTGGAGGAAAGATATGTATTATCATTACTACGAATTCCCGGAGCCACATCATGTATCGCCTCACTTCGGCATACGTACGGAAAGGTATAAACTGGTGCGTTTTTATGGGCCTGCTGATTTCTGGGAATTGTATGATCTGAAAAATGATCCGCAGGAATTGCATAATATTTATAATGATGCTGCACAGGCGAAGAATGTGGTGAATCTGAAAAAGCGTTTGAAGGTATTGATAACGCAGTATGATGATAAGGATGCGGAGAAACTGATGAAGAATTAAGAGGCTGTTATAACAATGAAAAAGCCCCCAAAGTGTTCTGCTTTGGGGGCTTTTTTTAGTGTTGTACTGTACTTATACTATACTCATTTTACCTTAATGCTGCGATGGAAACGTAGGACAAAGCCAGAGTGACTATGTCAGGAAAGTAAATGACGGTTTATTTTCGTAGGGAGAGACATAAATTTGCTGCGGGTTGAGGTGGGACGCCGGGCTGACGCCCTTTTGCGAGGGGTGCTATTGGGCTGGTGAGGGTCGTGTTGGGGGGGGAGGGGGATTGAGCGCTGTCAAGCGGGGCAGGCTCTCAAGGGCTAAGGCCCTTTGTCTCCACCTCAACCCCTCCGCTGGTTATGTCGGGCGGTTGGGTAAGTGTGTTTAAATCTTAATGGCCTGTTTAATTGAGCTGTGTAATTGAGTTTGTAATTGCTGGTTTTTTAATTCTTAATTCCTAATTCCTAATTCTTAAAATAACGTAAATGGCAGGTCTATACTAAATATCGTTCCTTTATTCTCCTGTGAGTGTACGTATATTCTGCCACCATGTTCCTGTACGAGTTGTTTGCAGATATGTAGTCCCAGACCATTGGAGGGCTCTTCGTTTAAGCCTTTACGACTGGAGCTGGTGAACTGATCAAAGAGGTTAGGGATTAGTGCTTCCGGAATACCGATGCCTGTATCAGCAACGGATATACGCACGCCTCCTCTGTGCTGCCGCATGCCTATGGTAATATCGCCTTCTATTGGTGTAAATTTGGCGGCATTGTGCAGCAGATTATCTACCACCCTTTGCATTTTTCCGGTATGTATCCGTGCTTTCAGATCTTCCGGCGGTAGTTCCAGTAAGATCGCTCTGTTGAAACCGGATTGCTGTAACCAGTTATCGCGTACATCCCGGAGCCAATCGTTCAGTGAGATGTAATCTGTTTGCAGGTTGCCACTTTCCCGTTGTTTGGCGGCGAGCAGTAATTCTTCAATGATCTGGTCAGCTGTTTCACATGCGTCTTTTATCCAGAAGAGGTATTTATTCTCCTGTTCTGGTGTGTAGGGGTATTCTTCCATCAGATGGGTAACCGAACGGATACCTGCAATAGGATTACGAAGATCGTGTGCAACGATGGCCAGGATTTCATTTTTCAGTTTGTTGGCCCGTTGTATTTCTCCGTTTTTATCTTCAATCGTTTTGAGCTTGATAAAATAATTCGCATGATATGAATATATGAGGCGGGAAATAACCATAAAGCAGGCGATGATCAGCCAGAAAGCCACGTAATTGAGTGCACGCGTTTCTGCAGATACCTGGAATATGTGGAAGAATAACACAAATGTAACAATGGAAAGTCCGGCGACCAGTAACAGATTGCGGATCGAGAAAATAAGCAACACCCCCACAGTGAGTAATCCAAGCAACAGCATTGTCATCGTATTCTTCGGATTGTGTTGCGCAACGAATGTCAGGGACATGCAACTGCCTGTAAATAAAAGCGTATAGAGGATGCTGACAAAATGGTATCGATTTTGCTGCTTTGGATGAGGCTTTTTCCTTATGATAAAAAGGAGACAGGCAAACAACACAGAAACGCTGATCATACAATTATTAATAAAAACGTATTCAGCATAACGTTGCGGCAACAGCATATCCTGGTATGGGATGATCCAGGATGCTACTCTTGTACAGATAGATGCAACAGCAACAATCAGTGCTATATATGCAGTTACTTTAATATTCTGCAGTCTCGTATGTTGGTTAAACTCCTCCCTGTATTTTTTTTCGATGGGGGAGAATAGGTATAGTCTCATCAGCGTTACATAGTAGGATACGTGTTCGCCCAAAGATACCTGATTAGATCCATAATTTCATTGTTGAGTCCACCGTCCTGATCCCATGAAAGTCCGTGAAATGAACTTTAGAGTTAATATTTTTTATTGAAATGCCTTTTTAGAGGGTAAAACCTAAGCCGTCAAATCATGCAAGAGTTCACAACTTTGGAGAATCCGGCGGAAGTAGTCCGTCATCTCACTAACGCGCTGGGCAGAAGTAAAATACGACAGATCCGTTTTGGCTACCGCCTGGAAAATGAAGAACCTGCCATTAAGTTTAAGGTCTGGTTACGATTTCCTTATAATCTGTTTGCCCGGAAAAAAGTAGCCGAAAAACTGGAAGAGGAGATCTCCCATATTCGTATATCGACTGATTCTTCGAAATTATTAGGTCAGGTGGAATGAACATTTAACAGTTTTGGCTAAATTAAGGGACTAATACTTGTTCCCATGGCAGTTAAATTGTCCACCATCAGGCAGGCCTTTCATTTATTGAAGAACGTCGATTTCGAACAACTGGGGCGTTTATCCGAGAAGATAGATCTGCCGAAAGTAATGGCCACTGTAGGTAAAATGAATGACCAGCAACTCTCTGGTCTGATGCGTATGCTGCAAAGCAGCGGCGGAGAAAGAAAAAAGGAGTTACCACCCGTAAATGGTGATTTTTATGATCTGAGCGGCATGCTGAGTCCGGAGGACAGGGCATTGCAGCTGAAGGTCCGGGAATTTATGGAGTCTGAAGTACAGCCTATTGTCAATGAACATTGGGTGAAATCTGATTTTCCTTTTCAGTTGCTGCCGAAGCTGGCCGCGCTGGATATCTGCGGATCCACTTACGAGGGGTATGGCGGTATTCAGTCCTCCTTTCTGATGGAGGGCATTATCACGATGGAGATTGCCCGTGTGGACTGCTCCATGGCCACTTTCTTTGGCGTGCAGAGCGGTCTGGCGATGGGTTCCATTTATCTGCTGGGATCGGAGGAACAGAAGAAGGAGTGGCTGCCGGGTATGCAGCGGCTGGAGAAGATCGGGGCTTTTGGTCTGACAGAGCCGGAGGTAGGATCTGGTGCTGCCGGCGGACTGACCACTACGGCTAAGCGGGAAGGGGATACCTGGATACTGAACGGTCAGAAGAAGTGGATTGGTAATGCCACCTTTGCGGATGTGCTGGTGATCTGGGCAAGGGATGTGGATGATAATGAGGTGAAAGGTTTTCTGCTGAAAAAGGATACGCCTGGTTTCAGCGTGGAGAAGATGCACGATAAAATGGCGCTGCGTATCGTACAGAACGGACTGATCACCTTGAAAGATTGTGTGGTAGAAGAAAAAGACCGCTTACAGCATGCAAATTCCTTTAAAGATACCGCGAAGGTCTTACGTATGACCCGTGCAGGCGTTGCATGGCTGGCAGTAGGATGTGCCAGGGGGGCGTATGAAAATGCACTGGCTTATACACAGAAGCGGAAGCAGTTTGGTCGTCCGATAGGCTCATTCCAGCTGATCCAGAATCACCTGGTAGAGATGTTATCGAACCTGACCGCTATGCAGACGATGGTCTACCGTTTATCGACTTTACAGGATGAGGGTAGGTTAGAAGACGAACATGCCTCTATTGCGAAGGTATTCTGTTCATTACGTACAAGGGATATTGTGAGTCGTGCGAGAGAGGTGATGGGTGGTAATGGTATCCTGCTAGAGTATAATGTAGCACGTTTTGTGGCAGATGCAGAAGCGATCTATTCTTACGAAGGAACGAAGGAGATCAATTCGTTGATCGTGGGAAGAGCGATCACCGGTTTCAGTGCATTTGTATAATGATCATATTACAGCTATCATGCTCATAATAAGAAAGGGCCGCTCAATAATTGAGTGGCCCTTTCTTATATAATTTTAGTGTAAATGGATTGTTAGATTGATTTGCCGAACAGTGGCTTTAAAGCGAACCATCCGAGCGCCGGGAAGAAGTGCATAGGCACTGCGAGTCCGGGGAATAATTCAGGCGTTTCCTGATCCAGCGGCAGCTGGTGACCGATGGGATAGAGTATACTTGCGAAGGTAAGGATGACGAACAGGAGGTTGAACACCATGTCTGTCTTACCTTTCAGTACCAGGCTAAGCAGGAAATAACCTATTGCTGCGATGAATGCACCTGCCAGTGCGTATTTGAACATATTGGCGATGCTGACAACATTTACAAATCCTTCTCCTATCGTTTCAATATACACTTTCTGATAAACAATGGCAGCTACCCCGGAAAGCACTCCTACCAGTACTGCAAGCAGTGCAAGTAGTGATAATTTTTTAAGCATAAATCTGATTTAAGGATTAGCCCTTTACTACAGGAACGGCTATAGTTACGTTGACCATGTCAGCAACATCACCACCTGGTTTACCGATATGGAAATCGTTACGGTTTACTTTAAAAGTACCGTCAAAGGTAGCGCCGTTGCCTGCGCGTTTGAAAGTGAAGGGAATAGTGAATTCCTTCTTAACGCCATGGATTTCGAGGTCGCCGGTTACCTGGTAGCCAGCACCTGCTTTTACGATCTTTTTGGAAGTGTATCTGATCTCAGGATATTTCGCTGCATCAAACCACTCGTCGCTTTTAGCGTGTTTGTTCATCAGTGCATTACCGGTGTTGATAGAAGCAACATCGACAGATACGCTGAAGTTGGAAGCAGCCAGATTGGCTTCATCGAAAGCGATTGTACCTTTAAAAGTTTTGAAGATACCGCTTGCTTCATTTGTAGAGAAGGCAATATTATACTTGCCACTGATGTTCCATGCCTGTGCCAGTGCGGCGAAGGCAAACACTGCTGCTGTGAGCAGCAGTGTTGATGAAAATATTACTAATCTTTTCATTGCCGTAAGTTAAATTATTCTTTTACGAATTCACCGCTCGCTCTCAGCTTAACGTCTTCACCCAGCATAGTAGCAGGAGCTTCTGTCGCGAAACCGAAATCTTTACGTTTGAAGGAACCGGTGATAGTGAAACCAGCAACCAGTTTCTTGCTCTGTGGATTTTCCTGCGTACCGTTGTAAACTGCGTTCAGCATTACCTGTTTAGTTACACCGTGGAAAGTCAGATCACCAACCAGTTTGTACTGGTTACCACTTGTTTTCTTGAAGGAAGTGCTTTTGAAAGTGATGGTAGGATATTTTTCTGCATCAAAGAAATCTGCACTTTTCAGGTGTTTGTCACGCATTTCGTTTTCTGTGTTCAGACTAGCTACATCGATGCTGATGTTGAAAGCGGCGTCAGAGAAATCAGCTTTAGAAGCGGTGATGTCAGCAGTGTAAGATTTGAAATTACCTTCACTTTCAGACAGGGTCATGTGGGAGATGGTGTAACCCAGTCTTGCGTGTGCTTTATCTACAGACCATTTAGTTTGTGCAAATGTTGTTGCGGAAAATGCCAATAAAGATGCGGCGATGATTGTGATTTTTTTCATGTTTGCTCTTGTTTAGAAAATTAAAATTAGGTCTTTTTATTGAGAATATATGTTTCAACATATATCGTTGCAGAAATCTTAAACTAGGTTAAGGTATTACACTATTTTCAATTTCTCATTTCTTTAAATATTTATGATAATTTTACTCTTATAAGAGAGTTACTTTCTTTTGGAAAGCTCGACAAAGGTAGTAGGCGGACGCATGTTAAACAATAACGTTTCGCGGCAGCAACTTACTTACCTTTTAGTAACGATCGTGAAAATCAAATTGTTATGATAAGAAATAGTGAAGGAAAAATGTGTGTGGGGGATTGTCCGATACGGCAGGTGCTGGATAGGTTTGGCGATAAGTGGTCGATTCTGGTGATAGAGTTGTTGTCACATGAGGGGAAATTGCGGTTTAGTGAGATTGCGCAGACGATCGGGGATATTTCGCAGAAGATGCTGACGGTGACGTTGCGGTCTTTGGAGTCGGATGGTTTGGTGATAAGGCAGTTTTTTCCGGAGATACCGCCGCGGGTGGAGTATACATTGTCTGAGTTGGGGAGGAGTTTGGTGCCGCACATACAGCAGCTGACGAGTTGGGGGCAGGAGAATATGGAGGCGATAAAGGAGAATAGGAGGCGGTTTGAGGCGAAGCAGGTGAAGGGGTGATGTTTCTGTTATATATTCCAGACTGACGCTCTTTATGCGTTTTTGCTGTTATAGAGAGGGGGAAGGGAGGATAGGCGTTTTATGGGCCTGGCCGGTTTCAGATGGGATTGCGGGCTGACGCCCTCTCCGCGTTCGCTATGGGGCGTGGGAGGGGGGATTGGGCTGGGGGATGTTGATGATGCTTCTGGGGCATGGGCTGGGCGGTGCGTCAAGGGCTAAGGCCCTTCATCTCCATCTGCAAACCTCTCGGCAGGAGGAGATATAGACTTCCCTGATCAATGTTTTTTCTCTTCTTAAGTGCTATTATTATAGGTGCTTCTTCCTGCTTTATTGTGCTGCTGTCTTCTTTTGTCTCTTAATCAATCTTTTCTGATTTTCCTGCCTGTTTCTGATAATTTTTTTGTTCAATAATAAAATACCGGTTATCTTTACCCTACAAAACTAGTAGACTAATAATGCATCCCCAGTCAGGCACATATCACTTAATGACTTCCTGCTTACCTATAAGCAAAAGGTGCCCTTATTGTTGTTGCTGAATTATCTATATCCCATCGTTTTTCTACTGATGGGAGGTGAGTCTCACTTTCTATTTGCATTCAGATTTTAATTTAAAGCTTACTTACAGCTGAACACTTATTAAACCTACGCATCTATGTCTGTCGCTTATCAAACATTCACACTCGGTAATGTGCTTACCGGGGAGCAACAATCATTTTTTGAAGAAAACGGTTATATCCATTTCTCTAATTTTCTAACGCCTGAACAGGTACAGGAAATCGTTAGTGCATCAGAAGACGTGCAGCAAAGATGGATTTCCGGAAATGTAGAGAAAGTTAATGGAGTACCAGTAAAATATGGTAAAGACCTGGATGGTCAGCCAATAGTACAACGATTTGCTTTCATCAATCAGCATACACGTGTTCTCTCAGACCTGCTGAAGGACAACCGCTTACAAGCACTCTTACAGTTAATAGGTCCCGGTGCCCGTTTGGGAGAAAATGAAAAGGACGGCATGGTATTGAATCACTATGTTAATGGTCCGGAGAGCACCTTTACTAAAATGGGTTGGCATACAGACGGTTTACGTGATATTTTCCTCCATGGAAAATTGAATCCCATGCTGAATGTCGGTATCCACCTGAGTAATCTTCGTCCGGAAAACGGCGGACTGCGCATCATTCCGGGCACTCATAAACAGAACATCTTTAGTATGCTGTTCAGAAAGAAATATTTTGTAGGTCATAAAGCCGATAAAAACGAACTGGCCATCACACCAAATGCCGGTGACCTTACAGTGCATGACGGTCGTCTCTGGCATCGTGTCGCCCAATCAAATGTGGTAGGAGAAGCAAGTCGCAGACGCGTGATCTATGTGCCTATCATTGCTGGAAAATATGAGCCTAAACATGAGAATAGTCCGACCTTGTTGTATCAGAGACTGGCTGGCGTTATTCTGAAGTGATAGCAGGCATGGAAGCCATAGCTGTCATAAAAGTCACAGCTGTTATAGAAGTCAGGAAATCATTTGTAACGTTATATAGCGGTATAAAATGATATGGTATAAACAGCGAATGAGGCAGCCAGGGAATTAGTAGGAAACTGTCGTACGGAATGAGGCAGTTGACAAGGCCAGGTACACTACACAAGCATTCAAATACATTTGCTTTCTTTCATATCAGTAAGACGAATCTGCACAAGGTTCGTCTTTATTTTTTGAATATTGGCTGATAAAATCACATTAGCAGAGTAGCACATTCTTTTGGGGATAATCGAAGCTGCCTGTCCATGAAGTCACTACATTTTTAAACTCACACCCTTACCTCCCTAAATCAAATCCGCCTCTTCCTGCGAAGCAGTCAGGTTTGCAGATGGAGATGAAGGGCCTTAGCCCTTCACGCATCGCCCAGGTATGCACCAGTAGTCAAATCAACATTCCCCGCCTAACTGCCATCCCACCGCCCATACAATGAACGCGTGGAGGGCGTCAGCCCGTCATCCCATCTGCAAATCTGACGCCGCCCGAAAGCCTCAACCCCAAAAAGGAAATTGCCACCAGCACCCAGGTACATTAAAAAAGGAACATAGTCATAATATGAACTGGCAGTATCTACTATAAAATCAAACGGGATAGAATATAGTTTACTTAGTCTTATACAAATTCGCAGCCACTGCCTCTACGATCGCCTTCGGCACTATCCGCGTCATAAACGCCGTCACCACATTCACCGCCCCGGGAATAATCTCCGCTTTCTTCCTGAACATCCCTTTAATGGCAATCTCCGCCACATCATCCGCCAGCATGCCATATTTATCCGCCGTCTCCTTGATCGCCTGCATCCCCGCCCGATCAATAAAATTCGTCTTCACCGGCCCCGGACACAAACACGTCACCGACACATTACTATTTTTCAGCTCCCGCCTCAACCCCCTTGAAAACAATAGCATAAACGACTTCGTTGCCGCATACAACGTCAGGGTCGCTACCGCCTGATAAGCAGCCGTACTGGAGACATTCAGGATATAAGCCTGCGACTGTTGACGCAAGACAGGGAGCAGGTGATGACAAAGCGCTATCGGTGTCCCGGCATTCACCTGGATCATCTGCTCATGCTCAGATAAAGAGCGGTCGGCAAAGTTGCCCCATACACCATAACCGGCATTGTTGATCAGGATAGAAACAGCATACCCACCCGCCCATGTAGCAACACGGGCGGCAGCGTCAGGGGAGGAAAGATCAATGGCCAGCCAGACGACTTCCACCTGCCATTTATTACGCAATTCATCAGCGGCAGCAGTCAGTTCCTGCTCCGAACGGGCGATCAAGAGTAAATTATATTTCCTGGAAGCGAGGGTGTGTGCCATAGACAGACCAATACCTTTACTGGCCCCTGTAATGAGTGCGTATGTCATCCCGATAGTAACTTTTAATATAACGCTAAACTATAGCATATAAACGGAAAGAAGTAGAAAAGGAAAAGGGCGGTAAGAATACCGCCCTAAATTTTTTAACCATATCCTATGAAAAACCTATACCAAAGATAATAGAGAGCCGTCAGCCTCCAACTGCATTTTGGTAAAGGCTATATTTTATCTGGTTAACGCATGATTTAGCCTTCCGTTAACCAAAAATTAACATCTTTGTAATCGTTTGATCTCTCCTTTTGCTTGTCTGTATTGAAAAGTGTCAATTTTAAACTTGTTAGAACAAGTAATTTCTATTGGAAAGTGTCCTGCTGGGAACGGTAGTAAAGTAGTTGAAAGAAGCAATCGGTCCCGATAATGTGTATTGATAAGTTAATCAATTGGTTATCCCTGACATGGCCTGTCTGATCGCTTCGGTCGTGGAACCTGCTGCAATATGCATGACAACCAGGATCTTCCCCACTACTGCATACTTCGTCAATGTGTCTACAGTCGTAATGACACCGGCCTTACCCCTGCGAACCTTGTTCATGAGATGGCCCCTCCGCAGGGAAAAAAGCTCACCATGATGGTCAGGTACTGCCAGGTGCAGCATTTAGCGAAGCAGGTCAGCCAGCTTCATTGACTTCTGGGGACTGCTAATGGGGCAGACGGTCCCGCAGCTTACCATATACCCAGGTACCCAGGATCGCACTAAATAGCGTGACGATCACCACAGAGAATCCGGCTCCTATCTGCGCAAACAAAGGTCCCGGACAAGCGCCTGTCAATGCCCAGCCAAATCCGAAGAGCAGTCCGCCGAAGATCTGGCCTTTATTAAAGGATTTGGGTTGAAAGGTGATTGGTTCGCCATACAGTGTTTTAGCCCCTGTCTTCTTAATGATCAGTACTGAAATGATCCCTGTTACGACCGCGGAACCAATGACCCCATACATATGAAAGGACTGTAAGCGGAACATTTCCTGTATCCGGTACCAGGACATGACCTCTGATTTGATCAGGATAATCCCGAAAAATATACCCGCTGCCAGGAATTGCAGCTGAGACCACCAGGGTGCTTTTTTCGTAGCAGGGTTGGTCGTGGTGGGCGTACTTACTACTTCAAAGTCGGTATCTATATTGGATAAAGACATTATTACAAGTTTACAGTTGGAGGATGAAAGGAAGAATCAGATTGGCCATGATAAAACCACCGGCCATAAAGCAACAGGTGGCTACCAGAGAGGGCCATTGCAGGTTTGAGAGGCCCATGATGGCATGCCCAGAGGTACAGCCACCAGCGTAACGGGTACCGAAACCTACCAGGAAGCCACCGGCAACCATCAGGATCAATCCCCTTATGGTGAGCAGTGCCGGCCAGTTAAAAAGATCCGCTGGCAGGAGGGAACCCTGATAAGAGAGACCATAGCGCTGTAACTCAGTCTCCAGTTGCGGAGCGATCGTGGAAGGCGTGGGGCCAGCCAGGAAGGTGACCGCTATAAAACCACCGATCACAATACCGGCGGCAAAGAACAGATTCCACGACTCTTTTTTCCAGTCATAGGAAAAGAAAGGAATTTTACCTGGCAGACATGCTGCACAGATATGCCGCAGATTGGCTGAAATACCGAAATGGCGGTTGCCCAGCAATAACAGCAGGGGAACGGTAAGCCCTATCAGCGGACCAGCAACATACCATGGCCATGGCGTAGATAAGATATTCATAGACAATTTAAATTGCAGATGGTATAAAAGGAAGGTATCTGTAATCAGGAATATGGTGGTATACAAATATAGTGATCACTGCTTATTTAAAATATCCACAGTCTGTTAAAAGAATACATTAAAGCAAATATGTTGCAACACCCATATTTATTATCTTTGGGCCATGAAGATTGAACAAGCTATTAATCAGCGGAAGTTCAAGGACGACTATCACAAGATCGTAGTAAACCTGTTGTTCACAGGTAACTGGCTACGTGACGCCCTTGGAGCCAACCTGAAAGAACACGGATTGTTGCCGCAGCATTACAATGCCCTGCGCATCATCAAGGGACGCCATCCGGAGCCTGTGTCAGCCGGTGATATCAAAGACGTCATGCTCGATAAAGCCAGTGACGTGACCCGTTTGCTGGATAAACTCGAAAAGCTGGAGTATGTACAGCGCCGCCTTTGCCCGCATAACAGACGAAAAATGGACATCAACATTACGCCGCAGGGTCTGAAACTGCTGTCAGACGTAGATGTATTGATGGATACCTTTTATGATGACCTGGCAGACAGGATCACAGCGGCTGAAGCTGCTGTACTCAGCGATCTGCTCGATAAAGTACGGGGATAAGGATAAAACGATATCTTTGTCCGCATGCGGAATCTTTTTTATCTGTGTCTTTCCATTATACTGTTTTGCTGCGGACTAAAGGTCAGCGCAGCAATGACAGAATGCCGTAAAGATGTTATAACAGCCGCTTCTGTCCAGCCATATCTGAAAGTACTGTCATGTGACCACCAGTTTAACCATAACGGGGAATCCAGACTCCCTGACACGGTGTGCACGACCTCCCATCAGTCTTTTATCGTATCCCTTAAAACAGACACCCGTGAAGGTACGGGATCTGGCAGGACGCTTTTTCTTACACGGATCACACTATTTACCTGTAAAGTGCAGGCAGCACGCTTATTGCCCGATCTGCACACTATCATTCGATCGCTTATTTTCCCCCAGCATATTTTCTGGTAAGTAATTGACTTTACACTGTTTTATTGCCATCCCTACCGTTTTAACATCGGCAGGGACTTTGGCGTTATTCAATTGTCTCAACTCACTAAACCGGATCTTACGAATGATACATTTACCACCGCTGATTGCCGACCTGGCTTTGATCTTAATTGCTGCTGCTATCACAACACTGATCTTCAAAAAACTGAAGCAGCCGCTCGTGCTTGGATATATTGTGGCCGGACTCCTGGTGGGACAACACGTATCCCTCGTGCCGACAGTCTCCGATGAGGCGAATATCAAAATATGGTCGGAGATCGGTGTGATCTTCCTGCTGTTTAGCCTCGGACTGGAATTCAGTTTTAAGAAACTGATCAAAGTCGGCGGTTCCTCCTCTATTACCGCGATCGTAGAAGTCGTGTTTATGCTGCTCCTGGGATATCTTGTCGGTCAGCTGATGGGATGGTCCTCCATGGACAGCATCTTCCTCGGAGGAATATTATCTATATCATCTACTACCATCATCATACGGGCATTCGAAGAACTGGGTATCAAAGGACAACAATTTGCCGGCCTTGTCTTCGGTATCCTCGTCGTGGAAGATCTGGTAGCCATCGTGCTGCTGGTATTATTATCCACCCTGGCTGTCAGTCAGCAGTTTGCCGGTGGAGAAATGCTCACCTCTGTTATCAAACTTGTCTTTTTTCTCATTGCCTGGTTTATAACGGGTATCTTTTTCATCCCGACACTGCTGCGTAAAACAAAAAAGCTGATGAATGAAGAGACCCTGCTGGTGACGGCTATAGGACTTTGTCTGCTGATGGTCGTACTGGCTACACAGGCAGGTTTCTCTCCGGCATTGGGTGCATTCATCATGGGGTCTATTCTTGCCGAAACAACACAGGCGGAAAAGATAGAACATCTCATTAAACCGGTAAAAGAGCTCTTTGGGGCCATTTTCTTTGTCTCGGTGGGTATGTTGATCGATCCGGCCATGCTGATCAAATATGCCCTTCCCGTGGCGATTATTACGCTGGTGACACTGGCAGGTAAAACCCTCAGCACCTGTATAGGGGCATTGCTTTCAGGTCAGCCTTTAAAAACGTCTGTACAGGCAGGTATGAGTCTTGCGCAGATAGGGGAGTTCTCATTCATTATTGCACAGCTGGGTCTGTCTTTAAAAGTAACGAGTGATTTCCTGTATCCGGTAGCGGTAGCCGTATCGGCGGTGACAACATTCACCACGCCTTATATGATACGTTTGTCGGCGCCGTTTTACGAGAAGCTTGCAGGGGTATTACCACATCGCTGGAAGACTTCCCTCAACCGTTATAGCGCAGCTACACAGACAATTTCTGTAGTCAGTGACTGGAAACAGCTGTTGCGTTCCTATGTGGTGAATATGACGATCTATGCCGTAGTGATCCTGGCAATCACATTGCTGTCATATTATTACCTGCTGCCATTTATCAATGTCAAGTTCAACGGTTATAACTGGGGGCGTATAGCCAGTGCATTGATCACACTGATATTGCTGATGCCTTTTCTATGGGCACTGGCATTGCGGAATATCAGTAGTCAGGCGTCTTCCAATATATGGGAGCAGAAGAAGTATCGTGGACCGTTATTGCTGGTACGTTTTTCCAGAATGATACTGGCTGTGTTCCTGATCGGTTTCTTTATAGATCGCTTCTTCTCGTATTCAATAGCCGTACTGGTGACAGCGGGTATCATTGCTTTGATCCTTGTGTTAAGACATAAGATCCAGACGTTTTATACTACGATTGAAGAACGTTTCTTTTCCAATTTCAATGCACGCGAAGCTAAAGTCGGCAACATTAATAAGTATGTGCTCGCTCCCTGGCATGCGCATCTTGCTGTGGCAGAGATACGTCCTTTATCGCCGGTAGCAGGTAAGACTTTGCTCGAATTAGCTTTACGTGAAAACTTCGGGATAAACATTGCGTTAATCAACAGAAGTGGACAGAAGATCTATGCACCGGATAAATATGAAAGACTGTTTCCTGGCGATATTATCACGGGAATTGGCACCGATGAACAACTGGAAAAGTTCAACAGTTTTCTCGAACCACTCTCAGTAGATGCCGATGCACAGCCGCAGGATACGGATCCGATCGCTTTGCGGCAATTCCTGATAGGTAAACAATCACGTCTTTCCAACAAGACTATACGTGAACTCGGTATACGTGAACGCACCCGCGGAATCGTACTGGGCGTGGAAAGACAGGGAAGAAGGATCTTAAATCCGGAGTCGGGAATGCACTTGCTGGAGGGTGATATTGTCTGGATTGCGGGAAGCGGGAAGAAATTAAATGCATTTATAAAAGAGCAGCAGGGTGCTAATTAACAGACACTGATGCCGCAACATCTCCGCAGCAGGGCAGGCCTCAAAGGCTTGCCCTGTCTTGCTTTTAGCCGCTGCACATTTGCTTTGTTTACGTTTAGCAGTGATAGTAATATTTGTTTTTGCATTCCATTTTTATTGTAAATTGAATTTATCTGTCAGCGAGCTCTTTTTTTACCCTCAAATAAAAACCACTTAAGTATGAAAAAGAAAACCCAGTCAATCTATGTGCGTCAAATTCATTTTCTTTTCCTCGCATTGTCAATGTTCCTCTTTGCATGTAGCAAAGACAAGATCGCAACAGAAGCTAAGCCAGCTGAAGACAAACTGGTAAGTTACCTGGAAAGGTTAGGTTTCCAGAAAGAGAACATCGAGCTGAAAGGTGACACCTACATCATCGACGGCGATGTACTCATTACAAAAGCTGAACTGGCCAAACGTGCAGCTAACGAAGACAAAACAAGCGGTATCGCAGGTACTGAACACTGGAGAGGTACTTACATTATCAGTAATGCCTACAACTCCAATGTAAGACTGTACATTGATCCGGCTGTACCTACTGCCTGGAGAACTGCTATCCAGGGTGCTGTTAACAACTGGAATGCTGTTAATGGTACCAGACTGGGTATGTCTATCGTGACCTCACAGGCTAACTCTGACACAAGAGTTTTCATGGGCTTTGAATCTGCCAACTGGATCGCACGTGCTTACCTGCCAGGCTCTAACAGCCGTCCGGGTGTAAGCGTTGAGATCAACAGTAACTACAACAGTCTGCCTGCCAGCCAGAAACTGTTCGCTATCACTCACGAACTGGGTCACACGATCGGTTTCTATCACACTAACCAGAACCAGGGTATCTTCATCTCTGGTACGCCTAGTGTTGATGCGAATTCTGTAATGAACTCTTTTGTGTTGAACTGGAACGGCTTCACCGCTGGTGACGTTCTGGCAACACAGATCCTGTATCCACAGTAATCAATACCGTGCATACAAAGGGATTTAAAATGAGAACACCCGGCAGGCTTTCGCCCGTCGGGTGTTCTTTTATTGCGCGTTGACCATTACCAGCTCCACTCCAGTTCTGTCACCACTGTTTCGCCTGCCTCCGCATAAGTCGTTGTGATCTGCTTCGGGTAGGCTTCTTCATTGTAAGCATATTTATATTGGTTCACAATATTGTTACTGCCCGTAACAGGTGTGATGGTCTCTGTTATGATATTATTCGCAGAAAGATTGACTGCTGCAATGTCCACCAGGTAAGGCAGTACCGGAATGCTATGCTGTGCATTCGGGTGATCGTCATATGTGTAAGTGGTTGTAGACGCCTTTGTAAAAGGCAGTTTTTTATTCACGCGTCCCATATTATCCACGCTGACGATATTCCCTTTTATATCCCAGGTGTAGAACTGACAACTATTATTTTCAAAGGCGAGTCCATCCTGTGTATCATTAAAGAAATAACGGGCAGTGATTTGTCCGCTACCATTATACACCAGTGAGTCATAGCTATGTACCAGTCCATCCAGGTAATAAATGATCCTCCGGATATTCCCTTTCTCTGAATAGTCATAGGAGGCAAAGAGGGTAGGCGCATGTGAGGATTCATCATCTGTAACAAATGTCTTTACAAGGCGCCCGTTTTTATACACCGGTATACGGGTCGTGGTATAACTCCCTTCTTCTGTCTTATAGGTGGTAAGCAGTTCAGCTACCGTTTTATCCTCATTATAGGAAATAACGGTTCTATCGGTAGCAGTGGTGATGCCACGCAGGCGCATTCTGCCTTTATCGGCTGGAGAACGAAAAGCACTGACAGTGATACCTGCCAGCAATAAGGCCGCTACAATACGACCCCTGGTAAAGTTAATTGGCATAAGTTGGCATTGACCTGATACGGAATAGTTACTCTAAAGAATCACATTGACAATAAGATAAACTAAAGATAGTAAAATTTCATTATATATACGTATTGTTGAAAAAGTTGGATGTGGGAATTAGGTTAACAGGTCGTTAATGGCTATACGCCTTACTTTATACTGCAATATGAGGCTATAACCATATACGATTATTGAAATGCCAGAAAACTTTGCGAACTTACAGCGGCAAAACAGAACGACTACGCAATGATGGATAGCCTACGCCATTTGAAGGATGAGGATGTTTTAGTACTGTTAAATGACTTGCTGGAGCAGTATGGATATGATTTTACAGATTATTCATTCGCCTCAGTAAAACGCAGGTTGCAGCGTGTGTATAGTGCAGACAGATTCCCCAGTTTTGCCGAGTTCCGCTACAGGGTGAAATCAGACCCCGAATATCTTATCTATCTCATGGAACAGATCACGGTCAATGTAACAGAAATGTTCAGGGACCCTCATTTCTTTGAGATCCTCCGTAAACAGGTGCTGCCGGTGCTGGCTACTTATCCGCTGATCAGGATATGGCATGCAGGTTGCTCAACAGGAGAGGAGGTCTATTCCATGGCGATCCTGCTCGATGAACTGAACCTGTTGCATAAATCTGTTATTTATGCTACGGATATCAATGAAAGCGTACTGGAGAAGGCCCGTAAGGGAATCTTCCCTTTGCAGCATATGCAGCAGTATTCGCAGAACTACCTGGCTTCCGGCGGACAGCAGGAATTTTCGGCTTACTATGCCGCCAATTACGAATACGCGAAGTTCACTGACAGGTTACGTGAGAAGATCATTTTTGCGGCGCATAACCTCGTGACAGACCACTCCTTCAACGAGTTTCAGCTGATCATCTGCCGGAATGTACTGATCTATTTTAATAAGGAATTGCAGGATAAAGTATTACATCTTTTTAGCGATAGTCTGGAACAACTGGGATTCATGGCATTAGGCGCTAAAGAAACGCTCCGCTTTACCACGGTAGCCCCATTATTCAAACCATTTGCAAACAAAGAAAAGATCTGGAGAAAAATTTCGACATGACGGCTCTTCCCAAACTACTGGTGATAGGTGGCTCAGCAGGGAGTCTTGATGTGCTGTTGCAGCTGTTGCCGGAACTGGAATCGCAATGGCCGCTGGCAATGATCATCGTATTACATCGTAAGAATGATAACGATACGTTGTTGACAGAATTGCTGTCGGCCAAAACGGTATTGCCTGTAAAAGATGCGGAAGAGAAGGATGTGCTGATGCCGGGATGTATCTATGTGGCGCCTTCAGATTATCATTTACTGATAGAGCCTGATGGCTCACTTACGCTGGATGCCTCGGAAAAGGTACATTATAGCCGTCCGAGTATTGACGTTACCTTTATGTCGGCAGCAGAGGTATTTGCTGCCCGTTTATATTGCATCCTCCTGTCAGGTGCTAATATGGATGGTTCTGAAGGTTTGCAGGCTGTTCATGATCTGGGAGGCTTTACGGCCGTACAGGATCCTGCCAACGCAGAAGTGGCTTTTATGCCCCGGCATGCGATGAACAATGTCCCGGTAGATAAAGTCTTAAATATCCGTGAACTGGTGGCCTTTGTAAAAGCCCTCCGTTAAGCGTTAGCTGACCATCTGCCGTTGTTCCAACGGTAACACGATGATAAACGTCGCCCCTTCATTTTCCTTACTGCTGGCGCCAATGATGCCCTGATGTCTTTCCACTACTTTCTTCGCGATGGCCAGTCCGATACCCGTTCCTTCATACACCTCATGACTATGCAGCCGCTGAAACAGCGTAAAGATCTTCGGTAGATATAGCTCGTTAAATCCGATACCATTATCACTGATGGTGATCCGGCAATAGGCCCCTTCTTCAGCAGGCTGACTGTCAAATTCTTTTTCTTCCACCCGTTCTGCATGGATCCGGATACAGGGTGCTACTCCCTCACGACTGAACTTCAAAGCATTACTGATGATGTTCTGTAAGGCCTGTCTGATCTGTCCCGGTACGGCTTCCAATACCGGAAACTCGTTGGCCGTGATCTCTGCACAGGCATCCCGCACAGAGAGTTCCAGGTCCGCCAGTATTTCTTTGATGATGACGTTGATGTTCACCGGTTCAAAGGACACGTCGGCAGAAAGTCTGGAATAGCGCAGCAGGTCGTTGATCAGCCTCGTCATACGTTCTGAAGAACTGACAATGCGTTCCATATACTGCATGGCGTCCGGATTGGTACCGATATGCCGGTCACGCAGAATAGTGCCGAACAACTGTATTTTACGCAGGGGCTCTTTCAGGTCATGAGAAGCGACGGAAGCAAACTGCTGCAACTCGTGGTTACTGGCTTCCAGGGCCTGGTTCATCTCCTGTAGTTCGTGCGTACGTTCTATGACCCTTTGTTCCAGTATTTCGTTGGCCTGTTTCTGATGGGCAATATCTGTAAAGGTACCTACCCATTTCACGATCTGACCATCTTCTTCCAGGGGGATCGCCCTGAGCAGGTGGCAACGGAAATGGTTGTGGAGCCGGTGATGGAGATAGACTTCCTTCTCCAGTGGCAGTCCTGCTTTGATCGCATGCTCCCATACAGAGATGGGCGACTGTTCGTGATCGTATGTGACAGGGAATTGTCCGAGAGAAGGGGAGTAATGGAACCAGAAGCGGTTCGCATATTCTACCGCACCATCCGCCCGGGCCGTAAAGGCTACCTGAGGTAATGATTCGAGAATGGAATGCTGCTCCTGCACCTTGGCATTCAGGGCTGCCTGCGCACGTTTACGCACTTCTACTTCCTGTTGAAGAGAGGCGTGCATTACCTGTAATTGCCGGTTTTGCTCGTATAGACGGATAAAGGTTTTCACCTTCATCAGCAGGATATCCGGGTCGACGGGTTTGGTAATATAGTCCAATCCGCCGGAGGCGTAACCTTTGGCAATAAACTTTTTGTCTTTATTGACTGCGGACAGGAAAAGGATAGGTACATCCTTTGCTTTACTGTAGCCGGAAATGGTTTCTGCAACTTCAAAGCCGTCCATACTGGGCATCTGTACATCCAGTATGATGAGCGCGTAGTTATTCCTAAGTATCTTCTTTAATGCTTCTTCACCGGAAGACGCCGTATCCACTTCAAAATCATGCAATTCCAGGACTTTTCTCAGGGATAAGATGTTTTCCGGCTTATCATCTACAATTAATATCATTCTTATTTAATATAATTGGCTATAGGGATACCTCAAAAATCGTTCCGCCACACTGCTGTCCTTGTAAAATGCGGATGCGCGAATGTACGAATATCTCCTTTTGATATCCGTATATCCGCGCATCCGCGTACAGTTATTTATTGTATAAATCCCTGGTTATTATTGTTTTCCCCCGCCCAGGGCTCTGTACAGGGTAATAGTCCCCAACAATAATTCTTTTTTATTACCAGCCAGTGCCAGTTCTGCTTCCAGTACGCTTTTCTGTGCAGTGATCACCTCGAGGTAATTGGCATAACCTGTGGCGTAAAGGACATTAGCTGTGGAAACACCGTTCTTCAGCATTTCTACTTCTGCTTCTTTCAGCGTATAGGCTTCCTGACCGTTCTGGATCTTGCCCAGTGCTGATATCACTTCCTGGTAGCCATTGATCACGCGCTGTCTGTAGTCATAAAAGGCAGACATACCTGCTGCTGTGGTGATATTATACTGTGAACGCAGTTGCTGCCTGTTCAGCAATGGTGCTGACAAGCCACCCAGCACCCCATAAGCCACAGAAGCAGGCGTATTGAACAGCGTACCTGCATTAAAGGAATTCAGGCCCAGGTAAGGCGTAATATTCAGCGATGGGAGGAAAGATGCTTTCGCCGCATGAATGTCAGCTTTGGCGGCTTCCAGTTCGAGGGCCGCCTGTTGAATGTCTGGTCTGAGTGCCAGCATACCTGCCGGAACACCGGTTTGTGCAAACGGTGGTAATGGCATTGTCAGCAGGGCAGAATCGCGTTTGATACTTTGCGGGAAACGCCCCAGCAGGGCATTGAGCTGATTCTCCAGTTCCAGCGTCTGTTGCCGGAGTCCCAGGGACATGCTACGGGTATTGAGTAATTGTGCATTGAACTGCTGTACTGCGAGTAAGGTCGCACGACCTGCCTCCTGCTGTATCTGTACGGTGGCCAGTGCGGACTCCTGCAAAGCGATATTTCGCAGGATCACCTGTTGCTCATAATCCAGTACCATCAGCTGATAATACATGCCGGCTACCTGGGAGATCAGCTGTGTACCAATCAGCTGACGTCCCTGTTCGCTGGACATGAACCTCAGCATGGCGGCCTTTTTACGGCTACGCATTTTTCCCCAGAGATCTATTTCCCAGGAGCTGCGTAGTCCCACAAAGTAATCAGGTGTAGGTCCGGGTATTCTTTGTTTATCGTCAATATTCGGTGAAAGGTTCGTATCGTAGTTACCCACACCGTTCAGTGTATAATCACCCCAGCGATCTACGCCAGCACTCACGACTGCATTCACTTCCGGTGTCCAGGCACGGCGGGCAGCCATCAGCTGGGCGCGGGCTGTTTCCATCCGCTGTGTTGCGATCAGCATGTCGGTGTTATTGCGCAGCGCTGTATCGAGTAATTGTTGCAGCAGGGGATCGGTAAAGAACTGCTTATAAGATAAGGAGGCAATCGTAATGCTGTCGGCAGTCGCCACTTTGTTGCTGTCATTCACCGGATTGTTGAATGCGTGCGGTGTCTGCGGTGCGTCAGGGAAATTCACTTTGGAAGGCGTATAGCAGCCTGTCAGCACACCCGCTATCAATAACACTGTTAATGCGCCTGCTGCATGCTTGGGCGCCTGTGGTCTGATTTTCTTTTTACTGCCGATGGAGGCAAACAGCACATATAATCCCGGGATGATCAGTACGCCGAACACTGTTCCGATCAACATACCACCAGCAGCTGCTGTACCGATAGAACGGTTACCCATTGCGCCTGCGCCACTTGCCACACACAATGGTATCAGACCTGCAATGAATGCAAAAGAGGTCATCAGGATCGGCCGTAAACGGGATACCGCCCCTTCCTTGGCTGCTTCAAGTACAGAGAGTCCCTGTTTGGTGCGCAGGATCGCAAACTCCACGATCAGAATGGCATTTTTACCCAACAGTCCTATCAGCATGACCAGCGCTACCTGCGCGTAGATATTGTTTTCCAGTCCGGCCATTTTCAATGTGATAAAGGCCCCGAATATACCAGCAGGAAGAGAAAGGATCACGGGTAAAGGCAAGAGGAAACTTTCATACTGTGCCGCCAGCAACAGGTATACGAATAACAGACAGAGTGCAAAGACATAGACGGCCTGGTTACCTGATAAGATCTGTTCTCTCGTCATACCGCTCCATTCAAAGGCAAAGCCACGTGGCAGCGATTTGGCGGCTACTTCTTCAATTGCCTTGATCGCATCACCACTACTGAAGCCCGGAGCTGCGTCACCATTGATCATCGCAGCGGTGTACATATTATAGCGGGTCAGCTGTTCCGGACCATACACTCTTTCCATGCGGATAAAGTTGGAAAACGGCACCATTTCTCCTGCATCATTCTTTACATACAGGTGCATCACATCTTCCGGTTTCGTACGGTAACGGGGAGAGGCCTGTACCATCACTTTATACATTTGTCCGAAACGGATGAAGTTGGAGGCGTAGAAACTACCCAGCAGCGTTTGCAGGGTAGACATGGCATTCTCTATACTCACGCCTTTCTTCGCTGCCATCGCCTGGTCCACATGGATCATATACTGTGGGAAATCAGGGTCAAAGCTGGTAAATGCACTCCCTATTTCCTTACGTTTCTTCAGTTCGGTGATGAAGTTATTGGTAACATCAGCTGTTTGTCGCAGATCACCACTACCACTACGGTCCAGCACACGCAATTCAAAACCACTTGAGTTACCAAAACCAGGTACGGTAGGAGGCGGGAAGAATTCAATACTTGCATCACCGATGTTCCGTGTCTCTTTTTCCAGTGCCGCAATGATCTCTTTCACAGAGCGTTTGCGCTCTTCCCAGGGTTTCAGGTTGATCATACCCATGCCGTAGGAAGCACCTGCTACATCATTCACCAGACTAAATCCCGCCAGGGTAGATACAGATTCTCCTTCCGGCAGACGCGCAGCGATCTGTTGCACCTGATCGAGTACTGCTTCTGTACGGGAAACGGTAGCTCCGGCAGGCGTTGTTACGTTTACATAGATCATCCCCTGATCTTCTGAAGGAATGAATCCACCTGGCAGAATGGCGCTGGCGCCCCAGGTAGCTATAAAGAAGACGATCATCAGCACAAACGTGATCATCCTTCTGCCAGCTATATAACCGACCAGTTTTGAATAGCTGCGTTCTGTTTTATTATATCCGAAGTTGAATTTATCAAAGAAGCGTTGCAGCAGACTTTTCTTCTTACCTGCATCATGGTTGTGACGTAACATAATGGCACACAGTGCGGGTGTTAACGTAACCGCATTGATACCCGATATCACGATCGCAATAGCAAGTGTGAGTGAGAACTGCCGATAAAATACACCTACCGGACCAGAAAGGAATGCCACGGGTATAAATACCGCGGACATTACCAGGGTGATGGCTACGATGGCGCCGCTGATCTCTCTCATGGCTGCCAGTGTGGCTTCTAATGGTGGAAGGTGTGTTTCCTGCATTTTTACGTGCACAGCTTCCACCACTACGATCGCATTATCGACGACAATACCGATCGCGAGTACCAGTGCGAATAATGTCAGCAGGTTGATGGAGAAGCCAAGCATCTGCATAAAACAAAGGGTACCGATCAGGGCTACCGGCACGGCCAGTGCGGGGATCAGTGTAGAACGGAAGTCCTGCAGGAAGAGGTATACCACTATAAACACGAGGATGAATGCCTCTATCAATGTTCTCAATACTTCATGAATAGAAGCGTCCAGGAAGCGGGATACGTCGTAGTTGAAGTTATAGCTCATACCGGGAGGGAAGGAGCTGGTCTGCAGTTCAGCCATACGTGTTTTCACGTTGGCGATCACTTCCTGTGCATTGGAGCCGGGACGTTGTTTCAGCATGATAGAAGCAGATGGCTTACCATCTGTTTTAGAAACCATGCCGTAGCTGAGTGCGCCGAAAGTGACGTCTGCCACGTCTTTCAGCTTTAACACGGAACCATCCGGATTTGCTCTGAGGATAATATTTTCGTATTGTGCGGGGTCAAAGAATTTACCGGTATAGCGGAGTACATATTGTAGTACCTGTGGATCATTATCTGCGCTTTCACCCGTTTTGCCAGGAGCGGCTTCAATGTTCTGTTTGCGGATCCCTACGATCACTTCATCCGCAGAAAGATTATAGGCCAGCATACGGTCAGGTTTGAGCCATACGCGCATGGCATATTCCTTTGCACCCATGATCTCTGCGAAGCCAACACCATCGATCCTTTTCAGTTCCTGGAGTACGTTGATGTCTGCAAAGTTGTAGATGAACTGTTCATTGAGCGTACTGTCTTCACTCATTACATTGAGGTAAAGCAGCATACTGTTCACTTCTTTTTCCGTGGTCACACCTGCCTTGATCACTTCTTCCGGCAGTTCATCGATGATGGTGGCTACACGGTTCTGTACGTTTACTGCCGCCTGATCGGGGTCAGTACCTACATTGAAGAAGACCTGTATAAGTGTGATACCGTTGTTACTGGAAACAGAAGACATATATGTCATACCCGGCACACCATTAATGGCGCGTTCCAGTGGGGTAGCCACGGCTTTGGCGCACACTTCAGCATTTGCGCCGGTATATTTGGCGGTCACCGTTACGGAAGGAGGAACGATGTCAGGGAATTGTGTAACGGGTAATGTAAATAACGCCAGTAATCCAAGCAGTACGATGATCAATGAGATCACGAGCGACAATACTGGTCGTTTGATAAAAGTATCGAACATAAAACGGTGTAATAAAAAATGAAAAATAGTGCCGGACTGAAAAGTCCGGTATCCGCAAAGCAGTCGTCAGCAGCAAATACGCTGGCCTGTCACATACCGGTATCGGTAGGATACCGGATATATGTTGCCTGGTAGCGCGGCTGTTTTTTTACAGTGCTTTAATGCTGTCGAGTGTGATAGCAGCAGGATTGATCTTCATACCATCGCGCAGGTTGCGTACACCTTCATAGACAACCCTGTCGCCGGCACTCAGACCTGACTGTACGATGTAACAGTTGGCCAGTCTTGCGCCCGGTACGAAGTTTTTCATTTTTACCTGGTTGGATTTATCCAGGATGAATACATAGTTTTTGTCCTGCATTTCAAATACGGCTTTTTGCGGGAGGAGCATAGCATCGCTCATTTCATTGCTCAGCTGTACCTTTCCGCTGGCGCCGTGTTTCAGTAAGGACTGTGGATTTGGGAATCTGGCCCTGAAAGCGATGGAGCCGGTTGTTTCTTCGAATTCGCTTTCAATTGTTTCTACCTTGCCTGTATATGGATAGTCGCTACCATCTGCCAGCACCAGGTGCACTACAGGATGCTCCTGTCCTTTATTGGCACGGGTATGCTGCAGGTATTCTGTTTCGGAGACATTGAAGTAAGCATATACTTCTTTGATATCAGATACAGAAGTGAGTAGTGCGCCTTCTCCGATCAGACTACCGGATTTTGATGGTATCCTGTCTATATATCCGTCAAAAGGAGCACGGATGATCGTGTAGGATAATCTTGTAGCGGCATTGGCCTCAGAGGAACGGGCTTCATCGATGCGGGCATCGACGGCAGCGAGTCTTGCTTTCGCTACTTCCAGTTCGCTTTTGGCGATTACTTTTTTCTCCACCAGTAATTGCACACGTTCTACTTCCAGCTGAGCGCCTTTTGCTTCTGCGATGGCGCTGCTGAGTGCAGCTTTGGCTTTTGCGAGTTCGGAGCGGTATTCCTCATCGTTGAGGGTGAAGAGCAACTGTCCCTGTTGGACATGTTGTCCTTCATCCACATAGATCTTGTTCAGGAAGCCGTTAACACGGGCACGTATTTCCACATTACGTACGGCTTCGATATCTGCCACGTAATTTTTGTGAAGAACGGTATCACAGAGTGACAGTTGCAGGACCGGGTAGGTATTTAATGTTGATTCATTGTTCACGTTCTCGCCTTTGGTGATACAACCACCGAGGGCAGCGCTGATAGCTAATATATATATGTTCCTGTACGTTCGCATGATAGGAGTGAATAGTTTTACAGGACCACTTGCGGGTGGTCCGTCATGTTGAAATACATACAGCATCAGCCGACAAGCAAAAAGATGATTGTCAGCTGTTGACGGCTGCATGTTATTTGTAAAAAACGGGTGACGAAGAGAAATAGGTAAAACTATTCAGATCAGAAGGGGGTATACCTGGACAGAAAACTATAATAGGCTGGCAGAAACGCGCTTTGTTGCTGGTAGACGCCGGTCTTATTCTGTTGTACAGGTATGTAAAACTCCAGGTTATGCTCCAGTTGGGTGAAGCGGGTCGTATAACTTGAAGACTGTGAAGGGCTATTTAGATAATATCTTTTTTTACGTGGTACTTTGGTGACGCGCAGGAAAACTGGTACGTCTTCGGGTTCTTCGATACCGAGGTCTTCGCTATCGATACAGCGGATCTCTATTTTTTCATGGTCAAACAGGCGTTCGAAGCAGAGACTTTTCTGCTTGAAGGGTGATTTTGCATGTACTACGGCTGAGTGGCCTGTCAGAAGGCCACAGAACAGCAGGAAGTACAGTAAAAACCTGCGCATAATATGCCTGTTCGTGTTGATCATGAATAATAATTCGCTCTCAGTTGGTCCGCAAATATAAAAATGAAGCGCGCTTAATCCAAATGCTGACTTGACGAACGGTAAAAATTTATTATTTGTTAATCGTTTCGGCTGCTTCTTTTGCGGCTTTCCTGCGCATAAAAAGTTTGTTAAAAATTACCTGGAGGATGAGTGCCGCCGGCATATAGAGAACCCAGTGACTAAACATGAAGGAAAACTCCATCATACCACATCTGCCCGCAAATGCTTCCTCAATTGGTCTGGGATGCAGCTTTTCTTCCACAAAAAAATAGATCTGTGGATAGAAGAATAATAATGCCGTTGTAAAAAGAAATGTAAATAATGCCGATGTGTAGGGTCGGAAAAAAGCGGATAACAGCGGGACCAGTAAGTAGGGCAGCAATGACATGATAGCAAGATACGCACAAATTTATGGTTGTGCTCTCTTGTTCAGGCATGTTCCTTGTTTTCGTTTATAACGAACACATTATGAGATACATTAGAAATTAAGATAGATTAAAAAAATTAAAAGTGAATATATGAAACCCATTATTTATTTTCTGCTGATTTGTGGTATTGCCTGTAATTCCCCTTTGAAAAGCAAACAGGAGATGTCAGATTCAGCCAGTTCCCAGGAAAATGCTACGCAGGCAGCCTCCAGTAATTCCAGTGAGAATGCCAGCGGAGGTACTGCTAATGCAGGGAGTGCGCCAGCTCCCGGAGAAGAGAGCTCCAATGTCACTAAAGGCGGAAATGAAGCCGTATCAAAAACACTCCGGTATAAGAATTATAAGTATGCGATCGTTTCTAAAGGAGATGGCAGCGGTCGTACGATCACTATTGCGGACACAGATACAAAGATTGATTCGCTGAAAGCGGACAGTACCACTATCCATGATGTAAAGGGGATCCTGCAGCAAACGGCTATAGACGATCTTGATAATGATAAAAATCCGGAGATCTATTTGTTCACTTATGCAGATGGAACAGAACATACGGGTAGCGTATACGGTATTACTTATATTAATAACAAAGGCGTACGTATTTTCTCCGGTGATGTAGATGATCCGGAACTGAAGGGATATCGTGGAAGAGATTCATTCTATGTGCAGCAAAAACACATTGTACGCACATATCCTGTTTATGGCGAATCTGATCCTGATGGCAAGCCTTCCGGCGGAAAACGCACCATTAAATATAAGCTGACAAAACAAGGTAACAGTTACATGCTCAAAGAAGCGAAATAAGTTGTTACTTTTGCAATACCAATTAACCCAGGGACACATTAATGACCTCATTACAGCTATCAGAAAACAGCGATTGATATAGCTGACCCCATGTGCTATCTGTAATCAGGCATTAACAATAACAACCATTGTACATTCAATTACATTAATCAATATCTGAAAAACCATGGATTGCGATACAGAAAACTTGATTTGGGGCCTCACCGGGTTTGCCGCCGGCGCTTTGATCGTACGTATGTTCACCATTTATTTTGGTCCTTTTTTTAAGATCCGGGGTAAAGTCAGACTCCAGGAGAAACGACTTATTCTATATGGATATGACACCCGTTACTCGATCATACGTACCGGTTACACCATTGCGAGAGCTGAGATCAACCTCAAATTCTACAACACCTCTGCTGCTACAAAAGCTGTCACTGATATCGCTATTGCAGGAAGATTCAGTCTGACGAAATTTATGATTAAGTTCGAAGGAAACCCACTTCAACCGGGATTTAATGTAGAAGGAAAGAAAACAACTGAACGTCGTTATTCGGGTTTGGTCATCCCAGGTACAAAGGTTAATCTGCTAAAACAGGAGGACTTTAATGTCATTGTATATTACAAAGTTGGTGACCGTACGTATCAGGAGACGTTTAGTCCGGAGGAGCTGGAGGTGAAGGATCTGCAGATGGGGACTGTGTTGAATTAGGAGGGGAGTGTGATAAAGGAATGGAGAGGTTGAAAAGAGGGGTGGATGAGAACAGAGAAGTATGGAGAGGAATTGTAGGTAACAAAGGAATGGAAAGGTGGGTGAAGGGATAGAGGAGGAATATGGAGAGCATGAGAACAGAGAAGTATGGAGAGGAATTGTAGGTAATAAAGGAATGGAAAGATGAGTGAAGAAACAGCAGAGGAATAATAGAATGAGGGAAGAATAGAGACGTTACATGAGATGGAATAAACGCCGATAAGGGATTAGCAATAGGGTAGAGCGGATGGAGAAGGACTAATAAGGAACAAGAGAATGGCAAGTTATATAGAAGAACAGAAAATAGATGGTAAAGTAATGGCAGAAGAATGAAAATATGGAGAGTTATAACAAAGCATAAGTGAATGGTAAAAGAAATGTAGCATATAGTGAAAGCAGTATCAAAATAACCTATATAGTACAGAAAGTACGAAAAGAAGCAGCAAGCATAACTATATTATAACTCACGCTTCATCATAAGCAGCAAATTGATAAAGAACTCATACATCCCCAGTACGACATGTTCGGCGGAAGGTTTCAGGAGGAGATCCCGGACCTTAGCTATTTGAAGTTAGCCGATACGTCGTTCTGAAGGTAAAATAGCATTGTCATGCCCAATACGACCCACCACGCCCCATAGCAAGTGACTTCAAAGAGCGTCAGTCCGGGGTCCCTTCTGAAACCGCACGCAACATTTCATAATCAAGTAGTAACCGTCTTGGGCACTGAAACCACACAAAACCCATCACCAGCAATAAAAAAGCCGGACGGCCTTAACACCATCCGGCTAAAAAGATAAATTCCATGACAAATTACTCAACAGGCTTCAGGTACTGCGCATGCGCATACCCTTCCTCGCCGTCTTTCGTTCTTATCAACCACCATTGATCACTATGCTTACTCACCAACGACACGATCTCCTTATGCCCGGCTTTGCCGATGATCGGCTGATCCGTTCCCGGACCTTTCCGCACATTCAGATTCGATGATTGCGTCACGACTTCCAGCTTCGCACCTTCTACGGCGGTTGCTACTTTGATGTCCATCACGACATCACCGGTAAGAAAGTTCGGATCGATCTTCCCATAAATATTCCAAAGATTATCCTTCACCGCACCACTCGGTGCTTCGCCGCTAATATGCAGTACACCATCCGTTTCATTTACCTGAAGATTATCCGTCCCGGATGACCTGGCAGTATCTATCAGTTCTTTGTATTTGTCCTGTAATGACATAAAACAATGAATTTAGAAGGTTATTTTACTTTCAGACCAGAAGCATCTACTTTCTTCGGATGCAGACCATCCAGCGCCTGTTTCAGCGTCTTCCATTTAGCGGCAGACAATTCACCAGTTACGCTGATCACACCGGCGTCTACTTTCACATCTACGCCAGGGAAGTCTTTGGTAATATCAGCTACCCCTGTACGAAGTGCCTCATCAGCGGCATTCACCGGAGCAGCTGTTGTATCCACAACAGGAGCAGGTGGCGCAGGAGGAGTGACCATAATGTTATTGGTAATGCTCTTTACGCCTTCAACAGCCGCTACTTTAGTTTCTGCTGCAGTCCTTGCTGCTTCGTCAGGTACATTACCCGCCAGGGTTACAACACCTTCTTTTACGTCAGCCGTAACTTCAGGCATACCACTGAGTTGTTCAGTCACTTTTGCCTGGATCTGCGTATCAGAAGGTTTGCCTTTACAAGCGACCATGAAAGCCAGTGCCAGGCAAAGGAACGCAATGCTCAATTGTTTGTTTCTCATAAGAATTATAGATTGGATGGTTAAAAATTTTTCGGGGAGCGTGTTTATCTGAACATTTTAGTCAGATCGTTGAGGTCAACATCACCGTCGCCATCTTTGTCAAGACCGAATTTGCCACCGATGTTGTTGATAGTATTCTGGATGTTGCCACCGCCGAGGTTGCCCAGGCCGCCTGCCAGATTACCACCACCACCGAGGGAAGACAGGATATCCTGAATATTGAAGCCGTTACCAGCTCCGCCGCCTTGCTGACCGCCTTTCATCGCATTTAATACTGTTGGGATCAGTACAGAAGCGATGCTTGCAGCAGTAGCTCCGTTGATACCGAATTTCTCCATAATATTACCAGCAAAGTTCTGCTGGATATTCTGAGCTACCGGATGATCAGCTGATTCCAGTGCCTCATTTACCTGTTGTGTTTCGCCGTTGGCTTGCAGTTGGCTGAAGGTGGAGAGGATCGTGTTCTGTGCTTCTGCGATCACGCCATCATTGTGCTCATTAGGCACTTCCGGATTGTTGATGACAGATTGCAGACCACTTTGCTGGATCAGTTGCGTGAATTGTTCAAACATAAAAGAGTTTTATAAGGTAAATAAGATGACAAAGGTATGGAACCTTATAACAATCTTATCTATAGGTTGGTTCATAACAAATATGTTACCAGAAAAATGATAATTAATTAACTGAAGCTGGAGGAGATAGTGGTAATGCGGGTAAGTGATTATCAGGACTTCATTGTAGTTGCCCTGGTCAGGTAATATAATCTGTCTATTGTAGATTTCATTGAAGGATGTTACAACAGAAAAGGCTTCCACATCCTGTTGCGAATGGGAGTCATATTCACTAATCGCTTTGAAAACCATTTACTTTGATAAGTATCCAGGTACAGAATTAGGTTTGGATAGTTGTTATTGGATAAAGATGCAATCCTTACTTTAAGCTATAAGGCGGTATGTTTTTGAACACTGCTAATTGTCACATGCTTTTAAAGCCATGCACTTTTGAAAATATCAGGAATGATCAGTAGAGGAAGATATCTATTGTCCGGAAGGATAAATAATCATCCACTACATCGAAAGCCAGCATATCGTTGACACGATACTTTCAATGTCGTGTGATAAGCTGATAACTGTGACATGCTTCTGCTGATAGTCGCCAGAACGGATCGCTGTGAAACCACGTATTTAATCAATAAAAAACGGGCCGTATCATTACCTGACACGGCCCGCTTATACTGAAGGTGGTTGTTCTACATGAAGCCCAGTTCTAATCTGGCTTCTTCACTCATCATTTCTTTGTTCCATGGTGGATCAAAAGTGAGTGTTACATCTACATCGGATACGCCGTCTATATCTCTTACTTTTTCATCTACCTCACGAATGATATCGCCTGCCACGGGACAACCCGGAGCAGTCAGCGTCATTGTGATACCGATGCGGTTATTCTCGCCTATTCTGATTTCATAGACAAGACCCAGCTCTAATATATTCACCGGGATTTCCGGGTCATATACTGTGCGCAGTACCTCTTCAATCCTATCGCGTAAAGTCATTGTATTTTCGCTCATAGTTCTGTGCCGTTTTTTTGTGATTGAGATTTTGCCTCGTAGGCAACTGCATATAACTTAATCTGTTTGAGCATACTCAGTAATCCGTTGGAACGGGTGGGGGAGAGATGGTTACTCAAACCGATAGCGTCTATAAAGTATATTTCGGATTCCGCGATCTCTTTAGGCGTGTGACCGGAAAATACGGTCACCATCAGACTTACCAGTCCTTTGGTGATCACAGCGTCACTATCTGCCGTAAAGACCAGTTTACCATCCTGCATTTCCGTATGCAGCCATACCTGCGACTGACAACCTTTGATCAGGTGATCAGGCGTTTTGTATTTTTCATCTATCAGCGGCAATTCCTTACCCAGTTGAATAATATGCTCGTATTTATCCATCCAGTTCTCCATAAAGGAGAAGTCTGATATAAGTTCGTCCTGTTGTTCTTTGATAGTCATAATCCTGTTATCTTAACATAGAGACAGCCTTTTTGATGCCTGCCACTAATCTGTCTATATCTTCAAAGGTAGTATACACTGCGAATGATGCACGCACGGTGCCTGGAATACAGAAGAAATCCATTACAGGTTCTGCGCAATGGTGTCCGGTACGGATAGCGATACCCTGTTTATCCAGCAGTTCGCCAAGATCGTAAGGGTGAATATCGTATACCAGGAAGGAAACAGCGCCGGAACGGTGTTTCGGATTACCAATAAAGCGCAGGCCTTCGATCTGTTGCAGTTGCTGTACGGCATACTCCACCAGTTGTTCTTCCCATGCCTGAATATTTTCAACACCGATCTGCTGTACATATTGAACCGCGGTGCCTAATGCGATCGCTCCGCTGATATCCGGCGTACCAGCCTCAAATTTGTAAGGCAGTACATTATAGATCGTTTTTGCGAAGGTCACGGTTTTGATCATATCTCCACCACCCTGATAAGGCGGGAGGCGGTCCAGCCATTCTTCCTTGCCGTAGAGCACACCGGTACCGGTAGGACCGTAGATCTTATGACCGGAGAATACGAGGAAATCAACGTCCAGCTCCTGCACATCTACCGGCATATGCTGTACTGCCTGTGCTGCATCCAGCAGTACGGGAATGTTACGGGCATGTGCCTGGGCAATAATATCGCGTATGGGATTAACGGTGCCGAGGGCGTTGGATACGTATGTAACAGCGATGATCTTTACTTTATCTGTCAGCAATGCGCTGAATTCGTCCATGAGCAGTTCGCCCTTTTCATCCATCGGGATGATCTTCAGTTCTGCGCCACGGTCTTCACACATCATCTGCCAGGGAACGATATTGGAGTGATGTTCCATTGCGGATGCCAGTACCACGTCGCCTGGTTTGATCTCACCACGGCCGAAGGAGTAAGCTACCAGGTTGATACCGTCGGTAGTACCTTTGGTAAAGATCACTTCTTCCGGTTTGCGGGCATTGATGAAGGAGGCAATGATCTTACGGGAATTTTCGTAAGCATTGGTCGCTTCCTGGCTCAGGTGGTGTACACCACGGTGTACGTTACTGTTGATGCGGGTGTAGTATTCTATCAGCGTATCCAGTACAATTTGCGGTTTCTGGGTAGTGGCCGCATTATCAAGATATACAAGGGGTTGGCCGTATACTTTTTCCTGTAACAGCGGGAAGTCCTTTCTGATTTTTTCTATATCTATCGCAAGATCTTTTATATCTGGTACGTGTTGCATAATACGCTGTAATTTATCGTTCTTCTCTTAAGCATCAGAGGTCATCCGGGTTAAACCTGGATGACCTCGTGCAAAGATCGGAATTTCTGATCGAATTAGTTATTGATAGCGCCGGCTACATACTGGCGGATCTTTTCTGCGAGGAAATCCTGTAATGCCGGTATGTGTACCTGATCGGTAATGTCAAATGCAAATGCATTCACCAGCAGTGACTTGGCGGCTTCTTCACCAATACCACGGGAACGCAGATAGAAGAGAGACTCTTCACTGAAGCGTCCTACGGTAAAACCGTGGCTGCACTTCACGTCGTCTGCATATATTTCCAGCTGTGGCTGAGAATTGATGTTGGCCTTTTCGCTCATCAGCAGGTTATTGTTCTGCTGGAAAGCGTTTGTTTTCTGCGCATCCTGGTGTACGTGGATCTTACCGGTGAATACACCGTTAGCGTCATCCAGCAGTACGCCTTTATACAGCTCATTACTGTTACAGTTTGGTACCAGGTGGTCCACGAAGGTGTGGTTATCCACGTGCTGGCTGCCTGTAGCAAGGTAAAGGCCGTGCAGATTGGTTTCCGTATTGCTGCCTGTCAGCGCTACGCTGAGGTTGTTACGGGTCAGTTCTGCGGAAGGCAGGGTGAAATTGAAATGATGATAGCGGCTATCAGCTTTCTGGGTAGCAGAAGTATGATAGATGTGGCGGCTGTTTTTAATGGTGCTCTGGATATTGTAGTGCCAGAGTTCCGCATTTTCTTCCAGTACCACTTCTGTTACTGCGTTTACGAAAGCGATGGCGGAGTCATTGAGACCTACAGCGCTTTCGATGATTTCCAGGGTAGCGCTTTTATGCAGCACTACCAGGTGGCGTGGCTGGATAAAGGCGTTAGCAGAAGCCGTATATACGTGAATGATCTGTAAAGGTTTGTCAAGCGTTGCATTAACACCTGCTTCGATAAACAGACCGTCTGCAAACAGGGCCGCATTCAGTGCAGCAAAAGGCTGTGACTGGAGATGTGGGTGTTTGTCAAACCATGCCTGCAGCTGTGCGTTACCGGCTGCATCACTCAGTTTGGAAACGGTGATCTTACCACCAGTTGGCAGCTCAGACAGGTCCGCCTGCAAACGTCCGTTCACCAGTACAATACGATAACTGTCCAGTTGAGGGATATTGGCAGCTTTCAGCTGATCAGGCGTAACAGTCGCCTGTTCTTCCTGTGCCAGGGTAAAAGCATCTTTCAGGAAGCGCTGTACGTTGGTATAGCGCCACTCTTCTGTTTTAATGGTTGGCAGACCCAGTTCCTTGAAGCGGCTGAAAGCCAGCTTACGCGCAGGCATGATTGCGTTATCCGCATCCACTTTCTGCTCAGGTCCGGGCACCCCATTGGATATAAATTCGTAGAATGATTTATCGCTCGTCATGGTTCTTTTTGCGTTATACAGATTCTTTCTGGTGTACCTCTTCTTTCAGCCAGTCGTAGCCTTTCTCTTCCAGTTCCAGCGCCAGTTCTTTGGTGCCGGTCTTTACGATCTGACCATTGTACAGTACGTGTACGAAGTCAGGCACGATGTATTCCAGCAAACGCTGGTAGTGGGTAATAACCATAAAAGCCTTATCTGCATTGCGCAGTTTATTAACGCCTGCTGCAACGATACGCAGCGCGTCAATATCCAGGCCGGAATCAGTTTCATCCAGGATCGCTAATTTCGGATCGAGCATAGCCAGCTGGAATACTTCATTCCTTTTTTTCTCACCGCCGGAGAAACCTTCATTCAGAGAGCGGTTCATCAGGTTGGCGTTAAAATCTACCAGTTGCTGTTTTTCTTTGGTCAGCTTCAGGAATTCTTTGGATTCCAGCGGAGGCAGATTGTGGTAAGTCCTGATCTCATTCAAGGCTGTCTTGAGGAAGTGCAGGTTAGATACGCCTGGGATCTCAACCGGGTACTGGAATGCCAGGAACAGGCCTTCACGTGCACGGTCTTCCGGAGACAGATCCAGCAGGTTTTTACCTTCGAAGATCACTTCACCTTCTGTCACAGTATAATTTTCACGACCCGCTAACACAGAAGACAATGAGCTCTTTCCTGAGCCGTTAGGGCCCATGATGGCGTGCATTTCACCTTTCCTGATTTCCAGGTTGATGCCTTTCAGGATCTTTTTACCGTCTACTTCTGCGTGCAGATTTTTAATCGTCAGCATGATTGTATATTTCTCTGTTGTTTTTGCTTTGAAAATGTTTTTATTATCCTACGCTACCTTCCAGTGTGATAGAGAGCAGTTTGCGTGCTTCCACGGCAAATTCCATCGGAAGCTGGTTCAGCACTTCCTGTGCGTAACCATTTACGATCAGCGCAACTGCTTTTTCTGTTTCTATACCACGTTGATTAAGATAGAAGATCTGATCTTCCCCGATCTTGGAGGTAGTTGCTTCGTGTTCAACGGTAGCAGTACTGTTCCTTGATTCGATGTAAGGGAAGGTGTGTGCACCACAACGATCACCGATCAGGAGGGAGTCACACTGTGTAAAGTTACGTGCATTCGCGGCACGTGGTCCTACCTGTACCAGTCCACGGTAAGTATTATCGCTGAAACCAGCTGAAATACCTTTGGAAATGATACGGCTGCGGGTATTGCGGCCCAGGTGGTAGATCTTGGTACCGGTATCAGCGATCTGCCTGTTACGGGTTACCGCTACTGAGTAGAATTCACCCTCAGCATCATCACCCTGCAGGATCACACTTGGATATTTCCAGGTGATAGCAGAACCGGTTTCTACCTGTGTCCAGGAGATCTTGCTGCTCTTACCCTTACAGATACCACGTTTGGTTACGAAGTTGTAAATACCGCCGTTACCGTCTTTATCACCAGGATACCAGTTTTGTACGGTAGAGTATTTGATCTCTGCATGGTCCATCGCAACGAGTTCCACTACTGCAGCGTGCAGCTGGTTCTCATCACGTCTAGGCGCCGTACAACCTTCCAGGTAACTTACGTAGGAATTATCGTCAGCAATGATCAGGGTACGTTCGAACTGACCTGTGTTTTCCGCGTTGATACGGAAATAGGTGCTCAGTTCCATCGGACAGCGTACGCCTTTCGGAATGTATACAAAAGAGCCATCGGAGAATACAGCTGCATTCAGCGCGGCAAAAATGTTATCAGAGTGAGGTACTACAGTACCCAGGTATTTTTTAACCAGATCAGGATGGTTTCTTACCGCTTCCCCGAAGGAGCAGAAGATGATGCCCAGTTCCTGTAATTTGGCTTTGAAAGTAGTGGCAACGGAAACGCTGTCAAATACAACGTCTACAGCAACACCGGCCAGTGCTTTCTGTTCATTGATAGGAATGCCCAGTTTTTCGAAGGTAGCCAGCAGTTCAGGATCCACCTCATCCAGACTACCCAGCTGTTTTTTCTTCTTGGGAGCCGCGTAGTAGGAGAGTTTCTGAAGATCCAGTTCCGGCATTTCAAAATGCTGCCATTTTGGGAACTGCATCTTTTTAAAAGCCTGGAAACCCTTCAGACGCCATTCCAGCATCCATTCCGGCTCTTCTTTTTTGGCAGAAATAAAACGGATGGTGTCTTCATTCAGACCCACCGGCGCCATTTCCATCTCAATGTCGGTAGTGAAGCCAAACTCATATTCCCGGTTGGCTATGTCATCAATTATTTCGTTGCTGTTTCTCATTTTCCGAGTTAATTAAGTAATGCAGAAGCTTGCTGGTGATAATGGGAATTATACCGCAAAGCTTTCCCCACAGCTACAGGTACGGGTAGCATTAGGGTTGTTGAAATAAAGCCCCTTGCCGTTGAGACCATCGGAATAATCCAACTCGGTGCCATACAGGTACAGGAGGCTCTTCATCTGCACCACAATTTTAACACCTTTATCTTCAAAGGTCTGATCGCCTTCTTCATGCTCTGAACTTTCAAACTTCAACACATATTCCAGTCCTGAACAACCGCCACCTTTTACGCCAACGCGTACGAAAGTACCGGGAGCATGGTTCTCCTTGACCATAAGGTCCTTTATATATTCGCCTGCTTTTTCTGATACTGTTATCATATTGCTTCCTTTTATACAGATTTCACCATAGTATGATAATGCGTGGTGAGTCTATTTACCTGACGTTTATTTTATCGGGAAATTGTAAATACTTCCTCTCAGAGATTATCATTCACATTCGCCACCGGGATTCTGTCCCCGATTCTGGCGTCTCCCAGCAGGGAGATCATTCTGTCGAACTTATTCTTATATGACGTAGTGAAGGTTTTAGTCTCCTGGTCATAAAGATGTTCTTTCATAATTGGTACCGAAAACGGAAGCACCCATGCCCTGAGGGCTTTAGCTACCGAATCCATCGCATTAATACCCTGCATGGCCTGAGAACCGTCTCCCCAGCACACCAAAGCTACAACCTTTCCCGTTAAATAAGGATTACTGAGCTTGCTGGTCATTTCCAGCCAGTCCAGGGTATTCTTCATGACACCGGTCATACTGCCATGATAAAGCGGAGTGAGCCATACGTGGACATCCGCCTTGCAGAAGGCATCACACATTTTTTTAACGGATTCGGGCATTTCTCCCTTGGGATATGCAAAGAACGGAATATGGCCGTCAACAGGGCTGAACACTTCCGTGGAAAATCCTTTCTGGCGGAACTGCTCCTCGAAGTACCCCGTCAACTGATTGGCAGTTGTATAGGGGCTACTGTCCATTGTGCCGTTGAAGATCAAGACGTTCATTTAAAATTCTCCTGTTTTAAGCTGTTGTTCTGGCAACAAATTTTTTTAACTCCTACAAAATTACGACATTTGAGAATAAAACAAGTAATAACTTGGAAAATTATAGACCCATCACAAAAGCAACTGCCGACAAGTTTTTGCAGTTACTCAAAACGAAGGGGCCTCAGTCGGCCGCTATGTTAGCTGCCGCGTTAGGTATAACAGGAGAGGGCGCCCGCCTGCAGCTGCTGAAGCTCGCAGAAGAGGGTCTTGTGGTGTCGGCTACCAGCTCAAGAGGGGTCGGCCGTCCCGTTCAGATATGGGATCTGACACCGCTGGGTCATGCCCATTTTCCTGATACACATGTAGAGCTGACACTGCAATTAATAGAAACCATCCGCCGGGAACTCGGGGAAGCTGCACTGGAAAAAGTCGTGGCCGCCCGTGAATTCCAGCAACAGGAGAAATATATCAATGCGCTGACAGGCATTAGCGGCCTGGCAGAAAGACTGGCGCAATTTGCCACCATCCGTTCATCTGAAGGCTACCTGGCCGAATGGAAAGAGGAAGAGGATGGCTTCGTCTTCATTGAAAATCACTGTCCTATCTGCTGTGCTGCCACCCAGTGCGCAAATATCTGTGAGTCTGAACTGAAAACCTTCCGTACCATTATGGGAGATGAAGTAGATGTAAAACGTGTCGATCATATTATCGCCGGTAACCGCCGTTGTGTATATAAGATCACCCGTGTTAAAGAATTGATAACCACCCGATAAGCAATAGCTGCACGTAAATAATTATAAAAGGGATGTCCGCAGGATGTCCCTTTTTTTCAGCCTGGACCTGTTGCATATATTATTATATATGAATTCGCAATGGTTTGAGGTCCTTGAAGATTTTATCTATATAGATACTATTTTCTCCTACCTGTGACCTAATCAGGTCCACCTCAAGTCCACCTCATCTCCGTATCATAGGCTAGGGTATTTCCCACATCATGGCGAATTATCGCTAATATTCCTCTTGTTTATGTCCAGTTCTAAGTCTATTGTGAAAATAGTATCGGTCTGACCGTCTACTTTTATTGGTAGACCTGAATATACTGCTGTGGGTTTGAGAAGGGCTATCGGGCTGATGCCCCTGGCAGCGAATTGCCATTTGGCGGTGTCAGGTCTGATAGGCCCGGAATGTGGTTAAGCCGGTTATGAGGTGTGTGAGACGCAGCCAGGGGCTAAGGCCCGACAGCTCCTTCTCAAACCCTCCGCACGAATTGTCGGTCCCGTTCTTTCGGGAGTGTGTTTGATTATTTTCGTTAGTTCTTAGAGACCATTTTCACATCGTGTTGGCACAAGGATATAAAAGGGGATTACCAGCAAACCACCACCGTAGAGGACGTATCATTGATAATGATATGGTGAAAAGGTGAATATGAGGTGGATTCGATCAGCTTATAAGAGGAATAAAATAGTACGAGCAAGAGAATCTAATTTTACATCATGCTGCCAGATGGAAATAATCAGAGGGGACTACTGGCAAACCACTACCATAAAGGACGTATTTTTGCCCATAATATGGATATAAGGCGAATATGAGGTGGATTCGATCAGCGTATAAGAGGAGGAAAATAGTATAAGAAAGAGAATCTAACATAGAAAGTACTCCAGCGAAAGATTCAAATAAACTCCTAAATACCACGGCAGAAAATTCCTGCGGAGGGTTTGAGAAGGAGCTATCGGGCCTTAGCCCATGGCTGCGCTTCATACGTTTAGTAGAGGTTTAACACCCTTCCCGGGCAATCAGACCTGACAACGCCCAAAGACAATTCGCTGCCAGGGGCATCAGCCCGATAGCCCTTCTCAAACCCACAGCAGTAAACCTCAACCCAAAGCAGTAGACGTGAAACCCACAGCAATAAGCCAGAGATTAAAGCCCGATTATAAGATCAACACCAAAGTCCCCGCTATAATCAACACCGCCCCGATCGCCATCTTTACCGTCAACGCTTCATGTAAAAAAACTATCGATAAAACAATGGTCAATGCAACGCTCAACTTATCTACCGGTGCAACCTGAGATACTTTACCCATTTGTAAGGCCTTAAAATAGAAGATCCAGGAAAGCCCCGTCGCCATACCCGATAATATCAAAAATATCAGGTTCGTCTTCGACAGATGCTGTAATCCCTTACCCTCACCTCTGAAAAATACAATACCCCAGGCCATGATCAGGATGATCACCGTCCTGATGGCCGTCGCCAGATCAGAATTCACCCCCGCAATGCCTACTTTGGCGAAAATAGCCGTCAGCGAAGCAAATAAAGCAGATAATAATGCATATAACCACCACATGCTCAATAAATTCTTTTACCAAGGATATTCAGGCTTCTTTCAACGCCATCTAATATCGCAATATTAGGCAGGTGCGCCCATTCGTTAAATCCTAACTGTTCAAACAACTTCAGACTGGGAATGTTATGCGCAAAGATGAAGCCGAGTAAGGTATGTACTTTAATGGAAGGACACTGTTCCATCGCGTACTTCAGGATCTTTTTACCATATCCTTTACCGCGCGTATTTTCATGCAGATAGATGCTGATCTCTGCAGTGCCGTCATAGGCCGGACGACCATAAAATGACTGAAAACTGACCCATCCCACGGAAACTCCTTCATCTTCTACCATCCACAGCGGACGTTTTTCCGGAGAATGAATGTCAAACCAATGCTGCCTGCTTTCCACAGTAACCGGTTCCGTATCGGCCGTTACCATACGACCCGCAATAGTAGTGTTGTAAATTGCGACAATTTCCGGAAGATCTTCCTGCGTAGCGTTCCTGTAGTTCATTATACTGATGTGATTAGATAGACGCAAACGTAATAAAAACCGCTATCATTCGCAGTGAAATCTTCAGCTGTTTTAAGTATATTAGGATAAGATCAGCAGATCATGCTTTATGTATAGTCTGACTATAGTTACGCTCCGTTATACTTCCGAAAAAAAGGGAGCATCAGCGAAAGATAAGTAGTATATAACCCTGTTCAGGTAGATAAAAAGAGGGGTGCTACGGACTTTCCCGCAGTTAGTTGTTCACCTAAAACTGCATATCATAACGATAGTCCTTTTGCAGTAAACTTGTAATAAACGCATTCACAAACTTGCCTTTCTGGAAAAACGCTTCCCGCATAAGTCCTTCCTGCTCAAACCCAAGGCGTTGTAACAAACGATAAGAGTTAATATTCGCAGGATCGACATAGGCCTCAATGCGGTTCATCTGCAATTCTTCAAATCCATACTGCAGCAAACGATGGATACTATTTGTCATGATACCCTTTCCCCAGTAGGAGGGTAACAGGTCATATCCCAGCTCCATTTTATAATGCGTACGGCTGATGTGATGAAAACCGCAGGTGCCGATCAGTTCATTGCGTCCGTTAATAGTGATCGCCCAGCGCATACCCTCGCCGCTGGCCAGTTTTTCTCTGAAAAAAGAGATCAGCTGTACAGCTTCTGATACGTTGACAAACTTTTCGATGTCCATAAAGCGCACCACCTTTTCGTGAGAAAAAAGGCTGAAGAGCGCTGCAATGTCTCTTTCGTCTATTGTCCGCAGACTGATATCGCCGGTTGTAAGCGTGGGTATTTCCATCATGGCTGTTTATTCACTGACTGGATCCGGCCCTTTTTCAACTACGACCGGTGCTTTCTTTCTTTTTAAGGTAACGTCCCCCAGTAACAGGGCCCAGGGTTGCATATATTCTATATGTTCAAATACGATCTTCAGAATGGCGATAAATGGAATAGCGAGAAACATGCCGGGAACACCCCATATCAGGTTACCGGATACAACTCCAAGGATGGTCACTAATGCATTGATCTTCACTTTCGAACCCATAATACGTGGTAACAGGATGTTACTATCCAGGAAATGAACCAGCAGCAAACCCGCGCCTACCTGTATAGAAGCGGCGAGTGAACTGTTAGTGAGCGTGAGCAACATACAAATGATAGTGGCTACATATATGCCGAGATAGGGGATGAGATTGAACAATGCTGCCATGATACCCAGGAGGGTAGCGTATTTTACGCCGAAGATCCACAACATGGCGCAATTTACAACAGCGACGACGAGCATTTCTATCATCAGACCGGATACATACCCTTTAATGATGTAGCGGGTCTGCATCACGACGTCCAGCAGCTTGTCGCGGTGTTTTTCCCTGAACAGGCGGATCAGAAAAGTGAAGATCAGGGAACGGTATAACAGCAGGAAGAAACTATATAATAATACGAAGATGACGAAGATCAGCAGCGACGATAAGGACAACAGGGTACTGCTGATAAAACCGGTCGCGCTACCCAGTGTACCCATCGCCATTTGTTCCAGGTAATCCATCTGACGCGCCGTATCAATATGGAACTTTACGTTTATCCATTCCTGTAAAGAGTTGAGCGAAGTCAACAGTTGTTGCTGCAACTGTGGGAAATCCGCCACAAATGATCCCATCTGAGCTGCCAGCAGTAATAAAATGCCCAACAGCAATATCACAAAGAGGAAGATGACGGTAAATGCCGCCAGTCCTCTTGAAAAACGCCATTTTTCCAGCTGATTCGCCATAGGCAACAGCATAATGGACACCAGCATGGCAAATGCAAGAGGGATGATCAGCTCATGCCCTAAGCGGGCAACATAGATGATCAGTATAATGCATAACAGGGTATAGGCCAGCCGGGCATTAAATGGCAGCTTTACTTGATTCATGGGACAGTCGTATTTCCCTCAAATATATATTTTTAAAGAGGGAAACAGAAACAGAGAATCAGATGAGTTGCTTGAAATGGGGGATATAAATGACGCAGGAATTAGGCGCAAGCATTGATATAAAGAAATGAGTACCACTCATTTTGAAAACGCCTTCTTTGATATAACGGTCTATAAACTCGTACATCGGAATGCCTGCGGTCGCAAAATCTGTTGGTACCGGCAGCGTGATATAATGGCCGCCCGGTATGTGCTTGGTCATTAATTTTTCTCCGAGGATCGTCTGTTCCAATACCGGCGTAATATCTTTATTGGGTACCAGGATACCCGCATACATGCTCATACGCTCATAATCAGTTACAGGCACTGAATCCAGTGTACTGGTGATCACTTTTGCATTGACCAGGTTGTGGTTACCGATAATGCCACGCATGCGTTGTTCCTCCCGGTTCATTTTCATGATCATTTGTGCCACAGGGTCCTGTCCGCGGGATAACAGCGTGTAAAATAATGTACTATCCGGCAGATGATCCGTCTCTGTACGCTCAAAACTGAACAATGGTGTGAACAGTTCTCCCTGTTTATCAAAGGCCTGCACGATCAGGTTCACCATGTCAAGCGTGCGCTTTTCATTGGGTAGTGTTCCGATCTTTCTGAAATTGCGCGGACTCTTATCAAAGTATTGCGTAAACGCTTTAGTATAGGCGGCCACGGTAGCATAACCCGTTCTGTCGGCTATCTCACTGATGTTGTAACCGCTGTGTCGCAGTAAGCCCGCAGAGACTTCCAACCGGTGCCGTTTTACATATTGCCAGTAAGGTTCTCCGATGACCGTCGTAAAACTGTGATAAAAATAAGAATAAGAGATGCCTAAGTATTCGGATACGTCTTTCATCTCGAATGACTCGGACATACGATCGTCCGCGTAACTCAATGCTTTGAGGGCCATCAGCTCCATTTCACGAGCCGGAGGGTTGTGGTTCATAGACTATATTAATTTGAGGTGTTAAATGGTTCCAGTAGGTTTTTCTAACGTCCACGCTGTTGTTTACTTAAACAATAATTTACATATTAGATAAATCATTAAGCGGTAGTTTCCGAATTTAAGCTTTTAAGGGAACATGACGAAAAAAAACGTGGAGGCGACAAATGTTATTGAGTACTTTTTGCGTAGAGAAATAGAAAATTATTACTTTCGCGGCCTTCAAAACGGAAATTTTTAACAATTTTTATTGATTTCCGGCGTTTGAATAGAACCTAGTACAATTATTGCAATTGTTCCGCCTGTTTACCCCTTATGCCTGCTGAAGTACCTCCGGAACGAGTCCGGACGGATAAAATCATGATCTTTAATCAATCCCTTTATTGATGCCAAATCTAAGTTTATTGAAGAATCGTTTCTCTCGTGCTGTATGGAAAAGAGTGCTTGTTTTTTTATTGATCTGTGCCCCTTTCAGCGGTTTTTCGCAATACTGGCAGGCCGGTGGTTTCATTGGCACGAGTAATTATAGCGGCGACCTTGTGCAAACAAGAGTTGATCTGAAATACACCCGTTTTGCACTCGGTGTATTCTTAAAAAGAGATATCAACCGTTATCTCACTATTCGTGGAGGTCTTTCTTACGGAAGGATCGCCGGCGCCGACAGCACCAACAGAGATACCATGCTGATAAAGCGTAACCTGAGTTTCCGTTCTCCTATATGGGAAGGACAACTGGGTTTTGAATTTAATTTCCTGGATCTGGATGAGAAAAAGATCACACCATATGTATTTGCCAGCGTAGCGTTGTTTAGTTTTTATCCGACAACGAAAGATTCACTCGGCAATACCGTAAATCTTCGTCCCCTGGGTACAGAAGGACAAGGCCTGGCCGCCTATCCAACCCGTAAAGAATATAATCTCCGCCAGATCTCTATTCCATTTGGCGCAGGTGTGAAAATACTCCTGACGGAGAACTGGATCGCTGGTTTTGAATTTGGTTTACGTAAAACCTTTACCGATTATCTGGATGATGTGAGTCTTACTTATGTTGACAGAAATACGTTAGTAAGAACACGCGGACAGAAAGCAGCAGACTTTGCCTATCGTGGTGATGAAGTGACACTGGGTAGTCATGTAACACCCGGTACTTATCCGGCAGACGGCATACAGCGTGGCTCCGACAAATATAAAGACTGGTACATATTTACGGGATTAACGCTCAGCTATCGCTTCGGTGGCGGCAGTAACGCGCACAATAACTGGAGAAGACAGAAAGTATCACAGTGTCCGAGATTCTGACATACATAGTATAATATTTTAAAGCCGCTTCTATCATCAGGAAGCGGCTTTTTTTTGAAACGTAGTAAAAAAATATGCATGCAGAGAGGCATCAATGTTTTTTGGCATACTTCTTGAAATTTATCTACCAGACGGAACAAAAACAACGTCGCCAACGAATACACATACCAGATATTAAAAAAAACCGTTTAATAACAAACACGAAACACCATCATCTTTATTTAACTTATTTAATCTAAGCGGACAACTATTCCAATCTAATTAATTTAATTTCCATTCAACTACAAAATCGAACAACGTATGAAACAGATAGTATTAGTATTACTGCTGATAGGGGGAGGTATACTCGGTGCACAGGCTCAGGGAAGAAGAGGACACGGTCATCATGATGATTGCCGTCCGAGGAATTACAGAGTACACCATGGTCGTTGGGATGATTGTAACAGAGATTACAGAGGCGCTTACTATAGCTGCCGTCCGGCTCCGGCACAGGTAGTGTATGTACAACCAGCTCCGGTAGTATATGTACCCGCTCCGCCGCCACCTCCACGTCCGAGAGTAGTATATCAGCGCTCTCCGAAAGTAGTGATCGCTACTGGTCCGATTGTAGTAGGGCTGTAAATAATTGTTCCGAAAGGACGGCAGTTTCCGGAAGGAAAGCACCTTACCAGGGTTTCAGCTGTCAGAACAACGGAATTAAAGATGACGAATTACGATTGTGTGTATCTTTGCACCTATTGTAATTCGTCATTCGCATTTATAGCATTTAGAAATATGGCATATAAGCACCTGAAACACTTTATAGACACATTAGAAAAGGCAGGAGAGCTGATAAGGATCAAGACTTATGTAGACCCTAAGCTGGAGATCGCAGAAATTACCGACAGGGTAAGTAAATCGCCCAACGGAGGTAAAGCGCTGCTGTTCGAAAACACAGGTTATGATTTCCCTGTACTGATCAATTCCATGGGTAGCTACAGGCGCATGTGTATGGCGCTTGGCGTCCAGGAATTAGATGATGTGGCGAATGAGATCGAATCCCTGGTGAAATTATTATCAAAGCCGAAAGAAGGAATACTCGATAAACTGGCCATGTTACCAAAACTGGGGCAGTTTGCCTCCTGGATGCCAAAGGGCGTAAGCGGCAGAGGCGCCTGCCAGGAAGTGATCATGAGCGAACCGGACCTCAGCAAGATCCCGGTGATGCAGTGCTGGCCGAAAGATGGTGGTCCTTTTATCACCCTTCCCGTTATTCATACCAAAGATCCGAATACCGGTACCCGCAACGTGGGCATGTACCGCATGCAGGTATTCGACAAAACCATGACAGGAATGCACTGGCACAAACACAAAGTGTCCGCCAAGCACTTCATGGAATATAAAAAACTGAAGAAACGTATGCCGGTAGCGGTCATCCTCGGTGGAGACCCGGCATATACCTATTCTGCTACCGCGCCACTTCCTGAAAATGTGGACGAATACATGCTGGCAGGTTTCCTGCGTAAGCAGAAGGTGGAACTGGTGAAATGTATCACCCAGCCGGAAATTGAAGTACCCGCAGATGCAGACTTTGTGATCGAAGGATATGTGGATCCGGAAGAAGAACTGATCTGGGAAGGGCCATTCGGCGACCATACCGGTTATTACTCACTGGCTGACTGGTACCCTCGCTTCCACGTAACAGCGATCACACACAGAAAAGACGCCATCTATCCTTCTACCATCGTAGGTATCCCTCCGCAGGAGGACGCCTGGATCGGAAAAGCGACTGAAAGGGTTTTCCTGGCGCCTATCAAAATGACAATGGTTCCCGAAATGATAGATATGGAAATGCCGGTTGAAGGCGTATTCCATAACCTGGTCATCGCACAGATCAAAAAGGATTATCCGGGACAGGCGCAGAAAGTGATGAATGCCATGTGGGGCGCCGGACAAATGATGTTCAACAAAATACTGGTCGTTGCTGACGAACATACCAGTATCCAGAACTATAAAGAACTCGCACAGTACGTGTTCAAACATCTGAACCCTGCAACGGATATCTACCTGAGCCAGGGTCCTATGGACGTACTGGACCACTCCTGTTCCAAAATGGGCTTCGGTGGTAAGATGTGTATTGATGGCACCGCCAAATATGAAGAAGAGATCGAATCAGAACTGATTACTACCGATCAGACCTTCAATCGCACAAACGTCATGCAGCGTTTCCCTGAGATTAAGGATATCAATGATTCCCTGCTGAAAGATGGTATTCCATGTATCCTGGTATCCGTAGAAAAAGCACGTCCGCTGCATATCAAGGAATTGACGGAGCAGTTATACAATATGCCGGAACTCAGTAACATAAAAATGGTGCTGTTTGTCGAACATACTGTTGATGTACAGGATCTTCCATCTGCACTCTGGCGTTTCTGCAATAACCTGGATCCGCGTCGTGACAGCTTTATCGTACGTCCTGCGGTACCTGGTCATCCGGGTAAATTAGGTGCCGGTATCGGTATGGATGGTACCCTGAAAACCCGTGCGCTTGACAACTTTGAACGTGACTGGCCAAACATTATCGTTGCAGATGATGCGACCATCAAAATAGTTGATGAAAAATGGGCATCACTCGACCTCGGACCTTTCATTCCTTCTCCTTCTCATAAATATAAACCTCAGATGTATGGAGAAGAAGCAGTTGTTCCGCAATAGTTCATTCATCATAGTATTCCTGTGCGCAGCCTTTACGGCGGGCGCACAGGTACGTCTTTCCGATTTCCGGTATATCGATAATATAGAAGGATACTGGACGATGAAGACCAAACTCGGTATCTATGCCGAGAAATGGAAACGAGTGGATGAGCATACCTGGAAGGGCAGGACCATGCGCCTGATAAAAGGAGACAGTACGAAAGTGGATGATATGCGTCTTTTTCTGGAAGGGGATGGGATCTACTTTACCATTGCTGCAGTAAGAGATAGTATAGGAGAACCGGTTCGCTTCAAATTACGTGTATTGAAGTCCGTTGGATTCGTAGCCGAAAATCTGCAAAGTCCCTATCCGCAGAAGATTATCTATCGCTGGAAAGATACGAAGCATATGGATGCTCACTTTGAGGGCAAAGATGGGCGGGTGAGCCGTGAATTCATCATGCAATATATAAGGCAATAACGCCCGTCTCATTATTGATTTCCTTATTGCGTAAATCAAATTCCCAAATGCATAAATAAGTAACGCAAAGCTGGTATAGCTTTGCGTTATTGTTTTACATACTAAGGACAGTCTGCAATTGTACTTCGATTTGAGTTGGTCGTACAATTACTTAATACGCCGCTCCTGATCACAGGAAGCGGCTTTTTATTTTACTGTTTGTGTATTTCAGATGTGAAATGGAACTCAATATCCGGATTGTTTGCACGCTCTGTATTGAGGTACCATTCTGATTGTGCGAGGTATACCAGCAAACCATCCTTGTCTTGCACAATGTTGGATTGTTTGAAGCGGATGAAGTCTTCTACTTTCTGTTTCTCACCAGTGATCCAGCACGCTTTAAAGAACGGCAGGGTATTGAACTGACAGGAAGCACCATACTCCTGCAGCAAACGGTACTGGATTACTTCGAATTGCAGGTCGCCCACACAACCGATGATCTTACGGTTACCATTATGCTGCGTGAACAGCTGTGCCACACCCTCGTCAGTCAGCTGACGCAAGCCTTTTTCCAGCTGCTTCGTTTTCATCGGATCTTTATTTACCACCTCCTTGAACAGTTCAGGAGAGAAGCTTGGGATACCAGTGAAAAAGAATTTTTCACCTTCGGTCAATGTATCGCCGATCTTGAAGTTACCGGTATCAAACAGACCTACCACATCACCCGGATAAGCATCATCCACGATGTTCTTTTCACGGGCCAGGAAGCTATATGGGTTGCTGAAACGCATGTCTTTTTCCAGACGTACGTGTTTATAGAATTTATTACGCTCGAAACGGCCGGAACATACACGCAGGAAGGCGATACGGTCACGGTGACGAGGGTCGAGATTCGCGTGGATCTTAAAGATAAAACCACTGAATTTATCTTCTTCTACCTTCACTTCACGGGTGCTGGCTTCACGGTCACGTGGTACCGGCGCAATCTCCACGAAGGTATCCAGCAGGTCTTTTACACCGAAGTTGTTAACGGCACTACCGAAGAACACCGGCGCCATTTTACCCTGCAGATAATCTGTGTTATCGAAGGTATCATACACACCCTCGATCAGTTCTACATCATTTCTCAGCTGAGCAGCGTCCTGCGCATTGAAATGTTCATCTATGTAGCTGCTGCTCAGGTCACTGAGAGGAACGATGTCATCATCAGTGGCTTTTTTATTGGGTGCAAAAGATACAAAGCTCTTATTATAAAGGTTATATACGCCTTTGAAGTCTGTACCCATATTGATAGGCCAGCTCAGCGGACGTACACGGATGCTCAGTTTTTCTTCCAGTTCGTCCAGCAGGTCGAATGGGTTCTTACCGTCACGGTCCAGTTTGTTCACGAAGATGATCACCGGAGTATCACGCATACGGCACACTTCCATCAGTCTTTCGGTCTGCTCTTCCACCCCTTTTACGCAGTCGATCACGAGTACGACACTGTCCACCGCTGTCAGGGTACGATAGGTATCTTCCGCGAAGTCCTTGTGACCAGGAGTATCCAGCAGGTTCACCAGCATATCCCTGTATTCAAAGGTCATTACGGAAGTCGCCACGGAGATACCACGCTGGCGTTCTATCTCCATAAAGTCAGAGGTCGTATGTTTCTTGATCTTGTTCGACTTAACAGCACCTGCCGTCTGGATAGCGCCCCCGAACAGGAGGAACTTTTCCGTCAGGGTTGTCTTACCGGCATCCGGGTGGGCGATAATGGCGAATGTCTTTCTTTTATTGATCTCGTTTGCGTACTTCATATAGTTTGTGACCGAAAATGTGTGCAAAGGTACGTAATTGTCACGTTTAATCATTAATTTACATGTATCTATGATTGCCACGATCAAAATTTTATGGAACAGCCTGAAAATGGCGGTTCTGGAGCTGCGGGTAAATAAACTCCGCACATTCTTATCCCTGCTGGGTATCACCATTGGTATATTCTGTATCATCGCCGTACTTACTGCTACTAACAGTCTGGAAAGAAATGTCCGTAATGAGGTCGAAACCCTCGGCAGTGACGTCGTATATATACAAAAATGGCCATGGGATGGCGGTCCTGATTTTCCCTGGTGGAAGTATGTAAACCGGCCTTTACCGAAGTTCCAGGAGCTGACGCCTATCAAAGATAAAGTACAGAGCGCCGGTCTGTCGGCTTTTGCCTTTTCTGCCAGTGGAAAAAGAGTAGAGTATAAGGATGGATACATGGAGGGAACGGAGCTGTTTGCGGTTAGTGGCGATTATGAGAAGATCCAGGCTTTAACCTTCCTGTCCGGCCGCTTTTTCGCTGGTAAGGAAAACGAAAACGGCGCCAATGTGGCTATTCTGGGCGCCAATATCTGGGAAGGGCTTTTCGGCACCTCTGATAAGGCAATGGAAAAAACGATTGCTGTAGCTGGCCGCCCGGTGCGGGTGATCGGTACCCTGAAGAAGAAGGGCGCCAGTCTGGTGGATGGCATCAACTATGACAACTCTGTGATCGTACCATATGTATTTGGCCGTACCATCGTAGATGAACGCCGCTTTGCGGACCCGTTCATCCTGGTAAAGGCGGCTCCCGGAGCCACCTTATTACAGCTGAAAGACGAACTGAGAGGTGTGATGCGCAGTATCCGCCGCTTACGTCCGAAAGAGGAGGATGACTTCTCCCTCAATGAGATCACTGCCGTTAGCGGAGACCTGAATAAGGTATTTGGTATGGTAAATATGGGCGGCTGGCTGATTGCCTGTTTCGCACTGATCGTAGGTGGTTTCGGGATCGCGAATATCATGTTCGTGACGGTAAAGGAGCGGACCAACATCATCGGATTGAAAAAAGCGATCGGCGCCCGTAAAAAGGTGATCCTGATGGAATTCCTGCTGGAATCTATGATCCTGTGTATGCTGGGCGGTCTGCTGGGGTTGGTGCTGGTGTTTCTGACGACCGTTGCGGTGAACAGTTTACATTTCTTCGAATTCACCCTCACACTCAATAATATCATCCTCGGATTAACAGTATCCTCTGTTGTAGGGATCATTGCCGGCTTCATTCCGGCTTACCTGGCATCCAAACTGGATCCGGTAGTGGCTATCCGTAGCAATTGATAAAGCTATAATTTCCTACCTTTGCGGGCATGTCTGTAAAAATACTGGCCATAGAGTCATCGTGCGATGAGACAAGTGCTTCCGTACTGGCCGATGGAAAGATCCTGTCTAATTTTATTGCCAATCAAACTATTCACGAGCGATACGGTGGTGTAGTGCCGGAACTGGCTTCCCGTGCCCACCAGGAAAATATCGTCCCTGTCGTAGACCAGGCCCTGAAAGTGGCTGGTGTACGCAAGGATGAGCTGAACGCCATTGCCTTTACCCAGGCGCCGGGTCTGATCGGTTCCCTGCTGGTAGGCAGTTGTTTTGCCAAATCGATGGCTTTAGCCCTGGATGTTCCACTGATAGCCGTACACCACATGCAGGCGCACGTGCTGGCCAATTTCATCGGTGATAATAAGCCTTCTTTTCCTTTCCTCTGTCTGACAGTCTCCGGTGGTCATACCCAGATCGTCCGTTGTGACAGTCCTTTACAGATGAAGGTGATCGGTGAAACGCTGGATGATGCCGCTGGTGAAGCTTTTGATAAAAGTGCCAAATTACTGGGTCTGCCATACCCTGGTGGTCCATTGATCGATAAATATGCCCGTGAGGGCAATCCGGACAGATTCAAATTCCCCGAACCACAGATCCCGGGTCTGAACTTCAGCTTTAGCGGTCTGAAGACCTCCATTCTCTACTTCCTGCAGGAACAGCAACAGAAAGATCCGCAGTTCGCCGAAAATAACATGGCCGATATCTGCGCTTCTATTCAGCATCGTATCGTCAGTATCCTGATGAACAAACTGGTAAAAGCTTCCAAAGAAACCGGCATTAAAGAGATCGGTATCGCAGGAGGGGTGAGTGCTAATTCCGGTCTGCGCAATGCTTTACAGCAGTATGGTGAAAGGTATGGCTGGAAAACCTACATCCCGAAATTCGAATACTGTACAGACAATGCTGCGATGATTGCCATGACCGCCTGGTATAAATATCAGGCAGGTGAGTTCGTAGGACTGGATGCCATTCCGGGCGCCAGAGCAGGTTTTGAACATTAATAACTGCCGATGCCCAATCACTATTTCAGTTTCAAGCAATTTACCGTATACCAGGACGCCTGTGCGATGAAAGTCTGCACAGACGCCTGTGTGCAGGGCGCCTATACAGCTGCCTGGCTCCGGGAGCAATCACCGGTCAGCCGCATACTGGATATAGGCACCGGCACCGGACTGCTTTCTCTGATGCTGGCACAGCAATCTGAAGCTGCCATTACGGGTATAGAACTGGATCCGGCTGCCGCAGGACAGGCCCGAACAAACTTTGAAGCTTCTCCCTGGAAGGAGCGCTTAAGGGTGATGGAGACAGATGCCAAGCAACTGCCGGCAGGGGAGCGGTATGACTTTATTGTCACAAATCCTCCTTTCTATGAGGGAGACCTGAAAAGCGTCAATCAGCTGCGCAATCAGGCCATGCATGCCACTACGCTGGATTATAACGAGCTCTTGCAGGTAATTGACAGGCAGCTGTCAGAAGAAGGTCGTTTTTCTGTATTGTTGCCTTATAAGCCCTTTGCAGACTTTAAAGCATTGGCGGAAATAGCAGGCTTCTCTTTAGAGCAGGTACTGCATGTAAAGCAAAGCGAGCAACATGATTATTTCCGCAGCGTAGGTATTTTCGGTAGGAGAGGGCATGTTACACCGTCTTCCTCCGAACAGGTAATGGCAATACGTGAAGCAGATAAGAAAACGTATACTGCTACGTTTATAGCCTTGTTAAAGCCTTATTATCTTTTCCTGTGATAAGTGTGTGCGGACACGTTCCAGGTCCTTATGTTTCAACCTTACACAGTCTCTAACAATCCTTCCCATCGCGTCCGCACTTCCATAAATCGCTCTTAGCGCATTCTACTTAATCCTCACTCACATAATCCCCCAAATACGCAAACCGCTCCGTTAATCGTCCTTTATCCGCAATTGTCGCATTCCGTATAGTCTCACTATTCTCCTGCTGCAATTCATCAAACACATACTTCATCAACTGATCCCCAAAATACTGTGACGCATCTCTTGGCAGTTCATTCGGCAGATTACTCACACACATCATATCCAGCGTATCCGGCAGGAAAGGCGCTGTCCGCTCCCTTGTCTGTTTGTCTACACCATACACAGGATCATCAATACTGGAATCTCCCAGATTCGAAGGAATCGAGCCATTTGTATCATCTGTAATGTCAGCAATCACCTTAATCCGGAAGTTGTCTTTTGCAAGGTCATTCCAGGTAAATAACGGCGGAATACGTTCATCCCAGTAAATACCATTCATCAGGATATCAGTTGCTGTTACAAAAGGGAGAAAGCGGCAGTCGTACTGTTCTGGATGCAGGTGAAAATCTTCCCTGCTATAGGTCTTATCTGTTTTCCGCAGATACAGTTCTCCTGCTTTCAGCTGCGTATATACGGGATAAGCATAGGTATTGATGAGATATTCTTCCGGTGGAATATATTTAATGCCCAGTAGTCCCATGACTTCCAGCGTACCCGCAGCAACGCGTCCGGAACCTGTAATGACGATCTTCAAGGGCGGTAGTTTAGCGCCGAAATAATGATTGATCAGCTCTTTAAAATCATGGCAGCGATGCACCGGCACAAGGTTATAAGCCCCTGTCTTCTTTCCATAAGTCAGCAAACCGTTGTGCGCGCCAACGACGCCGGCAAAGAAGCCAAATCCTAAAATACGTGCACCATCTGCATGGACCAGGCATTCATAGTCTATCAGCGTGATCTGTTTTTCCAGGATCGTCTGTAACATATGCCTGTTATGCGGCTGTTTCTTACGGGTATGTGAAAAGAAAAGATATGTTTTCCCGGGAATCAGTTCATCTGCCGGGACCTCTTTAATCCCTAACAGTATCTCACAATGGGAGAGGTCTTCGGAAAGCGTAATACCGGCGGCGGCATATTCATTATCTGTGAAACATCTCCAGGGAGAAGGCTGTACACTGATGCGTACCTGCGGATGATGTCTGATGATCCACTGACATTGCTGTGGCGTAAAGGCGACTCTGTTATCGTGTGGCTGTTTCTCTTCCCGTATAAGACCGATGTGTAGCATATCTGGGTTTTGGTGTAACCAAATATAACACATATTCGTATTCATTGGAAGTGCCAAAAAAGAACCGCCCCGACAGCGTATTAAAACACTGTCAGGGCGGCATCACTCTTTGTTAAAACCTCACTTATGTAACCTCAACTATTTCAAATAAGCTTTTAATTCATTACCTGCCTGTAACATCGCAGAACGTGTAGATGGATTATCCGCGATAGGATTCAGCAGACCATAGTCATGGATCGCACCATCATATCTTACCAGCGTTACATTTACACCTGCTGCATCCATTTTACGTGCATATGCTTCACCTTCATCACGCAGTACATCATTCTCTGCAACCTGTACCAGTGCTGGTGGTAAACCTTTCAGCTGTTCAGTGGTAGCCTGTAAAGGAGAAGCATAGATCTCTTTTCGCTGATTCGCATCTGTTGTATAATTATCCCAGAACCATTTCATCAGATTCTTGGTCAGGAAGCGCTGTTCTGCATATTGATTGTAAGAGCCAGTTTCAAAGTTAGCATCTGTTACAGGCCACAGGAGTACCTGTAATTTAATAGCCGGACCACCTTTCTCTTTCGCCATCAGCGCTACTACAGCTGCCATGTTACCGCCCACGCTGTTACCTGCAACTGCCAGACGTTTACTGTCTACGTTGATCTCTTTACCATTCGCTGCTACCCATTTGGTGGCTGCATATGCCTGATTGATCGCTACCGGATAATGTGCTTCCGGTGAAGGTGTATAGTCTACGAAAACAGCCGCTGCTCCTGAACTTACTACCAGGTCACGTACTAAACGCAGGTGAGTAGGGAAGTCACCCAGTACCCATCCGCCGCCATGGAAGAACATAAATACTGGCAGTACACCTTTAGCTGCTTCCGGCCGAACGATATGTATTTTGATAGTCTGACCGTCCTGTGTAATTGTTTTGTCGGTAACTGTAATACCGGATATATCGACTTTTACGCTCTTCTGCGCACCTACCAGTACTTCGCGGGCATCTTTAGGAGACAATGTTTCCAAAGGTGCACCACCGCTGTTGTTTAACGCATGCAGGAATGCTTTCGTGTGTCTGTCAATGTTAGGATCATTGTCAGGATTTACGGTCTGTGCGAAAGCGCTTGCACTTAGTATACTGGCAACTGCGAGAGAGAGTATTTGCTTTTTCATTTGTGTGTTGTTGATTGTGATCATTTAATTTGATAACACAAAACTACGGCAGCAAATGAGCGCGATCAATGCACGAATGGCGACAGTTATTGTACTTTTTCTCCTTCGGCGTATTTTTTTCTGAAAAGCAGGGGGGAGCTTTCCGTCTGGTTGGTAAATAAACGTACAAAGTACGCCGGGTCTTCATATCCCAGCTTGTAACCGATCTCTTTTACACTCAGATCAGTATGGATCAGCAGGCGTTTGGCCTCCAGGATGATCCTGTCCTTTATAATATCATTAGGGGTTTTTGCACTGTATTTCGATATTTTCTTACTGAGCGCTTTAGGGGTAATGCTCAGCATATCCGCATAGTCAGCCACATTATGGTGTTTAATATAATGTGCTTCCACCAGCTGACTGAATTTCCGCAGAAACTCTACTTCCTGTGTGGCACTGCTATCCGCCAGGTCATTTGTCTTCTTCCACATACGGGTAGAACGGATGATCAGTTGTTTCAGGAAGATCCTGATCATCTCCTCCGTACTGCTTTCTGAACTGACAGCCTCCATCTTTATTTCCTGCAATATGTGTCTGGTCTGACGGGAAGCCTCTGCATCCAGGTATACAACCGGTACATCATATACATTATTATACAACAAACCATCACAAGCCACCTCCGCATCATGGATCTGGATACAGTAAAAATCACGGTTATAATATAATAGCGTACCGCTGCCGGCACACTTATACCATTGTCCGTCCTTAATAAAGAAAAGCGCGTCCTTTTCCAGTTTGTATTCCTTAAAATCCACCATCACTTCCGATCCTGCTTCCATAAAGAGTACTTTGATAAAGGCGTTATACTCTTCATACAGGATGTCATCTGCTGTCTCAGCATCAAAATCTATATAGCCGAATTTCTTGGAGAAGAATTGCTTCAATACATTTTCCATATAACAAATGTATCGCCTTTTTTATAACAAGCTATCCGTTTAACACTGTTACTGCCCGGAAACCGGGGCATCCTATCCGATATGGCCGTCCTTCCTGAATTACAGCGAATTAGGTTTTTTTTTATAATAATATTTGCAAAATCTATATCTTAGCGGCTTCGTAAACACAATTGCACAGCCCAACCCCTGATAGAAAGACCTAAAAGCCCATAAACGGAAAGCTTTAAAAACCATATGCTAACCAACGATTAAGTATAATGAGAATCGCATCATCAGTATTGACTATGGCATTCGTATGCCTTGCAGGGATTGTTTTGGCACAAAGGGGACCAAAACCTCCAAAGATCCTCTACCCGGAATTCGCTTTTGATTCCTTAACCGCCCGCGAACAGCTGAAAAGGGGAAAGGGGACGATCAAGGGTATTGCCTTTACAAAGCCTAAGAATAATTTGGGGGTTAAACCGCTACTGGCAGAACGTATTTATGCTACCAACACGAAAATTGTGTTGTTTCCCGTAACGCCTTATTTTGACGCATGGCTCTCGCTGCGTAAGAAAAAAGAAGGTAAGCACACCTACGTATATATGTCAGATGAAGCCTTCCGCTTCCGCCTGGAAACGACGACAGACAGCTATGGCAATTTCACCTTTACCGAGATGAAGCCCGGAAGGTACTTCCTGCAGGCCATTGTAGGCTGGTCAACCAGTCATTCCAGGAATGTGTATACAGGTAGTGGTTATAGCGGCTACGGTCGTACGGACTACTATACGCCTGAATACTACAGTGTTGGTCACTCCGACAGGATAGAAGAATTTGTGGAGGTCAAGGAGTCGGGTGAAGTAGTTTCGATCAAACTACATTAACAGCAGTTTTCAATATGCATCTCATGCTCCCCGGGGTATGAGATGCATGTATTTCTATCGCAGAGATCTGATGTGGTAATCCTAAAAGTGATAAATTGCAGCCTGTCCTTTAACCGGCATGATTTTAAACGCAATATCCATCATTAAACACAGATCTATTCGCCATGAAAATAGCCACGTATAATGTGAATGGTGTCAACGGACGCCTGCCTGTCCTGCTTCGCTGGCTGGAAGAGTCCGCACCCGATGTTGTCTGTTTACAGGAACTGAAAGCTCCGCAGGAGAAATTTCCGGAACAGGCGATCAGAGATGCCGGTTATAATGCCATCTGGCATGGACAGAAAAGCTGGAATGGTGTGGCCATTCTTGCCCGTAACCTCCAGATAGAAGAGATCCGCAGAGCGCTTCCTGGTGATCCTGAAGATGTGCACAGCCGGTATATTGAAGCCGTGATCAATGGCGATTTTATACTGGGATGTTTGTACCTGCCTAACGGTAACCCTGCGCCGGGGCCTAAATTCGACTATAAACTGAACTGGTTCAAACGCCTGACCGCCCACGCAAAAGAATTGCTCGCACAGGATGTGCCGGTAATTCTGACAGGCGATTATAACGTCATGCCGACAGAACTGGATGTATATAAACCAGAACGCTGGGTAGATGATGCCCTGTTTAGACCGGAAACCAGGGCCGCGTTTAAAGAACTGGTAGAACTGGGCTGGACAGACGCCATCCGCAAACTCTACCCTGAAGATAAGATCTATACCTTCTGGGATTATTTCAGAGACGCTTACGGCCGTAATGCCGGTCTGCGTATTGACCACTTCCTGCTTAGCTCGCATTTTGACAAACGCCTGAAGGCAGCCGGTGTAGACCGCGATGTAAGAGGATGGGAGAAGACCAGCGATCATGCGCCGGTATGGATCGAAGTAAAAGGGAAGTAGTTACTGTCTGACAGCCAGCATATGTATTTCCACTAAAGTCCCGTTGGGGTCCTTATAACCAACGACAAATTTAGATTGATCGAGTTGCATCACCTGCAATGCCAGTATCCCTTTTGTTTTATTGTCCGTAATAGTCAGCACTTTGGTGGTGGAGTCATATTGCCATACCCCCTGGTCCTGTTTGCCCTGCTCGACTGACAAAACGCGCTTGTCTTTGTAAAAGGTCATGCGGTTATCGGCTTGCTGCTTCGAAGGAGGCTGTTTTTTACCATTATCGCCATAATAGGCTAACTTCCATTCCTTTGCAATAAGATCGTTGAAGGAAACGGGTGTTTTATCCTGGGCATTTCCCTGGGATTTGATACCTAATAGTGAGGTGAAAAGCAGGAAAAGAGTCTTTTTCATAGTTAACATAATATAACCCATCTTCTGCATATATCCTGCCAGACTCCCCCGGCAATGAAGAATTAACATTGGCTGACCGGGATGGTGCTTCCTACCTGAAATTCCTTGCGCCGGGTAACTTCAGCTCCTCTGTACCTGGTTTTATTTCCGCCTGCTTCACCGTTCCATCCTTTACCACTGTCATCTGATGTAATAACTTGTTCAGGTTATAACATTGCCTCACCACCACATGGACCACTTCACCTTCCCGTTGCATTTTCCCTTCCACCATCAACAGCCTGGCCTGTAATATCTCCTTACGGTACTTTTCGAACAACTGATTAAACACCACCAGGTTTGCACAGCCCGTCTCGTCTTCAATGGTAATAAAGCAAACCCCGCTGGCGGTACCGGGTCTTTGTCTCACCAGTACCAGACCAGCCACTTTTACTGGCATTCCGTCGGGTATCGTCGCCAGATCCTTCACTGCCGTTACATGTAGCAGACTAAGCTTTTCCCTGACAAAACTCACCGGGTGGGCCTTGAGTGACAAAGCCAGCGCATTATAATCCTGCACCACATGTTCCGGCGCAGACATTTCAGGCAGTTCAACGGGTTGTTCGACCGTGCTTTCAGATGCTTGTCCGGTAAACAGACCAATAGGCCGGTCATGTAACGAGGAGATTTCCCATAAGGCCCTTCGTCTGTCAAGACCGATGGACCGGAAGGCATCCGCATCTGCGAGCTTTTCCAGGGCCGTCTGAGACACACCGGCTTCCCGTAAAGCAAGGATACTGGTAATGCCTTTTTTCCTGGCGGATAATAAGACGTCCATGTCTTCCTGGTTTAGGCTTTTAACCTGGCGGAAGCCCAGTCTTAAAGCATGGTATTTCCCGGCCATTTCCTCCAGTGTATTATCCCAGAAAGAGTGATTGATATCCACCGGTCTGACTTCCACATGATGTGCACGGGCATCACTTACTATCTGCGCTGGCTGATAAAAACCCATGGGCATACTGTTCAGCAATGCACCCGCAAAAACATCCGGATAATAACACTTGAGATAAGAAGAAACATACACCAGTAACGCAAAACTGGCAGCATGACTCTCCGGAAATCCATAACTGCCAAACCCTTTGAGCTGTTTGAATATGCGTTGTGCAAAGTCAAGTTCGTAGCCATTGTCAGTCATCCCCTTAATGAGTTTTTTCTCAAACTTCTCAATGACGCCATTCAGTCTGAAAGTAGCCATACTACGGCGTAATTCATCTGCTTCCGTTGGAGTAAAATTGGCCGCCTTGATGGCGATGTTCATGGCTTGTTCCTGGAAGAGGGGAACGCCAAGTGTTTTCTCCAGGATGTCTTTCAGTTGTGGCGGATAATCTGGTTCCTCTTGTCCATTCCGTCGGCGCAGATACGGATGTACCATGTCTCCCTGAATAGGGCCGGGGCGTACGATTGCTACTTCAATAACGAGGTCATAAAACTTTTCTGGCCGTAGTCTTGGCAACATGGACTGCTGCGCACGGCTCTCTATCTGGAATACGCCAATAGTGTCTGCACGACTGATCATTTCATATACTGCTTTATCCCCCTGAGGGATATTTGCTAGTGTATAATCCTTTCCATAATGTTGTTTCACCAGGTCAAAAGCTTTTCTGATACAGGTCAGCATGCCCAATGCCAGTACATCGATCTTCATGAATCCCAGCGTATCTATATCATCTTTATTCCACTCTATACAGGTCCTGTTTTCCATACGGGCATTCAGAATAGGACAGAGCTCATGTAGTTTTCCCTGTGTGATCACAAAGCCGCCTGTATGTTGTCCCAGTTGTCTTGGAAATCCCATCATCTGTTTTGTCAGTGACAGTACTTTTTTCAGATGTGGATCTTCCGGATTCAGCCCATGTTCCTGCAGCCGTCCTTCATCAAACCATTCATCCGTATAACGCCAGATAGAAGTAGACATGCGGTTGATCGTATCTACAGATAATCCCATCGCTTTGCCGACATCCCGGATGGCACCTTTCTGGTGTTGTTGTGTAACGGTAGCAACAATAGCAGCCCTGTCCCTGCCGTACTTATTGAAGACGTATTGCATGACTTCTTCTCTGCGTTCATGTTCAAAGTCTACATCAATATCAGGCGGTTCATTACGGGCAGAAGAGATGAATCTTTCGAATAAGAGATCAATTTCAGTCGGATCCACAGACGTGATCCCTAGTACATAACATACCGTGGAATTCGCCGCAGAACCACGTCCCTGACATAAGATATGCTGACTCCGGGCGAAACGTACAATGTCATGCACCGTCAGAAAATAAGCTGCATAATTCATCTCTTCAATGAATGTCAGTTCGTAGTTGATCGCTGAAGAGATCTTCTCCGGAATATCATTTCCAAACCGCTCTTTCGCACCTTCCCAGGAAAGATAAGTCAGTTCTTCCTGAGGCGTACGACCATCCGTGGTCAGTTCTTCGGGGTATACATATTTCAGACTTTCCAGCGTAAACTGACAGGCATCTGCAATACGCCGCGCATTACTGATCGCTTCCGGATACTGCCGGAACAGGCGAAGCATTTCCGCCGGTGTTTTTAAATGTCTTTCTGCATTCTGGTGTAAGCGGAAACCGGCATTGTAGATCGTACATTTTTCTCTTACGCAGGTCAGTATATCCTGCAACTGCCGCCGTTCCGGATGATGATAATGCACGTCATTGGTGGCGGCCAGCGGAATATAATACAATGCGGATAGTTGCGCCAGGCGGTAAAGCCTTTTATGATCATCTCCCAGATAGGAACGGGTAACAGAGAGGTACAGTTGCTCGCCAAGCTTCTCCCGGTATTCTTTCAGATCATTTTTGAAAGCGGTTTCAAAATCAAATTTAGTATTGAGTTGTTCAGGTGGTATAACGATGAAGATAATGCCTGTCGCATAGGCGTAGATATCTTTTTTGTAGAGATGACAATCTCCTTTTTCAGCACGCAGATTGCCGGTAGTCAACAGGGAAGATAACCGGCTATAGGCTGCCTGATCGGTAGGATAGGCCAGCAGGGAAGGGCCGTCCTGCAGATCCAGTCTGCAGGCAGGAATGATCCTGATCCCTTTTGCTTTGGCAGCAGCATGTGCACGCACAATACCTGCCAGCGTATTCCGGTCAGTAATGGCGATCTCTTTATAACCATATTCCGCTGCCTGTATCACCAGTTCATCCGGATGGGAAGCGCCACGCAGGAAGCTGAAATTGCTGGTCACCTGTAATTCAACGTAATGCATATTTCCTCACTTTTCTCTAGGCAAAAAATCCATGAATAAACCATTGTGACTGCTGACCGGAATAATGTCCTGAGCGGAACAACCAGTAACGCCGTCCTTCTTTATCTTCCACACTGTAATAATCCCGGTGTTCACCGCCATCCAGCCACCATTCGCGTTCTATCCGTTCCGGCCCATCTGCTCTTTTGATCTCATGCAGTTTCCCTTTATAGCGGAATAGCATAGGCGGATAATCCGGTATCGGCGCTGTTACTTCAATAGGCTCCGGTTTAGCCAGTAACTGTACCGGCCGTGGTTTGTCAGTCCGCCAGCTGGTAGTGGGTTGTTCTTCCAGGGAGGGCGTCTGCTTAATAGAGCGCTCCGGCCAGTAATGTTCCTGTGGCAGATACCGGCGGATACTATCAGCGCCTACCTTCCCGGCCAGTCTGTCCAGCAGTTCTGCCACAGAAGGATTGTTCAGTCCGGGACCTGCTGTCCAGAATGCCTCCTGTGCAGCCGCTACCTCTTCTGTCTGCTCCGCCTCCAGCGTAAATAGTTCAATACCCAATGCTGGCTCTATGGAAGGGATCTTTAGCTCAAACAGTTTGAAAAGGTGCTGCACATGATGTGAGGCCCTGCTGGTGCCAATACTCGCCTGTACCATCCTGTTGTCGGTGCGGTATCCCTTGAGGGTGGCTGTGCGTAATCCTTTCCCTTCCTGTTGCAGGCGCAGGCATAATTTCTCCAGTAGTGTCTGAATGGCAATTTCGATCCCTGTAGCGGTACGAATCGGTTCCAGGCAGGGTAATCGTTCTTCATAAGGAGCGGGCGGAAATAAGGGCTGTATGGCTTCTATTTCGTATCCCAGGGCCTGACTGAGGCGGGAGAGGAGTGTATTGCCAAAACGCCGGCGTAATATCCGGCCTGGCATCGTCATAAAATTACCGACCTGTTGCAGACCCAGTTTATGCAGTTTGTCCAGGAGTTCCGGTTCCAGTCGTAATGCAGCGGGTGGTAAGGGATGCAGGGCGGCAGATTGTTCCCCGCTTTCAATAATAGGCTTGATCCTGCCATAGCGGCTAACTGCCCAGGAAGTACCAATGGTATCTGCGATAGCGCCTCTTACATCATATCCGATGGCGCGCAGTTTGGTAATGACCTCCCGCAGGTATTCCCGTTCGCCTCCCCATAAATGTGGGCAGCCACTGATATCGAGAATGAGACCGTCCGGCAGGTCGACAGCTACCAGTGGGGTATAACGGATGCACCATTCTCCGAGAGCCTGTAAGAGTTGAGATTCCTTATCCGGTAATGCATCAAAAACCTGTAAACCGGGTACAATCGCTTTTGCGTCAGCGACTGGCATACCACTGCGGATGCCTTGTGTTTCGGCGCGAATATTCGCAGCAGTGATCACCATTCTGCCATGTACCAGGGCGGCAAATACAAAAGGGATGTTTTGTAGTTCCGGCTGACGGCGGGTAAGCCAGTCCGTTGTTAAATGACGAAACCATATCGTAAAAAAACGTGCGGACATATCACCCTGCTTTTAATTGATGCGTCTGTACATGTTTACTGGAAGAAGGCTCCTGTAGAATGTTATAACGGCCTTCTGACCATTCCATTTTCCAGACGCCATTCCGTCCGTTCCGTACTTTCAGCAGTTCTACCTGCCAGCGCGGATAACCTACGCCAGGCATATCATTTTCCATGGCACTGGGCAATGGAGTGATCTGCCACCTTGCTGCGGAAGCAGTCGTACCCACACTCCTGGAAGAAGTGCGCAGGATAAAGCCGGTTACTTTACTTTGTTCTACCGCCAGTTGTAATCTGCGCGATTGTGTAAATCCAATCTCCGGTAATTCGGCGATCACCGCAGCAAGTCCTTCACACTTCAGGGCTTCTTCCAATGCCCAGAGCGCATCTTTCGTACGCTGCAGGTCAATGAAAACCACCCGGTGTGGTTCAATACCAAATGTTTTCAGTGAAGGGGGAAAGAGTGTTCTGGAAACGCTTATCCAGATACAGGCGCCGCCAAACTGCATCAAAGAACCGGTCAGTGCACTCACAAAACCGGAAGTGGCTGCTGCCTGTTCTGTCAGCGGACAAAGAAACTCATGTATCGCGCCGGTAGGGAAGACGCCATTCGGAAAGGCAGTATTCACCGGACCCAGGTCTATTACAGGCGCATTGTCCTGCTGTACGGACCTGTATCCCTGCAAGCGGAGAATATCCTTTTGCAGCTGAAAAATAATATCTGCTTTTTCTGGCATAGCTGACGCTGATTGTTATGAAACAATCTGTTTGTTTACGACTAATATATTTAGCAATATTACTAATAATATTAGTATTGTGTGGGCTATTTTTTTGCACATCAGTTTTGCGGGTTATTGTATAAACATTACCCGGTTTTGTGCACAAGGAATGGAAGAGAACCATACTTACTTTGTTATACAAAATCAGAAAAAGTATGAATAACTACAAAGCGCTTGTAAAAGAGGCCTTTAGCAAGGTATTGATGGACCCTATATTTGATGAGGAAATGATCGCCCGCTATTTTGATGTGTCTTACCGACAGTTTGTAGATGGAAAGGAATTGAACTATGAGCAGTTTGTGGCACATATGGCACTGGTAAAGCAACGCACTACCCGTCTGGAATTTTTATATAATACGGTTATTGAGGAAGGGAATATCGTATTCACTAATCATATCGTAACCGCTACCAAACCTGATGGAACAGTAGCCAGCGCACACCTGATAGCGGAGTTTCATATTGAAAATGGAAAGATTACCTATTGCAGCGAATTATCCCGTTTGCTAAGTGGTCCGGAAGAAGACCGTGACCTGGGATCTGCACATTAAAATACACTACCTATGCAGCTGTAAATGCCTGTCCGTTGATATTAGCGGACAGGCATTCATATCCTGCTGGGGGCTTGTCCATACATCTTTTTAAACGCATAGGAAAAGTGGGAGAGGTCTTCAAATCCGACATCAATATAAACATCAGACGGCGCCACCCCTTTTTCTTTTATCCGGTAATAGGCCTCCTGTAATCTTTTCTGCTGCAGCCATTTACCCGGAGGGGTATTAAATGTTTTTTCGAAATCTCTTTTAAAAGTAGACAAACTTCTGCCCGTCAGATAGGCGAATCTGTCAAGTGAGACATTGAAATGAAAGTTCTTGTTCATAAAGCCTTCCAGGTCTAATTTACCTGGTTCGCTGAGGTCGAAAAGTATATCTTTTAACTGCGGATTTGTCTGCACAAGTATCGCAATAGCTTCTTTCACTTTTAAGGACAATAATATTTCATTGCCGGACTGTAACAGCTGATCATAAGGCTGTAAAGAATCCATATAGTTTTTCAGCAGTGCATGCGGACGTAAGGTGAAAAACGGAACAGTTTGTACATGCTTCTCAGAAGTATAACCATACTCCGCGCCAAAGCTTCTCAATGTCTGCTGATCAAGAAAAATAGATAAGTTCTTATAGTCTCCGTTGGCAGGCGGGTGTTTGGTAAACTTGATCAGGGTATTTCTTTTACTGAACCGGAATTCTCCTTCCTTGAACTGATATTCCTGCTCACCATCATTCATGATCAGTGTGCCTGCTATCTGGTAACTGAATACATGTTCGGCAACAAATTGTTCCCCTTCTTTTGTTTTCGTATGATAGCAGGAATAGCTGATCTGCTTTAATGCTTTACTATCACTCATATATATCACCGCATTAAAAAAGTAAAAAGCATAGCTGTCATGGCAACAGCTATGCGTATAAAGTTGAATTATTGGTTATCTACAGCATCGGTAGACTCACTCACTGACAACCACTGTTCAAATTCGGCCTGTCTTGCGGCATTCACCTGTTGCAGTAAGCCGGTTGCATCACTACCTAATACGAGGTGTACAGGAGGCTCCGGATGATCTGCCAGGTTTACCAGTACAGCGGCTGCTTTTTCAGGATCACCTTTAGGTACAAATTTACCGGTTTTAAAGATCTCTGTCCGCTGACCGATAGTAGATTCATATCCTTCCACGTTTGCTGCGTAGGTCATTGAATCGCCAGCCCAGTCGGTACGGAATCCACCTGGTTCAACAGCCGTCACTTTAATACCCAGTGCGCCTACTTCCTTGGCAAGACCATCCGCGAAGCCGGAGAGTCCCCATTTAGCGCTCTGGTACATGGTCAGCCCATTGCTGGTAATACGGCCACCGATGGAACTGATCTGCAGTATCCTGCCGGAGCACTGTTTACGCATATAAGGTAATACAACTCTTGTAATTTCTATGGGAGCATACAGATTTGTTTCCAGCTGACTACGTACCTGCTCGTCTGTGAATGCTTCTGCTGCGCCAATGATACCGAAACCGGCATTATTGACCAGTACATCGATTCTGCCGAAACGTGCAATGGTATCTTCTACTGCTTTGCGTACCTGTGTATAATCTGTAACGTCCAGTTGAACGGGGAATATATGATCGCCATATTGCTGAACGAATTCGTCTAACTGTGAAGGGTTCCTGGCGGTTGCTGCCACGAGATCACCTTTTGCTAATACTGCTGCTGTCAGGCTTCTGCCTAAACCTCTTGCGCTACCTGTTATAAACCATACTTTTTGCATAACCTTTTGTTTTTGTTTACAACACAAAGGTAGATACGAGACCGACCCGGCACTTTGTTGCACAGGTCAATTTACTTTGTTGTAAAGGTCAGTATAAATTATTGCAGATAGAGCTGGATTTCTTCCACTGTTTTTTTGGCTGTTCTGCCCACACCGATCAGGGTAGCAGAGGCAAAGCCCGTCCATTGTCCATAACCTACAAGCCAGAGGCCGGGAACGTCTATAGCAATCGTCTCATTGGTATGGATCTTCCCATCTGTACGGGTCGCATTTAAAGGCGCCAGATGCTGTAATGCAGGGGAGAAGCCGGTACAGAAGATCACTGCATCAACAGCAGCTTCCTGTCCGCCGTTCCAGCCAATACCGTTTTCCGTAAAGCGGTCAAAAGCCGGTAAGGAATGATAAATGTCCCGCTCAATGGCCTCTTTTACGGCAGGCACCTGTACAATATGTCCCAGCGTAGGGGCCTGATAGGTCCGTCCTTCCTGTTTGGCTTTATAGACCATCGTCGCCACATCAAACAGATATCTGCCGTCTATTTCGCCGGAAAGAAAAGAAGGCGCTTCCTGTACGATCCATAGCGTACCGGCTACTTTGGATACTTCCGCAAGGATCTGGGCGCCTGAATTACCTTCCCCTACAACAGCCACTTTTTTGCCGGCAAAGGCCGCCGGATTTTTATATTGTGCGGAATGCAGTACGGTACCCTTGTAAAGCTCCCTGTCGGGGATAGCCGGTATGTGCGGGTTCACAAAAGAACCGGTCGCACTGATCACAGCCCGCGCCTTATAATCCCCTTTATCTGTCGTCAGGATAAATATGTTTTCCTCTCTGCGGACAGCCGAAACGGTCACTGATCTTTGTACAGGGAAATTATACCGCGCTTCATAGTTACGCAGGTAATCGACCGTTTCATCTCTTGTTGGATAATAGTTATTGCCACCAGGCATGATAACGCCGGGAAGAGAGCTCCATAAAGCGGGAGAGAAGAGTGTCAGCGAATCCCAGTAGTGTTGCCATGCGCCTCCGGGCATCGCTTCTTTGTCAAGCATTATATAATCAAGTGTGGTCCGTCGCAGATAATACGCGACAGCCAGTGCACTTTGTCCTCCGCCAATCACTATAACATCGTATACCTTTTCCATACTTACTACAGCCTTCGCCATGATGGCGACCTTATTTGCCTTTGGTGAATAGATTGGTTTTATTAGCTCATATATCGCAATATTACGATGGGTGAAGGAGATCTCCAAATAAGGAAAATGGCTAACGGTGATAGAATGAATTTTGCAGATTTCACAAACATGGTACCTTTGATCCTGTCATCTTTTGATAACATGATCGAGAATACCTCCCTAAACAAGTTTTACCAGCGGGCAACCGGTGATCTTCCTGATGGTATCGGGACGCAGAATGGGCATTTTAACGTTTTTGAAACAGAAAAGCTGTATGATAAAAAGACGGGTAACCGGATTATGCCATACAGCAGAAGGGATTATTACAAGGTCAGTCTCATCCGTGGGCACAGCAGGGCCGAATATGCTGATAAAGTAATAGAGATTGAAGACAGTGCGCTGCTTTTCGCTACCCCGAGAATTCCTTATCATTGGGTGCCTGTAGACAGCGATCAGACAGGTATGTTCTGCATTTTTACCGCAGAGTTTCTATCCAGGAATAATGCGGGTGTTTTTCTGGATGAATTACCCATTTTCAAACCAGGTGCATTGCCGGTCTTCCAGCTGACGCCGGAAGCAGTAGCCGAACTGGAATATATTTTCCGTAAAATGCTCCGGGAAATTGCCGGTGATTATGTCTACAAATATGACCTGCTGCGCAACCTCTTACAGGAGATCATTCACTACGGACAGAAGCTGCAGCCAATGTCTGTCCTGACCGCGCCGCAAAATGCAGCCGACAGGATTTCTTCGTTATTTGTAGAATTACTGGAAAGACAGTTTCCACTGGAATCACAGCACCAGCGATTGGAATTGCGTACAGCGAAAGACTATGCCGATCGCCTGGCTGTACATGTCAACCACCTCAATAAAGTACTGAAAGCAAAAACAGGCCGTACAACGACAGATATTGTCAGTGACAGGATCATACAGGAAGCGAAGATGCTGCTGAAAAGGACAGACTGGAGTGTATATGATATCGGTTATACCCTCGGATTTGATGATTTAGCCCATTTTTCGAATTTTTTTAAAAAACACGCGAAGATCACCGCGCAGAGTTTCCGTTCCTGATGATATGCTTCGCTCATATCAATCAGTTATCCGCACTACACCGCTATTACACCGTTATTACGCCGCTACCGCTACGCTCATGAGCGTAGAAATAGCGGCATAATAACGGTGTAATCGTATAGTAATCGAAGAAACTGTTGCAGCTGATTGATACACAATATAATATCCATTGATACGCATAAAAAATCCAGCGTTATGAACGCTGGATTTTTACAATATATAAAGCCTGCAATAATACGTTGTACTACTTATACTGATATCCGCCGTAGAAATTCACCGGAGACCAGGCCGGCATGGCTTTCGGCTGCACGGGTGCTACAGCTTTGAATTCGCCTTCGCCATAGACGATCTTACCGTCCAGGATAGTCAGCAATGCATGAATATCCCTGATCTTTGCTGCATCTGTTTTCAGATAATCATCGCTTAACACGGCGAGATCTGCCAGGTAACCAGCTTTCAATGTTCCTCTGTCACCCTGCTGATTGATAAGACCTGCACTACCCTGTGTATACAATTTCAATGCGGTCAGACGGTCAAGTTTATTCTCATTTGCAGTGTAATCATGTCCGCCGATAGTTTTACCGGTAGAGAGCCAGTAGAGCGCCACCCATGGATTATAACTTGCTACCCTGGTACCATCAGTACCTGCACCCACTTTGATACCCATATCGAGCATCTGCCGGATAGGAGGGGTATTACGGGCTGCCTGTTTACCATAACGGGCTACGAAATTCTCCCCCTGGAAGGCCATACGGTGCTGAATGGAAATACCACCGTTCAGCGCTTTGATACGTTGCAGGTTTTCTTCGGATACGGTTTCCGCGTGATCAAAGAACCAGGACAGTCCATTCAATGGATACTCTTTATTGACTGCTTCGATCACATTGAGGAATCGGGTGATAGACTCATTGTAAGTTGCATGCAGGCGGAACGGCCATCTGTTCTTCACTAATACGGTCAGCACTTCTTTAAGTTGTTGCTCCATAACAGGGGCAAGGTCCGGACGAGGTTTATTGAAATTCTCAAAATCACCGCCGGTTGCGACGAGATTTTCTCCACCACCTTCAACAAAGTATTCCGTTTCAGCTTCCTCACCATGTTGGTGTTCTATATCTACCATACTGATCCATTTCTGATAATCCTGCAACTCAGAACCACCTTTTTGTGCAAACAGATAATAAGGCAGACGGACCGTCAGCTGACCCAGTTTAAACAAAGAATCAGTGATGCCATAATCATCCGGGAAGTTCTGAAATCCGCCACCCGCGTCCATGACGCTCGTTACACCCAGTCTGTTCATCTCTGTCATAAAACCCAATGTAGAATTGCCTTTTTCAGCAGGCGTCAGTTCAGGTAGTCTGGCAAGTGTAGAATAAAGGATATATGCATTCGGCTCTGCTATCAGCAAACCGGTAGGCTGTCCATCTGCGTTTTTTTGTATAAGTCCGCCGGTAGGATTAGGCGTGTTTTCATCGATATGCAATGCGGCAATACCTGCTTTGTTCAGATAGGCATGCGCATAGAGATATAAAATGAACGCCGGCGTATTGCCGGTAGCCTCATTGATCTCTTCCAGCGTTGGCAGCCGTTTCTCATCGAACTGATATTCGTTCCATCCACCAACAACCCTTACCCATTGTCCTTTCGGTGTTCTTGCCGCCTGCTCTTTCAGCATTTGTAATGCTCTTTTCAAAGACTTCACACCATCCCATCTCAATTCAGTATTGTAAAATCTGCCCGCTCTGATAACATGCAGATGTGAATCATATAATCCCGGAATAATTGTGCGCCCATTTGCGTTGACCACTTTTGTATTTGTCGCTTTTAGCGGAAGAATCTCCGCATCGTTACCAACCGCAATGATCTTATCATTTGCAATCGCGATCGCCTGCGCCTGTGGTTTCGCATCATCCAGTGTAATGATGTTTGCATGATGAATGATCAGTGTTGGGTTTTGCTGCGCCTGCACAGAGAGCATCATTCCTATACCAGCAGCAAACAATAGCATTGTTTTTTTCATGTGTTGTCGTTTAAAGTGAAGGTCAGGCAAGCCTTTCCTTAATGATAATGCAAAGCTAGTGCTGTGGGAAGGAGCAGTCAACCGTGAATTGCGATGATTAGTTGTCTGATTTATCGAAGGGAAGGAAAATCGATGAAATGTACAATTATCAGGTCATGATGAAACGCAGATTCTATTATCAAGAAAAATTATTTTCAATGTGTTTTTTTGTTCACGTGATATAATTTATTGATTTAAATTGCGTGCAACGTGCTTTGCTTTAAAATTTAATATTATGAAATTTTAGTAATGACAAACACCACCATTATTTGTGATCTCAAAGATTTACGAGCATATCTGCTCTCATTGTTTAAAAAAGAATGGGTAATCTCAGATGAAATTGCGGCGTCAATATATGACGACGTATTGGTTGACTATTTTGACAAATTTCTGCCAGCAATTCGTTTTGTTGTAGAGTTTCCATATGTAGACAGAGTATATAGGGATAGCTATTATTCTTATTACTCAACTAAGTTGGGAGACTATAATAAGAATTGTATTAAAGTCTCCATTTTTGAAAATGCAATTCAAGAGGGGGATTTCAGGGAAAATGATAAAATTGAAAAACTGCAACAACATTATAGGGGCTTCATGGTGTTGCGGCCAACGATTCCATATGTAATTGGACGATCCGTCATTGATCCTAACGCATTGAAAGGAGAGAAATTCCTACATGTTACTTCTTCTTATCCGGCAACTGTTAATGGAGTTAGACTAACTGCACATGGATTCCCACATTCTTCTCAGGATACAGAAACAATAAGTTGTGCTGAAACGTCAGTTTGGGCTATAATGGAATACTTTTCGTCCAGGTATCCCGAGTATAAGCCTGCACTGCCATCGATGATCATTCAAACACTTAAAGCCCGGTCCAATGTAAGGCAGATACCTTCTGAAGGTTTGCAGACGGAACAGATTGGTTTTGCGCTAAGGGAATTCGGATTTGCAACAAAGATTTATTCCCGTAGTGAGTTTGGTGACATAGCTTTCAAACGTTTGTTTTCCGGGTATGTGGAAAGTGGAATGCCCATGATAGTAGCGATAACTAATCGTTTAAATATAGCACATGCACTAGTTGTAATAGGCCGTACACCTACCACAGAAGATCAAATTGATCAGTTGCCTGTTACAACGGAATCAGACCCATATTTAAATGAAATCATTCAGCAAAAAGGGATTAGCCTGTTTGACAATGATGATATTAACCGACAGTTCGTTTTTATAGACGATAATATACCTCCTTATCAATTACAGAGATATGATTCACCTGCAGAACACTATAATAATGCAGATTGGTCCTCCTGCCGGATTAATCAATTCATAGTGCCGATGCATCAGAAAATGTATCTTGAAGCGGGTTTTGCCAAAGAGTGCGTTAAAAAGTTATTGTTAAATGGAGATTATCCTATTCAATATGGAAGTGAAATATTTATAAGGGTGTTTATAACTTCAAGCAGATCGTATAAAGATTACCTGGCTCGTGATACTAGCTTACAGCCAGATGTAAAAGAGTTTATTTTAAATATTGCGATGCCCAAGTTCATATGGATTGGAGAAATATCAGATAAGTCAGATATGAAGCTAAAACTAGCTCATGGTCTTTTTATAATCGATGCAACTGAACCTAATTTTGAAAATTATAATTCAATGATATTTGGTGGTTATAAGGACTCCTTCTTTTATCCTGATGGGCAAGGTGGGAAATTAGTAATCAATACATTATCTTTGGTGAGGTTTAATATTTATTTAAACAATTTAAACGGTTTCTAAGCAATGATAATCCGCATAGAAAATAACGCTCAGATCATTGAGCGTCTGAAAAAAAATGGACAATGTTTCATAATAAACAGTAAGGAGGATGCTGCCAGAAGAGAATCATTTAATAAACATATGAGAGAAGTGAAGCGTGATTTGCAGAGAAAATTACATCTATCTCAGATCAGTGCCGCCAATCTCATACTGACATCTTAACAAATTATCGGATCATATAACGAAGAAGCCGCCCCGCAAGAGGCGGCTTTTCCATTTACAGCTATATTGGAACACCTCCCTCCCCAAATCCCTTTTCGTCCTTCGAAAATCCTCATTCGTGTATTTCAATTCGCTCATCCCGCTCTCTGCATTAAGTTTGTTTCATCGTCGTTATGTGCGGAAGGCTGACAGGATTAACCCGACTATATGAAATACAAAGCCCTCTATGTAATCACCACAATCCTATGTCTGGGGCAACAGACAGTTGAAGCGCAGCAGGCTGATACATTACGCAGACACGATCTGCAGGCCTTTACAGTGAACGCCGCTGCTCCGGTAGTGACAATGAAAACCGGGAAAATATTATTAAACATCGCAGACAGTAAGATCGCTGCCGGCGGAGATGCACTACAGGTTTTGACATTGGCGCCTGGTGTGATCGAAAGAGGAAATGGACAATATGAGCTTTATGGGAAAAAAGTAACCGTATTGGTAGATGGAAAGGATAGCCGCTTATCCGGGGATGCTTTGAAAGGATGGCTGAGTGCGCTACCGGCAGGCAGCATCGAAAAAGTAGAGCTGATCACAAACCCTTCTGCCCGCTATGATGCAGCAGGTGCGGCCGTGATAAATATCATCACAGTAAAAAATAAACGATACGGACTGAACGGGGTACTGACCGCAGGAGTAGGGATGGGGAGATATGGAAGATATAACGGAGGACTGGCGCTGAACTACCGCAATGAAAAGATGAACATATACGCTAATTATGACTATTTATATAATAAGCAGTATTACGATTTACGTTCAGACCGCTATGCTGATAATAAAGCAACGATTACGCAAAATAGTTATGAAACAAGGGTACGTTATAATCATTCTTTCAAAGGAGGAATAGATTTTGATGTTAATAAGCGCAGCAGTGCCGGAATTATGTTCAAAGGACTGCTAATCTACAGAGACCGTGCAATGGATACGCGGTCAGAAAAAGAGGATGCATTGTCTGTAGTAGCCACCACTGGTCATCTTCGTGTATTAAATCCTGCTGTGAACGCCTGGTATAAAGTGAATCTGGATACCATGGGCAGACAGCTAACTGTGAATGCCGACTATTTTAACTACAACAAAGCGTGGAAAGATGACTACATCACGACTTATTTTGAAACAAACAATCGCACTTTAAAAAATCCCTGGCTGTTAAGAGATAATTCACCTTCAGACAATACAATTCTGTCGTTGGCGTTGGATTATTCGCAGCCACTCTGGAAAGGAAAACTCGAAGCAGGCATTAAAACAACCGCCACGCTGACCGATAATAATGTACTATGGGAACAACAAACCGGAAAAACATGGCAGACAGATAGTGGAAAAACAAATCATTTTATTTACAGGGAAAATATTCATGCAGGATACCTCGATTACCAGCGTACAATCAGGCAATGGGAACTGAGAGCCGGACTGCGTGCAGAACACGCCACCATGCAGGGCGAATCTGTAACATTGCGTCAGCATAGTAAACGCAGTCAGTTTAATATTTTTCCATCCTTTTCATTGGTGTATGGTCAGTCCGGAAATCACCAGTATGGTTTTGCTTACAGAAAGAATATAGAACGTTTCAGCTTTAGCATTGTCAATCCGTTCCTGACTTATGTCAGCCAGTATTTCTACTATCAGGGTAATCCTGATATCAGGCCTTCTATTGGCCATACTTTCGAGTTGTCATATACTTACCGGAATGAATTGTTCGCCACACTGGGCTATCAGCATTATGCGCAGGTGCTGACAGACGTATACAGAAAAGATACCGGCAATGTGGTGATCAGCACTTTTGAAAATCTGAAAGGAGCTTCCACCGCAAGTGCAAGCCTCAGCTGGTCAAAAGGATTGCTGGGTAACAAATGGCAGACCACCAGCGCGGCTACACTGACATATACCCGCTATGCAGAGATCAATACTGCCGGTGCAGGCATGTATGCCAGTTCTGCCAATACATTTGCATTGCCAGGCGGATTTGCAGGAGAACTGACTGCCAACTGGTATTCGCCGGTAAAATGGGCTACCTACCGTATGAAAGCCCGTTATTCAGTAAATGCAGGTATCAGTAAAAGTATATTGCATAAAGCAGGGAGATTAACATTTAACGTAACAGACATCTTCAATACATTCAACGCCGCATACGATGTGGCATCTTTCGGAGTCATCTCGACTCATGTCGATAAAATAGAGTCACGTTTTATTAAGCTGGTATTCAGTTACAAGTTCGGGAACCAGCAAGTTAAAGCAGCCGTAAACCGTAAAACAGGTATCGAAAAAGAGCTGCGCAGAATAGGTGGATGATTCCACACCCTAATCCAGCGGAAGCCGAAAAGCTGCAGAACAGAGTAGGCACCAACATTACTAGCGAGTAAAACCCAATCTGATTATGAGCACTCCTTACTCTTTTGATAATCGCCTTGTACTAAGAACGCCCAGATTCCCGCTAATGCAAATTCCGACTAATGATCAACTGCCAGCTTTACTGCATGACAACGCATTCCTTGAAGCAATCTATCTGGCTTCACCTGTATTATACAGCGAATGTATCAAATGGAGAGAAGGAGGGATCACCAGTAAAAAAGATATTGATAAACTGACCCGCTCACTCACAAAGTATGTGATCCGTATGAGCAGACGTTGCACCCCATTCGGATTATTTTCCGGTTGCGCGGTGACTGAATGGAGCGAAAACCCTACCGCTGTGACTGTCAGCAGCACAACCTTCAATCGCCACACACGCCTGGATATGCACTATCTCTGTGCGCTTTCTCAACAACTGGCCAACATGCCCGGTGTGAAAGAACACCTGCTCTATATGCCCAATAGCAGCGTGTATACCATTGGAGATGAACTCCGTTATGTAGAATACTTATATGTAGGCGGTGCTCGCCTGCATCAGATCAGCGCCGTAAGCGCTTCTGAATACCTGGATAAAGTGGTAAGCGCTGCTTATAACGGCGCTACCATCGGTCAACTGTGTAACTGGCTGGCCGATGATCATATCGCAGAGGAAGACGCCAGGATCTTCATCGATGAACTGATAGAAGCACAGCTACTCATCAGTGAAATTGAACCCGCCATCACCGGAAAAGAATTCTTGCAACAGGTGATCGAAGTGCTGGAAAGAATTGAACTGCAGGACCCGGCGGTAGTGAAAGACTTGCTCACCGTATTGGGTAAAGTAGCCACCCTGTTACAACAACTGGATGCAAGTGCTACCAACAGTATCGAACGCTACCGTGAGATCATGCAGTTGCTAGATATATTAGGCGTAGCATACGATGAAAGCAAACTGTTTCAGACAGATGTAGTGAAACATGTATCCGGCAATGGTATCAATATCACCGTACAGGATCAGCTGCAGAATGCCCTGAACGTCATGAATAAACTCAGCGAATATAGAACAAACCCTCACCTGGAGACATTCATGCAACGATTCCATGAACGCTACGAAGAACAGGAAATGCCCCTGCTGGAAGTACTGGACGGAGAAACCGGTATCGGTTATGTAGACAGCAGCAGCACGAATATCGCACCACTGCTGGATGATATTAGTCTGCCGGGCAAAATGAATGAAGTACGCTTCTCCTGGGGCGCCCTGGAACAATTGCTGAGTGGCAAACTGGTAGATATGTACGCAGAAGGCCGTCAGTCCATCGAAATCAATGATGAAGACCTGAAGGACTTTACGGCTAACTGGAACGACCTGCCGCCATCCTTCTCTGTAATGTTCAGGATCGTTGATGAAAAAGACAATTCCATCTACCTGGAAAGTGCGGGTGGATCAAGCGCTGCCAACCTGCTCGGTCGTTTTGCCTATGCGGATAACGAAATCAACAAACTGGTATGCGATATTACTGAAAAGGAACAGGCGATGGATCCGGAAGTAGTGTATGCGGAGATCATCCATCTGCCGGAAAGCCGTACAGGGAATATCTTATTACACCCTGTATTCAGAGGATATGAGATCCCTTATCTGGCGAAATCATCCCTCGATAAAGAACAACAGATCGACTTACAGGACCTTTATATTTCCGTTCGCAATAACCGTGTGGTCATGCGTTCCCGCCGCCTGGGCAAACAGATCATCCCGCGTCTGAGTACCGCACATAATTATACCAATAATTCGCTGCCTGTATATCGTTTTCTGTGCGACTTACAACTCCAGGATAAAAGAGGGGATATGTCTTTCCACTGGGGCGCCCTGGAATCTAAATACCGTTTCTTCCCAAGAGTGACCTGCCGGAACACGATCCTGCACCTGGCCAGATGGACATTCTCTCAGAAGGATATCGCGCAGCTGCTGAATCTGAACGGGGAGGAGCTGACCGTAGCGCTGCAACAGTTCAGAGAACGCTGGAAATTGCCGGAGATAATGGTACTGGCGGATGGCGATAACGAACTGATGGTCGATTTCTCCTGTCACAGTATGGTGAACGCCTGGTTGAGTACTATAAAAGGCAGACAGACATTTGAACTGCGTGAATCCCTGAACAATCAGCAGTGTATTACTGACGAAAACGGACAGCCTTATGTCAACCAGCTGGTAGCAACCCTTGGAAAGGATACAGCTTCCTATACACACCTTAAAGCTGCCGTTCCGCAACAAATGATCAGCGAGCCTGCACAGCGCGACTTTACTCCCGGAAGCGACTGGCTGTACTACAAACTGTATTGCGGCGTAAAATCAGCCGATAAGATACTGCTGAATGCACTCAGGCCCCTGGGCGCAGAACTGGTGGATGCCGGTCTGACCGATAAATGGTTCTTCGTAAGATTTAATGACCCCGATTTCCACCTGCGTGTACGCTTCCATCTTACTGATGTAAGTAAAATAGGAGAGGTGACGGCGAAAATACATGCCAGTCTGCAACCATTTACCGCAGCAGGCTATATCTGGAAGGTACAGCTGGATACCTATTCCCGTGAGATCACCCGCTACGGTGCCAATGCCATAGAACAGGCAGAAACGCTTTTCTATCATGACAGCGTCGCCTTTACTGACCTGCTGCACAATACCTGGGGCGACCAGCGGGAGGAGATCAGATGGCTCTGGAGTCTCCGTGCCGTAGACGAACTGCTGGACTGTTTTATGTTCTCCCTGCATGAGAAACATGCCCTGCTGAGTGGCCTGCGGGACGATTTCCGGGCAGAATTTAACTGGAGTAAGGAGATGAAGCAGCAGCTGGACAATAAATACAGGAATAACAGACAGACCATCGCCAGTTTTATGGAACGGAATGCAAGTCAGTCGGATAGCCTGCAACCGCTGATGAAGATCCTGCGGGAAAAGTCCCTGAATATTGCCGGTGTAGCTCATGAGATCCTGATGCTGGAAAGTGCCGGTAAACTGGAAATATCCATCAGGGACCTGCTACGCAGTTATATTCATATGATGATCAACCGTACTACGATTACTTATTCCCGTAAGCAGGAAATGGTGATGTACGACTTCCTGGCCCGTTATTATCAGTCCGCCCTGGCCCGCACAAAGAGTATCGTTTGGGAGGAATAAACCCTTTAAAAGCCCGGAAAACGGCAAAAAACGACCCTAAATGAACGGGTTGGTACTTAGAATCGGCCGTTTCGTGTAGCATTTTTCCGGAGGAGGGGATTACAGGGTAATTTTATTATACAATCAGAAACAAGCAATCTTTTAATATTTCAAACCTTACCACAGCACTATTTCTTAACTGCTAAACCTTAAACAAAATGGAACACACTACAGACAAAAAAGAGCAAATGCTGAAACTGAACAAGGTAACTGTTATCAAGCTGAACGCTGAAAAGATGAACAACCTTTGGGGAGGTGGCGGAATTATTTTAAATACTACAGATGTTTCCGGTCGTCCACAGTGCGACACAAGGGAAACAGCTATGCTGACACTCTGATATTTCAGGGACTGTCTTCCAACATTGTTTACGGGAAACTCACATATCAGTGCCCCTGCTAATAACTCCGGGCCTTATAGTAGTGAGATTCCCGTATTTTTTTTATCTTAAAGGAGTATAAATGGGTAACCGAGTATTAACCAAGTATCTAATCGCTATCTGCTTTTGTTTGTTTGCCAGACAGTTAAATGCCCAGGACTGTGGTTGTATAGATAATTTTAATCATATGGTGTCAAAGGTGGAAAAGAATTACGCCGGGTACGCCGATAAAGTGACCCAGGTCAACCATTCCCTGTTTGTACACTATACCGATAGTCTTGGCCGGATAGCTGCCCGGACAGACGAACGAAATTGTGTAACGGTACTGAGAAGCTGGATAAAGTTCTTTAATGATCGCCATATGACCCTCGCCATCAAAGGCGATAACCCGGGCGACAGCATCCGTATCAGAGCACTTTTTGCAAATGCAGAGGCACAACCGATTTCACGCGATCAGCTGATGCGTTACCTGGATGGCCAAAAAGATAAACTGGATTCACTGGAAGGCATCTGGCAGAATGAAGACGACGCATACCAGATCGCCTTCATCCGCGACAGACAAAAGAAGGGGCAGGAGTTTGTAGGGATTATCCTGAGGGCGGACAGTGTGTTCTGGCTACCCGGACAGGTAAAAGCCAGGGTCAGCAAACACGGACGAACGTACAGAATGCGGTATTTCTATAATAAATATCATGATACCATTACGCCTATACTGGCATTGGCCCGGCACACCCTTAATGCAGGCGTGGCCGGCATCTGGCGTAAAGTATACCCGGGTGACAACAGCGGCGAAGTGTCCAGAGGGCACTACTATGATCCGCTTTTCCGTAACCTGGATGATCAGACCTGCCTGCTGGTAATGCCGAGTTTCAGTTTACTGGCAAAACCCCTGATAGATAGTCTGATTGAACAGAACCGGACCGTCATCAGCCACATCAAACACCTGATCGTAGATCTCAGGAATAATACCGGCGGATCAGTGCTCTGTTTTCAGAAACTGCTGCCGTTTCTTTATACCAATCCTATTATTACAAAAGGACAGTCTGTGATGGCGACCGACGACAATATTAAGGACCTGTACTCCATTACAGACTACCCCAACATCTCTGACAGCATGGAAACAATTTTCAAAAACGAACTGAAAGAACTACAGGCCAACAGGGGAGGCATGTATAAACTCTGGAAAGACGACACCCTCACTATGCCAACAGTGTTACCTTATCCGAAAACGATCTCCTTTATCGTTAATGAAAGTAGCGCCAGCGCTGCGGAGATCCTGTTGCTGAAGGCAAAACAGAGCACTAAGGTAACGCTCTACGGCCGGCACAGTATGGGCGCTATCGATTATCTCGATGTAGCCTCTACACCAATGCCCTGCCAGTTGTATACACTGCGCTATGCCACTTCCCGGACCAACAGGCTGCCGGAAGAGCCGCTGGACAACAAAGGCATTGAACCGGATGTAGAAATTCCCGATAATGTTGTAGATTGGGTAGAGTTTGTTAGAACTAAATAACCCTTATATGATGCATTTCCAGATAAACAGGAAATACAGGGTAGTGTTACTCCACATAGGGGCCTGGTTGCTATACATCGCATTTGGCACGCTGAATAAGATTTACGTTACCCATACAGACGCGCTTGACCTTGCAGACGTCGTACTTACACAGCTGCCCGGCATTTATGTTTTTTATGGTAGCATTTACGTTTACCTGAAAATACTGTCAGCCAGGAAACAGAAATACCTGTTGCTGCTGGCAGCAGAAATAATGCTTTTTATTACATACCTGCTGTTATTTGCATTCATAGGCGACGTCATCTTTCCGTTGATGCTGCCTACTGTAGAAGTGCCGCCTTTTGAGCTGAGCAGCTTCGTTGTGGCAGGTTTATGGACCTTTATCAGATATTCCTTTTTTGCTTTTGGATATTATTTCGCCGCAAGGCTCATTACAAAAGAGAAAGAACTGAGAGAGAGCGAACTGAAAAAGATGCAGGCAGAAAGGGGAAAACTGGAAGCAGAATACGCCTTCCTGAGAGCACAGATCAATCCGCATTTTCTGCATAACACGCTGAACTTCTTCTATGCAAAATCATTGGGATGTTCCAGGGAGCTGGCAGAAGGAATTGTAACACTCTGTGAGATCATGCGTTATTCGCTGAACAGCGGTGAAGATGAAAGCGGTATGGTGCCACTCTCCAAAGAAGTGGAACATCTCCAGAACGTGATCAAGATCAATCAGCTCCGCTTCAGTAACCGCTTACAGGTACAGTTTGATGTTACCGGTAATATCGGTTACCTCCGCATTATTCCCCTGGTGCTGATCACCCTGGTAGAGAATGCATTTAAACACGGAGATCTGAATAATCCGGAGCATCCGGTTATTTTTCGGTTGACCGTCAGTGAGGATGGCAGAATGGTACATTTTTCCACGCATAATAAAAAGAAAAGCGGACCCAAAGAGCTGTCACATGGTATTGGCATGGACAATATCCGTAAAAGGCTCTCCGCTGTGTATAAAGACAAATACCTGCTTGAAATAAAAGATGATAATGATACCTACACCGTATCCTTGTCTATTCATCTGGGAACAGAGCAGGCCACCGCAGTGAAAGCTGTTTCGGCTGCGGAAAAAGCTGGCGCCGTAGATGGTTACGCCGGTTATGCCAATTATAATCTCCTCATTGATAATCCGTAAACCCTCGAATTATGATTAATTGTTTAGTAGTAGACGATGAACAGCATGCCATTGACGTATTAACGCATCACATCAGTCAGATACCGTTCTTACAGCTGGTAAAATCAACTACTAACGCCATTGAAGCCCTGCAGATCGTGAACATGCAGAAAATTGACCTGGTGTTCCTGGATATCCAGATGCCTGAAATGTCAGGACTGGATTTTGCCAAAACCATACAGGGAAAAAGTAAAGTGATCCTGACCACCGCTTATAGCGAGTTCGCTGCGGAAGGCTTCGACCTGGAGGTAGTAGACTACCTGCTGAAGCCCATCCCGATGCCTCGTTTTCTCAAAGCTGTACAGCGGGTGCTGAACATGGTGACCTCTTCAGTGGCGGCAACCCCCGTAGAAGACGCGTCTTCTATTGAAAATGACTACATTTTCCTGAAAACGGAATTTAAAGGCAAAATGCTCAAGGTGAACCTCAGGGATATCGACTACATAGAAGGTATGAAAAACTATGTGGCGATTCACCATGCAGGCCAGAAAACGATGGCCCTGCTCAATATGAAGGACCTGGAGAGCAGATTGCCCAAAAAGCATTTTTACCGGGTGCACAAGTCATTTATCGTGTCTTTAAGCAAGATCATTGCCATCGAAGGAAGCATGGTTGTATTGAAAGATGTAAAGGCTGAAATCCTGCTGGGAGACACCTATAAGGCAGGCTTTTACGACATCATGAAAGACAAGCTGATGGGCTGAAATGTACGTACCTTGAATCAGCCCTTTGGTGTAGAAAATTACCCTTTGGCGGTGTAGAAAGGTAAATTTGTTGCAGATAAAGATTAAGGAACAATGCAACAAATCGCCCAGAAACATCTTAACAAATTAAATCTCCTCCTGGAAAATTATCGTACTACAAACGATACTTTCCTGAAAGGGAAACTGGGTCTGATCTATTATTATTCCCACCTTTATAAAGTTACTGAAGCGCCCGCATTGAAATGCAAGACGGAAGATCTCATCGGAGAAGTCTTTGCAAATATCAATGCGGGCGTTCCCGCTTTAATGGGCGCCTCACTCAGCAGTGGTGGCGCCGGTTTTGGTTATGCCCTGAACGCAATGTCCCTACAGGGATTCCTGCAGTTCGAAGTAAACGACGAGCTGGAAAATCTTGATGAATTCCTGTACAGATCCGCCCTCGACCTGATTGCCGCAGATAATTTCGACTTTCTGCATGGCGCCCTGGGCGTGGTACATTATTTCACAGAAAGAATGCATACCAGTCCGCAGGTAGCCGTATACCTGGATAGTCTGATCGAAAAGATCTGTCTGAACGCCGTAGAAGAAGATGGAGGATACTGGTTTAAAAACAGCCAGATCAAAATTGATGGCGAAGACGTGATCAGCTTTGGTCTATCACATGGTCAGTGCGGTATAATGCTGATATTACTCAACGCGTATGCTCATTCTGCACACAAAGAGCTGATCAGAAAAATTATTACTGGCGGCATACACTTTATACTCAAGCATAAAATAGACATAGACTTCTCTCTGAACGAATATTCGTTTTTCCCTTTCATCATGAAATCAGACGCCCGTGAAATATCCGCTCCCAACAGAATGGGATGGTGTTACGGTGATCTGAACGAGGTATTATTACTGTACCGCGCAGGTAAAATGTTCAACGACGACAACCTCATTATGCTGGCAGACCTTATCGGTGTGCAAAGCATGATGCGTCAGGATGAAAATGCAACAATGGTGATCTCCTCCGGATTTTGCCATGGTGCATCAGGTGTCGCACAGTTCTGTAAAACGCTGTACGATGAAAGAGGATTAGAACAATATCGTAAAGGATATGAATACTGGATCGAACGTACGATTATCCTGCTGGAAGAAGAACTGCCACAGAACGTTTATGCAGGCAAAGAAGGGGATATGCTGGAAGGCGCTATAGGCGTAGCTTTCACGCTGCTCTCTTATGTGTCTGAGCATGAGCTGAACTGGAGCAAAGCGTTTTTATTATGAGTTATGAGTAGTTTGTACTTAGAATGAGCTTGTTCGTGTAACAACTTTGAGAAGAGGAAAAAATCATTCTAAGTTTGTATCATCAGAGAAATGAAATGATCGCACCACTCCTGATCATCCGTCTCTCTTCAGAAAATTCAATCGGGGACTCTTTGTAGCGATAGCTATACCCTGCACCCTTCATTTTTCGTAGAACATTCACATTGGGACCCTTTGTAGCGATAGCTATGTCCCATACCCATTATTTCCTTTAAACGTACAGATCGGGACTCTTCGTAGCGATAGCTATGTGCTGTACCCCCTGTTGCCTTTAAAAATTCACATTGGGACTTTTTGTAGCGATAGCTGTGCCCCGCAGGTAAAATGATAAAAAATACCGTAAACCCAGGGGATTCTACTGTTAACCGAATTAGCAATCTGTATCAATTTCTTTAATGACCTCTTTAAACCGCATTGTATGTCCAAATTTAACGTTGGTTGGTACCTCCTTTATACAAGACCCCGGCAGGAAGCCAGAGTAGCGAAGGAAATGGCAGACAAAAACATACAGATATACCTGCCCTATACGACAGTAAAAAGAAGATGGACTGACAGGATCAAAGTACTTGAAGTACCGCTTTTTCCCTCATATGTATTTGTGCGCCTCACCAATATGCACGAATTCTACTACGGATCAAACCTGGAAAGCGCCTGCAGTTATGTGCGTTTCGGTAATGAAGTAGCCCGTGTAAGTGATGCAGCAGTAGAAGCCGTAAGGACAATTGCTAAAGCGGGGAATAACCTGGAAGTCTCCAGTGAACGCTTTACACCCGGTCAGCAGATGACGATTAAAGAAGGCCCGCTCTGTGGCCTTAACTGTGAAGTAATACAGTACAAAGGCAAAGATAAAATACTCGTACGCGTACATATGCTGCAAAGAAGCATAATGGCGGATATGCCGGCCAGTGTACTCATCCCGTTTGAAGCAGAACAACAATTATAATAAACAATAACCTAATCATACTTAAAGGATATGTCTTTCAGCAGAATCAATTCCCTGGTTGAAATATTGTTCGATAGTAGTGCCGGAAAAAGTACAGGTATTACTTTTATCGCCGGTCAGGACAAAGAGGAATTCCTGTCTTATAAAGAACTGAAAGCGCAGGCAGAATTTGTACTGTTTAACCTGCGTAGTGCAGGCTTACAGGCAGGGGATGAACTGATCATACAGTTAGAGGATAATAAATCCTTCCTGCTTATCTTCTGGGCCTGCCTCATTGGTAAGATCATTCCGGTGCCGCTTTCTTTTGGAGGACAGGAAGAATATAAACACAAGCTATTCGCCGTATGGCGCACACTCAGACACCCTTTCCTGATCACAACTGCTGATCAGCTGAAAAGGATGTCTGAATTTGCTGATGACCAGGCCGGCGCAGATACCTATGCAGAAATGGTAGCCGCTGCAGTGCCGCTGGATGCCATTACCACACGGGAACAACGTGCCACAACACTGCCTGTTGTGAACAGGGAAGATATTGCCTACATACAATACTCTTCCGGTTCTACAGGTAATCCCAAAGGTGTTATACTAACCCACGAAAACCTCTTATATAATGCACGCGATATCGTAATGCGTTCCGGCACCTCCGCCCAGGATAAAAGCCTGAGCTGGATGCCGCTGACGCACGATATGGGTATGATCTGCTTTCACCTGTCATCTCTTTTTGCAGGTATTGATCAGTATCTGCTGCCAACGCCGCTTTTTATCAGAAGACCTTCTCTGTGGTTAACCAAAGCTTCCCAGCACAGGATCTCACAGTTGTATTCCCCTAACTTCGGTTACCAGTATTTCCTGGCTGCTTTCTCCAGAGAAGAAGCTACCAGCATTGGTATGGACCTTTCCTCCATCAGGATCATTTACAATGGCGCTGAACCGATAGATGCTGCTATCTGCCGTAATTTCCAGCATACACTGGCGCCTTATGGTCTGCCGGAAAGAGTATGTTATCCGGGTTATGGTCTGGCAGAAGCTTCTGTAGCCGTTACGCTGCCTATACCTGGTGACGAACTGACCGTTTATTACCTTGACAGAGAAAATCTCAGTGTCGGTAATCAGGTGCGCGAGCTGGATCCACACGATAAAAGTGCTGTAAGTTTTGTTGAAGTAGGTTTACCAATCGATCATTGTAATATCAGGATCGCCGGTCCTAAAGATGAATGGCTGGGTGATGATACCGTTGGTAATATTCAGATCAAAGGTCTGAACGTGACCGCCGGTTATTATATGCAGGATGATGTAACCCGCCAGTTGTATACAAAAGATGGCTGGCTGCGTACCGGCGATATCGGTTTTATACACAACAGAAGACTAGTGATCACCGGTCGTGCAAAGAATATGATGATCGTCAATGGTCAGAACTATTATCCGCACGATATCGAAAGAGTGGTACAGACTATTCCCGGCATGGAACTGGGTAAAGTAGTGGCATGCGCCATCAAACAGGCAGATGAGAAGAACGATGCATTAGTACTGTTTATCCTGCATAAAGGCGCCCTGGAACCATTCGCAGAACTGGCAGCAGCTGCACAAAAAAGAATCATGGAAGCAACCGGCCTCAGTGTTGAAAGCTTCATACCTATAAAGAAAGTACCTAAAACCACCAGTGGTAAAGTACAGCACTTCCGCCTGATAGAACAGTTCCGTTCCGGCTACTGGGATATGACACTGGAAGCGTTAAAAGCATTAACAGCTCCGGCAGCAGCAGCTGATGGCGCAACAGCAGAGATCATCACCGCTGCCTGGCAGGAAGTAAGCGGCCAGCAGCTCACAGATGCTCATCAGTCAATGCTGGATGCCAGTCTGAATAGCCTGCTGATCATGCGTTTTATCGCTATTGTCGGCGGGAAACTGTCCAGGAAACTTACGATTAAAGACTTCTTTGAACACCCTACTGTAGCTGCCCTGGAAACATTCCTGGAGGCTGCTCCGCAGCAGGAAATAAATACCTGTCTGCTGCCATACGCAGAACAGGAAGCCCACACCGTTACCCTGACCCAGCAACGCTTCTTTATGATGGAGATGTTACAGCCGGAAAACAGTCCGCTGAACATTTCCTATACGCTGCTGGTAGAAGATGATATCAGTCCTGACGTACTCGAAGCTGCGTCCGCAGAACTGGCCCGCAGACATGATGTATTGCGTTCCTTCTTCCGCCTCACAGACGCAGGTCCCCGCCAGTATTTTAACAGAGACGCTTCCGTTAGTTTTCTATACAATGATCTGTCAGCAGCCGGCAACCCGCTGGCTGCTTCACAGGATGCCTGTAAGGCTTTCAGCCGTATGCCTTTTGACCTGGAAAGTGCACCACTGTGGCGCATAGGTTTGTTTAAAGTAGCACCGGGTAAAAGCATGGTATGTGCGGTAATGCACCACATTATCAGCGATGGCTGGACATTGCTGCTGATCAAAAATGAACTGGCTGCTATCTACAGAATGTTACTGGGTGAGCAGGTACAACTACCCTCCGCTACTGATTTTAGAGCGTATACCAGCTGGTATGCATCCTGGTTGACAGGTGCGCAATACCTGACTGACAAACAATATTGGTTACATGAGTATGCCGGTTTTGAACAGACCGCTTTGTTCCAGCTGCCACAGGGCATGGAACATCATGGAAAGGACTTCGCTGCCAGCCGTGTTTCTTTTGAGCTGGATGCAGCGACTTATGCTCGTCTCCAGCAGTATTGTAAGGAACAACAGGTATCTGTATTTGCAGCACTCATTACGCTGATCAGCGCCTGGTTGTACAAATTTACCGGTCGTACCGATATAGCGATTGGTACAGATAGCAGCGGCAGACTGGCAGCCGGACTGGAAGGTATTGCCGGTTGTTTCATCAATACGATGGTGATCAGAAACCGTTTTACAGCAGATAACAGCCTTGGCTGGCTGCTGTCTTATACCGCAGGGAAAATATTCGACGCTTTCGAACATCAGCTGTATCCGGCTGATATGAGACAGGAAAATACAACAGCAGCACCCGTAATGGATGTTCTGGTATTGTTCCAGAACTTCGGATTGACAACCTACGATCACTTCGGCAATGCAAAAGCACAGCTGGTAGATTTACCTACAGAAACTTCACTGGCCGCATTGTCTTTCGAATTTATCGAACAGGAATCTTCACTGAGTTGCCATATTGATTTTAGAAACGCATTATTTTCCCGTTCTCAGGCAGGCTGGTGGCCTGGTCATTTCAGAATGCTCCTGAACGCATTACTGGAAATGCCGTCCACAAGACTGAATAACCTGCATATGCTGGGTGCGGAAGAAAAAGTACTGCTTGCAAAACGTCATAATGATCTCTACTACTCTCATATCTATGTAGAGAATGATATCATCAGACGCTTTGAGCGAATGGCTGTACAAACACCACAGGCGACCGCCCTATTGTTTGAAGGTAAGTACATCTCTTACGAAGAACTGAACGCCCAGGTAAACCAATGGGCTTATTTCCTGAAAGCAGCACATGGTATTGGCTATGGGGACAGAGTAGGAGTTTGTTTACCTCGTTCCGACAAATCACTGATCGCTATACTGGCGATATTGAAAACAGGTGCTTCCTATGTGCCACTGGAACAGGAATATCCTACCAGTCGTCTGCAGTTCATGATCGCAGACAGCGGACTGAAATTACTACTGGCAGATACTGCCTGTGAACATGATTTTAGCGATAGCCATGCAACACAACTGGTGTGGGAAGAGGTATCCGCTCAGTTGACGGAATATCCAATCGATAATCTGGGTACGATCATACGGGATACAGATGAAGCATATGTAATTTATACGTCTGGTACTACCGGACGTCCGAAAGGAGTCTCTGTCAACAGACTGGCGCTGTATGATTACGCACAGACCGTAGTGGTATACTTTGGCATCACAGATACAGATATTGTTATACAGCAGTCTGCTTTATCCTTCGATACACTACTGGAAGAGGTGTTTCCTGCACTTTGCCAGGGTGCTGCTATACACATCTTAAGAGATGGTGGCCGCGATATCGAAGCGATCCTGTATGCAATAGATACCGGCAAGGCAACTATCCTCAGTACTACACCTGCCGTAATCGCAGAATTGAACAGATATGCAGGTGTAATGACAGGACTGAGGGTCCTGATAAGCGGTGGTGAAGTACTGAAATATACACAGATTGATCAGTTGCTGAAAGAAGGTGTAAATATCTACAATACTTACGGTCCTTCAGAAACCACTGTTTGCGCTACTTATCATAAAGTATTACCGGGTACAGGCAATATTCCTGTCGGCCGTGCTATCCGCAACAGAAAGGTATATCTACTGGATGAAAATAAATGCCTGGTGCCAGCTGGCGCTGTAGGTGAAATTTATATTGGTGGTCTGGGTGTGGCCGATGGATATGTGAATCAGCTTGACCTGACAACTAACAGCTTCTTTGAAGATACCATCAGCCGTTTTGGTAAGATGTATCGTACAGGAGATCTTGGCCGCTGGAGAGAAGATGCGACACTGGAATTCCTGGGTCGTAAAGACCAGCAGGTAAAGATCAATGGCTATCGTATCGAAACAGGCGAGATCGAAACACAACTGGCAGAACATCCTGCTGTTGGCGAAGCGGTAGTAATAGCGCGTAAGAATGGTGCAGGTAAAGACATGCTGGTTTGTTACTATACCGTTGAAGGAAATATTGCGCTCTCCGCATTGAAGACTTATGCCAAAGAACGCCTGCCGTTCTATATGGTGCCTTCCGCATGGGCGCAATTAGAAACCTTACCGCTCACCAGTAACGGAAAAGTAGACCGTAAAGCACTGGCTGCATTAGCTGTAGATACCAGCGATAGCACCCAGCCGGATGTATTACCAGGTAATGAATGGGAAACATCGTTACTGGAAGGATGGACAAACATCCTGGGGACACCGGTTACCAGTATTACTGCCAACTTCTTCGAACAGGGTGGAAACTCCCTGATGGCTACCCGCCTTATATTATGGATAGAAAAACAATTTGCACTGCGTCTGACGCTGCGTGATGTATTCAGCAATCCTACTCTACAGGAGCAGGCCAGACTGATAGCATCCATCAATGAGCAGGGTACAGGTACCTATGAACCGATACCTGTGCTGGCCGAAGCTCCTTATTATCCGGCATCTTTCAGTCAGAAACGTTTGTGGTTGCTGGACAATTTTGATGAGAACAAAGGCGCTTACAATCTGAGCTGGGCCTTCCTGATAGAAGGTCCTTTTAATTATACTTCGTTTGCTCAGGCATTTGCCTGGCTGGTAGACCGGCATGAAGTCCTGCGGACGAACTTCGCGTTCATCGATGGTAGTCTGAACCAGTTCATCAGAGATGGTAAGGCATTCAGCGTAGAGCACCTTGACTATAGCAATGATCCGGAAGCATACGAAAGTGCCCGTGCATATGTAAAAGAAGTAGCTGTTTATCCTTTCGATCTGCAATCAGCCTCCTTGCTGAAAGCGACCATCATTCAACTGAATGATGGCATCGCACTCTTTGTGCTGGCATTGCATCATATTATTGGTGATGCCTGGTCAATGGATCTGATCTCCAACGAACTGTCGCTCGCCTATAATGCATTTGCAGCAGGTAATACACCTGATCTGCCGGCATTACGTATACAATACAAAGACTTTGCCGCATGGCAGCAAGCTAAACTGGATAGCGAGGTAAATAATGCATCAAAACAGTACTGGCTGAACCGCTTTAGAGGAGATATTCCTGTTTTACAACTGCCGGAAGATAATACCAGACCTGCATTACAGACCTACAACGGTCAGACAATACATGTCAATCTTGACAGCGCGTTGCAGCAACAGCTGAACGAGCTGACCGCCGCGCACACATGCGGACTGTATGTAGTACTGCTGGCTTCTGTAAAGGCATTTCTGTCGCGCATCAGTGGTCAGACCGATATCGTGATTGGTGCGCCTGTATCGGGCAGATTACACCCTGATCTGGCATCACAGGTAGGTTTCTATGTGAATACATTACCCCTGCGTACCGCCTTTGCTGCGGACCATTCATTTGATGCACTGATTGATAATGTGCAACAGACGTTCCTGGATGCATTTGAACACCAGGACTATCCGCTGGATCTGCTGGTAGAGGAACTGGACATCGTACGTGATGAAAGCCGTACGCCGCTGTTCAACGTAATGGTAGATTTTCTGAATACTAAAACGACAGTTAAAAAGCCTTTACAACTGGATCAGCTGACACTCAGTCCGTTCCCGGTTGACAAAGAAGCCAGTCAGTTTGATCTGTCTTTTGACTTTACAGCAGCCGAAGGACAGTTATCCCTGTCCCTGAATTTTAACACAGACATTTTCAGAGAAGATAGTATCCGCATACTGCTGAACCGTTATCTGCAACAGCTGCAGAATATGGCCTTCAACAGCGCTGCGGCCATCAATAAAGACACGTATCTGCCTGCAGAAGAACAGGCACGTGTGCTTGCGTTTGCCGGTAAAGGACAGGCAAAACTGCCTGCTACAGACCTGGTAACGCTGTTTGAATCCAAAGCGCTGCAATACGCGCATTTACCGGCAGTTCATTGTGAAGACCTGAGCCTGAGCTATGGTGCATTAAATGAACTGGCCAATCGCCTGGCTGATTGTCTGGCGAAAGAGTTTGGCGTACAGTCTGGCGACCGTGTAGGTATTATGGTCGGCCGTAACGAATGGATGGTAGTCAGTGTACTGGCCGTCCTGAAAGCAGGCGCCGCTTATGTACCGATGGATCCGGAATATGCTGCGGAACGCGTGAATCACATGATCGCTGACAGCGGCGTGAATGTGCTGCTGACCGAACTGGATGAGTTACCGGTAACAGCAGATCATATGCGCGTACTGAACCTGGCCGCATTTGAAGCAATGGCCGATCAGTACAGCGAACTGAATCCCGCTGTGAAACCAGCTACGGATGATCTGGCATACCTGGTATATACATCAGGTTCTACCGGATTACCAAAAGGAGCGATGATCACACATCGTCACCTGCTGGGTCTGTGGGATAGCCTTGAAACAGCTTATGATCTCAATAGTTTTGAAGTACGGTTGCTACAGGTAGCCAGTATTTCCTTTGACGTATTCTTTGGTGATATGCTGCGCAGCATCTTCAGAGGAGGCTTGATGGTGATCTGCTCCGCAGAACATCGTTATAACCTGCCGGCACTGTATGAGCTGATGCATAGCTATCGTATTACTGTGATGGAGTCTACACCGGGTTTATTACTCCCGCTGCTGGACTACATGTATGAAGAAGGCGCCCGTCTTGACTTTATGCGCATCTTCATCCTGGGTTCTGATACCCTGTCAGTTGAAGATTACCGGAAAGTATATGACCGTTTCAGTCATTCATCACTGCGTATCATCAATAGCTACGGTACTACAGAAACAACCATTGACTCCAGCTTTTACGAAGGACTGGGTATTGACCTGAGAAGCACCGGATATGTACCTGTGGGCCGTCCGCTGGAAAACACCAGGATGTATGTACTGGATAAAGACATGCAGCTTTGTGGTATCGGTGTAGCTGGTGAATTGTGTATCGGCGGACTGGGCGTTGGGCTGGGTTACTGGAACCGTCCTGAACTGACCAGTGAACGCTTTGTAGATGATCCATTTGTGAGCGGCGGACGTATGTACCGCACCGGTGATCTGGCTCGTTGGAATGCAGCTGGTAATCTTGAATTCTTAGGCCGTGGCGATAATCAGGTGAAGATCCGCGGTTATCGTATTGAACCAGGTGAAGTGGAAAGTGTACTGCTGGCTTACAGTGGTGTACAGGAAGCTGTGGTACTGGCCTATAGTGTATCTGACAGAGAAAAGGAACTGGTGAGTTATATCGTATGGCAGGATGCAGCAGACGAAGACGGTCTGCGTAGCTGGCTGAGAGAACAACTGCCGCAATACATGCATCCGGCATATTACATGACTCTGGATGCAATGCCACTGACCAGCAATGGTAAGATAGACCGCAAACAATTACCGGCACCGGCACTGCATACAACGCGTGCATATGAAGGTCCCCGTAATAGCGTAGAGGCTACACTGGTAAGCATCTGGGAAGAAATATTACAGAAACACCCGATCAGCATCCATGATAATTTCTTTGACCTGGGAGGTCATTCCCTGAAAGGCATGCGCGCGCTGTGGCGTATTCGTAAGGAACTGGGCGTAGAACTGTCTTTCCGTGACATGTTCAGTTATCCGCGTATTACAGAACTCTCAGCATTGCTGAACAAACAAACCACATCTGCAGGTACTGCTTATCCATTGGTAGCGGTGGGAACACAATCCAGTTATGAATTGTCCCATGCACAACGCCGCCTCTGGTTACTGGATCAGCTGCAAGAAGATGGCCGTTCCTATACCATGCCGGTACAGTACCGGGTGAAGGGAGCCCTGAACGCGGCGCGCCTGGAGGAAGCATTCAATGTATTGATTGGCCGCCATGAGATCCTGCGTACCATATTTATTACAGAAGAGGGTAATCCTCGTCAACAGATATTAGCCGATGCACAGATCGCATTGGACACTGCTGATCTGAAAGGACGTGCAGATAAAGGCGAAGCCCTGTCTGCATATGTAACCAGGATACATCAGGCAGTATTTAATTTATCAGCTTTCCCATTGTTACAGGCTGGTTTGTATGAAGTAGAAGAACAGGAATATGTGTTTGCATTCAATATGCATCATATTATTTCTGATGAGTGGTCTGCCGAGGTAATGGTAGAAGAACTGGTGACGATATATGATCAGTTAAATAATGGTCAGGCAGTACAGCTGCCGGCATTACCTGTTCAGTATAAAGATTACAGTGTATGGCAGCAGACACAGTTACAGGGCGGTCAACTGGAAACAGCGGCAGCTTACTGGAAGAGTCAGTTTGCTGATAGTATTCCTGTACTGGATTTACCGGCTGATAATGCCCGTCCTGCTGTGAAAACGTATGAAGGCCGTACACTGCGTATGGAATTGAATAAGGAACAGCTGGAAGGTTTATATGAAGTGGGTCGCCGTAATGAAGCAAGTTTATATATGACCCTGCTGGCGAGTGTGAAAGGTTTATTATATCGTTACACTGGTCAGTCAGATATCGTAATCGGTAGCCCTGTGGCGGGTCGTAATCATGAATTACTGGCGCGTCAGCTCGGCTTTTATGTGAATACTCTGGCATTGCGTACACAGTTTGATGGCAATGATAGTTTTGATGGTCTCTTACAATCCGTAAGAAGTGTAGTATTAGGAGGTTTTGAACACCAGGACTATCCTTTTGACCTGCTGGTAGAAGAAGTGGACGTACAGCGCGATATGAGTCGCAGTCCGCTGTTTGATACCATGGTTGTGTTACAGGGCCGCGACTATCAGGGTATGACACAGCAGACATGGGACAATGGTTTGCAGTGGGAAGAAGTGGCGGCAGATGCCGGTGTCAGCAAATTTGATCTGACCCTGCTGTTCCGCGAACACGAAGAAGGCATACAGGTAGAAGTGGAGTACAATACACAGTTGTTCAATGCTGCCAGAATGGAACGTTTCTGCGTGCATTATGAAAACTTCGTGAATAGTATTGTAGCAGATAGTACCAATACAGTAGCAGCAATACCTTATCTGTCGATAGAAGAACGTCACCGTCTACTGGATGTATTCAACGATACCGGAAATGATGCGTATCCATCTGAACGTACGATCCATAGTCTGTTTGAAGAAAATGCCCTGCACATGGGCAATCGTACAGCCGTAGTATTTGAAGACCGTACACTGACTTATGCGGAACTGAATAGTGCCGCGAATAAAGTAGCAGATTACCTGCGCCGCGAACATGGTGTAGAAAGTGGCGACCTGGTTGGTTTGATGGTAGAACGCTCAGAGAAACTGATTATTTGTCTGCTGGGTATCCTGAAAGCAGGCGCCGCGTATGTACCGGTAGATCCTGCTTATCCTGCTGCCCGTATCAGCTATATGCTGGAAGATAGTACCCCAAGGGTGGTATTGACGGACAGTCTGGCGACTGTGGCACTGAGCACAGGCAATGACCTGGGTAATGTACCTACAGAAGGCGATGGTACCTCGTTGGCTTACATGATCTATACATCCGGTTCTACTGGTCTGCCGAAAGGAGCTATGATCGCACATCATGCGGTGATCAACCTGAGCTACTGGCTGCGCGAGCTGATCTATGTACAGCATCCGGAAGGTCTGGTAGCGATGCTGACAGCTTCTATCAATTTTGATGCTTCCGTACAGCAATTGTTTGCACCGCTACTGTCTGGTTCGCAACTGGTGATGATCAGTGAAACCGATCGTCGTCAGATAGAACGTTATGTAGCGCAGCTGAAGAACAACCATGTTGCCGTGATTGATATCACGCCTGGTTACCTGCGTGTACTGATGGATGTGCTGAAAGCAACGGGTACCGAAGGACTGGCGCTGAAATATATACTGGTAGGAGGTGAGGCTCTGCCTGCGGAAGACCGTGCCCTGTTCCATGAGATATTTGGTAATACGGTACATCTGATCAACGTCTATGGTGTTACAGAAGCAACCGTAGATTCTACTTACGAAATAGTAACAGCTGATGATAATAACGGATTAAGTATTGGTCGTCCGCTTAAGAATACCCGCATGTATGTGCTGGATCAGCACCAGCAGCTTTGCGCCTATGGCGTAACGGGAGAGTTGTGCATTGGTGGTGCCGGTGTTGGTCTGGGCTACTGGAATCGTCCTGAACTGACAGCTGAACGCTTTATCGCCGACCCTTATGTAGCAGGCGGACGTATCTATCGTACCGGTGACCTGGCACGATGGACATCCGCAGGAAATATTGAATACCTCGGTCGCGGAGATAACCAGGTGAAGATCCGTGGTTATCGTATCGAACCGGGAGAAGTGGAGAATATACTGGGCGCTTATAGTGGTATCCGTGAAGCGGTTGTACTCGCGTATAATGTATCTGACAGAGAAAAAGAACTGGTAAGTTATATCGTATGGCAGAACGTAGCTGATGAAGAAGGGCTGCGCAACTGGTTAAGAGAGAAACTGCCGCAATATATGCATCCGGCATATTACATCACCCTGGATGTGATGCCACTGACCAGCAATGGAAAGGTAGATCGTAAGCAGTTACCGGCACCAACATTGAATGCCGTTCGTGCATATGAAGGCCCTCGTAATAAAGTAGAGGAAACCCTGGTAAGTATCTGGGAAGAGGTGCTACAGAAACAACCAATCAGCATCCATGATAATTTCTTTGACCTGGGTGGTCATTCCCTGAAAGGCATGCGCGCTTTATGGCGTATCCGCCAGGAATTGGGTGTAGAACTGTCCTTCCGTGACATGTTTACTTATCCACGTATTACAGAGCTGTCAGCACTACTGAGCAGTCAGACAACATCCGCAGTAATTGCCAATCCACTGGTAGCAGTGGGGGTACAATCCAGCTATGAACTGTCTCATGCACAACGTCGTCTCTGGTTGCTGGATCAACTGGAAGAACAGGGCCGCTCTTATACCATGCCGGTGCAATACCGCGTGAAAGGAGCGCTGAATGCGGGTGTATTGGAAGAGGCATTCAATGCATTGATTGCACGCCACGAGATACTCCGTACCATATTTATTACAGAAGAGGGTAATCCTCGGCAGCAAATATTAAGGGATGCGAAGATCGCATTAGACTATGCAGATCTGAAAGGACGTGCAGATAAAGGCGAAGCGCTGTCTGTATATGTAAACAGGATTCATGAGGCAGTATTCAATCTGTCTGGTTTCCCACTATTACAGGCTGGTTTATATAAAGTAGAAGAGGACGAGTATGTCTTTGTACTGAACATGCATCATATTATCTCCGATGAGTGGTCCGCCGAAGTGATGGTCGAAGAACTGGTGACCATATATGATCAGTTGAATAGCGGTCAGGCAATATCACTGCCGGCATTACCTGTTCAGTATAAAGATTACAGCGCATGGCAGCAGGCAAACTTACAGGGCGGTCAGCTGGACACAGCGGCTGCTTACTGGAAGGATCAGTTTGCAGATACTATTCCTGTACTGGATTTACCTGTTGATAATGCCCGTCCTGCTGTGAAAACGTATGAAGGCCGTACACTGCGTATGGAACTGAATAAAGAACAGCTGGAAGGTTTATATGAAACAGGCCGCCGTAATGACGCAAGTTTATACATGACCCTACTGGCGAGTGTGAAAGGTTTACTATACCGTTACACAGGTCAGTCAGATATCGTAACAGGTAGTCCTGTAGCAGGTCGTAACCACGAATTGCTGGCGCGTCAGCTGGGGTTCTATGTGAACACCCTGGCATTGCGTACAACGTTCGATGGCAGCGATAGCTTTGATCATCTCTTACGGGCAGTAAGGGAGGTTGTGTTAGGAGGTTTTGAACACCAGGACTATCCTTTTGATCGCCTGGTAGAAGAACTGGACGTACAGCGTGATATGAGCCGTAGCCCATTGTTTGACGTAATGGTTGTATTACAGGACCGTGATGCACGTAGTGTGTCTCAGCAGTTCCGCGGCAATGCGCTGCAATGGGAAGAAGTAGGTAGGGATACGGCAGTCAGCAAATTTGACCTGACATTGATCTTTAAAGAGCATGCAACTGGTATCTCTGTTGAGATAGAATATAATACGCAGTTGTTCAGTGCAGAGAGAATCGCACGTTTTGCAGCACATTATAGCGGATTTGTGAATGAGGTAGTAGCTGACAGCAACACTGCCTTGTCTGATATCTCCTATTTGTCAGCAGAAGAGCTGAACCGCATATTGCATACGTTCAATCATACCGGTAGCAACGCTTATCCATCAGATCGCAGTATCCATAGCTTATTTGAAGAAAAAGCCCTGCGTATGGGTGAGAGTATCGCTGTGGTATATGAAGATCGTCAGCTCACCTACGCAGCACTGAACAGTGCCGCTAATAAAGTAGCAGATTACCTGCGCCGTGAACATGGCGTAGTAAGCGGCGACCCGGTGGGTGTAATGATGGAACGCTCAGAACAACTGATCATTTGTTTACTGGGGATCCTGAAAGCAGGTGCAGCTTATGTACCGATAGATCCTGCTTATCCTGCTTCCCGCATCAGTTATATGCTGGAAGATAGTCAGCCGAGAGTAGTACTGACAGCAACACTTGCAGCAGCTGCTTTAAGCACCGGTGCAGACAATGGTAATGTTGATACTGCTAATGATACAAATGCACTGGCATACATCATCTATACTTCCGGTTCTACCGGTAAGCCTAAAGGGGTAATGGTGCCACACATTGGTGTCGTTCGCCTGGTGTATGCGCCTAATTATGTTACATTCAGCGAGGAAGACAGACTCCTGCAGACCGGCTCCGTATCATTTGACGCAAGTACCTTTGAAATATGGGGTATGCTGCTGAATGGAGGTACGCTGTATCTGCTGGATCATGATAAACTGATGGATGCTGATATATTGAAAGACACCATTCAACAGCATGGCATCACCATGATGTGGTTCAGTGCGCCATGGTTCAATCAACTGGTAGATAATGATCTTTCATTGTTCGAAGGACTGAAAGATATACTGGTAGGAGGTGATAAACTATCTCCTGCACATATTAACGCGGTACTTTCATTGTACCCGGACATCAATATCATCAATGGTTACGGACCAACAGAAAATACAACCTTCTCTATCTGTTATCCTATCCGGGAAGCACAGACCGGTGCTATTCCATTAGGTTATCCTGTTACTGGTACACAGGTATACATCCTGGACAAACAATTACGTCCGGTACCTGTAGGTAGTTATGGAGAGATCTATCTGGCGGGTGATGGTCTGGCTACTGGTTATCTGAATATGGATGACCGCAACCGGGAACGTTTTGTCGATAATCCATTCAAACAGGGTACACGCATGTACCGTACGGGAGATGTTGGCAGATGGAATGAGAAAGGTGAAGTAGAATTCACCGGTCGTACCGATGACCAGGTAAAAATAAGGGGCTTCCGTATCGAACCGGGTGAAATAGCAGACGCTATTCTGGAACATGCAACCGTGAAAGATGCCATAGTAATACCATTTACAACAGCTGCCGGTGAAAAGGAACTGGCCGCTTATGTAGTATGGACAGAGGCAACAGCAACAGCTGCGCTGCAGTCATTCCTGCGCGACAGATTGCCATCTTACATGCAACCAGGCTGTTACATTGATATGAACGTACTGCCTCTAAATGCAAATGGAAAGGTGGACAGAGATGCGTTGCCTGCTCCTCAGCTTGAGCAGACAGCTACACTGGAAGGGCCTCGCAATGCAACCGAAGCAACATTGCTGTCTATCTGGAAAACAATACTGCAAAGAGAAGATATCGGCATCTATGACAATTTCTTTGATAAAGGTGGTCACTCATTAAGAGCATCCAGGTTGCTGGCTGGTGTACACAAGGAACTGAACGTGAAATTATCACTCAAGACTTTGTTTCTGCATAATACCATCGCTGCATTATCCGAAGTGATCGCAACAGCGGATAAGGTAAGCTACGAAGCATTGACACCGGTAGCTGAACAGGTTCATTATAACGTATCGCATGCGCAGAAACGCCTCTGGATACTGGATCAGATGGAAAGTAATACCAGTGCATACAATATTCCGGGCGCCTATAATATAGAAGGTCAGCTGGATAAAACAGTGCTGGACACTGCGCTGAACATCCTGCTGGCAAGACATGAGAGTCTGCGTACAATCTTTATCAAAGCTGCCGGCGAACCAAGACAGCAGGTACTTGCTACGGACAAGGTAAAAGCACAGATCGTCTACCATGACCTGAGAGCGGATGCCGATAAGGAAGCGACAGCAGAGCAACTCTTACATGCAGCTATGCATAACGGCTTTGCCCTGCATACCTGGCCTTTGTTTCGTGCATCGCTGATACAGCTCGAAGCAGAACGTTACATCTTTGTATTCTGTATTCATCATATTATTTCGGATGGTTGGTCACAGGGTGTGATCGGTAAAGAAATATCAGCTATCTACAATGCGCTGATAGCAGGTAAAACGCCTGAACTATCAGCCTTGTCTGTACAGTATAAAGACTATACCGGCTGGCATAGCCGTCTGCTGGAAGGACAGTTTGGGGAAGAAGCAAAACACTACTGGAGCAAACGTTTTGATAAACCAGCTCCATGGTTGAATATGCCTGCTGACAGATTACGTCCACGCCTGCAGACATTCGACGGTGATGTGGTAAAATGCCGTTTTGGTACAGCTGTAACAGCACGTTTACAACAGTTCAGCAGAGAACAGGATGCAACCTTGTTTATGAGTCTGCTGGCTCTCGTAAATACTTTATTATATCGTTATACAGGTGTTGATGATATCGTCATCACCTCTCCGATAGCGGCGAGAGAGCATGCTGATCTGAATGACCAGATCGGTTTCTTTGCCAATACACTGCCATTAAGAACGCGTTTCTCCGATGAACGGAGCTTCGAGGCCCTTTTGCATGAAGTAAAGGATACAACCGTAGCGGCATACCGTTATCAGATGTACCCTTATGACATGGTGATCGAGGATGCCGCACAACAATACGATCCGGGCCACGCTGCTTTATCAGATGTGATGATGGTATTGCAGAGTAATGAATCCACTTCACTGGATCTGCAGGGCACCGTGACTGCTGCCCTGGATCTTTCTACAGATACTGCCAGATTCGACCTTGTTTTCATCTTTACGATGGAAGGGGAAGAGCTATGCCTGGACCTCGGTTTTAATACGAATATCTACGACAGGGAGCGTATCGTTAACATCTCAGAGGCTTTAACGGTATTGACAAATAATATGCTGTCACAGCCTGCGATTACGGTAAAAGAGCTGGCTGTAAAAGATATACCGGCAGATGAAGTGTCCGACAAGGACATACCGATGGCTATCATGAATGGTCACCTGGTATATGCAGCTGAAGTAACTGCAGCACTGGAAACACTGCCAGGTATTACATCTGCCAATGCCCAGGTGACAGGAGAAAATACACTCGATGTATTTGTAACACCAGGTGGTGACGAAGGACATACGATCGGACAGTTACTCAATATCGCCCTGGATGAAAACAGGGAAGATAAACAGGTCTATATTCTTCCTAACGGACTACCCATCTGTTATAAGAACAAGACCGAGACAGACTTTACTTATCACGAGGTATTTGAGCAGCATGCCTATCTGAGAAATGATATCACCATCCATCCCGGTGACGTGATATTTGATGTAGGTGCTAATATCGGTATGTTCAGCATGTATGCAGGACATCACTTCCCTGGTTGCCGTGTATTCTCCTTCGAACCAATACCGCCGATCTATAATTGTCTGGCTGCTAATGCCGCTATGTATAAACTAGGCATTACGGCGATGAATATGGGGCTATCCACAGAAGAGACGACAGCGGAGTTTGTATACTATCCAAACAATACAATCATCTCAGGCCGTTTTGGTAACGCTATAGAAGATAAGGAAGTGGTACGCCGCTACCTGCAGAATAAACTGGATAGTGAAGGCAGTACCATGTCAGAAAAGCACATGGAAGAGATACTGGATGATATGATCCGTTCCGAGAAATGGGAATGCCGTTTGTCTACCGTTTCCAATGTGATGAGAGAACAGGGTGTTGAATGGATAGACCTGTTGAAGATCGACGTAGAAAAGAGCGAATGGGACATTTTACAGGGTATTGAAGCCGCTGACTGGAAACGGATCCGTCAGGTAATTGTGGAAGTACATGATACGGAGGGCAGACTTGAACGCATCACCCGTATGCTGGAAGAACATGGCTTTGGCGTATATGTAGAACAGGAAGAAGAACTGGCAGGAACAGCGCTTTACAATATTTACGCGATCCATCATCAGCATCAGCGTACCGCAGCTACCCCTGCTGCCGTGAAACCAGGGTGGAACGATGTAGCTGCCTACTACACACATATCAGCAGTGTTATACATGACAGACTGCCTGCTTACCTGGGTAATGTCAATGTATACCTTACTGATGACACAAATGCAATTCAAAAAAGGAGGATTGATGCAGTAAAAACCTACAATGCCACCTTGAAGGGAGTGTCGGCGACACAGCCCACATCCCTTCAGCTGGTGGTGGCTGCAACCTTTACCGCAGATCCTTTATCAGATTATATCACCTGGTGGACAGACCGCTTCAGTATTCCTGTGCAGGTGAAACTGGCGCCTTACAACCAGGTCTTCCAGGAGCTCCTGAACGATGACAGTCTCAGTGCCCGCAACAAAGACATCAACCTGTTGCTGGTACGCTGGGAAGACTGGATCAGAGATGCCAGGGGAACAGCGGCAGAACAGCGCCGGTTAGTAGAGCAGAGCTTAACGCAACTGATCTCTATTTTAGAATCTGCTCAACGGCAGGCATTATACATGGTAGGTGTGATACCACCGGTAGCTGCGGCTTGTCCTGATACAGAGATGTACCACTTCCTGGTGCAGATCAACCACCGCTGGAAGGCGGCACTCGCCCGGATGGAACATGTACATGAGGTGGACTTGATCTGTATCGAAGAAGCCTTTGGTATATCGGAAGTGTATGATACACAACGTGATAAGTTGGGGCACATTCCATTCCATGAAGAAGTGTACGCTGCGATGGCAACGACAGTTGCCCGTCAGATCAGGGCTTACAAACAGCCCTCATTCAAACTGATCGTACTGGACTGTGATAACACCTTATGGTCGGGTGTAGTAGGAGAGGATGGTGTAAACGGTATTCAGTTATTGCCGGAACATATTGCTCTGCAGCGATTTATGAAACAGAAGAAAGAAGAAGGTTTCCTGCTGGCGCTGTCCAGTAAGAACAATGAAGCGGATGTATGGGAGGTCTTCGAACAGCGTACCGATATGGTGCTACGGAAAGAAGATTTTGTCACCTGGCGTATTAACTGGAACAATAAGGCCGCTAACATCGCAGAGATGGTGGCCGAACTGAATATCGGTATCAACGCCTGCTGTTTCATAGATGATAGTCCGGTAGAATGTGCAGCTGTTACAGCAGCCCATCCTGAAGTACTTGTGTTACAGTTGCCGGAAGACGCCAGCTTTATACCACGCTGGTTGTCGCATATCTGGGCTTTCGATAAGTTCACCGTAACGGAAGAAGACAGAAAGCGTACCGCGATGTATCAGGCAGAAAAAGAACGCCGGAATATCCTGGAAACACAGCCTACGATTAGTGATTTCCTGGCACAGCTGCAGTTACAGATCATCGTACAGGATGTACAGGAAACAGATATCCCACGTGTGGCACAGTTGACAGAACGTACCAATCAGTTTAACCTGAACGGACAGAAGAAGACGGCACACGAGATCACCGCCTATATGCAGGATGGCACCCGTCATTGTAAAACGATCCGGGTGACAGACAAATTCGGCGACTACGGTCTGACGGGTGCACTGATCACTACTGTTCAGGAAGACAGTCTGCTGGTAGATACATTCCTGCTGAGCTGCCGTGTTTTAGGTCGTCAGGTAGAACAAAGTATGCTGGCGGTCCTGAAAGAACAGGCACAGGCGGCAGGTTTGCAAAGGATTGTCTGCCACTTCACAGATACAGGCAGAAACAAACCTTTCGCACAGTTTCTTGCTTCCACATCCTGGAGGCTGGTGCAGACAACAGGTAAAAATTCGATCTACGAAATACTGGTGGAGGACATAGCTCCCGCATTACCGGTACAGACAAGCGCGGCACCACTGGAACCCGTGGCTACAACGATGACAGAAGAATCAGCCGTACTGGTATTTGACCACATTGGTGTGGCGGTAAGCGATCTGGAAGCGTCCCTGACATTCTATACAGATAGTGGATTCACTGCTTCAGAACTGGTATATGATCCGATACAGAATGTAGAAATATACATGTGCCGGACAGCATCTGGCGGCGGTATTGAATTGATCGCTGCACACGATGAATTATCTCCGGTCAACAATATTATCAGCCGGAACGGCGATCAGCCTTATCACTGGTGTTACCGGGTGAAGAACATTGATACGCTGTTCGAAAGGCTTACAAAAGAAGGTTTGGCGTTTGAAATAGTAAAGCAACCGGAGCAGGCTGTATTGTTCGGCTATAAACGGGTCGTGTTCATCGACATTAAACAAATCGGCCTGGTCGAGTTTATAGAAGACAATGACAGTCTGCCCGGTCAGCTGCTACCGGAAGAGATGGAAGTCAGTATGGTGACTTTCGATATTCAGCCGGCGTTACAGTTTTTCCAATTAGTAGGGTACAGGGAAACAAGACATATTACCGATCATGTGAACAGGGAGTATGTCGTTGTGCTGCATGCCGACGCAAGCGGACCAGCAATACGCCTGATCATGCCGCTGCCTGAAGCTGCTGCTGAAAGAGCCGCGTTCCTGCAACAGAACGGTCCGCATATTCATCGCCTGCTGCTGCATGCTGGTACAACAGAAAAGTATCCGATGCATCTTTTACCACCTTATTTCACGGTGGAAGAAGAAAGTAAAGCAGTGTTGACAGAAGTGGCAGACTGGGAGCCTGTGCTGGTAATGGAAAAAGAGACCGCACATTATGCGTTACAGTTGCCTTTACTCTATAACAGTGGGGCCAGACTCTTACAGATACCAGTCTACCAGGTACAGAAACAAAGAATGAATACCGGTATGCGTCCTCCGGAAACAGCGGTGGAAAAAACACTGTTCCGTATATGGTCGGAGGTATTGCGTCATGAAGCATTCGGGGTACAGACTTCTTTCCTGGAAGCTGGTGGTAACTCCATCAGGGCTACACAGATACTGTCCCGTATTTACAGACAGTATGGTGTGGAATTGCTCCTGACAGAGTTCTTCAATAAACCGACGATCAGCGCACTTGCTGCATTGGTGGAAAAGAAACAACCGGAAGGGTTTGAAAGCATCCGGGTATTACCAGCAATGGAATACTATCCGCTTTCCTTCTCTCAGAAACAGCTCTGGATCTCAGATCAGTTTGAAAGTTCATCTGCATCTGCGTTCAATATTCCGGTAGCTTATATACTCGAAGGACGGCTCGATAAAACGGCTTTAACGACTGCTTTCAGCCGTCTTGTAGAAAGACATGAGATCTTACGTACGGTCTTTGTAAAAGCAGGAGATGAACCTGCGCAACAGGTATTACCTGCAACTGATAACTACTGTACGCCTGAATGGATCGATCTGTCTGCAACACCGGATGCGGAAGCTGCTGCTATGAAGATCGCGGATGAAGAAGCGCAGATCGCTTTTAACCTGGAAACAGGTCCATTACTGAGAATTAAAGTCCTGCAGTTATCGGCTGAACGCAACCTCTTACTGTTTACAACACATCATATCGTTTCTGATGGCTGGTCATCAGGTATCATGCTGCGCGAAGTTGCTGCTTTCTACAATGCAGTCCGCAATGCCAGAAACCTTGTATTACCTGCCCTGCCAGTACAGTATAAAGACTACGCGTCATGGCAACAGGAACAGATGCAACGCCCGGCATTCGCAGCACATCGCCAGTACTGGCTGAGTCAGTTCCAGGATGGAGTACCTGCGTTGCAGCTGCCATACGATTTTCCACGTCCTGCATTCAAAAGCTACAGCGGAAACACCCTGAGCTTTGTATTGGATAAAACACAGACAACAGCCATCAAAACCTTTACGGAACAGCAGGAGATCAGTCTCTTTATGTTCTTTGTAAGTATCACCAAGCTGTTGCTCTATCGTCTCTCAGGACAACAGGAACTCGTTGTAGGTTTCCCTGTTTCAGGTCGCTATCACCCGGAGCTGGAAGATCAGGTAGGATGTTATGTCAATACGATCGCACTTCGTTCTAAATTGGATACACAGTCCAGTTTACAGGATTTCGTCAATGAGATCAGGCAGAGCATCACCCTTGCTTATAGCCATGCTGCTTATCCATTTGAGCGCCTGGTGGAAGAGCTGGGAGGACATACAGATCTTAGCAGATCGCCGCTGTTTGATGTGATGGTCCAGATACAGGATGCGCACATGGTACATCAGCAGGATGCTGCCGCACTGGAAGGCCTTAGTATCCGCATGGCCGATCAGCAGCTGGCGTTCAGCAAGTACGATCTGACAGTCAACGTCATGGAGACAGACAACGGCATTTCCATTGACCTGGAATATAACACAGACCTCTTTGAAGCCGCTACAATTAACACCATTCAGGCTGATTGCATACGCCTGATAAACATACTTCTTACCGAAAGCGTACGCACACTGGGCGAAACGCGCATGCTGCTCGCCGCAGGCAGTGGTAACCTTATGCAGCAATATCAACAGGCATTTACTGCCAGCATAGACGAATCTTTCTAAAAAAAATTATCATCCTCATGGATAAGAGAATCATTCACAGCGTTTTTGAAGCAAAAGCGCAGTTATTCCCTGAACGTATAGCCGTAGAAGACCAGGAAAGAAAGGTCTCTTACAGGGAATTGAACCAGCTGGCAAATGATCTGGCAACAACCCTGCGTCTGCAGGGTATTGGTCGCGACAGGATTGCCATGACCCTGATGGGTGCTGACGCCAGACTGATCGCTGCCGTACTGGCCATCTTTAAGGCCGGCGGTATCTATCTGCCTGCCGATTTTACCTTCCCTGCCAACCTTATGCAACAGGTACTGGAAGAAGGTAAGCCCGATATCGTGATCACTTCTGCAGAAATGCAGGAAGAGGCAAAGGCATTGTTGTCTAAAAACAACGCCACACTGCCGGTAATGATCGTGATGGACAAGGCCGGTACTTTTTCTGTAACAGGTCAGCGCGATACGCTGCCTGTGCCAGCGGAGACTGAGATCCGTCCTGAAGATGGCTGTTATATCTTTTACACTTCAGGTTCAACCGGTAAGGCGAAAGCCATACTGGGCAACCACAAAGGTCTCAGTCACTTTATTCACTGGGAAATGAACGAGTTCGGTGTAGATGAAAACTATCGCATCAGCCAGTTAAGCCAGTTTACTTTTGACGCTTCCCTGCGTGATATCTTCTTACCACTGGCAACAGGCGCTTGCCTCTGTATGCCGCCGGCAGGTATTAAATCTAATATACCCCTGCTGATAGAATGGCTGGAAGAAAAGAAGATCAACCTGGTACACTGTGTACCTTCTATCTTCCGCCTTATCACCAGATGTCTGGACAATACCACCGGCAGACAATTGTTACCGGATCTGAAACAGATCCTGATGGCTGGTGAGCCACTATACAGCAAGGACATTACCCAATGGAGGAAAATTGCGGGTGAGCACGTGGAACTGGTTAACCTCTATGGTACTTCCGAAACGACCATGGCCAAAACCTTCCACCGTATTAAAGAAGTGCCACAGGATCCTTCCGCTGTTATACATGTGGGATGGCCGTTAAATAATACCATGGTGGCAGTTCTGAACGGTAACCGCATCTGTTCTCCGGGTGAGATAGGCGCGATCTATATCAAGACGCCGTTTATGACCAATGGCTACTTCAAAAATGAAGCCCTTACAAAAAGCGTATTTGTACAGAATCCACTGGTGACCGACCGGGTGGATATCATGCATAAGACAGGGGATATGGGCCGTTTCTTTGAAGATGGACATATCGAAGTACATGGCAGACTGGATGACCAGGTAAAGATCAATGGTATCCGTCTCGAACTGGGAGAAGTAAAACAGGCAGTATTGTCTGCTCCTGGTGTACAGGATGCAGAAGTGATCGTAATACCTGATGCATACAATGAAAACCAGCTGGCTTGTTACTACACAGGTGCTGAAGCACAGCATGAAGCCCTGCGTACTTTCCTGACAGGACAATTACAGGCGGCATTTGTACCCGCTTTCTTTATATACATGAAGGAACTGCCGCTGACGATCAACGGTAAAGTAGATAAGAAAGCACTGCCAAAACCTGTTATTGTCGTAGCGGCAGCTAATGGAGAAACAACAGAAACTGATCCGGTTGTGCTGGCCATGATGAGCATCTGGAGAGATGCCCTGGCGGTACAGGAAGTAAGCCGGGATACACACTTTTTCCAGTCGGGAGGTACATCCCTGAAGGCGATCATGATCATCTCAAAACTGTATCGCGACTTCAATGTTCGCCTGAAGATCAAGGATATTTTTGACCATCCGACGGTGATCAGTATCTGTGACCATATCAGGCACCTGCAACGTAAAGCCTTTGAAGAAATTGACCTGGTACCTGCTGCTGCTAACTACGAAACGACTTATGCACAGAAGGGGATCTGGCTACACCTGCAATATGGCAGAGGACTGGCTGCATACAATATGACCGGCGCTTATCGTTTCGAAGGCACATTCAACCAGGATGCTTTTACCAAAGCAATACACCTGCTGGTACAGCGTTATGAAATACTACGCACCACTTTTGTTGTCGACAAAGGAGAACTGCGCCAGCGGATACAGCATTTTGATCCGGCAGCGGTTAATTTCTCTATAGAGAAATATGACAATGCACTGGACCCTGAAGGGAAAGAAATAGCAGAGGCAGACGCACTCAAAGTGTTTGATCCACAGAAAGAGCCATTGATCCGTTTCAGATTATTACAGCTGAATGAACGCTCCCATATACTTGTACTGACCCAGCATCACATCATAGCCGATGGCTGGTCAATCAATGTGCTGCTGAAAGAATTCCTGCAGGCATTTGCTGCTTTCAGCCGCAACCAGGCGCCACCTGCTTCTTCCCTTAAAATACAATACAAGGATTATGCAGCATGGCATAATGGCTACATTAACAGCCTTGCAGGACAACTGCATAAGGACTTCTGGAAAGCGCAACTGGACGGGGACCTGCAGGCACTGAAATTATCAACGGCAAGTTATAACTCTATTGGAAAAGGCTATGAAGGCAGACTCTTTACATTCGATCTGCCAGCTGCATTGAGTCGTATAGTGTTCGAAATGAGCAGCAAACAGGAGAAGAGCACCTTTGCCATCCTGCTTACACTGACCAATATACTGTTGTACAGCTATACCGGCAGAGAAGATATCCTGCTGGGCTCACCTTTTGCCGGCCGTAATCATCCTGACCTGGAAGATCAGCTGGGGCTTTTCGTCAGCATTATTTTGCTAAGAAACCGCCTGGAAGCCGGACAATCCTTCTTACAACTACTGGACAAGGTAGCTGCCAATGCAGCTGACGCATATGAGCACGGTATCTATCCGTTTGAGAAAATACTGGAAGAGCTGGAACTCACCAGCAACGGAAAAGGCATGCAGTTCCTGAATGTATTTGTACAGATGCAGGATGCACACGAAGAAGCACTGGATGCATACCAGGAGGAATTAAAGGATCTGCGTATCATACCGGTTGATTTCAAACATCAGTCAGCCAAATTTGATCTCACCTTTAACTTTTCCGCCGCACCTGCTACCGGCCGTATCAGCGTCGTGATCGAGTACAATACTGCTTTGTTTACGGAGAGCCGCATGCAGCAGTTGCAGGAAGATTTTATTCTTCTGCTCGAACAGGTGGCCGCGAATGTTGAAACGACACTGGCTGCACTCAGCGCCAGCGTACCGGTGGCTGCCAACGAAGAGATCAGCAGCATCAGTTCTCAGATCAGCAGTGGTATCAGTACCGACTATTAGACAATTTCCACCCTTCAATATTTTGTACAAATGAATAAGAGAATCATCCATACAGTGTTTGATCAGCAGGCTGTTGCAGCTCCGGAAAGGGTGGCTGTCGAAGAAGGCCGACGATCATGGACCTACAGGGAGCTGAAGGAAAGCTCCGAGACCCTGGCGCAATACCTGCTGCATTACAGTCCGGCTACAGGTACGCCTGTTGCGGTTATACTGCCGCCCGGATTTTCATTAGTAAGCGCCCTGCTGGCAGTATTTCGTTCTGGTAATATTTATATGCCGCTGGATGCCTCACTACCGGCAAAAAGACTGCACACGATCTTTGAACAGACCCGCCCCGCAGTATGTATTACCACACCTGCACTGGCAGCGATCGCTGAGAATGTGATTCGTGAACAGTCTGCATTCAATTGTACGATGATCGTACTGGATGATGAGTTGCAGGCTACTGTAAAACATTATGAGGACAGTACCTATGCAGGTGCGCATGTACCTGCTAATATTACCTTCCAGGCGTTCCCGGAAGTGAAGCCGGAAGACGCAAACTATATTTTCTATACCAGTGGTTCTACCGGTGTAGCAAAAGCAATAGTTGGCTGTCATGATAGTCTGAGTCATTTTATTCATTGGGAGATGAATGAGTTTAAACTGGATAACAGCTGCCGCGTAAGCCAGCTAAGCCAGTTTACCTTTGATGCTTCCCTGCGCGATATTTTCGTACCACTGAGTACAGGTGGTACTTTATGTTTTCCTCCCGCCGGCAGCCGCACGAACATTCCTGCACTGGTAGAATGGCTGGAGCAAAGCAATATTTTTCTGGTGCATTGTGTCCCTTCTGTGTTCCGGCTGATTATGCGTGAACTCATAGCAAAAGGTGACAAACAGGCGCCGGTATCACGGTTACCAAACCTGCGGCATATCCTGATGTCAGGAGAACCGCTCTATGGCAGAGATATCCTGAACTGGCGCAGCACAGGCGAAGGTCATGTGGAACTGGTGAACCTTTACGGCCCGACAGAAACTACGATGGTCAGAACATTCAACCGTATTGCTGATCTGCCGTATGATCCATCTCAACCCATACACGCGGGTAAACCTATTAACAACACCCTGATCGCGATCATTAACCATAACAACGGTTTGTGTCGCCCGGGTGAGATAGGAGAGATCTACATTGTGACGCCTTTTATGACCAAGGGCTATTATAAGAATGAAACATTGACCCGCAGCGTATTCGTACAGAATCCTCTCGTAAAAGACCGTGAGGAGATCGTATACCGCACAGGGGATTACGGCGTATACCTGGAAGATGGTTCCATAGAAATCATAGGAAGAAAAGACGAACAGGTGAAAGTGAACGGTGTCAGAGTAGAACTGGGTGAGATTAAACAGGCGGTATTACGCCTGCCTGGTATTACCGGCGCGGAGATTATCGCACTGAAGAATACGGCAGATGAGAATGAACTGATCTGCTACTATTTATCTGCAGGTGTAAAAGAGGACGCACTGAGAACACACCTGGAATCAGAACTGGGACGTTCCCTGCTTCCTGCTGCGATCATCAGAATGGATGAATTTCCGCTCAATATCAATGGTAAGGTAGACAAGAATGCACTGCCTAAACCGGAAAAAGTGCTGATATCAGACGATGCATATGTTGCACCTGTTACGCCAACGGAGAAGAAACTGGAACAGATGTGGCAGGAGCTGCTGGGACTGACGCGTGTCGGTACTGCGATTAACTTCTTCAGAGTAGGAGGCGCTTCGCTAAAGGTGATTAAGATGGTATCAGATATCTTTCACATATTCAATGTGTCGCTCGCTTTCGCTGATGTGTTTGTTAATAATACGATCGGACAACTGGCCTTACTCATCGATGAGACCGTGAAAACAGGAGGCGCCACTATTGTGCCATTACCAGCGAAAGAACATTACGATGTTACGCATGCACAACGCGGTTTATGGGTATATGATAAGCTGGGTGGCCAGAAGAACCTGTACAATATGGTGCACGCTGTAGAGTTAAAGGGGAGTATAAAACCTGCCATTGTCCGCGAAGCACTGGCGGCGCTGATAACCAGACATGAGATATTGCGCACGACCTTCATTGAAGTGGACGGAGAACCGAAACAACGTGTTCATTCCGCCAGCAATGAAGTGATTCCTTTCGCTTATTTCGACAGACAGCAACAACTGGAATTATATGGCGGCATACCATCTATTATCTGGGCAGAACAACAGCGTGAATTTAACCTCGCAACGGGGCCGCTCTTTTTCAACACACTGGTGCAGCTGGACGACGACCATTACGCAATGGTATTCAACTGGCACCACATTATCGCTGACGGATGGAGCCAGGACGTATTGCTCAACGACTTCCTGGTGCTGTACAACATGCTCGATGGAAAAGGAGAACAGACACTGAAGCCTTTGCGTTTCCAGTTCAGGGATTATGCCGAATGGATAAACCGCCAGCTGGAAGGAGATCGCCTGCAGGAATTAGAAGCGTATTGGGTGGCTAAATTTACCGCTCCGTTTACGCCTGCTACTTTCCCCGCTCAATTGGACAGGACAGGTACACGTGCCGGCATTGGTCATAGTATCGATTTTCGCCTGGATCGCGAAATGACCCGTCAGCTCAGGGCATTGACGCAGGTGTCTGCGGTAACTGATTATATCGCACTAAATGCCATTGTCAATATCCTGCTCTATCATTATTCGGGTACCGGCGATATCGTAACAGGTGCTCCTTTCTCAGGCAGACCTAGAACAGAGCTGCAGGACCAGGCAGGGTTCTATGTAAACCTGATCGCCTTGCGTGTAGCGCTGAAGCCGGAAGATACCTTCCTCACAGTGCTTGATAAAACGAGAGAATGTATCACCGGTGCACACAAATACCAGGACTACCCCGTGGATATGCTGGTACAACGTCTGGCACTGGATGCGCCTTTTGGTCGCATGCCAATGTTTAATGTGCTGATACAGTCACAGAATAACCTTGAATATCCGCTTAGCTCCATTGAAGGTCTGAGCGTTAAGCAGATGGAACTCGCTGCTGCAACGAGTAAAGTAGATGTAACGTTTAACTTCCAGGAAAACGGCAGCGAAATACTCGCCTCTATTGAATACGATACAGAACGATATACGGAAAAGGGCATCCGCCAGATCATTGACAACTTCACAAGAGTGATCCGTACACTAAGTAATCTTCCTGCCACACAGATAAAAGATATCGTTATCGAACGAACCATAGATGAGGAAGAAGAAGAACAATCATTCATGAATGCATTATCGGCACTATAATAAAATCAATCACAATAAACATAATAAGTCATGGAAATTTTAGCTACACATATCGGAGCGATACCAATGATTGATGAAGGTACATTTCCGCTCACTATACGTTTTGACGGCGCTTCTGTTGATGAGTTTATTGCCTGGTATCAGTCTAATACAGACTGGCTGGATAACAACCTGCTGAAAAGCGGGGCCATACTTGTACAGGGGGTGGACATCGACAGCGTTGACAAGTTTGAACATATTACCGGTTCCCTGGGATCCAAATTCAGAGATTACCTTGATGGTAGTTATCCCCGAAGAAACCTCAAGGGACATGTTTACATCTCCACCGAATATGATGCCAGTTACAACATTACGATGCATAACGAACTGTCCTATTCTGCCAAATGGCCAAGTCGCCTCATATTTGGTTGTGTAATTCCTCCGGGTACCGGAGGAGAAACCCCTCTTGTGGACAGTCGCAGTATCATCGATGTAATGCCGCCTGAAATCCTGGAAGAGTTTGAAAGAAAGCAGCTGCGGTATGTCAGGAACCTCCATTCAGGCCAGGGCATGGGGCCATCCTGGAAAGATACCTTTGGTACGGATGAAAAAGAAGTGGTTGAACAACATTGCCGTAGCATCGATATCGAGTACGAATGGAAAGAAGATGGTGGTCTTCGCCTGATCAACCGGCGTCCTGCTACAAGGATACATCCCGTAACAGGAGAGAAGGTCTGGTTTAACCAGGCGGACCAGTACCATCCCACACACTTCCCCGAAGAAGTATACGAAACACTGATGCTGATCGCAGATGGCGTGGAAGAAGATCTTCCCTTGTTTGTATCCTTTGGCGATGGTAGCAAAATACCAGAATCAACTATACATGAAATTATCCGCGTGATCGATACGGTTACTGTAGTAAGACCCTGGTTGAAAGGAGATTTCGTAATAGTAGAAAACATGCTGGTGGCGCATGGTCGTAAAGCTTATACCGGCGATCGGCAGATCGTTGTTTCTATGGTTGAATAAAAAATTTTTCTTAACAACTGAACACAACATTTTATGTGCGGAATAACAGGAGTTTTAGATTTCGGAAAACGTAACAGGATTGAAAGAGAAGAAGTAAAGAAAATGACGGATGCGATCCATCACCGTGGGCCTGACGATTTTGCCTATCTGATCGAAGACAATATTGGTCTGGGCTTCCGGAGGTTGAGTATTATCGACCTCGCTCACGGGCAACAGCCATTTTACAGTGAAGACGGCAGTGTAGTGCTGATCTGTAATGGAGAGATCTACAACTACAAAGAACTGCGGCAGGAATTGATCGCTAAAGGATTCCGCTTCAAAACAGAATGCGATGTCGAAGTGCTTGTACACCTGTATGTCGCTTATGGTATTGATTTTATCAACAGACTGAACGGACAGTTTGCCTTCTGTATCTACGATAAGAAACAGGATACACTTTACCTGGCGAGAGACCAGTTCGGTATTTGTCCGATGTTCTATAAAGTAGTTGACCAGATGCTGATCTTCGGATCAGAGATCAAAGCATTGCTGCAGAACCGGCATGTAAGAAAAGAGGTGAATCCGACAGCATTAGATCAGCTGTTTTCTTTCCCGGGTATTGTTAGCCCGGTTACATTCTTTAAAGACATTAACAGTCTGAAAGCCGGCCATTACATTAAGGTAAAAGGCACAGATGTACAGGTGAAAGAATACTGGGATCTGGACTATCCCCTGGAGTCAGCACACCAGGAAGAGAAAGACGAAGACTACTATGTAGACAAACTGGAAGACCTGTTGCTGAAATCTGTAAAATACCGGCTGAATGCAGATGTGCCGGTGGGCTTCTATCTGAGCGGTGGACTGGATTCCAGTCTGGTAGCTTCTATGATGAAGAAACTCAACCCGGATAAATCTTACAAATCCTTTTCTATCGGTTATCCCCGTGCAGAAGATAGCGAACACGATGAGAGGATTTTCCAGCGCCTGGTAGCTAATAAAGTAGGCTCTATCCACAAAGAAATAGAGTTTGACTGGTCAGAAGTGGCTACAAGACTAAAAGATGCAGTTTACTATTCTGAAGCAGCATTGAAAGAATCTTACAATACCTGCTCGCTTGCCTTGTCTGAAAACGTACGCAACAGCGATATTAAAGTTGTACTGTCTGGTGAAGGTTCTGATGAATTGTTCGGCGGATATGTAGGCTATCGTTTTGACGTACAGCGTAGAGGTTTTGAAAGACAGGGAGGGCTGGAAGAAATGCTGGAATCCCAGCTCAGGGAAAAACTCTGGGGTGATCCTGATTTCTTCTATGAAACGAATCACTACGAATTCAGAAATACAACCAAGGCAGTATACTCCAACAAGATCAATGACAACTTTGATACGATCGACTGTCTGGAGACATTACCAATCAACAAAAGCAGACTGGATGGTCGTCATCCGTTCCATAAACGCTCTTATCTCGATCTGAAACTGCGTTTATCAGATCACTTGATTTCCGATCATGCTGACCGCGTGAATTATGCTAACTCCGTAGAGGGCCGTTATCCCTTCCTGGACATTGAACTGGTGGATTTTGTCAAAACAATTCCACCGGCAGTAAAGCTGAAACACATGACGGAAAAGTACATCCTGAAACAGGTGGCAAAACGTTACCTGCCGGATAGTATCAATAAACGTCAGAAGTTCAGCTGGGTGGCGCCAGGTAGCGCACAGCTGCTGCAGAACAATGTTGAGTGGATCAACGATATGCTGTCTTACAGCCAGATCAAACGTCAGGGTTACTTTAACCCGGATACCATCGAAAGGATCAAACGTATCTATTCAGCACCTGATTTCAGACTGAACCTGCCGTATGATACCGATCTGCTGATCATCGTGCTTACATTCAACACCTTCCTCGAGGTATTTGATATGCCATCTATCTGATAGTAACCCTTCAACTTAACACCGATTATTTATGAAAAAGAAACTTGGCATCATCGGAGGCATGGGCTCCCATGCGGCTTCATGGTTGTTTAAAAAGATCACTGATCTGTCTTACGCAGAAAAGGATCAGGAGTTTATAGAGGTATTCTTACACAACAATACAGCTATCCCCGACAGGACACGCGCCATTGTGTACAATGAGGCGTCTCCTTTACCGGAGTTGCTGCGTTCTGTGAGGATTTTGAATAATAACGAGGTAGATGTAGCTGTAATGGCATGCCTGACAGCTTATCATTTCAAACCATCCCTGGCGCCTGTTTTCAATGGCCATTTCGCAGATCCGATCGAGTTCACTGTTGAACGTTTACAGGAAATGTTCGGTAGTCTGGATGGTCTTAGCGTAGGAGTTGTCGCGACCACCGGCACATTACGGTCGCGTATTTTCCAAAAGGCGCTTGAGCCGCTGGGTGCAAAAGTGGTATGCCTCGAAGGAGACGACCAGGAGAGATATTTCATGGGGCCTATTTATAAGCCCGATGGCGTGAAGTCAGGAAAGAAATCACCTGAAGCGGTTCGCCTCTTTTTACACCAGATACCATTATTACAGGAAAAAGGGGCAGATGTTATTCTGGGCGCCTGCTCGGAAGTACCGCTTGTACTGAATGAAGGGAATGTGAAAATGCCTTATGTAGATGTGTTTGGTCTGCTTGCCCAGAAATTGGTTGATACCTGTTATGAATATATCTAACCCTTCATTCTACTGCTATGACAGAAAAACATGCCATCCTGATAGGAGGGATAGGAGACGATGCACATTCGGTGGGTATCGGACTGCTGGAACTTGGTTTCAGAGAAGCCGGTTTTCATGTGAAGTCAATAGGCATACGTAACAGCCTGGTTGAATTCTTCAAACTGGCGCCGTTCTTTGATGCAATACTGATCTCAAATAAAAACGGCCACGCGGAGCTCTATCTCCAGGACTTTAACCGCCTTCTTTCTGAATATCAGTTGAAGGAGAAAAACGCAAAGCTCTGGTACCTTGGTGGAAGCCTTTCCGTGAGTGAGTCGGACTTCGCTATTAAGAAACGCTTTTTGAATATGGGATTCACCAACGTGTATCCCAGACCTGTTCCTTTCAGCGAAGTACTGAACAATATCAAACGTGATATTGAGTACCATAACATCCCCAAAAAGAATAACCGCCAGCGTTTTGCTAATATGAACAAGCAAAAGCCGGTGAACTGGTCGGAAGTACATACCGGCCGGCTGACGGACGAACAGCTGGAAAAGGAAAGAAAGGAGGTATTGCAGGAATGGCCTACAGGTACTGATGTATTGCACTCAGAATACCAGAAGGTAGCTGCTGTAACCGGTACCCTGGATGAACTGCTCTGGAATAATAAAGTAAAGAATAAAACTCCGGTCTTTCAGCCCAGAACAGGTGTAGCCAATATTGAAGACCAGATCGAACTGCTACAATACCTGGAATCCGAAGGAAGTGATGTCAGTTCTGTGCAACTGGATGCCGCTTCCCGCTCAAGATTGTACCACCGCGCAGAAGAAGGAAGACTGCTCAGTCTCGAACGTAAGTCTTCCCAGTTGAATGGCTTCCCCATACCAATCTACGGTGTAAGTGAAGTAAGGCGACTGCTGCTATCACTTAAAAGACCTTTTCAACTAAGAGGTGGCGGCCCAGATCATCGCTTTACCTATGAGATCGCCCTGAAAGCGGGTGTAAGCGCATTGGAAGGCGGCTTTATCTGTTATTGTCTGCCCTATGATAAACTGACGTCCCCTGTCGAATCCTTAAAAAGATGGCAGTTTGTAGACCGGCTGGCAGCAAGGTATTATGAAATGTTTGGGGTGGCGATCAACCGCGAGTACTTCGGGGTATTAACAGCAACACTCATCGAACCATGCCTGGCGATTATCGTCAATATCATACAGGCCGTATCAAGCGCCCGGCAGGGAATCGTCAGCATTTCCTGCGGTTATGCCGAACAGGGCAACCGCTCGCAGGATATCGCCGCAGTAACCGTCCTGGACGAACAGGTCAATCACTACCTGCGTAAATATGGCTTTACCAATTGCAGGGTCACCACGGTTTATCACCAGTTCATGGCAGCTTTTCCGGCAGATTATGCCAAAGCAGAAGAGCTGATCTTTAATTCGTCTATCACAGCTACCCTGGCAGGCGCCACCAAAGTAATGGTCAAGACTGCCGTAGAAGCCATCCGCATCCCGGATCGCTACGATAACTCCAAAGCGGTTGCCTTATCAAAGAAAGGCGCGCTTTGCGCAGATAAATCGCTGTTGAACCATGAGAAGATCAAAGAAGAAAAACAGCTGATCCGGAAAGAAGTAAAACAGATCATGGACGTGATCCTGGAACTGGGTAACGGAGACATCATCAAAGGAGCTATCCTGGCAATTGAACAAGGTGTGATCGATATCCCCTGGTCACCTAACATCTATAACAGAAACAGGGTTGTATGCGTTCGCGATGTAGAAGGGGCGGTACGTTTCCATGACTTTGGCAACCTTCCTTTCAGTGAAAGTGTAAAAGACTTCCATCACCAGAAGGTGCATAAAAGGAAAACAATGGAAAGAGATCCCAGTATCTTCTCGCTTCTTGAAAAAGACCTGAGCAGGATCTGGAAGAATGAGTACCAGCGCTGGCCGCTCGACGGACATTATGTAACCTGATCTTATCACATAAACTCACATTGATATCAGTCTGTTGGCAACCGTGCAGGATAAACGCGAGGTAAGCGGCAGATTTTATAGCAACACAAAATATTGTAAAAGATGAAATATCCTTTATTACATGAGCTGTTTGATCATATCAGCAGCAAATATCCATCCAGGACTGCTGTCGTAAACGGACCGCAGGAAGTGTCCTACGAAGCGCTACAGCAGCGTAGCCTGCAGCTGGCAGCCTCTTTACAGGACGCCGGGCTGGAAAAGGAAACAGTAGTAGCGACTTTGCTACCGGCAGGAGCAGATCTGGCAGCAACCGCTATTGCACTACTCAGAAGAGGTTTGATCTATATGCCGCTGGATGCACGTATTCCTACCGTGCGTATACAGAATATGCTTTCAATTACCGGCAGCAAGATCATTGTTACCAATGAAGAATTGCTGGATACCACCAGGAAGATCGCAAAAGAAGCGGCTGCCAACCTGGAATATGTACTATTGCTGAATGCTGCGACGCCTCAGCTCTTCTCTGTAGAGAACGATGGTACGCTTGCTCCGGTAGCATATCCGGGGAAAGCAGCACAGGATGATACCGACACAGACAGCTGTTATATCTTCTTTACTTCAGGCACAACGGGTAATGGTAAGCCAATTCTTGGCAGTCATCAGGGCCTGAGCCAGTTCATACAATGGGAAATAAAGGAGTTTGGCCTGAATGAAAACTGTCGCGTGAGCCAGCTGGCACAGGTTACTTTTGACGCTTCCCTGCGTGATATGTTCGTACCGCTTGCTACAGGAGGTGCCTTGTGTGTACCGCCAAAAGATGCGAAGTTCCAGATGCCTGTACTTATTGAGTGGTTACAGGAACAGGAAGTCTCACTTGTTCACTGCGTACCTTCTGTATTTCGTCTGCTTACCAGAGAACTGGAACAACAACCATCCGGTAGTATCACATTCCCCGACCTGCAATTTATCCTGATGGCAGGTGAAATGCTGTATGCAAAAGATATCGCCGCCTGGAGACGTGTAGCCGGTAATGATACAGAACTGGTGAATCTGTACGGCGCTTCCGAAGTGACCATGGCCAAAACTTTTTACCGTATCGCTGAGATCCCTGAAGATGGTGGAGAGCCACTGCATGTTGGACAACCCATCGATCAGGCGTTTATCGCGGTAATGAGCGGTAACCGTCTGGCCAAAATAGGCGAGATCGGAGAAATATATATTATTACTCATTATGCTTCAAAAGGATATTATAACGATCCTGTAAAGACTGCCGAACGTTTCGTGAAGAATCCGCTGGAAGGTAGTACTGTACCTATTGCATACCGTACAGGTGATCTGGGTCGTTACCGTAAAGACCGTAGCATAGAAGTGCTCGGCCGCCAGGATGACCAGCTGAAGATCAACGGTATCAGGGTAGAGTTGCAGGACCTGGAGCAGATCATTCTGGAAACCGAAGGTATTGCACAGGTAGTGATCAAAGTGCTCGAAACCCCTAACAACGCAAAGGAACTGGCCTGTTACTATACAGGTGTAGCACAGGACGCGGCAACGTTGCGGGATGTGTTAAAAGAGCAATTATCCGAGAGCGTACTGCCCGCATATTTTATGCATCTGAAGGAATTCCCGCTTACACTGAATGGTAAAGTAGATAAAGCTGCATTGCCTAAGCCGGAATATGTAGACAACACTGTTGCGACAGATACATCAGCATTCAGTGCAGGAGAAGCTAAAATGGAGGAAATATGGCGCGATGTGTTCAAAATGAAACAGATCGGACGTAATGCTTCCTTCTTCTCTATCGGTGGTACTTCGCTGAAAGCGATCAGGGTGATTTCACAGGTCTACAAACGTTTTAACGTACTGATCACCATCAATGACCTTTTTGCTTGCCCTACGATTGCTGCACTGACCACTTTTGTTGAAAAAGGCAAAAAGAGTGAATTTACAGGTATTAAGCCTGTGGCAAAACAGGATACCTATGAAGTATCAGCAGTGCAGAAAAGAATATGGGCCATCGATCAGTTTTCCGGTAATGGTGCACTGTATAATGTACCCGAAATTTACCTGTTTGAAGGCGCACTGAATACCGCCGCTTTCGAAAAAGCGCTGACAGCGCTGGTAGAACGCCACGAAGTGCTACGTACAACCTTTGAGCTCGTGAACGGTGAACCAAGACAGCGTATCCATGATGCGGCTTCCTGGAACTTCGGCGTAGAAGTGCTGGATTATAGCAATGAAGAGGTGCCGTTTGATAAAGCAATTGCCCTGTCAAACGATATCTCTGTTGAACCGTTTGATCTGCGGACAGGCCCGTTACTCAGAGCAACACTCGTAAAGATCGCTGAGAACGAACACATATTCATCTTCGTTACACATCATATCATTTCTGACGCCTGGTCACAGGAGATCATCGCGCGTGACGTACTGGCTTATTACGATGCATTTACTGCAGCAAAGCAGCCAGCCTTAGAGCCCCTGAAGATCCAGTACAAAGACTTCGCCGCATGGCATAACGAAAGACTGGCTTCCCGCTCCGCAGATCATCGTTCCTTCTGGAAGAAACAATTTGAAGATGGCGTATCTAAACTAAAACTGCCACTCGACTATCCCCGTCCGGCAGAACAGACATTCAATGCGGAAGAGATCTCTTTCAGACTGAATGCAAAAGTAAGTGCCGCATTGCGTGACCTGGGTCGTCAGCAAAACACCAGCGGCTTCAATACCATAATGGCCCTCGTAAATCTGCTGTTGTATAAGTATACAGACCAGGGAGACATCGTACTGGGTTCTCCGGTAGCTGACCGTGGTCACGCTGATACTGACAACCAGATCGGCGTATACTTTAACACACTTCCATTACGCACGCGTTTCAAAGGGGACGAATCTTTCGTGCAGTTGCTGAATAAGGTCGCTGATGTGACACTCAAAGCATTTGACCACGTAGATTATCCATTCGAAAATATACTGGAAGATATCAATGCCGAATATGATAAACAGCGCAACCCTTTGTTTGACGTCGGACTGACCTATCTCTCTTTCCTGAATGCAGGAACAGAAGCAGGCGGCGTTGATCAGCAGGGTGGTGATGCTGCCATCAGCGTAAAAGGTATCTATCCCGGATTTAAGTTTATCAAATCTGACCTCTGGATCAAGGCAGTAGAAAATGGCAATGAACCTTTTGTATTCGTGTTGTCATATAACACGGATCTGTTCAAAGCTTCCTTTGCAGCCAGATTTATTGAGGATTTACATAGCCTGGCTGCACTGGCTGTTGAACAGCCTTCTGCTGCACTCGACGTGTTGGTAGAAAATGCGAAAACGCGATCAGCACAGGCAAATGAACAGAAACAACAGCATGTAAGGCATCGTAACCTGGAAGTATTGAAAAATTTCCGCGTAGGCGCCAGATGATCTGACACTATAAAATAACGTAGTTATGAATCAGGACTCAAGACAGCAAAGGTTAAAAAGCCTGCTGGCCACACAGCCAAGGTTACACCGGCTGGACAAGACCAACGTAAACGTGCTGTATGGAGAGCCGGGCAGCCGCCAGGTGCCTGCAACGATTGCAACAGAGGACAAAGATGCCTTACTGCATAGATGGATCCCCACCAATATGGACCTTATTAAAGAACAGTTACGTTCACGGGGAGGATTACTCTTCAGAGGATTTAATGTCAGTTCTGTAGAATTGTTTCAGTTGATTGTACAGGAGTTCTCCAAAAATGCGATGCCATATACGCAGCGCTCATCTCCACGTACTGAGATCAAGGACCGCATATATACCTCTACCGATCATCCCGCTGATCAGTATATCAACATGCATAATGAATTGTCTTACTCTCCCAGATGGCCATTGCAGATCATGTTTTACTGTCTGCAGCCTTCAGAAACAGGAGGGGAGACGCCCATCGCAGATAGCAGACAGGTGCTGAAAGCACTGTCACCTGCCACCAGGGCCTCGTTCAAAGAAAAAGGCATTATGTACGTCAGAAACCTGGGCGGAGGTCTCGGACTGGATTGGCAAACAGTATTCCAGACCACCGACCGCAGCGAGGTAGAAGAAGAGTGCAGTCGCAACGAGATGCAGTTTGAGTGGAAAGATAACAATCGCCTGCAGATCCGCTGGACGCGTCCAGCCATAGTAGATCACCCGGTCACCGGTGAGGAAATATGGTTTAATCATGCCTACTTCTTCAATGCCGCTAACCTCGATGAAGAAGTCGCAGATGCAGTGACCTCCAGTGAGGAAATGCCATTCAATACCTTCTATGGAGATGGTTCGCCTATATCCGGAGAGGTGTTGAAAGAAATAGGCGACGCCTATGAGCAGGCAAAAGTTATTTTCCCCTGGAAGAAAGGAGATGTATTGCTACTCGACAATATGCTCATGTCTCACGGACGTAACCCTTTTGAAGGCGACAGAAAGATAATGGTCGCCATGTGGGAACCAAATCGTTAACCAATTAAACTTTCAAGATGATCTCAGAAGTAGGTCTGCAGGTGGATGGCGTACGCATGTCGCCGCAGCAGAGACGCTATTGGTCCTGGTACAAAGAAACAGGCAGCATGCCTTATCATCATATTGCAGTGGCAGTCACCGGTGTGTTTGACAGACCGGTGTTACAGCACGCTGTAGAAAGTCTGTACAACACATATCCTGTACTGAGCACCGTGTTCCCTGAACGCGATGGCGCCCTGTTTCCGCTGCAGATAACGCAGCGGAAATACGCGCCAGGGTTATTGGAATTACTGTTGCCGGCTGGTATGAGCCCTGATGAGGCAAAAGAAAAGGTAGCCGCTATGTTTGAAGAAAAAGCCGCAACACAGGCCCGTAATGGACGCTGTGGCTACGCGGCCGTTATTCATAGCAGCACCCCCGGTGGCGATCATATGATCCATTTCCTGGCAGAAGCCATCGTGATGGACAGCTATTCCGCTGGTTTTCTGATGCACGAACTCTGTACCCTGTATAATGCCGAAGGTAACATCCTGCTGAAGGGTAACCTGGCAGAAGAGGTGATCCCTTATCAACAGTTCTCAGAATGGCAGAACAGCCTTGTGGAAACACCAGCTGAAGAAGCAGAAGAATTCTGGGCACAGTATAAGTTTGAACAGGGACTGAATAACGAGTTCTTTGGCAGATCAACAGGTGATCAGTTGCCTGAAAAGGTAAACTATACCCGTTTGCTACCATTGGGCGTTACACTCACCAGACAACTGGAAACGCTGGCGGAGAAAACAGGTAAAGACCTGCGTGAACTGCTGCTGGGAGCCTTGTTTGCCACACTGTACAGGCATACAAAGGAAGATTCCCTGGTAATAGGTTATGTGAATAATGAACGCCTTTATGAGGAACTGAAAGGTACATTAGGTCCCGTCGGTAAAACATTACCCCTGTACCTTGAACTGGCGGAAAATACGACTTGTCAGACACTACTCGAGAATATTGCACAATCCCTTACCCGTGTAAGTAGCTGGGAAGAATACAGCTCTTTCGGGTACAATACCAGCGAATATGCCGCTGTAGCAGGAGAATATTTTAAGGTAGGCTTCGAATGGTTGTCATTCCCCGAAGCTGCCGGCAATGGACAATTACTGCACAGCTGGGAAAGTGCTGAATCTTTCTTTGGATTCAAATTAAACGGCGTATACGCCAATGAAGAACTGGGTATCCAGGCATCCTTCAGTAAAAAATATTTAAATGCAGAAGAAGCAAGTCTGTTATTACAACAGGTAATTGCTGCACTGCAACAGTTTGTTAATGCGCCACAGGCGGCATTAAAAGATGGTGTTTCCCTGAGCAGGGCTGACGAAAAGGTCTTCAACGTGCTCAACACACCGCAATATGAACTGCAGTCACCTGCCGATAGTGTCGCTGCTTTGTTCAGTGCAGTGGCAGGTATAAACGCAGATGCAACGGCTGTCGGATGGGAGGATAAAACCATGAGCTACCAGCAACTGGATGCTTATGCCTGCCGCCTGGCCAATATGTTGCAACGCCGCTACAGCATCGCCAAAGGTGATACGGTAGCTGTATGTATCGAACGCTCACCTATGATGATAGTTGCCATCCTCGGTATTATCAGAGCAGGTGCGGTATACCTCCCGCTGGATCTGTCGTTCCCCGGTGAAAGAAAACAGTTTATGCTGGAGGATAGTAATGCCCGCCTGCTTATAACCGGGGAAACAACACCTGTAGCGGAAGAAATACCTTTATTGCGACTTGATGAAGAATTGCAGGTACTGAAAGGATTCAATGAGGACGTTGCGTCAGTGACCATCGCTCCGGCTGATCCACTGTACCTGATCTATACCTCTGGTTCTACTGGTCGTCCTAAGGGCGTACAGGTGTCTCATGGATCACTTTTACATTACGTAAACTGGTTTAAATCGGCCTATCAGATAGGAACGGGAGATGCTACCCTGTTCTTCTCTTCTGTAGCATTTGACCTGGGCTATACGGCTTTCTGGGGTAGTCTTTTATCTGGCGCAGGTTTATATCTGTTACCGGAAAGACAAACCCTGAATCCGGACGAACTGACCGATGCCCTCACCCGGTATCCGGTGACCTTTATCAAACTGACGCCTTCTCATTTCGATCTGCTGGTAAATGATCCGGGATTCGATAAACAGGTTAAACAGTACACCCTGCGTTTGATACTACTGGGTGGTGAAGAGATCAGAACACAACACCTGGAGAAATATTTCGCACATCGTCCGGATGTAACTTTTGTCAATCACTACGGTCCGACTGAAGCAACGATTGGGGCTATCGCACGGACCATCACCTATAATAATTTCGATACATTCCGTAAACGTCCTGTAATTGGCCGCCCCCTGGGCACCAATAAGATCAGACTGTTACAGGAAGGTGCTGATATACAGGTGCCGGTAGGCGCTATCGGTGAAATCTGTATTGCCGGAAAAGGAGTAGCGATCGGCTACCTGAACAATCCGGAACTGACAGCGAAGAAGTTCACCGCAGACCCACTGCTACCAGGTAATCGCCTGTATCGTACCGGCGATCTGGGGCGTCTGTTGCCTTCAGGAGAAATTGAGTTCCTGGGCAGACTGGATTTCCAGGTGAAAATAAGAGGTTATCGCGTGGAAACTGGAGAGATCGCAGATTATCTGCGTCAGTTCCCCGGTATCCGTGATGTAGCAGTTATTGCCGCTACTGATGAACAGGGCGATAAATATCTGACTGCATATTTCGTATCGGAAGCAAAAACAGATAAAGCAGCGCTGGACGAGTTCCTCAAGCAACAATTGCCTTCCTGGAGCATTCCGGCCTACTATGTAAATATGCTGGCGCTTCCATTGACGCCAAACGGTAAAATAAACCGGGCGGAATTACCCGATCCCCGTAAGGTGGCATTAAAGCAGCAGACGGCCTATGTCGCTCCTCGTAATGAGCTGGAGGCTGGTATCGCCAGAATATGGGAAGAAGTGTTGCAAAAGCCCCGTATCAGCATTAATGATAACTTCTTCGATCTGGGCGGACACTCTATCAAAGGAATACGTATTATCTCCAGACTTTTTAAAGAACTGAATGTAAAACTGGAGATTCGTCACCTGTTTGAAGCATTGACCATTTCCGGACTGGCAGAGCTGATCAGACAACAGCGTCGTACTTCATTCGAGAAGATTACACCGCTGCCTCTCCAACCCGATTATGAGCTGTCTCACGCACAGAAAAGGATATGGGTGCTGTGTAAATTCGAGGAGATAGCATTGGCTTACAACATGCCAGGCAACTACGTACTCGAAAATATTAACAGACCGGCACTGGAAAAAGCAGTGGAAACACTGATAAAACGACATGAGAGCCTACGCACCACCTTCAGGATTATTGCAGGCACACCCAGACAGGTGATCAATGCCTATGAGGCAGATCGCTTCGCGATGCAGTATTTTGATGAGAGTGCGGCCGCCGACAAGCAGGCAGTTACAAATAAATATCTACAGGAAGAAGGAGACACGGCTTTTGATCTTGAAAAAGGCCCGCTGATCAGAACAAAACTCGTACAGCTGGATGACAGTAAGTACCTGGTCATCTTCAATATGCATCATATCATTTCCGATGGCTGGTCCATGCAGGTATTTGTGAATGATGTACTGCAATTGTACAATGCATATACCGCAGGAGCTCCCAATCCATTGGCTCCTTTGAAAATACATTATAAAGACTTCGCGGCCTGGCAGAATAAATTATTAGCCAGCCCCGCTATAACAGAACATCAGCAATACTGGTGGAAACAGTTCGAAGGAGAGGCGCCTGTATTGAACCTGCCGCTCGACTATCCTCGTCCGCGTATCAAGAGTTATAGCGGCCGCAAAATGGGTATTTCGGTAGATGCGGCCCTGAAAGGGAAATTGCAGGTGTTTGCCCAACAGGCAGACGCTTCACTGTTCACCGTACTACTGGCAGCTGTTAAGGCTTGCTTCTACCGGTACACCGGACAAACCGACATTGTGATCGGCGTACCCAATGCAGGCCGTGAACACCTGGACCTGGAAGACCAGATAGGTTTCTACGTGAACAGTATTCCGGTACGTACGCAGTTCTCCGGTAATCAGTCTTTCAGATCACTGCTGGAAAAAGTGAAAACGTCCCTGCTCAGTGGTTTTGAACACCAGGTGTATCCTTTTGACAGATTGGTTGATGACCTGAACCTGGACCGCGATATGAGCCGCTCCCCATTATTCGATGTAATGGTGCAGCTGAAAAACTATCAGTTCGGTGATAAAGAGATCAATCATGATGTAAATGTCGATGAAGAGATCTTTGAAATGAACACCAGCCAGTTTGACCTGTGTATCGACTTTGCAGATACAGACGATGGCCTGGTAGGATTCATAGAATATAATACAGACCTGTTCCTGCCTTCCACGGTGGAAATGCTGTGGGAGCACCTGACCAACTTCATGCAGGAAATAGCAGATAACCCGGAGAAATCACTGAGTGAACTGCAACTGATCAATGAAGCAGGGAAAGCACGTCTGCTGGAAAGAGGTGGTGTGACCCGCTATGCATCTGCTGCAGGTTATCAGCATGTACTGGAACATTTTGACCAGTATCTGCGGGAAAGACCGGATGCGACAGCGGTTGAATTCGAAGGACAGGTATTGACGTACAGACAGCTGGACCTGGCAGCAGAAAAAGTAGCTGCCTTTATTAAAGCACAACAAAGCACAGCAGGTGATCAGCAGCCCGTGGTGGCTGTCCTGATGGATAAGCGTCCTGAAATGATTTCGGCTGTATTAGGTATTATGAAAGCAGGCGCTGTATGTCTGCCACTGGAACCTTCTCATCCGCAGGCACGCTTGCAGTTTGTTGTACAGGATGCAGGTGCATTCGCTATCCTGTCTGAAAAGAAATACCTGCATACACTCAATAAACTACAGTGGGAATGTGATGCATTAAGCACTTTCCTCTGCATGGATACAGATGACATCTATGAAGTAGCACATGAGTGGGATGAAGTACGGAATGAACAGGAAGTGTGGGATTACGTTGGCGAAAATTCGCATGATGATATCTCTGGTGGTGGTTGGACATCCAGTTACACCGGTAAAGAGCTCAGCAGAGAGGAAATGGACGAATACGCAGAGAACGTATTGATCAAACTCCGTCCCTACCTGAATGAAAATAGCCGTGTTTTGGAGATCGGTTGTTCTTCCGGTATCAGTATGTTTAAAATGGCGTCACTGGTAGACCAGTATTTTGGCGTCGATCTCTCAGAAAAAATTATTCAGAAAACACGCGCTGAAGCCCGCAGGAAAGGATATAATAACATCACCCTGCAGGCGGCCGCCGCACATGAAATTGATAACCTGCACTGGAGCGGTTTTGATATCATCGTTATCAATAGTGTGGTGCAGAGTTTTCACGGCCATAACTACCTGCGTCAGGTGATCAGCAAGTGTTTACCCCTGTTGAAAAATAAAGGCCTTATCTTCTTCGGTGATATCCAGGACCAGGACCTGAAACAGACACTGATCGATGATCTGACTGCTTTCAGAGCTGCCAATAAAGACCAGGGTTACTTCACAAAAGTAGATTGGTCTTATGAACTGTTCCTCAGCAGGAAATTCTTTGAAGACTTACGTTACGAATACCCCGCTGTTATAGCCGTGAGTCACTCCACTAAAACAGGAACAATTGCCAATGAGCTGACGCGTTACCGTTTCGATTGTATTGTGTCAGTGGATAAAGGGCAGACGGATACGGCGCCGGCAGACGAACGTCATAAAAGCCAGTTCGGTGCAGCGGCCCTGGACCAGTACGAGATTATAAAAGGTAATGAATGGTATAAAGGATCAGATGTAGCAGAAAAGCTTGCCTATATCATTTATACTTCCGGTACCACCGGCTTGCCGAAAGGAGTCATGATTCCTTATAAAGGCCTGAACAACCTGGTGATGTCCTACAGGAATGATTACAGATTCTCTGCTTTCGCGCCGTGTCTGTTGCAGACAGCAAGCATCGCCTTCGACGTATTCTTCGCAGATATTTGTCGGACATTGTTTATGGGTGGCCGTCTGGTACTCTGTAACAACGATGTTGCGATCGATCCGCCTAAATTATACGCACAGCTGAAAGCAACGGGCGTCAATCTGCTGGATAGCACTCCTTCACTGATTATTCCGTTTATGGACTATGTCTATGAGAATGGACTCGATGTTGACTTCCTGCGTGTATTGATCCTGGGTTCTGATAGCTGCCCTGCCGGCGACTTTAAGAAACTCTATGAAAGATACGGTCAGCGCCTGCGTATCCTGAATTGTTACGGTACAACCGAAACAACGATTGAAGCATCTTTCTTTGAAGCAACAGTAGATAACCTGCCAGAAAGCGGTACAACACCAATCGGACAGGCCATCAGTAACGTTACCTATTATGTACTCGACGAATACGGCCAACTGGTGCCTGACGGGGTACAGGGTGTACTGCACATCGGTGGGGAAGGAGTTGCTGCAGGATATATCAACCGTCCTGAATTGAATCGCGTGCGCTTTATTCCGGATCCTTTTATCAAAGGCAACACTATGTTCAACACAGGCGATGTGGTGAGCTGGAATAAGGAAGGTCAGATCGCCTTTAACGGCCGAAATGACTACCAGGTAAAGATCAGAGGATTCAGGGTAGAACTGGGCGAAATTGAAAGCCAGTTGCTGCAGGTAGAACATGTTACACAGGCCGCTGTATTGGCACATCGTGATGAAGACGGCGCCAATATGCTGGTTGCATACTACGCAGCAGCAGTGCCATTGCAACCACAGGACCTGAAAAAACAACTCTATGCAAAGCTGCCGGAATATATGGTGCCTGCACACCTGTATGCGCTGGATAGCCTGCCCCTGACAGCGAATGGTAAACTGGACAGAAAAACATTATTACAGTTAAGTCCTGCTACCAGTAAAGCTACACAGGAAGGTCCCCGCAACAGGCTCGAACAGAAACTTTGTAAGATCTGGGCAGATGTACTGGGCCGTGAAGGTGGTATCGGTATCAATGAAAACTTCTTTGATATTGGTGGTCACTCACTGAAAGCAACCCGTGTCATCACGAGAATTTATAAAGACCTGGGCATTAACCTTGAACTCCGGAATATCTTCCTGCATCCAACGATTGAAAGCCTGGCAAAGGAAATCACAGCCAGCAACAATCTTTGCTATTACGAAGAAATACCGGTAGCCCAGTCCGCAGCGTTCTATGAGATCACCCCTGCGCAGATGCAGATGTGGACAATGCACCACCTGGATGGTCAGCAGGTTATCTATAATATGCCAGCTGCTTATCGCATATCCGGCGCATTTGATATTGAAGCGATGGCTTATGCGTTTGAGGCACTGGCAACAAGACATGAAGTATTAAGAACAACCTTTCACGTAGTAGACAAAAAAGTATATCAGAAAATACATCCGGCAGATAACTGGAAACAATGGCTGGAAGTAACGGATCTGACAGCTGCGCCAGACAAAACGGCCGCGGCTGACGAAAAAGCTGCAGCAGACGCAAGGATACCTTTTGACCTGGAAAATGGTCCATTGTTCCGCGCAAAACTGTTCCAGCTGGATACAGAAGAGTTCCTGCTGCTGATCAATATCCATCACATTATCTCTGATGGATGGTCGCATACAGTAATGGTAAATGACCTGCTTCATTTCTATCGCAGCTACTGGCAGATAGATACTCCGGAACTGCCGCCACTCAGAATTCAGTTTAAGGATTACGCAACCATGCTCAGCCAACAGATGGATGAGAAGAGCAAACAGTTGCATCGCGATTTCTGGACAGCGCAGTTCGGCGACTACAATACTGTACTTAACCTGCCGATAGAAGGAAAAAGAGATGACAATAGAAGCCTCGAAGCGGAGAAGGTATTTTTCACACTGAATAAACCCGCACAGGAAAGCCTGTTGAAACTGGGCAGAGAACATCAGTCCACTTTGTATGGCGTATTACTGAGTATTTACAACGTCCTTATCCGTCATGTCACAGGGCAGGATGATATCGTAACCGGTAGTCCGATCTCCGGCCGTGATTATGTAGAACTCGAAAACCAGCTGGGAATGTATCTGAATGTATTGGCGCTCCGCCTGCAGGTAAAAGATACAGAGGCTTTCGCAACCCTGCTGGAAAAGGCCGCTAAGACCGTATTGGAGGCACAGCAGTATAAACGCTATCCGTTCGAACAGATATTACAGGATATCCGCTATAAACGCCAGCCGGGAAGAGCGCCCCTGTTTGATATCGGATTCACGCTACAGAATATCGACGGCATGGAAAATGGAGAAGCGATCGAAATTATCGATCAGCTCAATATCGCTGAGTACAATAATAACTTCAGAAAAGTAAAAACAGACCTCTGGCTGCATGCCTGGGAAATGGAAGATGGTATTGGTTGCTCCGTTACTTACAACAAACAGTTATACAGAGCAGCTACCATTGACGCATTTGTAAAAGATTTTCAAATGCTGGCAACACTGATAGCAGAAGATCACACCATAAACGTCGGCCGTCTGCTGGAAGAATTGCAAAATGCCAGAAAGAAAGCTGATATGTTGGCAAAAGACCAGACGAAAACAAAGAATATTGAGAAGTTCTTCAGCGCCAAAAAGAAGGAGATCAACCTGGGGAATACAGCCCGTGTGGTAGAAGAGAAACTACCGGGTGATACACCTTATCCGCTGGTGCTGAAACCAGGTATGCAGGACGTAGACCTGACACAATGGATAAAGGAGAACAATGCAACCGTAAAGCAACAGTTGCTCGAACAGGGAGCTTTGCTCTTCAGAGGTTTCCGTGTACAGTCGCTGAAAGACTTTGAGCAGTTCTGTGATGGTCTTGACGCACAGAAAATGCTTTATAAGGACCAGTCTTCACCAAGAACACAGGTACAGAATAAACTGTATACCTCAACTGAACATCCGGCTGACCAGGTAATACATATGCACAATGAATTGTCTTATTCTCATACCTGGCCACAGTATATTCTCTTCTTCTGTACAGAAGCAGCGGCAACAGGAGGAGAAACACCCATTGCCGACGCGAGAAAAATGCTGGAAGTGCTTTCTCCGGAAACAGTAAGCAGGTTTACAGAGAAGAACATCCGTTATATCAGGAACCTGAAAAAAGGAATGGGACTCTCCTGGCAGGAAGTATACCAGACAGACGATCCGCAGGTAGTAGAACAACATTGTAAGGAAAACAATATTGACTACACATGGGTCAGCGATGACCATCTGCGCGTAAGCTGGGAAAGACCGGCCATCCGCTTACATCCTGTTACAGGTAAACCGGTATGGTTTAACCATGGTCTCTTCTTCAATGCCTTTACCCTGAACGAAAGCATTTTACAGCTCGCCAGAGATGAAAATGACCTGCCGTTCAATACCGCTTACGGAGATGGTACACCGATAGAAAAGGCCGTACTGGAAGAGCTGAGCCAGGCATACGAAATCTGCAAACGGCAGTTCAGTTGGCAACCAGGTGATATCCTGCTGCTGGATAATATGCTGATGTCGCACGGTCGTAATGCTTTCAGTGGCAACAGAAAACTGTACGTATCAATGTTAAATCCGCTTTCATAAGCTAGTAAACCAGTTACCATGGAAAATAATGTAAAAGGATTTGAATTGTCACCCCTGCAAAAGCGAACATGGCGTTTACAGGCTGACGGTAATCCACTGTACGCACTGGCTTCATTCCGTATTACTGGTGTCACAGATCCCGGCAGCATCAAAACGCTGCTGGAAAGCCAGCTGGAAGCGCATGAAATATTCCATACCCGCTACGAAAAGGTAGCGCAGATGCAGTATCCGTTTCAGGTAACGGGTTGGAAGAAATGCTACGCAATACAGGTAACAGATATCTCCCTCGAAGAAAGTGAAATGCAGAGCGTCATCATAGACAATCTGTTTGAATCTTTGCTGACAGGCAAAACGTCACCCGATGAAGATATACTGACTGAAATAGCGATCGTTAAAACCCGGCCGGCTGAATGTCTTTTACTGATCAAAGTAGATGCACTTTCAGGAGATACCGGAGTGATCATGAATGTAGTAAACGAACTGCTGGCCGCTATCGATGGCCTTTGCGAATTACTGGATAATGAAAACTACCCCTACGTTCAGTTTGCCCAATGGCAACAGGAACTGATGAATGAGAACAATGAAGATGGAGAAAGATTCTGGCTGGAAAGAAGAAATAGCCAGGAACATCAACAACAATTGCCCTTCAGTATCATTTCAAAAAACAATGAACAAACCCCATCAAGGCCGACAACCTTAAGTATGGACATCGATGCCGCGTTACAGACTGACATAAAGCGCTTCTGCGCAGAAAAGTCTGTGACGCAGGCTGTCCTGCTGAAAACTGCCTGGACCGTGTTATTGGCAGATTACATGGACTACACCGGAAATTTTGTGCTGGGTAGCGTAGAAAACGGACGTCATTATGACGCCTTTGCATCCATCAACGGTCCGCTGTTTAAAACAGTACCATTCAAAACTGCCATTGCCAGAACAGACAAAATACAGGAGGTTTTACAAAGGATAGCCGCCGAAACAGAACAGGTGGCGGAATGGCAGGATTATTACTTTAATATCCCCGGTATACAACGCTGGCAGGATGCTGTAAAATTTGATCTGCTATTCGAATATCACGAACTGCAACACCCGCTGACCATTCATGTAAAAGCAGTACTGGACAGTATTTATGTACATACTGAACCCTGCAGTCTGAAATTGTTCTGTTATGATTATAGCGGTCCGGCCGGTCTGGTGGCAGAGCTTTACTATGATCCTGCTGTAATGAACAATGCGCAGGCCCTGCTGATCAAAGAACGTTTCAGTTATATACTGCAGCAACTGATCGGAGACGGGACAAAAACACTGGCTGATATCCGCGGCTGCACCGGACAGGAATATGCACATATCGTCAATAATATGTACCTGCCTGGTATCACAAATAATGAGGTACCAGCTTTATCCATTCCGGCTTATTTTGATTCCATCCTGCCTTCAGTAGCAGACCGCCCGGCAGTTGGCTTCAAACACAAGCAGCTGACATATACTGAACTGAATGAACGGGCAAATGCCTATGCACATCACCTGATACGCAGATATGGCGTGAAACCTGGTGATATTGTTGCCTTCCAGATACCCAGATCCACTAATATGGTGATCGCAATAATGGGTATTCTGAAAGCGGGCGCTGCATTCTTACCACTGGATATCGCAGCGCCGGAAGAAAGAGTAAAATTCATTCTCCAGGATAGCGCAGCAAAAGTGCTCATCACGCAGTCTCAGTTAATTCCTGCGCTGCAGGGTATAACACAACATTGGGCCCTGGAAGATGGTATTGGTGAGATTGAAACTTTCACCTCCACGCCGCAGGTTGATATAGACCCATCCTCGCCAGCCTACCTGATTTATACATCAGGTTCTACCGGAAAACCCAAAGGTGTGCTGATAGCTCACACAGCCTTGTTGAACTACAGCCGTTGGTTTAGTACCATATACGATATTACACCGGATGATACTTCGGTATTATTTTCATCCATTGCGTTTGACCTTGGTTTTACCAATCTCTGGCCTTTGCTCCTCAGTGGAGGCCAGGTCCAGCTGCTGGAAGAAACACAGCTGCTGGATACCGCCGGTCTTTGCAATCTGTTGTTGGAGAAAGGAGTGACAGTCATTAAGCTGACTCCATCGCATTTCAACCTGCTGCTGAATGAACCCGGATTTGATGAAATGGCGCCCGATCTGAAGCTAAAGCTGATCGTACTGGGCGGTGAGGCAATAAGGCCGCAGGACCTGGAAGCGTACTTCACGTTAAACCCATCTATCACTTTTGTCAATCATTATGGTCCCACAGAAACGACCATCGGTACGGCTTCCCGACGTATTAAAGCAGCTGATTTTCAGGCATTCAGACAAACGCCTGTTATTGGCAAACCGGTAACAGGGAACAGCATCTTTATACTGGATGAACAGCATCGCATATTACCTTATGGTAGTACTGGTGAGATCTGTGTATCCGGTGCCGGACTGGCGATCGGCTATCTGAACGGAGCAACACAAAACCAGGAAAAGTTTATTGAACATCCACTGGACCCTTCTGCCAAACTCTATAAAACCGGTGATCTTGGTCGCTATACGCTGAACGGTGAAATACAGTTCCTCGGCAGGAAAGATTTCCAGGTGAAAATTAACGGCTACCGTATCGAACCTGAGGAGATCAGAAATGTACTGATATTATATCCCGATATTCAGGATGCAGCAGTACTATACGTTCCTCAGGCGACAGGAGAGGGTAGCCTGGCTGCCTATTTCAGCGCGGAGGAGCCGCTCGAAAAGAATAAAATACAGGAGTTTTTAACCCGGCATCTGCCACAATACATGATACCCGCTTACTTCATACAGATAGGCGCAATTCCGCTGACACCGAACGGTAAAATCGACCGCAAGGCTTTATTGGAATTACCGCTTGAAAGAGCTGCCAGCGCTGAGTATGTTGAACCCGAAAAAGAGCTGGAAAAACAAATAGCCCAGTTATGGAAGGAAATTCTCTGCGTAAGTAAGATCGGTGTCCATGACAATTTCTTCGACCTGGGAGGTAATTCGCTCAAGCTGATCCTTATGCTGAGAGAATTGTCAAAGATCTTCCCCGGAAAGGTAACACTCACTGACCTGTTCCGCTACAATACGATTTCTTCTATCATCCGGTTCCTGGGACAGGAAGAGCCGGAAGCAGCTGTTGCTGGTTTCGAAATCTAATTCCCTTCACGTTAAAATATCAAGTAATGCTTAATAATAAAGATGTCGCCATTATAGGCATGAGCGGCGTATTCCCCGAAGCGGACGATCTTGGTGCATTCTACGAAAATCTGAAAACAGGTCGTGACAGCGTCCGCCCTGTTTCAGAGACCCGTCTGGGAGCATGCAGCCTGGATATGTCCCTGGTATATCGTCCGTTTGCCTATCTCGAAAGGACCGACACCTTCGATCACAAGTACTTCAGGATATCGAAGAGCGAAGCGGAAATGATGGAACCGTCACAACGTATTTGTCTTGAGATGGCAGTGAAAGCCATTGAACATGCCGGTTATAAACCGGAGGACCTGAATGGCTCAAATACTGCGGTATACCTGGCTTCCCGTACATGGGCAGCTATTCAGTATTACCTGCTGGCCAACTACGATGATAATCCAAACATCTTTACCGGTACTCTTAGCTCCATGATCTATGGCCGTATTTCCAACTGGCTGAACCTCCAGGGCCCAACGATGATGATCGATGCAGCTTGTGCATCCTCTCTCGTGGCTATTAAAGAAGCTTACGATAAGCTGGTGCAGGGTGAAGTGGATTATGCCATTGCAGGTGGTCTGGGTCTTAATATCAACCTCATGAAGGTGACCGATCATGGCCACCTGGGTACTTACAGCCCTGATGCACGTTGTAAAGCATTTGATGCAAGCGCAGATGGGGTTGTAGCAGGAGAGGGCGGCGGCCTGGTCCTGATGAAACGTCTGGAAGATGCGGTACGCGACCGGGATACCATTTATGCTATTGTAAAAGGTGGGGCCAGCAGCCATAACGGAAGCCGTTCAAATGGCATTCTCGCTCCAAGTCCACAGGCACAGTCACTCGTAATACAACAGGCCTGGAAAAACGCAGCAGTCGATCCTGCTACTATTAGCTACATTGAAGCACATGGTACAGGTACCAAACTGGGCGACCCGATCGAATTCAGTGCGATTACTGAGGCCTTCGAAAAGAATGGGGTGAAGGGTAAGAATTGCGCAGTCGGCGCTTTAAAAAGTAATATCGGGCACCTTGGTAGTGGTGCCGGTGTTGGCGGTGTGATCAAAGCAGCATTATCACTGAAAAACAAACAGCTGTTCCCCTCATTGCATTATAAAACCCCCAATCCATACATCGACTTTGAAAATACAAACGCCTATATCAATACATCCCTGAAGGACTGGAAATCAGAAAACGGTCCCAGAAGATGTGGCGTAAGTGCATTCGGACTAAGTGGCAGTAACGCGCACCTCGTACTGGAAGAGTATGAAAATACAGCTACACAGGAGGCGCCTGAACATTACGTGCTGAAAGTATCGGCGAAATCACCGGTGGCTTTACAGAACTATATCACTAACATCAGTAGCTTCCTGAATGGCGTAAGCAACTCCTGGGCCGATGCATTGTACACACTCAACAGAGGTCGTTCTGACTTTGATTACAGGGTTTGTTTTACGGCTGATAATAAAGAAACACTGTTACAGCAACTGAAGAATTATGCAAAAGCCGCTCAGACAGTAACGCCGCGTGAAGTAGTACTGTTGCTGGGTAACGGCGGTTTGCCTTCAGCTACGCTGTCTGCATATATAAAAGCGTATCCTGTATTTGCAGCAACGTTTAACAGCCTTTGTCCGGGATACCCCGCTGTAACACCAGACGAAGACCTGCTGGTGTTTGCTACACAATACGCTATCTGTCGTCAGTTGCAGGCATTCGGTATTAAATTCCCCGTGGTGATAGGAACCGGTATTGGAAAATATATATCCAGGGTAATTAAAGGAGAGTTGAAAGCAGAAGATGTGCCGGTACTCCTGAAAACAGACAAAGAACGTCAGCCTGCAGATAAAGAGAAACTCAGAATGATTGTTAGGAATCTGCTGGAGAAAAACCCTTCTCTGTTCCTGGAGCTGGGCGCCGATCATACAATGTCAGATCTCCTGAAAGAATGGGCGGGAGCGCTGAATATTCCTCAGAACACGATCTTCAGTCATGCTGGCACAGCCGGAAACCTGCTCTCGTTATTCGCAGATCTATACAATGCTGGTGTGACGGCTGACTGGGACGAACATTATACTGGTAAAAATTATCATAAAGTAGAATGTCCTGTTTATCCTTTTGAAAAGACCAGATGCTGGTTCACAGAACCAACCTGGCAACAGCAGGAAACTGTCAGTGACTGGTATTACAAACTTCATTGGACGCATGTCGCCCCCAAAGACAAGAGCCTTGCCTCATTGAAAGACCGCTTGCTGCTTGTCTTCACCGATAAAGAAGGTGTATCTGATGCACTGGTGACAATACTGGAAGAGAAAGGTAACCGTTGTGTATGCGTAACACCAGGTACCGGGTTTGAAATGGTGTCAGATAAGTTGTTCCGCGTGAATTATACAGACGAAAAAGATTATCGCCTGTTATCCGACAGTCTGCATGCACTATATGGCAAGCTGGATGGTATCGTCTACCTGAGCGGCTTCTTCAAACCGGTTGAGTCTGAGTTGACAGTAACAGACGCACAGCTACAGACAGCTTTCTATGGCTTGTTTAATGCCTGTAAGACATTCTCAAATTATTTTACAAAAGCTAATTTTAATCTGGCCGTCCTCACAGGAAACGTACATGCCGTAGTAGAAGATGATCAGCAGCTTTCGCCAATAGCGTCACTGGCGCCAGGTATGATCAAAGCTGCCCTGGCAGAATACTACACCCTCAGAACAACCTGCGTGGATGTAGACGCACTGAATACTTCGCCGCTGAGCATTGCCACACTTTTGTCGGAAGAATTGTCCGGCGATGATCTGGTCCGCTTTGTGGCCTACCGTCAGGGTAAACGCTATGTACAGGAGCTGAACCGTGTGGACAACACCGGACAAACAAACAGCACCTATCAGCTGGAAGAGAACGGCGTATATCTCCTTACCGGTGGTCATAGTGGTATTGGGCTCGAAATAGCCAAAGCAGTGGCCTCTCGTGTAAAAGCTACCTTGCTGATCATCGGCAGACGATCCGCTGAGGAAGTCGCTCCGCAGATACAAACACTCGAACAGTTGGGTAGTAAAGTATATTACTACTCCGCAGATATAAGCAGTAATAATGAACTGGACATTGTATTTACTGATATCAAAAAACGCTTTGATCGGTTGGCAGGTGTTATTCATAGCGCTGGCATCGGTAGTAGCGGAACGGCTATCGGAAAGCGCAATATTGCGGATATAGCAACAACCTTCGCGCCTAAAGTACAGGGTTCTGTTCTCCTGGAACAATACACCCGTTCACTCGATCCGGGTTTCTTCGTTGTCTTTTCTTCTGTTGCAGCATTGGTACCAGCCAGCGCAAGTGCTGACTATTCTACGGCGAACGTATTCCAGGATGCCTTCGCAGCCTACTGGCGCAGGAAAGGTCGCAACTTCATTAGTGTTAACTGGCCGGACTGGAAAGAAACAGGACTGGCCTATAGAAAGACTTTACTGCAATCAGCAGAAGAAGTGATGCAGCGCTACTCTTATCTGGAGCCTATCGGCAATGCTGATGGTGTCGAGGCCTTCTTCAAGGCACTGGAACAGCAAAAGCCACGTTTCATCGTAGTGAAAGCAGATTTCAGAAACTTTATCATCAACCCATACTTTAAGATCGGTACGATCAAAAAGCAGCAGGCAGCAGAAGAAACAGAGGAAAGCAAATTCTCTGCATTCATAAGAGGTGCAGGGAGTGAGTTTAGTCCTACAGAACTGCAACTGGCAGGTATCTGGCATGAGGTGCTGAAATTAGACGAAGTACATCCGGAAGATGATTTCTACGATCTGGGAGGGCACTCGCTGAACATTATCAGGATGCTCAATAAAGTAGAACAGCAGATGAATGTTACAATGCCTATCGCCGAATTGCTCGATAACAGTACCCTGGCAGGTATTGCAGCGCATATAGATACGATCCGCGAAAGTCAGGAAGTGAAGGTCGCCAGTAGTATCCCCCGCATACAGGACGCAGAATATACAGAATTATCGCATGCGCAACTACGCTTTTGGTTGCTGCACCAGCCGGAGACAGGAAGGGAAGCTTACAACGTCCCTATTGCATATCGTCTGAAAGGAAAGGTGGACATCAGCGCACTGGAAACTGCATTGAATGTATTTGTCAGCAGACACGAAAGTCTCAGAACAATATACGTACTGCAGAAAGGTGTACCTGTTCAAAAGGTATTACCGCTGGAAGAAACTGGTTTCACTTTCCAGGTGCACGATTTACGTAACCAGCCGGATGCCGCACAACTGGCAGCGGATAAGGTAAGGGAAGCAGCTGGAACTGCGTTTGACCTGGCCGCCGGACCTGTAATACAGGCTTATCTCTACCAGGTGGCCGATGACGATTACGTTTTTATGATGGTCCTGCATCATATCTGCTCGGACGGACGTTCCATGGAGATCTTGCGGAATGAAGTGCTGGAATGTTATAAAGCAGCATTGCAAAAGAAAACACCGGCACTGCCCGCATTAAATATCCATTATAAAGATTATGCGGCCTGGCAGAACGAACGTATCCGCAACGGTTACTTTGATGCACACAAAGCCTACTGGCGCGAAAGATTGGCCAATATGCAGTCCATTTCACTGGAGAAACACTTTGACTATCCACGCCCGGTACAGGAACAGTTCGAAGCTGGCTACAACGTATTCTTCCTGCCTTCAGAAACAACGGCAAAACTAAAAGCGCTCGGCAATAACAGCACATTGTTCATCAACACCCTCCTGATCTATCAGATCCTGCTTTCTGCTTATGCAGACAGCACTGATATAGTTGTCGGTACGCCGGTCGGCGGACGTGAACACGCCGATCTGGAAAATCAACTGGGTAACTACCTGAATACATTGCTGCTTTACACCCGGGTGGAAAAAGAACTGCCGTTCAACGAAATGCTCGAAAAAGTAAAAGAACAAACATTCACTGACTACAGTTACCAGGGTTATCCATTTGATATCCTGGTGGATGAGCTGAAGCTACGCGACAGCATGAATGGTTTTGAAACAGGGTTTACCTGGAATACACGTCTGGCATCCGGTACCGATCAGGCACTGGATTTTGAGATCGAAGAATATGCAACAGGATTTAATAAAGCCAAGGCTGATATCTGGTTGCATGTGACCGAACTGAATGACGGTTTGCAGGTAGGATTCCTCTACAAAAGATCCATATTCAAAGACGATACGATCCTGTTGTTGTCCAGTCGCTTCCAGTCACTCATTGAACAGTGTATTCAGCATCCTGAGATCAGGATCAGTGACCTCTGTCTGGAGATAGCCGCAGAAACTGATACGGTGAAAAATCAAATAGCATTTGACTTTAATTTTTAAATAAAGCTGCTCTACCCGGTAGCTGCGTGTGCCGTGGCCCTCTCTCACACGCTATGGAGACATTACGCCCCTGTTCTGTGGCTTGTACCACAAGGGAGGGGGGCCACGGTGCCGTCGGCTACCGGTTATATATACAATATTTCAACAACGCCAAATATCTCATCTCATTATGGAACTATTAAATACGGCCATACAAAAACAGTCTTTTGAATACTGGCTGAAAAAGATCACCGTACAAAATGACTGGTTAGCGGATTACATAGAAGAACAGGACGAATTGCCCTTGTTGCTATCAAGAGAAATACCAGGGCTGGTAGCGGAAGATCTCCGTAAAGTAGCCCGGAACGATATTTCAGCATATGTATTATTCTTCTCTGTCTATTCTTTCCTGTTATATCGCTATTTCGGTAAGAACTGTCTGATCACCTCGCCCGATCTGAAATTGTTTCCACCTTCTGCTGCAGACCGCCTGCTGTTTTATACCAGCACGATCGCAGAAGAAAAAACATTCAAGGAGGTCATCGCTGATTTCCAGCAGGAACTGATGTCCGTATTGGAAAAACGAGATATAGATATTTATGCGTTGTTAGGAGCCGCAGAAAATAAAGGCGTCGATACCGATCGCCTGCAATGCTTCGGTTTCCAGCACGAAACGGTGAGTGAGCAATCACAGTTTGCAGATAATAGCAGACTGAAACTGACCATTCGTGAGCATGAAGGCACTTTCGTAGTACAGTTGCAGGTAAACGGTTTCAGAGAAGGAAAACTGATAGGACAGCAGTTCATCGATCACTATGCTTACTTGTTGGGAAATATTCGTACCCTGCTCGATCGCCGTGTCGCTGATACGGAACTCCCTTCAGCTGCAGCTGTAAAATTAGCCATACCGGAAGACGCCAAAACCGTACTGGATCTTTTTAATACACAGGTAGAACAGCACCCCGAACAGATCGCACTGGCCAGCCGTGGTGTACAATATACCTATGCAAAACTGGATGAAGAAAGTAATAAACTGGCTAACTATCTGCTGACAGAAGAACACATCTCCAAAGGCCAGCGTGTTGCATTACTGCTGCCTCGCAGCGAATGGATCGTGACGGGTATATTAGGCATCTTTAAGGCAGGTGCCGCCTTTGTACCGTTGGATCCTGCCTGGCCGGCCAACAGGATCCAATATATCCTGGATGACGCAGGGGTGGATGTATTACTGACAACCACAGACTACCTGTCCCATTTGCCAGAGTTCAAAGGAACATTATTTGCCTTCGATATACAGCAGGATATGCTGACTGCTGCTGATACACCAGCAGTTACAATCAGCGGAACAGATGCCGCCTATATCATGTATACTTCTGGCACCACCGGAAAGCCAAAAGGTGTTGTTATCGAACATAAAGGGATCGCCAACTACGCACACTGGCTGCATGATGATTTCCAGTTTGGTACAAACGACTCCACTATCCTGGTAACGTCCTACGCGTTTGACCTCGGATATACAGGTATATGGGGCGCTATTCCATGGGGTGCTACCCTGCACATTCCTGGAGAGGATTATAGTAAAATGCCGGAGAAACTATATGATTACCTGGCAGCAGAACAGATCAGCTTTATCAAGTTAACGCCCTCTCTTTTCCATCTGCTACTGAACGCTGGTAATAATACAGCCAGATTGTCACTGAAGAAAATATTCCTGGGCGGAGAAATGATCCGTCCGGCAGACATCGCTGCATTTACAGCACAATATCCGGATACCCAGTTTGTGAATCACTACGGACCTACCGAAAGTACTGTAGGCTGTATCTTTCATCGCATCCCCCGCGAAAACTTTTCCGCTTTTGCTGCCCGTCCCGTGATAGGTAAGCCTATCAGAAATACGGAAGTACTGATATTGGATGAATATCAGCATACACTGCCACAAGGCGTATGGGGGGAAATTTGCGTTAGCGGACCAGGTCTGGCACAAGGCTACCTGAACGCACCGGAAATAAGCAAAAAACAGTTTATCCGTAAAAAAGAAGCGGTAACTGGTCGTGTATACAGAACCGGTGATTATGGCCGTTATCTCACCAATGGTACGATCGAATTAAAAGGCCGTAAAGATAATCAGGCAAAGATCAGAGGATACAGGGTAGAACTGGAAGAGATTGAAAAATGCCTTGCGAAATATCCTGATATCTATGAAGCAGCCGTTTTGCTTCAACGGACGGAAGGCGAACAGCACGCAAAACTGGTGGCATTCTATACGGCTGTAGACAACAAAAAAGAACTAAGTGCAGAATCACTTATAAATTTCCTGAAAGCCTATCTGCCTGACTATATGATTCCTTCGGATATCATTCCGCTCGATGTAATGCCTGTAAATGAAAACGGAAAGCTAAACAGACAACAGTTATCTGCCTCTCTTGCGACAAAAAACAACCGTCGTCGTAATAAACAGGTATCGCCGGTAAATGAAACAGAACGTGTTATCCTGAAAGTATGGCAGGATGTGCTGAAAAGAAATGATATCAGTACGATTGACAGCTTTTTTGAACTGGGAGGAAACTCATTGTTACTCGTACAGGTAAACATCCTGTTAAATGAAGTATTTCCTGCGCTGACAATAACAGACCTTTTTGCCCATATTAATATAGCAGCACTGGCTGCACATATCGACCAGACAGAAGATGCCGCTGGTATGAGCCTGGCAGGTACTGGTATTCAATTTCCGCCCGACTATTTTACTACTTCATCGACGCCTTCCACAGAACTGTTTGTGAAATTAGGTGAAGAGGCAAGTGCCGCCGTGAGTGCATCTGCCATCGCCTGCGGTATCTCCGAAACAGATATCTGCATTGGAACTTTTGCCTATGCGTTGGCGAAATCGGCTGGAACGGGAGATGTGCTCTTCCATTTGTACGAAGGTGAGGGCAAGCTGAAACGTTTGTCTGTACCTGTACACCGTGCGGAAACAAAAGAACAGTTATACAGTACTGCCGCCTTACAGAGCGCTCATCCGGAATTGATCTTTGCTGCTGATAACGTGATCCGCCCGGCAGGAAAAGAGCAGGAAATGATCTGGCCATTGGTGAGTTTGAATGGCAGACCCGCAGTAGCGAACGGCATTTTTGATATCGTACTTACCATTCAGGATAGAAATGGAGTACTGGCATTCTCCCTGGAGCATGCATCCCGTATAAATGCCGAAAAAATGGAAACATTACTTGACCTGTTCGTCAGCATGCTCGAACGTGCCTGATGTTACCCAAATTCTCTTATCATGTTGAAGACTGCATTTTTATTTCCCGGCCAGGGAGCGCAATATACTGGCATGGGCAAACCGCTTTTTGACACATCAGCCATTGCACGCGAGGTATACGAACAGGCATCTGATGCCCTGCACATGGACATGAAGAAGCTTTGCTTTGAAGAAAGTGCTGCTACGCTTGAACAGACTGAACTTGCCCAACCTGCCATCCTAACTACAAGTGTAGCTGCTTTCAGACATTATACGCGTCAGGAAGGATGGCCCTGTCCTCAATACCTGGCAGGCCATAGCCTCGGTGAATACACAGCTCTCTGTTGCGCTGGTGCACTGGAACTGGGAGATGCATTGCGATTGGTGCGTCAGCGGGGAAAGCTGATGCAGGAAGCCGTTCCGGTGGGTAAAGGCAGTATGGCTGCAATCAATGATTTGAGTACAACGGTTGTTGAAGAGATCTGTAAAAAAGTAGCACCGGACACCGTTTGGATAGCTGCTTACAACCTGGACAAACAGGTAACGATTGCCGGTTATCAGGAACAGGTCAGCGCCGTGATGCAGCAATGCACAGCTCAGGGTGCTGAAGTCATGCAACTCAAAGTAAGCGCTCCTTTTCATACGCCGCTGATGCAACCGGCAGCTGACCTTTTGCTGGAACTGCTCTCAGCCGCTAAGATCTCGCCATTGCAATGTGCCGTGCTTTCCAATGTAACCGGCGCCCCTTATAAATCAGAAACCGAAATAGTAGATGGTTTATACAGACAGATGACACACCCTGTACAATGGTTACAGTCGCTGGATTATCTCCAGCAGAACGGTGTTGGGTATTTCATTGATGCAGGCCCCAGAAAGCTGCTGCGTAACCAGGTGAAAAATCGTGCGATGAAAGTAAAAGCCTACGGTATGGAGGATAAGACAGACATCAAGGCACTGCTGGAAAACGTAAAAGAGAATATAGCTTCATTACCAACACCAGTAAGTAAAGCGATGGCAATCGCCATCAGTACAAAGAACTGGAATGAGGATGAAGAGGTCTACGAGAAAAGCGTCATCCTGCCTTTCAGGGAGATGAAGCAACTACAGGAAAAACTGGAACAGGAACGCAGGCTACCGCAGTCAGAAGAAGTGAAACGCAGCTGTCAGCAGTTATTACAGTTGCTGCAGGCGAAACGACTGCCCGTACAGGAAATGAAAGCCTGCTTCCGTCGCTTATATTTTGAAACCGGCGCTGCCCTGGTATGGCCGGAGATTAAAGAAATACAGCTATGATGAACAACGATATATTTAACATGGATACAGGCGCAGGCAAAAAGACCAGCGCTACCAGACAAAGCCGTATTGAACGGGTATCCACGAAAGATATTGCGATCATCGGCATGAGCGGAAAATTCCCGATGGCAGCTGATTTACAGGTGTTCTGGGATAATCTGCTCAGGGGAAAGGACAGCGTGGGACAATTTCCGGCTAACCGTATGGCGGAAGTAAACAGTTACCTGACAGCTGCAGGTATGCCTACGCTCAGCCCTGAGCAATTCAGGGAAAAAGGGTTTCTGGAAAGCATAGATAAGTTCGACAATAAATTTTTTGGCATCTCCTACAAGGAAGCATGCCTGATGAATCCCGCGCATCGCGTCTTCCTCGAAGTAGTATGGCACGCCATACAGGATGCTGCCCTCTCATCTGCAAAGCTTAAAGGCACCCGTACCGGTGTGTATGTTGGATTCACAGAAAGGAATGAAGGCTATTATAACCTCGTAAAGGAAATGGAGCCTGAATTGACAAGTATGGCGCATCCAGGTAATGTCGCCTCCATATTAGCCAGTCGTATATCTTACCTGCTGGACCTGAAAGGACCGGCGGTACTTGTAGATACGGCCTGCTCTTCATCACTTGTAGCCATACATACCGCCTGCCAGGCATTACGCAACGGAGAAATTGATATGGCAATTGCAGGTGGGGTAACATTGAGCTGGTTGCCGGTAAAAGCACCTGAAGGTTCCGGTATCGGTATCGCCTCAAAAGGCAGCCGCGCAAGGACCTTTGATGACCTCGCAGATGGAACGGTAGGAGGGGAAGGTGTGGCGGCAATTATGCTCAAACCTTATAATGCAGCGCTTCGGGATGGTGATCAGGTGATCGCCCTTATTAAAGGAAGCGCAACCAACCAGGATGGCCGGTCTATCGGTATTACTGCCCCAAGTGTACACGCACAGGTAGATGTGATAGAAAAGGCATGGCAGAATGCAGGCATCGATCCGTTGACCATCTCTTACATGGAGGCACACGGTACCGCTACCAACCTGGGAGATCCTATTGAAATAGAGGCCATCACACAGGCCTTCAGAAAATATACCCGCAAAAAACAGTTCTGCGCTATAGGAGCCGTAAAAACAAATGTAGGTCACCTCGATGCTGCCGCCGGTATGGCTGGTATTATCAAAGCATCACTGGCGCTCAAAAACAGAAAGCTGCCGCCTACTGTTCATTTCGGCAGACCCAATCGCAGGATCAGCTTCGAAACCTCTCCTGTATACGTGAATGATATTTTGCAGGACTGGACAACGGAACAGCAGACACCCAGACGTTGCGGTGTAAGCTCCTTCGGTATCAGCGGTACCAATTGCCATGTTATACTGGAAGAAGCCCCAATCGCCGAAGCTCCCGCATTAAAACCCACAACTCCTTTACTCGCTTGTCTCTCTGCAAAAAATGAACAGGACCTCCTGGTCATTGCGCAGCAGACATTGACCGCTTTGAAAGCCATGGATACCTATCGGGTGGAAGATGTTTGTTATACCCTGAACGCAGGCCGTGATCATTTACAGTATCGTTTTGCACTGGAAACAGATAGCAGAGAAATGCTGGAACGCAAACTGGAAAATATCTGTCAGAAAGGCCTGCCGGTAGTTGCCGCAATGAAAATTGAAAAAGCACAGGCAACAGAAGCAGTGGCCCTGTTACTGGAAGAATGGACAAAACAACCATCCGCCAGTCTGTTAACAGAATTAAGCAGTTTATATATAAGCGGTGCAGAGGTGAACTGGCAGGTATTCTATACCGGCAGCAAACATCTCAGCATGGGTCTTCCTGGCTATCCCTTTGAACCCAAAAGATGTTGGATAACATATCCCGAAAAAGTAACAAACAGCACATTCATGGATACTCCTCAACAACAGCCCGCAGCACAGTCAGTTGCCACCGGAAAGGAACGTGTTATGTCTCAGCTCAGGCAGGTAATAGCAGGAGTATTTGAGTTGACGCCTGAAGAGATCAGCACGACAGCCACATTCCTCGAAATGGGACTGGATTCCGTTTCTATTATTCAGGTAAAACAACTGGTGCGCTCAAAATATAATATCGATATCACTATCGATACATTGTTTAATGACGCATCTACCTTAGATGCCCTTTCTCTTTACATCAGCCGTCAGCTGCCGCCAGAACCTGTTGTTGCCGATATCCCGGCGGCAGTATCTGTCGTGACAGCATCTGCCACAGCTCCCGTTACAGCAGTTTCAGTAGCTAATAGATCCGCACTGGAGACGATCGTCGAACAGCAGCTGAAAATAATGGCAGACCAGCTGAAAATGTTAACCCCTGGTGCAGCGCTTCCGGTTGCAGAACAAGTAGTGACAGCAAGCCCTGTAGCAGTTGCAAAACCGATTGCGGCTCCCGCGCCTGTAAAGGAAAAACAACAGCAGCAAACCACTTTCCAATGGACAAGCACCGCATTCCAGGACTTTGATGCACGTCAGCGGAAAAACCTGAATGATTTTATAACAGCCTTTAATCAGAAAACGGCTGCTTCCAAACAACACGTACAGCAATACCGCGCAGGTTTCGCCAACAACCGGAATACCGCGCATTATAATAAAACACTGAAAGAGCTGTCTTATCCCATTATCATGAAATCCGCCAGCGGCGCCCGCCTGCATGATCTGGATGGTAATGAGTATATAGACATGTCAATGGGATTCGGTGTAAACCTCTTAGGTTATAACCATCCCGTAATTGAGAAAGCAATACGTGAGTATGCCGGCAATTTCTTCCTGGGCCCTATGTCCGACCTGCCAGGTGAAGTGGCTGAATTAGTACACGAACTTACCGGCGTAGACAGGGTTGCTTTTTATAACTCCGGTACAGAAGCCGTAATGGTCGCCCTGCGTCTCGCAAGAGCAGTTACGGGTAAGAATAAAGTGGTCATGTTTGCAGGTTCCTACCATGGAACTTTTGATGGTGTACTGGCACAGCGGGATATGTTCTCCGGGAACTATAATGCAGTGCCTAAAGGTGCCGGTATCCCGCAGAACATGCTGGAAGATGTATTACTGCTTGACTACGGAACAGATACCGCCATGCAGGTAATACGTGAACACGCACACGAACTGGCAGCCGTACTGGTAGAACCTGTACAGAGCCGCAGACCAGAATTCCAGCCGGTTGCATTCCTGCAGGAACTCAGAGCACTGACAGCGGAGAAAGGGGTTGCACTCATCTTTGACGAGATCATTTCAGGCTTCCGTATCCATCCCGGCGGATGCCAGCATAAGTTCGGCATACAGGCCGATCTGGTAACCTATGGGAAAATATCTGGTGGTGGTCTGCCACTGGGTATTGTTGCTGGTAAAGCCGCATTCATGCATGGCGTGGATGGTGGTGGCAACTGGCAGTATGGCGATGACAGCCACCCTGTATTTGACCATCGCAAGACTTTCGTGGCAGGTACTTTTTGTCATCATCCGCTGACAATGGCCGCCTCCAGGGCAATGCTGACTTACCTCAAAGAACAGGGTCCTGCATTGCAGGAAATACTGAATAATCGTATGTCAGCACTGGCCGCAGAACTGAACGCGTTCTTCAGTCAACAGGGATTACCCATCAGCATCGTGAACTTCGGTTCCCTCTTCCAGATACGTTCCAGCCTTGAATTGTCACTGTTCTTCTATTACCTGGCCTATAAAGGTATCTATGTATGGGAAGGCATGACGCTCTTTATTTCCCCTGCACACACTAATGAAGATATTGCCGCATTTGTAAAAGCAATAAAAGATACCGTCGCAGAAATGCAGGAAAAAGGATTCCTGGTGTCTAATGGTCAGCCGGCAATTACCGTACCTTCTATTCCGCTGACGAACGAACAGAAAAGACTCTGGTTTAAAGTAACGGCAAACGCACAGGCGAATGACGCATTTATTGCGCGCCGCTCCTTTGACCTGGAAGAAGCCGTGAACATACCTGCTTTAAAAGAGGCGGTATCTCAGCTGGTAGCGCGTCATGAGGTACTCCAGACCATCCGCATGGATGGGGAATACCTATACCTGCAACCAGGATTAGCGCCTGAAATTGCCACTGATCTGGCTACAGCCACACAGCCATTCAACCTGGCCGGAGGCCCTCTGTTCCGCGTAGCGGCACAAACACAACCGGATGGCAGTACAAGGGTATTATTTACGATCCACACCATTATCGCAGATGGCTGGTCACTGAATATACTCGCGAATGAATTGTCCCAGCTGTACATCGCTGCCGCATCCAATACGACTATTTCATTGCCTGCCGCTCCATCCTTCAGAGAATACGTAGAATGGATGCAGGCACAACATATCTCCCCTGCAGCAAAAGAAGCAGCAACTTACTGGCAGTCACAACTGAAAGAAACTGTTAGCGCACCTGCATTACCCGCTGTTTCAGCAACTGCATCTGCACAGGATAGTGGTGCTGGCTGGGTATGGGTACTGACAAGACAACATACCGACGCAGTAAAGAAATGCGCACAGGAAAACGGTATCAGCCTCTTCATGATGATGCTGGGAACATTCGAATGTCTCCTGTACCGCCTGAGCGGACAGGCACGCATGGTAGTAGGTATCCCTGCTTCCGGTCAGTTGCTGATGGAACTGCCTGGTATGGTAGGTCAGTGTAACCAGATACTGCCTTACATACATGAAGTAACGCCTTCTCAGTCCTTCCGTAGCTTCCTGCAGGATGTGAAACAGGCATGGCTGACCTGCTACAAATACCAGCGCTTCTCCTGCCTGGATCTCTTGCAGGATGATAATGCAGAAGACCGCTTCCCGGATATGAAGATCGTCTTCAATATGGACCCCGCATTACGTAACGTAGAAGTGGAAGACATACAGGATGACACTATCAGCGAAAAGACCGGCGAAAATAAATATGACTTTTTCCTGAACGTGATAGAAGCAGGTGGTTTATTACGTCTGCATTTCCAGTTCAACAGGAATTATTACCCCGAAAAGATCGTACGTGCCTGGATCGATAGCTTCAACGCATTGTTGTATGCAGCCGTACAGAATCCCGATAAAACCATTGCTGAACTGCCTGTAACAGCCTTTCAGGCCCCGGTGATCCCGGTAAATATCCCTGCTGTACAGACCCGCTTGTCCCTGCATACACTGCTGGAACAAAAAGCTGCCAGCTTGCAGGAGAAAGTGGCCCTGTCTTACAATGGCAATACCTACACTTATCAGTATATTAATCACATCGCTGGTTGCTTTGCCGGTTACCTCCAGAGAAAAGGTTTCGGTAAAGGACAAACAGTCGCAGTACAGACCACCGGCATATTTGAAACATTACTGGTCGTACTGGCGGTACTGAAAGCAGGAAGTACCTACACTTTACAGGCTACTGAACAGGACGACTTACTGATGATAAGTGATGAGCTGTTCCTGAAATGGCTGGCAAGACAAAAGCCAGGCATGAACAACTACCTGAACACAGACCTCAGCGATACCGCCGCTGCAAAGAAAGCAGCTGGTGTACAGCTCAGCCACCGTCACCTGGTAGACTATCTGACAGAACTCAACAGGAAAACCTTCGCAGCGTCTGCCAATGAAGGATATGAAGTGATCACTGAAGGAATCGAACCCAATATCTGGACGGATATTATACTCGCAGGATGGCTGTCTGGCCAGCACGTGAAAGTGTACCAGCAATATGATAACGCGATCAATACCGGCAATATATTCCTGGACAAGCATAATTGGGCGAAAAACATCTTACTGAATGACAGGATTTCTCCGGAGGAAGAAAGTAGCCTGTTCATCATCGCTACGACGCCATTAACCGATCAGCATATCCGTCGTTGGGAATATAAAGCAGCCGATGGCGCACAGGCAGCTTACTTTTACGCGCCTGCAGGTGCTCCGCAACTGTTGTCTTTATCAGCACTTTCCAACCCTGATGCTACTACAGCCGCAGGCGTATGGCCGGTTAAACAGCCACTGAATGACATTCGTTATTTTATACAGGATGCCACAGGTAATGTACTGCCACATGGTGTTTACGGTACCCTCCTGGTACAGCTGGCCGATACATACTGGTACTCCGGAATCAATGCCAGGCTGCTGGGCGAAGGAGAGATCGGAATAGATAGCTTCGCAAAACAGGATACAGACAGCAAAACATGCCTGTCTGAAATGATACAACTGTACACTGGAATTACCGATGTAAGGATCAGTGATACTTACGAATCAGCCTACCTGATCACAGATCAGTTTGATGCAGCAACCCTGCCGCAACTGATGCAGTATCTGCATGATGCTGGTGTGCCTGAACAATATCAGCCTTCCCGCTATGGTACAGTGTCACCGCTTGCATTAAATGCTGCTGGTGGGTTTGATACCGCCGCTGTGAAATCGTTGTCTGTAGCAGGCGCTGGTACGCTGAACGCCGACCCGGTAGAAGAAAAGGTAATAGCGCTGTTCCGCAGATTATTCACTTCCCGTAAATTCTTTACAATAGATGACAACTTCTTCGCCTTAGGCGGAAACAGTATCAGCGGTATAAAACTGCTGTCCTGGATCTATAAAGAATGGGGGATTAAACTGGATATCGCCGCACTCTTTGAAAGTCCGGCAGTAAAACAGCTGGCTGCATTGATCAGAAAATCCAGCTACGGCGCCTTTACCCGTATTGAACGCCTGCCGGAAGCGGAAGATTATGAAGTATCCCACGCGCAGAAACGTCTCTGGATATTGAACCAGAATGAAAATGAGAGTCTGGCGTATAACATGTCCAGTACTTATGTATTGCAGGAGGGATTCGATAAAACAGCATTTGAAAAAGCCCTGCTGACACTCGTAGCGCGTCATGAAATATTAAGAACAACACTGATCGATAAAGACGGTGACTTAAGACAAAGGGTCCACGCGCCCGGAGAACTGCCGGTTGGATTGGTGGTAACCGATCTCAGACAAGACCCTGACCGCGAAAAGCGCGCGATGGAGATTGCCATCCAGGAACGTAATACCACATTTGATTTTGAAAATGGTCCGCTGCTGAGAGCACGCCTCCTGGAAGTGGAAGACAACCGCAGCATATTCATCTTCACGCTGCATCATATCGTATCAGACGGCTGGTCCAAGGAAATCCTGACCAGCGAAGTGTTAAACCTGTATCACGCATATTCACAGAACCAACCCGTTGATCTGCCTGTATTGCCCGTACAATATAAAGACTACGCGGCCTGGCAGAACGCACAGATCGGACAGGGGGAAGCCGCTACCGCCAGAAATTACTGGCTGAAAAAATTCAGTGGTGACCTGCCTGTACTGGAACTGCCTGCAGATTATCCAAGACCATCTGTTCGTTCCCAGAATGGCGCAAACAGTGCCGTATTGCTCGATGGAGATACCGTACAACGGATCATCTCCCTGGCTAACCAACAGGAATGTACACTTTTCACCTTCCTGTTTGCCACGATCAAAGTACTGTTATACAAATATTCCGGTCAGGAAGATATTATCATCGGTTTGCCGGTATCCGGACGTGACCATCCGGATATTGAAAAGCTCGTAGGTCTCTTCGTACATACGCTGCCGATCCGTACAACATTCAAGGGAGGAGATAACTTCGGTAGCTTCCTGCAGAATGTCAAACAGCAGATGATGGACGCTTACAGACACCAGGTGTATCCGGTAGATCAGCTGGTAGAAGATCTGAGTGTAAGCTGGGAAATCAGCCGCCGTCCACTCTTCGATGTAATTGTAAACTGGCCCGACATTGATAACGGTATCGTGAAAGAGGAAGAAGAAGACATGTTACCTGCGCACAGCTACTCGGTAGCGCGTAACAACAGCATGTTCGATCTCTCGTTTTCTTTTACCCAGATGCCGGAAAACAGTCTCGAACTGAACATTAACTTCAACACTGACATATATGCGGCCGCAAGTGTACAGCGGATGCTGGAACATTTTGTACAACTGCTGCAAAGTATCTTAAAGGACACAACACAGCCGGTAGATAAACTGACTTATCTCTCTGCCGCCGATACAACAACCTTACTTGATTTCTCCGGTGAAGGTAAATTGACAGTACCACAGCCAGATCTGGTAAGCCTCTTTGAATCGGTTGTGCAACGATATGGCAAACAGCCTGCCCTGCGACACAATGACCAGGTGCTCAGCTACAAACAACTGAATACACTGGCCAATCAGCTGGCTGATTATCTGGTACAGGAATATGGTGTACTGCCGGGTGACAGGATCGGTATCATGGCAGAACGTGATACCTGGATGGTAGCCGCAGTACTGGCCGTCCTGAAAACAGGGGCAGCCTATATACCGATCGATCCCGAATATGCACCTGACAGGGTTGCTTATATGATCGGGGATAGCGGTATCAACGTACTCATCTCAGGTGCAGGTACACCTGAACAATTATCCGCTGATATCAAAGTATTAGATCTCTCCGTATTCTCGAAAAAAGCAAAACAATATAGCGGCGACAATCGTCCTTATAAACCAGGTACCGATTCACTCGCCTATATCGTTTATACTTCCGGTTCTACCGGCAATCCAAAAGGCGTAATGATCGGCCACAAAGAATTGCTGGGCCTGTGGAGCAGCCTCGAAAAAGGCTATAACCTGGATACCTTTGATGTCCGTGTCCTGCAGGTCGCCAGCTTCTCCTTTGACGTATTCTTCGGCGATATGCTCCGTAGCATCTTCAGAGGTGGCGTAATGACCATCTGTCCTTCCGCAGTCTACTTTGATCTGCCTGCGTTTTATGAACTGATCAGCAACAGTAAGGTGAACCTGCTGGAATCAACGCCTGGTTTACTCCTGCCTTTGCTCGACTATGTATATGAAGAAGGCAAAGACATCAGCTTCCTCAAAATCCTGATCATGGGTTCTGATGTGCTTTCTGTGGAAGATTACCGCAAAGTACACGAACGCTTCGGTCACACCGGTCTGCGTATCATCAATAGCTACGGAACAACAGAGACTACCATTGACTCCGGTTTCTACGAAGGATTAGGTACAGATCTGCGTCCTATTGGTTATGTACCTGTAGGCCGCCCATTGGAAAATACCCGCATGTACGTACTGGACAAACACCTCCAGCTTTGTGGCATAGGTATTACCGGTGAACTCTGTATCGGTGGCGCGGGTGTTGGTCGTGGCTACTGGGGCAAACCAGACCTGACCAGACAACGCTACACAGAAAATCCATTCGCCGCCGGTGAACGCCTCTATCGTACCGGTGACCTGGCCCGCTGGACAGCCGCCGGTAACCTGGAATTCCTTGGTCGTGGTGATAACCAGGTAAAAATACGTGGTTACAGGATTGAACTGGGTGAAGTAGAAAGCGTATTACAAAGCTATAGCGGCGTCCGCGAAGCAGTAGTACTGGCAGAAGAACTAAAAGGTAGCGGTAAACAACTGGTCAGCTATATCGTATGGCAGGAAGAAACCGACGAACAGGGCCTGAAAGACTGGATGCGCCGCAAACTGCCGGTATACATGCATCCGTCATACTACATGACAATGGAGCGTTTGCCACTGACCGCAAATGGTAAAGTTGACCGTAAACAACTGCCTTTACCTGAAGTAGTAAGTGCCAATGTTTACGAAGCACCACGTGATGAAGTGGAAGCAAAACTCGTAAAGATCTGGGAAGAAATACTGCAACGTGAAGGAATAGGTATAAATGATAATTTCTTTGATCTCGGAGGCCACTCCCTCAAGGGTATCCGCGTACTGTGGCGTATCCGTAAGGAACTGGGTGTTGAAATTTCCTTCTCCGATATCTTCAAATATTCCCGCATCGCCGACCTGGCAACACTGGTCGCCAATGCCCGTGTAGTGACCGCCGCCCGCACGCCATTACAGCAACTGGAACAACAACCGCGATATGCCCTGTCACACGGACAGCTGCGTATGTGGATCCTGGGGCAGATGGAAGAAAGCCGCACCGCATACAATATGTGTATGTCCTTCGAACTCAGAGATACCGTTGACGAGCAGGCATTGGAAAAAGCCTTCCAGCAACTGATCGCCCGTCACGAAATACTGCGTACGGTCTTCGTAAATGATGAAGAAGGTGTATGGCAGCAGATCCTGACGCCGGAAAGCTTCGGCTTCAAAATAACAAAAGAGGATATTATTGGTCTCGATCTGGGACAGCAACAGCAACGCCTCGCAGAACTGTCTGCCTCAGAAGTACACTATTGCTTTGACTTAAGCAGAGGTCCTTTACTGCGCGCACACCTGCTGCAGATGAAAGAACAGTTCAATGTACTGCTGATCAATATGCATCATATTATTTCTGATGGCTGGTCCATCGAAGTAATGATGGAAGAACTGACCAACGTCTACGAAGGACTGGTATCCGGTAACCCTGTTGTATTGGAGCCACTACGTACTCAGTATAAAGATTACGCCGCTCAACAGAATAAACTGCTGAATGGCCCGGAAATAGTCACCTATAGAGACTATTGGATGAACCAGTTCTCCGGAGAATTACCGGTACTGAACATGCCGGTAGATAACACAAGACCTGCTGTCAGAAGCTATAAAGGAGCAAGCGTAAGAGGTGTCTTAAACAGACAGGATACCCGTCTTTTACAAGGCATGGTACAACGGCAGCCCGATAAGAGCATGTTCATGGTATTACTGGCCTGCACCTACGCATTGCTGTATCGCTACACCGGTCAGGAAGATATCGTACTCGGTGTACTCGTAGCCGGTCGCGAACATGACGACCTCCTCGATCAGATCGGATTATATGTCAATACCCTGGCTTTGCGCACCCGTTTCAATGGAAATGAAAGCTTTGACAACCTGCTTGAAAATGTACAGGATGGTCTGCTGGGCGCATTTGAACACCAGGTATATCCGTTTGACCTGCTGCTCGAAGATCTGAACATAACAGGTGACAGAAGCCGTTCTCCACTGTTCGACATTCTGATCACCTATAAAAAAGAAGAATATGATGAAGCTGTTGTCGTAAGAACCGATGGGAAGAAAGAAGAAGAAGTGCACATGAATGACCTTCAGCGGGAAGACAGCAACATCAGTAAGTTTGATATGACCATCAGCTTCCGTGAAGAAAAAGGTGGTATCTATCTCAGCATCAATTACAGAACTGACATTTTCGCCGAACAGCGTATGCAGCAGATGCTGGGTCACCTCCAGGAAATGATGCGCTCTGTAAGCTATGGAATGGACAAACCAGTATCTGCCATGCAATACCTCACAGCTGGTGAACGCACGCTGTTGCTGGAACAAATGAACGATACTGCGGCTGATTATCCGCGTAATAAAACGATCCAGGCACTGGTAGAAGAAGCAGTTGTCCGCACACCGGAGAAAATAGCGGTACTGCACGAAGAAACAAGCATCACTTATGATGAACTGAACCGCAGTGCAAACCGACTGGCGCATTACCTGATGGAAAAACATGGTATAGGTGCTGGTAAGATCGTAGGGGTACTGGTAGAACGTTCTGAAAAGATGATCATCTGCCTCCTGGCGATCCTGAAAACCGGCGCAGCCTATGTGCCAATTGACCCCGAATATCCGGAAGAACGTATCAATTACATTATTGCTGACAGTAAACCGGATGTGATCCTGAGAGACAATGACCTCGATCCCGTGATACTCTGGAGTAATAAATACAGTGACGCCAATCCGGATGTACAAACTGATACATCTGACCTGGCTTACCTCATCTACACCTCCGGTTCTACCGGCCGCCCTAAGGGAGTATCACTGATGCATCGCAATGCGGTTAGCTTCATCGACTGGTGTCAGCAGGAATTTAAGGACGATACCTTTGAAACCGTTTTCGCCCTGACTTCCTACTGTTTTGACCTGTCCATATTTGAAATGTTCTACACCCTGAGTGTTGGTAAAAAAGTACTGGTCCTGAAGAGCGTAGTAGATATGCAGAAATATATTGAACGCGTACCGGATGTACTGCTCAACACCGTACCGTCTGTAATAGACAGTCTGATAAAACTGGGAACCAACTTCAGTAACGTAAAACTGATCAATATGGCCGGTGAACCCATTCCATCTGCCACAAAAGTCTACTTTAAAGGTTCAGGGATTATCATCCGAAACCTTTACGGTCCGTCGGAAGATACGACCTACAGCACCTGCTACAAATTCACCGATGAAGATGACAGGATCCTGATAGGTAAGCCGATCAGCAACACAAAAGTCTACATCGTCGATACAAACAATGACCTCGTGCCACAGGGACTACCTGGCGAACTGTGTATCTCCGGTGCCGGTCTGGCCAGAGGATACCTGAACCAGGAAAAGCTGACAGCCGAAAGATTTGTAGCAAATCCGTTTGAACCAGGGGAGCGCATGTACCGTACCGGTGACGTTGCCCGCTGGACATACGATGGTTACATCGATTATCTCGGCAGAAATGATGACCAGGTGAAGATCCGCGGCTACCGCATCGAACTGGGTGAAATACAACAGGTAATGGTAAGCCACGACAGCGTACGCGAAGGTGTTATCCTGGCGGTGCCGCTGGAAGGTGGAGAAAAAGAACTGGTAGCATATATCGTATGGGCAGCAGGTGAAGAAGACGCCACATTGCAACGCTATATGAAAGAAAAGCTGCCGATCTACATGCAACCGGCACACTTTATCACACTGGAGAAAATGCCACTGAACAGCAACGGGAAAATTGATAAAAAAGCATTGCCCGTTCCGAAACCAGTGGTCGCAATCGCAGCACCTGTACAGGTGAATGCTTCTCCTGTTGAGAAAGAACTGATTGCCATCTGGGAAGAGATCCTGCAACGTAAAGGAATTGGCTTATCAGATAACTTCTTCGAAATAGGGGGCCACTCACTGAAAGGTATGCGTGTCCTCGCCAGGATAAACGCCGCATTCAGCACCCGCTTCACATTAAAAGACATTTTCAGAAAACCAACAGTCGCACAACAGGCCGCAGCGATCGAAGAAAGCCGCCCTGCAGTACTGGCTGTTGAGAAAGAGGAAATTAATAACCACGAAGAAATAATTATATGAGTATAGCTGCGTTAATGACCGCACTGGATGATCTTAGGGTTGAACTTACCCTGACGGGCGATGATCAGTTGAAGATCATCGCACCGCAGGGAAGTATAGGACCGAATCTCATTGAACAGATCAGGGAACATAAAGAAGCCCTGATCCGCTCACTGAAGGCCGGTAAGGAAGCCGCAGAGATCCGTCGTATCCCGGCGGCACCGCTGTATGAGGTGTCTCATGCACAACGTCGCCTGTGGATATTGCAACAGCTGGATGACAGCCGTTGCGCCTACAACGTCTGCATTGGTTATGAACTGAATGGAGCGCTTGACAGAAACAGTCTGAAACAGGCATTTCATATGCTGGTCAACAGACATGAAATACTGCGGACAGTATTTGTCAGTGATACCGCCGGTTTATGGCAGAAAGTGCTGGGCACAGACGCAGCTGGATTTAATATTATAGATATTTCCCTGGAAGGTAAGGATGAAATTGATCAGCAGCAACAGATCGAAGCCCTGTCTGACCAGCTATGGAGATATGCGTTTGACCTGGCAAAAGGCCCGCTCTTACGTGTACAACTGGTAACGATGGGAGAAAATCGCCACGTGCTGCTGATGGGTATGCATCATATCATTTCCGATGGCTGGTCCATGGAGATCATGATGAACGAACTGGTAACACTATATGGTGTAGCCAGCACGGGTGCCGATGCACCGGAAGACCTGCGCATTCAGTACAGGGACTTCTCTTACTGGCAGAACCGCCTGTTTGAAAGTCCGCGTATGCAGGCGCATGATCGCTATTGGAAAGAGCAGATGTCAGGTGAAATTCCCTTGCTTGATATCGCTACCGACCAGCCAAGACCCGCCCATAAATCTTATGCGGGTGCTACGAAAACAATATGGTTCGACGCAGCGGAAACAGCGGACTTAAAAGCGATGCTCCGCACACAGCACGGCGCCAGCATGTTCATGGCTTTGACCGCCTGCGTAAATACCCTGTTGTTCCGCTACACTGGTCAGGAAGATATTATCCTGGGTACCCCTGTAGCAGGTAGAAACACAGAAGCACTTGCCGGTCAGATCGGCTGTTATGTCAATACACTGGCACTGCGTACCCGCTTTAATGGTAATGAAGGATTTAATGCCCTGCTCGACAAGGTGAAAGAGGTAATATTGAATGCCTATGAGCACGAAGTATACCCCTTTGATAAACTTGTAGAAGAACTCGGACTGGTGACTGACCCCAGCCGCTCCGCCTTATTTGATGTGCTGATCAGCTATCGTAAAATAGACGAAAGTACACCCGCGAACGATGCAGAAGAGATAGTCGCAGATGATGATGAACTGAAAGTACGTGAATTCGTAGGCGGAGATCGTGAAAGCAGCAAATTTGACCTCACATTTAATTTCGAAGAATACAGTGATGCACTATGGCTGGGCATCAACTACAGCACTATGCTCTTTTCCCGGCAGCGTATCGATCGCATGTTGCATCACTTTAAAGCACTGCTGATCGCCGTTAGTAAAAATATATCGCAGCCGCTTTCCGCCATCACTTTCCTTTCTCAGGAAGAAACAAGCCTTCTCCTGAATAAAGTAGATGCGGAGCCCTTAACAGGCGAAGCACAAACATTACCGGCGCTCTTCGAACAACAGGCAGCCCTTACTCCTGATCACATTGCGCTGGTAGCAGAAGGTAACAGCATTACTTATCGTCAGCTGAACCAGGATGCTGATAAGATCGCGGCCGGTCTGATCAACAGACTGGGCGTAAAGGCAGGCGATATAGTCGCAATAAAGATGGAACGTACAACTGCTGCCATTACTGCTTTACTCGGTATTCTCAAAGCAGGAGCAGCCTACCTGCCCATCGATACCGAATATCCGGAAGAACGTATCAGCTACATGCTGGAAGATAGTAATGCGCGTGTCGTGCTCACAGAAGAACTGTGCGCGGTACTGATAGCAGCAGAAGAGAACAGCATTCTCACGAATACAGCAATAACAGGCAACAGCCTCGCATATATCATCTATACATCCGGTTCTACCGGTGCGCCTAAAGGCGTCATGATCGAACACAGATCGGTACTGCACCTAATGGCAGGTTTGCGCAGTGAAATGCAGCTCCAGGCAGACTGGCAATATCTGTTAACCGCCTCGCTGTCATTCGACGCCGCTGTTAAACAGATCTTTATTCCCCTCACAATAGGCGCCACCCTGCACCTTTGCAGGGATACCACAGATGTTAACGCGCTATTGAAATATATCAGGCAGCAACATATCAATGTCATGCATGCCATGCCCATGTTATGGAAAGCGATACTGGCAGAAATTGCAGGCACAGGTGATGCGCCCTCCCTGTGCTGTCTTTCATCCGGTGGTGACGAACTGGATAAAGAATGCATGCAGGAAATGAAACGCCGTTTTCCGCAGGCCGCTATATACAACACATATGGGCCTACTGAGATCTGCGTAAATGCGCTGACTTACGACTTACAACAGCCAGGCGTGCAAACGCCGCTGCTGGGAAAATGTCTGCCCGGTTATCGTGCCTATATTGTGGACAGGCACGGCAATCTGATGCCGGAAGGCTACCCGGGTGAATTATGCATTGCTGGTACAGGCCTGGCGCGGGGTTATCTTGGCAGGGAGCAGCTGACGCAGGAGCGTTTTGTAGCTGATCCATACAATCGCGGGGCGCTGATGTATATGACAGGAGACCTTGTTCGCCGGGCCTGGGACGGCAATATCGAATTCCTCGGCCGTAATGACCATCAGGTAAAGATCCGCGGCTACCGTATCGAAATCGGTGAAGTAGAACGTATCGTTACTCAGTTCGAAGGTGTACTTGCGGCAGTAGTAGCTGCCTGGCAGTCGCCGGCGGGTGAAAAAGAACTGGTATGTTATACCGTATGGCAGGCGGATGCGGACGAAGCTGGTCTGCGTGCACACCTGCAGCATTTCCTGCCACGTTACATGCATCCCGGTTATTATGTAACACTCGAGACATTACCACTCAACGGAAATGGTAAAGTAGAGCGTAAACACTTACCTGCCCCGTTACAGGAAGTAACAGGCACGCGCTACGAAGCACCTCGTAATGAGCAGGAAGCCCACCTGGTAACTATCTGGGAAGAAACACTTCAGCGTAAAGGAATTGGTATAAACGACAATTTCTTCGAACTGGGTGGACATTCTCTGAAAGGTATGCGCATGTTATCGCGCATACGCCAGGAGTTTGGCGTGGATATTCCTTTCAGGGAACTGTTTCTGCATGCGACTATCGCCGGACTAAGCGCCTGGATCCAGCCGGAAAATATCATTGCGCCGGCTACCGACGATGCACCGGTAGCATTACCTCCTGCTGATAAATACACCTTATCCCATGCGCAACAACGTCTCTGGATACTGGATAAACTGGAAGAAAGCGTAACCGCTTACAATATCTTCACCGGCTACGAATTAAAAGGCAGCCTGGATATTACCGCACTCGATGCCGCCTTCCGCCAGTTACAGGAACGCCATGAAATACTGCGCACCGTCTTCAGAAGTGACGAAGAAGGCCCCTGGCAGTATATATTATCACAGGAAGAAAGCGGATTCAAAATGGTCTATACCGACCTCTCCGCAAAAGGTGTCTCCGCTCAGCACAAAAAACTGACGGCGATTACCAATGAAGAAAAAGAACATCGCTTTGAACTGGACCTTGGTCCGCTCTTCAGAGTACAACTCATACGCCTGTCAGCTATACAACACGTATTGCTGCTGAACATGCACCACATTATCACAGACGGCTGGTCCCAGGAAGTATTGATGCAGGACCTGGTTGCTTTTTACACAGCGGCCGTACTACAGACTACCCCCGATCTGCCAGCCCTCGCTGTACAGTACAAAGACTACGCCGCCTGGCAGCGTAAACAGCTGACTGGTATACCCGCTGTAAAACATGCCGCCTATTGGCGCGAACAGCTGCGTAACCTGCCGGTACTGGAACTGCCGGAAGACTATACCCGCCCGCCACTGAAAACGTTCAATGGTGCAACCCTGCAGACCTGGCTGGACGGTGATGATTATAAAACATTGCAGCAATGTGTACACAACCATAACGGTGTATCTATGTTCATGCTGCTGATCGCCGCACTGAAAGCACTTTGCTACCGTTACACCGGACAGGAGGACATTGTACTAGGCACACCGATCGCAGGTCGCGACCACGTCGCGCTCTTCGGACAGGTAGGTTTCTTCGTCAATACCCTCGTACTGCGTACCGCTTTCGATGGTAAAGGCACCTTCGATAACCTGCTGGAGAAAGTACAGGATACCTTGCTGGATGCCTATGAACATCAGTTCTATCCTTTTGATAAATTACTGGAAGACCTGAAGATCACACCGGATCGTAGCCGCTCTGCCTTATTTGATGTAATGGTATCCTATGCTGCTGTAAATAAAGGATACGGTGACCAGGCAGCTGATGAATTGCAGGTGATGGAGTACGAAATGGGAGAATTCAACATGAGTAAGTTCGACCTGACCGTACACTTCACCGACTATACCGATCAACTGGCCATCGCCATTAATTATAACACAGACCTGTTTGCTGCGTCACGTATCAATGCCATGCTCGGTCATCTCAGCCGCCTGCTCCTCGCGGTCGCTGAAACGCCTGAACTGCCATTGTCCCGGATCGCCTACCTCGGTGAAGAAGAACAGCAACAACTGGTACACACCTTTAACAATACAACAACTGTCTACGACAGACAGTCAACAATACAGCACCTGTTTGAAGAACAGGTCGCACGTAATGGAGAGGCCACAGCCGTAATATTCGGTGACACACAACTGAGTTATACCGCCCTGAATGACCTGGCTGATAAAGCAGCCCTGACATTACAGCAACAACACAACGTAACAAACGGATCACTGGTAGGCCTCATGATGGATCGCTCCGACCGCCTGATCGTTAGTTTGCTGGGTATTCTGAAAGCAGGCGCTGCTTACATCCCCATCGATCCATCTTATCCGGCTGAACGCATCCGGTATATGCTGGAGGATAGTAATCCCGCTGTACTCATCTCTGATAACCCACTAGCCGCCCACGTAGCCGGTGAGACATCGCTGCTGACTTATCAGCAGCTAACCACGCAGGAGAGCATAGAGAATAACGGATGTACTATATTCCGGACGCCTGGTGCTACAGATCTGGCTTATATCATCTACACTTCCGGTTCTACCGGCCGCCCTAAAGGCGTGATGGTAGAACACCGGTCCGTGATTAACCTGTGCAACTGGCACAAACAGTCATTCGGACTCGATGGTACATCCCGCTCAACAATATATGCAGGCGTTGCATTTGACGCATTAGGCTGGGAAATATGGCCATATCTGCTCTCAGGTGGATGTATCTACCCTGTAAGTGCTGAATATCGTACAGACGCTAATCTCTTACAGACATTCATCGATCGCAATAATATTACCCATGCGTTTGTGCCCACCGCCTTATATGAAGAACTGGGAGGCCGCCTCTCACAGCGTCAGGATGATAACCTGAAGCTGCTGGTAGGAGGAGACAGACTAAACAAAGTATACCCCGGCGCTACCTTGATCAACAACTACGGACCTACAGAAAGCACCGTAGTCGCAACCTCCGGTATCTGCGCAGTAGATGGTAAAATAACGATCGGTAAGCCCGTTGGTAATACCCGTATTTACATCGTTGACAATAACCTTCAACTGGTCCCTGTCGGATATCCCGGAGAACTATGCATCGCAGGTGAAGGTCTCGCCCGCGGTTATCTCGGCAGAGAAGAACTGACCAGAGAAAAATTCATAGACAATCCTTTTGAACCAGGTCAACGCATGTACAAAACCGGCGACCTGGCCAGATGGACAGCCGACGGAAATATAGAGTTCATGGGCCGCAATGATCATCAGGTCAAAATCCGCGGCTTCCGTATCGAAACCGGTGAAATAGAACAGCTGATACAACAATACCCCGGCATCGCTGAGGTACTGGTGACCACCTGGGAACCTTCACCAATTGAAAAGGAGCTGGTAGCTTACCTCGTATGGAAAGACAATGCAGATGAACAGGGACTGCGCAAATGGCTGGACCTGCAACTGCCAAGATATATGCACCCTGCGGTGTATGTAATGCTGGACAGAATGCCGCTCACCGGCAATGGGAAAGTGGACCGCCAGCAGCTGCCCCTGCCGCAACAGGAAGTAAAAGCAGCCCGCTATGAAGGCGCCGCCAGCGATGCACAACAACAACTGATCAATATATGGGAGTCCATTCTGCAACGTAAAGGAATCGGTATCCATGACAATTTCTTCGACCTGGGTGGCCACTCGCTGAAAGGCATGCGCATGCTCTGGAAAGTACAACAGGAATTTGGCGTAGATATTCCATTCCATGAACTGTTCAGCCATGCCACAATCAGTGGCCTGTCCGGACTCCTGTTTGGCGAACAACAACAGAAAACACTGACCCTGGAGCCGGTAGCGATACAGGACAAATACGAACTCTCTCATGCGCAGAAACGTCTCTGGATATTGGAACTGCTGGAAGAAAGTGCCGGTGCCTATAACATCGTCGCAGATCACACGATCCACGGAGCGATCAACCTGCCGGCACTGGAAACAGCCTTCAAAGCACTGATTGAACGGCATGAAATATTACGAACCGTATTCAGTAGCGACGAAGAAACGCAATGGCAACACGTATTGCCGGCCGCACAGCTGCCCTGCAATATGCAGTTCACAGATTTGAGTGCATATGACACCGGCATGCAGGACCGCCTGTTAGACGATCTCCGCGATGCGGAAAGATATTTCAGATTCAATCTTGAAAAAGGACCGCTGTTCAGAATACAGGTCATACAGCTCAGCGCAACACGCTACCATATCCTAATGAATCTGCACCATATTATCGCAGACGGTTGGTCAATGGAGGTATTGCGCACCGAACTGGAACAGCTGTATGCCGGTAAAGGGCTGGCGCCCTTACCAGTACAATACAGAGACTACGCCGCCTGGCATAATAAACAGATCAGCCTTGATGATACACACAGCAGCTACTGGAAAACACAGTTATCAGATAGTATCCCGGTATTGGAACTACCAACAGATTATACCCGCCCGGCTATCAAAACTTACAATGGCAACATTGAAAGTGCCTGGCTGACAAAGGAAACATACGATGGCTTACAGGCCTGTCTGCAAAACACAAAAGGTGCAAACATCTTTATGCTGCTGGTAGCAGGTTTGAAAGCATTATTGCACAGATATACAGGACAGGAAGATATTGTACTGGGAACTGTCGTAGCCGGCCGCGACCATGAATACCTGTCCGGACAGATTGGATTCTATGTTAATACGCTGGTACTGCGTACGCGGTTCAGCGCTGAAAATACTTTCGGTGAACTGTTACAGGAAGTTCAGCAGGTAATGCTGGATGCCTACACTCACCAGGCCTATCCTTTTGACAAACTGGTTGAAGACCTCGACCTGGCTGCCGACCGAAGCCGGTCTCCTTTGTTTGATGTGATGGTATCCTACGCAAAGAGATCGGAATCGGTGGCAGGTGAAGAAAGTAATACAGCAGATCAGTCCTTTAAAATGACAGGCAGCGGAACCGGACGGGTCATTGTCAGCAAATTTGATATGACCGTTCATTTCGCAGAACACGAAAGTGGTGTTGAAATATCTGTAGTACACAATACTGATATATTCAGCAAACAAAGGATCAGAAGAATGCTGGCGCACATGCAGGAATTATTCGCTGCCATCAGCAACAATACCAGCATGCCGTTATCTGTAATTCCTTACACAACCGCAAATGAACGTAATACACTCGATGCATTTGGTTATAGTGGTTACACATCATATCCTGCCAGACACACCTTACATAGCCTGTTTGAGAAGCAGGTGCAACGTAAAGGCGACAGTCCGGCAGTGGTTTATGAAGATCAGATACTGTCCTACACTGAACTGAACCGGGAATCTGATCAGGTAGCCAGCTACCTGCGCAGCGTCTACGGGGTACAACCTGGCGACCTGGTAGGATTGATGATGACACGCTCCGCACGCCTGATGGTCTGTTTACTCGGTATACTGAAAGCCGGTGCTGCATATGTACCCATTGACCCGGAATATCCTGCAGACCGTATCCAATACATGCTGGAAGATAGTCAGCCAAGGGTAGTGATCACAGATACAGACCTTGCAGCCGAACTGACAGCAAGCGCCGAAGTAATGCACGCCGTAGCCGAGTGGGAATTGTTATCCTACTATCATGATGATATAAAAGTGCCGGTTGACAGTCATTCGCTGGCATATATCATCTACACATCCGGCTCTACCGGTCGCCCGAAAGGCGCAATGGTACCACATCATGCAGTGATCAATCTCTGTACATGGCTGGACGAAAGTATATATGCGCCGCATGAAGGCAACCTTACCGCCATGCTGACCGCCTCTGTTAATTTCGATGCCTCTGTACAACAATTGTTCGCACCATTACTTTCCGGTGCAAAACTGCTGATGATCAGCGAAACAGATCGTCGCAATGCGGAAACATATATCCGCCGCTTAAAAGAACAACAGGTCTCCGTAATTGATATCACGCCCGGCTACCTGCGCGTCCTGCTGGAGGTATTGAAAGGAACGGGTACGAAAGATCTGCATTTACAATACGTCCTGGTGGGAGGTGAGGCGCTGCCTGCGGAAGAACGTGCCCTTTTCCACCAGGTTTTTCAGGGCAAAACACAACTGATCAATGTATACGGGGTAACAGAAGCAACTGTCAATTCCACTTATGAAGTGGTAGACGCAGATAGCAACAATAGCCTCAGCATTGGCCGCCCCCTGAAAAACACCCGCATCTATATATTTGATAAAAACAGGCGTCCTGCGGGCATCGGTATCCCTGGCGAACTGTGTATCGGTGGGGTAGGTGTCGGACTCGGATATCTTAACCGGGAAGAACTGACAAAAGAACGGTTTATCAATAATCCATATGTTGAAGGCGAACGTCTTTATTGCACCGGAGACCTGGCCCGCTGGGCAGAAGATGGTAGCGTCGAATACCTGGGCCGTAGCGATAACCAGGTAAAGATCCGCGGTTATCGCATAGAAACAGGTGAAATAGAAAATTCATTATTAGCCTATCCGGAAATAAAAGAAGCCGTTGTACAGGCATATAAAACGCCTTCCGGCGATAAATTACTGGTGAGTTACATCGTATGGCGCGATACAGTAATGGAAGATGGCTTGCAGGAATGGCTGCGCAATAAACTGCCCCGCTACATGCATCCGACTTATAACATTACAGTAGAAAGCCTGCCACTCACCGCTAACGGTAAAGTCGATCGCAAAAAATTGCCTGACCCGGATATAACAACCAGCACGGTATACGAAGCGCCGCGCACGGCAACAGAACAGACCTTAACCGCCATATGGGAAGAACTCCTGCAACGTAGCCCGGTCGGTATTCATGACAACTTCTTCGCACTGGGCGGCCACTCACTGAAAGGCATCCGCCTGATGGTAAAAGTAGCAAGGGTGTTTAACCGCAGGGCAAGTATCCGCGAACTATATGAATATCCGGATATCGCTTCACTGGCCGCCTTCCTGGATAGACCGGAAGATGCAGCTGAAAACCTGCTCTTCCCGCTGAACCAGTCGCAGGAAACAGATACGCCACCGCTGATCTTTATTCCACCGATCATTGGTTCAGCCACTATCTACAAACAACTGGCAGAGCAACTGGAAGAACAATATACCTGCTATGGTTTGCAGTATAAAGGTTTTGACGGTGGTGCGTTTGCCACATCTGTTGAAGAAATGGCAACAGCCTTCGTAGACCAGTTACTGGAAAAAGTACCGGCAGAAGAATACATGCTGATGGGTTATTCAATGGGTGCTTTGATCGCTTATGAAACAACCCGTCAGTTAGAAGCCGCGGGTAGAACGGTGACGCTCCTGTTGCTCGACAAAGAAGCGCCTGCACGCACGTCCGGAATAAAAGTACTGCCCGCGGGCGATCTACTGGAACAACGCTTCGTCCGGGAGTTACGCAGCTGGGGATTGTCCGAAGGTGACCTGCCACAGGAAGAACACCTGAAGAAAATGTACCAGTCTTCCTGTAACATGCTGCATGCTTATCAGCCAACAGGTCAGATCAAAGGTGATATCGTCGCTTTTGAAGCAGACGGCAGAGAAGCTACGCTGATGGAAGACTGGCAGCAATTCACAACAGGTAGCTTCGATTACCATCGCTTACAGGGCGATCATTACAGTGTAATAAAAGATACCCGCTTACCCGCATATTTATTTCAACTGGGATATTCCAGAAGTCTCATTCATTAACCGTGTTTATCATGAACCTCATTAGATTACTGAAGTACAAGTCAGGCAGATTTTTTATCATGATCGCTTTGCTGGGAATTGTAAATAGCCTGGTATACGGCAGCATCATGGTGTTCATCAACAATGTTATCGCAGGAGAGGGGCTGCCTTTCCTGGCAGCTCCTCAAAGCTGGGTGTACGCCGGATTACTGGTTGTGTCATTCCTGTTGAATAAAACCTTCCAGACCTATATCGCGAGATTAACAAACAGTATCGTGTTTGAATATGAATCCGGTGTAATCGATAAGCTGAGGGTATCCACCTTTGAATCTTTTGAAAAGCTTGGCGCACAAAGAGTATACACCGCTATACAGGATACGCGCCTGCTGGCGCAGGTGCCTTCCAACTTTGTCAATGCGGTGAATTCAGTCGTGATCATTCTCTGCGGACTGTCCTACATGTTCTGGCTGTCCTGGAAAGCAGGTGCCATGATCCTGTGTTTCATGGGTTTGCTGCTCGCTTTTTATCTGTTGCGTAACAACTCCATAGAAAAACAACTCAATGAAGTACGTGACCTGCAGAATGATTATCACCGCTATCTGCGCGATTTTCTGAATGGTTTCCGGGAAATAAAAATGAGCCTGACCAGAAACAACAGCATTTACGAACGGTATATCAAACGCACCCTGCTGGGTAGTAAAGAACTGAATGACCGTACCGCTGTACGTTATCTCGAAAACGAACTGACAGGCAACTATAGCTGGTATGTGGTCCTCGGACTGATCCTCTTCGTCATGCCCCAGGTACTGAATATACCCATGACGCGTATCACCGCTTTTGTGTTCACTATCCTGTATATCATGGGGCCCCTGGCTACGCTGATCTCTTCAGTACCTTTCTTTACCCGGCTGAAAATAGCCGTTGAAAGAATTGACGGACTGGAAAAAGAAATAGATACCTATCCGCAGTACGACCTGAAAGAACAACCGGTAGAATTGTCCCGCAACTTTACCAGCCTTGAATTCAGAAACGCTGCCTACGAATACAAAGACGCCGCCGGCAAAAGACTATTTGCAGCTGGTCCTTTTAATATCTCTATCAAAAAAGGAGAGATCATCTTCATAACAGGAGGGAACGGCAGCGGTAAAAGTACCTTCATCAATCTGCTCACCGGTATTTACATGCCAACACATGGCTCACTGCTCTACAACGGACAGCCCCTCATCATGAACAGCTATCCGCATTACAGCGACCGCCTGTCCGCCATCTTTACCGGTGTCTACCTGTTCAACGAAAACTATGACGGTTTTGACCTGGATGAAAATAATCCTGTACTACAGAAATACCTCACGATGATGGAGCTGGATGAGGTTGTACGCTTCGACACCCAGAAGAAATCAATAGACAACAAGCTGTCTATGGGCCAACGCAAAAGACTGGCCCTGATCTACGCACTGATGGAAAAAAGAGACGTGATGGTACTGGATGAATGGGCGGCCGAACAGGACCCGCATTTCAGAGCCTATTTCTACGAACAGATCATTCCCGTATTAAAACAAATGAATAAAACGGTCATCGCCGTAACCCACGATGATAAATACTACGGACAGGCAGATCGCATCCTGCATTTCGACTTTGGTAAGGTGGCAGAAGATGTGAAACTGCAACATGCAAAACAACCCGAACTCGTAAAATAAATGCCATGAATATATTCTCGATTCCCTTTGCAGGTGGCAGCGTCTACTCTCTCAAACCTTTCGAGATCTATATGAACGAAGGAGTACGCTGGATACCGCTCGAGCCGCCCGGCAGGGGAAGGCGGATAAGAGAACCCCTGATCAAAGACCTGCAGCAGATGGCAGCAGACATTTTTAATCAGATCCGCTCCGGCCTGGATGAGCCTTATGCCTTCTATGGTCATAGCATGGGTGCCATGCTGGCTTACCTGGTTACGCGAATGGCATTAGATGCCGATCTGCCGCCACCCACCAGATTGTTCCTGTCAGGTTGTGGCGCTCCTGCCAGCAAATCGAAAATGCCCGGCAGACATAAACTACCCAAAACGGAATTCTGGAAAGCATTGAAAGAACTGGGTGGCAGCCCGGACGAAGTCTTGCAGAACGAAGAACTGCAACATTATTTTGAACCCATTCTCCGCGCCGATTTTGAGGCCATTGAAAAATATGACTATCAGGAAGCAACACCGTTTGACATACCTGTTACCGTCATCATAGGATATGATGAATTTGTCACCCGTGAAGAAGCAGAACAATGGCAAATGGAAACACTGGCGCCAATCGATGTGATATCCTATCCAGGTAACCATTTCTTCATCTTCGATCGTGCATTTGATATTGCACGCCTCATTAAAAAAACGCTAAACGTCTAATAAATTAATTATGAACAACAGGCCGTTATACCTCAAGCCCAATGTAGTCCTGGAGCCGCTTTATTTTCAGTGGTACGCCTGGTCGCACCTCATCTCCCCGGCAACGGGCGCGATGAACATCGTAGGCAGACACCTGAAAATCATGGACTCCTACGTACAGGCGCCTGCCATCCATGCAGCTGCCGCAAAGAACCCGAAACTGCTGGGTGGCCCTTTTATGGATTATGGCGCCAACCGCGTAGAAGAAATAAAACAACTACGCGATGGCACAAAGCAGAAAGGCGCCTTACAGCTGGCATTTACCGCAGCCATCAAAGAACTGGATGCCCTGCTGAAACAATATGATAAAGGCACCTCGCTCGAACCGCTATATGAAAAAGTACCCGACGTCCTGAAAGGATATGTCGAACTGGTATATGACCTGAATAATAACCCTTCTTTCCGCCTGATAGAAGCATTACTCTACAAAAGCCCTATATATGATGAAAGCCTCCAGAGCATCTCCATGTGGATCACGGAAAACGATGAAAGACCCTTTGTTCTCAGTACCCCCCGTTTAGAAGAACCGGATGTACTGAACCTCGAAATTCCTTTCCGTCATCCCTTTATAGATGCGGTGTCCCGCATGAAAAGAGAGCCTTCTACGATGGAAGAACTCATGGAGACGGTGGACTTCGATATCAGTAACCCTGCATTGTTCGAATCCTTCTTTACGGAAGAAGCCCCCGTTCCCTACGAACCTTATGAAGGGGATAGGATCAGGATGCGCTACTTCGGTCATGCCTGTATCCTGGTGGAAACTAAAAACACATCTATCCTGGTTGACCCGCTGGTTGCCTACTACGGATACCAGCATGAAGTAGACCGGTTTTCTGATGTGGATCTGCCCGATGAGATCGACTACGTGCTCATCACACACAACCACCAGGATCACATCCTCTTCGAAACATTATTGCCATTACGGCATAAGATTAAAAACCTGGTGATCCCTAAAACAACTTCCGGCTCACTACAGGATCCCTGTCTCAAACTGATGTTTAAAGCAATCGGATTTAAGAACGTCATTGAGATCGGTAACCTGGACGATATCACACTGGGAGACTGCACCATCACCGGTATTCCTTTCATAGGAGAACATTGCGATCTGAACATCAACACCAAGAGCTGCTATCACGTAAAGACAGACGGTTTCTCCGTTCTTTTCTGTGCGGACTCCTGCAATGTTGAACCCCGTTTGTACCAGCACGTACAAAAAGTGATCGGAAACGTCGATGTCCTCTTCCTCGGAATGGAATGTGATGGTGCACCGCTGACCTGGTTGTACGGACCACTACTGACAGAAGAACTGTCACGCGAGAAAGACTTCTCCCGACGATTGGCTGGTTCTGATTACCAGCGTGGAATAGACCTGGTAAAAGCCCTCTCGCCGGCTGAAGTATATGTTTACGCAATGGGGCTGGAGCCATGGCTGGAATTTATCAGCAGTATCCGCTACGATGAACGGGCTAACCCCATCGTAGCCTCCAACAGACTGATTGCCGAATGCCTCAAAGAAGGCATTGTAGCCGAACGCCTGTTCGGAGAAAAAGAACTGCTCTATGAATCTGTATTGGTTTAACCTGAATCTTTTTTTATGGTGTACGTTTATTACTGTGAAAACAGCCCGCTGCCAGAGGCCATTTACAAGGCCTGGTTGTGTTTGATGCCCGGTCAGTTTGTGAACCGGTTGAGCAGGCTGGTGCACCGGCACGATGCACAGGCCAGCCTGCTGGGTCGCATGCTGCTGCTGTACGCGTTACGGCAGCTGGGATACGGACATTTGTCGCTGAATGACATCAAGTTCTCATCCTATCAACGACCCTTTTTCGAAAATACCAACCTCGATTTCAATATCTCTCATTCCGGCGATTATGTGATCTGCGCCATCGCAGAACATAACAGGATCGGGATCGATATCGAGGCGGTAAAGCCGGTATGCCTGGAAGACTTTGAAAGCATGTTCTCAGAAAAGGAGCTGGAAGAGATCTACCGCTACCCCGGACTGGAACAGGACGCTTTCTATAATCTCTGGACACAGAAAGAAGCCCTGGTAAAAGCAGAAGGCTCCGGACTTAATTTCCCGGTCAAAGACATTCTTGTCCAGAATGGCTGTGCCAACCTCGCCGGGCATACCTGGCACCTCTATGATCTCGTTCTCATGGACGGGTACAAAGTGCATCTGGCGATGCAAGTGCCGGAAAGTGAAACAATTAGAGTAAAACCCTTATGTACGGAGGATATCATTGAATCCTGACCCCCGGTTTTGGTACTTAAAAAATGCCGGTTGGTGTAACAGTTTTTAACCCATCTTTTCTGCAGATTAAGTTTGGGAAACAATCATTACCTCAAATAACAATTATTATGCAGATTTTCTATAATGTAAAGACGCCGTTCTGGTTGCTGTCATGCATGCTCCTGATCTTTTCAGGCAGCATGTATGCACAGCAACCGGCAGCCGGAAACGGACTAAAAGGACGATTATCCGGCTCCGGCGGTACAGCATTGGAGTTTGCCACGGTCAGCCTGCTCAGGGCGTCTGATACGGGTCTGGTAAAGACAGTGGTGAGCGATGCCAGCGGCGTTTTCGATTTAGGTAACATCCCGGACGGCAGCTATGTACTGCACGTTTCCCTGGTAGGATACAAGACGATCCGAAAGCCCGTCGAACTGAACGCTTCTGCCGGACCGCCGGACCTCGGCAGCCTGTCAATGGAACAGAATGTCAGCAACATCAAAGAAGTTGTTGTTGCCGGCAGAAGACCACTGATAGAACGTAAGCTGGACAAAACGGTCATGAATATTGAAAACAGCCTCCTGGCTACCGGTAGTACCGCACTGGAACTATTGCAACTCGCGCCAGGTGTGACTATTACTAACAATGACAAGGTCCAGTTGTACGGCAAAAGCAGTCCGCTGATCATGATAGATGGTAAACCCACTTATCTGTCTGCCGCCCAGGTCAGCAACCTGCTGAAAAGTATGCCTTCCAACACCATCGCTACGATAGAGATTATCAGCCAGCCGGGCGCCAAATACGACGCCGCAGGTACCGGTGGGGTGATCAACATCAGAACGAAACAAAACGGAAGCGCGGGCTTTAATGGTACCGTTACGGGTGGCTTCGGGTATGGCCGCAGAGAAAAGTACAGGGGCGGTGTTACCCTAAACTATAAGAAGAATAAGGTCAACCTTACCGGCGACTACACTTATTCCTTCAACCACTCCGTTAAATACCTGGACATTGACCGTGATGTCCGCCAGGATGCCACCAGCACCTTCTTCGGTCGCTCCGGCGAAACGCATAATGAGCTGGGCACCCACAACTACAAAGCAGGGATCGTTTACAACATCAACCCATCCCATGCCATTGGCTTACAGGTAATGGGTTATGCCAATGATCAGCGCACGAATGTAGACAACACGACAAATATCCGCACAGAGAAACTGAAAGTGGATTCCATGATGACCGCCAATGCCCGCGAGAAATCAGGCTTTAATAATATCGGCGGTAACTTCAACTACCGCGGCAGACTGGACACCCTGGGAAGAGAATTGGGCGTAGACGTCGATTACTCACGTTTCCGCAACAACATCAACAGGAACTTCGTCAATACCCTGTATGACAGTCAGGGTATCAATATCGGAGACCCTGATTATGTACGCAACTACTTTCCTACGATCGTAAAAGTCTTTGCTGCTAAAACCGATCTGGTATATCCACTGGCAAAACAGGCAAAGATCGAAGCCGGTCTTAAAACAAGCTTCGTATCTACTGACAATGATGCCCGTTTTGACTCTTTGCTCAGCGGTGAATGGGTCCTGTCCAAATCTCAGACAAACCACTTCATCTACAAAGAGAACATCAATGCAGGATACCTGAACTTCAGTAAGAAATGGAGCAAGACCAGTCTGCAGGCAGGCTTACGTGTGGAACAAACTAACTCTGACGGTAATTCTGTTACCCTGAATACCCGTACAGAACGTTCCTACACCAATCTGTTCCCCAGCCTGTTCCTGAGCCGTAAACTGGCGAAAGATCATGAACTGATGGTGTCTTACAGCAAACGCATCGAAAGACCCAGCTATCAGGACCTGAACCCTTTCCGGTTTTATGATGACCGTTATACTTTCCGCGAAGGTAATCCGTACTTAAAACCCGCTTATACGCACTCATTCGAAGCAACGTATTCATGGAGAAATGAAATTACTTTAGTCGCCCGCTACGGTCTTACAAAAGACGTGATAGCAGAAGACATCCAGCAGGATGAAGGCGCTAATGCCACTAAATCCTTCCTGCGTAACCTCGAACAATTACGTACGGTGTCAGCCAGCGTTTCCTATTCTAAAGACATTACGGACTGGTGGTCAACCGACAACACTGTGACCTTCAACCGTAGCCAGTATATAGATGACAATGCCGGCAACTATCGCAACTTCGATAACTATGATGTAAACATCAACATTTATCAATCCTTTAAACTCACTAAAAACCTGTTCCTGGATGTAGGTGGTTTCTATCTCTCCCCATGGTTGTATGGCTTCATAAAAGCAGAAGCACAGTACAAACTGGATGTAGGTTTGAAACAGAACATCCTGAACAAAAAAGGCAGTATACGTCTGAGAGTAGCCGACGTATTCAACACGAACCGCTTCCAGGGTAGAGCCGTCTACAACAATGTAGATGTTGCCATCCGGAACCGCTTTGAATCACGTGTCGCCTGGCTGACCTTTACTTACATGTTTGGTAATACAAAACTGAAAGTAGCAAAACGTGGAGATAGTACGAAAGAAGAAAAAGATCGCGTAAAGAAAGAAAACTAGTCAATAGGTAAGTAAGTCAACAATTTGTTATCCCCGTCTTTTTTATAATCCCGGAAGTTCCCCGACAGGCTTCCGGGATCCCCCTTTCTCTTTATTAAAACATCTTTTTATGGGTCTGTTAACTAATGTATGCCGTAGCGCAGTACTTGCTGCATGCCTACAGGTGTACCGGTTGTCTGCCGTCGCATTTCCGGCAGACGCCCCTCCGGAGTATGCCCGTCTGGTGCATACCAAACTGGATATATCGTTTGATTATCCGCAGCACCTCGTACATGGGAAAGCCTGGATCACTTTGCAGGTAGCTCTGCCAAAGCAGGATTCCCTGATACTGGATGCCAAAAGCATGGACGTGACAGCCGTCACGCTGCAAAAAGGTAAAGCAGGTCTGCCTTTGCCGTATAAGTCGACCGGCACACAATTGCTGATAAAGCTGGACAGATCATACGGTAAAGACGAACAGTACACCGTACACATCGCATACACCGCAAAACCTGATGCATTGACAGGTGGTGTTGCCGGTCCGGTACAGACAACAAAAGGGATCTATTTTATCGCCGCCGGAAAAGACAATGAAGGCCCTTTGTTCCAGGTATGGACACAGGGCGAAACATCCGGCGCCTCCTCCTGGTTTCCGACTATCGACAAACCAGATCAGCGTAGCACTTCAGAGATCAGTATCACCGTACCGGCAAAATATCGGTCCCTGTCCAACGGTGTCCTCAAAGGACAACAGGAACAGCCCAATGGTACCCGTACAGATACCTGGTCAATGACTTCGCCACACGCGCCTTATCTGTTTATGCTGGCTGTAGGGAAATTCGATGTTGTCCATGACAACTGGAATGGACTCCCGGTCGATTATTACATGGAGCCGGAATACAGCGCCTATGCAAAACAGATCTTCGGCGCTACCCCGAAAATGCTCAGCTTCTTCTCTGAAAAGCTGGGTTACAAATACCCCTGGCCCGGGTACGCACAGATCGTCGTAAAGGATTATTTCTCCGGTGGTATGGAAAATACAACCGCGACCCTTTTCGGCGATCTGCTGCGCAGGAATCCAAGGGCCCTGCTGGGAGATGAAGACGCGAAATGGCTCATCCCACACGAGCTTTTTCATCAATGGTTTGGTGATCTCGTCACCTGCGAAGAGTGGTCGCAACTCGCCTTAAACGAATCCTTCGCCAATTTCGGTGAAGTACTCTGGGGGGAATACGCCTACGGCAAAGACGCGGCACACCACCATTCATACGAAGCCATGCTGAAGTATTTCCAGCAGCAGAAAGAAGGAAAAGATCATCCGCTGATATATAAAACATACAAAGATGAAACAGAGCTGTTTGACGCTGTCACCTATGAAAAAGGAGGCAACATACTTAGTATGTTACGTGACCTCGTTGGAGAAGATAAATTTTTTGCCGCCCTGCGGAGCTACCTGTCTGAAAATGCTTTCAAAGCCGTGGATGCAGAAGACCTGCGGACAGCATTCGAAAAAGCCAGTGGTAGCGAGCTGAAATGGTTCTGGGACCAATGGTTCTATCGCGACGGTTTTCCCATACTGGATATCTCTTACGAATACAATGATGCCGCAGGCACTGTAGCCGTAAAGATCGACCAGCAACAAAAAGGCGACATCTTTACCCTTCCCCTGAAAGTAGACCTTTATACAAATGGTAAACGTACCACGCAGGACATAAAGGTAGATAGCCGCACACAGGTATTCACTCTCGCTTATCCTGATAAAAATACCAGACCTGCACTGGTAAACGTAGACGCAGGAAAACACCTGATCTGTAAGAAAACAGACAGAAAACCGCTCGAAACATTCATCTATCAGTATCAGTACGCCGGTAATTATCTCGATAGGAGAGAAGCCATCAAAGCCTGTGTATTGGCACAGGATACCAGCACACTGGCCCGCGCATTTCTGCGGACTGCCCTCCATGACACGGACGACGGACTCAGGAAGATCGCCGTACAGTATACAGACCTTGAAAACAGCGACACACGTAAGACCTATGCCGGTCTCATAGATAGTCTCGCACGCTATGATAAAGAGCCGCTGGTGCGGCAGGCCGCTATCAAATCCTTACGCAGCCTGAAAGACCCCGCTTATAAAGCACTCTTCGTGCAGTCGCTGAAAGACTCCTGCTACAACGTGGTCGCCTCATCCCTGATAGGGCTGAACAAGCTGGATAAACAACTGGCGGCACAACAAATGACGCCTTTCCTGGAGGATAATGAAATGGCCAGTACGATACTGGATATCTACCTGGGCAATGAAGATCCAAAGGATAATCAGTCATTTCTATCCATCGTATCCAGACAGCGGGACCGCCAGAAACAGGATTACCTGGTGAAATACCTCCGCTACCTGTCTACGCTGAACGATGTGGATGCAATTGACTACGGACTGAAACAGTTCCAGCAGATCGCATCCTCCATTGACGATCAGCTGATGGATAAAAAAGGCATGCTGGGTAACCTCGAACTACTGGCCGGATTCAAAATGGATCTGCTGAAAAAATCAGCCAGTAAAAAAGAACGCTCCTCCCTGGAAAAACAGGTAGCCAGCATACAACAAACGATTCATGACTTTTCCATAAATATGGATTGACCCTTTTAAAACTATTACAAATTCTAGTCTTATGGCATTGAATATAATCGGCATTTCAGCCCTCTATCATGACTCTGCTTGTTGCCTCGTACAGGATGGCAAGCTGAAATACGCAGCAGAAGAAGAAAGATTTTCAAGACTCAAGGCGGATGACGCAATTCCACGGATGGCGCTGAAATACTGCCTGAAAGAAGCAGGTATCGGTATTAATGATATTGATTGTATCGCATTTTATGAAGACCCGACCAAGAAACTGGGTCGTCAGTTATGGAGCGGTATCTGGAACCGTTCAGATGTATTACGTAAGAAATTCCGACCGGGTTGGGTAGAACAGGAGATCCGCGACATCCTCGGTTATGAAGGCAGGATCGAGTTCTTTGACCATCACCTGTCACACGCCGCCAGCAGCTATCACTACTCCGGTTTTGATAATGCAGCGATCCTCACAGTGGACGGCGTAGGAGAGTGGGCTACTACTACTTACGGTACCGGTAACGGCGCTGACATCGATCTCTGGGAAGAGGTCAGCTACCCGCACTCCCTCGGATTATTATACAGCACGATCACCAACTTCCTCGGTTTCGAAGTGAACGAAGGAGAGTACAAGGTAATGGGGCTTGCGCCATATGGTAAACCTACTCACGTTAACCAGGTACGTCAGTTGATCAAAATACTCGGCGACGGAAAATATGAACTGAATCTGGAATACTTCGACTTCCTCGAAGAAAGCCGCATGTTCACAGACCGCTTTGCTGACCTGTTCGGCAAACCAGCCAGAGTAAAAGGCGTATCCGTTGATCAGGAACATATGGACATTGCCCGCAGTCTGCAGGTAGTGCTGGAAGAGATCCTGATCGACAAAGCGGAATACCTCTACCGCAAAACAGGTAGTGAGAACCTTTGTATGGCAGGTGGTGTCGCGCTCAATTGCGTGGCAAACGGTAAGATCATAAAAAATACACCGTTTAAAAACCTTTTCGTACAACCTGCCGCTAACGACGCAGGTGGTGCATTGGGAGCCGCCAGTCTGGCTTATACAAAGCTCAGCGGTGAACCCATGAAACCAGGTAAACTAGGGCATGTATATCTCGGCCCCCGTTACGAAGCAAATCACGTACGTAAGGTACTGGAATCAACATCGCTTCGCTATCATAGCTTCGAAGGTGATCAGGAAACGCTGGTAAAAGAAACCGCTGCGCGTATCGCTGAAGGTAAGGTGATCGGCTGGTTCCATGGCAGAATGGAATTTGGTCCGCGCTCGCTGGGTGCCAGATCGATCCTCGCCGATCCAAGAGACACCGAAATGCGCGATAAGATCAACGCCATGGTGAAGAAAAGAGAAGGTTTCAGACCCTTTGCACCTGCTGCCCTCGATAGCGAATACCGCAAACACTTCGATATCGATCATGAATCTCCTTTCATGCTGGAAACCTGCCAGGTGATCTCTCCGCTGGACCTGCCGGCTATCACACACGTAGATGGTTCCGCCAGACTACAGACGGTCACGCGCAACAGCAATCCGCGTTTCCATCACTTACTGGAAGCCTTCAACGAGTTGACCGGTTGTCCGATCCTCCTGAACACTTCGTTCAACGTAAAAGGAGAACCGATCGTCTGCTCGCCTGAAGACGCGATCAACTGTTTTATCAGCACCAATATTGACGTACTGGTGGTGGAAGACTTTATCATCGATCGTTCAGATAATGAGCTGGGAATACTGGAATGGATTTCCGGCGTCATGACAACCAAATATGCATCACAGCGCAACACTTATACTTTCATCTAAGCAACTACAGTTTTATGAGCAACACAATATCAATCCAGCAAGAACAGGCAAATCAATTAGCCGCTCTGTTATATAAAAATGCAGGCGCTGCGTTTTCCGGCGAGATCAATTCACTGGCAACAGCATTAGGTATTGAACAATTGCCTGGTACACAGGATCTCTCGGCTGCAACAACTGTAGCTGCGCAGGAAGATAACCTTATCAGCACTTCATTGCCGCAGCGTGTCGGTATCTGGACCCTGGGTAAAGAAGAAGGGGTAGAGTTGTACACGCGTGATGTAAATGCACGTATGGACTGGTGGCTGTGGGCAAAGAACCATCAGTTCTCTCCACAGCCATCAGCCGGTAAGAAACGGGTCATCCTCTTAGGAGAATCCGTTGCCAGAGGGTATCTCTACGATCCGTTTTATACCGTCGCACACGAACTGGAAGCATTGCTGAATCAGGCAGCTCCGGGTACACTCGAAACAGAGGTACTCGACCTGGCCAGAACAGATCTTTCACTGCCGATATTAAAAGGGTTGCTGCCGGAAGCGGTCGCCCTGAAACCTGCAGCCATCGTGATCTTTGCGGGTAACAACTGGCTGCATACGATGAAAGAAAGCGTTTCTGCTGCTGACTACCAGGAGTTGTGCCGTCTGCAGGACAGCGGTTTACTGAGCGATGTGCGCGCATTACTGGAAACCCGGTTCCGTGATATGATATCTGGCTTCCTGAAATACGTGAACGCATTGTCAGCACAATCAGGTATCCCGATCACCTTCGTGATCCCTGAATTCAACCTGGGCGACTGGAACAGCAATCCACAGGAGAAAAATGCCACCCGTCTCACGGGTTCCGGTGCTGCTAAATGGGCAGCACTTGTAGAAAACGGAGAAGAAGCATTACGGGCAAATAACTATGAGCTCCTGGAGAATATCTCTTCCCGCATGACCGCACTGGATATGACACATCCGCTGGGTTATGAGTGGAAAGCCATCTGCCGCCAGAAAGCGGGTGACTGGCAGGCTGCACGTAGTCTGATGGAAAGTGCCCGCGACACGGCTATCTACGGTCGCGCCGAAAGCAAACCGCGTTGCTTCCGTGTTGTCAGAGACACCATCCTGAAAGAAGCGCCTGCTTTGGATATCACTGTGGTAGACCTGCCTGCAGTGTTCAGCAAAGCAATTCCCGATGCACTGCCAGGACGCGAATACTTCCTGGATTATTGTCACCTGACCGTACAGGGTATTAAATTGTCCATGCAGCCTACAGCGGAAGCCGTGGCAGCGATCCTGCTGGGAACACCAGTAGATATTACAGCTGACAGCGGACTGTATCCGGACGATGAAGTACGTGCAGTAGCACATGTCGCTGCCGCAGTACACAATGCCCACTACGGACAGGCAGCACCAGTCCTGCAATTCCATTGTCAGGAAGCCGCTGAGGCGACTGACCAGGCAAAAGATGTGATGCGCAACTTCATTGACTTCTCTTCCCGCAGATTGCAGAACACACTCTGCCGTACGCACGAAGAAGTGGTCGAAAGTGGCATCTTCACACAGTATGAAGGAGGTCTTGGATTCATACATGAACGCCGTCGTAAACTCCTGGATATCGCGTTGGTGGATGCAATGGCGCCATTGGCATCCACGCCGGGTGAAAGTCTGGCGGATGATATCCTCGCATTACGTATCGCGGAACATGTACCGGCTCCAGGTAAAACCATCGATCTGCTGGAAACCTGTTACTCAGCTACCAGCTACGATGTCTTTAACGTGGAACTGCCTGAACTAAACTACTACCAGGCACGTAACCATCGCTCTGATTTCACATTTATCGCAGATGCAGGCACCGGTTTTACCGCTAAACTGATTGCCAGAGCACCCGGTACCAATCAGGAGATAAGAGTACTCCTGAATGGAGAACCATTATCAACGCTGCAGCTGGAAGACAAATGGACAACCGTTAATCTGGATATCCAGGATATCTCGTTGCTCAGAAAAGGCACGAACACCCTGTCTGTCCGCTGGCCAGCACCTGAATGGTACCGGAAAACAGATCCTGATGCCGTAAACACACCCAAAGAGTACTTAGATTTCATGTATCCTGTATGGGGTGAAATATATGTATTCGAACTACTCAGCAATAAAGAAAAGGGGCAATTGTCGAACCATAGCGTGCCCGGACGAGTGGAGGCGTCATTATTGTCGGTATGATGCTTTCCCTTTAAACACTCCGGCACTTTTATTTTGACCGGTTTTTTGAAATGCAAAAGGCTTTATGAAGAAATTCATAAAGCCTTTTTTGTTTATAGCAATTACCGGTATTATTCATCTTCGTGTAGCCGGCAGTGATATTACTATTTAGCCGCCGTTGTGTCACTCACTTGTGCTTCTTCTTTTCTATTCAGCTCTTCCCTGGATGACCTCGCTTTTGTGTGTTAATTTTCATTTACCAATAGATAAAATGAATATTGTTTTTTTTAAATATTCATTACCTTCGCTGCGCAAATCCAATTGAGGACACAGATGTTTACCCGTACCTTGTACCCGTTAGATATCCGTATTATATAGCATTGTGTGTATGCCCGTTAAGCATTTTACATAGATGTTATTAACCCGTTGATACCTTTTTTTATGAGAGAAAATATTACATAGTAATCAGGTTGCCTGAAGGAGAATGCTACACCTTATTCCTTTGATAACTTATGTAACACCTATGCCCTTTAATACATAAATAACCATTTATGTTGCCATTATCGTATTGCTATCGGGAAGTCCCGGTACAGATATCCTGTTGTCCATTTTTTATTACTCACACATAAAGTATTACTATGAAAAAAGTCGTGCTGCTTTGTCTTGTAGCGTTTAGTGTCTCCTGCCGGAAGGAAGCTAAACAGGATGAATTGATCCCTAATGAAAACCGTACACCAACTATTGCAGCTGCTGGTGACGGTGTATATGACGTTATTGGCTATGGTTATGATGTAACAGGCGTCTTTGCCGATGCTTCTTCATCCCGCAATCCGGTAATTGATTTTGCCGCTTTCCAGGCTGCCAACCCTGGCCGCGTGAATATCTCCTATCCTAACACGCAGGACTTCTATTATGAATATGGTGCTGACGCTGCATCACTGATGAAGAAAATTTCTGCGAGTCTGAGTGCTACCGCCACCTATACGGCTTTCTCCGGTACCCTGAAAGGTTCTTACAATAGCACCAATACCTTTTCTTCCAAAGATGTTTATGGTATTTGTAACCTGTTGGTGAAAAGCAAACAAATAGAACTGAACACAGACGCGGCTACTTTAAAAAACTACCTGACACCTGAGTTTAAGTACGATCTGGCCAATTTACCGGTAAGTACTATCGTAGCCCGCTATGGAACACACGTACATGTAAATATTATCACAGGTGGTAAACTGGAGATCATTTACAAGTCAGAAACGAAGAGTGAGCGCCGCATGTCAGCTGCTGCTGGTGGTCTGAATCTGAACATTAAAAAGGTGTTCGGCTTCGAACTGAATATTGGTGTAGACAAATCTGCGTCAGACAGTAACTTCACAGAGAGCGTCTCTTATCGCACAAGAGGTGGAGGCTTTGTAGCAGTAGCTACCATCAATCCGACTACCGGTACCACCTTTGATCCTTCCAACTGGCAGAAATCAGTAACATTGCAGAACTCTGTACTGGTGGAAATTCCTAAACAAGGTCTGATCGCTATTACCGATCTGATAGATGATCAGAGTAAGAAAGCTGAACTGGCTGCTTATGTTGATCAATACATTAAGGATAACGCTGTAAATCTGCAATATGCTAAAGCGGCATTGTATTCCTATTTGTATGTTGGTAAAGTGGTTGATATTCTGTTAACGACCACGCCGACAGAGGTAGCTGGTGTTGCAGGATGGCAAAGTGGCTCCGTTATCGGAACCGCGTTTACAGATAATTCCATGCCGGGTGTTATTCCTATCTACAGGTATTTCCAGAACAACAAAACCCATTTCTTCACCAACGATTTCAATGAGATCGGCTATGGTGGTCAACATGGAAAGTATGAGTGGGTAGCCGGATATATCTATAGAAACCCAACTCCGGGAGCTGTTCCTATCTATCGTTATAATGCTAGTGGTATGCACTGGTATACTACTACTTATAATGGTCAGAGCTTTAAACAGTACAATAAGACATACGTGTATGAGTCGATCCTTGGTTATCTTCCGCAAAACTAAGGTTGTCTGATCATCTTTTGTAAAGAAGGCCATCTCATTGTGAGATGGCCTTCTTTTATGCCTGTACACATTGTCAGTTATGCCGCTTACTACACACTGGTATCGGCCATCCCAATATAGCTGTTGTCAGTTCATATTTCTGAATTCCAATGGAGTTTGACCTGTTTTGTTTTTAAAAAGGCGGTTGAAATATCCCGGGTCTTCAAAGCCAAGCTGATAAGCAATTTCGCTGATAGATAGGTTTGTTGTAAGCAGCAGACTTTTAGCTTTGTCAATGACAAATGCATGAATATGCTGCTGCATGCTCATACCTCTAATGTTACGCAGTAGTTCACTGAAGTAATTCGTAGACATGGAATTAGCAAAAACAATGGTGATGAGTCAGCAGTATGATCACGCTGACTTTATTTTTTAACCGGAAAATTTCATAAATAATGTAAATATCCGATGAGAAACGAGGGAAAACATGGGATTAAATGAAAGATAGAAAGTTACTTAAACAACTCTTCCAGCATAATATCATTCTGAACCAACCCAGGCTTATACATATTCTGTTTAGTCCCAAACGTAGTAATCATAACAAGAAACAAGGCCTTCTTTGTTTTGGTTTTTTGTTGAAATATATCCAGCTTATTTTTCAATTCTTCCGCATAAGACTTATCTATCGAAAACTCCGAAGCTGAAAATTTCATCTCGCAAATACTTACACAGAAATCATTTCTATCCAATACTAAGTCAATCTGCGTACCCGTCGCATCTTCTTTTTTACCTGGCACATACCTCCAGATCGACTCTTCTGTATAAACACCTGAGATACCCAGCGCCGCTTTTATTTCATTGGTATGTTTAAGACAAATACTTTCAAATGCCAATCCACTCCAGCTTTTCCATGTAGCCTGCGTAGATAACTTCATCCAGGTCCCTTCGCCGGTAGCCCGGCCATGTTCAATATATTTCAGATAAAATCGGGAATATTCATCACTAAGCTTGTATATCGTATCATTTACATTTTTTTCGTATGGGATATAGTTTGTGATAAATCCTGATTCCATTAATTCATCAAGTAATAAAGTAGCCCTTCCACCACTGGATAACCCACAGGTTTTTATGATCTCTTTACGTGTTAGTCCGGCAGGTGTATTATTTAGTGCTTTAACTACAGCAATATGTTTATCTGCTTCGGCAAATAATGATCTATACAGATTGTCAAATTCACTTTTTAATATCCCGTCTTTAGTAAAGCATAGTCTGTCAATATTCTGTGCGGCACTTAATCCAGCCTCTATCTCCCTTAGATAATGGGGGATCCCGCCCATAACCATATATAATTGAGTAATCTGATAAAGATCCAGTTTGACATTTTTACTCTCCAGGTAATCTTTGGTTTCAGTTAATGTGAAAGGTAACAAACGTATTTTCCTGGTTATCCTGTTATGAAGACCGCCTTTATTATTAACGACTTTTTGTATCATCCAGGAAGCTGCCGATCCACAGATCGTTAATACGAGATTGTCTTGCTTAGTACCCCAGGAGTTCCAGAAATATTCAAATGCAGATAAAAAACCTGATTTAGGAGTATTCAACCATGGAAATTCATCTAAGAATATAACGCATTTCCCTTTTTTCAATAATGGGTCACAATATTTTTTAAGCATCTCGAATGCCTCCGTCCAGCCAATAGGTATTTCTGGAGGTAACTTCTGGTTGGTGACTTCAGCTAATCTATTTCTGAAGTTAAGCAACTGATCCTTTAAAGTGGCATTGTGAACGCCGGAGAATTCAAATATAATTTTACTTTTAAATACTTCTCTTATCAGAAATGTTTTGCCAACACGGCGCCTTCCATAAATAGCAATTAATTCAGCTTCTTCTGACTTTAAAGTCTTTTCTAAAATGTTCTTTTCCTCTTTACGACCTATGAATATTTTCATGCTTTTTTTACTTTTCGGGAAGCCTGGTTGCCTATTATAAGCGGCCAAAACTACCTAAATTTATACAGTTTTGGCCGGATATAAAAAATATAAGCGGCCAAAACTGTGGTTTTAAGTACGGTTTTGGCCGCTTATAAAATAGCAAGATATACCTATTGTTGTGCTAATGCGCTTGTATTTAATTTTTAAAACATGTTATTATTTGTTATTTGTTTGTTGCCGTTTCATTTATTCGTTCTGCCTATTCAACTCCGCCATCGCCATTCCATCCGATCTTCCACCAATTTCTAATTTCCTCACCACCTCCATCTTCTTTAAATCAAACAACACCACATAATTATCCGGCGTAGACGAAATCAGGCTGTAAAAGAACAATAGAATAAAGCAAAACGACAACAAGTTTTAACTGGTATGATCTATAAAAGGGTACCTTAGCGATGAGGTGCCCTTATTTAATGCTCCGCTACTGTTGTGTACGGCTTCCAAAACAGACCCTTATGTTAAGATACAAGAAATATGTCCTGGCGACACTGATGATAGGAACTTCCATGGCGGCAATTGACAGCAGTATTGTAAACGTCTCCCTTCCGGTCATACAGCGACAGTTCGATGTAGACCTGGATGAGGTCTCCCTCGTCATTACAGCTTACATGATCACCTTCCTGCTGTTCATCCCGCTGACCAACTGGTTGAAAAACAGGGTAGGGTATTATCACCTGTATATGACAAGTATCATCGTATTCGTACTGGGTTCTGCGCTATGCAGCATCTCAGGAAGCATCAATATGCTGGTACTGTCAAGGGTTATACAGGCCATAGGCGGAGGGGCTATTGCTCCTGTTTCCCTGGCGATCCTCTCGGAGAGTTTTCCGCAGGATGAAAGAGGAAGTGCAATAGGGTGGTGGGGGATAGGTAACGTGATGGGACCCGCGCTAGGCCCTACACTCGGTGGCGTATTGACAGAATACCTCGGCTGGCAGGCGATCTTTTATGTCAACATTCCCATCGGTATCATCGCCATCCTGATGAACATGCGTTACCTGAATTTCTTAAAATCCCGTAAACGTTATAGTGAGCCTTTTGACTTCAAAGGATATCTCCTCTTTATCTGTTTCATCATACTGCTGCAGTTCACACTGACCAGCACAAGTGATAAATATGGTTTTACCTCCTGGCAATTCATCTCAGGTGTACTGCTGACAGTCCTGTCGCTATGGCTGTTCATCCGCTCTTCCCGCAAACCTTCCGCATTACTGGATCTCTCAGTATTCCGGGTGGCCGCTTTTAACAGAGCCTTTATCATCGTTGCCTTGCGCTCGCTGGCACTGTTCGGCGGTATGTTTTTTCTTCCTTTTCTCCTACAGGGATATCTGAAATATACAGAGATTCAAAGTGCGTTCTTAATATTGCCCAATGCACTTGTCATGCTGCTGACAAGACCCCTGGCCGGTAAAATGGCAGATGCCGGCGAGATCAGGAATATCTCCGTGTTTGGGATCGTACTGGTATCCGCATCTTTCTTTCTCTTCGCGCAGATCAACACCGGTACGCCTGTCTGGTTTATTGTGTTATCAATGATCGTACGTGGACTGGGTATTAGCTTCCTGATTGCCCCGGTGTCTACGGCCATGTTAAATGCCGTCAGCCAGTCACAGACGGCCACCGCTACCTCCTTAAACAGCCTCATGCTGCAACTGGGAGGCTCCGTTGGTATTGCCATCAGTGGCTCTATGCACAGCTACATTAATGATCACTATCTGACCAAAGGTTATGAAGCAACGCTGGCTGAACACTATGCCTTAAGGGATGGATTCCTGTTTACAGCCGTACTGATGCTGGTAACGCTGATTCCGGCTTTCAAACTGCCTCATAAAGTAGAGCGTGAGCTAGAGCACAAAGAAGCCCTTGGATAAAACAGAGTGAGTATTAGCTGCTACACCTGTGTGTCACATCAACGCGCTTTATGTGGTTGGTATCACTATATCTGCCAGTATTTGCTACTGGTACGATTTTCCTGACTTATATGGGAAAGCCTGGACATGAGAAATCCTGTATTTGAGAAGAAACATTGGCTGGAATACCTGTTATATGGCCTCATCGCTGCTTTGTTGTATAGTGTGTTACTGGTGATCCATTTGAGAGAAGGTAACTACGAAAGTTTGTATCTGCTTTATATAGGAAACGCGCTTTTCGGTGTTGTAATACTAGCCTATAATTTTAAGCTGATCTACAAACCCTACGAAAAGAAACGAACTGTTTCCATGCTCATTGCAGCACATCTGACCACAATAATAGGTACTGCGCTTTCCATGATTTTTGCGGCAATCCTGCTGATGGTATTTTATCCGGATGTATTGTGGTCCATGCCAGATACGCTTGCGCCTGAGAACGCTCCGCCGCAGGTACAGGAAAAACCAACGGGCTGGCTGCTGATGCTGATAATAAATGCCCTTGTGCTCAACTTTAGTATGGGATCATTTATTTCAATTGTCTCATCTTATGCAGGCAAGATCAATCAGACAAAAGACAAGCCAGCCCATCTGAGCAAGCGGATATCTGATGGACCAGTGACCAATGATGCCTGAGTCATCTGTTTACATACACTGTATTGTAAAACCATAAAAGAATTATTATGAACGAAAATTCTTCAACAGGCGATAAACCAGCCGTAAACGTCAGTAACAATGAACGTATCATTTCTGCTGTAGCAGGTGGTTTTCTGCTCATGAATGCAATTACCGGAAAAAGAGCCCGTTTCCTGAAAGCAGGTGCCGGCGCCTTCCTGCTCTATCGTGCAATAACAGGTAATTGTCCGGCGTATAGCGCTATGAGAAAAAAGCGCTTGCCTGATCCCGCAAAGAATGTGAATGTGAGAGTGTCCCTGACAGTCGGCCGCCCGCGTAATGAAGTCTATGCTTTCTGGAGAGATCTGGAGAACCTGCCGCTTTTCATGAAACACCTCAAATCTGTTACAGACCTCGGAGGAGGACGTTATCATTGGGAAGCGGATATCCCCGGAATGCCTGCGCCTATCACCTGGGATGCAGAGATCATTAAGGAGGAAGAAGGTACATTGCTTGGGTGGAATGCATTGCCGGGCGCTGATATCGATAACGCCGGTAAAGTAACTTTCGTCGATGCGGGTGAGAAAAGCACCGAGTTACAGATCGTTATCACTTACAGAGCGCCACTCGGCCCTGCAGGCAGAGGCCTGGCGAAATTGCTGACGCCCCTGTTTGAATCAATGATAAAAGAGGAGCTCAGGAATTTTAAGGCGTATATCGAGAACAGCAGAGCACTGGATATTGATGATGATATTGCTGGCAGCGGACCATTATTATACGTTGATGAATCTCCCGATAGTGAGAGCGGTAAATAATATCAGGAAACGCATTCTTTAGCGTACAAATATCATAAAACAAATCGGGGGCACATATCAATGCGCCCCCGATTTGTTTATATTGCTGTAAATCAGATCATCTTATCCCTCGCAGCTCTTACATGTCACCAGACTGTTCACCAGTTCTTTAGACACGCTCTGACTACGTTGGTAATACAATGTCTTCACACCTAATTTCCATGCCTCGATCAGCAGTCTGTTCACCTCTTTCACCGGCAGATTAGAAGGAATGTTCAGGTTCAGGCTCTGTGCCTGGTCAACATGCGTCTGACGGATAGCTGCCTGCTGAACGATCTCCAGCTGACTGATCTCCTTGAAGGTCTTGAACACATCTTTTTCATGTTCAGTCAGTTCTTCCAGGTGCTGTACGCTACCGTGGTTCAGCATAATGCTGCGCCAGGTGTCTTCATTGTCGATACCTTTCTGCTCCAGCAGGGCTTTCAGGTATTTGTTCTTACGCATGAAGTTACCTTTGGACAGACCAGCCTTGAAATAGTTGCTGCTGAATGGCTCGATACCAGGAGAGGTCTGACCGAGGATCGCAGAAGAAGAAGTAGTAGGAGCGATTGCCATCAGGGTAGTGTTCCTGCGGCCATAGCCTTTTAATACTTCCGGTTCGCCATAGATCCATGCCAGTTCTTTGGTCGCTTTTTCAGCTTTATCTCTGATATCTTTGAAGATGATGGAGGTCAGTTGTTTTGCCTGCATACCTTCGAAAGCGATCATATTTTTCTGCAGATAAGAATGCCATCCCAGTACACCCAGACCTAACGCACGGTGACGTTTTGCAAAACGGTTTGCCGCTGCCAGGAAGTGATTACCTTCTGTTTTAACGATAAACTCCTGCAATACGGCATCCAGGAAGAATGTAGCCAGTTTTACTGCGTCTGTATCTTTCCACTCATCGTATAACTCGAGGTTCATAGAAGAGAGACAGCAGATGAAAGACTCATCTTCTGTAGATGGCAGCATGATCTCCGAACAGAGGTTGCTGGCGTTGATAGCCAGATTAAGGTCTTTATATACCTGTGGTTTGTTACGGTTTACGTTGTCGGTGAAGAACAGATAAGGCAGACCTTTCTGCTGACGGCTTTCCAGCACTTTCGCCCAGATCTCACGTTTCTCCATATCACCGTCGATCATATCCTGCATCCAGTAGTCAGGTACGCATACACCGTAGAAGAGGTTCTGGATCGGGTGACCGATATCCTTGATAGACAGGAACTCCTGGATATCATCATGGTCGATGTCCATGTAGGCGGCAAATGCGCCACGACGTACACCACCCTGAGAGATGGTATCCATAGCGGTATCGAACAGACGCATGAAGCTCACGGCCCCACTGCTCTTACCATTATCAGTTACTGCGCTACCACGGGCACGCAGTCCGCCGAAATAAGCAGAAGTACCTCCACCTATCTTGGTCTGCATGATCACTTCACCCAGCTTATGTGTAATACCTTCGATATTGTCCGGAATATGCACGTTGAAGCAGGAGATCGGCAATCCGCGTTCTGTACCCATATTGGCCCAGATAGGAGAACTGAGGCTCATCCAGCCTCTTTCGATCATCTCAACAAATGCTTCTTTCAGTTCCGGTTTATAGAGACGCTGTGCAGCAGCGGTACAGATCCTGTCAATTGCGCCTTCAACTGTTTCGCCTTTTAACAGATATCCTCTGTTCAGGATCTGTTCACTCTCTGAATTCTTCCACCACAACTTAGGCATTTCGTATTGTTCCGTCACACCTGTTAGCTGTGCTAATTCTGTTATCGCCATGACAAATGTTTTTTCCGTTTTAGTGATTCAATAAATAAGATTAGAAAAGGTCAAGTGCAGAAATGCTCTTGTCGTGTTTTGTGTAATCCACAGGACGTTTTGCAAAGAAATCGTCCAGGCTGTTGGCAAACACCTCTTCCTCAAACCACAGCATAGGTTTGTTATCTTCTGTACTGATATTGAACAGTGCAGGCAGATTGATCTTTTTCAGACTATCATCCGCACGGTATTTCATGAAGTTTACCAGGTGCTCTTTGCTCACCGTGTCGATCTTACCTTCAGAGAAGATCCAGTCCAGGATATTGCTTTCTACTTCAATAGACTCTTTCACCAGGTTACTCACTCTTGTGATCGTCGCTTCGTCAAACATCTCAGGATATTCTTCTCTGATCTTATTGATCAGATAGATACCAGCGTTCGCATGGATCTGCTCGTCTACGGATGTCCAGGCGATAATGTTACTCACATTCTTCATCAGCCCTTTGAAACGGGTAAATGACAGGATGATGGCAAACTGACTGAACAGGCTCACGTTCTCGATCAGAATAGAGAACAGGATCAGTGAAATAGTATATTCTCTGGTATCAGTTGATTTTGCGTTGCTCAGAGCATCGGATAAATATTCGATACGCTGGCGGATAACCGGCACCTCTACCAGTTTTTCAAACTGGCTGTTGTAACCCAGTACCTCTACCAGACGTGAGTAAGCTTCTGAGTGACGGAACTCACATTCTGCGAATGTGGAACCCAGACCGTTCATCTCCGGTTTTGGCAGATGATTGTACAGGTTGCCCCAGAAAGACTTTACCGCTACTTCGATCTGTGCGATGGCCAGCAGACTGTTTCTAACAGCCGTTCTCTCAGCCGGATTCAGGTGGGAATGGAAGTCCTGCGTGTCTGCCGTGAAATCAACCTCTGCATGTACCCAGAATGATTTGTTGATCGCTTCGGTAAACTGTAACACTTCCGGATACTCAAATGGCTTATACTGTAATCTCTTATCAAAAATTCCCATACCTTCTATTTATTTAGAGTCAAAGTCTGATTGGTGTGCCAGCTGTTGAGGGACAATGTAAATCCTCAAACAGGCAATGCAGTGTAGCGTTCACATGACGTATATAAACTACTTTTCATATGCTGCCAGAATACAAAAGTGACGCAGTGAGGGGGTTTTTCAAAAAAAAGGAACTAACACATGTGGAAAACTAATGAGGGAAATAATCAAAACCGCGCTAGCAGGCACTTGTTGCCCCTCACGCCGGGGATTACCCACACTTTCCGTTCGGAAATGGACAATTTTTGTACTGAAAGTGAACACGTTTCAGCTTGTTGCTCATATTAACTGGTTAATTTACAATAGATTAAATATGCGGCATTATATTCGTTCCCGCATCTCTCAAATGTCCCCCTCATGATCCGCAACTACCTGAAAATCGCCTTCCGCAACCTCCTTAGAAACAAAACCTTCAGTGTTATTAACATCGTTGGTTTGTCTGTAGGGACGGTTTGCTGCCTGTATATTATCCTGTATGTCACCGGACAGTACAGCTACGATCAACAGCATGATCATGCCGCAGATATCTATAGGATAAACTCCAGGATAACGGTGGAAGGGGTTTTCCACAATAATGCCACCAGTTCTCCTCCCATCGCTCCAGCCATGAAAAGCGACTTTCCGGAAATAGAGGAGTATACCCGGATTGTGCCTACCGTCAATCTCGGTGCCGCACAACACCTGCTGACCTATCAGGGACAAAGTATATATGAACGAAATGCAGTATATGCGGACTCAACCTTTTTCAACGTATTTAATTTCAAATTTATATATGGTACACCCCGGAACGCACTGTCCGATCCTTATACCGTCGTATTGATAAAGAGTACGGCGGAGAAATTATTTGGCAACAGCGATCCTGTCGGTAAGACCATAGAAATGTCCAATGCATATGGTAAAAATAGTTTCCGGGTAACCGGCGTCGTGGATGAACGTTTGGGTAAATCGCACATCCGGGCGAACATGTTCATGGCGATGAATAGCGGAGGAATGGGGAGCGTTACAAAAGAGAGCAATGCCTGGGCCGCTTATAATTATGTCGCCTCTTATGTGAAATTACGTCCAGGGACAGACGTAAGCACACTCGAAAGAAAATTACCGGCCTTCCTGGCCAAATATGGCGCACAACAACTCAAAGACCATGGTATGAAAAAGGAGCTCAACCTCCAGCAGCTGGGCAGCATACACACCACCAAAGGTTATGACAACGAACTGACGCCTGTCAATGACCGTTCTTTCCTCAACAGGTTATTATTAATCGCCATACTGATACAGGTCATGGCCTGCATCAACTTCATGAACCTGAGCACCGCAAGGGCCTCCAAACGCGCCAAAGAAGTAGGTATCAGAAAAGTGATCGGCGCCCGGGTAAATGATATCATCAGCCAGTTCATGGGAGAGGCCCTGTTATTATCAATATTGGCTATATTAGTATCCGTCCCTTTACTGGCACTGCTGTTACCTGCACTCAATCAGCTGACGGATGCAGACATTAACATCTTCAGTTTAGCCAGCTATCGCTTCGCTTTCCTGCTCCTGGGTTTTATATTTATCACGGGGCTGCTGGCTGGCAGTTATCCTGCTTTCTATCTTTCTGCCTTCAGACCTATCAGTGTATTAAAGGGCAACTTTACCAGCCGTCTATCCTCCGCCGGTATACGCCGCTTACTGATCGTTTTCCAGTTTTCCTTATCGATCGTATTTGTATCAGGCATCATTATCATTGCCCGTCAGCTGAATTACCTGAAGCAGATGGACATAGGTTTTGAACGCAACCAGAAACTGGTATTCAATTTTCATACAGACGAAGAAAAAACAAAGCTCAATGCATTCATGAGTGACTTGCGGCAGTTGAGCAGTATAAAAACCGTCAGCCAGGCCGATAACTACCCCAGCCAGAAGATCAGTCACGACTGGCCTTATTACCTCGAGGCAGCAGGCGCTGCTATCGGAAAAGACGTACAGTTCATCTTTTCCGACGAAAACTATGTAAAAGCACTAGGTGTTAAAATACTTGGAGGAAGAGATTTCAAGGCCGGTGACTCAGGCAAGATCGTGATCAATGAAACCTTTGCAAAGGCACTCGGTCTGAACGCATTAAACGCACCTGGCAGAAGATTATACCCACAGCATGATGCAAACGAACCAGTCATATTTGCAGAGATCATTGGTGTGATGAAAGATTACAACAATAACTCCCTCCACGATGAAGTACAACCATTGATGCTGCGATACGGTCCGGAATATGCCACCAATAATGTCATCGCTGCCGCCGATACCAAAGACTATCAGCACCTGCTAAAAAGCATCAATACTATCTGGCAACGTAACTTTCCGCAAACGCCTTTTGCCTACACCTTCCTCGATGAAGATGTACAGCAACAATATGAAGCAGAAGTGACTTTATCCAACATCATAAATGCTTTCACATTGATCGCCATCTTCATCTGTTGCTTAGGCCTCTTCGGATTATCCGCCTTCATGGCCGAACAACGCAAAAAGGAGATCGGCATCCGCAAAGTACTCGGTGCAAATCTCCTCATATTGGTATCACTTTTATCAAAAGATTTCCTGAAACTGGCAGGCATCGCCTTAGTAGTAGCCATACCGATAGCCTGGTGGGCACTCGATAAATGGTTACAGACTTTTGCTTACCGCATCACACCAGGCTGGTGGGAATTCGCGCTGGCCGGTTTTGTAGTGATGCTGATCGCGTTGTCCACCGTTAGTATTCAGGCCATCAGATCAGCGGTCGCTAATCCCGTAAAAAGTCTGAAAGCAGAGTAGGGGTCCGTTCTTCTCAGAACGACTCCTCTATCAGATCAGTTAACGCTAATCATTAAAAAAGTCTGAAAGCAGCGTAGGGGGCCGTTCTTCTCAGAACGACTCCTCTATCAGATCTTTATTGCTGATCGCTCCTGTAAGTGTACCGGTTGCTACTGCATTTGCTACAGAACGCATCATACTGCTATTATCACCACATGCATACACATGTGGAACGGTCGTCTTTTGCATACCATCTACCCGCAGATATCCCTGTTCATTCAATTCACAACCCAGCTGCACAGGAATATCACAATGCTGTGTAAAGCTAACCCGTGCATACAGAGCCTTCAGCGGAAAGGTACTCCCATCTTCAAACACAAGCTGACGCACATAACCATTATCATGTTCCAGGGCACTTATAACTTTCTCCACCACCGGAATATTATGCTGTGCAAGCTTCTCCACCTGCTCCGGTTTCAGTGTAGACGCCCCATTGGTAAAGATGGTCAGTTCATCGGTCCAGTTAGAAATAAGTTTACCAAAATCAAACGCCATATCACCATTCGCCAGTATCCCCGTTTTCTCTTTCTTCACCTCATACCCATGACAATACGGACAATGTATCACCGATATCCCCCAACACTCCGCAAATCCAGGAATAGCAGGCTGCTCATCCGTAATCCCCGTCGCAAAAATGAGTTTATTAGCAGAAAAAGTATCCCCCTTATCCGTACTGATATCAAAGCCTGTTTCCGTCTTCACTCCCTTTGTCGCCAACCCGGTATAAAACTGCACTGTATCATATTGCAGCACCTGTTCTTTCCCGATCGCTGCGATCTCCGCAGGGGTATTCCCATCCCTTGTCAGAAAGTTATGTGAATGCGGCGTCTGACGATTACACGGTTTCCCACTATCAATGATCAATACTGACCGTAATGCACGCCCTAAAGACATCGCCGCTGCCAATCCCGCATAACTGCCACCTATGATGATTACTTCAAAATGATTTTTCCCTGTCATTGCTGTGATACTATTCTGTTTAGTGATACTTCAATTGCTACCAAAGCACCAAAGATAACTGAAAAAACCATTCATTTGCATCTATGTTGCAAATATGTTTTTACACAAATAACTCTCCATCCAAAGTCCACCAATACCATTCGAAGCAGCAATATTTGCAGATGAGGATGCAGGGCCTTAGCCCTTCACGTGCTGCTCAGCCTATGCCCAGGGCTTAACCCACCATCCCAACCGCTCAACAATTTCCCCAGGCCCAATAGCCAATAAGCTGTGGAGGGCGTCAGCCCGTAATCCCATCTGCAAATAATGCGCAGCCCTAAAACACAAACCAAAGGAAACCATGAACTCCATTAACAAGTCCACCAATACCATTCGAAGCAGCAGTATTTGCAGATGAGGATGCAGGGCCTTAGCCCTTCACGCGCTGCCCAGCCTATGCCCAGAGCTTAATCCACCATCCCAACGCTCGCCAACTTCCCACCGCCCAATAGCCAATAAGCTGTGGAGGGCATCAGCCCGTAATCCCATCTGCAAATAATGCGCAGCCCCAAAGCACGACCAAAGGAAACGATGAACTCTATTACCAATTCCAACAATACCATTCGCAGCCCTAAAACACAAACCAAAGGATACCATGAACTCCATTAACAAGTCCACCAATACCATTCGAAGCAGCAGTATTTGCAGATGAGGATGCAGGGCCTTAGCCCTTCACGCGCTGCTCAGCCTATGCCCCCAAGGTTTAATCAACCACCCCAACGCTATCCAACTTCCCACCGCCCAATAGCCAATAAGCTGTGGAGGGCGTCAGCCCGTAATCCCATCTGCAAATAATGCGCAGCCCCAAAGTATCAAGAGCAAAAACAAAAAGTAGAAAACTCATCGCCAGCCCGCATAATGCTAACACATATTCAGAAGAGGACAATTACCACGCCTTGCGCAACCTTATCATCTCTTCAGCTGTCAAGGGCATTATCGTACCATGCCTCGGATGAAAATCCAGCGAAACATCCTCATCTATCGCTTTAAAATTTCTAAAATCAACCGTCCTGGTAAACTGATACCGACCACTCGTATACATATCATACATCAGAATATAACCACTACCATCATTCAGCGGAAACGTCCCCGCACCCTCTACCGGCTTATCCGTCTGCTGCACATAATCATTGCGCTGCATAACATAACCACCTGTCAGCCGGTCAGACACTGCAATCTTGATCCCCGGCCGCCTATCCTCTGTCTTAAAGAACAAATAAAACTTACCCGCTTTCTCCTGAATATCACCATCAATACAAGCCGCATGATCCGGATTAAAGAACAACTGCTTCGGCTCACCCTCCAGATCTGTAAAATCTTTATTCGCATAAACGTACACGATCTTATCCGGTTCATGACCGTACTTCGTAGAAAAATAAACCATGTATTTCTTCGCCTTCGCATCATAGATCGTCTGCGGCGCCCACACACGTAGCAAACTATCCTGCCCTGCATACTTCTTCTGAATATTGATCGCCTTTGACGTCCAGTGTACAAGATCATTTGATTTCATCAGCACAAGACCGCGATTACTATTCCACCCCTTGGCAGAGACCATGTCGGTAGCCACCATGTAAAACGTCTTTCCATCAGCACCCCGTAAGATATGCGGATCACGCACACCACCCGTCTCACTGATATCAGCAGAACTGATCACCGGCTGATTCCCGTTCAATGCTTTAAAATGATAACCGTCTTCACTAAGGGCAAAACAAATTTGCTCTTTACTTTTATCATTCCCGGTAAAGTAGGTGAAAAGGTAGCCGCTGTAAACCGGCTTTGATTGCCGTTGCGCAGAAGAGGGGAGTACCATCGCCAGACTAACAATAAACAGGAGAACAAGCCGGAAAGTAAAACAGCTGACAGAGATCTTCATCATGGAATTATTATTGAACGGATTTATTTATTAATGTCAAATGTACAATAATATATGAGGAAACAATAAAGGCGCTGCAGTTTCCCGCAGCGCCTTACTTAACAACAAATATACAACTATAACAATTGAGCTAATGCTTCTTTGGAGAAACCCTTCAGTTCACCAGTTCTCTCATCTCTGATTTTTTTCACCCACTCGGAATCCGCCAGCAGTGGTCTGCCAACAGCCACCAGGTCAAAATCACCTCTGTCGAATCTGCGCAACAGTTCTTCCAGCGAACTAGGTTCAGAGCTCTCACCTTTGAAAGCCGCCAGGAACTCGCCATTCAATCCTACAGAACCAACCGTAATAGTAGCCTTGCCTGTCACTTTTTTCGCCCAACCGGCAAAGTTCAGATCAGACCCTTCAAACTCAGGTTCCCAGAAACGACGCTGTGAACAATGGAAGATATCAATACCTGCTTCTGCCATTGGTTGCAGCCATGCTTCCAGCTCTTCCGGCGTATTCGCCATTTTACCATTATATTCATACGGTTTCCACTGGGAAAGACGGATGATCAGCGGAAAATCTTCACCCACACGCTGACGCACTTCTTTAATTACTTCCACCGCAAAACGGGTACGCGCTGCCAGTGATTTACCACCATATTTATCTGTACGATGATTGGTGTTTGCAGAAAAGAACTGATCGATCAGATAGTTATGCGCACCATGTATCTCAACCGTATCAAATCCCAGTCTTTTGGCATCAGCTGCTGCATCGCCAAAAGCTTTAATAGTATCAGCAATGTCTTTTTCTGACATCGCATGACCATTGGTGTTTTCTGGCCTGTTCAGACCTGAAGGACCTTCAAAAGGTGTCAGCGGGGTCCAGCCGGAATGATGGTTATCCATGATACCCTGGTGCCAGATCTGAGGACCCATTGCACCACCGGCAGCATGTACCCCATTGATCACTTTCTGCCAGCCACCCAGGGAAATGTCACCGTGAAAACGAGGGATGTTTGGATCAGCGGAAGACGCCGGACGGTTGATCACCGTTCCTTCAGATAAGATCAATCCCACTTCTCCTGCAGCACGACGCTGATAATATGCGGCCACATCGTCTCCCGGTACGCCGTTTGGTGAAAATGACCGCGTCATAGGGGCCATTACGATTCTGTTTTTTATGTTCAGCGACTTAAGGCTGAATGGCTTAAATAAGCTCAGATTACTCATGTTTGTCTACGTTTTTGTTTACGTTGTCTACGGATCTCTGATGCAAAGATATCGGAGAATTCCGAAATGCCAATAATATTTTACCTCTTCCTGACCGTTCCAAAGCCCGGGAAAAATGGTTTTTTCTCCCCGAAACCCCAGTGTTTATTCGCTCTCAGGGCTGATTTGTACCATTAAAACGCCATTATACCGCTATTACGCCGTTATTTGTCCGCTTCCAGGCGAAGAACATACGGTGTAATAGCGGTGTAATAAGGGGATAATGCGAAGAAATGACCCTGAACAGCCAGCTACATAAGGGCTTTATTGAATGTGAGTTTAAACTTTGATTTATAGCAAAAAAATTGTAGTTTGGTATAGAGGATAACAAGCCCCAGAACAACATTAAAAAAGTCCTCAGACGGAAACAGTTAACACCCCAAAAAATCACATTCAGATGAATCCCTCCTCATCCCCCGTTACGCGTCACGCGCACGCGCATACGCAGTTGTTACAATTGCGTGAACAATCTTACCGGACAGATTGCGTTATTACGCAAAGAACTCGGTATTTTCAGCACCCTTAAAAACGCTTAGCATGAAATCAACAGAAGAACTGCATCGGGAAAACGAATTGATCCGGGACCTGCTGAAGAACGGAATAGAAGAACTGTTACTGAAGATCCCCGGTGTACACCACGTCAGCATTGGTTTGAAAGAAACCGGCGGCCGCGTCACAGATCAGCTCTGCATCCGGATCTATGTGGAAGAAAAGAAAGACCACAGCGAATTGCATGCACACGAAGTACTGCCTTCCGAGATCAATGGCATTCCTACGGACGTGAACATCGTTCACGGCTTCCGGGCCTGTCTGGATGAAAATAAGTACCGTCCTGTTAAAGGCGGCATCCAGGTTACCAACCGGATCATCGTCCGCGATGAAGAAAACTTCGGTACGGAAGTCGCACATGGTACCCTGGGCTGCCTGGCCCGTAGAAACAAGGACGGCAAACCGGTACTATTGAGCAATTGTCATGTACTGATGGCTAATTCCGCGAAACCAGGAGATATGGTCTATCAGCCCGCACCGGGAGTCATTCCCGAAATGTCTGACAAAGAACTGCCATTCCATCCCACAGATGATAAGAATGCCATCGGCCGGATCGTAAAAGGTATCATCAATGAAAGGGTAGATGCCGCTATCGCAGAAGTAGATGATACTGCTATCAGTCGGTCAGCTGAAAATGAGATCAACGGACTAAGTATTGACGGTATGCCCAGATATAATGGTATCGTCGGCATGGGCGTGGCACTCGCAGGTCAGATCGTTTTTAAGGTAGGAGAAGTCTCCGGACGTACTGAAGGCAGGGTCGTAGATATCAATTATCCGGCTACCACTTTCCCGATAGAAGGCAAAGAACATACCTTCAGGGGCCAGATCGCCATCCAGCCGGTCGATCCTACACATCATTTCTCCGAAAAGGGAGACTCAGGTGCCGTGATCGTCGATAAAGAAAGCAGGATCATCGGATTGATGTTCGCCAACAACGGCGATTCCCAGCCACAGATCACATTAGCCAATCACATTGCAGATGTTACAGAAGAAATGGATATCAGTATCCAGCTGACCCCTGTAGGGGCGGACGCTATGGAGACTTTAATTAAGAATTAAAAATTAAGAATTAAGAATTGCAATGCAGCGAATGATTACGCAATCTCCGCTGCATTACAATTCTTAATTCTTAATTGATAATTTTTAATTTTTCAACAGCCCCAAATCTGGCTGCGCATACTTATATACCTTAAAATAAAGTGTCGTCTTCGTCTGATACACTCCCTCCAGTTTGGACAACTCGTTCACAAATTCCAGCAGGTGATCATTATCCCTGCACATCACATTTACTTCGAGGTCGTAAGCCCCGGAGGTCATTGCCAGAAAACTCACTTCCGGCATAACGGCAATCTGTTGCGCCACCGCATCTTTTAACGTAGCCGGTCTTACATAGACCGCAATATGTGCATAAGAACGAAAGCCTACCTTATCCGGATCAACCCTGCCCACAATATTAATAGTCCCTTCTTCAATCAGCCGGTTAAAACGGGTACGGATCGTTCCAATGGATACGTGCAGCTTTTCAGCAATGACTGTAAAGGAGATCCTGCCATCCTGTTGCAGGTAAGTCAGAATAGAGAAATCCAGGTCGTCAAGGGGCGTTTTGTAGGCTGATTTAGTTTTTCCCATTTCTCTTAAATATATAGGTGAGGAGTTAAAAGGGCTACTTGCAGAAATGTTAGAAAATACATACTAAATGTACAGATTTTTCAGTAAATTAAGGGTATCGTATAAAATAATGCACCCATAACCCAAACTCCCCAAAGCATATGAAGTACGAACGGGTCAGGAACTTTGTTAATGGAAGTTTTAAAGAAGTATCATCTCAACGGACACTGCCTGTCATATCACCAACAGACGGCTCCTTGTTAGCTGAAATGCCATGCTCCACCGCAGCCGATCTGGATGAAGCCGTACAGGCCGCAAAAGCAGCATTCCCGGGCTGGAGTAAAACGCCCATCAAAGAAAGAGTACAGGTCTTCTTTCGCTATAAATACCTGCTGGAACAACACCTGCAGGGATTGGCCGCACTGGTCAGTGAAGAAAACGGGAAGACCATGGGTGAGGCGATCGCAGAGGTAGAGAAATGTATCGAACTGACAGAATTCGCCACCTCCTTACCGCAGCTGATCGCCGGGGAAATCCTGGAAGTAAGCGCCGGCGTCGAATGCCGTACCTCGCATGTGCCACTGGGGATAGTCGCCTCTATCGTACCCTTTAATTTTCCTGCGATGGTGCCTAACTGGACCATCCCCAATGCTATCGCCCTGGGTAATTGCCTGATCATGAAACCATCGGAAAAAGTACCGCTCAGTCTGGGGATCATCGCCCGTTTACTGAAAGAAGCAGGTCTCCCGAATGGGGTACTCAATATCGTCAATGGCGACAGTGAAATTGTCAACGCCATCTGCGATCATCCGGATATAGAAGCCGTCTCTTTTGTGGGCTCCACAAAGATTGCCAAAATAGTATATCAGCGGGCAACACAACACCTGAAACGTTGTCTCGCATTAGGCGGTGCCAAGAATCACTTACTGGTATTACCGGATGCAAAACCAGGTATGACAGCGCAGAATGTCGCCGCTTCTATGAGCGGTTGCGCCGGACAACGTTGTATGGCAGCATCTGCCATGATCGGGGTCGGAGCCGTGGATCATATCGTTGATCTCGTATGCGAAGAGGCCAGAAAGATCGTACCCGGACAAAACCTGGGCGCTGTCATCAGTAAAGAATCAAAGGAAAGGATCGAAAAATATATTACTGAAGCCGAAGCACAGGGCGCACGTATTCTTGTGGACGGTCGGAATGTACAGGTAGCAGGTAAAGAAAACGGTACCTATGTCGGCCCTACAGTGATCGATTATGTAACCGCTGATATGGCGGTTGCCCGCGAAGAGATCTTCGGGCCTGTTATTAGTATCATGCGCACCGAAACCGTAGATGAAGCGCTCCGCATTGAAAATGCCAACCCCTACGGCAATGCGGCTTCCGTTTTTACACAGAACGGAGGCATGGCCCGCTATATCGCTGAAAGGGCCAGCGCCGGCATGATCGGCGTAAATGTAGGTGTGCCCGTTCCCCGCGAACCCTTCTCTTTTGGCGGATGGAATGAAAGTAAGTTCGGCGTTGGTGATATCACCGGAAAAAGCTCCATAGAATTCTGGACCAGGTTGAAGAAAAGTACGACCAAATGGAACCCTGAAGAAGGCGTTAACTGGATGAGTTAACATTATTGACTACAAAAAATGGCTGTTATGCCGGAAGCAAAGACATTATCACATGCCCAGGAGATCATCCAGGATAATCTGGATTATACATTATTCTCGTGGAGCAAACAGAAAGGTATCAGCCCCATCGCGGTGAAATACGCTGCCGGGGTATATCTCTATGACTATGATGATAAACGTTATCTGGACTTTTCATCAGGCCTGATCAACGTTAACATCGGCCACGGTCACCCACGGGTGACTGCGGCCGTTATGAAACAGATGCAGGAAGTCAGCTACGTTACGCCGGGATGTGTAACAGAAGCGCGTGGTCAGCTGGGACGTAAACTCGCTGAGATCACACCTGGCAATCTGCAAAAGACATTGTTTACCGTATGCGGCGCCAGCGCGATAGAGAATGCTGTCAAGCTGGCCAGACTATATACCGGCAGACATAAGATCATCGCCCGCTATCGTGCCTTTCACGGGGCCTCCTACGCAGCCATGACCGCCGGAGGGGATCCGCGTAAACTGCCGCATGATTCGCAACAGACGCCTAACTTTGTGCATGTGGAAGACCCATACTGCTATCGCTGCCCCTTCGGAAAAGAGATCACTTCCTGCAACCGCGAGTGTGTCAGCCACGTAGAAAGGGTCATCCAGTTCGAAGGACCGGAAAATGTAGCTGCTATCCTGATGGAAGGGGAAAGTGGTTCTTCGGGTTGTATTAAGTATCCGCCTGACTATCTGCAAAAAATCCGTGCGATCTGTGATAAATATGGCATCTTGCTGATCATGGATGAGGTCATGAGCGGATTCGGCAGAACAGGTAAATGGTTTGCCTGCGAACTGCACAACGTGGTACCCGATATGATCGCTACCGCAAAAGGAATTACCGCCGGATATATACCTTTGGGCGCTTTGATCGTTAGTGATACAATAGCCGCGCATTTCGATGATAAAACACTCTGGCTGGGATTGACCTATTCCGCTCATCCCGTTGCCTGCGCAGCTGGTGTGGAAGTGCTGAAGATCTATGAAGATGAACACCTGATAGAAAATGCCGCCGATATGGGCCTGTATATCGAAAGAGAAGTAGAAGCCATGAAACTGCATCACCCCTGTATCGGTGACTTCCGTAATACCGGACTCTTAGGGTGTATCGAACTGGTAAAGAACCGCGAGACAAAAGAACCAATGGTGCCTTTCAACGCCAAACCGGAAGAAATGGCGGTTATGAACAGGGTCGCCGCACGACTGAAACAACTGGGTATGTACGCCTTTGTGCGCTGGAATTATGTATTCATCGCACCGCCGCTGAGCATTACCAGAACACAGGTGGACGAAGGACTGGCCATGATAGATGATGCACTGTCTATTGCAGATGAATATGTGACCTGATAACATCCGGCCAACGCCGATCTCATAAATACCTGTAATCTGACATACATGACAGACCACGAAGACATCAGCCAAAATGTATCCCGCTCTGCACTCTATAGCGAGGACTTAGCCCCGGTGCCGCCGTCCGCAAGGACCTGGAATACCTGGAACTATGCCAGTCTATGGATCAGCATGAGCCTCTGTATCCCTACCTATATGCTGGCCAGTTCACTTATCGAAGGTGGTATGAACTGGTGGCAGGCCATCCTCACCATCTTTGCCGGTAATACCGTTGTATTGATCCCGATGATATTAAATGGACACGCCGGTGCCAAATACGGTATTCCTTTCCCGGTATTTGCCAGGGCAAGTTTTGGTACACAAGGGGCCAATATCCCCGCCATGTTACGTGCCATCGTAGCCTGCGGATGGTTTGGTATTCAGACCTGGATCGGTGGTTTCGCCCTGTATCAGATGCTGCAGTTATGGATACCTGGTCTGGCAACATTGCCGGCCGTATTTCCTGCTTCCTTCGGACTCGCCTCCGGCCCCGCCATTTGTTTCCTGCTCTTCTGGCTATTGAACATGTATATCGTATACCTGGGTATCGACAGTATCCGCAAATTACTGGTCTTTAAAGCCATTTTTCTGCCGGTAGCTGTACTGGCATTGCTATTTTGGGCAATTAACGCTGTAGAAGGCGGATTAGGCCCTATTCTGACACAACCATCCCGCTTTTCCTCAGACGCCGCTTTCTGGGCATTCTTTGTACCCGGACTGACAGGTATGGTCGGCTTCTGGGCAACACTGTCCCTTAATATCCCGGACTTCACCCGATATGCTGTTAATCAGCGTGCACAGATCAAAGGACAGGCTTTGGGATTACCTCCTTCCATGACCCTGTTCTCTTTTATCGGTGTAGTCGTAACCTCAGCCACCACCATCGTATATGGTACCACTATCTGGGATCCGGTCGTACTGGCAGGTAAGTTTGAAAATAAAATACTCGTAAGCATCGCTATGATAGCGGTAGCTATCTCCACCCTGGCCACCAACATCGCTGCGAATATTATCAGTCCGGCGAATGACTTCGCTAACCTCGCTCCGCAAAAGATCAACTTCCGTACAGGAGGTTATATCACCGGTATCATCGGTATCCTGATCTTCCCCTGGAAACTGGTCGCTGATCCTACCGGATACATCTTTACCTGGCTGGTGGGTTATTCCAGCTTACTGGGACCCGTAGGGGGCATTATGATCGCCGATTATTACCTGGTGAGAAAACAACAGCTGCAGGTGGCAGCATTGTACGACCCGAAAGGACAATACAGTTTCACCAACGGCTTTAACCGCTACGCCATGCTGGCCCTGGTATTAGGCATCGTACCCAATATCCCCGGTTTTCTGACCACCATTAAGGTCATTCCACCGGACGCCGTACCGGCCTGGATCACACAATTATACAGCTACGCATGGTTTGTAGGTTTCTTTGTATCAGGCATCAGCTATTACCTCATCATGCGTTCTTATAGTATCATTACCACTACCGGAACCAATAAACAGGGAGTCAATTATGTCACTGCTGATTAAAAACGGAAGGGTTATCACCGCTACAGATGATTATCAGGCGGATATACTGGTGCAGGGAGAAAAGATCGTTGCCATCGGAAAAGATCTGCCTGCCCATGACGCTGAGATCATCGATGCCAGCGGTCTGCTTGTGATGCCGGGTGGCATCGACCCGCACGTCCACCTGGATATGCCCTTCATGGGCACCTTTTCCAGTGATACGCATGAAACAGGCACACGCGCCGCCCTGCATGGCGGTACGACCACCGTCATCGACTTCGTGTTACAGAAACAGGGACATTCCCTGCGGGAAGCTTTGGATGAATGGAATAGCAGAGCGTCCGGAACAGCTGTAGGTGACTATAGCTTTCACATGGCAGTCACTGATTTCAATCCGGATACCAAAGCGGAAATAAAAACCATGGTGGAACAGGAAGGCATCACTTCCTTCAAAACCTTTATGGCTTATAAAGGCGCCCTGATGATCGACGACCGCCAGATGACAGATCTGATGCAGGAAGTACGGCAACAGGGAGGCATGGTCACTGTCCATGCTACCAACGGCGATGTGATCGATTACCTGGTGGCGAAACACGTAGCAGAAGGAAAGACGTCTCCGCTGTATCATTATCTGTCTCAGCCGGAAGTGACCGAAGCCGAGGCCTCCGCCCGTTTTACCGATCTTGCTAATTATACAGGCTGTCCTGGTTACATCGTACACATGACCTGCGAAGGGGCGCTCAACGCTGTACGCAATGCGACCCGCAGAAACCAGAAAGTATATGTAGAGACCTGCATCCAGTACCTGCTCCTGGATGCCTCAAAATATGACCAGGGCTTTGAAAGCGCTAAGTGGGTCATGAGTCCGCCATTGCGCGAAGCGAAAGACCAGGAAACGCTCTGGGCAGGGATTAATCAGGGCCTTGTCAACATTGTAGCGACAGACCATTGTCCGTTTATGTGGGAACAGAAACTAATGGGCAAAGACAACTTTGCAAAGATCCCCAACGGCCATCCCGCTATTGAAAATAGAATGGAACTGCTCTTCAGCGAAGGTGTCAATAAAAACAGGATCAGCCTCAATAAATATGTTGAGGTGGCCTGTACTAATCCGGCGAAGATCTTTGGCATGTTCCCCAAAAAAGGAACGATCGCCATCGGCAGTGATGCCGATATTATTCTCTTCGATCCAAAGGAACAACATACTATCTCAGCGGCTACACATCATATGAACGTAGATTATTCTGCTTACGAAGGCTGGCCGCTCACAGGCAGGGTGAAAACCGTGCTGCTCAGAGGAAAGGTCGCTGTTGATAAAGGCGAATGCCTCGTCCCCAAAGGATATGGACAATTTATAAAACGCAATAAGGTCAGCGGGAAAATATGATCCTTACAACTGACCATTCATTACCCTAAAACAGATCCCCATGTCGCGTATCATTAAATCAGGATTGATTCAGATGAGTTTACCCAAAACAGAAGGCGAAGGCACGATTGAAGAAATAAAGGAAGCCATGATTCAGAAACACATTCCCCTGATAGAAGAAGCAGGCGAAAAAGGTGTGCAGATCCTTTGTTTACAGGAAATTTTTGACACGCCTTATTTCTGTCCGGGACAGGATGCCAAATGGTATGCTTCTGCTGAAACAGTACCGGGGCCTACCACAGAAAGGATGGCTGTCTATGCAAAGAAATACAACATGGTGATCATCGTACCGATCTATGAAAAAGAACAGGCAGGTGTACTATACAATACCGCCGCTGTGATCGATGCAGATGGTACTTACCTGGGTAAATACAGAAAGAATCATATTCCACATACTTCCGGCTTCTGGGAGAAATTCTTCTTTAAACCAGGTAACCTGGGATATCCTGTTTTTCAGACAAGATATGCGAAGGTCGGTGTCTACATCTGTTATGACCGTCACTTCCCGGATGGTGCACGTATACTCGGACTGAACGGCGCTGAGATCGTGTATAATCCATCGGCAACAGTAGCAGGCCTGTCACAGTATTTATGGAAACTGGAACAACCAGCCCATGCAGCTGCCAATGGTTATTTCATGGGCTGTATCAACAGAGTAGGAGAAGAGAAGCCCTGGAATATTGGTAAGTTCTATGGTTCATCGTATTTCGTAGATCCCCGCGGACAAATATTCGCCAGCGCCTCCGAAGATAAAGACGAACTATTGATCGCCTCCTTCGATCTGGATATGATAGACGAGGTCAGGAATGTGTGGCAGTTCTTCAGAGACCGCCGTCCGGAAACCTATGGCAAACTGACGGAGTTATAAGTTTCATTTAAATCACCTATATGGCAGTACGTAATAACAGATTGACTGCTGAGGAATATAAACAGCATTTCAGCGATATACATCCCCCGTTTGAAACAAGGGACGCAGCAATGGTAGACGCCAACCGCTGCCTCTTTTGTTATGATGCGCCCTGTACGAAAAGTTGTCCCACGGGGATCAATGTCCCCAAATTCATCAAACAGATCACTACAGATAATCTCCGGGGCGCTGCGTATACCATCCTTTCCTCTAATATCATGGGAGGCGGATGCGCAAAGGTCTGTCCGGTAGAAAAACTCTGTGAAGGCGCCTGTGTCTACAACCTCATGGAGGAAGAAGCAATCCCCATTGCACGGCTCCAACGTTACGCCACCGAAAAGGCGATTGAGGAGAAATGGCAGCTCTTTGAACGGAAAGCCGCTATCGGGAAAAAGGTAGCGGTGGTTGGTGCAGGGCCTGCCGGATTGAGTTGCGCACATGTACTTTCCCGGGAAGGAGTTGATGTGACCGTCTTTGAAAAAGAAGCAAAAGGCGGCGGACTGATGACCTATGGTATCGCTGCCTATAAAGTCACGCCTGAGTTTTGTTGCGATGAAGTGGATTTTATCACCTCACTGGGTGGTATCAATATCCAGTATGGCAAAGCACTGGGAAAGGAGATCACGTTGGAGGAACTGCAACAACAATACGATGCGGTATATCTCGCTTTTGGCGTCGGACTCGCCCGTCAGTTATACATTCCCGGCGAGCAATTAACAGGCGTTGTAGATGCCATCAGCTTCATCTATGATATCCGTAACAACGATTATCCTACGGTGCCGGTAGGTGACCAGGTAGCGGTGATCGGTATGGGAATGACAGCGATCGATGCCGCCACACAGGCCAAACGCCTGGGGGCGAAAGAAGTAACACTGGTCTACAGAAGAACCCAACAGGAAATGCCCTGTACCGAAACAGAAATGAATATCGCATTACTGGATGGTTGTAAGATCGTCTGGTTAGCAGCGCCTACTGAAATACTGGGAGAAAATGGTCAGGTGACACAGCTGGTTTGTCACATGGTCAAACTGGAAGAAGACGCAAATGGTCGCAGACAACCCGTGATCACCGATGAGAAAATGGTACTGCCGGTGGATATGGTCATCAAGGCTGCCGGACAAATGCCTTACGAGCAACTGGTACACGACTATCAGCTGCATCACAGCAACGGAAAGATCAGTGTAACTGCGAATAGTATCAGCAATATCACCGGTGTATTTGCCGGTGGCGATTGTGTCAATGGGGGCAAAGAAGTAGTAGACGCCGTACAGGCAGGAAAGGATGGCGCAAAAGCAATTTTACAGTACCTGCTGGACGGCGGACAAGCCGGCAACAGCCTTTAAACTTTTTCCTATGGCAGACATATCAGCCAATTTTCTGGGTATCAGATCGCCAAATCCTTACTGGCTGGCGAGTGCTCCTCCAACGGATAAAAAGATCAATGTGCTCAGGGCTTTTGAGGCCGGATGGGGAGGGGTGGTCTGGAAAACACTGGGCAGTCAGGTGAAGAATGTTTCTTCCCGTTATTCTTCTGTCGATTATAACGGCAGTCGTGTGATGGGTTTCAATAACATTGAACTCATCAGTGACCGCCCGCTGGATATCAACCTGAAAGAAATCGCGGAATGTGTGCGTCTATTCCCGGACCGTGCTATGATTGTATCCCTGATGGCAGACAACAACCGGGAAAGCTGGCATGAGCTGATCAAAAAGGTAGAAGATGCCGGTGCACACGGACTCGAACTGAACTTTGGATGTCCCCATGGGATGACTGAAAGAGGAATGGGGGCGGCCGTCGGACAAGACCCTGAGATAGCTGGTCGCGTAGTAGAGTGGGTGATGGAAGTCGCTAAAATACCTGTGATCACCAAACTGACGCCGAATGTACATTCCGTCGTTCCTACCGGAAGGGCATCTGTATTAGCCGGTTCCCATGCATTGTCACTCATCAATACCATTCAGTCTGTTACCGGTGTCAACCTCGATACGTTCGTACCCAATCCCAATGTCGGCGGACAATCCACTTTTGGCGGTTATTGTGGTCCGGCCGTAAAACCGATTGCGCTTAAGATGCTGACCACCATCAGCCAGGACCCTGTTACTTCCCGCGTACCCATCTCCGGTATCGGTGGTATCAGTACCTGGAAAGATGCCGCAGAGTTTATGTTACTGGGCGCTACTACTGTACAGGTCTGCACTGCCGCTATGCGCTACGGTTTTCGCATCATTGAAGATCTCTGTGATGGCCTCAATAACTGGATGGACGAAAAAGGCTTCCGCACCATCGATGACTTTATCGGACGTTCCGTACCAACGCTGACCAGCTGGGAAGAACTGGATATCAATTATCATATCGTCGCCAATATCAACCAGGATAAATGCATTCACTGCGGATTGTGCTATATCAGCTGCGAAGATGGGTCGCATCAGGCCATTAACCTGTCATATGGTAATCCTTACAATACCTATTCGATCAAAGAGGAAGAGTGTGTGGGCTGTAATCTGTGTAAACTGGTATGCCCCGTAGATAATTGTATCACAATGGTAGAACAGCGGAAGGGAGAAGACTATGTGAACTGGAAGGAATTCCAGAAAAGAGGGATGCCATTGAATGACCACTGATCCAATTAGGAATTAGGTAATTAGGAATTAGGAATTGGCGAGCTTTATCTCACTAAATTTTCTTCATTTCTATTTACAAAGCTTAATAGCGAAACGCAATAAATGCAGCAGCTGCATCTTATAACCAATTCCTAATTCCTAATTGATAATTCCTGATTTAAACCGTTCTTCCCATCAGCGGGTCCGTCACACTCACCTTACCCGTCTCCACGTGCCCTGCAAAACTCTCTGCCAGCAGCGTGCCGGGTACACTCACTGTATAATCATACCACTGATGGCTCTTCGCTAAGTTGAGGATCACTTTCGTTGTTTCCTGCGGAGCGATCGTCCTTTTAACTGTGGTGTTTTTGTAACTGTTATCCCTGATCTCGATGGCATGTGCACGGCTATCATTGTTGGTGATCGTAACAACGATGTTACCACTCAATGCAGCAGTACCTTTCTTACCTTTTTCGTAGCTGCTGTCTATTTTGATCAGCGGATTGTTCCTGTCACCTGCGAACTCACGATAGAATCCATTCGGCGCATATACACGCAGGTGGTACCTGCCATTCTCAAATGCGGATACATCCCAGCTATCCTTCAGGGTATCACCGGCAGCGGTGGCATATTGCCAGGTGCGCAGTGCTTCCTGCTGATAAGCATTCATCGCATAAACCATGAAAGGAGCACCGGCAGCTTTATCGCCAAAGGCCGTATTACCAGCCTGGAAACTGACAGCGAATTTGTTCTGGCGTTTGTCATATTCTCCATTCACCAGCAATTCATACGGAACAGCGCAGGCATTACGGGTACCTTTTTCCTGTTGCGGGAAATAGGAGGACTGTGCGTGATCTTTATTGATCTGTGCGACTTCGGTTGCAGAGAGTGCTTTGAAGTTAGCAGGTGCATCCTTGAATTTCGCACTGTAGATCTTTTCCAGGAACTCCTGTTTGTGCAGGAACTCAGGAGATTCGATCTTCTCGCCGCTATAAGGTCTGAATGCAGAACTCAGATCGCCGCAGACAGTTCTTCTCCACTGTGTGATATTCTCTTCTTTTACCTGTTTGTTGAATTTCTTCGCCAGGAAGTTTTCCAGGAATTGCAGAGAGGAAGTATGATCGAACAGTTCAGAACATACATAACCACCTCTTGACCATGGAGACGCAATGACCATCGGCACACGATAACCCAGACCAATAGAACTTTCCCTGATACGGTTAGGCGTAGCGGAAGGGTTGGTCTGCTGATCCTTCAGCACAAAATCCATTTTAGGGTCGATTCCCTGCGATACTTTACCTGTATTCTCCTTGTAAGGGTTCGGTACTGCATAAGGTGGAACGTGGTCAAAAAAGCCGTCATTTTCATCATAGGTAAGGATGAAAATGGTCTTCTTCCATACTTCCGGATTCTGCAGGAGGATTTCCATCACCTCATTTACATACCAGGGACCAAACCAGGGCACACCCGGATGGTCGGAGAAGTTGGCAGGCGTCATCAGCCAGGAGACAGTCGGCAGGGTACCATTCTTCACATCTTCCCTGAACTGGTGGAGGATATCACCTTTAGGGATATTCAGTTCCCTGTCGTTACCAGCGTCTTCATACTTCATGCTCGCCAGATCATGGAAAGCAGGATCTTTACTGTTAACAGTGAAAGCCTTTGCGTTCAGTTGTTTCTTTTCTTCCGGCAGGTTGTTATAAGCTTCCATGGTGTAGGTCAGCTTATCTTCCTCGATCTTCGCCAATACCTTCTTAGCAGCTGCCAGTTTCACGCTGCTGTCATTTGCAGGATCTTTCTCCAGCGCTGCGATCTCTTTCAGGATGTTGGCTTTCTTCAGGTCCAGGTTGGCGATACTACCCGGGTGCAGACGAACATTGAACTGCTTGTAGTATTCCAGTACGTTGGTACCGAAGTTACTCAGCCAGGCGCTTTCTTCTCCTTTCAGACCATACCCCATGGTCAGCTCATTCTGGTATACTTTCCAGGAGATTCCATTTTCCTGGAGTCGCTCAGGATAAGTTTTCCAGTCCAGTTCCGGTGTAACATAGTTGTTGACATTCCAGAGATGCGCTACGCCTTCCGGTGTATTCTTCTCCCTGACGGTACCTGTCATCCAGTAATGACGGTTAGGATGCGTACCGGTAATGCTGGAGCAGAAGTTCTGGTCGCATACGGTGAATGCGTCCGCCAGCGAATAATAAAAAGGGAAATCGGAGCGGTCGCAATACCCCATGGTAAGCGGGGTCGCTACGTATTCTTTATTGGAGGTCTTCTTTACATCCAGCCAGCGGTCATATTTGCCGTCATTACGGGCATCCGTCTGGTCCGTCCAGTTGTGCGGCGTGGATCCCATCCAGGGCACTTTCGTGTCTTTGGTGTTCAGCCGGAAAGGCGCATAGGTCTGTCCTTCCTTGTTGGTTTGCAGCCACACCTTGTTCTGGTTACTGAGACGGATGGCACGGGGATCGTTAAATCCACGTACACCCTGCAGCATACCGAAAAGATGGTCAAAGGAACGGTTTTCCTGCATCAGGAAAACAACGTGCTCCGCGTCATAAAAAGTACTGCCGGGAGCAGGGTTGATCGCTAATGCACGCTGAATGGCAGGCGGCATGGCGTTGGCAAGAGCAGCACTGCCTGATAACAGTGCTGCTTTTCTTAAGAATTCTCTGCGGGTATCCATATATCCAATATGATGATTTAGCTTAGAATGAATAGCGGGCGCCCAGCTGTACCTGGTATGGCGTACCATTCTTTGTCGTAACGCCCACATTCTCGTTTACACGGTATTTGTATTCTTTGGTAGCCTGATCAAATCCAGATACGAATAAAAGGCTCTGATCACCCAGGTTGTAGTTAACACCCCAGTTTTTATTCAGGAGGTTAGCGAAGTTAAACACATCAACACTAAAGGTCAAGCCCTGTGTTTTAAATGTTTTGAAAGTTTTCTGCAGTCTTACGTCAAAAGTACCGGAGAAAGGATTGGATCCACCGTTACGGTCAGCTATTTTACCCAGGCTATTGGTGATATATTTCTTTGCACGGTTCTCCGGATTGTTCAGGACTTTCTCCATAGAAGCTTTAATGTCCGGGGCTGTGTTTTTATTGTTAGGATCGAATACAAAAGCCAGGTCATTGTCAGTACCAGGACCACCTACGAAGTCACCATTGATATCCGCATCTACAGTCATGGAATAACGGGTGCCGGATAAACCTCTGAAAGTACCGGCGAATACAAATCCTTTGATGCTCGGTGTAGCACCATACAGTACGATCTTATGTCTGAACTGGTTATCAGAATAGTTCATTTCGGTCAGGTCTCTCGGATCAGATTTTACTGCTCTGAAAGTAGACGTGTTCGCCACGTTACCATTGTAGGAAGAGTTGTCTTTTGCGTCATTCCAGGTATAGCTCACGTTGAAATAACCATCTTTGAAGTAACGCAGACTCGCATCAACGATCACAGCAGCCTGTCTCAGTTTAGCGCCATTGGTCAGCATCAGTGTTCTGCCTACGTCCTGTGTTTTTCTTCCCAGTACGTTATTGGTTGTACCACTTGCGGTGATGGTATTTGCAGGAACGAATACCGCCCTGTTATTTTCATTCGCAAGACGGAAATAAGGTTCGTCTACCAGGTTCTGATCCAGATATACGTAGTTATTGCTGGTATGAGAGTAGAGGAAGTTCACACCTACACGCAGCCAGTCACCTAAGATCTTGTTATAGCTCACATTACCTTTGAAAATAGAAGGCATTTTCAGATTAGGATCGTTCAGGTTGATGGTAGATACTGTCGGTACGCCATTGATGAGGCCCGGCGCTGTAGAAGGATCTTTTCTGTAAGAAACGAAATCCGGTACCGGTACGAGGCTTGGACCGGAAGCAGGACGGGATACGTCAATGGAAGCCACCATGGTACCACTGTTCTGGATGTTGTTCACCTGCGCATAGTTCACAGGATAAGCAGAGAACATACCTGCGCCGAAGCGGATGATATCTGTCTTGTTGCCTTTGATATCCCAGGTCACTTGTACACGGGGTTGGATCTTACCTGCATCGGTGATCTTGCTGTCAGTACGCAGACCGAAAGCCTTGTCAACTGCCGGATTGTAATCAGCTTGGCTCAGGTAGCTGGTCAGGTCCCATCTTAAACCGATGAGTGCTTCCACGTTCTTTACCGGTTCAAACTGCATCTGTCCGAAAAGAGAAGCATTCAGGATCCATTGCTGTACGGAAGGGATACCTTTTAAAGGTACTTCTCTTGCGTAACGGGAAGGGTTCATGTCAGCAAATTCCTGCAGACTGTTAAAGATGAAACGGCCGTTCTGTTCGCTGGAAATATAAGTGTCCAGGTAAGTGAGGGTGTTATCTGTACCGAAGGTAAAACGATATTTACCCTTGGTGAGATAGGATGTATTCACCAGCTGGATCTGGTTTTCCAGGTTGTTTTCCGGGAAGAAACGTTGTCCGCCCAGCTGTACGGTCGTGTTACCCATCGTACCATTTGGCAGGAAGGAACGGACTGTTACGATCGCACGTGGGATGTTAGCGGAAGGCAGTTCGCTGTTCGGATAATAGTTACGGGTAGCAGTCTGGTATTGTACTTTCAGTTCGTTCAGGAAAGTAGGTGTGAACTGTGTACGTAATGAGGCCAGGGTACTGTTTTCTCTTGACTTGAAATTACCCCATACTTCAAACAGGTTGATATTGGAGTTGTCGCTGTTGCTGTTTGGGTTTTTCCAGTCGCTGTAGTTATTACGGATGGTCAGACGGTTTTTGGCGTTGATCTGCCAGTCCAGACGCAGGAAGAAGGTATTTGCCAGTGTTTTACGCTGGAATTCTCCTACCTGTGGATTATTACTCAGACCATATTTGGTACGGGCGATGTTGAGCAGGGTATCCAGTGCGCCTCTGCTGATACGGTTAGAGATCACATCATTATCGTCTTTCAGATCCGCAATATAGAACGGTTGTTTTTCATCCTGTCTGTCGAGCGCTGCAAAGAAATGCAGTTTATCTTTAATGATTGGTCCACCCAGACTGAATCCATACTGGTTGGTCGTAAACTGCTGCTGACGTTTATTACCCCTGATATCATAAGGACTAGCCAGGAAGTCGGAACGGTAATAGTCAAATACGCTACCGGTCAGTGTATTGGTACCTGATTTTGTTACTACGCTTACAGCGCCACCGCCCTGACGGCCCTGGGTCACGTCATATACGTTGGTGATCACTTCAAACTCACGGATCGCTTCGAGCGACAGCGAATAAGGACCGCTACCCAATGCGCCGGAAGTCAGGTTGTTTCTGGCGCTGGCGCCATCGATCAGGAAGTTGGTAGAAGAAGCACGCTGTCCGCTGATGTTGGTGCCATTCGTCGTAGGCGCCAGTGCGGACAGGTTGTTGAAGTTCCTGTTCTGTGCAGGCAACTGCTGGATATTCTGTGCCGTTATCGCGGTACTGGAACCCAGGCGGTCGATCCTTTTATTCAGTGTGTTTGCATTGATGATGATCTCCTTGAGTTTGCTCACAGATTCGCTCATGGTGAAATCGAGGACCAGGTTATCACCCTGGTTGACGCTCAGTTGGTTTTTGATCTGTGTGGCAAAACCTACGAAGGCCGCTTTTACGGTATACGGTTTACCAAGGGGTAACTGGATGAAGGAATATTTACCCTCTTTGTTGGTGATGGAAACGGACTGGAAACCGGTTGATTCGTTACGTACGGTAACAGAAACGCCGGACAGTCCCTTGCCGTCTTTGCCGGTTATTTTACCGGAGATGGAGGCGTCTGTGGATTGCGCATAAGTCTTGCTGGCATTAGTCAGGACAAAAAGAAGAAGGAATGTGCTGGCAATAAAGGTTGTGTGAATGACAAAATTCTTTATCATTCTTTGCAGAAAAAGATGCATCTTGTGATGTTTTAATTAAGTTTTGATTATTTAGTTAATTAAATGGAGAGGTGCTTCATTACCTCTGGCATAGGAGCAGGAGTGCGTCAACACTCTTGCTTTTTTTATTGTACCCTTTTAGTTCATTGGTCTGCATTTTTAGGTTGTATAATCAGGTGTTGTTTATTAACGATGGTATAACTAAAGCCTGTTCTGGCAGATAAGGTTTTCAGTATTTCATCCAGAGAAGCATGTTCCAGATCGACCGTGTAGACGGATGTATCATTCTCCGGATTATTCAGCTGTACAAAGAGATTGAACCTGTCTCCCAATGCCTGTCCGATCTCCTGCAGGGAAAGTGACCTGGTGACGCGTGTTGCTTTACGTGTAGGTACAGCCACTAATGTGCTGGATTCAATTTTATAGTTGGTGGTGTTTTTATTCATGGTCAGCCGCTGGTCAATGGTCATTTCTGCTGCCAGTACCTTTGTGCCGGATGCATCATCTCTTTCCACACGGATCTTACCACTCATTACTTCCACTTTAAAGTCAGGCTGATTGCTATAGGCGCTTATATTAAAGGAAGTACCCAGTACTTTGATGCGTAATCCTTTTGCATGTACGGTGAAGGGGAGGAGCGCATGTTTTTTTACATCAAAGAAGGCTTCTCCTTCTTCCAGTTTAACATTACGTTCATCGCCTTTTGTGAATGCACTCAAATAGGTGATGCAGGAATTTGCTTTCAGGGTAACGGTGCTACTATCAGGCAATACAATGGTTCTTGTTTCTCCTGCAAGTGTATTGATGCTGACCCAGCTATCCTGCTGTATGGCAGGTTTTTTAAAATAGTGAACGATCAGTATTGTATTGGCGATCACAGCCACAAGCGCCGCCGCGATCTTCAGCACCAGAAATGTCCGCTGCCGTTTACGGGAGATCGCAGATGTGATGCGGTCATATATTTCATTACCGATCTGTTGTTGGCGTTCTGTACTGCCGAATGCATCAAAGGGTTGTGCATCGTTGGTACTGTCATACCAGGCATTCGCCTGTTGGTCCTGATTGTCTGAAGAATTATTTATGTCACCCATATAATAACTCAACCCAGCAAAAAAGAGAAAGTACCGCTGCGCAATGTTAACTGCAGGTTACGGTTTTGTTAACAGGATAATGAGGACGCCGAGAATGTTGGCTGGTTCTGCGTAGAAGGATTGTGTCTTTTTTCTCAGTCTGTCGAGCGCCTGAGAGATATTGTTCTTAATAGTCTGTTCAGAGAGGGAGAGCTCTGTCGCTATTTCGCGGATGGACTTATTTTCCTGACGACTTAATACAAAAGCCTTTCGCATGGTATCTGACATGCTGGCTATTTCATCATTAATGACCGCTTCGAGCTCTTTGGCGTCCAGACTGGAATCAGGTGCATACTGTACCTGTTCGTGCTGAAACTGTGCGTCCCGGCTCATGCTGGCCATATTCTTTTTGTAGAAGCTGATGGTTCTGTTGCGGACGGCCCTGTTGAGATAAGGGGCCAGGGTATTTTCTATCAGGATCTCTTTACGGGAGGTCCAGAGATTGACAAATATATTCTGTACAATGTCTTTTGCAGCATCTTCATCACCGATCCTGCGGTAGCACATGGTATATAATTCTGCCCAGTATCGGTCGTATAAGACACTGAAGGCGAGTTCATCGCCCTTTTTTAAAGCAGTGAGCAGTAGTTTGTCTGTATCCTGAACAACATCCATAATGACGCTCAAATATAGAGTTTGGTAAAAGCATATCATATTAAATTAAGGTTAAGGGGACTGTTAATAGTAGAACAGCATACATCCGCCTCCGGGCTTTTTATATGAGAGACTTTATCTGGACGGTAAAGTCTCTTTTTTATATAACTAATCGAAATATTTATGTTGATCAATTTATCATATATCTTTGCTCAGGAAAACATACCACCATGAGCACACAAACGGAAAATATCGCGATAACGCAGACTGAACAGATCATCGGACAACTGCTGCATACCTGGGATTCTCAGAATAAGAGAGTTACAGCGTTCTTTGCTAAATATGCCGACGAAGATTATATGGACGAAGTAGCGCCAGGAAGAAGCCGGGCTATCTATCTGCTGGGACACCTGACGTCTACCAACGACGGATTGTTACCACTGTTCGGATTAGGAGAAAGACTGTATCCTCAGCTGGAAACACTGTTCAGCAGAAACCCTGACAGAACTTTTGACGAGATTCCGTCTATGGCAGAGTTGAGAACATATTGGGAGAAAGTAAATAACACACTGACGGAACATTTTAGCAAGATGACCGCGCAGGACTGGTTATCAAGACACATGAGCGTATCCGAAGAAGATTTTGCAAAAGAACCTAACCGTAATAAACTGAATGTACTGGTAAGCCGTACCGTACATGCCGGTTATCACATGGGACAGCTGATCTTCCTGAAGAAGAAAGAAAATGCATAATACTTTATAATCATACCGGTGATGTCATGCATCGCCGGTATGATTGACGTGTTTCTTTCTACCCCTCATGCTACATTAAGACACAGTGATAACTACCTCCAGGTCACCGGCAGTACTGTAAAACGGTATCGCTTCCAGTCCGGGAACATAGTTAAATACCCTTTTACCCGTCATTGGGAGCACATTTAAAGGCTTATCTGCCTTCAGACGTACCTGTGCGTCCGTTTTGGATATCTCTGCCATTTCCGGCTTTATAATGCGAAATTCTTCTGTCGCAGGTGAAATGAAAGGTATCATGATGCGTACCCCCAGCTGTTCACCGCCATTATGTTTAAAGCGCAGCGTGATCCTGTCTTTGGAAAAGCGCCAGCTGGTCGTACAGGTGATCTCTCCTGAAGCCGGGGACTGCTGATCTTTATCAACCAGAGAAGCACTGGTTTGTACCACCACTTCTCCCTCTTTATCATCAATAGCCATCCTGGCCGCGAAATCCTGAATATTCATAAAGGTCTTACCTTCTTCCTTCAACTCAATACGTGGCGTCAGACAAACAGACAAAGGATCCGTATCAGGCTGCATATTCCCCGCTTCATATAACTGGTATTCGTTCATACTGGCTGCCAGTATAATACCCGCCTTTTCATGCCATAACATTGACAGCGCTCCGCCGGAAGCATGCCCTCCCTTGAAATCCTTGTAATCCCTGTCGTAAGCCGTAACAGTACCCCTGAACTTACCCACAGCGATCAGTCCTGTCTGTATGTCTGCAAAGTACTTACTGCCATAAGCCTGTTCGCGTGGCAGGGTGACTTTGGCGAACGTCCTCGGGGGTGTTGGAATACCATGGTCCAGGATCGTTGCCAGTGCTTTGATATGACAGAACGTGTGATGCAGACTGACAGGCGCGTTGTGCGAAGAATAATGCAGACCGCCATGTAGCAGACCATCATGTGTACAGGATTGAAGGAGTTGGGTGTTCAGAACAGCTGCCTTGTAGAACTCCGGCACACTATCGGCCATCAGCGCATATGCCGGCTGACAACCATCAGATGTCCTGCTACCCCAATAGGTCCATTTGTAATTACGGGTCCCCCAGCTGTTATCCCAGCCGCCATCTGGTAACATAAAGGCCAGGTGTGCGGATAACAACTCCTGGACAGCCTGTAAGACAACGTCGTCATTCGTGAGTTTAGCATATAGTACCAGTGACGGTAAAGACTCTTCTACATTGTAGCCAAGGTCCACAGAAAGACAGCCCTTCGGACTTTTACTATAATAAGGTCCGCCTTCACCGGATAATAGTTTGTCTTTCGGCGTAATAAATGACAGCGCCTTACGTGCCAGCAATCTTCCCTTTTCGCTGAATCGCTTTTCATCCAGCAACTCGCCAAGTAAAGACAGGCAATAGGTCGCCGTAACGGGATAGTTGATATTACCGTAATCGATGGTGAAGTTGTTATAGATAAAGTCACCGCTTTTCTTTAGCCGGGCAGTCATTTCCTGTTTCAGGGATGTGTCCAGTAAAGCACCATGATGTTTAAGCGCTTCTGCCAGGGCAATGGCGGAGAACACTGTAGTTCCCTTCCAGGCGCCTTTCTCTGGTTCGTTTAACCATGAACCGTCTTCCTGGCTAACCGTCCGTTCCATCCAGCGGTAAAGCAATACTGCCGCATCTGCGTAGCGATGATCCTGGGTTGTAGTTGCCAGGTGCAGGAACGGGTAGATGCAGTCTCCCATTCTGCCATGTATGATGTTCTCAGGCGGATAGATCAGCGTACCGTAATTAGGGTCGTTCTTGTCTGTAATCTGCAGACTTAATAAACGCTGGCCCCAGGTACGGACCAGTTCCTGGCAAAGCGACTGTAATTCGTGTTGTGCGAAAGCGGGAAGCGGTAATCCCTGGGTGGTATACAAAGCACCGAGTAAGCCTGCGGCGCTTTGTTTAATAAAATGTCTTCTGGAGGCGTTGTTCATAGTCGTAAGATGGAATCCTTCCGACAAAGTATGAAATCTTCGCTATAAAGTCAGGGTTATTGTTTGACCGCCCAGAGCGGTTTGGCTTTTACCACCTTTTTGTAGATCTCACAGGTGCTGTGGTGTGCGCCTGGCAGCATACCGATACTCATCAGGAATTCATTCACAATCTCACCACCGGTGAATTTGAACGTCTTCTTAAACAACTTCACCCATTCTTCTTTGGTCCTGGGATGATGCGCCTCCAGCCATTTCTCAAAAGAACCGTATTCTTTCTGCAATTGCAGGATCGTTTTGGCGTTTTCGATGGCCGCGTTGATCTTCAGCCGGTTCCTGATAATATTCGGGTCTGCCATGAGTCTTTCACGGTCAGCTTCCGTATAGGCGGCTACTTTTTTGATGTTGAAATTGCTGTAAGCTTTCCGGAAACCTGCTTCTTTCCGGAGAATGGTTTCCCAGCTGAGACCTGCCTGGTTGATCTCCATGATCAGGCGGCAGAATAACTCGTTATCATCATGGATGGGAAAGCCGTAGTGTTCATCATGATAAGCTTTATGAATAGCTTTCTTTTCTGCTGACATGAATTCGATAGCGCTGCAATATGACATATCTGTGCTGTATTAATCATCCTCTCAGGATGAGGCGTCCAAGGTACTTATTTATTCCCTGTAAAATTGACGACAGCAATCCATTTATATGTATCCATACTGGTAAATCCTGTGTCCTTTCCGGCAGACACTATTTCTCAAACACCAGCGCATCTGCATGCGCGCCCAGTTGTTCCAGTGTCGCTGTCAGTTCCTGTACCATCTCGTCAGGACCACAGATGTAAAAATGTTTACTGAAATCTTTAATCTCTGCTTTCAGAAAATCACTGTCTATCCGGCGCTGATCATGTTGACTGTCTTTCTGCCGGGTAACTGTAAAATGGGCATTATCCCCCAGGATATTTTTCAGTTCTTCCGCCAGGATAATGTCTTCATCCGTTTTATTGGAGAAAAAGAGTTTATTATCCCGGGCTTTACCTGTTGTATACAGGTGCCGGAAGATCGCAATAAAAGGTGTGATACCAGCACCACCTGCGATGAAATAGCCCGGGCCTTTGTATTCAATAGCTCCCCAGGATTCACGCAGGATCAGTTCATCCCCTGGATTCAGCAGACTAAGCTGATGTGTGACACCCTGATGGTCCGGATAGATCTTGATGGTAAACTCCAGATAGGGCGCATCTGTTAGCGCGGTAAAGGTGAATGGATTTCTTTTGTCTTTCCAGTCTTCTTTATTGATAGACAGCTCAGTTGCCTGGCCGGGCGTAAAGGTGTAGTCTTCCGGTTTCTCGAGTCTGAATCTCCTTACGTCATGGGTAACGTATTCTGCGGATAGTATTTTAACGATAGCTTCCATAAGATCAATTTTATTGGACGGTAACAACCCGTGGCATGTTTTATGCTCTTAGCAATGTAAACAAATAATATGGAAAAACATGAGTTCCAGGGAGATGCAGGTAACAATGGTGCACACCAGCAGCCTTTTGTGATCGCAGACCTGGCGGATGAACTGGGGGTATCATCGCAGGAAATACTGGCCGCTGTTGAAATAGTGGGAGATGATCCGGTAAGGGTAAGAGAATTTATACGCCGTAACCACACAGAAATAGACGATACCAACGAAGTATAAGCGCCGCCCTCCGGGCGGTATGATATATCTTCCCGGCGACTAACGCAAGGTGACCTTCCGCCGGGTTTTTAACATGTCCACCTTTTCCGCCGCATGTTCGTTTGCCCATGATTCCAGTGCTGCCAGCGCCGGTCCTAATGCCTTACCCTTTTCGGAAATACGGTACCATACTTCCGGTGGAAAGCCGTTCTTTTCGTCCCGGATGATCAACTCGTCCTGTTCCATCTGCCGCAGCTGTTCCAGCAGTACCTTCTTCGCCACTTTGGGAATAGCCCGCCACAACTCTGTAAACCTGATCTCTTCCTGGTGGAAGAGATAAAAGAGGATCACCGGTTTCCACTTGCCGGATAATACACCCAGCGCCACATTCAGACCGCAATATTTAAATTCGTTATAGTCCATGGTTACAGAAAGGTAAACAGGTTACTTAAAAGTTACCTTCATTAGATTCCGAAGCAGTTCCCTCATCTTCGTGCCGTCAAAATTAAACGAATATCATGAAAGTACAATTACTGAGAAATGCTTCACTGGTACTGACAATCGGGGAAAAGACACTCCTGGTTGATCCGTATTTAGCGCCTAAAGAAACGTATAACGCATTTGACTTTACCGGCAACGACCGCCGGAACCCACTTGTAGATCTTCCGCTGAGTGAACAGCAGTTAGCTGACCTCATTGCACATACTGATGCCGTTTTACTGACGCATATCCATCCGGATCACTGGGATGAGAAGGCCCGCGAACTATTACCTAAACACATACCAGTCTTATGTCAACCTGCGAATGAGGCTACCATCCGGGAACAGGGGTATACTCATGTAAGGCCCGTTGCTGATGAACTGACCTGGGAAGGCATAAAGATCAGCCGTACTAGCGGACAACATGGCACCGGACAAATAGGTGAAAGAATGGGCATCGTATCCGGCTATGTGATCAGTGATGGTTCAGAGGCGGTGTACATCGCCGGAGATACCATCTGGTGTGACGACGTGCAACAGGCACTGGATAAATACCAGCCAACCAAGATCATTGTCAACGGTGGCGGCGCACGCTTTGCAGAAGGAGATGCTATCGTAATGGATATCCCGGATATCTTACAGGTATGTAATTACGCACCCGCTGCCAGTGTATGGGTCGTACACCTGGAAGCAGTCAATCATGGCAAACAATCCCGTGAGGATATCCGGAAAGCTGTGCAGGACCATCAGCTGGCACACAGGTGCTTTGTACCGGAAGATGGTGCGTTCCTGTTCTAGAGCACAATAAAAGTTTTGTTATACGGGAAATATTTCAAAAATTGGGCGGCGTAAAGCAAACCCGTTTATGAGATACTTTCCCGTTATTCTTTTGTGTCTGTTAACCCTTTCCAGGACTTATGGTCAGATAAACCTGCGTCAGCCTTTCCTGGATTGTAAAGTAAAAGGCAGTATTACCCTGTATGACTATAACAAACAACAGTGGTTGTACAGCGATAGTGCCGACGCATTAAAAACGACCCAACCGGCATCCACCTTTAAGGTGATCAATCTCCTGATCGCACTGGAAACCGGTGTCATAAAAGATGAAAATGAAGTGGTACGCTGGGTTGGTTCGACAGATACCGTCCTATATGGCTATCGCCCGGATATCTATCATGACATGACCGTTAAAGAGGCTTTTCAGGTATCAGCAGGTTGGGTGTTTATCGAACTGGCAAAAAAGGTAGGCCGTAAGCGCTATCGCACTTACCTGGAGCGATGCCACTATGGCAATGATGATCTTTCAGAAAAAGGGGCGGACTTCTGGAATTTTGGCAACTTCGGCATATCCCCACAGAATCAGGTGGCGTTTTTAGTAAAGGTATTTGATAACAAACTGCCTTTCTCTCAGCGCAACATCGATATACTGAAACGGGTAATGATAACTGAGGAAGCTGACGGACATGTCATACGTTCCAAAACCGGCTGGACAAGGGTAGATGGGAATGATATCGGCTGGTGGGTAGGCTATGAGACAAAAGGAACGGAGACTATTTTCTTTGCTACCCGGATCATTAAGCGGAGAAGTGAACCTAATCCTGATTTTGGCGCCTGCCGCAAGAAGATCACGCTGGAAGTATTGCGACAATTAGGTTATTGATATCAGTGTACCTGATCGCCTCCATTGACTGCTGAGGCGATTAGATACACTAACATCATCTTATGCCGTGGCAGCAGCGGAAGTATTGCCCGCAACACTGTGTAACGGCTGACTTATTTCAAATGAGATCGCAATGGATGCGCCTCCATCATTTTTTAGCAGGAGTTCTCCGTCTATATCATTTGCCAGTCCGCGGATAAGTTTTAAGCCCAGTCCGCGTATCTTACCCTCCATAGTCTCCTTTGATATACCAATCCCATTATCTTTTATCGTCAGCTGAGCGCGTTCATTATTGGTGAGTAATGAAATGCTGATGCTATTGCCTGTCTGCGGTACCGGGAAGGCATATTTGATCGCATTGGTAACCGCCTCGTTAACGATCAGTCCTAAAGGGATCGCCTGAGATACGTCCAGTTCCACGTCATGTACCTGCACATTGAACAGTAAGTTGTTTTTAACATTGTAGCTCAGTCGCAGGTACTGCACCAGTTCAGGCAGGTAAACGCCCATATTGACAGAAGAGACGTTCTCATCGTGGTACAGCTTCTGGTGGATCAGCGACATAGCATAGATCCTGTTCTGACTTTCCTGTATGGCCAGTAAGGCTTCATTCTGCAGATAAGCAGACTGTGATTCCAGAAGACTCACGATCGTCTGAAGATTGTTCTTTACACGATGGTGTACCTCCCGCAGAAGCCACTCTTTCTCCTCTACCAGCTGTTGTAATGCAATGTTCCTGGTCAGGGCATCCTGACTGGCTTTTCGCTTGATACGGTACTGGTTGTATAGGAGGCCTACAATTACGAGCAACAGTGCAATGCTGCCTAAAGTAATTTTACCCACCATCGCAGAGCGGGACAGTTTGGCCTTCTGCAACTGAGTGTCCTGTTTCAGGAGACGGATATCCTGGTCTTTCTTTTGTGTTTCATATTTGATGATCATGCCGTCCATTGCCTTCCGTTGGGAAATACTGAATACAGAATCCCGGTAGTACATATACTGATGCATGTGTTTTAATGCCGAGAGGTAGTTGCCGGTGGAAGAATCAATTCTGTACAACAGATTATAGGTGGCTGCAAGATCAGGTGCTGATATTTTACCAATGGGATGCTCCAGTGTAAGAGAGGCATATTTGCGGGCAAGGTCAAAGTGGCCGGTTATAAGATAAAATCTGGCTACTGCACTATATGCAGTTAATGTTTCCGCATAGACGAACTGTGGAGGGAAGTTTTTTACATTTTCCAGGAACAGCAGATATTGTTCCAGTGCCTTTTGCATGTTACCGGATTCCTCATATGCACCGGCGGCCTGAATGCTCAGCATCATTTTATTGAACACTGTTTCCGGAGGGTACTGATGATTGAATTTGTCTATTAACTTGAGCGCTTCCAATGGTTGATTTTCGCGCCGGAGCAACGATACTTTGGCCAGAAAACTTTTATACCATAATATCTGTGTTTCTTTTGTCAGTGGTATACTCAGCGCCCGGTCATTCCACAGGTAAGACATTTTTACTTCGCCGGCATTGTTGAACATTTGTGCCAGGCGCATGCAGATAACTGTTGAAAAGGCCGTATCTTTTGTTGCCTCCATTGCCTGTACCGCGAGGTCCGCGTATCTGACGCCTTTTATGGCATCGCCCCGAAGTCCATGCATATAGGAGATATTACTATAGGAGTATTGATGATGAAGATATCCGATCTCTTTCTCCTTCGCCAGTGCGTCCATCATTTCCTTTTCCACGACAGGAGGGTTCGTACGTAAATGCTCCAGTATCGTGTGATGCATAAGGTTGTATTCCAGCATGCCCCATTTATTATCTCCTGCGATCTTAAACGCTTCCCGGAAGTAGTTTTCCTTCTGCGGGGTGCCTACTGGTAATCCGTTGGCCTGGTATATGAGAGAACGCACCAGCGATCGTTTCTCGCCTGATTTTCTGCAGAGCGCTACCGCCTGACTGAAATAAGGTTGACTTTTGGCGATATCCCCCATATCAGCATAGAGTGTTCCTAACAGCCAGTAACTCTGTAACAGCCAGAAATTATCGCCTGACGCCTGACTTTCCTGTTGTAATTGCCGCATAAATGTACCCGCTTCTTCAAGATCAGCAGGCTCACTACCCGGCCGGTGCAGATAATAGTTGCTCAGTTCTGCCAGTAACTGTAGCCTGGCGGTGCCTTTCATTGTATGTACAAGACTGGTGGCTTCGGCTATCCTGCCTGCATCTATCAGCGCCTGTCCGGGATAGTCACTGCCTGTTTTATATCCCTCATTATAGGGCATTAACCTGCTGACATTATAAGTGCCCGTTACAAAAAGTAAAGCACTGTCCCGGTCCAGCTGCCCCTGAGAAATACCATACAGGTAGTTCCCCGTAGACAGCAGCAGTAACCTTTGCATATCCGTGTTATAGGAGGGAGGGAACTGATTATGCAAAAGTTGTGCGTTCAGTACAGTGCATGGCAATAACAATAGCCAGCAAAAAAGTATGTGTCGGTACATGGTGGGATTTTGGTTTGTGAGGGCAAAATACAAAATGATCCGGCGTTTCAGGGAAATAGCTGCACAAGATAAATAGAAGAGTCCGATAGGGGTAAATGGAAGTTGGCGTGTCTTAGTATAAACCATGTTTTTCATTATTAACAACACAACACGCAACAAATGAACACAAAGGCTTTATTTTCACTGTTTTCCCTTACTTTATTATGCTTCGCCTGCTCAAAAGATAAACAAACAAACGCTTTCGGAGATGATGTACAAACACATTACCAATCCGGCGCGACCCTCGAAATACAGGACCTGGCGCTTTACACGAAAACAGATATTGTATATGATCCGGAGACCATTAAGCAATTCCTCGACATTCATCTGCCCGATACGCAGTCTTCGTTAAGGAAGCATTTCTACTGGAATCAGACGACTGCCACTGATCTCGACATCGCCATTGCTGTAGATTTTCTGCCTGATAACAAAGTTCGCTTCAATACGAGGCTGACCCGTATCATCAGCAAAACAGATACGAGTATGGTCCTGGAAGAGATAGACGCAACGGATGTACCAAAAGCAGGAACTGCTCCCTGCGATGTGGCGCATGACAAAGTAGCGAAGATTACTCCACTGAGTAACTGTCCCGCCGGTAACTGTACGACATACCATAAAACCTATCCGATCGTCATCAAAAACGGTAAGTATTATCTGCCCACATTATACTTCATGGCGATCAACACGCACATAGAATATGTATTTGGTATGCCTGCGACGATCACCTGTTTTAAGTTATCGCAGGATTATCCGATGCTGAATTTTGTAAATCCGGAACTCTCTGCATCGATGGATGCGGGAGATACGATACTGGTGCAACGTGCAAGACTTGCATTAGAGAGGAAATAAAACGTAGTGTCATACTATGAAGCTGCCGTGTAGGAATACCGGCAGCTTTTTTATTTCTTTTTTTTGCTAATGATGTTATAGTTCCGCTTGCTATTATATGTAATTATTCGTTTCAGTTATAGTACAAATTAGTCGTGTTGAAGTCTGTAATCTGCTACCATGGCTAGATTTAAGCAAGTGTCCAATATGTTTATCTGATACTTATATGAGGCAGGATGAGTTCGCGTACACACATGAGATAGCGAACGCATGAAAAAATATTTTTCCACATTCTGGAAGGAAATTCCAATGCATGGAATGGCCAGGTCCGTTGGAAACTACATAATTTGTTGATTTTCAGATATTCGCCACGGTGGCGGCATTCCGGCATTTTTTTAGTGTAAATGTTACACGTACATGTACTGACCGATAGAATAAATATATGACCCGAATATTTCGTTAACATAAACGCTTTAACCAATTCATATCCTGGTTAATAAATTTTTTATTACAGAATCACCTTGCGTTTTCTATATTTGCGACGCGAGAAAATTTTAACCATATCTTTTAAACTACAACATGAAGAAGAACCGCACCTACCTGGCGCAGGCATTGCTTTGCGCGTCTATCCTTGCCTTGTCTACAAGCTGCAAAAAAGAAGAAGCAATTCAGGAAAAATTAAATGCCGACAGTGACCTTGCTGTTACAGCAACAGCTACCGGAAGAGAATTTACATTGCTGCCGGATGCTACCGGCCGACTGGCAATTGACAATTCTGCCGGTACTTACAAAGCAGGAGACATCATCAATCTTAAAGGGACAATTAAAGTATTGCAGATCTCTAACATGAGCGGTAGTGCTTCTGCGCCAATTGTGGTACGCAATCTCGCAGGTAATACTGTAACGATTGGTAACCCTGCCTGGAACGGTGGTGCATACGGTGTTGCCTGTGTATTCTGGAACTGTCATTACATTCGTTTCGGCGGACAATCAGGTCAGTCATCCGTTATCATCAGCGGTTCTACCGCAGCTGCAAAAGCATCTTATTATGATCTTCAGCTGGGTAACAAAACAGATAACATTGAAGTATCCAATCTGACGATTCAGAACGGTGGTAATGGTATCGTTGCGAAGACAGATCCGGTGAAAGGAGATGCAAGCACGGCTTATCCAAATACAACCATGATGAACCTTAAGATCCATGATGTACTGATCAAAAACACGACCAATGAGGCGATGTATATCGGTCATACCGCTACTTACTGGGATCTGACAGCGAATGCGCCATATTATGGTTCTACTTCTGCAATGACCAGCGGTCACCAGTATGTACAGCCTGTGATCTGGCGTAATGTGAAGATCTATAACAACACCTGTAAAGATATCGGACTGGATGGTATTCAGACAGCCGCTATCGATCAGCTGGAAGTCTACAACAATGAAGTGACCAACTGGGCATTGCAGACTGATAGTTATCACAATGGTGGTATCCTGATCGGTGGCCGTACTACCAATACCAACGTACACGACAACTGGGTACACGATGGCTGGGGTGAAATGCTGCAGTTCTACGGTTCCGGTGAGAACGGTGCTACGCACATCATCAATAACAACCTGTTCTCTAAAAACCAGGGTGAAGGTCTGAGCATCAGAGGTACTGCAAATGCGGTGGTAAAGATCACCAACAATACGATCGCCTGGACAAAAGGAAACAGCCTTCGTCTGAATGGCAGCACCGGTATGAAAACAGCACAGATCATCAGTAACAACGCGTTTATCAGACCTATCAATGGTGTCACTACCATTACCGTAAGAAACTACATCTATGCGGAAGCAGGCGCTGTCTTTACAGAGGGTACAGGTTCCGTGGTGAATAAGAAATTCCCGACTGTACAGTCAGCAAAAGTAGACATCAATAACTACTATTTGCCACTGGCAGGTTCTCAGATGGGAAATGCCGGTTACAGAAAGAAATAACTGTCACACTTAGCGTAATGACGCCCATGGATATTATTCCGTGGGCGTCTTGTTTTCATGGATAGTGGTATGCATTTATGCCATTTGCAGGCCTAAGCGGCTTCTGGCCGCCAGTTGTTTACCGTGATTGACGATCGCCATCCCATACCGGGTTTGCTGTCCGTTCCAGTAGGCGAGCGCCGTTTCAATATCTTCGTGATCATTCAGGCTATTTGCCAGTACAATCGCATCCCTGTAAGCTTTCGCCGTTCCGGAAGCAGTATGAGGCCTGACTACAAAAGCCGCGTCTCCCATTATAGCAATGCGGTCCTGGTACATCTTTGGCACGGCAAGATCAAAAATGACCTGTACGAAAGGATGTGCTGTCTGTTGTACGCGGTCGCGCAGGATGGGCGGCAATTGTTCATCTGCCAGTTGCTGCAGTGTCGTAAGACTCTCTGCATTCATCCAGCCTGCCGGTACAGTGAACTGTCTTTCCTGTCCGTTTTTATCGATCATTAATTTTTCCAGTTCAGCTTGTGTCTTATTCAGGTACCATACCCAGTTGTACAGGCGTTTCCCTTTCTTCAGTTCACCATCTGGCCCCGGTACCATATAAGAGAGTAGATGTGAGTTCTCATAAGGAAAGAGCGTGAACTTATCAGAGAAGAAAGCAGCTTCTTCCAGTGTCAGTTCCTGTTCAGGAATCAATCCTCTGTATGCGACATATCCTGCGTATGCCGGTATCACATCAGGATATATTTGTCCTCTCACGACGGAATTATATCCGTCAGCCCCGATGAGCAATTCCGCTGTCACCTTTTTTCCATTGCTGAATGTGGCCGTCACTGCATGTGGATGTTGTTCGGTCGATTGTAATTCATAACCATAGAAATACCTGTCAGCAGGAAAGAAATCTTTGAGCTGCCGCCAGAGATAATTCCAGGAGGTGAACTGTGTATCATTCGGATATCTCAGCACCGGAGCGCCGTTTTCATCAAGGATCTGTCTTTGTCTGGCTGGTACGCCAAATACGTCTTTCGGTGCTATACGATGCTCCATCAGGTAGTCCATCATTTCCGGTTGTATGACAAGACCCGCCCCTCTGTCTTTCATATCCTTTGCCGCGCGTTCATATATTTCCACGTCGAAACCTTGTTGCATCAGGGCAATGCCTGCACTGAGGCCGCCAATAGAGCCGCCTATAACAATTATTTGCATGATCGGTTAGTTTGTTTTTTGCATACGGGGTGTGCTGACAACATTAAAGATGGCCAGTGCCCCCAGGAAGATCATAAAGGACGTGGACCAGCTCCAGCCTCCTGCATTCCATAAGAGAATAGACAAATAGGTGCCCAGTGCACCGCCTGCGAAATAGCTGGTCATGTACACCATGTTGATCCTGCTATTGGCCAGATGGTCCAGGGAATAAATGATAGCAATATTGGTGACCTGAGTCGCCTGTACGCCTATGTCCAGCAATATCACCGTCAGCCAGATACCGGTAAGAGAACCCGGAAATAGTTTCAGCACAAGGATACTGATGAGTGTGAGACCGGTAGAGAAAATCAGTGACCGGGAGTGTGTGCCTTTGTCTGCCAGTTTACCAAACAGCGGCGCCAGTAATGCGCCGGCAGCAGCCAGTAAGCCAAACAGACCTATCAGAGAGGCGGAATAATTGAATGGCGCTTCACTCAGATAGAATGTCAGCGTTACCCAGAAGGCGCTCAGTGTACCGAAGGCAAGCATACCCGTCAGTGCTGTTCGTCTCAAAAGTGGAAATCGCCGTAACTGGTCTACTGTTGATTTAAGTAGTCCGGTGTAGGTACCATTGAAATGTTCGTGCATGGGTGGAAAGTCCGCCTGCATGAGGATACCTGTAAAGAATACCATCACGGCGGAGAGAAGATATACATATTGCCAGCCCAGCCAGTTGGTGATAAAACCACTGAATACACGGGCAACGAGAATGCCTACCAGGATACCGGTGAAGATCTGTCCGACGATCTTACCCCGGTTTTCTTTTACCAGACTGGCCGCCATCGGGAGTATAACCTGTGCCACTACGGAGAAGACGCCGATCAGCAGACTACCCACATACAACATAGGCAGTGTTGGAGAGAATGCCATTAAGAGCAGTGAGATGAATAAACCGGCCTGCAGATATAATATCAGGCGTTTGCGCTCTATCATATCGCCAATGGGGGTGAGGAAGAAGAGGCCTATACCATAGCCGACCTGTCCTAAAACAGAGATGATCCCTGCTTTTTCTGTAGATATCTGAAAGGTGTGTGCGATCGCATTGAGGATGGGTTGGCTGTAATAGACATTTGCCACGCTGATACCCGCTGTTGCAGCCATTATAAAGACCTGTGCTTTTGTTAGAGATGCCATTGTAAAGTGTTTGTTTACTTACCGAATCGATTGTCATAAAGACAATACAAAGTTGGCATCTTTGCACATCCTCTCCAATGAACTGGAACAGGAAAAAAAGGCTAACTGGTTTAAGAAAACAGGTTGAACTGGATTAACTTTTCTTCGCCATCCTTTTGTGGCGCAGCTTTGAGAGGTATTCTGTCGTCATGCCCAGGAAGGAAGCCAGTGCGTATTGGGGGACTATGCGTACAATGTTGGGATATTTTTCCAGGAAGATCTCGTAGCGTTGTTCGGCAGTTTTAGTAAGATTGGTGATCACTCTGCGGGCCATATAAGCCGCTGTATTTTCTGCCAGTATCCGGAAGAATGTCTCGAATTTATACCTGCTGTTTTTGAGGCGTTGTTCAGTGTCATAATCTATCTCCAGTATCAGACTGTCTTCCAGCGCCACGATGAACATAGTAGCCGGTTGCTGGAAAATGTAACTGTTATAATCGGAAATCCACCAGTCCTCAATGGCAAACTGTATGGTATGTTCCTGTCCTTCATCCCCAATAACATAGGCTCTGAACGCGCCTTCCACTACAAAATATCTGTGTTTCGCGGGAAAGCCGGGTTGCTCGATAAACTGTCTTTTCTTTATCCTGACAGCTTTAAAGCTGTTGCAGAACTCATTCAATTCCTCTTCTGTAAAGGGAATGCGGCTGAGCACGTGCTCTCTGAAGCTACTGTAATCCGACATGGCATACTATTTTATAAACGATCTGGTTGTCCCGCAGTGTAGGCTGCGGACTAAAATTAGCAATAAAATAGTAGCTGTCTCCGGGCAGTGAGGATAATGGCAAATATTCCCCGGAGTATTGCATCAAACAGTAAAGCTTACCGGAGAATTAAGCGGGCGGCAAGTGTGATCAGGGAAATGGCAATGAAAAAGCCATATAAAAGGTGAATGGATTTCAGACGGGGGAAAGGGTCGTTTTTCATGATATAAACTTTCCATATACTGGAGCAAAAAGTACTCCTGCATATGGAAAGTTTATATGTTGTTGATTTACAATAGTGTCGGAAGTGGCATCCTTCGTAACGGCTTCTCGAAATGAGAAGGTTTTCTCAGCTTGAGAAGACCTTAACCTTCGAATTCTCGTCTCAGGGTAATGTTCTCTGTTTTTCCGAGTATCAGCGGTGTACGTTCTATGACTACATTGTTGTTATCCAGACCGTATGCTTTGTCATCCGGCAGACTCAGATTATCCAGCAGGAAGTGTAATCTCATAACGATATTATCCCAGAGTGACAGGTTATTTTCCACGGAGAGGAAGCTTTTCAGGATGACAAAGCGGAAGTCTCCCAGCAGATTACCTGTTTCCGGATCGAAATATTTATTCTGAATATTGATCTCACCGGTTTTCTTCATTTCACCTACCACTTTCTTAAACAGGATATTGATACGTGGCATGACCCTGAAACCAAGTTTGAACCGGATGTGAATGATCTCTTCTTTTTCGATCACATGCGATATGTAGCTGGCGGTGTAAGGTTTGTCATCAACGTCTACGTGTATGAACCAGTAGAGGTCTGCTCTTTTCGGCTGATGGTGCAGGATGGAGTCAATGACACGTTCTTCTACACTGTCGGGTGTTTCTGCCATGGTGAGGTATACCAGGTGCGTGGCGTATTTGGGAATATCGTTGTCGTTGCTCAGTGTCTTCAGAATTGGGATATACTTTCTGAGATCGATCAGCGTCCGGAATCTGGCTTTGAAACGTCTTCCGGCATGCCAGATATACATGATACTGATCAGCAGCAATCCTATCAGGAGGGTGATCCAGCCACCATGTGCAAATTTATCGAGGTTGGCCACCAGGAAGGTGATCTCGATCCATCCAAAAAGGAGGAAGAGAAAGAGCACAACGAGTTTTGGTACTCTATGCGTATAAAGATAAACGGTCAGGAGGATGGTGGTCATCAGCATGGTCAGCGTTACAGAGAGACCGAAGGCGGCTTCCATATTGGATGACTTTTTAAAGTGCACCACCATAGCGATACAGGAGATCATCAGTAACCAGTTGACCGTAGGAACGTATACCTGTCCGCGCATGTCAGAAGGAAATTCGATCCGCAGGCGTGGCCACACATTGAGGCGGATCGCTTCATTGAACAGTGTAAAGGTACCGGACAGTAAAGCCTGACTGGCGATGATAGTGGCAGCAGTGGCTACCCCGATCACGGGTATGAGCAGTTTCTTTGGAACGAGTCCGTAGAAGGCATCCACCGCATCCAGGTGCTGACCATTATATTTTAGCAGGAGGGCAGCTTCACCAAAATAACAAAGCAGGAGGGATACTTTAATAAAGATCCAGGCCACCTGTATATTACGACGGCCTACGTGTCCCATATCGGCATAGAGCGCTTCTGCGCCGGTGGTACAGAGGAATACACCGCCGAGTACCCAGAGTCCGCCGGGATATTCAACTACCAGTCTGTAAGCATACATCGGATTGATGGCTTTCAGCACATAAAAGTTGCCCGCCAGGTTGGTAACACCCAGGATAGCGATCATACTGAACCAGATGACCATGGCAGGTCCGAAGAACACGCCGATACGGTTGGTACCTGATTGCTGGAAAAGGAACAGTACGATGAGTATGATGATGGTAAAAGGCATGATGGGAATGTCGGGGTTGAGCACCAGCAGTCCTTCCATAGCGGAGGTTACCGAGATAGGCGGGGTGATGAGACTGTCAGCGATCATGAAACTACCCCCGATGATAGCGGGCCAGAGTACCCATTTGCCATATCTGCGGATGAGGGCGTAAAGGGAAAAGATACCGCCTTCCCCATTATTGTCTGCCTTCATGGTGATGAATACGTATTTCAGGGTCGTCTGGAAAAAGAGGGTCCAGAAGACGGCTGAGACGCCACCAAGTACGAGTGTTTCTGATATGGCTCTTTCGCCGATGATGGCTTTGAAGGTATATAAGGGAGAGGTCCCGAGGTCTCCGAATACGATCCCTAAAGCTAATAATACGCCACCCCATTTGAACTGGTCGGGGTTGTGGTGTGCTGATTTATCGCTGTTCATATTGCAAATATCGAAATATTTCAGATAGTTGAAAGAAATGTAATTGTACATTTTAAGGGATTATATGGCCTGGTGCTCCGGCTGCTCAACAGGTATACCAGCGATGAAAGGAGCGTCGCCACTGCAGGTGCGCAGGGAACGGGTGCTGGTCCCCAAAAGAGTTACCGGAAGGGCTTAACTGAAAATTAAAACAGATCCGCATAAACGAATACGGACTGTCTTATCTTTGTTTCGTTCAATTGAAAGGTAATGCGTGTTTTATTTGTTTTGTTTTTATTATCCCTGTCTGCCAATAGCTTTGCTCAACCCGTACCCAAGGATGAGTTTATCAATACAAAGGAAGGTACTTCACTGGCGAGTAAGCGGGTCTTTTTTAATGAATGTAAGAAATGGATCAAAGGGGGAGAGAATACACCGGAGGCAGCGCAGATCTGTGCCTGTATCGTCAGTAAACTGGATGGGCACTATACGGACGCTGATCTGAAAGCACTGAGGAAAGCACATGGAAATGCTACGCTGTCGATGCTGATGGAGAAGGATTCTTTTTATGCAAAGATGTCCCAGGATTGCTATGGCAGGGTGTGGGACAAAAGCATGCTGTTTACCGCGCAACAGATAGCTGCGGTAAAAGAAAGTCTGAAAGAAGGGATCAGAAAGAGTGCAAAAGATTCCATTGATGAAAAAAGACTCGATGCTTATTGCGACTGCGCTGTGAAGACGATGAAGGAGCGAAAGATCAACACTTCGAAATGGAGCGACCTGTCTGATCCGAACTCATTTCTTTATAATGAGATCGCTTATCGCTGCGGCAGGGTGCCCGTTAAAAACGTGTCGCAGACAAGCGGCTGGACGGCAGCACTCGCCGCAGATGTACATGGACCAGACAGAGATACTGTGCATGTTATTACGGTAGACGCTATGACCAAACTCAAGGTGAAACTGGGACCTTTTACGTATATATGGCTGCTGGACAGTGGTGCGACAGATCTGCTGATCTCGGATTCCCTGGCGGTAAAAATGATGGAGAAAAATGTGTTTTCAGCAAAAGATTTTCTGGGCACCGGGACTTATACGATTGCAAATGGTAAGACGGTTGACTGCAAAATATACCGGGTGAATAATGTGCAGATAGGCAAGTATACACTGGATAACATGATGCTCAGTGTGGCGAAGGACGCAGATGTATTCCTGTTAGGCAAGAGTTTCCTCAATAAGTTCCGCCGGTGGACGGTAGACAACCAGGAAGAACTGCTGATATTGGAGCGCTAGGGTGGATTGCCGGAGTTTTTGTAGATTAGTGTAAGAACCCCGGCAACACATGAGAAAAATACTTTTCCTTTTATTGTTTGTGCAACAGGCATGGGCCCAGGAGTCGGTGAAGCCGGCTCATTCGTCTGTTGACAGCTTTTCCATCTACAATAAGCTGCTTAGTCCCAAAGAAATGAAACAGGACCTTGACGTGTTTATCGGCATCCGTAAGGAAGCTAATTCAGGCCTGTATCGTTACCGGACTGCCAAACAGATAGACAGCATCTATCAATGGGCTTTCCGGCAGGCACGTCAACCTATGTCTACGCTGGACTTTTTCAAAGTGATCTTACAGCTGGCCGATTTTGAAGGGAGTTGTCACAATTACGCTGAACCTCAGACAGCGCTGGTCAGTTACCTGAACAGGCAACGCGCATTCTTCCCTTTTGCCCTGAAGTATATCGAAGGAAAGATCCTCTTTAACAGTAAGACCGACCTGATTCCTGTCGGGTCGCAGATCATCAGTATCAATGGCATTGCAGATACAGCCCTGATGCGGTCGTTTTTTAAATATATCACGGCGGATGGTTTTACAATAACAGAGAAACTATCCAACAGCGTTAACCGCAGTTATGGCTTGCGTTACCTCTATGAATATGGACTGACCGATCGTTTTGAGATCCGGTTTTTAGCCCCTGGCGCTTCACAGCAGCAAAAGGTAACCGTTCCGGCGGTCACGCTACAGGAAAGGAACGCCAACCTGATAGTACGGCATAGTGCGCCGGTAGATAGTGTGACGGATTATACGGTGCAACCTACACATAGTTTTAAAATGATCGATCCCCATACAGGGTTACTGAACCTGCGTATTTTCACGATGGCGGATGATACGGATGATCCGCGTTTTCCCGGATATGTGGCATTTATCGATAGTGTATTCCGGCTGCTGGATAGTAACAGGGTTTCTCATCTTATCATAGATGTGCGTGGTAATCCCGGCGGCAGTGATCCTACTTTTGAACAGCCGATGATGTACCTGACAGATAGCAGTTTTAAAGAGAATTCATTGGCTTATATCATCTTTGATAACGGGATTCCTTATGAACAATACTTCTGGGGCATTTCGACTGCTGCAAAGATGGATTCCGCGGAGAAGATCGCAGGGAAACGGATGCTGAAAGATTACTTCCCTTCACTGGTGCAGGGCAGGAATCTGCAGAACCCTAAATATAACCCTGTTTATGCCCCTAAAAAGCCTGGATTTAAAGGGAAAGTCTATTTACTGATCGATGAGAATGTAGCCTCTGCCGGATCGCATTTCGCTTCGCTGATGAAAGCGTATGCCAGGAATGCAATTATTGTTGGTGTAGAGACAGTTGGCGGGTATTATGGTCATAACGGACATATGGCTTTAATATATGAATTGCCGCATTCAAAGATCAAGACAAAGTTTTCTATTGTATATGTGATCCAGGATGCACCTGTAAAGGCAGATCAGCCGGAGGGCAGGGGAATTATCCCGGATTATACAGTATGGCCTGTGTATAGTGATTTTATGGAGAACAGGGATACACAGATGGAGTATGTGCTGCAGCTGATCAAAAATTCGGAATAGTTAATAGTATATATTTGCAGGTAATAACTGGTAATACTTTAGTCAGATACTAGTTATTCTACGTTCGTGTTTCGTTTTTTTCGCAGCACTAACGTAGGATAAAGCATCATTAACTAAAGTATTGATCTGCGTTTTAAACATCTGTTTCTGTGGATAGCCACACCACGTTTTTGCGTCCTGTGCACATGTTTTTGCGTCCTATGGACAAGCCCCGGAATCAGCAAAACAAATGTGGTAATATTGTGTCATCAGTCGCCTTGCAAGGGATTGGTGACACAATTTTTTTTAGCCACAAAACGAACTTAATATGAAAGACGCAGGTATACAATTTTTTATAGCTATGATAGCTGTTTTTAGCGTGTTGACAAATATTGTGATGCACTGTCTGATGAGAAATGCTCCCTGTTTCGCGAGGATTAGGAGAGGTACTTTTTATACGCTTCGATCTTACGCAGGAGTCTGTTGGACAGGTATACATTCGCGCTATGAAGATGAGCATGAATATCGCGTGCTTCCTGCAGGTAGCTCAGTTTTTTCTCGTTGTCCCAGTAGTGAGGAGGTCTGTACAGGTTACAGATCCTGTCCGCCATCTTAACAGCCCAGACCTCTTTGGGTTGTTGCATGATACGTTGCAGACTATCCGGCATCTGTTGTTCTTTGGGCAGGGTGGTGTTCTTTGTCAGGGCTAATACGCCGTCAGCTATACGGTGACCATATAATTCAGTCAGTTCTTCTTTTGTGAAGGCGGTGTCTTCGATGGTATCGTGTAAAAGGGCGCAGGTAATGGCCAGTTCGCCGTCAAAGGAATCCGTTTGCTGCAGGGCATAAAAGACTTCAAATACAACACTGCCAATGTGGTTGATGTATTCGATCCTCAGGTCTTTTTCATGTCCGCCGTATGTTTGTCCGCCGTGTAGGAGGGTCACTTTTTCCCATATGGTCTGCAGGTCATCGATAGAGATAGTCTTATTCATATTATCACAAGTTATTTGTAAATATATGAAAAGTCCTTTGGTGGGAGCATGGAGTTGTGATATATCGGCTGGCCCTGGATAGGGCAGTGATTACTGGTGGTGTACCATGGAAGGCGTGTAACCAAACCGCTTTTTAAATGTAGTGGAGAAATGTGAGAGGTTTTCAAAACCGACTTCTATAAACACGGAGGCTGGCGGCTGTTTTTGTTCTTTGATAAGAAAGTGGGCTCTTTCCAGACGTTTCTCTTTTATCCATCTTTCTGGTGTATCGTTGAAGTGTTTTTTAAAATCTCTTTTGAATGTAGCCAGACTTCTGCCGCTCAACCTTGCAAACTGGGCGATGGGTATATTGTAGATGTAGTTTTGGACCATGAATGCTTCCAGATCTATCTTGAAAGGTTCGCTGTAATCGAACAACATATTTTTAAGCCGGCTGTTGTGTCTCAATACGAGTTCGATGGCTTCAAATGTTTTCATGTTAGCCATGTTGGCTGTCAGCGGCGCACCGGATTTAAAATAGGGGAGCAGGGATTCGAAATATCCTTTTATGAATGCATCATGACTCATATCTATGGCGTGCGTGCCGTTATAGGGACCGTCGGCCATCAGGTTGTACTGTGCACTGTATTTTTTAAGCGAGGTATTATCCAGAAAGATGTTGAGCGACTGGAAGAGCGTACCATCCTCCGCTGTTTCTTTTGCAGTTTTCAGCAACGTGTTTTTGCGTAACAGGCTGATGGTACCCGGACCATAACGACGGTTATCTCCATGCTGGTAAACCTGAAGATAACCCGTCATGATATAGGAAAGTACATGGTCGGTCACCATTTCTTCCTCACCTCTTTTTTGTCCGGAGGTGCAGATATAAAGGATATTATGCTGTAATTCATGACTACCCATGTTCTCCAAAGATAAAGCTTATTTCAGTTGACTCATGATGAGCTTGTCGAAGCGGGCATCGCTCAGCCATCTTTTGGCCCATAGTGTGATCCCCGCCATATAACCTTTGGCGTATCTGGGTTTGGGAGCAGGCGATTCGATGGCTTTTTTTATGAGTGAAGCGATTACTATTGGTTCGACGTTGTTTATGGTGGTTTTTTGGTACACTTTTTTAGCGGCGGCTGTCAGGTTTCCATAAACGGTGTTTCCGGAAGTTTTCACGGCACTGTCGAAAGCGATATCGCCCCATTCTGTTTTCACACCGCCTGGTTCTATAATGATGACATCTATGCCAAAGGGTTTTGCTTCCAGGCGTAAGCTATCGCTGAGGCCTTCTACAGCAAATTTACTGGCATGGTACCAGCCGCCAAGTGGAGTGGCCATTTTACCACCAATGGAAGTGATGTTGACAATCTTTCCGCCTCTTTTTTCGCGCATGTGCGGCAGTACCAGCTGACAAAGTCTTGCCAGTCCGAATACATTTACTTCCATCTGATAACGGGCGTCTTGCATGGGTACATCTTCTATTGCGCCGTAGGAGCCGAAGCCTGCGTTGTTGATGAGTATATCTATCTGACCTTGTTCCTTTATGATCTGATTCACTGTTCTTACCATAGATGCGTCGTCTGCAACATCCATGGCGATAATTTTTACACCAGCGCTTGTCAGTCCGGTCATTTTTTCCATACGACGAGCTGCACCGTAAACGATATAACCATTTTCTGCGAGTAAATGTGCTGTTGCCAGTCCTATGCCGGCGGAAGCACCGGTCACTAATGCGACTTTCTTCATACTATTGTTGTTTATTTTTTCTGCCTGATGGACAGTTGTTGTTAGTTGAAATAAGGATTGGCTTTGAATAATCTATCTGCGGGACCGGTATTTCCTGTAAGGTCTGTAAGGTGGAATTGGTCAACAGGTTGTGTGCTGTGCCGGCAGATACATCTCTTAAACGATCTTTCACCTGGTGGCGTTGCCTGGGAGGAGCCTTTATCTTAACGGGTGTCTGGGTATAAGATACCGCAGCTTTGATCTTGCTGTAATATCCTTCATTGAATTGTTTTGAATACAGTTCGAATGCACTCATGATAATGGCCAGTACTATTGTTATTATCCCTGTTCCCGGAGATAATGGGGCGCGGATTGCCAATATCAATCCTAAAAATCCGAGGGCGCCCCAGGCCAGGAATGTACGCGTCCAGCCTTTATGAATGTTTTTGACTTTTGTTGTTTCCTGGTGGAGGAATGCCGTCTTGTCCTGGTTATATAGCGCTATCTTTTTAACGGCCTCCCGGGAAGCGCGGTAATGGGTAGTTGCGCCACCTGTTACTGCCACTAATCCTACAAGGAGCAGGGGCCAGGGGAAGGCTTTCATCAATGGTGTTTTCCAGAGCAGTATTCCGGATAAGAGCATCAGCATGCCTGTAGCGACGGCTAGCAGACCGTGTTTTGCTTCTCCCTGATAGTAATGGATGATCGTTTGTAACAGCTCCATGTCTTTGGTTTTGCAGGAACAAAGGTCTTTATTAGATCGGTTTGTTTGTTTTCTGAAAAGCTCAAAGTGGTTTTTTCAGGAGCTCAGGTGAGGGCAAATCTTTACCTTTATATATCCGAAAATCACCAGCCAATTTTTGTTGCAATGGACAAACTCATTTCATCGGCAATATTTATTGATAAATATCTGAGAGCATTGCCATCTGATTTTCAGTGGCAGAAGTGATCATTGCAAATATACCCCCTGAGTTTCTTTACCAATTACTTCAGGTTGCCGATACCACTGATCCGCACGAACTATAATTTTCTCTTTTATTTAAGAGAAGGGAGTTTTTTACAGCAGATCGATAATGAAGAATATCATGTAAAGACGAATTCCGTTGTCTTTGTATCCGCCGGAACAGCCAGCTCATTGAAGAAAGTATCGAAGCGGACGAAGGGGTATTTTATACCATTTACCAAAAGAAGCAGGATTTTTTCACTTATAGCATTGGTGAGTGTTCATTCCCAGATGGTCATCAGTATTGTGATATATTGTCTTTCTCCTTTGGGAATATTCAATTTCTCCGGGGCGATGACGAAAAATACAACCACCCGCCTGATTGGTTTGGAGCATCCACTGGCGATGATTACAGCGATTGTATTGATTACGATTGGTTATTCAAAATCTAAGCGGGCAACAGATGTACGGGTAAAGTTTAAGCACATTGCGATTTTTTATTCTATAGCGCTGGCGTTGATTCTTTTGAGAATTCCCTGGAGTTAATGGATGAGTTTGTGACAGGCTATAGCAGGGGAAAAGAGAGAGGTCACTGAATGGTTCGTCATTCAGTGACCTGCTACTTAAAATACTTTATGTCCGGAAAGGTTGGAAGTGCCGTTTAATAGGTAGTTGCTCTGTTATAAGCGGCTTCTTCGGCATCCTTTTTTGCTTTCCGTACTTTCAGATAGGCCTTTGCTTCTACAATAAAGTGGCCTGCTACCAGTAAAGATAACACCACCCATCCGATACACCAGTATAATTTGGATTTGGAGGATGCAGCTTCTTTGATTCTTTTGATGTCCAGTTCAGGTTCAAAGGAACTGTAGGAGGGATCCGATTTTGCATAATACAGTGGCATTTCAGCTGATATAGGAGGATATGATAAACTCCGTTCTCCATTATAAGGTCCGCCACCATTTGCTTCGTAGCTATAGGTTACTTCGTAAAACTTCATGGGTACTCCCATGATCTTCATGCTAACCTCTTTATAGGTTGGATTTACTTTCGCAACAGCTACTGTATTGTCCTTCATCATCGCTTCCAGCAGTGGAAGGCGTTTCAGTTCGTCGCGTCTTTCTTTGTAGCTGGAATAACATCCATTGGCAAAGAAAAGCATGACAATAACGCTGATCAGGGGCGCAAGTTTGAATGGATTCTCAGGTAATTGCTGGGTCATAGGTCTTAGGTATTATACTTACAAATATATAGTAAAATATTAATGAGATGGATTGTGCCGCGGTCTGAGCAAATAATATATGACCTTATTCTACTTATTTTTTTACTTTACTTCTAAAGAACTCAATTCGCTTTTTATACTGTGCTTCACTTTGTTCTTTCGCCTTCAAATCCCAGTCGCTTCTTTGCTGGTTTAATGAGATTGCCAGATTAGCACAGTCTATCGCTTCCGGGTATTTCATTTGTTTCTCCAGGATGTCAACTTTTTGTCTGTAATACCAGGCATCGTTTTTCATTTTAATAGCTTTGTCGACAAGGATTATGGCCCAATCCAGGTTTTTGTCCAGGTAGAAATAGTACTCCGCAGCTGTTGCGTATTCATCCGGATCTGTTGACTTGTCTGTCAGTAAATTTTGTTGTACAAAGTCATTCACTACCTTATCGGATTCCGTCTCTACCGGAAGTGAAATCTGAGTCTTCTCCCACGCTATGTAAATAACAGCGTTATTAGGTACTACGTCAATGTCTATTGTTAGTGACTCGTAATGGCGGTCTGTAGACTTAGCCTTTACTTTGAAACGAATTACATCCTTTTTTTCGTCATAACCTGAGGTGCCGTATAGCGTGGTGTCCGTATTGAGTATTACTGTCCATTCATTTGTGTTTGGAATCGTAAAGAGGGAGTAGGTTCCTTTGTTTATTGTTTTATTATTGATAGTGACTGCTTTGTCGAATGTGATCTTTGTACAATTCCCTGCCCCGGTTCTCCATAAGTTGTTATACCGGATCAGTTCACCAAACACTTTGCGTCCTCTGGCTGCGGGACGTTCGTAGTCAACGGTGATGTTTGTATTTCCGATTGTTTGCTCGATCCTTCCTTTGGGGCTTAAGCCGGGGAAGATTGATTGCGCAAAGGACTGGGTTGTTGTAATTAAAAAAGCGATTGTGAGAAGTGTTTTCATATTGTGTGTTGATGAATGTGTTTTCAATGGTGTTGTGTATGCTATTATAAGTTTTTTTGCAAGAGTCAATTGTTGTGAAAAAGACTGTGTTTCAAGTAACGAAGAACCATTATTAGAATTAATTATAGGCTGGTTTATAAGAGGTTGCAAATATTGCAAGACCACTAATGTACATACTAATTTATTTGAATAGATAAAACATATTAATTTATTTGTATATTTGGCCGTTTTTACAAATCCTCCTATTCCTGGTATAACAATAATCATATTATCTAATTAATGCCATCTAAAATATTGATAACGCTGGTAATTGCTTTGATCTTTTCTTTTCGGGGTCTTGGCCAAAATCAATCTCAAGCCGTCCCTTCCGTAGTGCCCTATGAGCCAATCTCTGTGCAGTTTGGGAAAACTAGTTTCAATAAATGGGAAAGGGAAAAAATTATCAGAGGTCCAGAAACAGAGATTGGCCCGACTAGTGTTAGTGTAGGCTCAAGTAATACGATTATAATAAAACAGCGGGAAATTTTGGCTCTTATGCAGGATTTACAGACTTATCGACAAATTTCTGTAAAGATGCCGCAATCGACTACGCGTAGGCCACCTGGTAATACTCCAGAAAAGATGGCAGGTTTTAATAGCGCATTAGCGGTGTTAGAAGGTATGCTTAAAGGTCGATATAAAATGTCTGTGGCAGACGCATTTTATGCCGTGGAAGAAGCGTATGGTTCTGTTCATCTTTCTAAAGAACAGTATAATAATATTATAAAAGAATCGGCGGACTTTATTAAGAAGTGGATAGTCCAAAATGGACTTGATTTAAATGATAGTTTTATAGTACAATATGCTATTCAGAAGTTCATGTCAGAAAGACTCTCTATAAATAAAATCAGAAAAACCGCAGATAAGAGTTTGAAAATGGAAATCGTCATTCATCAACCGTTTAGATATGACTATGATGATTATGCAGGATTGAAAGATTATCGGAATTTGTTTTTGACAAAATGCCTGGCAACAGGTTATGGGCAATGTTCCTCCATGCCCGCTGTTTACCTTGTATTAGCAGAGGCTCTGGGAGTGAAGGCCTATTTAAGTTTTGCTCCTCACCATTCTTTTATAAAATACTTAGATAATAATAGAAACATAGTTAACTATGAACCTACTTCTAATTGGGAAATTTCCGATAAATGGTATAAGGATAACCTGTTTATCAGCACTGAAGCTGTCACTTCCGGAATTTACCTTGATACGCTTAATTCGCAACAAATAATAGCTAATTGTGTCTTTGATCTTGCTCTTGAATATGTCAATGTTGATCGATCTGGAGATGAACAATTCATATTGGATTGCTTAAGTATAGGAGTTCCTCAATTTTCTCGCAATAATAATTTGAGCTCGCTTTTTATTTACAGTATGCATCTTAAAACCATGCTTTTAAAAGAAATGTCGCAAAATAACATTCATGATCTCGATGAAATTAAGAAATATCCTTTAACTCAAGAATATTATAAGGAATACTTACAAACCGAAGAGTATATTTTGAAACTTGGCTATAGGGAAATGCCCGAAGGAGTGTATGAAGGATTGCTAAAACAGCAGGAATTCAGATCGCAGGTACAACACCATTTCAATATTAGTGGCAAGGTGAAAAAAAACATGTTTATAAAAAGTAAATAATTGGTACTTAATGAGAGCTATATTTTACCTCCTGCTTATATTTATTTTGATGCCATTATCTGTAGATGCGAACCCCGACTCTTTAACATTCGCTTCATTTCATGCGGCAAAGGTCAAATTAGAAAATATGTTGACCGGAAAGGGAGAGATAAGCTATGAAGAAGCTATATATGAAATAGAAAATGCATGGTGGGGAGGTGGTTTGGATCATAATTCTTATGCGGAGATCATAAATTTTCATGTTAAAAACATCAGCAATCTATATGAAGACATGAAGGATGGCTCTCTGATGGATGCAGGTAAGGATCTATTCGAGATCAGGGCCGATAAGGAAGAGAATTATCAGCGTGCATTAATGAATTATGCTATTTATAGTTATATTACAAAACCTGGAATAATAATATGGCCTGATAAGAAGTTATATAAGTACCAGGAATTTACCTATGCTGCTAATGATCCTTTTGGAACTTACAATTGGAAAAATACACAGGTTACTAACCTTCTTAATAACAAGGTGGGTAACTGTTTTGCACTTGCATCATTGTTTAAGATTTTCTCAGAAAGATTGAATAGCCTGGCGAATCTTTGTACAGCTCCAGGACATGTCTACATTCGTCATTCGGATAATCATGGAACTAAGTTTAATGTGGAATTGGCTAATGGATCGTTTCCCGGAATTGGCACTATTGAAACGCTTACCCATACTCCGTCGCAAGCAACGAAGAATGGTATTGCCTTAAGAGAGTTAGATTTGGAGAAATCAATCGCATTGTGCCTGGTATATCTTGCGAAAGGATACGAGTATAAATTTGGTATAAATGATGATGATTTCATTCTCTCGTGTGCAGAAAGCGCGTTGAGATTTGATGACCATAATCTGAATGCAATGTTGTTAAAGGCAGAAGTATTGGAGAGCCGGTTAATGAAAGAAAATGGACGTTTTGAATTGTTGAGTAAAACTGAATTGTTCCGGGAATATCAACAGCTGATAACGCATATATTCGAATTAGGATATAGGGAGATGCCCTTCGAAATGAAAATGCGATTGGTTGGGAAGGCAGGTAGGGATTCGATAAGTGCAGCCAATTCTACAAGGTATATTCCTCGAAGAATTGCGAATAATCATCTGACAGATACTCGTTATGCAAGTCTCTCCAACGGAATGTTTGATGAGGAAATAAATACAAAAAAAGAAGAAAGGTATAACAACACAATATTCAATACAGCCAGCAGAAAAATTGTTGCATTCTCAAAGAAAGAGTTGTTGGATAATAATTATAATTTTGATGTGGTTATTTTCGCATTGAGTGTTGATCCATTATCGTATAAATTTGCACATGCAACGCCTTATAATTTTGTTGAAAATAACCCAATTAGCAGAATAGACCCGGATGGGGCCGACTGGATCTTGTCTACAGGTAATAGAGTATATTGGTACGGTGGGCACTATGGAGATCGAAAGAATCTGCTCGCTGTATATAAGGCGACATCTGGTATGGATAAAGCGCAGGCGAAAACGACTTTTCAGGGAGTAAGTAAAATCGTTACGATGAATGTTCAGCAAGCGCAATATCAAAAATATGCTAGTGTGGGACCAACTCCCGAAGGTAAATATAAAATTAATTTGACCCCTGATCCGGAAAGGACTGCCGAAGTTGATACTAAGACAGGAGAATTGAAAAGAAGTCCGGAAGGAGGAATTGAGAAAATTCCCCGATGGGTGGAAAATCCCCAAAAGCCTGGATTGGGATGGACGTATTCTGATTGGGGAGAGAATCGGGCTCGTTTGGAGCCGGTAAATGTCACTGGTGCTACTCCACAAGACCGCGATTTAAATTCATTTTATTTCCATGATTCAAAAAAGGGATATTCTCATGGATGTACTGAATGTGAAACAGAACTTTTTAAAAAGCTAAAAGAATATCGTGAGGCAGGGAATGGTGAAATTGAAGTGAAAGTACAATACCCAAATCCCCAGCATAAAACTAACGGTGGGACGAAAAAAGTAAAATAATGAGAAAGATATTAACGCTGATCGTTTTGATTATATTTTCATGTAAGCTTTATGCGCAAAGCCCTGTGTTTATCAATGCATGTTTTTCTTCAAAAGATAGTATTACATTGGAAATAAAAAATAACTCAGATAATGAGACTTTTTTCTTCTCGATTTATAAACAGCACTTATTTGGAAAGAATTGGCTTACGAATAACTATGATGTTTTTTGTGACATCGAAAACCCAAATACAACAGTATTGAGAATTAAACCTCAGGAACAACTTTTGATCTCAGTACGGATTGATGACTCAATGATACAACTAGATAAAATGCCTAAAAAATATTACAGGAAATCAGCGCAAAGTATATTTTACAGATACATGTTTTGGGCAACAAAAGAAATGAATACAGGTGAGCATAAGTATTACTCAAATATTTTAAATTAATTCAGTGAATTCGTTAGAATACTTACTCCTATATTATAATCTGTTATTTGACAGGTGCATTGTGTCCATCATACTGCTTTAGTTCATCGGGCAACCAGGAAGGATAGACAACCACTTTCTCTTTCACCTGCGCTGACACAGGCACTTTCCAGATATCAAAGAATCCCGTAAGATTAGTCTTCGTCACCTCGCAGATAGTCAGGAACCACAAATCCCGCTTGTCTTCCTGTGATTGAGGGTATTTTTCTTTCGGAGTAGCCCTGAATTTTGCATAGGTATCGGCTATGCACTGCCAGCCAAATTGCTGGATGAGTTCTATATACATGCAAAGCGCCAGGAAAGGGTCCTGTCCCCACTTTTCAAAGGATGGGTTGTTTTGCAGGTAGTTACTGATGTTTTTCAAAACAATGTCTTTACTGGCAATATTTTCGTGATTGTAGATGCCTTTGTGTAATACTTTGTCATACACATGCATGGTGAAGAGGTTTACGGAGACCTCCTGCAATTCACCGAAATCAATCCCCCAGAACTGATGGCGGTGTCCAAGTTCGTGGAACAGTCCCCAGGAACCATTGGTACGAACCATGACCTCATCCAGCATCAATGCGCAGCTCTCATCATCCGGTACAATAATGCGCTCAGGTACGGTGTACATGTAACCATATGCCACATCCTGGTCTACGACGACCCTTTCAGGGTGTGGACGCGTACGGGAGATCCTGGCGAGATCCGCATCAGCATCCATTACTTCGTCCCAGAACTGCAAAAGTTTCACCGGGTTATCCAGGTGGCGGATGCGATAAGCGGGTACAGTGAGGATAATTTTATCTGTGGCCAGTTCTGCCCAGGGGGCAGGGTTATTGCGGATGCCAGCGATCCAGCTGGATTCACTCGTTTGACCCAGTTTAAAGCAGGGCGCTTTTACGGCCCCTTCTACGTTGATAGTGATCTCTTTCAGTGAGGTTGTGTCGCTAATATTGAGTTGCAGCAGTCCGCCAAAGGGAGAGTAAATGACGGTAGTATCCTGATCCAGTGGAAAGATACGGACCATATTTTCGGCGCTGCGAGTCAACTGGGTCAGATCTGCCAGGTCATCGTTGTGTACCCCTATCTGTGCTTTGAGGTGCTTTTCTTTGTCTTTGCTTTGCAGAACCACCTTCACCTCTTCACCGGGTGGTACATACAGACCTGTGGAATGTGGTCTAAGGTATATAGGGTTAGGTTCCAGCAGCCCTTGCGTACCAACCTGCACTGGTACAGTAATACTGGTCGTAACGCGGGTAGCAGTATCCGGTACAGCTCCTGGAAAGTAACGTGCACCAGGTGCGATCTGATGCTTATCATCGGTGGAGGAACGCGTTTTTTCGTAAAAGCGGCGACTAAGATGATAACGTGCTTTCTCTTCAGCGGTGGACAATACTACCGGGTTTTGTGGTGTGGGAATAGTCAGTGTATCCGGCACCTTGTATTGCGCTTTGAGGGTCTGCAGGACCGGGGAATTAATATCGTTATTTTCGAACAGCAGGTCCACTGTTGGCTGTATGATGTATCTATCCGTTATATCATCAATGAAACCGGTAGAGGGACGTTTTAGCAAAGAAGGTATGGCAGATAAGCGGAGATAGTCAGGTACGCTGTCTGTGATCAGGCGATTGTTTTGATGGGAGCTGAAAAAGGCCATATTGATGTCATAGATACCGGCTTTTACCAACAGGGTGTTAATGCCGGCATCCTGTGCGAAGCTGCCGGGAGAGGCCAGCATTTTATAATATATTTGCTCATAGGGAGAAACCTGTATGAGTGTACCTCCATTTCGCACAAAGGTTTCCAGGGCCCTGAGTGTATCTTTATCTCTTATATCTGTTTCCAGGTAAATAATATCAGTATACTTTTTAATCCCTTTGCTGCTTATAGGGTAAGTGCTTATGTGGTGTTGGTCCGCCAGTTGGAGGAACGCACTATCCGCATGCGTGTAAATGCCCATTTGGGGGTGTTTATGTCCATTACTGGCCCATGCGAACATATTCTGTATCAATTGCAGTACGTTGGTATCATCCAGCAGGCCTTTATGTAAATAGGCACTACTGCCAAAGGCAATGATCTTACCCTTGCCAAGGGGAGCGGCTACGATCACATTCACCTTTATAGGCAGCTCTGTATCGAGATTGCTTACGGCGATGTTTTCCACGGTATCATTAAAGGTAAGCAGGGAAAATATTACATGTGAGCTATCAGGTAATGGCAGGTGCTGTACAGCTTTAAGCAGGACAGATTTATATGACTGTTGTGCAATGGCTGGCAGGCAGTATAGGGTGAAAAAAAGGGATAATATAAGCACAGGCACACTGAAAAGCTTCATTGGGTTATTTTTAAGTAAAATACAGGAACAAAATTGCAAATGCAAGTCCGCAGACCCATGAGGGTTGACTGATCCTGGTATAAATGATAAGGCCGGAGATAATATCTCCGGCCTTATCAATATCGTGTCTGTAAATTAATAGATGAGCCGTTAGTTAATGATATATGTCTTCCCGTTCCCTTTTGCACAGCGTCTGACAAAAGACAGGATCGCTTTATCTTCTATTTTATATCCCTGCTTTTCAGCCTCCTGAAAGTCCTGACAGGCGCCATTCTCATCCTTCGTATTCATCCTCGAAATACCCCGGTAGTAATGGTTCTTTCCATTAGGTTCCAGATTGATAGCTTTCGTATATGCTTCTATGGCTTCCGGGTAGTTTTTTAACAAGAAATTAGCATTCCCTTTTTCACTGAAAGCCTCTGTATAGTTCGCATTCAGCTCAATAGCTTTATTAAAATCCGGGATAGCTTCCTTATTCTGGGAAAGATCCATTTTCAGATATCCTCTATGGTAATAATTTTCAGCCTCCCGGGGTGTCAGTTCTATTGCTTTTGTAAAATCAGCGATGCCGCCTTTGGGATCGTTCATTCTGCCTTTTGCGATGCCTCTCATACTATAGGCTTCCGCGTCATCAGGCGTTAATTTCACGATGGTATTAAAGTCTTTTATTGCAGCTTTATAGTCTCTCTTCACGACCATCAGGAGCAGGGCTCTTGAGGAATACATGTAAGCGCTGTCCGGCGCAGCTTCGATAGCCTTGTTATAGTCCTTTAATGCCCCATCATAATCTTCCATGTCCTTTTTAATGATCCCGCGGTTGTGCAGGGCTCTGGCTGCATTTGGATCTAATGCGATGGCATGCGAATAGTCTTCAAGAGCGGCTTTATTGTCTTTCAGCTTGTACAGTACATTACCTCTTATGACAAATGCCTCCGCATTTTTTGCCGATAAGGCAATCGCCTTATCTAAATCGGCCTTTGCGCCAGTATAGTCTTTCTTTTCATACTAATTTCCCCTGATTGAGAAGGTCTTCTGCTGTTTGCTGTCCGAAGGATACGGTGCTTAGCAGAAGGAGGAAAAGGGTTGTAAAATGTCTCATTGGATAAGTTGTGGTAAAGGAATATTTCATGGTAAAAAAGGTATGGAAAGATAGTTTTTATATTTCATAAGATCAATTTAAACATATTATGGTTTCCATCATCAGAAAGGGTATGCAGATGCTTCTGCTAAACACTTGTTAAATAAGAAAGCCGGAGAGATCGTCTCCGGCTTCACTATTATGTTTATTGATGGCAGGTGGCCATTTGTAGTTGTTTGGGTACTATAATGCTTTTAGTGTTTTCTTGTTACATTCCAGGATCTGAGGATCGAAGTCCGGTAGTTTGACACCCACTCCGTATCTCGCGTATACGTCCATCTGGTGCTGGGCGCCTGCCTGATCTACCCATAAATTAAGCTCACTCTCAACAAATCTTTCTTTCATATCATTCTCAGAGGAGCTGTTTTTATTAATTAACGGAGCAGAAAAAGTCTCCAGGAAATCATATTCAGGCTGTTGATAATCCGCCTGAATGAATGATATGGCGAGTCCTTTTAATACCTGTTTTAAGTATACAGGTTCTCCTTTCTGGTTATATTCCACAATTATTTCTGACGCAGCAGGTGATGGATTGTATAAGTCACTAACAGCGTTGATACCGTCATACGTTGGAAAATGAGGTACAATATCATTCGTATTCTGATAGTGAATCTGTCCATCGATTTTGTTATTCAGATCAGTGGCAAAAGCTCCGTTGCCAGAGGCTGGTGCAGCGAATGTACAAAGCGTGATGTTGTCTGCTGACTTATTCTGTGCTCTGAGCATTTCCCGGTAATAGGAACTATAGACTTTGGCCATATTACCCCCAAGACTGTGCCCTGCAATGATCAGTTCTTTATTGTTCATACCACCTGTTTTTTCTATCAGAAAATCGTGTAGTAATTGATTATGCCCCAGTGGTAGTTTGTTTTTTGCCTTCATCATCGTGGTGAATGCGATATAAGCACCAGCACCAATACAAGGTAAATCATCACCTGAAGTATTTTGTTCTTTGTCGTAAAACGGCCAGTATACTAATTCTGCATTCATGTCCTCCAATATCCAGTCAACAAAGACGTCCCATTGCGTAAAAACACCTTTACAGATTACTGAGCCTCTTATGATCAGTGCATAAAGGCTTCTGGACTTATTTTCTGCTACAAAAAAATAATTGGGATCTTTGGGTTCTCCACTGACCCAGACAATCTCCCATTTTTCGTCCGGTACTTTACTGATGTTATCCAGCGGATGCTGACTGGAAGCAACATGACAAAGGGGTAAAGAAAAGATGCCCGCCATTCTTTTGCTCATAGCGTTTTCTGCACACATAGTGATGGTTATTTTGAAGTTAAAAAAAAACGAAAAATCGGGGTGAGGTTGGTTTATTGTCCTACTGCATTCTTAAAATTAAATTACTGAAATAATTTGGATTTCGAATAAAAAGAATAAATAAATGGAAGCTTTATAGCTTTCGTATTAGGATTAAAATCAATTATTTCGAGATCTGATTTGTAGTAGTAGCTGAAGAATGGACGTCGGTGAAATGTAAAGCGAAAACTAAGGTTGGTCCAGACAATCTGCTCTTTGCGCCCAGGCACTGTCCGGATATTCAAGTAGTAATCGTTCCCAATACGGGACAATGCTTTCCGCGTTTCTTTTATGCAGGAAATAGGCAACTACTCCCGCCCAATATAAAGCTTCCGGCAGCAAGGCCTTATTGTTCGTACCGGCAATGTAGGTCCCGAGTATGCCTAATGCTATCTGGGACTGTGCTTTTCTCAGGAATGCGATAGCGCGGCCTATTTCCATTTCAGCGAGAAACTGTTGGCTGTTCAGGTATCCGGTTGTTTTTCTGACTTCACTTCCGTCATTGGCAAGAACAATGAAGGTAGGTGTCCATAAAATGGGGGATGTTGAGAGATTTTGACGAGCATGATTGCTGATGTCATATTTTACAAAGACAAAGTTTTGCGCAATGTAAGTAAGTGTTGCCTGGTTTTGATAAGTGGTCTGCTCCATCTTTTTGCATCCCTTGCAATTGGGCGCCCAGAAGTCAACCAAAACAGGTACTTTTCTTTGCCTAGCTACCTGAAAAGCCTGATCCGTTTCAGTTTCTGTAAAATAATGGAGCTGTTCATTTGTTTTAACTGTCTGCATAATATGATTTGTGACTGTAAAATTGACAAATAGATTCGTCAATCAACTGTGACAATCGTCACAAAATATATGCAGTTCTCTTTAGCTTTTCGTGTAGTGATCAAGGACCAAAGCGGATCCTGTTACTGACATTGGAAATAAGGTCAAAAGCCACATGAAAAGCTTTTGACCTTATTTCAATTATTTTATCTTTCTGGCTTCATGTTGTTGCCCGTTTTGATATAGTATTAAGGCATTTACTTTACCTGTATTGTCTTTTATAAACTCCAGGTCGGCGCGAAACTCTTTTGGGAAAAACTTTACCTGTGTTTCGGATAAGAGTTCAAAACTGGGCTGTCCGGTGGCTTGTGCATATAGTGATTTGCCTTCTTTGCGAATTGTCAGAATAAAGTTGGGAGACAGTGCATATTGTCCGATATAAGTTTCCAGCACTGAATCTGGTACCGTCACTGTTTCTTTAATGGTAGAGAAGTATAATCCTTTAAATCCATAGACCTTTGCGACACTATTGATCACTTCCTGCAAGATGTTGCCATTGTCAGAGTTCACCATGACTACTACACCGTTTCCGTCTTTCAGACTTCCATAATACTGGCTACGAAACCCTTCATTTGCCCCTCCATGTTGAAAGTATCCTGTACCGGTACTATCCAGGTTAATAAATACCCCTAAAGCCGCGCTTTTATCCAGGTAAGGGGTTAGTCTGAGTGTAGTTGTTGCCTGGTTTAACACTTTGGCAGATTTACCTTCGTAAGACAGCTGTGTTTCGATGATATATCTGGCCAGCTCCGTTGGATTTGTCCATAGGCCTGCAGGCGCTTCTTCGGGATAGACATGATAATTGCCAGGTATTGCTTTTCCGTCTCCCCGATAACCGGTAGCAAGGAGTGCCGGTTTAATGTCCACAGGAGGTTGGGAAAAGGTACTGGTAGTCATACCTAAAGGTTGCAACACCTCTTTTTTCATATAATCAGCATACGCCTGATGTGTGATATCCATCACTATCAACTGAGATATGGTGGTGCCGCCGCCCGAATATTCTGATTTTATACCAGGTTCATACATGGAGCGCACAGGGTCCGAGTTAGCCGGTTTCACACCATCCAGGATCTGTACTACCGTCGGTAAAGGAACGCCCTGCCGGTATCCGTCAAAACCGTGTACCGTCAACCCTGCAGTATGACTTAGCAGGTTCGCCACATTGATCTTTTTGCCTTTAGCCAGACTGTCATAAGGGAAGTGCCAGCTGGTAAGATAAGTGTTGATATCTGTATACAGGTCCAGTTTCTTATCCTGTACCAGTTTAAGTACACCCACCCCGTTTAAAGATTTACTGATAGAAGCTGCCTGGAAAAGGGTTTGTGTCGTAACCGGTACCTTCAGACTATCATTTGCCCAGCCATAACCTTTTGCCCAGACAAGCTTATAGTTTTGTATAACTGCTATACTTAGCCCAGGTATTTTATAGTGAGTCATTCGTTCGGTGATCGTCCAGGGAGTTTCACCTTTTAACTGTATTGAGCCGACCAGGTTCTTTTCCACCTGGTGTATTTTTTCTTTGTCGGTTTGGGCGTAAATGGTTAACTGCATTAACAGCAGTAAGGATAGAATGAAGAGTTTCATTATTGGGAATTTATATTGTTCAAAGAGATGCTGTAAGATAGGGGTAAAGATTGGCACACAGCATCCATAGTTGCTGCTGTCATACAAAAATGGGAGGAAACCCTTTATTAAAGGTATGAATGTATGATATTTTGAAATGAACCTTGCCCAATACTTAAATCAGGCCCGTCTCTTTTGCCCGGTTAACCAGCGTAACAATATTACTTACCTGAAATTTATGCAGTAGTGTAGCCCGATGTGTTTTAACAGTAAGCGGACTGATAAACAACTCTTCCGCAATAGCGGCTGATTTTCTGCCTTCGGCCAGCAATTGCAGGATCTGTTTTTCTCTCCTGGTCAGCTCCGGTATCGGCTGTAGGGTATTAAGATCAGGCTGTTGCATAATCTCTTTTATCTCAGTGCTCATGGCAGTTTTACCTTCCCAGACGGTGTTTAGTGCATCTAATAGTTCCTGGGCTGAGACGTTCTTGAGCAGATAGCCCTTCGCTCCGTTTCTGAACATCTGGGAAATAATGCTTCGTTCATTCAGGTTACTCAGGGCAACGACAATTGTATCCGGATAAAGGGTATTGATAGTTGCGCAGAAATGAACGCCATTGCCATCCGGCAAGGTAATGTCCAGCAATACGATGTCTACTTTTTGTTGTTGCAGAAAATGCAGACACTCGCAGCCCGTTGTAAAACAGCCGGCAATTTCATACAGCGGACTACTCTCCAGCAATGATCTGAATCCCTGGATCACAATGGGATGATCGTCTACGATGGCAATACTGATCTTATGATTGTTGTGCAACATGCAACTCTATATTTATGATGGTTCCTTCTGGTGATGAGTCAATATGTAAATTGCCACGGAAATAGTCTACCCGGTTGCGGATATTTTTCAGACCAATTCCTTCCGGCTGATGGTTGTTAAGATTGAAACCGATGCCATTGTCTTCTACAGTAATGAAAAAACTATCTTCTTCCTGACTGCATTGCAGCATGATGGTTGATGCATTGGCATGTTTCACGGCATTGGTGATGATTTCCTGTACCATGCGGTAGATCATCGTTTGTGTAGATAAAGGTAGCGCAGGATCGATATTATACGCATTATACACCAAACGGAGCTGAGGACTCATTACCGAACTACAGAGGTCTTTCAGCGCTTCCTGTAATCCCAGGGTGAGCAGTGCTTCCGGCATCATGTTCCGGGAGATCCAGCGCAATTCCCGGATAGAAGCGTCCAGTTGATCAGTTACCTGTTGCAGTGAATGTTCCTGGGGCGTACCTGCTGCCGGAATACGAGACAATCCCAGTTTAATAGCTGACAGCTGACAACCTAATCCATCGTGCAGGTCACGTGCCATCCGCTGCCGTTCCTGCTCTTGTCCTTCCATCAGTGCCGTATAATTCGATAACTGTTTTTCCTTTTCTATTCTTTCCAGTTTTGCCTGATAGGCTATTTCGCGTTTATCAGCCATTTTATTGCGGTATTGTAATCGCATGATGGTAATAGCGACTATCAGGCTCAATACAGCAACGACCGCCAGTAATAACAATAGCTGGAACTGCCTGTACTGTTTATCATGTTCCAGGTTCAGAATTTGTTTTTCTTTCTCTGCGGTTCTGAACCGGGCCTCCATGGCAGCGATGTCTGTTTGGGTTTGTTGGGCATAGATTGAATCCGACAAGGCGGTATATTGCATTAACCAGCGATAGGCGGCATCAGTATTGCCTGACAATTTTTCGGTTGCTGCCAGATCGAACAATAGTTGCTTTTTATTTCTTGAAAGCGGCAATTTGCTTTCCAGATCCAGTCCCTGCAACAGGCTGTTTTTAGCTGCTGTATAATTCTTCTCCTCTTTGTACACATTGAACTGCTCATACAGCAATGCCCGTTTGTCAAATACATCATTCATTTGCCCGACCAACGCCAGTCCTTTTTCGATGCTTTGGTGCGCCAATGCATATGATTTGACAGATCTGTAATACGCTCCTTCTACGGAGTAATATTGTGGCCAGAAATAAGAATCAGGATTGGGCTCCAGGATCTTTTCGGCTTTTTTCAGAAAAGGAAAGGCCTGGTCCGGTGCGCCACTCAAAATAGTAGCCCGGGCGGCCATTACATACCCATCGGCCAGATCTGCATACATCTCCTTACTGGCTTCCATGATGGCAATAGCACGGGAGAAATATTGCAGGGATCTCTCATATTCATTCAGATTAAGCAATACCAGTCCGATGTTATGATAGCTTAGGGCAATTCTGGTACTATCCCCGGCCTGCTGCACGAGTGGTAATACCTTATCGATAAGGATATGTAGAAATTCACGTGGTTTGTCTTTTCGCTGCTCTATGGCGCCATAATTACTCCAGGCCTGGACCGGAAGATCAGGGCTTCCTTTTGGGAAAACTTACCGAGTAGTTTTTCTGTATATAAATATTCCTGCTGGCTGCGATCAATGTCAAACTCGAAGTATACACCGGCCAGGTAGAAGTGTGCGATCGCCGTTAGATATTCATCCTGCCGGCTTAAAGTAATGCCCTGCCGGGCATAGTCGAGCGCTTTGGAGGTATCCCGGGTGCTATAAAAATCTGAAAGCAGGAAAATGGCGTCCAGCTTTTCCTTCAGTGTTTCCGATGTTTTGAGCACTTGCTGCAGACTGTCAGGAAATTTCCGATCATCTACCACGTGTTGAGCTGCTGTCTGCACGTAGAGGAACAGTAGGAGCAGATAACTTATTTTCCGGAAGGCGTTTGTTAGTGACTTCAATAGTGCAATTTTTGAACGACAGTCTAAAAATATATATAAAACGAATGGTTGTCACCATATACTCCCTTCACGATCAAAAATACTCCTTTGGGAGTATTGTCTTCCAGGCTGACTCCGCAGACTTTTGTGGAACCAATTCTTTTCACCCATTAATCATTTGTTAACATGAAAACGTATTTATATTGGATAACCTTAATACTGTTAATCTCAGCCTGCTCTAAAGATGCCGGTGGCGATAAGGACATTCCAGGTCCAGGTACCGGTAGCGGTACCACGCCACTGGGGGCAGGTGTCATCTATTACGACTGGGCTACAGACGGTCTGCTGAAATTGGACCTGACTACCAGCGTAAAGTCGTCCTTTGTTACGTATAGTACCCGCCGCAATGGCTGGGATGTTAGCCGGGACAATACCTGGGTACTGGAATCAAGGGATCATCCGGATGATTATGATGCTGAATTATATACTATTACCAATGTGAAGGATAATACCATAGTGTCTCAGTTCAAGAAATTCTCAGGGTATGCCAATCTAACCTCGCCCTTATTGTCTTATGATAAACAGTTAATTCTTGTGCCGCCTACTTACGATGACGGCGTGATGATACTTGACCTGCAGGGAAAGGTCCTTTTTAACCTCATCTCATTTCAGGGAAAGAAACTGGACGGGAGAGCGATCTGGATGCCTGATAACACCTTTTTATTCAGTCAGGGGAATAGTATATATCGTACCAATAAGGAATTCACCAATGCAACACTTGTAAAAACGTTCAACTTCGATACCTGGGGGCATTTCAGTGTTAGTCCGGATGGCACAAAGCTGGCCCTGAAAGGAGGGAACCATTTATGGATGATGAATATGGATGGTAGTAACCTTACCCAGGTTACTGAAAGTAACTGGACGGAAGTGTGGCCGGTGTTTTCGCCGGACTCTAAATACTTATTAATCGGATATGACTATATGCTTACTAATCAATGGGGACGTTGGTGGCGGATGGCTGTTATTCCGGCGGATTTTAAGAAATATAATGTGGGGGACAATGCAGATAATGGGGTTATTCGGTTGGTTGCAAAAGGAGAGAGTATAGCGGAGGCTGCGAGTGGGGTGACGTTGTGGAGATAGGGTGGAGCAATCTCTAAGCGAACATTAAAAATACCAACTAGTTGGTATTTTTAATGTTCGCTTATTTGTTCATATTCGTATCCCGAAAATATAGTAAGGATTTAAAAATAGGAAAATGCGTTGGGTTAGCAGGAGGAATAAAGCTACAGCGATCCTTTGGATATTACGGAACATGCAGTTACATTCCAATCATTTGTATTTGAGGTTGATAAAGTTCAGTTTGGACTTTATACTGGCATAGATTTCTTATATGGCGAACCTAATAAGTACCCGGCGTACAGAAATAAGCCATGGATTGGGATAGGAATTGGTTACGGTATTTTTAATGTTGGAGGGAGTATTTCGAATAAATAGATCATCAATCAAAAGATAAAATGATAAAAATAATAATAATATTCGTTATGCTGGCATTTGGTACTGACGTTTATAGTCAGGTCAGCTGTGATGATTTGTTTAACAGTTTCAAGCAGGGAGAGAGACCGAATTGTGCCTCAATTGCCTTAATAAAAGCTGCTCTAAATATTTATGGATTGAATAATCTTTTTCTTATAGAAAGAATAAGCGATACCAGCCAGAAAATTATTCTGAAGAACAATAAGTCGTTTATTCTCACAAATTCTGAAATTAGTCAGGCGAATCAGTCTGCGGATTTTGTATTTATAGCTGATAATGCCGAAACGCGGAAGATAGTTGAATATGCTGTTTTAACTTATGCAGTAATGGCTAAAAATAAACAAATAATAGATGAAGAAGTTGACTTTAGGACGGCATTGGAAAATTTAGAATATGGTGCGTATACTCCAACTGTCTATAAATGTCTGGGATTTGAAAAAGGCAAACAGGTAAAAAAGCTTAGAAGATTATCAGGTGGAGACTATTCAGGGATGGTTGCATGGTCGTCAGCTCATGCTGTTTTTGCATGCGAAGGTTATATGGACTATCATGGAAGCAGAAAACCTTTATGGTTCAAGTATTCTGGACGTTTCAGGGTCATCAGATAAGTCATTCGCAAACGATGATAATAAATTTGTTTAATCCTTAAGCTATTGGAGAAATGACGAAGAGTGAATTTCTATTAAGAGTACCTGATATAATTAATGATAGTGAACATGGATACGGAGAGTTGGAAATTGTTAGTAATACTAAAGGAGCAAAAGGAGTATGCTACAGGCATAAGGATAATTTAGCAAGTGGAGGGAACTATGCTGCTTCATGGGATCAATTGTACATAAAAATTATGGAATATTTGAAGAATAGGGGATGCGTTTAGGTCCCGGTATAAAAAGGTAATCGCTATGATACCTGCTAAGTCTGAGCTTATGTAAGCCTATTTGATGATGTTAATTTTAATCTTCTGCAATAACATCAATTTTTGTGTGTCTTCTCATGTTGTTACACATTTCTTCGAGTATAAGTTCTTTGTCTTAAATGTAAGAATTTAATAGTTATGAATAGGCAAGATCAACAGATCTGTCGTTTATTATCTGTTAATTCGATGAATATTATCACCTGGGCAATGATAAGGCATATAGGGAAAATATTCAAAATAAGATATCATACCGGGCTGAAAATCTCAAAGTTTATATCGCCGCAGGTGTATGCTACAAACATTAACATCTAATTAACTTGCCGAAGTCAGCATAAAACTATTTTTGAAACCACGTTTTGACTTTAAAGTACATTTTCCTCAAATAATGAGAATCTATACACTTACAGCTATGATATTCTGCTCTTGTATCAACGATTTCCATTTATGCCATAACTCTGAAAGAACACACAAATCAAAATAATGAAAAAGTTTCTGGAGAATGTAGGCGGGGCAATCACCTTAATCGTGAGTGCAGCTATAATTTGGCACGCAAAAATAATTTTGTTCAATAGTGATTTGTTAAAGGTGGTAGCTCCATTTAAGGTTACACCAGTTATTGGTTATACATGGGGAGATGAATTAGACGATAGTCCCCGTTATTTTTGGAATAACACAGCCGCTAAGTGGCATCCAGGGTATAGAGTACCTGGCTTTCAAATGGTGAGTAATGAGAAAGTTGGTAGTTTTTCAGCCTTACCTGGTTATAAATTTACGTCAAAGGACCCCAACGATTTTACAACTGTATGGACACAGGGACAGAAGCACCCTATCCAGCAGGCCACTTCTTCTATAGATGAAGGCTCGTGGAATCCAAATCCTGGCTACAAGTTTCTAAATAATGCATCAGGTGACTCCGTAACAGTCTGGACACCTGGATTACTTCATCCAGACGCGAAAGTGATCTCATCTTACCTTGAAAATAAATGGAATGCATTTCCTGAATATACGTTTATAGGTGACGAATCGTTCGCCGTCTCCTGGGATCCCGAAAAAGCCTATATGGACTATAAGGTGATTTCTTCGTCAACGAAGGACGATTACTATGCATTCCCTGGTTATGAATTTCTCGATGATCAGAATAACCTGCATGTTGTGTGGAAGCCGGGAATCCGTAATTTTTTTGATCCACAGAAAATAGCCGGCGATGTAGAAGGTGAATGGATAACTGACTATGATTACACCCCTCCCAATAACAGGGCGAGTGGATTTTGGAAAGCGGTTAGTTTTCTTATTGTAGGGGGCTTGAATCATAAATTAGAGAATGCTATTGGCGCTAACCCAATTTCGGAAGGAGTTAACCATGTGGCAATGGACCAATTTTTGGATGGCCTGGGACAGTTGATTACAAATAGTGATGATGATCCAGTTTATAAAATAAAGCCTGTAAAAAAGCATTTAATCTGGAAGAATAACTAGATAAAAAGAGATCGCCTCTGGGATGGGGGCCTCACATATATGGCAAAAGAAAGCTCAAATAAATAGCAGACTAAAACTGTATCTTGTTGTGCAGATAATTCTTAAACGTATCAATATGTCGGATTCTAAATTACAATCTCTTACCGAAATTTTTAACCAGAAATTCTTTCGTATTCCCGATTTTCAACGTGGCTATTCCTGGGAAGAGCCGCAGTTAGATGATTTTTGGGAAGATATTCAAAACTTAAAAAGTGATCGGTTACATTATACCGGAGTGGTTACTGTGGAGCCTGTAAAAAGAGAACTTATGGCCACAAGTGAGAAATGGAAAGATGACTTATGGCTTATTCAAAAGGGATTGACTGCTTATTATATTATCGATGGGCAACAAAGATTGACAACCGCTATTATTTTCATTAACGAGTTATTAAAATGCTTTAAACAGGAGGATTGGATCAATTTTGATAAGAAGGACTCCTGGGTTGACAAATTTCTTTACAAGCAATACCGTAATAATTATCAGTCTTTTGTTTTTGGATATGAGAAGGACAATCCGAGTGATGAATATTTCAAGACTAAAATATTAGAACAAACCTCTTCAACGGCAGACAAGGTTCCTGAACAAACACTCTATACATCCAATTTACAGTATGCTAAAATTTATTTTTCGAAAAAATTTCAGCATGCGACGTTTGATCAGTTAGAGGATTGGTTTAAGAAAGTGATTAATAATTTTAGATTTAATTTTTATGTGATAGATGATGACCTGGATGTTTATGTAACCTTCGAAACAATGAACAACAGAGGGAAGCCTTTGTCTAACCTCGAGCTGCTTAAGAATAGACTAATATACATATCAACCTTACTAAATGAGGATACTTATTCTTTAGAGCGACTACGTAAGGATATAAATGAAACATGGAAAACTATCTATGAGTATTTGGGGAAGAACAAAGAAGCGCCGCTTGACGATGACATGTTTTTGTACAACCATTGGATTATGTATTTTAAATATGACAGAAGCGAGGCAGAGTCATATGCGAAGTTTTTGCTGAAGGAAAAATTTGTTGCCAGTGCGGTATTGCGGGATGAATTGAAACTTCCGGAAATCAGGAGATATATTGACAGTCTGGCGGCCTGCGTCAAGACCTGGTTTTATCTATACAACCCGGGGTATTTGTCGTATTCCGATGAGACAAAAGAGTGGGTACAGAAACTGAATCGCCTCGGTATGGGAGCATTTCCTCCATTATTGATGGCCGTTATGGCAAAGGAAAAGGTAGAATCTAAAGTGTTGCGTTTATTGCAAACGGCAGAAAGGTTCATATTCCTGGTTTTTCGAATTTCCCAACGATCGCCTGTTACAAAAAATAGCCATTTTTACCGCCTGGCGAGTCAATATTATCATGGTCAGGAATATCGACAAGGCGAAGCCACTAATATTGATCATATAGTCGCTGAAATCCAGTGGTATACCAACGGAGAGTCTGGAGATGGAGAGAATTATCAATATCATGGATACTTTGAGCTTAATAAATTTAAGGATCATATTATGGATTTGCAGGAAGAAGGTTTTTATTCATGGAACGGCATTAAATATTTTCTGTACGAGTATGAATTGCATCTTCAACAAAAGGCACAATCTGACAAGAAGATTACATGGACTGACATAGAGAGACGGAAAAAAGACGAAACTATCGAGCATATCTATCCACAAACTGCAACGGATAGTTGCTGGAAAGATGTATTCGACATATATGATCGGAAACAGAAGTTTGCTTTGCTACATAGCTTAGGGAATCTGCTGCTGCTGGCACATTCTAAAAATTCGGAATTGCAGAATAGATGTTTTCCTTATAAATGTAGACATGAAAATCGCTTTGGAGATTTTAGTGGTTATTTTAGCGGTTCATACAGTGAAATTGAAGTTTCTTCGTTTGACAATTGGACACCAGTTGAAATCATGGAAAGAGGGCGGAAAATGCTTGATTTTATGGATAACCGCTGGTCAATTGATTTTGATGACTGGGGTGTTAACAAGGATAGTTTACTGGGCCTCGACTTCTTAACAGAGAAGAAGGAAGAGGTTGAGTCTTTTCCCGCTTAATTAGGTTGGGAAAACAGGCAGCGTATCAGGCTAATATGAAATACGGCATATCAATACGGGGAGTGCTACTGGGTATAAAACAGGAATTCCACTATAAGAGCGGGATTCCTGTTTTATACCCAGTAATGGAGCGTTTTCTAGCCAAATGGTACTGATTGTTAACAAGCTGATTGTTGGGGACTAATTTGGTAGCTAATATGAAATATTATTAACTTGTCTGACAGGATATTATCGCCCAATATAACGGCGCAACGATAATTGTTAGTTTCCGATTAGAAAATAATGTAGAACGTGCTGATTTTTTCGAGATCAACTCTATTCATATAATCACTCGTATCAAATTGTGAATATTTTTACAATTTGCTTTAGCTGGATCTTTCATTATGTAGAATGAATGGCCTGTTTTCGACTGAGATTTTGAGGTTAATTATTATAGTATAATTATTTTTGACTAAATGTTAAAACCTCCAAGATATGGCTGATATAAAAGCAATTATTAAGTTCCTTGACGATTATCTGTCTAAAAATAACTTATCTAATATTAGACCTGTAGAGGCAAATGAATTATTAGAAAAGCAGGAATTATTGAATGATTCCAAAAGTAGAAAAGGGAAGCCATTAAGAGACCTGTTAAGAGCAGGAAAAATACCTCATGCTTATCAAACTGGTGGTAAGAACTCAAGGTGGTTTATTCCTCACTCAAATAGATGACTTGTTCAACCAATAATATAGTATTGATGCTATAATTGTACCTGCTATTCCTCTTTCATTAATGAAGAATAGGTAAGTAGAAAGGCTTAGGAGCAGTGTAGCGACAATAATTCTCCCTACGGCATTTATTTTTGCTGTATTCATTTGTGGAATAATTATAAAGCGAAAATAACGGTCGTTCTTATTCCAACATCACTGCCGCAAATTTTATATGTAGTTTTCTTTGGGCTAAATCAAACATCTATTCCTCTATGATAAAAGTTACTAAGTCAAATAAATCTGTAGGATATTTTCTTGGCGTATTACGAATCGAACTTAAATTAAGCGTTTTAAGCAGTTTAGGAATGATATGGACTTAAGCTATTTAGATGAAGGTCATTATTCATTTTCAGGCTTTCTATCGAAGTGTAAGATCGCTGCAAACATAAGTGTAGATTACAAGGGAATGTGCTTCGAACAATTAAAAGTGATGAAACAGCCGGTATTATGATAAGGTTGATCGCCTATCAGAGAGATTAAGATAACTGAGTATTTTCACAACAAGGGGCAGTTGTCCTTTTCTTCGAATTTTTCAAAGTAGCCCATATGTTATTTAGCCTCTTGAAAGGTACGGCAAAAAACGCTCTTAGGTTAAATTACGCAACTGCCTACAAAGATTATTCGTCAGCGATTGATGTCTTTAAAAACCAAGATGAATCATTAATAAAAAAGTCTTTAAATTAGATTGCTGATATGGCAATGGACATTGACGGAAATTTTAAGGAATTGAAGCGACTTGAAGTTATTAGATATGATGGATTTACGGGAAAATTATTTTGGGTTTGCGGGAAATGATGTATTCCAAAGAAACTATAATTTTCGAATAAGTTGGAATTGAATTTGAAATACTTATTCAGTACGCTAAATGGCATATATAGCAAAGTCCGTTTTGAATACCCGATTATTTTCCATTAGGTTAACATTCTATTAACCTGATTTGCGGAATTTTTTATTAAAATGTGTCGTTATTATCCGGATTTGGGACATGCCATCTGGTATTATATAATTTTCACATTGTGAATGTATCTCAAAAGTTGCTAGAATGTCGTTGCTTCAAAAACTACTTACTAGGATTTTACCTTTTGTTATAACAACATTTGCCTCTATATCATTAGTAGTTGATATGATTGCTAAATCCGAAGCGCTACTAAGTAAAGGCGGCTTGCTAGTTCTTGCAGTATCAAGTATAGCAGTCCCTTTTCTACTAGAATACTTTGTGAAAAAAGGAAAAATTGTTTGGGTATTTGGTGGTCATAGGGCGGTTTTAAAATCATTGAAGCCATATAGCCATGGCATTGGAGTAATATTTGGTTTGATGTTTTTAGCCGCATATTTTAAACCTCTTCCACCAGACCCGATAAAGGATGAAAGTATAGCTAAGCAGGAACTCGCAACTGTTCAACTCATTCAAGATTTAAAGAATACTCAGTTTAAAATAATAGGTTTTTTTAAAACAAATAATTCATACGTTGACAGTAGTTGGCGGCCAATGAGTATGTCTAAGCGTATGATTCAGGGGAAATCGATCACGAATGATATTTATGGAACATTGCGTTCATTTTTTGATTCTATGAACTATAAATTTGCGAGGCCAAGAGAATATGAAGATAATCAGCAATTATATTTCGATAGATTTGAATTAATCTCAAATGATGCTAATGAAGCGGTAAGCATAAAAATTCGAACATTTAGAAAAGATACCGGTATTAGAATAATTGAGTATAATAATTTTGACGTATACTTTACTGATGGTTTTTTCAAAGATTTTATAGCGCTTAATCAGGTCAACAATATGAATATATTACCTGGATTTCGAGATCAACTTGAGAAATATATTATCAAGCGAGAATTTGCTTCCATTGAAGAAGTTGTAGCATTGGGCAAAAACTTTACAGTTTTTGCTAGTAAACGTGATTCTGTTTTCGAATCCGATATTTCAGGAGATAGCCTTATAGTTATTTACAGACTCCCTGCTTTTAGAAAGCTTAATGAGTATCTAACCTTTAGTTATACATTATACTCAGAAAGCCAAAAATTGCTGAGCTCAAAAGGAATAAAATTTGATTTGTTAAAGCCATACGATTTTGATGGTAAAAATGCTGCTTTTTTATTGGAATAGTTCTTCGAGGATTAGTATTCAAATTATGACCGGACAAATTTGTTATCTTTATATTTCTTCCAGCCATTTAGTCGTCCGCTATTTAAAAATGTTCAATTCCTCATTATAAACAGGACTTTGTATGCCCAGAAAATTTAAAACACTGTGAAATACATATTCTTGTGACAATGAATTTTCTGTCTTCAGTTGTTTTAAACTGTTATCAGATGTCCAAACTATAAAAGGAATGTCATATTGTTGTTTCGGCGCCAGGCTCAAAGGCAAACCATGCATGTATAGATTTTTTTCTCCTAAAGATTCGCCATGGTCGGAAACAAAAATCATTGCACTTTTATATTCCTTTAATTGTTTTAAATCTTCAATTACATTGTACAAAATATAGTCGGTATAACCAATGGTATTGTCATAAGCATTGACAAGCTCTGTATTGGAACATTTTGCTAACTCAACACTATTACAGACTGGCTTAAAAGTTTCGAACTGAGGCGGATATTTTTTGCTATACTCAGGTCCGTGACTTGTACTTGTATGCAATACTATCAATACCTTAGGTTTTGTACTTGCTGCGATTTGCTCTTTCAGGTCATTCAAAAGAACTTCATCGTAATCGCATCCATTGCCTTTACAATCTTTCATCAGCGCCTCTTTGTTCAGGTAATTTTTTATATGAACGGGTGGTTCTCCCCAGTTTGTGGTTCTCCAGACAACCTCTACGCCATTTCTATATAAATAATTGGGCAAAATCTCATATAACTCGCCAGTATTTTTATGTTCTAAAATACACTTTACACCTGCAGTGGTGTAGGTGGCGCAAGAGGTGGCATTAAAATTAAATACACCAGGGGTTTTTGAAAGAAGCGGATTTGTATTTTTACTATACCCGTATAGAGAAAAATTCTCACTTCTGGCGGATTCTCCTATCACTAAGACTACAACCGATTTCTGGTTATCTTTTATGGTAGCATCTGGCAATAATATTTCTTTTTCATTTTCCTGGTGTTTATGTACAAAAAACAGGGAAAGATTTACAGAGTAACTCCATGGCATTGCAAGCCCACCTAATACTTTTGAATTTTTATCAACCCACAACCAATTTTGGGAATTGGCAAATACTACAATTAGCATAAATAATAAGGTAGCTGAAGTGATGACTGAAAATCGCTTGACTGTTACACTTACTATTTTTGCTTTTATGATAATAATGCCAGGAATAACACCAAGCAGAATTATATAGAGTAGTAATTTTATGGAAAAAAAACCAGATGCCTCAGCATAATTGGTGTTTAGCAGATTACCCATCATTTCTGCATTTATTATAACACCGTAGGTATTAATAAAGTAAACTGCAATTGCGCTGAAAATAAAGAATAATGCCAGGATAATTTTTCCTACAAAGCGTAGTAGAAAAAGTATCAAAAAAAAGGCAAAAGCATTTGCAACCAGCATTAGAATAATAAAACAAATAATAATGGTGATGCCGTTAAAACTTCTATAATCAGTATTATTAAAAATAAATTTAAAAAAGGGAAAATGAAAGAATAAGAAGTTAAGACAACTTATTAATAAAGAAAAATGAACGATTTTTATATTATCTTTTAATAAACGCATAAGCCATTTTATAAAATGGAACAATCAGGCAAATTAATACAAAATATAATATTATCAAATTTTCGTCGATTATCGGACTGATTAATGACACAAAACGAGGAGGTATTGGTAAAAAATCTCTCGCTTGTTTGTTATGACCTTTCTCCGCTTGATTTTTCGTTTTAGTATAAATAAATAGTCCCGTCGAAGGACGTTGACCCGGCTTATGACCATAGTCATAGAACAGGTTTTTTGTATAGTATTGAGGAGGTAAACGGAACAAAATCCACTGATTTCCGGGAGTATTTTTAGTCAGTTGATTAGTATCTTTATATTTAAGAATGCATATAACCATGAAATTAACTGCTGCTATATTAGCCCTGCTATTACCTTTAGCCACTTTTGCCCAGGATCAGAACCAGGAAGAAACCTGGAAGCCCGCAAGTGCGGAAAGCAACGCCTATCGTGAATACAGGCTAAAAACGACAATTCCGCCCTATGGCCTTGCCAAGGTGAAAGGGCTGATCAAAAAGAATACAGCAGATATGGAAGACTTCACCGTAATGAGTTCTAAAGACTATATGTCCCTTACGCTCCGCGAGAAATTCACCTATCACATGATCAATCCGGAATCATATAGCCAGAACTGTGATGTTGAACCGCCCATTCAGGATGAGCATAAAAAGGTCTTCGGCCACCTGCCTGACAATTACGCAGAACTGAACTGGAGTGAACGTCAACGTGATTTCCTGCAGGCCAACCGGGATTCTGTGATGGAGATCATCAAAGAATCTGCTAACCGCAGTAAACGTATAGGACTTAACTACAAAATGGCGCTGGTAGAGATCAAGGCCGTTGAAATGGTCCCTTTTCTGGTGGAGTTCTTCAAACGTGATCATAAAGATCTGGACATCCTGACAGTACTGATGGAGTTCATGGCAGAAACAAAATATGAGCCTTTTGTTAAATCAGTATCTTATACTAAGCTGTATAGCAAGAACAGTACTTATAACGCATACCTTTTGTTCAACCAGGCCAATGAAGACCTGATCATACAGCGGGCCATGGGCATGTACAATGCTGCTAACTAATGATATTCTTACTACTGATAAATCTGTTCCTGCCTGATACGTCCTTCGTGCAGATACCCGCCGGAGACTACTGGGTCGGTGCTAAAGGGCATGCCCTTAATCCCGCAAGAGAGGTCCATGTGGATGCCTACGCTATCGGCGCGACAGAAGTCACTAATCAGCAGTTTGCAGAATTTGTAGCCGTTACGCATTATTTCACTGATGCGGAGCGGCTGCACAATGCGATGGTCTTCGAGCCAGGACTGAAGGAATTCCGCTGGCTGGAGGACAGTACTGCCTGCTGGCGGTATCCTAACGGTGTGAGCCGTGGCGGTATTGACGACAAAATGCAACATCCCGTTACCACCATCAGCTACAATGACGTTCAAGCCTATTGCGAATGGGCAAAGGTAAGGCTTCCTTCCTTCGAAGAATGGGAGATCGCTTCCCGCGCAGGTGCGAGAACCACCTATTTTTGGGGTGAAGACAGCCGGAAGATCAGTCGTTATGCCAATATATGGAATGGACATGACCACCTGGAAGCGGACAACTCCGACGGATATATGTATACTGCTCCTGTCGCCAGTTTCCAACCCAATCGCTGGGGGCTGTATGACATGTATGGAAATGTATTCGAGTTTTGCGAAGGGCATCTCAAAGAGGAGAAAACGGTACATGCAAGGGGCGGCTCATGGTGGTGTAGTCAGCACTCCTGTCACTATTTTAACTCCGTAGATATTGGAAGGGTGCATAGAAGGGCATCCTTTAGTAATCAGGGCTTCAGGGTGGTTAGAAAGTGAACATGCCTGCTACTATTGAATGCCGTTCAGTACCGCTGGGAATGATATTACACCCGCAGCGGGCTTAGCAAAGCATCAAAACAAAAAACGCCGGAGATCATATCTTCGGCGTTTTTTGTTTCCAGGGTGCCGTTAACTTCAAGAGGGGGTATATCCAGTGAACGCCATTATTACGTTGCAAACATGGGCAAGTCTGGGCTCTTGAATTTTACCAATTGGTAAGAAAATGGGACTGGATTTTCATTTACGACTATTTTATTAGCGGAGAAGGCTATTTTATTGGGGAATCCAGGCACAACTTTGCACTATGCAACCGACACCTTCTTTCTCCCGCTACCAGCGCTTCGTCATTTTGGTACTCGCCCTTACCCAATTTACTGTGGTACTCGATTTCATGGTTATCTCGCCGCTGGGTGATATCCTCATGAAATCGCTTTCCCTACAGCCGCAGGCCTTTGGTTTTGCGGTATCTGCCTACGCCTTTAGCGCAGGTATTTCCGGCCTGCTCACGGCGGGTTTTGCAGATCGTTTCGACCGGAAGAAATTGTTACTGTTTTTTTATATAGGCTTCGTTACCGGTACGGTATTATGCGGCTTTGCCCATAGTTACGCGCTGCTGGTGGCGGCCCGCATCGTGACAGGTTTGTTTGGAGGCGTGATTGCCTCTGTTTCCATGGCCATTATCACCGATCTTTTCACGCTACGGCAGCGTGGGCGGGTGATGGGGTATGTGCAAATGGGCTTTGGCGCCAGCCAGGTGCTGGGCATTCCCATTGGATTATTCCTGGCCAATGCGCTGGGTTGGGAAGCCGCGTTCTGGATGATCGCGGGGCTGGGCATGATCGTGGCGGCGCTGATAGCACTACGTTTCCGCCCTGTGACCGCACACCTGGCCGTACAGCAGCACAAACCGGCATTGACCCACTTGTGGCATACGCTTACCAAAGGCCCGTACCGCCTGGGTTTTGCGGCTACGGCGTTACTATCGATTGGAGGGTTTATGATGATGCCCTTCGGCAGCACCTTTGCTGTGAATAACCTGGGGTTAACCGACAAACAACTGCCGCTGTTGTTCATGGTATCCGGTGTGAGTTCCCTGTTTATCATGCCACTGGTGGGACGGTTGAGCGACCGGGTTGACAAGTTCCGCATTTTTACCATCGCATCCATCCTGATGGGTATTACGAGCGTGTGGTACACGAACCTGGGGGTAACGCCGCTATTGCCGGTGATAGGCCTGAACGTGGTGATGATGATGGGCATCATGGGCCGCATGGTGCCTTCGGCAGCACTCACGAGCGCTATCCCGGCGTTGGAAGACCGGGGTGCGTTCATGAGTGTGAACACCTCGTTGCAGCAGATAGCGGGTGGGGTGGCTGCGGCCATCGCGGGCTTTATTGTTACCCAACCTGCCAAAGGCCTGCCACTGGACCATTACAGCACGCTGGGATATGTAACGCTGGGTATCTCTCTCCTGAGCATCTGGCTCATGGTGGGCGTAGACAGACTGGTAAAAAGGAAACCGGTGGTGACGGCGGCGGTGGATGAGGCAGTTATTTTGAGTGAAGGGTATTAATTCTTATTTCCGTTTTGCAACTATTCTTATACTATCAAGGGCTATTGGGTTCCTAACGCCTACTCTAATCTTACTGGTGAATACTGAAACACTTACCAAAACAAAATACTTATGCTAATAGCAGCAAAAAAAGTGGCCATTATTGGCGGCGGCCCGGGCGGCTTAACGCTGGCCCGCCTGTTACAATTGAAAGGCGTGGATGTGACCGTATATGAAAGAGATGTCAATGCCGAAGCCCGTGTACAGGGTGCTACGCTGGATCTTCATTTTGAATCGGGTCTGAAAGCCATTAAAGCCATGGGTCTGCGCGATGCTTTCCTCGCCAACTACCGCCCAGGTGCGGAAAAGGGTAGGGTGATCGATAAATACGGCAAAATCATTTACGACGAACATAATACTGACTTCGAGCCGAAGATGAACGTACTGGACCTCGACAGTGAATATGCCCGGCCGGAGATAGATCGCGGACCGCTGCGCGATATTTTGCTGAACTCCCTGCAACCCGGCACAGTGGTATGGGATAGCCAGTTTAAAAACATGATACCGGCAGGCGATGGCTGGCAGATCGAATTCAGGAACGGACACACCGCTACTGCCGATATCGTGATCGGTGCAGATGGCGGCAATTCCAAAGTGCGACCGTTCGTGACTGACATTCACCCCAGCTACGCGGGCGTGGTGATCGTACAGGGTAATGTGGGCCATGCTGCTACCACCGTGCCGCAGGCCAGCGAGCTACTCAAAGGTGGAAAAGTATATGTGCATGCCGATGGCAAATATTTGCACATTTCTTCCAAGGGCGATGGCAGCATAGATTTTTACTTCGTGGAAGAAAAGCCGGAAGGCTGGTGGAACAACAGTGGGGTGGATTTCTCTGATGGTCGACAGGTGCTGGCCTGGTTCCTGTCTGAAACGCCGGGCTGGAATGATGTATGGGCGCCCATGTTCGAGAAGGCAGACTCTCCTTATTTATTGCGCCCGCAATATTGTATTCCCTTTGATCAAAGCTGGGAAGCCCATGCCAATGTTACGCTGCTGGGTGATGCGGCCCACATCATGCCGCCCTCCGGCGAAGGTGTGAACCTGGCTATGCTGGATGCGCTGGAACTGAGTGAAAGTCTGACCAGTGAGGAATTTACAGATATTAAGTCGGCCATTGCGGTATATGAAGCGACCATGCAGGAAAGGGGCACGGCTGAGGCACGATCTTCCATTGAGATAAGCCAATGGATGCGGGCAGAAGATGCACAGGAGCGGCTGTTGCAACTGTTTAACCACGCTGAATAACGGATCTTTTTTGATCAGTAAATGGTCGGTTTATTCCGGCCATTTATGTTGTTCTAAAACCAGAGGAAGTCCTGATTTACACCGATATGGGATGAACCCAATTTCATAAGTATATTGAGATGAGAACCGCTCAATTATAAGCTAATTTGAAAGATTTTTTTTGAACTGATTTGGAGTAAGTCCTGTTTGCTTTTTAAATAGTCTGGAAAAATAAGGTGGATTTTCAAAGCCCAGGGAGTAGGCTATTTCAGCAATATCTTGCCTCATAGGAATGAAGCAGGACATTGCTTAAAAAGAATTTAACAACTTATTGTATCAGAACAACTATATGATGACGTTCAGGATGTAAAGAGGTCCAGAATAGACCTGGACCATCCTGAAAGGCAAAAGGTCGGAGATTCTCCGACCTTTCCACTTCTGTGCCCGGTAGCGGAATGTTCCCAAACCAATTGGTATTGATTGTTAACAAACTGTATTCCGCTGTATAGTCAAATCAGGCTGTTTTATATTTCCTTTCTTTTATCATACCATAGCTGCTTCTTCCAACACCGTACTATACACTTTCAATCCTGCTACCCAGGTTTCCACCACCTCGATATTTCGCATATTCATAAATGGATTCTTCATCGTCAGTGGATCCTGCGCCAGTACGACAAAGTCCGCAAAGTTCCCAGCTTTCAGCGATCCTGTCCACTGCTCTGCATAACATTGCCATGCCGCGTCGTAGGTAATTGCCCTCAGTGCCTGTTCATGCGTGATACATTCTGCTCCATTCAATACGCCTGCTTCGTCATCCGCCTCCATTTTCCTTGTGATAGACTGCTCCATCATTCTCAATGGTCCCAACGGACTCACCGAATTATCACTATGCAACGTGATCCGCATACCCTGTTGCAGCGCACTGTTACAGAGATCCAACATGTTTGATCTCTCCCCAAAGATCGCCTCCTGGAAAGCATATCCCCAGTAACCCACGTGCCCGATCAGGAAACTTGGAGAGACCCCCAGATTTTTCATGTCTATCAGGTTTTGCTGTGTAGCTAAGGAGCAATGTTCTATTCTGTGTCGTACCCCTGATGAGGGATCAGGAATAAATTCCTTAAATGCGTCTATCGCAAATTGAACGGCACGATCGCCATTCGCATGGATCATCACCGGCCATTGTTTAACCTTTACAATCTCCTGCATCAGCTGCCGGAAATCCTTCGGAGGAATCAATGGCTTATCATCGTACTTGTCTGCGAAATTGTACACACCATAGTTGTCAGCAGGATTACATAAATATGGGTCGGACTGATACCCTGTCAATCCCTGGTTAGAACCATCAGTGATTACTTTCACATGACTCTTGTAGATGTCTTTGTATACGGTTGGCGGAACAGGGAAATCCTTTATTTTGCTCAGATCATCCATCGAATTACATACTTCGGCTGCGCCGATACGAACAGTTCCCTTGTTCACCGCCAGATATGCTTCCAGTATTTCCTGCTGCCCCTTATTCATGCCCGCATCATGCATGAAGGTGACACCTAGGGAATTAGCAGTGTCAAAGATCTGTTTTAAATAGATGAATGATTTCAGGAAAAAGTCTGCTTTCTGCGATGGCGGAATGGTTTTCAATGCAGGCGTCATCCCAGCGCTTTCCTGTAACTGCCCCTTTGTTTGCTCTTTGTAGTCATTGAAGGAAGAGTAGGTGTTTAACAGGTCAATATTGTCCGGGAAATTCCAGATCAACCACAGTGCTTTTGTATTTACGTACAAAGTATGCATAGATGCTGCGATAATGCACACCGGCGCGTCTGTGGTAATGCTGTCCAGCAGGTCGATATCTATCGTTAATAGCTCTGTATTATTTTTTAATAAAGGCATCAGCGCCGGATCAAGGCCTGAACCCAGGAACCATAACGTAGGATCCAGGCTGGCTAGTTTTTTAGCCTCTTTAGCAATAGTTTTGCCCAGGGTGTCAATATTGTAATCGGGTTTCAGTATCTGGCCTTCAAATGCATCCAGGTTTGTCCAGCCCATTAACATAGCTGTAGGAACGAGATGAATGTGTGGTTCAATAAGACCGGGCAGTAAGGTTTGGCCCTCTTCCAGTATCCTGCTGGTATACCCGGGGTAGGTATCATTCATAAATGCGGCTACTTCCTCTTTGGTGCCTGTCTTTACTACAACGCCTTCTGCAAAGCCAATAGCACCTACAGATTCAACAGCTCCATTGATCATAGGACGGATAATGCCACCGGTGACCATGAATGGTTGAGTCTGTTCTTCTTTTTTAAATGTCTTTTGTTTTGGGAGCTTTGCGAAATTTTCAGGAGTGAAGAGCTCATCTTTCAATATTTTCAAAATGGGGTTGCTACAGGCACAATGTGTGCATCCGTGGTGATGATGGTGTTCCATATGATTTGAGGATTTGGTTATTCTACTTCAAAAGCACATGGGATATAACACGGGATTAGAATTTTTGTTCACCGGACATTTATTGCCCTTTGTTAAATTGTAGCTATTACGTGATTGATTTAGAAACTCATCAGGAAAAATTTAGTTCCGAATTTCTCTCCCAAAAAAGAACTACCTCAAATAGTTTTCAAATGGTACGACATATTTAGAGATTGTTTTTCAGAAGAGTACAAAAATAGAGCATTACATCAGACTATAGAGTATAGTAATCTTCTCGAGCTGACAGTTAAGGAAACCCAATTACTATATATGTATAGCAGACATTGGGGCTTGACAAAAATAGAATTCGAAGAAACTCTAAAAACATGAAAACTGTAGCTGGCACAAAGCTTCAATGGATGCTGTAATTATCATCAGTGGATTTGATGGTCTTTAGATATATAAACAAGAGAGCCGGAGATATTATCTCCGGCGTTAGCCAGGTGCCCAGTAGTAAATTATTTTCGAACCAAATGCTATTCATAATTAATAAACTGTATCAATACAAGATCATGTGAATTAGAGGGCACAGGGTTTTGTGGCAATTATCTTTATTAAGTAAGGTTTAAAGTTCCTTCTCCTTATTCTTTACCTGTAACTAGTCTTTTTAGGCCAGACATTTCAATATAGACTTCCACATAGGATTTACTCTTCTACCAGTTAGCTATATATGTTTTGCAAAAAATCTTTTAAACTGATCGGATTCCTGCCTAGTAGCTGATTTACATCACTTTTATTGGTATCGAATTCTCCGTTAGCAATCGCCCCACAGAACCTTGCGAGGTAAGCTGCATCATCTTCAGAAGCACCTATCTGTATAAGCGTGGCAATATAGGAGCTTACCTCGGGTTGATAATAAGGTATTGTTTTTCCGGTTATGTCTGATAGTAGATTAGCAATCTCCGCAAAGGAAAAAGCGGTTTCTGCAGCGATGATATATTCTTTGTTTTCATGACCCGGAGTAGTCAGTACAGCAGCATTCGCTTCAGCCATTTCTGTTATTGGCAAAAAAGGAGTTTTTCCGTCTCCGGCAGGAATGGAAATGCCATTATTTAATATATCCTTTCCAGAAAGGAAGGGAATCATGTCAGCATACATGGTATTATCCATCAGCGTATAAGGAATAGCTATTTGTTTTAGATAATCAGCTGTGTATGCATGATATTGCACCTCTTTCCCCATTATACTTTGTTGTAAGTTTTTCATGTCAAAGCTCGTATAGATAATATGGCCAACACCAGTTTCCCTGGCTGCATTGATCGCATTTTTGTGCTGCTCAAACCTTTTGCTAATGTCTGATGAAGAAGATACAAGTAGCAGCTTATCCACGCCCAGGAACGCACTTTTTAAAGACTCAAAATCGTCATAGTCGCCAGGTTTTATTTGAAGTCCTTTTGATTTTAATTCTGCCGACCTGGTTTCATCTCTTACCAATGCTGTAATGTCGTTTGGGGCTATGCCCCTGTTTAATAATGAATTAATGGTGGCTTTACCTAAATTTCCTGTTGCACCGGTTACTAAAATCATATTTTCTGTTTTAAGATTAATTACTTTTGGTATGTAAAGAAACAAATAATGATTTTGAAAAGTTGCCCTTGCTCTTGTTAGTAAGACAGAAAGTGGTAACCTAAAAGTAACCAATGGAAAATAAGTTAGACCATGCTGACTGTCCTATTACAGAAACGATAGCCATGTTTGGAGGACGGTGGAAGGTGACAATTTTACGTGTGCTTTTCAAAAATACCAGACGTTTTGGTGAAATCCAGGTTAGGATACCTTCTATTTCAAAGAAGGTGTTAACCGAACAACTGAGAGAGCTTGAAGCGGATGGCTTAATCAGCAGAAAACAGTACAAGGAGCTTCCACCCCGGGTAGAGTATGCGCTCACTGATTTTGGAAAAAGCCTATGCCCTTTGTTAATTGATATAGTAGCTTGGAAAAGAAAAAATATTGGATAATCTAATTAAGTTAAGATAAAGCTTTCCCATTGAAGGCGTCACCAAAACTCCTGATCAACGTGATTGTGAAGTAGTATTTTGGATAGATAGGATAATGCTTCCTATGTAATCTCGTTATTCAAGTGCCTCGACCTGGCAGCTCTTACTTATCGTCTCCAAATGGAATAATCTGGACAGAGGGTTCACAATCTGGTTAACTGGACGGCACCTGCTCATATCAAAACTGCATCGGGACAGCTTGCTTACACATCCAGGAGGCGATCTATCAGTCCTACTGGTAGTGTAGCAATTTATAAAGCTAACTTAGTTTACAAACTAGATCGAACCAATTTTGAATTGGTTATGAAATACTTACAAAATTTTGCAGAATTAGCTCATAATATTCCACTTTAACAGAAAGTACTTAATAGGTTCTAATTGTAAACAGGAAATTATTCAATTCCTGGACTAACGTTCCTTAACAAATATGTATTTTTACTACCAAAACGTACCATCTGAAACTATTGATCTCTATATTATTGATTATCAACTTATCAGTAAGTGGTCAGGTATATAACATTCATATAAAAAGTTGGGGAGTAGAAGATGGGTTAAGTGACAGGCAGGTGAATAGTGTTTGTAAAGACCCGGCTGGTTTTATCTGGCTGTGCACCGCGAAGGGGCTAAATCGTTTCGACGGTTATAGCTTTAAAGTATATACTGCTGAGAAAAACAACCTTCCTTTTAATAACCTGGGCAGAATGATCCTGGATAACAATGGCTGTTGCTGGATAATGGGTTCAGATTTTTATCAGGACAAAGATAATAACCTTTTCATCTTTGATCCTCTCACGGGAAAATCGATATCCTTTAAAGAAAAAACGGGCTACAACGAAACATTTCGTTTCAACCTGTTGCAAAAGTTTAACGATACCACGCTCTTTGCCGGAAGCTCACATAAACCCTATTTTTTCACCTGGAGTGCCGGCGCCGGATTACATAAGATAAACTATCCAGTAAATGTTGTCCGTTGGTTAACGTGGAGCAATAATAATACTTTTTGGGTGTTAGATTCCGCTAATCTTTTCTGCGAAATAGATATACAGGGTAAGCTCCTGCGGCAGTGCAGGCATCAGGAAGACTCTTTATCCTGGCTACCTACCCAGGAAACAGGTAGCTACAACGTGACTAAATATATGCCAGGAAAACAAAATACCTGGAAACCAGTTACAGATGTGGACGTGCATCAAAATATTGCCAGGTTATGCATGTACACGATGAATGGACAATACCTGCCGTATAAGTTGCCTGGAAATTACGAAATCGGTGGTGTCATGTTAAACGATATAGTGGGTAAATTGGAGCCATTACATCGCACCTATAGTTCCACAATTTTTATTGTAAGTGACAATGAGGTATGGATCTCTTCCGGTTTCGGGCTGGATCATATCACTGTTACGAAAAATAAATTCCATAGGTATTTCTATGCTGAAGGGGACGAAATTGGTAATAACAGCTTCCGCACGCTCCTGGTAGATAGCAATAATTTATATGCCGTAAATGAAGCAAGAGGTCTATATGAGATCAACCTGTCAACAAAGGTTACGAAAAGATTTTCACCATTTGCAGAAAGTAATATGCGTCTTTTCTCGCTTACTAAACTGAGGGATGGCCGGTTATTAGGTTTGCGGGAAGATCAAATCTATATCCATGACAAAAAATGGTTGGTACCTCCGGGGCGGCAGACATCGAATCTGGAAACAACCTGGAAGATAACTCAGATTTCACAGGACAGTTTCCTGACCGGGGGCTGGCGGGGATTGAAATATTACAACCTTTTAAAACACAGATTTTCGGATTTTACAAAATATAATGGGTATAAAAGTTTGGCGGCATCTCTTGTTATCGATTTTGTAGATGATGATGGTGGACGCAAATGGATTTGCAGTAATTCCGGTCTATACGAATATGATTCAGCAAAAGGTATCGTCGCACGTTATTCATCAGCAGATACAGGCAGGTATTTTTTGCCTGTAGCAGATGTTCATCATATATACCATGATACGGGCGGTATTTACTGGCTGGCAGCTGCTAATGGGTTGTTAAAATGGGACAGGTTACATCACAAATATCGTCTCTTTACAGTAGCCGACGGACTTAGTAATAATAACATCTGCGCAGTATATGGTGATAATAGGGGCCGCCTCTGGTTGACCAGCGATTATGGATTGATAAGGTTTGATAAAACGAGCCTGCATGTAAAAACATATTTAACTGACGATGGTATTTCGGATAACGAATTTAACCGGTTATCACATACGCGGGATAAAACCGGGAACCTGTATCTGGGTACAATTAATGGTATAACCGTCTTTAACCCGGATGAGTTTGATGCTGATGACGACAAAATAACACGAATGCCACTGGAGGTTTCCTTCTTTGAGCAGTTTGATGGGGAAATAGGAAAACTGGTAGATAAAACGGCAGAACTAATACATACTTCCGCTATTACATTGCAGCCAGGCGACCGTTTCTTTAATCTTAATCTTGCATTGCTAACGTTCGACAATGCCAGGCAAAATATTTATTACTGGAAGATCAATGAAATAAGCTCCGGATGGATAAGTTTTAAAGAACCGGCACTTCAGTTAAGTAGTCTTCCATACGGCAAATTGACGCTTCATATAAAGGCACAGTCAGGTGAAGGTGAGTGGGCGGCAAATGAGTTATTATTCCAGATAGACGTTATCAAACCATTTTACCTGCGTACCTGGTTTATACTACTGGTACTGATCGTCACAGCTGGTATTATATTTATCGGATATAAGTGGCGCACTTATCGTTTCAGAAAAGAAAATATACGACTGGACAGTGTTGTGAAACAAAAGACAGCTGAATTGGAACAAACAATCAATCAACTAAAAATTTCCGGACAGCAAAAAGATGTATTATTGAAAGAAATACATCACCGGGTAAAAAATAACCTTCAGGTTGTCAGCACACTTTTGAGCCTGCAGCTTTCAACGGTATCAGATGAAAAGGCAAGACAATTGCTTGAAGAAAGTGTATCCCGTATCAGTTCGATATCCCTGGTCCATTTTCAGCTTTATCATAAAGATGATCTGACCGGAATAGAACTGGCGGGTTTTATTCATGAATTGCTTCAGCAAATAATACCGGTATATGCCAAACCCGGACAGCACATACATTTACAGAATGATGTTGCATCAACATGGTTGGATCTTGACACCGCCATTCCTCTGGGCCTTATATTAAATGAACTTATGACAAATTCATTTAAATATGCCTACGGAGATAATAAGGAAGGCTTCATGAAAATAATACTTGAACAGCAGGGTAGTACCTTCATGCTCCATTACTATGACAATGGTCCTGGATTACCGGACAATTACGATTTAAAAATCAATAAAAGTTTGGGTATGACACTTATCAGGAGCCTCACCCGTCAAATTGGAGGAAGCTTTTCCTATATAATGAAAGAGCGTTGCTTTTTGATAACATTCCTTGATACACACACACGAAAAAATATAGCTTAATATATTCTGGTCCTATGCAAAAGATAAAAATAGGTATAGTGGAAGATGAAATGATTATTGCGCTTGGTATTGCCAATACGCTCAAGGAACTAGGTTATGAAGTTACAGAACCTGCAGGAAACTATACGGAAGCGCTGCATATGATCGTTACGGAAAAACCGGATCTGCTTCTGATCGACATACAACTGAGCGGTTACAGAGATGGTATAGACCTGGCGGCCAGTATCCGCGCAGATGCCGGTATTCCATTTATATTTTTAACGGCCAATGCTGACCAGTCTACTGTAAAAAGGGCCAAAGATGTACATCCACAGGCTTACCTCGTAAAACCTTTTCGCAAAGATGATCTCTATACCGCAATAGAGTTATGTCTACATAATTATGCAACACCCGGATCAAAAAAAGAGGTAGCAGGAAACTACATAGTCAGAGATGCCATTTTTATAAAGCAAGGTGCATTGCTAAAAAAGGTCAGGATTGATGATATTCTGTATCTTGAAAGTGATAATGTCTATCTGAATGTCTATACCGTTGATGAGAAGCTGCTGGTGAGAAATACGCTGCAGGATTACATCTCATTAATAGGATTGCCATCATTTGTACGTGTGCATAGGAGTTATGCCGTCAATATAAATCATGTACAGGCAATCAACCCAGGATATCTCGTTATAAATAAAACGGAGATCCCCATAAGCAGATCACTCCGGGATAACCTGTTTAACCACCTCAAATTAGGGTAACCTGCTACCACCTTTTGTCCATTCACAATAGAAAATAAGCCATTCACAACAAAACCCGCGTTGTCTGCATCAAGTGCTGCAGTAATGTCATGCTGTATGGTAAATTGCGCCCATATTTAGCTGATAAAATTGGCGCCGGAATATATTTAAAAAACATCATTATGAAATCATTACTCCTATATCCGCTATTATTAGTATTGGTTTTCTTTTCCAATTGCAAAAAGGAGATCACACAGGTTGTACAGCCCAATATCACTATTTTAAAAACATTGCAGCCAGATGACTGGAAGTATGATGCAGCAAGTAATACTTACTATGTTGATATTCCCGTTCCTGAAATAGACGATCATGTAGTACAGACCAATGGAGTTCTCTCGTATATGACTTTCAATACGACTGATATCAGATATGAATCCCTGCCGGATGTACTGGATGGAAGTACCATTGTCTGTTTCTATGAGAAAGGTTTATATATTATTGAAATTCAGGGCTCTGATGGCAGCATGGTAGCCCCACCCAGCGCAGCCATAGGACTGAAAATAGTACTGGTCAATTCGGATATCCGGTAGATCTATGTATATTTTCGACCTGATTTGGCTATGGATAGGCACTGTGGGCGCTGTAACAATATTGTAACCTCACCTGGTTGTCCTGTCTGTCTGTATGTGTAATGGCCTGACGCACATTTTGCCATTTTTTGCGGGCATAGGGCACACTCCGGGTACCTTAACGGCTGCGGTAACTTTCCTTCCCTTATCGGTGTGGGTATCTATGGCTTGTTTTGGACTGCGACGCCTGCGCTATAGTATACTGTTCTGGCTCATATTCATGGGCCTGCAATTCCACATTATCCTACTCGGCTCCATAGAACTATTTAAAAGGTCTTATTGACAGCATACCATTAATAGCAATCTGAATATTGAATGGAGCATTTTTGTTGTTCGCTGCATGTATGACAGAAGGATGGAGATGCTCCTAAGAATTATAAATACAGAAAGAAACCGTCCCAAATTACTTTTGAGACGGCTTCTTCCGCTTTTGTGCCCAGTAGCGAATCATTTTCGAACCAGGTCAGTCTGATTCTTAGTAAGTTATTTCAGTGACGTTGATTGTAGGTTTAGAAATAAGTATCTCTCTACAGAGATTTATTCACTATGGCTAATTTCATATCATCTAATTCCCTAAGCCGTGCTTGTTTTTTCTCTAATTGAGAATTAAGGTTGGCTATTTTTTTATCCTGCCTTTTTACCTTATTGTCTGCATCCCTGGCATCCTGGGCATTGTTGTAAGCTTTGTTTGCTTTCTTTTTTGCGTTTTTCGCATCGCCTATGTCACCATTTGTAGCCCTCGATGCCTGTTTGCTACTTGCATCAGCACTGCTTTGCGCATCAGAATTTGCATCTCCGGCTTTGGTTTGATAACCAGGCATGTTATTTTGAGCAATGGTAAGTTTAGACGTAAGTTCGGCAATTTCATTGCTTACCGAAACATATTCTTGGTTCAACTTAACAGTATCTGAAGCGGTTTTATACTTTTGTGAAAAAACTGATGAGGCATAAAAAATCAGTAAGCTGGCGATTAGGAAAACTTTTGAATGTTTCATTGTTTGATATTTTTTTAGAATTGAAAATTAAAGTTCTAAAAATTCTTCTCCGTCCTGTATCCTTTTAATTGTTATAATATAGGTGCCTGGAAAATCTCCGTGGAGTGCATGAACATGAGCACTCTCCGTAAGTGCATGTTCAAAATAGTAAAAGGAGCTTTGTCCGGAATCATTCCGATATCTTACTCCTTTGCAATATCTGTAATGGTGGGTATTTCACGTTTTACGAGGGAAGTGAGTACCATATAGGCATGATATTGCTATAATCGAAAGAAATATCCACAGCCTTTCGATGTAAAGAATACTTTTTACGCTACTTAAAGATTAATGAAGGCAGTAGTAAGAATTGAAATTAGTGTGTCGGAGAAGTTGGAGTTGTTACTATTGCTATTGAATACATGTAAGGTACACTATTAAAATGGATAGTGAGGAATTTGTTTCAATATACCAAGCTAATCAGTCGCCGTCTCTTCCCCGTTGGGTCATGAGTGAAAACATTTTTAGATCTGCCATTAAAGATGTGCCCAATTCTCCGTTGGTCTGAGTAAAGTGCGTAATTCCCCGGTTGACCAGTCGTTCATCTATTTTGAGGAATTCTTCTATGCATATGATTACTTGCATTACGGAGATCTGATTATTCCGAATACTCTCATTTAAAATTTAAGTAGTACTTTACCAAAGGGTTTGTCTTCTATCAAATAACGTTGTGCCGCAGCTACCTTTTCGGCGTCGAAAATTTTAGCGACATGCGGTTTTAATTTGCCACTTTCAAATAATGGCATTAACTGGTTCCAAATTTGCTTTTGAGCGATATGATTAAACCAGCCATTAAGGCTTTGTCCACGCATTTGCAAGCCTTTCCATACGAAATCCGTAATATTGGCGTTGAAGGTAGTGCCTGCGGAATATCCAATAGCTACCAGAATACCATTACGACTTAACGAGTGTACTGCGTCCCCGGTTAGGTTGCCACCAAGGCTATCAATTACTATATCTACACCCTTACCATCCGTTAGTCTTGCAACACCCTCACTGATTTTTTCCTTTGACAGGTCAATAATGTTTTCGAATCCGAGGGAGCCTGCCAATTCTGCTTTTGCTGTGGAACCGGCTGTAGTAATAACTAGTGAAGCACCATGCGCTTTGGCTAGTTGAATGCCTGCGTTACCAACACCGCCGCCTACTGCTAATGAAAGAATGCTTTTCCCTGGCTGAAAATCCGCCTTATTTAAGCAAGCCTGTGCTGAAAAGAAGCTTACAGGAAACGCGGCCGCCTGCTCATCTGATATATGCTCTGAGATTGGGATCAGTTCTTCTGGTTTTACTACAAGATATTCCTGCCATACACCATCAACATATATTCCCCGAATCTGGCCATCAGCTGTAAAGCAAGATACGATTACTCTGGTTCCGGCAGATAGCTCATCATTACCTTTGACAATAATACCAACAGCTTCATTTCCGAGTATCGCTGGTGAGCGTCTGGCAGGGAGCCGTCCACTCCGAACGGAATCATCAACAGCGTTGACAGCTGCATATATAATCTTCACGAGTATGTGCCCTTCAATGTGCGTTGGTTGGGATCTATCCATCCAGGACAATACGTCGTATGGTCCTGGATTTGTGAATTCGATTGTTTTCATTATTGGTGCTGTTAAATGGATATGGCTAAACTATCAATGCAAATGTAAGATTTCAGAGGTGTTTTAGAAATGTATCAAACACGGAGAATTGTGGATGATACAATGAATTATATGGATGGATCGTATCAGGGGGAAATGATATCGTTGGGGGAATCACCAGGAAGTATAAAAGAAGATAATAGAATATCGGATTGCGAAATATGAGTGGTAAGTTATAATGGAGGTGGTACGGCAATCAGAAAAGCGCTCATCAACCTCGGCGATGGCTTTTGCATCTACTACGGAATTTATGATGACAATATTAAAAAGCGAAAGGTCGGAGACTCCGATCTTTCCGCTTTTGTGCCCACTATTGGAATAAAATCGAACCATTTTGTACAGATTATCAATGCTTTATCAATATTTTAATCGTGTTTTCCGTAATAGGACGGACGAAAATATCTTAGATATAAGTGTGAGTAAGAGTGTAGCCGCCGGGCAATTTACACATGTTTTATCTGAACTTGTTTTGGCTGACTGTGAGAGACAATGTAGAGCAACGTATCGATGCTCATTTAGATGCGGAGCTACCAACTTAGTAGCTGCGGTTGATGTTGTTGGATCTATCCGCAAGTATCCTGATGTACTGTTACGCAGTTTTTCGTACTCTTATGCAGATAGTCAACTGCTTAATGGGTTTGCCCAGCCCCTTTTACTTTGGTTTTTTCGAGTTTAGCATCAGCAAATGCTTTATATTAGGGTATAATACCACCTATGATAAAAAGCTTGTTTTTCCTTGCGGCGCTGCTGCTGTCTATGATAATCGATATTTCAGCTCAATCTCACGTTGCTACGACGGGGTCTTTTTGCAGATATGCCAAAAACAGCCTGAGGAATAAAAATGTGTATGCAGAAGGTCATACGCAATGCCCAGCATGTGATGCAGAGGATGCAAAAGAAGCTGTTGCCCGAAAGGCGGAAGACAAGCGTCGCACGGACGTGAGAGCTGCGGAACAGGCCGCAAAGGCCCTGGCGGAGAAACAGGCACAGGAAACAGCACTTAAAAACAAAAGGGCCGCGGATAAAGGCGTTACAGAACTCGCGGTAACAATGCCCGCCAATAAAGCAAACACGGCAACTCCCACTAAGAAGGCATCCGTTTCAGTAACTGGAATGGCTGTAGGTTGCTTATATGACGACGCCGAAACGGATAATCATTCGGTATCTGATATGATTTTTGACATTAACCAGGGTGAGCGCAATAACCGGGTTTATAAATTGTACAGAGACATCAATTACTTCGTGCTTAACAACAGGAAAATCCTGGACAATGATGAATTCAAAGTTTGTATCGGTGCAAGAAGACCTAGTCTGGATCCGGAAAACCGTGACAAATTTCCACCAGGTATCGGCATCGCTATCTTAAACGAAACAGCAGACAATCATGTAATTTCCGATCTGGTAGACGCTACCGGAAAGCGATTGCTGAATGATGACAAGATCTCTACGATCCTTCACTTTTCCGGGGACTATTTTATATTGCTGGAAGGAAAGTCTTTTGGACGAGGTGCCGCCCCGCATGCTTCTTATGACTTTTCTAACGGTGCAATATATAATTACAAAACCAAACGGCGGTACGAACTGCAGCCTTTTCAGTCGGCTAACCGCAGGCATGTTCAAGTGGGCTGGGTAGTGAATGGCACTTATATGGATAAAAAGAAGCTCCGCGATAAATCTACTTATGATGCTTTTTTTGAAGTGATTACCGGCTATGATGCCAGTATGATATACTATATTACCAAAGAGGGCAAACTGGAAGCTGATGAAATTAGTAAGTAAATTAAAAAAGTGACACCTTGAAATATCTTTTCCTTCCGATAATATTGTTCGTTAATATCTTTTCTGTACAGGCGCAAAGGTTAGCTTACGAGCGTGCCGATCACTATACAAAAGTACTAAGCAGCTACCAGATGGATGGCAATAATATCACCTATACTATCCGCGGTTCAAAATATGAATTCAGCTATCCTGAAACCAGTTTCAAGATAGCTTTTTATAACCAACTGGCTACTCATGCCGTATACGCCAAATATGGCGGGAGGGAGGTGCTTTTCCTGACGGATAGCATCAACATGGCGAAAGTGAAAGGAGTTACCCGGCACGAAATGAGCGATGAGGTAATTATCGTCAGGATACATCTAGAAAGAGGTGCATCGTCAATTATCCGCGATATCGAAGACGGAAAAGTAGTGTCAAGTATAAAAATAGAACATGTCGACGTATACTTTAAAAACGGCTCCACGCTGGGTGGGTTTATCAGCACCCTTTATCGGCTGTGTTTTGAAATGAAGGTAGCGCAAGGCACGATTACTCAGGCAGAGGTGGATGCACAAAACCACGACTGGGGTATGACGCCGGAAAAGTTCATCAAGAAATATCCGAATTCGATTTTTAACATGGAGGCTGAACAGATTATAGAAAAAAGGGCGAAAGCGCAAGGAGAGTAAAGAAACACGAGCCCAGAGTAGATCTTGACAATCCTAAAAGTAAAAGGTCGGAGACTTCTCCGACCTTTTACTTTTAGTGCCCAGTAGTGAATCGTTTTCGAACCAAGTATTACTGATTATGAGAGCTTTAGTTTCATCAAAACATGTGAATCAGAACAAATGAAAAATGTCAGCATATAACATTTTTATTTATGATATTTATCCAAAGAATTGAATTTGGTATGGAAGCTAATGACAGCAAGTTCTCAAAAGAGATAATTGATAAGTTTCATGAGATTTACAATGGTAACAATGATAATCTAAAAAAGATTCCTCCGATCTTTCTGGAAATGGGTGGGTTACATGGATATGTTAAAATTGACTAAAGCAGAATTAGGCTTAGGTTTGATAGATTCAATTTCGCTACTGGAAATCCCAGATGTAGTTATATGATAACTTGATGTTTATTAAACAAAAGCGACAGAGATAATATCTACGGCGTTTGTCGTTACGTGCCAGCATACCCTATTGGGCACAATAATGTTGCTTAGTAGATCTTCCGTTAATTTCTGTAAAGAAAGGATTTAAGGGCGATTGATGTTATTATCTGTCTCATGAAGAAAATCAACCCAGCTATTGATCAGATAGCTGGAAAATACCCACTACTTGGTATTTTCTAAGAAAGCTAAGAACCTTATTTTTATTACTGTTAGATCTAACACTAGATTTGAATTGCAACAGCTTATTGTTCCTAGTAGTCATTCTTATAATATCTTATTATGGAAGACATAAAAACAGCATCCGGTCCACCGATGGGTACTCCTATATCTCAATCCTCAAAGAATGAATTTCTTAAAGAGGAATATATACATCTACGTTCGGAGGTTATTTCCAGACTTGAAGAATTATGGAAGTTGGAAAAATTTGGTTTTGGGGGGGCTGCGGCACTAGCTGCTTGGATAATGACTAATAAAGTTACTACAGATGCTGCATCGTGGTTGCCTTTTCTTTTTCTGCTCGTATGCTCTATCCGATTTGCCTCGGGCATGTATCATCTAGGATTTCGTTTAAGTAAATATATTTCTACTACAGAAAAGAATTTTTTAGGTGAAAAGGGTGGATGGGAAACATGGTTTGGCAGACAAACAGTAAATGAGACGGTTGCTTATAGCCTTGCCTGGATAGTCGCTTTGGTTATCTCGTTAGCGTTTGCGAAAATAGCTCCCCAAATAGATAGCCACGGATTTAAAGCAGTTAAAGTAGTCTCCAATTCGACAAGTTCTCGACTTGGTTCGTCACAAATCGAACCATTTTCAAATTAATTATAAATGACTTATTCAGGATCTTAAATTGGCCTGAAATAGAAAATCCGCTATTAGAGCGGATTTTCTATTTTTTGTGCCCAGTAGCGGAACGTTTTCGATTGCGCTGTGCAAAGTCCGTGAGGTGGGGATTTTTTTAGATGAAACACCTCGAAATTACCCGACAGGTAGTCAATCCTGTCCGACAAGATCTAGTCAACCATCGGAAGCGAGTCTTGCGTAGTCGTCAGAGATGATGGCACGAAGCGTAGACAGCGACTGCTGACGGTATGCTATTGAGCCTCGAAACTGTCCTGGACGTTGAAGCTTTAGTTGTTCGAAAAGCTCAGGCAACATCAAACCTGCGTTATAGACGAGTGGGGCGATTCGACCGGGGTCTGAGAACATATCAAAGGCAGACTGGGGTGATACGGGAACACAGGAGAGCCTAACGTCTCCAAACGGAAGTCGGTTTATAGGATTGACCGAACAATAACAATCCAGGCTTACAGGGTTTATATCGTCACCTTATTAAGCGCTAAGAAAAGACGATATCGGGAGGTATCCGAACCGAGAGAAATTGAAGGTAAGGAGAAGGACGAAGGCAGTCTTAGCATCCTCATAGTACCGTTAGAAGGGTGGGAAATCAGCTCTATGAAAGCCACTCAGTAGGGAAGGGGGATGTTTGTTTACGAAACTATCATCTTAGCAACACTAAATGTACCAGAGACATGAACGAAGTGTTAACAGTAGAGATGCAGATAGCGACCCGGGCAAGGAAGTATCCGGGAGAAGCGCTGACTAACCTACATGATTTTATTGACATCAGACTATTGCATGACTGCTTCGATTCCCTGAATAAGAAGGGTGCAAGCGGAGTAGATGCGGAGAAATGGACTGATTACAATAAACAAAGAAATGAGAGAATCCCAGAATTATTGACAGCTTTTAGAAGCGGCAAATACCGAGCCCCCAATATCCGGCGGGTATTTATACCCAAAGGAGATGGGAAGCTGCGGCCGTTAGGTCTTCCAACAATGGAAGACAAACTGCTACAGACGGCTGTGTCGCGTATACTGACACCGATATATGAAGGGATATTCTATCATGAATCGTATGGATTTAGGCCGGGCAAATCCCAACGCCAGGCAGTAGAAGAACTGTCCAGAGAAGTGAGCATGAACCGGATGCGTTATATTATAGACGCAGACATGCAAAACTACTTTGGTAGCATCAATCATGGCTACCTGCGTGAGTTCCTTGACCTGAAGATAAAAGATGGTGTGATAAGGAAAATGATAGACAAATGGCTGAAGGCAGGTATACTGGAGAACGGTCAGGTAGTGTATCCCACGGAAGGTACTCCTCAGGGCGGTAGTATATCTCCGTTACTGAGTACATTTACCTGCACTATGTACTGGATACCTGGTTCAAAGATCAAATCCAGCGATTACTAAAGGATGACAGCTTTATGATCCGTTTTGCAGATGACTATCTGCTGGGGTTTACCAATAAGGAAGATGCATTACGAGTGATGGAAGTATTACCCAAACGATTAAGTAAATACGGGCTGACCCTTCACCCAGAAAAGACCAGGTTAATAGATCTGGATGATGATGGAGAAGATCATCCCCGTACGACGTTTGACTTTTTAGGTTTTACTCACTACATAAGTAAAAGCCGAAATGGAAAACGTATCCTTAAGCGCAAAACAAGCAGTAAGAAACTGAATGCGGCTTTGAAACGGCTGAATGACTGGATCAAGTTCTACAGACACAAGCAACCCATGGCTGAGCTTATAGAAGCACTGAACCAGAAGCTACGCGGCCATTACGCCTATTATGGTATAACATTCAATATCAGGAAGCTACATACGTACTATAACCGGACTAAATGTTTGCTCTATAAATGGCTAAACCATCGCGGAGGTAAGCGTGTCTGGACATGGGAAAAGATAAGAAAGCTAACTATGGAATGGATACCCCTTATAAGACCCAAGGTCTATCACAGTTATCAATTAGCGAAGCCGTAGACAGAGGAACCGTGTGCAGGAAAGCTGCTCGCACGGGTCTGTGGGGGAGCGGGGAGGTAACGATCCGCTCTACCCGGAACCGGCTGGTGTTGATATTTAATAAGTTAGAATCATTAAACTTGAAAGTCTAATGTAATACAGCATTTCCAGCTATTTTAGTGTTGATGTTTGGGGGAGACTCAAAAGAAAAACTATCAGAGCATATCTTGGAAACTGTTCATATATTGTCTTGATCGCGTAGCGTGTATAAGCTATGATCTCTTAGGTTATACGAAGGGTGATTTCTTGCGTCCGCATATCTTCCAAGGATCGCATAACGATAAAATGACGTTAGCGTAGCTTTATGCGTTGATTTGTAGCCTCCAGTTGTTCCTTAATAAGAGTATTTATCATTAACGTTTTGTTAACAATAATGCCAGTGAAATGCTGTTTTTTTGTTCAGCCTGAAGTAGTCATCTCCCAAGAAAGTTGTGTAAAACATATTATATAAACGTCTTATTATTCAGGGACAGTGATCTTTTAAATGAAAATATGCAGAGATGAGGTATACATTGATTTTAGATATAGAGAGGTGGAAAACGTAAAGTATGAATAAATATGTTTTGCTTGTATCAACTAGAGGCTTATAACGGTGTATTATCAACAATTTTTAGGATCCGGAAAATATATTAAAAGAATATGAAATTTATACCTAAATGTATAAAGACATCGGATATATCAATGTTTTTTTTATAATTTAATCACGTACACAATACAAACTTATTATAATAATAAGTACACTATAGTCAATGGCATCCGGAACTATTGTCTAAGAACAGATTAAGACAAGAGAATATGAACGAATGATGAGTTTCTTGAATTCCTCCAGAACTAGCGCACTAAAAATGAATACATTATTATTTATTTATATTAAATTGGATTATTAAGAATAACTCTTTACTGAGTTTTATGAATCCTTTTATACTGTAGGTATCGATGATAAATTTCAAAGAGATAAACACTTCACACAGATGGGAGCAGTTTGCGGAAGCGTTCTTTAAAGATCGTGGCGCAGTGGTTATTCAAAAGGCTGCTCTTGGGCAGGATGGCGGTGCCGACTTAATTATTGAAGAAGAAGTTATGATTGGCAATAATCCGCAGCGATTGAGAATATTGGTAAGCTGCAAGTTCCATTTCAGTAGCTCAATTGGCATTTCAATAGAAAATGATATTCTAGACAGAGTGGTATCCAAACATTGTAATGCGTTTTACGGTTTTTATTCGACTAATTATACATCTGGCCTTCAGGTAAAACTGGATGGATTAATTACCAATTCAAGCAGACAATTGCTTGCATATACCCTATTTGATGACTTTGAAATTGAGAGCTATCTAAAAAATAATCTAGATAACAACCTTTTTCGGAACTATTTTGAAACCTCATATAAAGAGTTTATTGGAAACATAAGAAAGCGCATTGAGGAAAATACAAATTTCAAGAAACTCTCTCTGGAAGATATTAGAGATAAAAAAGATGGCTATCCGCAACAATATTATTCAGGCGAACCACCAAATTGGAGTATAATAAAGAAACATACATTCCAAAGGGATATATTCACTAGTATTATCTCTACTCTAGATAAAAGTAGAATTGCTTTAGTTACTGGTGCAGGAGGGGAAGGAAAAAGTACTCTCTTAATGCAAATTGGATCTTACTATTTAGATAAGAAGTATCAAGTTTATTACTCCTTTGAGGGCGTTTCAAATATCGATATATTAGAAATTCAGTTTGACAAAGGAAAAGAATACCTGATAATTATTGATCAGGCTAGCTACATTGAGAACTTATATGATTTTATTAAAGGAGTTAAATTAAAACGAAATATAAAGCTTGTACTTGGTAGTCGGAAAAATGAATGGATTAAGTATCTAGAGAATTCAACTCATTCGAAGGATCTGCAATTGCTTATAGGTAAGGATGAATATTCCCTTTCGACTTTAAGTATGCAAGAAGTCAAACAGCTTGGGATCCTCCTTCGAAAGGAAAAAATGATGCATCAAGACGTTAGTGAGGCATTTGAAGTAAAAATGCAGAACGAGTCCCAAAGGGCATTTTTATTGGCAACCATGATATTAGCCACAAAAGGTCAGAAATTCGAATACTATATTGCGGATGTAATCAATAATATCAGAAGATGGGAAAACGGATTTTTGACGCTTAAAGCAATATCCTTTATAGTTGCCATAGAAATTCTTCATAAAAGCCATCCTAACATACCCTTGTGCTCTGATACATTACTCCTACGTCTGATGGAAGTAAATCAAAACGAATTTCAGTTAATAAAAAGGCATCTAGCAGCAGAAGCTTTTTTTCAACAGAATGCGGGGCGATTCATTCACACTCGTAATCCTTTGATCGCTGAGATTTACTTTCAACATCTGTTGGGTTCTGAGCTTCCAGTCCTTTCATTAAATGATGTGTATACTTCTATTATTTATGAATGTGCAATGCAAAATCAAGCAGCGAATAAGCCAATTATTGCTGCAATTCCGCCATTTTTAAGGAAACTTGGTAATAATGAGTTAGCATTAGAGCTAGTTAGGATGGCGATATCCCATCGACTGGTTTTCAAATCTTATTTAATTTTCGTTGATGATCTTGTGAAGAGTAACAATATTGGTGATTATTATAAATTTTCAGCGCGTTGGTTATGTAAAAGAATTTCGGAAATAAATCCGCGAATAGCTGAAAACTATTCAAAATGGACCGACATCGAATTAGAGCATGGAGCAGTAGGTAGTTTTGAGAATGAAAATACCGTTCGCTGGATATTTAAACAAGCATTTAACCAAGAGGTCAAAAATGGCGAATTATTCTCTAAATGGGCACGATTAGAAGTCCAGGAAAACAATCTAGGAGATGTAAATATCGATCATGAATTTTCAGCAAGATGGATATATTATTATGCATTCAAACGTAAAATGGGTCCGCAAGTTTTGCAGAATTGGGCATCGGTAGAGATTGACAATAATAACATTGGTGAGTTGAATTTTGCTCCTGAATATTCAGCGAGGTGGATTTTTAAGCATATGGTGGAACGATATCCTATTTCAAATACATACAACGCCTGGGCTGACCTCGAAATTCGTTGCAGAAATTTTGGAGATATTGATTTCAAGTCTGCTTACTCAGCAAGATGGCTCCTACGAAAAAGTATGGAAGTTGATCCTCATCGTGTTAACTATTTGACTTGGGCAAAAATGGAAATTGCGCTTGGTAATATTGGCAGCCAGGATGGGGGAGCAAAGTACTCAGCTCGATGGATTCTAAGGAAAGCATTTGATCTGAATGTAACTTTTGATTCAATAGCGATTTTCTTAGCAAAGTTGGAATATAGCGTAGGGTATGTAGGTAGGTTAGGTGAAGTAGGAAGATATTCTGCTAGATGGATTCTACAAGAAAGTATAGACAGAATAATAAGTTCCGAAAGGAAAGGCCCTTTATTAATTTATTGGGCGAGACTTGAGGCCAATCAGGGTAATTATGGATCTTATGATACGCGGCATTCAGCATTAAACATCTTGAAAAGATGCTATGATGAGAATCTATGCAACATAACTGGTTTTTTAGTTTGGTCTGCAATTCAGTTTTACTTGAATGTTTCGGAATTCGAACAATTTTCTCCTCGAAACTTGTTCGAGATGGCAAGGGGAAATAAATCTCAGGCTTTTTATTTGAAGAAAACTTTTACTACCTATGAGCAATGGAAGTTATACTTGGCAGAAGTTGATAAAAGCCTAGTTTTTCAAAACGCCAGTATATATGTTAGTCCTCAAGCCATTAGCTCATCGCTCTAGTTTAGTTTGATGTCGTTTTAATTGACTGTTACTTAAATTGAGAAGTGGTATTAGCATAACATCTAACAAGATAGGTTGTGTCGTATTCTGCTAATTTAAACAGACGGATATAATATGGTATAGTTCAATCTGAAGCGAGGCTCTTCATTACGAGTAATTGTATCTGACCAATTTAGTAAGTAAATGGAAGTGGTGAATGTGAATATTTCTCTTGAGCGAGCATTTTGCCAAATTGGGAGAAACAATTTGAATGCGATAGCGAATCGTTTTTAATCAGGCGGCGATAACTTTGAACAATAACAGGATTTTTCTCAAGGATTTATTAACGCAGCGTAATGTCTAAAGCAAATTCTAGATATTCCTGACTAAATCCAATATCCAGAGTGTGACGAAGCCAGTAATTGTAACAATGAGATTTTTGTCTCTGTAGTTAGTTTATATGATTAATTGTGAACCCAAGTGGAAAAATACGGTAGAAAATTCGACTAGTGCTAAAGCAAGAAATTGAAAATATATGATGAACTTATTTATACCACCTTGACGTTTAAGAAAAACTTCCTAAATTGAGTATCTGATAATTGTTTTCAATTCGGAATGCAAGTTCGAGAGTAATTTTAACTCATATCCCAGATAGCCGCATATATTTATTTTATAACATCTCAATTGCCATTAAGATTACCCATATACTTATAGAGCATATAATAAATCCACTATGTTAAAGATTAGCTTTTTAGAAGCACTAAATGGAGACTGTATTCTAATTAAACTGATGCCCAGCGATGCCCCGTATAAAAATATTCTTATAGACGGCGGGGTTAGTGCTACCTATAATTTCCGAAATTCAAGGGGTAGAACTGAAGATGGCGCTCTTGCAACCCTTATTGATCAGTTAAGGTTAGAAAATCAAAGAATAGATTTATTGGTCTTAACCCATATCGATGATGACCACATTGATGGTATTTTACAATGGTTTAAAACAGATCCAGATGCGCACAATATGATCGGTGAGGTATGGTTCAATTCTGGAAGGTTGATTGCAGAATACTTACAAGAACAAGAGAATACAGCATTAAACCACATAATAAATCTACCTAATGACTCAACAGATACAAGCGTTCAGCAAGGAGTCGTATTTGGGCAATACATTGGTGAAAAAGGGATTTGGAGAAGAGAGATTATCATTCAAGGAAAAGATATAGAATGGCATAATGCAAAATTTCAATTTCTCTCGCCCAATATTGTAAATCTACAGAAACTGCTGAAATTCTGGAAAAAAGACGACCCAGGATTAAATACAAGTAGGACAAGTGATTATCATCATTCTATTGAGTATTTAATTACTCATGACTCATTCGAAGAAGATGAAAGAGAGCCTAACGGCAGCTCAATTGCATTCATTATGCACTTTGAAGGACGTCGATATTTATTCCTTGGTGACTCCCATCCCTCTGTAATTGAAGAAGGACTGAGACAGCGACAAATAACGACTCAGAATCCGATCTCTGTGGAATTGGTAAAACTGTCTCATCACGGAAGCAAGGGAAATACCAATAAGGAATTACTGTCACTCATTCATAGTAATCACTACATCATCAGTACCAACGGCAATATACACGGACATCCTGATAAGCAATTATTGGCAAGGTTGATAAAAGAAAAGGTCGGCTGCCAGATTTATTTTAATTATCCAGAAAGATCTCTCAAAATCTTCCAGCCAGAAGATTATGCTTTTTTGCCGTTCACAATAAATGCTTCAAAATCAGAATTTGTTTTCTCAAATGGCAATTGATCAAATAATAGAACATGTTGTATGTATAAATGGTGGAAGTGGAGTCCTTTTCCAACCTTCATGCGAGGAAACAACCTACATACTTACTTGCGACCACGTTGTTAAAAAAAATGAATTAGGATATAGCTTGCCTGTTGCGAAGGTTTTAATGTATGATCAGATCTCGGGAAATTTTACTAAGAGTCATGAAATACCTTTACATGAAAACTTAAACTATTTCAGAGATGAAAAATTAGATCTCGCTATAATCAAAATTCCAAAAGTTAATGTAAATACGGACTTAGTTTGCATTGAAGAGTTCGAAAAGTACGATGGTAATATACATCTCTGTGGATTTCCTAACAATCGACGTGTTGGAAATATACCACTAATAAGAGTCGATTCAAAAATTACTTTATTTCCTGGAAATAATTCGGGAAAGAGAGAAGGAAGAATCCCTGGCAACTTACGGCATGAAGATATTGAGGGCCAATCTGGAGGAGCTATTTACTGTTTGGAGGGAGGCCGTGTTCGCCTTATTGGTATTCAGAATAAAGTTGTCGTTAAAAATGAAGAATTGGGGCGAATACTCTTTACTCCTATTAAGGATTTTAAAGACATTGTAGTATCGGCGGCTGGAAAGCTGGAAGCCATTGAACCTTATTACCTTAAGAACTTTGCACATTTACTTTCAGATATTTTCAATCTAGCAGAAGAACGTGTGACACGGGAAGCCAGGAAAAAAATGATTTTTGTCTTGGAGAGTATTGCAAACAGAATTATATCAGCGAACATAACACCGAAAACAATTTTGCGTTCAATAGAAAAAAAATTTTTACTCCTTCATAATCAACAACTCGACAGCCTTAATGCTAAGAAATTATGGTGCTTCTGGTTAGAAATGCTTGTAATTATTCAAGTAGCTACTAATAAAGAGTATAAGGATGGATCTTTGAACGATTTGTTTAGAAAATTCAGATTGTTTTATTCAGATACTAATAGTGATTTTTTTCTAAAGCATCTAGAAGACCTTTGTCGCACAGATTACGAAGGATTAGATAATGATGGACTGGTTATTGTAGCTAGTAACGCACCTTTATCAATTAAACCGTTTTTAGAGCTTGAAGACATTGTTCAAGATATATCGATTGCGGAAATAAAAGATGAGATTGAATTTAGTAATCAACAATTAAAAATAGACAATCCCAAGCCATTCGCTCTATATGCTTATAAATTCATTAACATATCGGCATTTAAAGACTACACATTGGCAAAAAATTATTCCAACTTAAAAGAAATAAGCCTTCATTCAGTTTTAGAAGAATTATTTAGAATTTATGGAACATACATTAATAGATAATCAAACAAGGGATCAGTTTATTTCTCATTTTGGAAATCTTGAATTAGCATATCAGAAAATCTCCCTGGGAAGAGGATCTGCCCATGCCTTTTCTGTAACATTAGATAACGTAAGTACTTTAGGAGAAATTTGGCAGAATATTTCGAATTTCATTGCCATGCATTTCCAGACAAAAATCAGTGATAATTTTGGAAAATACAATTTCTATTTATTTTATATAGTACTAGGAAATATAAGCAACGAACTAAAGTATAAAATTGAGAATAATACCTTTTCCAGCAGAAAAATTATTGTTACAGAAAAAGAAGTACTGAGCTCTTTGGTCAATTCTCATATCCTAAATAATGATCTAACAATCAGTCATGATGTTGCTGTTGTAGTTGATTCATTTCGGAAAAATGAGCAATTATGGAATATGCTACAAGGTAGAGTCCTAAAAGGTATAAGGGTTACAAATGCGGCCACTGATACCTATAATGAATTATTGAAACTTAAAAAAGAAGACCAAGATGAAATTCAAGAAGATTGAGATATCAGCATTTAGAATATATGATAACCCGAAAGACGCGACTTTTGATTTTTCACTTTCGGACAACGGAGTGGCTGATTTTGTATCCATATATGCTCCAAATGGATTTGGTAAAACTTCTTTTTATGACGCTGTAGAATGGTGTATGACTAATAATATTCAACGATTCTGGCAAAATAAAGAAATTACTGAGGGTGCAATTAATGCACAAAATAACTTTCATGATGGTCAATTGAAAATATATCAAAACATTGATTCCAAATTGGAAACATTTGTTAATATTTTAGATGAAAACGACACATCAATTCAAAGGATACTAAATACGAGAGCAAAATCTGACGCCAAATATGTTAAAGAACCCGAAAGAAGAAATTTCAGTACTGTAATTCTTTCTCAGGAATGGGTTTCCGCATTTCTGAAAGAAACTAATGGAGTAGAACGATATAAAATATTTATGTCAAATCCTGAATTACAAAACTTGGCAGAATACTTCAAGAATCTAAAGGTATTAGTAGGACAATGCAATAAAAATATTTCTAGTTTTGAGTATAATGTAGCGAATCGGGAACGAGATATTTTAAACGATCAGAATAGTAATCTATTAGACTCGATTAGCTCAACAATCTCAGTATTGGAATCTATGGGTCAAGTTGTTGCGCACCCATCTCTGGACATGGATGAACTGCAAGTACTGGAATTTAAGAACAGTATTACAAACGCTAAAAGCCAGATTAAAACAGGCTCTCTTGTACAACAAATCGCAGATTTACAGATAGCAAAGGCAGGTAGTGACGGAATAGCTGGTGTCGATCAATATTATGACCTTATCACTACTCGCTCACATCTAAACAAAGAACTAGAAAATTTACATTTTCTAGTCGAACAATACAAAAAACTAGATACATTTCAGATTGAACGAGAATCCTTCGATGAACATAGACGGAAAACATTGATATCAAAGGAAGAACTGCTAACCTTGCGATCAATATTCCCAGAGTATAAGCAGGTAGAAATATTACTTTCAACAAAACAATCCAGCTTACGTGATCTTGAGTTAGAAAGAAGCCGTTTACAATCAATTCATAGTAATCAAAAGCAGATTTTCAACGATGAAAAGGGGAAAATAGATATACTATCCAAGAGAGTAGAGGCAATCAACGCGACTATTCTAGATGTTCCCAATATAGAATTAGATATTAATATTTCGTTTGAACATTTAGCATTTTTCTATTTTGGTGTAGAACAGATAGATGCACAAATCTTCGCCATATCATTAGTTAATGTGCAGCTCTTGAATGAAGTTCAAGAGTACAAAGAAATTTTAGAAACGTTTATTAAAAATGGTGAATTCGAAAGAATAAATAGATCATTGATTGGCCAATCTGATAGTCATAGACTAGATGTCCTTATTGAGTTGAAGAAGAACCATCACGATATTACTCAAGCTTTAGAGATAGTAGATCAAAGGATTGTTGAATTCGAATCAATGAATTCACTATTGAAAGAGGTGCTTTCTAAAGGATTAGACCTGATAAATGAGAATAAATTAAGTGACTGTCCTTTATGCAGCCAAACGTATAATTCATATTCAACGCTATTAGAAAAAGTAACAACTAATAAGCTGATTGAAGAAACAATTTCCAATTTGTGGTCTGAACAGGCGTTATTAAAACAAAAACTGGAAAACAATAGTAAAGTAATAGCCGAAAATATTCAGTTTATAAATAGTTATATTGGTCAACGATCAACAGTGCTGTCGTCTTTTATTGAAAGTAATAGTAATCAAATCTCTAACTTAGAGTTAGACCAGCGCGTTATTAATTCACTTATCAATGAAACTATAACTATCATTATTAATAATAGGTTAAAATTGGACAATAAAACGCCTGATGCCTTTGTAGCCTATTTAACCACCTCATTAATTGAATTATCCCAAACTGTAAACGATTCAAAAAAAATGAGAGATGACATTTATAAAGAGTTAGGGGTAACTGAAATAGAATTAGGAATTAATCAAAACAAGATCAGTCGAATAGAAAAAGAAGTGGAAGATCTAAAAGGGAATAATAGCTACAAATCGATTTCGAATTGGTTCTTTTTTGAAGAACCACAAAAAGAAATATCAGAACAAATACTTATTGATAGGATTGTAGTGATTGAATCTTCATTTATTAATTATGACAATAAATTAAAAACTACTGAGGATAGCATAAAAATACTCAACCTGCAACTTGAGTCAATTTCACGTGAAAATACCATTAAAACCCAAAATCAGTCAGAAGAACAACTTCTTCTGACTAATAATATCATTAAACGATATATAGAGTTCTTAAATTCGAGCCTCGATATATTAAATATACCTGAAATAAAACAGGACTTGATAACAATATTAGATACAAAAATTCACGAAAGGCAGGAAGAACTTGCTCGTGCAAAACTCATAAATGATCAGTTTTTGAAACTGGAAACTTATACTGAAAACTTGATGCCATTTTTACGCATCGCCAAGCTAAAGGAGCAAAACCGTGTTGATAACGCGGAAATTAAGGTGATTAATAAAATGAAAGCGGAGTTGGAAGATGAATGGCGTAAAGTAAAAGAAGAGCTTGATGGTAAATTGAAACAGTTTTTTTATCTCGATTTAATCAATACTATCTACAATAAAATTGATCCTCACCCTACACTAAAAAAAGTTGATTTTCACGTAGATCTGGATGCAGAAGACCCTAAGCTGGATATTTTCGTTAAGGACGACTCTATTGACGTAGAGAAACCGTATGTGCCAAATCTCTATTTTAGTACAGCACAAATCAATATTCTCAGTCTTAGTATCTTCCTAGCGTCTGCTTTGAATTCTAAGGAATATAAGTGTATTTTTATCGACGATCCTATTCAGAGCCTGGACACTATCAATATACTTTCAACCATTGACTTGCTTAGAAGTATTGTGATTAATCACGGGAGGCAAATTATACTCTCCACCCACGATGAAAACTTTCACAAGCTACTTGCCAGGAAAATTCCTTCGGATTTCTTCAAATCGAAATTCATAGAATTAGAGAGTTTTGGAAAGGTAAAAAAGAGCTTTGAAGACATCAGTCAGTAAGATGTTGACTCGAGTATTTTTTCTTTAATTAAAGTTTCTGTGTTAAAAGTCAGAATACTGTTAGAACAATAATAGAGAGCCACCAGGTCTGCTAGGGGAATTTTAATAAGTTCTATAGCTTTGTCTCCAGGAAATCTAAACAGCTCATTGTAAACATCCAAAGCGCTGATAGTTTCATGATGCTGGTTGAATTGGTTACGCAAATGAATCAATTCTTCCTGCATTTCTACATCCATTTTTTTGACGTCTAAGGAGCCTAAGAAAGTGTCAAATGCTTTATGAAGCTCCACCAGTTTATATTCTGCACAGAGACTATTTTTGAAATCAGTACTATTAAAATTCTCTAAATCCCAAACAAAGGATTTTAAGGACAATTCAATCGCATGTCTTATCAGAAACAACAATGGTATATAACAATTTTGTAGACTAATTGATTCGTTAAGAATTCCCTCCAACAAAATTTCAATTATATAGTCATATTGAAATCGTAAATGCCAATACTGCAGTTCATGGGTCACTTTAAAATTTAAGTCCCAATCTTTATGGAGTTTAAGCGTTGGACAAATTGGCTCTGCTTTATATATGCCAGCATTTACAATTTGCTCATAAATGCTGAAATACTCGGTAGTTTCAATAACCTTCGTCGAATTAAAATATGTTGACTTGGTACAAGGGTCGACGTGATAGCGATAACAATGACCATTTTGGTCTTGATTAATAATTTCGATTAACCGCTGTATTTCTTTTGGCACATCTTTTCCTAATTCATCAATTATCTCAGCAACGTTAGCGCTATAAGGAATAGTCTTTCCCTTTCTGTATAACTCTCCTTTCAATTGTAACTCTAAAGTATGTCGCATTAAGAACAAAATCGCTTTCCCATGTGGGCTATATGGATAGGGCATATCAAACACTGCCTGCATTGTTTGATAAATTACATACGCGTATGATGCATAATAGTCATTCCAGGAAAGATTGGCATTAAGTGAAGAGAGATCCAATTTCGACTGTATAGTAGGGTCAGCAAAATCTATTTTTCTAAGAAGCATTTGGGTTCTTATTTAAAATTAGAGATAGTAATCAGGTCGTTTGTACTACAAAATAAATCCATTAATACGCAGTCTAAATGCGTACCGGATAAATAAATACGAATATTTTTAGACTATTTGATTACTAATCTCTAGAGGATAGAGGATACCACGCCATTGTATTTTTGTAAAAATCTTCCCGCCTACTCCTTTTTAAACGGTTGCCAGAACCACATCAACAATTTTATCTCTAAGTACCTCCAACGTGTTCGTAGTCAATATCATTTGTTGCGATTATGACATTTTCAGTGTTAATGATCCTGAGCATATGATCCAATACATCAAAAGAAATGATAGTAGGAATGGTTAATAGTGAATCTCACATAAGGTTCACTATTTGATTTGCAATACGAATTTATTAGAAAGCTTAACTGTTTGTCTAAGTTATGATTCGAGCTGTTATATAACAAGGCGTGCAATCGACCAGAAATAAGTTTACAAAGATTTCAATGATCCTGAATTTAGTTTACGACTGAATGATGGACAATAATCTGAGCAAATTTGGACAAGTTTCTTACGATACATGACATTTTGAGGAAAAGCGGGGAAGTAGATTTTTGGGTGGCTGTATATTGGTCTCTTATTGAATCATATGAAACATGAAGTCCAACGCCAGTTACCCGCAAAGCCCTCAATTGAGGAAGCAAAACAAATCCTCCAGGCAGATCAATACGCTTATACAGACGAGGAAGTTATCATAATAATAGACTTTATTCATCGTCTGGCAGCTATTGATCTGAATATCTATGAACAATCAAATCCACAAATTCATCACATTAAAGACTACAACAATGATCACTCAAAGAAAAGCGTTCCTATATCCAAGAGTCAGCACAGACGAGCAAGCTGACGGTTATAGCTTGGCCCATCAAGAAGATGTGTTAATACGTTATTGTGAGAAGGAAAATATACAGGTGGTCGGCATTTACAGGGAAGATCATTCGGCAAAGACATTTGATAGGCCGGAGTTCCAGAAAATGCTGCATGTAATCAGTAAGAACAAGGGTATTGTTGACCTGATACTATTCTCTAAATGGGATCGCTTCTCCCGAAATGTCGCCGCTGCCTACGAAATGATCGGTAAGCTAAAAAGACTATCTGTAGATCCTCAGTCTATCGAACAGCCTTTGGACATGGATATACCAGAAAGCAAGATTATGCTGGCTATCTATCTTACTACACCAGAAGTAGAAAATGACCGGCGAGCATTAAATACACTTCGCGGTATGCGTAGAGCCAAGAAAGAGGGGAGGTATCTGGGCATTGCCCCTATTGGCTATAAGAATGGACGTGACGCTCACAACAAGCCTTTCCTTATACCTAACGAAAAGGCTGAGATAGTCCGTTGGGCATTCGAAGAGCTATCCCGAGGCATATGGGATATTGATACACTCAGGCGTATTGCAAACAGGAAGGGGCTAAAAATTGGTCGTAGTCAGTTCTGGAGTCTAGTACGTAACCCTGTCTATTGCGGGAAGGTCTTTATAGCTGCCTATAAAAACGAACCCGCTCATTGCGTAAAAGGCATCCATGAGCCTATCATCCCTGAAAGTCTGTTTGACGATGTTCAGGATGTCCTAAAAGGGAAGAAGCGGAATGTCAGGGTTAATACCTTCACAGAAATTGACCAGCAATTACCCTTACGAGGCTTTCTAATCTGTCCTAGATGTGGAAGACTATTAAGCGGGAGCGGATCAAAAGGTAATGGGGGCATTTATTATTACTATCATTGCCAATCTGTGAAGCTGTGCAAAGAGCGTTTCCGGGCAGATACAGCCAATGAAGCATTTGTAAGGCAGTTAGGTCAGATAGCAGTCAATGCACCTATCATCGACTATTACTGCCAGCTTATCAGTAATTCATTAAAGAAGGATAACCAAGGGAAGGAGCAGGAGCTAAAAGAAACACAGGCTGAAATAGACAAACTATATATCAGAATACAAAACGCCCGTTCTTTACGCCTGGATGATGAATTTACCGCAGAGGAATTTAAAGAAATCAAGGCAGACTTGACCAAGAAGATAGAGGAACTGGAAAAGAAGAAGACAAAGCTATTATCCACCAACGACAACTACCACGAATACCTTGCCCAAGGCGGTGAAATCATGAAGAACATTGCCAATCGCTACATTACAGCTTCCCCAATAGGCAAAAAACAAATCATCGGTTCGATCTTCGCAGAAAAGCTGATTTTTTCAGAAAACAAATTTCGAACCACCGAACCAAACGTTATCCTCGAGCTAATAAGCAGGCCCAGAGCGGGCTCAGACGACGATAAAAAGCAAAAGGTCGGAGATATCTCCGACCTTTCCGCTTTTGTGCCCAGAACAGGAATCGAACCTGCACTCCCTTTCGAAAACAAGATTTTGAGTCTAGCGCGTCTACCAGTTCCGCCATCTGGGCAAAGCAAGTGTCCTTCACTTGCGGGTTGCAAAGATATTCAAATAATTCAAATAACCAATATTTTTTTAAAAAATATACAACCGCCTGCATTTCGGCTGAAACAATACGCATTCAGACTAAACCCAGGCACCCTCCAACACGGACCTTTGCAAAAAATAATACAATGAAAGCTATCAGAATTCATGCCTTCGGCGGACCAGAAGTAATGCAACTCGAAGAAGTGGAACGCCCCGTCCATGGGGCAGACGAGATATTGGTAAAAATGTACGCAACAAGTGTGAACCCGGCGGACTACATCATTCGCCAGGGTGGAAATGACCTGCTTAGGCCTTATTTGAAGTTACCCCTCGGACTCGGACTCGACGCTGCCGGTATTGTCGAGGAGGTCGGAAACGATGTAAAAGATTTCAAAAAAGGAGATAAAGTATATGGTGTACCAAACTTCCCTGGTGATGGTAGCTATGCAGAATACCTGACAGCCAAAGCCAGTCAGTTTACACTGATGCCACGAAATATCACCTTTATGGAGGCAGGAGCGTTACCATCCTGTGCACTGATCGCCTGGAATGGTATCGTTGACCTGGGTAGAGTAGAAGCCGGCCAGCGTGTGCTGATCCACGGAGCGGCGGGAGGAGTTGGTAACCTGGCAGTACAGATAGCAAAAGCCAAAGGGGCGTATGTGATCGGAACCGCATCGCCTTACAATGTTGATTTTTTAAAACAATTGGGCGCCAATGAAGTGCTCGATTATAGAGATCAGCAGTTTGACGCGTTGCTGAACAACATCGATCTTGTATTCAATGCCTCGCCGGTCAGGGATCACGCAACGAGAGTAAAATCAGCGGATCTTTTAAAAGAAGGCGGTATTTTTGTGTGTACACAGCTAGATAGCCCGTTTAGCGATGAACTGAAAGACGCACTTGCCAGGAAAAATGCCACAGGAACACATGTCGGTGGGGGAGGACTCGCTTATGTATCTTCCCTGAGTGAAACGACCAGATTAATTGAAGAAGGGAAGGTAAAGGCCGTGATCAGTAAAGTTTATCCATTGGATCAGGTAAGCGAAGCACATCGTGAAAGTGAAACCAAACATGTCCGTGGTAAGATCGTAATAAAAATAAGGGAAGAAAATTGATGCAGTATGAAGCGATTTAGCACTATCAGTGAATTTTTACAATTCAGACAGTTGCCCCAGCCTGAACATCCTTTGATCTGCGTGTTTAAGGTGGAGTCTGTTGAGCGCTTGCTGATAGAGGAGCCTAAAAGCTGGGTGTACGATTTCTATGCTATCGGTTTAAAAAGGGTCTCCAATGCGAAAGATGCGAGATTAAAATATGGCCAGCAACAGTATGATTTTGATAATGGAATCATGTCTTTTGTAGCACCCGGTCAAGTTTTAAGCTTATCGCTGGACGATCATGTTAAAGCAATAAAACAATCAGGATGGATGATGCTCATTCATCCTGATTTTCTTTGGAATACTTCATTGGCACAGACTATCAACCGATATGATTTCTGGGACTATACAGTACATGAGGCCTTATTTCTTTCTGAAAGAGAAGAAGCAACACTCGGGCATATTATGCAGGAGGTGCAGCGGGAATGTCAATCGAATATTGATAAATTTACCAGGAACATTATCATCTCACACATTGAGACGTTGCTCAATTACGCTGACCGGTTTTACCATCGGCAGTTTATTACCCGTGAAAAAGCTAATCATCAGATCTTAGAGCGTCTGGAGAAATTGTTGAATGACTATTTCGAAAGCGACGATCTGGTCAGCAAAGGATTGCCCACCGTTGGCTATCTTGCCCAGTCTTTGAATCTGTCGCCGAAATACCTGAGCAGTTTGCTCAAAGTACTGACCGGGGAAAATACTCAGCAGCATATTCACCGAAAAGTGATCGAAAAAGCAAAAGAGAAACTATCTACTACTGATCTGTCGGTCAGTGAAATCGCTTATGAACTGGGATTTGAGCATATTCAATCGTTCAGCAAACTATTCAAAACTAAAACGAACCAATCCCCGATGGCGTTTCGGCAGTCATTTAATTAGGATGCCTATTCCTCCCCGCCATCATTATTTTCGATGATCAATTTTTGCGCCTGCAGGATCTTTTGATATTCATCAAAATGTAGATCCTTGTTTTGTTCGTAGATACCTGGACTTTTCATGAAATCATAGCATATACGATCACGCAATCTTCTTAAATCAAATAATAGCGCATCATAGTTTTTTCCTTTATCTCTAAAGTTGAATAAGCCTTCAATGGCGGCTAATAATGCGATGATCGCGCTGATGATCAGGATAATGTTGTCATTACCTGGCTGACCGCCACCTTTTATTTTCCAACCTGTTAAGATGGTAATAGAAGCGCCTGCAATAAAAGTGAAGACTTTACTCGTCCGGTGTAAGACCGTATATAGTCTTTTCTTATTTTTAATACTGTCAATTCTTAACTCAATATCGCTGTATAAGAGATCCTTGCCGTTTAATTCAGGAATTTTCATATTGGAAATCAGGTGTTATCGGGATATAGATGACTTTAAAAATAATCAGGACTGTAATATAAGAAAAAACAAATAAGTATTGAACCCCAAAACCTACATCGATGATACCAGTGCCCCCGGCTCTCCTCTTAGCGAAATGGCTAACTATTGTCTTTCTTACCTGAACCGTATTAATCAGATAAAATAAAAAAATACAAACTAGTTGGTATTTTTTGAAACGCACAATTCCGGTATTTTCGATAAATACCCAGTCATCTGGTCGCCTGATTTAGCATGATTGTTTATTTACTTCCTAACCTGCGATGATGCTTTTAACAGTAAGCTTTATATTCTTAACTGCCAATGCCTTTTAGTAAATCATGTAACACATACACATCATGAACTTCACACAACCGCAAAGGAAATTAATTGAAGATTTTGTCTCCAAAATAAACGATGGTAAAGCGGCAATTTTTGCGGGTGCTGGATTGTCCGCAGGAAACGGATTTGTCAACTGGAAAGGATTATTGAAAGACTTAGCGGACGAGTTGTTTTTGGATATTGAAAGGGAACACGACTTGATAGGCCTGGCGCAATATCATTTCAATAGGCATAAAAGATGGAAGATCAATGATAAAATTATTAATGAATTTACGACACTACGTGCTGGTAGTGAAAATCACAGAATTCTTGCAAGACTCGATATAGATACCTACTGGACGACTAATTACGATCAGTTGATAGAAAGGACCTTAGAGTCAAATAACAAGACAGTAGATAAAAAAGTAAAGAATGTTGATTTTTCGAGGAATATAAATAAGAGAGATGCGATAGTTTACAAAATGCATGGCGATAAGGATTCTCCTGACGAAGCCATTTTAACTAAAGACGACTTCGATACCTATAACGACAAGAGAGAATTGTTTTCAACCGCGCTGAGAGGAGATCTGCTGTTTAAGACATTTTTATTCATAGGCTTTAGCTTTGACGACCCCAATATTGAATATATTCTTGGCCGAATCAAAATTCTTCTCGGTAATCATACACTGCATCACTATTGTATTTTCAAAAAAGTACAGCAACGTGATTTTAAAGACCCTTCCAAGTCGGATGCGGACAACCTGAAAGATTTTCAGTATGCAGAAATAAAACAACAGCTAAAAATAGAAGATCTTTTGAGATACAGCATTAACGTTGTTTTAGTAGAAGACTATGGGGAAATAACAACTATTTTGGAAGAAATTGAAAAACGGGTAAAAAGGAGGAATATATTTATATCAGGTGCGGCAGCAAACTTCAGCCCTTTTCAAACAGATGAGGCGAAGAATTTCATACATAAACTGAGTTACGCCCTGGCCAAAAATGAGTTCAAGATCGTCTCTGGTTTCGGATCAGGTGTCGGTGGCATAATAGTGAATGGCGTGTTGGATTTTAATATGAACGAAGCACATCGGAAATTGGATGATCTGTTAATCTTATGGCCCTTTCCGCAGATAGACTCAGGTGATCGGAAAATCTCCGTAAAGCGCAAGTTTCGGGAAACGATCATTTCTTATGCAGGAATCGCTATTTTTATTTTCGGTAATAAGAAAGTGGATACAACGATCATTCATTCTCCTGGAATGATGGAGGAACTGGAAATTTGCCAGGAACAAGGAGTAATACCTATTCCTGTTGCTGTAACAGGATCCGCTGCGAAGGACATTTGGGAAAAAGTAACAGCCAATCCTGAATACTATCATCTTAACAATACAACACTCCTCAATATCATCAAAGGTCTTGGAAACGACGGGTTGACTACGGATGATATTATTGCGAAAATAATCGAAGCAATAAAGGTGATCCTGAAAGTGCAATAGCGAATCGTCATGACTAACAACCTGTTGATCCGGAGTTTAACAGGAACGATCAGCTAGCCTTCACAAAAGACTGCCGTAAATTCTTCAAACGATAGATCAACACAGTCAACGGCAGCAACATATAGGAAATAGACAGCCCCTTTACATCGCCGTCCCGCCATGCGTATATAACATCAAACGCAGAACCAACGATCATGGCGGTAAGTCCCAGCACAGATAACACGTATTGTAATTTCGACTCCGGAGTCGTACACAGCGCAATAGCAAAAATATGAATCCCCAATGTCTGGATCCATTGCTGAGGGGCAATGTGTATCTGTTCCGCCCCAAATATCCTGAAGCTGATGAGTAAAATGGCACTCAGGACCGTCATCGACGCGAAATTGATAAACTTGAGATCAATACCTTTGACTGGTAGGTAATAGCTTTTAACGGCGGCCAGAATATAGATAGGATCTGCAAGTATATAATACCACCCCTTCTGGGCAACTCCCGTGTAGACTTTCACCGACAGAAAGATCAGCAGCGAAATGATCTGAAGGTATCCGGCGGACCTATAATTCTTCTGATCATAGGCAGTGAACATCATCATGATGAGAATATCACCAATAAAGTGTAAAGAAGATACCAGAGATACAGGAATGAAATCCCCGGCATGATCAACATAAATGAGGATCAGCATACCAATATATATAATAGTTACCCACCAGTTCTCCTGGAAAAACCGCTCTACCTGTTTGGTAAAGGCATTTATGAAATTCATTGGTCTGGTATTTTAAATTACTTGAAACTTGTATAAATTTCATAGATCAGGTTGCCTAATTGGAACAGCGTATCACTGGTCGTTTCACGCCTGAGAATGTTTTCTCCTCTGGAATTCGAAGCATCAAAATCTATCACGCCCCAGACGTCGCCCTGTGCATCGAAGATGGGTATGGCAAGTACATAACACAGGTTAGCATCAACTTCGCCCTGTACCCCCTCCATATGCTTTGGTAAGACCGAAATAGCTACACCAATGACTCTTCTTCTTTTAAAGGCCATGACAACCGCCACCTGTTTTTCTGTTTCCTCATTTATTTCGAAAGAGGTCCGGTTTGATTCGATGACCTGTTTGGCTGCCCAGTAATGTTTGCACCTGAGGCTGCCGTTTTCCAGCTTGAAGAAGAAGATCCGGATGGTCGACTCTGCTGCCATAAATGGATTGGAAATGGCTTCACAGGCAATTCGAAGGCTCTTGTCAACCAGGGTTTTTATCATGATCTCCTTTGTACTGGGAAGTCCATTTTGCTGTAGAATCGCTTTTTCTATTGCATTACAGGCATTCTTTAATTCTATTTTTAGCAGATCCCGCTCTGATTTATAAACATAAGTAGCCGTGTTTAGTCCGGCGATGTAACCTGGTAGCTTCAGCTGGGGTGTATTCTCCACCAGGAAGAACGTCCGTTCCTTATTAAATGCACTGATAAACAGTCCCATTTCAAAAATCACATTGTCTTTCACACAGTAAGTCTCATTTTCACCTGCGTTCTTCCCCCCGTCAGGCGACAATATGATAACTGCATAGTCGTGTTCCTTGCTTGCCCGGATGATACTCTCTATATATTGCTGACCAAGGCCAAAAGTGCCGTTTCGCCAGATTGTAGCAGAGAATTTCTTTTCGGACAATAGTTCCTCGAGGGGAAGCACGACATCCAATGCCTCCGAAGATGAGCAGATAAAGATGGATTTCATGGTTGGACGTTTAGCATAGAATTAAAACAGAATCTTTCGCCAATGCCGGTGTTGTTGCATTCCAGCTTGATAATCTTTCCTATGGGGTCATGTTTAATTGGTAAATAGCAGCTGGCTGAGTATCGTAGATTAAAGTTGGGTGATTTGTAAATTGAAGTTAACTAATTGTCTATTAATGAAGAATACCAACTAGTTGGTATTTTTGACAGGATAATGTCAATTGAAACAACCGGTTCCTGAAATGACCATGTGCCAATTGAACATACCCCAACTGCTTTCAGGCCGTGGATCGCTGTCATACACCGGTTTGTCCACATTTTGGCCTCAAAACTGTGCGTAACTGTTGCCCCTTATAAGCTGGATCGCTCTGCTGATTGCTGTAAATTTAGGTACTCAAAATAATTACTAATGGCAAGACAGAATTCCCTCATCACCTTTACCGGGAAACTCGGTAATATCATCGGCTACGAGCGCAATGGAAAGTATTTCCTGCGCAGTGCGCCAGAAAAAGTAAGACAGACGCCCGCTACCCGGCGCGCAGCCAGACGGTTCGGAATGATCAGCAGGAAAGCGGCATTGATTCGAAAAGCTATTTACGGCGAAATGGATATTCTCTGTGACAGTGGACATATTAACCGACTGAACAGGACATTGATCAAATCCGCAGGCGATCATACAGCCATAAATGGCTTCCGCTTTAATGAACACGCAGGAATAGACCGGTTCCTTTCCATGGCGCCCAGATTATTCAGGAACGGCATCCTGCATTTTCCGGCGCAAAGTCTTTTACAACACAGAGATATATTGTCCCTGGAAATAACCGTGATCGTCACACATATTGATTTTAAACACGATAAGGTCCTCCATACGGAAACAATAACGATGACGGTTGATAATAGGGAAGATTTTAAAGGAATGGATGTACCACTGGAGATGTCGCACGCCGGGACCCGGATCGTGACCTTGCAGGTAAGAGGCATGCACAAAGATGGCCCTGCCCGCAATAAAAGCTTCTTCGCTGCTGATATCATTGCTGTAAAAGAAGCACAGATACCTGTGTTTTTCAGTAAACAAAGCATACCGCAACAGGCTTTCCCAGATAGGGGCGGACCCATGGGAGATGTATGTAAGGCAGCTGTCCTGACGGTTATAAAAAGGGAATAAATAGCTCCTTAGCCGCAGTAAGATCATTTTGAGTCCTGTACCTGTTTATCTCTCCTTTCATCGCATAATTATGCTCAGCTTATACTTCAGCATACCACTGAGGTGAGTACCCGCTTTGCTATGTCCGAACATCAGATAGCAAAAGATGCACATTGTCCCTGGTACTATATCAAAACATATAACCCGATCAAGTCCACCTCATCACTACGGCTAATGTACCAGACTATCCCGTTTGCAACCGGCGAAGTAGCTCTGCCAGCCAGGGCATTACCTATAAATACTTTTTATTCAGATATTTTGCCAGACCATCCAAATCCGGAAACATCGTAAAGTTATTAACCCCGGCAGCATCCTTGAGTTTATAAGGATTCATTACCCATATGCAAGGTGAACTGCCATTTAAATTTCCCTGCTTATCACATCCCTCCAGTGCAAAATACAAGGCAGCGCTGAGTATCTCAGTCCAGTCAAGTATCCGCGTCCTTACACCATGGTGCTGCATAATAAACAATATGTCCCAGTCACTTACCTGCTGACGGTGTAACGCTCTTGCTCTTGATCGAAATTCGTAATAAAGGTCGCTTTCGATATCCCAGCAATCTGCGGTGATATATTTCTTCTTATATGGAACAATATTTCTAAAAAGCCCGGGACTTAGGTCCCAGCTCATCTGAGTATGACCACGATAAAAACATTCCTCGTTTTTATCGAATCCCAGCTCGGATTTCGCCTTGTTGATGGCGTCTATAAATTTTAACCAATCAGGATGATACATAATTCTAGTATTTATCTGGCGCAGCCGCCATTCTTTTTGCCATATTAACTGCTGAAGGCCCCAAACATACTATCCTCACAATTCCGATGAAACCAGTCCCGGCATATTCAACCTATAACTAAAACTCCCGAAATCCAGAAAAAAATACTTCCCGTCACCAGAAAAATAATACCCTTGTGCCTCTTCCAGATGAATCCCCGGCAGCTTGATATCAAAGTGCATATTCCTTTGCTCAACAAGATCCACTACCTCCAGCTCACCATTGATCAACACAAGCGCCCACCGCCCATCCGGACTTTTACTATACCTTGCCCAGTCATCCGGATTGGGATTTGGGTGTGTTTCGCCCATATTATTATAAGCCTCTTCATTCTCGAAGAAAACAGCATTATTAGACATGTCGTCATCTACACCAATAAAGAAAGCAAACAGTTTGTTGGCATTCACACACGAACCGGCCTCGTTATTACTATATCCGATTTGTGAGGAAGTCTGTTCCGGATGTTGCTGCAGGAGGGGCTTGTTCCAGGAAGCGAAATTGATACAGGGTACCTCTGCATCCGTCTGACAGGAGTAAAAGGCATATATCCCATTTTGATCGCATTTAAGATCAGTGATACCTCCACTGGAATGTCCTGCCAGGAATTCGAGGTTACTGGATAAGCTTCGATAGAATAGATCATTTCCCCGTGAAAAAATAAATGCGGATGTATATGGGTCATATATTATATTATCTGACTTCGCAGTGGTCTGAAAGGCTATTTGCCTGAATGATTCCGGAAGCTTTTTCAGAAGAATATGGTATAGGTTGATATCGTCTTTTTGTGAAACAGCAATAACAACACTGTCACCTGCTGCATAGATGATCTTTCCTTCGGTGAAATGTTCTTCCGGTACATTTTCTAATGTAAAAGGAGCTTTCCAGTTCTCAACCGTGTCCGTGTAATCGGCCAGATAATAGGTATCACCGGCTCCTAGCAAAGCGGTCATTTTCTTGTCCTTAATATAGGTGTCCCACACATGATAACCATTAAACAGGGGTGTAATGGCGCTGACAATTCCTTTTTGCAGGTCAATCAGCTGTCTGTAGAGACTTGTGTCAGATTGTAGATAGACGTTTAACCGGTCATTTAAGGTAAACTCGATCGTCTTTAGCGCCAGTTTATCCGGAACGGAGGTTTTAAAGTCGCTGACATGTGTGAGTCGTGAATCTGAGATATCATACAGATGAATTGTCAGATCCTGTATTGCTTCGTTCCCTTTATAAAGAGGGGTACTATAGATGACTAACTGGTGTGTTTGTTCGTTGACGCTGATACCAAAGCGAGGTTGCCAGTTTTTATATGGCTGGATCAGCGTATCCTGATCTGTCAGCATTGTTTTCCCGTCTCTGGAACGATAATATCGGATAATATACTGGTCATCTGAAGCATCATAACTCGGTTTTGATTCAATAATAATGAACCCCTTTCTGTCCGGGAGGACTGTGATGAGTTCAGTCTGTGTACTCACCGGATTATCCAGCGCTTCATCCTCCCAGCCATAGACGTTTTTCCTTGCCACAGACAAGTTGTCGTCCGTCAGGGCGAGTACGCCATTATCCCAGGTTGTAAAAGCCTTTATTTCTTCAATGTTTTGTCTGCTGTCATATCTGTATTCCCGGAAATTGTCAGCCAGGGAAGCCATAAATAATAACCCAAGATCGGTTGGTGTAACACTATTGGTATCACAATAATCGGACAGCGCTCCTTGTGCAAGTCTTCGGTTATGTGTTAATGCCTCTTTTGCCAGCATATAGGAGGCCCCGTATTCACCAGATCCGAACAGGTTGCGCGTTTGTTCCAGTGAAGACCGTTTAGCTTCTTCTTTAAGACTGCTTGCTGAAATGCCGAGCTTTGTATTCGTCTCGAGTAAGGCAATGGCCGATTGATGAAGGGTGTGCTTTGTATAGGAAAGGCTGTCCGTAGTTATTGATAGCATCTCCAGCGCCTGCCGACGGGCAGTATTGGATGAATCCAATGATTGTCTGGACAGTGCAAGGTCCCTGCCTAGCTTTTCTCCGGCCTCGCGACTTTTTGTTTCGGCTATCTGCAAACTGTCAAGTTTGTCTGATTGCAGTGCCAGCGCTTTTGTCCTGCCAATCAATTGCCGTGTCAGATAGATACTGCCAAGGATCATGGTAAGCAGAATAACACCCGTGATACCAGCAGCTCTTCTGAGTTGATAGTTTGATTTATTATACAGAAAGGAATCGCTGATAAAATCAATCACCTGTGGTGATGCCTTTTCTTCCCGGATGAAGGTGGCGTCTTCAGAAATAAAACTGATGGTGTCAATATTTTTTTCCTGTACCCATTTCGTTTGCTGAAAAGCCCCAAAATTGATGCACTGGAATATTCCCTTATTGCGTACATGCCTTTTGTCAACGAAGAGCTCTACCTCGCTTCTTACATGAACGGATTGCAGGGCTTCCGCACTGGCCACAAATACAAGCATCCTGGCAGACAACGCTTTATTAATAACCTCCTTTGGCAACTCGCGCCCTGGGGGAGTACCGTAATGGTCGAAAAACACCTTGTAGCCCCTGCTTGTTAACTGCCTTGCTAATGAAGCGGTATAGGCATTACCATCCTTCCTCGAATACGATATGAAAATATCGTCAGAAAAGAAGAAAGGTAGTACCTTACTTAAGCTAAAACTCCTACGCATAAGAATGTGAATAATAGATGATCTGCAGTTACAACTTTTTACCCTTAGTTAAATTAGCATCCGGTTCTCCCTCATCTGTAAATTGCGTGTGTGACCACTCCGCATAAGCTGCAATGCCGTCGAGATCCTGAAAAAGTGAGAACCTGTTCACGCCAAATTTGTCTAACTGATATCTGAGATCTGAAAAGCATTCGGATGGAATGATCAAACGCTGCATATCCCGGCTGAATGAAGAGGACTTATTGAAAGGTTCAAAATTATTGGTGCGCTTATTCAGCTTTTGCGTAGTAAACCATCCCGACTGCGATTGGATCCGGATGGTCGAAATTTCCGGTTGAAATATCTTAGGTTTTGTTTCTTTAAAAGGGTCTAGTTTGTGTATCTCGGTCGGTTTCAGGAATGCTTTTTCATCGGCAAACAAAACATGTACGACGCCATACTTGCTGGTGGAGGGCTGAGCAATAGCAAACCATAAAGCAGCTAAGGGATTGCTTGTCCAGTCAAGCAGGCGTGTCGCCATGCCGTGATGCTGCGCCAGTGCCAGCCATTCCCAGTCATTACCCGGAATCTTCGAAAGATGCGGTCTTGCCAGACGTTTGAAGTTTTCAAGCATCATTCGCTCTGCAGCGAGCTCATTTCCGCTCCTGATTTTAACCCTGCTCAGTTTCGGTACAAGAGGCCAATCCTCTTTCTGTCCGCGATATAAAACATATTCCAGGTTAGTGTTTGCTTCTATATAACGAACGAATGTCTCAAGGCAATTTATCTCGAGGTCGCTGCCATGCTCCTGGCGCTCTTTAGACGTGTACTGCAAAGCGGGTTTCTTCCCTCGTATAGGCCGCTTCATTGCTACCAGACGCTTCTTGGGAACCGCTTTTTTAATTGCTGCCATCGCTTGTTTATTTAACGTGTAATTGTTGTTTCACATCGTCATATATTTTCCTTAATGACGGGTTGCCCACATCTTTCTATATCTCCTTCAGCAACTGCAGCTTCAGCTGCGCAAGACACTTCCGCAATCCACCCAATTCCTTTATCGTTTTTTCATTCCTGTCTTTTTTCTTTTTCTCATCATCCTTCGCTTTTCTTTCATTCAGGAAATCTAATGTGAACTGCAACGCATCATCCAGAAACTCCAGGTGCTCTACCTCCGCCATTTTCCTTCCTTTTGAACCAGCCTTCGACCATCGCCGCTGATAAGCAGCAAGTGTATCGGTGAATAGTTGATGCTCGTTTTCTTCGGTGTAACTAATGAGCATGATACAAAGGTGAATGTCTGCGATCTCCAGGAACCGCCAGTAATCTCCATTTGTGGCTTGTGTATTCACATCTGACAACCGCTCTTTCAACTTTGCGACCAGACACTCTTTGTTCTGCGGTAGCCGGATAGTGGTGTTTTCAATTTTCAGCTCTTTATCCCATTCACATTTTTCCAGTAGCGAGAGTATATATAAGAGTCCGTTGTAGCTTACATATGTATACGTCTTATACTTATTATTCCTGACACCGTCTGCCATATAGTAATGAGAGGCTGCCTGCAGATACGCCCCGGCCTTGTCGTCGGGTGCGGTTGACATAAATGCTTTCCGCTTATAGGCACTCCCGGTCAGTGAATATCGGTGCCCGGTCTTCCCAAGCAGCAGGAGGTTTTTCAGATTGGTGATCACATCTTCTACATCCTTAATGAGGACTGCCTCTCTTTCCTTATCTACGCCTTTTTTAAATTCAAGCAACGGTCTTTTACTCTTGACATTATAGTACTTTTCTAATGCCTCAAAAGAGATAGAACCACTTTCCAGTTCCTCAATACTTTCGAATTTGAAGATAGCCATATCGTAATCATACAGATCGACGTATGCCATGCCTTCAAGTTCGGTAATGGTGGCATTGCGTATACCCGCCTTGTCTACCGCCTTAGAGATAGCGTCCAGTTTTGCCAGATAATCAGCTTCAGTGTAATCGCCGTTTTCCATATCATTGAGCAGATTTTTCAGTACGATTTCTGCCTGTTGTGCGATGACGAAATTGAAGCTGAACATTTTCTCTTTGTCGACTTTGATACGAAGCCGGTAGAACGGATCCCCGTAGCACTGATATGCTCCCCAGGTATTATTCCGGTGTTTGAATTTATTATAGATCACTTCACGCGCAGATCTGACCGCATCACCAAATGTGTCACCGGCAAACATCCGTTCATAGAAAACTTTGGTGAAGTTAGCCGCAGCTTCATCATCAACTGCCCATCCCGTCACAACAGCCACCTTTACGCCGTTCTCGATCATCTGCGTACCCAGGTTAGCCGCCAGTTTATAGCGTTCCCGGTACAGTTTATCGTCCACGCCATTTACCTTACCAAGATAACAGCAGTTGATAAACACCAGTTCTGGTACGGAGCTCATCTGGCCGATATCAAATGATGTAAGATATACGCCGTTACCGATGACCATACCTGATTTATCCGGCGACTTCGGATCATATATACCGTGTCCGGCAAGATGGAGGATCTTGTAATCGTCTTTGTATAAAGATTCAATAATAGTATGCGCTTCGCCATCAGGAATATGCAATGCATCAAAGCCATTATCAATTAATATCCTGTTTGCGACCCTGCCTTCTTCCAGCGCACCTGGTAATGGCGCAAGATAACCGCTTAGGTTAGGGGAGGCGATGATGAGTGCTGTATCTTTAACAACGTTGTTGATCTTGATCCTGTAGTCTTCCGTTGCCAGTTGCCTGATCATACCGGCATTGATGCAGAATGGTCTGGCATCAGAGACGCTGTCCTGCAATAGCTCCCAGGGGTATCCGGCAGTATTTTTATCAAGTATCCAGTTGATATGCCATTGCTTTTTCAACTGTTCTTTGAAATCGTTGGGGATCATCAGTTCAAACACTGTCCTGGCCAGAGAAGGCGTCCAGTGATTGTTGGTAGAGATCTCTTCTAATAATTTTTCGATGACTTTGTTGCTGGTATACAGCTCCCGCAGTTCTTCCCGTGCACCACCTGTAGAAGCACTGAAAGTGAGGGGCCCCTCGATCGCCTTATCACCCTCAGTAATGAATGTTCGCTTTACAGTGATCCTGTTCCACCACTCGTCCATGTATTCGGCGTTAATACGCAGCTTGGACCCCAGGGCCCTGTTGATCGTTTTATCTACCGAAATGTTGATGGATCTGTTTTCTTCCTTTGCTATGTTATTGAGGTGATAGAAACAACTCAATGCGCGATCTTCATATTGTTCAATGAACTCAACATTCTCTATCAGCCTGGCATCGCCATTGAAGAGTTGTTTTACCTTGTTATTGGCATTAGCTACCGCCTGTAATATCGCTCTGACAGAATTGCCAACTGTCAGTCCGCCGTAACCACAGCCTATGATCAGCGAGGTGATCCCGGTCATTTTTGATTGAGAGGCATAGTTCTTAAACGGCAGCTTACTGTTTAGATTGATCAGATACTTGGATACACCCTGTTCAACGGTCTGTGTCAGCTGGAAGGCGGTCAATCCGCCAAAATCCCCCAGGCCAACAATAATCGCTCCCTTAAAATCATCCTGTCCGGATACCAGTACTTCGGTACTACCTATCTTTCCGGGATACAAACCTAATTTATGCCGTTGCAATAAAGCTCCCTTTAAATTAACATCAATGGCGTGTTCCGCATTAATAATACCATCACCATCAAAATGACCTGCCAGCACAGGATATTGGGCATATTTCAGGTCTCCCTGAGAAATGGAAACCTGCAATGGATTGTCGCTGCTGCGTATGCTATCTTCGGCATCATAGCCGAGCATTGTCCGGTAGACACCTCTTTCCGAAGTATCGAAATCGACAGCAGGAGGGAGGGTGAAAGTACGCTCGCCACGGGTAACGGGTCTGTTCTTACTCAGCAGATTGGTATATCCATGTTCTATGATATCAGCGATCCCTTTAAACAGATGATAGTCGTTCGCCAGGGCGCCGTGGGTGACGTTTGCATAGTATACCGCGTCATTGGAGATCAGCTTTTGCGGTATCCCGGTATCCCAGGTGACGCTCTGGTCTCCCTCTGTCGTATATAAAAATACCAGTTCTTTCCCTCTTTTTTTCTGCTCTATCCGGTAATCATACACGGTTGCCTTATCCTTGCCTGCTATATAGACGATATTGCTGTAATCCAGCTTGTCCATATGCTCCAGGGCTTTATTGCGATAAGTATCGAAAGCTTTCAGATCATCTTTATGGGGTAAGGGCCAGTCCGTTTCATCCAGTGCATCCCTCATCGCCTCCCAGGTAGATATTTTACCAAAGTCGCAACGCGGATCTTTAGAGAGAGGGAGCAGGTTCAGCAAGCCCTGGAAACGGGAAAATACGGTTAACAGCTCTTTCTTCGTGTTAAAGATATCTATCATGTTGAGCTTCCGTATAATAGGGTCCATGCCGAAAAGCACGGCAGGAATACGGAAAGAACCTCCTAAGGGAGCTCCCAGCAGCACGAGCTTGAATTTCGGTGAGGCATTCAGTTTTTTCCATTCATCCTGGTATTTGATCATGAAGTCTCTGAACAGGACGCCCCCCATGGAATGGGCTACTACTTTAATGGGTTGCTTGTAAACCAGCAGTTCGCCTATTTTAACTTTGAGTTTTTCAGCCACCGTTTCCAGCGGACTTCTCCAGTCATAAGCGAAAGTTACGACATCGTGGGTGCGGGAGAAGAATTCATAGATTTCTTTGTAGGCCGTCGCAATGAGACCTGCGGGAGCCACCTGCTCGTTATCCATACGCAACAGGGTGAGATGACCGCTGAATAAACGGGAATAATCGATCCACAGGCGTTTTTTATCTACATGCAACGTCGAACCCATGATACCGGGTAACAATAGCAGGATCGGCTTACTGCCTTTAACAGTTGTATTCATGATCTCACCACCCTCGAGTCCCGGCATGGCTTGCCGGTCCTGGTATATTACCTCCGGCGCCCATTTGCTGAACCCCGGGATAGCCGCATTGCCCGAAGTTTGTAATGCATTGAGGATGGCCGTTTTAGTCTCAGTATTGCGGAAGTAACCAAAATGATCGATGTCTCTTCCTTCATAAAAGAAAAACTGAGGCTCATCTGAACGTTTGGCCCCCAGATACATCGAATTGGTATTGACCACCAGGTCATTCTTCCCCGTATAAAATAATTTACTGGCAATGATCAGCAGGCCTTTCAGATTGATCGCAGCATCACAATTGCCGGAAATCACAGCCAGCGGCTGACTGATAATATTGTTGCCCGGCTCCTTGCTATTGAGCGCGATAATGAAGGGAGATTCCGGATTCATCGCTTCAATACCCGGCAGTACATTGATGTTATTTTTAGTATCTACAACAGCGGCAATAAGATTTCTTACGGCTATGTAGATCGGCGTAGAAAATACGCCGGTCGCCAGACCCACCAGGTTACAGGTAATATTCAGAAAGTGTTCAAGTCTGCGGGACGCGAGCATGGTGCCGTTGGCCGGACAGGCAACACGGATAAACTTTTTTACGGAGATTTGTCTGCCACTGATGGCTGCCCTGATCGCGCTGATACAATCAACTTCCCTGGTTCGGCCGCATTTTTGAAGATAGCTGATCTCATTGGGAGAAAAGCCATTTTCCAGTTCGTTGTTAGTACAAAATCTGCAGAGTATCTCCCCCAGTAATCCACCACGGGAATGACTGAGCAGATGTAATTCTGCCTGCTCCGGCAACTCGTTCACTAATTGAAGAACATTCTCAAGTGGACTCTCTGTAAGTGTCCGGTGTTGAAATGCCAGTACATTGGAACCATATACATCCTGGATATACTTCCATACCGGTGTACCGGGAAGGGCGTCAAAAGAGCCCTTGGTCGATGAATTGGTACCATGTAGTAATAAAAGATAGGGTTTATCTGTACGTTCAGCCGTAAATTCATGCAGCTTCAGGTCCCTGTCCACACGATAAAGCCTCGGGGCCATCCCCAGTGTTTTATTCTCCAGGTCTTTCGCTATTTCATGAACAGTGTGGTTGACCACCTTCTTCACAAAAATGTTGAAGAACTTCAGCGCAATATCGGTGACAATCCCCCGTTCTGTCGATTCTCCTTGTATAGATAATGGCAGATCTATGGTGTCGGTATCTGTATCCGCTGCCCGCAGGACCTTGTCCGGAAATAATTCTTCCAGGGTGTCCAGTCCCCCGATCCAGGTGGTGCCATCCTCAAAAATGAATTCAAGGAGATCATCGTCCTGCACCGTAACGGTGTTATTGTTAAAGGAAATGCCGCGTACAGGGCCATTGATCCGGAAAGATTGTTTCAGCTGAAGTTGGGAGTCAGCTGATTCCACCTGCGCTGTTGTGGGGATTTCTTCACCGCGTATTCTGATTTTGGAGATACTCATTGTTTAGTGTATATAGGTAACAATAAGGTTGCACTACGTGAAAACAGGTAACAGTAAAACTTATCACTTCCCCCATTTCCGGAAGACAGATACATGATATTTATAAAGCGTAAGACATTATTCAGGGATAAAGCCGGGGTTCAATCTTTCATATATAGGTAGTAGCATCTCTCACATCTACCTCAGTTCAGGCTATTTGCGCTTCACCTGTCCTAAATGTAATTGTATTTTTCTTGTTCACAGGCATTTTTCATAACAGCTTTTGAAAAATACAAACTAGTTGGTATTTTATAAGAAGGGGAGGATTAATGGTGGTTTTTGGTAATGTGTAGCCTGAAAACAAAAAGGCCGGCATCACTGCCGGCCTCCAGACTTTTCCAATAGATCTGCTAATCAATAAACCGATCTACCACTTTATTCAATGTCAGCCCCTGCACAATCACCGAGAAGATCACGATAATATAACTGGCCGATAATATCAGCTCCTTATACGGAGAATCCGGTAAGGACAGCGCCAGCGCCACCGAAATACCGCCTCTCAGTCCCGCCCATACAAGGATCGCTGTCGTGCTGAATGTCGTCTTTAAAGACCTGCGTAACGCCAGTGCAGGCACTGCGATACTCACGCCTCTGGCAATCAGTACAAACAGTACGGACACCATACCAATGAACCAGTAATTGCCGATAAAAGGCAGTACCACGATCTGCAGACCGATCATCACAAACAGGATAATATTCAGCAGTTCATCTATCAGTTCCCAGAACTGATGCAGGTAATTCTGCAGCTCCGTATTCTCCTTGGCGCCGATAGACGTATTACCAAGAATAAGACCCGCAGCAACTGCCGCCAGTGGTACAGATACATGCAGCAGACTACCCACTACAGAGATCGCCATCACCATGGAAATAGAAACCAGTATCGCTGTCTGGAATTCTTCTATTTTCTTTGTCAGATAACCGGTGATAAAAGCGACCGCAGTACCCAATGCCAGACCGCCAAATACCTCTACCGCAAAAAGCTCTAAAGCATGTGTAAAAGAAAAGGATGCTTCCTGTGCCGCTACTTCGCCGATAGTAATAAATAAGATCAGACCAACACCATCATTCAATAATGATTCACCGGAGATAATTGTTTCCAGCGACTGTGGGATCCTTGACTTCTTCAACACAGACAACACCGCTACCGGGTCTGTCGGTGAGATCAATGCTCCAAAGAGGAAACAATATACCAGCGGCAGATCTATGCCCAGCAGGGTAGTAGTGATGTCCAGCAGAAATCCGAAGATAACGGTGGACCCGACCACACCAATAGTACTAAGTACCAGTACCGGACGCTTCTGCTCCTTCAGCTTTTTATACTCAAAGTGAAAAGCACTGGCAAACAAGAGGAATGCCAGCATAATATCCAGCAGCGTTTTTGTGAAATCGATGCTCTGTGTAAGGTCACGAATAAAGTTGAATGCAACCGGAAATGCCTTACCTGTCACCAGTATAAATACAGACAGCAGGATAGAAACAAACATTACGCCGATGGCACCAGGCAGTTTGATAAATCGAAGGTTAATGTAGGAAATCAATGCACTTATTGTGATCAGAGCAGTAATGATTGTAAATGTATCCATGCACGCTATTTATTTGGTGAAGCGATAAATATACAAAAAAAATTTAACGATTCCCGTATGTAATGCATCATGCAATCAGTTACACTATAACTGCAACGTATATATGCTGGTGTTGAATTAATTTTTCAGCAATGCCAGTGACGCTGCAAAACGTGGTGTACGCATCTGCTGCACCGCTTCATGCATCAGCGCTTTGCCATACATGAACTGTCCTTCATAGGTGGCCAGGGAGAGTTTACCGGCGCCTATCGCCGGACCAACATCTTTCAGAAACACACCCGCTACATCCTGGTCATGTGCATAGTCCGCAGGCTTCGCCTTTGCCGCCAGTTGCAGCATCATCAGCGCATAAATGATCCGGCTCACCTGTCGCATCACATAGAAACGGGCTTTCTTATAATCATCCAGTTCATCACCGAAATATGCCTGTAAAAAAACAGCTTCCTGATCAGGCATATGAATGAAAAAGTTGGCTACACCAGCAAGATCAACATAACGATCATTGACAAATGCCGTATTCCAGTCAATGATCCAGATATCCTGTCCGTCGCATAATATATTCGATGGATTCAGGTCATTATGACTGAATACCTTGTCCGTATCATCCCAGGGATATAACTCCCGTATCTCCGCATAGCGACGCTGACACTCATCCGGAATCTCTCCCGATAAGATGTTCGTCTGACGGAAACCTGCCAGAATATAATCGATCGTAGCTTTCAGATCGTCTCCTGGTACCGTATAGGGAATAGTATGGACCTTTTTTACGGCTTCCGCCAGTTTGCGGGACAGGGCCTCACCGGAAAAAATGCTTCTGATAGGCTTATTTTCGACGAATTCACTGATGGTGATACCAGATTCCTCATTTTGGTAAAGAAGGGCAGGAGCGATGCCCGCATGCGCGGCTAAGGCTACTTTTTCAGATGGATCTGCCGGACCAGCCGCATGGGTGTGATCCAGTTTCATCACATAGGGACGGTTATTAACGGTCAGTTTATAGACCGGAGCAGCAGACAATCCACCTGTCAGCAGATGGACGTCATCAACTTTCGCTCCGCCAAAAGCCGTTTCTATAGCGGCATTGATCGCGGCTGTACGCTCAGCCGGAAATATTGCCTGGAATTGTTGTGTCATAGGGAGAACATTTATACGATTACAGCCCCCAGCAGTTTGAATAATGCTGCTGCAGCAGAATATTTTTTAAATTGTTCCGCAGGAATAAGCTCCGCGGCAATGGCGTCCGCCGTATACTTCGCTTCTTCATAGATCCGCCGGCCAGCCTCCGTCATCACCACATAACTGACGCGGGCATCCCGCTCATTTGCCTCCCGGGCAATAAGCCCCATCTTTTCCATAGGTAACAGCAGCCGGGTGATCCCCGATGCCGTCAGACTCGTCTTTTCCGCCAGGTCCTTCCGGCGCAGCTTGCCATCAGGTGATTCCTGCAAAATATAGAGGATCACGAAATCTGTAAAACCAATCCCATGGATGTTTAGCCGGTCAAAACGACGGGATACGGCCGCCTGCGCTTTCGCCAGACTCATTAATAACTGTAGAGAGGTGTTTATTGTTGACATATATTTGACTACTCAACTATTATGCAAATATAAAAGCATTCTTTTTAAATCTGCAAAAATGATTTTATCACCATTCTTTCTCGCCCCATTCGTGTAATTGATCCATGATTTCCATTAAGGCGATGCCTTTGGGCGTAGCAATATAGCAGGTCTGTAGCGGTACAGTCCCCGGTACCTGGTTTTTTATGACCAGTTTCTCATCGACCAGTTCCGCCAGCCGTTTGCCCAGTATCTGATCCGACAGGGTAGGGAAGAGGTCTTTCAACCGGCTGAACTGACTCGTGCCGGATGAGATCTTGCAAAGGATCTGCATTTTCCATCGCGGACTGATGTCTTTCAGGATATCATTCACATTACAGGAAGCTGCCAGCACCGTCAGATTATGTGCGTTCGAAGAACTAAGTTTTACCTGTGTCGCCATAGTATTTGTTTGAAAGACTCACTTTCGGGTGAGTTATTGATGACCACTTTTTCCGACTGTAAATTTGAGGAAAATTTAAACAATGGATAACAGAAAAATGAAAAGGTCCTTTATCGGAGTGCTTTGCGCACTCTTTATTTTCGCGAATGGCTTTGCACAGTCTAATAACGCTAAACCACCTGTATATGTACTCGTACACGGCGCCTGGCACGGTGGATGGTGCTGGCAGAAAGTGAGCGCTATACTAAGAGCGAACGGTGCGATCGTCTACACCCCAACACTCAGTGGTCTCGGAGAACATAAGAATACACTGGACTCCAATGTCAACCTCGATACACATATATCAGATATCGTCAATTTCATCGAAATGGAAGACCTGCATGATGTCATCCTCGTAGGCCATAGCTACGGTGGTACAGTGATCGGTGGTGTGGCAGACAGGATTCCCGAAAGACTGCGTAAGCTGGTATACCTCGATGCACTCGTACTGGAAAACGGACAAAGCGCATTGTCCCTCCAGCCGCCTGCTGTACAGAAAGCCATGGTGCAGGCTGCCGCACATGACGGCGGATTGACCATGCCCGCCTGGCCGGCAAGCGTATTCGGTGTAAAAGATACCACAGATGCGCACTGGGTAGACGCAAGACTTACAGGTCAGCCTTTCAGAACATTCTCACAGACCTTGACCTTACAGCATCCCTACGGTAATCATCTGCCAAAGATCTTTATCGCCTGTACCGTAGATATGCTGCCCGCTATCGTTCCATTTGCAGAGAAAACAAAAAAGAGCAAGGAGTGGTCATACTATGAACTGACAACAGGACATGATGCCATGATCACCGAACCACAAAAGACAGCCGACCTGTTCTACTCATTCTCCAGATAAAATAATAGCAGAAAGAGACATCAGCATACCGTTTGATGTCTCTTTTTTGTCATTTATATAAAGAGAACTTCATCTAAATCCGACCGGGTAGTCTAATATTGTTATTGTATTTCAGTTGATTAGACTGGTTGGGTGCGCATTTTTACCAATATCACTTTCTTTTCTGTAAATTTGTTTTATGAGCCAGCAATTGGAGACATTAACAGATTTTTATCGGGAAAGGTCTTTTATCAGCTTCCCGTTCAGTACGGAAGACGTAGGGAAAGGAAAGTCTCATTTCAATGTAAATACCCGCAAATATTGCAACTTCAAAACTCCCTACAACCGCAGGGACTTCTATAAGATAACACTGATATACGGTACCGGTGAACTGAGCTACGGTGGTAACTCCATTACCATCGACCGCCCGGCACTCCTGCTGCCCTGTCCGTCCGTGCCTTATGCCTGGGCCAGCCTCAGTGGTGAACAGGATGGTTTCTATTGCCTTTTCAACCAGGAGTTTTTCAATGAACATTACCAGTTCGATATCTTTAAACGCTCCCCATTGTTCAAACCATGGAGCGAACCAGTCATCTTCCTGGAAGAAAAACAACGCGCACTCATACATGGCTATTTTGAACAGATGATGGAAATGGCGCACAGCGACTACTCCTATAAATACGAAGCGCTGCGAAACCTGCTCTGTTTACTCATGCACTCACTGCTGGTCGATAAACCCGTAACAGAAGCTGGTGCTGGTGAATTATCCGCTTCTTCGCGTTTGCTGAGGTCCTTCGATGAACTGCTCCATCAGCAGTTCCCGCTGGATTCTCCTGCGGATCCATTGACGATGCGTACGCCGGCTGACTTTGCCAGTTCCCTGAATGTACACGTGAATCACCTGAATCATGTGGTGAAGAGTATCACCGGACAAACAACCACTCACATCATCAAAAGCCGTATTCTCGAAGAAGCCAAAACATTATTACTCAATACACAATGGGATATTTCCCAGGTAGGTTACTGCCTCGGTTTCGAAGATCCCGCCCACTTTAATAACTTCTTCAAGAAATCCGCAGGGATCACCCCTTTACAGTTCCGCCAGTCAAAGATGAGCGTGCTTATTTGATTTTTGCAATTATCCGTTTGAAATATAAAAGCGCTGTTAATCGTGGGTGTTCTAATTTTGTAGCATAATCTATAAGGAATTACAGTATGTTACAAAGTGCTTCAGAGAAAAGGAAAAGAATCGCAACAACCTTAGCTTTTATTTCAATTCCGCTATCGGGATTTGTCACGGATATCTATTTACCTTCCTTCCCATCCATGGCCAAAGGCCTCCAGGTAGAAGAAAGCAGCATCCAGCTGACACTGACCTGTTTCTTCATCAGTTACGGTATCTCCCAGCTGCTCGTTGGTAGTCTGCTGGACAGCATAGGCAGATTTAAACCTGCCATGTATGCCCTGGTAGCCGTGATCATTACATCCATGCTGATCGGCTTTACCAGCAACATCCAGCTGATCTGTCTCCTCAGGGTCATTCAGGGTATCGCCGTCTCGTTTGTAGTAGTGTCAAAACGCGCCTTCTTCGTGGATATGTACAGCGGAGATAAACTAAAGAATTACCTGAGCTATTTCACGATCATATGGTCCTGCGGACCGATCATCGCTCCCTTCCTCGGGGGCTATCTGCAGAAGTATTTTCACTGGCAGGCCAACTTCTGGTTCCTCGCATTATATGCCCTTGTCATGCTGATATTTGAACTGATCTATAGCGGAGAGACCATCAAAGCACGCAAACAATTTGATGTAGCAAGGATAAAGAAAGACTATAGCATGGCCTTAGGTAACCTGAACTTCGTATTGGGTATCGTCACGCTCGGACTGGCCTACTCTGTGGTAATGGTGTTCAATATCGGTGGTCCTTTTGTGATCGAAAATGGGTACCATTTCAACTCGATCGTTACCGGCTATTGTACGCTGATCCTGGGCCTCTCCTGGCTGGTCGGTGGCGTCATTGGCAAGCGACTGGTAGCAGTAGATTTTGTTCGTAAGATAACGTCCGCTTCCGCCATACAGTTGCTATTGATCGTCACACTGCTATTCATTGGCTTCGGATATCCTGCACTATGGTGTTTTATGCTCTTCGCATTTGTCATTCATATCTGCTCCGGTTTCCTGTATAATGTGCACTTCACACAGAGCATGCTGTACTTCCCGGAACATGCAGCAATGGCCTCTGGTTTACTCGGTGGATCGGTGTATGTGATCACCTCATTTTCCAGTTTCATTCTCTCAAATACCGGTAAGATGATACACCAGCAGGATATCGTATTCCGCTACCTGGTGGTCTCCGCGATCCTGAGTGTAGTAGTATGGTACGCCGTGAAGAGAAGAAGGACCTTACGAAAGGTAAATACAGCGATTGCAGCTTAATGCATGTTTGTTTATTGAGTGTTTTGTATAATGAAAATAGCAGTCCGCCGTTAAGGTGGACTGCTATTTTTATAAAAGCGATGCGCAGTTTACTGTTTCAGGATCTTCACACTCTTCTTTGTTCCATCTTTACGCTCGATCGTAACAATGTAAACACCTGGCGTCAGATGACTGATCGCGATCGTATTGCCCGGACTCTTTACATTCATGACCACACGTCCATTGATCGCATAAATACCCAGCGTCTTCACCTTGTCATTACCACGGATATACAGCTGATCATGCACCGGATTCGGCGTCAGTGACACAATATTATCTTCTACTACTTTCGTGTTTTGCACCGCTAATCTCGCAGTCGATACACTCGTGATCGTGAAATAATTCAGGTTAAATCCACCGGTACCGGTAGCAATACCAATACTGTATGCACCCGCTGGTAATGTCACGGTATGTGATACATTACCCCAGGTCTGCCAGCCGCCGGTATTCGGAATAGTAACCGATCCCAGTTGCGTAGCACCGCCGTCTTTTTCAAGTCGCAGCGTCATATTGCTGTTCGGACTCGCTACGCGATAATCAAAACGATAAGTACCGGCAGCAGGAATATTCACGTCATAAGACATCCAGTCGCCGGCATCGATCCAGCCTACGTTTTGTCCACCGCCTGCATCAGTCGTAGCTTCTACGTCCACGCCTGCCATGTAGGTATAACTTTCTGCCTGTATCACGGTAGAAAAGCTGCTGCTATTGGTTTCTACCTTTAAAGAAGAGGTGGAATCATTCCAGTTATTGGCTACCAGACAAGAGTTATCTGCTGTCACTGCCAATGTTGCACCACCAAAATTGTCGTGTTTGTAAAGGGTGACCTTATAACCGGAAGTCACTTTCAGTGAAGAGATATCATCATTGAGAATACCCAGCGCATTCAGCTGACTAAGCGTGTAGGTACCGGTTGACAGATTAACCGCATAACCGGCATAGTTACAGTCTTTGTATACTGTTACAGGACCTGTCTGTGTCTGTCCTGCATAACCACCGATGGTAATAGTTGCTCTGATAGGAGAGGATGCATTGACGGTGGAGGAATGATCATATACATCATCATAACAGAACGCATACGTCAGACTGTTTAAGCTGATATCACTACGATGCCAGAATTTGCAATACCAGTTGTAAGGAGACGTCTGATAATACTTCGATGCCGTCGCAAGGTCCTGCGTAACGCCGGTAGCCAGGTTCAGGTCAATCGCATGACGGTTGATCGCCGCACAGATCTGTGCCTGAACAACCTTATCCCATTGTCCGCCGGTAGCCATGACGCCACTACCTTCCATCACTTCGATGTTGGTAGGTTTGCGGGAAATAGTGCCGATCTGTCCATCAGAGGCCCTGGTGAAAGTAAATACATTGCCGGATACACGGCCACTCCAGGTGCCTGCATCGCCCGCATTGAATACCAGATTGCCATTCTGATACTTCGACCAGATCGCATCTACATAAGAGCCAAAGTAATTGGCCTGTGCGCCGCTCTGAAAAGCAGGCGTCTTTGATGGAAACTTGATAATTGTGTTGGTCGCATCGTAACAGCCTGCGAATTCCGCAGGGGCGGTGGATTGCCACAGCGACAGGATCTGACTGTGCGGAATAAATTCTCCCACTTTCTTGTAGAAGCCCGCATTACCCCATACTTCCAGTCCCATAGGATACTGATAACCATCCACACGGGTCGTATTCGCCCAGAGTCCATTAGCTGCATTGGTCAGCTCAATGTTCTCAAAACGGATACCCTGGTTGGGATCAGAAGGATTGGCCAGGTCCGGAGCTGCATATCCACTCGGTGCTCCCGATGCGCCAAAGAAATACAGGAACAACTGTGAATTGAAAGAGATCAGGATACGACAACCTGCAATACCCGGAATGTTGATCGTCTTGTTAGGGATCTCGCTCAGGCGTGCAAAACAATTAGCATATCGTCCGTTACCGCCGGGTCCCTGGTTGCCATTGATCACAGGCCCCTGTACGGTGTTGTTGGATACGCTCATAAGATTCACTGCACCAGTTTTGGGATTGATCCATACGTGGTTGTCATTGATAATACCTACCACTGCCACATACACATTCGCGTCGGCATACGCAGAATTGTTGGACAAGGTGAAAGGGACCGTAGTTTGTGCCTGCACACTGCTTTGTAACGAAAGCGTTAATGCCAGCAACAGAACCAGATGGGTACAATGTACCCTGACGAGGGAAAAGAAAGGTCTGATTTTCATAGATGATGGATTTTTTGTTTAACAAAAAAAGAGCTACCCGACGTTGGAAATAAATGATATGGTGGCATAACAGGCCAGGAATGCATTATTCAGGCTGTATGCGGCTGCAGGAGATGGGTTACGATAGGCAATCGTGATAGGATTACAGCACAAAGATAGGAAGGATCGGGGAGAAAGTATAATTATTGCTTATATATTCAGTAGGTTTGCAGTATAAATACTATACCTTGAAACAGTTCTTTTTTATCCCTCTATTGTTGATCGTCTCCCTTTTACATGCACAGGAGATCAGCTTCAGCGGAAACTGTGGCCCTTCCGGTAAAACCAGCTATCCTCCTGCGACAAGAATGAAACATTATCCTTTCAACGAGGAGTCTGAAGTCCGCCTGATATCTTTCGACGGACTCGTTGAAATATCAGACAGAGACACATTTAAGGTCCGCAGTATGGACCCTGTACTACTGGGTGATCCAGCTCCCCCGGCAGATACTATAAAGGAAAACTTACGCCTGACACAATCACAGGTTGATACACTCACGAACATACTCTTTAACTATGGATATGGCACACACCGGCCTAAAAGTACAAGTGTTGTAGACTGTTTTGACCCGCGTAATGCTATCCTCTTTTTCGATAAAAATGGTAAAGCACTGGCATATATCGCCATCTGTTATCAATGCCGGAAAGCATCAGTGAGTAATGAAAGAATTATAATAGGGGATGCCTGTCTGGATAAACTGCAATTACTCAAAAAATTCTTTAAAGAGGGAGGTATAAAATACGGTGTAGAATAAGTTATTTACTCTTCATCACCTTCTTACCCTTCTCTTCCGGCACGGTAGACTCGCGTACGATCAGCCGCGTAGACAACTGTACCGTCGGCGCTTTCTTGATAGTATAATCATTCTTCACCTTCGCCCGCATCTCCTGTAACAACATTTCCGCTGCCGTACGGCCGATCTCTGAAGTCGGCTGCGCAACAGTCGTCAGTCCCGGATGTACCAGCCCCGCAGAAAAGTCATTACTAAACCCCACAATAGCAATATCCTCCGGTATCCGCAGTCCCTTCGCCTTGACCACTTCCATCGCCGCAATAGCCGTCGGATCATTGATTGCAAATAAGGCATCAGGTGGTGTATCCAGTTCCAGGAAATGCTTCATATAGATCTTCACCTTTTCTGTTGTCAGATCATAAGACAACATCAGATCAGGATTATGCGCAATACCATGTTTCTTAAGGGCATCGAGATAACCCTGTCTGCGTAAACGTGTATTCACCAGTGATTCCGGCCCTGCCAGGTGTGCAATTCTTTTTCTGCCAATAAGGATCAGGTGTTCCACTGCCTGAAACGCCGCCTCATAGTCATTCACAATCACATTGGGCACATTCATATCTTCCGGCACGCGGTTGAAGAATACCAGGGGTACACCCCTGCGCTGTGCAAGTGTGAAATGATCAAAGTTGCGTGTCTCTTTGGTATGCGATACAATGATGCCGTCTACACGATAGGAGAGCAGCAGCTTCATATTTGAGACTTCCGACTCATATGATTCATTCTGCTGACAGATCACCACATTATATCCCGCTGCCTGCATCACATCCTGTACGCCGACAATCACCGAAGGGAAATAGGTAGACATAAACTCCGGTACCATAATGCCGATCGTATTCGTATTGTGTTTGCTAAAACCCAATGCCAGTGAATTACGCTGGTATTCCATACTCGCAGCCAGTTCCATGACCGCTTTACGGGTGTGTTCCTTCACATTGGGATGCCCCGTTAATGCACGGGATACCGTCGATTTAGAGATGTTCAGTTGCCGGGCAATATCGATGATCGTAATGTACTTTGCTTTCATACGTGGAAGTTTTTCAGTCGCTGGGAATATAAAAGTAAGACTTTGGGAACTATCCCAAAGAATTGGGACCGTTCCCATGAAAAAAACTTGTAAAAATGTTTTGTCTCATCAATTTGTTTGTGAAAATTTGAAGCAGTTTAGCATTCCATGTTACATATATCCGCCGGTATTCAAGGCATTCAGATGATAGCGTATTCAACCCGGCTTTAACACCAATTACCACAGTTATGAAAAAACGTTTATTCCAATTATTGGGAATTTTCCCAATACTGCTCATCCCCATACTTTGTTTTTCGCAGCAGCTGACGGTGAAGGGCAGGGTCACCAGCGCTGATAACGGGGAGGCGTTACCTGGCGTTACCGTCAGAGTAAAAGGCGCCGCTACCGGAGCCGTAACGGGTCCTGATGGCAGTTACACCTTACAACTAAAACAAGCCGCCGGCTCCCTGGTATTTACATTTACCGGCTATGCTACACAGGAAGTAGCCGTAGATGGAAAAAGCCAGCTGGACGTGGTACTGCAATCAGGTAAAAAAGACCTGGATGAAGTCGTGGTAGTAGGATATGGTACGCAGCAGAAAGCCAACGTCGCAGGTTCCATCACTTCAGTAAAAACTGCCGATCTCAAACAAACGCCTATCTCCAACGTTGTGCAGGGCTTACAGGGCCGTGTATCAGGTGTCCAGATCACGCAGAACTCCGCTGCGCCTGGTGGCAACATCAGTATGCGTATCAGAGGTGTCAACTCCATCAACGGTACCTCCGAACCGCTTTACGTCGTAGACGGGGTGCAGCTCTCTAACTCCGGTGGCGTAAATGATATCAGCTCCCTGTCTATTATCAATCCCAATGATATTGAATCTGTCGCCGTATTGAAAGACGCTTCCGCAACAGCCATCTATGGTGCGCGTGGTGCAAACGGTGTGGTACTGATCACAACCAAAAGGGGAAAGTCCGGTAAGACGGTCGTAAGCTATGACGGCTATTACGGTGTACAGCGCACAACCAAACGGATGGACATGATGAACGCCGCCGAATTTGCCGCACTTGAAAACGAGATCTATAAAACGAATGTATACGAAAACCCCGCTGCATTAGGCGAAGGGGTAGACTGGCAGGATAAAATATTCCGCGATGCGCCCATGCAGAATCACCAGGTAACAATTGCCGGCGGTTCTGACAGAACACAGTTCGCCATGTCAGGCAACTATTTCAAACAGGATGGGATCATGCTCAGCTCTGACTTTACCCGCTATTCCTTCCGTCTGAATTTTGACCACCGGGTCAGTAATTTATTGCGGGTAGGAGCCAGTATGTTCACCAGTTATGTAGTCAACAATACCGTGCCTGCCGGCTCCACCAGTATAGACGCAGGCGCCGTAACGGGTAGTATGCTGGGTGCCGCAATGGGCGCCCCGCCAACATTGGAGCCTTACCGGCCGGATGGTACGATTTTTCCCTTCGGGGATCAGATGAATGGGAGATACCGGGAGGTGGTCAATCCCATCGGACTGTCCATGATCCTGAACAGGGATAAGATCAACCGTACATTAGGAAATATCTACGCAGAGATCACTCCATTCAAAGGACTGACCTATCGCGCTAATTTCAATCCGGTATTATCCGGTACACTGGCCGATTACTATTCTCCGCGTTCGATCATGAATACAGGTGATCTCGCGGGTGGTGGCGGTTCCGCATCAAAGACGAATTCTAACAACGTTGTCTTACTCCATGAAAGCATTGTTACCTACGAAACGCGTATCGCCAAAGAACACGCCCTGAAAGTAACAGGTGTATTCGCCACACAGAGCAATAATTCGAATTCCAATACCATCAACGCCAGCAAGTTCCCCAACGATGCCACGGCTAACGAAGCCGTGCAACTGGCCACAGAAAGAACAGTCAGCAGCAGCCGCTCCAAAGACAGACTCGACTCCTATATGGGTCGTATCAATTACGGCTTTCGCGATAAATACCTGCTGGACCTGATCGCCCGTGTAGATGGTTCTACGAAGTTCGGCTCCAACAATAAATACGGTTTCTTTCCCGCTGCCGCTATCGCCTGGCGTGCTTCGGAAGAACCTTTTATGAAAGGTATGTCCGGTATCAGTAACCTGAAACTCAGATTCAGCTACGGTCTCACCGGTAATGCCGGCGCCATCGACGCTTATAAATCGCTTTCACTGCAGGGTACTTCTGGTCTTTACTACTTCGATCACAATCCCGTTATCGGTATCCGCCCAACGGGTATCGCCAACCGTGACCTGAAATGGGAACGCTCCTTACAGGCCGATTTTGGATTTGACCTCGGTCTCTTTAATGACCGGGTAAACGTAACAGCAGATATCTATCACAAGAAAACAGATGATCTCTTATTTGTAAAGATACTCCCCGGCTCATCCGGCTATAGTGAAGTAACCGGCAACTTCGCCAGTATGGAAAATAAAGGCCTCGAGTTTTCTATGGACGCTGTCATACTGGATAAAGCCGTGAAATGGTCAGTAGCTGGTAATATCTCCTTCAACAGAAATAAACTCCTCTCACTGGCAGATGGTCTTTCAGAATACTCCGTCAGCAACTATCAGGTCATGCAGGTCGGACAACCACTCGCCTTATTCAAAACCTATGTCTTTGACGGTATTTATCAAACGGGAGAAACCGTACTCGAAGGCTCCGGTAGCCGTATCGGTGGTGTGAAAGTACGTGACCTCAACAAAGATGGTGTCATCAGCGCGGGTGACCAGACCATCGTCGGTAACGCCAATCCGTCTTTCATCTATGGGTTCTCTACTAATCTGAATTATAAAAATTTCGACTTAAGCGCATTCTTCTCCGGTGTACAGGGCAACAAAGTATACAACCTGATCCGCTATACCTTCGAAAATCCATTAGGCGGCAGGAATATGTACAAGTCGCTGGTCAACCGCTGGTCGCCTGATAATCCCAGCAACGAATACGTCAGCGGTTTTCAGGGTGGCAGATTGCCTTTGAGTGATCGTTTTATGGAAGACGGTTCTTTCCTTCGCTGTAAAAATATCACCCTTGGTTATCGCCTGCCAAAGATCAGTCACATCAGTTCCGCAAGGGTATATGTCAGCGCCAACAACCTGTTTACCCTGACCAACTATTCTGGCTACGATCCGGAAGTGAATACCTTCGGTAACTCCAATAAACAGATAGGGGTAGATAACCTGGTGTACCCTACCGCCCGTTCATTCCTGCTTGGTTTGCAGGTTGCATTCTGATCTCATCTTAAACTATCTGACATGAAAAAAATACTCCCATATAGCTTGATTCTTTTGACGTTGATCTGTTCCTGCAGTAAACTGGAAGAAACACCTTATTCATCGATCTATACTGATAATTTCTATAAAACAGCAGAGGATGCAGAAGCTGCATTAGCGTCTGTTTATACTGAACTGGCAGACCTGTATTCCGGTCCCTCCGCATTGATCGTACCTGATTTCAGTGCCGACCAGATCTATCCAAGACCGGTAGTCGGCAGAGATACCTACACCTTGTTCAGTTTTGATCCGCAGTATAGCGCCGCAGCCAGTTACAGTCGTACGAACGAATCGCCTGTAGATATCTGGAATAACTGTTATTCCGGTATTGAAAATGCTAATTGGTTGCTGCTAAAGTTACCGCAGACAAACATGAGCAATGAAACCCGTAAACGGCAGATCTTCGGGGAAGCTTACTTCATGCGGGCTTTCTATCACTGGTTCCTGGCAAAGAACTTTGGTGAGATCGTGATCAGAACAAAACCCAGCCAGACCATCGAAGATGCCTATGTTGGAAAAAGTGTAAAAGCAGATATCTATAAACAGATCTATGCAGATCTCGATTCCGCAGAAGCCGCATTACCTGCCTATAGCAATTCCCTGGCAAAAGGCCGCCCCTGTAAAGAAGCCGCCGCTGCACTCCATGCTAAAGCTGCTTTATACGGAGAAGACTGGGCAATGGCTTTAAAGGAAGCAAAAGTAGTGCTGGCGAGTGCCTCCGGTGTCGGTTTACTGGACAATGTACTGGATGTATACGATGTGACAAAGGAAGATGCCGCCAGAAGAGAAAACCTCTGGGCCTTTGAAGCAGAGTCTATCGTCAACGGTCGGAGCTCTCAGATCATGAGTCTGTACGGTCCGCCAAACAGTGCGGCACCGGCATATGGAGCTACTTCCTACGGCTCTGCTTTCGCTTACCAGTCTTTCTTCGATTCATTTGATCCGAAAGACAAACGCCGCCAGCTCATGGATACCAATTACACCAATAAACAGGGCGTGATCATCCACCAGTCGGCCATCACGCCTATCACCAAACAGGGTGTGCTGGTCAGGAAGTATGCAGATAAGAATTCAATAGGAGGTAGTCACGCTACCAATATTCCGATCCTGCGCATGGCAGATGTATACCTGATCGCTGCGGAAGCAGAAGCAAGAATAAATGGCGGATCTGCCACTGCTTATCAGTATATTAATGTTGTCAGAACCCGGGCCGGGCTCGACGGACTAACAGAAGGGCTGGGCAAAGAAGACTTCATCGCCGCCGTATTACAGGAACGCAGCTGGGAGCTGTATGCAGAAGGTGATCGCTGGTATGATCTGAGCCGTACCAATACCTTCCGTCAGGTAGTGCCACCGGTAGTCAATGATGTGTATAAGACGCGTAGTCCGCAGCCACGTAACCAGTATTTCCCCATCCCTCAGAACGAAGTAAATGCCAATAACCTGCTGGAACAGAATCCGGCGTGGAAATAAACAGTTAATCGTAAACAAAGCGATATGCGATTGAAAGGAATATTATACAGCATGGCTTTGCTATTGTTCGTGCAGACCGTCACCGCGCAACTGCGCCTGCGGAATGAAAAACTACAACTGGAATGGACAAAGCAGAAAGATGGATACCAGTTATCAGCTATCCGCACAGATGGAAAGACCCTGCTCAACCCATCCGGCAAATATTTGCTGCTCTATAGTGCGGATAAACCAGACAGTATACCTGACCTGCAACTGGCCAATACACATCCGGGTGGTTTCTCCCTGGCCGACTATCGCTACCTGGTAAAGAACTGGGAAGACAATCTCCGCCCGGTGAATATGAATACGGCCGGTATACCGCTTCATTTCTATCCTGAACAGGTAGAGCAAACAGCTGCCGGAGAACTGGTCTTTACCCACAAAGACAGTTATGGAGAATATAAAGCCAGCTGGCAACTCGATCAACAGTTTCAACATGATATCTTAGTCAATATCACTTTTACCGCTAAAAAAGCCGGTTACTACGCCATCGCTACCCCCACACTGGCCACCGCTAAACAGGATGCGCCTGAGTTTGGGATGATACCCGGCTTCTTCCAGAGCGCCATCGTACAACCTGACCTGGTACTCAGCTATGGTTACGGACAAGGCATTCCCAATAAACCAGTCATTTTCCGCGAACGCACTGCCAGTACTTTGAGTCCGCTGATCACGACACAAGGCATCACCATGGCTGTCATTCCCGCACCCGGTTCCAGCCGTGATCCCTGGGAAAAGGACCATTACACGCACCAGCAATGGAAACTGGGACTGTCCGTGATGAACCGGGAAGGCCGCTTTACGCCGGTCGCCTATCACCCCGTCCTGGGAGAAATGGATTCTTATATGCAGTCCGGAGAACAACGGACCTTCTCTTTCCGGTATACGATCCAGGCGGCAGACTGGTACACCGTGTACCAGCATGCGGTGAACGACGTTTATCACTTTGCAGACTTCCTCAAACTGAAGACGACCCGGCAATCACTCTCCGACAGGATCATGTCGATCCTGCACTATCTCGGAGACGACAGCACCTCCATGTGGAAGACCTTTGACTACAAAGGCCTGAAAATAGGTGCGCAGTCCTATCTCGGCGGTGTGGTCGGCTCCGGAGGGGATGCCATGAAAAACTCCGATTACGGCGCTATGTGGATGCTGGCTACCATCACCGGAGATACTACTTTACTGCACCAGCGTCTGCCCGCAGCCCGTAATTTTAAACTCGTACAGCAACAGGCGGAACCCGGCTTTTTCCAGGGCGCTGCCGTAGGACAATATTACCTCTGGAAAAAACAGCGTTTTACGGAGGAATGGGGCACTTATGTGGAGCCGGTGGCACTCACCTACTACACCATGCTGGATATCGGGAATATCCTCCTCTTTCAGCCCAAAGACGAGGCACTGAGAGAACGCCTTAGACTGGGCGCTGATAAATTGCTGGAATGGCAGCATCCGGATGGTCAATGGGAAGTGGGATATGACGGCAGCAGCACAAAGGCTGTTTTTACGGATATCCCGGACCTGCGGCCGACTTTCTACGGACTGCTCGTTGCCTACCGTATCCTGCAGGATGATAAGTACCTGACGGCTGCCAGGAAAGGGGCAGACTGGCTGATCCGGGAAGGCGTCCGTAAAGGTAGTTTCCTCGGCGTATGCGGGGATGCGCGTTTTGTGGCCGACTTCGCCACTGGTCAGACGGTACAGGCGCTGCTTGACCTCTATGAAAGCTGTGGTGATGAAAAGTATAAAGCTGCTGCAATCACGGCTGCAAGAATTTATACGGCTTCCATCTACACACATCCGATCCCTTCCACAGAAAGTAAAATGGTTAATGGACAGCAATGGGCAGACTGGCAGATCAGCCAGGCAGGACTCAGTTTTGAACACGGTGGTAGTCTGGGATCGGCTAATGCACACGGTCCGATCATGCTGGCCAGTCATGCCGGTATGTTCGTCCGCCTGTTCGCCCTCACACATGATTCACTCTTTATCAATATGGCGCGAGCCGCTGTACTGGGTCGCGACGCTTTTGTTGACACAGAAACGAGTGTAGCTTCCTACTACTGGCGGACCATGAATAAAGGCGCAGGCCCTTATCCGCATCATGCCTGGTGGCAGGTAGGACTGCTGACCGACTATCTGGTGTCAGAAGTTGCGCTCCGCAGTAATAACGGGATCAGTTTCCCGAAAGGATTCGTCACACCCAAGGTGGGGCCGCATGCCTGTTACGGATTCGCCTCTGGTCAGTTATTTGGTAAAGCGGTCAACCTGTATATGCCCGATGGATGGTTGAAAGTAAATAATCCGCTGGTCGATTATCTCAGTGCAAAGAGCCCATCCGGAAAAGAAACATATATCCTGCTGCTCAACAATGATGATACGCCACAACAGACAACGGTCACTATCAACAATGGTAAAACGCCGCTTGTGAAAGCACAGCAGGTAAAACTGCTCAATGCAGATGGAAGCGTTGAAGATGAAAAACTATCTGGTCAGCAATGGTCGGTGAACATACCGCCATATGGCCTGAAAATAATTGCACTCAGCTTATGATGAAATCAGCGATAGATACTACGGTTATATTCATTTTTTCAGCCTTCGTACTGATCATAGGATTGCTGTTTGCCCGTACCGGCAGAAATATGAAATCTTTCTTTGCCGGTGGCGAAGCAGTCCCCTGGTTTATTGGTGGCCTCTCTCTTTTTATGAGCTTCTTTTCTGCGGGCACTTTTGTCGCCTGGGGTAGTATCGCTTATAAGTATGGGTTCGTATCCGTTACAATACAATGGACCATGTGCCTCGGGGGCATTATCACCGCCTTCCTGCTGGCGCCCCGCTGGAAACGTACAGGTACTTTGACAGCGGCAGAATTTATTCGCCAGCGACTGGGTACACCGGTGCAGAAATTTTATGTCAATATCTTCCTGCTGGTCTCCCTGTTCAATAAAGGCGCCGTATTATATCCCGTAGCAAAACTGGTCAGCGTATCACTGGGTTTCCCATTGACCACCTGTACCATCGTGCTGGGTTTGATGATGATCGCGTATACGGCTATCGGTGGTTTGTGGGCCGTGATGGTGACGGACATTCTGCAGTTCGTGATCCTTACAGCAGCTGTACTGATGGTATTGCCTTTATCACTCGATGCCGCAGGTGGCTGGGCAAAGTTCACACAACAGGTACCCGCTGATTTCTTCAATATCATCAACGGTGAATACTCCATCGGTTTCATTCTTGCCTTTGCGTTATACCATATCAGCTACATCGGTGGTAACTGGACCTTTGTACAGCGTTACACGAGTGTAGATTCTCCGAAATCAGCGAAGAAAGTAGCCTTTTTATTTGCGGCATTATACCTGATTAGTCCGGTGATATGGATGCTGCCACCCATGATCTATCGGAGTATCGATCCGGCATTGACAGGACTGAATACAGAGAATGCCTATTTGCAGGTCTGCCGCTTAGTATTGCCTCCCGGACTCATGGGACTCATGCTGACAGGTATGTACTTCTCTACATCCGCCACTGCAAATACTACCCTGAACGTCACATCCGCCGTGATCACCAATGATATCTATAAGGCATTGATCAATCCAGCCGCCAGCGACCGGCAGCTGATAAGAGTAGCACGCCTCTCCGGTTTATTACTGGGAATCGGGATGATCGGTGTTGCCTTACTCGTGCCCGCAGCAGGTGGGATGATTGAAGTCGTACTTAGCATCGCCGCTATTACCGGTGGTCCGTCACTCCTGCCACCCTTGTGGGCATTGTTTTCAAAGAAACTGACCGGCAAAGCGGCATATATCATCTCAGGTGTAAGTCTGCTGATTAACCTCGTGTTTAAACTGCTGGTACCGGTACTGACTACACTAAAACTAAGCCGTTCAGAAGAGATGCTGTTAGGTGTAGGATTGCCATTCATGTTATTGCTGCTCTATGAATTTGTCATCGCACCTGAAGAAGCAGCAAAGGAATACCTGGCGTACCGCGTCTTTCGCGCACAACAGCAGGATGAAGCAGCGGCACAATCCGCAGCAGAAAAAGAAGCCATTCGTAAACAAAATCTTTTTGGATTGCGCGTGATCGCATTCTCACTCGCATTTACCGCCTTATTGCTCTACGTATTGAGTATACTGGCTTCCAGCGGTAATCTGCTGGTGGCATTGATCGCAAGCGCCATCCTGCTGGCAGCCATTATTCCGCTGCGTGCGGTATGGAAGATGCGTAAACAAACCGGATACATGCTACAAAATAACCTTCCCGTAGAAGCGCGTGATGCTCACCATCACCTGAAAAACAGGGAATCAAAAAACGAAGCTTATGATGAAAGAACAAGGCAGTGAAGGAAGACAGTTAAAGACGCTCCGCTATGAAACCGATCTGATTGTTACCGGTGGCGGACTGGCAGGTGTTTGTTGTGCAATTACCGCTGCCCGTGCTGGCATAAAGGTCATATTGGTACAGGACAGGCCCGTACTGGGTGGTAACTCCTCCAGCGAAGTAAGGCTCTGGGTATTAGGTGCTACTTCACACATGGGCAATAATAACCGCTGGGCCCGCGAAGGCGGTGTCGTGGATGAGATCATGACAGAAAATATCTGGCGTAATCCTGATGGTAATCCGCTTATCTACGATACGATCTTACTGGAGAAAGTGACCAGCGAACCCAATATCAGCTTGTTGCTGAATACCGCCGTATTCGAAGTAAAGAAAAGATCAGCTGATACCATTGAAGGGGTAATGGCCTTCTGTAGTCAGAATAGTACCCTGTATGAATTGAATGCACCACTGTTTTGCGATGCTTCCGGAGATGGGATTGTCGCCTTTCTCGCAGGCGCTGCCTTTCGCATGGGTGCAGAAAGTGAAGGCGAGTTTGGAGAGCAGTTTGCACCTACCGCTGAATATGGCGAACTGTTAGGACACTCCCTGTATTTCTACACAAAAGATACCGGGCGTCCAACCACCTTTGTACCACCGGCCTATGCGTTGAAAGATATTACTGCAATCCCCCGTTACAGACGTATCAACAGTCAGGATCAGGGTTGTCAGTTCTGGTGGATAGAATACGGCGGCCGGCTGGATACCGTACACGATACAGAAACCATTAAGTGGGAACTCTGGAAAGTCGTATATGGGATCTGGAATCACATCAAGAATTCCGGCTTATTTCCTGAAGCTGATACCATGACCCTGGAATGGGTGGGACAGATACCTGGTAAACGCGAAAGCAGACGTTTTGAAGGAGATTATATGCTGCGTCAACAGGATATTGTACTGCAGAATACACACGCTGATGCCGTCGCCTACGGCGGATGGTCGATCGACCTGCATCCTGCAGATGGTATCTTCAGTGAAAAGCCTGCCTGTAATCAATGGCACAGCAAAGGCGTTTATCAGATCCCTTACAGATGTCTCTATAGCCATAACGTTAGTAACCTGTTCCTGGCAGGTCGTATTATCAGTGCGTCTCACGTCGCTTTTGGCTCCAGCAGGGTAATGGGTACCAGCGCCTGTGGCGCGCAGGCCGTTGGTATGGCAGCTGCCTTGTGTCGTGCGCATAATATGCATCCGCGTGATTTATTACAGGAAGAGCGGTTAAAGGAGTTACAAACGGCATTGACCAGAACAGGGCAGTACATTCCGCAGCTGAACGTGTACGATGAACAGGACCTGGTGCATGATGCGGTCATTACTGCCAGCAGTGAATATGTATTGCGTAGTTTAAAAGCAGATGGAGACTATATCTCCCTGGATGCTTCCATGGCCCAGTTACTGCCACTAAAAGCAGGGCATATCCCCCCGTTAACTGTTTATGCAGATGTAAAGGAAGCAACGGTTTTACAGGTCTCCCTGCGTACCAGTAGCCGTCAGTCTCATCATACACCTGATGTGATTTTGCAGGAACTATCTCTTCCGCTGAAGCCGGGACAGCAGGCAGTTTTTGTATCTTTAGATACATTTCTCCCTGAAGATCATTACGTATTCGTCTGCTTTATGCAAAATGAAAATATCCGTTTGCGGAGCAGCAGTGATCGGGTCAGTGGCATTCTCACCGTATTCAATAAAACAAATCCTGCTGTATCCAATTATGGCGCACAAACGCCTCCGGAGGATATAGGCGTGGAAGCCTTTGAATTCTGGTGCCCGGAACGTCGTCCTGCGGGTAAAAATCTCGCGATCGACATACCCGGAGGGATTGCGCTGTTTAGTGCGGCTAACGTGCGGAACGGCATCAATCGTCCCACTTTTCAGCCGAATATCTGGCTGGCGGATAGCACGGACAGCGACCCGCGACTGACGCTGAACTGGCCGGAAAAAAAGACCATACGCGAGATAGAGCTGGTATTTGATACTGACTTTGACCATCCGATGGAAAACGTGATCTATCATCACCCGGAAAGAGCCATGCCGTTTTGTGTAAATGCATTTGTGATCTGTAACGACCGGAACGAAGCTATCATACGGGTAGATGATAATCACCATTCGCTGCAACGTATTGTGCTGCCGGAGCCGGTGATCACCAGCAAACTGACCATCCACCTGAAAGGGACGCATGGGAATACGCCGGCCGGATTATTTGCTGTAAGGTGTTATTAGGTGAACATCCTTATCAGCAGGGAATCCCGGTCAATTCCTTCGATTATACCGTCATTATTCCGTTACTACGCCGGGATCTATCCGCTCCGGAGCGAAGCACATCCGGCGTAATAGCGGCCAACCAACGGTATAGTACGGAGACATAGAAGATAACTGATTGTAAAACAATGCTAAAGAATTACGCATGATGAAGCAATGTATAAAATTGATATTTCTGTTGATTTGTATCGTGCTGTATAGCATGCGGTATGTCACTGCACAGGATGCGGTTCGTCCGGCGGCACATTGGGTATGTGTCAGTCAGACGGGCTACAACAGCGGCGAACCAATGCGTTTTACCGTACCTACCGCCATGAGTGGTAGTGTAGATTTTTATATTACTGCGAATGACGGACAGGCGGTGTTATATAAAGGCAAAACTAAGAACGGTACCGGCGACTTTACCGGTTTTGTTCCCGATGGACAAGCAAGGGCATATCTCATCCATGTGAAAGGGGGCGACCTGCCGGAAGGCGTATCCTATCCGTTTCGCATCGGTCCCTGTCTCATAGAAACTGCGGGGCTGGAACCCTCCGTCTGGTTCATGAACGATACACGCAGTATTACAGGTACGCATCATTCTGCATATGGTGGTTGTCCATGGAGGGATGGTACTTACTATTCCTACGAGATCCCATCGCTGATATGGATGTACCTGTCCAATCCGGCAGCATATGACGCCATGCCCGCGACTATTTCCTACGATAGTCTGAAACAGGTCGTGATGGACCCGGGCTATGTATTTGTACGTAACCCCAATGATGAAACAGCCATGGAAGCGGCGCGCAGATACTTTACAACGATAGAACCACCACAGGGTACGCGCATTCCGGATGTGATCATGAACCTGCACTGGGGCCTGGGTTATTACCTGGTAAATCCTGAAACAAGGGATCCGAGTAAAGATCCTTTACCCAAACAATTACATCCGCAAACCCTCGCACAGTTTGCCTTTTTCCTTTATGCTTATCCCTATATCAATAAATGGTTTTCACCCGCGTTTTATCAGCAGGTACTGACTTTCGCACGTCAGCATTGGAGTGAGACGGGCCTGTTCGATATACAGCGGGAAGTCGGTACGACGAAGGGGAGACATGCACCTGGTTTTTCTGTGCTACCGAATCTGCTGATGTACGAAGTAGCAAAACGGGATAAACTACCGGATGCAGACGCTTATATGAAAGCAGCTTATCAGCAGACGAAATGGATGATCGATTCCCTTTCCCTGCAGGACCCGCTGGTCACAAAGGGACAACGTATGAGTGAGCACATGCTGATGACCGGACTGGCGGTCTATCTGCAGCAATATCCAGAACAGGCGCCGGCGGGTCTGGAGAAAAAGATAACGGAATGGGCGGATATAGTGATCAGCCGCTCAGACAATGCCTGGGATTTCAGAAGGTATGATATGGAACAAAACTGGACCGTACCGGAGATGAATGAAGTAGGGAATGTGGCCGGTTTTCCTGCGTCCGCATTAATGGCCATTACGCTATTGAAAGATAAAACAAAGACAGACCGGCTGAAACAGATCGCCTTTGCACATTTTGATAACCTGTATGGGCGCAATCCCCTGAATGTGCATGCCGCCCATCATCCGGAAAAAGGATTCGCAGGTATCACAAAAGGATATCCCAGGGGCTATCAGGAGGATGTTTGTGCACGGCTGGAACTCTCCCGTGGTGGACTGAGCTGTCTGCCGGGAACGGAGATGTATCCGTTCAATCCGCAGGGGAAAGACCGTCATCTGGAAGGATGGATCAACCATAATACCGCCTGGAATATGAGTCTGGCGGTACTAAGCTGGTATGACAATCATCCGCAGACCATCAACCGGGAGAAAGATGCCATACAGATCAACTGGCAGGCACCGCTGGGGAATGCAGATACATTGCCTGTTACGTTATATGTCAATGAAGTGCCGGCCGGCAGGGTATTGCTCACCCTTACAAAAAAGGGTAGCATGACATTTACAGGGAATGCACCTGTTGAAAAAGACGCCCTGGTACTGGAGGGAAAACGACTGTCGTTAAAAAAAGGCGATCGTCTTAAAGTAGCCTATGGATATGGATTTCTGGAGAGATCGGCTAGTCTGCAATGGTAGTCAGACGGCATAGGCAAAATGCAGGCAGTTCAATATAAATCCGTGATTCAGGTATAACCTGTGCGCGGGATGGAGCTGATAGCCACTATCCAGATGTACCTGTTTAACAGCGTGGGTAGTGGCTACTTCCCTTACATGACCGAGTAACTGTGACGCATATCCTTTACCACGATATTCCGGCAGTACAAACAGATCATCTATGTAGATCGTTTTACCGGTACGCAGCATATTGATAAACCGGTAGCCGATGATCCCTGCTGCTTTGCCCGTATTATCCGTGATAAAGTCAAGTATAAATCCACCTTCGATCACTTCCTGCATGGTATCGAGGTAAGTATCAGGATCGAGGTGCGTACGAAACTGTAATACGGGTTGTTTACAGTGCAACAGGTCCTCTTTTGTGACGGCTGTTTTAATAGCCATAGCGCATTATTTAAAGCGTGTGAACGAGATCGGTTATTTTCTTTCTGGCATTTTCAATCGCTGCTTCCCTGGCTTCTGCACCGGCAAACTGCACAGGATACACATTGATGAAGTGGAGATCATGTAGTCCGAGGAAGGCGAATACCCTTTCCAGGTAAGGCTGCAACTGGTCCATAGATTGTTCCTGCATAAAGCCCGCTGAGAAGTCCGCCCCCCTCGTATTGATGATATAGACTTTTTTGTTCTTCAGTAAGCCTTCATAATGGTTATCCTTCTTGCCAAATGTCCTGTTGATCCGCACGATGTTATCTATAAACACCTTGAAATAAGAAGGCACAGAGAAGTTATACATGGGCATGCCAATCACGTAGATATCCGCAGCATGTAATCTGTCCACCAGCGCTTCCGACTCCGCCAGCGCAGCGATCATTGCCGGTGTTCGCTCTTCCGGCGGTGTATAGTTACCCTGTACAAAAAGCGCAGAAGGATGCGAAGGCGTATCGACAGACAGATCGAGATAGTCAACCGGCAACTTCCCGAACCGGGCATGCAGTGTTGTCATGAAGTAGGCAGACAATTCCTTTGATACAGAACGCTCATTGCGGATGCTGCTGTCAATATGTAATACTTTCATAAAAGAAGAGATCAGAATTTAGGTTGCAGCTTAAAAGAAACGCCTACACGGTTCCACGTATTGATGACAGTAGCTGCTGCGATCAGTTTAGCCGTATAATCTTCTCCGAATACACGCAGACATTCATCATACAGTTCGTCGGCAATACCATGTTCATGTATAAAGGTCACTGCTTTTGTCAGCTGCAGGATCAGTTGTTCTTCCGCTGTAAAGTGATCAGTAGCTTCATGCCATACCGGGATCAATATGATCTTCCTGACAGGAATATCCAGAGAAAGGGCATCCTGCGTGTGTTTATCAACACAGTAGGCACAGCCATTAAAGTGTGAAGCCGAGATCTTGATCAGTTCATGATGCCATTTATCAATACCTGCCGCATGTACCGCCTTGTCCAGGTCTGCCATCGCTTTGTACAATTCAGGATTGTTTTTGCCGATGAATGTTCTTGTTGCCATTTTGTTTGTTTTTGTTGACACAAAGTTATGAAGCGATTGTACTACCTTAGTCATACAGATTTTATTAATTAGGTAGTACAGATTATGCTGGATACAATGTTGCTCCATATAGATAAACAGTCGTCACAGGCGGTATACGTGCAGCTGGCGAACGGACTGATCAACCTGATCAGGAGTGGTGTACTGAAACCGGGCACCCGTTTACCTTCTATCCGGGTAATGGCGGCGGAATTGCATATTCATGCCAGGACGGTGGTAGCAGCCTATGATGAAATGGCGGCCCAGGACTGGATCTATAGTAAGCCCCGTTCGGGGATGGTAGTGGCGGAGAATCTGCCCGATCTGAAGCCCCGTACTTTCCGGAGTAGTTTACCGGCAGCAACAGACAGATCATTGGCAGGCTCCGGTTCGCAGCAACAATTCCGCTATGTGATCAATGACGGTTTTCCGGATCACCGGATTGCCCCGGTAGAACAGTTGTTCAAACTCCAGCGACAGGCTTTCTATAACGACGATGTGGAACGTACTTCCATGTACTCCGATAGCCGGGGGAGCTTCAGACTAAGAAAAACCCTGGCAGAACATATCAGTGGCTCAAGAGGCATTGCGATGACGCCGGAAATGTTACTATTGACACGCGGCGCACAGATGGCCATTTATGTGGTAGCAGCCACCCTGATAAAACCGGGGGATGAGGTGTTGGTAGGAGACCCGGGCTACAGACTGGCAACAGCCGTATTTGAGCAGTTAGGGGCTAAAATAACCCGTATTCCGGTGGATGAGGAAGGGATTGATGTTGATCAGGTCGAAAAGGCCTGTAAACGAAAATTCAGGCTGTTATATATCGTCCCGCATCATCATCACCCTACAACGGTGACTTTAAGCGCGGCAAGGAGAATGAAACTGTTGTCACTGATCAGAAAACATGGATTCTATACCATTGAAGACGACTATGATTATGAATTTCACTATACCCACCGGCCGATATTACCACTGGCGAGTGCAGACCATGGGGGCCATGTGTTGTATATAGGCTCGGTGACCAAAAACCTGGCCGCCTCTATGCGCCTGGGCTATCTTATAGCATCAGAGGAGTTTGTCAGCCGGGCGGCACAGGTCAAAAAAGTCATTGATCTCCGGGGTGACCTCTTATTTGAAGACTCCCTGGCAGCCCTGTTTGAAGACGGCGTCATACAACGACATATCCGTAAGTCCCTGAAATTATATCAGCAACGAAGAGATCTTTTCTGCGAATTACTGGAAAAGGAGTTGGGTGAATATGTCCGCTTCCGCAAACCAGATGGGGGCATGGCCGTATGGGTACAGTTTGCCCCTAAATTTAAACTGTCTGTCATCGCTGCCAGGGCAGGGGAGCAGGGGCTGAAAATGTCTGACGGGACAGCCTATGATCCGGTGGCAGACAGGCTGAATGGGTTGCGAATGGGCTTCGCTTCCCTGAATGAAAGAGAGATGAAAAAGGTGATGGCAATTCTGCGGAAAGTACTGGAACAATATTAAAGCAATTCCTGCTATCGGCGCTTACCAGAAATAATAACAAATTCTCCGCAGCCGGATTGCATCAGTGCACGATATTTTAGCACGACTAAAATATCCATTTTATGAAAATGAAACTGAGTATTGCGCTTTTATTAGTATGCTGCGCCCTTGTATTTTCAGGCTTCCGTGCAGGTGTATTCAGTCAGCTGACAACACCAGCCGCCAGAAGAGCGGTGATGAACTTTCACGTGTACGTGGATTCTCCAAGCCAGTCTTATGCCGGTCTGACCGCCAGTATAAAGAATGAATCTTCTGGTGTCAACTATCCAACGCCTGTCCAAAGCAAAATCGTATCCGGCCGGCAGTTCTATGAATTTTATGCATCTGGAGAACTGGGAGAGCAATTCTCTATCACGGTGAAGTCAGGTACTACGGTGGTAGCCAGTGGCACGCATATCGTGAACGCCACCAATACGAATAACCATCATGCTGTTGTAACAGTATATATGAGTTATTAAGGGATCAGCTTATTAAAGGAAAAGGGGTATCACACGGTTCAGCTGATACTCCTTTTCCTTTTTTATTATGGGTAACCCAGTGTTGCACTGATATAGGCAGGAAAATCAGCAGCCCTGACACTTCCATTGCTCATACCATTTGCATCCGCCAGTTCGGCCAGCTGATGTTCATGCAGATAATACAGGTAATTTTAACTTTTGGTCCGGCTATTTTAACATCAATGTAGCTTGTGGATGGTCCTGCTGATATATTCCGGATAAGCAGCTGCATCAGCCTTCAGCGCCGCTATTTTTTCTGATGATGCAGCTGTATCTTTTAGCTCGAAGCAATAGCTGGTATATAACATGAAAAACAGACAACGGTTAATTGGATCAAGCGAGTCATCCTGCATACATTTTAGTACCTGTTTCTCAAAATCTGCGGCATGCGCTGATTCCGTGAAGGCGCGTCCCAGGCGGCCGATGTTACCCCAATAATGCCCTTCTGCCAGATCACTCGCCCAGAAGACGGTACCAAGCAATAGCTGTTGCACGGGAATATCCAGTAATTCCAGTTCAGGAAAGTGTGTTCCCCGGATGACTTTTCCATAACTGGCATCGCTGTTACGCTGGAAACGATCGTTCATGATATCCAGGTGTGATCTGATAAACACCGGCCACTGATGTGTTTGTGCTGCAAGTTTGGCAATATCTCTTGTGTGTAGGCTGGGTGCATTGTCCATGCTGCAGAAGCCGACCACCTGGCGTATGCGTTTAAGCAGCAGAAGCGTATCCGGGGAATACCTACCATCTGCCAACAGCTCCAGGGTTTCGTTTCCGATTCTTTTTTCTATGGCTTCCTTTATAGCCCCGTCGAATAGTTCTCTTGTCCGGGCATTTGTTTTCAGGTCATTGTACAGGTAATTGTAGTCACTGAGGGTCAGATTAGGATCATCTCCCAGATCCGCCGGTCTGGGGTTTTTCAGCATCATATAAGTTACCAGCTTCTTAAGGGACTCATTGGTCGCACCTTCTTCCCGCTGATCATACAACGTGATACTGATACAGGGATCTACCATACAATCGACATACTGTATCATTTTTGCATATTCCACAGGTAACTGTATGCTACTGAAGGAATGATCTCGCCGCCATGCCACGAAAGAATATTTATCATTCCAAAAATGCGAAACATACATCCAGGTATCGGAAGGAGAGAAGAGGTCGGAAAGTTCCTGATTCGTGATTCTTTTTGCATCCCCACTATAAATGGTGGTGACCATTTGTTTCCTGCGTTGGTCGTAACTGTTTTCATAGGCGATAAGAACATGTGCGCTATCCTCGATTATACTCAGTTCAGCAGCACGTATCTCCTGTAAAGTAGCTCCTTTTTTCAGCAGATCTTCCAGTTTAGGTTTGTCCTCCTTTTTGACTCCGCTTAATGTGACAACGGTTCCCTCTGTCTGTGGAAGTGAATGATATAGAGGATTAGGCACGCATTCCAGGTATTTGAGATTCAGAGAATCTGCCGTTCTCTTTAGCTGTTCTATATCACTCCTGGAATAATATAATTTAGCATACGGGTTTTGTGCAGGAAGCGTGTCTTTTGTCTGCGCCAGGGTAGATAGACAGAGATATAGTAATATGGTCAGGATCAGACACGAACGTTTCATATGCAGGATTTAGGGAAATGATGCAGACAGTCTGTAATTTCCATAAGGTGACAGGTTACCAGGAAGAACGACGTTAGCAACAATTTCGCAATATAGTTTTTTTTATAAGATGCGATATTGTTGCCTTATCTTTCGCAAAAGAAAAGATTCCACATGAATAAACGTCTTATCTGTCTGACAGCTATGACCCTGATCGCAGGTGCCTCCAAAGCACAGCAGTTCATACCGCTGTATCCGGATAGTGTTGTCAACAGCCGTAATGTACCCGATAAGGAAGTAAAAAACGATAATAACGGAAGCCTGTCATTTGAAAAAGTATCCGTTCCGACAGTACAGCTCTTCCTGCCACCGGCAGATAAGGCAAACGGCGCTGCTATGATCGTTTGTCCGGGTGGTGGCTACAGCTTTCTCGCCTATACGCATGAAGGGATCAATTTTGCCCGAAGACTCAATGAAATGGGGATCACTGTCCTCGTGCTGAAATACAGAATGCCGGACGATGCCACTATGCGGGATCGCACAATCGGTCCTCTACAGGATGCGCAGCAGGCAATCCGCCTGGTACGCCAGCGGGCGAAAGAATGGCATATCGATGTGAACAGGGTAGGACTGATGGGGTCTTCTGCCGGCGGACATCTCGCATCTACAGCCGGTACGCATTTCGATCACGCGTATATTCCCAATCCGGAGCAGACCAGCCTGCGTCCTGACTTCCTGGTGCTAGTATATCCCGTGATCAGCATGGCAGATAGTCTTACACACCAGGGCTCAAAGAATAACCTGATCGGTAAAGATGCCAGGCCGGCAACCGTACAGGCATTCAGTAATGAGCTCCAGGTAACGGATCAAACGCCGCCTACCTTCCTGGTACACGCGACAGACGATAAAGGGGTAGTAGTAGGGAATAGTATCGCCTTTTATACCGCACTGGTAAAGCATAACGTTCCTGCGGAACTACATGCTTACCAGCGCGGCGGTCATGGCTTTGGGATGAGAACCAGCAATCCTGATGAACACTGGTTAGACAGACTGGAAAACTGGTTACGCGACAACGGATGGCTGAAAAGGCAATAACCTGTTTGGCTTGTTACGCCGTTTTTCAAGGATGAACGAATCAAACAGTTCACCCGTAGCGAGATGGGAACGGAAACTCAGCCGGTCATTCTCAATGGTAATGAGATGATACATCTGCAAATGCCCGGCTACAATATCAGCCCATTCCATTTTCTCATATTCATACATCTTGGAGCCACTTACGGATACCACATACATGGTGCCGTAAGGGGCTACCTGCTGCATACCACGTCCATAGGCATGGTCATGCCCCTGTAAGACGATATCTACTTTGTATTTGTCAAAGACAGGCTTAAAATGTGCCCGCACTTTCTCATTATAACGCCCCTTTTTCGTTGAAAATACCGGGTGATGCATCGTTACCACCGTCCACTTATTCGGATTGTTTTCCAACGCTGCTTCCAGCCATTTCACCTGTGTGTCGATCAGCGCATCTGAGCTGGCCTCTTCCATCATCATCGTATTCAGGGAAATGAACCGCACTCCCTGTATGTCCGCATAAAATACCGATCCCTCCAGCTGCGCATCACCGGTACCATTTCCCGGCAGGGAAAACTGCTTTTTCCAGAAGAGTGACAGATGTGGCTGGCCATCCTCGTGGGTATACTCATGATTGCCCGGCGTTACCAGCGAAGGAATGCTGCCGTGGATATATCCGCCTGCTTCAAACCATTGTCCCCATTCCTCGTCATTATTGGCCCGGTTCACCAGATCCCCGGCGTGAATGATCGCCTGCGCATCGGGCAACTGTGCATACGCTTTCCTGATCACACGACTCCAGAACGGACGGATACCCACCTGTGCATCACCCAGGTAAATAAAGGAAGTTTTACCGGGTGTGGCCGCCGCTGTTTTAAATTGCAGCCATTCGCTCCAGCCGTTGTCACTGCCTACCCGGTAGGTATATAATGTAGCTGATTGCAAGCCTGTTAGTGTGATCCGATGATAAACCACATCCAGTGCTTCCAGTTTAAACGCTTCACTATTGGCCGTAAGCCGCTTCACATTGGCCGCAAACTCAGGGTGCGCATCCGCTGTGGTATATTCTATATAAGCCGTATTGATACCTGCTGCGCTGCGCCAGTTGATCGTGGCACTGGTGGCAGGGTCCTGCGTGATCGTGAGAATGATCCTGTCAGGTGTATTGCCTGCAATATATCCCTCCGTATGTTGCACCACAGGAGGGGTAGCGGCTTTGGCAAAGGCGGCTGCTCCCGTAAACGGAAGCAACGCACCTGCTTTGATAAAACCGGAAAGGAATTTCCTTCTGGCAACTGTCTTTTTTTCCATATCCATACTCATTTCAGGTACCACATTTTTGTATTGATGTCATCTGCGCCAAATACACTGATCGCCGCTTTATAATTGTCCAGATTTACGTCCTGCTCAGAGGTTGGCCACGCATATCGTACCGGGAACTGTGGCTGGAAAGCCATCGGTCCTACGACGAATGCCGGATAACCGGTACGTCTGAAATCAAACCAGCCCTCAGCACCTTTGAAGGTCATCGCGATCCATTTCTGGGTGATCAGCTGCTCCAGTGTACCATTGTATTTTACAATAGCCTGGTTATAGTAGTCGCGTTTCTGAGCCTCGTCTGTCTGTCCGTAATAGGCCATAGAAGACTGGATACCGTTGTTATACAGGGATTCTGCCGTACTACCGTTTACAGTCACCTTACCGCGTTGCATCGCTTCCGCCAGGATAAAGCATACTTCTGAATAGACCATCAGACTCGCCTTGAAAGTGGCCGGTTTGTCTTTTCTGAAGAAGGAAGAAAGGGTAGACTGATGGGTTTCGCCACCGTTATAGTCCGCCGGATTGGTATACGCATGCGGGATACCAACATACTGGTGCTGATCAATGGTAGCACCCTCTTTACCGCTCACAGGAGCGATCCAGAGTTCCAGTCTCGGGTCATTACGTGCAATCAGTACGTCTACCAGTTCTTTACTGGCTTTTGTTTTCAGGAAATCATTGTCAATCATGTTCAGTGGTCCGCCAGCCCAGCTATCATCCTTTTTAACACCGAGATAAGCTACTTCCGCATTATCCGCATTGCTTTCCATAATAGGATACTCGGTTTTGTTATTGAGGATCTCCTGCATCTCCGTAAAGGCAGCAGCATAGTTTTTTGAACAACGTAAGAGCATCCGCAGTCGCAGGGAGTTCGCCAGTTTACGCCACTTCAGCAGATCGCCGCCAAATAAGGCATCCGCACCTGCATTCAGACCAGCGCCGCCGTTTTTAAGCTGTGTATTGGCTTCTTTCAATACAGCCAGCAGACTTTTATACACCTCCTCCTGTTTGTCATAGGCAGGCTTGATATTACCGTTCTCCACTGACTGTAAGGCCTGGGAATAAGGTACGTCGCCATACAGGTCCGTCAGGTAGGCCATGTTGAATGCCAGGAGGACATTACCGGCAGCGGTATATGCCGGCTGACCGCTTGCCGCTCCTTCCTGCTGCATGGTTTTGATGATCATCGCACGCTGATAGATATCTGACCAGTCTACCGCCGTCCAGCGGAACAGTTCATAATCATTGTTACGGATCAGGGTGATATAACGGCCCAGGGCAGCTGGTCTTCTTGCAAAACCATTCTCCGCATAGGCATAGGCCGTTTGTGTCACCGCTTCGGTAAGGTGATATTCCGGTCTGGTTTCAGACGGACTGTTAGGGTTGGTATTGATTTCCTCGAAGTCTTTTGTACAGGCTGTCAGCGTCATTGCTGTCAGCAGACTATATAGTATATTAGATCGTTTCATGATTGTCATTGATTAGAAATTGCAACTGAGTTTAGCACCGTAAGAGCGGGTACCTGGTAAGGTCCAGTGACCTACACCCTGGTAACGCTGGCTGGAAAGGCTCATCGTGATCTCAGGATCGTAGCCATTCTTTGCTGCTGCCCAGGTATAAAGATTGTTGCCGATCAGCGAAAGGGACAGGTTGCTCAGGAATGGGATACGCTGCATTACACCGCGACCAAATGCATAGGTGAGTGATACTTCTTTCAGCTTTACATAAGTAGCGCTGTAAGTCTCATTCTCGTAATATTTCCAGTATTTATTGTCATAATAGGTCGCGGCATCAATGATCACGTCATTCGGTTTGTAAGTACCATCGCCATTAGCGATCACACCTTCCATGATCATCCCGTCATCGCGTACAGTACCATTGGCATCAGTCCAGGTCAGACCGCCATGCGCCGCATCACGTCCGCGCAGGGTATTGGTCGTACGACCATCCTGGATCAGGCTTTTCGCTACATAGGAGTAATAGGAACCGCCCTTGCGCCAGTCGATCAGGAAGTTGCAGCTCAGGTTTTTGTAACGGAAATTGTTGTTGAAACCAACCATAAAGTCCGGATTGTAGTTACCGATCTTTACAAAATCAACATCCTGTTGCTGTAAACCATTACTATTTAGTAATGCCTGTCCGGCATAAGCGCCCTCTTTTACTTTCACCCAGCTCCTGGTGTAGAAATCGCCCATTTTAGTACCTTCTTTGATCAGGTATTCGATGTTGCTACCGTCTGTACTACCCAACATATAGCTGGTCACCGCCGGTGTCAGTTCTATCACTTTATTGACGTTGCGGGTGAAGTTGATGTCAGATTTCCAGGTAAAAGCCGTGCTTTTTACAGGCACCAGGTTCAGCCCGATTTCCCATCCGCTGTTCTGGATATTACCTGCATTGATCAGCATCGTGCTGGCGCCGGAAGCAATGGTGGTAGGTACCTGGATGATCTGGTTGCGGTTGTTGGTTTTATACCAGGTGATATTGAAGCCTACACGGTCTTTAAAGAAGCTTGCATCTACACCGGCTTCATAGGAAGTGGCGATCTCCGGTTTCAGCAGACTGTTTTTCTGATTGAAACTGATAGTTGCACGTTTTACACTACCCCAGTCGGTATCAAATGGTACCGTGTTGTACAGCTGATAAGGATCCGTATCAGAACCTACCTGTGACCAGTTGGCACGCAGTTTCAGGTAAGAGAGGTCCTGCCATTTGATGTCCAGCATATCAGAGAGGATCGCACTCAGGGATACGGAAGGATAGAAGTAGGAATTGTTCTGTTTAGGCAGGGTGCTGCTCCAGTCATTACGGGCCGTCAGGTTCAGGAAAAGGTAGTTATGGTAACTTACCTCACCGATACCGTATATACTGTTGATCCGCTTTTTACGGAAGGACTGGGTATTCACTAATGCGCCTGCAGCGGCATTGGACAGGTTGTATACACCCGGCAGTGTCAGACTTCCGGTGGATTGCTGATTGGAGGTGCTTTCCTGGTCCATACGGTTACCACCGACAGCCACAGATACTTTGAAATCGCTGTTCAGGTTCGGTTTATAGGTCAGGAGGAAATCGCTGTTCTGCTCCTTGAAATTGTCATTCTCCAGCACATAGGCGCCTTTAGGATTTCTCTTGGCGCTGAACGGTCTGCGCTGGTCTTCACTCAGTGCATAATAATCCAGTCCCGTACGCAGCATCAGTGTCAGATCAGGTCTGATATCAAAAGAAGCCTGTACGTTACCCGTCATGCGGTTACGGGTGTAACTGTTGGTTTCTTCATATGCGATCAGGTAAGGGTTGTCATCCGTGCTGTAAGGGTTGTACTGTTGCAACCCTTCTTTACCTGGTATCCAGTAGTTACGCAGTGCATGGATATCGACGTTTGGCGTCAGTTTATATACCTGCATGGTCACGCTTTCTGTATAGGCAGAAGGACGGTTGGCGCTACGGTTATTGGTATAGGCAAGGTTGGTGCTGAGGTGGATGGATTTATTGAGATGATAGGTGCCTGAGAAGGTCAGGTTATCACGTTTCAGATCTGTATTCGGCACGATACCACGGTTCTGCAGATTGCCATAGGACAGTCTGAAGTTGCCGGCGTCTGTACTTTTAGATACGGCGATATTATTGGTAAAGGTATGACCCGTACGAAAGAAGTCCTTTACACGGTCTGGATAAGCCACCCAGTCTAATGGTAAAGGGTCGCCGTTTTCGTCCAGCGGACTATTCCACTGTACCAGTTTACGACCGGTATTCAGTTTAGGTCCCCAGGCGCCGGTACTGATGGTATTGTCGCTGCCAGTCCAGTCACCGGAACCAAATTCATTTTGGAAATGCGGGAACATCCAGGCTTTGTCAAATACAGCGCTGGAGTTGAAGCTAACGCCCAGACCTTTTTTCGCAGCACCCGATTTAGTCGTGATCAGGATAACACCTGATCCGGCGCGGCTACCATATAAGGCAGCTGCGCTGGCGCCTTTCAATACGGTGATGCTGGCGATATCGTCTGCACTGATATCACTGATCGGACTACCATAGTCAATGGTCTGTTTACCATCTACTGCCTGTGCGGGATTCTGGATAGCCGGTGCTACCGGTACGCCATCCACTACATACAGCGGCTGGTTGTCTTTGCTGATAGAGGATTGTCCGCGGATGGTCACCATCACACTTGAACCCGGATCCGACCCTGTACTACGGATACTTACACCTGGTACGCGGGCCGCGAGGCTGTTCAATACATTGGGTTGCGGTACATCGCTGACGTCTTTGGAAGACAGCTGTGCAACGGAATATCCCAGGTTACGTTCGCTTTTTTTGATACCCAGGGCGGTTACCACGACTTCTCCCAGTGCCTTGGTAGAGGGCTGAGGCAGTTCCAGAGAGGTCGGATTGGGTGTGGCTGCAGGTGTTTTCTGCTGGGCAGGCAGCACGCTGAGGATCGCATAGTTATTGAGGATACGGCAATGGATGGAGGCGTCTGTGGCTAGCCAGTCGAGGGCTTCTTTTAAAGAGACAGTGTTTTTGCGGATATGCACCGTGCGGGACAGCAGGGCATTCACATCTTCATCAAAGGTAAACTGCAGCTGTTGCTGACTTTTTACCTGTTGAATGAACTGTTGTACAGTGATGGCGCTGCCTTTGAAGGTCAGTACCTTTTCCAGGGGCTGCTGTGCAAATAGCCTGCTACAGACAGCCAATAGGAAAACAAGCATCAGTAATCGATGCATTAAAAATGTTTTCATTATTTTACAGTTGAATTCCTTGCAGGTGGTTCACGCCTGCATACCTCGTTACTTGGCTGATAAACCAGTCAGTTGCGAAAGGCGCCCCGCTGCTACGGGGCGTTTTTATTTTTGTTAGTACACTGCTATGTGATGGTCCTTCTCTGTATAGTTAAAGCCCGCGGTCTCTGACAGGATATGCAGAACAGCTGGGAGGGAGAGGTGTTCAAAGTCGGCCGTAATACGTTTCTTCTCCAGCGCCGGCCGCTGTATCGTAATATTGACCCCATACCATTTCTCCAGTTCCCGGCATACATCTGCCAGCGTCGCCTGATCATAGGAGAGCTTTCCTGTGGTCCAGGCAACCATATTTTGCGCGGTAACCGGCAGGATATTGAAATGGGCATTGTCTGTGTGGATGGTGATCTGCTCATCCGGACGCAGATCAGATAAGAGCTGTTGCTGTGCATTCAACAACCTGACCTTACCGGATACGAGTACAACAGACAGCTCCTGTCGTTGCGGTCGTTCAAATATTTCAAAGGAGGTACCCAGTACCTGTGTGGTATAGTTGCCAGCGGAAACAGTAAACGGTTTACCGGCAACAGTAGCGACGTTAAAGTAGGCGCGTCCCTTCAGCCTGATCGCACGTGCGTTTTTATTATATTCATTACTATAGCTGACCGTTGATCCCGGGAAAAGGGTCAGGTCACTACCATCGGGCAGGCGGATAGTACGCAATTCCCGCGGACCAGCAGTGATCTCCTGCCAGGCGAGTGGAATCGTCACAGCCGGTTTGCGCAGCATAAAATAGATATAGGATAAAGAAAGGAGTAATAATAAAGTGGCCGCAGCTGCTAACATCGGACGAAGGAATCTGTTCCGTGATGTACGGATACCCGCCAACATCCGGAACCGGTGCCAGTCCGCCGGTGTACTGTCAGATACATCCGCTTCACGGATCTTTTCCCAGGCAGTCTGCATACAGGCCTGTACCAGCAACGGATCAGTATCCGCAGCAATATATGCTTCTATTGCCTCCTTAGTGGCGGCGTCTGTAATCTTACCTTCAAAATAGGCGATGAGCTGTGCTCTGCCAGGTGGATGATGGACCATAATAGCTTGTTCATCCTAAAGGACGCAGGCAAAGGAGGCGTCAAACTATCCGGTAAAGTTGAATTAATATACAGTTAACATTGGCAAGGCAAATAAGAGTAGTACGGGCAGAAAATCGGCATAATCATCCAGTTCTGCGCGCATGAACTTCAGGGAAGAGGCAATGTGATTTTGTACGGTAAAGATGGAGACATTGAGTGCGGCAGCTATTTCTGCATAGCTCATACCTTTCTCCCGGTTCAGGATAAATGCTTCCCGGCGGCGGGGAGGGAGCTTGTCCAGACACTGCCGGTAACGGCGTAATAGTTCCCGGTAACTAATTGTATCATTGATGTTTTCCGGCGCCGGTGTTTCGGCCGTACTGTCAGTAAGACTATCTGTGATCGTTTTCCGCTGGCGTATCATACTGATGACCTCATGGCGCATCATCGTGAACAGATAACTATCAAAATCCTTTACGGTACTGATACGTTCTTTCTGCTGCCATACCTTCAGCAGGACATTCATGGCCAGTTCTTCGCCCGTTACAGCGTCGCCGCTAAAGCCGGCAGCATAACGTTTCAGACGGGGGAAATAGTGCTCAAATAAGGGCCTGAAATGCGAATCATCACCAGTCAGCCAGTCATGTAGCAAAATATCGGTCAGCGGAGAGGATGCCATCAGATCACTGTTTTGATGGGAGCAAATATAGAAGTACTATGTTAAGGCATTATTAATCCCTGTCTTTTTCCGGATTGCGTAAATTATTTTCCCTGATGGCGGCAGTTATTATACACATCCGGTTACCGTGTACATGCTTATACACAGATAATAAAAGATTGATCCACGAGGTACGCAAACCTGCTCCCGCCGCCTTTAGCCGGCATGAATGAATAATCATCCCTGTAAAATCTCATTGGCTAATGCAGGGTATCGTTGCTGTATATCGTCGATAATCAGTTTAAGGTGCGTGCCTACATTTACGTAGGCCGTATCCTTACCCTGGAACCGGACACCGGTTACATATTTAGCCCCCCGGTGTAAAGCCACTACTTCCCATTTATCATTGAGTACGGGTGCTCCGGAAGAACCCGATTCCGTATCGGTAAAGTAACATAAGCTCTCTGGCGTAGATGCATAGACCAGGTTGTTACGGATGCCATAGCGTTTACTGCGTCCTCCCGGATGCTGGACAATATTGACGGGTATCGGGTCATGTTGTACCTGTATGGTCACCAGATTTCTCCGGAGCGGCGTTCTGCCGCTGGGAGGGATACGGATAACCGCATAATCAAGGCTTTTCTGCCAGGCTTCCAGTTTTATCGCCTGAACAGGCAAATTCTCTGCTACACCTTCCACATTATAATCACTGATCACCCCTGCACCACTTCCCTGTAAAAGGAGGTCTGCTTCTGCCGCTTCACCTTCTCCATCCTGCCGGGCATTGACGACATGATGATTGGTGATGAGCAAAGAATCTGTCAGTAGCCAGCCGGTACCGAGAAATTGTAACGGACTACCACTCTGATCCAGCCGGGGCTGTCCATGCTCAATAGCGGGAATGCGTAGTTTAAAGACGGAATTAGCCGTTTTAAGCGCGTTATCGACAAAGGAGAAGGTGACAGTATCATCCCGGTGAATAAAGGTCTGGTTGATGATCGGAGCCAGGGAAATATTGACAGGCGGGGCGCCGGAGGATAACTGAATGACCTTTTCCAGCAGCAGGCGGACCGTCTTCTCGCTGGCCGGTACCACACTGACCAGCAGGGCTGCATTCTGCAGAAATATCTGTAAAGGGACCTGTCCGGTGGTGATCCTTTCCAGGTTGTTCATAAAGGCGATCTCCGTCATCAGTTTCGGAAGGATGGCCCCTCCACCGATGGGCATCACCATCATGACCCTGGGATCGACTGACTGATATAATGCGCCCCTGTTGGCGATCGGATCTGTCGCGGACGCGATCGCCACGCTGAGATCATTTACTTCACCTGGATCTAAATATGCCATTATGCAAGTGCTTCAAAGGTTTCAAATTGATCTCCCTGTTCCCAGTTTCCCCGGGATTCATCCAGTCCGCGGATATTTTCGTTTGTCAGCATGTCATTCCATACCTCCTGCGTATCCGGCTCAAACATGTCCAGCATGTCATAGGTATCAGGGAATTCTTCCTGTAGATAGAACTTGGCCATCCGTATCACGAACGCGTCCTGATGATTGTAGAGAATTGTTAGTTTTTTGGCGGCGTTATTGAGCCTTGTCCGCAAATCACGTATCTGTGCAGCGGTGCCGTTATTGTCTGTCGTGATCTTCAGCAGATGACATAATATCTGCATCTGCGCGATGGGAGAAGCTAGTTTTGATGCTGCTTTTCCCGCCATTTCCAATGCAACGATCGGACTTGTATAATTACCTTTCAGCAGCCATACCTGCGCATACAACCAGAAAAGTTCCGCTAGTCTGCCGGGATTAGCTTCGCCGGAAATCTTTGTAATCCCCTGCTGCAGTATCCAGTCCGCTTCTTCCAGATCTTCCCTGATCAGCAGGGCTTTCGCTTCCAGTGCATAGAGGGGACTGGTTGCTGACCGGTCAGGTCTTTCGTGTAACAGTTGCAGCGCTTCGTCGATATTGTATTGCGCCAGCGCTTTCTGTACTTTACGGGTGATATTGTTCTCCCATTCCAGCAGCGAAGCATGCGCATATACATCCCTGGATACTTCTAGACTGATCACAGATGCGAGCCATGCCTGCATAGTAGCGGAGTATTCCTGCAGGTTCTGTACAACAGAACTTTCTATCCCATCCATCCATCTGGTACGAAGATCATCTGGTAGATCTTCCCCTAATGCCAGCCGGTGATACATTTCTTCCGCTCTGCCGGCAACGATCTTCTGCTGGTCCGGGTACTGTTTGTTTGAGTAGTAAAAGATCGCCTGCCGGTGCAGTTCCCGCAGCTGGTCGAATTTATCCTGCTGTAATAACTTAATCATCGCCTGACGTATTTCCGGGCGATAGATCAGCGTATCCTCCGGTCCGATCCTGACGAGTGCATGTTCCCGTTTAAGGTCTTCAAAGAGCTGCATCGCCTCATCCAGGTTACTCACCGGAAGGTCGCAGATAGGCGCCAGCACCGCTAATATGATTTCGGGACTTATCACCCTTAAAGCCATGCCGGGATGTGCCAGCTTTCTTACATTTTCATCGTGTATGTGGTTCAGTATACGGTTGTACAACTGCCCCTGGATCAGCTGCTCATTCAGTTCGAAGGTCAGGGCGCTGTTATAGGTAAAATCGTCAAATGCCAGCTTTTCGCCGCTGGCCTTCATGGAAGTGATCAGGTTCGCCGCCAGACGGAGTGACAAGGGGTTGCCTCCTATATGTTCTACAACCGTTGCGGCTGTAGCCGCTTCGATACCCAGATTTTTGAGCAGCTGAATACTATCTGCCGGTTTGAGATGTTCCAGGTGTATTTCTTCTACAAAACCGGTATCTCCCCGCATATCCCGGACGGAAGTACGGCCGGCAATGATCACGCTGAACAGGGGATATACCTGGTGGATCTCCTGCAACATGGTCCAGAAACCGGAGAGACTCTCTTTATCCCTGTATTCTACTTCTTCGAAAGTATCCAGTACCAGTACTACTGCCTGATTGAAGTCTGTTTGTAATTCCTGTAAGAGGGCGCCAAAGTTTTGATAGAGGGACTGGTTGATACCCAGACTGACGTTAATACGTCCGGCCCTGGTATCAAAGGAGAGACCCCTTGACTTGATGTTGCCCTGATCATCCCGGAAGTTGCGTACCTGATCCCTGAAATCGTCAAAGTGTGCTTTATGGTCGGGTAACTGTAACTCCAATTGTGAGATGGCTTCCAGGAGTATGGTGAAAGGCGCTTCGATCCGGAGGGTCGGCTGGTCAAAGGCAAGATAGGCAAAGGGAATACGCTGCGCTTTTTTACCAACGCTGTTTTCCATTAGTAGCCGTGCCAGCAGGGCTGACTTACCGATGCCGCCTGGTCCGCAGACAGAAAGGATCGGTTTACGGCCGGCCTCGGGGTTATTGACAAGCAGGTCTTTCAGGATCTTGCCTGCAAGCGTACGCTTTTTATCACTGATATGAATAAACTCACGCAGTTGTTGCAGTTCGTCCTGCCGCCCCATGAAATTATTATCTACCAGGTGTTCAAACCCGGCAAGCACACTTTTCTTTTCCAGTAAGGGGAGGAGGTCAGAGAGGGGTGGTAACTGTGGATCGAGACCATCCAGCCAGGTCACCAGCTGACAGAGCAGGGTCAGTTCCTGGTATTTCATGTCTGCGATCTCATAGTCCGGCTCCGGACTATTGACATACGTTTCAAATGTTTGCTGGAGGTCGGTTATTGTACGTTTGGGATTGGCTTTTAGCACCTCCGCCATGGCAGCTTTAGTACCGAGTTCCTTTAGCGTCTGCTGACGAACGGGCATCTTCAGGGCAAATGATCCTGATCCCAGTCCGCCGGCTACGTGTGTGATATAATCATAGAGTAACACCCGTACCTGGGGATGCACATACTGACTATTGATCGGAAGCAGGGTCTCCGGTTCAAAACAATGGAGTACAGCTGCTGCCTGCAGGTAAGACTGGAGTTGCGGATTATGTTCCTGTTTAGGAGAACCAGCTTCCTTTTCCTTACGCTTCTGTGCGTATCGGGCGAGTATGTCTGCTGTGGTCTGATTTTTTTCCATGGCTGCTTAACTTAGGCTGTCATTAAGATCCTGTAGTTTTTCTTCCAGTTCGGCCTTCCTTTCATCCGTATCGGGAAGGTCTTTCAGCATCTCCAGCAGGAAGGTGGCATAGTCCGGTCCAGGGTGTGGCGCCAGTATTTCATTGAGTCTGTTAATGGCCTGCAGAAGTGATCTTAGTCTGCCGTTGAGTACCGCCATTTTAGTATCGTTGGTGGGGAGTCCGTTCAGGAGGAAGTCTGTTATAATCCTTGCGTCTATTGTCCTGATCGCCCGCTGGCATATTTCCTTTACGACTACTTCCACATCATTACGGTTACATTGCCGGATGATCTCTTCATCTGCTTTGCCCGGTTCTACGGTCAGCATGGCACGGTCAAATCCGATCAGTATCAGGCGGCATCTTTTTTGAAACATGCCCAATGTGATCTTATAGGAAAGTGCGGTAATAAAGTAGTCTGTACTGGGATGTAAAAATGGACTCTTTTTAAAGTTGTCCAGCACAAACCAGCAGTTCATACCTGTTATCTGTGAGCCTTTATTTAATACCCAGTTTGCCAGTGTTTCGGCGTATGCGCGCATGTTCTCCTCCGGCCCCGGTATATCGCTGGTGGACATGGCCATTTGTGATACCAGGTCTTTGGCCAGTTTCTCCGCTGTCAGATCCAGCCCTATTTCTTTATCAAGTTTGGCGCTGCAGGCCAGTACTGTATTTTTCAGATTGGAAAAATGGTCGATGTAGTTGGTGGAGTAGGACTTCCCTGATTTGTCTCCACCATTCACAACCAGGATAGGCTGTGTATTGGCCATCGGCTGGGATAGCCGGTCCAGATGATTTCTTAACAGCGTACGGTTGACAAACGGGATCGTATTGTTCAATACCGTTTGTATATAGGGATTGGCTGTCGGTGGCGGTGGTATTCTGGCATATTCCCAGATCTCTTTGATCTTGTCATCCAGCGTTAACTGGAAGGCAGTGATCAGCGTTTCCATCCATGTCGGCGTGTTGTTAAATCCGTCGAGGATACAAAGACGCACGGCATCCATTGCGATACGGTATACAGAGCCTTCGGTGATGAGGTCTGTGGCCAGCGTGGTGCCTCCGAAAGGACCTGCAATGGCTGCACGGGGAGAACCTTCTGTTCCCAGCCGTTTCGCCAGGACATCGATGATATACATTTTATCATTTTCTGAAAACATAGGAGAGATTTATGCATTCAATTATTTTGTTCCATATGTTCCATGACGATATTCAACAGCACAGGTGACTGAACGGAGACGATGAAACTTTTGGGGCACGTTAATAAGATTAAAATCTGATCTGAAATAAGAGGATTGATAAGGCTATGAGGTACGCGGCTAATAGAAACGCCTGATCTGCTGATTCTTATTACTAATTTACGGCAATTTTTTGTTTGAAGAGTATTTTCCCCTCTTTCCGACTTTCCGGAGAAGACCTGTACAGATCCCTGATGAACTATTTACAATTAATATTATTTGCTATATATTAGCGGCTTTTCAGCACTATCACATATCAGTTGAAACCATTGATCAAACATGAACGCCAGTAATTTAGAGATCCCCGAATATTTACACAAAGACATTATTGCCCTGATCACCTATCTGGAAAAGCAGGCGCCCAAAAACGCAAACCGTAGTAAAGTAGCTCCGGCCGACTTAGCCAGAATGGAAGCAACAGCAGGGTTTTCCATGCCTCCTGCATTCCGGGAGTTCTGGCTCAAAGGAGGTGCTGCCTACTGGGAAGATGAGCAGCTGACCGTCCTTAGCTATTGCTATACAGATTACAGCAGCGCAGATAATACATTATACAGGATGTTAGCTACCAGTCTGCTGTTCTCCGGCAGGAAAAGCGAGTTCCTGGAACAGGAGATACGCCTTTTATACGCCTGCTGGATCGTGGGTATGATCAAAGAAGGCGATAAAAGGACTTTCTTTGTCAGCGATGCATTGGGAAAGATGCACATCATTCATATAGATAAACCTTTTGCGCAACAGGATGACGAAGCGTTACGCACTGCACTTGCTTCCATCCTGGAGCAGCGGGAGGCACTTGCAGATTTTATGGCTACTGTAAAGCTGCCGGATGAAGACGAAGATTTCCCGTCTGGCAGAGATGAAGATCAGACGGACGAAGAGGAGGAGGAAGATGAGGAAGATCCAGCCAAACAGGCATTTCTTGAAAAACACAGGCTGGAGGAACTGACCTATGAGGAGGTACTGGAGCGTATGGGACTGGAGCAGCTGTTTGACTATTGGGATGGCAAAAGCGGCGTCAGTATCATGTCCCTGGACAACTATGAAGATGAACCTTCGTACTTCGAAGACTATAGCCGTATTTACTTCTGTGACGGTGATCTGGACGTAGACAGCCTGGATGTCGACGGTCTGTATATTGATCTGCTCGTAGTAAAAGGTAACCTGACGGTCCGCGACAGTGTCGCTGGCTGGGGTGGAGATGGTATCGCTTATTATGTGACCGGCAACACCACGATTGACAAATTACAGGTCGATGAATTACAGAAGACCCTGGGGAAGGAATCGGTGCGTTATCTCGCCTATGCCTGGGCAGACGATCATGAGATGCTGAATAAGCTGTCACGCCGGAAGATTGACGCCCCTGTTTTCCTGTCCTGGTTCTATGACCTGCATTGTTTCGAGTTTGCGCCTGATACCCTGATTACCGCACTGTATGAGTATGATGATCTATCAGCCTATAAAACGACAAACGCCTTCCTGCCATGGCATGATTTTGCTTCGGCTTTCCGCACTGATTTATATTATCCGGTAGAGAAAGAACATCATGACAACCTGAACCTGAATATCGGCGGTATCTATGCGGCGTTGAAGAAAGGGGAGTCAATATTCAAAGAAGGTGTGACGAAAGAAGGTATCCTGTTAGTCAACGAAGGGCAACGTCTGTTGGCTGCTGAAGATGTACAGGGTGCATGGGCATGCTTTAAGAAAGCGATGGAAGTGGCACCGGGTTATTACCTGGCGTATAGTGAGGGTGGTAAATTACTTTTCAAAGAGAAAGCCTATCGCCAGGCGATGGAAGTATTTGCCAAAGGTATTCCATTCAAACCGGAGAAGCTGGCCTATGAAAATACCTGTGCCGAGCAGGCTGCTTTATGCGCTGTGCGCATAGGAGAATATAACCAGGCGATCGAATGGTGCCTGGATGTACTTGAAACAAATAATGAAGCTTATTTTGCGATGCGTGTGATAGGAGAGGCAGCGATCCTGACACAGCACCTGGACGATGCAAAAGATTATCTGAAGAAGTCTCTGGGGATATCGTCTATTTTCAGTAATAACTGGTTACTGGGACTGGTATATCATCTGCAGGGAGATCAGCAGAAAGCGGAGCAGTGTTATCAGCAGGCGGCCCGGCATAGCGGCAGGGCGAAGCCTTATAGTGAGCATACTGATATGGGGTATATCTATGGCACACCGGTGACGCTGGATTGGGTTTGATTGCATATAACCTTAAATAAAAGAAGGGGCGGCAGATCATCTGTCGCCCCTTCTTATTTATATCAGATAGATCAGCTGCTTTCCAGTCCGCAGTACACCCTCGAAAAGTCCTTCTTCGCCAGATCGCTCTTATGTATCACAAAATAAATCTCTCCCGCATCCCAGAAACAAAATCCCGGCTGACTATCACTACTTACCCGCAATAGCACCATCCAGTCCTCCGGATTGCCTTTTAAGGCATGTACGGCCTCTTTTTCCGGCGTATCGTGCTGTTTGAAAACATAACTATTGATACTGTGTATAGCCTTAAATTCAGGCTCTAATGCCTGTTTTAGTGCATCCGTAGCTTCATCCGCTTCATCCAGTGCCTCCAGTTCCGGCCAGGAGGGCTCGTAATAATCCCGGGCATTGTAAAAGAACGGAAGACTGGCATATTTATCTGCAATGACCTTATAAGGCGTATATATGCCATGCTGGTCATAGATGTAATCTTCTGTGATATTCAGTTGACCGGCTGATTCCAGGGTGGACAGATCACCGTCGTAGTAGATCACAGAAGCGTCTGTATCTTCCTGGTCCTCAATAAAGAAATACAGGATGCCGGTACGGGGCAGGTAATCCTGCAAATGGGCAATATCGGTACAGTTGATCTGTGCAATGAACTGCATGCCTTTTTCATTTCCCTGATAGTCTTTGAAGGAAGGGTAGGGGACACCCGCAGGTAAGTCCGGGAGTCCGCCAAAACGGCTGTTCCCTTTACCCGAATAAGTATCTTCTTTTGTTGTTGCAAAAGCAACGGCTTTACGGGCCAGTTCTGTCAGTCCCTGCTGATAAGGCTGGAGTTCCTGTGCCGCAATAGCCTGTTCCACCTGCTTACGCAGTTTATCGTCATATTTCGCCGGGAAGAGTGTATGATCAATCGGAACGGTGCCCTTGTCGTCAGCTCCTTTATAACTATAATCCAGCAGCGCCATTTTCTTCTCCAGTTCCAGGTCCAGATGTTCGATGTTTTCCAGTCCGGGAGGTAGTTTCGTAAAAGGATTCCCTTTGATACTCAGCCATTTCAGTGTTGGCATTTTTGTAAGGGAATCCGGCAATGACGTAAGTTTGTTATTTTCTATTGTCAGGGTTTCCAGGGAATCTGACTGTCCGGGTGAAATAGACTGTAACTGGTTATTACTCAGGTAGCAGAATTTCAGTTTGGGCAACTGGAAGATGTAAGGATGGATCCCTTCTATCCTGCTTTCTGACACATAGAGATGCTCCAGTTCTTTCAGATCACCGATCCATTGCGGCAGCGTATCTACTGCTCTGATACCGGAAAGGGTCAGTTTACGGAGTGATTTGTAGTGTTTAACAGGCTTGGGTACTTCTTTGAAATCTGCTGCCGAATCCTTATCCGCAGAAAAGGAAATATGCAATGTTTCCATCTCTTTGAGCGGCGCCAGTGTCTCATGCAGTAACGCCGGATAAGGGTCGGTCAGTTGTACATGACGCACGATAGAAGCAGGCGCTGTTTCCAGTTCTGCTATGCTCAGGAAACGGTAGTTGCCCCAGTTGATCTCTTCCAGCGGAAGTTTCTTTGCGATACTTACGGGATAGTTTTCGAAATGGCCGTTTATCCCCAGCCATCCGTCCTGTAAAGTAACCTCTCCTGTGAACTGCAGACTATAGTGAAACCCACCTTTCCAGAGGTAGGTCAGATAAGAGCTATCCCGTTCATCTTCGAAGGTAAACACACCTGTAGGAATACCGTTTTTATAGACGCCTTTGAAGTAAAACTGCAGATAGACCTTCCCATGCTCATAATCGTTGAGGAGGTGTCCGTGTTTTGCTTCGTCGAAATCAGGCATTTCAGCCTCCAGCTTAATATACAATGCGCCATCGCCATCGGACACAGAGACGTCGCCGCCTGGCAGTAAACGCAATTGATAATCATCCAGTTCCCAGTAGTCATTTCCATCAGCGGGTATGCTAAAAGGCGTAATGGGTGTTTTCTCTCTTTTCTCTTCCGTTTCTTCAGAAGTAGTGTATCTGGAGAGTATTTCGTCAATACCCGCTTCCTGCTCCTTTAATCCCGCTTCGGGATCACCAAAGTATTGCAGGCTTTGCCATATTTCGTCAAATATAGGCTCATATTTCGCCGCTTCTTCTGTATCACAATCGGCAATGATCGTGTAACAATATTTCTCATTGATCTGTACCAGACCGAAGTAATAAAAGAAGAAACCGTCTGTAGATCTGGCGGTACGTACCAATGCGGTATGTCCGGCAACAGATAATGTCTTGTCGCTGATCCCTTCCAGGGTACCACGTTGTTCCGGGCAACTTGCATGAAAGCGGGCGGTCAGATCAGCGCCGGGGTACTTTTTATAAAAACTGACCTTATTCAGACCGGCAGTAATAAAAGAAACATAGTTGTTATCTTTTATCTGCTCTGCTTTTATACTTTCCCACGCTACGCGTATATTATTATAAATCTCCGGGAAGCTGACACTAAAGGTTTTCGCAGATACTGTTTGCATAACTCTGTTCACAAGGGTTTTGTTAACAAATGGACAGCAAATATAACAGAATCTGCGAAACGGTTGTACTTTGTTTCAACTACCGGCAAAGGGGGTACCGAAGATACCGACTGCCAGTTCTGCCCATACCAGTGCCAGTGTTATAAACAGCACAGCACAGAGGATAATACGTTGCCGGATTGTCTTTACTTTTCTTAGTATCAGTTCCAGTAAAAGCCCCGTTCCAAACAGGAGGAAACCGGCCACCAGAAAATCAAAAAAGGACCATTTTACTTCGGCTGTGAACTGCATGGCCACCAGTGGTACCATCAGTAAGAGGGCGGCGGTAAATATAATACCGGCAAGCCGTTTGTTTTGCGTCATCATAGCGTATCGTTTGAGAGATAAGTGTATAGGTATCCTGTACGGAGCTGTTTTCCTGCTCCGGTATGTCATAAAAAAATGCGTCCAGCTTATTCCAGGCTATTGATATTACAGTTGCTCTTTTTATGCCAATAATTGCTTGCTGTAAAAGCACTTTGTACTTCAAAGTAATGATATGTTCCTGAAACTAAAAAATATATTTTTTCAGCAGGGCAGGGGAGACAAACCAAAGCCGGCACCACTATCTGTGATGCCGGCGCACGATGAATCTACCTGGCACATGACTTTACTGCTAAGCAGCAATATGTTATTTACCCTAATGTTGGATCGATCTGTGAGGCCTGATCTGCCGGCCAGTCCAGTGACGTATGTCTTTGTCGATGGGAGGGTAATTTCCCCCAGAGATATTTCACCGGACAGAAATGAGATAACGCCGTGATGTACATATATACCGTAAAAGGAACGACGTAAAATATCCACAGGGGATGAATGGCTGCCATTGCGACCGGCGCCAGTATACCACAGATAGCACGGATACCGCTTTCTTTGAAACTCAGGTTCAATGCGATATCGCGTTCAAACCAGGTGGTGTGTTTTACACCGCTATTCAGCTGTTTCATACAACAATATTGAAAGTGAACAATCGGGGGCTGGTAAGATGACCCACGCGCGTGATGTCACTGTTGTATTGATCAATGATCCAAAGCTAGGAACAGGAAGGCGCCGTACACAATGGCAATCGCTAAACGGGCAAATGGAGTCGTTAAAGGGAACGTTTCTTCGCCCTGACCATTTCCCGCTTCCGTTTGGGTCCGGGTACTTTCTTTTCCAGTACAAATCCTGCTGCCTTTATAGCCCTTTTTACGTCGCCTTTACTACAATAGGTGACCAGTATTCCTCCCGGATTTAATCGTTCAAACAGCTTTGTAAAAATAGCGGTCGTCCATAACTCCGGTTGTGCACTGGGGGCAAACGCATCATAGTAAATAAGGTCAAACGACTGGCTGAAAACAGCTTCCTGCAGGGAAACATGTGTTTTATGTAAAGTAAAACAGGGGTGTAACTGCACATCCTGGTCCCATGCACTTGTATGCAGCGATTGCAGAAAAGGTTCGAGATCCGGTTCTCCCAGTTGTTCCGGGTAATTCAGTGAGGCGGCTTCTTTTATTGTCAGCGGATACTGTTCTATTGTCTGATAGTAAATATTACGCTGCAAGGCGATCGCTTCACGTAAGGTCAGCAGGGCATTCAGACCGGTACCAAATCCCATTTCCAGGATGGATATAGCATGGAGATCTGCCGGCAGATGATGCAGGCCATTATTGATATAAACATGCACACTTTCCTGTATCGCTCCGAGCAGGCTGTGGAAAGTAACATGCATGTCCGGAATGGCGATGGTATGTGAACCATCAGCAGTGATCTGTATCAACCTTTCCATAGGGTAAAGGTCGTAAATTATGCGTACACTTCAGGGAGGATCCACTGTTAGCCGGATTGGTTACAGGGGGCTGTATTCCCGCAATAAAATCCATATCATACTATATCCTTACTTTGCTGGCCCGACATTTGTAAAGTTTTAACCATTCCTGAACGCTTAAAAATCCAAAGAGTGCTTATATTGTAGAGAGAATACGTGAAAATCATTGGCTACATGCCCCTCATGATACTTCGGATTATAGTAGCAGAGGTTATTGCTGCAGTCACTCCTTCAGATGGCCCTGAAAAAGATGTGTTACTTTATGCCCCGGAGTTTGAGAAAATCTGCAGATAAGGACCTTCCAGGATATAAAAAAAGAGGCTAAAACGCCATTATAAGGCGATTCAACATAAAACAATAAACATTTTACTTATGTCCACATACCAAGACAGAGCAGGAGATCTTCGAACATCTCTATCAACTTTGATTGAACATAGCGAAAATCTTCCCGGATTGAAGAAATTGTCTCAACAGGCGATGGAAGATTATCAGGTCCAGCTCATAAATGCGCAAAAGAGCAATTTGGTTACCACCGACGTATTCAATGAATTGCATCGCCTGAATGAAAAGGCGGAGAATGCTAAGTCAAGCATAAAGAATGCAGAGGATAAAATTGAAGATGCCAAGAAGAAGCTACAGGAGATCCTGTCACCTTTACCAGATGTTTCTGTGGCTGTGGAGCTGGCAGATAGATATACGGTCTGGCTGCATGCTGACAATCATGAAATCGGATACAAAAAAAATTGATAATCAGCCCGGTAACCAACCGGGCTTTTTTATGCCTGATAAATCCCGGCTACTTTCGTGCTTTTCAGGCTGCATAAAGATGCAGTGAATCTTATAAAGAACTTGTCCGATATAGATATTTTGTAAAAAATTATAATATATTATTTCTATTTTTACCCAGGACAATCCCTATACACCTTCCATGAATACCAACTTTAACGGTTCCGGTACATCTCAGCCGGACGTAAATGACCCTAAGTATCTGCCGGTTATCAAGTCTTTTGTGGCGCTGCTCGATGAGATCATTGCCCAGAAAAACGCCATCAACACGCATGCGATATCCTTATCGACATTGAAGAAATGGGCGGAAACCCGTATTGATATCAATATGATTAACCGGACGGAGGGGCCGCTGGATGAGTTGCGTAACTCAATTGCCATTGCTCTGCAGGAACTGGCGCTTACCGTCTTTAATAAACACAACAGTAAGAACGATCACGTGATCTATGCCCAGCTGGCCAGACAAATAGAAGGGCTCACCCCTGAGACCCTGCAATTGCTGGAAAACAACCAGGGAATGCTGGATGACGTTAAAGCCAGTAAACCACCCCTGCCTATTGCTGCGTACGTGGTCATTGCGGTTGTACTGGTGGGTATTTACCTGGCAGCTACAAAGAATACCAGACCGGAGGAAACGCCAAAGCCGGTTTCGAACGATATGCCGAAGTCATTTACCACCGTGGACGGTGCGTCCGTTAGTACAAGTGGCAGGCTCGCTCCGATAGAGGAGACGAGTGCAGAAGACCCTGTTGAGCGTACGCCGATGGTGAAGGTCATCAACAAAATGGATAAACTCGCCAAGATGGTAATGGTAGGGGTAGAAGGACACCCGGTATATACCCTTTTGATAGAACCGAAGACGCAACGAGTGGTTCGTGACATGAAGTTTGGCGTTTATACTTTCAGGGTGGCGACAGGAAGCAGGGAAGCACTGCTTAGCTTTGCAGGTGGTAAAGCACGCTGGGAAGGCACTAAATATGAAGATCAGCCTGCGGATACGGTTGTGGCACTGGAAACGAAGAAGGAATTCAGCAGAACAACCATATGGCTGGAAGAGCATCCGACGAAAGGCGTGGTGTATAATATACTGGAGGAAATGTCGCCGAAGCCTAAACAATAATGGTGCTCAGGAACATGATTTGTCCCAACGCCGGACATATCATTGTCCAATGCCGGACGCCTATGCGGCATGTGATATTTTAACTCATTGATTTATAGTATCTTCATAGTTGGCATATCTCTTGACTCCGTATGCCAACTATGAAGCATCTTCTTCTTTCCTGTTCCATAACAGCTTTTTGCCTGTTCAGTCTCACGACAAAGGCACAACGCCTGCCCCTTATTAAAGCCGGCAACGCTAATGCCATTATTACGGATGGTGCATATGTGCACCTGAACTGGCAGCTTGACCCCAACGCCAAACCGGACATTTACTATGTCAATGTGCCTTTCAGACAAAGTCAGGTCACGCTGAAAACCGATCAGGATAGTATACGCTTCAATACCAAACCCGGAAAGGTATACGACTTCATTACCCTGTTAAACGGAAAAGACAGTTGCTTTATAAAAATCGCATCTATACAGGATACGCTCACGCAGTTGAGTGGGAATAGCACCCATCCTGCGCCCGATACATTGCCATTTGAACTGAATGGTTCGCGGATCTATCTGAAAGGCATCCTGAACGATAGTAAAACCGTCAATATACAATTTGACCTGGGCGCAGGTACTACCTGCGTTAACAGGCAGGTAGCGGAAAAATTAGGTTTACAGTTTGATGGTAATACGGTAGTCACCAATACACAGGGTACCAATGAAACGCGGACAAGCTCCGGTAACACGCTTACGATCGGCACTATCAGCTGGAAAACAGTACGCCTGGTACAGGTAGGCAATATGCAGGAAGGAGAAGACCTGATCATCGGTAATTCCCTCTTCCGCGAGAAGATCATCGAGATAGACTATGATAAGAAAAGGATGATCATCCATCAAAAACTACCTGTCTACAGCAGTAGGTTTAAAAAGCAAGCGGTATGGTTTGAACAGAACAGGCCGAAGTTCCAGGCCGTCGTTGTAGTGGGAGGGAAGTCCTATCCTTTCTGGTTCCTTTTTGACACCGGCAGGGATGCGACTATGGCGTTGGGAAGTGATTTTAGCCGTCATGAACAGCTGTGGCAAAAACTGGATAGTTTAACTATGGTCAATGGGCGGAAGATTGTGCGGCTGAATGCGGAGATTGCGGGTGTTGTCTTTCCGGATATTGTGACCAACGCGCATCCTCCTGACAAGCCGGGCAGCAGAACGACTTTGTTCGGTAATCAGATCCTCAATCATTTTAACGTGATACTGGACAACCGGGAGGGGATGCTTTACCTGAAACCGAACGGCCGTAGTAAAGAACCTTATTCTAATTATCAGGATTTTCTGGAGAGTATAAGAGGCAGGTAAAAAGTAATGCCGGAGACATATTGCTCCGGCATCTTTTATTTACAGCAGACGTGGTACAAATCCACCCTGCGAACAGCCGGGTATCGGTATCATCTGATCGCCCGTCTGGTCAACATGCGGTAGTTCCGCGATACTCTGGTACCAGCGTTTGCGGAAAGCTTCTTCAACACTGAGTGGATCTACCAGTACGTGAAAACCGCCCCGTGTTTCGACAAACTGTACTTTGGCTGATTGTCCGACGCGTTCGTAGATCAGTGTTTTCAGATTAGCCGCAAACGCCTCATCCTTGATATCAAAATCAAAATCAACATAACAGCTTCTGCTCTTATTCTTCTGGATCTCACTCATTATCTCCTGGTGCGGATTCACATGTTTGTTCTGATTTTGTATGCACTTTGCCAGGGCTGTCAGTCCGCTGAACATGGCATCATACAAACTCCTCGGATTCGGTGTAATATAGATCGCCAGTGCTTCCTGTGGTATCGCCTGCCCTTTCTGTGTATAAGCGCCTATAGGGCATTCCAGTTGCAGTATCTTGGAATAAAGGTCTTCTTTTCTGCTGGTGAAGCGTTTCAGTTGCTGTTTGTCAGATTTAATGGCATCGGAATATTTACTCCTTGCCAGTAAAGAGACATAATAGGCTTCGCCTTCTTCCAGATCGGGTAACCAGTCTATGAACGAGCGTAAGATAGCCTCGTCCTGTATGATTTTATAGTAGTTCATTGGTAGGGATTTAGCATTCAACCGGACTGGTATTTAACTGCTGCTGAGGCATAGTATCAGCACAACGTTTCAGTCATAGGTATCAGGTAAATTTAACGCGGCAAAGTTAATTTATTTCATCGGGATGTTTTATATTTAGCGCATATTACCTAAATTATAACTGTACCTATTACCCATGAAAAAGATCTTTTTGTTAGCCGCTGCATGTCTTGCATGCGTTTATTCTGTACATGCCCAGCGTTTCATTCACGGCATAGGAACGGGCGTTTTTGTAGACGGATCTTCCAAAACTGAAACCAAAGTCTCCAGTACGCTGATGTATTCAATCCGCATGAGTTTTGCGGAAACAGAGAACACCGCCTTATCCTTAGGCATCCCATTGAGTGTGGGAATCAACGGCGTAGATGAATACTACTATGACAGCTATACGGGAGAGTATGGCTATAATAACCTGGGATTTATGGTGAATGTACCGCTCCTATTCAATTTTAACATTGGTGCGGGTTCTGCGAAGGGGTGCCAGAGCAGAATGGGCTTTTTTGTTGGAGCCGGATTTTCCTATCACGCCAGTTCCGTAGACAGAACAATTCCGGCAGGATATTACGACTATATCGATTATGATGATCTGCACACGACTGCAAGTACGGTGGGACCAGCTGCAAATATCGGATTACGTATCGGTGTAGGCGCTAAAAAACGTCACAATATTGAGATCAGTACCTTTTATATGAAGGGGGCAACATCGTATAAACCTAATATCGGCGCACTGAACTGCGTTTTCAACTTCTAAAATCAATGGGGTGTCAACCATACGGTAAACACCCCATTACAATTTGGTCAGCAGACAGTTGCTGGTGTACACTACTGCATTTTGTGACTGCGTATTTCGCTTTTGTTATTGTCTGATCCCTTTTGTTTGTTTCCAGCTAAAGATCTCTTTCACCGCTTTTTCATAACCCCCTGCTTCCCGGAAAGAATCACTGATCTTACGGCTACTTTCGACATAACTTTTATCCGTCATTACTTTCTCTGTTGCCGCTCTCAATTCTGCTGCTGTCAGGGTATGAACGTCCAGTGCAATGGTGGCGCCCAGTTCGGCTGCCCGCTCTGCCAGGAAAAACTGATCAGCGCCCATAGGAATGGACACAAACGGTACATTCGCATATAGCAGATCACCAATGCTGTTCATCCCGGCATGTGTAATAGCAGCTGCACTACGTTCCAGTATGGCGGACTGTGGTACATAATCCCGTACAATGAAATTGGCAGGTATTGTCATGGCAGACAGATCTACACCATAGGCCGTCATGACCACTGTGATATCCATATCTGCGAATGCTTTAAAAAAGAGTTCATATACGCCTGCGGCATAATTACCGAAAACAGTTCCCAGGGAGATGTATAACACCTTTTTACCCTCCAGTTTTTCAAACGGAAAATCCACCTGGTATTTTTTCTCATATACCGGTGCTCCTACGAAAATAAAGCTGTTATCATATTGGCTGTTGTCCCGTATAAAGTAGCGGGAGGTGTAAATGATATTCAGTTCGCCCTTATTGAAGAAGTGACTGAGCAGGTCTGTAGATATCCGTACTTTGTATTTGTCCTGGAAATACCTGCGTACTTTATCAAACTTTCTACGATAGAAAAGCAGGTACAATAAGCGGATTTTCCAACTGAAAGGGATCAGATCCGCGGGCGTCCAGGTTTTACCTTTCCGCATCTTTTCAAAATCCTTCATCGTCGCAAATACTGCGAAGGAGGAAACGGCCGGTATTTTCAAGGCCTGTGCGATCAAACTGGCATAGGGGTATGCGGCGGAATGTACGATATAATCAAACTGCATGTCTCTGATCTGTTCCATCAGATGATCTACGAAACGTTCGGGTTGTAATAAGGCATTGATAAAGCCTGGTTTACCGGCAGGCTTTATCTTTCCAGCTGCTGTTGCTGCCTGTCCCTGTGAGAATTTGAAGATATTGAGGTCCTCTTTATAACAGATGAAAGTGGCGCCGGTGGCCTCCACCGGTTTCCTGAATTCTTCCGAACTGAAAAAGGTCACTTCTTCTCCGTGTTTTACCAATGCGCCTGCAAGTCCCAGTGTCGGATTCATATGTCCGTGAGAAGGAATGCTCAGCAATAATACTTTAGCCATGTATTGTCTCTTTGTATATCAGATTAGCAGGGCAAAGTTATCGTCCGCCGGAGGGGTGGTATAGGATAAAACCGACATTTTTAGTCATTCCATTCTATGAAATTCTCGACACCGGCGCCTGCCTGTTGCCGGAACTGCTGAGGTGTGGTACCGGAAAATGTCCTGAATTCGCGGATGAAATGTGACTGATCGGCATAGTCGTATTTATAGGCAATCGCTGCCAGACTTTCCGCGTCCGGCCGACTTAATGCGTTAACAGTTTTCTGGAAGCGGATGATGCGGGAGATCAGTTTTGGAGAAAGACCGATCTGCTCCCGGAAGAGGCGTTCGAGCGAGCGTTCTGTCAGGTGTAACTGCTGTTGTAATAACTGAAGGGAAACGGTGGTATCTCCTTCCTGTAGCAGCTTTAATGCGTACTGTGTTTTTGAGGTATTTACGGCTTGATGTTGTTGCCATTGTGCTGTCAGGAAATTATTCAGCAGGACAATTCTTTCAGTCGTAGTTGCCGCATTGAGTAGCTGGTCACTCAGGTGATTCTTACAGAGACTATCCAGGTCCGTCACATTATTGGCCAGTTCATGACCGGCAATACCAAATAAGGAGCAGATGGCGGTTGGTTTGAAATGTACACTGATGATCTTTACGTTTCCCGTCAGTTTTTTTTCAAAGCAGAAAGTACTGGCGCCATGCAGGAAGATATGAGGTCTTTCAGTGCCAGGATGTTCAGGAAAAAAGGCAGCAGGATCTTCCAGGAAGATCATACCTGGGTAGGCGTCTACCATGGAGCGGAATGTCATGGATTGACCGGCCGGGATCTGCCCTTCCGTGACCCAGTATTGACCTATCTGTTCCCGGAGCACACTGTCTGGTAGTATTGACTGATATTGCATGGATAAGCGCTATATTGATAAATAAGGAGCCGGTGTCTGAAGTGTGTTCACCTATAGTTATCCATCGTAGATCTTCCGTTTTTTAATGAAGGATCAATGTAGGATGAGTATGATCAGACCCTGTTTTATAGCGTAGACGATCAATGCCCCTCCTTTATTTTAATCCGGAAAGCAATATTTATTGCAATATTATGCTGATAGACTGCTATGGGATTGGGAGAGAAGCGATAAAAGTGGCTATCATCCGGAATGTGACCATAAGAAATATATTTCCCTATATCAGGGAAATTGTTTACATTTCTATTAACAATATTACAGCATTCAACCAGGATCACACATTAGCGTTATTAAGTACACTATACCTTTTATTTTGTTATGTGAACAGTGATGTATTCCACTATGCTATTTGAACAATGAAGTGACTATTGAACAATGAATTTATGTCCTCTCTAAACATAAATAGAACAGTCTATGAACAGAATTTTATCAGCTGCTTTCCTGTCAGTGATCTGCACAGGAGTGATTTCACGCGTCCAGGCACAGGGTTGTGTCGCTTTACGCGGTAACGGACCGGCCACCTGTACCATTACCCATCCGGATGAGGATCGTTCTGACAAATGGATCTTCAGTATGGGCGCCCGGTATTTTAAGTCTTACAAACATTTTAAAGGTGCTGAGGAACAGAAAGAGAGAGTGCTGAACGGCACAGAAGTAATTAACCATCAGACAGCCATCGACCTCACGCTGACACGTCTGATCAACAGCCGCTGGAGCGTGATGCTGGATGTACCCCTGCTGGCAAATACCAGGTCTTCGTTATATGAACATGGTCTGGTAAACGGGGTAAATAACTATAACCAGCGTCACAGTATGCATTCCTATGGGATGGGAGACATGCGTATTGCGGTGTACCGCTGGTTGCTGGACCCGGAAAAGCATAAAAAGGGTAATATCCAGGCAGGACTGGGGATTAAATTTGCTACCGGTGATTATGATTACCAGGATTACTGGTATAATGTCGGTCCCAATGGTACGAAACAACTGCGTACTGTTGACCAGTCTATTCAGCTGGGAGACGGTGGTACCGGACTGACCGCAGAACTGAACCTCTATCAGTACTTTTCCAGGCATTTTGGGGTGTATGGTAATTTCTATTATCTGAGCAATCCAAGGGAACAGAACGGGGTGCGTACCTACAGGGAAACACTGACGCCCGCACTGGCCAATGAGGCTATCTGCAGCGTGCCTGACCAGTATATGGCGCGGGCAGGGGTAAATTATATGACAAAGGGTTTCAGCGCCGCTTTAGGCGCCAGACTGGAAGGTATTCCGGTCAATGACCTGATTGGTGGCAGCGGTGATTTCCGTCGTCCGGGATATGTAATTTCCCTGGAGCCCAACGTTTCCTATGCTTTTAAGAAGATGAACGTCTTTGCGGGTGTTCCCGTCGCTTTACGCAGGGACAGGACGCAGAGCAACACAGACAAAGCCAGAAGTACGCCTACCAATAAGGTGAACGGCGATGCCGCCTTTGCCGACTATGTGATAAATGTCGGGTTTTCAGTACGTTTCAGATAACATGTTCATACCATCTTGCGGGGACAGAGAAAAAAATATTTTGAAACGATCGTTTCAGAATGTAACTTTGTTCCCGTTATGGCCAGAGATAAAGATTTTATTCCTGAGGAAAAGATAGCAAAAGCACTGGACGTGTTTTGGGAGAAGGGCTACAATGCCACTTCCATGCAGGATCTGGTGGAAGCTATGCAGATCAACAGGAGCAGTCTTTATAACTCTTTCGGCGATAAACATAACCTTTTCCTGGAATGTCTGCGGACATATGGTTACCTGGCGGCAAAGGACTATGAGTCGGTCCTCACCCTGAAGGAGCTTTCTCCCCTGGAGACAATGGAAAAGATCATCGATGTCTACGTAGCGGGTATCGTTTATGACTGCAAATGCTGTATGGGGATGAAATCCTCCTTTGAGCTGGCAGGAGATGATGATGAGGTACGTAGCGTGATCAAAACAGCCAGTGACAGAACGATCGGTATTTTTACCGACCTCCTGAGAAGGGCAAAAGAACAGGGAGAGTTGTCAGATGACAAAGAACCTGCTGTCCTGGCACATATTATATTCAATGGCTTTTGTGGCTGGAAACAATCATATCTCCAGTTTAAAGATGCCAATCTTGTAAAGAAGATGGCAGGATATACCAAGTTACATTTGAAAAGTCCATTTTAAAATTTCGCTTTTTTTTTGCGCAAATTTTGAAACGATCGTTTCAGAACGTACCTTTAACAATGTTAGAAAATCTGTTAGTGTCAGAAATGATGGTAACAAGATAAAAAAGAAATCAACCGCAGCAGAAGGCACGTAAGCTTTCTTATCTGCCCGAAAGGACCGTGAACAGGTACTTTTTTATGATTGTCGTATCCAGGTGGTATATACCATCTTACTGTTCGTACGACAAAACTTTCACTGATTCGTATTATCCACACGATCCGCCGACGATCGTCGTGTGAACGCTCGCTTTACCTTCAACAACAACAACGCACTGTAATCAATGCAGCCCTCGCATTGACCAGGGTATTACATGTATTTACTGTTCATGTCTGCTTGCATAGTCAGCTATGCAACCGGGGAAACTTTTTGTCAATTACACTCAACAAACATAAACATGAAAAAAGATGTATTAATTCGGAGCATGCTTGTCCTGACAGTCCTCGTAGGCCTGTACAGCTGTAAGTCTTCCTCTGCGCACAACGAAGCCCCTGCTGCTACTCCGGCGGAAGTGGTAACGATCGGCGCAGCTGATGCGAACACAGAGAACGATTATACCGCATCACTTGAAGGTAAGGTAAATGTAGAGATCCGTTCACAGGTAGATGGTTACCTGGAAAAAGTATATGTAGATGAAGGCGCTTATGTGAAAGCAGGTCAACCTTTATTTAAAATAGACGAACATCGCTACCGCGAACAGCTCAACAATGCCAAAGCAGCTTTACATGCAGCAGAAGCATCTGTGCTGAACGCTCAGCTGGAAATAGACAAGGTAACACCGCTGGTGAATAACAAAGTGGTGTCTGATATGCAGCTGCGTACTGCTAAAACGGCTCATGAAGTAGCTACCGCCAATGTAGAACAGGCGAAAGCAATGGTAGCTTCTGCAGCTATCAACCTGGGCTACACGAATATCACTGCTCCTGTGAGTGGTTATATCGGCCGTATTCCAAAGAAAGCCGGTGCACTGATCTCCCTGAGCGATCCTGAGCCGCTGACTAAACTGTCTGACGTACACGAGATCTATGCTTACTTCTCTCTGAGTGAAGGCGATTTCTTCAACTTCAAAGACAACTACGCAGGTTCTACCCTGGAAGAGAAACTGAAAAACCTGCCCCCAGCAGTACTGGTACTGGCAGACAATCATATCTATGAGGAAAAAGGTAAGGTAGATATGATCGACGGACAGTTTGAGAAGAACACAGGCGCTATCACGCTGCGTGCCGTATTCCCTAACGCAAAAGGTACGATCCGTACAGGTAATACCGGTAAAGTAAGATTACTGCGCGAGTATAAAGGAGCTATCCTTGTACCGCAGGCGGCTACTGTCGAAGTACAGGACAGAATTTTCGTATACACTTTAGATAAGGACAATAAAACTGTTCGTAAGGCCATCACCGTTATCGGTAGCACTGGCAATCAGTACCTGGTAAGTGATGGCGTAAAATCAGGCGACAAGGTTGTTGTATCTGGTGTTGACCGTCTGAAAGAAGGTATGGAAATCAAACCGGAGAAGGCTAAGCCTGCACCACAGAGCTGATCGTTACATGCAGTCCTTCCTCCTAAAATAAAAAATTATGTTGCAGAAATTCATACAAAGACCCGTTTTAGCAACGGTGATCTCAATCATAATGGTGATACTGGGTATCCTGGGGTTGTGGAAACTTCCGCTCCAGAAATTCCCTGATATCGCTCCTCCCGCTGTACAGGTAACCGCTCTGTATCCGGGCGCCAACGCGGAAACTATCCTGCGTTCAGTGGCTCCTTCACTCGAAGAGGCCATCAACGGGGTGGAGAACATGATTTACATGAACTCCACTGCCAGTAACGATGGTTCACTGGTGATCTCCGTATATTTTAAACTGGGTACTGACCCCGATCAGGCAGCCGTAAACGTACAGAACAGGGTAGCGCAGGCGACTGCTCAGCTACCCGCTGAAGTGGTACAGGCAGGTGTAACCACCGCCAAACAGCAGAATAGCTTGTTGATGGTGGTAGATATGTACTCAGAAGATCCGAAAGTATACGATCAGACCTTCCTCGCCAACTATGCACAGATCAACATCATTCCTGATATCAAAAGGATTCCTGGTGTAGGTCAGGCGCTGATCTTCGGTGGTAACAAAGATTACTCCATGAGGGTGTGGCTGAATCCTAAACAGATGGCCGCTTATAATCTTGCACCAAAAGAAGTGATGGCTGCTATTCAGGACAAAAGTCTGGAAGCTGCTCCCGGTAAATTCGGTGAAAGCAGTGCAGAGTCTTTCGAATATGTGATCAAGTATAAAGGTAAACTCACCAAACCGGAAGATTACGAAAACATCGTGATCAAATCCAATGGTGATGGTTCCTTCCTGCGTCTGAAAGACGTTGCCAGAGTAGAATTTGGCGCTTATACATACGGTAACTATACCCGTGTTAACGGAAAGCCGGGCGTAAACATTGCGTCTTTCCAGCTGGCAGGATCTAACTCCAACGAGATCCAGATCGCTATCATGAAATTCATGGAGAAGGCATCCAAAGACTTCCCTAAGGGAGTGAAATACCTGATCCTTTATAATACAAAAGATACGCTTGACCTATCTATAGAGCAGGTAAAACACACGCTGATCGAGGCGTTCATTCTGGTGTTCATTGTGGTATTTATATTCCTTCAGGACTTCAGATCCACACTGATCCCTGCTATCGCTGTACCCGTGGCGATCGTAGGTACCTTCTTCTTCATATCACTGCTGGGCTTCTCTATCAACCTGCTGACATTGTTCGCATTGGTACTGGCTATCGGTATCGTGGTGGATGACGCCATCGTCGTCGTGGAAGCGGTGCACTCGAAGATGGAAAAGAAACACCTCCCTCCGAAAGCAGCGACTATCTCTGCCATGAGTGAGATCAGCGGTGCGATCGTTTCCATCACACTCGTTATGTCGGCTGTGTTCCTGCCTGTAGGTTTCATGGAAGGTTCTACCGGTGTGTTCTATCGTCAGTTCGCCTTCACACTGGCTATCGCCATCGTGATCTCTGCGGTGAACGCATTGACACTGAGTCCTGCACTGGCTGCCCTCTTCCTGAAAGAAACACATCATGGCGGGCATGACAGCACGCATAAAGCGACTTTTAAAGAGAAATTCTTTGCCGGATTTAACAGGGGTTTTGATCGCATGACGAGCAAGTATGTGAACAGCCTGCGTTTCCTGATCCGTCATAAATGGGTAAGTATTGTCGGCCTGATCATCGTCATTGTTTCAACAATTTACCTGGTAAGGAAAACCCCAACTGGATTTATTCCATCCGAAGACCAGGGCTTTATCGCGATCTCCATGTCAATGCCTGCAGGTGCATCCCTTGACAGAACTACGACCATGATCAAGGACGTAGAGAAAACACTGGGTGATCTGCCATCTAAAAGTGCACTGATGGGACTGTCTGGTTTTAACATCCTGACACAGTCTTCCAGCCCTTCTGCGGGTGTGGCCTTTATCCTGCTGAAACCAGCAAAGGAAAGAGGTGAGGTAAAAGACATCAACGCTATCATGGACCAGGTAAGAGGTAAACTGGCCACTATTAAGGATGGTAGTTTCTTCGTATTCACCTTCCCAACAGTACCGGGTTTCAGTAACGTAGATGCCCTGGATGTCGTGTTGCAGGATAAGACAAGTGGTAAACTGGATAAATTCAGTGGTATCGCGATGGGCTTTATCGGTGAACTGATGAAACGTCCTGAAATAGCGTTCGCATTCACTTCTTTCCGTGCCGACTATCCACAGTATGAAATGGAAGTAGAAGCGGAAAAAGCAGAACAGCTGAATGTAAACGTTAAAGATCTGTTGCAGACAATGGGCGCTTACTTTGGTAGTAGCCAGGCGGGTGATTTCAACCGTTTTGGTAAATACTACAGGGTGATGATGCAGGCAGAAAAAGATGAACGTGCAGCACCTGTTTCCATGGAAGGTATTTTCGTGAAAAACAGACTGGGTGAAATGGTGCCTGTGAAATCACTGGTAACCCTGAAACGTGTATTTGGTCCTGAAACCACTTCCCGTTACAACCTGTTCAACTCTATCGGTCTGAACGTGATGGCGAAACCAGGTTACAGCTCTGGTGATGCGATCAGAGCAGTACAGGAAGTAGGAGAGCAATACCTGCCTACCGGTTATTCTTATGAGTTCTCCGGTATGACCAGAGAGGAAATTTCTTCCAGCGGACAATCCGTGATCATCTTCTCACTCTGTCTGCTGTTCGTATACTTCCTGCTGGCAGCACAATACGAAAGCTACATTCTGCCACTGGCGGTGATCCTTTCAATCCCTACAGGTATCCTGGGTGTGTTCCTGTCTATCCGTTTCACAGATATCTCTAACAATATCTATGTACAGGTAGCATTGGTGATGCTGATAGGGTTGCTGGCTAAGAACGCCATCCTGATCGTGGAATATGCTTCGCAGAGAAGAAAGGCCGGTAAGAACCTGGTATTTGCTGCGATCGAGGCCGCGAGACTGAGGTTACGTCCGATCCTGATGACATCCCTGGCCTTTGTCGTGGGACTGATCCCGATGATGAGTGATAATGGTCCTTCTGCGATCGGTAACCACTCTATCAGTATCGGTGCTGCGGGTGGTATGGTGAGCGGAGTAATACTTGGATTGTTCGTGATCCCTGTACTCTTCGTGATGTTCCAGTACCTGCAGGAAAAGGTAAGTGGTACGCCCACTTCCGTGGAAAACAATGAAAAGGCGAAAGTCGCTAAACCGGAATTAGTATGAAAGCACAGATAAATAAATATTTCCTTATAGGTTTGTTGAGTGCCGGTCTACTGGAGGCATGTAAAGTGTCGAAGGATACGCCGGCGCCTCAACCCGAGTTACCTGTTGCATTCAGAAACAGTGCAACAGCTGATTCCACCACCATCGCAGATCTTCCATGGGAGAACTTCTTTACAGATGCGACCCTGAAAGCGCTGATCGATAATGCTATCAAAAAGAACTATGATATGCAGGCGGCCATCCTGAGTGTGGAGGCAGCCAAACTGCAGATGAAACAGGCAAAACTGCTGAATCTCCCCTCTGCAAAACTGAATGTTGTTGCCAGCACCAGCCGTCCTTCCGATAACAGCCTGAATGGTATCAGTCTGAGTCAGTTCCTGGGTACACAACACCTGGAAGACTACAGCGCGAATATCCAGTTTGCCTGGGAAGCAGATATCTGGGGTAAGATCAAAAATCAGAAGAAAGAAGCGCTGGCTGCTTTCCTGCAGACAGAAGAATCCCGTAAGCTGTTACAGACAGATATCGTGGCTACCGTATCAAAGGCATTCTATAACCTGCTGATGCTGGATGAACAGCTTGCAGTAGCACAGAATAACCTGAAACTGAACGATAGCACCCTGCGTATTATTCGTTTACAGTATGACGCCGGACAGGTAACGCTGGTGGCCGTACAACAGGCAGAAGCGCAACAGCTGACAGCCGCTCAGCTGATCCCGCAGATCGAACAGGACATGACCGTACAGGAAAATGCCCTCCGTATCCTGTCAGGAGAACTGCCTGCGGCGATAGAAAGACATACCAAACTGAATGAGTATCCATTGACAGATAAACTGTCAGCCGGTATCCCTTCTGATCTGCTGAGCCGTCGTCCGGATGTAAAGCGTAGCGAACTGGCCCTGAACATTGCAAATGCAAGAGTAGGCGTTGCGAAGGCAAATATGTATCCATCCCTGGTGATCACCGCTAGTGGTGGTCTCAATGCCGTGAAGTTCAGCGACTGGTTTCAGGTACCTACTTCTCTCTTCGGACTGGCAACTGGTGCTATCGCACAACCGCTGTTTGACCGTAAAAATCTGAAGACGCAATTTGAAGTGGCTAAGATCGAGCGGGAACAATCCGTACTCCGTTTCCGTCAGAACGTACTGGAAGCGACAGGAGAGGTGGCAGATGCACTGGTGAAAATAGAAAAGCTCAAATCGCAATATGACATCGCTTCTACTAAGGTGAAGACACTTCAGCAGGCTGTAAACAATGCCGGCCAGCTGTTTGAAAGTGGCCGTGCCAGTTACCTGGAAGTGATCATCGCGCAAAGTAATGTACTGCAGAGTGAACTGGAAGTCAGCAATCTCAGAAGAGATCAGCTGTACGCTGTAGTAGATCTTTACCGTTCCCTCGGGGGCGGTTGGCGATAGATGTACAATTAATTGTATATTGGAAAAAACGTCACATTCTTTGTGACGTTTTTTTTTATTTTATGATGAATCCAGTCAGACAAGCGATGAATGCCGATAATATCCTTTTTAATGCCCTGAAACACCATCGGGGATTTATACGGCGGCAACTAACCGACGTGACCGAACAGACACTACCCGAACGGTTAAAGGTATTGGGCAATTCCCAGATGGATATTTATTATGGTCTGCTGGACCTGCCGGACATCTTCCGGGAAGTTACTGATCAGCTGATTGCTGCAGGACTTTCTGATGAAGCAGGATATCTGCAACATTTAAAGGACCATGGTGGTTATATAGAGATCACTTTGTCCGATAGCTCCCGCTGGATATTATTGCATGGCATTGAGCCGGGCCGTTATGTTCACCTGCATCCGGCACGGTATTCCCCGCATAGCATCCGGGTAAAAGCGACAGTATTAAAGACGGCCCTGGCCTGTATGGTAATATTGGAAGGTAGGCAACCTGATCTGGCGGTATTGAATCATATCCGTCAGTCGGTACTTGAGTTGTCACCTGTCAAAGACCTGGAGCAATGCGAGCATTTGTGGAAAGTGATGAAGATGCTGGAGGCTGGGTAATTGAAAGAGATGGACTATATGTAATAGATGTATAAGCGGAAAGACTACTGCCTGAAATAAAGGTTGCTGAGAGATCTCCAAAAGAAAAGTTCCCTGTCTATTTAAAAGTAATAATCACCAAAACATATGGAGTTTACTAATATTCACTATGACCCTGAAATGATCCGCAGCATAAAGAGGTCTAAAAGAGAAATGCGCCTGCTTGGCATGACCAGTATCGTCCTGGCTGTACTCTCAGGGTATTTTTCTGCAGGATATCCCTGGTTGGGACTTGTGCTCTTTTGTTGTACACCTTTGTCATTATACCTTATAGCGAGACACAAAAACGTTCTAACACCAGAAATGAACCCGTCAGAAGGGTTATCCGGTGTATTTTTTATTCCATTAATAGTAGGAGCTGGTCTGATGGCTGCGTGTAATTTTATAGAAATCCTCCATTATGTGGATGTATTGACGCCGGCAGCTTTGATCTTTGCAGCACTTACCTGGCTAATGTGGAGGTGTATACGTCGTTTTATAGTAAATAAGAAGCTGTTTTATACGGTGTCTGCTGTTATGTTGCTGGCATTTGCAGGGAATGGGATTTTCCTGACCATATTGCTGAATAAATTGCTTAGCAAACGATGCCCCCGTATATTATGAGGCTGTCGTCCTTGAGAAAAAGTCTTCAACCGGCGGTGCTGCCGATAGTTATACGCTTGAGCTTGGACCGTGGGAGCATTCCCGGCAGAACGAAAATGTTGTCGTGAGAAAATCGGTTTATCTGATGCTGCCGGAAAAAGGCCGGGCGGGCCTTCACTACCAGAAGGGTGCACTGGGCATCCCCTGGTTTGAAGTGGTAGACAGAAGATAACACAAAACGTTTCATCAGGTGGATTTCCCAGCATATATTTACAGGAATTAAGACAATCTCCTGTACTGTATGAAAGTGTTTGCATTATCCCGCGGTTTTAAGATCCTGATGTATATTCTGCTGGCTATTATGTTATTTACATTTGTAGCGGTAGCTCTAGGCCCGTTTTATGATCCTAAGGTAGCTATTCCCCTGATTTATCTGTGGCCGGTTTGTGCTATTCCGATAGCACTGGTCATCTGCGCTTTTCTACAGGTGGAAGAGAAAGTGGTGCTGGATAAGTATAGTATCCGTAAAGAGTCCCGCCTGATCAACAGAGAGATACTATTAAGCAATGTAAAGGGGTATAAGTCAGATGGCAACGGGATCTGGATCATACCCAATACGGGTAAACGTATTTATATGTCTAAATACATGCAGGGCGTAAGTGAATTGGAGCATTGGTTATCTGGCCGGTACCCGGATATTAATCACATGGAAGAAATAGCGATATACAGCGAAGTAACAGATCATTATGATGAACAGGAGCATGCCGGAAGACGAAAACGTGCGAAGATTGAACTCCGTGTACTCGGTGTCATCAGTTGTTTACTCGCTATAATGACATGGCGTTATAACGCCTCATTCCCATGGTTCGGATTACTGCTTTTTTTCTGCATACCAGTTTCTTTATATCTTACACTGCGTCATAAAGGTTTTATTCAGCTGATAGACAATTCCGCCGGTGGTTTGCCCGGAAGCACATTTATTTCATTTATTACAGCAGGTGGATTATTAGGCGGGTGGTATTTTATAGAGATCACTGATTATAGTGAGGTATGGACAACCTTTGCTATAATAGTAGCTGCCCTCGCATTAATGATGTGGGAATGTACCCGCGATTTTAACAGACGAACAAAACGCTTTTATGTGTCTGTGACATTGTTAATGGTGTTATTTATAGCGAATGGATTTTTCCTGACGATCGTGCTGAACAGATGTCTGGATACTTCGGCGATAGTATACTATGAAATAGGCATCAAAAAGAAGATACTTACTATAGATCATTACTTTGTTGAGTCTTATCACCTTGATCTGGAACCATGGGAGCACGCGCCTGAAGGGATTTACGTAAACGTGAAAGCGCCGCTGTATGATAAGCTTAATGTAAATGAAAAGGTAGGTGTTTATTACCATAAGGGTGGATTGGGTATCCCGTGGTATGAAATAGGGGAGAAAAAAAAGGAAGAGTAGCTGTCCCCTGATTTACGCTGAATCCATCAGTTTTTAGAATATTGTCATGAACGAAGATTTACAACAACAATTAAAGAAAGCAAACAGAACAGCTGTGCTGCTGCTCGTATCTGCAATTATCATTTGTATATTGGCACTGCAACTTGAAAATCATTTGCATTGGTGGGCTTTATTACCTTATTGTATCGTTTTTTTTCCAGTCTTTTTGTTAAAGAAATATAAAGCAGTTGTGTTGCTTCGGGTCAATAATAACTGGTTTATGGCATTGGGATCGGTCATCCCGGTTATTTCCTGGTGGTATGGAGAATCGCAGACCAGAGATATAAAAATCGCGGATGGCCCTGTGCTTGCCCGTGCGATATGGTTTATCTTATTATTCTTACTGCTGATCTGGTATTGTAGTCGTGGACTGAAGCTCACAAGTGGACGTTTCCTTGCTATTGTAGCTTTCATGACTTTTGTGTTCATGATGAACACGGTCAATATGATCAGATTCGCAAACATCCGGACAGATATTTCCACGCCGGATTACCGGGAAGCAGTTGTTACAGGCAAATACAAGGAGAATTGGAAAAATCAACCCACACATTATTATCTCTCATTACGTGGCATGAATGATCGTTCAATTGGTGATGTCAGTGTGGACAAAGAAGTATACCTGTGGGTAAAAAAGAAGGATAGAATGGGTCTTTATTTTCATAAAGGTGCATTGGGTATTCCGTGGTATACAGTTGCGCCTGTTAAGCTATGGCCCTGATGCGAAAGCATCCGTTGAATAAGGCCAGGTGGAGTGAAATGCAAACCAACACTTATTATAAGACAACAATGCCCGGGAATTGACGAAATCAGCTCCCGGGCATTCTTTTATTCACAACCCTGTTTGCGCCGTGTATCGATAATATACTGGATCTTCCATCCTGCTGCAAGTCTGACCAGCTGAAAGGAATTCACCCCGCAATGCGCAAACTTTTGTTTGAAGTATAATTTATAAGGCGTCCATGCTATCGCCAGATCTCCATCTATCTTTACAACATCAAAAGTGATCTGTTCATCAACGGCCTGTTTGGGTAATTTTCCAATGCTGGACGCAAACTCACTGATCGCTTCTGTTTTAACGCCTGTGACTCCCTGTTTATCTTTTACAATTGTCTGTAATACAGCGCCGGGTGCAAAACAATTCGTCAACGCAACACTATCTGATTGCAACATCGCAGTAAAGAGCTGATTGACAGCTGTTTTTACAGAATCTGTCGTTGTTTGTGCACGTAGGCTGAGGGCAAAGCAAAGGAGCAAAAGGGAACAGGTAAGGCGTCGCATTTTTTTTACCTGAATTTACGGATTAAAGCTTACTGTTTGGTCGCTTTCTCTCCGTTCCAGATATAAACTTCGCGGGTACTTTTGCTTTTGGCCACCTTTTCACCATCTTCTCCGAATTCTTCATCAACGGTCAGTCGGATAATTTTACCTGCCTGTCCGCCAGGTTCTTTCGGGAACAGCAGTGTTTCCGTGTGTGCTATGGCGCCGGCGTCAAACATACTGGATTTGCCCGGCAGCTCCAGCAATTTGGAACCGTTCCATCCGAAGTAAATATAGTTATCGGGGATACCACAGGATTCTCCGCTGAAATAAAGACGAACAATTGTATTGATCTTATCAAGACCCATTCCGCCCAGCACTTTTGCGTCAGAAGAGATCGCAAAAGAACCGCCGTCCACCGTTACAGATTTCTTATCAAGCAGGACGTGTTTTGCATTGAGGGCCTTTACCATGATGAGATATTTCGGGTCGGCTTCTTTAATATCACCGGGAGTTACTTTGTCAATGCCATAGAGGAACTGGACGCTATCTTTCTGATAACTTCCGAAAGCCATCAATCCTAACCAGACAAAACCTTCTTTTTGTTTACCATCTACCTTATACTTCACCTGGTACCAGGGGGCGCTGATGCCTTTCATGGTGAATTCGGTTTCGATCAGTTTAGCGGCAATGATCGTCTGGCCGGTGGTCAGGGAATCCTGGATCGTTGCTTTGGGAGAGGCTGACTGCCTGATATAGGCTTTTTCAGCGAAAACGGTCAGCGTATCGCCCTGCTGTGCTCTCCAGAGGTTGTATTCAATACTACCTTTCATTTGTGCCATAACAGGGGCCGCTGCCAGTAGCAGCATGGATAGAAAAATTTGTTTCATAGGTAAAATTTCGGCTGCAAAGATATTCAAATGTTATTTGTCAAATGGCAAATGTTGACAGGAGGAGGAATGCGTATCTTTGGAGGAGAATGCTGTTAGTAAAACACTGACGGACAAACGATTTTGAAACAGACTATTATGGATGACCTGATAAATTATCTGCTGCAATACGGACAACTGAACCAACAGCAGATACAGCTGATACTGGACAATGTCACGGAGAGACACCTGAAAAGGGATGAATATTTTTCAGAAGCTGGCAGGATACCCCGGGAGATCGGATTTATCCGCTCCGGTATTCTGCGGGTATGTTATTTTAATAATAAGGGCACTGAGATTACCCGCTATTTTGTGGACGGTAACAGGCTGATATCTGATATACATAGCATGGAGAGTAAAATGCCTTCTACTGAATATATCCAGGCTATCACAGACTGCGAAATGATCATTTTTTCGGAAAATACCCTGCGCCTGTTATCTTCCACCATCCTGGACTGGGACCGTATCATTGCCAAGATCAGGGAAAGAGCCATGATAGAGAAGCTGGATAAGATCGCCCCGATGCTGACGGAAGATGCTACCAGCCGCTACCTGATGTTTATGGAAAAGTTCCCGGAACTGGCCAATAAAGTGCCTTTATCTTATCTCGCTTCCTACCTGGGAATCACGCAGTCATCGCTTAGCAGGATCCGTAAACAGCTATCCAAACAGTAGGTCCTGTTCCTGTCTGTCCTGATAATTTGCCGCCTTCGGTTATTTATTGATAATTTTGCAACCAAAATTAGATTGATTTGGGTGCATCTGTTTTCCTGATTACACCGCCTTTCACGCAGCTGAACACGCCTTATCCGGCGACGGCTTATCTGAAAGGCTTTTTAAATACGAAGGGTATTACTTCTTTTCAGTCCGACCTCGGCATAGAGGTAACCCTGGCACTGTTCTGCAAACAGGGGCTACAGGAGCTGTTTGCCCTGATCAATGGTCAGTCAGTCGAACGTGCTGAGAATATCACCCGCATTATCGCTTTGCAGGAAGACTATATCGAGACAATTGATGACGTCATCCTTTTCCTGCAGGGAAAGAATCCAACACTTGCACATCGTATCTGCAAACGCGACTTTCTGCCGGAAGCCGGTCGTTTTGCGCAACTGGAAGATCTGGACTGGGCTTTTGGTTCCATGGGTACACAGGATAAAGCCAAACACCTGGCCACCATGTACCTGGAGGACCTTTCCGATCTGATCATGGAATGTGTGGACGAGCACTTCGGTTTCAGCCGTTATGCGGAGAAACTGGCCCGTTCTGCCAATAGTTTTGATGAATTGTATACCGCTCTGCAACAGGAGTATACTTTCATCGATCGTATGCTGATCAATCTGCTTTCCCGTCATATGGCCAATGTCCAGCCTAAACTAGTGGCTATTTCAGTGCCTTTCCCGGGAAATCTGTATACTTCGCTTCGCTGCGGACAGTGGATCAAAGCCAACTATCCGGAAGTGAAGATCGCTATGGGAGGCGGCTTTGCCAATACAGAGCTGCGCTCGCTTTCCGATCCACGGGTATTTGAGTTTTATGACTTTATTGCTTTGGATGATGGTGAAGCGCCCCTGGAGAATCTCGTTGCCCATATTGAAGGTAAAAAGGAACTGAATGAACTGAAACGTACGTTCACCATGGTCGAAGATCAGGTGACCTATGTGAATGACAAAAGCTGCTCCGATTATAAACAATCGCAGGTCGGTACGCCTGACTACAGCGATTTCCTGCTTGATAGTTATATCTCTGCTATAGAAGTGGTCAATCCTATGCACCGCATGTGGAGTGACGGCCGCTGGAATAAACTGACCATGGCCCATGGGTGCTATTGGGGTAAATGTACTTTCTGTGATATCTCACTGGATTACATTCGTTTATATGAGCCGATTGCAGCACAGCTGCTATGCGACAGGATGGAGGAGATCATTGCACAGACCGGACAGAATGGTTTTCACTTCGTGGATGAAGCTGCTCCGCCTGCACTGATGCGTGCGCTGGCATTAGAGATCCTGAAACGTAAGCTGAATGTGAGCTGGTGGACGAACGTGCGTTTTGAGAAGAGCTTTACGAGAGATCTGTGTTTATTGCTGAAAGCGTCGGGTTGTATTGCCGTTTCCGGCGGACTGGAAGTAGCTTCCGACAGACTGCTGGAACTGATTCAGAAGGGGATCACAGTGGCGCAGGTGGCACAGGTGAACCGCAACTTTACGGATGCCGGTATTATGGTACACGCTTACCTGATGTACGGTTTCCCGACACAGACGGCCCAGGAAACCATCGATTCACTGGAGATGGTGCGTCAGATGTTCAAAATAGGTGTCCTGCAATCTGCTTTCTGGCACCAGTTCACTATGACAGCGCATAGTCCGGTAGGACAGGACCCTCAGAAATTCAGCGTAAGAAAAGAATCCGAAGTGATCGGCGCTTTCGCTAACAATGATATTGTACATATTGATGAGACAGGGGCGGAGCATGAGCTTTTTGCCTATGGACTGAAGAAGTCGCTGCTGAACTTTATGCATGGACTCTGTCTGGATGATCCTTTGCAGAAATGGTTTGAATTCAAGGTGCCTAAGACAAAGATCACACCTGATTATATAGAAAAAGCATTGCTGGAAGACCAGTACGCCCCATCCAGGCCGACCAGTAAGGTTGTCTGGCTGGGAAAAGCACCGGATGTACAGACCCTCACCAAAACAAAGAAGGGCAGTTCCTGGGAAGTGACCTCGCTTACCTTCCAGAACCGCAAGGAAAAAGCGAGTATCAGCGTGAATAAGGAAGAGGGAATCTGGTTGGCTGATATGCTGGAGAAGCTGTCTGTCCGCCAGCAGAAAACATACACACTGAAGGAGGTGATGGAGAGTTACGATGCCGCCGGATTGGAGGATTTCGAGCTTTTCTGGGACAATAAACCCGTAAATTCGCTGTATAAATACGGACTTTTGAAATTGTGAATGAATAGTATCAAAAAGGGAGTACGACTGACGGCCCTATACCTGCTGCTAACCTTTATCGCAGGCCTGTTCAGTCATGCTGCTTACTCCCAACAGGCGGTGCACATTGACAGCACGTTACGGGAACATATTTTCACGTATAATGAGATTGAGTATCTGGAAGATCTGCAGGGAAAACTGACGATCGATCAGGTCAGAAGCGATAGTGTGTCTGCCCGTTTCAAACCCAGTAACGTCAGTACACCACAGAATCAGCACCTGGGTGCTCCGGTCTGGTTTCGTGTAAAGATCAGGCACAATCCTGCTGCCAATAAATATTATCTGCTGGAATTCTTTGACCAGACCATTGACGACATTACTGCCTGGTTACCCGACTCCAGCGGTGTGTACCGGGAGGAAAGAATAGGGGACAGGTACCCTTTTGCACAACGCTGGTTCCACCACAAGAACTTCGAATTATCGCTGGATAATAACCGGCAGGATGAAGCGGTGTATTATTTCAGGATCAGTTCAGCCCAGACGGCGGACATCATCATTGTGATCCGTTCCATAGATCGTTTTGTGTCTTATGCGCTCAGCGAATACCTCACTTTTGGCATTTTCTATGGGATGATATTCATTTTCAGCTTTTACAACCTGATCATGTTTATTGCCATGCGGCAGCGACAGTACCTTTATTATGTATTGTATAACCTGAGCGTGGTATTGTATGAAATGTGTACAGACGGCATTGCTTATCAGTGGCTATGGCCAAATGCGCCTGCCTGGAATCAGTACGCTTTTGCCTGGCCGCTGTTCAGTATGAGTGTATTTGCCCTTTTATTTACCAGTAGTCTCTTACATGTGAAGGCCAGGGCGCCTTTCCTGAATAAACTGATCATGGGGGTGATCATTGCCCGTTGTGCCTATTTTCTGGCCTGTCTGCTGATCAATCCTTACTGGTTTAATTATAAGTTTATCGAACTCATTCCTCTGGCAGTGGCCTTTTATACCGGTATGCACATCTGGCTGAGGGGATACCGGCCGGCCCGTTTCTTTGTGTTGGGGTATAGCTTCCTGTTTGTCGGCTTTATGCTGAAATTCTTCATTATGCTGGGGTATACCTGGCTGAATTTTGGGATTGTCAGCTATTATAGCCTGAGTTTCTGTTTTATCCTGGAGATGTTCTTCCTTTCGTTCGCCGTAGGGGATAAGGTACGTCTCCTGAAGAAAAAAAGGGACAAGGCACACCGTCAGATGATCCGGCAGATGACGGAGAACGCCCGGCTGAAGGATAATCAGAACAAGGAGCTGGAGGCCCAGGTACAGGCGAGGACCAGACAGTTGTCAGAACAGGGGGATGTGATAGCCGCGCAGAATGAAGAACTGATCAAGACGAATGCATTGCTGGAGGCACAGGCAGAAGAGATTTCCCGTATGAATGCCCTGCTGGAACAGGACAATCGCCAGTTGCAGACGAATGTCGAAAAGGTGACCAGGGCCAGGGCGTTATCAACAACCCTTGATTTTGAAGAGTTTAGCAAAATATACCCTGACAAGGAAAGCTGTCTGCGTTTTCTGGCTGATCTGAAATGGACGGAGCAGTTCCGGTGTCGTAAATGTGGTAATGATCACTATTATGCTGGTCACCAGCCATTTAGTCGCCGCTGCAGTAAATGTAGTTATGAGGAATCAGCGACAGCATACACCATTTACCAGAATATCCGTATCCCCATCAATAAAGCTTTCTATCTCACCTTCCTGATCTACTCCACCAAGGGGAAGATCTCCTCTCATAAGCTCTCAGAGATCCTGGAAATCAGGCAAAGTACCTGCTGGTCATATGCGACCCGTATCCTTAAAATGATGGACGAGCGAAAGAAGGAACTCAAACAGGCTAATGGGCAGGGTTGGAGTTTGCTCGTGCTGGATGAAAGGGAAGAGGCCTGAAATGAAATAAAATGCAATTTTTTTGAAAGGTAGCGAAGCGTATCAGGCTATTTATATAATATATCCTTTATAAATGCCTGTAACGCTTCATTATCAGGGTTTCCGGTGGTAAAAGCCTTATGGTATTGAAGCGTATCAGATTTTATATAATGGTTTCATAATCAGTTATTTGTGTAAATCTTTTCCATTGTCATGTCTGAAACTCCCCCTATCTTTACAACATGAAACCTGGCAATACAAAATGAAAGGACGCCTGGTCATCGTTATGAAATGGAAATTCATGTTATGTGAGAGGTTATGAAACGACTATCCCGCTCTATATAATGAGTGACTCATTTCCGGCTATTGTTTTTATTTGAGTTCAAAATCTAAAACTGATACAAGGGTTATCCTTATCCACAAACCAAAGCACATTATGAAAAAAAGGGGAACATTCCTGACAGCATTGCTGTTGGCACTGTGGAGTTTTGCTATGGCACAGCAGGACGTCACAGTAAAGGGACACGTACAGGACAAGCAGGGCAACTCTCTTCCCGGCGTTTCCATCAAGATCAAAGGAACAGCTAAAGGAACGGCCAGTCAGCCAGATGGTAATTTCACCATTCAGGCGCCTTCCAACGCTATTCTTGAATTATCTTACGTGGGCTACGAAACACAGGATTATTCATTAGAGGGCCGTACCCAGGTCGCTATTACCCTGTCTGACACCAAAACAGATCTGAGCGAAGTAGTAGTTATCGGTTATGGTACGCAGAAAAAGAAAGATGTTACTACAGCCGTAGTAGCTGTCAATACCAAAGATATCGCTGAGCGTCCGATCACACAGACGGCTGCTGCCCTCCAGGGTAAAGCTGCCGGTGTACAGGTGACGCAACCTTCCGGTAAACCGGGGGCCGCATTCTCTGTGAGAGTACGTGGCGCCACGTCCGTACAGGCAGGTAACGAACCTTTATATGTGATCGATGGTGTGCCAACCACTGATACAAGGGACCTGAATACCAATGATATCGCTACGATCACCGTACTGAAAGATGCTTCCAGCGCCGCTATTTATGGTGCGAGAGCATCCAATGGTGTGGTACTGATCACCACTAAGAGAGGTCGTTCCGGTGATGCCGTGATCAACTTCAATACTTATTATGGTGTATCTAAGATCGGTAAGAAGATCGACGTACTGGATCCCACACAATATAATGACCTGATGAAGGAAATGGGTTTCAACGTAGTAACACCTACGGTGACGACCAACTGGCTGGATGAGGTATTCCGTACCGGCCGTAACCAGAACTATCAGTTATCGGCTTCCGGTGGTAGTGAGAAATCTCAGTACTTCATTTCCGGTGCTGTTACCAAAGATGATGGTATGGTTAAACCGGCAGAGTACAATCGCCGCGTTTTCCGTGCTAACCTGGACAATCAGCTGAAACCATGGATGAAGCTGACCACCAACATCAGCTACTCCAATGTAGATCTGAAAGATGTAAAGGATAATGCAAATGCAGGTCGTAACGCAGCGATCCTGGGAGCACTGAATGCGCCGCCGATCATTGGTATCTATGAGACAGATGCTGACGGTCACCAGCGCTATACCATGAACCCATACAAATCCGGTTGGGATAATCCGCTGGCGGCGATCGAAGGTCCGACCCAGGGTACAAAAGACAATCGTGTACTGGGTAATGCTGCCCTGGACATCAACTTCACGAAAGATCTGAAGTTCAGGACCAACTATGGTATCGACTATACCAACCACAAATACGACTATTACCTGGATTATATCATGACCACTCCGGGCCGTCTGGACCATGGTTATGCTACTTCTCAGCGTTATAATACAACGACATGGCTCTGGGAAAACACCCTGAACTATGACAAGAGCTGGAAGAAACACAATCTCTCTGCATTGGGAGGTGTGACTTCCCAGAAGAACAGTTATGATGAAACCAATCAGACAGGTCGTGATTTCCCTGCTGATCCAACCGTGAAAACACTGAACGCCGCTAACCAGATCACTGGCGACACCAGAGAGTCCCAGTGGTTCCTGATGTCTTACCTGGCGCGTGTGATGTATAACTATGACAGCAGATACCTGTTGACCGTTAACTTCCGTGCGGATGGTTCTTCCAAACTGGATAAAAAACACAAATGGGGTTACTTCCCGTCTGTATCTGCCGGCTGGCGTATTTCGTCCGAGCCGTTTATGCAGGACGTGAAAGCGATCAATGACCTGAAATTAAGAGCAGGCTGGGGACAGAACGGTAACGTTGAAGGTCTGAGTCCATATGCTTCCCTGGGTCTGAACAACTTCGTTCGTCAGACGCCGACCAGTCCGCTGTCAGGCCCTGGTATCACCCTGCCTGCAGGCGCGCCTAACCCGGATCTGAAATGGGAAACTACTACACAGACCAACATTGGTATCGATCTGAGTCTGTTTGAATCCCGTCTGACTTTCTCAGCTGACGCCTACATCAAAAAGACAAAGGACCTGTTGTTGAATGTACCATTCCCACGTTCAGCAGAATATCAGTACATGCCGCGTAACTCCGGAGCTCTGGAGAACAAAGGTCTGGAGTTCCTTGTTTCTTCTGTGAACATTGATAAAGCCGACGGACTGCGCTGGAGCACTGATTTCAATATCGCCTTCAACCGTAACCGTCTGACGGATCTGCAGCTGACACAGGTATATAACTATGCAGCGCCAGAGAACAGAGATTTCATCATCACCCTGAGAAAAGGACTGCCACTGGGCACATTCTACGGATATGTAGCAGAAGGAGTTGATCCTAAAACAGGCGACATGATTTATAAAGATGTGAATGGTGATGGTAATGTAACGCCTACTGACCGTACTGTGATCGGAAATGCGCAACCTAATTTCACTTATGGTATGAACAACAACCTGGCTTACAAGAACTGGTCATTCTCTTTCCTGTTCCAGGGTTCACAGGGTAATGAAGTGTTCAACGCATCCCGTATGGAAACAGAGGGTATGTACGATAGTAAGAACCAGTCTACCGAAGTACTGCGTCGCTGGACAGCGGCTGGTCAGATAACTGACATTCCACGTGCGACCAATGGTGATGTTACCAACTCCCGTACTTCCTCCCGTTTCGTGGAAAATGGTTCCTTCCTGCGTATGAAGAGTGCGACACTCTCTTATAACTTGCCGAAGAGTGCACTGTCAGCGATGCACATCAGCCGTCTGATGGTATATGCTACTGCACAGAACCTGTTCACCATTACCAAATACAAGGGCTTTGATCCGGAAGTGAACGCTTACTCAGGTGATCCTGCGAATGGTGTAACACTGGGTATTGACTACGGTACTTATCCGGTAGCAAGAACTTATGTCCTTGGTTTAAACCTGTCCTTCTAAACGTTTGAGTTATGAAAAAAACGAATCGTCTCCTCATCATATCTGCTGCACTGGCGACACTGACGCTGGGTGCATGTAACAAAGACCTGAACCTGACACCTCCTTCCAACACTACTGTTGGTAACCAGGGGCAGGGTACTGCGGGTTCTTATATTAAAGATGCGACTACAGCGGAAGCCGCGCTTGCCAGCTGTTATGGATATTTCCGTAATGGTTCCTCTGAATACTATGTACTGGATTATTTCAATATAAGCGATGCGCAGTCTGACAATGCTTATGCAGGTGCAGATAACGCTGCCGGTTTTGAGATCGACGAATTCCGTCTGCTCTCTACCAATGCCTGGGCAAGCCGTGACTGGGGGTACCTCTACAACCAGATCACTGCATGTAACTCTGTGATCGCTAACGTACCAAAAGTAACTGACCCGGCTTTGAGCTCCGGCCGTAAAGCACAGATCATCGGAGAGGCACAGTTTATCCGTGCACGCGCTTACTTTGACCTGGTAAGGATCTTTGGTGATGTGCCGCTGGTATTGACCGAGCTGCCTACGATCACTGCTGATAATCTGGAACAGATCTATCCGTTACTGTATCCTGCACGTAAGAGTGCAGACAGTGTTTATGCACAGATCGATAGTGACCTGAAAGCGGCGGTGGAAGTAGTGCCTACATCTGGTGTAAATAAAGGTTATGTGAGCAAAGGCGCTGTGTATACGCTGCTGGCGAAAGTTGCGGCAACCAAAAAACCAGTTAACTGGGCGGAAGTAGAATCTTATACCAACCAGGTTATTGCGCTGGGGTATAGTCTGCTGCCGGTTTATGACAACCTCTGGGATGGTGCGCATGAAAACTCTGTTGAGTCCATTTTCGAACTGAACTTCGACGGCTGGGATACCGGTGGTAACTGGGGTACCAGTATGTTCCTGGGTACAGACTGGAAGAAATTCTGTAATCCGAGCAATGACCTCGTGCGTGCTTATCAGCTGGAAAAAGATACTGTACGTTTCAGGTCAACCATCACTTTTGCAAATGTAAATGGTAAATGGGGTGATGCCCGTCTGCCGCTGGATAGTTTCCCTTTCTTCTATAAAATGCGTAAGACTGACGCCAGCCAGAATATTATCATGTACCGTCTGGCAGATGTATTACTGCTGAAAGCAGAAGCACTGAATGAGCAGGGAGATGTAGCAGGTGCAAACACTATTGTTACACAGATCCGTGAGCGTGTGAAACTGAAAAATCTGAACATTACAGATCAGGCAGCGATGCGTCTGGCTATTGAGAAAGAGCGTCGTTTGGAACTTGCTTTCGAAGGTACCCGCTGGCAGGACCTCGTACGTACAGATCGTGCGATCCCGGTTATGCAGGCGGTGACAGATGGCAAGGGTGTTAGTCTGGGTTATCACCTGACGGAAAAGAGTCTTTTATGGCCTGTTCCGCAGAGTGAGATGGACCAGAATGCCAATCTGATACAGAATCCTGGCTATTAAATGTGGATATAAGATAGCGTTAACGAACAAATGTAAGGTCTCGTCTCGACTGGGACGGGACCTTCTTTTTACCTGAAAAATCAGCTTCACAAGAAAAATATCGACGTATGAATAAGAAATTATGGGTGTACACTTGTTGTATAGGCGCCTTTCTGGCGGCTTGCAACAACGGGCAGCAGCAAAGTGGTAGTGGTGGACAGCATGATTCTGTAGCCGTTTATCTGACAACGCCTGATCAGCAGCAGTTGTTTGTTAAGCAGTCTGCATTAGGTAAAACAAAAGATACTTCCGCTATCAATATCGTGATGGATACGACGCGTCAGTTCCAGGAGATAGAAGGCTTTGGCGCTTCTGTTACGGGTTCTTCCGCTTATGTGATGCAGAATTATATGTCTGCCGATAAACGACAGGCTTTGCTGCAGGAGTTATTCGGTGCAGATAATGGTCTTGGTATTAACTATATCCGTATGTCTATCGGTGCGTCCGACTTTTCTACGGATCCGTATAGTTATGATGATATGCCGGCAGGGCAGCGGGATGACTCCCTGACACATTTCTCTATTGCGCATGATGAGAAAGATGTTGCGCCGGTGTTAAAGGAGATCAGCGGTATCAATTCCAATATTCATATCATGGGTAGTCCGTGGAGTCCGCCGGGATGGATGAAGACCAGCGGTAAACTGGAAGGCGGTTCTTTGCGTCCGGATGCCTATGCTGTTTATGCGCGTTACTTCGTGAAATATATTCAGGCGTTTGCAGCAGCTGGTGTGAAGATTACTGCATTAACCATACAGAATGAGCCGCAATACGAAGCTTCTTATCCGAGTATGAAAATGACAGCGCCTGAGCAGGGTGCTTTTATTAAAGATCATCTGGGTCCTTTACTGGAGAAAGAAGGATTGAATAAACAGGTGTCAGTGATGTTGTTTGATCATAACTGGAATAGTCCGGAGTATCCGATTTCTATTCTGGATGATAGTGCTATGGCGAAATATACTGCTGGTGCGGCATTTCATTGTTATGAAGGTGCGGTTGGAGCGATGTCTAAAGTACATGAGGCGCATCCTGAGAAAGGTTTGTATTTCACGGAGTGTTCTGGTGGTAGCTGGTCTCCGGAGTTTGCGGATAACCTGCAGTATATGGTGCGGCAGTTGTTTATCGGTACGATGAATAACTGGTCGAAGAATGTGTTGTTATGGAATATGGCATTGGATGAGAATAATGGTCCGACGACGAATAAGCCAGGGGCAGGTAAAGAGAATCGCGGGTGTATGACTTGTCGTGGTGTGGTGACGGTGAATTCAAAAGATGGTGGTGTGACAAGGAATGTGGAATATTATGCGATTGCGCATTTTAGCAAATTTGTGCGTCCGGGTGCGAAGCGGGTGTATTCTTCCGCGGCTGCAGGTGTTGAGAATGTAGCGTTTTTAAATATGGATGGTTCGCGGGTGATGGTGGTGATCAATACGACTAAGGAAGAGCGTGCTTTTTCTGTGCAGCAGGGGGATGTTGTGAATTATGTATTGAAACCAGGTGCGGTGGTTACGCTGGTTTGGAAGTAATAGTTGGTTTTTGTTTATGTCACAGCGGCTTCGGGTTTTCCGGGGCCGTTGTTGTTTTTGTTGATGTTTGTGGACGCGGTGTTACCGGGGGGCTGAGGTTTATTGCCGCGGGGATACGCTGCGGTTTCAGATGGTGTCGCGGACTGGTGCCCGTTAAGGATGTTGATTTGGCTGTAGTTTTTGGGCTGGGGGATGGGGCATTGGTTGGGCGTTAGCTTTGTGCAGGGGACAGGCTAAGGTCCGCTTTACCATCTGAAAACCTGCGCTTAGTTCCCTCGTTTCGTGGTGGTTTTGGGGGGAAGTATGAAGGTGGTTAGTGGTGGCTGAGGTTTATTGCCGCGGGGATACGCTGCGGTTTCAGATGGTGTCGCGGACTGGTGCCCGTTAAGGATGTTGATTTGGCTGTAGTTTTTGTGCTGGGGGATGGGGCATTGGTTGGGCGTTAGCTTTGTGCAGGGGACGGGCTAAGGTCCGCTTTACCATCTGAAAGCCTTCGCTTAATTCCCGCGTTTCGTGGTGGTAATGGAGGGGGGAGGTGTAGTGGCTGATAATGGGATTGGAGGGATTGAGGAGTTAGAGGGCTTGCTGTTGTTGGGGGTATTAGTATCGTGGTGGTGGCGGTGGTATAAGTGGCTGAGGCTGTAGGGGTTGTTGCATGGTCTTTTTGTGGGATTGTTGGCGGAGGCATATGTAAGTGATTGAAAACTACGTATATTTGTTGACGCTGTCTATTATCTTGGGCTGAAGCGGGTGTGGTGCTGATTTAAGCATCTGTTTTGATGGGTGTCAGGTAATAATTGTGCAGTGTTTATGCTTACGTTACGTTTCAGTTTATGTTCAATGTCTACGGACAGGCCGGATGGCGCAGGTGATGCGCGATAGTTGATGTAATAAGCTTATGTACCTATGAAGAGTCCTTTAGTCCTTGCTATGGTATCATGTTTTTCCACCTTGCAGTTACATGCACAGGATTCATTGGAAAATGCATTTAATAAATACGGATTTAGCTGCGAGATCGCATCTGATGGATTTACGACCAGCTATATTTTCAAAAGACAATGGAGAGACAGGGATGAGATCATTCATCTCTATCAGACTACACATACAGAGGGTCAGTACAAGGCTTTCGTTGAATTTGCCCTTCCGCAGGTGCAGATCAGTTTTCATAAGGTAGAAGAAGTGCTCAGCGATATTACAAAGGTTTCTTCCTTTATGCATCACACGATTCAGAGCAATTGTTTTCGTCAGATGCTGGACGAGAATACGCATCTGAATATGAAAAACTATATGCTGGCAGTAAATACGGATGAAGAGAAAATGCATTTCATCAATTACCTGCATCAGTTCTATGAAGTTTGCGCAAGACCTTTTTTTCAGGAATATACTAACCTTGAACAGGTAGATTGTCACCTGTCTGATATTACAGATAAAGAAGCCGATTATTTCATTTATGGAGAAGGAAATACCTCCATCCACAGAAGATTGATCATTAAAGCGCTCGCCGGTAATCCCAGCACCCTGCCTTATTATCAGTACCTGGAAGCCGCATTATGTGCCAGAAAGGATAAGTCGCTGACATACAATAATATGTATAATCTGCTCCTGAAAATTGGAGAGAAACTGGCCATAAAACCTGAACAGGCACAATAAACTGAGACCTCCCTCTAATAAAAGACAGGAAAACACTGCTTATAGCGAATTACGAAACCTGATAAGCTTGGAATTGAAATGTTGTGTCCTGAATGCCCCCTATCCCCCCTGAAAATAGGTTAGACATGCTTCATATACGACGCATACACGACGCATACACGACGCATACACGACGCATCTACGGGACAACTCTATCGAATCCTCTACCGAAAATGATCCGTTTATAGCCAAATCACCACCCCGATGTAGGCTAATCTGCACTTAATTGCCACCCAATCAATATGTCTCCGTCACCAATGACCTGAATGGCCAATTATACCGTCACTACGCCGTTATTATGCCCATATCTGTCCATTCCCAAGCGAAGAAATACAGACTTAATAACGGCCTAATAAGCGTCTACAATGAAGACAAACTCCATAAACGTGAATTTCAATTTCTACTACCCCCCAATTAATACACCAACAGGCGCTTTCAGCGGAGGTTTCAGATGACCAGACGAACCTTAGCCCGTCCCCTGCATCCAGCTACCGCTCACCCAAGCCCCCACCGCATAGCCATTCTCCCAAAGCCCCATCATGTACTTAACTGGCGTCAGTTCGTCGGGTTATCTGAAACCACAGCAAAGCCGCCCAAACCTCTCCCCAAAAAAGAAAAGCCAGCCAGAATACTCCGGCCAGCCCACAAAAAACAAAAATTATATACCTGTCTATTAATGCATCATTACACCCTCTAACTCTTCCAGCGTCTTCCCTTTTGTCTCCCGCACATTCCGCCATATAAACACAAACCCCGCTAAACACACCGCCGCATAGATATAAAACGTCCCATCCTTCAGCTTATCAAACAACATCGGAAACGTAAACACCAGCACAAAATACGCCGCCCACAAACATAACACCGCAAATGATGTCGCCGCACTCCTGATCTTATTCGGAAAGATCTCCGCAATCAACACCCAGGTCACCGGCGCCAGAGACATCGCATAAGTCCCGATTGCCGCCAGCAGATACCAGGACACATGCTCTGATCCCGCCGACAACATCCGCACCACAACAATATACAGGATTGTCAGTCCACCGGCACCAATCAGCATAAGTGGCTTCCTGCCCAGTTTATCCACCAGCAACATCGCCAGAATGGTAAACACAAGATTAACACCACCAATAAAGACCGTCTGCAACAGCTGGCCATCCTGCGACACTCCAATGCTTTTGAAGATCCTCGGCGTATAGTTAAACACCACATTGATACCACAAAATTGCTGGAACATCGCCAGTATAATACCGACTATGACCGCTGGCAATACTGCCTTCCGGAAGATATGTCCATAACTCACCCGTTCATTCCCCGTCATAGACTGCTGAATAACAGACAAAGACTCCGTAGCAAAATCATCGCCGCCAATACGATTCAGCACCGTCCTCGCTTCTGCTGAACGTCCGGCTTTTACCAGCCAGCGTGGACTCTCGGGTAACCACAACGCGCCAAGAAAGAAGAGCAGGGAAGGTAAGAGACCAAGACCGAACATCCACCGCCAAGCATCATCACCATGATTACGCAGACCGTAATTGATAATATTCGTCACGAGGATACCCGTCACGATGGTTAACTGATTGATAGCCACCATGCGTCCACGGAGATGCGCAGGTGAAACTTCTGCAATGTACATTGGTGACAGCATGGATGCCATACCCACACCAATACCTGCCACGAAACGGAAAGCAATAAAGACATTCCTGTCCGGCGCAACCGCCATTGCCAGAGAAGAGATACCGAAGATGGCAGAAGCCACCAGAAGGCCCTTTTTACGCCCGTATTTGTCCGCCATTGTACCGGCAACTATACAGCCCACGATCGCTCCTAAAGCCAGACTACCCGTCGCAAATCCTTCCCAATAGGCATCCAGACCAAACTGTTGCTGTAAGAAAGGCAGGGCTCCCGCGATCACAGCGAAGTCAAAGCCAAATAAATAGCCTCCCAGGGCAGAAATAAAGGAAATACCCAGTATGTAGGAGCTGTTGAATGATGATTGTTTCATAACGGAATATCGCTGTGGTAAATTAAAGTAAAGAAATTATTGCACATCAAAAACGAAGACCGTTTTCCGCCGGTAAGTTTCTCCCGGGCGAAGGATGGTTTCCGGAAACTGTGCGTGATTCGGACTGTCAGGAAATGCCTGTGTCTCAAGTGCGACGGCGCCATGTTTGAGATAGGGAACGCCCTGTGCGCCAGTGATACTGCCGTCCCAATAGTTTGCGCTATACAGCTGGATACCTGGTTGGTCGGTGAATACACGGAGTACACGGCCGCTTTCGGGATCTTCCAGTTCTGCGGCAGGAATGTTTTCGGTGTCATAAGGACGGAGCACATAGTTATGGTCGAAACCCATGTCTGCCGGAAGCTGATCAATACACTGACCGACTGCACGGGCATGCGTGAAGTCAAGCGGCGTGCCTGTTACAGGCAGCAGTTGCCCGGTAGGGGTATTGCTGCTGTTCTTTTCCGTGTAATTGTTCGCGTTGATGCGCAACAGGTGACTGGTCACCAGCGGATTATCAAACCCGGTGAGATTGAAATAAGAGTGGTTCGTCAGACTTACAGGCGTTGCTTTATCAGTGCTGGCCGTATAGGTGATCGTCAGCCGGTTGTGCCGGTCGAGTATATAACGGACCTGTACACTGAGGGTACCGGGATAGGCTTCTTCTCCGTCAGGACTGGTGTAAGCCATGGTGATGCTTGCCTGTTCTTCGTTCTGACTGCATTGTATCACCTGCCATACTTTCTTGTGAAATCCATCAAAACCACCATGAAGATGGTTGCTGTCATTATTGACTGGTAACTGGTAGTTGACACCGTCGATCGTTAGTTTGCCGCCGGCAATCCTGTTGGCATAACGGCCAACGGTAGACCCAAAGTAGGCGGGGTTCTTCCAGTAGGCCTGCGGATCACTAAAACCCGCTACGATGTTTTTACGGATGCCCGCTTTGTCAGGTGCATGGACCCCGGTAATCGTAGCGCCCAGGTTAATGAGTTCCACCCGGATCGCAGCATTCTCCAGCGTGATCTGTTCAAGCGGCTCTCCGCCTGCCTCGCCATAAGTGGCACGGGTAGCGGAGAGCGTCTGATGTTGTATGTTTAACATAGAATGGTCCTGGTAAATGGATTAAAAGTAGCGCCCTGATGATTGACATCCAGCATCAATACCTGGTCGAGATGTTGCTGGCCCTGCTGTTCCTGTTGTAAGCCAAGGTAGCCTAATCCCATGAGGTAAAGACAGTGAATACGGTTACGCTGGTTAAGGTCAATATCAAATACCAGCATATCCGGCAGAGAAACAGCGAAATAATCTATACGGATCTCATCATGCAGATGTGCTTTACCAAACTGTATAAAGCGGTCAAAGATCTGTGCTGCTTTTTCCGGTTGTCCCAGCTGCTGCCAGGCCAGTGCCTGATAGACGATCTTGTCAGGTTGCGGATCGTTGTAATAGATGGCCTGTACCGGTTCGCTGATACCCACAGTTGCGGCCATGAATTGTTCTTTTGCCGCTTCGCTTTGTCCCATTCCGGCATATGCACAACCCATCAGGTAATGAAGGTCATTTTCCTGTGCGCCATAGAGTTTACCTTCACCCAGGTTTTCCGGATAGCTTTCCAGGGCCTTCAGGAGGGAGAGGGCGGTTTCAAATTGTTCCTGGTCGATCGCTTTTCTTGCCAATGCGGTATGACAGAGAATGTATTGTCCGACTACCTTTCCTTCACCACCTTCCCATGGATGGAATTTGCGTTGTGATAAGAGTCTGCGTGCCTGCTCAAACTCACCTAAGTTATTGTACAGCGTCACTCTTTCCAGGTACAGATCATCTCTCATTTCCACCAGCTTCATATTGTTTTCCAGCAGGGATAATCTTTCCTGTGAAGACCGGCCGGTGATCTTATATAACTGGTCCAGTTCCATGAGTATACGGGCATCATCCGGAGCCAGTGCGAACGCTTTTTCCATCGCATTGACAGCAGCGGCTTTCTGATGTAGCTTATTGTAATAAGCCAGTGAGAGGTTCCTGTGCACAGTAGCATAGGTGTCATCCAGTGTGGCGGATTGATCCCAGCAGGCGATGGCCTCTCCATACTGACGTTTATCGTACCAGAGGTTACCCAGGTAGTATGCGGCTTTTGCGTCCGTCGGATTGTGTGTCAATGCATCCTGAAGGATCAGTACTTCTTCTGTTTTGTTAGGGAAGCAGTAATCAGGTGATTGCGTGGCAGCCTTCCGATAGCAACCCAGCGCCTGTTCCGGTAAGTTGCTACGGCTGGCAAACCATCCCATGTAGTAGTACAGGAGTGGAGATGCACGGTCGTAGGTATCGATGTAAGATTGTAATAAGGTGATCGCTGTATCGTAAGCACCTGCATAAGCATAGTCCAGTGACAATTCCAGGTAGTTATTGATGGAACCATGCATAAGGGAACGCATGCGTTGCAATACAGTGCTGTCATTGCTGATCAGGTACCATTCGAAGAGACAACCGTAGTTAAACGGATCGATCTGTATAGATTCCTTTGCAAACGCAATCGCATCTTCCTGTAATCCCTTCTCCCGCAGGATAATGGTTTGCAGATGACGGGCCGTGTGGTTATGATAATTGCGCACAAGCGATTTTTTTACCAGTGACAAGGCATCATCCCATTTACCATTCGAAGCTGCGATACGTGCCAGCATCAGGAAACCGCTGTGTTGCCATGCATCGTTCCAGGTGGCTTTGAAGAAGATATCATATGCCTCTGCAGATTTGTCCTGTAAGAGCAGCGAACACCCCAGGTTATAATATACTTCACCATCATAAGGATTCGGATTACGGCTGGTCATGGTTTTGATTGCCGTTCTGAAATAAGGTTCTGCTTTGGTAAATTGTCCGCGACGCAGCAGTAATAACCCCATTGCATTATTACAACGGATATCCCCCGGACTTCTTCTCAATCCTTCTTCATAGTAGTCAACCGGATTGAAAGTAGCATGACGGTATTGTTCCAGGTGATGACCATTCAGATAAAGGTCTTCTACCTGTTCGATGTCCTTAGGCAATTTAGCTGCGGATGCAGGTGGTGGTATCTCATGTGTAACAGGTGTTGCCGGTTGCCAGGAGACCAGTTCGCGGCCGTTCTTATCTGCAACAATCACCTTCCATTGTTCTGGTACAATGACAGCGGCGCCACAGTCGTAGGTCGTTGCAAACGGCGCATATGGAGATAGTGCAGCAGGGAAGTTTTTTACGTCTTTACCCTCATGCAGTATACGCACGCTGGCATCCTTATAGAGGGCGGTCGCATATATTTTGATCTGCAGCTGTTGTCCTTCCCACTCCATATTCAGCATGGCATCTTTGGTCGCATTCTTCACGACGCCGGTCTGCGCATAAGGCATGAAGTATTGTTCAAAGGTCTTGCCTTCATTGGGTTGTAACCAGGAGAAGTCGGGCTGGTTGTCGGTGAACATACCGGTCATCAGTTCGATATACGGACCGTCTTCATCCGTCAGGTTTCTGTCCCATGCGAAGCCGAAGTCACCATTTCCCCAGGTCCATTGTTTCTTACCTGGTGATACGTGATGATCTGCTACGTGCAGCATACCCGCCTGTGTATCGTGTTCGTAGCAACCCATGAAATCATATTCCGAGCGGATCGCCATATAGGAGGTAGGTACCGGAATGGTATGGTAACGCGAGATATCTGTACCCGGTGCATAGTCTACCTTGTAATAGGTACCGGTGGCGATCGGGAAATCAGATACATCTCTTTTACCGTGATCGAATACGGCATATACATCCGGTGGGAATACCGACTGATAATGTTCATTTACCTTTACTGCCGGATTAGCCCACCAGAGGAAAGTCTGCGGGAACATCGTCCGGTTGAATAAACGACCTTTTATCTCAAGATATGCCTTGTCCGGATACAGGGTAAAACCTGCCATCCCTTTGGTACGGAACATCACTTCCACTTCATTCACCCACACGGTCTTGCTGCCATCTGCATTTTCTTCTACGGAGTAATCTACAGCCTGAAAGGTGCTTGGACGATGGTGCTGTGGCCAGTTGAACTCAATACCACCGGAGATCCAGGGACCTGCCAGTCCTACCAGAGCGGGCTTGATCACCTGATTATAATACACAAAATCACGTTGTCTGATCTTATCATATGCCCTTTGGATACGTCCGCCCAGTTCAGGGAGGATCATGATCTCGAGGAATTCGTTTTCCAGGAATACGGCATTGTATTCCTGCGAACTTTTCTCATCTGCTATCTGCTCAATAACGGGATGTGGGTATACAACGCCACTACTGCCCTGGTAAACTCTTTTCTCCAGGAACATGGGATGTTTTTCCGGTGTGCCTGTCTTGTAGGTAGGAATGGATACTTTTTCAATCCGGACTGTCACTTCCATATAGTCTTTCTTTGCGTTTTATACGTTTAATTGCGTGGAACCAGCTTAACGAGTAAGGCATCTTTTGCAGGGACGCTGAGGGTAAAGGAAGTCCGTCCTTTACGGATCTCTCCCAGCAATGCATTACTCAGGAAATCCCTGATCTCATAGTCTCTTTTATCTTTCAATAAAGTGGCGGTCTGCCAGCTGCTTTCGAATGTTTTATCCTGTACGAAATTGAATGCCGCCAGCAGGGTGGTATCTCCTTTATGGCAGAAAGTAAGCTGCTGATCCTGTGTATCACCTTCAGACATACGTATCGGCGTAAAGGCTGCAGGATGACTGAACCAGGCACAGAGGGCAGGATGGTCGAGGAACTTTCTGAAGCGCTCAGCAGCCACCGGCTGACGAAGGTCAGAGCCATCACCCAGTATACTACCCATGACCATCATTGCATACAGACGTACTTTGATCTCCTGTTCGCTGAGATCCGGGTTTTGCTGGAAGTTCTTCATCACCACCACATCCAGGTTGGTGAAGGGCCATAAGGTACCCTGCATCCACCACATATGGGAACCGGCAGCCAATGAAGCGGCAGTACTGCCATAGTGCGGGAATCCCGGCTGATCATCTCTCAGGTGAGAGTATACATCGGTAGAGACGAAACGGGTGTGCGCATACTGGTGCGGGAACATAGGTGAAATGGCCATAGTGAGGAAAATATCTGGTCCCATGATGGAATCAACAAGGGAACGTAACATTTTCATTCCCTCACTATAGGCCTGCATCCCCGAACGGATATTTTTATTGTAACGGGTACTGGATTCCAGTGCACCCGCTGTCAGGAAGTCAATTTTGATAAAAGTGGCATGGATCGCTTTGGCCTTTAACAGCTGCTGGATGACGGACTGTCTGGTGGCAGGATGCGAAGGATCTATCGCATAAGCGGCCCAGTCGCCTTCCTTGTACATGATGGGCTGATGGTTACCATCGCGCAGTACCACTTCGCTTAGTGGTGTTTGTGTACCGGCCAGCTGTTGTGTCTCAACGGTATTTTTCCAGGTCCATACGGCAAATGGGATGAAGTAGAATCCCATCTGCTGCTTGTTTTTACGCCCGTGTTCTCCGATAGCTGCCAGTACTTCGGTGGTATAGATAGACTGGTCATAAGAGTCAATGCTGAGCACCGGCGGCGCATATTTATTGAAATTGCTCATGGAGGCGATGAAGTCGGAGGTCTTTAATACATCCGGCGGCATCATGATCTTTGTATAGCCCAATACATTCTCTACGCCGAAGCTGTTCCAGTAGAAGGGCGCATTTCCTTTCCATTCGCTTTTGCCGGCTATCTGTGTATTGACCTTTCCGTAGGCGGTAAAAGCCTGACGGGTATCTGCTGTAGCTGAGAGGAATATAAGCGGAGAGGAGACTGTATTACCCTGCATAGTACCGTGTGGGAAATGATCATGTGTGCCATCAAGTCCGCCGTAGGCTGGTGGAAGATTACGGTCATCCGGCGTAGCGGCTCCACCATATATGATAAAGGAGTCGATACGTCCGTTTTCCTTTCCTGCACCATAACGGAGCCCTGTTTTCCAAAAGTCATGCGTCACGCTGCCCGCTACCAGACCGGAAAGGGTCTGTTGATCGTAGATGGAAGTGAATTCATAACTGATACCAGATACAGATGGCCACTGACGGGTAACTACCGGCACCCAGTTATCATTGTCGAAAGGCACGTCCAGGATGCGGGAACTACTACCCGGAACAGACAGATAGTTCTGTTGCCCCGGGAGTATGGTTAATGGAGAGATGTTACGCGTTTCAAGCGTAGTATTGCCTGTCGCCTGTACTTTCAGCAGCAGGTGAGCGGCTTTTTCATAGATGGTAATCTGTTGTTCGAGTTGTAGTGCTTTGGCAGGATCACGATGTGTTACGTGCAGCAAGATCCCCCGGCCATTGGCATCCTGTACAGACGTTGTGTTGCACTGATGTTGTGAAAAGTCGGTGCTTGACAGTCTGCCGGCCTGTGTTTCTTCTATTGTCGCTACCGTATGCTGCAGACGGACACCATTGCTGAACTGATAGTCGATATAACCGCTATCGCTATGCACCGTGAGCCGGACATACGCGTTGGAAATAACGGTGCTGTCTGGTTTGATACTGATCTTTTGTGCCTGTGCCGTTCCTGCTGTCAGATAACACAGCAGGCTGCCCAGCGATATTTTACCGAAATAATTCATTGATTGCTGACCTGTATTTGCTGGTGTTTGTAATTGTGGATTGTTGTAACCAGTGACCGTAACGTTGTCGGTATTGCTGATAACGTGGATTCCTGTGTCGATTTTTACAAGTTCAAATTTCGTTCTTGGGGAGAAGCCGGGAAATAGGGTATCTTATGAAAATGATGGATTATTTTCTGGTTTTTGTATCTTGGGACATATTCCACCGGCATGAAAGAAAAGACATTGAAAAAAAGGGAGGGGTTTGAGGGGCAGCAACTGATCGTGGTACCCAGGAAGATATCGGCCGATTTCCTGACCCAGGACCCGATCACGCGCCAGTTGTACATTACGGATATCGGGTATTATCCCAAAGCGCGGTATCATTATATCAAACGCCCGGCGGGCATCAGTCAGCACATTATTATATACTGTATAGAAGGGAAGGGATGGATCGAGATAGATAAAAAGCGGGTGGATATTCTACCGTCCCAGTTTGTCATTATTCCGGCGAATACACCACATAAATATATGTCGGAGGAGGAGGAACCATGGACAATATACTGGATACATTTCAAAGGGGAGATCTCAGCGTATATCGTCGGACTGATCCTCCAGCGGGCAAAGAACTTCCGGCTGCACCTGACCTATAATGAGAACAGGATCCGTCTTTTCGAGGATATCTGTATCAATCTGCAAAAGGGTTATGGCGATGATAACCTGCGTTATGTGAACATGATCTTCAATCATTTCCTGTCTTCCCTGTTGTACGAGGAAAAGTTCAATCATTCCGACCAGGAGGAGCGGCAGGATATTATCGGTCAGACGATCACTATGATGCAGGAGAAGCTGGATAAGCTGATCACCCTGCAGGAGTTCTCACAGTATGCCGGTTTATCGGTTTCGCATTTTTCGGCTGTCTTCAGAGAAAAGACAGGCTATTCACCCATAGAATATTTCAATCATCTGAAAATACAGAAAGCCTGTCAGTACCTGTTGTTTTCGGCGGCAACGGTCAAGGAGATTGCCGCGCGTTTAGGGGTGGAGGACCAGTACTATTTCTCCCGGATGTTTTCCAAGCTGATGGGGATGTCTCCTTCGGAATACCGGAACAGGAACAAAACGGCCGAACATTAAAAGGCCCTGTATGATCCTTGCAGAAGCAACTGATCATACAGGGCTGCTATAAAAAGGGGGATGCCCCTGTAAAGAATTGAACTATTCTACGACAAACCCATACTTTGCCAGGTTCTCCTTTGTAGCTGCATAAGTGACATGCTGAAGGCCGTTAATACCCAGTCCTTCTGCTACGGATACAAACATCGCGCGGTCATCAACGTATAATACTTCTTCCGGTTTCACCAGGGCAATGTCCAGGGCGATCTTCCAGATATCAGCATCTGGTTTTCTGAAATGGACAAAGCAGGAGGAGATGAAGAAATCTACAAACTTGTTGATACCGAACTGACGGATGCGGTATTCATTTAACTCTCTGCCTTCATTATTGACAATGGCAATCTTAACACCGTATTTCTCCTTGATCTTACATACCAGCTCTATCATTTCGGGGATAGGGGTGGTACGGGAATACATGAATGACTTGAATTCGTCTTCACTGAAAGGGCGCGGTTCATAGAAAACCGTTCTTTTCAGGTATTCGTCAAGGGTCAGTTTCCCTTCCTCGTAAGTATCAAAGGTCAGGTGATGACGTTCTTCCAGTTCAGGAAGATCCAGTGAGAACGTGGCTGCTGCTTCTCTTCTGGCGGCCCGGTCCCATCCATTGCTCAGTAGTACGCCGCCTATATCGAGGAACAATGTGGTGATTTTTGAATTCTGCTGCATATGTTAAAGGTAATTGACAAATAAATTAAAGATCGCGCATTCTATAGTTAAAATTATGGAACCTGTTGTTTTTTTCATGCTCCACTAGTAAAATCTGTTTTTGCAAACGTAGTATAGAGGGATTCAATTGCTCCTGCATATGAAGGATCGTCAATATAGCCATTTTTGGAGTCTTTTACTGCTTTTATGGATAGTTAGCTCACTTTCCTGCCGTAAGGAGGAAACAGGGCCTCCTGCGCCTCTTTCTGAGGGGAATCAGTGGATCCTGGATAGTATGCGGGTCTATTATTACTGGAATGACCAGTTGCCTGCACGCCCGACGCCCGATCCGGACGCCCGTCAGTTTCTGGCAGGCTTACTGCATCCGGCGGACCGTTTTTCATATCTGCTGGACCCGGAGCATCCGTTACCTGCTTATTCTTCGTTTGCCTATTACGGTCTGGAATATGCTTTTACGCAACTGAAAGAAGCCGGGGACCGCTGGGTAGGGATTGTGATGTTAGCTGTACCAGGAGGATCGGCGGCTACACAGGGACTGAAAAGAGGGGATCTGTTTACTGCTGTCAATGGACAGGAATTAACCGCCTCTTCTGCTGAAGCCTTGCACCAGGTATTGAAAGAAGGCAAGGGGGTGACACTGAACACCGTTCGCCTGGAAGACGGACAATTGAAGGAGGCTGCCAGTATTATGCTGCCACCTACGCACTTTACGGAGCAGCCGGTATATCTGGCAAAGGTATTCGGACAGGGAGCGCAGAAGACCGGCTATCTCTTTTACAACTACTTTGACGGTCGTTTTGACCAGCAGTTGCTGGACTCTTTATATAAGCTCAAACAGGCGGGGATCCGTAGTCTGATACTGGACCTGCGTTATAACCCCGGAGGGGATGTGTCTTCCGCCGCGTTGATCGGAGCAGTTGTAGCACCGGTACAGGCAAGTGCTCTTTTTGTGACTTATAAGGCCAACCGGAATGGTGGCACTATCAATAGTTCCTTTCAGGATGCGCTCAACGACGGGCCGTACCAATATACGTTTGACCAGCTGGGGCCTTACCGGCTGTCACTCAGTAAACTGATCATTCTTACATCTGCCGGTACCGCTTCTGCTTCAGAGTTGCTTGTCAATAATCTGTCCCCTTATATGGAAGTGGTGCAGATCGGTGAGAAAACCATGGGGAAAGATATGGCGAGTTTTGCCATCAGTGACCAGGGGGCTACGCCGAAGGTTAGTTATACGCTTTTTCCGCTTGTATTTAAATTATATAATGCTCTTGGTAAGGGAGATTATAATGAAGGGCTGACGCCCGGGATTATTGTCGATGAGTTTTCCCGGCTGCCATTGCGGGCACTGGGTGATGAAAATGACGTGCTGATTGAGCAGGCACTGGAAAATGCAGGGGGGAGGATGGCCGGAAAAATGCTTCCGGGAAGGCCTGTGTCCGCATCCTCAGTAACCAGAAGCCGGTTTTTTCCGCCAATTATAAAAAAAAGATAGTACGGACTAGTAAAACCGTTTTTCTCATCCGTAGTTAATATGTATAAACATCATCAATGAACAGCGACCTGTTAAAAAAATATCTGGATGGACAGTGTACACCCGAAGAAGAAAAGGAGGTTTTAAAATACCTGGAGGAAGGAAATGAAGAGGAAGTACACAGGCATATCCTCTCACTGGAAGAGACGGTGGATAGCCACGTGCCGGATATGGTGAGTGAGTCGCTGTTGGATGATATTCATAGCAGTATCAATGCCCGTAGCAGAAAAGGGATCGTGTCGAAGATAAAACGCTGGCAGGTAGCCGCAGGTATTACGATCCTGATCGCAGTATCCGGTATTGCTTTCTGGTCTTCCAGACCGAAGCTGAAAGAGCAGGAGCCGGATGAATGGGTATCGCTGCATAACGACGGACAGGAAGTGAGGAAAGTCAGCATGCCGGATGGCACCAGTATCTGGCTGAATGCACGGGCCGCGCTTTCTTATAATGAAACCGCTTACAATGACAGGGAACGTGAGGTGACGGTAACAGGAGAGGCCTTTTTTGATGTAGCCGGTGATCCGGGCCGGCCTTTCCGGGTGAATACGGGTAATGTTACAACAGTGGTACTGGGTACCGCCTTCAATATAGAACACTACGAGAACGAGAATGATATACGCGTCACACTTGTACAGGGGAAGGTGGAGATATCAGCAGATAAGGAAAAATACATCCTTTCACCGGGCCAGCTGATGAGTTATAATGTTGAGAAGCATTCCATGGAAGTACGGAGTACGGATATCGGATCAACAAGAGAGTGGCTGAGCGGACAGATCGTCTTTAATGACCTGCCACTGGCGGATGTGTTAAAAAGAGTCGCTACCACCTATAAAGTAGATATTGTTTGCCAGCAACCGGCAATCCTGAATGGAAAAAGACTTACCGGCACCTATATGCGAAAACCGCCGGCTGAGTTGTTAAGGAAAATTTTGTTTGTACACGGATTGCACCTGGAAGAGAAAGCAGGAAAATTGATCATCAAGCCATAAAAACACATTCCGGTAATCATGTATTGAAAGGGCACCTCGTGCACCTTAACTGTAGTGTATTGTCCAAAGGGTAAATTAAACGAAACTATGTTCCTTACTTTGAAAGTCGCATCTGAAAAAACGACGAAGAGATTCTTTTTGACTGTCTTATTTATTTCCTTATGCCTGCCATTCACATATGCCCAGCAGGGTGTCAGCGTATTGAGGGATGCGATCACCTGCAATATGGAACGTGCTACACTCGATGAAGTATTGCTGGCAATAGGTAAACAGACACGCTATTCATTTTCTTATGATAAACAGGCTGCGGGTAATGTAAATATCCGTCACGCCGTCTTTAATAAACAACCACTTGGCAAAGTGCTCACCGATCTGCAGCAACAGGCTACCCTGGTGTATGATGTAGATGACAGACAGATTGCGGTAAGAATAAGTACCGTTCCCCGTCAGCCGGTAGCGCAGCCAAAGCCGGGACAGATCAGCGGCCGTGTGATCGACGAAAAAGGAGAGATGCTGCCCGGTGCTACTATCCATCTTATTGAAGTGAACAAGGGTATGCAGAGTAGTGTAGATGGTACTTATAATATAGAGATACCTGCGGGTACCTACACGATGGAAGTGCGCTTCATTTCTTACCTGAGCCGTCGTATTACAGGTATTATCGTAAAGGCCGGTGAAAATACACCACTGGATATTTCCATGAAGCCCTCTTCCAAATCACTGAATGAAGTAGTGATCACGGCGGATTATAGAAAGGCGTCTATTGAAGGAATGTTTGCCCGTCAGAAGAGTAGCGCGGCTACAATTGATGGTATCGTGAGAGAGCAGATCCTGCGTACGCCGGATAATAATGTGGCCCAGGTGCTGAATCGTGTAAGCGGACTGAATGTGCAGGATAACCGTTTTGTAATCGTACGCGGACTAAGCGACCGTTATAACAACGTGCAGCTGAATGGCTCGCTGTTACCCAGTACAGAGCCCAATGCCCGCAACTTCGCATTTGATGTGATTCCCAGTGCCCTGATCGATAATGTAGTGGTATACAAGACAGCTACGCCTGATTTGCCGGGAGAGTTCTCCGGTGGTGTGGTGGACATGACGACGAGAGATATTCCGGTAGAAAACTTTGTACGTATCAAGTTAGGTACCGGGTTTAATACGAAAGCAACTGGTAAGGATTTCTACGGACCAGAAAGAGGTAAATACGATTATCTGGGTTTTGATGATGGCAGTCGCAAACTGCCAGGTACTTATCAGTCAGGTGAATATGCAAAACTGATCTCAGAAGGTTATTACGGGAGCAGTGATGAAAGCCGTCAGAAATATGGCGCCATCAGCGCCGCATTTCCGAACAGGTTTACCATGTATCGTTTTACCGGAAGACCTGTACAGGATTATGAGCTGAATGTGGGTAGGGTGAAACAGCTGAAAGATGGTAAGCGCTTCGGCGGTATCTTCGCACTGACCTATAGAAACCAGCAGACAGCACAGGATTATATTGATCATGCACCTATTCAGATCCACTATTACGAAGGGAAAGAATATCTCTTCGAAAATAACCTCAGTGGCTTGCTGAACCTGGGTTATTCTTTCGGAAAACATAAAATTGGCATGAAGAGCATCTTCACCCAGAAGTTTACCGAAAGAACAAGATTATACAAAGGACAAAACCTTTACTCCGGTACAGATATCGATGCCTTTTCCAATTTTCCTTTATACAATACCATCTTCCAGGGTAAACTCGAAGGAGAACATACATTGGGGAAGAATGGTTTCAAGTTCAACTGGAATGGCAGTATGTCTCTCACCAACAGAAAGGAACCAGATAACAAGCGTGTGATGGGAGAAAGGGCACAGGGTGCAGATATCTTCGGATATGTATACAATGATGCCAACCAGCTGCGTACGAGCACTTACTTCTCAGATCTGAAAGAACGCAGATATACCTGGAGTGCGGAAGGCTCACAGCCTTTTACACTGGGTGGTTTGCAGCAGACATTGAAAGCCGGTTATCAGGGTACTTACCGTAAGGCTGATTTTGAAGCAGAGCAGTTCAGTATAAGACCGGATGCAGGCGCTGTTGATTTACAGGCGAAGCTGATAGGGCTGCCTTACTATAACGTGTATTCCAGAGAAAATTTCGGATATAATAAGCTCATTTATTTTTCCATGCTGGCTTCAGAGAACCAGGACCGCGGACGTGCGAATGGATATGATGCTTATCAGCGCCTGCATGCAGGTTACCTGATGCTGGATGGTCACCTGGCGAAGAAGTTACGTTTTGCCGGTGGGCTGCGCGTAGAAAAGAATTACATGAGTTCCCTGACATTGGATACACGTGCGAAGAGAGACGGTACGATCAGTCTGACAGATACTGTGGTGACCATAGACAAGACCGATTGGTTGCCATCTGTTAATCTGATCTACGAGATCACACCGAAATTCAATATAAGAGCTTCTTACTATCATTCGGTAGCAAGACCTGACCTGAGAGAGTTATCATTCTTTGAATACTATAAACCGGAGGAAGACACCTGGATCAGTGGGGATGATCTGCATCCAACGGCTATCAGGAATGTGGACCTGCGTATAGAGTTCTATCCGTCTCCACAGGAACTGATCTCTTTCTCTGCCTTCTATAAGAAATTTAAAGATCCGATAGAGTTACAGCTGGAGGCGGCGATGATACCTTCTCACGTACTGGCTATGCAATATGTAAATATGAAGTCGGCAACTGACCTGGGTTTCGAATTGAATTTCCGTAAGTCGGCAGGCTTTATCAATGAGCATTCTGAATTTCTGAAAAACCTTTACCTGTCGGGTAACTTCTCTTATCTCAATGCAAAGGTGGAGTATGATGCTGAGGTGAGGATACGTATAGACGATAACAAAGAGATCATACAACCCGCTAAACGTAACCGTCCGCTGTTTGGTCAGGCGCCATACATCATCAATGGAGGGCTGATCTATACCGGTAGTCATCTTGGATTTAACCTGGTATACAACAGGGTAGGAGAGCGTATTATTTATGGTTCAGAGCTGGATGAGTATAATGAATATGAGAAGGCGAGAGATGTAGTTGATCTGCAGCTGAGCTACCGGTTTATGAAGAACAACAAAGCGGAGATCAAGCTGAATGCGGCAGATATGCTGAACCAGCCGGTAATAAGATACTACAATAACCACAAGAATATATGGAGACCCGATGCGTCAGGTGTACCTGGTCAGTTTGACCAGTATGGAAACCTGATCATCCCGGAAGACCCCAGCGGCAAGAGATATGACAGCCGCTATGATGAACTGAGACGTAAGTTCTGGTACGGAAGGAACTTCACGGTAAGTGCCAGTTATACTTTCTGAGTTTAATGATTGAAAACCTGTTTAGCTCGATATAGATTGTTTATTAACCATTATTTAAAAGGAACCTCATGTTAAAACGCGTATTTATTGCAGCTATCGCTGCTTCGGCTATCTTTACTTCCTGCAAAAAGGAAGGTGCAATTGACCAGCAAGAAGGTCAGTTCGATCGTTCAGTAAACGCAGGTGTTGGCGCTGATACCCGCACCTGGCCTACCCTCACAGGTACTATTCCTGCTACCATTGCCAGCGGTACATTTACGTTGACCAATGACAGAGTATGGATCCTTGACGGACCTACCTATGTACAGAGTGGCGCCACATTGCTGATACAGCCAAACACCCTCATCAAGGGAAAATCTAATTCTACACGCGGTACTTCTTATCTGATCGTAACCAAAGGTGGTAAACTGATCGCTGATGGTAACGCAACAACATCCATTGTTTTCACATCTGACAAAGCTGTAGGTCAACGTAAACCAGGCGACTGGGGTGGCATCATTATCCTGGGTGATGCTCCAACCAACGCTAACGGTTCTCAGATCGAAGGCATCCTGGCAGCTGAAATTCCTGCTGGTTATTCTATCACTTATGGTGGTGCTAATGCATCTCACGACGGTGGTACACTGAAATGTGTACGTATCGAGTATGCTGGTCGTGATCTGGGTAATGGTAACGAAATCAACGGTCTGACTTTAGGCGGTGTTGGTAGCGGTACTGTACTGGATAGCATCCAGGTATCTTTTGGCGCTGATGATGCTTTCGAGTTTTTCGGAGGTACAGTTAACGCTAAACACCTGGTGGCATATGCTAACAATGATGATGAGTTCGATTTTGATCTGGGTTATGTAGGTAACATCCAGTATGCGGTTTCTCTGAGACACCCTGGTGTTCCTTTGACAGCAGATCCTAACGGTATTGAGTCTGACAACAACGCAGGCGGTACAGGTGCAACTCCAATCACCCGTCCTACATTGTCAAACTTCACTATCCTGGGTTCATCTACAAAAAGAGACAGCCTGCTCTATGGTGCACGCTGGAGAAGAAATTCATCTTTCAACCTGACTAACTCAGTGATCGGTGGTTATGATGAAGCTGGTGTTATCTTCGATGGCGCTGGTGCAGTTACCCACATCTCTACAGCAGGTGATGGTGTATTCAGCAACAGCCTTGTACACAGCTTCGTAGCTGCTGTCGCTCCAACCCCAACTTCTGCATGGGTAGGATGGACTGGCAACTCCCTGAGCACTGTAACATCAACAAACAGCGCAGTTGGTCTGGTACTGCCATTCAACTTTACTGCTCCTGACTTCCGTTATATCGCTGGTTCTGCAAGTGCAGGTAAAGGCGCATTCGGTGCAGCAGGTAGCGTACGTTGGGATGACAACTGGGCATCTTATAACCCTAATGCTGCTGCTTATTAATTTTTAATGTAAACGTATTGACTATACAGGTTACAGGTGCTGCATTAGCAGCACCTGTTTTTAAAATTAAATGAACGAATAAATGAAAAAGATTTTCTTCCTTTTATTGACAATTGCTTTCTTTACCGCTTGTCAGAAGCGTGGTGATCTTCCGGAGTTGCCGTCTTATGCTACTTTCAGATTGTCTTCCTCCAGCGTGGAGCATTTCTACGAAGTTACAGTGGGAGACAGTGTGCTGGAAGATAGTCTCAGTGCCGGAAGCGCATTATCACGTTACGTGGTGACAGGAAAGCAGGCATTGAAAATAAAGGAAGCAGGAAAGAAAGACTATGTAATAGACACCCTTATCGATATTGATCGTCCTGGTGTTGAATATACTTTGATTGACCTGGGTGGAGATTCCAGACCACTGATACTATCCGGATCGGATCTTGCAACGACGGCCCCTGCTGAAGGTACAAGGAAATATGCCCTGCTGAACATTGATACAACCGGCGTGCTGAAAGGCCGTACAATTGATATTCGCTTCTATGACATCGATGTGAATGATGGTTCTTTTAAACAGATCGGCGAACTGAAAGGTATTCAGTACCTGAACCCGTCAGATTACATCGAGCTGAAAGCGCCGGATGCCGGTATCTTTTTCCTGGAAGTGGCAGATCACACCACAGGTGAAATTATCCTGCCGGTGGATAGTTATGCGGGAAATATGATCTTCCCTTTTGATGAGAATAATGTCTATCTGATGAAGTTGTTAAATGCCGGCGACGAATCATTCACTTTCATCAGTGCTGAGCCACTGATCGGTTTGAAGCTATAGGAAGCCGGCAATCCCTGCTTTATGATAAAGAGAAAGAAAAATGCCGCTATTCCTGGTAGCGGCATTTTTTTGCGTATTTATTACAGCATTTGGCTATAAGCTGTTACGCGAATTTAATATTTTTTGGTAATAAAAATAATAGGACAACAGGTAATAAACTACCTGCAACGGAATAAGAAAAAAATTAATATAGGGATCTTTGTCTGATTAACTGTTTACAATGGTGCGAATCGTTTTCATGGCTTCCTGTAAATGACAATCAATAGTATTGGGTGATAATGAAAGCAGGTCTGCAATGTTCCTTCTGCTCATGCCTTCTTCCAGCGCCAGTTTATATACTTCTCTTCTTCTCGCCGGCATATGTTTTACAGCAGTGTTCACGGTGGCCAGGCATTCTTTCAGTATATAGTGCTCTTCAGAACTTACGCTGTTTTCCCCGGAAGCGCTGATATGTTGCAATAAAGTCTTTCTGGCTTTTATCTTGCGTAATTCGTCAATGAAGATGTTACGTGAATAGGTGAAAAGTAACGGATATATGTCTGTTTTGTCGGTAATCTGCTCCCAGTTTTCCCAGAGCTTCAGGTAACATTGTTGAAGAATATCTTTTACGAGTGTCTCATCTTTGGTCAACTTTAAAAATGTATTGTACAGTCTTCCATGAGTGGCATGGTAAATAGTGTTGAACTCTTTTCTCTTGGCGGGGCTCAAGGACAAAATCATACTATTACATTGAGTGTTAAAGATAACCTTCGTAGATTAACTGAATGTTAACACTTACAATACCGGCAGCTACTTTTGAACATTAGATAAATACCTGGTAAGTGCGGTCATTTTTCATGATGAAATGATTTTATTTAAATGCATATAGTTTTTAAATATCTGCTGTTAATTTCCATGTAATTCCTGTGCACCCACTTGTTAATTTGAGTTTATTATATTAATTTAGTTTAGTTGATATTCTCAGTTTAAAGCAATAAGATATTCAGCTGGTTTGTAGCCCCCAGTGATTGATAACCCATAGCATTGCTTAAAAATGGAAACCCCGGATATCAGCAAAACCTTGTATTTAAGGCACCCTATTTTAAAAAACAATATGCACACCGCAACATAGCAGGTTGAATCGCTGTTCGACTGAAATCATTAAAGACCATTTATTTTATGATATAAATCCCAAATTTCCAACTATGCCTACTATCGTTTTCCTGTTTGCCGGACAGGGTTGTCAGTATTACAATATGGGCGCGGAACTGTTCAATACCAATGTGTATTTCCGCCATACCCTGTTGACCCTCGATAAGGAGGTGCGCAAAATGATGGGCGCATCTGTTGTCGAATATATTTATGACAGATACCATGGTCGTGATGATGTATTTGATGATATCCGGTTCTCTAATCCGGCGGTCTTCATGATACAGTATGCCATGGCGAGATATCTCCAGGAGGAGATGCATATACGACCGGATTGTGTGCTGGGCAGTAATCTTGGAGAAACCGTAGCGGCTGCGGTAAGTGGTGCGGTACGTCCGGTAGATATGCTGTATGCATTGATAGAACAGGCGCGTATTATTGAACAGCAATGTTGTAAAGGAGGGATGATCTCTATTCTTGGCAACCCTGCATTGTATGATGCAACGCCTTTATTACGGGATAATGCAGCTTTGATGTCCGTTAACTATGAAGGACATTTTACCTTGTCTGCCAGTCAGGGTGCACTGATAGCGATACAGGCATATCTGGATGGTAAGGGATTACCGTATAGTATACTTCCTGTGAAGTATCCTTTTCATAATCTCCTGCTGGATAGCGCCAGGGATCAGTTCCTTAATACGCTGCGTAACGTCAGCTTTTCGCAGCCCGCCATCTCTTTCTTTTCAGGCGTACAGGCCAGACAGCTCTTTAGTGTAGATGCGGCTTATTGCTGGGATGCTGTGCGGGAGCCAATCCGGTTTACGGCAGCAGTGAATCAGCTGGAAGCAGGCGGGCCCTGTTTCTATGTGGATTGTAGTCCTTCAGGTAACTGTAATCAGCTGCTGACAAAAATACTTTCGCCCTCGTCTGCATCAACAAGACATATGATCATGAATCCTTTCGGGCAGGAGTTGAAAAACCTCAGGTTGCTAGTGCAGCAACGACAGGCACTCTCGCTTTATAGTTAGCTATTCTTTTTTTATGATTAAAATAGTTCGTGTATGGAGAAGTATACATTAACGATCAACTGCGAGTTTATCAATGAAGCAGGTATCCTTGTTAATCACACCCTTAGGGCAGACGCCGTTACCAGGCCCCAGATAGAGGACAAGTACATGTTCATCAGCAAACATCATTTCAAGCCGATTGTGATCCGTATACAACAGGTGATCGACTATTTGTTATCGGGCACTGAAGTGATCTGCAGTGGTGAGGAAGTAGATGAACTGGATAATATCAGAGAGGCTTTTTATGCCTGTTTTACTATAGACTGAGCTGGCTCATCTAGTGAAGGAGGGCTGCCGTTTTATGCTAAAAATGAGAAGGCCGAAGTACAAAGGTACTCCGGCCGGTTAGCTAACACTTAAGAACAGCAAACGCTACGTTTGTATACTATTTACAGCAATGTAAAATCGTCCATTGGTTGACAGGACAGATTAGGCAAACGCGATGCCTTTTTGTTTTTATTTTTGTAATTAGTTGGTATTTAGGCAGTTTTGTTGTCCGGGATAATGCCAGTGCTTGCGAATACCTTCTCAATTTGAGTGGCTGTTTATACATTTGATAAATCAGGGCTGTTAGTTAGCCTTTGAACTGATTCAGGTAAGGTGGTTACCGAAAGCATTCGTTAACGGTATCCTATCCTGCCAATCTGATAAAACCTTCTCAACATGAGAAGGTTTTTTTTGTTTTCGTGATGTGGCGGTATATCAGGAAAAAGGGCGGATACCCAGCCTGGTTAAGGGGTTTGTAGTATTTGAGCGCTAATACCGAAGAAGATGGTATATCGTTTGGCATAGGTGTGGAAACTAACGAACGATTGTTTGATAGGCGAACAAAACATTACAAAACCAATGAAAAAAGCAATTTTAGTATTTGTACTAGCTACAAGAACTGTATGCACTATTGCACAGGACACCACCTCTACTACGGAAAAGATCCCGTTTGAGGGAATTGATCAGACCTGGCAGAATGGAAGTGACAGAAGAGAATATTCTGTATTTCAAGACATGAAGTTTTTTACTCCCAGCATTTTGATGGATGTAAACTATACTCATTCCTTTAATAAACCTAATGACAATACGGTAGTTGGTTCTACTGCCCTGGCCCGTAATAATGAGGTGCAGCTGTCGGCGTTGCATTTCGGAGGCGATTTCTACTATAAGGGCGCCCGTGCCAGGGTCATGACACAGTTTGGTACAAGGTCTATTGTTGTACCACGTAATGATGTTAGCCCTTATCGCGGACAGTACCAGCTGGCAAACGTATATCGTTACCTCAGTGAAGCATATGTAGGTTATCATATCAATAAATGGTATGGTATTAATATTGACGCGGGTATGTTCATGAGTTACATCGGTCTGAACTCTTATTATCAACCGGAGAACTGGGAATATCAGGCATCGTTTACATCTGATAACACGCCATGGTTTTTTAACGGGTTACGTGTTCAGATCTATCCTACAAAGAATCTGAAAATTGAACCATGGATTATTAATGGCTGGCAGAGCTATGGTAAATTTAATAAAATGCCTGGCTTTGGGTTTAACGTTACCTGGATGCCAGACAATAGCAACCTGAAATTGCTGACCAATGATTACTATGGCTCTGATGCCGGAGGGCTTCCTGAAAGAAAGCGTTTCCATTCAGACAATAGTTTACTGGTAAGGTATTATAACAAACCTAAATCAAGAGGTATTAGCCGTATGGCATTTTCTCTGACTGGTGATATTGGTTTTGAAAAAGGCGGTGGTGTAAATGGCTTCAAGGGGGATAGTGTAAAAGGTCCTGCACAGTATTTTGCGAGTGCAATGTTTTACAACCGTATCTGGTTTAACAGAAATAAATTTGCATGGACTGTGGGTGGTGGTATCATGAGTAATCCGGGAAGATATCTTGTGCTTTATCCTACAGGTCAGGCAAGTCCGCTGCCAAACCCTAACAATCCGACACAAACTGAGGGCGCATTCCCATTCAGCGCTAATCCGGGCGATAAGTTTAAAGGCTGGGATATGTCTACAAACTTTGACTATATGCCTAATCAGAGTCTGACATTCCGTTTTGAGCTTGTAAACAGACATGCGAATGTTCCTTATTTTGCAGGAGAAGGTGGTGTTACCTCTCAGACGGGATATTCAACCACTCCATTAGACCCTAACTGGCGTCCAGACCTGGTTAAGTCTGAAACGAGATTCATATTGGCCGCTTTATTCAGATTATAGTGCATTCTTTTAAAATAGATAATGCTCTCCGGGAACGCCGGGGAGCATTTTTTTATCCCCATATTAGGGGATATGGGAGGGTATCGCCGCACGTTTTTTAGCCGTATATTTGCGGCCACATAAAAACGGTAGTAAGTCATGGAGTATTCAAAAATCTATAAGGTAAAAGAAGAGCATATCGACGTGCAGGGTATCATGGATGGTTTGTACTATCCTTTTTACATGGAGTGGTGCAGACACGATTATATTAAGGAAGTGCTGGGTTTTGACTTTGCCGAAGAAGCTGCAAAAGGTGTGCATATGGTATTGTCTCAGTATACCCTGAAGTTTTTACGTTCCCTGAAAAAGGATGACGAATTCACTGTAACCTGTGAACTGCATGCCGATGCTGGTGGTCAGCCGAGGCTGCATTTCAAGCAATCCATCATCATGAATGGTAAGGTGATGACAAGCGCCGTATTCACAGGTACCTGTGTGGCTGCTGCAGGAGGCCGTCCTTATCTGCCGGCTGAGATGGCGGAGAAAGTAAAAGATGCTCCTAAACTGGATATCGCAACACTGAAATAAGACGTTTTGTTATAGTTAATATTCCCGGATGACGACAGTTGTCCGGGATTTTTTTTGCATCACAGCGATTGTGCCGAAACCGGACAGCCCAGCCCGTGAAACTGGACATATATTATTTGTCCGGAATAGCGCAAAGGAAATTTGGTACACAGAATAGCCTAAATTACGATGCTGAACAATCTGTGTAACCCAATTTCCTTTGTATATGAAAAAATGCATGACCTGGTTCATGGTCACGACCCTGGTGACCCTCGCCGTTTCCTGTAAAAAGGATGCTGCGCAGCCGGAACGATCTTCAGACACTAAAGAAGCAGCTACAGAGGCATTACCTGCCCATTTCAAAGTAGCTTATTATGCCTTTGATGCTACCCCTAATCAGCTGCCGCTGACACAGTTTGCCAATGATGCTAATGTAGTTGTCCTTTTCGAAGGTACTGCCTGGGAGATGGCTGATTCTGCGCATTATGGCAGTCCGAACGCCTATATCCTGAATGTCAATCCCAACTACCATTCTTACAAAGCCATCAAAGACCATGTGAAGGTCTTACAGCAACGTGGTGTAAAGGTCCTGATGAACGTTGATGACGCACCTTCCTGGAATACGACCACACCATTCACCACTTACAACGGACAGGGACTGAACTATCAGCAGTTTGCCTCCTTTGTAAAGACCTGTATCGTTGACTCTCTGCATTTTGATGGTATCGCACTGGATGTGGAACACCTGGGCAGTACAGCCGCCAATACCAATTTTACGAACCTGGTTAAACAGTTTGGGACTTATTTCGGTCCGCTGTCATCTAATAGTGCCAATACCGTGTATACTGCCGCTATTTACAGTGGTGCGCAGGCGGGGTATGCCATCGGTCAGACGCCTTCAGTTGCCCAATACCTGAACTTCGTGGAAGACATGGGTTATTTTCAGAACAATACGACCCGCTTTAACCGTTGGGCCAATTCTATTGGTTCTGCCAAAACAATGATCGGTGTTTCCAAACAATATAATACGCTCAGCAACGCTACAGCTGCCGCTTCCTGGTTGCCTTCCAGTGGCAATAAGGCCGGTATCATGGTGTTTGCCGGGAACGTAGATTCTGCCTATACGAATACCATATTCAGGGCATTGAATTAAAGATGTCAGCCAGCTTTAGAATCAGAGAGCCATCTTTCCCAGAGAGAGGTGGCTTTTCTATTTTCATTCCGCAGCGAACAGGGGCAGGGTAAATCCGAATGTACTTCCTTCTCCCAGCGTACTATCCACCCATATCTGTCCTCCCTGTGCCTCAATAAACTCCCGGGAGATGGACAGGCCTAATCCTGTACCTACTTTTTCCGGCGTACCGGGTACTTTGAAATACCTGTCGAAGATCCTGGAGAGGTACTTTTCTTCGATCCCCCGGCCATGATCTGCTACGGAAAACGCAACGCTGTTATTACGGACAGTTGTGGTCAGTTCTATCTCGCCATCTTCCGGCGAATACTTCACGGCATTGGTGAGGAAGTTCGTCAGTACCCAGGCTGTTTTCTCCGGATCTGTCATGATCTTATGTGCATGGGTGTTGTTGTGAATGCGTATGGCGATATTCTTTTGCTGTGCCAGTGCGCTGACGGTATTGGTGGCATTATCGATAATGATATCCGGGAATACAGGTTCTATCTTCAATTGTATATGGCCCGTTTCCACCTGACTGATATTCAGCAGTTCACTGGTGATCTTCAACAGCCGGTTGGCATCATCTGTAATACTCCTTACCAGTTCTTCCTGTTCTCTGTTGACTTCTCCCACCCGGGTGTCAGTCAGCAGCTGTGCACTCATTTTAATAGAGGCGATCGGTGTTTTCAGTTCATGTGAGATAGTAGCGATGAAGTTGGTTTTCGCTTCATTCAGTTCATGGAAGGGGGTGATATTCCGTAGTACGATCACCTGACCGATCACCTTTTCATTATTGGTGACATTGCGTATATCGAGGTGGAAATAGCTTTCTTTCTGGTCGGCAAAGATCTTCAGTTCTTTCGCCGGACTATCCGTTTTCAGCAGACTGCGCATCAGGTCATTGTTGACAGCGATATCGGGGGCATATTGTCCCATGATCTCTACTTCGCGGAGTCCGAGTAGTTTCTCTGCGACTTTATTCAGGAAGAGCAGGTGCCTGTTTTCATCCAGTCCGATGATACCATCATTCATCTGGTTGATGATGGTGTCAATACGGCTTTTCTCAAATTTTATCTTCGCCAGATTACTATGCTCGTATTCATCGAGTTTTTCGGCCATACTGTTAAATGCCTGGGCCAGTTCGCCGAATTCATCATGTTGTGAGATACGGATCCTTTTAGAATAGTCTTTGTTCACGATCGCCTTTATACCATCAGAAAGGGCTTTTACCGGCTCACTGATAATACCGGGGAAGTTGACGGCCAGTGTAAATGCGATCAGTGCCAGGAAGCCAAAGATGATCATGGTGAAATTACTAAAGCGTCTTGCGTTGCTTTCAGCGAGTGAGTTTTTACGAAAGATCGCCTGTTGGTTGGCGGTATTGATCTGGTATATTTTCCGGCGGATAATACTTTGCAGGGAATCATTATCGGGATCGTGCCTGAGCTGTTCGAAGATATTCCTGACGGCGGCAGTCGCTGCTGCTTCTCCCTGTTCGGTGATATTGGCTTCCTGTTTTACCAGGTTGTCGTTGAACTCACGTAATACCGCTGAATCAAAAGGTACGCGATCCATCAGGGACAGCATATTGTTGCTGTACACGAGGGTTTCGTAGTTGTCTTCCAATATCAGGCGCGCGTCCTTTTTCAGCTGGTGTATGGAGTAGATACCCAGGATACCGGAGATAAGAATTGCGATAAATAAGAATCCGATGCCTATACTTAATTTCGTCTTGAGGCGCATGTCAGGAAAGAATTATGATGTCAATGTCCGATTCTGACAGCTTACCTAACAGCTGGGAGAAAACGGCTGTATTCAGCAGCATCCCCATTACATTCAAATGAGGTTTGCCGAGGCAGATCGTAGTGACCTTTTTTTCGTCGGCGGTCTGCATAATACTTTTAGCAATATTACTGTTTTTTACCTTTATGACTTCTCCACCCAGCTCCATTGCGAGTTTGAAGTTATTGATCAGGTGACGTTGTTCTGCCAGACCGATCTTGTCGCCATCTTCTTTGGGTGTCTGTACATAGAGCACATACCATTTGGACTGATAGTAAGCGGCCAGTCTGGCGGTTTTACGAATGACCTTTTTAGCGATCACATGATTGCTGCTGACGCAGGCCAGGAAACGTTCATTCCGGGGATGTGCGGTGCGGGGGAGGGAAGATTCGATCTTACGTTCTACCTGGGTGGCCACTTCCTTGAGGGCCAGTTCCCTGAGCTGTAGTATTCTCTCCGGCTGAAAGAAGTTTTTCATGGCAACGGCGATCTTGTCCGCGGTATAGATCTTACCTTCTTTGAGCCGGGTGACCAGTTCGTCTGCCGTCAGGTCGATGTTCACCACTTCGTCCGCCTGTTGCAGTACGAGGTCGGGAATACGTTCGGCCACATCTACACCGGTAATATTCTTTACTTCATCCTGCAGGCCTTCGATATGCTGGATATTGACGGCGCTGATGACATTGATGCCGGCTTCCAGTATTTCCATCACATCCTGCCAGCGTTTCTCATTTTTACTGCCTTCGATATTGGTATGGGCCAGTTCATCGATAACGACTACTTCCGGGTGCAGGTTCAGGACCGCCTGCATATCGAGTTCTTCCAGCGCTTTGCCTTTGTAGAACAGTTCCCTGCGGGGAATGATGGGCAGTCCGTCGAGGAGGGCATGTGTTTCCGCACGGTTGTGTGTTTCTATATAGGCGATCTTGATATCGACGCCATTGCGTAGCAATGTCCTGGCCTCCTGCAGCATGCGGTAGGTCTTGCCTACACCGGCGCTCATTCCGATGTATATTTTAAACTTTCCTCTTCTGGACTGACGGATCAGGTCGAGGAAGTGCTGGGCGTTATTGTCTTTGTCGCTCATTTGCTGTAGTGTTCAAAAAACTCACTTTCCGTCCAGGCCCAGGCTGTTCTTCTCATGAGGAGAAGCGTCCCGATGCTTGGTACGGAAGAAGTGAGATCAATCATGTAAGAAGATCAGTAAGCGCCTGCTGCTAACAGCAGCCCTTCTTTTTCTTCTTCTTTTTGCACGGCAGGAGGCGTAAAAAGCATTGCCGTACAGAGGCAGTTCTGGCACCCTTTCTTTTGCAGGATATTAAAGTTAACACAACTCTTGCATCCTTTCCAGAATTCAGGGTCCCTGGTTATTTCATTAAAGGTGACTGGTAAAAAACCTAATTTGCTGTTCATGCGCATAATGGCCAGTCCACTTGTAATGCTGAATAGTTTTGCCTCCGGATATTTTTCACGTGACAACTGGAATATTCTCCTTTTGATACGGGAGGCGATTCCCTGTCCGCGGAATGTCGGATTAACGATCATACCTGAGTTGGATACAAATGCGCCGTTGCTCCAGCTCTCTATGTAGGAGAAGCCCACCCAGATCTTATTTACGGTCAGTGCGATAACGGCTTTCCCTTCTCTTATCTTTTTCATAATAGCGGATACGGAACGTTTGCTGATACCGGTACCCCTTGCTTTGGCGGATGCTTCCATTTCAGCCGTGATCATAGCGGCATATTTACAGTCGGAGAGCACCGCCTTTCTGACTATTACTCTATCGTTGTCCATTTCGGGTTCGTTTATTTTAATGTATCGAGTGCGATATTGAGTTTGAGTACGTTTACTTTTGCAGGACCTGCCATTCCCAGCCATGGGCCGCGGATATGATCAGATACGAGTGCCATCACTTTATTTTCTGAAAGATGACGTGCAGCTGCGACGCGTTTTATCTGTATCATCGCAGCAGCAGGAGAGATGTCCGGATCAAGCCCACTACCTGAAGCTGTTACCAGTTCGGCAGGGATGTCTTCCCTGTTGATACCAGGGTTATGTATCAGGAAGGTATCGATACGTTCCTGTACCAGTTTTTGATAGTCCGGATTGGAAGCTGCTTTGTTGGAACCTGCGGAGCTGGCTGCGTTGTAATCAACGGCAGAGGGACGGCCGTTGAAGTATTTATCATCAGTGAATTTCTGTCCGACGTTTTCGTAGCCAACTACTTTCCCATTTACAGAGATTGTTTTCCCCTTTCCCTGTCCCGGTGCTGCTTTGGATACGGCAGCGATCAGGGCTGGATACAGTACTGCGAGTACAAGTATCATAAAAATGGTGAGTTTTACAGATGGCCAGATATACTTTTTCATGGTAATTGTTTTGAACTTATTTTACATAAACAGAGACAGGAACAGGTCGATGATCTTGATACCGATAAAGGGTATGAGTACCCCGCCAAAACCATAGATCAGGAGGTTCCTGCGTAATAAGGCGCTTGCACCAATAGGTTTGTATGCGACGCCTTTGAGTGCCAGTGGGATCAATGCAGGAATAATGATAGCATTGAAGATCACGGCAGAAAGAATAGCGCTCTCCGGAGAAGCAAGGTGCATGATATTCAGACCCTGCAATGCTGGAATAGCGGTTACAAAGAGAGCTGGTACGATGGCAAAGTATTTTGCCACGTCGTTTGCGATAGAAAAGGTGGTGAGTGTACCGCGGGTCATCAGTAACTGTTTACCGATTTCCACGATCTCAATGAGTTTGGTAGGGTCATTATCCAGATCCACCATGTTGCCGGCTTCTTTTGCTGCCTGCGTACCGCTGTTCATGGCGACGCCTACGTCTGCCTGGGCCAGCGCAGGTGCGTCATTGGTACCATCACCCATCATGGCTACCAGTTTACCACCTTCCTGTTCTTTACGGATATAGATCATTTTATCCTCTGGCTTAGCCTCTGCGATAAAGTCGTCTACACCTGCCTTTTCAGCGATATATTTTGCGGTCAGTGGGTTATCACCCGTCACCATTACTGTTTTTACACCCATACGGCGCAGGCGTTCGAAACGCTCACGGATACCTGGTTTAATGATATCCTGTAATTCGATCACACCAATAACCTGTTCGTTACGGCTTACCACCAGTGGCGTACCACCATTGGAAGAGATCTCTTTTACTTTCTCTTCCATTGCCTGTGGGAATGGATGGCCTGCTTTACCGACGATGTTACGGATAGCATCAAAGGCGCCTTTACGGATACGCACGCCATCGAGGTTGATACCACTGCTACGGGTCTCTGCGGTGAATTCGATGAAGGTAGCATCCTCACTATTCAGCTGACTGGCTTTGATACCTTTTTCAGCTGCCAGTTCGATGATGGATTTACCTTCAGGTGTTTCATCCGCCAGGGATGCCAGTGCACAGGCTTCGAAGAATTCTTTCTTGCCTATCTCATAAGCTGGCCAGAAGTGCGTGGCTTTACGGTTACCGATGGTGATGGTACCTGTTTTGTCCAGCAGGAGGGTATCAATATCACCAGCTGTTTCTACCGCTTTACCACTCTTCGTGATAACATTGGCTCTCAGTGCGCGGTCCATTCCCGCGATACCGATCGCACTGAGCAGTCCGCCGATTGTTGTAGGTATTAAGCACACGAATAATGAAACAAATGCTGCGATGGTGATCGGCGTGTTGGCATAGTCACCAAAGGGCTTTAAGGTCACACAAACGATGGTGAAGACCAGCGTGAAACTTGCCAGCAGGATGGTCAGGGCAATTTCGTTAGGCGTCTTCTGGCGACTGGCGCCTTCTACCAGTGCGATCATTTTGTCCAGGAAGCTTTCGCCCGGGTCAGTAGTTACACGTACTTTGATGCGATCGCTCAATACTTTCGTACCACCGGTTACAGAGGATTTGTCACCACCTGATTCCCGGATCACAGGAGCAGATTCCCCGGTGATGGCAGATTCATCGATCGTAGCAAGACCCTGGATGATCTCTCCATCCATCGGGATCATATCACCAGCTTCGCAGACAAAGAAATCACCTTTACGGAGCTGTGAAGAAGGAACGATCTTGATCTCGTTGGTATATATTTCACCTATTGCCATTACTTTTTTGGCAGGTGTTTCTTCTCTTGTTTTACGCAGACTTTCAGCCTGTGCCTTACCTCTTGCTTCTGCGATCGCTTCAGCGAAATTGGCAAAAAGAAGGGTCAGCAGCAGGATGATAAATACTGCGAGATTGTATCCAAAGGAACCTTGCTTTGTATCGCCGGTAAAAGCGGTATATAGTGTAACGGCCAGCATGATAGCGGTACCTATCTCTACGGTGAACATCACCGGATTACGAAACATGATCTTCGGAGACAGTTTCATGAAGGCCTGCTTCAGGGCGCCGCTTACGAGGGCCGGTTCGAAGAGTTTAGTTTTATGATTATTTTCAGACATGATAATTCAAAGTTTTACGAAACAGGGTTTTCACAGGATAGGCACTTTCAATCTCAATAGTGCTATAGGATAATAACTGAGGGCGTCAGTAGGACTGGAAATATTCTGCGATAGGACCCAGGGTCAGTGCAGGAAAGAATGCCAGTGCCGCAACGATCATGATGACTGCATAGGTCATGATACCGAATGTGGTGGTGTCTGTCTGCAGGGTACCCGCGGATTCAGGGATATATTTCTTTTTAGCCAGGATACCTGCGATGGCGACAGGTCCTATGATAGGGATAAACCGGCCAAGTATCATAACTATACCCGTTGAAATATTCCAGAAGATATTGTTGTCTGCTAAACCTTCAAAGCCGGAGCCGTTGTTGGCAGAGGAAGAAGTATATTCATACAGCATCTCGGAGAATCCGTGATTGGATGGATTGTTGAACCAGTTAGCCGGTTGAACGGACCATGCCATCTGTGGATGATGTGCTGCAAAGTAGGCGGACAATGCCGTACCCACCAGGATCAGGAAGGGATGGAACAAGGCGATGATCGCCGCAATTTTCATTTCCCTGGCTTCTACCTTACGTCCCATGAATTCAGGCGTACGTCCGACCATCAGTCCGGAGATAAACACCGCAATGATCAGGAAGATAAAGTAGTTCAGTAATCCCACACCTTTACCCCCATAGAAACAGTTGGTCATCATACCCAGCATCTGCATGGCGCCTGAAAGCGGCATGGAGCTATCGTGCATAGAGTTGACCGAACCGGTAGAGATGATGGTAGTCATTACCTGCCAGTAGGCAGATGCGGGCACACCGATACGCACCTCTTTACCTTCCATGGCGGTAATGTCTTTCAGCCCCAGGTGATGCAGTAAAGGATTACCGCTTATTTCCGAGATCATGTTTGGTATCATGAGCGTCAGCATACCAGCTGTCATGACGCCAAAGATGACATAGCCCAGTTTTTTTCTGCGGATGAAGAAGCCGAATGCGAAGATCAGGGCCATTGGCAGGATCACCTGTGCAACGATCTCAACGACGTTGGTGAAGTAGTTCGGATTTTCCAGTGGGTGTGCTGAGTTGGTGCCGAACCATCCACCGCCGTTGGTACCGAGGTGTTTGATGGCGATCATACCGGCCGCAGGACCTCTCGATACCTGTACAGAGTCGCCCTGTAACGTAACGATACTGTCTTTGCCGTCAAAGCTGGCAGGCGTACCGTTAAAGGCGAGAATGACCGCCATAATGATACTGAGCGGTAACAGTATACGTGTGATCGTTTTGGTGAAGAATACGAAGAAGTTACCCAGTTTCTCGGTGGTCTTCTCTGCAAAAGCCCTGAAGAGTACTGCTACTGCGGCAACGCCGGTAGCTGCGGATACGAATTGCAGGAAGGTGATGACGATCAGCTGGGAAAGATAGGTAACGCCGGTTTCTCCGGAGTAGTGCTGCAGGTTACAGTTTACGAGGAAACTGATCGCTGTATTGAAAGCCAGGTCCGGTGTCATATCCGGGTTACCATCCGGATTGAGTGGGAGATGAGACTGGAATAACAGGATAAAGAAGGCATATATGAGCCATACCAGGTTAATGGATAACAGGGCGGCCATGTGTTGCTTCCAGTTCATCTCTTTATGAGGATCTATACCGCAGATACGGTATATAAAACGCTCTACGGGAGTCAGGAAGTCTGTGATAGTGCGTTCCCCCTGGAAAACTTTTGCAATATATTTTCCGAGCGGGAATGCGATCACGAGTGTTAGTATAAAGGTGAGGATGACACCTATTATTTCGCTGTTCATTTATTAAAACGGTTTGAGATCAGAATTTTTCAGGTTTCAGGAGAACATACACCAGGTATATAAAAACCAGGATGGATATAATCAGCAATAATGTCATCATAAATATTCATTTATATGTTTTCGAAGAAATCCAGTGATTTATAAAAGAGATAAAAGCAGACCAGCATAATGAGCAGGTAGATTGCGATCAACATAGTAACTGTGTTTTTATTGATAGTAATTAATTAAACGCCTGGTTTTAATACCTGCTGGATGTAGAGGGAGAAGAGTACAGCGGGCATTACACGCTGTATTTCCAGCCATTCCTGGCGACTGCAGGACATCCTGAAACTGGAGAAAGAGAAAATGAATACATTTTCAACGGCTGTTTTCACCAGCTGGTTACCGCGGTTGTAGATCTTTTCGGCCAGCAGCATACAAAGTTGTACCTGACGCAGCTGGTGTTGTTGTAACATCTTCGCCGTATAGTTAGCCAATACTTTTACAGAGAGATATGCACTTCCGAATACAGGGGCACGTACAATTTCCTTTTGTATTTCTGGTATTTCATCCGCTATCTGAGCGGCGGCTTCATATTGGTTCATAAAAATTGATTTACGTCCCTTATAAGGCGAATGGCATGCCCGATCCTGGAAATGGGCCTGTTTAATCCTGTATGTTGTTTGTTGTCAATGTTTTATGAAATATGGTATGCGTTTTTTGGGAGGCATGCCAGCTTAAAAACCCTCTCATTTTGAGAGAGCGGTTTATCAATTTGGGGGAGGCTGATTTTCGTCCCTTCACTTGTCCGGTTGACAGTTCAATTTGTCTGAACTACCCGTTTCTACTTCTCTTTCTTTCCGTTTTGGCGTCCATTTGTACTGTAATTAATTGTAACACTCACAATATTAAATAGCATGAATATGAGACTAGTTAGCGTGTTTTTTTTCAGCGTAGCACTTATTGGAATGTTTATCGCAATGGTAGCTTTCTCTGATCTGCGCAATGAAAAGGTCATCAAGCATTTGCAGACGACGACGGACAGCAGGGGATTTGCTGTGGTAGAACTTTTTACTTCAGAGGGATGCTCCAGTTGTCCGCCGGCGGATGAACTGATGGGGAAGATCGAAAAAGGCAATAAAAATGAAAGCATTTATATACTGGCGTATCATGTTGACTACTGGGACAGACAGGGTTGGAAAGATAAATTCAGTGACCATGCGTATTCACAGCGACAGGAGGCTTATGCCAACTGGCTGAATCTGTCCGGTGTCTATACACCACAGCTGGTAGTTAATGGTACCAATGAATATATAGGTTCTGACGAGCATTCTGTAGTAGGCGGTATTGCAGATGCACTTAACCAGAAATCAGCAACGACACTGACGCTGCATAGCGTAAAAGATGGTGGCAAACTGACCATCAGTCATGAAGAAACAGAGGTGAAGAAAAATACAAAGCTGTTACTGGCGCTGGTACAGAAAGATGGTGAAAGTAATGTAAGAGCAGGTGAAAATGCGGGTAGAAAATTATCTCATGTACAGATCGTAAGGGCTTTAAAGGAAGTACCTGCAGGCGATAAAAAAGAGGTAACACTGGAGCTGCCAGCTGATTTTGCTACAAATGGATGGGAGCTGATCGGCTTTTTACAGAACAGCAGTAATGGACATATCATCGCCGCAACAAAAGTTGATTTTCAGACAAATAACTAATTATTCAATACAACGTAACGAACAAAAATTCTGATATATGGAAACGAACAACACAACAACAGCAACAGTATTTACTCCCGTAGAAAAGGTATTATATACAGGCAGAACCCATACGACAGGCGGCAGGGATGGCGTATCCCGCAGCGATGACGGTAAACTGGATATTCAGCTGACCTCTCCAGGTTTCCCTGGTTTTGGTACGAATCCGGAACAGTTGTTTGCCGCTGGCTGGTCCGCCTGTTTTATCGGTGCGATGAGACTGGCTGCCGGGCAACAGCATATGAGATTGCCGGAAGGCAGTTATGTGGATGCGGAAGTGGACCTGGGTTCCAATACCAATGGTTTCCAGTTACAGGCCCGTTTGAAGATACACCTGCCAGGTCTGGATACAGAAACGGCTCAGTTACTGGTAGATACAGCCCATAAGACTTGTCCATATTCCAAAATGTCCAGGGGTAATATCGATGTGAACATCAGCCTGGTCTGAATCGTAGGTTAGAATGGTGTGCGGGTGATAAGCCGGCATGTACCCTGGTGCTGTGAATCGGTGACTCCTGCCTTTGGGCGGGAGTCTTTTCTTTTATATTATAATGTCATTATGACCTTACTTTTCCGTCATTTCTTCGATGTTTCTTCGCTCTAAAGCGGCTAAACATGCTGGTAATACTGGAAAAGTAACGGCATAATGACGGTGTAATACGGAGATCCAGTGGGTTTCAGCCGAATGGTTATTGCTGCTGATTGAGTCCGTATTCTTCTATCTTACGATAGAGAGTCGCCAGACCGATATTCAGCAGGCGGGCGGCCTCTGTTTTATTGTTTTTAGTATGATGTAAAACCCTGATAATGTGTAATTTTTCGACACTGGCGAGATCGAAGGCGGAGAGTGGTGTACTGGCTTTATCTGCTATCTGAAGGTCCAGCGGAAGGTGTTCGACTGCCAGGTCATCACCACCGGCCATAATAACCGCCCTTTCCAGCACGTTTTTAAGTTCGCGGATATTCCCCTTCCATTCATGCAGCTGGAGCTTTTCGATAAAGGCAGGGGTAACTTTCTGCTTGCGCTGATTGATTTTCGCAGAGAAAATTCCCACAAAATACTCTACCAGCTGCGGAATATCTTTCTTACGTTCCCGCAGGGGAGGGAGGGTGATGGCGAATACGTTGAGACGGTAATACAGATCTTCCCGGAAATGGCCCTTTTGAGACTCTTCCTTGAGGTCGCGGTTAGTGGCCGCAATAATCCTCACATTCACCTTTGTGGGCTTTGTATCGCCTACTTTGATGAATTCGCCGGTTTCCAGTACCCGCAGTAGTTTACTCTGGAGGTCCAGGGGCATTTCCCCGATCTCGTCGAGGAAAATGGTGCCGGTATTGGCCTCTTCTATCAGCCCTTTTTTATCGCGGTTAGCATTGGTAAAAGCGCCTGCTTTATAGCCAAACAACTCACTTTCCAGTAACTCACGACTGAACGCACTGCAGTTCAGGGCGACAAACGGCTTGCCATTGCGTTTACTGTTGTTATGGATGGCCTGGGCAAATACTTCCTTACCGGTACCCGTTTCGCCCAGTAATAACACGGTCGTATCAGCCGGGGCTACTTTACTGGCCTGTTCTATGGCTTCCCGGATAGGGCGGGATGTACCCAGGATGGTGTCAAAGCTGTATTTTTTACCGACCTGGCTTTCCAGTTTTTCGATACGTTTCTGCAGCTGTACCTTTTCCAAAGCCCTGTTAAGTAACGGAATAATACGGTTATTGTCGTCTCCTTTGGTGAGGTAGTCAAAAGCACCGTTTTTGATCGCCTGCACGCCATCGGGTATGTTCCCGTATGCGGTGAGCAGTATGATCTCTATGGACGGATATTTCTCCTTGATCGTTCGGGCATAGTCTACACCACTGCCATCGGGTAGTTTTACGTCACAGAGTACGACGTCTATTTCTTCTTTTTCGATTATTTTCTGGGCACTTTTGATATTACCGGCTTCGAGTACGTTAAAACCTTCCAGTGCGATAATCCTTTTCGTCAGACTGCGCAGTTTCTCTTCATCATCTATTATAAGGACAGTTCCGGGCATAAAATTATTTGGCTGCAAATTACATATTCTTTGGAATCTTGATAGGGGAACTGTTGGCTTTGGTAATATGACTGGGAAATATGCGGATAAATATTGATCTTGTTTCCCAATCCCTATCATTATGAGAATTTTGTTATTTGTATTATTCTTATCTGCATGCTGTAATATAAAAGAAGAACAGCTGATCATTCCTGCTCATTCGAAGAAGGTAGTTGCCCGATTGATGGATAGCCTGGGAACGGTAACATTATATATACCTGAGCGATTTGATACTTCATTTACCTGGATACATTGGTCTGATAACTCGCCATCTGATCTTACGAAATGCCGTTTTCAGTCTAAAAAGGATGTGATTTTTAAAGAGAGCGGTTTTTTCTACGAAATGCGGGAGGATTCTGTAGATCAATTGACGATATCGTATCCTGCGCACTTAAGTGAAATAAAAGATGGACATACTGCATGGATACGTCAAATGAATGAACAATTCCGGATATTCTCCGCTACCGAAGGAAGAAAGGCAGATGAGATATTGATTGATACGTCCTTTACAGTACGTGACAGATTGTTTTCAGTGACAGGCACCCGTTTTTATGCTCGCGCTATTAAACGCACACTCTATGAGTTAAATGCAGTGACAGCGGTAAGAGGATTACCAATAAAGTTTGAATTTAAAATCATTCAACAAGGAGAATATTTAATATCTGAAAAATTCGTTTCCGACGCAATCGATGTTATCAAAACTATCGGATTTTCGACACATATTTAGCCTCAAAAGTCAATCAGGTTACTCACGCCTACCGGCCTACTTTTCTGCCAATCTCTGCTACAAAAGAATTAAAAATTACTATCATGGTCATTTTTTATCATGATAGTAATTTATCTTATTTGAGAATAAAAGATAAATTATGCAATTTGGATTTTTAGATTCTTTTAACATATATTTGAATTGCTTATAGAGAAAGAATGTCCCATGTTGTGATTAAGTTGTATGTAGACCCTTTGGAAATCTTCTTTCTTCTCATAACCGCTCCCATTCATAGCCTCAGCCTTCCTCAAGAGTTTGTTTTACCAGGAGTATCCTGTTAGAATCCTTATTTTATTCTCATAATCCGTCCCACTTCAGAGTACAACCTATATGAATTGTGCATGCGATAAATCGTGCTGTGTTGTCGTGCAATGTTGCAAACAATCAAACGTCATAATATAATCCTATATCCATCTGCATGGTAGAATTTTACTGTCGTGGTCTTCTCAGAAGGCTAAAAATCTGGTGTCTGCTTATAACAGCAATCATCTTCACGCGTGCTAATGCGAGAGCAGAAGGTAGTAAAGAATTGAATCAGAGTGGTGGCTATCGTGCTTACCTGAATTCTGCGTCCGCTGTAAGTGTGAACAATCTTTTCCCCACAGCGGGAACGATGAAAGTGTATGTGAACGTGGGTGAACGTATTTATGTAGGATCCAGTGCGCAGGGTATTGGTAGTGGTACGATCAATCTGCGTGCTCCTAACGGTGTGACGTATACGACAGGTACAAGCACCACAACGGGACGTATCAGTAATCGTACGCAGGAGGTGAACGGACCTAACGTCGGCTCAGTGACAACAGGGTATACGGCGGCGATCTTTACTGTAGGTGCCGGACAGGCAGGGGTTTGGGAGATTGACTTTGTACCACCCAATGCGGCTTCAGCAACTAATCCAACAGCGATTGTATCTACCGGCAACTGGACACAGCCTACCGGTACATCCATGATAGCAGCATTCGATGTAAGTGTAAGGAATGTTGCGAATACAGCATTTGTTCCCGGTCGTCTCTATACAAATATTTTTACCGCAAACCTTGGCGCTGCTAATGCTACTTTCAATGCGATCTTACGCGTACTCACAAATGATGGTTACATTTATACAGTTAACAATAACGGCCAGGCGGGTTTCGGTTTCTCTTTCGTAGCTAATAATAAAGGTTTTCGTACTGCTGCAGGAGAGCCTACTTACAAAAGCGTGGATGATCTGGCTAACCTGCGTCTGAAAGATCCCCGGACGGCTGATACAGAAACGGATATTACACACAAGATATTTTTCAATACACCTGCTGCTGATCTACCCGCAAGCGCGCCCAGTGTCTCGGGCTCCACGTGGCTACTGACCACACCTCCGGTCATATCGGCCTCTATCCTGACGTTTAGCGGGGTAGAGGGAACTCCCGGAGTGGCGGGTACCAATCCCGCAGGGGGGAACATTACCTTCACCGCTACATATGCCGCAAACTACGCCGTTGATATAGATATCAACGGCAATGGCGTTTATACGGATGCGGTAGACCGTCGTCTTACAGGAAGCGCGGTAGTGGGTACAAACAGTGTATACTGGGATGGTAACAATGGGCAGGGCGCAAAGGTATTATCAGGAACAACGACCTATAATACCCGCGTTGTATTATTTGCCGGTGAAGTACATTTTCCTTTTATTGACGTAGAAAATAACCCGACGGGTATCATTATCACCCGAACAAATGGATCTGGTTCTCCCAGCGATATTGTATACTGGGATGATTCTGAGCTGACCGTTAATGGTACGGCTTCCAATCCTATCAGTACAGCTACTGCGGGCGTATCCAGTAACACAAACGGACACAAGTTTGGTTCAACTGCTTACAGTGGTACCGACTTTGGTAATGAAAATGGTATCGATACCTGGTCTTATCTGACCAGTACACCGACCACAACGCCATTGATCATTACATTACGCGAGGCAGATCTGGAGGTGATCAGTATCACCAAATCAAGTGCTACGCCTTGCCAGGGAGCTACTGTGACTTATACAACTGCTGTCAGGAATAATGGTCCTAATAATGTTGTGGGCGCTACTTATCAGTTCAACTTCCCCACGAATCTGACCAATGTAACGGTTACGCCGGCATTGACAAGTGGCGTTGCTGTGGTAACTGGTGGTACTACTACCGCAACACAATATGCTGCTACATTGTCCATGAACAATGCAGCCGTTGTAACTTTCACTATTACCGGTACGATCTCTTCTTTTCCGACTGGTGGTACACTCAGTGTTACATCTGCCGTGATGCGTCCACAGGACGTTACGGACCCGGATGCGACGAACCCGGATGCCGCAGCTCCGACTGATCCACAGTCGGAGTGTGATGCCCTGCCCTCTGGTGTAGGATGTAATAATATCAGGACAGATGCAACTACCGTATCGCAGACACCGACTACATCAGTGGCAGGTCCTGCACAGACTTTGTGTGCCGCTACATCTACCACACTGGCGGCGAATACACCTACTGTGGGAACAGGTGCATGGTCGCAGGTCAGCGGACCGGGAACGGCTGTGATCACGAATACGAGTTCGCCTACATCAACGGTGACTGGTCTGGTGACAGGAACATATGTTTTCCGTTGGACTATTTCAAATGGTAGTTGTACACCAAGCACCAGTGATGTGTCTATTACGGTCCAGGCAGCGCTGGCTAACAATACGATCACTGCGCCGGCTACAACTACTTTCTGTGGATCAGGTGATCCCGCAGTGATTACAGGTTCGACGCCCACAGGCGGTAGTGGTACCTACACCTACCAGTGGCAGCAATCTACTGATAACTCAACCTATACAAATATCAGTGGTGCTACCTCAGCCTCGTATGATCCACCTGTGCAAAGCACAACAACTTATTTCCGCAGACTCATCACATCCGGCGCCTGTACAACGGCGAGTGCAAGTAATGTGGTGACCATCACTATTCAGTCCGCTGTTACTAATAATACAATTACAGCGCCTGCAACAACTACCTTCTGTTCCACCGGTGACGCCGCTATTATTACAGGTGCTGCGCCGGCTGGGGGTAGTGGTACGTTTACCTATCAGTGGCAGAGCAGTACGGATAATACCACATTCACCAATATAGCGGGAGCGACAGCACTGTCTTATGATCCACCGGCTGCAAGTGTGACGACTTACTATCGTCGTCAGGTGACATCAGGCGCCTGTTCCAATGCCAGCACAAGTAATGTGGTGACCATCACGATACAGAGTGCGCTCACACCTGGTGCTATTGCTGCGAGCCAGGAGTTCTGTGTATCCGGCGATCCGGTTGCATTTACACAGACAACGGCGCCGACTGGTGGTAGCGGTACTTATACCTATCAGTGGCAAAGTTCTGTGACAAGCGCCAGCACCGGATTTACAGACATCAGCGGCGCTACGGCAGTAGCGTATGATGCAGCAGCAATCAGCCAGACAACTTATTACAGAAGGATCACCCGCTCCGGCGTTTGTTCGGATGTGATCAGTAATGTATTGACTGTAACCGTAAACGCTGCATTGACGCCAGGTGTGATCGCTGGTAATCAGACATTCTGTACCAGTGGTGATCCGGCTGCATTTACACAGACAACAGCACCGGCTGGTGGTAACGGTATATTTACCTATCAGTGGCAGAGTTCTGTGACCAGCACGACCGCAGGTTTCTCCGATATCTCCGGCGCAACGGCTAATATATATGATGCACCTTCTTTATCGCAGACTACTTACTTCCGCAGGATCACCCGTTCAGCTACCTGTGCGGATGCGACTTCCAATGTGCTGACTGTAACGGTAAATCCTTCGCTGTCCAATAATACGATCGCTGCATCACAGACGATCTGTAGCGGCTCAACACCGGCAGCTTTAACCGGTAGCACACCGGCAGGCGGCAATGGTACTTATACCTATCTGTGGGAAGTGAGTGTTGGTGGCGGTGCATTTACTACTGCCCCAGGTACCAGCAACCTGCAGAATTATACACCATCAGCACCATTGACACAAACCACCCAGTACAGAAGAACAGTTACTTCTGATGCTTGTGCTACGAGTCTGAGTAATGTGATACAGGTAACCGTGAATGGTAGTACTACCGTTTCAAATGCAGGTCCGGATCAGGGTCCGCTGAACGCGACGACTGTAACGCTGGCCGCAAATGCGCCTGCGACTGGTACTGGTACCTGGACACAGGTATCTGGTCCGAATACGGCGAATATTGTCAATCCTGCTGCGAATAATACAAGTGTTACCGGACTGGTGGCAGGTACCTATACTTTCCGCTGGACGATCAGCAATCCTCCATGTACGCCAAGTACAGATGATGTGCTGATCATTATCAATACGGCTCCGGTTGCCGGCAATGACGCTGTCACTACGCCAGAGGATGTAGCATTGAATATTAATATACTCGGCAATGACAGCGATGTGGATGGTACACTGAATACAGGAAGTGTAGCCATTGTGAATCAACCGACACATGGTACTGTCAGCGTAGCAGCGAATGGCGTGGTGACCTACACACCAAATGCTAATTATAATGGTAGTGATGTATTTACTTATACCGTAAGAGATAATCTGGGTACTATTTCCAATACAGCTACTGTTTCTGTTAATATTACACCGGTGAATGATCCGCCGGTAGCTGTGGATGATGATATCAATCTGACGGAAGATATGACCGTTACTATTCCCGCACCAGGTGTGCTGGGTAATGATTATGATCCGGATGGTGATCAGCTGACAGCGGTGATTGTAACACCGGTAACAGTTGGTACACTTGTTTTAAATGGTAATGGTTCGCTGACTTATACACCACCGGCTAACTTTAATGGTATTGCTACTTTCACTTATCGTGTGTGTGATGGCTCCGGAGCCTGTGATACTGCTACGGTGCGACTGGAAGTAGGTAATGAGAACGATCCGCCGGTAGCAGTCAATGACAGCTATTCTGTGAATGAAGATACGCCGCTGGACGTAGCTGCCGCAGGAGTACTATCCAACGATACAGATGAGGATAATGATGTGCTGAGCGCAACCCTGGTAACTGGCCCTGCAAGTGGTACCCTGACCCTGAACCCGAATGGTTCTTTCCGTTATGTACCAGCACCTAACTTTAACGGGGTGGTATCGTTTGTATATTCTGCCTGTGATGCAAGCGGTGCATGTAGTAATGCAACGGTAACAATTACAGTAAATAGTGTGAATGATGCGCCTGTTGCTAATGACGATGCTTATGTTACAGACGAAGATAAAGTGCTGGATGTAGTATTGCCTGGTGTATTGAGTAATGATACGGATGTGGATGGCGATCCGCTGACGGTAAGTCTGGTGACTACACCTGCCAGCGGCACCGTGACACTCAATCCGAACGGCCGTCTGATCTATACACCGGCACAGGACTTCAATGGCGTAGTGAGCTTTATTTACCGCGCCTGCGATAATGGCACCCCTCAGTTGTGCGATACTGCACTGGTAACAATTACAGTAAGACCGGTGAATGATACGCCGGTTGTTGTTAATGACGCCTATACCCTGAATGAAGATACACCGCTTAATATAGCAGCGCCTGGTCTGCTGGCGAATGACAGCGACGTAGATGGTAATACACTGACGGCATCCATCGTAACAAATCCGGCCCATGGTACAGTTACCGTAAACGCAGACGGTAGCTTTATGTATATGCCGGCAGCAGACTACAATGGTACGGATGTATTTACTTATAAAGCCTGTGACGGTAGTGGTGCCTGTGCTACAGGTACGGTAACATTGACGATTACAGCCGTAAACGATGCACCGGATGCAGGAGATGTGAGTTTCTCAGCAAGAGAAGATATTCCGTTGTCCATCAATCCGCCGGGATTACTGGGAGCGAGCAGCGACAAGGAAGGAGGTACCCTGACAGCAGCTATTGTTACGCAGCCTGCACATGGTACTATCACTGTTAATCCAAACGGTAGTTTCACTTATACACCTAATCCGAATTTCAACGGAACAGATGTCTTTACGTTCAGCGTGTGTGATAATGGTACGCCAGGCTTGTGTGATACCGCAACAGCGACTATCTCTGTAGCTGCTGAAAATGACGCGCCTGTTGCAGGAGATGATACTTATAACGCGACAGAAGATACCCCGTTGACAGTGGCGGCGCCAGGTGTATTGTCCAATGATACAGATGTGGATGGAGATCCGCTGACGGTAAGCGTACTGGCAGGACCTGCAAATGGTACCCTGACATTGAACCCGAATGGTAGCTTTACTTATACAGCAAGAAGCAATTACAACGGCACGGATACTTATACCTACCGTGTTTGCGATGGCAATGGCGGATGTGATACAGGTACTGTTACCATCAACATTGCAGCAGTAAATGATGCACCGGTTACCGGACAGATAGGCTACACAGTGACAGAGGATGTGCCGCTGACTGTAAATGCGCCAGGCGTGTTGTTCAACGATACTGATCCGGACGGAGATCCTTTAACGGCAACCCTGCAGACACCACCAGCTCATGGTACCCTGACATTGAATCCGAATGGTAGTTTTACTTATACGCCAGCAGCTAACTTTAATGGTGTTGACAGCTTCCTCTACAGGGCATGTGATCCTTCCGGCGCCTGCGCTAGCGGTGTAGTAATACTGACGGTACAACCGGTAAATGACAAACCTGTTGCAGTTGACGACGGTTACACCACCAGTGAGGAAACGGCACTGACCATTGCTGCGCCAGGTGTATTGGCTAATGACACAGATGTGGACGGAGACGTATTGACATCAAGTATACTGGGTAACCCTGTCCATGGTTCCGTAACGCTGAACAGCAACGGCGCCTTTGTATATACGCCAAACCCTGACTTCAATGGTGTGGATAGCTTTACTTACAGAGCCTGTGATGGTAGTGGTGTTTGTGACACAGGGCTGGTATCTGTTACGGTGACGCCGGTGAATGATACACCGCTTGTTGTAAATGATGTGTATACTATCAATGAAGATAATGTACTGACAGTAGCGCCAACAGGTGTACTGTTCAATGATCGCGACAAAGAGGGAGATGCGCTGACGGCGAGTCTGCTGGCGCAGCCATCCAGTGGTACAGTGGTACTGAATGCCAATGGCGGATTTGTTTATACGCCCGCACCAAACTTCAATGGTACGGTTACATTTACATATCTGGCTTGTGATAATGGTACGCCAGGTCTGTGTGATACGGGTACGGTAACAATTACAGTAACACCGGTAAATGATGCACCCGATGGTGTAGACGATGCCTATACTTTGCAGGAAGATGTGCCATTGACAATAGCAGCACCTGGTCTGCTGGCGAATGATACCGATGTAGACGGTGATCCATTACAGGTAACTGGTATTTTCAGACAACCAGTGCATGGTACGATAGTAGTAAATGCAAATGGTAGCTTCACTTATACGCCGGCGAAAGATTACAACGGTACTGATCAGTTTGTGTATAATGTCTGCGACAATAATATACCATCAGCTTGCGATACGGCGGTGGTGACCCTCACGATTAATGCGGATAATGATGCGCCTGTTGCGACAGATGATAACTATACAACCCCTGAAGATGTTCCGCTGAATATAGTAGCGCCGGGTATTCTGTTTAACGATACAGATGCGGATGGCGATCCGTTGACCGTGTCAGGCGTCACACTGAATCCGGCGAACGGTACTGTGACCGTCAATGCGAATGGCAGTTTTGTGTATACACCTAATCCTGATTATCGTGGTCTGGATACTTTTGTATACCGCGTTTGTGATAATGCCGGCGCTTGTGATACGGGCGTTGTACGTATTGTGGTATCACCGGTAAATGATGCACCTGTTACTTCTTCAGAGACATATACCACACAGGAAGATGTGGCGCTGAATGTTGGTGCATTCAATGGTGTGCTGGCCAATGATACAGATGTGGATGGCGATAGTCTGAGAGTGAGTCTACTGACGACTACGACACATGGTACACTGACATTGGCGCAGGATGGCAGCTTCAGCTATGTACCGGCAAGAGATTATAACGGAAATGACTTCTTTACATATAACGTATGTGATCCTTCAGGCGCGTGTGCATCAGATACCGCTTATATCATTATTACACCGGTAAATGATACGGTGATTGCACGCGATGACATCTTAAACGGGGATGAGGATGTGGTGATCAATGGAGATGTATCATTGAACGATAGTGATGCTGATGGAGACCCATTGACCTTTACGCTGCTTGTTCAACCGGCGAGAGGTACTATTGTATTCAACAGCAATGGTACATTTACCTATACACCAACATTGGATTCAACCGGACTTGATTCGGCATTGTATCGTGTATGTGATCCGTTTGGTGCATGTGACACAGCTCGTATCTATTTCAATGTAGGTGATGAAAACGATCCGCCTGTAGCGAATGGTGACGCCTATACCATGAATGAGGATGAGATCTTAAATGTAGCGGCTCCGGGTATTCTGGCCAATGATACAGATCCTGATCTGGGTACACAGCTGAATGCATCTGTAGTGACTGGTCCGGCGAATGGTACAGTGACGATCTGGTCAGATGGTAGCTTCTCTTATAAACCGAATCCAAACTTCAATGGTACCGACCAGTTTATTTATAATGCCTGTGATGCTAACGGCGCCTGTGATACGGCAATTGTACGCATTACGATCAATCCGGTGAATGATGCGCCTGATGCAGTGAGTGATACCATTACAACAGACGAGGATACGCCGGTGAATGGCAATGTACTGACAAACGATACTGATCCGGAAGGTAATGAACTGACGGCATCTCTGGTATCCGGACCGTCCAGTGGTACATTGGTACTTAATGCAAATGGTACATTTACTTATACACCAGGTACTAACTTCAATGGTACAGATCTGTTCCAGTACCAGGTATGTGATGCCGGAGGGCTGTGTGATACTGCCTTTGTAACTATTATTGTCAATCCGGTGAATGATCCTCCGGTGACTGAGAACGATGCTTATACCGTAGCAGAAGATAATACCCTTAATGTATCAGTCGCATCTGGCGTACTGAGTAATGACAGTGATGCAGACGGTGATGTATTAGTATCTACATTGGTTACTACGGCGAATGGTACACTTACGTTAAATCCGGATGGTTCATTTGTATATCGTCCGAACCGTGATTTCAATGGTACAGATGGATTCACTTATCAGGCATGTGATCTTAGCGGAGCATGTGCACAGGGCACGGTGACAATCACTGTTACACCTGTGAACGATGCGCCAATAGCCGTGAATGATTATTTCACAAGAGCAGAAGATACAGTGATCACATTCCCGCCATCTGTTATTCTGGCGAATGATATTGATGTGGATGGCGACGTGCTGACCGGCAGACCGATTGGTAATCTTCAGCATGGTTCTTATTTCAGCAATCCTGATGGTACTTATACGTATACACCTGCGCCAAACTTTAACGGACTGGATAGTATCCAGTATGAAGTGTGTGATGGCGCCGGATTATGTGATACAGGTGTGATCATCCTTAATATTACACCAGAAAATGATCCACCGGTAGCTAATCCGGATTCTTATGAAACACAGGAGGATGTAGTATTGCAGATACCTGGTACTGCGGGTGTGTTAAGAAATGACACGGATCCTGACGGAGATGTGCTGGTGTCTACTATTGTGAATCCGGCAAATGGTTCGCTGACCCTTAATTCTGATGGATCATTTACCTACAGGCCAAATCTGAATTTCAACGGACTTGATTCATTTACTTACAGGGCATGTGATCTGGGAGGATTGTGCGATACTGCGAATGTGGTGATCACAGTGGTGCCTGTAAATGACAGACCGATAGCCGTGAATGACTATTTCATAAGGTCTGAAGACACAGTTCTTACATTCCCGCCGTCAATTATTCTGGCAAACGATATAGATGTGGATGGCGATCCGCTGACCGGCAGACCGATTGGTAATCTCCAGCACGGAACTTATGTCAGCAATCCGGATGGAACGTATACCTATACACCAGCGCTGAACTTCAACGGACTTGATAGTATTCAGTATGAAGTATGTGACGGCGGTGGTCTATGCGATACCGGCGTGATCGTGCTTGATATCAGACCAGTCAATGACAGACCTGTAGCACAGGATGATCAGTTCTCTGTAAATGAGGATGGTAGTCTGACGGTAGCGCCACCCGGCGTACTTGGCAACGACGTAGACGTAGATGGAGATCCGCTGGCGGTGACTGTGCTGACGACTCCGGCCCATGGAACAGTGACGCTTAACAGGGATGGTAGCTTTACGTATACCCCTGTGGCCAACTATAATGGGCCAGATAGTCTGTTGTATAGCGTATGTGATCCTTCAGGCGCTTGTGATACGGGGATAGTCCGCTTCTCCGTGGTGGCAGTTGCAGATCCGCCTGTACCAGGTAATGATGCTTATACAACAAATGAAGATACGCAGCTGACAGTGCCGGCACCCGGCGTATTGGCGAATGATACTGATCCGGATGGATTCCCATTGGTGACAACACTGGAAACACAGGCTGTGAATGGTACTGTGGTGATGAATAGTGATGGCAGCTTTATATATACGCCGAATGCTGACTTCAATGGTACCGATAGATTTACCTATCAGGTTTGCGATACTTCGGGCGGTACGACACAGTGTGCAAGTGGTACGGTGACTATCAATGTGTTGCCGGTAAATGATGCGCCAGTTGGTCAGCCAGACATTTATGTATTTAACGAGGATAGTACTATTGTAGTAGGTACACCAGGTGTACTGGCAAATGATATTAATGTAGATGGGGATGTACTGACGGCAACGATTGTTACCACGGCAGCCCATGGTCAGTTACAGCTGAACCAGAATGGTGGATTTACTTATGTTCCTAACAAGGATTACAATGGTAGGGACAGTGCGGTATATAACGTTTGTGATCCGCTTGGAGCCTGCGATACGGCTAAGATTCTCTTTATTATTAATCCTGTGAATGACCGTCCGGTAGCTGTTGATGATCAGTTTACCAGAAGTGAAGATACTGTGATCACATTTACGGCGCAGGTGGCGCTGGCGAATGACTATGATCCGGATGGAGATGCTTTGCAGGGCAGACCGATCGGTAGTCCTATACATGGTTCTTATACTACTAATCCGGATGGCACTTATACATACAGACCTGATCCGAACTTCAATGGTCTGGATAGTGTACAATATGAGGTATGTGATCCATATGGCGCCTGCGATACCGGTTATATTCGTTTGACGATCACGCCAGTCAATGACGCACCAGTAGCGCTGCCTGATTTCTATCAGACGGATGAGGATATTACATTGAGCGTACCAGCGCCAGGCGTGAAGGGGAATGATAGTGATGTAGATGGTGATGAGCTGTCGATCGCTATTCAGACACCAGCTTCCCATGGACGAGTGACACTGAATAGTGATAATTCATTCCTGTATATACCTGATCCTAACTTCAACGGAACAGATACTTTTATTTATAGAGCCTGTGATCCGGGAGGGCTGTGTGATACTGCGCTTGTGACGATAACAGTTAATAGTGTGAACGATGCACCTGTAGCATTGAATAATGTATATGCATTGCCAGAGGATAGTCTGATGACAGGTAATGTTTTGGATAATGATACTGATCCGGATGGAGATCCGCTGACTGCTTCACTGACCTCTACTACGACGAATGGTACCTTATTATTTAATGCGAATGGCACGTTTACCTATACGCCAAATCCGGGATATAATGGTCCGGATCAGGCTGTTTACAGGGTCTGCGATCCGGCAGGCGCCTGTGATACAGCATTGTTGTCATTTATAGTAACCCCTGTAAATGATGCGCCGGTAGCCGTGGATGATAGTGTAAATGTGACAGAAGATACGCCTGCGACCGGTAATGTGCTGACGAATGACAGTGATCCTGAGGGAGATGCTTTAACGGCTTCATTGATAACTGGACCAGTGAACGGTACGGTGGTGCTGAATGCTGATGGCAGCTTTAGTTATACGCCAAATGCAAACTATAATGGTTTGGATAGCCTTGTTTACCAGGTATGTGATAATGGTGTGCCAAGTCTTTGTGACAGTGGTGTTGTAAGATTTACTGTAAATGCGGTGAATGATGCACCAGTAGCGGTAGATGATAATGTGACAGTGACAGAGGATGTACCAGCCACAGGCAATGTGTTGACGAACGATACGGATGTGGAGGGTAATACGCTGACAGCATCGCTCGTAACAGCACCGGTGAATGGTACGATAGTACTGAATGCTGATGGTAGCTTCACCTATACACCAAATGCGAACTATAATGGCCTGGATAGTCTTGTTTACCAGGTATGTGATAATGGTGTGCCAAGTCTGTGTGATAGCGGGGTGATAAGGTTTACAGTAACTGCAGTGAACGATGCACCAATAGCAGTAGATGATAATGTGACAGTGACCGAAGATGTACCAGCAACTGGTAATGTGTTAACCAATGATACGGATGTAGAGGGTAATACGCTGACCGTTTCTTTGGTAACAGCACCTGTGAACGGTACAATCGTCCTGAATGCTGATGGTAGCTTTACTTATACGCCAAATGCAAATTATAATGGTTTGGATAGCCTTGTATACCAGGTATGTGATAATGGTGTACCAAGTCTTTGTGATAGTAGGGTAGTAAGGTTTACAGTAACTGCGGTGAACGATGCGCCAGTAGCGGTAGATGATAATGCGACAGTAACAGAGGATGTACCAGCGACTGGCAATGTCTTGACCAATGATACGGATGTAGAGGGTAATACGCTGACGGCAAGTCTGGTAACAGCTCCTGTGAACGGAACAATAGTGCTGAACGCCGATGGTAGCTTTACTTATACGCCGAATGCCAACTATAATGGACTTGATAGTCTGGTTTACCAGGTATGTGATAATGGTACACCAAGCCTGTGTGATAGTGGTGTAGTAAGATTTACTGTGAACGCGGTGAATGATGCACCAATAGCAGTAGATGATAATGTAACAGTGACCGAAGATGTACCAGCGACCGGCAATGTCTTGACCAATGATACGGATGTAGAGGGTAATACGCTGACGGCAAGTCTGGTAACAGCTCCTGTGAACGGAACAATAGTGCTCAACGCCGATGGTAGCTTTACTTATACGCCGAATGCCAACTATAATGGACTTGATAGTCTGGTTTACCAGGTATGTGATAATGGTACACCAAGCCTGTGTGATAGTGGTGTAGTAAGATTTACTGTGAACGCGGTGAATGATGCACCAATAGCAGTAGATGATAATGTAACAGTGACCGAAGATGTGCAAGCAACAGGTAATGTATTGAGTAATGATACGGATGTAGAGGGTAATACGCTGGCGGCAAGCCTGGTAACAGCACCTGTGAATGGAACAATCGTGCTGAATGCCGATGGTAGCTTTACTTATACTCCGAATTCAAACTATAATGGCCTTGATAGTCTTGTTTACCAGGTATGTGATAATGGTACACCAAGCCTGTGTGATAGTGGTGTAGTAAGATTTACTGTAAATGCGGTGAATGATGCACCAGTAGCGGTAGATGATAATGTGACAGTGACAGAAGATGTACCAGCGACTGGTAACGTCTTGACCAATGATACGGATGTAGAGGGTAATACGCTGACGGCAAGCCTGGTAACCGCTCCAGTGAACGGAACAATCGTGCTGAACGCCGATGGTAGCTTTACTTATACGCCGAATGCCAACTTCAATGGCCTTGATAGCCTAGTTTACCAGGTATGTGACAATGGTGTGCCAAGTCTTTGTGATAGTGCGGTTGTAAGGTTTACAGTAACTGCGGTAAATGATGCACCAGTAGCAGTAGATGATAATGTGACAGTGACCGAAGATGTACCAGCGACTGGTAATGTGTTGAGTAATGATACGGATGTAGAGGGTAATACCCTGACAGCATCGCTCGTAACAGCACCGGTAAATGGAACAATCGTACTGAATGCCGATGGTAGCTTTACTTATACGCCAAATGCAAACTTCAATGGCCTTGATAGCCTAGTTTACCAGGTATGTGACAATGGCGTACCGAGTCTTTGTGATACAGCGTTTGTAAGGTTTAGTATTACGGCAGTGAATGATGCGCCTGTAGCTGTTCCGGATACTGTTGTGGTTACGGAAGATGTTCCGGTTACGGGTAATGTGTTGACGAATGATATAGATGTAGAGGGTAATACGCTGACGGCTTCTTTGATAACGGCACCGGTGAATGGTACCGTGGTACTGAATGCTGACGGTAGCTTCACCTATACACCAAATGCGAACTATAATGGCCTTGATAGCCTTGTTTACCAGGTATGTGATAATGGTGTGCCAAGTCTTTGTGATACGGCTGTTGTAAGATTAACGGTAAATGCGGTGAATGATGCACCGGTAGCTGTTGATGATAACGTGACTGTGACAGAAGATGTACCAGCGACTGGTAATGTATTGAGCAATGATACGGATCCAGAAGGTAACAGTCTGACGGCGAGTCTGGTAACAGCACCAGTGAACGGTACAATCGTACTAAATGCTGATGGTAGCTTCACGTATACGCCAAATGCAAACTATAACGGCCTTGATAGCCTTGTTTACCAGGTATGTGACAATGG
>NZ_FOUX01000008.1 GCF_900114995.1 Chitinophaga sp. YR627
CAGCAAAAAAAACTTCTCCAGGATTATATTTTAATATTGTAAAATTCAAACGGATTATCTCACCAAAACCGTAAACCTATATCAGGACAAGACAATCTGACTGAAGGTAAAAAGAGCGTTCATTGGAGTGGTTTGGCGTAAATGCCCCTTATTGGGCAAAATATAGCTTTGACACGACGTATACACGGCGCATATACGACGCATACACGACGCATCTATACTGGAGCGATGTTATAGGGACAACTAAATGAGGGAATAGCTGGTAAAAGCAGGGCGGTATGGAGGTGGTTTAGAAAATATTGTCACTAAGAGGGATTTGATAGTGGTAATGTGTTGTTTATTATGGTTTTATGTGATTAGTCAACTTGTGGATAAGATGCACTTTTGGGCAGTGACGGGTACTTTCATGTTGCTATGACAGATGGATGCCTGTAGGGGGTATTTGCCGGAAACAATTTTTATCCGTGGAACCTTTGTGGAACAATCGTGAAACTATTGTTGTGCTTGTGTGGAACATGCGTGGAACCATTTGTGGAACATCGTGTGAAACAACTGTGGAACCTTCGTGGAACACGGAGAGGAGATTAAGGTAATATAATGGCAAATAAATGTATATCAGTCGATTGTGAGGCGTCGTTGGAATGAAGATGAGCAGAAGGCAAGGTGGACCAACGGTGGACTTGATACAGCTATCCTGTTGATGATAATTTTACACGCCTGATTAATTGTGAGGGGAATGCAGGGTGACAGGCAGGTAATTGGGGATGAAGATGCGCTGAAGGGCAGGTGGAGCTGGGCTGCATGCAGATACCCTGCTGAGAATCATTCAGCTGAATACCCGGATATCGGCATGCCTGTTACCAATGAGAGGGTGTTGGAATCCTTCACATCATTTATATAGGTACAACAAAAAGCCCTTCCTGGTTGCAGGAAGAGCCTGTTGTATCAATTATTTTCAGACTAAAGCGCTTACGCGATAGCGTTTACTTTCTTAGAAAGTTTGCTCTTCAGGTTGGCTGCTTTATTTTTATGAATAACATTACGTTTAGCCAACTTGTCGATCATAGAGATCACATCAGACAACTTCTCGTCAGCAGCCGCTTTTTCAGTCAATTTCTTCAGATCACGGATAGCATTACGGGTAGTTTTACCGTAGTAACGGTTACGCTCATTCCGTTTTCTGCTCTGACGTACGTCTTTTTTCGTTGCTTTATGGTTTGCCATTGTTTAAATTTCAAGTTTCGGACAGCAAAGGTAGGAATTACTTCTATAGAAAACAAATAAAAAGGAAATTACCCTGAATATTTGATCATATCCCTTGCTGAGTGCCTGCAAATTTAGTTAAAACTCGTTAAAATCAGTTAAAAATCGGGTAATATAAGAATTGCAGTGTAAGTGTTTCCGATTAAGCTTTAAACCTTCCCGATTTTTCCGTTTTTCTTTCACAAAAAAGCAACGATATTTGCAATCCCATATATTATATAAGGGGCATTCAACAGAATAGCAATTTGAATCGAAGCTTTAGCAAAACTCGTTGTAAATGAAGGACTTCTCATTTGTTACCAACTCACATCCTGCCTACATTGAATCTTTATACCAGGATTACCGTAAAGACCCTGGCGCAGTAGACCCGGAATGGAGCAAGTTTTTTGAAGGATTTGACTTTGCGGTAAATAACGTTAATGGAAAGGCAGGAGCGCCGGGAGCGGCGGGCGCCGGTTTACCGGTTAGCAGTGATCAGTTAACAAAGGAACTCAATGTTTACAGACTGATACAGGCCTACCGTAAAAAGGGGCATCTGATCTCTAAGACGAATCCTATCCGTGAAAGGAAGGATAGGCAAGCCAACCTGGATATTTCTTTTTACGGCCTTGGTGAGGCAGATCTGAAAACAGAATTCTATGCCGGTCAGGTCCTGGGATTGGGTAAGACCTCCCTGGAAAATATCGTGAACCGTCTGAAGCAGGTATATGCTGCGGCAGTCGGACTGGAATTCACATACATCAACGACGCGAAGAAAGTTGAGTGGTTACAGAAAGAAATGGAAACCACATTCCAGCAGCCAACTACCCTGGAAAGCAAAAAACGCATCCTGCTGAAACTGAACCAGGGTGTGATGTTTGAAAAATTCCTTCACACGAAATATATCGGTCAGAAACGTTTTGGTCTGGAAGGTGGTGAAAACACCATTCCTGCCCTGGACACTATTATCAACACTGCTGCTGACGCAGGTGTACAGGAAGCCGTGATCGGTATGGCGCACCGCGGTCGTCTGAGCGTATTGGCTAATATCCTCGGTAAAACGTATGAGCAGATCTTCAACGAGTTTGAAGGTCATGCAGTACCAGACCTGACTATGGGTAGCGGTGACGTGAAATACCACCTGGGTTTCCGTTCCATCGTGACCACACCATCTGGTAAAAACGTAAATCTGCAGCTGTTACCTAACCCTTCCCACCTGGAAGTGGTTGATCCGCTGGTAACAGGTTTCGCCCGCAGTAAAGCGGACGTTATCTATGGCAGCGACTATGATAAAATACTGCCTATCCTGATCCACGGTGATGCCGCGGTAGCAGGACAGGGTGTAATATATGAGCTCATTCAGATGAGCAACCTGAAAGGTTATTACACGGGTGGTACTATGCACCTGGTGATCAATAACCAGATCGGTTTCACTACCGACTTTGACGATGCACGTTCTTCTGACTATTGTACCAGTATTGCTTCAACCGTACAGGCGCCTGTATTCCATGTGAATGGCGATGATGCGGAAGCAGTGGCGAAAGTAGCTGAAATCGCTGCCCGTTACAGACAGGAATTCAACTCTGATATTTTCATCGACTTACTGTGCTATCGTAAGCATGGCCATAACGAAGGTGACGAACCTAAGTTCACCCAGCCAAGCCTCTATGCACTGATCGATAAACATCCTAATCCACGTGAAGTGTACACTCAGAAACTGCTGCAGGCAGGTGAAGTGGAAGTACAGGAACTGGCGAAGGAAATGGAAAAGAGCTTCTGGGCTGATCTGCAGGAGCGCCTGGATGAAGTAAGACAGAATCCGCTGCCTTACAATTACCAGAAACCTGAAGAATGGTGGGCTGCATTGCGCAAGTCTCAGCCGGAAGATTTTGAGCAGTCTCCAATAACTGCCATTAAGGAAGAAGAAGTAAAACGCCTGTTCGGTAAACTGATGGAATGGCCAAAAGAGTTTGTGCCATTACGTAAAGTGGAAAAACTGTTACAGGATAAAATAAAACTGTTCGAAACAGAAGGTAAGCTGGACTGGGCAACCGGTGAGCTGCTGGCGTATGCAAGTCTGCTGGCTGAAGGCAAAGACGTGCGTATGAGCGGTGAAGACGTGAAGAGAGGTACTTTCTCCCACCGTCACGCTATTCTGTTTGACGAGAACACTAACGCTACTTACAGCAGACTGGGTTCATTGCAGGATAAACAAGGTCAGTTCCGTATTTACAACTCCCTGCTGAGTGAGTTTGCGGTACTGGGTTTTGAATATGGTTATGCAATGGCTAATCCGAACACACTGGTACTGTGGGAAGCGCAATATGGTGACTTCGCCAACGGTGCGCAGACTGTGATCGACCAGTATGTAAGCAGTGCAGAACAGAAATGGACAACACAGAATGGTCTGGTGATGTTACTGCCACACGGTTACGAAGGTGGTGGACCTGACCACTCCAATGCCCGTCCGGAGAGATTCCTGCAGGCATGTGCTGAATACAATATGATCGTTACAAATATCACCACATCGGCTAACTTCTTCCATGCGCTGCGTCGTCAGCTGACATGGCAGTTCCGTAAGCCGTTGATCAACTTCACACCGAAAGCTAACTTAAGGCACGTAGGTTCTTATTCACCGATCTCAGCGTTCACTGAGGGTGGATTTAAAGAAGTACTGGATGATGAATTTGTGGATGATCCGTCTAAAGTGAAGAAAGTATTGCTGTGTACAGGTAAGATGTATTTCGATCTGAGCGAAAAACAGCAGAAGGAAAACAGAAAAGATGTTGCCATCGTAAGACTGGAGCAACTGTATCCGCTGCCGGTTACACAACTGGAAGCACTGAACCAGAAGTACAAAGCTGCTACATGGTTCTGGGTACAGGAAGAGCCGCTGAATATGGGTGCTGCATCTTATCTCCAGATGAACCTGAAACAGATCAACTACGGTGTGATCAGCCGTAATCCAAGTGCAGCTACTGCAACAGGATTTGCGAAAGTTCACGCAAGAGAGCAGCTGGAGATCATCGAAACTGCATTTAACATTTAGACGAATTGAGAATCAAGTGAAGCGCGTTTTCACTTTTAAACATTGATTGCACACAGAAATTAGAAATATGGCTATCGAAATCAAAGTTCCTACGGTAGGAGAATCTATTAGCGAGGTAACAATTGCAAAGTGGTTGAAGAAAGACGGAGATTATGTACAGCAGGATGAGGTGATCTGTGAAATGGAATCTGAAAAAGCCACCTTTGAACTGAATGCAGAAAAAGCAGGTGTCCTGAAAATACTGGCTCCTGAAGGCGCTACTTTAAAAGTAGGCGATATTGCTTGTTCAATTGATACGGATGCTGCGGCTCCGGCAGGAGGATCAGCACCAGCTGCTGCACCTGCAGCGCCAGCTCCGGTAGCAGAGACACCGGCACCAGCGGCAGAAGCACCTGCAGCACCAGCGGTGAACAAAGGAACGATTGAGATGAAAGTGCCTACTGTGGGTGAATCCATCAGCGAAGTGACACTGATCAAGTGGCTGAAGAAGGACGGAGAGTTTGTAGAACGCGATGAAGTGATCTGCGAACTGGAATCTGAAAAAGCTACTTTTGAACTGAACGCAGAAGAAGCTGGTGCATTACAGACTTTAGGTAAAGAAGGAGATGTATTAAAGGTAGGTGATCCTATCGCTAAAATAGATACCAGTGTAGGACGTCCTGCAGGTAAAGCACAACCGGCGGCAGCAGCTGCTCCGGCTGCGACACCACAGGCCGCAACTCCACAGGCACAACAGGCGCCTGTAACCGCTATCCCGAACGATGTGAAAGCAAGTCCGGTAGCAGCTGCAGTGATCGCTGACAAACACGTAGATCCGTCCTCTATCAAGGGTACGGGCGCTCATGGCAAGATCATGAAAGATGATGTTTTTGCTGCGCTGCAGAACCCGGGTGTGGCAATCGGTCAGGAAATGTTCACCCGTGGAGAACGCCGCGAGAAAATGAGCAACCTGCGTAAGACCGTTTCCCGCCGTCTGGTAGAAGCGAAAAACACCACCGCGATGCTGACTACCTTCAACGAGGTAGACATGACAGCTATCATGGAACTGCGTGCTAAATACAAAGAGATCTTCAAGAAACAACACGAGGTGAACCTGGGCTTCATGAGCTTCTTCACCAAAGCGGTTTGTTTCGCACTGAAGGAATTCCCTTCTGTGAATGCATATATCGATGGCGAAGAACTGGTATTCCACGACTACTGTGATGTGTCTATCGCAGTATCTGCACCGAAAGGGCTGGTGGTACCGGTGATCCGCAACGCAGAAAGCCTGGATATGGCGCAGATCGAGAAAAAAGTTGTAGAACTGGCTACCAAAGCCCGTGACAACAAACTCACCATGGATGAAATGACCGGAGGTACCTTCACCATCACCAACGGTGGTGTATTCGGTTCCCTGATGAGTACTCCGATCATCAACATTCCGCAGTCTGCTATTCTGGGTATGCACAAAATCCAGGAACGCCCGATGGCTGTTAACGGACAGGTAGTGATCCGTCCGATGATGTACCTGGCACTCAGCTATGACCACCGTATCATCGATGGCCGTGAGTCTGTAAGCTTCCTGGTACGTGTGAAAGAAATGCTGGAAAGCCCTGAGCAGTTACTGTTCGGTAAGGATCCACTGAAAGCATTACTGAAACTCTAATTAACGCTAAACGCGGAACGCATAATGCGAAACGCTTAACGCCTGATTGCCTTATTGCCAATCGCGTTAAGCGTTTCGCTTTTTGATACCTCCGCATCCTCCAAATATGACCCGCTGGGAAAATTATATCGCCTCCGCAGAAAAGATCATCGTGAGTTATGATGGGAGTCTGCCTTTACATCACTTCCTGAAAGGATTCTTTAAACAGCATCCTTACATGGGGAGTCGTGACCGTCGTCAGATCTCCCAGCTGGTATACCAGTACTACCGCCTGGGCCAGTTGTGGCAGCAGGAAAAGAGTATGGCAGAGAGAATTCTGCTGGGCACATTCCTCTGTGAAAAAGAAAGCAGTGATCTCTTACAGTTTTTCCGTCAGGACCTGAATGAAAAAGTAAGTCTGCCGGTTGCAGATAAGCTGGCTTTTCTTGGGATCACAGATACTACCACCGTATTCCCATTCACGGCTGCATTATCAGCAGGTATTGACAGCATCGCCTTCAACCGTTCCTTTTTTATACAACCGGACCTGTTTATCAGAACAAGGCATAACAGACAATCCGCTATCCTGCGTCAGCTGGAAAAGGCCGGTATTCCTCATACCGCTATCGGGGAGGATACGATCGCATTGCCCAACAGCACGAAAATAGATACGGTGATCACTGATAAAAGCTGGTATGAGATACAGGATGCCTCTTCGCAGAAAGCAGGCGCTTTATTCACACCAAAAGCAGGAGAGCAGTGGTGGGATAGTTGTGCAGCGAGTGGCGGAAAATCTATTCTCTTATTAGATAAACAGCCGGCTGTCAAACTACTGGTAAGCGATGTAAGAGCCAGTATCATTCAGAACCTGCATCAGCGCTTTAAGGAAGCCGGTATCCGGCAATATGAAAGTATTGTGATGGACCTGACCGCGCCGGTTGCTTCATCTGCCATCAGAGACCGTCTTTTCGATCATATCATACTGGATGCACCCTGTTCCGGTTCCGGTACCTGGGGACGTACGCCGGAAAATATGTCCTTCTTTACCGAAAAACAGATTACAGAATACCAGCAGCTGCAACAAAAGATTGCTGCGAATATTGTACACTTACTGAAACCGGGAGGAACGCTGGTGTATATCACCTGTTCCGTATTCCGGCAGGAGAATGAAGAAGTTGTTTCGTTCCTTGAGAAAGAAAGTGGCCTTAAACAGCAGGAAGGAGGCGTAATAGCCGGTTATGAACATCGGGCGGACTCTATGTTTGCCGTGAAACTGATAAAGCAATAAAACGCTTAAATTGCCCTATGAGAAGATCGTTATGTTTGTTGCTGGTACTGGCAGCATGTAAATCATCAACCACATCTAAAGTAACAGTAGAAAAAAAGGACAGAGTTGCAGTGGTCACTGCACAACTCCTCGATGAAGATATTACCACTGTTTTCCGTCCGGAACAACTGGAAGGAGATGTTGAGCACATTTCAGAGAAGACTTATACCGAAACCAAAGCAAGCGATTATACCTATAAGGATACGATTTCCCGGGAATACCTGTTTCATGATGGTCGTCTGCACCAGATAGCAGTGGCTACACGCAGGATGCGTCATGATACACTGACGATCCGCTATGATACAGCCGGCAGGATACAGGCGCTGATCTACTCCGATAATCACAGTACCTATAACACCGATAAATTCAGATACGATGCCAGGGGCAGACGTATCGAAAAAGTGAATCGTTTCTACAGTATCGAAAGCAGCAGTAAATACAAATACAGTCCAAAAGGAGACTCTATCTGGATCACGCGTCAGCCGGGAGACAGGAAAGAGTTGATCACGATTGCTGAAAAGGATGGTCCACTGGAAGTATCCAGATATATTATGCCTGTGGAAATGCCATGGAAGACAATCATCGAGCAATATAATCCTGCGTGTCAGTTAATGGAAAGAGTGGAACTGGAATCTGATACGGTCAACTATAAATTGTCTTTACAGTACAATGAAAAAGGTAAAGGCATTGTATGGAAACAGTATCATAGAAAGGAAAATATAGCAACCAAAGCAGATAGCGTAAATCTGAAGGCCAGCTTTAATACTGCGTACGTCTATGATAGTAAAGGTAACTGGACCAATAAGACGGAGGAGCAGCTGGGCAAGGGCTGGAAGGCGGTGACGACAAGGAAGATCGTGTATAATTAAGTTTGCCGTTCAATACAGGGTAATTGCTTTCTGAATAATCTTTTCTATCGTCTGCAAAGGAAGATCTTCATTAGGATCCAGTAACATGATCTTCATGCGTGCACGGGCTTCCTGTATGAGAAAAGGTTCATCGAAATCTTTCCCTTTTACGATACCCAGATAAGGCACTTTATGCTTTTTATGTATCCACAGATAGCATAACATTTTGCCTTTATAGCAAAATACTGGCATACCGTATTTCCATGTAGCCGTAATGTCTTTATGCTGATCAAGGATAATGCTCCGTAAGGCCAGCAGGCAGCTTTTATCAGGTTCCTGCTGTTGTTCATAGAAGTTCTCTAATGCGTTCATGGGGTATTTATTAAAGTTAAAATTATGAAACCTATTTTGAGATTTCATTCAATGGAAGAATTAATCACAAAAGAGATGGAAGTGGTTTTTGAAGCTGCCCGCATAGGATCCCCATTCGATATCGATATAGTATTATTCAAAATGAGGGAAGCTGGTTTTTCCCAAATGGAGGCTACCGCGCTTCTGATAAGAAAATTGAAATTATCAATATTCGCAGCAGATCAACTAGTCGTTAATTCTAAAACATGGGAAGACAAGAAGGAAAGTGTGATGCAATTAAGGGATGCATTTGGAGATGCGTTGAAAAGCATTGAAGGTGATAACGACACTATCCCAGGCAGCTGACTGTAAGTAAGGCAAAGGCAGATGGAGCTGGCTGGCCTTAGTTGTTTGAAGTCTGCCGGGCCTATGACCCAGGGGTTTAATCCACCCCCACCGCCCAAACCAGTCTCCAATGTCTCATCCACAGGAACTTCAAAGAACTACAGCCATCCAGCCCATACTGCCTTTGCCGGTAGAAATCCCACACAATTAAAGTAGCAGTTGTATACAGTTTGAATAACTAAATAAAAAAGCCTGTCCACCATACAGCGGACAGGCTCCTAAATTATAGTTAACGCATTAAAGCGTCACAGCTCTCTGAATGATACCACCTGCAATCACATCATCGCCTTCATAGAAAACAGCAGACTGCCCTGGTGCAATTCCCTTCACATGTTCATAGAAGTTCACCTGCACCTTACCATCCACATTATACAGATTGCTCAACGCACCTTTATCCTTATAACGGATCTTCGTGATCGCTTCCATCCCTTCAGGAATATAATCGTATTTGATCATGTTCAGACCAGCAACAGTCATTTCATTTCTGTTCAGCTCATCTTCATTACCCAATACAACGGTATTCGTTTCAGGTATAATCTCTGTGACAAACACCGGACGGCCTAATGCAATATCCAGACCTTTACGCTGACCGATAGTATAGAAAGGGTAACCTTTATGATGGCCAACGATCGTACCATCTCTGAGTACGAAGTTACCACCGTTCACCTGTTCTTCTAAACCATCTACTTTGCGTTTCAGGAATCCGCGGTAGTCATTGTCAGGCACAAAGCAAATTTCATAGCTCTCTGCTTTTTTCGCCAGTTCCGGATAACCGAAGTCAAACGCCATCTGGCGGATCTCGGTCTTACGGTATTGTCCTAAAGGAAGTATTGTACGGGCCAGCACATCCTGCTGTAAGCCCCATAATACGTAGCTCTGATCTTTCAGGTCATCAATACCTTTGCTGAGTATGTGGCGGCCATCCTGCTCTCTGATCTGAGCGTAGTGTCCTGTTGCAATAAAGGCACAGTCCATGGCGTCGGCACGCTTCATCAGCGCACGCCATTTAATATGGGTATTGCACAGAACGCAAGGATTTGGTGTGCGGCCTGCTATGTATTCGTCAACAAAGTTATTAATAACAAAATCCCCGAACTCGTCTCTGATATCGAGCACGAAGTGCGGAAAACCGTGGTGTACGGCGGCTGCACGGGCATCATTAAAGGAATCCAGGTTACAGCACCCGGTTTCTTTCTTGCTGGAGCCGGCAGATGCGTAGTCCCAGGTTTTCATGGTGATACCCACCACTTCATACCCTTGTTCATGCAGCATCAGGGCGGTAACGGTACTATCTATACCGCCGCTCATTGCTACCAGAACTTTACCATGTCTGCTCATTGTTAATAATATTAAGTGCGCAAAATTACAGAAATTAGTCGAGACACCTCCCTGAGGGGGATATTATGACACGAATCGGAAAGAGGAAATCTTTTGGGAGTATTGAGTAATGGTTATGGACTATCAGGGATTCGTTTTATATTTAGTCATCAGAGTTCTGCGTTTATTAAAAAACCTAATATGTTACCTATTTTAAATAAGGCTCATGTATTGAAGCATCCGGAGTTGGGGGTGTCAGAGGGCTATTTCGAGTTTCCAGAAAGAATTTTACAGTTCGGGACCGGTGTTTTGCTGAGGGGCCTGGTGGATTATCTGGTGGATAAAGCCAATAAACAGGGCGTTTATCAGGGAAGGATCGTAGTGGTGAAGTCCACCGGAGGCGATACAACCGAATTCAGCCAACAGGATAACCTGTTCACAACCAATATAAAGGGCGTTTCACAGGGAGAACTGGTGAATCAGGTACTGATCAATGCTTCTATTAGCCGGGTTCTGCAATCGAATGCAGATTGGGAATTGGTATTACAGGCTGTACGGCAACCGGCATTGCAAACCATTATATCGAATACAACAGAGGTAGGTATACAATATGTGGAGGAGAAAATAGACGGCGTACCTTCCTCATTCCCCGGAAAACTACTGGCAGTACTCTGGGAGCGTTTCCAGTACTTTAAGGGCGCCTCTCATACCGGTTTTGTCATCGTACCGACAGAACTGGTGGTCAATAACGGCCAGCTGCTAAAGGAAATTGTGCTGAAACTGGCCGCTTATAACCGGCTACCAGCTGCTTTCCTGCAATGGATAGCGGAAGATAACCATTTTTGCAGCTCCCTGGTGGACAGGATCGTTCCGGGTAAACCAAAGGAACTGGCCGCACTGGAAGAAAAAGCAGGTTATACAGATGGATTGTGGATAGATACGGAGCCTTACCTGTTATGGGCAATTGAGGGGGATGAAAGGGTGAAAGGTCTCCTGGGTTTCCATCAGACGGACAGCAGGATGCTGATCGCAAAGGATATCACCCCATTCCGTGAACAGAAACTGCGTATCCTGAATGGAAGTCATACGATATCCGTACCGCTGGGATACCTGAGCGGTCTGAACATCGTACTGGAATGTATGGAAGATGCCAATATGCGCGCCTTTTTCCGTACCGTTATACTGGAAGAGATCTTACCGACGATAAAGGATATTTGTCCGCAGGCACCTGCATTCGCAGAAGACGTACTGGATCGTTTTGCCAATCCGAATATTGCACATAAACTGCTGAGTATTACCTTCCAGGAAAGTATGAAGATGAATGCCAGGAATGTGAAGACGATCGTGCGTTATCATGAGAAGTTCCAGACATTGCCGGCCAGTATGTGTCTGGGATTTGCGGCGATGCTGCTGTTCCTGCGTCCGGAAAAGTTGGATAACGGACAATACTCCGGACAGCGGAACGAAGAATACTATACCATTACAGATGATAATATCGCCATCTTTGCGGAGTACTGGTCACAGGTAACCGGCAGAGGGGGAGACGCTATCGCGAAGATGGTACAGGCCATCAGTGCAGATCAGCGTTTGTGGGAAGCCGACCTTTCACAGATACCGGGATTTGCAGATGCCGTAACTGCACATTTGCAGGGCATGTTGCAGGAGGGGGTAAAGTCGTATGCAGACAGCTACAGTAAAGTATTATAAGGAACCAGAACGTTTATGAAACAATTCTTAGATGCTGACTTTCTGTTGCAGACAGAAACAGCCAGACAGTTATTCCACGATTATGCCAAAGAGATGCCTGTCATCGACTATCATAATCACCTGCCTCCTGATGAAATAGCCAGTAACCGTCAGTTTGAAAATCTGACTGCGATGTGGCTGAAAGGCGACCACTATAAATGGCGCGCTATGCGTGCAAACGGGGTCGCAGAAGAGGATATTACCGGTTCGGCGGATGATTATACCAAGTTTAAACGATGGGCGGAAACGGTGCCTTATACGATGCGTAATCCACTATACCACTGGACGCATATGGAGCTGCTGAATCCATTCGGCGTAAAGCAGCAGCTGGATGGTAACAGTGCGGAATCCATCTATCAGCATTGTCAGGAACAGCTGCCGCAATGGACTACCCAGGCGTTGTTACAGCATTTTAAAGTTGACACATTGTGTACCACAGATGATCCCTGTGATACATTAGAATATCATAAAATTATCAGTCAGTCTGGTTTTAAAGTACGCGTACTGCCTACTTTCAGACCAGATAAGGCGATCGGCGTGGAAGACGTAGCAGGTTTCAATGCTTATGCAGATAAGCTGGGTGCGGCAGCCGGGATGAATACAGATACTTATGCACAGTTTATAGCTGCCCTGCGTAACCGGCATGATTACTTTCATGAACATGGTGGCCGTCTGGCAGACCACGGACTGAGTACATTTTATGCAGGTAGTTTTACGGAGGAAGGCCTGAATGTTACTTACGCGAAACTGCGGAAAGGACAGGCGCTGACGCCGGAAGAAGCAGATGCATTTAAAGCAGGTACCTTACATTTTATCTGCGAATGGCATCATGAGCGCGGATGGGTACAACAGTTCCATATTGGTGCGATCAGGAATAATAACAGCCGTTTGCTGAGCCGCATAGGCGCAGATGCCGGTGTGGATTCTATCGGCGACTGGCAGGTGGCACAGGCAATGTCTGTGTTTTTCGACAGACTGGATAAGGTGGATAAACTGGCGAAGACAGTGGTATACAATCTTAATCCTGCGTATAATGAAGTATTCGCAACAATGATCGGAAATTTCCAGGATGGCACTGTACCAGGTAAGATGCAGTTTGGTTCCGGCTGGTGGTTCCTCGACCAGAAAGATGGTATGGAAAAGCAGATCAATACGTTGAGTAACATGGGATTACTGAGCAGATTTGTAGGGATGCTGACAGATTCAAGAAGTTTTCTTTCTTATTCCCGCCATGAATATTTTCGCCGTATTTTGTGTAACCTCATCGGTAATGATGTCGAGAACGGAGAGCTGCCGGCAGATATTAAATGGCTGGGCAAAATGGTGCAGGACATCAGTTATAACAATGCCAGATCGTATTTCGGATTTTAGACCCTACAAAGCATGAAGCCAGTTAAAGTTATTTCGTTTGGAGAGATATTATTGCGCCTGTCACCGGAGTGGAACAATCACAGCGCAGCCCTGTATGTAGGTGGTGCAGAAGCCAATGTGGCCGCGGCACTTGCACGCTGGGGTACACCGGTGTCTTATATCAGTAAAGCGCCTGATAATGGTATTGCCACGCAGGTGCTGGAGCAGCTGGAATCGCTGGGGGTAGCGACAGACCGTATGCTGAAAGGTGGTGACCGTATCGGTATTTATTACCTGGAACAGGGCACTGATCTGAAGAATGCAGGGGTAGTGTATGATAGAAAATATTCTTCCTTTAGTCAGCTGGAACCCGGTACAGTGGATTGGGATAGTCTGCTGGGAGACGCTGAATGGTTCCACTGGAGCGCATTGACGCCTGCATTGAATGAAAATACGGCAGCAATTTGTAAAGAAGTACTGGAAGCCGCATCAAGAAAAGGCCTGAAGATATCCACAGATCTGAACTATCGCAGTAAGCTGTGGCAATACGGAAAACAACCTTTCGCAGTCATGCCGGAACTGGTGCAGTATTGCGATGTGGTAATGGGAAATATCTGGGCCGCACATCAGATGCTGGATACCGCATTAAATACAGTGGCACTGGAAACGGCGACGAAAGAGACTTATCTGGCAGAAGCTGCATCCGTAGCAAAAGAAATTACAGAGAAGTTCCCGCGTTGTAAACAGGTGGCATTTACATTCCGGTTTTCCAATGCATTTACACATAACCTGTATTATGCTACCTGGTATGAGGGCGGCGAACTGAAAGTATCAAAGCAGTATGAAACCAATGAAGTGGTGGATCGTGTGGGAAGTGGAGATAGTTTCATGGCAGGCCTGATACATGGACAGGTGAGTGGAATGGATGCGCAGCAGACCATCTCATTTGCAGCCGCAGCAGCATGGTCCAAATTATTCCTGAAAGGAGATTTTAATTTAACTGATAAAGCAGACATCTTAAAACTGATATAGACATGGCAGTACCAGCAGCAGAGATCATTGCAGCATTTGAACGTAGTAAAGCAATACCGGTATTTTATCATGATGATGCCGCCGTATGTATACAGGTATTACAGGCCTGCTATGATGCGGGTATCCGCGTGTTTGAGTTTACCAACCGTGGTGAAAATGCGAAGCGCAACTTTACCGCGATGCGCGAACATAAAATACTGTCCATGCCTGATATGTACCTGGGTATCGGTACGATCAAAGTAGCGGAAGATGTAAAGGCATTTGCACGTCAGGGAGCGGATTTTATTGTAAGTCCGATCATCGATGCCAGTGTAGCCGAAAGTTGCCGGGAAGAGAATATTGTGTGGATACCCGGTTGTATGACACCATCAGAAATTGCTATTGCAGAGAAATATGAAGCACCGTTAACCAAACTGTTTCCCGGAAACGTATTAGGACCTGGTTTTGTGAAGGCGATCAAACCTTTGTTTCCGAAGATGAAGTTTATGCCGACCGGTGGAGTAGAACCGACCAAAGAGAGTATCAAATCCTGGCTGGATGCGGGCGTAGTGTGTGTGGGTATGGGCTCCAACCTGCTGAATAAGGAGCTGATCGATAAGAAGGACTGGGCAGCGCTGAAAGTACAGTTAACAGCGCTGGTGAAACTGATCCAGGAAGTAGCGTAATAGTAGTGCCGGGCGGTGCTTTGAGCAGCCGCCGGAAATAAGGTCTCAACTTTAATTAGTAATCATTTATCAACGTTTGTAATAAAGTCTGCATATGCAAATTGTATAGCAGGCAATATTATATGCAAACGTTTGCATTATTCGACAGAGTGTTGTAAATTGATAACACTTTATAAATTCCAAAATGAAAGGCATGGATTCCACTAAAATTGGCAAATATCGCTGGAGCATTTGTGCATTGCTCTTTTTTGCTACGACTATCAACTATATAGACCGACAGGTGATTGGTTTGTTAAAGCCTATATTATCAGACCAGTTTGAATGGACAGAGAAGGATTTTGGCGGAATGATGTCTGCATTTTCAGCTGCTTATGCGGTTGGTTTGCTGGTATTTGGTCGTCTGGTCGATAAGATCGGTACCAAGATGGGCTATATTTTGTCCATTGTGGTATGGAGTTTTGCTGCGATGGGACATGCGCTGGCCAAGACGACCATGGGTTTTGGTATAGCACGTGTATTACTGGGACTGGGTGAATCCGGCAACTTTCCTGTAGCGATCAAAACAGTAGCAGAATGGTTCCCTAAAAAGGAACGTGCACTGGCAACCGGTATATTCAATTCCGGTGCGAATATAGGGGCCGTAATAGCGCCTATAGTAGTTCCCTGGCTGGCGGGTACCTACGGTTGGCAACATGCCTTTATATGGACTGGTATTATCGGTTTTGCGTGGCTGGTATTCTGGGTCTTCATGTATGAGATCCCTGCCCGTCATAAGAAACTGACACAGGCGGAATTTGATTATATCCATAGTGATGATGTAGCACATACAGTGGCAGACGGAGAAATTCCTGATGGCGTAAAACCTGTTACACCTGCTGCTGTAGCAGCCGCCAGTACACCACCTGAAAAGAAGAGTGTCAGCTGGACGAAACTGCTGGGTGTGAGACAGACATGGGCGTTTGTATTTGGTAAACTGCTGACGGATCCTATCTGGTGGTTCTTTCTGTTCTGGTTACCTTCTTACTTTGCTACTACCTTCAACCTTGATTTCAAGAAACCCAACTTACAGTTATTCGTGATCTATACAGCCACTACGGTGGGTAGTATTGGTGGTGGATATCTTTCCTCCTGGCTGATCAACAAAGGCTGGCCGGTATTCAGGGCACGTAAAACCTCCATGCTGTTATTTGCGATCTGTGTGGTGCCGATCATGTTTGCAAAGAGTACAAATAATATATGGGTAGTGGTAGGACTGATCAGTTTAGCGGCTGCCGCACACCAGGCATGGTCTGCCAATATATTCACAACAGCATCAGATATGTTCCCTAAACATGCGGTAAGTTCTGTGGTAGGTATCGGTGGTATGGCGGGTTCTATTGGCGGTAGCCTGTTCCCGATATTCGCGGGCTTCCTGCTGGACTATTATAAAGAGCAGGGAAACATTGGTACGGGGTATAATATCCTCTTCCTGATAAGCGGATCGATGTATCTGCTGGCGTGGCTGATCATGCACCTGTTTGCACCGAAAATGGAACAGGTGAAGCTTTAGCGCCGGAGGCGCTAAAGCCAATTAGGAATTAAGAATTAAGAATTCGCTCTCAAGCATCAGACAATAAATAAAATGGGCTCCTGGTCAATTGACAGGGAGCCCATTTTATTTATGAGAATGTCTATTAGTATTTAATTCCTAATTAGTCTTTAGCCAAAGGCTAAAGACTAACGCCGCGTTTCCATGGAATAAAATCATCCTGGTTCAGCAGTTCCGCTTTGGTTTTTACTTCTCCGCTGGCAGTCTGGATAACGTATTCCAGGATCTCTTCACCCATTTCTTCAATAGACTTTTCCCCACTGATGATCGTACCGGTGTTGATATCGATGATATCCGGCATACGCTTCGCCAGTTTGGTATTGGTAGCCAGTTTCAGGACAGGAGCGATCGGGTTGCCGGTAGGCGTACCCAGACCAGTTGTGAAGAGTACTACGTTTGCGCCGGAGCCTACTTCAGCGGAAGTGGATTCCACGTCATTACCAGGGGTGCAGAGGAGATTCAGACCTGGTTTGGTAACGTATTCGGTATAGTCGAGTACATCTACTACAGGAGAGATACCGCCTTTTTTAGCAGCGCCTGCTGACTTGATCGCATCGGTAATGAGACCATCTTTGATATTGCCCGGAGATGGATTCATGTAGAAGCCGGAGCCTACAGATTCCGCCTGACTTTCGTATGCCCGCATAATGCGGATGAATTTATCAGAAGTATCTTTTTCTACACAACGGTTGATCAGTTCCTGTTCCACACCACAAAGTTCAGGGAACTCGGAGAGGATGGAAGCGCCACCTAATGCAACGATCAGGTCGGAAGTATGACCAACTGCAGGGTTGGCGGAGATGCCGGAGAATCCGTCAGAACCACCGCATTCCAGACCGATCACCAGTTTAGACAGCGGACTTGGCTGACGAGGCTGTTTATCTGCTTCGATCAGGGCCATGAAGGTGTCTCTGATGGCGTCGGACAGCATATCAAATTCTGAGGAACTTTTCTGTTGTTCGAACACCAGTACAGGTTTATCGAATGCCGGGTTCAGTTTCTGCAGCGCGTCTTTCAGGATAGATACCTGTGCGTGCTGACAGCCCAGACTTAACACTGTTGCACCAGCTACGTTTGGATGGTGGATATAACCAGCAAGCAGTGCACAGAGCGCGTCTGAGTCCTGACGTGTGCCACCACAACCGCCTTCGTGCATGAGGAATTTCACCCCATCGATATTAGAGAAAACGGTGTTACGTTTGGTGTTATCCGTTACAGGCGTTGCCTTATAAGTTTTGATAGCATTTAGATCGCCGCTTTTGTATAATGATACCAGGTCCTGCACCTGCTCATTGTACACTTCGGTAGGAGCGAAGCCCAGTCCTTTTTCGAAAGCGGTTTTGATCACGCTCACATTACGGTTTTCGCAGAATACCATGGGGATCACTAACCAGTAGTTACGTGTACCTACCTGTCCGTCTTTACGCGGATAGCCCATAAAGGTGCGGTCTTTCCATTTGCTGACGTCAGGTTTTTGCCATTCTACACTACCTTCTTTTTCGTGAAAAGCGTTTGCATCGTGCTGGATATTGACGGTGGTGATGAGTTCACCTTTGAGGATAGGCGCATTCGCTTTACCAACGAGTACACCGTACATAGTAATAGGATCGCCGGTTTGTATGTCGGTGATCATGAATTTATGCTTAGCCGGAACTTCCTTGAGTAAAGTAATTGTGGAACCATTAAAACCGACTTCTGTACCCTGTGGGAGGTCCTGCAGGGCGACAAGTACATTATCGTCGGGATGTATTTGTAGAAAAGTGTTCATAATAAGCTAAAGTATGAAATAACCCTACCCGCTGTTAATACTAAAATCTTAATCCTTGATAAGATTTTGCCTTTGAAACGGTCAGGATAGTATCATTGTTTGCTAAAACATTTTAGCGATAGAAGTTTAGCAGTTCCGGGTTTGCCGGTATTTTATGCAAACGTTTGCAATTTTCCGCATTAAGCGGTATCTTTCATCCAGGTTATGAAAAAGGTGCACTGATACAAGCATCCCCATAATTTATTATCATTTCCAAAACCTAATATGTCGTAATATGACTGCAGAAACCAGGTACGCCTCCAGTCCGGCGGAGGTTCTGAGCTGGAATACAGCCCAGACCAGAAAGGAACTTTTGATTGAACAGCTGTTCGTACAGGATGAGATTAAACTGGTATATAGTCACTATGACCGCTTTGTCACAGGTGGTATTTTCCCGGTTACAAAACCATTGCAACTGACGGCCCCTGACCAGTTTAAGGCGGCTTATTTCCTGGAAAGGAGAGAGTTGGGTATCATCAACGTAGGTGGTGCTGGTGTGGTAACGGTGGATGGTGAAACCTTTGAGATCGGCTTCAAGGAAGCGCTGTATGTAGGCAAGGGGAAGAAGGAAGTGTCTTTCAGCAGCAAAGACAGTGCAGCACCGGCGAAGTTCTACCTGAATTCAACACCCGCACATCATGAATATCCAAGCCGCCATGTTACCCGTAAAGATGCGGAAGTCGTGACGTTGGGCGCAATGGAAACGTCTAATCACCGTACGATCAATAAATTACTTGTCAGCACTGTATTACCTACCTGCCAGTTACAGATGGGGATGACAGAACTCAAGCCCGGCAGCGTATGGAACACCATGCCTGCACATACACATGACAGACGTATGGAAGTCTATTTCTATTTTGAAGTGCCACAGGGGCAGTCCGTTTGTCATTTCTGGGGCCAGCCACAGGAAACCCGGCATATCTGGATGCAGAACGAGCAGGCGGTAATCTCTCCGCCCTGGTCTGTTCACTCCGGCGCCGGCACCAGCAACTACACTTTCATCTGGGGTATGGCAGGCGAAAACCTGGATTATGGGGATATGGACGTATGCGCAATACCTGATCTCAAATAGTCATTTATGAAGCGGATATTATTACTGTTAATGGCAGCAGGAGTATGGCATTCCGCCTTGCTGGCCAATTCCACGGATAATGGGAAAGCTGCTCCGGTAAGCATTACCATCAAAAACACTTCTGCGATCGCCCGTACGGAGGAGATTGTTGAAATACCTTATGCAAAGCTTGGTCGTCTGACAGGCGCCTTTAAACTGGTGAATAAACAGACAGGAAAGGAAGTGCCTTATCAGATCGCTTATGAGGGTTCTCCTCAGCCACAGTTGCTGTTGGTACAGGTAAGTGTACCGGCTAATAACAGTGTTATTGTAACGGCGGTTGCTGGTCGGCCGGCAGTTGTAAAACCGCGTACCTACGCACGTTACGTACCCGAGCGCAAAGATGATTTTGCCTGGGAGAATGACCGGATCGCTTTCCGTATGTATGGTGCAGCCCTGGAGAACTTCCCGGCAGAAAATGCGCATGGTATTGATGTCTGGACAAAACGTACGCCTGAACTGGTATTGAACAGATGGTACAAGACAAACGACTATCACCATGATAACGGACAGGGACTGGATTACTACCATGTAGGGATGACCCTGGGCGGTGGGGATATTGCACCTTATCTGCATGACTCTCTCTATTTCCCAAAGAACTACAGGACATGGAAAGTGCTGGATAGTGGTCCGTTACGCTGTACTTTTCAGCTGGGCTACGAACCCTGGCAGGTAGATGGCAAAACGGTTGCCGTAGTGAAAACAATCTCCCTGGATGCTGGTGCACAGTTGAATAAAATGAGTGTATCGTATACGTTACAGCAAAGAGATAGTCTGCCGGTAGCAGCAGGTATCGTAAAACGTGCCGACCCTGGTACCTTACTCCTGGATGAAAAGACAGGCGTGTTAGGATACTGGGAACCGGAACATGGCGCTGATGGTATTACAGGTCTTGGACTGGTTATACCAGTGCAGAAGGGACATATGAAAGTAACCGATCAGCATCTGCTGGCAACAGCAAATGCCAGCGGAAAAGAGCCGTTTGTATATTACTTCGGCGCTGCATGGAATAAGGCAGGGCATTATACCAGTGCGACAGCATGGTTTGCATATCTGCAGACATTTGCCGCTAAACAGGCGGCTCCACTGGAAATTAACATCAACTAGTAAAACTGTATGGCTATTTATGATCTTACAATCTTTTGATCTGACAGGTAAGACCGCTCTGGTAACAGGATGTAAAAGAGGTATTGGTATGGGCATGGCGGTGGCGCTGGCGGAAGCGGGCGCAGATGTTATAGGTGTATCTGCATCACTGGAAAAAGAAGGGAGTGAAGTGGAAAAAGCAGTGAAGGCGACAGGCCGGCAATTCTATGGCTACCAGTGTGATCTGGGCAACCGGGAAGCGCTTTACGCCTTTGTAAAGGAAGTGCATACAAAACATCCCGTAGTGGATATTCTGGTGAATAATGCCGGTACGATTCTCAGAAAACCGGCGGCAGAACATCCTGACGAATACTGGGATGAAGTGATCAATATCAATCTGAATGCGCAGTTTATTCTTACCCGTGAAATCGGGAAAGGAATGATCGAACGAGGCAGCGGAAAGATTATCTTTACAGCATCGCTACTCACCTTCCAGGGAGGTATCAATGTGCCCGGATATGCCGCCAGTAAAGGAGCCGTAGGTTCGCTGGTAAAGGCATTTGCCAATGAATGGGCAGGTAAGGGGATCAATGTGAATGCAATTGCACCGGGATATATCGCTACTGACAATACAGCTGCATTACGTGCAGACGAAAAACGAAGCGCTTCCATACTGGAGCGTATCCCAGCCGGCAGATGGGGAGAACCAGCCGATTTTAAAGGACCGGTTGTGTTCCTGGCATCTGCTGCTGCTGACTATATCCATGGCACGATACTGACTGTTGACGGAGGATGGATGGGGCGTTAAAACAGCACCTATATACTGATCTATGAGCAAAAGAACTGAAAAGACAATCGTTGACATTGCGGAAGAGCTGAAACTCTCCATATCTACCGTTTCCCGTGCGCTGAATAATCATCCGAATATCAGTGTCAAGACAAAGGAAAAGGTGAAGAAGATGGCGAATAAGCTGGGGTATCGCCCCAATGCAATGGCAGCTGGTTTGCGTAACAGCAAGAGCCGGACCATCGGACTGGTGGTACCGCGTATTTCTATGTTCTTTCCTGCCACGATCAGTACCGTTATTCAGAATAAACTGTATGAACATGGCTATCATGTGCTGATCTGTCAGTCGAATGATTCGCTGGAACAGGAGATTGCGCTGGCGGAGACATTATACTCCACCAGGATCGATGCACTGGCAGTTTCCAGTACTTTATATACAACGGACTTCTCTCACTTTGATATCTTCAAGGATAACAATATTCCCCTGGTATTCTTTGACCGTGTGCCAAAGGATTATCAGGCGAAAGTGGTAAGGGGAGATGATTATCTCGGAGGATATACTGTAACAGAACACCTGATAGAAAAAGGATGTAAAGATATTGTGCATATCTCCGGACCACTGACCTGTAGTCTTTATGTAGATCGCGTGGCGGGTTATAAGAATGCCCTGCGTAAACATAAGATACCATTTCAGAAATCGCGCGTGTTCTACCAGGAACTGACGAAAGAGAATGCGCAACAGACATGTGAAAAGATCTTTGCCAAAAAGCCCTGGCCTGATGGTGTATTCGCCGCAAACGATACAACAGCGATCACTATCCTGGAGCATTGTCGCAAGCTGAATCTGCGCGTGCCGGAGGATATTAAAATAGTGGGTTATTCCAATGATCCGCGTGCGGAAATTATTACGCCTACCATTACATCAGTAGATCAGTTCCCGGCATTGATGGGAGAGCGTGTCGCAGCTGCATTACTCGATCTGATGCAACAGCCGGCATCTACGCCACAGCGTTATTCGGAAGAGATCGTACCTATCGAACTGATAGAGCGTGCATCTTCGGCAGCAGCTGAGACTACAGCAAAAAAAGTTGGTAAAAAGAAAGTAAAATAAGGCAGGGTTGCTGTTAATAAACAGCCCTGCTTTTCTTTTATACATACATGCAAACGATTGCGTAAAAATAATTGGTCAATCACCGTACAATTTGTAGTGCGGGTAATAAAATTACACGAGATGAAAAAACTATCACTCCTATTCTGTGCATGCCTGCTAACAGGCGCCATTACAACAGGGTATGCTCAGCAGAGCAACCGCAAAAAGGAACTCATTGCTACCGCTGACAAAACGCTGGACCTCGCCGTACGTCAGTATAAACTGATGATGCAGCATGTACCTGACGACGTATTACCACGTACAACCAATAATGAAGACGGCAGTTTTGTGACGGCAAAGACAAATTGGTGGACAGCAGGTTTTTACCCCGGCACACTGTGGTATCTGTATGAATATTCCAAAGACAATACCCTGAAGCAGGAAGCACTGAAACGTACAGCACAGGTGGAGGTTGAGAAGAATAACAAGGGGACGCATGACCTTGGGTTTATGTTGTATTGCAGCGCCGGTAATGCGTATCGTATCACTAAAGATCCGAAGTATAAGGAAGTACTGCTGACAAGTGCGCGTTCACTGTCTACCAGGTTCAATCCGAAAGTAGGTTGTATCAAATCATGGGATCATGGCAAATGGGAATTCCCGGTGATCATTGATAACATGATGAACCTGGAACTGCTGAACTGGGCTACCCGTGTCAGCAAGGATCCTTCGTTTGACCACATTGCACGTACGCATGCGAATACAACTATAAAACATCATTACAGGAAAGACTACAGTTCTTACCACGTAATTGGTTATGATAGTACCACTGGTGCAGTACTGGCAAGAAATACCGCACAGGGTGCGAATGATACATCTGCCTGGTCCCGTGGACAGGCATGGGGACTCTATGGTTACACCATGATGTACCGTGATACCAAAGACAAAGCTTATCTGGCACAGGCGCAGCATATCGCTGATTATATCCTGAATCATCCACGTATGCCGGAAGATCTGATCCCTTACTGGGACTATGACGCACCTGGCATTCCGAATGCACCGAGAGATGCTTCAGCAGGAGCAGTAGCTGCGTCTGCATTACTGGAACTGAGCCGTTACACAAAAGGAGCAACTGCTACCCGTTACTGGAATGCAGCAGAGAAAATGCTGGAGAGTTTAGCTAGTCCGGCTTACCTGGCGAAAGAAGGAGAGAACAACAACTTTATCCTGATGCATAGTGTAGGTTCTATTCCGCATAAATCAGAAGTGGATGTACCACTGACCTATGCAGACTATTACTTTGTAGAAGCTTTATTACGATACAAGCAATGGGCTAAATAATGCACAGACGTCATTTTATAAAAGCTGTTCCCCTGGCCGGTATGGCAGGGGTGGTAAAATCAGGACACTTCCTGCTGGCAGAGCGTATGCCGGCAGGAAGTGCTGCTGTACAGGCGGACCGTGAATACTGGGTGCAGTTGCTGACCCGTATTGCAGAACCAGTGATGAAATCGCTGAGTATGGGACAGTTGCGTCAGCAGATGCCGCTCGAGGTTGCGCCAGGATATAATAAGCCAGTGGAAAAAGTGACTTATCTGGAGGCTTTCGGACGGACTATGGCCGGTATTGCACCCTGGCTGGAACTGGGTGCAGATGGAACAGCGGAAGGCAAAATAAGGGCTCGTTTTATTGAATACGCATTGAAGGGAACTGCGCAGGCGGTGCAACCAGGTGGGCCGGATCAGATGAATTTTACCGGACAGTTTGATGGACAGCCACTGGTGGATGGCGCATTTCTCGCGCATGCATTTATCCGCGCACCTAAACAGTTATGGCAGCCCTTACCCGATACGGTGAAACAACAGATCGTAGCGGGCTTTAAAAGTTTGCGGAGCATACGGCCGGGATATAATAACTGGTTGTTATTTGCCGGTATCATAGAGGCTGCATTATTGTTGTTTGGAGAGGAATGGGACGGTATGCGTGTGGATTATGCCATAAAAAAACACCAGGAATGGTATAAGGGAGATGGCATGTATGGAGATGGGGCGGATTTCCACTTTGACTACTATAATGGTTTTGTGATCCAGCCGATGCTGACAGATATATTGAAGGTCCTGTCAGATGCCCGCAAGGCGCCGGTAAAAGATTATGAGCAGTCGATCAGCCGGATGCAGCGTTACGGAGAGATACAGGAACGGCAGATCTCACCGGAAGGCACATTCCCGGTCGTAGGGCGCTCTATGACCTATCGTAATGCCGTTTTTCAGCCATTGGTACAGCTGGCATTACACGAACAGTTACCGGCCACACTGACGCCAGGTCAGGTAAGAGCGGCACTAACGGCAGTAATGAAACGGATATTTGAAGCAGCGGGTACGTTTGATAAGAAGGGCTGGTTACAGCTGGGCTTTTGCGGACATCAACCGGAGATAGCGGATGTCTATACTTCTACAGGTAGTTTGTACCTGTGTACGACAGGGTTTTTAGCATTGGGCCTGCCGGCGGACCACACTTTCTGGACAGCAGCTCCGGAGGAGTGGACGTCCCAAAAAGCATGGTCGGGTAAGGCAGTAAAAAGAGATCATGCGCTTTAATCGGTGTTGATGTCTATCAGGCCGTATCTGATACCAAAGATCACGAGTCCCACACGCGTCTTTACCTTCAGTTTGTCACACAGACTGCTTTTATAATCATCAATGGTACGCGGACTGACAAACATTTTCTGGGCAATTTCCTTGTAGGAGAGCTCAGTACAGAGGAATTGCAGAAATGTCTTTTCTTTTGGTGTCAGTTCGATCTTCTCACTGAGCGATAATACGTCTTTCTGCAAACCGGAAATGACTTTCCCGGAGATATAATCAGGCAGATAAAAGTCTTTCTTTATAATAGAATCAAATGCTTCTTTGAGATCATCCGGTTCTACATTTTTCATGATATAACCTTTTGCACCTGATTTCAGCATTTTGATGATGACTGACTCATCATTGAGCATAGAGAGCGCGAGTACTTTGATCTGAGGGAAATGGTTATTGATCCAGGCAGCGGTTTCGTAACCGTTCATGCCTGGCATGTTAACGTCGAGTATGAGTATATCCGGCAACTGTAACTCACGGTTATTGATGATCTTGATCACTTCTTCGCCGTTGCTGGCTTCAAAGAGGATGAAGTAATCAGTAAAAGTATTAATCAGCCTGCCAAGCGCTTTTCTTACCAGCACATGGTCATCGGCAATGGCAACACTATATTTCGCTTTCCTGGTTATGCTCATGTAATGACTCTTTGTTTATGGGTATAGTGATCCGAATGGCTGTTCCGCTATTTTTCGCACTATTGATATGGAATGTGCCTCCTATCAGGGAGGCCCGTTTTTTAATGTTCATTAATCCAAGGCCTTTCAATCTTTCCTGTCTTGCAAACAGTGCTTCGGGATCGAAGCCGACACCATTATCCTTGATTTCCAGAATGATGATATCTGTTTTATGGGAAAGCCGGACTTCTACCTTAGTGGCTTTTGCATGTTTGACAATGTTATTGAGCATTTCCTGTACAATGCGGAAAAGTATAATCTCAGTCTGATGGTCCAGCAGGTTCCTTACGTCGGCAAAATTAAAAGAAGTTTCGTACAAATTGGTCCTTTTCAGTCTCTCCAGCTCGAAGTCGATAGAGTTGGCAAGACCGATTTCGGTAACGCGGTCTGTATGTAAACTGCGGGAAAGATCTCTTAATTCTGTGATAGCTTTCTGTAAAGCCTTTCTGCTTTCTTCTATATATTCATGTGCCTCACTGTTATTTTCAACTGGTACGGTTAACAGGGAAAGTGCTACAAAGGTGAGCGACTGCCCGATATTATCATGTATTTCCTGGGAAAGGTGTCCAAATACATTTTCCTGGATTTCCAGTTGTGATTTTAATAGTTCCTGTTCATACCTTTCTTTCATCAGGTTGAGTTCCTGCGCCTGTGCCTGCCTGCTTTTCTGATTCAGTATTAACATAATAACGATAAAGCCCACCAGCAAAACAAGCAGGAAGAGGGACGTAAAAATGACTAGGAATACCTCCTGAAAATCAGATTGCATATAAACGAAATGCTGAACAATAAATATAGGATAATATTTACCATAAGGTTGATGAAATAAAGTGTCTTTAAGTTATAAAAGGGCATTAATGATATGGCATTTACTACTCCTGTCAGTGGCGGACTGCAGGTATAAAAGAAGAGCAGGCCGGTGGATACCCAGAAGGCAGGCTCCTTCAGCAGGCTATGCGGTCCGGGATATTTAATACGTTCATAAAAGTAGCAGACACTGGCTGTTACTACTATAACGCAGCCGGATAGAAACGTATAAGTATTGAAAATAGTATTAGTTCCCTGAATCAGGAACAGGTTAATAAGCGCCAATACCGGATATGCAAACATCAAAACACCCATTACACTGACAAGTCTCGCATTTGTCATAAAAGATCGGAGCAGGAAGATCAGGTATGTAAAGTTGATGATGGCATATAGGTTATAGAAGATCAGGTTTCGTTTATTATGGATACTATACCACCAGGCGACTACTTCCACAATAATAGTTACCAGTATATATACAATGAATGAGTTCAGGTACCGTGGAGGGTCTTTCTGCAGTTTAGCCAGCAATGCTGTGATAAAACAGATAATAATGATTAATACATGCATAGGTAACTGGTATAGAGACGTATGAGAAAACACGAGCATATATGTATGTACGCAGGACATAGAATATTGGTGGCAAATGTTTTGAACTGTTATGAATGACTTGTATGCGACTGGTAAATTAGTAAAAGTGCAGAAAAGATAATTTCCTCCTTATTAAAAAAACTGCCGGATGGTAATATCCGGCAGTTTTAGAACATGATTTATGTGGATGGGGAAACATTAAATTTTGGAAAGCTGAAGCTCAGCAATTTTGTGACCAGTTCTGCTTTGATCGCCTGTACAATAAGGCGGACAAGGCAATCCGAAGTTGAACGCGATTATCTCAGGTCCGTCTGGTGTAGAAACATACATGTCTTTATTTTCGGTTTTACCGGTCTGACCGGCTTTCTGCTGCGTAGCAACAAAAACTATCGTCTGCCTGTCCTGAAGTAATACGTTCTCCGGAAAAACAGATGGGTATGCCCCGAAATAAACCCTGATGCCATCTGCACCAGCCGCTTCAGCAGTCTCGATATATTGCTTCAGCTCGTCCAGGCTGTACCATACGCTCAGAGAATCAGGCTTTCCAAGTCGCTCAGAATTAGCTCTCCATCTGTTTTCTCTATAGTTTTCGCGTAACATTGAGACGTGCTTGTTATCTACGAACTGACCTGCTTTCATGATTTTTGCGGCTGACATAAGATATGTATTTTTAGGTTTATTGAATCTCGTTAACAACCTAAAACTAGGTTTAAAAGCATAGGGGTTTTACTGTAAGTTTATGATTATCATAACATTACAAACATGAGAAATTTATAATTACTATCTAATCAGATCATATATAGTTTTATATAATATAAAATCCGTGTATTTATGCTCCTTTTTTGTGTGAACATGAAGTTAAAACTGCGTGAATATCGGTATATTTTTACCGCATAATACCGGTGGTGAAAAAAAATCACATGTAACTACTGCTTTTTCTGTGTGCTTTCGTTCAGAATCTTCCCCTTATTATATAACAATTGAAAAATGGCTGATTTCTCACCGGGAAACATCGGTTATATAATGACCGTGATTCACGCAGTTTGTATTTGCGTAAATCTACATTTCCTTTTGATTCATTGCCGGTTTTTTATCCCCACTTACCTCTAATGGAAAGACTGTTTATCAGTTATTTATCGCGTTAAAATGCGCTATTGGTATGAGTCACAGGCGTTTTGCTATACCGTGGTTTTTTTGCGTGTTATAACAGGTAACTTAAGGATGTGTCTTGCATTCTCCGTTTACGTTCTCGATGAAGGTCAGATCAACTTTATTTTCTCTAATATTGAGAAGGCAATTAAGCCTGAATGCTGATTTAAAATATTGTACCCTTTGAAAACCCTAATTGTATTGTCCCCCCCAAAGTACCATAACTGGCCTGCTTTTTAGCAGGCCTTTTCTTTTGTATTATTTCAACTTCGTGTTGCCTTCAATGATATACTCTTTCAATGCAGGAAGATCATGAAAGAAGCGAAAAGCTATGACCGTATCTGCTGTTTTATCATCTGCTGGACTGAACAATGTTATCTCCGTTTCGCTGTCTGTAATCCAGGCATTTTTTGTGCCTGCCGCGGCCTGACCGGTGGAGGGCTCTCCGTACAACTGACTCAATCGCCATGCCAGTTGTTCGTTGGCCTCCTGCGGATACAAAAAAATGCGGTTTATGAACCCGCCTTCGTTAATGCCGGCAAACAGGTATTGCAGGTCAATACCGGTGTCATCCCGTTCAATCGTACCCCTGGCATTGCCGGTAAAGGCATGATAATGAGCAGGATCCGGATAAACGCGGAAGCGGTTTTTGCAGTTATAAGAGGGAAAAGGTAACATGCCCGGAATATGTTCCGGCTTTTTTCCAAGCTGTATTTCACCAATGCCCAGGTTGTGGAACCTGAAGCTGTAAGAGGGTGGTATCGCTTTCATATGTATGGGTTAGTACTTATAAATTTACACAAAAAAGTAAAAGGGACGGACAAGAGGCATTTCCTCTCATCCGTCCCTTTCCTTTTATGCGGGGAGCGACTATTTCTTTGGCTTAGCACCCATCTGGAATACCAAACGGCCTCCATTCATGATATCAGCATGACTGATAGCATTTTTTGTTACAGGTTGACCATTCAGGGTCACTTTCTGTACATATACGTTTTTGTCGCTCTGATTGATCGCTTCAACTGTAAACGTCTTACCATTTTCCAGCTGAATACTTGCTTCTTTTACTGCAGGGCTACCCAGGATGTACTCATCTGATCCCGGACATACAGGGTAGAAGCCCAGGGACGTAAAGATGTACCATGCACTCATTTGTCCGCAGTCATCGTTTCCACCCAGACCATCAGCACCTGGATGATACATTTTCTTTAGGATCATACGCACTCTTTCCTGTGTTTTCCATGCTTCTCCGGTCCAGTTGTACAGGTATGCTACGTGGTGAGATGGCTCATTACCATGTACGTAGTTACCAATGATACCATCACGGGTGATGTCTTCTGTCTCTGCAAAGAATTCATCAGGCAGGTGCATGGTGAACAGGGAATCCAGGTGTTTAGAGAAACGCTTTTTTCCACCGTTTAGTTCAATCAGCTGAGCAGGGTATTGCGGTACATACAGACTATAGTTCCATGCATTTCCTTCGATGAAGCCCTGATTGTCGGTTTTCAGCGGATCGAAGGCCACACGGAAAGTACCGTCATTCAGACGTGGACGCATGTAACCGATGCTGGCATCGTATACATTGCTGTAGTTCTGAGAGCGTTTGATAAATTCATCATAGATATCCTGCTTGCCCAGTTTCTTCGCAATCTGTGCGATACACCAGTCATCATATGCATATTCCAGTGTTTTAGATACTGATGCGCCGCTCTTATCTTCTGGTACATAACCTTTGTCGATGTAATAACCGATGCCATCATAACTACGGTGTCTTGCTGTTGTTACACAGGCTTCCAGTGCTTTTTCCTGATCGAAAGGTGCATTGCCTTTGATAATAGCATCTGCTATCAGGGATACGCTGTGATAACCGATCATACACCAGTTTTCATTGGCATAATGTGACCATACCGGCAGCATATGCTGTACGCTCTGATCGTAGTGTGCAAGCAGAGACTGTACCATATCAGCGTTACGCTTAGGCTGGATAACGTTGAATAACGGATGCAATGCTCTGTAGGTATCCCACAGGGAGAAAGTGGTATAGTTGGTAAAGCCTTCTGCTTTGTGGTTATTCTGATCCAGGCCACGGTAGCTACCATCAATGTCCATGTAAGTAGTAGGGCTGAGGAAGGCGTGGTACATCGCTGTATAGAAGTTGATCATCTCGTCGTTGCTGTTCAGCTGAGCGGTCACTTTATGCAGTTCTTTGTTCCATTGTGCCTGACCATCCTGTTTTACCTTGTCGAAATCCCATCCTGGTATTTCTGCACGGAGGTTTGCCAGTGCTCCCTCGGTGCTTACCGGAGACAGCGCAAACTTGATCTTGATCTTTTCACCTGCCTGTACTTTGAAATCAAACCAGGCTCTGATCTGACGGCCAGCCATTTCAGGGAAATTATGTGCTACGTCAAACTTGCGCCAGAAGCCTTTGTATACATCATTTGCATAGTTCTGATGACCATACTGAGAGATCGGTTTGGAGAAGGACATGGCAAAATATTCTGTCCTCGTACGCGCCCATCCGTTAGTCTGACGATAACCAGTGATCAGGGTATCGTTTTCAACTCTTACGAATGTCCATACATTCTTGTTGCCATAGTTATAGATACCTGCCATCAGATCCAGGATGATATGCGCCTGGTCTGTCGCTTCGGTGAAAGTATACTGATGAAAGCCTACACGGTTGGTGGTGGTCAGTTCAGCAGTGATGTTATATTTATCGAGTTTTACTTTATAGTAGTCTGCTTCAGCTACTTCGTTATCGTGAGAGAAGGTAGAGCGGTAACCTGTTTCCGGATTTGTCGCTGTACCAGGGTTCAGCAGCAGTTTACCGGTAGTCGGCATGATCAGGAAATCTCCCAGATCAGAGTGACCGGTACCGCTGAAGTGCGTATGGCTGAAACCTGTAATGGTTTTATCTACATACTGGTATCCTGCGCAGTATTTATAAACGTCCGGGTTATAACGGCCGTTCATTTCATACGGAAGGGTATCTGTTTCCGGGCTCAGTTGCACCATTCCGAATGGGACAGTGGCGCCGGGATAGGTATGTCCCATCTTCTCCGTACCGATAATAGGTTTAACATACTGCACCAGGTTTTTGTCCTGGGCCTGCAGGGAAAGCTGCGTGCATAATGATAATGCAGTGAATAATGAAAGACGAGTAGCCAAACGTGCGCCCATTGTCAATGTGTATTTTAGCGATTAGATAACCCCGCAAAATAAAAGTTCCGGGGTAAACGACTTGTCACAGCCGGGTAAAAGAGTTTAAATGAAATGTAAATAATGAAAAAATGAGGCATTTTCAATATTTTGTCGGCAAATTCAGCGAGCAGTGACAAAACCGATATTAGTAATAAAATTTGGGACAGCTTCCATTACACATGAAAACGGGGAGCTGGATGAAACAATAGTGGCTTCAATAGCCAGGCAGGTGGCCGATCTTAAGGATGAATACAATATCGTATTAGTGTCATCAGGAGCCGTAGCTGCAGGTAAGAAGTACCTGAAGAATTACGGGGGTACGATGAGCGAACGTAAGGCAGCAGCGGCGATAGGTAACCCCTTGCTGCTAAGCAAATATGCCCGTTACTTCTCGCCGTATGACATCGCCATCGCCCAGAGTCTTTGTGAACGCAGGCATTTCAGCAACAGGGCCCAGTTCCTGCAGCTAAAGAAGACATATGAGGAATTATGGGCCAGTGGCGTGATCCCCGTGGCTAATGAGAATGACGTGGTGAGTGACCTGGAACTGAAATTTTCAGATAACGACGAACTGGCCACCCTGATAGCAGTTGGTTTCGGCGCCAGTATGCTGCTGTTCAGCACTTCCGTAGGAGGCGTCCTTGACAGGGAAGGGAAGGTCGTTCCCAAGATAGATGCGATCGATGAGTCGATCCTGTCACTGGCAGACACCAAAAAGTCCAACCTCGGACTGGGAGGTATGGTATCCAAGCTCACTTTTGCCCGCCTGGCCACCCGGATGGGTATTAAAGTAGTGATATTCGGTATCCATACTACAGATGGGATCCTGAATGCTATCGCGGGTAACACGGGTACTTTATGTCTGCCGCAGGAATGTAGTATGCCTGCCCGTAAGAAATGGCTGGCCAGCGGTAGTCTCGTAACCGGCCGTGTGCTGGTGGACGAGGGTGCGCTCGCAGCTCTGCAGAAAAGACGTAGTTTGCTGGCAGTAGGCGTCCTGACCGTGCTGGAGAGATTTGAAGGCGGAGAGGTCTTTGAGATCGTCGATGAGGAACATAATGTTATTGCAGTAGCGCGTGCGAAAGTGTCCTCTGATCTTTTGTCAGATGAGGGCAAGGTGCAGAATCTCGAGATCGCACATGCTGATGACATCGTGTTGTTATAAACAATTGTGATAAAAAACCAGAAGATGGAATCTATACAACCTTTACTGGAGAAGGCGCAGGCAGCCACCCCTTCACTCAAGACACTGCCTGATGCGCAAAAGCAGGAATTGCTGCGGAAGCTTTCCACTGTAGTGGAAGCAAATACCGATGCAATCGTTGCGGAGAATAAAAAGGACCTGGATAAGATGTCTGATCAGGACCCCAAAAAAGACCGTTTATTATTAAATACTGCCCGCATTAAACAACTGGTGGATAGTCTGAACGATATAGCCGGTCTGCAGGACCCGGCCAACCAGCTACTGGTGGAACGAACCCTGGACAATGGCTTACAGGTACAGAAACGTACAGTGCCCCTTGGCGTGGTAGGAGTTATATATGAATCAAGACCGAACGTTACACTGGATGTAGCGGCACTCTGTATCAGATCAGGGAATGTGGCCGTGTTACGTGGCGGTACAGACGCATTCCATACGAATATTATCCTGGTTGACCTGATACAGCAGGTACTAAAGGAGTTTAATGCCGATCCCAATGCAGTACAGTTATTGCCGGTAGACAGAGCGTTAATCGGTGAAATGCTGACAGCGGTTAAATATATTGATATCATTATCCCGCGCGGGTCACAGCAGCTGATCGACTATGTACGCGCAAATTCCAAAGTACCTGTTATCGAAACAGGAGCAGGGGTTTGTCATACTTATGTGGAAAAGACCGCAGACCTGAAGAAGGCCAGCGCTATTATCACCAACGCAAAAGTATCCCGCCCTTCCGTGTGTAATGCGCTGGATACGGTGCTGGTAGATAAAGATGTAGCGCCTGATTTACTGCGTTTGCTCGCTAATTCCTTACAGGATTATGATGTAGAGATCTTTGCAGATGAACTGTCTTTTAACCTGTTGGAAGCCCTGGAATATCCTTACCTGATCAAGGCTACGCCTGCTGATTTCGGACGGGAATTCCTGGATTTTAAATGTTCGGTGAAAGTGGTAGATGGACTAGAGGAAGCCCTGCAACACATACAGGAATATTCATCCAAACACTCTGAAGCTATTATATCACAGAATACCACACTCAGCGAACGTTTCCTGAATGAAGTGGATGCTGCAGCCGTATATGTGAATGCTTCCACCAGATTTACAGACGGTGGCATATTCGGATTAGGTGCTGAAATTGGTATCTCTACCCAGAAGCTGCATGCACGCGGACCTTTTGCGCTGGAGAAACTGGTGACAGAGAAATGGTTCGTCAGAGGTGACGGACAGGTCAGATAGTACAATCATCGACCCTTTTAAATCGATATCCTTTTTGTTTAAGATACTTAATCAGCTGTTGTAAATGCAGGTACAGTTTATCCCTTCTCCGGGGATCTGTACCTGCATGGATCAGCAGTATAACTCCATTCAGTTTTCCCGTCCGCTGCTGCTCAAAAGTCTTTACAGACTGAATGATCGTTTCACTGCTTTTGTAGGTTTTTCCCATTTCAGGATATGTATAATCTGCATTACTACCGGTACCCGGTGTGAAGCAGACAATCTGTAAGCCTAGGTTTGCAGACCATTTAGCGATGCTGTCATTCCACCATTCATATGGCGGGATGAAGCAGTTGACCTTGTCGGTATCGATACCCAGTTGCCGCATGGCGACCAGGTTATTGTGGATATCTTCCGTGAATTGTTGCTGTGTTATCAACAGACTATCCCGCTTTTGCCAGTCGCAATACAAAAGGTGTTTATCTGAGTGCGGACCGAGATAATGCCCTTCCCTATATAATCGCTGAATACCCGTTTTAAACTTCGACTGGCGATAAAAATTACCAGTAAAGAAAAAAGAACCTTTGACCTTTTCCTGTTGTAAAGTTTGTGTGATGGCGGATAGCCCCTCTCCGAATTCATCTGCTGTAAAGACCAGTGCAATTTCCTTATGCGTACTATCCATCCTGGTGATGCCTCCCTGTGTAACTGTATAACCTTTTTCTCTGGCGGCATGCTCCTGGGCTGCCAGCAGATAGATAAGCACAGCAGTACCATCCATAGTTGGTTCGTTGGTGCTGTAATCGCCATAATCATCATGGTATACGGCCAGATCGCTCTGGAATTCCGCATATTCGTCTGCATCCTGTAACTGAATCCCGATCAGGTTTTTGAAGATATTCGTATATACCGGACCATCTACCAGTCCGCCATCAATAGGATACTGTTTAAGGTGTGTAAAAGAAGAATGAGGATCCGTTGGGGTATCTCCATGAGCAGGCAATCCATACACCATAGCAGTGCCCCAGGGATTACATCCGAAGATCCAGTCAAAACAGGCCTGTTCCAGTTGAAGATAAGTATTGTCACCGCTCAGTTCCCGGTACCAGTAACACTGTATGGCAAAAGCGACGGTGAGATTATTGCTGCACCAGATGAATGGAATGCCCCTGTAAAATGCATTCTTCGAGGCTTTCTGCCAGACCCGTTCTATCCCTTCCCGGTAATAGCGGATCAGGGTATCTTTTTGCGGACCTTTTATTTGTCTGGCCAGTTCTGCATGGCCCTGATTGATGAAAGGATACCATTGATAATGGCGGGCAGTGTCTTTCCCTAACCAGGGCGTGACTGGTTCCTGGCGGGCAAAGTCGAGTGCATGGGGAAGGTAGGCTTTTCCCAGAGAAGCGGCTGCCAGTTCCATGTCATCTGTCCAGTTATCTTCTTCATAAAAATAGGGGGAACGCCCCGGCGCCGTCTGACAAACACCCGGTTTGGCCATTCCGAAAGCATAGGCAGCCCTGGCTTTATGACCGAGGGTATCTGCATAGCCGGCATGGATGTTTGTGAATAACTGTTGCCCAAGGGCAAAACAGCTGCTGAATTTTCCGGCGGTGGATGCAGTACCGGTAGTCCGGTTTTTATACTTCAGGAGCCCTTGTGGTTCGCCGGTACAGAAATATACAGGTCGTTCCAGTCCGCGGCCATAAAAATTGGTATCCTGCTTTGGAATACGCATTCCCTGATGGTCCCTGTCATCACCTATCTGGTTATACATCCTGTCGTCCCGGGGATTCATTTTAATGAGCCAATCCAGCCCCCATTTTGCCTCATCTAGCACATCAGCTATACCATTGCCGCCTGGCAGACCGTTTGCCTGTAATGAGTCTGAAAATACGCCGGGGAAGTCGCGCCAGGCAGCCAGCAGGTGCCAGGTCGCGTTGGCAGAAGTAGTGACATATTGCAGATAGTCAGAGGCGTCATGCCAGCCACCGGAAACAGGGATAAATGCTGTATCCGGGCCGTATACCGGAAAGCCGTCGTGCGTATGACAGGAGTCTTTCAGAAAAGGATTGAAACCGCTACGTTGCTGACGCATATATCGCAGACAAAAGTCAGCAGCTCCTTTATAAGCAGTATCGCTGATGAGGAATGCCGGAGATGTTGCTTTTGCAGTTTGCAGATAGTACTGTCCGGGCGAGGTAAAAGAAGAGAAGTCCAGTCGGGCAGTTTGGCTGAAAGGACCATAAGCGCCTGCGGCCCTGCCTGCCTTTCCTTTATACACAACTTTGCCTGTAGCGGCGTTGACCAGTTCAAAATATTTTAATGTATCTTGTTCTTTACTGCACCAAACCGCAACCTTGCTGCCCAGGGGCGCATATCCAAGTTGATTGATACGTATCAGGTCCGCAAGAACGGGAAGGCTGATAAATGCGGACAATACCAGCAGGAGCAGCTTTTTCATATACACGCGGTTTTGGTTGAAGTACTGTGAAAATATAAATTAATTCGTTTTTCTGCATACAAATGCTATTTATTTTGCGTTTTTGTGTTTATATTTAAAACGTGAATGTGCGTTTTTGTGCAGGTTTTTATCAACTGAAATAATAATTCCCGGGTATGACAGCAGGCCTCTTGTTCTCGATCGTCATTGCGTATTTCTTTATACTATTAGTTGTAGCCTGGTATACCGGCAGAAATTCCAATAATGAATCCTTCTTTATAGGCAACCGTAACAGTAACTGGATGCTGGTAGCCTTTGGTATGATCGGTACCTCTCTGAGCGGGGTGACCTTTGTAAGCGTGCCCGGAGATGTGGGGAAAACTGCCTTCTCTTATCTACAGGTAGCCTTTGGTAATATGCTGGGGTATGTAGTGATCGCTTTTGTATTACTGCCCTTGTATTACCGGCTTCAGTTGACTTCTATTTATAATTACTTCAATACACGTTTCGGTGTCCGGTCATATAAAACAGGTGCCTCCTTCTTTATATTATCCAGGACACTGGGAGCGACCGCACGTTTATATCTCGTTGTAAATATTTTGCAGAATCTGTTGCAGGAAACATTCGGCAATCAGTTCACCGTTCCTTTCTGGCTTACCACACTGATCATTCTGATGATGATCCTGCTGTATACTTTTGAAGGAGGGGTAAAGACGATCGTGTATACGGATACCTTACAGACAACCTGTATGCTGTCTGGCCTGGTGATCTGTATCATCTATATCCTGAATCATCTGGACCTGAGTGTGGGTACAAGTCTGCAGGCAATGAGTAACAAAGGGATGTCTCAGATCTTCTTCTGGGACCCGAATAGTCCGCACTTCTTTCTGAAGCAGGTGCTGGGTGGTGCGTTTATTACCATCACTATGACGGGCATGGATCAGGAAATGATGCAGAAGAATATCTCCGTAAAACGACTGGTAGATGCGCAGAAAAATGTGATGACCCTGAGTGTGATATTCGTGATCGTGATTATCCTTTTCCTTTTCCTCGGCGGACTGTTATACCTCTTTGCAGAGCAGATCAACGTAACGGCATCCGCAGATAAGTTATTCCCGACACTTGCACTGGATGCGCGCTATATGCCACCGGCCATTTCAATCATCTTTATCATCGCCCTGATCTCTGCACTGTTCCCAAGCGCGGATGGTGCGATCACTGCATTGACTTCTTCTTTCTGTATCGATATATTGAATCTGCAAACTGGCAGACCGAGATCAGAACAGCAGAAAAAGAATATCAGACGGATAGTGCATCTTGGATTCACGGCTATATTTATGGTAGTCGTGCTGATATTTAAGGAGATTGACAGCTCCAGCATGATCTCTGTCATCCTCAAAGTAGCTTCTTATACATATGGACCTTTACTTGGTTTATTTGCATTTGGCATTCTGACAAAACGAACGGTCAATGACGATATGGTACCGCAGATAGCGGTTGCTGCACCAATATTGTGCTTCGGTCTGGAGTACTTCCAGCAGCGTATCTTCGGCGGTTATAAAATAGGTCTGGAATTACTCATCATCAATGGCTTGCTCATGTTCATTGGTTTGTGGCTGTGCTCGAAAGATTTTCAAAAAAGAGGTCTGGTATCCTGATCCATAAATTTTAAAGTTAACGCTATGCTTACTACAGAAATGTCTTCCCATTTTAATGATCTGGAGAAGATGAGTGTTCGCGCCCTGTTGGAAGGGATCAATAGTGAAGATATCACGGTTCCGCTGGCAGTGACAAAAGCAATTCCACAGATAGAATTACTGGTTACGGCAACGGTTGAAAAGATGAAACAGGGCGGCCGCCTGTTTTATATAGGAGCAGGTACCAGCGGTCGATTGGGTATTCTGGATGCATCTGAATGTCCGCCGACATTTGGTGTGCCGCACGAAATGGTGATCGGCATTATCGCAGGGGGTGATACCGCCATCCGGAAGGCAGTAGAGTTTGCAGAAGATGATACACAACAGGCCGCAAAAGACCTGGACAATTATCACATTAATGAAAAGGATGTAGTGATTGGTATCGCTGCATCCGGGACCACCCCTTATGTGATTGGTGGTGTGAAGGCAATGCGGGAGAGAGGTATTATCACCGGTTGCGTAACCTGTAATGTGGGGAGTCCACTGGCAGCCGCCGCGGAATATCCTGTAGAAGCAGAAGTAGGGGCGGAGTTCCTGACAGGCAGCACCCGTATGAAATCGGGTACCGCACAGAAGCTTATACTGAATATGATCTCTACATCTGTGATGATCCAATTGGGCAGAGTAAAGGGTAATAAGATGGTAGATATGCAGCTGAGCAATCATAAACTGGTGGATCGCGCTACGCGGATGGTGATGAGCGAACTGAACGTAGATGAGGCCACCGCCCGTCAGCTGATCGAAGAAAAAGGCAGTGTAAGAGCGGCCATTGAAAGCAGAAAATAAATAGCATGAACAGCAACCTTCGGCAACTATTTACAATTGCAGAAAAGCCGGTTAGACGTATTATCGGACTAATGTCAGGCACTTCTCTCGACGGACTGGACGTGGCATTATGCGCTATCAGCGGCAGCGGAATGGATACACGTGTTAAACTGGAACAGTTTGATACGGTACCTTATCCGATAGCGGTAAAAGAGGAGATCAGGAAAGTGTTCGCAAAAGACACAATTCCTTTTCAGCAGCTTTGTCTGCTGAATCCCTGGCTGGCTGATCTGCATGCAAAGTGGATATTGGAGTGTTTGTCCAAATGGCAGATAGCCCCGCAGGATGTAGACCTGATCGCATCGCATGGGCAGACGGTGTATCACAGTCCGAAGATATTACACCAGTTGCCGGGCTTCCCGAATGCTACCCTACAGATCGTCGATGGAGATCATATTGCTGTAAAGACAGGAATCATCACCTTAAGCGATTTCCGGCAGAAGCATATTGCCGCAGGTGGAGAAGGTGCGCCACTGGCTTTGTACGGAGATTATTGTCTGTTTTCAAAAAAAGGAGAAGACAGGGTGATGTTGAACATGGGAGGGATTGCTAATTTTACTTTTTTACCTGGAGATCTGACTGCATCTGGTGTTTTTGTAACAGATACAGGGCCGGGTAATACCTTACTGGATGCCTTTGCAAGGGAGTATTTCCAGGTGGAATATGATAAGGATGCATTGTTTGCAAAGCAGGGTACTGTGCATGAAGGTTTGTTATCATCCCTGAAGAATAATTCCTTCTTTAAAGAACCTTTTCCCCGTACAACAGGACCTGAATTGTTCAGTAAAGCTTATGTGTACCATGCGCAACAGCAAAGTGGCGCGAATGAGATATCTCCTTATGATATGCTGGCTACACTGACCCGTTTCAGTGCAGATACGATTACGGATGCATTGAAAAGTGTGTTACACGACGACCGTGATTATGCAGTATATGCCAGCGGCGGCGGTGCGCATAATCCATTACTGATGGGATGGATAAAGGAACGTTTGCCCAGATTACAGTTACGTACTACCGGAGAACTGGGTATCGCCGGAGATGCAAAAGAGGCAGTGTTATTTGCAATACTGGCCAATGAAGCCATTGCAGGGGAGGGGATTAACTTTGGTAAGCCCGGAATGCCTGCTGTTACGATGGGGAAAATTTCATTTCCTGCATAAACCTGCATCGTTTTATAGAAACCTGCATTAAAGAAGCGAAAAAATGCGGGTTTATATTTTGTTTTCTGCGTTTTTTTGCAGAAATTCAATGTTATATTCAACCAAATTGATCGCCTGATGTTAAAGGAAGAACGCCTCGCTTATATACTTCACCAGGTAAACCTGCATAACAAGGTGTTGTCTTCCCATCTCAGCGAACAAATACAGGTATCAGAAGATACCATCCGTCGTGATCTTGCAGAGTTGGCGCTGGAGGGAAAGATCATCAAAGTACATGGCGGCGCGTTATCGAATTCATTTCATCAGGGCATTGCATCCCAGGATGTATATGCTGTAGAAGATAAAAAGACCATTGCATTAAAAGCCGTTCAGCTTATACATGACGGCATGTTTGTATTAACTACAGGTGGTACTACTATAGCCGAACTGGCGCGGGTACTGCCGAGAGATCTGCAGGCTACTTTTATTACCGTTAGCCTGCCTGCTGCTTTTGAATATGCGAATCATCCGAACATAGAGGTAATTGTAATAGGGGATAAATTATCCAAAGGATCTAAGATCACCGTAGGGGGAGAAGCGATTTCAAAGATAAAAATGATCAAAGCGGATCTGTGCTTTCTGGGGAATAATGCAATAGACGCGGAAGATGGACTGACAGACAATGACTGGGACGTCGTACAGGTAAAACGCGCTATGATCAGCACTGCCAAGAAGGTAGTAGTATTATCCATTTCAGAAAAGATCGACACATCAGAACAATTAAAGATCTGTGATGCAGAAGAGATCGATGTATTAATTACGGAGCTGCCACCCGATTCAAAAAAATTGCAGCCTTATAAGAAAAAGGGTATTCAGATTTTATAATAAAACAGCCATAAAGTTTACGCTGGTAACGTCACCAGCACTATTTGTAATAACGTAAATGCGCTTATCAGCCAACCTGTAATCAATCAGTTATTCAAGGCAATATTCCTCTGAAGAACAAGGGATAGTCATGCCTTTATTTATCGCTTTACTATTAAAAATTAGTTATGAGAATGTATCAATTATTCCGGCTTGCCAGATGCAGGTATCTGCTGCTTTTGCTGGTCCTGCAGTGCTTTACCGCCGTCGCTGCTTTCGCACAGGTAAAGCTGTCCGGTAAGGTAACAGATGAAACGGGTGCATCGCTGCCCGGTATCACGGTAGCCATCAGGGGGACAAAACTGGGTGCAACCACATCGGTGGACGGTAACTATACCATCAATGCCGATCTGAAACCTGGTAGTTACACACTCGTATTTACAGGTATCGGATTTGCACAGAAAGAAGGGAATGTGGAGATTGGCAGCGCCAGTTCCTATACACTGAACCAACAGCTGGCTACGTCTGTATCCAAACTGGATGAAGTGGTGATCACCGGTGCATCTATCGGTACCACCCGTAAACAGTTAGGTAGTTATGTCAGCAGTGTCAAGGCAGACGAGTTGAGTAAAGGCGCTACAGCCAATGTACTCACCGCTCTGCAAGGTAAAACAGCTGGTGCACAGATCACACAGAACTCCGGAGATCCTGCCGGTGGTATGTCCGTAAAACTGCGTGGTATCAGTACCATCAGCGGTTCCACTGAGCCGCTGTACATCATAGACGGTGTTATTATCGATAACTCTACTACGCGTGTAACCAACGCTGATGCATCTTATGCTGGTGGTAGTTTTGCCGGTAATGTGGGACAGAACCGTATGGTGGATATCAACCCCGCCGATATCGAGCGTATAGAAGTACTGAATGGTGCAGCAGCTGCTGCGATCTATGGTTCCAGGGCGAACGCCGGTGTTGTGCAGATCTTTACAAAGAAGGGCACAGGTGGTGCACCTGTGGTGAATTTTTCTACCAGCTTCAATGTAAACGAATTGCGTAAGAAACTGGATGTGAACCAGGCGCCGGTGAAGTTTGGTGGTACGCCGGATATCTCCACACAAACCATTCTGACCGATACAATCGTCAGGACTACGTCTGTTCAGCGTTATGACTACCAGGATTACATTTTCCGTACCGGTGTTGGTACAGATAATAACGTATCCGTTGCTGGTGGACAAAATAAAACGAGATACTATGCATCCGCTGGCTATCTCTATAACCAGGGTATTATAAGAAATACAGATTTCAATCGTTACAGCTTCCGGCTGAACCTGGATCAGGAACTGAACAAATGGCTAAGCTTTAACGCTTCTGTAAACTATATCTACAGCAAGACAAACGAAAAACCAGATGGTAACTCCTTCTTCTCTCCAACAAATGCAGTGACCATCATTGGTAACTATTACGATCTGCAGCAGAGAAATGCACTGGGTAACCTGGTGGCAGTCGGAGAGCGTGGTCGTGTAAACCCGGTTTCTATTATAGAAGATTTTAAACAACAGCAACAGACCAGCAGAATTATTACTGGTGCAGGTTTAAAACTGACGCCGTTCAAGAACCTGACAATAGATTATCACATGGGTATTGATAACTATAGCCAGGACGGTACTACCTTTATTCCTCCTTTCGCCTATAATGTAAGCCTTGCCTTCTTCGGAGGCGGCGCCACACTGGATCCTACACAGAACGGTTATGCTAGTACCGGTGTAAATAATTCTTTCCTGATCAACCACGATATCAATGCCACTTATAATGCGCAGATCACAAATGATCTGTCATCTGTAACGCAGGTAGGATATTCTCTGCAGTATCAGAATGTGCATTACTCGCTGCAACAGGGTAGAGGTTTACCGCCATTTGTACAGACCGTAAGTGGTGCAGCTACGCTGATACCTGGTACAGATGAACGTACTAAACTGTCTATCTCTGGTCAGTTCATTCAGCAGAACTTCAAATACCGTGATCAGCTGTTTGTAACTGGTGCATTAAGACGTGATGGTTCTTCTGTATTTGGTCAGGATGAACGTAATCAGATCTATACCAAATTGAGTGGTAGCTATGTATTGTCAGGTACGGATTACTGGAAAGATCTGAGTGTATCTAACTGGTGGAATCTGTTTAAACTCAGGGCTGCTTATGGTCAGTCTGGTAACCTGACAGGCATTCCTGCTTATGGGCGGTTTAACACTTATAAAGCAATGGCATTTATAGGGGCTGCTTCCTTTACATCTCCAACCACTTACACTAATCCTGATATCAAGCCTGAAAGGCAGGAAGAACTGGAGTTTGGTACAGACATGGCTTTTGCGAACAATCGCATCAACCTTTCTGTGAACTATTATACTAAAAAGGTTAAAGACCTGTTGATTGCACGTGCGATAGCACCAACACAGGGGTATAGTACCCGCCTGGATAATATCGGAACGCTTTCTAATAAAGGGATAGAAGTAGTGTTGAATGTTGTGCCTGTGAAAACAAAGAGCTTTAACTGGGATATGACAGCGATCTTTAACCGTAACAGGAACAAGGCGATCGATATCGGACAGTCTATCATCCTTTATTCAACAGTGAGTGGTGCTCCGGTAGCAATTGCCAATAATGAACCAATAGGATTCTTCTACGGTACTTTCTTTGCGCGCGATGGAAACGGTAATCAGTTGAAGAACTCCAGAGGCATTCCTGTAACAGAAGCGGGTGTACAGAATACGCCATTCTCCTATACACCGGCAAGAGATCCTAACACAGGTCTGCCACCAACTACCGGTGTAACCGCTTTACAAAGGAAAATAGGTGATCCTAATCCAGACTGGACCGGCACACTCACAAACGACTTCACCTATAAAAAATTCAGTCTGCATACACAGGTTGATTTCGTACAGGGTGTAGATGTATTCAATGCCGACTTCAGAACAAGACAGGGTGTGGATAATGGTAAAGTGGCGGAACAGGAAGACCTGGGATTATTGCCACGTGGATTCATTGCCGGTAACTACAACGTTCAGGAATGGAGAGTGGATGATGGTTCTTTTGTAAAACTGAGAGAGGTATCGCTCAGTTATAATATCGGTAAGATCAAAGGTCTGAGCGATCTGACAGTAAGCGTGGGTGGCCGTAACCTGCATTCATGGGATAATTACAAAGGATATGATCCGGAAGTGAATGCGGCAGGTCAGAGCACTGTATTGCGCGGTATTGATTTTGGTAGCGTACCAGCTCCGAGAACATATAATGTTGCACTGCGCGCCAGATTCTAAACCATCAAAACGAAGAATTATGAAAATGTATTTCAGTAAATATAGCCGTTCTTTTTTGGCAGGAGTGCTACTGTTAACTGCTGCCTCCTGTAAAAAGGAATATGCGGACCCCTCAGGTCCATCTTATGATCAGGCTATCAGTTCGCCGAATGCGCTGGCTGACCTGACAGTCGGTTTGCAGAACTGGTATACGGCCAACAGAACAAGCATCCTGTATACTTCAATCACAACCGGTAGTTTACTTACCGGAGAGACATATGTAGTGAATGCAGGTAATGCTGATGAGGGACAATTATTTGCAGGTGGTGCAAGTCTGCAAAATACGAATGCTGTAGTGACAGGTATGTGGTCGGTATCCAATAAGATCATTTTTGATGCAGACAGGGTTTTGAACAATGCGAATGCGATTATCCCGGACGTTAATTACAGATGTGGTGTGATTGCGTATGCATCTTTGTTTAAAGCACTGGCGATCGGTAATATGTCCATGTTCTGGACAAATGTACCGGATACGACAGGTACCAATGTGCCTTTTATTACCAGTCAGCAAGGCTACAGGAAAGCGGTGCGTGTGATCAACGGTGCGCTGAATGCACTGGCACAGGACACTATCAGCGCAGCATTCAGAGGAAATATTCCAGGCGGTGTTAATATCGTCAACACACTTAATGCATTAAAGGCCCGTTATTCGCTTTTTGCCGGTGATTATGATACCGCACTGGCTGCAGCCAACAAAGTGAGTGGTACCTCTGTCTTTAACTATAATACGGTGATCACCAATCCGATCTTCACACTGGTAACCACTACCAATAATATCTACCAGGTGGTCGATTCAGCAATGGGTCTTCCGGTAGGTTTACAGCCTGATTTAGCCGATAAACGTGTATCGTTCTATGTTGGTATAGGTACGAACCCTAAATTCCGTGTAAAAGGCTTTTATACGACTTTGACGCAAGGTATTCCGGTATTCCTGCCAGGTGAGATGACGCTGATCAAAGCAGAGTGTTACGCCCGTAAGGACCAGGTAGGTGATGGTCTTACAGAACTGAATAAGGTCGTGACCAAGCAACCGGGTGCTGATGCATTTGGCGTAGGAGCAGACCTGCCAGGCGTCAATGCGGCTAACAAAGATGAACTGCTGACACAAATTTATAAACACCGTCACATTGAATTGTTCATGAGCGGTATGGAACTGGAAGACCAGCGCCGGTTCAACAGACCAGTTGCTGAGCGCAAACGTTCCTGGTTGCCGTTTCCGTTTGTGGAGAGGAATGACAACACTAATATCCCTCCTGATCCCGCATTCTAATAATCAGGCTAACCAATTCTTAACTCCTAATTCTTAATTTTTAATTTTCACAGGGGCTGACCGGAATCTATGCCGGTCAGCCCCTTGTGTTTTCGCCAGAGTTTATTATTTTACAAATCCGGGTACGCGACCCCGTATCCATTACAGGTGAAGATTACTTTCCTTTAAAACCGTTAATTCCGTTATGAGAAAACATTACCTATTGCTGCTGGCGGCTTTGTTATGTTATTGCCCGTTAACCTTTTCACAGAAAAAGATTGGTTTTGAAAAACCCGGCGACCAGCAGAAAAGAATGGCCTGGTGGACCAATGACCGTTTTGGCATGTTCATTCACTGGGGACTGTATGCTTTACCGGCCCGGCATGAGTGGGTCAAGAAAAGGGAACAGCTGACCAACGAAGATTATGAAAAGTATTTTGACCAGTTCAACCCGGATTTGTATAATCCGAAGGAGTGGGCCAAAATGGCCAAAGCCGCCGGTATGAAGTATGCCGTTATTACGAGTAAACACCACGAAGGATTCTGTCTGTTTGACTCAAAGTACACTGACTATAAAGCCATTAATACCCAGGCAAAGCGTGACCTGATAAAGGAATGGGTGGATGCTTTCAGGGCGGAAGGCCTGAAGGTGGGTTTTTACTATTCTCTGCTGGACTGGCATCATCCTGATTTTACGATAGACAGGCACCATCCGCAGCAGCCAGCTGGCGACAGCGATACCGCTTACGCCAGACTGAATCAGGGAAAGGACATGAGCAGGTACCGCGAATATATGTACAATCAGATCAAGGAACTGCTCACGAAATATGGTAAGATAGATATCATGTGGCTGGACTTTTCCTATCCTGGTAAGAATGGGAAAGGCCGTGATGACTGGGGTTCTCTGGACCTGATGAAAATGATGCATAAACTGCAACCGGGGATCATTGTGGATAACCGCCTTGACCTGAATGATTATGAGGATGGTTTTGACTTTGTCACGCCTGAACAGACGCAGGTAGCCGAATGGCCAACTGTAAATGGCAAAAAGGTAGCCTGGGAGACCTGTCAGACCTTCTCCGGTTCCTGGGGATATTATCGGGATGAAGACAGCTGGAAGAGCCCATCTCAATTATTGCAGCTGCTGATCGGCTCTGTGAGCAAAGGGGGGAATCTGTTACTGAACGTAGGGCCTACTGCCCGCGGACTGTTTGACTACCGTGCAAAGGATGCATTGGGGGCAATAGGAGATTGGATGGCGGTGAACAGTGCGTCGATCTACGGCTGTACACAGGCGCCGGAAGAGTTCCAGGCACCCAATGGAACGATGCTGACCTATAATCCAACCACCCGCAAATTATATGTACATCTGTTGTCATGGCCACTCAATAAACTGGTCCTGCCAGGATTTAATCAAAAAGTTAAATATGTGCAATTCCTGCATGATAATTCAGAAATAAAGTATCTTGGAAAGGAAAATCAGGGCAGCAATGATCTAGTACTCACGATGCCTTTGAAAAAGCCTCCGGTGGAGATACCAGTGATTGAGCTGACTTTGAGATGAAATGAAACGCTTTTTACTAAACCTACAACTGCACTTCAGCCTGTTCCTGCTTATACAAATTATAGGAGCAGGCTGTTTGTACGCCCAGAATACCCGGGACACTGCATGGGTGAAACCTTTCAAAAAGGATAATAACATACAGCTGTATGGTGGCTACTCCGGTAGCAGTTTTATTTTCCAGACGAAAAAAACGCCGCGGGAGTATTTCCGTTTACTGGCGAACAATGCCGGCTATACCGGTTTCAATCTGAACTACAAGTATCTTTCTCTTTTCTACGACTTTACATTGCCCTATACCAGCCTGGCCGACAGGACCACCGGATTGCGCAACCGGAATCTTCAGGTTTCACAGTTTGGATACCGCTTGGGCGTAGAGCTGGGATTTCAGCGGGTAGACGGGATGCTTTTTGAGGTACGGGGCCGCAGAAGGGATCCGCCGGTTACCTTTGAGAATATCCGTTACCGCAGATACGAAGCCAACTTTTACCTTTTCACCAATCCAAAGCATTTCTCCTATAGCGCGGCTAACTTCTATAGCAGCCTGCAGCGGCAAACTGCTGGTAGCTGGTTGTTTATGGTTAGTCCGAAGTACCAGCAATTCAGCTTTGCAAAAGCCAATCTCATTGGTGATGAAGCAAAGGATTCCATGGTCTATGAACTGGTAAAACCACAACCTGCCTGGGTATCTGCTATCGGGTATGTAGGCTATTCCTGCAATATTGTAATGGAAGGAGGATGGTCAGTCAGTCCGACCTTACTGGTAGGCGCCGGTGGTCAGTATCCGCTATATGATAACCGTTTCAACCCCAAAGAGATCAGTCTTGTATATAGCGCGATCGGCAGGATCAACTGCGGATACAATGGAGACCATTTCTTTAGCTACCTCAGCGCCAGCCATGACTACGCACGGGACCACCTGCCCGCCGCACACCTGCATCTGCAGAACAGCGATTTCTCCCTTACCGTTGGATACCGTTTTCCCAGCCTTAAACATAAAATAATGGGACTCTTGTAATAAATTGTATAAGTATCGGGAAATTTTGTAAGTTCCTTGCCTGATTTAGGAAGCTTAACTATTACATTTATGCAATTCAAACGGACCTACCTGGTACCGCTGGCCCTGCTGCTGGCAGCTACATTATGCTCTTTATCCACACCTCCGGAGGAAAAGGCAAAAAACCTGAAAGTATTACCAAAGAACATCAGCCATGACGATCTGATGAAAGAGATGCGCAGCTATAATAAGGCTTTAGGCGTAAAATGCGACTATTGCCATGCTAAACTGCCTGACAATCCGCAGAAAATGGACTTCGCCAGCGATGCAAAGGAAGAAAAGGAAACTGCCCGTGAAATGCTGAAAATGACCTTCCGTATCAATAAGAAGTACTTTAAATCCGGTAAGGATGAGAAAGGTATGCAGGTCATGACCGTTACCTGTTATACCTGCCATAACGGACAAAAAGAACCGGCATCGAAGCCAGCAGGTGGAGAAGAAGCGCCTCATCAGCAGCATTAAAAGGGTTTGGGAGGAATTGTTAAAAGCAATATCTTTAGGTAGATACATCTACCTATTGTCGTATTAACTATTACAGAACACAACTTAAATGTAAGACCATGATTGCTTTTAACTCCCTTGCTATTCTGGCACTGCTTTTCTTTATTGCCCACGTTTTATTACTGTTTACATCATTTGGAAAAAAAGGTTATCAGAAAAAACGGTATTTCTATTCACACCTCACCCTTTGGGTCTGTGGGGCATTGGTTTTCCTGATGGCGATGTTATTCGCAGGCACCAATACCTCCTCGATACTGGACGTATTTGACACGCCCGGTAAGCAGTTACTGATTCTGGGAATGGTGGTTGTTTTATCCCTGTCAGCGCATACTATTGTAAGGCTGCTGGTGATGCCGAAGTATCAGTTAGACAGCAAATAACCTGAAAAGTCTTTTATAAAAAGGGGCCGTGACGACGTCATTGGCCCCTTTTCTTTGCTGGTAGTAGCGCATATGGATCGGATAGCTGATCTGTCTACTTCGCATTAAGTCCACGTATTCCTCATGTTTTAAGTATATAGGATGCCTATCCTGATGGAGCATATCCCCGATATAAGGGAGCCCGCTCACCGGAATAGGGGATTGGCCTGTCCCCGATAATGGAAGACTTTTGTATCAGTCTTAACTGATCTCAATATGACACCAAAGGAACGTGAAGAAGCTCTCGCCAGACTGGCAGGAGTAGATGTGGCTTCTATGACAGGAAAGGATATCGCCTCCACCGCCAAACTGGATGGCCTCCAGGGGCTTATGCGTGTAATAACAGTATTAAAGGTGCCGCCTACACAGGCTGAAAATGTATATACCCAGATGGTCAACAGGCTCAGGGATGCAGAGCTGACAGTGAATTTTTCTGTGGATAAGTTTTATAATAACACTACTCCTGCCACCCGGTTACTAAATGCTTTTGAAACACCGCAACGGCCTGGGTATATGACCGAACGTAAACTGGCAGAAGAAAGATTATTTGACTATTCAAATGCCAAGGGAAAGCTGGGAATGAAAGATAATGAGCGCAGTGTGATAGACCGGATTAAGCAATTTGGCAGTCAGCTGACAGGTAATAACCCCTCATTTGCCTCCGGTATGCGTCCGCGGTATGCCGCCGTTAATTTCAAGAATAACAAGCATGGAGCGGCGGGAGATTATGGTGCTTCGTTTATGGTATTGAAAGATCATGTTAAACTGAATTGTACACTGCTTGATCGGGATTCATTTAACTACAGACAGGATGTACAGGCAGCAGATAAACTGGCGAATTATGCACATCCGGATCGTATTATCCTTCACATGCGGGAGAATACCCTGAAGGCACTTTATAAAGCCGCAACAGGAAATCAGATTGCGGGTGCTGATATGGTCGGACTACTGGATTATGTGGAGGCACAGATACATTCTCCGATCCTGTTTAACAGAGATGTGAAACGTATGTATGTGTCTAACGTATCTATGTCGGATGGTGGTAAGCGGGATGCACGTCCGTACAGAGAATATTTCACAAAGTTTGGAAGGCAGTTTGGAATACCGGTGCAGTTTATTTAATAATATTCCTGTTAGTCTGATACCGCCTGCATCGCGGCTCTATATCCTAACTCCGCACCTCCGCTCACATTCATCACATGCCCGGTAATAAACCGCGCCTTATCCGACGCCAGAAATACACACGCATCCGCAATAACATCTCCTTCCGGACAATACCCCAGCAGATGTATATCATTCATATACTGTTCAAATCCCTGTGCATTGGGCTGGTGTTTACCCCATTCCCGTAACATGGGTGTCCATACACCGGCTGGGGCTACCGCATTGACACGGATCTGAAAAGGAGCATAGTCGAGTGCCATGGATTTGGTAAGGGTGTTGATCGCACCTTTACTGGCTGTGTACGCAGCATGATTTTCCTGCCCGATTTCGGCCACCAGACTACTGGTATTGATAATACATCCCCTGCTTGCCTTCAGAGCCGAAATGCCATGCCGGGTGGTCAGATAGATGCTTTTCAGATTGATGTTCATCACCTGGTCCCATTCTGATTCACTGGTCTCGTGTAATGGTGTGGAAGGATGAGCAATGCCGGCATTATTGTGGATAACGTCTATGCTGCCATACTTCTCCAGTGTTTCATGGATGGCAGCTTCAACGTCTGCCGATTGTGAGATGTCTGCGAAGATGGCATGATGTGGATGACCTAATATATTGATGGCCGATGCGAGGGCAGGCGCATCGTTGGATATGATCACAACGATGGCGCCTGCTTCTGCATATTTCCGGGCACACTCAAATCCGATACCGGATGAGCCGCCCGTCAGTAAGATTATTTTACCGGTCAGGAGTTGCATATAATGAATGAGGGTATAGGATATGATCAGCCTTTAATGGCTGTGATTTCTTTTATTTCACCATTGACCTTTACTTTCACCTTGCGTGGGTTAGGAGAAATGATCCGGTAAGACGTTACCTTACCATCTTTCCATGCAAAGTCTACTGTAAAGTTGCCCCTGGCTTTTAATCCTTTCACAGATCCCGTTGCTTTCCACTGATCAGGAATAGAAGGCAGTATGTTGATAAATCCGGCGTGGCTTTGTATCAGCATCTCTGCGATACCTGCTGTTGCGCCGAAGTTGCCATCTATCTGGAACGGCGGACCGGCAGATAACATATTCTGGTATACGCCGCCACCTGCACCATAGTTGATATCAGTTCTGGCGGTTGGTTTGAGCAGTTCTTTCAGCAGTTTGAAAGAGCGGTTGCCATCCTGTAATCTCGCCCAGAACAGCAGTTTATAGGCGATCGTCCAGCTAGGACCATCATCTCCTCTTACTTCCAGGGTTTTCTTTGCTGCAGCTGCCAGTTCAGGTGTATTTTCTGCGGAGATCAGGGAAGCAGGGTACAATCCCCAGAGATGGGAGATGTGTCTGTGCTGTGGCTCTGTTTCTTTATAATCTTCCAGCCATTCCATGATCCTGCCATCCGGTGAAATAACGCCCGGAGGAGGTAGCAGGGTTACCTTTTGCTGCAGTTCTTTTCTGAAGTCAGCATCGATGCCAAGTTCAGTAGATGCGGTGATAATATTGTTGAACAGGTCACGTACGATCTGGTTGTCAATAGTAGCGCCGATGCAGATGCTGGCATGTTTACCATTCGGCAGATAGAATGCATTCTCCGGTGAAGAAGAAGGCGACATAACCAGCCAGCCGGTTTTCTCATCTTTTATCAGCAGACTGTTATAAAATTCCGCAGAGCCCTTGAGTACGGGGTAGATATCTGCCAGATATTTTTTATCGTTGGTGAAGGCGTAGTGTTCCCAAAGGTTATTACACAGCCAGCCGGAGCCTGACTTAGTCGCACCCCAGGAGGCACTTTCACCTGGTTCGGTAAAGCCCCATACGTTTGTAATAACATGGGCTACCCATCCTGGTGCGTTGTAATATGCTTTTGCCGTACGCTGACCCGGTTCTACCAGTCCTTTTACGAGGTCTGCCAGTGGCAGGTTCAGTTCAGAAAGGTTAGATACTTCTACCGGCCAGTGGTTCATCTGTACATTGACATCAAGATGGTAGTCACCGTTCCAGGGAGTGTGTACCTGGTTGGCCCACAGGCCCTGTAAATTTGGTGGCAGTAACCCTTTCCTGGTACTGCAAATAGTGAGATAACGGCCAAACTGATAAAAGAGTACGGGTAACTCATTGTCAGCCGCGGCGTTGTTATAAAATGCTGCCAGTCTTTTGTCTGTCGTTAGTGTACTGGCAGTTCCTTTACCAAGATCAACCTGTACCCTGTTAAATAGTTTTGTGTAATTACGGATATGCGCCTGTTTCTGCGCTTCATAAGGCTTTTTCGCAGCTGTCGCCAGCACGGTGCTGATCTGTTTTTTGAAATCATTTTTATGAAAATCAGTACCGGCTGCTACATACAGGATCACTTCAGTCGCATTTTTGATCACCAGCGCATGTTCTTCCGTTGTGATCGTACCGCCTTTCAGCTGCGCTTTTACATTCGCCTGGTATTGCATGCCTTTGGTATCGTTACCACTATCCAGCTGGCCGTACAGCAACAGCTCCCCATTTTCTGTACGGGTAGCTGCTTTTTCCGGACGGCTCATGGTAATACGCAAATTCAGCTTGCCAGCCTGACTGGCAGTGAGCCGGATAAAAGACAGGTCATCGCCAAAACTGGTGAAGTACTCTCTGTTATAGGTCACGTTATTTACCTTATAACTACAGGAAGCAATCGCCTGTTGCAGGGATAATTTCCTTTCATAGACAGTTGTTGCTACTTTGTCTGCCTTGTCATAGGCAAACTGGATCTGTAGTTCTCCCAATGTCTGATAACAGCCAAATGGGACGTCTCCTGAGCCTTTACCGGTACAGATAAAGTCTTTGTCCATCAGCGACTGTGCCTCGTCATTACGGCCTGCTTTCAGCAATTCCTGGATTTTAGGTAATTGCTTGTAAGCTTCGTAATTATTGGCGTCCTGCGGAGCGCCTGACCATAAGGTAATGTCATTCAGTACTACTTTCTCTGTCTGAATGCCGCCATCCGGCATCATGCCCAGTCGTCCATTGCCAAGTGGTACTGTTTCTTCCCAAACGGCCGCCGGTTTGTCGTATTTCAGTGTAAGTGAATTTTGCTGCGCTTTGAGGGCAACAGGCATCATCATGACAATAGCGGTAATAACGTGTTTCTTTAAGATCTTCATCAGTTTATCGTGCTTATTCTTTGTTCCAGAAGGTAATTTCCGACAGGTTCACATAACTTGTCTCTCCGTTAGCATTATGGAGGAACCTGATACGGATATAACGTATTGGTGGAGGATTGTCGACCAGGTTTGTTTTGTAGGCGTTGTTGCCGTTGTCTGTTCTGATGACTTCCTTCAACAGTGTCCATCCTTTATTGACCATGGCATCTTTCCAGCCTGATTCATTCGGATTCATTTCAGGGATCGCATTGTCGATATCTGCAATACCCCATACTTCAAACTGATCAGGATTATTACAGCAATCTCTTCCCGTTTCCTCGATCACACCCAGATTGTTGTAGATTTTTCCCATATCAAAGCTGAGTGTTCTTGGCAGTGATCCGTTTCCATCCGCGTGGAAGATATTCGGATATCCCTGTGGTCCGACAGAACCATCCCACAGTCTGCTGACCCTGGTATCTGACTGGTAGATCCCCATATCTCCCCACATGTCACGCTCCCTGAACAGACTCTTGTCGCACTGCACCAGTCTGAATATAGTAGGGAAGGTGTCAGCACGCAGTGTATAGAATGTATCCAGTGCATTTGATACAGGAATATAGGAAGATTGATATAGAACAGGTGTGCCAAATTTATAGTCGGTCAGTGTGAGCATATTGTCGGCAGGCGCCAGTGATTTGCTGACTTCCTGGTTGCTCTGATTCGTATACTTCAGCGTTGTATTAATGTTGATCGTATCAGGTGTAACGAAACGCAGTGTTACTGAATTGTCTTCATTCACCGTGAAAGGATTGTCTGCATCTGTCAGTCTGTTATTGAGCGTAGCGGTATATACCGAACCATACACTCTTGCATTGCTGATCTCCGTTGCTACGGAACGATTGCCTTTTGCATCATATGAATAAACCGTAAAGGAATATACGTATTCTGACAGGCCAGGGATCGTACATTTTACCGTGTCTACGGTGTTGTGTGTGGATGCCGGAATGGTAAGTGAATCCGCACTGTTGTTCCAGAAAACCCTGTATTGTACGATACTCTGATCAGGGCTTGGCTGCCATATCAGCTGTATTCTTCCGTTACCCGGCATCGACTGTGGATTGGCTACTTTACCGGGATACACTAATTCTTCCCCATTCAGGAATTCACGGTAGTCCGTAGGTTTCTTGCTGCATCCGAGGACGGTGAGTAAACCGCCGAGCAGACATATATTCGCTATTTTATATCGTTTCATTGTTTGCTTTTTTGAAGGTTATCTCGGATCGCCCCAGAATGACAGTTCGGTAACGTTAAAGAAGTTGTTGGTCTGCGCCATGTTGGAAACACATTCGAAACGCAGGTACCTCACTTTAGGCAGGTTCAGCGAGAAATTGTAACTGAAGCCTGCATTCCAGAACTGAAGGTCCGCATTGGAATACTGTGGGTTTGGTAAGCCGGATGGTTTGTCAGGCGCCGTAAAGAAACCCATATTGATCCAGCCTTTTGGCGTCATGCCGCCTACCGGTGGCAGGTGATTTTCATCCGGCATTGTTTCATCTTCCGGACTGTCCTCACGTCCCCATAATACCCATGTCCTTGGTGCGCCGGCCTGCCATAACCAGGTACCACTTCCATCTATACCTCTGTTCCAGATGGTATACCGGCTCAGTCGTGCAGCCTTGCCCATGTCAAATGTGATCACTGCCGGCCATACCAGGGGTTGTATTGGTTGTTCGGTGTGATAACCAGGAGAGCCTGTATTGTTATTCCAGAGGTTCTCTATTGACCATCCGAAGCCTGTTCTGGCGTCTGTACCCAGCTGATAGCTACGGAACTGCGATTTGTCCATTTGCGCCTCATAAACAGGTGTAATAGTGGAAAGCAGTGTATCAGAGATATTACCCCACTGGTCAGTTACATACACACCGAATTTCTGTGGAATAGTATCATATCCGTGCAGACTGAACGAGATGGTATCTTTATCCGTATAGTTCTGCGCGATGATCTGATACTTGCTGGTCTGGTCCGGTGCAATAACAATGATCCCCAGATTGGCTTTCGCTTTGTTGATCGCGTCTATCTGTACACCGCCAAAATCCTGGCGCATGGTGACAGTAGGACGTGATAACAGATAGGGTGGTGTATCCGGATGTACTTTTACACTTACCGGTTCAGACGATACCTGTGCCCGGCTTACGACCCGTAATTCCACGTCATAGTCCTGGCTCTTTGCAAAGCCGCTGACGGTAACACTGTCGGAATAATAAGAGGATTTGGTTTCCCTGCTCACCTTATCATTGATCTTGTAAGTAGCCTGTACATACAGGATATTGGATGATTTAGGCAACGTATAGGTGATATAGGCGCCTCCATTAAAGTTTACCACTTTTACATCTTTGACAGGATCAGGCCTGGTCATGTCAGTAGATACGATTTCGTTGTAACCGTCAATCTCCTTACAGGAGAAAGGCAGTAAGCCTGATATAAAGAATAACAGCAGGAGCTGTTGTATATGACGCATTTTAAATTTCATACCGTGAATGTTGTGTTGATCAATAGATGCGAAGCTTTACCAGTAAAGGGTCTGTACCAGGTTCGGATTCGTGAGCAGGTCATAGTCCTGAATAGGATAGAGATAGTTCCTTACACCGAAAACAGTCTGCTGTGCAATTCTCAGCTGATAGTAACCTTCCGTTGTTCTGTTGAACACATTCCATCCCTGCAGTGGCGTACTCAGTACATTCTGTAATTCTTTCCATCTGCGTAGATCCCATCCTGCCTGACCTTCGAATGCGGTTTCAATTCTTCTTTCCTGGTGAATGATACCACGTAATCCATCTTTGGTATTGTACTTATTCGGACTGGTAGAATACTGTGACCATGATTCCGCTACGCCTTTCAATCCCGCTCTTTCTCTTACCTTATCGATCCACTGGAGTGCATCACCGCCTGGTCCGTTCACTTCATTCAGACACTCTGCATATAAGAGCCAGAGGCCGGTGAGGCGCATGAATGGCCAGGAGTAGTTCTGTTGTACGCTGGTCTGTCCGAAGGTCGTCTGATACGGTACCAGTTTCTTCGCCCAGTAGCCGGTCGCATTGTAACGCAGCTGGTCAGGTGGTGCTGCGAATCCGTTAACGGCATTCACATAGTTCGGATTATTATCATCGAGGTTACCGGAACCAAACCATACGCTACCATCAAATGCAACATCTGCATAGTAACGGGGCTCGCGGTTGAAGTTACCTTTTACTGTAGTATAGCCTTTTTTGATATAATATGCATGTGAGTCATCGCCTGCCTGTAATTTATAACGGTTCTTATAGTCAAAAGTCCTGTCTTCGCTGATAGGAACACCATTTTTACTGTAGAAGAGCTCTGACTGACCGATAGGCACAGAGAAGTTGGAGTATACGGCAAACACATTCGCAGCAGCATCAGCAGTGACTCTCGGAGAAGCCATATACTGCCAGCCAAACTGTGGGTTCAGTGTCCAGATCTGTTCAGGATTCCAGCTATCTACAAAAGCACCCTGTATGGTGAGCATTCTGCGTGTTTCGTCTGACATATGCACAATACCTCCGCTCAGTCTCAGCTGGTACAGGTTGGCACCCGCAGCTGCTGCGGCATCAATAGCTTCCCGGCAGGCGGTCGCCGCCAGTGTCCATTTGCTTTCGTCGTATGCCTGTGAGAAGAGGAGCGTACCGTCTTTTCTTTTCATGGCTACATAGTCACGGTTGCCATTGAACAGCGGACTGGCAGCTGTTGCCAGTACTTCCGCTTTTACAGCCTTTGCGATCGTGGCACTGATACGTCCCTGTTCAGCAGCAAGGTTCTGTATCACTGGTGGAAGATCAACGATCGCTTCATCCAGTAAGCGTACAACATAACTGAAGCAGGAGTCTACCGGTTGTTGTTTGATCCTTACATCTTCGATAGAAGCATTCACCGGTAAGTTAACGTCTACGATAGGAATAGGACCATACATCCTGATCAGCCAGTAGTGAAAATAGGCCTTCAGGAATTTTGCTTCTGCTGCCCATCTCTTTCTTTGAAATTCAGGCAGATCAAGCGGGATGTGTACATTTTCCAGGAATATATTGCATTTACGGATGGCCTGCCACATATTCAGTCCCATGTTATATCCATCCCAGTAGTTTAAAAGCGGATTGGCGCTGTTCTGTATGCCGCGCATGATACTGAAGCCGGCATCTCCACCGCCACCACCGAGTGTGGTCTGGTCCTGTAATGGATAAGGGAACATAACTTCACCGGAAGTAGTAAAGCCGGCATTACGGCGTATATCGGTCAGCGCCTGCATGGTCGCATAACATCCGAATAAGTAAGCCTGGGTTTCATTCGCGTTAGCGAACGCACTTTCCAGCGTAGCAACATCGTCAGGTACTACGTCCAGGTATTTGTTACAGGACGATAGCAGGCAGATAGATAAAGCGGAGCTGATAAATATTTTTATGATCGTTTGCATCTGCAATCATTTATAAGTTGACATTGATACCAAAGTTGAACACCTTCTGGATAGGGTAGGCAAATCCTTGTCCCGCCTGTTCCGGATCCCACAGTTTGAAGCTGCTGAACGTGAAGAGATTCAGACCGCTGAAGTAAAGACGCATATTTCTGATATGCATTTTTCTCGCGAAGTCTTTAGGAATGGTATATCCTATCTCCAGTGATTTCAGTCGCATGAAACTACCATCTCTCAGCCACCAGGTGCTTTGCTGCTGGTTGTTCAGGATGTCAGTAGTAGAAAGACGTGGCCAGAGTGCGTAGAGGTTCTGTTTTTCTTCTGACCAGTGGTCATCTGCATAAGCCTGCAGGATCTGTGCGTTGTTGATAAATGGTGCAGTACCGTATTTACCCCAGTATCTGTCATCCTCTGAAGTTGCATTGATAAAGAAAGATTCTCTGGCAAGACCCTGGAAGAAAGCATTCAGGTCGAAGTTTTTGTATCCGAAGGAGAAACCGAAACCATAGATGATCTGCGGAGTGGTCGGCAGACCAATAGGTACCTGATCGTCCTGATTGATGATACCATCTTTATTTACATCCCTGTATTTGATATCGCCTCCGATTGGTAATGGAGAAGAACCGAATAACTGGGTAGGAGAGTTCGCAGCTTCTTTGTCATCTACAAACAGTCGCTCAGCGATATAGCCGAATGGCTGGTTGATCGGACGGCCTGTCTGGAAGCGATAATCATATTTGTATTGTGGTTCTTCATAACGGCCGTACTTATTCGCAGTAGCGGTAAAGTTAGCCAGTATAGATACCCAGAAGTTCTTGTTGATGGTCTGTTTATAATTGATATTCAGATCAACGCCCTTCGCATAAGCGGTACCCACATTAGATTTAACCGCTGCTTCCAGTCCGTTGGTAACAGGGATATAACCGCGTTGCTGCAAGATGTTGTACCTGTATTCATGATAGATCTCTGCAGTAACATTCAGTTTATCAACGAATGTCAGTTCCGCGGCAAGGTTTGTTTTCCGGGCCGTTTCCCATGTTACACCGGGATTAGGATAGTTACGGATAGTAGTACCATACAGTTTCACACTGTTGTTGGTACCGAATACCGCAGAAGGTCCGTTGACGTCATCCGGTTTAACATTGGACAGATAGTAGAACCGGGTGTTGTCGATATTATCATTGCCGACAAGACCATAACTACCTCTCAGCTTTAATCTGGTCAATATATTGGAGATCGGTCCTTTCCAGAACTTTTCATTGGACACTACCCAACCCGCACCGATCGTAGGGAAGAAGCCCCAACGATTCTGCATAGAGAAACGTTCAGAACCATTATAACCGAAGTTGAACTCCAGGAAGTATTTGGTGGCGTAGGAATAAGTCGCTCTACCTGCCAGACCAAGGTTACGGTAAGGCAGTGAATATTGTAATGATGGCTGGTTTGTTTCCGGATCATTTGCGTCCGCATTCAGCTTCTGCTGGCGGGTTGCGATGATGGCACTACTGATATTGTGTTTGCCGAAAGCACGAGCGTAATCGATTGAGCCCTGTAAGTAAAGAAAAGTGTTTACATCTTTATTACCAGGGTAGTAGCTAAGAAATTCCTGTGCGGAACCTGGCTGATTGTTCAACCATGTTAATGAATAAGTATTACTTGGCTGGTCGTAGTTAGCTACATCGTAATAGAAAGGCAGGTAAGATCTGGTCAGATCAAAATATGCGTAACGGTTGGTACTGAATAAGCCATGGAAGGCCAGTCCTTCTGTGATAAAGTTGAAGTTCTGATTAAGCTCGAACTGCGCAGACAATCTTGATTCTGAAAAGCTTTTATAGCCATACATAAGCGCAGCATAAGGATTGGATTGCAATCCGCCGGAAGTGGTCAGTGAGTTACCGAACAGGATATGTTTGGTCAGCAGGTTGGCGCTATCTGCCGGGAAATAGGCAGGAAATGCTACCGGACTGGTATGCAGCGCTCTGTCATACATATCGCTGGCCAGACCGGAACGGTCGCCGGTAATAGGACCGGTATATTCGTTGAAATTACCCCATAGACGAACAACTGCTTCAGTGGTTTTTGTAAGTTTTACATTCACATTGGAACGAAGCTGATAGTTCTCAAACTTCATGGAAGAGTTAAAATTGTTCACCGGATTTACCTGCAGGATCCCATTATCCCTGTCATAGGAACCTGCTATATAATACCTTGCGGCGTCTGTTCCCCCCTGTACGCTGAAATTCGCGCGTTGTGTGGTTGTCTGATCTTTGAATAGTGTTTTCATCCAGTCTACTGCCGGATATACATATGGATTGTGGCCCGGAGCCTTATCCATGGTTGCCTGTGTGTTGATGATGTCATTCGGCGTGTAGAGCGGTGTTGCCAGTGGATTTCTGGTGGTCAGCGCTTCGTTATACAGTCGCATGTAAGTCACAGGATCTGCCAGTTTCACGGTCTGTGTAGGACGTGAAATAGAACGCTCATAACGGACATTTACATTCGCTTTACCTGCCCTACCTTCTTTGGTGGTCACCAGGATCACACCGTTGGCGCCTCTTGCTCCGTACAGTGCAGCAGCGCTGGCATCTTTCAGGATAGAGAAGCTGGCGATGTCATCTACCTGCAGACGTGCCAGGTCATTGGCGCTCAGTTCGATGTTGTCCACAAGGATAAGTGGACTCGCACTGTAACCAAACGTGGTTACGCCACGGATGAAAAAGTTGGAGTTGTCCAGACCGGGCTGGCCTCCGCGCTGAAAAGCGACCATCCCTGCAATCTGTCCTGCCATCGCATTCGTCAGGTTGCTGGATGGAATTTTTAATGCACCGGGATCGATCGATGTAACAGATCCCACTACTGCTTCTTTCCGCTGTTTGCGGCCGTAGGCAACCACTACTACTTCTTCTGCCTTGAATGTGGCTGGTTTCAGTACAAGGTTGATCACTTTGGTAGAAGCGTTAACGCTGATGAACTGTTGTTCAAAACCCACGAAGGAAAACCGGAGCATTGTACCCGGTTCGACATCAAGGATGAACTTTCCAGTCTGGTTGGTCGACGTGGCGACGTTCTTCTTGTTTTCCGCGACGATGTTCACCCCTTCGAGTTTTGCTCCTGACGAATCGGTTATCGTACCTGTGACGGTGATTTTGGCCGGCTGTTGTGCAAATGCGTTGTAGGCAAAGAACGTGGAAAACAGCGTTAATAGGTATACGTGTTTTAGCGCCCCGGGTAACCGGGACATGGAGAGGATACGTGGCATAAACCAGTCTTTTGGGAAATTGTGTTAGTGAAAAATGCTATTTCATAAATGGAATTATCTGGCAAATCTATTTCATCACCTCTGCGGTGTAAATAGCTAATTCGTCTATTTTGATGAATTATTCCACGATTATGTCGCGGGGAATAAGTATTTTTCAGTTACAAGAAACATCAAAACAAGAATCACGTTATGGGGACTTTGAAGAGAAGGGACGGCTTCGAAGGAGAACAGTTAATAAGTCTCCCCGAGGCAGTCTGGAAAAACGCAATCAAAATCAATCCTGTATTGGGCCAGCTGTATATTACCCATATCGGTTATTTTCCTAAAGCCGCCTTTCATTACAGAGACAGAGAGAAGGGCTGTATCGATAATATACTGATCTACTGTACGCATGGTAAAGGCTGGTATTCAATAGACGACAGGACATTCAAGGTCGGCATGAACGAATTTGTCATCATCCCTGCAACGGAGCTTCCTTTACGCTATGGATCCGATGATGAAAACCCGTGGACTATTTACTGGGTGCACTTTACAGGCAAAGACATGGCCGCATTTAACCAGGGTTTCAGCATTGGTTTATATGACGGACCAAGGCATATTCACAGAAATGAAAAAGGAATTCAGCTGTGGAATACGATGTTTCAATGCCTGAAAATGGGATTCGGAAAAGATAACCTGGGCAAAGCAAACCTGCATCTGTACCACTTTCTGTCCACTTTCCTGTTCCCGGATAAAACACCCAGGGAGCGGGAACAGAGCCGTGACAGGATCAATGAAACGATCATCTACATGCAGCAGCATCTCACTGCTGTACTAACCGTAGAAGAGCTGGCACAGCTGGTGGAGCTGTCTCCATCTCACTTTTCCACGCTGTTTAAAAAGACGACCGGTATGTCGCCACTGAACTATTTCATTCACCTGAAGCTGCAACAGGCCTGTCTTTTACTGTATACTACAGATATGAAGATCAAGCAGGTCGGAGTGGCGATCGGCTATGATGATCCTTACCATTTTTCAAGACTGTTCAAGAAGAGTATGCACGTCAGTCCGGAAAACTACCGGGGCATGCGCAGGAAGGATCATGGTGGTATGGATTGCCTCGTGTTGTGACATATATTATTATATATAAACAGCACATTTTTCAGTCAGATATTTTTTTAACCTGTTTAGATGTTTTTTTCTCTGGTCTATTGAAAGGCAAGACCAGTAAAGGTTTCAGAGAAAATGAAATTGCAGCTGGTATGGTATTCAACTAGACCAGTAACGGGATGTCTATGATTGTTTAACGATTTAGTTTTATTTTGGTTGATGGAATCACCGGGGTATTTCCGGTGATAATAAATCTAACAGATTTAAATATGAAAAGGCTTTTCCTCAGTATGACATTTTTCCTGAGCCTGGTATGCTCAGTTATTTTTGCACAGCAGCCTGCTAAGAAATTACGTGAAGGCACACATAATTTTACGCTGCAATGGATCAGCTGGGATAAACCCGGAAAGGTGCAGATAAAGAAACAAAAGGATGGTACCTATACCGTGAAGGGTGAACAACGTGGAGAAGATGGTGACTTTGTTACGATCGATGGTACGCTGACCGTTGTCACTTTCGCAGAAATGACATTCACCGGTAAGATACAGACCAGATATGCGAACATTAACAAAGGAGAGGTCTGTGATAAAACAGGTACTTATCATTTCCTGGCAAAAGGTGCAAGAAAATACTGGCGTTTACAGGAGATGGATAATTGTGAAGGGAATAATGTAGTAGATTATGTTGATATCTATTTCTGATAATTGAATGAAATAACAGATGCGCTGTTTGCAGATACATGCAGACAGCGCATTTTTTTTGTAGTATACAATAAGTGTAAATCAGTTGATAGTTGTTTTTTAATGATTGCCTGCAACCGGGATACAGCAACTTTTGGTATCTTTAAATGATGTGGAAATAGCGTATAACAGGAACAGCATTGCAGCAATCAATATTTACACTATAGTCTGATGATAGTTACCCTTCGTTCGTCTTACGTAAAAAAGGCAGCATCAACGAAGCGTAAGTATAGAAAAGTACCTTATCAGTATAATTCTCAGTATCTCCATTGCAGTATCTCCCGTTTCCAGCTATCAGCATGTGTGAAATTCTGGTAATTAACCCCTGATACTATATCCCAAGACTTAATAAAAACCTAACATTAAAACCCGCGCCCGCCCCTTAGCTTTGCGTCAATGGCACGCCAGTCTTTCGATGATAACCACTACCTGCAATTATTCATCTCCGGCAGCGAAGATGCATTTGATGCTATCTTCAAACGTTATTATGAAGGATTATTGCAGTTTGCCAAGGTACTCCTGCCATATCCTACAGACGAGGCAGAAGATATTGTAGCTGAAATGTTCTGTACCCTATGGCATAATCGTCGCCAGATAGACATTTCCACCACTTTAAGCGCTTATTTATATGTCTCTGTAAGAAACAGGGTATTTGACTATTACCGCAAACGCAAGACGATCTTTAACCTTCCTGAAGAGGTGTTGGCCGAAACAGCAGATGCTGGTTATCAACAACCTGATCACCAGTTAATGTATAAGGATATCACCTCACATATTCAGTCGCTTGTCGCTCAGTTACCTCCTCAGATGCGGCTTGTATTTAAAATGCACAGATATGAAGGATTCAGCTATGATGAGATCGCAGGGCTGTTAAATATATCGCTGAATTCCGTTAAGACACACATGTTCCGCGCACTCAAATTCCTCAAGGCAGCCTATCCAATGTTACCAATATGTTAACTCGTTTTTTTCTGTCACGAGCAGGATCCGTCTTAACGTCCTTCTCTTTGTAAACGGAAAAATATTGGAACAGCAGGAGCTTTATTTACTGATCACCAGGCATTTTAACGAACAGACCGTCCCATGGGAAGAAGATTTCCTGGCTGAATGGCTGGAAAGCACAGAAGAGAACAGACAGACTTACAGCGTGTTGAAAGATATATGGCAGAGTAGCCGGCAGCAACACGATGAAGTATTGGTGAATGCAGCACTGCGCGATGTCAAACAGCGTATCAGCAGTCGTCAGCAATCCCGGATAGTCACTGTTATTAAACGATACCGTACGCAGATCGCGGCCGCAGCTGCTGTAACAGGTATTATAATAGGTAGTGTACTCTATCTGCGCCATAATAGTGGTAGTAACGCTATCGCATATATGGAGAAAAAGAGCTTACCCGGACAGGTACTGAAAGTAACAATGCCAGACAGTACAGTAGTGCATCTCGCGCCACAAAGTAGTATCCGTTATGCACAGGACTTCGGAAAGGGTGACAGGAAGATCATCCTGGAAGGTGAGGCATTTTTCGACGTCAGCAAAGACGCGCACCATCCTTTTACCGTACAGGTAGGCCAATTGTCAGTACAGGTACTGGGAACGCGTTTTAATGTCGCACATTATAAAGGTGTGGACAGTGCTGCTGTGTCACTGGTAGACGGAAAGGTACAGGTGAGTGTTCCCGCTCAGCCCAAACCGTATGAACTACAACCAGGACAGGAATTATATTATGACAGTCATGCACAGCATGCCTACACCAGGGCTTATGATGTGGAATCAGTAACCGGTTGGACGTCCCGCTTACTGGTATTCCGCAACGAAACACTGGCAGTGGTTGCCCGCAGACTGGAGCAATTGTATGATGTCGAGATCACCTTCGCAGACCCGGCTATGGCGCATTATAAACTCTTTGCAAAGTTTAATGACAAGCCACTCAATTACATTCTGAACGTGATCAAAGCAACGGACAATCTTGATTACACCATTGACGGAAAAAAGATCCGATTTACCAACAACAACGCCTATCAATCACGCTAAATGCATGAATTTATGTTTCCTTTTTACCAACATCTGAGTATCGCACGCAGTAAGGCAGTTTTATGCCTGTTGCTTTGCTGTGTGTTTTCATTGCCATTTACAACCGTAAAGGCAGGGATGCGCGCGGACCTGCACAAGGTACCCTGCTCTCTGACCGTACATAATAAACCATTGGAAGAAGTGTTCGAACTGATCGAACAACAAACGCATTATGCTATCATCTGTGTGGATCAGTCCGGACTGATGGATAGAAAAGTAAATCTGAATGCGAGAAATACAACGCTGGAAAACGTATTACAGCAGCTCGCAGGACAGGTTTCATTCAACTACAAATGCCTGGATAATAACATCATCGTAAAAGCAGGTGTTATTAACAACCCGGGAGATCCTGCGGAGAAAACCATTTCCGGTAAAGTAACGGATGCTAAAAAGCAACCTTTACCTGGTGTATCTATCATGGTAAAAGGTACCAAACGTGGTACGATCTCTACCGATAATGGTGACTTCCAGATCAAAGCAAACGAAGGAGAAGTTTTACAGTTCTTTTTCACAGGTTTTCAACCCTTTCAGTTAACTGTTGGTAAAGGCGAAACATATCAGGTAACCTTACTGGATGATGAGAAGAAACTCTCTGAAGTACTGGTAACAGCACTTGGTATCAAAAAGGAAAAGGCAAAAGTTGGTTATTCTGCACAGGAAGTAAAAGGTGCTGATCTCGTAAAGGCGCGTGAGCCGAACGTAATCAGTTCCCTGACCGGCCGCGTTGCGGGTCTGACCATCAGAAATACAACTGACCTCTTCCAGGATCCGGGTATTTCCCTGCGTGGTGCAAAGCCATTGATCGTGATTGATGGTATACCTGATCAGTCAGCCGATCTTTATAAGATCAATGCAGATGATATCGAAAGCATGACCGTACTGAAAGGTGCTTCTGCGTCTGCATTATACGGTTCTATCGGTTATAACGGTGCTATCATGATCACGACCAAAAGAGGTGGTTCCAAAGATCTGAGCGTTGATTTTAACTCTTCTACACAATTCCAGACCAGCTTTATCCGTATCCCTAAAGTGCAGACCACTTATGGTAACGGTTTCAAAGGTGAATATCAATATATCGATGGTTCCGGTTCTGGTCCTGAAGGCTTTGGCTGGATATGGGGTCCTAAACTGGATCAGCGTGATCCTTCCACACCAAGTGGTTATTATGAAACACCACAGTTCAACAGCCCTGTAGATCCTACTACCGGCAAACTGGTGCCATTGCCTTTTCTGTCCCGTGGTAAAGATAATGTGAAGAATTTCTTCAGAACAGGTGTTATCACCAGCAACAATATCAGCTTTACTAAATCAAGCGAGAATGGTAGCTTCAGAGCTTCTGCTTCTCATATCTACCAGCAGGGTATCGTACCAAATACTGACCTGAAGAACACTTCCTTCAACATGGCAGGTAACTACCACATGACGAAGAACTTCAGCATCAACGGTCGTATCAGCTACAATAAAGAATATACCCACAATTTCCCTGAAACAGGTTACGGTCCTACCAACTACCTGTATAACCTGATCCTGTGGACAGGTCCGGATATCGATGTACGCGACCTGCGTAACTACTGGGTACCGGGCAAGGAAGGCATCCAGCAGCGCCACTACAATATCTCTTATTATAACAACCCTTATTTCCAGGCATATGAATACCTGAGAGGATATGATAAGAACAACACCTTTGGTTCCGTTGACCTGGATTATAAGATCAGTCCTTCTTTCAGTGCAAAATTCCGTACCGGTATTAACCAGTACAGCCTGAACCGCAACTATAACGAACCTAAGAGCTATATCGGATATGGTAATAAATCAAGAGGTCAGTACACGCTTACTTCCAACACCTACTTCGATGTGGTATCTGATCTGATCGTAGATTATAACCATACTTTCAGTGAGCATTTTAAAGTACATGCACAGGTAGGTGGTTCCAACTACTACCGTAATTTCAAAGGTGATTCCAGCAATACAGATGGTCTGACCATCCCTGGTCTGTACAATCTCGGTAACTCTGCAAATGCTGTACAGTCCACCAACTGGCTGGAAGAACGCAGAACAGCGAGTGTATACGGTATCGTTGACGTAGAACTGTACAATGCGATCTATCTCTCCCTGACAGGACGTAATGACAAGATCTCCAGATTACCTATTCAGAATAATAGTTTCTTCTATCCTTCCTTATCAGGTTCGGTAGTGATCTCTCAGCTGACACGTTTACCTGAGTGGTTCTCCTTCCTGAAAGCAAGAGGTGCTGTTTCCCGTGTGTCCAGCGGAACACTGGATGACAGCTATACTTATGGTTACCTGCCTTCCTATGATAAGGGTACTACCTGGGATGGCGTACCTGGTTTGAAATACAGAGACGTTATCAGAAATACTTCGCTTCGTCCGCAGACTTCTGATAGCTGGGAGGCTGGTGTGGATGCCAAGTTCTTTGGTAATAAACTGGGCTTCGAACTGACCTATTTCCAGACGAAAGATTATAACAACATCCTGAGCATTCCGGTATCACTGGGTAGTGGTTTTGCCAGCAGACTGGAAAACGGTCACGTGTATCAGCGCAGAGGTGTTGAACTCGTAACAACTGCAACGCCGATCCGTAAAGAAAAGTTCAGATGGGATGTAATGCTGAACCTGAGCACCTATCGTCGTCACCTGAAAGAGATCACCGGTGGTAATAAACTGGGTTATCTGAAAGCAGGCGACAGAACAGACAGGATCTTTGCAACTGTTTATCAGAAGGACCCTTCCGGTAACATCATTTACAGAGCGGATGGATTCCCGCTGGAAGATAACATTCAGCGTTTCGTAGGTAATTCAGATCCGGACCTGATCTATGGTCTGGAGAACAGTTTCTCCTATGGCGATTTCACGCTGCGTTTCCTGGTGGATGGTCGTCTGGGTGGAATGATGTATTCTACGACCAATCAGAAAATGTGGTGGGGTGGTACACATCCGGGTACTGTTAATCAGTTCAGGGATGATGCCAATGATAACAAATCCACTTTCGTAGGTAAAGGTGTGGTAGTGACTTCCGGTCAGGCTACCTATGATGCAGATGGTAACATTGTTAGTGATAACAGAACGTTTGCGCCAAATACACAGGGTGTGAATTATATCGACTACATGACCAATACCAGCAATGGTGCAGACGTGAATTACAACTACTATTCACAGAGCTTCCTGAAACTGAGAGAACTTACACTTACCTACAGAGTACCATCCAAATGGCTGAAAGGTCGTGTATTCCGTGCCGCAGATATCTCTGCTGTAGGTCGTAACCTGTTGTTGTTCACCAAAATGCCGAACGTTGATCCGGATTCAGGTGTGGATAACTTACAGACGCCTTCTACAAGAAGCATCGGTGTGAACCTTAACCTTAAATTCTAATGTCAGCAACAATGAGAAAAATATTTAACATAGCAGCCGCCCTGCTGATCGTGGCAACAGGTTGTAAGAAATTTGAGGATTTCCAGACAGATCCTAACAAGCCGACAGTATCTACGCCTGATCTGTTGCTGAGTACCGTGATACAGGATGCGTTTCAGTCTACTACATTGGGCGCAACACTGGCTACCAGACAGATGGTGTTTGTGAACAGCGTATCCAATGAGCAATACTATGGCTGGACACGTGCAGGTTTTGATACCTACAATGACCTGCGTCAGGTAGTTAAAATGGAAGAAGAAGCAAACAGAATGGATAAGCCGGAATATGTTCCGCTGGTGAAATTCTTTAAGGCTTACTACTTCCTGAAGCTGACCAATACCTTCGGCGATATTCCATATTCAGATGCATTGAAAGGAGAGAACGGTGGTTTATCTCCTGTATATGACAAACAGCAGAACATCTTTGTATCCATACTGGATGATCTGAAGGCAGCCAATGCGCTGATCACAAATACAACGCCGGAAGTACAGGGTGATATCCTCTACGGTGGTACCATGGAGCAGTGGAAACGCCTGATCAATACGCTGTCTTTGCGTACACTTATGAGCCTTTCCCTGAAAGAAAATAGTGCTTCTTTGAACGTAAAGGCAAGATTCGCAGAGATCGTCAACAATCCGGAGACCTATCCACTGATGACAGGTAATGCTGATAACGGTGAACTGGTGTTCCATGACGTATTGGGTACCCGTTATCCTACCTACAATGACAACGATCTGCAAACGGCTTACTATCTGGATGCAACTTTTGTTGACCTGCTGAAAGGACTGAAAGACCCGCGTCTGTTCCGTTTTGCAGAGAAAGCGCCTAAATATGTATCCCTGCCGGATAATGATTTTGCAGCATATGCTGGTGCAAAAGGAAGTGATCCGCTGAATGATAACAGTACGAAAGTACTGGCAGGTGAAGTATCTAAGATCAAATCCCGTTATTTCAACAATCCGGTGAATGAACCAAGTATAGCGGTTGGCTATGCTGAATTACAGTTTATTCTGGCAGAAGGTGTTGTACGTGGATGGATCAATGGTAGTGCAGCTGATTACTATAAGAAAGGTGTACAGGCTTCTATGTTGTTCTACGGCATTACCCAGCCTTCTATTGATGAATACCTGACCACTAATCCGTACCCTGCTGCTGATCAGCTGAAAGCGATCATGACCCAGAAATACATCGCTTCTTTCATGAACAGCGACTGGCACTTCTTCTACGAACAACGCCGTACCGGTTTACCTGCATTTGATGTATCCGGTGGTGGTGTGCTGAATGATAAGAAAGTACCTAAACGCTGGATGTATCCTGTAACTGAATTACAGAACAATCAGGCGAATGTAAATGCAGCTATCGGAAGTCAGTTCTCCGGTAATGACAATATTAATGGCATTATGTGGTTACTGAAGGCAGAATAAGTTGTATTTTATAATTTTAAGTCATGATGAAGAAAATATACCTGGCTTCCTGCTTATGTCTCCTTTTAGGAGGAGCAGCACAGGCCCAGCAAAGAGAAAAGAAGGTCGTGTTTGTCATTGCAGATGGTATTCCGGCAGATGTACTGGAAAAACTACAGACGCCCGCTATTGACCGTATCGCTGATGCGGGCAGGTATACCCGTATGCATGTAGGTGGTGATAAGAACACCTATAACCAGACGCCGACCATATCGGCGGTAGGGTATAACAGTCTGCTGACGGGTACCTGGGTGAACAAACACAATGTGCCTGATAACGACATTACAGATCCTAACTATCATTATTATAACCTTTTCCGTCTGTTTAAGACACAGTATCCTGCTAAAAAGGTAGCGATCTATTCCAGCTGGCTGGACAATCGTACCAAACTGGCTGGAGATGGACTGGCACAGGCCGGAAATGTGCATATCGATCTGCATGCAGATGGGTATGAGCTGGATACTGTTCACTTTCCGCATGACAGGAAAAGGGACTTTATGCATGCGATTGATGAAAAAGTGATCGACGAGGCAACTGCCGGTATCAAAAAAGACGCGCCTTCCCTGTCATGGGTTTACCTGGAGTATACCGATGATATGGGACATGGCTATGGTGACAGTCCGGAGTTTTACAAAGCGGTAGAACTGATGGATAAGCAGATGGGCCGTCTCTGGGAGGCAATCACCTACAGGCAGCAGCATTTTAAGGAAGACTGGATGCTGGTGATCACAACAGACCATGGTCGGGATGAAAAGACCGGCCGCGATCACGGCGGACAGTCGACACGTCAGCGCAGTACCTGGATGGTGAGCAGCTATAAACCTGCCAATGAGTATGCCCGTTACTATGAGCCGGGTATTGTGGATATCATGCCTACAATTGTCCGTTACCTGAATATGGATATTCCGGTAAGCACGGCACGTGAAATAGATGGTATTCCGATGATCGGCAAGGTGGCGATAGCGAATGTAAACGCCAATTTCATACAGGAAAACATTGACCTGAAATGGTCAGCCCTGCAGGATACAGGTAAGGTGAAGATCTGGGTGACTACCACCAACAATTTCAAAACGGGCGGTACTGACGAGTACAAATTGCTGGCAACTGTACCCGTACAGGACCGTCATGCACTGATCAACGTTGCGCAATTGCCTTCCCGCTTTTATAAGATCGTACTGGAAACAGCTGATAATACTGTCAATACCTGGTTAGATCTGGATGCCAAGTCCCGGTAAATACCGCTCTTTCAGTATACGTAAATGGTGCAGTTCATGTCCGGGAATGATATAAGCCAGTGTTCTTACAGAGATTGGATTCCCGCTGGAAATGCCCATAATTGTTTCCTGCTCTTTTTTTAGATTACGTAAGAGGTATATAGTAGACTCACGTACCACCCTGAATTCATTTGCCAGTTCCTGCAAAGAGCGGTCATTGGCAAATGAGTTCAGGACGTAATCATCCTGCTCAAAGCCGGGTAACCCCTGTTGCTCTCCCCGGGCAAAACACATCAACCGGTACGCAAATACACGCTCTGTATCGATCATATGCCCCAAAGTTTCCTTGATCGTCCACTTTCCCGGAGCGTATGCATAACTGCCTTTTTCTTCAGGGATCTTCGAAAAGAACGCATACGTACTATCCTTCAGTTCTTCTGCAATAGCCGGTACTTCGGCATCACCGACACTGTTAATGTACACTTCCTGGTAGGGTACAAATTCGCCAGGTTGAGGTCTTGAAATCATGGGTGCGATTTTTGCTAATATTAATTAAAATTCCGTGAAAGCGCGAATTCATGACGGCAGAATTGGATATATTTGTACTAATCGCAATATTGGATAAGGATATATCTGGCTGACGTTCCCTATAGTTATTTTAAAACCCGCATTGAATGGCATACATTGGTGTTATTAACCTCTTACTGATTGTTGTAAACATTGCAGTGTCTTACAAAGGACTAAAGGATCGTTCCTTTTTTAATAAGTATTCATTTGAAGTGGATCGTATCCTGATCGAAAAGGACTACAAGCGGCTGATTACCTCCGGTTTCCTGCATGTCAGCTGGATGCACCTGTTTTTCAACATGCTGTCTCTTTTTCTGTTTAGTAATAGCCTGGAAGCAAAGCTGGGGCCTACGGCTTACCTGACTTTATATTTTGCAGGCCTGATGGGAGGAAACCTGCTGTCCCTGCTGATTCACCGTAACCATGGGGATTATAGCGCTGTAGGTGCCTCAGGGGCCGTTTGCGGGGTCATTTTCGCGTCGATCGCTGTCTTTCCTGCTATGCGGCTCGGTTTCTTCGGAATACCCTTTTCTATCCCCGGATGGGCGTATGGGGCTTTATTCGTTTTATACTCCATTTACGGGATCAAATCCAAAAAAGACAATGTAGGACATGAAGCGCATCTGGGTGGTGCGTTGATCGGAATGATCGTGGCATTGTGTATGGTACCGGAAGTGATTGCGGAAAATTATCGCACCATCTTGTCTATTCTGCTCCCGGGCGCCCTTTTCGTTTACGTTATTGCTGCATGTCCGCATATTCTGTTTATTGATAACAGGTATTTTAAAGCGCATGTCGGCGATTATGATATGGACGACAGGTATCACCTGGAACGTGCCGGTGAGGAGCAGGACCTTGATTATCTGCTGGAAAAGATCCATAAACGCGGCATGAAAAGCCTGACGAAGAAAGAGCGGGAAATGCTGATGAAATACTCTGAAGAAGTGTGATAAAACGACTACCTGATCTTGTCGGGTATCCTGATAAAAAAGCGCCTGTATCAAAAGACGATACAGGCGCTTTTCATTTATAGTCAGTGTTAGTGTACGACCACAATTTCTTTTGTGACTACTTTCTTTCCATTACTCAATCTTAGATAATACATGCCGCTTTTTAGCTGTGAAACAGGATACTGTAAACTGTTCCCGGCTATCTGTAAAGGCTTTTGTTCAACCAGATGCCCTGCGGTGTTAAGAATGGATAGCGAAGTCTTTCCCTGCCATTCTTTATCAAACTGTAAGGTAATATGATTATTGGCTGGCTGTGGATAGATACTGAAACCAGCTTCATTTGCGGCCGTTTTAGGCGCTGCAGCCGTCTTTGCACCAAAAGCCGCCGCAGTTGTATCACTGATGATAATATCGTCTATATAGGTCTTAAAATTGCCGATTTCGTTTCCATGCACATAATCAACGATAATCCGGTCAATTGTCTTTCCGCTTAACCATCTGCCGATGTTACAGCTTACCTGCGACCAGGTGTTCACAGTACCATGTCCTGCACCCGGATGCATGGATACACCATGCTGGTCAACAGCGCCTGCATCCCGGAGGGAGGTGCCGTCTGTCATGATCAGGTCCACGGTTACATAACGCGAAATGTTATTGGTGGGATGCAGCCAGAAACTAAGTCCGGTACTGGCGGTAACAGGAATATTCACGTCAAACACTTTATACGCACAGTAGGCATTCGCAGCAGCAGATGTAGCTCTTCCCGCAAAGCGGATAGCAGAAGGTCCTGTACGGCTGATCTCATTCTGTACAATACCACAGATGGGTGTTCCGGTACCATTGTCACCGGTCACGTTTGTAGGTATGACACTCTGGTCTGGCGTATCTGTCCAGCTAAGGGTAGCGTCATACTGTGCTTCCATACTGGTACGGAACCAGAGCGGCGCGGTAGAATAGGGGATGGTCACGTTGGTGGTCAGCGGAGCGGTACCTTTCAATACTTTCGTAGCCTGTCCTGCCAGTCGCAGATAAAAGTCAGCCCCGATATAGGTGCCATCCGCACTGGTGGTCAGGAAATATTGATTGTTAGGTACGGCAAAGTAGCTGTCCGCCATTTTTGCGATCACAGTGCCTTCATCGTACTCATCAAACATGGCGATATAGGCTGTGTTCATGCCCAGGCTTTTGATATTGTACAGTTGTCTCCAGAAGAACTCCCCTTTCGCACGGGAGATCTGGTTCCTGGTGCCACCATTCCAGTTACTCCAGGCAAAGCCGGGAAATATAACCGGCTGGTAATCCAGTCCGTTGGCATTACAATAGGCCAGGTCAGGTGCCAGGTTCTCATTTTTGAAATTATCTGCACCTGCGATACTGGCAAACCGGCCAACTGCCCAGGGAGACAGCATATTGAATGCTTTGTATACATTCTCATAACCGGCATAGGAGTCACGGGTACCAGTACGCCATCCGGCAGGTACGCCACCAATCACATAATATCCCTTGCCTTTCAGCCAGTTGATAATAGCGAGACTGTTAGCTGGTTGATTGCTGCGTTCATTCAGTCCGAAGCCCCATATACAGATAACAGGTTTACCGTTCTGATGTGCATAATAGGGTGATTCCTGCGGACGAAGATCGTTTTCGATATGCAGCCAGTCTGCTTTAAAGAAAGCAGTGTCATCGGCGTTCATATCATACATGATGTAGAAAATACGCTGGTATTTTTCGGCACTGCGTCTTATTCTGAGTACAAGACTGTCCATACTGGCCTTATAGACACCGTCTCTTGTAGGGCCCAGAAAGCGTTGTTGCGCTACGCCGTCGATACCATTTTGCTGCATCCAGGAGAAATGCAGGTCGATAGTTGTTTGTTTCCAGGAGGTGAATAAGCGGGCATTACGGCCATCATTCAGGTTGCCGAGTGCTGTCTGGAACAGGTTGGCGGCCGGGTATTCCGTTACGTCCGGATAGGCTTCAAAGGTGATACGGCCGGGAGCTGGCTTAGGTGTGTCTGAACGATAACGGCCGCCGCTCCAGTGAGACCATCTTTCTATCGGCGAGCCGTCGCCATAACAGTTGAACCAGGCCTGGTACCCGCACATCAGTTTACCGGTCACTGATTGTGCTGCAGGCGCTACCTGCGCGTTGGAATGGAGTGTGATGGTCAGTAGTAACGTGAACACTAAAGACCATGCTGAGGGTTTTCGCATAGAGGGTTTGTTTTGATTGTTTCTCAAGATATAATACATGAATACCTGTGTACATAGGGATGTGCACAGGTATTCACATTTATAGCAGTATACAATGCTGTTTCTACGCGATCATGATGTACTAAACTACTGATGGTCTGTCCAGGTCAGAAAGGGGGGCGTCTCCCTGTTGCAGGAGCAGTTCGGCCAGTTTCATACGGCCTTCTGCACCATGCTGGGTCACATATTCAAGTTCTGCCAGTGTCAGTAATTTTACGTTGACGATTTTAACCGGTTCGATTGTAAGGTCGACCGTATCGGGCACAGTTTCATCAGGGAGTCCCATAATTACGCCCACTCTTCCTTCTTCGTTCACAAATTCAGCGGGGACATCCACATCGTAGAATTCGCTGGTAATATAGGTCATTTCTTCCAGCAGCCCTATGACGTTTCCATGATTGGCCATTAGTTGTGCTGCCTGGTAGGCCAGCTGGAACTGCCAGGTATTGCTTACCTGTCCCTCAATGGGTGCGGAAGCTACATAAACTTCCAGCCCGAATCCGTTATAAGGCGCATTGGCATTATTCGTCTCCATATCATCATAAGGATCACTTAGTCCATCGCTGGCAATGATCGTCCGCTCTGGCCGGCGGATAGTGGCGTATGCCTGTCTGAGTGAGGGCCATCTCGGACCACCCATGAAGGAAGGATTGATCGCATGTGCGATCACATCAGGGTCCAGTTTGCCAACGGTATTCCAGTATTCGTCCCTTAATTTGCAGGAAGCCTCGAAGTGTTCCTCGTAGGTATTCATTGGAGTTGTATTTTAATTCCCGTAATGTATAATAATATGCTTATGAAACAAAGTGTTTACGATTTTTTAAAGAACTCCTTCCGGGGATTAGTTGATAATCTACTGCCAGAATACTAATTTTAGGAGATGGAAGCATGACTTCCGGTAAATAAAACAGCATTGAAGAAAATTATCAAGATCCTTGGGTGGACCATCCTGACCCCTGTATTACTCGTAGCCCTGTACCTGTCAGCAGCTTATGTATTTTCACGCATTTCGGTTGATAAAGAGGAACCTTCCGGAAATGATATCACCCTGTTCATCCTCACAAATGGTGTGCATACCGACCTGGTGATGCCTGTCAGAAATGCACAGATCGACTGGAGCAAAGAGGTCCTGTTTTCCAACACAAAAGGCAAGGATACTTCCGCACAGTGGATCGCTTTCGGTTGGGGTGATAAAGGCTTTTACCTGGAAACACCTACCTGGGCAGATCTGAAGTTCAGCACTGCATTTAAGGCAGCTACAGGTCTGAGTACTTCCGCTATCCACGCGACTTATTATTTCAGCATGTCAGCAGGCAGCGATTGTATAAAACTGAGTACAGATAGTGCGCATTACGCAAAATTAGTCAGTTATATACAGGCTAGCTTTGACCGTGATGAGCAGGGACATATTATGCATATTGTTACGGATGCCAACTACGGTAAAACAGATGCGTTCTATGAAGCGAAAGGTAGTTATAGCCTGTTTCATACCTGCAATACTTGGGCCAATAGCGGTTTGAAAAGCGGCGGACAAAAAGCCTGTTTATGGACGCCTTTTGATAAGGGGATCTTTTATCAGTACAGAGGCAGGTAGAATTAGAAATTAGGAATTGAGGCTGCTGTAGTGATGGTGATGCGGTGTATACAGGGGTGTCCCTGTAATATTGTTTATCTTTGCGGAGGTATGGTAAAGCAGCAATCTTATTCGGTGCCCTCCTTTGTATTACCGGATGGCGCCGGTGTAGAAGATATTCACATAGTAGCGTATCAGTCCACTGATGAAACCGTAAAGAGCAGGGTCACACTGGAACAAAACCTTTTCAGCTTTCTGCTGGAAGGAGAGAAGCGGGTGTACTATGCGGAAAAACACGCTGTGATCAGTAATACACAGTTTGTATTGTTGTCCTCAGGGAATTGTATTATGAGCGAAAAGAGGATATCTGATGATGGCTTCTACAAGAGTGTCATGATTTCCTTCGCACCTGCTGTATTAACCAGGTTCTTTCTGAAATATCCACATATCGTAACAGCAAAAGAGTATAGCGACAAAACCGGGGAGCCTTTTCTGGTTTTCGATACTGATAGTTTCCTGCAGAATTTTGTGCATTCCCTGTGCCTGATGACAGCGGGTAGTAAAACGCTGTCAATGGACCTGCGGCTCCTCAAATTTGAGGAATTACTGTTGTATATGGCAGACTGTTATCCACAGCAATTATTGAATTTGCGGGCAAATTTAGCTGGCAATCATGAAGATGTGGTGATCAGAAGATCAGCGGAGAATAACCTGTATAATAACGTAACCATCGAGGAACTGGCTTTTTTGTGCAATATGAGTCTGTCTACCTATAAGCGGAAGTTTCAGAAAATATATGGCGCTTCCCCCACGCGCTGGTTCCTGCAGAAAAGGATGGAACAGGCGGTAGGTATGTTACTGGTGCAGCGGGAGAAACCCAGTGAGATCTATCATAAACTGGGTTATGAAAACCATTCCAGTTTTACGCAATCCTTTAAACAGGTCTATGGCCTGACGCCCAGTGAATATCAGCAACAGAAACTGACCGTTTAACGACAGCTTCTGAACTGTTAGCCCTACAACTCCCCCTGAGACGCATAGTAGCTTTGCAGTACTTTAAATCGAAGTACTATGAAAAGAATGTACACATTTCTGGCGTTGATGGTCTTCGCCTGTTCTGCCGTCGCGCAGACATTTACACTAAAGAGTAATGATCTTGGTGGCCAGTTTGTCAATAGCCAGTTACTGAATGGAATGATGGGATATAATGGGGGGAATGTTTCTCCACAACTGTCATGGGAGCATGCGCCTGCCGGTACGCAGTGTTTTGCCGTAACAATGTATGATGTGGATGCTCCTTCCGGAAGTGGTTTCTGGCATTGGGTATTGTATAACATTCCGGCGGATGTACATGAACTGCCAGCTGGCGCGGGTACGCCTGAGCGTAAATTATTGCCCGCAGGTGCGGCCCACGGTATCAATGATGCGGGTATGCCCGGATACCTGGGACCTGGTCCGCTGCCCGGATTACCTCATCAGTATATCATCACCGTATTTGCACTAAAAACAAAAATAAGCCCGGATAAGACTACACCTGCTGCATTTGTTGGTGTATTGCTGAATCAGAACGTGCTGGCTAAAGCTTCTATCGTGGGTTATTCACAACATCCATGATCACCTGAATAACTATCTGTTGCTGACAGGTACCCAAATAAAACGAGGGTGTATCAATGACACACCCTCGTTTATTATCTCAGTGTAAATGAAAGTACTATTTGGTTTTCGCCGCAGCGATATCATCCTGTTCTTTCTTGATCAGTTTTTCAGCTTCTGTTCTGGCGTCTTCACCTTTCACGGCCACATCAGGAATAACACCTTTTCCTTCCCAGCCTTCTTCTGAACCAGGAGCAGCGACCATTTTCACAGGCATAAACACGACCAGGTTTTCTTTCAGCGGGATCATGGAACCTGCGATACCAGCACCTGCTGTGGTATCACCTACGATCGTAGCGCGGTGCATCTGTTGTAATGCAAAAGCGAAACCCTCTGTAGCAGAGGCGGTATGTTTATTGACAAGGATATATACTTTGCTGTCTGGCATTCTTTTACCAGGTACGAAAGGATATGTCCATTCCTGGATATCTTTTGTACGGTCTTTATGATAGCCATGGAGGTAATAACGTTCGTCACCTGCATTGAAGAAATAACCTGCGAGGAAGCGGCCCATCATACCTGTTCCACCACCATTGTCTCTGATGTCAATGATAATGTTTTTGGAATAGGCAGCCATGTTCATAGCGTTGGCCGCCATTTCGAATGCTTCCTGTTCACCATGGAAACCACCGGATATCTTGATATAGGCAGTAGATGTTTTTTTATTCAGTTCCACTGCATCAAAACCATAGTTGTTCTGACGTTTTCTTTCCAGTTCCAGGCGCTGGTCTTCAGGCGTACTGGTATTGGAATATGATCTCGTCAGTTGTTCATAATAGTCTTTGCTGTGGAAGATGGTGAGATGCACATCTTTATGCGTTTCACGCAGATCCGTTGTGATCTTCCAGGCCAGTTTCGCTGGTGTAAGGTCCTGATAAGCCTTTTTGGATTCCTGGCTTTTCAGGGTAGCAATATATTTCCTGGAGATCTCCGGAAACGGATAACCTTCTTCCAGTTGTCTGCTGATTTTCCCGATAATTTCATGAGCATCTTCTTTACTCACTACATGACCTGTATCCTGCGCCTGTTTCTGGGCTGACAGGCAAAGCGGAAGGCATAGTGCGCCCAGCAGGGCTGCTGATTTATAAAAATGTAGTTTCATACCTCGATTCTGGTTGCTTAAAATATCTGTGATTGTTTTTTATTCATTGCTTTCTCGTAGTCTGTCGGATAGATGATCAGATCCTTTTCTGCCAATGTGCGCATCAGTTTCCTGATATGCAGCTGAACAGGCTGCGGTAAGGTGTAAAAGGCGGCATCTACCTGGATATTACGTCCCTCATCCATCACGGAATTCTGACACCTGATGGCCGTCTTTTGTCCTTTATAGTACAGGATGATCTTTACTCTTCCATCATCATATCCGTTCATGCCATTGGTACCGTATACGAGTAATGGATCGATGGTACCATCGTTGTCAAGGTCTTTCAGTTCGCAGAATTTTGTCCAGAACCAGATCGTAGTTTCTAATCCTTCTTTTGGATCATGACTATTCCTGAAATCATTCAGTTCCCCCGTTTTGGCAAATTCCTTTGTAGTGGCCTGTTGCAGAAATATAGCTTTGATCTTATAATTCACGGTATCGTCCCCTTTGATCTCGTCCCGGCTTTCACAAAGTGCCAGATAATAGGTCCCTGAAACATCTTTGTAGCGATAGGCACGCTGTACAGGCAGGTTTTGAAACCAGGTATTCTTTACTGCATCATCGAAAGTCTTTTCGGTGACAGCCGGAGAAAGAATTTCGCTTTCAGTTTTTGTCTGTTGTGCGTATAGTATTTTACCACTCGTAAGGATGACAACCAGAGCTATCAGGAACATCCGCATAATGACGAATCTTAAATGAATTGTTACGATCTTAAATGAATTGTTAATCCAGTAGGGGCGGGCGTTTCGCCCTGCTGCAAGATATTATTATTCGTCAATTTTAACAACGTGTAACGAAAGAAATTTTGACTTTAATAACACTGGAAAAGAAGATGAATTAATAATCGTCTTAATAACATCCAATTACATAAAAAGCTCTCTCCCGGGACTTTTATTTACTGGGCAAAACCGGTACGGCCACCACCGGTCAGGAAGGTAGCCAGCATTCTGGTTTTTTGTCCGGCAGTAAACATGTACATACACCTGTCATCGGTATAATCCATGTAGTTCATGGTCATTTCTATCGGATTGCCTGCGCAGGTGCTCAGGTGTGGATAGCCCGGACAACCATAATTAGGCGCATTTTGCGTAGGGGTATCACCTACGAAGTCATTACCGCAGGTGGCATCACCCCAGATATGACGGAGGTTGAGCCAATGGCCTATTTCATGTGTGGCAGTTCTGCCTTTGTTGAAAGGCGAAGTAGCTGTACCGGTGTTGCCGAAGCAATCATCTGCGATCACTACGCCATCAGTAGCGGCAGCACCACCAGGGAATTGTGCATAACCGATCACACCGCCGCTCATAGCGCCTACTATCCATATGTTCAATACGTGCCATTCTGGCGGCCAGTGAAGGGTCTTTTCTTAATTGTTCCTGTAATACTTCCATCGAAGCGCAACGTTTTCCGAGGGTCGCGGGTTGCTCTTCCGGCGTGTTGTTGTCTGTTGCGGCAGGTTTATCATTTTTAGAGCAGGCTGACAGTAGAATGGTGCCACAAAGCAATAGCAAACATAGTCTTTTCATTGTGTTTACAGATTTGGTAGTTACTCATACATCTATCTTAGGGTTTACTGACCGGGAGAGAGAAGGATAGATAGTGGGTTTACCGTACAAATATAGGAGGATCGGGTGCAATAAATAAGCCTCCCAGGTAAATCCTGAGAGGCTTATCAGACTAGACTAAAATAAAACAATAAAACTAACGCTTTAACCAAATTGACCTGCTCTTAATGGGTACGAGGGAAAAGGTAAATTTTGTTCGGGTGCAAAATTATCTGAAAGACTTTATTGAAAATATCCCTGAAAACCGTCATTTATGTATTTTGTGTATGGATAAACTGAAATTTAATATAGCTATGCGAAAGAGAGTGTACATAACAAGAACAGTTCCTGAGATTGCGTTGCAACATTTAAAAACGAATGGCATCGATTATACGGTATGGACGGAAAGACGTCATCAGGATGAAGAAGAGCTCATTCCTGTGCTGAAGGATTACGACGCTATGATAGTGTCCGGTCCGCTGAAGGTAAACCGGGCCTTTCTCGAAGCATGCAGCCATCTCCGGATTGTCTCTATGATGTCAGTAGGATATGATAACGTGGATGTTGCAGCTGCAAAAGAACTGGGTATTGCAGTAGGTAACACACCGGGCGTACTGAGCGGCGCTACCGCTGATACGGCATTTTTGCTGATGCTGGCCGCTTCCCGCAAAGCTTTTCATATGCACAAGGAGATCATAAGGGGAAACTGGAATTTCTGGGACCCTACGGCGAATCTTGGTCTGGAGTTGAAAGGTAAAACACTGGGAATAGTTGGTTTGGGCAGGATAGGGTTTGAACTGGCACAACGATGTATCGGTGCATATGGTATGAAACTCATTTATCACAACCGTGGTACAAATGAAGAAGCAGAAAGGGAACTGGGCGCTGTCCGCGTATCTTTCGATGAACTGCTACAGCAGAGTGATGTGGTTTCCGTACATACTGCTCTGACACCTGAGACAAAAGAGCTCTTCAATAAGGAGGCGTTCAGTAAAATGAAACCCAACGCCATCTTCGTCAATACTGCCAGAGGAGGGATCCACAATGAAGCCGACCTTATCGCTGCACTGGAGAACGGTACCATCTGGGGCGCAGGACTGGACGTCACGAATCCTGAACCAATGGCAGCAGATAACCCACTGCTGAACATGCATAATGTAGCTGTGTTACCGCATATTGGTTCTGCTACTGTTGATACGCGTAACGCAATGGCGGCCATAGCAGCCAGAAATGTCATCCGGACATTTGAAGGAAAAGCGCTGGAGCACGCCGTTGTAGAAAATATCCACCGCCTGTAAGGGAGGCTGCGGGGAAAATCGTTTATTTAAATTACGAATTGGGGATGCCCTTTAAGTAAAGGGTTTGGTTGGTGTTAATGGTCTGTTAGACATTTATAAAAATGATCTGCTGTTTTTAACTTACAGCTAATCATTCCTGATTCGTAATTGTTTTAAATATCCGGTCACCCTAAAACTTCCCGTATGAAAAAGCTTATTACAAATTTCCTGCTTTTTTTAAGTCTCCTGTTCTTTTCTTTTGCCGCATCGGCACAGTCCAAACAAATGGAATTCCTTTCGAGAGCCCCTGTCGCCGTCCGGCAAAGCAGCAGCGCTGTTTTTGTCAGCTGGCGTATGCTGGGGACTGACCCTGCTGCTATCAGTTTCAATGTGTACAGGAATGGTGTAAAACTGAATGCAACTCCTATTACCAATTCCACGAATTATGTAGATAATGTTACCACCAATGGTACTTACACCATACGCCCTGTTATCAATGGCACTGAACAGGCCCCGACAGCTGCTGTCAGTGTGTGGACGAGCATTTACAAAACCATCCCTTTACAGGTCCCTCCGGGAGGCACTACGCCTGCAGGGGAGGCGTATACCTATACTGCAAATGATTGCAGTGTTGGTGACCTGGATGGTGATGGTGAATATGAGATCATCCTGAAATGGGATCCTACTAATGCGAAAGACAACAGTCAGAGCGGCTATACGGGCAATGTCTATATCGATGCCTACAGAATGAATGGTACCCGTATGTGGCGTGTCGATCTGGGGCGTAATATCCGTGCAGGGGCACATTATACGCAGTTTATGGTGTATGACCTGGACGGTGATGGAAAAGCAGAAGTAGCCATGAAAACGGCAGATGCCACCATAGATGGTGTCGGTACTGTGATCGGTTCTGCCAGTGCCGATTACAGGAATAGTAGCGGGTATGTGTTAAGTGGTCCTGAATTCCTGACCATCTTCAACGGACAAACCGGCGCTGCAATGGCTACCACCAATTACCTGCCTGCCCGTGGTACCGTTTCCTCCTGGGGTGATAACTATGGGAATCGCGTGGACAGGTTTGTCAATGCGGTCGCCTATCTCGATGGCGCCCGTCCTTCACTGATCATGGGACGTGGTTACTATACACGTCTGGTCAGGGTAGCATGGGACTGGCGTAATGGTCAGCTGACACAACGCTGGACCTTTGATAGTAATGCCTCCGGTAATAGTGCTTACGCCGGACAGGGAAATCACCAGGTTACCGTCGGAGATGTGGATAACGATGGTAAACAGGAACTGATCAATGGCTCCAGCGCTATTAATGATAACGGCAGCGGACTTTATGCCAACGGATTAGGACATGGGGATGCCATGCATATGACCGATCTCGATCCTGAGAGACCCGGACAGGAGTTATGGCAATGTCATGAGACACAGTCCCAATATGGCAATTATGGTATTGAGTTCAGAGATGCAGGCAGTGGTACACCGATATGGGGCAGAGGTCCTTCCCAGGGTGTTTCCGGCGATATTGGCAGAGCCATGGCTGGTGATGTTGATCCGACTTACCTGGGATATGAAGTATGGGCTTCCGCCGGCGAACTGTATACCTGTAAAGGCGTTTCCATTGGTACTGCGAAACCCAGTAATAACTTTGGTATCTGGTGGGATGGTGATCTGTGTCGGGAACTGCTGGATGGCGTAAAACTGGATAAATGGAACTATACGTCAAAAGCACTGAACCGCATACTGACCTTGTCTGACTATGGTGCTACTTCCAATAACAGTACAAAGGCCAATCCCTGCCTGACAGCAGACCTCTTAGGCGACTGGCGGGAAGAGATCCTGCTGAGAAGCACTGATAACAGCAGTCTGTTGTTATTCACCACGACAACGCCTACCAGTTACCGCTTGTATACCCTGATGCATAATCCGCAGTATCGCACAGCTATTGCCTGGCAGAATACGGCCTATAATCAGCCGCCCTATCCCGATTATTACCTGGGTACCGGTATGAGCACACCCCCGCAACCGAATATCTATATTCCCAATAGTCCGGCCCTACGCACAGCGGAGCAAGCCGCAGATATAATACCTGACGCTAATACACTGGCCATTCGTCCTAATCCGGTGGATAATGCAGCTTATCTTGACTACAAAAGTGAGAATACCCGTTTAATCGTTGTTATAAGCGCAGGAGACGGCCGTGTGGTGTTTAGGCGTACTGGTAGTGTCACAGAGTTAAATAATGGTTTAAATGCCGTAATAGGTGGTTTTGCGAAGGGAATGTACATCGTGCAGCTGAGAGATGGCAAAAAGCAGTTCAAAGGAAAGATCGTGAAACAGTGATACTGATGGAGATGGTTATAAATAAAGAATGGCCTCCAGTAATGGAAGCCATTCTTTATTTATAACTGATTATTTCTTTTGTTCATAAAAGAACTCAGCCCCGTAAAGGTCTAGCGTGTTTTCAAAGTATTTATATGTTTTTAACATGCCATTCTCATCAAATGTAGCCCTGTTCTCATAGTCAATATAGTTTGTTATTTCTTTTTTCTCCTTAATGTCATAACTGTAAAATCTCATTGAACCATTATTGAAAATAGTATTGGCAGATGTAAATAAGTTACTTGTGAACAGATGAGTAGAAGTACGACCGCCGAAGTAAGACATATAACCGTTTTCACGGTGTGCCAACACAAATAAATAGGCGGATGGTAGTCTCTTTAAACCGATGCTGGCCGGATTACTTTGCCTGGATGGAAACATCGTACACTGGTAATCAATGCCGCCATAGTCATAGACTGTAGCGTGTGTTGCTTCAAGAATGCCGGTCGGGTCCCAGGAGAAATTAAATTGAGCTGTACCTAAAGTATCCGGTTTAATAAAAATGATGTTTGCAGCCATTATCGCTCTTCCTTGACTGTTCTTTTTAAAGTATGTTGTGGCGCTGTGATCATAAAAAATTTTCGTTGCAACTATACTGTCAAGCTGGCCATTCGTATACTTTAACGCGTAGTGAGCCGTGTCTTTAGCATCTCTTGACATTTTCCAATCTACAGTTGACAGAGTACCATCTTCATTGTAAGAGAATGTGAATACGAAGGTTGATGACTGAGCCAGGTGTTCAATTTTTACAACCTGGTTATGGTCATTGTAAATTAGTGTGTCAGTCAACAAGGTACGTTTTGGACCAGATGAATAATAGTCATAGGTCACCGCCTTTCTTAGTAGCATATCATCGGGCATTGTCTCCGCTGGCTTACCCGGGTCTACTACCGGCTCAACGGGTTTGTCCTCTTTTTTACAGGAAAAAAACAATGTGAGTGTAACCACGATCAGTAGTACATTACTGCGTTTAACAAGTTTCATAGGTCAATATGAATTAATGAAGGTTGCAAAGTTAAGGCAAACAAATGTTAAAAATATATAAATTGTTTAATGGTCAGAGAGAATAAAAAAAGCTTCCGGAATATCATTCCGGAAGCCAGTGTATATCTTCAGTAAGCGTTATTTTATCTTTTTACCAGGCAGTTCCCTGTCATTCTGGTACAGGATCATACCTGTCACTTCATGTTGCTCGTTCCTGGTAAATCCAACCTGCGCATCTACTATTTTCAGGAAAAAGAAATCCTCTTTTTCTGCAAATAATGGTGATTCCTTTTGACCGGTAGGCTGTCCCATCAGCATACCATCTTTTACGCTCATTACGATGTTAAATCCGGGACGCAGGTTATACTCCCCTACATATTGTTGTAATGTCGTTTCCGGTAGTTTGATCGCGATCCGCTCTTTTGGTATAACGTACGGTTGATTATATAGTACGGCCAGCAGTGAGGAAGCTATCTTACTGACGTCTCTGTCGGAAGCATTATCCAGTACGATCACACAAACGTCGTCTTCCGGTACTCTCATAATACTGGTGATATATCCATGGATACCACCACCATGTGACACTTTACGTTTTCCTGCAATAGAGTCAGATTCCCATCCGTAACCGTAATGGTTCATAAATGGGGTATACGCTTTTTCCCAGTCAGCTTTCGAAATGATCTTATACTGCTGCGCGGCCTGGTGCCATTTATAAAGGTCTGCAGTAGTACTGTACATGGCGCCTGCTGCAAAGGATACACTGGAATCTACACCGGGCGCAGGCGTACTGCTGGAATCATTGATATTGAAGTAACCGGTGGACTTTTTACTATCCTTCAGGTTTTTGAAGTCAAAGCCGGTATGGTCCATATGTAAGGGCGTAAAGATGTATTTCCTTACTACCTGTTCGTAAGGTTTGCCGGTCACCTTTTCGATGATATAACCCAGCATGGAATAGCCTGAATTGGAATAATCCCATTTAGTGCCGGGGGAGAAGTTCAGCGGTTTATCTTTGAACAGGGCCATGATCTTTTCCCTGCTGGCCGGATTACTCACTTCCTTATCCATAAAGTCTTTGTCATTGGTATAGTTGAAAATACCAGAAGTATGCGTCAGCAGATTTTCTATGGTAATACTGTCCCCTTTGGGATAGTCCGGAAAGTACTTAGACAGTTTATCCTGTATACTGAGTTTATGCTCTTCGGCCAGCCTGAGGATGACCGTAGCGGTGAATTGCTTGGTAACAGATCCCAATTGGAAAATAGTGCCGGTTTCGTTGCGGATGCTGTCAGCCGTACGCTGATAACCATAGGCTTTATCCAGCAGGATATTACCTTTCTGTGTAACCAGTACGGTACCATTGAATTTGTGTAATCTGCTGTAAGCGCTGACCAGTGAGTCCAGTTTGGCAGTAGTGTCCTGTGCAAATACATTGTGCAATGAGCCGAGGATAAGCCCGAGGCAAAGCAATTTTTTCATGTGTATTGTAATTTGGGAAGACGGCTGGGCTATGTTGTGAACCTAAAGATAATGTTATATTTTGGGATTATATAAATTCACGTATCATGAAAAGATTATTGCAGGGAATATTGATCTGTATCTGTTCCCTGACCCTCCTCTCCGTACAGGCGCAAAATAACAAATCCTTTAAAGTACTCGGTTTTTACACAGCTTTACATGACCAGGCGCATATCAGTTTTGTACATGAAGCCAATCGCTGGTTTGCAGACATGGCAAGACGGTATCACTTCACCTATGATTCCACTAATGACTGGAATAAGCTAAATACGGACGTACTGGCACAATATCAGGTCGTCCTTTTCCTTGACACCAGACCAGATACGCCTGCTCAGCGGGAGGCCTTCAGAAAGTACATGGAAAATGGAGGCGCCTGGATGGGTTTTCATTTCTCCGCTTTTGCGCTGACGCCTTCTGATTATCCGCAGAACTGGGACTGGTACCATAACGAATTCCTGGGTTCAGGCTCCTATGGCAGCAATACCTGGCGGCCTACTTCCGCCATTCTGCGTGTAGAACATCCGGAACATCCTGCCATGAAACATCTGCCGGCTACTTTTAAAGCATCGCCCAATGAATGGTACAGATGGTCCAATGACCTGAAAGCAAATAAGGATATTGAGATTCTCTTATCTATTGATCCTGCGAGTTTTCCGCTGGGTACCGGTCCTAAACCCCATGAGATCTGGCATAGCGGATATTACCCTGTAGTGTGGACAAACAAACATTATAAGATGATCTATATGAATATGGGGCATAACGATATTGATTATGAACACCATACCAACAAGGACCTTTCCCATACTTTCGACAATAAGCTACAAAGCCGCTTTATCCTGGATGCATTGTTCTGGCTGGGCGGTCGTTAATCAGCTTACTTTCTCATAGGCATAATGTCCCTTGATGTGTTTATTTAGATAGGTGCCTTTTGACCCGGAGGTCTTCATCGCCTGATATACTTCCTCCGGTACGTTCTTGTAGTCATAGACTAAACCCGAAACGAAGATGACCCGCAGCGTCGCTGTTTCCTGGTCATAATGCATTCTATATACAACAGATGACGGCATCACTGATCTGTGTACAATTGCCGCGCCAGTCCTGGCAGCGTCAGCGGTATACCGGTCAGTGCTGTTTTCTTCTGCCTTCGAGTATCCGGTAGAAAGAACGGCTCCTGACTTCTTCCAGTGTCAGTCCGGTAGCCAGTACTTCTTCTTCAGTGATCGCTCCGCAATTGATCGCTTTCAGAAAGAAGTTCAGCAGTCCCTGTCCGGTAGCAGCATCATCAAAAATGTCTTTCGTCAACGTGGATATCGCCGCACGTTCCACAAATGTCTTCAACCGGAATAGCGCATCTTCATAGTTGCTCAGAAAGAACAGATAGGTAGCTGCATATCGCATCGGTAGTTGTGCCGGATTCAGGTCCCATCCCTGGTAAAATCCATTGATCAGTGAATGCTGGCTGTGACCATAACCTGTGCGCCAGGCGTGGTGTACGCTTTCTGCATTTTCCTGTAACTGTGCAAGACTCAGCTGTTCACCTTTATAAGGTGCAACAGGGATCACATTGGTGGCTCCATCCGAAAGAAAGATCCCCGTACCACCCAATGCGACTTTCGTCATATGATGTGCAAAGTCGCAGACAGGATGTGCCATGGTCTGATATTTTGCGGTAATCCCACAGGAGGCGGTATAATCATAGGTGCCAAAATGGGCAGCAATGCAACGTCCCTCGCTGGCGCGGATAATGCGCATCAGCGGATTTCTGCCTTCATCGTCCATAATGATCTGTGTAGCTTCTACCATGGTTTCCATCTTCAATGCGCCTGCCGGCAATCCGTGGGCCTTTTCCAGTATTTCGAAGAGTCTGACCAGTGTGGTGGCCTGTTCGGGGATAGTCACCTTTGGCAGCATCACCACAAAGTTTGCTGGTAATACTCCTTTCGTCTCCTGCAGGAGCGTTGTGAGGAACAGATCCAGGGTCCTTACGCTACGATATTTGAGGTCTTCTGTAAACGGTTTGATCCGTATACCGATAAAGGGGGAGATCGTCTTTTGCTGCATCCCCAATGCGAGTTCTTTTGCTGCTGTAACAGCGGTAGCATCTTCTTCTGCATCCGGACGATTCCCAAAACCATCTTCGAAATCGATACGGAAGTCTTCCACGGCTTCTGTGGATAACTTACGTACGATCTTATTATAGACAGTATAATACAACCAGGCAGGTTCCTGCTTACGGTCTTTTTCTGATAGCTGTTCCAGTCTTTGCTGTAACAATGCAATGTCTGCCGTTTTATGGGGCAGTTGCTGATATCCTTCCAGCTGCAATGCTTTGGCCAGTGTCACAAAGTCGGGTGCATACGTCTGGAGGTGTTTTAAGGCAATCTCTCCCATACGGGTGCAGGTATCGGCTTTAAAGAGATTGGCGCCCCCATAGACGGTATGTACGGGTTGTCTGTCAGGTTTATCGCCGGGGTAGATCTGCTGGAATCTGAGATTTGCTTTTTGCAGTTCCCGGAGCAGTTGCTCTTTTTCATTTTCAGCTATAGCCAGTTGCATAGTCAGGGGGTGTTTTAGGTACCACGGTAGGTGGAGTAACCAAATGGATTTAACAAAAGGGGAACATGGTAATGCTGTGCATCGCGGATAAAGAAAACAACTTCTACGAAAGGGTAGAAGCTGTTGACGCCACGGGTGTCGAACCAGGCTTGTGTTGCAAACCTGAGTTTATATACACCGGCAGGCAATATTTCTTCATTGTGCAGCAGATCGGTCACCCTGCCATCCTGATTGGTATGACCGGAAGCGATGGCCGTCCAGTCTTCTTCCTGTTGCCGGAAAAGATGAACGGCCACGCCCTGTGCAGGAATGCCTGCGGAAGTATCCAGTATGTGAGTGGTGATCTGGCTCATGCGCTCAGCAGCTTTTTTAGTCTGATAGCGGTGATCTTTTCCTGTTCACCCATTGCGATCTTTATCTCTTCTCTTTCGTCATTTTTCAGCCGCTCAGTCAGGAGTGATAACATTTCAGGCGCCGATTTACCGGTGGCGCATACGATGAAGATGTAGCCGAATTTATCCTCATACAGTTTATTCCCTTTTGCAAAGGCCTGTAATATTACGGTAGAGGCATCTACCGTACCCGATTGTTCTCCGGCTGCCCATTGTCCTGTAGCTGCAAATTTGTGTTGCAGGGAGTGCAGGTCGCCGATCTTCGGGTGATGGTCAAACGCTTCTTTCCAGTCGCTTTCTGTACAGGATTGCCAGTTACGGGCTGCGGCTGCCAGCAGACTGTCTTCATCTTTTACAGGAAATTCATTGGTCATTTTCTGAATCCATGCGGTAGCGCCACAACATTTACCGAGCGCTTCATTCAATTGTTCTGGTGGTAGTGCATTAAGTGCTGTCAAAGTCATTGGGTGGAATTTATTATAGAGTAGTGGGGAACCTGTTTACATTCTTGTAGTAGATGTAAACGGCAGGTTCTTTTCCCATAGCAGTAAACCATTGCTGGCAATAAGGCGCCATCCAGATAGCGTCGCCTTTTTTAACCGGATACCATTCGTGGTCCAGCATATAGATACCCTGTCCCTGGAGGTAGAGCAGTCCGTGTTCCATGATATGGGTCTCTACGAAAGGCAGATGTCCGCCGGGATCGTAGGTGAAGATATTCACTGCCATATCAAAAGAAAGGTTTTCCGGTAACAACACCTGTAAGCGCAGGGCAGGATCGCCCAGGAAGGCTGGACCGTCTACATTTTCGGCATTGCCGAAGATAAACGGCGGACGGTCATATCCTTTGAGCGGTTCGTATACTTTGTGAAAAGTAACGATCTGTGTGCCTGATGTGAATTCATCCAGGTGGTAAGAGTGTCCGGCAGGTACATATACAAAATGTCCGCCGAGCAGTGTCTTATCCTGCTCATCCACCTTTGCGGTGCATTGGCCGGAGATGACATAAAAAAAGATCTGTGCTGATTCCGTATTGCCGGAAATAACAGTGCCTATTTCTGCGGTGATCAATGTCTGTCCGAGGCGTGCGCCCATCTGCTCATTGATGAGCACATTCACGCGGCAATTGGTCCATCCGGGTACTACACTGTTGACATGTCCATCCTGACTTATCAATGCATGGCTACGTGTTACTACTGATCTCGTCAATGCTGATATTTTCATATTACCGCTTTTTATAGACCTCTGTGAGGCGATGAATAAAATGATCGGATACTTTGATGGCAGCGGCAATGTCGGGTACTTCCACATTTTCCAGTGGCTGGTGACTGATGCCTTTGTAACACCTGACAAACAGCATGCATACGGGTGCTACTGTTGCAATGGTTACGGCGTCATGTCCTGCGCCACTATGCAGGTTCTTCAGGTCATATCCTGCTGCCGTAACGGCCTGTGCGAGCAGATGGCTTAAAGCTGTATCACACTCCACAGGTTTATGTTTTTGTATAAGGTCCCAGTCAGCGGTCAACCGTCTTTCATGACAGATCTGTGAGGCAATATCTTTCAATGACCTTCTGGCTTTTTTGAGGATATTACCATCACTGCTTCTCAGGTCCAGTGTACAGGTCACTTCTCCCGGGATCACATTACTGGCCTGGTCTGCAATATGCAGGGTACCTATTGTGGCCAGCAATGCCTCTTTCTGGGTGGATGCATAGTGTTCTGCTGCCAGTATGAATTCAGCTGTTGCACATAAGGCGTCATGCCGCATCTCCATCGGTACGGTTCCTGCGTGACCAGATACGCCATTGAACTTTACACGGATGCGTTGTTGTCCGGCAATACTCTGTACAACCGCTACCGGCAGTTTCTCTTCATACAATACCGGCCCCTGTTCAATATGTATTTCATAATAACCGAGCCATTCTTCAGCGGGAATTGCATCATCGGCTAATAAGGCCGGGTCTCCGCCAATGGTTCTGATCGCATCGCGGAGCGTGATACCGTCGCTGTCTGTTTTATTCAGCAGCTCAATATCAAAAGAACCGGCTACGGTTGTGCTGCCCAGATAGGCGGTATGAAAACGTACGCCTTCTTCGTCACTGAAAGCGATCAGTTCTATGTTAAAGGGTAAGTGTATATTTTCCTGTTGCAGATAATGGATCAGGTCTATGCCCATGATGACGCCCAGCGGACCGTCAAAGCGGCCGGCATTTCTTACAGTATCGATATGGGAGGCGATCACCAGTGTGCGTGCACCGGGCTCCTGGCTGTTCCATCTGCCTCTGACATTACCGATATTGTCTATTCTGGCTGTCAATCCTGCTTCCTGCATCCATGACAGTACCTTACTGCAACCGCTGATAAACGCGGGAGAGCCAAATGTGCGGGTGATACAGGTTGTGTCCTCGCTGATACCTGCCAGTTCATGAACCCTGGCAAGGATACTGTTTGCGCGGTGCAGGTAGTTTTCCATACGGCAGTATTTATTCTATACGTTCGATTGTCTGAAAATGTTTTTCCCCTGATGGGTATGGGGGAAATTTCCCTGATCGAATACCTTTACTCCTTTCAGGTACGTCTGCTCTACTACACCAAATAATCTTTCATTCAGGTAAGGCGTCAGTTTGTGTTTATGGTACAGATCTTCCGCATTGACCGTAAATGATTTTTCCGGGTCCCAGACAACCAGGTCAGCATCATATCCTTCAGCGATCTTTCCTTTTTTATGCTGGAGTCCTGTCAGTATAGCGGGATTTTCACAGAGCCAGCGGGCTATCTGTGGAATGGTAATGCCCCTGTCTTTTCCCGCTGTCCATAATGCAGGCAATGCGAGTTGAAGGGAAGCAATACCTCCCCATGCCTGGGTAAAATCGCCTGTTTCCAGCTGTTTTAGTTCCGGTGGACATGGAGAGTGATCTGTCGCGACAAAATCAATAATACCGGCTTTTAGGGCATCCCACAGCTGGGCGTTATTCTCCCGCTCCCGGATCGGCGGAGCGCATTTAAAACTGGTATTACCATCCGGGATCTCTTCTGCGTTAAAATAGAGATAGTGCTGGGCCGTTTCAACGGTGAGCGGCAGACCTTTCTGCCTGGCAATCGTGATCGTTTCTATGGCTGCCGCAGCAGAGAGGTGTACGATATGTACCTGGCACTGATATAATTCGCAGAAATGAATCATCAGTGCAATGGCAGCCTGTTCCCATAAAGGTGGACGGGAAGCCATGTACTGGCGGTAAGAACGCTTATTGTCCTGTAAGGGGTATTGCAGATCGGGCATCAGTTCACAATGTACCAGCAGGGGCAGCTGATGTCTGGCAATGATCGGCATGGCCATTTCCAGATCGGCTGCTGTAACATTGGGGAAATCCTCAATACCGGAGTGGGTGAGGAAGGCTTTAAAACCCGTAACGCCTTTATGTACGAGTCCTTCGATTTCGTGTGTATTCCCTGGTATAATGCCGCCCCAGTAACCACAGTTGCAATGTAACTGTGGTGTGGCTGCCTGTATTTTTTCTTCAAATGCCTTTACGCTGGTGGTGACAGGAGACGCATTCAGCGGCATGTCAATCAGGGTGGTGACACCTCCTGCCACGGCAGCCTTTGTGGCTGTTTCGAAGCCTTCCCAGTCTGTTCTGCCGGGTTCGTTGATATGTACATGGGGATCGATAATACCCGGCATCAGGATGCTGTTGCCAATGTCGACAATGGTAACAGCATTTTCAGGCAGCGTCTCACTCACTGAGTAGATAGAACCATCTTTCACTACTACCACCGCAGGTCTTAAACCATCAGGTGTGAGTATATTATTTCCTTTTATAATGAGGTCAGACATATATGGGGGCTTCTAAGTAAAAATAGGCAATTAATTCTTTATATTAGGGTATGTGACCACCAAATAAAATGCCTCAAAATGAAAATCAGACTCGGAGAAAACTGCTATGGAAAAAACGCGGTACAGCTGTCAAAAATTATACGTCATCCCGCTTATCATGAATTCAGACAAATAACAGTGAACATATCGCTGAAAGGCGATTTTGAGGAGGCGCATACATTGGGTGATAATGCAAAGATATTGCCAACAGATACACAGAAAAATACCGTGTATGCGCTGGCGAAGGACCATTTCAAAACATCCATAGAAGACTTTGCCCTGCATCTGGCGCATCACTTTGTTACCACTCAGCCACAGGTAACGGAGGCGACCGTTGAAATAGCAGAACATGCATATCATCGCCTCTTACTGGATGGTACAGAACATCCGCATGCGTACATCAGCGGTGGTCAGGAAAAACACACCACGCTGGTCAGAAAGGATGCGGCCAGTATCAGCGTCAGTTCAGGTATCAGTGAGCTGCTGATCCTGAAGACCACTGACTCTGCCTTCGAAAAGTATATCAAAGACCAGTATACTACCCTGAAAGAAACCAGTGACCGGATACTGGCCACCAAATGTACCGTGAGCTGGGTGTATGATAAATTACCGGCCGATTACAGCCAGCAGTTCGATAGTATCCGGGAGGTGTTATTACGCACGTTTGCCGGACATAAAAGCCTGTCTGTGCAGCAGACGCTGTTCGCCATGGGCAAAGCTGTACTGGAGGCGCATGCAGGTGTAAAAGAGATCTCTCTGGAGATGCCTAATAAACATCATATTCCATTCAACCTGGAACAATTCAATATCCCGCATGAAAACGAAATATTTATTGCGACGGATGAGCCTTATGGTCTGATTGCGGCAACGGTGGTGCGGGAGTAGCCAGGTGTCTGACCTGTATGATCTGTGCGGCAATACTGACAGCTATCTCTTCCGGTGTCTGACTGCCGATGTCTATGCCGACAGGTGCATGCAGTCTGCTTAAGCTCTTTTCATCGACACCTTCTGCCCGGTAAGTCTCCAGCATTTTGTCAATTTTAGCGGCACTGCCAAGGACGCCGCAATAGGTAAAGGATTTGTGCATTAAAGCACGGAGGACAATATCATCTGTACGATACCCAACCGTCATGATCACTACATAGCGGTGTGCTCCGTCGGGGATCATTATTTTCAGCTGACTATAATCACGTACGATGGTCTTTTCGTGGGCTGTATTGTTTTCGAGCAGGGTGTGTACCTGCGGACGATCCTCAAATACATGCACGTAAAAATCCAGCTTGCGCATCAGTTCTGAGAGCGCCAGTGAACAATGACCACCACCGATAATATACAGGTAATCCCTGTAGCCGATCTTTTCCTGGTAGTACCAGTCCAGTTCTGACTGCATATGAAACACCTGATCAGGTTTACCTTTTATGTCGGTATTGAACTGCAGGCCTAAGGGTGACAGGTGCAGGATACCCTGATGATGTTGTGTGAGACAGGCAATGATCTTATTGACAGGCGTAATACTTTCCGGTGTCAGTTTATACAGTAGTATCTTCTGATCGCCTGAGCAGATCATACCGCTCTGGTTTTTGGGAACAGTTTTATCGTGATACTGCTCATGAATAGAGTAGGAGGTAGCAAAATGGCCCAGTTGTTCTTTGGCCATTTCTGCAAATTTATGCTCCATGATCCCGCCGCCGATGGAACCTGCCATTTCTCCCGACTGATTCACGGCCATAAAGAAGCCTCTTCTGCCAGGGCTGCTGCCATTACTTTCCAGTACATAGAGGAGCATAACGGGAATGTTCTGCCGCAGGCTTTTACTGATCAATTCCCAGGTGACTAACTGTTTCTGCATGTTGTTGATTCTTTTCCGGATTGGTTTTAGAATATAAGGCCAACAGCACTTTTTCAGGTGTCATAGGAGTGATAAACGGGATATCAGCATTCGGATGGAATGCCTGTATGGCATTGTGCAGGGCAAACCAGGCGCCGATACCATACATCAGTGGTGGTTCTCCGACCGCTTTTGACCGGAATATGGCGAGGTTATCCCTGTTGGTCTGCAAAGCAGCTATATCAATTGTTTTCGGTACGGAATAGATATCAGGCACTTTGTAGGTAGATAATGCATTAGACCGTAGTTTACCTTCTTTATCGTATACCACTTCTTCCATGGTCATCCAGCCGATGCCCTGTACAATACCTCCTTCTATCTGTCCGCGGTCAATGTCTGTATTCATACTGTTGCCAAAGTCGTGTACGACTTTTACGGTGTCCATGGTATAAGTACCCCGCAGACAATCCACCGTTGCTTCAAGGATGGCTGTACCATACACATGATAGGCAAAAGGATGTCCTTTCTCTTTTACTGCGTCATAGTGAATTTCCGGTGTAGCGTAATGCCCGTGTTCAGACAGGCTGATACGTCTTGCAAAGGCGGTAGTGATCAGTTCCTGCCAGTCCCAGTGAGAAGGCAGTTCATTTACAAATACCTGTCCGTTGGACAATGTGATCTGATCTGTACTTACCTGAAAGGCTTCCGCAGCCAGTCTTTTCAACCTGTCCAGTATAGTGGTACAGGCAATAAGTGTGGCCTTCCCATTCAGATCGGCGGTGGCACTGGCGGCAGAAGGGGAGGTATTGGCGATGGTATAGGTACTGGTATGATTGAGTTTGATCTTTTCCGGCGGAATAGAAAAGGTTTGTGCGGCTACCTGTAATATTTTAGTATTGACACCTTGTCCCATTTCAACAGCGCCGGTACTGATACCGACACTACCGTCGGAATAAACATGTACGAGTGAGCGCGCATTGTTCATCATAGTATTGGTAAAGGAAATACCAAAACAGATGGGCATAAATGCCAGTCCTTTTTTGAATAGTTTGTTGTCGGCATTGAACTGCTGTATCCTTCTCTGCTGATCGATAACATCATACAGTTTTTCTGCTTTCTCCCAGCAATTCAGTGCTTCACTTTCAGCTGTTTGTCCGTAGGGAAATTCCTGCCCTGTACGGATCAGGTTTCTTTTCTGAATGATCGCTGCGTCTACTTTCAACACGCGTGCTGCTTTGGCGATAGCGGCTTCTATCACAAACATGCCCTGTGGACCACCGAAACCTCTGAAGGCGGTATTCGGTGGCAGGTGTGTTCTGCAGCTCCAGGCTGTTGCTTTTACGTTGGGAATATAGTAGGCGTTGGTACAGTGAAATAATGTTCTGGCCAGTACTGCGGGAGAAAGGTCGGCAGCAGCACCGGCATTCTGAAAGAAGGACGCTTCATAAGCGAGAATCTGCAGGTCTCTATTGAGGCCTATTTTAAAGTCCGCCGCATATGGATGCCGTTTCCCGGTCATGGCCATATCTTCCATACGGTGCAGGGCATATTTAACAGGTTTCTTCAGCAACCAGGCTGCCAGTGAGCAGAGGGCTGCCCAGGTATTGGCCTGGTCTTCCTTGCCACCAAATCCGCCACCGAGTCGGGTTACAATGACTTCGAAACGATGCATAGGCGCTCCGATGATACCGGATACGGCGCGTTGTACCGCTGTCGGACCTTGTGTGGAAGAATAGATCCGCAGACTGTTATTCTCCTGCGGAACGGCGTATGCACCCTGGGTTTCGATGTAGAGATGTTCCTGTCCGTTGATATCGGCAGTACCGTCTATGACATACGCGCATTGTGACCAGGTATTGTCAGTATCTCCCAGCTGGAAGGTGCGCGGTGGTATGATGAGTTCACCTTTTGCCTGTGCTTCCCGCGGATCGGTTATCACTGGCAGCGGATCTGTTTTTACCCGGATCTTTCTGACAGCAGCGCGTGCCGCTTCTCTGGTACGCGCTACGACGAAGGCAACCGGCATGCCACAGAAGTGTACATGTTTATCTGCCAGTAAAGGTTCGTCTTTGATGATGCCGCCTATCTCGTTGTGTCCCGGGATATCAGCAGCTGTAAAGATGCGTACCACACCGGGCATCTGTAGGGCTTCCTCCAGTATCAATTCCCTGATCACGCCATGTGCACAGGGGGAACCATATGCGGCTCCGAATAATGTACCGTTCAATACGGGCACATCGTCCAGGTACACAGAAGTACCGCTGACATGGGTGTTGGAATCAATATTCTTCATACAGCACTATAATAACAGTTCCACCTGGAGGGTGGGAAACAGGGTGATGAAATGTGCTTTTATCAGTTGTTCGAGTAATAGTCTTTTATATGCTGCTGTACCCCTTGTATCGCTGATAGGGGTGATTTCCAGTTGCGCAATAGCACAGGCCTGTCTGATCATTGCCGTACCCGGTGCTTTCCCTTTCAGGAAGGCGGCGGTATCTGTGAGCAGGAGTGGTACCGGACCAACACCGCCAGCGGAGATCCGTATATCGCTGATCAGATTTGCGTTCATCGTGATACTGATGGCGCTGTTGACACTGGCGATATCCAGGTGCGTGCGCTTACTGACCTTTTCGAAATGGAAGCCGGTGCTGTCTCCCGGTAATTCGAACCAGCAGCGGGTGATATATTCTTCGGGGGTCTTGTTCAGCTGTTTATATCCTTTATAGAAATCGCGCAGCGGTAATGTTCTTACATGTTGTCCATCGCTCAGTTCCAGGGTGGTATCCAGTGCCAGAAAGAAGATGGTCATATCTCCGATAGGGGAGGCATTGACAAAGTTCCCGGCGATGGTCGCCATGTTCCTGATAGGTGTGGAAGATACCAGTTTGAGGTAATTACCAAGTGCCGGAAACCAGGTGCGCATAACAGCCGATTCCAGGATGTCACTTACGGTGACGGAAGCGCCTAATACACAATGGTTGTCTTCTCTGGTAATACCTTTGAGTAATTCCTGTGCAAGGAGGAAGCGGATGGGCTGTTCCTGTATGGTTTCTGGTTGTTGTACATACAGGTCAGTACCTCCACCGACAAATCTGGGATGACTGTCGGGAGGAGGATTTAATTCACCGTTTAAGGACATAATAAGGCTCTTTAAGCGCTCTTTTATGCCTGCGAAGTATTCAGGGAGTATTTGTTGTCCGGTGGCAAATAAGGCCGGTTCTTCGCCATTTCTGCCAGTCAGTAGTCCGGCCACTGTGCCGGCTGCTCTTTCGATGGACTTATAACCTGTACATCTGCAGATATTCCCATCAATTGCTGCAATGGCATTTTCGGTATCAGGGGTTTTCCTGTCGAGACAGAAACCTGCCAGCGACATGACAAATCCCGGTGTACAGAAACCGCACTGTGTGGCGCAGTTATCAGCCATTGCCTGCTGTATGGGATTGAGTGCCGGCAACATATTGACACCTTCTATGGTGACAATATGTTTGCCGTGGGCATTACCCAGCGGCGTCAGACAGGAAGTCCACGCGCGATATACCAATACGCCCTGTTTCAGCTCTCCCGCGAGTATGGTGCAGGCGCCGCAATCACCTTCATTGCAACCGGTTTTTGTACCGGTCAGGTGCTGATGATATCTGATGAAATCCAGCAGCGGCATACCAGGGGGCAGGGTGGTACCAACATCTTCATTATTAAGGATAAACTTCAGCAAGGGTTACAAAGGTGCTTTCTCTGAAGTTAACGAAAATTTTCCATGTCCGGAAGAGGCATTTAGCGATGGAAACAAGCCTTGCTTTCCGTAATTTTGTAACCAAACGGTTGCTTAAAATCAGCTGTTCACACCATGAGAAGGGATGTTTTTCAGGCTATAGCAGATCCTACCCGGAGAGAGATCATCAATTTACTGGCGCATCAGACCCTCAATCTGAATGCGATCGCAGATAGGTTTGATATCAGCAGACCCGCTGTATCCAAACATATCAGGATATTGACCGAATGCGGATTACTGATGATCACGCAGCAGGGCAGGGAGCGGTATTGCCGTGCCGATCCACAGAAATTACAGGAGGTGTCGGAATGGACGGCGCAGTTTAGGTCGTTTTGGGAGCATCGTCTGGATGCGTTGGGGGAGTTTTTAGAGAAAGGGACGCAGGAGGAGAAGTAATTGAGAGAAATTAAGAATTAAAAATTAAGAATTAAGAGTTGAAATGCAGCGGGTCGTTGTGTGGATGTTGTAATTCTTCTATGATTTTTTTTAAGTAAAAGTCAACGATAAAAGAGAATGGCGCTTCATCAATGAAGCGCCATTCTCTTTTGATATAGATTTAAGGTATTTGATAAGCAACTATACAATGCCTGATCTTTAACTGTGTTTTATTCACTCCATGCTGAGTGCAGAATGCAATCACAGAAGTTCTTGCGCTCGAAATTAGGAATCATAAATGCACACACGTCTGCTTTGATATTCCCAAAGGTTGTATCTGTTTTATGTTTGAAGCCCTCGAAGAAGGCAGGGATGATCTTTTTCTTGAAGTCGGTTCTTGGGAATGCTTTAATGATCGCGTCCCTGTTTTCTGTGCTCAGGTGTTCATATCCTTCGCCCATTACATCCAGCCCTACACCTGAATACATCAGTGCTACTTCCGGTTCTTTATATTCGGCAATACCGATCGTAGTATGCAGGGCAATGGTGTCCCAGACACGCTGTAATGACTGTTCCGGATAGCCATGACTTTTCAGAAAATCTCTTGCTGCGTTGGCGCCATCTACTTCGAAGCGTTTATCCGCACTGCTGTAATGTGGTACCAGTCCGAGGTCGTGAAATATGGAACTGATATACAGTAATTCCGTATCGTGTTTTATGTTGTTGCGTTTTGCATTCAGGGAAGAAAAGAGGAATACCCTGAGCGAGTGGTTATAGAGAAATTCTGTACCATGTTCCAGCAGCAACTCTGTGGCCTGCTTCGCTACCTGACTGTCCGGAATGTCGACTCCTGCTAATTTTGATAATCTGGTTACTGGCATAATTTTTAAATTTATACCACAAAATTACCTGGAAAGGGAGGCGGAGTAAATGCTAAAATCACCGATTCAGATACCAATTTTTACAAACTGGGATCTGTATTCCACAGGAGAAATATGTGTTTCTTTTTTGAAGAAGTTGCTGAACTGATAAGGGGTGGCAAAATTGAGTATGTAAGAGATCTCTTTTACCGGTTTTGTGGAAAACTGTAACATACGTTTGGCTTCTGCAACGAGTTGTCCGTTGATGATATCTTTTGCGTTTCTGCCACCGCAGCGTTTGCAGAGGTCCGCCAGTTGCCGGTAACTGATCCCCAGTTTGCCGGCGTAATCATTCACTTCATGTGTATTCCGGTATTCCCTGCTGACCAGTTCTACATACTGGCGGTATACCTTGTTTTCGGTGGTGCTGTGTCCTGCGTGCAGCAGACTATTGATATTGGCTACTTTGATCATGATGATCTTAAGATAGGCGGCCAGTGCATCGCCTTTATTCACATAATCAGGACTGTTGAACTCTTCCAGTGTGGTGGCAAGCAGGCTGTCGATAGCCAGTTCGTCTGCTGCGTTTAACTGCATCTGCTGGTGACCTGAAGGATCGTTGTATAATACCGCTTTACAGTTAGCCGCGCTGGCTGGTGCTTTCTCCCAGAAACAGTCTCCGAAGCGCAGTACATATCCGCTGATATGACTATCGTCGCTTACTGCGTAGATCTGTCCCCTGGCGATAATAAAAAGGCTATGGGGGGCAATAGCATGGGCTTTTCCATCAATGGTGATGGTACCGTGACCATCCTGCACAAATATCAGTTCGTTGAAGGAGATGCGTCGGAGGAAGTCATTTTCAAAGAGACGTCCGTCCATGGCGGTGATTGAAAAGGAGTCCTTCAGCGCAGGGTTGATATCTATGTTTAATATGTTAGCCATATGCATGCCATAAAGTTAAATAAATATCCATAGCAGGGATATCTAAAGAATTGATGCATTTATAGATAATGTGGTAAAAAAGACCTCCACGGTGAGGTGGAGGTCTGTCCTCTCACGTGGAAATTAAGCAAATCGTGTTTTTTATCAGGATATGGATATGGTTCCGTTTGTGTCTTTTATTGGTTTAGTATCGGTTGTTCGTTTTGATGAAGAGCAAGGTGGGAATTTTCGGCGGACTATAAAATCCCCGAAAGTGGGGAGGCGGAAGTAGTTCTTCGCTTAAATCAGGGTTAATGCATTGGTTGTTAAGTGGATATGTGTTTGTTCTCCGCTTTAGAGCGTAGATACTCCGCTACTACGCCGTTATCTCTCCGCTGCTGAGCGAAGGGGTAACGGCGTAGTAGCGGAGTAATGGTGGTATAATCGAAGGAATTAATGCAAATCAGAGTGGTTTCAGCATCCAGACGGTGCAGGCGAAGTGACCGGAATTGCCCAGTGGCTTGTCCAGGTACTGGAAACCGGCTTTTTCATAAATGCTGATCGCTTTGGTAAAGTCTGGGAACGATTCCAGGTAGATCTCTTTGTAGCCTAATTCTCTGGCGCCTTCGAAGGTCTGTTCCATGAGTGTTCTGCCTAATCCTTTTCCCCTGGCAGCACTGCTCAGGTAGTATTTGACTAATTCTACGCATCCATCAGGTAAGCCGGCGGTAGGGAATAATCCGCAGCCACCCAGGATAATGCCGTCCTCTTCCGCTATATAATAGGCGCTACCGGGCGCCTGGAAAAGGTCGGACAGGTGATCAGTTTCCGGGTCAGAATAAACGGTGCCGGTTTTTGGTACGGTATCAAATTCGTCGAACGTGTTACGGATGATCGCTGCTAATGCGGCGTTATCAGCCGGGCTGATGTTTCTTATAGTTACTGGCATGGCGTATACTGTTCAGGGAATGATTGAACAGGATGCAAAAATAACCTAATCAGCGGGTTAGCGGAGGGACAAACTGTGCCATTATAAAAAATAAAATATTTTCTGTCTGCATAAGGGTATTGATCTGCTGGCGTGTCTTCTATATAACCGGTCATGCTTAAAGCTGTACACATTGAATAAACTGATCAACCCACAAAGTGCAAAGGATATTTACAGGCAGTGCTTTCAAGATAATTTTGAACGCCTGCACCGTTATGCCTTTACACTGTTACAGGATAATGAGGAAGCCAGAGACGTTGTGCAGCAGGCTTTTATCAAACTCTGGCAGAAGCGGGACGAGATCAACCTGGAACTGGCGGGCAGGGCCTACCTGTATACGACAGTACAGCGACAGTGTATTAACATTTTCAGGCATAATAAGGTCAGGCGGCATTATAAAGACGCAATCCTGGCTACGCATCAGGAAGAGTATACTGATCATCAGCTGGAAAACCGGGAGCTCAGTAACAGGATCAGTGCTGCCATGGACGCTTTACCGCCGAAATGCAGGGAGATATTCCGTAAGAGTCGTTTTGAGGAGAAGAAATACGCAGAGATTGCCGCAGCACTAAATATATCAGTCAAAACAGTGGAGGTACAGATGGGCAAGGCCCTGAAGATCATGCGGGAACAGCTGGCTGATATCATCACAATATCCATTATTCTCATTGCATATTTCAAATAGCGCTTCATCATGAGTTCACATCAGAAAATAGAAATAGATACCACTCTGCTGACCAGGTACCTGGCCGGTGAAGCGACGCCGGACGAAGCGATGGCAATAGATGACTGGTTGAAAGACGATAGCCATGCAACGGAGTTGGAACATATGCAACAGTCATGGCAACTCATTTATGGTGGCGTTGCCTATGAAGCGCCCAATGAAAACCGGGAATGGGCGGCGCTGGAGGTGGCCTTATATGCAGAAAAAAAGCATGGTAATAAGCTACGGCTGGTAATACGCTATGCAGTGGCCGCTTTGATAGTTGGGGTTTTGTTCGGTGCAGGACTGTATACCTATCTTCAGTACCGTATACCAGTATGGCAGCATGCGGTTGCGGAAGCAGCCGGCAGTGTACGGAAAGGCCTGTTGCCAGATGGCTCCGGCATTGTTATCAACAGAAACAGTACCCTGCAATATGCAGCAGACTATAATGAAGACGACCGGAAAGTATTACTGCAGGGGGAAGGTTACTTTGATGTTGTGGCGGATAAGGACCGGCCCTTTATTGTACACAGTGGTACGTTGAAAATACAGGTCCTGGGTACTTCTTTCAATGTAAAGGAAGATAGTGTAAACACTGTTGTAGCCGTTACTACCGGGAAAGTAAAACTGTACACGGCAAAACATGAACTGATCGTAGCTGCCGGACAAACAGGCACCTACGTAAAGGGTACAGAGGAATTGCTGCTGAGTAATAACATAGATGCCAACAGTCTTAGTTATGCTACCGGTGATTTTTCTTTCCAGGATATGCCACTACCTGAGATCTGTCGTCATCTTGAAAATACATTTGGTGTTAAGATCATACTGAATAATGAGCAGTTGGCTCAATGCCGTATGTCGGCGCATTTCAAAGACAGATCGCTTACCTATATCATGGATATCCTGTCTGCGACTTTAGACATTGAATACACCATCAACAATAATATCATTCATGTCAGCGGAAACGGCTGTAATTAACCTATAATTCTGTACTATGCTGAAACGCGTAATCTGTCTTCCATTCCTGATCGGAATGGCGCAGCTCCCTGTTATCTCCAAAGCCCAGCTAACTAAAGAGAAAAGTGAAAAGCGTATCGTTATTAATAGTAATACTATCCGTGTTGCTGATCTGCTCGGGATCTTTGCCCGGGAAACTGATCTGGAGTTTTCTTTTAATTCAAAGAAACTGAGTCCATCAAAGATGATAGTCGTCGCACATCATGAACAGACCTTGTCGGCGTGGTTGAAAGAACTGGAGAAGTCGACAGGGATTCATGTGAGAGTGAAGGGGGATCATATTATACTACAGGATATGCCACCTGCTGTAAATAGTGTGGAATCGGATAATGCATCGCTTGCGGTGAATAAAAGCAATACCGTAAAAGCTCTTGATGGTAAGAAGGCAGAGAATAATACAATGGCTGGTAATGCTGCTGCGAAGAGATGGAATCTTTCAAAGGGTGATGTGGCCAAAGTTGTTGATAGTAAGAAAGCAGGGAATAATGTAATAGCAGCTAAGACTTCAGCTGCGCAGGGTATAAAGGATAATGGGAGCAACACACGTGGTGCTGGAACAGGCGATCTACCTGCTGACGCATTATCCACAGAAAAAGAAACGGCAAAACATGATCAGATTATTGCCGGTAATAAAAGTGATAAACAAGCTCGCGATCGTGAGAACGAAGCAGTGAATGGAAAAGGAGATCGGGAACAAGCTATTGCATCTATTGATAGAGACCGGACTGCTGCTTCAAAGAATAAGGGTGACGCGAAGAGTGAGACGTCCTTGTCAACTGTGCTGAGCGAGGTATTGGGTAAAGGGGAGTTACTTAAGATGCCTGCGCATGAGATGCCTGCACCTGATAAACATATCAGTCTCGCTGCTCATAAAACGGTGGTTTATCCAAAGGATACAACAGTGGCAGCAACTGCAACTATTGCTGATAGTACACGTAAAGAAGCGCCGCCATTGCGCACAGTGACCAGAATTGACCTGGGCTTGCAGGGACTCGGTATTTCTCTTGAAGTACCTGTCGGGAGGAAATATACTATTGAGTTTTCCGGTGGTTTGGGGGGCGGATATGAGGTGTCTGATAGTAGCTTCAGCTATGACTGGGGGCTGCTCAATCCATGTGCATATTTTTCTGTAAATGGTCGTTACTATTATAACCGTGACAGAAGGGCGGCAAAAAGAAAGAGTTTGTTGCTGAATGCAGGGGACTATTTTGGGGTGCGTTTAAAGTATACTTCACCTGAAGTTACCGGTGATGGTTCTATGAGTGATGCGGTACTGGTTAATGTACATTGGGGCATGCAGCGGCCGATTGGCAGGAAGTGGACGATCAATGGACATGCAGGTATAGGATGGGGGTATAATGCGATAAATTCGATTGCTCCGTCAGGAGGAAGGGTTTATCCGGCGGCGGAATTTAAAATCTCTTATGCGCTGAACAGGAAACGTCATTTATAAACTACAGCTGAGGGTGTAGAGGAAATAAACAGCTATCCCAGGATCGCGTTAAATAACTACCTGTCTCTAACAGGTGCTCAAATAGGCAGCGGGTGTATCTTATTGTGGATACACCCGCTGTTGTTTAGTATCATACCGGCAACATCACTTTTCTGAATAAGTCTTTGATCAGACCAATCTCTTCTGCATACATGGTCTTCTTGCGGGTACCGAAGTGTAAAGTGTTTTTGAGTTTTGTTTTCCCTTCCCACAACAGTTTAATTTCACCGGCGTCAATTTCTTTTCTGCAAAGGAAATCAGGGATCACAGCGATCCCTTTTCCGCTTTTCAGACAGCGTACGATGGAATTGAGATTCGGTACGATGTAATTAGGGCGGAAGTCAGGATGATGATTGAAGTTCAGTTTCCAGAAGCGGAACAGGTGCTCCATATCTCCTGTTGTACCGTACCATTTTTCCTGTTTCAGCCAGTCTTCGATCACCTGCATATCTTTTCCTTTCGCCAGTTTGTTAAAGGCCTTGCTGTCTACTTCATTTCCTGCTACCAGTACGATGGTTTCAGAGGAAAAGGCTTCATGCTCTATGTTGCCGGAAGTGCCTCTGTGTGGTGTAATGATGAGGTCCAGAATACCTTTGTCAAGGTTATCCAGCATCTCCGGATATTCTCCGAAACGGATGATGACATTAAAGGGAAGTGTGGATATATACTGTTCCAATGTGATCTGAAACGTTTCGAAACACATACCTACACTGATGGTAGGTGTATGTATCTCTGTACTTTTCTGAAAGTTCTTTTCAGCATCTTCCAGTTTATTCAGTGGTTCTATGATGAAGTTATAGAAGACCTTTCCTTTCTCCGTGGGGATCATTTTCCGGCCTGTTCTTTCGAAGAGTTTATATCCGACATAGTTCTCCAGCGAACTTAAGTGCAGACTAACACCCGGCTGCGAAATAAAAAGGCTTTCGGCAGCGCCGGTAAGGGTGCCGGTCTTATATATTGCTTTAAATGTTCTGTACCATTCCAGATTTACCATAACAATAGCTATTATAATTCTGATACAAAGGTATGAATTAACTTGTTTTAATAATACCGTTAGTCGATCTACTTTTGTGTTGTCAAAAGAAAAACACACAATATGACAAAGGTATTTATCATCAATGGAGGTCAGCAGTTCGGCCATTCCGGCGGCCGTTTCAATGAGACTGTTTCGGCAGCTACCGCGGAATTCTTTACAAACAGACCGGGCTTTGAGGTGAAAACCACCAATATCAATCACGCATACGATCTGAAGGAAGAAGTGGAAAAGTATAAATGGGCAGACGTCGTGATCTATCATACACCGATCTGGTGGTTTCAATTGCCACATGGCTTTAAAGCATATATAGACAAGGTATTTACAGAAGGGCATGGTACGGGTATTTATAAAAGCGATGGCCGTTCTTCTGCCAATCCTACCATCAACTATGGTACAGGAGGGATGCTGCATGGTAAGCAATATATGGTCACTACTTCCTGGAATGCGCCAAAAGAAGCGTTTACATTACCGGATGAGTTCTTTCAGCAGACCAGTGTGGACGACGGGATCCTGTTTGGCTTCCACCGCATGAATGCATTTATCGGTATGAAACCGTTACCGGGTATGCACTTTCATGACATAGAAAAGAATGCGGATATCCCAAGGGATCTGGGCGTGTATACCGCTCATCTGGAAAATGTATTTACAAACCTGAATTAAGTTAGACTGATATGGAATACAGAAAATTAGGCAATACGAACCTGCAGTTATCCACAATTACCTATGGCGCATTTGCTATTGGTGGTAACATGTGGGGCGGAAATGAAAAACAGGATTCAATCGCGGCGGTACATGCATCACTGGATCAGGGTGTGACCACCATTGACACCGCTCCTTTTTATGGATTTGGTCTGAGTGAAGAACTGATTGGAGAAGCGATAAAAGGAAAGGACAGAAGTAAGATACAGTTACTGACCAAATTTGGGCTGGTATGGGATGGCAGCAACCAGGGAAAAGGTGAATATTTCTTTGATGCGTCTGCCGACGGAAAGAATATTCCTGTGTATAAGTATGCTTCCAAAGCGAATATCATCAAAGAACTGGAAGAGAGTCTGAAAAGACTGGGTACTGATTATGTTGATCTGTTACAATTGCACTGGCCGGATGCGACTACGCCTATCGATGAAACCATGGAAGCACTGGATACCCTGATCCGTCAGGGCAAAATCCGCGCTGCGGGTGTGAGTAACTATAATCTTGCACAGATGGAGGAAGCTGCGAAGACAATACAACTGGCTTCCAATCAGGTGCCTTACAGCATGCTGAACAGAGGTATCGAACAGGAGCTGGTACCGTATACGATCGAACAGCAGATTGGTATTATTGCTTATAGTCCGCTGGAAAGAGGGCTGCTGACCGGTAAGTATTTCCGCGATGCCGCACTGAAGGCAGACGACCATCGCAATGGTTATTTCGGTCAGTTCGCTGCTGATAAGGTAAAAGCATTCCTGGATAGCATCACGCCACTGGCAGAAAGTAAGAAGGCTTCACTGGCGCAGCTGGTATTACGCTGGACGACCTTACAGCCAGGTATCACCATCGTGCTGGCGGGTGCAAGAAATGCAGCACAGGCCATACAGAATGCGGCTGCTATGAACGTACAACTGACTACAGATGAGATAGGTTTTATTAATGGAGAACTCGAAAAAGTATATAGCTGACTGGCTGTGTAAGTAAAATGAGCGATAAATAACTAATATGTACTTTCTGTAGAGAGTTTCTGATCCTGGTAACAAAAGTTACCAGGATTTTTTATATTTTAGGTAATATAATATCAAAGGGACCTGTAAACAGTTTATGAAATGAAGACCACCAACTACTACAACACTTTTATTGAAGTGGCTGATGATTGCCCCGTTAAAGCAGCTGAAGTGCCCCCTGTCAGAGGAGAAAAGACGATTGCCAACATAGAATTTGAGCTGTTGGTTGATAACCCGTATGAGTTTACTTCAGATGATGTACTTTTTCATGTACACGCTGCCAAGCGTCAGTTGAGAACGCAGGAGTTTGACGTAGAAAGAGAACAGTTCTTTTCTAAGGGGCAGGCTTGTTTCCGTTCATCTCCTTTAACCAAGCGCTATGGCTGGGGAGCTCACTTTGATGCAGATGGCCGGATGGCGATCTATGCGGTCGAATCGGACGAGTATCAGCAGTTTGCAAAAGACAGATCGCTGAAGCAGGTGAAGGCGATGCGATCTAAGAAGGTTTAATATATGATATGGTAAATTTTTTAATAGTTTAGCAGGAGAAAATCCCCTGTACATGGAAGCTATGTACCCTATACACCTATGTTTATTTTAAACACCATTCTGGTGAGCATACTCACCTGTTTACCATCCAACGAAAGAACTGCAACAGCAAAAGAAAAGATAATTGTATCTGCATCAATGGATACCGCTGCTATATCTTATAATGATGATGCGCCGCCGGTAATCAGGGTGATTACTGATAGTCTGGAGGTAGCTGCATTACGCAATAAGATCAGGGCTGCCAATGCGAAGATTGTAAAGGGCAAGTGGGACAGTCCTGAAGCAGAGTGGGGCAGAGGCGTCAGATTATATAGCTTTCGCGAGAAACCCCGTACCGGTATTACGTCACATCCTTTTGATACCATCGTCAATGAGTTCCTGGCAGCAGGTATACTGCATAAACGTCCGAAGTACAATGAGATCTATTTCCCAAAGGGAACATCAGAACACGACCGGGAAGCGTTTATTGATGAATTGTTTTGCTATTCACCTACTGAAGTCTGGTTTGAGGGTAAGATCGGCGATTTCCCTGTACAGTTTACCAACCTGTTTAAGGCGTTTGCCAGGAATAGCGGAGGGGTATTAAAAGATATGACCGTGATGAGTGAGTGCAATGAAAAGACCTGTAAGTATACGATCAGTATCTGTTATAAGCAATATGGTTTTGTAGCCACTTTTAAGGATTGCAGCCGGTATTTCAATATCAATGCGATCAATGGTTTGCTGGCGAAGATATCTGCATATTCCGGCTCTAAAAAACGTTTTACGCGGGTCATCACTGGTGATCCTACTATGCGGTATGTATTCGGAGATCCGGTGAAAGTGAAAAAGGTAATGAGAAAATACGGTTTTGTTCCTATATGATGAATATGGTTTTAAATAACAAAGCGTCCGCTGGGAGCGAGACGCTTTGTGTTGCAGGACAGGATTAAAACAGGACAGCTATAATTTGATAAACTTAAATTTCTTTACTTCTCCTCCCGGTTTGGTTTCTACCAGCATGAAGTAAACACCAGCAGCCAACCGGCTGATAGGCATGTTGATCGTTGTCTGGCCGCTTGGGATGTTATATTGCTGGATGGAATATTGTCTGCCGGAAACATCCACAATTAATACCCTGAATTTCGCGGCTTCCGTTACACCCTGTACACGCAGGTTGATCATATCCGCAGCTGGTACCGGATAGATGTACATGTCACGTGCGTTCAGTTTTACGGTATCTGAATAAGCAAAGGAATTATCCTGGCTAACCAGTTTCAGGCGGTAGTAAACATTGCCTGATTTTGCTGCGAGATCATAGAAATCCAGGTCTTCGTGGTTATAGTAAAAGCGGCCATTACTATTAGTGGCCTGTTGTGTGTTGATCAGGGAGAAGTCTTTGTTATTGGTGCTTCTTTCCAGTTCGTAGTGTAATAATCCTTCTTCATTTTGTGTTCTCCATTCCAGGAAGGCGTTGCGTCCCTGGAGACGGCCTGTAAAGGAATTCAGGAAGACCAGCTGTGGTGTGAGCAGGTTTGTCAGCTGATATTTCACTACCCCCAGGTCAGCAGTGGCGAAATAGATATCTGCATGATCTGCAAAGAATCGAAAATCCATAGAAGCGTTACACGCAATATAATCGAGTGCGGAGGCTGGAACGCCTGACCATTTAGCCCCTTTGTTGGTACTGAATACTAATCTGGTATCACCGAAAATATCAGTAGCTGATGCGCCTAAAAGATGTCCGTCAACGGCATTGGAAAAGGAGATTTTTTTCAAACCGGTTGTTTCCAGGGTACGGGTCCAGTTCTCAGCACTGTCCGTTGTCTGATAGATACCCTGCGTCGTGACAATCACCATTTCTTTTTTATCAAAAGGATTGGTATCCATATCCCATATCATATCGATGCCTTCTGTCAGGTCTTCCAGTCCTTTGCCTTTTTCACCCCAGGTAATCCCCCCATCCGTCGATGTATACACACGATGACCACTGGTGATGAAGAGGGTTTGTCCGTCTCCTTCCGGGATGTAAACATCTGTGATCAGGCTGTTACCGGATGCTGCGACCGGTGTTTGTTCGGGTTGGGTACGATCAGCAAAGTCCAGTTTAAAAAGGGCGGAAAACGCATTATAATAAGAGTAGGATACCCAGTAGCGGTCTTTATGATTAGGATCGCGTTTGATGGCGTCCAGGCCTGTGGCATAGTCATCAGAAGGTAGTCGCTTTACGGTAGCGCCATAATCATCACTGAAATATAGCTCTGATGGATTCAGGAAATCGTCGCAGGGTCTAAAGAAGAACACGCGGCCCTGTATGGCGGTGTCGGGTATCACATAGTAATTCTCGTACGTAAAGGAGTATACGGGTAAGGTATCATGCATGATGGCCGCTCCGCTGTGCAGGTTTCTGGAGATATAGCCTCCCTGGGTGGAATAGTACAGCCGTTGATCTGTACCATTGCCTGCCAGTCCTGTACTTTTTACCAGGTAGGAAGGAGTCTTTAGTTTTTCGAATGTCTTTCCACCATCACCGGAGTGTTGCGGCCAGGCATCTGAGAAGACGAGGATATCATTACTGTTTTTAGGGTTGATCACCAGAGAAACGCCGCTGGCATATGTCTGGGATCTGGATTCAAATACGGTGGATGTCCAGTGTTGTCCACCATCGCTACTTTTCAGGATCTCGTTTTCTTCCAGCATCCACATATGCTGCGGATTGCCCGGATCGTACTGAATGGTAATAATGTTGTTGAGTGTCTGGTCAGTAAAGGTAACCGGTACCTGGCTGAAGGTATGGCCACTGTCCTGTGTATGGTATACGGCTTCTGCTGCTTCGCCGAAGTTGATGAAGCTACAGAGGAAGAAGTCATTGTGATTTTTAGGATGGAAGACAACGGCATTCAGAGCGCCTTTACCGGCGAGTACTTCGCGCCAGTGTTGTCCTTCATCAGCAGAGATGTATAAACCTCCGTTTACGCCCAGGGCGCCCAGACCTCTTGCGAGGTAGATCTTTTTCTGGTCATCCGGATGAAAGAAGCTGTTAAGGATATGCACGCCGTCATGTTCGGTACTGTAGTAGATAGTGCTGAAGTGCTTACCACCATCTTTGGTAAAGTATACTTCTGTGAACTGTGCCCAGGTATCCGGATCTCTGTAGGCAGTGTTAATTACCACCTTATCTGCTTTCTCATCAGCGATATCATAGCTTACTACGAATGCTTTCATTTCCTGGTCGGGTGTGACAAAATGTCTGACAACCGCTTTGCTTTCAATGTCTATCACATACAGGCCATTGTTATTGATCTCGGGTGCGGTCGCTATCAGGGAGAAGGCTTTATGGCCGGGCAGGAATTTGAATTGCGAAATGGCGGTTGCGCTATTCTCAAAGGAATAGAAGATGGTCCATGTTTTACCACGGTCATCTGAAACCAGGATATGGTTATTCAGCGTACGCGCGTAGATCCTGTCGGGTACGGACGGGTCGGGTGTAACATCCCAGAGTCGGCCGAAGTCACCGGTTGACTCAAAAGAGAGTTGCGCACTGGCTGAAAAAAACAGTAGGAGAAGGAGATGAACGAGTAAAATTTTTCTCATGAATTTTGGTCGATTGGGTGCTGTGTGAAAGTACCCCCCTTCTCTTAAAGCGCCTATGTAATTAACAGGACAGTGGCCGGACAAAGTGTGACATTTCCCTTAAAGTCCTGATAAATACTCAAAAAGGGAAGTGTTTTCGGCCAGCTGCATCTTTTTGGTGATGCGTTCCTTTCTTTTCCGGCAACCTTCCGGTGTGATATTTAACAGGGAGGCGATCTCCTTTGTATTTAAGTTCATGTATATGTAGGAGAGGAACCGGACATCGTTGGAGGTCAGGTTGGGATGATTGTCACGGAGTGCATTCAGGAATCCCTGGTTGACTTCCTGGAAATGGGTACTGAAGTCGTCCCATTCGCTATCGGTCCGGAGATAGCTTTTGAGTTGTGAGATGTGTTTCACGACGACGCCGTCTTTATTCAGATCCGGAATTTTTGACATGGCGGTAATGATATCGTCAATCAGTTCATTTCTGCCGGAAAGGTAGAGGGCTTTTGCGGAGAGCTTCCGGTTCCGTATTTCGATCTCATTTTTCAGGCGTTCCTGTTCGAGGAGGGCGGCTGTTTCTTTTTCCTTTAGCTGTTCCTCCAGCAGGAGTTTCTGGCTTTTTTCATTTTCGATTTCCAGGGCCATGATCTGATGGCTTCGCTCGGCGAGGATGGCTTTTTGTTTGTTTTCGGCTGCTTTGATCCGCATCAGCCAGATAAAGAAGGTGACGATAATGGCGATAAACGCCAGGGCGATGTATAAGAGGCGGCGTTGGTTGGTGAGTTGTGCGTTATTGAGGGAGAGGGTGTGTTGTGAATTAAGGAGTTCGAACTTCAGTTTACCGGTTTCGAACTGCTGTCCGTTTTTAACGGTATTGATAGAGTCGCGGTAATATACCACGGAGTCCTTGCTGGCCATAGCCTGTGCATAAGCATGGTCTTTCAGGTGGATGGCGGACAAGGTCTGGAAAAGCTCTATCCGTTCCTCCAGGTTAGGGGAGAGGGATAAGGCTTCATTGGCGTATTGGAGGGCCTGGGTACTATTGTTCTGTTTTAGTTTGATGGAGCTGATCAGGGTCAGCAGGGAGATGCGCTCGTCTCTGTAACCGGAGTCGCGCGCTATTTTGAGTAGTTCAAGACTCAGGCGGTCGGCTTCGGTGATATTATCTTCCTGGAACTGATTCTGGGCATAGGCGTAGCGGGCGCTGATCAGTCGTCTGGGTTCGTTTTGCAGATAGCTGGCTGATTCGCGCAGGTATTCCCTTGCCTTTTCCAGTTGCCTGATCTCCGTGTGTACGATACCAAGGTTGAGGGCGTAGTTGCCTATTCTTATCTTATCATTTTTCTCTTTTGCGATGGTATAGGCTTTCAGGAAATACTCCCGCGCCTGATCATAATTTTTCTCTTTGGAGTAGAGAATAGCGATGTTATTCAGGACGGTCATTTCCAGGGTCGCATCTTTCTCTTCCATGGCTATTTTATAGGCGTCGAGGTAGTTGCGCAGGGCTTCCCCGTAGTCGAGCATAAAATAGTAGGTCAGACCGATGTTGTTGGTAGCCAGGAATAATTGTCTGGGCCAGTGATTATCAGCGGACTGATGCTGTGCTTCTGTCAGCAGGGTGATAGCGGAGACAAATTTCTTTGACATCATGGAGTCAATGCCCCGCTGGATGAGCGAATCGCAATAGGAGCGGCTGCTGGAATAGGATGTAAGTACAGTACATAACAGGATGCCTGTTATTACCAGGTGTTTTAGATACTTCATTACCACACGGTGTCTTGGATATAGATGTTGGTTGATTTCCCCCTGCCGTTGACAGGAACGGGCTTAAAATAATAAAAAATATTCAACGGCTGAGGAAACCTAAAAGTTACCAGGACAGGTGTGCTTTTTTATTTTTCGGGTGTCTGGTAGTGTACGATGTCTATTCCTACACCATTCGGGTCTTCGATGGCAAAGTGCCGGTCGCCCCAGGGTTCGTTTCTGATCTCTATTTTAACAGGAATACCTTTCTTTTTGATGGTGGCATACAGGCTGTCCACGTCTTCTACTTCTATGGTCAGGTACATGCCTTGTCCCTGGAAGGGCTTTTGAAATAAGGGCTGCTGTGAAGGATGTTCCGGTAGCAGAAAGCTGATCTCTGTGCTTTTATCCGGTGTGTGCATCAGCAGGTAGAATTCATTTTCAAAAGTGACGCCGAAGCCGAGTACTTCTGTATAGAATGTTTTGCTGGCTGCGAGTTTGTTTGTGATAATGCCTGCATTCAGTTTCATCGTATGTTTGGTTTTAGTGAGTTTTTGTGCATAAGTCCCTGTTGCCAGTAACAGGCATGCCAATACTGTGAATAAGTGTTTCATCTGTGCTGATTTAGTCCTGTAAAATTCAGGAATCAGCGCTGCAGAACATTGTAAAAATCGGACAACTTATCTGCCGAAGGCTTTGGATGGAGTGACGCCGTAGAAGTTCCTGAATTCTTTGATGAAATGAGCCTGGTCGTAATAGCCGCTATCGAAGAATAGTTTATTCTGCCGCAGACTTTGTGCAGATGGCTTTGCTTTCAGGATGTTCTGGAAACGGACCACCTTGCTGAAAGTCTTTGCAGAGTCACCGATATAGAATTCGAATAAGCGGCGTAGTTGTCTTGCGCTGATACCCGTGTTCAGGTCTTTCTCTATATCTACAACACCGTAGTTATCCAGGATCAGGGCCAGTGCGTTATATAGTCTGGGATCTTCATCGAAATCTGCTTTTGCCAATGTCTTTAAAAAGTATTGATCAAAGATCTGACTGATCTCAGCGGGTTGTAAAGCATCATGGAGGTGAGCGGAAATAAATGCGGCTGTCTCCGGATGTACGGCGCTTAAGTGTTCGAAGCGGTTGCTTAGTTCGGCGGCATTGACTTTGAACAGCTGTGGAAACATAGTGGGGAGAAAACGTACGCCTACGTAGTTGAAAGTATGTTCCAGGGCGAATTCTGTGTATTTTTTACAGAAGCCCATGATGTAGTTTTCTGTAGGGTTGTTGAGTTCGAAGAAAATGTCGATGCATCCGTCGGCGACTACACGGTAATTGAACTGATCGGAGAGTGGAGAGGTGGTTTTTAATTGCCAGTAGCAGTAGATGAAAGGTTGGAGGTGAATGTGGGGGAGGAATTCGTGATAGGTGACGTGTTCAGCTGATTGTTTGATAGCAGGCTGAATGGGTGTGTAGAGATGGCGTATGTTGGTGAATGGATGCAAAGAGTTGTTTTGATAAAGGTAATGGTTTTGAGAGAATGCAGAATGAGAATATTCGACGTGAAATGTTATTGGAAAGTGAAAGGTGATAGCAGAATTGTAGATTTTTTTTAGTTTAAAAAATGTTATTTACTTTCGATCTATCTGAATCTGAAGGCAGCGATTTATACTAGTTTTTCTGCCTGAGATTTTTACTGCACTGTTAAAGTTTATCTCCTAAATATTCGTGTAGACGAACAAGATTTTTCTATTCAAATAAATGGGAATGATAAAACTAGATTTTCAACAAACATTTCCTCCAACATGGTTGGAGAAAGACTATTCAAAAATGACTTTTGAGTCGCCTCAGGAAGATGGTTCTATTGAGACTATGGTAGTCAAAATTGACCGACATCCGGCTTTTAATTCGCCGAATGTATATAATATGGGCTTTGGTCCGCCTGATATGAAGGGTGGTTTTCGTGATAATGTGAAATTAAAGCACAAAGATTTGGGCAAAGTGTTGTCAACGGTTTTATTTCACGGCAACAACTTCTTACAGGAAAATTCATCATTAGTCCTAGGGATTGATGGCTCAGATGATGTAAGAGCAATGTTATACCATCTGATAACAAAGGTTAATCGTGAATACTTAAGTGAATTCTTTACAGTCTTTGGTGTCGACTGGTTTATCAGAGTTCTCAGAGATGGTAGATTGGAAATAGACGAGAATGGGCGGCTTATATCTAATCCTAAACCGGAAATTTTTGATTATCAAAGATCGAGGCACGATTTGTATAGGTACTATATATTCCGCCTAAAATAAATACTTATTAGTAATTAATTAAATTGATATTATGGATCCAATCATTGAAGAGAAAATTAAACAGTATAAGACGTTTGTTACGCATAATACTCCCTCTACTACTGATACTGATACGCCACCGCGTGAAGATAACCTTTCAAGGGTGATTCGTTCAGAGGAAGACGCGGAGATGTTTATGGCGCAATTGAACTGTTTGATTGAACGGAGTAAACGGATTAAACAGATTAAGTAAATCTCACTCTAAGCATTGTATAAAAAAGGACGGATGGAATTCATTTCCATCCGTCCTTTTTATTGTATAATGTGTATTAATGCATTGGAGCATCTTTAAAATCCCCAGCACCTGCAATTACATTTCTCAGTTCAGGATTCTCTTTCTTTTCTTTTGTAAGCACTTTATTCGTAATAACAATACTCAGCAACATACATACGGCGCCGATCAGGAAGTGGACACCCGGAAAATGGAACGGTGCTCTGTCTGTTGTGAAATAAGCGAAAGTGCCGTTCATGATCAGGGGACCAAAGATAGTTGTGAGACTCATCAGGCTGGTCAGCGCTCCCTGTAATTCTCCCTGTTGATTGGGCGGCACATGACCAGAGATCACGGACTGGAGTGATGGTCCGCAGATACCACCTAAACAGTAAGGGATTAGGAATGCGAACATCATCCAGCTTTGTGTGGCGAACGCGAATAATACGAGACCAAGTGTATAGAGTGATAAGCCGAGATAGATACTTTTTTCATTGCCGATCTTTGGAATGATGATCCTGGTAAGACCTGCCTGAACAGCGCCCACGAGTACGCCTACTATTGCCAGGGAGATACCCACCATTTTCTCAGACCACTGGAAGCGATAGATGGTGAAGAAGTTCCAGTTGCCCTGTACGGATTGAGCGCCCAGGTAGATCAGGAAAAAGGCAAATGCCAGTCCGCCGATCTCAGGATGTGAAGTAAGGAATTTTAATGATCCAAATGGGTTGGCGCGGGACCACTCAAAAGAACGGCGGTTTTCCTTGCTGAGGGATTCCGGCAACAGGAAGAAGCCGTACAGGCAGTTCAGCAGACAGAGTACTGCGGCAGCGTAGAATGGTGCTCTGATACCCCATTGAGCGAGCAGGGCGCCAAGCGCAGGACCCAGTACGAAACCAAGACCGAAGGCAGCGCCGATCATACCGAAGTTTTTGGCTCTGGTGGTTTCGTCTACACTGACATCAGCGATATAGGCAGTAGCGGTAGTGAAGCTGGCGCCGGTCATACCAGCAATAACACGACCGATGAAAAGCCATCCATATGAAGGGGCGAGGGCTAAGATAATGTAGTCTATTCCGAAGCCGAGCAAGGAAAGAAGGAGCACGGGGCGGCGACCATATTTATCGCTGAGGTTGCCGACTACCGGAGCGAAGATGAACTGGGTAACGGCAAACACAGACAGCAGGAGTGCTCCGTAAGTGCTGGCCTGATTGACCGGTATGTGCTTCAGCTGCGCAATGAGGTCGGCCATAACGGGGATGATGAGTCCCCATCCCATTACGTCGATCAAAAGGGTAATAAAAATAAAGCCAATGGCGGATTGCTTGGTTGTTTGCATATATATTATTGAATTGACGGCAGATTGATCCGAATCATTGTATCACGATGACTGTATCCTTTACGCGGGGTGTTTGTGGCATGGCAGCCCGGCGGATTTGTATAAAAGGATATTTGTTGTACGTAATATACTGGTCACTGATAATGCAAACTTAGGCAGAATTGTTCAATGTAAGGGGAGGTGGACAGGCCAAGTTACGGGGGAATTTGCGTCAAGGTAAGTTGGTTGTCGCATTGTTGAGAGAATAAGGATAAGGCTTTTCGTATCGGCTTATGGGTATACCTGGTCAGCCGATACCGCCGGTGAGCAGATATACCCCGGACCGGTTTTTTATTTGCCAGCAGGAATGGCCTGTTGTATCAATTGCACGGTATTTTCCACTACACGTTTTGAGTTGATGGCAAATTCTAATAACGTGCAGTTGTTTTCATCGCGAAGCGAAGCAATTTCCCGCTTAAAATGTTTCAGAAAAGGAATCAATACATCCCGTTCATTTCTCTGGACAAGGTTGAAGACTATCTCCGGCATACCGGTGATGATCAGTTTGAGGAACCAATGAGGTTTCTGCGAAAAGAAGTTACGGAACACTTTCCGGGCTTTGTTATCGCTGGTGACGCCGTTGACCAGAATCTTTACAGCGGCACTACTGGCCTTCCGCTTTACAGCATCTATGTAGTATTTCAACTGTTCATGTTCATATGGGAAAAGCAGGGCAAGCCATTTGGGATTGATGGTGAAAATGGTATTAAAAATGCCAGGGTTTAAGTGTTCAATATCCACAGAAAATGGCGTCCAGCCAAGTGCTATGATCCTTAAGATCGTATTTTCCTGAAGCGCGGTGACTTCCGGCGCATATTTCAGCGAACTTATAAACATATGATATGGATAATCAAAGCCAGGTCCGGTTATCAGTAAGGGGAATATATCATAGCAACATTGGATCTGCTCCGGGGTATGGTAACTGATCTCCCCCATAAAGTAAGTTTGCGCCGCAGTGCCCCTGCCCAGATAGTGGCCAACATAGTTTAATGCATTCATCCCTCCGTTTAATACATATGCTTTTTGCAGATCGACGGTTGCACCTGCAATGACAGCTGCTCTGACAATAAGGATGGTTGATTTTAACTGTTCACTTTTGTAAGTCGGAATATCCTGCACCAACATGGCTACGTTATGTGCATCCAGCTCATGATTGGTCATCAGGTTGGCGGAAGCTCCCTTTCGTACAAGTTCCGTCAGGGATTGTGCAGCCTGTGACATGTTATTGGTGTCCAGATACATGCTATCGAAAACATCGAAAAAGTCACCATCGAGCTGCTCGATGTCAGCTTCACTCAGTGTATCTCTGATGGTTTTCCAGATTGCTTTTTCTTTCTCAATATCATGACGTATTGTGTCGAGCTCTTTTCTCAGTGTGAGAAACTGTGGGATAGGGAAATCAAACTCCATGGTTAAAATTTATTGCTGAGGGGTCAAAGATAGCGCTATATTTCTGTTGATGCAATGCGACAGGATTCTTTTGTTAATAATTTGGTAATGTAATTAGCGGAAGTGCATTCTTAATATTGTGCCATCTGAATTGTCGTGTGAAAAACATTGTTCAGGCATAATAACGATCATCATGATACAGCTCACCAGTTTCCATAAAAGTACAGTGATTATCCTGTTTTGTTTTTTGACAATGCAATACGGGAAGGCACAGACATTGACTCCCTGGAATAAGGGAAATCTTGATATTCATTTTATCAATACCGGCAGAGGAGATTGTGCATTTATGATTATGCCGGATGGTACTACTATGCTGATTGACGCAGGAGAACTGAATCCTGTGGATGCACGTACCCGATCACCCCGTACCGCTCCTTTGCAGCCGGATACCAGTCAGCAGGCCTATGCCTGGATAGCGGATTATATTAAAGCTGTCAATCCATCCGCATGGATAGATTATGCAATGATCACCCATTTTCATGATGATCATTTTGGTGGGATGTATAAAACTGCGCAGGCCGCGGCTTCAGGGAAATACTATTTAACAGGTATCACGGGGGTGGGTGACCGTATTCCTATCCGGAAACTAGTGGATCGTGGTTACCCGGATTATAATTATCCACTTGACCTCAGAAAAGAGATTGCCAAAGATGTACAACGGGAAGATGCGGAGTTGCAGCAAATCGCGAATTATATCCATTTCATTGACTACCAGGTGGCAAAGCAGGGTATGAAAGCAGAACGGTTTAAGACGGGCAGTAAAGAACAATTTGTGTTGTTAAAAGATGCGAAAGCGTATCCGGCTTTTTATATCCGGAATATTATGTCAAATGGGTTTGTCTGGAATGGTGAAGGAGAAGGTGTCTATAATCATTTTGCCAATACAGGTGGTGTATTACCTGATGAGAATAACGCCGGTTGTGGTGTGCGTGTGCAATATGGTCATTTCAGTATATTCTTTGCTGCGGATATTCAGGGTATCGTTAACTATGGCGAACCGGCCTGTGATGATATGGAAAGTGCAGTTGCTCCTGCTGTTGGACGTGTAGATATTGCGACGATCAGTCATCATGGTAACAGGAATGCCCTGAACATAAATTACATACAAACGCTGCGTCCAAGGGTATGGATAGAGCAGGTTTGGTCAAGTGACCATCCGGGACATGAGGTGTTGAACCGGCTTACTTCACGAGCGACTAACCCATATCCACATGATCTGTTTGCGACTAACATGCTGGAAGCAAATAAACTGGTTATCGGACCGGCATTGGAAAATGCTTATAAGAGCATATCGGGACATATCGTGATCCGGGTGGAGCCGGATGGCGGCAGCTATCGCATTTTTGTACTGGATTCATTCAAAAAGGGGCAGCAGGTAAAACGGGTGTTTGGTCCGTATACAGCAGGGAGTAATCAGCAGTGATCAACTTTATGGTGAGATGTATTGTTTGTGGTTAATCGTGCGATTTCTTTATTGAGTGTCAGTTTTTCTGTTGCTGATCTGGTCAGCAAAATGGGAGTTTCATAATGGGAGATCGCCTGACCGATATCATGATTAGCATAGAGATAGCCTGATGTTTGGTACTAAGAGGAGAAGGGGAAAAGGGGAAAAGGGGACAGATAGTACAGGAAATAATGCTTTATATAGGTTATACACCCGGCGTAAACGTGGACTTGATGTAGAGATGACCTTTTGTGCTGTTGTTGGGGATAAATGCAATACGTCTTTGTATGCTGGGGATTTCAGGCAACAGCATAACTGCTTCAGCGGTAACTGTAGTCATATTGTGGATGTCTTTAAAGTTTAATGGCATGTTTAATCATCAAAATACACTTTCCGGCAGGAGCGGTCTATTCCCGTTGAGTGATCATCTGACGGATAGGTATAGACAGGCTTATTAAGGGGCCTGGTTGCTGTTTTATGATTCGCTGTGGATGTGTATGCCATCTGGTGGGTTTGGTGACATATGGGGGAATTACTGTGATGATATCCGCAGCGAGGAATTGTTTGTTAGCAGAGGGGCTGTCTTTGTGAAAGCCTCTGATCTGTATTGTCAGCAGGAGGGTACCTTCACCCGCTACATATAAGGGGATATCAGTTCCATTAAAGGGTTGTCCGGCATCGATCATCATTGCGATGGTATCTGTACCTGTAACCTGGAGGTTATTGAAGTCAATGCGGACGGCGATCACCTTTAATTCCAGGGCGGTGAATTGCTCCCGTTGTGTGATCTGCTGGGCGGGAATGTGCAGTACCTCATTCCTGTTCATTTCAGGGCTTACAGGGAGGAAGCGGTCAATTCCCGTCGTCCTGTTGAACCGGAAGTCTTTTATTGCTGTGTGATCGCCGGCGGCCTGAATCAGCAGTTTATTCAGGCGGTTGACGTGTGAGCTGTCGCATCTCACATCAAGTTCCGGGTAAAAGGCATGACGGATCAACCTGCCTTTGGTACTACAGGCGCCAAAGCGCCGGGACGCCCGTCGGGTAGCCTGGGTTTGCCGGATGGCTTTGGGCGCGCTGCGAAGGAAGTGTTTTCCATTGCGCTCATAGCCGATGTTATTACCGAGTTTACCGGTAAAGAGGATGATAGCTGTTTGTCTGGCCATTGGTGTATTTTGAGAGATATGAATTTACAATAGTTCGGCGGAGGGGTTGATAGGAGAAGGAGTGATATTATCCACTGATTTAGATGGGAATGTGGAAAACGTAGTGTAAAGAGCCTCATTTATGGAATATGCTTTCAGTTGCATCTTTTCTACATTAACTGCGTTTGTAATGAAAGGGCCCCGATATAAAAAAATCTATTATGTACCCGGTGTTATTAGTCTGCTGGTGCTGCCGGTTTTATTTGTAGTCTACGCAAGTGTAGCACAAAGACCAGGGAGCTATCATGTATTACCGGTAATTATACGTAATAAGCAGTTGGAAGAGAAATTTCCGGAGATCTATAAATGGGTAGCTCCGATCAACGAAAGAAGCTATGAAGATATTAACATTACAGGTTACCAGGATGCTGACCAGGTTAAGCTGGCCTACGCGCAAATAAGAATACGGGAGATCCTTCGGCAGAATAATTTTGCACAGGGTATACATTATCATTTCGGCGATAGCTCAAATTATGGGGCATTTGTTAAAGCATTGGACATATTAGCAACTGAAGAGGCGCAACTTTATATGGTAGAGGATAATAATATCTGGTTTTATCATGTTCCTCCGGATACTACGGAATATCCCGAATGTGGCACATCATTGCCTCAATATCTGACTTGTAAAGTTTTTTATGCAGAGAAACCGCTACCAACCGTACCCTTGCTGACAAGGATAAAGGACGCGTGGGATAGTTCGTGGTTATTGATCATCGGCTTTTCCCTGTTTTTAGGTGTCGCATTGGCGAGGCTCAGATATAGGCTGAATTTAAAGTGACCATGGTAACAAAAAGAGTAATAGCACTGCATTTTAATTGCTGGTTTGTTTATGGGATTTGGAATACTTTATCTTTATTCCAACCTTAAAATTCGCCCCTATGCCTGTACATTTCCGATATGGTGTGACGTTTTTACTGACACTCATAACTACTACAATTGCTGCACAATCAAAGGATAATATAGAACAGCTGGCTGTGACGCCGAAAAAAAGCATTACGTTGCCGCTTGATTATGCGATATCATTACCGAGGCCTGATGTTGCACATTGGGACAGTGATTACAATGTGTACGGACATTTTCTGACACCTGTTGTAAAAAAGACGCAAATGGGGATGTCATATGAGAAGGATGGTGTCCAGATATGGATGGTTGTACCGTCTGCGAGTCCGCATGCCCAACTGGATACGTCGATGCGCATAGCTGATCCTGTGCAACTGATCGGTACCTGGCGCGCTGTATCCCGCCGCAGGATAAACTTCCAGGATTCGGCACGATATGATAAAGATGAGATTGTGCGCAAGCATCCAGTTATGACAGAAGAGAATAGTGATGACGTGTTTCTGCAAATAAGTGATAAGCAACTCCGGCTCTATGCAAAAGAGGCAGGAAAACAGCATTTCAAACGTGAAGCCAGTGGCCGCTATACACTGGAAGGTGGCCGTTATTTGTTGTCGTATAAGCTTGCGAAAGCTGGCGGTGCAGTGTCGCAGGTGGGGATAGATAAGGAAGGAAGACTGGTCATGCATTCAGCGATCGTGGAGGAGAGAAAAGTACCTGGCAGTTATATTGTTTATATAGCTGCGATCAATCAGTTAGTTTACGAACGGGTGAATGAGCGGTAGGGAGGATAGCCTTTGTCAGGCTATTCAGGAACTGCCTTTTTCCTGATAAATATGCATCCTGCAGCGAAAATCACCGCTGAAAAAATACATAGTAATATATAATCAGGGATGCCTGATCTCAAGACGATATTCTGTTGACCTGTTACGAAAAGGGATATCAGGACGGATGTCGCATTTACTGTGATGTGAATAATTATACCAGGTAAAACGGATTTCGTCTTGTAAAAGACCCATCCTGTAAAAATGCCTATTATTAATGCGGGGATGGCCTGCCAGGGATTGAGGTGTATTGCTCCAAAAAAGAGGGCAGAAATACCAATAGCATTATCCGGTGAATAATTTTTCAGTAAGCCTTTTAGAATGATGCCGCGGCATAGTATTTCCTCCAATACTGGTGCTACAATGATGATCGTAAATAGTGAAAAAACATCCTCTTTGATTGCATTATTGAAAATTTCCTCTACCGCCTCCGGCATAGGCATCAACATAGCCACCCCGTCTATCCATACATATAATGCCAGTGTACAGATAATTAAGACTGGTGCAAGCGATAGCAGGCGCCAGTTGAACGCACGTTTCATCAATAATAGCTGATTTTGAGGAGGAGCTCCCGTTGCATATTTTATGATGAGCGATAGCGACAAGCTATAGGCCGCCAGGTTGACGAATGATGTTAATAAGGTTGACGGCAAACTTAATGAAAAATGTGCGAGCGTAAATGCGGTTATACCTACAACAAGCATATAAAAGACCGAAACAAAAAATAGTTTTACAACGAATTTCAGATCTACATGACTGGTTTCCTGTTCTTCATTAAAGTTGTTGTTAAACAAGTCGTTATGCTGGTCGTTCATGTGAGTTTACGTAAAAAGTATTAAGGTAAAGGGATCGATACTAATGTGTTATGGGTGCTACATCAGTGCGTTATCAGGCCCGAATGTCGGTAATTGGCAGGATATTTCAAAGGGAGCCGGTTACAGGTCTATCTGGCCATTTGGTAGTGATATGTGTTTTTTGTATTATACGTGTAGATAATAAAATAAGATGAGAACTACTTTTCTGATAATCAATTTGTTTTTTGTTTTAGCAACGCAGGCGCAGGAGAAAAAGGAAGCTATTCGCGGAACTCCTAATTATCTAAGGGTGGAAAAAAATGGAAAATGGGGCGTTGTTAATAAAGCGGGAAAGAAAATAACAGCCATAAAGTATGATTATGTGAATTCGTTTTCAGGAGGGGTGATCTGTGTTGCTTTAAATCGTAAATATGGCGTGATAGATACCATGGGAAGGGAACTTACTCCCATAAAGTATGATGCTTTTTTTGACTTCTATGATGGTTTTGCTGCCGTTCAGGTTGACAAGAAATATGGTTATATAAATACTGACGGGAAAGAGATAACGCCTATGAAGTATGGAAGCTTTTACTCTTTTAGCGATGGTTGCTGCCCCGTTACGTTAAATGGCAAATGCGGGTTTATTAATGGGAAAGGGGAGGTGATAATTCCCATACAATATGACATGGCAGATATTTATAGTATCGGCATTCCTGTGGTATTCTTAAATAAGAAAAAGATATACTTTACTGCAAATGGTAAGGAGCTGCCATCTCTTTCAAAGTATGAAGAAATGGGCCCATTCTCGAATGGTTTAGCTTTTGTAAAACTGGACCATAAATATGGTTATGTTAATAAAGAAGGAGAAGAGGTGATAGCGGTGCAATTTGATTCCTGCTCGAACTTTGAGGAAACGGGGGTAGCACATGTATGGAATAATGGCATCTCGTTCTATATCGACAAACAAGGGAAAGTGGTAAAGGAGTAGGTTAAGCGCATGCTTAAATGTTATTGAGGTTTGAAAATGATTAATAGCTAATATTTTTATTTACCAGTGTATTGTAATATGAAGAAAGTACTTAAAATCAAGGAGGACAATTTAGATCGCTTTGTTAGCAGAGAATTGAAGCGGCAGCTCAATATTTTTAAAATTGTATTTGGCTGCTTATTGCTTTTGTTTATCATATTGGGTGTGATATCAAAGGCTTATTCTATTCCATTGACTGCAATAGCGGTTTTTGGTCTGGTATTTCTGTACGTGGGTGCTATTTTAAAAGGCGATCTCAGAGCATTAAGTACAGCCTTTACATTTATCATAGATGATCATGTTATTGCCAGGCGGGTTGATTGGTCGCAACTAAACTCATTTATGAGATTAAGGGCCGAAAGGGCCAGTCAGAAGTATGGGGGCAGCCTGGATCAGATAATAGAATTTGCCTATGTAGATAAAATTAATGTTGGAATAAATGGCATTAAAATCACTTCAGTTAATGCTAATATATTAAATGGCAACGGTATTATTCACCTGCCTGTAGAATTAGCTTTTTATGAGGATGTATTGGATTATTTCAAATCTACTCCTTCTTTACATTCCAAAATAGTTCATGGGTAGTTTTGATGCCGATGATGCTTTTGATCCTATTTGTTTAAAGGGGAAATGCCGGGAAATTGTTAAACCAGATATGATCGAATTTATAAAAGAATTAAGACATTGATGAAATGGCTTATAAACAAAAAGCCTTCAAATCTTTCGACTTGAAGGCTTTTTGTTTCTGCGGGGCAGAGGGGACAAATTTCGAACTTTGGCAATGATTTATTGAGTAATCATTTATTTAAATGTATAACTATCGCATAAAGAAGTACTCATTTATGGATTTAATATTATTCCGATCAATTTGGCTTTACCATGCTTGATTTGATAAGTTAGAGCTAAATAGGTCGTCAATTTGGCTTTAAGTGTGTTTTTGGGTATATTTAGAGCCAAATTGACTTGTTATGGGCAGATTAATCGGAAGGGAGAAGGAACTGAAAGTGTTAGAACTGGCTAAAGAATCTGACACTTCACAGTTTATTGCTGTATATGGTCGCCGAAGAGTAGGTAAAACCTTTTTGATCAGAGAAGCCTTTCAGCAGGATTTTACATTTTATCTTACTGGAGTTGCTAACGTAAATCTTCAACAGAATTTATCCAATTTTCACAGAGCAATACAAAAATATTGTCCTGATGAATCTATTTCTATCCCGGAGAATTGGTTTGCGGCATTCGGGCAATTGGAAGAGTTAATATCAAAAAATCCAAAGAAGAAAAAAGTAGTATTCCTGGATGAGCTTCCCTGGTTAGATACTGCACAATCTGGTTTTATTCAGGCACTCGATTATTTCTGGAATTCGTACGCCAGCGCAAGAAAGGATATTATTCTGATTGTATGTGGTTCGGCTGCATCATGGATGATCAATATCCTGATTCATAATAAAGGAGGGCTACACAATAGAGTTACCCACAGAATACGCCTTGAACCTTTTACATTAAAAGAATGTGAAACTTTTTTTCAGAGTCGTGGCGGAGCATTTAGCCGTTACCAGTTAATTCAACTATATATGGTGATGGGAGGAGTCCCTTTTTATCTTGATCATGTAGACGTGGGGATGAGTGCTTCTCAAAATATAAGTCGATTATGTTTTGAGCGAGACGGACTATTGACTGAGGAATTCAGAGACCTTTATATTTCTTTATTCAATAAAGCAGAAAAGCATCTTTCAGTAATAGAAACGTTAAGCAAGAAAGCAAAAGGGTTAACACGTTCCGAAATTATTGATGATACCAAGCTGCCTAATGCAGGAAGTACAACAAGGATATTAAACGAACTGGAAGAAAGTGGGTTCATACGTAAGTACATATCATTTGGTAAAAAGGAAAAAGGTAGTCTTTATCAATTAAGTGATTTTTATTCCTTGTTTTATATCAAATTTATACGGGGAAACCATACAATAAATGAAAATAGCTGGATTAGCGGACTTAATACTCCACAACAGCGAGCCTGGAGTGGATATGCTTTTGAACAGGTTTGTTTTGCCCATTTACCTGAAATTAGACATGCACTTGGCATTAGCGGCGTCCAGACAAGTAGTTCTTCCTGGATAAACATGGGGGAAGGAAATAAAAGCCAAATAGATCTTGTTATAGACAGAAAGGATGATGTTATTAATATCTGCGAAATGAAGTTTTCTATTAGTCCCTTTACAATCGATAAAAAATATCAAGAGGAATTGCAGAGCAAAATTGACATCTTTCGGGCGGCAACACGTACCAATAAAGCTATTTTTTTGACTATGATCTCTACTTTTGGAATAGTAAAAAATAGCTATGCTAATGGTATAGTTCAGAATAGTTTAACTATGGACGATTTATTTAGATGATTAAACACTGGTAATATGTTCACATTAAAAAATTTTGAATTGCAGGTTAGTGACAAGATCATACATCGTGGAAGGGAATACTATGAGAATGGTGCTGTTGTAGATCTGGATGAGACAGAGAAAGGTGTATGGCATGCGGAAGTGATGGGAAACGACACATATGAAGTAGAGATAACGCTTTTCAGAAGGAATAAGATAGAATCATATTCATGCGATTGCCCCTATGACGGAGATGTCTGCAAACATGTTGTTGCTGTCTTATTTGTTTTGAGAGAAGAATTAGTTAATGCACCCGTGCCTAAAAAGACGAATCCTAAAATTGATTTTAGAGAATTAGTACAAAAAATCAGCATTGAGGAATATCAAACGTTTATTCTCACCCATGCAGCGGGAGATAAAGAATTTAAATCGTTCTTTGAACGTTATTTTTCAGATAAAGATAGCAATATTGACGTAGGTAAAAGTTATGCTAAGCATCTAAAAAAGTTAATTCGGGATAATTCGGATGGAGATTATATCGATTATAGATCTACCCATCGATTGACCAATGAAATTAATAGATTGCTCGATGAAGGACGCCAGCTTATACAAAAAGGTCATTTTCGTAATGCTTTTCTTTTAGTCCGATCAGTATTGACGGAAGTTATTGAACTTGTTACGTACAGCGATGATTCGAGTGGATCTATTGGGGACATTATTTTTTCCTCCATAGAATTGATAAAAGAGGTAGCGGAAACTGAAGGTGTAATAACGGACTTGTTGGAAGAACTTTTTAGTTTTGTAGGTTCAGCAATAAGTAGTGCTGTGTATTTTGAGTATGGCGACTTTGGATATAGCATGGTAGATGTGTATCATACACTTGCCATAAAAATTGGCAAAGAGAAATTGTATTTGAAATATATTGATGAGCAACTTAAAGTGTCATCAGTAGATGAGGAATCTTACAGAGAGCGTTATTTCCTTGTACGGAAAATAGATTTTTTAAAAGCAACCGGCAAGATTAGCGAAGCTGAAATGCTTGTTCGCAAAAACCTGCATGTTGTAGAGGTAAGGAAGGGAGAGGTGGGCCGTTTGATAGGAGAAAAGAAGTTGGAAGCGGCGAAGGAATTAATAGTGGAGGGGATCGAAATTGCAAGGAAGAATGAACATCCGGGAACGGTTGCGCAATGGGAAAAAAATCTGCTGGATATTGCTGTTTTAGAGGGCGACAAGAAAATAATCAGGCACTATACGAAACATTTTGCTTTTGATCGGGGGTTTCATCTAATTTACTATAATCAGTGGAAGAGCACCTTCACGATAGTTGAATGGGAGGAGGAAATAGAAAATTATATCGCGGAAAAAATAACCGTTATAGAACTGCAATACCAAAAAAATAAGGGGAAAGCGTGGTATTCGCCAGATACATTGCTGCTTGATCTGCTAGGCCCAATCTATATTGAAGAAAGGTATTGGGACCGGCTACTTAGCCTAATGAGTAAAGAGTCCGATCTGAATCGGATATTACATTACCATCATTATTTAGTGAATATATATCCATTGCAACTGCTAGCATTATATCTTCCGGCATTTGAACGTAGAGGTGATATTGTAGGAAACCGTCGTGAATATTCAGATTTGGCAATCAAAATGATAATGGTAATGGAGACTATTCCCGAAGGAAAAGATGAAGTCATTGCTGTAGCAAATAAACTCAATCGGAAATATTCTCGCAGGCCTGCTATGATAGAAGAAATGAGTAGGGTCATTAACATGCGGGGCTAAAATAGACATCATGTCTAAAAGAAGAAAGTGGATATAATCAAGCAATTGCTGCTTAAATATATCCACTTTTGCTCGTTTGCGGGCTATGAGGGACAAGTTTCGAACCTATTTATGGAAGATTTATCTAAAATAGCAGTATTAATCAGTAAAATGTAATGAAAAATTGAATGCTTATAATTTAATACCCGCCAACCGTAGTTTCTAACTAATGCGAAGGCGAAAATTATCATAGTTTATTTATACTCGCCTTGGCCTTGTATTTTAGATAAGACCCAAGCTTATTCAGAATAAGAGGGCTTTTATAAATTCAGTCATTCCAATTTCATTAAGTCTGTAATTTTATTGATCGGAGTAAGCATCAGGCCGCCAGCGTTCTAAGCTCCTAAGCAATTTACTTAATAGCCGTTTTTCTTTTTTTGTTCTTTCTACCGTAACTAATGCCCTTTGCTCAATTTCAGTAAAAGTAATATCTGGCTCAGTAAATTGTCCATTTTGATAGCAGCTGTTACAAAATGATTTTGATTCGCTATCATCCTGCTCATGACCAAACTTGACCATCGAAGAAAAAACTTTGCCGCAACTTTGACAACGGGTGGCTAAGGGCTGTAGATTCTTTTGTTGATGTACTAATATTTTATCTTTGACGGCTTGTTCATGATAGATGCCATAATAGCCAAGAATAAAAGATAGTGATCCAAATAATGCCATAAGATAGTAAGCCAGCTTTATAGTTTTAAATTCTTCCTCTTCATTTATAGCGGCTTTTTTCTCCCTTTTATAATGGCTCAATAACATCGCATATGTTTTCGATTTTTGCAGGTATTCAATATAGTAAACAAGGAGACTATCTTTAACATTTTTATTATTTACCGAGTTATAAGTTTGCTCAAGGAACGTACTATCATCAACCGAAACTGGGGATCCAAATTTATGTCGATCCAATAGGTTAGTAATAGATCTGTTTGATAAGATGATTTGAAGTTTATTTTCAAATCTTACAGAATCAATGATGCCATCAATATTGGAATTTGACTTTATAACGTCCCTATGTGTTACATTAATATTCTGATATTGGTAAAATGAATAGCCAATGAGAAAAAGCCCTATGGCCAGTAAAATACGATAAAGATTATCTGGTAGTTGTGGTAGCATCTTTTACAGTTTGGTCGTTTACTTTAAAAAGAAACAAAAGACTTGTATAATAATAGGCGAAACTATATAATAAAATGTATTTAATTAATTGAAGTACATTTAGTTATCATATGAAATATACCTTAAAGGGTATAGTTTATTTGAATTATTGTTTTTTATACCTTTTAGGGTATAAAATTGAATTTATTTTTATTTTTATACCCTAAAAGGTATAAAAATGAATTTGTTGTCCAAGACTATTAAAGCTAAGCGGAAAGAAAACGGGTTAACACAAGAAGACCTATCCTTAAAATCAGGATTGGGATTAAGGCTGATTCGAGAAATAGAACAGGGTAAGACAACAATGCGTATGGACAAAGTGAATCAGTTACTTAACTTATTTGGGATGGAACTTATACCTGCAGCTAAATCAAAATCTAATGAGTAAAACAGCAAAAGTATATTATAACAGCATTCTTGCAGGTTCTCTTATAGAATACGACGGTGGTTATAGGTTTACATACAATGAAAGTTATTTGGATGATGCATCTGCAAAACCAATTAGTCTAACCCTGCCCTTACAAAAGGAGTCGTATCACAGTTTTACTTTGTTCGCTTTTTTTGATGGGCTTATTCCTGAAGGGTGGCTATTAGATATTGCAAAAGATCATTGGAAAGTTAAAGGCAATGATCGCTTTGAATTATTATTACTTACTTGCAGTGATACTATTGGTGCAGTAAGTATTGAACCCGAAAAAGAAATTGAATAATATGCCTAATTGTTTATTCTGCTATAAGGATTCTGGAGACAATGAATACCATAGTAAATGTGCGAAACGTTTTTTTGGTACTGATACGATGCCAGTGCTCACGTTGGACAAACAGCTTTTAAAAGATCTGGCAGAAAAGACTGTTAGCCAGCATATAGCAATAACAGGTGTACAGCCTAAGTTATCAGTTACACTGCAAAGAATTAAAAATGACGGCAGACTTACAATAGCAGGGTTATGGGGAGAATACATATTGAAACCTCAACATGAAAAGCTTAACTCCATGCCAGAAACAGAAGACCTTACGATGCACCTTGCAGAAGTATTTGATATTCTCATTTGTAATCATACGCTGCTCAGAGCCACCGATGGAAGGCTAGTTTACATTGCCAGACGCTTTGATCGAGGAAAAGGGAAAAAGATTCATGTTGAGGACTTTTGTCAGCTATCTGGTTTTCTAACAGAGAATAAGTATAAAGGATCATATGAGAGGGCCGGTAAGCTAATACTTCAATATTGTACTAATTCTGGCCTTGATGTTCTGAGATATTTCGAACTACTGCTTTTCTGCTATCTGACAGGGAATAATGATATGCATCTTAAAAACTTTTCCTTACTTCATCTTGAGAATAGCATTGCATTAAGTCCTGCGTATGATCTGCTGAATGTTAATCTCGTTTTCCCAAAAGACCAGGAAGAAATGGCCCTATTACTCAACGGGAAAAAGAAAAATATTAAATTAAGAGATTTTGAAGCTTTGGGGATTGTATTAAATATTCCAGAAAAAGTGAGGCATAATGTTTACATGAAATTTAGGAATTTCAATACAGAGGTTTATACACTAATTAATAGCTCGTTTTTGAGCGGCGAAAATAAAGAGAACTATTGGGAAATATGGAATAGGAAGCAACGAATTTTTGAATAAATCATTTGCAATATAAGTCAGTTGTAATAAGTGATTAGCTTTTATTCACATTTAAGCCTATAACTTACATGACTAACGAAAATATGAGATTGCTCCAATTCAGGAAAGATTATCCAGATGCTGTTTATTAGTTTAGATAAATTATTAATGATTTTTAATGCATCAAAAACAGTATATTATGTTTTTGCTTCCATATAAAGGCATTGCTCCCTAATGCATTTAGTGTAAGCCCCATCAAACTATTTACCCATTTTTTTAGTTGAGTAACAGCCGGTGATTCGCGTCATGCATTATATTTATGAATTGGATGAAGGATTATACATATAATTACGTACCTTCATGCAGATATTGGTTTTCTGCCATTGCCCTCTCTGAACTGCAATCGTCTCAGCTTCCTCTTCAGTTTTGCGTCTCAGTTGCCATTTTTTATTTTTCAAATAGCAATTATGAACATTTTCATAAGAGACCGGAATCACATGACACAAAGAAACAATTAGATGGTCTCTTCGCAGAATTCGGGCAGTCAAATCCGTAAACCATCACATATAATTTCACAAAACATCCCAGAAGGTTTGCTTTTTTGAAATGGCAGCGTGCGTAACCGGTAAGAAGGCAATAGAAAAGCTAAATCATACCAGTGTGTAAATGCAATCTGTAGTCGTAAACGAAGCACGTCTCAAAACGGCAACTCCGCATCGGTTCAGTCGCAGGAGATACTAACTATTCACCAGCAAGCTATAACATTCGTCATGAAAATCTATATTGGGAATCTACACCTAAATGCATCAGAAACAGAACTGACCAAGCTTTTTGAAGCATTCGGCAATGTTTGTTCAGCAGGTATAATAATGGACAAAAAAAACGGCCGATCAAGGGGTTTTGGATTTGTGCTGATGGAATCGCAGGAGGGAGGAATAAAAGCGATACATGCACTTAACGAACTAAATTATAAGAATCAGTACCTGGAAGTAAGTGAAGCTATGTAAACCAGGTATGCAAAAGTTAAAGTGACCATGAAAATATTTATAGGCAATTTGGGATACGAAATTGCATCATCAGATCTTTTCCAACTGTTTTCAAAGTTTGGTAAAGTAATGTGGGCAGATATTGCCAGAGACAGAAATAATAATCCGCGTGGCTTTGGGTATGTTTATATGCATACAGCAATAGCAGGAGATAGTGCCATTGCTGCATTGAACAAAAAAAAATTTATGCAGCAGTACCTTTCGGTAAGCGAGGCACTATGTAACGAAAAGACTATAGGAAAAACAATTTTTTATCAATAAATCAGTAACAATGCAAGAAGGTACAGTAAAATTCTTCAACGCTTCTAAAGGTTTTGGCTTTATTACGCCTGCTGATGGAAGCAAAGACATCTTTGTTCATATAACGGGCCTGAATGATGAGATCGGTGAGAACGACAGGGTGTCTTATGAAGTACAAAACGGCCAAAAAGGATTAAATGCGGTGAACGTTCGCGTTCTTTAAACCATTATAATTTATTTTTCGAAGCCGTCTCAAAAGTAATTTGGGACGGCTTCTCTTTTTATACAGTTTTTTTAAATAAAAGGAGCCCTTTTGTTAACCATATAATGTTTATTGTGTTATAGGGAGTATGGCAAGAGGCTAAACATTATCAGTTGTATTTAAGAGCAATCACCAGAACCAGGGGATGCTGTTACCACCAGATTTGAATGATCTGATTCCAGCTAATCATCCAGTCAGAACAGTCAACAACATTTTGGATAAAGTTGATATCACAAAGTTGATCCAACAATAATAAAACAAACGAAAATCAAACCCAATAATGTAACGGCAGATGCAGGTTACGGCAGCGAACAGAACTACGAATGGCTAGCAAGCAAAAAAATTACAGCCGATGTAAAGCATCAAAATTTTGATAGGGATCAACACAAACGAACAAGAAATAAAAATCCCTACAGGGTTGATAAACTGGCATATAATGAAGCAAAAGATCATTATATATGCCCCTCCGGGAAAAGAATGAAGAGCATTGGTTCTTATAGATCCACAACATCAACAGGTTTTGAGCAAATACTTACATGCTACCAAGCCAGCAAATGCAAATGCTGCCCATTAAAAGAACAATGTCATCAAGGAAAAGGCAACCGGGTCATAACAACTAACCATCATCTAAATTATCTGCGAAATAAGGTCGATAAGCGCCTAAAGACCAGCCGAGGAATCGCTAAACGTAAACAGCGTTGTTATGATGTTGAACCTGTGTTTGGTAATATCAAGCACAATCATCACTTTAAACGTTTATGCTACGAGGCATTGAAAAAGTGACAATTGAGGCCGGATTATTGGCTCTGGCTCACAATTTAAGAAAGAAAACTGCATGAGAAAGGGCTGAAAGAGCCCAAAATTTGTTCCCACCTCCCTAGGCCCTTCATATATTTTTACTGAATAAAATTAAGGCTCCGCATATATGCCCATGTGTATAGCGCTATACAAAAGAAAAAACCGCCTCAATTATTATTGAGACGGCTTCTTTCTTATTCTGCGGACCAGACGGGACTCGAACCCGCGACCTCCGCCGTGACAGGGCGGCATTCTAACCAACTGAACTACTGATCCAACACTGTGTGTTCCCGTTCGTCGGGGGTGCAAATATATGAATAATTATTTCAATTGTGCAAATAAATTATGCAGAAATATTTACAACTCTAAAAAATTCATCTCCAATCCCTATACGAATACGTGTACTAAGTACGCTTCCAGCCTGTGCAGCTACCCAATTTGTACATTTCCTACTTTTCTTTAGTTTTACAGCTTTACGGGGTTCCCACTACTAATTGTTCAATTTGATATGGATCGTATGCCATCCGAGGAAGAGGTGTTGTTAAGGATGATGCAGGGAGATGAGTCTGCGTTCACGAAGATTTACCGACACTATCATGCCTCGCTCTACGTTTACTTGCTGCGTTTTTGCAAGGTTCCATCCCTTGCAGAAGACCTGGTGCACGATGTCTTTCTGAAAGTATGGGAGATTAGGGATCGTATTAACCCCGAATTGTCCTTTACAGGATACTTATATCGGATAGCCCGTAACCATGTTATTAAGACCATCGACAAACTTGCCACCGACAAAAACTTCCGGGACCAGCTATTTAGTCAGCTGGACGATGTTTATGCTGTTCAGCCGGAACAACAGGTAAGAACCAAGGAATATGACCGTCTTTTTCAGGAAGCCCTGGTCAGGATGCCACCTCAGCGTCTGAATGTGTTCAAATTATGCCGTCAGGAAGGAAAAAGCTATGATGAAGTAGCCCTTTTGCTGGGAATTTCCAGAAATGCGGTAAAAAAACACATGGTTTTAGGTATGCGCTTTATATACGATTATGTGCATCGTCATGGCGATATTTTACTCGCCATTTATCTCGCCGGAAAAATATTTTAACTTTTTTTTAAAGTGGAGGTACCCTACCTCGTCAGTTTCGGATAATATAGATAGGTAGCCCCGCAAATGGTGCTCATAACTTATGTCATTATCCACGGAACGTTACGAAGAACTTTTACAGAAATACCTTGACGGTCAATGCAATAGGGCCGAAATGGAAGAGCTGTACGCCTGGCTGCAATCGTCAGGAGCCAATCGTTCTTTGCTCGCCGCTATGCAGCGGGACTTCGAAAAGACAATGAGTGAGCATCATGATATTCCTTCTGAACTGAGCGATCGTATCGAAACAAGACTTTTACAGGACATTTCCCAGGAAAAGGTAATCCGGTTCCCGCAACGCGCGCGTTTGCGCTGGGTAGCGGCAGCTGCGGTAGTATTGCTGGCAGGCAGTGGCATCTATTATTATATGAACACGGTCTCCTCCCGCAAGGCCCTTACTGCAAATACCGGTTCACTGGCAGCTGATACCGGAGATATTGCGCCTGGTACTAATAAGGCTGTATTGACACTGGCGAACGGAGATGTGGTGACACTGGATAGCGCGGGTAATCAGATCATCAACCAGGGAGAAACGGTTGTCCGCCAGCAGAATGGTCAGCTACACTATGCTGCCCAGGGTAGCAGCGACGTTGTTACCTATAATACCCTGACCGTTCCAAGGGGAGGTCAGTTCAATATTGTACTGTCAGATGGCAGCCATGTATGGCTGAATGCTGCATCCAGCATGAGATATCCGACTTCTTTTAACGGGGACCGCAGGGAAGTCGAAATTCAGGGACAAGGATATTTTGAGGTGGCGCCAAACGCCGGTAAGCCATTTTTCGTAAAAGCGAATAACGCAGAAATACAGGTATTGGGAACCCAGTTTGATATCATGGCCTATGCCGACGAAAAGAGTATCAATACAACACTGATCGAGGGACTGGTCAATGTTAAATACGGAAAAATTGAACAACGCCTCAAGCCAGGGCAACAGGCAGTAGTAGATCCTGCCAGTGGCGTTATGGTGGTTATGAAGGCGGACGTTGATCAGGTAATTGCATGGAAAACAGGTTTTTTTGAGTTTGATAATGCCACTATGGCTGACATATTACGTCAGTTGGCCAGGTGGTACGATATAGAGGTTAGTTACAATCAGACGGGAAATGAAAGGCTCTTTGGGGGGCGTATAAGCCGGAGCTTACCATTATCCGATATTCTGCATATGCTGGAAGCAAATGGACCTACATTCTCACTGTCAGGGCGAAAACTAACTGTTACATCGGGTAAATAAAGCCTGTGCTGTACTAAATCCACGTGAGACAGACAGGGTATTAATTAAGTAAAATGAATTACGTTATGGAAGTAACCGGAACAAATTAAAGGAGCAGTCAGGCCCAGATAAATAAAAAACCGGAAGCGCTTGCAACACTTCCGGTAGAAATTGTCGGGGCATCCTGAAAACCACGTCACGTTATTAACTATTGATCTTCTAAATTCCCAAACACTACAAAAGTATGCAATTAAACTTTAGTGGTAGGACTTTCCGTACCCGGAAAAATCTATCAACCAAAATTGTCACCGTTATGAAACTGACCACCTTTTTGTTGCTAGTGGCATGTCTACAGATCAGCGCAAAAGGAGTATCTCAGCAAATCTCTATATCAGAAAAGAAGGCTCCCCTGAAAAAAGTCCTTCGTCAGGTGGCCCGTCAGGCAGGAATTTCCATAGTTTATGATGAAACATTGCTCGCAACAGCCAATCCTGTAACTATTGATATAAAAAATGCATCCGTTCAGGAGGCACTTGAGATTTGTCTGGATAATCAGCCTTTCGATTATTCTATAGACGGCACCCGCATCATTGTAAAAAGCCTGCCTGCTGGTCATAAAGCAGCAGCAGATACTATCATCACTGTTACAGGCCGTGTCGTGGACGAAAAAGGAGAACCTGTACCCGGAGTAAGTGTACGTGTAAAAGACGGTACAACCGGTACAGCTACAGATGGTAATGGTAGATTCACCTTAAAAGCACCCTCCAACGGTACACTGGTATTCAGTGCACTGAGTTTCACACCCTATACACAGGCTGTTGGTAACGGCAACCTGAATATCAGACTGAAAAGCGCTGAAACTGCACTGACCGAAACAGTTGTGGTAGGTTATGGCGTACAGAAGAAAAGTGTTGTAACTGGTGCGATCTCCAGCGTAAAAGCTGCTGATCTCGAAAACCAGCCGATCACCCGTGTGGAAAGCGCCCTCCAGGGTAGAACTTCCGGTGTGACGATCGCTTCCAGCTCAGGACAGCCAGGTTCTGGTTCTGCCGTGAGAGTGAGAGGTTTGACGACCTTCAATAATAACGATCCGCTGTGGGTAGTAGATGGAGTGGTAGTTGATAATGGCGGTATAGGTTACCTGAACCAGTATGATATCGAATCTATCGAGGTACTGAAAGATGCGGCATCTCAGGCGATCTATGGTGCCCGTGCTGCTGCCGGTGTTATCCTGGTAACTACCAAAAAAGGTAAAGCAGGTACCCTGAAAGTAAATTACAATGGTTACTATGGTACTTCTGCTCCTGCACGTAAACTGAAACTGCTGGACGCTACACAATATGCTACGCTCAGAAATGAAGCTGCAAAAGCTGGTGGAGATGCTTCTCTGCCATATGCTGATCCTCAGTCATACGGTAAAGGCACTGACTGGCAGGACCAGATCTTCAATAGCAGCGCAAAACGCCAGAACCATGAAGTAAGCATCAGCGGCGGTAACGACAGATCTACTTTCTATTCTTCTTTCGGTTATCTGAAACAGGATGGTATCGTGGCTACTGACATCTCCAAATATGAGCGTGTAAACTTCCGTCTGAACTCTACTCACAAACTGTCCCAGTGGGTAACCTTTGGTCAGAATGTGGGTTATGCTTACGATAAATCCATCGGTCTTGGTAATACAAACAGTGAATTCGGTGGTCCGCTGGCTTCTGCCATCAACCTCGATCCAATCACTCCGGTGATCGTAACTGATCCGAACGAAGCGGCTAACTATGACCCAAGAACACCAACTGATGGTAACGGTCACTATTATGGTGTTTCCAGAGCACTTGCACAGGAAATCACTAACCCGCTGGCTTATATCAAAACCCGCCTTGGCAACTATGGCTGGTCACATAATATCGTAGGTAACGCCTACCTGGAAGTATCTCCAATCAAAGGACTGAAATTACGTTCAACCCTTGGTTCCAAGATCTCCTTCTGGGGAAGTGAGTCATTTACCCCTATATCTTACCTTAATCCTTCTACTATTTCTTCCCGTACCAACTTTAACCGTAGCTCTAACTCCGGTTACAACTGGAACCTGGAGAATACCATCTCTTATACCAGAGCGTTCGACAAACATAATGTTACTGTATTAGCAGGTCAGGGTGCCTACCAGGACAACCATAGCCGTGCACTGAACGTAACCTACTGGGATTTACCTGTTACCAATTTCAAAGACGCGTCTCTTAACTATAACGTAGCGCAGGATCAGAGAAATGCAGGTGGTAGCGAAAACCCGGATCACAGAATTTCTTCCCTGTTTGCACGTGTGAACTACACTTATGATGAAAAGTACCTGGCAGAAGCGATCGTTCGTCGTGATGGTTCTTCCCGCTTTGGTTCTAACAACAAATATGGTGTGTTCCCATCCTTCTCACTGGGTTGGGTAGCTTCCCGTGAAAACTTCTGGGCAGACAATCAGATCGTAAACTTCCTGAAATTCCGTGGTGGTTACGGTGTGGTTGGTAACGACAACATCGGTGACTTCGCTTACCTGTCCACTATCGGTGGCGGTCGTAACTATAGCTTCGGTACAGGAGATACATACCTGATCGGTTACAGCCCTAACGCTCCATCCAACCCGGATCTGAAATGGGAATCTACCAGCCAGACCAACATTGGTTTTGAAGCAACTGTTATCAAAGATATCACTGTATCCTTCGACTGGTATAAAAAAGCAACAAGAGACATCCTCCAGAACCCACGTATTCCACTGTATGTAGGTGCGATCTCTAACCCTGCGGCTAACGTAGCGGATATGGAAAATACCGGTGTGGAACTGGAACTGGGTTACCGGAAGAAATTAGGAGAGTTCGACTTCTCTGTAAATGGTAACGTTTCTTATCTGAAAAATAAAGTAACCAACCTGGGTCGTGGTATTCAGTATCTGTCTGGTGGACAGACCCTGCAATCTACCAGCTATCCTATCACACGTACAGCTATCGGACAGCCATTTAACGCCTTCTACGGTTTTAAAACAAATGGCATCTTCCAGAATCAGCAGGAAGTTGATGCATACGTAGGTAAAGATGGTAAAAAACTCCAGCCAAATGCAGTTCCTGGTGATTTCCGCTGGGTAGATGTAAATGGTGACGGACAACTGACTGACGAAGGTGACCGTACTTTCCTGGGCAATCCTACTCCAAGCTGGACATATGGTTTCACCCTGAACTCTGGCTATAAAGGTTTTGACCTGGTATTATTTGTACAGGGTGCAGCCGGTAACAAGATCTTCCAGGGCTTACGCCGTCTGGATATCGGTGCAGCAAACTGGCAGACCAAAGCACTGGGCCGCTGGACAGGCGAAGGTTCTTCCAATGATTACCCACGTTTAACTACAAAAGACAACAACAGAAACTTCACGAACCCTTCAGATTTCTATCTGGAAGATGGCAGCTACTGCAGAATCAAATCCCTGCAACTTGGTTACTCCCTGCCTTCTTCACTCTTAAAGAAAGCGCATATCGAGCGATTCCGCGTGTATGTAATGAGCGAAAACCTGCTGACACTGACCAAATACACTGGTTATGATCCAGAGATCGGTGGTGGCGTATTTAGTATCGACAGAGGTATCTATCCTCAGGCACGCTCATTCATGTTAGGTGTAAATGCAACTTTCTAATTATTAAAAGCTGATTACAAAATGAAAACAAGACAAATTCCATATATCATCGCAATGGCCCTTGGTTTACAACTGGCCAGCGGTTGCCGCGATAGCTTTCTCGAAGTAAAACCAAAAGGTACTGACCTGGAGGCCAACTATTACCGTAACGCAACAGAAGCTTTTAATGGTTTGATTGCAGTATATGATGTAGTAGGCTGGCAGGGTGGTGGTTATGTCACCAAAGTAGGCGCACTGGATGCTGGTTCTGACGACCATCTGGCCGGCGGTGGTGGTCCTAACGACGTGTCTGCCTTCCAGGTATTCACCAACTACACCATGACCCCTGCACAGGGTCCACAGGAAGAACTGTGGAAAAAAGGTTATGCAGGGATCTTCCGCGCGAATACCCTGCTGAACAAGCTGCCTGGTATCCCTATGGATGAAAATCTGAAGAAACGTTTTGAAGCAGAGTGTAAATTCCTGCGTGCGTTCTTCTATTTTGACCTGGTACGTTTATTCAAGAACATTCCGCTGCTGACTGCACCTGTATCCACTTCGGAAATGTATAATGTGCTGCAGGCGCCTCCGGCTGATGTATACAACCAGATCATCGAAGATCTGAAAGCAGCGATCGCTGAAACCAATTTCCCTGATCAGGTACCTGTAGGTTCTGAAGGTGGCCGTGCCACCAGAGGTGCTGCACATGCACTGTTAGGCAAAGTTTACCTGTGGCAGGAGAGATGGGCTGAATCCGCAGCAGAATTTGCTGAGGTAAATGGCGCTACGCCAGGTCAGACCAGTGCGAAATATGGTTACAAACTGATGGATAATTTTGAAGACCTCTGGAAATTCAGCACTAATAAATTCAATTCTGAGTCTATCCTGGAGGCGGCTTACAGCTCTAATTCAGGTGGTAACTGGGATTGCGTTGCATGTACTGAAGGTAACGTGCTGAACATCATGGTAGGCCCAAGAGGTTATAAAACACTGAAACCAACTGCTCCGGATATGGTTTCCGGCTGGAGCTTCCTGGTAGTAACTAAAAGTCTGTACGATGCGCTGCATGGCGATCCACGCTTTAACTCAACCATCCTGGATATGGATAGCCTGAAAGCTGCTGGTATTGCAGATTATGCACCGGGTCATGATAATACCGGTTATTTCCTGAACAAATTTGCTGCTAAAATCGGCGATCAGTCCAAAGGACCTGGTAACAAAGAGCTGAACTATCCACAGAATCTGTATGAGATCCGTCTGGCAGATACCTATCTGATGGAAGCAGAAGCACTGGTTAAATCTGGTCAGAGCGGCGCTACAGGTACACGTGCATATGCACTGCTGAATGCGGTACGCAGTCGTGTAGGACTGAATCCGATCGAGGCTACTGACGACAACATCTTTAAAGAAAGACGTCTTGAACTGGCTGGTGAAGGTCATCGCTGGTTTGACCTGGTACGTACCAAGAGAGCTGTTGCTGCATTGGGCGGCCGTGGTTTCGTTGCCGGTAAAAACGAGATTCTGCCTATTCCATTACTGGAAATGGAGAACACGAAGATTGAGCAGAGCTCAGAATGGAAATAATCAAGGGGTACGAACAGCATTCATGACTTAACAAACAGCAACAAATGAACTTTCACTATATCAGAAATACACGTACTATCGCAATGGCAGCTCTGCTGGCCGGCGCTGTTTCTGCCTGCACGCCTGAGTCATCCGACAAAGGGCTGGGGCCTTTACCTACCGCCAGTTTTAACGCAGAACCACTGGCAGGAAATGCAAATAAAATCGTTGTATCAAACACTACTCCGGGTGGATTCCTCTTTGAATACAGCGATGATAACGGACACAAATCTACCCGCGAAAGAGATACACTCAGCTATTTTCAGAAAGGGGAATATACGATCCAGTTCACGGTTTTCACCAGCGGCGGTTTTGCTAAAGCGGTGAAGAAAGTAACCATTGCACAAAATGCGCAGACCCGCGATATCCTGAAAGGTGGTGATATGGAAACAGGTAGTGAACAGTTCTGGACGCTACTGAATACAGGGGGGACACAAACCGCTATTAAAATCGAAAATGGCGCAATGCATTTTGATAATACCGGTGATTCTAACGGCGCCATCTATCAGAAAGTAAGCGTGGTAGCTGGTAAGTCATATATATTCTCTGCAAAGGTAAGCGGCAATGGCGCCAGCAATTCCTGGTTTGAGATATACATTGACACAGCAGTTCCCAAGCAGGGTTCTGACTACAGCGGAAACAAATACATTTCCCTGAATACCTGGTCTGGCTGCGGCGCTGTGAAATTTGCAGGCGACCTCGCGACTATCGGTTGTGATGGTACCGGTAAGAACAAAAACGGTGTTATGTCGTTTACTAAAACAGGAGATATCTATATCGTTGTTAAAGCTGGTAGTGCCGGTGGTACACTGGGTACTGGTGGTGTTGTATTCGACGATGTAAAGTTCCTGGAAGAAATATAGTTTAACCAATAGTTAGGAATTAAGAATCAGGAATTAAGAATATCATGTGCACAGCTTTTAATTAATACATGATTTAGTTAAAAGTCTGTTGCTCATAAGGTTGACATAAATTATCTATGGCTGACCAGTTCTTGATTGCTGATTCTTAATTCCTAATTTTTTTAAAATCATTTGCGCTTATGAAAAGACTGAAATATCTCCCTTTTGTTCTGTTGGGCATAGCTATACTTTCCTGCTCAGGAAAAGGAGATGGTGGTGGAAGCTCACCTGATCCTGTTACGCCACAGGGCCCTGTTGATAAAGGCTGGACATTTGAAACAACTCCCGTATGGGCGGATGAATTTGATTACACCGGATTGCCGGATAATACCAAATGGGGATATGACCTCGGTGGTGGCGGATGGGGAAACAATGAACTGGAGTATTATACTAACAGTCCTGATAACGCATCTGTAGCAAATGGCAAACTGACCATAACTGCCAGAAAAGAAGCAAAAGAGAACCGTAACTATACTTCTGCCCGCCTGGTAACCAGGGGGAAGGGTGACTTTCTGTACGGCCGCTTTGAGATCAAGGCAAAGCTGCCTGCCGGTAAAGGAACCTGGCCCGCTATCTGGATGTTGCCTACCGACTGGGCATATGGCGACTGGCCTAAATCAGGTGAGATCGATATTATGGAACATGTGGGATATGATCCGGATGTAATCCATATTACTACACATACAGAGGCCTATTATTTCAAAATAGGTACACAGAAAACGGCTGTAAAGAAAATAGCGAACGCTACCACGGATTATCATTTATATCGCGTGGACTGGACGCCTTATGCCATTACCGGATATATTGACAACCAGTTAATCTTCAAGTTCGTAAATGAAGGAAAAGGATATACCGTGTGGCCTTTCGACAAGAAATTCCATCTGTTGCTCAACATCGCTGTTGGCGGTGACTGGGGCGGCGCACAAGGTATGGATGATTCTATTTATCCCGTTACCATGGATGTTGATTATGTCCGTGTTTATAAAATGATCGAAAAATGATATTCCACTATAAAACCCGTATCAGCCTGACGGCTTTGCTGCTGTCCGGTGTGATCGCTTTTGCCAGCTGTAAGGATAATGGTACCGAAACCCCTGTCAGACCTGTTGATCCAACTGTAGAAAAAGACTCTACTGATGTGTTGATGTGGCTGACCAAAGGAGACCGATCTGTGCTCCTGAAGCAACAGAAAGTTAACCTGCTTTTTAAGGATACGCTGAATGTATATCCTACCATTAAAGTAGATGCTTCTCAAACATACCAGTCAATAGATGGCTTTGGTTACTGTCTGACCGACGGTAGCGCCATGCTGATCAATACACTGCCAGCTGATGCACAGGATGCATTGCTGAAAGAATTATTCCTGCCTGATACAGCGCATCTGGGTGTGAGCTACCTGCGCGTGAGCATTGGCGCCTCCGATCTGAGTGTGGCGCCCTTTACCTACAATGATCTGCCGGCCGGACAAACGGACGTGGACATGACTAAATTCAGCATAGAGAAGGAAAGAAAAGACCTGTTGCCTATTCTGAAGAAAGTAGTGGCCCTGTCTCCCAATATTAAAATACTGGGTTCCCCCTGGTCGGCTCCTTCCTGGATGAAGACAAATAACGCCTCTAAAGGCGGTAGTCTGAAACCAGAATATTATGCCGCCTATGCCAGATATTTTGTGAAATATATCCAGGCAATGAAGGCGGAAGGCATTACCATCGATGCCATCACTCCACAGAATGAACCTTTGCATGGTGGTAACAATCCAAGCATGGTGATGCAGGCCAATGAACAGGCTGATTTCGTTAAGAATCATCTGGGACCAGCCTTTAAAGCTGCCGGTCTGACCACCAAAATCATCGTGTATGATCATAATGCGGATAAACCGGAATACCCTGCTGCTATCCTGGGTGACGCTGCTGCCTATCCTTATGTGGATGGCTCGGCTTTCCATCTCTATGGTGGCAGTATCACGGCACTGACACAGTTGCATGATGCTTATCCGGAGAAGAATATCTATTTCACTGAACAGTGGGTAGGTGGTCCTGGTAATTTCGGTAATGATCTTCAATGGCATGTAAGTACCCTGATCGTTGGCGCTACCCGTAACTGGAGCCGTAATGTACTGGAGTGGAACCTGGCTGCTGACGCTAATTATGGTCCGCATACAGATGGTGGTTGTACTACCTGCCTGGGAGCTTTGACAATTGGTTCAGGAGTAATTCGTAACGTTGCATATTATATCATCGGACATGCCTCTAAATTTGTACGTCCGGGTGCTGTCAGGATCGCTTCTAATATCACCAGTCAGCTGGACAACGTGGCATTCAGAACACCTGATGGTAAGACTGCACTGATCGTGGTGAATAGTGGGTCTACTCCACAGACGTTCAATATCCAGTATAACGGGAAAATCGTAACTACTTCCCTGACGAATGGAGCAGTAGCTACATATATCTGGTAACATTATAATTCAGTATTCATAGATGAGAAAGTATGCTTTGATGGGCCTTTTGCTGGTAGCATATACCGGTTATGCAAAAAGTGAGGCCCTGAGTAACAGGAAGGATTCCACCCTCCGCAAAGGTGTGACGGTTTACACAACAGCCGAGAATACCAAACTGCGTTTGTCAGAAACAGCTACACTGTCTTTTGCCCCCATGAAGCAGCCGCTGGAAACAGAGGTCTGCATCTTTGTAGATCCTGCCAAAAGTTTCCAGACACTGACTGGTATCGGTGGCGCCCTGACAGATGCTTCTGCGGAAGTATGGGCAAAACTGCCAAAAGAAAAACAACAGGAATTGCTGAAGGCGTATTACGATCCGGTGAATGGTATCGGTTATACTTTGGCAAGGACCAATATTCAGAGCTGCGATTTCTCCAGTGGTTCTTACAGCTATGTAAAGGAGAATGACAGCCTGTTAAAAACATTTAGTATTGAACATGACCAGCAGTATCGCATTCCTTTTATTAAGGCGGTGATAGGTGCTGCCGGTGGAAAGATACCATTGTATGTTAGTCCATGGAGCCCTCCGGCCTGGATGAAGGACAACAACGACATGCTGCATGGCGGTAGACTGTTAGCAAAGTACTACCAGTCATGGGCCAACTTCTACGTGAAGTTTATCAAAGCTTATGAGGCACAGGGTATTCCTGTATGGGGCCTGACCGTACAGAATGAACCAATGGCTGTACAGAAATGGGAATCCTGTAATTATAGCGCTGAAGAGGAGAGAGATTTTATCAAGCGTTATCTCGGGCCTACCTTACAGAAACAGGGTATGGCTGCTAAAAAACTGATCGCATGGGATCACAACCGCGATCAGGTATATCAGCGCGCCAGCACTATCTTAGAGGATCCTGCTGCTGCAAAGTATGTATGGGGTATCGGTTACCACTGGTATGAAACATGGACCGGCAGCAATATGATGTTTGACAACGTACGTCGTGTGGCAGAAACATTCCCGGGTAAGAACCTTGTATTTACAGAAGGCTGTGTAGAGTCTTTCAAATACAACCGTATCAATGAATGGTTCCTTGGAGAGCGCTATGGTCTTTCTCTGGTGAATGATTTCAACAATGGTACTGTTGCCTGGACTGACTGGAACATCCTGCTGGATGAGAATGGTGGTCCTAATCACGTAGGTAACTTCTGTTTTGCACCTGTGCATGCAGATACAAAGACCGGAGAACTGATCTACACAAATGCTTATTACTACCTGGGGCATTTTTCCAAATTCATCCGTCCGGGTGCTAAGCGTGTAATCGCTTCTTCTAACAGAACGGATCTGCAAACGACTGCATTTATCAACAAAGATGGTAAACTGGCAGTTGTGGTACTGAACCTGTCTGATAAGGAGATCCCTTATAAACTGTGGATAAAAGGAGCCGCAGCAGCTGCAAACAGTCTGCCGCATTCCATTGCCACCCTGATCGTTGACTAACTAGTGGACAACATCATACATACAAAAGGCCCGCCAACTGGCGGGCCTTTTTTCATCACTCTTTGTTCCAGTCAGTTATTCTTCAACTCAACTGATGGTTTCCGTTTAAACTAAACTTCACTTTTGACAATCCTAACGTCCAAGCGTTATATCGGGTAACTATTGTGCATCCCACCACAGTCTGGTAGCGCCATTGTCTGGTCCGTTCAGCAGCGTAATCGCTTTCTGTACTTCTGCATTATTGGTGTTATACTCGTTCTGTGGGAAAGGTAAACGTCTGATCTGTGTAGCTGAGCTGATCACACCACCGCTGAAGTTATTCACAACAGGGAACAGTTTTGGATAACCGGTACGGCGGAATTCAGTCCATGCCTCCTGTCCTTCAGGGAACATCGCGATCCATTTCTGGGTGCTGATACGTTCTCTTTTTACAGCTTCCAGTGCTGCATCATCCCATTTCACAGTGATCTCAGAAGGAGCTGGCGCATTGGCTGCGCTGTTCTTCGGATCTGTGAATCCAGCTGGTTTGTGGGTATTGTCGCTCAGGTAAGAACCTGCGTTTACACCCCACTGCGCCATGGAAGTGGTGATACCATTTTCATACAGGGTCTGTACAGATCCACCTGCATTTGCCCATCCATTGAGGGAAGCTTCTGCTCTCAGGAAATATACTTCGGCAGCAGTCATGATCTGTGTCGGAGTGGTCAGAGAGAAGGAAGGAGTACCGTTTGCCACATTCAGGTTGGAGTAACCGGTATAGTCGCCTTTAGCAGCGCTACCGCCTACAGAACCGATGCGGATACCCTGGTATCTGGAAGCGAAGGTGGTATCGGTAGATTTATCGAAATATTTGCTGATACGTGGATCCTGATAACCATCCATGTAGCTGATGATAGAAGCACCGATACGGATATCAGCCCAGTTCAGTGCGATAAACACCAGTGGGTTGCTGAAACCGGAACCGGGGATCTTCACTTTCATGTTGCCGCTATTATCAGTGATCACACCACCATTGGCAGGGTCCATTGCTTTTTCAGCTTCTTGTTTTGCCAGTGCAGGAGCAGCTTTTACGATGTGCATAGCGAGACGCAGACGTAAGCTATTTGCAAATTGCAACCATTTTGTAAAGTCGCCATCGTATACAAGGTCGAAACGCGAGAAAGAGAATGGCAGTGGTTTATTTACACCATTGATCTGATCACGCAGATTGGTAGAAGCGCTGTCAAGTTCAAGGAAGAAACGTTTGTATATATCTTCCTGGCTATCGTAAGGAATATTGCTCTTGTCAGAACCTGCTTTGCTATACGGAACAGGACCGTAGATATCGGTAACACGACTCATACCGGTTACCTGCAGTATCTGAGCAACGGCCCATACTGCAGGATATTCGGTGTTCACTCCATTTACACGCAGTCTGTTAACGGAAGACATGATATTCAGGTAACCTACCTTGAATGGTTCGCCGTTCCAGCCGCTGATAAGGGAGTAGGAGAGGTTGTTTTGTCCGCCGTTAAATGGGTTCGGCGACATAAAGTAACCTGAATAGCAGTCTGCATTCAGATTTTGTTGTAACTGATAAGAGTTTGGATCACCACCATCAGAGAAGTTGATAATGGAGCGCTGTGCCCTTGTAAGGAATGCGCCGATGTCGTTAAAATCTCCTTTCAGATCATCCGGGCTGATGCCGGTATTATCTGTGTTATATAATTCGTAGTTCTTGGTACATGCGCTGGCGCCGAGCAATACTGCCGCTGCGATCACCCACATGCTTTTTTTATAGTAGCGTTTCATTTTTTTCATTTTAGTGGCAACAATGATTAGAAGGTAGCATTCAGGCTCAGACCGTAGTTACGGGTTGCTGGCGGCATGAAGATATCCACACCGGACAGACCGTTAGCAGTTGACATGGTCAGCTCAGGATCGAATGGCGCCTTCTTGGAGAAGTACAGCAGGTTACGACCTGTCAGTGACAATTTCAGTGCTCTTACGAAGCTGGTTCCTTTTACCGGAATGGTATAACCCAGGGCTACTTCACGCAGACGTACGGTTGTAGCGCTGTAGATGTATTCGCCGGAAGCAGCTTCACGACCACCTACAGTTGAATACCATTTCTGTGCATCCACCTTAGAAACAGCGTTGCCGTTAGGGTCTACACCATTTACTGCAACTCCGCCTGCATCACGGGCATCACCGGTTGCTTTGGATACGCCATACTGGTCCATTACAGACTGTGTGATAGACATTACCTTACCGCCGAATTTACCATCGATGAGGAAGGACAGGGTGAAGTCTTTATATTCCAGGTTGTTGTTCCAGCCAAGCTGCCACCTGGTGTTGGAGTTACCCAGATATACGAAGTCACCACCCTGTTTGATAGGGTTACCATTAGCATCGATCATTACACGGCCCTGCGCATCGCGCTGTAATACGGTACCGTAAATGTCACCGAAGGAGCCACCCACCTTGAACTTGGATACATAGTTAGAACCGGAAGCGCCGCTGAGTGTAAACTCGTCTGCGTTTGGAGACAGTTCTTTGATCCTGTTCTGGTTAGTAGCAAAGTTGAGACCTGTAGACCATTTCAGTTTGCTGTTACGCAAAACTTCGTATCGTACAACCGCTTCCACACCCTGGTTCTGTATGTTACCTGCGTTGATGAAGTAGTAATCATAGTAAGCACCCTGTGGAGAACGGATCTGTAATGTCTGATTTTTAGTGTTTGTCTTGTAGTAGGTCAGATCAGCACTCAGTCTGTTGTCAAAGAAACGCCATTCAGTACCGAATTCCAGTGAGTTGGTCTTTTCAGGTTTCAGATCCGTGAATGGTGCGGATGGGTTGATGCTGAAGCCACCACCTGCGCTGAATGTATACACAGCAGGATTAGACTGATAAGCCAGCGGAGAGTTACCCACCTGTGCGAAGGAACCACGAACTTTTGCAAAGCTGATGAATTCAGGCAGTTTCGCTACGGAGCTCAGGATCACGTTCAGACCTACGGAAGGGTAGAAATAAGAACCTGATGGTGTGAATGCCAGATTGGAAGCCCAGTCATTACGTGCAGTCAGGTCTAAATAAGCCCAGTCTTTATAAGAGATGTTGGCACTACCGAACACAGACTGTACCTGGCTATGGTTTTCCTGCAGGGTACCTGTATTCAGTGGATTGATCGCTTTAAAGTTCTGCAGCACGAAGATGTTCGGGATGTTCAGACCATCCTGACCAGAGTTGTATTTATCACCTTTGGTCACTACGTCTCTGATGCTACCGCCCAGTACACCTGTGATACGGATCTTATCGCCGATCGGGATGTTAAAGTTCGCAAGTACGTCACCATATTGCTGACTGGTAGTGGTGTTGCTATAGATATACACACCATTTGCAGGAGACAATGTGGTTACTGTACCGGCATATACTTTCTGCTCGTATACGTCGTTGATACGGTCAATGCTTCCACGGCCCTGGATATTCAGCCATTTGTTGACTTCGTATTTCAGGCTGGCGTTCAGCAGTAAACGGTTACGATCGAGCGAGTTCGGGTTGCGGTTGACAATCCACCATGGGTTCTGCTGAATGTCTTCGTTGAAAGCCCAGTTCTGCGTCGCCAGACGTCTTGCCGGATCGAATACTTCGAAACCATTTTTATATGGTGCGAGATCTTTACCGCGAGGGAAAAGATAGAGACCTGTCAGCGGATTGAAATAGAAACCACTCAGCGGAGTGTTGTCTATTGTCTGCGTGATATAGTTTACATCTGCTTCAGCAGTCAGTTTATCATTCAGGAAATGACCTGTTTCTTTGAAGCTGATGTTGTTACGGGACAGTTTATTCTTAGGCTCGATACCTTTTGCGGTGGTATTCGCATAAGAGAAGTATGTCTGCATTTTATCAGTACCACCGGAGAGGCTGATAGAGTTGGTCAGGTTATTACCTGTCTGGAAGAAGGAACCGAGGTTGTCCTGTGCGCCACCTGCCAGTTTGCTACCCCAGCTCTGTGTGCTGGTAGCGGTAGACTGACCGTAGGTATTCTGGAATTCAGGTTTGTAGGCAACGGTATTCAGTTGCAGACTGGAAGAGAAGTTTACAACGGTACGACCGGCTTTACCACTTTTTGTAGTTACCAGTACCACACCGTTTGCACCCTGGCTACCATACAGCGCAGCTGCGGAAGCACCTTTCAGTACGGATACGCTTTCGATATCGTCCGGGTTCAGGTTGGAGATCGGGTCACCGCCATCGTAGGAACTGCTGCCACCATATGAGCTGTTAGGCTGGGAGGTCAGGGAGTTGTTCATCGGCACACCATCGATCACATATAAAGCCTGGTTGCTACCAAGACCGGATTTAGCACCACGCAGGATCACCTTTGCAGAACCACCTACACCGGAAGAGCTGGAAGAGATGTTCAGACCGGCTACTTTACCGTTCAGGGTGTTCATCAGGTTGGGATCTTTTGCTTTGGTCAGTTCGACACCGCTCACCTGCTGGGTCGCATAGGTGATGGATTTTTCTGATCTTTTCACACCCAGCGCTGTTACCACGACTGTGTTCAGTTGTTTGTTAGACTCCTGTAGTACTACCTGCAGGGAGGTTTGTGTACCTACCGGTACTTCCTTTTTGTCATAACCTACATAGTTGAACACCAGTACGTCGGTGCTTTCTACCTGGATGGAGAAGTGACCTTTTGCATCGGTCAGTACACCACGGGTAGTGCCTTTTACCTGGATGGCAACATTAGGCAAAGGCTGGCCTGCACCATCCACCACAGTACCTTCAACCTGAGCAGCAGGTTGTTCAGCTGTGACAGCTGCTTCTTTCCGGTCTGCTCTGGGACGGATGACAATGATCTTGTCGGTGATAGTATAAGAAAGCGGCTTGTTTTTCAGACAGTTGTCTAATACAGCTGCAATGCTGGCGCCTTTTAAGTTAATATCTATAGTACCTGTACCATTCAGCATTTTCTCATCATATACAAACTCGTAGCCCGTTTGCTTACTGATGCTGTTGAATATGTCGTAAAGGGCGAGGTGTCTGCCTGTAATGGTAACAGATTGTGAATAAGACCTGGCGCTCAGGTTGAGCGAAAATACCAGGGTTAGAATAGCAGTTAATTTCATAACTAACAATAATTTTCTATGCAGGAAGCCTCCCTTCGGAAAGGCCTTGCAGGTCTCGCGTAGTTCCATACTTTTGTGTTCTTGGCTTAATAATCGATTTTCAAAAACGTTAAGGAAATTGGTAGCCATTTTGTACCGGGTTCCGATGGCAGTCGGAATCCGGTTTTTTCTACCGGGAATTTGACAGACGTTAATTTCTTACGTGGTCATAACTGGAAAAAGATTTTAGTTTTTACATAATGCGGTTCCCTTCTCTCAGAAGGTTTTACCGTTGTCCCCAGGGTCGTACGGTTACATTGTTTCCGCTGACCTCAAATTGTACCCTTTGAGTCGCTTCCAGCGCGGTCAGTAAATTGCCGGCTTCTTCTCTCCGGGATAGTACGCCCGTCAGGTCGATATCAGACACATCTCCCTGGTAGCTCACCTGGATGTCATACCAGCGCGACAGCTGTCGCATAATGGTCCGGATATTCGTATTCCTGAAGCGGAACTTACCCTCTTTCCAGGCAAGTGTCTGTTCCATATCAGCAGGAGAGACCACAAAATGATCGTCTTTTGCTGACAGGCTGGCCTGAAGGCCTGGTTTCAGTAAACTGGCGTCGTTGCCGTGTTTTAATTGCACGGCGCCTTCCACCAGGGTCGTTTTGATGGCCTGTTCGTCGTGATAGGCCATTATATTGAAACTGGTGCCCAAAACGTTCACCTGTACTTCGTTCACTTTCACCTGGAAAGGCTTGTCTGCCTGCTGCATGATCTCGAAGTAAGCCTCTCCGGTAATTTCTACGGTCCTGTCGTTACCCGTAAAGGCCGTCGGGAACCTGATACTGCTGGCGGCATTCAACCATACGCGGCTACCATCGGCCAGTGTCAGCTGGTATTGACCGCCATGTGGCGTTACTACCGTGTTATACATCACTTTTTCTCCTGCGGCGTTTCCGTTATAACTAAGTCTGCCGTTGGTATTTGTGATCTGCATATTACCCTGTTGCGCCAGTGCGCCGTTTTTTGCGCTGTCCAGTGGTATAACCGTACCATCGGCCAGGGTCAGCATCGCTTTATTAGATCCCGGCAACAGTGGCTTTTGTTTCACAGCTACTACCGGAGCCACCTGTTTGTCCGTCCGGGATATATAATATACCCCTGTGGCGATCATACCCGCTAATACAGCCGCAGCCAGGGAGCGATATACCAGTCTTCTGGTTTTTACAACCCTCAGGCGACGGCGTTGGGCCATCCCTTCGCTGAAAATACCTTCCAGCATTGCGGCAGACTGCCCTTCATCCCAGCCCATATCGGGCGTTTCGCTGTATAATGTGTCCATTATATCAGCTTTGATGGCAGCAGTATAGGCGTCATCCTGCACGGCCTGCATTAACTGCAGGTGTTCCTCCGGGGTGATCTCACGACGTTTATACTTCTCTAGCAATCGCTTTATCTCAGGTATTGTCATAAACGATAGTTTGGCACTGGTTGATAGATATAAAGACGATCGTCAAAACCGAAAGGAGTATTCCGTTGAAAAATTTTTCTGAATTGGTTTTCAGTAGATTAGGTAAGAGCGGGGATTTTATTTTCGGGATTTTCCGGGAAAAAGGGGAGAAGGTCAGATATGCAGCTGCTGTTTCACAAAGCTTCTGACAGTTTGTACGGCCAGTTGCATCTGTTTTTTGACAGTGTGGATGGAAATGTTCATTTTATGGGAGATCTCTTCATTGCTCAGGCCTTCTTTACGGGCGATATAGACCTTTTTACGTTCAGGGGGAAGGCTGGATACCGCTTTGTTCAACAGGTGGTCGTACTGGTGCTCCTGGAGGCGATGATCGGTATCTGCAATGGCGGCAGGCTGTAACTGAATGAAGCTATCCAGTGCTTTCAGGAGGTTAGCTTGCTTTTTGAAATTGTCATATATATGATTACGGGTGAGAATGAAGAGGTAACCGGTGAGGTCTTCCACATCGGACATAGCTTCCCTTTTCAGCCATATTTTCAGAAAAACCTCCTGTACGGCCTCCCGGGCCGGTGTGGTGTCTTTCAGATAAAGCATGGCCACATTGAACACTTGTTTACTGTAATGATTAAATACAAGTGTATATGCAGACTCGTCACCCCTGGCTATCTGCCTTAATAATTCCTGCTCCTCTGGTAAGGATGAATATGACAATTTCCTATCGTTTGAATGCTGCGGTAAAAGTAGGAACAAAAAATGATATCGAAACTGTCCGATGTGATGAGCGTATTGGCAGAATAGCGGTTTTCGATTGACTATTTGCGGATATATTATCCAATAGTATTATTTGTCTGGTCTGGTTGCCGGGGCTGACTGGTCTATCGCTGTAAATTCTATTAAAATGTTGTTTATTAAATAGTTAGTGTGTGTTTTAACGCCAGAAACGGGTGCTTTAGCCAGAGAATGCCGGGCAAAGTATACAACCTGGATGGTCAATTATTATATTGTGCTTCAAACTGGAAATTATATTATGAGAAAGGTCTTAACATTGTTATTACTGGCAGCCGCTGCCACTTTACCCGCAGCCGCTCAAAAAACGTCTGGTAACCCTATCGTGCAGGGATGGTATGCTGATCCTGAAGCAGTTATATGGGGTAAAGAGTATTGGGTATATCCTACATTTTCTGACAAATATGAGAAACAGGTGTTTTTTGATGCCTTTTCTTCCCGGGACCTGATCAAATGGACCAAACATCCGCATATCCTGGATACAGCAGCCGTAAAATGGGCTAAAAAGGCGATGTGGGCTCCAGCCATTGTAAAGAAAGACAGTAAATACTACTTCTTCTTTGCCGCCAATGATATCCAGAGTGATAATGAAGAAGGTGGTATCGGTGTGGCAGTAGCCGATAAACCAGGTGGTCCTTATAAAGATCATATCGGTAAACCCCTGATCGACAAATTTTACAATAAGGCACAACCGATCGACCAGTTCGTGTTTCATGACAAAGACGGACAATACTATATTATATATGGTGGATGGCGTCATTGTAATATCGCAAAACTGAATGATGACTTCAAAGGATTCACACCTTTTGAAGACGGTAATACCTTTAAAGAGATAACGCCTGCTGGTTATGTGGAAGGACCTTTTATGTTCATCCGCAACGGTAAATATTACTTTATGTGGTCAGAAGGTGGCTGGGGCGGTCCGGAGTATTCTGTTGCCTATGCGATCGCTGATTCTCCGGTAGGTCCTTTTAAACGTATCGGTAAGATCCTTCAGGCTGATACTGCTGTAGCAACCAGCGCAGGTCATCATTCCGTAGTAAACGTACCGGGAACAGACCGTTGGTATATCATTTATCACAGACGTCCGCTGACAGAAACTGCTGCTAACAACCGCGTAACATGTATTGACGAAATGCATTTTGACGAGAATGGGCTGATCGTTCCTGTGAAGATCACAAAAGAGGGTGTTAAAGCAGATAAACTGAAATAAAGTGTCACATATACAGGCTATACGGTCTGTTGAATAAGTGTATAAAAGACGCTGTCACCGAATGGGTCGACAGCGTCTTTTTTTTGATAAAATAATATTAGTAATCGTTTACCTTGAAACCCTTTGCTATTCAATAGCTAAAACGGTTTACATACAACCAAAAAGTGTTAAAATAGTATTTGGTGATGCGCGCAAATGGTTATAATTATGTACAACGCAATTGTTATTGTACGAAACGTTAAAATTAAGTACATTCATTGTGTTAAATAATAGTGAACAAAAGAGACAGTGAACAAAAACGTTAACTACGAGCGTGAACTACGAGAGAACGTAAGCGGTAATTAGTTATGAAATTCGCGGTTTGACAACCGTCCATGTATAGAAACTTGTCATTTATCGATTTTTTGGAACAAACAGTAACAGTGAATTGTATTACTCGTAAGAGTATAGAGCGACTTTGGATCAATAAACTATTGAACAGCTAACTATTTGAACTTTTTTTCTTTCTGCAATCAAATCAAATAAACCAAAATCGGATTTGCAAACGGGAAGTTAGAACAATGAACAATTATTAATCATCTCAAATTTCTACTGAGTTTACAGCTATCTGCCTGCTATGTAAGGCATAAATAATGTGTTTGAAAGATAATAAGTGTCTTTTTAACATAGTAGGTAGGTAGCGTTGTGAAAAACATAAGAGAGACCAAAATTCAGCAACAATGAAAGTGTAAACAGTGCTATGAACTAGCATAAGGGGGAAGTATTTTTTCTACAACCAAATTTTTTAACTGACCGAACAATGAAAGGAAACAATGTCGCACGGCGACCAGCGCTTCTATGCCCACAAGTGTCTGTCACTTGTTTATTCTCTAACCAAAAACTAAATCGATAATGAGACATCTACATTTGCTGTTTGTTGCAATGCTTCTTTCCACGGTAGCATTGGCTCAGACAAGGCAGTTGCAGGGAACTGTCAAAGATTCTAAATCCGGTGCTCCACTGGGTTCTGTAAGTATTAAGGTGCAGGGGAAGAACATCTTTGCAATCACCGGTGCGGATGGCGCATTCACACTAAAGAATGCTCCTGAGGGAGAAATTACGCTTGAAACATCACTGATAGGTTATACTTCAAAGGGAATTAAAGTTGCTGCCGGTCAGACTACTGTCGACCTGACCATGGAAGAATCTTCTTCTCAGTTAGGAGAAGTAACAGTAACGGCTTTGGGTATTTCCAAAGAATCCAAAAAACTCGGTTACTCTGTCACCAAAGTGGATGGTGCTTCACTTACACAGGCGCGTGAAACCAACGTCGCTTACTCACTCGGTGGCCGTGTGGCTGGTCTGAGTGTTAGTGGTACAAACGGTGGTCCTGGTTCTTCTGCACGCGTGCTGTTAAGAGGTATGGCCAGCTTTGGCGCCAGCAGCCCGCTCTATGTTATCAACGGTGTACCGATGGATAACTCTCAGAGAGGTGCAGCAGGTGAGTGGGGTGGTTCCGATAACGGTGATGGTATCTCCAACATCAACCCGGATGATATCGAAAGCATGACCGTACTGAAAGGTGCGTCTGCATCTGCATTGTATGGTACTCGTGCTACAAACGGGGTGATCCTCATCACTACCAAGAGTGGTAAGAAAGGTTCCATGCAGGTGGAATATAACATGAACTACACACTGGATAAAGCGATAGACTTTACAGAGTTTCAATATGAATATGGTCAGGGACAGCATGGTGCAAAACCTGCTAACGCAACAGACGCACTGGCCAGTAGCCGTCTAAGCTGGGGTTCAAAACTGGATGGAACCATGACGCCGCAGTTCAATGGTAACTCATACGCTTATTCCGCTGTAGATGATAATATCAGCCGTTTCTACAGAACAGGTCCGACCTTTACCAATACAATAGCCGTATCCAGTGGTGGTGACAAAGGTACCTTCCGTGTATCTGCTTCCAGCATGGATAACCACTCCGTTTTGAGGAACAGTGGTCTGAAACGTAAAACTTTCAACCTGAATCTGGATCAGAACCTGACCAGCAAACTGAAAGTGAGCGCTATGGTAAACTATATCGATGACCGCTCCCAGAACCGTCCTCAGTTGAGTGATGGTCCGCTGAATGCGAACAACGGTGTCTTCCTGGCTACAAACATCAATGAAGATCTGCTGAAACCGGGTTATAATCCTGATAACAACGGCCGTGAGATCGTATGGACGGATGATAACTATGTAACCAACCCCTGGTTTGTGGTAAATCAGTATATCAATAACATCGACAGAAGACGCTGGATCTCTGCGCTGACTGTCCGCTACGATTTCTTTGACTTCTTATATGCACAGGGACGTGTTGGTTATGATAATATCAACGACCGCAAATTCAAGGTAACGCCATGGGGAACTGCTTACTCTACAAGCACACTGCCAAATGGTACAACGGTGAGTGGTGACCTGGACCTGCGTAATGAGCAATCCACTGAGTTCAACGCGGATGGTCTGATCGGCTTTAAGAAGAACATCGTGGAAGACCTGCAGGTGGATGTGGCTGTCGGTGGTAATCTTCGTAAAAGAACCTGGGAAATGGTAGGTGTAGCTGGTAACCAGTATATCATTCCTTATGTATATTCTTACAGCAACGTCACCAACTTTAGCAGAAACTATGACTATGAGTCAAGAGAATCACAGTCTGCCTATTACACTGCTGACTTCTCCTATAAAGGTTTCCTGACCATCGGAACAACCGGTCGTTATGATGTGTATTCTACGCTGCCTTCTGATAACAGAAGCATCTTTGTGCCATCCGTATCAGGTAGCTTTATTTTTTCTGAGCTGCTGAACATTCCGAAATTGACCTACGGTAAGTTACGTGCGTCTTATGCGAATGCGAGCGGTGAACCGGTAGATGCCTATATCACCAAGTCTTACTACAATGTAGGAAGTACAATTGGCGGCGTCAGCACAGGTGATTTCTCTTCCACACTGCCTAACCTGTTCCTGAAACCATTTACGCTGAAAGAAGCGGAAGTTGGTCTGGAACTGAAATTCTTCAATAACAGACTGGGAGTTGATCTCGCTTACTTCCACCGTAAGACGAAGAATGAGATCATCCAGGGTACCATCTCTCCGGCAACTGGTTATGAAAAGGCCTACTTCCCAACCGGTTCTACACAGAACACTGGTTTTGAAGCACAGATCAATGGTACGATCGTATCCAGCTCCAGTTTCACCTGGAATGCTTCTGTGAACGGTACTTACATCAAGAACAAGATCCTGGATATTTATGGTGATAACAGTAGCAGTACTATCCTGACACTGGGTACTTACCGTCCGCTGAATGCCAACACAGCGCTTGTAAAAGGTTTGGCTGGTCCACAGATCCTTGCATACGATTTCAAACGTAACAGTAAAGGTGAAGTGCTGCTGGATAATTCCGGTCTGCCGATCAACGATGGTGTACTGCGTCCAATGGGTAGCGTACTGCCTAAGTTCTTTGGTGGTATCAATAACGATTTCTCCTTTAAAGGCTTCAACCTGTCATTCCTGATCGATGGCAAGTTTGGTGCGAAGATCCTGTCTGCTACAAAAGACTACGCGGTGTTCCGTGGTCTGGATAAATCAACGCTGGAAGGCAGGGAAGGTGGTATCGTAGTTGACGGTATCATTGAAAGCACCGGACAAAAAAATACAACAAGAGTAGATGCGCAGTCCTATTACCAGGCATATGCGAATAAGATCTCCAAAAACAGTGTACTGGATGCAGACTTCATAAAACTGCGTCAGCTGACATTTGGTTATACACTGGGTAGTAAAGTAATGGGTAAAACACCATTCGAATCTATCGGTATATCGCTGGTTGCGCGTAATCTGCTTACGCTCATGCGCAAATCTGACAACATAGACCCAGAATCCGGATTTTCTTCACTCATCAACTACGCAGGTATTGAAGGTACCAGTTTACCAAGTACCCGTACGTATGGTGTGAATGTGAACGTAAAATTTAAAAAATAATGAACATGAAAAAAGGTCTGCTATATATAACACTGGGTCTGACACTGTTTTCGACAGGTTGTACCCATGACTTTGATGAGATCAACTCCGACCCTGTTGCTGTGGATGGTTCCAAATATAATGCGAACCTGCTGTTGGCAAAATCTCAGTATCAGTATGCTAATACAGGGTATGCACAATTGCTGTTCCAGAGTATGTGGGCGCAGTTGTTATCTTCTACTTATAACTACTATAGTAATGGGGATAAGTACGTGGCATCCTCTGGTATCATTGGTTATCAGAACCAGCTGTGGAATGATGATTATAAAGGTGCCAGCTTTGCCTATGAAATGGTATCCCTGGCTAATGAGAAGGGCCTGACCAACCTGGCAGCCGCCGGTACGATCATGAGAATACTGCTTATACAGCATATTACGGATTGTTATGGTGATGTGCCTTATTCTGAGGCCCTGAAAGGTAAGACCGGATCATTTACGCCGGCGTATGATACACAGGAGTCAATCTACACTTCTATGCTGGCAGAACTGGAAACTGCTATCAATGCGTTTGATCCGGCTGCTGATAAGCTGACTTCAGATCTGTTCTACGGTGGTGACATCGCTAAATGGAAAAGGTTCGGTTATTCACTGATGCTGCGTTCTGCTATGCGTATTGTAAAGGCTAATCCTACACTGGCCCGTCAGTATGCTGAAAAAGCAGCCGCAGGCGGTACGTTTGCAGGTATCTCTGATAATGCGGTTTGTCCTACGGATAACTCTACCGGTAATGGTAACGGTACAAGCGGCGCCCTGCTGGTGGTAGAAGATTACAGAGAGGTAAAATGGTCTAAACCACTGATCGACTATCTGAAAGCAAATAACGACCCTCGTTTGAATGTTGCCTCTGAGGTACCTCCGGTTGGTCTGAAAGATGGCACGAACAGCGCGCTGCCGGGGAATAAAACCCCTGGTGTACAGGTAGGTATGCCAAATGGTTATGACCTGGCAGGTGGTACGACAGACATTACCAAAAGATCTGATTATCCTGGCAGCACTGGTACAGGTAGTGATGTATATCCACTGGGTAAATATTCCCGTCCGACTACCGCTGTTTATCTTGGCCGTAGTGCACCAGAATTTGTACTGACTTACGCTGAGACAGAATTGTTGCTGGCAGAAGCGGCTGTACGTGGATGGACCGTAACAGGGTCTGCTGCCACGCACTATGCCAATGGAGTATCCGCTGCCTTACAGTCACTGGCTACTTTCAGTTCTGCCGCAGCTATTTCTGCAGCTACAGCTGATGCCTATGCAACTGCTCATCCGCTGGATGTAAGTTCTACTGCTGCATCAATGAAACAGATCAATGAACAATACTGGGCCACAAATGGTTTATTATTTAACTTCATTGAAGCCTGGACAAACTGGAGAAGATCCGGTTATCCAGTTCTGACTCCGGTTAACTATATAGGTAACTTCACCGGTGGTACCATACCAAGGAGAATTGCTTATCAGTCAACCGAGGGGTCAACCAATCCTGTTAATTACGCAGCTGCCGTAGGCCGCCTGCAGGGAGGTGATACCTATACTGCAAGGATATGGTGGGATGCACAGTAATATAACTATTGAACTTATGCTAATGCGACCCTCAGTGGTCGCATTAGCTTTTATCCTACATACCGCCCTCAGCAAAAAATTACCCGAATGATAAGCTATTCCACAGCAATACACCAATACAGTCCATGCTCCGCAGTCAAACCAGGTATTTTTCTTACACTGTTACTCACACTCATTGTCCCTGCTGTTATTGCCCAGCAACCGTTGTTTCAGCAGTTACCGGTTAAAACTACCAATATTAAATTTAGCAATGCACTGAATGAAACGGAGAAACTAAACGTACTGGCATATGAATACTTCTATAATGGGGCAGGTGTTGCTGTAGGCGATATCAATAATGATGGTTTACAGGACCTGTTCTTTACCGCCAATATGGGACCTAATAAGCTTTATCTGAATAAAGGCAATATGGTCTTTACAGACATTACCCGCAGTGCTGCCAAAGAACTGGAAGGCAGACCTGAAGGATGGAAAACAGGGGTGACCATGGCCGATGTGAATGGAGACGGATTACTGGATATATACGTTTGTTACTCTGGTAAGAAGAGCGACGAACTAAGGAGGAATCAGCTGTTCATTAACCTGGGTAACGCCAGATTCGCAGAAAAAGCAAAAGAATACGGTCTTGATGATCCAGGTTATAGTACGAATGCAGTGTTCTTTGACTATGATAATGATGGCGATCTTGACATGTTCCTGTTGAACCACAACGTGATCAAGATCGACAATATGGAGTTTGCCAGGTACAAAAATGAAACAGATCCCCTGGCAGGCAATAAACTATACCGAAACGATCATAACCACTTTATGGAAGTCAGCAAACAGGCGGGGATCATACAAAACCCACTGACTTTCGGATTGGGCGTAGCCATTGCTGATATTAACCAGGATGGCTGGCAGGACATTTATGTCACCAACGATTACAACGAACGCGATTACCTCTACATAAATAAACATGACGGCACGTTTGCAGAAGATGCTACCAATTGTTTTGGTCACCTGTCTCATTTTTCCATGGGGGTTGACATTGCTGATTTCAACAATGATGCACTGCCGGATGTCATGACCCTGGATATGTTGCCGGAAGATAACCAGCGGCAGAAGTTGTTACAGTTGCAGGAGAATTATGAGTCGTTTGAACTGATGATTTCCCAGGATCTGTATAAACAGTACATGCGCAATATGCTCCAGCTGAATAATGGTGACGGTACTTTCAGTGAAATCGGACAACTGGCTGGTGTATCCAATACTGACTGGAGCTGGTGTCCGTTGATAGCAGACCTGGACAATGACGGGTATAAGGATATTGTTGTCACCAATGGCTATCTCCGGGATTATACCAACAAGGATTTCCTGCGTTACTGGGGCGATTATAAAGTGAAGAAGGCCATCGACAGAGAACCAGTTTTGCTGATGGACCTGGTATCAGCTATGCCGTCTACCTCTTTGCAGAACTACGTTTTTCGCAATAACAGGGATCTCACCTTTTCCAATATGCAGCAGAAATGGGGATTTGATGCCGGTGGTATTTCCAGTGGCGCTGTATATGCTGATCTGGATAATGATGGTGATCTCGATCTTGTGATCAATAAGATCAACGAACCGGCAGCGGTGTATAAGAACATGAGCCGCGAACAGGGCAAATCCGCTGCTTACCTTTCCCTGCAATTAAAAGGGACAGGTATGAATACCGTTGCGGTAGGCGCCAAGGTATATGTGTATAGTAAGGGAAATACCCAATATCAGGAAGTCAATCCTAACCGGGGGTATCTTTCGGCGGTCTCTACCCGTTTGCTGTTTGGATTGGGGGATAACACACAGGTGGATTCTGTACGGATCGTCTGGCCGGATAATAAGGTACAACGGCTGACAAACGTAGCTGCCAATCAATTGCTGACAGTCGCTTATGCGCCGGATGCAGTTTTACCTGCACCACATAATACAACCCCCACCTGGTTCCGGAATGCGGACAGTCTCTTTACCTATAAGCATAGCGATATTTCTGAGAATGATTTCAAACGTCAGCTGCTGATGCTGTTCATGTATTCCAAAACAGGACCTGTGTTTGAAAAGGCGGATGTGAATAAAGACGGTCTGGAAGATCTGTACATCGCGGGAGATAATGAACAGGCAGCCGCCATTTATCTGCAAAAAACAGGTGGTGGTTTTACACCCGGTACCAAAATCGTATCAGGGACAGATGTGGCTTCCCAGGTAGCGGCAGCCGCCTTTTTTGATGCGAATGGAGACGGAGCTCCTGATCTCTATGTGGCAAAGGGCGGTTATAGCCTTTTTGAGCCCAATACGCCGGCTTTACAGGACGAGTTATACCTGAACAACGGAAAAGGCAATTTTATGCTTTCTAAAGGCGCATTACCGGATGTGAGCGCAAGCAGTAAGTCCTGTGTGCGCCCCTGTGATTTTGACAATGACGGAGATATCGATCTGTTTGTAGGAGGGAGAGTGATTCCCGGTAAATATCCGGTACCGCCGACGTCCTTTCTGCTGGTCAATAATGGCAAGGGGCAGTTTACCATTGCCAGTGTTCCTTTTGCCAACAGTGGCATGATCACGGATGCCCACTGGACCGATATCGATGGAGATGGCCGGAAGGACATTGTCCTGTGCGGAGAGTTTATGCCCCTGACTGTTTATCTTAATAAAACGAGTGGTTTTCAGGATGCTACGTCCCGGTACTTTGAGCAGCCGGAAGGAGGCTTATGGTTTGGTCTGACGCTGGCAGATGTAGATGGCGACGGACATGAGGATATCATTGCCGGGAATATGGGTGAAAACACACAGCTCCACGCGTCTGCAAAACAACCGGCGGAATTGTATTACGCGGATTTTGATAAGAATGGTTCTATTGATCCTTTCCTGAATTTCTACATTGAGGGTGTGAGTTATCCTTTTGTCAGCCGGGACGAGTTGAATGACCAGATTTACCCGATGCGACGTAAGTTCTCTTCTTACCGCAATTACTCCAATGCGACCATGAAGGATATCTTTTCTGCGGAAGAACTGGGTCAGGCTGGTAAGCTAACGGTGACTGATACAAAGACCCGCTGTTTGTTATACCGCAATGGTAAGTTTGTGGCGGCCCCTTTACCGGTGGAAGCACAGTTCTCTGTGGTATCTAAGATATTACCGGCAGATTATGACAAAGACGGTAAAATGGACCTGTTGCTATTGGGGAACCATAGCGACAATCGGCTTAAGCTGGGCAGTTTTGATGCCGGTTATGGTTGTCTGCTGAAAGGAGATGGAAAAGGTGGTTTTACCTATGTGCCACAAACGCAATCCGGTCTGTGTGTAAAAGGGGACGTGAAGTCTGCTGCTGTGATAAACATTGGCAGCAACCCCTATGTTATGATCGGTATCAACAATAAAGGAATAACCCTGTTTAAAGTGAACTAAGCTATGAAAAATTGGATGATCATACTGCTGATGCTGTGTCAGACAGGATATGCACAACAACATAAGAATACGTTTACCGAATATATACAGCCAGCTGTGTTTTCATTGTCAATGGTGATGATGCATGATGTAGTGAATCCACCTGCTGCCTGCCGTTTCTATAGTTATGCGATGATGTCGGCCTACAGCATTGTAGCAGCGCATAATAAACAGATCCCTGATGCAAAACGCTTTATCGCTTCCTATCCTGGCATTGCGGTACACGATAGCGGCAGGGTGTATGACTACCGCATTGCAGCAGTATACAGTATCCTGGAGACCGGCAAACTGATGCTGCCATCGGGGTTTATGCTGGAGAAGGATGAAGAGAAACTGGTGCTGTTGTTTAAAAAAGATAAAGTGCCGGACAGCATCATCCGTAATTCTATTGCGGTAGCGGTGGATGTGGCAAAACAGGCCGTGCAGTGGTCAAGGCCTGATGGATATACTAAGCTGAGCACGCGGGTGCGCTATACACCTGTAAAAGGGGAGGGTTATTGGTATCCTACACCACCTGCCTATATTGAAGCCGTGGAACCTCACTGGAAAACGCTCCGTCCGATGGTGATCGATTCCTGTAATCAGTTCCTCCCTTTGCCACCGGTACCTTTCAGCAAGGATACTACCAGTGCTTTTTATGCGCTGAATAAGGAGGTGCGTGATGCAGGTGTGAACCTGAATATGGAGCAGCGCGTGATCGCATCTTTCTGGGATTGTAATCCGTTTGCCGTGAGTACCTACGGACATATGGCCATTGGTTTTAAGAAGATCACCCCGGGTGGTCACTGGATGAACATTACCGGTATAGCTGCCCGGAAAGCACAGCTGGATTTTGATAAGACGGTATTGGTACATGCGGTGGCAGCGGTGACGATGATGGACGCTTTTATCAGTTGCTGGGATTCCAAATATACCAGCAACCGTATCAGACCGGAAACCTATATCAACAAGTATATGGACGTGCGCTGGAAACCGCTGTTACAAACCCCGCCTTTCCCTGAATATACCAGCGGACATAGTGTCGTTTCCTCTGCGGTCGCAACGGTGCTGACCTACATGATGGGGGACAATTTTGAATATGAAGACAATACGGAGGAGATGTTTGAAATAGCCACCCGCAAATTCAGTTCCTTCCAGGCTGCCTGTAATGAAGCTGCTATTTCCCGTTTATATGGAGGGATTCATTTCCGTGATGCCATAGAGAACGGTGTTGACCAGGGGCATAAGGTAGGGGAGAAGGTGGTGGAAAAGATCAGAAATGCCGGTATTGTGCCTGTATATGGCAGGTAGACCTTATTGGGAGGTAGTGAGTGCTATTCCCGGTGTCTTGATTGAATTTTGTAACTTTGCAGGATGGAAAGCGTAGAAAGTATCGAAACCTTTTATCGTTCCAAACTGAATTGGATGCCTGACAATCTAAAGAAAGAGCTGGGGCATTTCAATGTATTCAAACTGGAAGACTTTGCGGGCAGAAAGTGTTCTGGCCACAACCGGAAAGAATATTATAAGATCAGTCTGATCAGGGGGCGCAACAGGTACGAGTATGCAGATAAAGTGATTGAGACTGAGAAGAATGCACTTATCTTTTCGAATCCGCAGGTGCCTTATCATTATGATGTACCAGACGAGGAGCATGATGGGTACTTCTGCATTTTTACGGAAGCCTTTTTCCAGCAATTCGGCGCCAGCCGGCTCCATGAATATCCGGTGATGAAACCGGGCGGTCAGCCGATCTATGTATTGTCTGACGAACAGTTTGAAAAGATCCGGGGCATTTTTGAGAAGATGCTGAGAGAGATCGCTTCTGATTTTGCTTATAAATATGATGTATTAAGAACATGTGTCTTCGAACTGATGCATGAAGCCATTCGTTTACAGCCTGCAGCTACATTATATACCAATACCAACGCGGCTACGCGTATTTCTTCTCTTTTTATGGAATTGCTGGAAAGGCAGTTTCCCGTGGAATCTCCCGTACAACAGATGCGGTTGCGCTCAGCAACCGATTTTGCTAATCAGTTATCCGTCCATGTCAATCATTTGAACAAAGCATTGAAGGAGACGACCGGCCGGACCACCTCACAGCTGATCGGTGAACGTATTCTCCAGGAAGCCCGCTCCCTGCTGAAGCATACCGACTGGAACATATCGGAAGTAGGCTGGAGTCTCGGCTTTGAGGAGTTGCCGCACTTTATCAATTTCTTCAAAAAGAACACGAAGATCAGCCCCTCTGTTTTCCGGAAATCGATTGATTGATTTTTACAGCTTTTAGTTTGTTTAATGTAGCAATTTACGTGAGGATACGTGCTAAGTTTGCAGTACCATTCAATACGTAAAAGTTATAACGATGAACATAACAGATATAAATGGCGCCGTCACACTGGCTAATGGCGTGCATATGCCTTACCTGGGACTCGGTGTGTATAAAACAAAGAACGGACAGGAAGTGTACGATGCAGTAACCTATGCACTGGACGCAGGTTACAGACATATCGATACGGCCGCTGCCTATTATAACGAGGAAGGCGTTGGGGCAGCTATTGCCAATCATCCGGTAGACAGAAAAGACATCTTCATTACTACGAAGGTCTGGAATTCAGATCAGGGATACGACACTACCATCAGGGCTTTTCATGATTCGCTACGCCGGCTGGGTACAGATTATCTTGACCTTTATCTGCAACACTGGCCTGTAAAAGGGAAGTATAAGGAGACCTGGAGAGCCATGGAAACTTTATACCAGGAGGGGAAGGTCAGGGCGATAGGGGTATCCAATTTTCTTCCCTTCCAGCTGGAAGATCTGATGGAAAGCGCCCATGTTACACCAATGGTGGATCAGGTGGAGTTTCATCCATTCCTGCAACAGCCGGACCTGGTTGCCTTTGCAAAGGCGAATCATATACAGTTTGAATCCTGGTTTCCGCTGATGCATGGTCGTGCATTTGGTGTTGAAATATTCACAAGGATGGCTGCAAAGCATCAGATTACGGTAGCGCAGTTGCTGTTGCGCTGGAATCTGCAAAGAGGGATTGTGATCATTCCCAAAAGCGTTCGTCAGGCAAGGATCATTGAAAATGCGCAGTTGTTTGACTTTGTGTTGCCGCAGGAGGATATGGAAATCCTCAACAGTCTGGACGAAGGGGCCCGTATGGGACCTGACCCTGCAAATTTTAATTTCTAGCAACATACATCCGTGAGCGGATTGTAACGAATCAGAATCTATGTGATACACCCGGAGTCTTCCGGGTGTTTTTCATGTAGGTAGTTCATAGTGGCTCAAACTTTTTTTGGCGTAACTTTGCGGCTCATAAAACGGGAACTTCAGGGAAAATGAGAAAAAAAGTAAAGCGCCACATGCGCAGGGTACGTTATGTCCTGTACAAGGAGACATTACTGGACTTCAGGGAACATTTATGGACTTTTCTGGGTGCATTTACCGGAATCGGGCTTATTGGTTTTCTGCAGAGCAAATTCCTTGACTCCGCTGACAATATCTTCCTCATTGGCTCCTTTGGGGCTTCTTCCGTCCTTATTTACGGTATTATTAACAGTCCGCTGGCACAACCCAGGAACCTGGTAGGAGGTCATGTTATTTGCGCACTGGTCGGTGTGACCATCCACAAACTGGTGCCCAATGAATTATGGCTGGCCGCGGCACTTTCCGTAGCGCTTTCCATTGTACTGATGCAGATCACCAAAACCTTACATCCTCCTGGGGGAGCGACGGCGCTGATCGCCAATATTGGTACGCAGCGTATCAAAGACCTGGGGTATCTCTATGTACTGAGCCCTGTTTTGTCAGGTGTACTGATCCTCCTGCTGGTGGCCCTGCTCTTCAATAATATGACAGCTCACAGGAAGTATCCTCACCGTCCGATCTGGCATATCAGGAGAAGAAGGCATGCACATTGATCCTTCGGACGTTCATGGATCTTTTTAGGCATGTATATCAATATATTTTAATTTTATAGTCTCATATTGTATCCATGCCTAAGAAAATAACCACGTTATACCTGCTAATCGGAAGTCTTGCCTGTCTTTATGCCTGCGCGGATAAAAAGTCTGACCGCAAGACGACATCAGATCCATCTCACCTGAATGGCGACAAAACATATGTGAATGCTGCTGACGGGAAAGCATATGAAGCCGACTGGAAAACATACAGCCCTGAACAGGGAGTGAAGAAGTCTGCCGGTCCGAATAGCCTGAAGCAGGTAATATTGCTCACCGCACAGGCCAAAGTACAGCAACGTATTGAGCTGGATACATTGGCGGGGTATATCCGGAAGAGTGAAAACCTGGTATTGGACCAGCTGACGGGTAGTAAGGATACAGGAGAAGTGCTGATACAGTTTACCTTATTACCGCAGAAACGGCCGGATATTCAGCTTTCCTACAAAGGGAAACTGGATGAAAATATGCTAAACCAGATCAGACTGAAAGTAAATGAGTCTTCCAGCTGGTTCAGGACGATAAAAGACAGCTGTGTTTACCAGATGCACTTCCTTGTAAATGAACAAAATGAATACGGTCGGAAAAAATGATCTGAAATGACCGGCCCCTGAATATAAATAGCCGTTAATTTTAGCCTCCTTAGTAAATAACCATTTAGATTTCCAATGATAAACACCACCTCCCGTCACCAGTTATTGCTTTTAACACTGCTGATCTGTCTGGGCTTCGTAGCCTGTTCAAAAGACGAAGAACCAGCGCCAGCCCTCACCAACGATCAGTTATACGCGAACTCCATCCTGGATGCAATGCACGCAGAAGCATCTGAAGCAGTTGATTCATTATGGCCTATTACTGCCGGTAACACAAAGTTGCAGTGGAAAACTATCAATGGACAGTCCTATGTACTGATGGCTTCCTTCATGCGTTTCCCTGCCAGCTATCCGGAAGGAGATTCTATCACCAATACCTGGGGCGAATCCTGGCTGTTCATTCCTTCGCAGATGAAAAGCAGGATCGGACAAAGCTTTAATGCTTCTTCAGATACTGTTATGCGTATCTGTCAGCTGCTGGGTCTACCGCCCAAAAACAGCCGCAGTAATACACATATTGCGGAGATATGGGTACCTGCCTCCCGTCTGAACCGTCCCGCAGGTAATCCTTCTATCTCGACCACAACCGCTACTGCGGACCTGATCGAGTCAGTAACGCCGGAATATGAAAGCTGGTTTAATAACTATATCATATACGCTTACTACCATACGTTAACTTCTGCAACAGATTTCCATTATCCATGGACCAGGATGGGGTATACCTATGATTGGGCGCCGGGATCAAAAAAGGTAGGATTGAGTGAGTATGTCCTTCAGGCGTCTTCCGGTTGCTGGGTAGAAAAGGTGAGAACTGCTTCGGAATATTTCAAGAATTAGCGATTCATTAATCGATCATAGCAAAATAAAAAGCCTTTTAAGATAGCTATCTTAAAAGGCTTTTTCAGTTTTTGTCAGTCTGCAGAGAACGTATTCCCTTAGTGACTTTCAGTATATTTTTTAAAATTGTTCAGGATCGTTTGCCATCCTTCACGCTGCATTTCCACCGGATTTTCATCTTCTGCCTCAAATGTCTCCACCACTTTCGTCGCATCATCAATAGTCGTGAAAAGTACGCTTACTTTTCTGCCATCTCCCATGGTGTATTCTATCAGTTTATGTTCTTTCACATCTGTATACTCACCGCCGAATTCAAAACTGAAGCTGCCGTCTTTGGCTGCCATAGTGGTACTGAATTTACCGCCGGTACGCAGATCGTTTTCTGATTTTGGGGCGTGCCAGTCGTCAGAAGCGAATGCCCATTGTGTGATATGCCCGGGCTGGTTCCAGTAATCCCAGACTTTAGCTACCGGCGCCTGAACAGTACTTTCGATGGTGATGGCAGTCCTTGTTTTCGTTGTCATATCAGTGAGTTTTTAATGTGATTGTTCGTTGTTGATAACGATACAAACTTACGCTGAGAACCTTGTTCGAAAGAGGGGTGAAAAAGACAAAGAAGAGGCGTTTTACGACCCCGGCTATTGTTTATTTACTACCACCCACTGCTACATCATTCAGTACCGGATTGAGTCGTACGTACTTTTTGCCATCAAAACTGATCTCATAATCGGAAACGAAGTGCGTACTCTTCTTATAATAGTCGGTTGTAATGATCTGTGCACCGGAATTGCAGGCTGCTACGAAATTTGATTTATCGTTCAGACGGGCTTCCCTGGTATCCGCATCCGCTCTTGTACGGATGATATAACCTTTTGCTACCAGGTCCTTGATTTCCGCATTCGTAGGGGTATTTCTGAATAGCATAGCTGCTTCAGGGTGCCCCGGATCTACGTTGGCAAACATCACCCTGCCTTTCAGTGAAGGGTGACCAGCAATATACATATCTCTTTTTGCATCATTGGCATCCAGCAGGAAGGCGAATTTACCTTTGGCATCTTTCAGGGTAGGCCAGTTGTCATGTAATACAGCGTCTTCCAGGGTCTTATATTTACCTCTTACCAGGTCCGGTGTAATGATGTGCTCTTTACCCAGTCCTGCGATCAAAGCCTTATCCAGTTCTTCATACGTTTTTGGCGTGAAAGGCTCCGGAACGGTCATTTCCGCATTTTTAGGAGTACCATCCTTTGGTTCGAGGGTAATGAAGATCGGGTAATGGTCAGGGTGTTTATCTGACCAGTTTTTCAGTTCGGCGAGGAGATTCTTTAATGTAAGGTAGTCATTACGGAAGTCCAGGTCTGGTACATGCAGTACTTTAAAACCAGGTTCGTTCATTACGCCTTTTTCATCAAACGGCGCCTGTCCCGGCACCCATTGCAGTCCTTTTGGATGTGCAAAACGTCCGCCTTTTTCATCCGGATAAACATCAACTTCCAGGTTTAACAAGCCCATATCCAGCTGCTCTGCAATGGAAATGTGTTCATAATCCAGTTTACTGGCTGACACAGAATCCTTCTGCTGGAACATCTTAAATAAGGCAGGATCAATAGCTCTTTTATAGCTATTGTGAGAACCAATCACCTGTATCCTGTTCATTTTCAGGTTATCAGGTATTTCGTCGTGCATCATACAGATGCCAAGTGCTAAAGCGATTACTCCCAGAATCTTCATATTGAGTCGTTTATACAGGCAGACAAAATTGCCCGGAATGTTAATGTGCTTTGATATTAGTCTGACTATAGTTATCCTCCGTTAGTGCTGCCTTAAAAAGGGAGCATTAACGGCGTACCAATATAGTATAACTATAGTCTGCAAATGTATTTACCAGGAGATAAGGAGCAAAGTACTTTACAATAGTATAACATTGTACTGAAATAAAAAGGCCTGTTCACTTTTACAGCGAACAGGCCTTTTTATATTATTTAATAACTAATATCTGATTAGAAACGGTAACCGATCGTCAGACGGAAGTTACGACGTGCTTCCACGATATAGCTGTAGTAACCTGCAGAGAAAGAGGCTGCTGTCAGCAGTTTACGGTTATCTGCCACGTTGTTTACCAGCGCAGAGATAGAGTATTTACCTTTTAAGTAACTCAGACCAGCATCACCACGGAAGTAGTTAGGCATATTGTATACTTTGGTAGTACCGTATGCGCGATCTGCCAGCCACTGAATGCCACCCATTACACCGAAACCTTCCAGTGCACCTGTACGTAAGCGGTAAGTTAACCATGCGTTGGTAACGTGCGCTGCAGTGTTAGGCGTGATGTTACCTACTGTTGTAGTAGCTTCAGTTTTGTTAGGTGCATCTTTGGTCACTTTAGATTTAGTGTAAGCGTAATTTACGTTAACGTTCAGACCCGGTACGATCTCACCGTTGATATCAGCTTCAATACCTTTGGTAACGGTTTCACCCAGTGTTTCAGATACGTCTGCACCACGGCTGTCTTTGATACCCAGCGCTACTTTAGCGTTCTGACGGGCAATACGGTAAGCAGTTACAGAGGTCATCCAGCGACCCTGGAACCATTCTTTCTTGATACCTGCTTCCAGGTCATTACCTTTTACAGGTTCGAATGCTTTCAGGTTAGAATCAAGTCCTGTTTGAGGAACGAAAGACTGATCATATAAAGCGTATACAGTTGTAGATTTATTCACAGAGTAGCTAAGACCAACTCTTGGTGAAACGACATTGTTCAGGAGGCTTGCAGTTTTAGTCTGACCTACCGTTTCCGCACGGGTGAAGCGAATACCCAGGGACAGACGCAGGTTGTTGTTGAAGAATGCCAGCTCATCCTGAGCATATATAGAAGTGTAGTTTACAGAAGAGAGGTAAGCACTTGCACCTGCTCTTGTTCTTACACTTTTAGAACGGTCGATAGTAGGGATTGAGTCAAATGGAATACCGTAAACAGGGTTGTACACATTGAACTTCTGACCACCTTTCAGGCCCAGGCTCTGATCCAGTGTACGGAAGTCGCCCCAGAATTTCTTGTTACCCATATCGATACCAGCCAGAATTCGGTGACGGATCTTACCGGTGTATTCTTCGCCAGACAATGATAACTGTCCGAATCTGTTTTCACCTGCTTCATCACCGATGCTGAAATAACGATCCATATCACCGCTTTGAGTTACGCTGTTAGCCCATACGCTGTTAGCCACCATGCTGAAGTTGAAATAAGCAACCTGCGCATGCGCCTGCCACCTGTCATTCAGTTTGTGATCCAGGTATACATAAGCGCTATGGTCTCTCAGACGGCCCGGTTCCAGGGAAGGATCACCATAGAAGAAGTCGTTGTTGATACCTTCATCCAGCAGTTTCTTTGCAGAGAACTGGTAGTTACCGTTACCCAGGTATTTGGAACCCTGGAAAGTATATTCCAGTGTGATGGATGTTCTGTCGTCTACCAGGTATTTCAATACCGGAGCGATCATATAACGGTTGCTATAGTTGTATTTGGTATAGAAATCTTTCTGCTGAGCGGAAGTGTTCAGTCTGTACAGCAGTTTACCGTCTTTGCTCAGTTTACCGTCAAAGTCCAGTGCTGCACGGTAAGTGCTGAAGCTACCCATGCTCAGGTTAACAGAACCCTGTGTTACACCGGTAGGTTTTTTGGTCACCACGTTGTAGAAGCCACCTGGTTCACCAGCTGCGAGCATAAAGCCGGCAGGGCCTTTTACGAATTCAATACGATCGATCATACCTGCATCTTCAGCGGTAGGACCCCAGCTTGCTTCGATGTTCATACCGTTACGGAAGGCAGGGATCTTGGAGCCTCTCATACGGATCTGCGCATATTGGTTATCCCAGTGACCAACGCGGGTAGCGCCACTCACGTTACGGGTAACACCGTCTACGATATCGAAAGCCTGCTGATCAGCGATCAGGGAGGAGGAGATTACCTGGATATTCTGAGGAATTTCCATGATAGGCGTTTTCAGACGCAGTGAACCGGAAACATCTTCTGTTTTGTATTTGTTCCTGTTACTGTTGATGATCACTTCCTGCAGCTGCTGGTTAGTAGCTTCCAGCTGAATGTCTACATGCACGATCTGGTCCTGAACCACATCTATTTCTTTGGTAACGCTCTTGTAACCCATTAACATCACCTGGATGGTATAGTGACCTGGCTGCATTCTTTTGAAAATGAATTCACCTTTTTCATTGGTCACTGTTCCCTTATTTCTTTCTTTGATCTGTACTGCTACATAAGGAACGGCAACACCATCACCTGTAATTACTTTACCCTTGATAGCGGAAAGGGGTTCATCGATTGAAAAGGCTGGCATAGCCACAAACATTGCACATAGGAGACATAACAGCCCCAGAAGTCGGTTAAATTTAGTATGCATATAAGCTGATTAGCTGATTAATATTGTAAACGCGCCGCAAAATTAAGTGGATTGCGGAGGGGGCTGTTTATCAAATTGGGAAAATGGTTTACGCAATGCGGAAAAAATGCAGTGCTATTAATAAGGTATCTGCAATAAAGTATAAGGATTCTGGTAAAATAGTATAATTATGAACGCTTCCAATCGAGATCATGTACGTCAAACTCCAGTACAAAGCGGCCGGTATTGGCAACATCTACTTCTATAAGCATTGTTTTCGCCTTTTTCAGTTTAGCGAGAAATCCTTTGGTGCTGGCAAGATAAAGGACACGCCCGCTCTGTGCTTTATCACCCAATGTAGGGTAGTAGGCATCCTTGTCTTTGTCAAAACGGATATGAAGGCCCTGTCCGCCATTAAAATAGCTGGGATTGAATGCACCGTCTGCCATATCAATATATGCATCTGTCTCTTTTCCTGGTTTTTTTACCAATGTGAAGGTAAGATAGGCGGATGCGTAGTTTGTTGATGAGGTGGTAGTTGTACGTTTTTTAGGTGTGCTTGTATAGGAAGAGGACCGGTTTCCCCAGAAACTGTTCGTGTTTCTTTTGGCGTTGTTGTAACCATTTCTGTAACCATCGTCATAAGCCCTGCCGGATCTGTTGTCACCACCGGTTTCAGTGACCGAGACTTTCATTATTTCTCTGTTCGTTCTAACGCTGATATTTTCCTTCGGACTTACGGTCGCATAATAGACAGTATCCGAGGTCATCGGATCTTCATCTGCCCGGTAATACCAGTTCTTTGGATGTTTTTTTTCCTCTTCTGCCGCAGCCCATGTTGCGGCCTGTATACTATCACGTTTTATTTTTATTGAATCAGCCTTTGAAATGGTTGGGGGTGGCGCATTTTTGATGGCTTTACGGACAATCAGTGTAAGGCCAATGATGATGGGAAGTCCGATAAAAACGAAGACAGCAATTGAGGCTTGCTTAAAAAACTTGGTCATAGTAAACAGGGAATATTTTGCGGAAGCAAGATACCAAAAAAGCCGGATTGCTTACAAAGAAGCAGTCCGGCTGCAATTGCCCTGTCCGAATAGCTGTCAATTGATCCTGTTCAGTGTTTTAAATGCCTGTTCTGCCTGGCTGAAAAAGTGCTGATGCAGTGCACCAGTTGTGCCTACATGAATTTCATACAGGTCGTTTTCAATACCGTCCAGTGTAGCCGTGGCTACTTCCTCGGGCGTGATCTTTTCTTTGGTAGGGATATCCCGGGTAAACTCAGTATCTACCAGGGAAGGCATTACTTCGAATACTTTGATATTGGTTGCCTGGGCAAGGCTATGACGTAATGATTGTGAATAGGAATGTAAGGCCGCTTTACTGGCAGAGTAGGTGGGTAAGGTAAAGGCAGGGACAAAACCGGTAATGGATGACATGTTGATAATACCTGCTTCTGGCTGTGCTTTCAGCAGGGGAAGGAACTTTGCGGTGATGTTGACAGCAGCCAGATAGTTGGTCGTCATCTCCCGGGATGCGTTAAGAAACGTTTCTGTGTCATCGTGTAACTGATGCAGATAAGATAAACCTGCATTATTCATCAGGAAATCGAGTTTGCCATATTGCTCTGTTATATATTGTAGCAATGCCTGTACATCCTGTTCGCTGGTCACATCACAGCTGAAATAACCGGCTGCCCCTATCTGTGCAGCTGCTTTCTCCAGCTTCTCTTTGCTTCTGCCGGTAATGATGACCTGATTGCCTTTCTGTACAAATAATCGGGCTGTTTCCATACCAATACCGGAACCACCGCCGGTAATCAGTACCACTTTTCCTGTTGTTTGCATGATTGTAGAATTTAGGACGAAATTCCAGCTAATGAGTCTGTTGTGCAATGTATATATCGGACTAAGATATGTACGGATCGCACATTTTCCATTGGCATGATTTTCAGACCTTACTTTATAAAAAACGTTATGGATAGTATTAACCGCCAGCAGCCTGAACAAAATCATCTTGATCTTCAGGGTACAGATGCTGCCAAGAAATTAAAAGAGCTGATAGATAAGTCTGCCACCTGCTTTTTCTGTACAGAGATCAGTACCGGAAAGCCATTTGATACGCGGCCTATGGCTGTGCAACAGGTGGACGAGAATGGTAATTGCTGGTTCCTGAGTGCTACAGATAGTCATAAGAATGCGCATATTCTTGCAGACCCTGCTGTGCAGCTGTTATTCAAGGGAAGTGAGCATTCTGATTTTATGACCATTTATGGTAATGCTTCGATCAGTCAGGATAAGGCAAAGATTGCAGAATTGTGGAGTCCCTTGTTTAAAACCTGGTTTACGGAGGGGGAGGATGATCCACGGATATCTGTTATCAAAGTGACGCCTGTAGAGGGATATTACTGGGATACCAAACATGGACAGATAGTGGCGTTTGCGAAACAGTTAATGGGGGCGGTCACCGGACAAACGCTGGACGATTCTATAGAAGGCAAGCTTAAGCTTTAACATGATAAGTGCATGAGGAAAATATTAATATCAGGTGGATATATTTAATGTCCACCTGATATTATATAGTACAATGTTTAGAAGGTATACTCAACAGGATCAGTAGCGATGGCCTGTTGATGACAATTGATACGGAGTTTCACCGGCTTCTCTATGCAGGGGCCAATGCAGATTGTATCTATATTATAATCCCGTTTGATATAAAAAAGTGGATACCCCATCGTTTTATCCGTCCGTGCGATCTCGCCGTTACTGGCATTATACAGCACGAATGAATTCAGGGATCTTCCATACAGCTTTTCAGGTTTCATGTCATCCAGGAGCTCATCTTCTTCAAATGTCTCGCTGGCACTGGCTTTGGCCAGTAATTTATTGTCCAGTACGACCTGTACATAATAACCTTTTCTTAATTCAAACGCCCGTTTACGCATACTTTCCGGCAAAGCATCATAAGTGTACACAACGCTGCTTTTGATGAGATCTTTTGTGTAAACCTTCCCTGTTGTTGCGAATACTTCTTTAGCGATCTGCTCATCTGTTTTGCGATATTTCGCCCTGAAAGCAGCTTCGTCAGCGATCGTTTGTGCTGTTCTGGGCGTTCCCGGATATCGTGTATTGGCTACTAATAATCCGGAGGAAAAGAGCAATGCATAGATCAGTGAAGACCTGAGTCTGGTTTTACTTCCTCTTAACCAGAAAAGCGAATACTTCGGAGCGATCAATCCAAGTACAAAGAGTAACAGACAGCTGCTGATGACAAAAAATAATAATAGTTCCAGGATAAACTGAGTAGTTGAGGCCATAAGGTATATTGAGGTTTGGTTGATGACAGGGCGTACTGTAAGTATATACGAACAGAATGGTAATAAAGCCTTAGTCCCGGAAGATATTTCTCAGAATTATTTTCCTGGCCTGAAGGCCCGGCATCCTGCGACCTGAAAGGCCGGCCGGACAGGATACCAGGGGGGCAGATTCAGGCTTCTTTGTCTTTGGCAGCCGAAGGATCCGTTTGCCTGAGCAGTTTTCGCATGATATGTTTCAGCCGGTTTGATTTTCGTAGTTTCAAAACAATAAAAGACCAGGCGGCAACGAATAGTGCAGCTATCATAACAGATATTGTATGTGATTGTAAACGGAGGAATCAGATGGTTACGACAACGCGTTTGCTGTTGGTTAACTCCATATCCCAGAGTGAGGCGACATCTTTCAGGGGAACGGTTGTACTGGATATGCTTAGTTTGCCTGTGGCGGCCAGCTGGAACATTTCAGGGAGTATTTCGCTGAAAAGCTGTGCCACCTGTGCACGGGACCATGCGCCAAGTCCGGAGCCGGTTAACTGCAAATCTACACTTCTGAGGTTGGCCGCTGATAATTGTATCACATCGCCAGCCATACTACCTATAGATACATACCTGATACGATTGGTAAATGAGCCATCACCTTTAAAACAGGAAAGGATCATTTCCGCACTATGGCCCCACAGATAATCAACAACAATGTCAATGGGGGTGTCTGTATGGATGGATCTGATCTGATTTTTAAAGTCTTCGTCTTCCTGCAACAGCGAGATACTAATATCAGCACCAAGTGTTAATAGGTCCTGCAGTGATTCTTTATTTCGTCCTGTAACGATGACTTTTCCGGCGCCATAATGTTTTGCGATCTGTACGGCTGTACGTCCGGTGAATCCGGTGGCACCATTGATCAGGACTACATCTCCGGGTTGTATATCTGCTTTGAATTTTAGTCCCATGGCTGAACCAAATACGGCATTCGGCAGCGCGGCAGCGGTTGCATCATCCAGTTCGGCTGGTAATGGTACAAACCTGTTTTTATCTATCGTTGCTTTTTCTGCCATCATACCTTCACCGATGCCATATACTCTTGTTCCGTCGGGCAACAGACAAACGCCGTCTCCGCCAATTAAACGGCCATTGGTCTGTGGTGTTTCTGCTGAATAATGTGTACCAGATGCTCTGCGTTTATCAAAATGTTTAATGGCGACTGCTTTTACGGTTACGAGTATTTCATGCTCCTGTGCAACCGGTTCGGGAAAGTCCACATATTTAGGAAGTGCTTCCTGTGGATACATTACTGCTGCTTTCATCATTTTGTTTGTTTTACACAAAATTAGTGTGGAAGCGAGGGTCGGGACGATAACATATGTTATCAACTTCAGAAACGGGTTTTCCCTTTTGCCAGTTTACTTTTAATACGGCTAAGGTGTACCGTGCTGACACCGAGATAGGAGGCGATATAATGCTGTGGTACCCGTTGTACGATATGCGGTCGTTCCTGCAGGAGATGTTGATAACGTTCTTCCGGTGTATCGCGGATAAAGGACACAAATTCGTTGATATAGTGCGTCTGCCGTTGTGCGGACATGTATAATATCATCTGTGTGAAGTCGGCCTCGTTGCTGAGTTCTGCGATCAGTTGCGCCACATACTGTTTGGGTAATAAGTAAATAACAGAGGGTTCGATGGTTTCGATGGTGAACTGACTGGGGAGGTTATTCACAAAGCTTTCCAGCGAACTTAAACCTTCTTCTTCGAAGAAGAATTGTACGGTCTTGTCTTCTCCGTTTTTGTTGAAATAACTTCTGACACAGCCTTTTTCTATATAGATGTAGTTTTGTGATATTTTGCCTTCATCCAGTAAGATGGTTTTAGCCGGAACATCCAGCCGCTGCTGAAATTCCAGATATTTATCCCAGTAGACATTAAGGCGGGGAAACTTATTTCTGAAATGGAAAAACATACTTATCAGGTAATGGCTTTTGCGAAGATAGGGGAATAAATCTCCGAAAGATTGTGGATAACTGCAATAAACCTTAAATTCGATGATCAAATCCCTAATCTTTTACACATGAACAGAAAGTATTGGCTGATCTATGGCGTCATCATTTCGCTGGCCCTGTTGATAATAGCCACAATTGTTTACCCCGGCGGTTCTTATGCAAGTGCCACTACTACCGGTTTTGACTGGGGAAATAACTACTTATGTAATTTGTTTAGTCCGAAGGCCATCAACGGTGCAGATAATACGTCCCGTATCTGGGCGATCAGCGGCTGGTGTTTGCTGTGTGCCTGTTATGTGGCTTTTTTCATTGATTTTTCGAAAAGGATACCGGCAAAAGGTGCTGCCAGTATTATCAGATATACAGGTATCGGAGCGATGGTATTTGCATTTCTGGCGGTAACACCTTATCATGATATCATGGTGACCATTGCAGATACACTGGGATTGCTTTGTGCATTCTATATTATGGTGTTTAGCTTCAAAGCCAAACTGCATCTGCTGGGTATCATCTCTGTGATCACCCTGCTGCTTTCTTATCTGATGACGTACATTTATTACAGCCAGCAATTTATGGAGATCTTACCTGTAGTGCAGAAAATAGGTATTGTGGTGGAGGTTATCTGGATATTATCACTGCATTATGGGTCAAGCGCTGAGGATTTTCAGGTAAAGGAAGCAGCTTAGGATGGCAGGTGTAAATTATTGAATATGGAGTCTTTATTACGATTTATTCATGCGCTGACAATCTTTTCTGAGGAAAGCTGGATACGCTTACAACCGGCACTGTCGACACAGGAATTTAAGAAGAATGAATTTTTATTAAAGGAAGGAGCGGTTTGTCAATCGCTCTTTTTTATTGAAAAAGGCTACTGCCGCAGTTTTCATGAAATAGATGGTATTGAAAAGAATACTGCCTTTTATCTGGAGAATGATATCGCTACCAATATCAGAAGTTTTGGTAGCGGAGAAAAGTCTGCTGCCAGTATTATAGCCTGTGAACCACTTACAGCGATTGTTTTTGATAAAGTCTTATTATTTGAAGCGGCCCGGCAGACGCCCGAAATAGAGGCCCTGGGAAGGAACTGCATCCGGCTCTTTGCCGCGAAACAGGATGAGTTTGCAACCTTATTTAATATCTATTCTGCTAAAGACCGTCTGGCCTACATAGAGGAGAAGCATCCACAGCTTTTACAAAGAGTCTCCCAGACACAACTGGCTTCTTTTCTTGGCGTAGCAAGAGAAACGCTGAGCCGTATACGGAAAAGAAGAGTTCCCTGATTACATTTTGTGACGATCGTCACAGGTAGAAAATATGCTGAAATCAGACTTTTGTCCTGCGTTGCAGGGCTGATGCTGTATGCCATACAGGCCTGCTTTTTGAATATCTGTAGATAGATCACTTTAACTATAAAATGTAAGAAAATGGGAAAGCTTAAAAAGATAGATGCGCAGACAAATGTCGTTACCTGGTTTGAAATTCCTGTAACAGATATTCAGAGAGCGAAGCAGTTTTATGAGACGATACTGGACATCACAATGACGATCCGTAATGACGGGGGAAATGAGGCTGTCTTTTTCCCTTATGACCCCAATACGGTGCAGGCTACGTCCGGCAGGGTAACCGGGGTATTATCAAAATCAGAGAAAAACAAGCCTTCCGCAGATGGTACGATGGTGTACATTAACGCAAGCCCCTCCTTACAAACTGTACTGGACAGAATAGCAGGAGCGGGCGGAAAAGTAGTTGTACCGAAGACGCAGATCCCGGCGGGATATATTGCGGTAATTATTGATTCTGAAGGAAACAGGTTAGGGTTGCATGCAGAGGAATAATGAACGTATTTAGTGCGTCCATATCATCCCCTGTGGATTCAGGTTCCAGTGATATTTCTGTGCTTCACCAAAGCTGCTGAAATCCTGTTTTTTCCCCAGTACGATTTCTTCATAAGCGACGAACATCTGTCTGGCAGCAATAATGGGTTGCATACGTCCTACACCTGTGCATAGTCCGGGTATAGCGACACTGGTGATCCGCTCGTCTCTGGTGGCAGCTATCAGCAATGCTTTCATTGCAAGGTAGGCATTGATGGAAGTATCGATATTAAAATTGGTAGGGATACGCATTGTAGGGGCGGAGATAAGATAAGGAATCGTCTTGTCTCCGGTTTCCATTACGATGGTCTGACCGATCAGCAATTCTCCTTCAGGAGATGCTTTTATTTTCGCCTGTAATTCTTTCTCCAGATGCCAGCCAAGTCTTTCTGAGATAGCATAGTCAAGAGAGCCATCCATAAAGCCAAAGGAATTGGCCGGACTTACGATTGCATCAACAGCCAGTTTTGTGATATCACCTTCTCTGATAGTAACATCTGTTGCATCTGAGAAGAATTCTCTCCAGGCACTGACCATTTTATGGTTAGTGTCCATTAATATGTATTGCATAGGTATTGCTTATCTGCCTAAAATTTGTTTTCTGTGTGTATCTCCCCAGGTCTTTAGCTCTTTCATTAGTTTTTCTACTGATCTTCCATGTTGCGTCAGTGCATATTCTACTACGGAAGAAAACTCCTCACTGGAAGTACGGCAAAGCAGCTGATTCATTTCCATCTGCTTTAATTCTCTGGACAGGATCTTATCAGATATGCCGGGTATATCACGGGATAGCTGCATAAAACGCTTTGGTTCGTATGCCAGCGATATCAGTATTGGAAGTGTCCATCTGCCTTGTATAGCATCAAATGCGTCCCTGATTGATCTCACTGCGTCCTGACTGTTCTCGTAGGAGCATTTTTCCCCTGTATTTACTTCCGCTACTGCTGCTTTGTCAGACATAAGTCCTTTCATGAAGGTTAGTAATCTGTTTTCGGTAGATAAAGCTAAGTAAGTTTGTTTAGAATTTAAACAGCAGCAATACTATGCAAACAACAGCGGGGGCAACGTGGACTTATTTTCAGTCGCTTAATGCCAGCAGGAGATCTGTCAGGGATTTTACGGGAGAATCTATTCCTGACAATGATATGCAGGAGATACTGGAAGCAGCAATGCTGGCGCCTTCCAGTGCAAATTCACAACCTTACGAGTTACATTGGGTGAAAGATCCTGCGGTTAAATCATTGGTTGCGAAGGCCTGTAATAGTCAGCGGGCAGCAATGACGGCTACTTATCTCGTAGTCGTTGTGGCCAGTAAAAAGATTACCCGAAATGCGATTGACGGCCAACTCGATTATATTCAGAAAACGGATCAGCTGGATGAGCGTACCAGGGCCTATCATCTGAAGAATATAAAAACCATGCGCAGTTTTCTGAATATCGGCGGATTACCTGTCTGGTCGCCTTTATTATGGATTATCCGTCAGCTGATGCCGGTGTTTACATTATTTCCCCTGTCACCGGCGGGTATGCGGCAATGGATGGCCAGAAATGCGATCTATGCTGCACAGAATATGATGCTGGCAGTAGCGGCTAAAGGCTATGATAGTTGTCCGATGGAGGGATTTAAAGCGCCTGCTATAGCGAAGATCCTGGGCTTATCTTATGGCTCGGTCATTCCGGTGGTTATCGCCGTAGGCAAGAGAGCAAACGATGCGAAAATAGACCCCCAATGGCGTAAGCCGGTGAATGAGGCGATTATTGTACATTAGAGGTGTGATAAAAGCATGTATATGGAATTCTTAGCTAAGCGTGCAATCATTCTGTCATTTTTCCTGATCATAGGAAATACACTCCTCTATTCTCAACACAAAGATCAAAAGATGGAACAGTTACGATCAGCAGGCAATCAAGCGACTGCCGGTAATACCAGCACTATTTTATATAAAACAGTGTCAGTCGGTAACTATAACATTTTTTACCGGGAAGGCGGGAGTAGTGATAAACCAGCCATTGTTTTCCTGCATGGTTTTCCATCTTCATCCCGGATGTGGCAGCCTTTACTGGAAAAGCTTTCGGCTGACTACCATGTAATTGCTCCTGATTACATCGGCTTTGGGCATAGCAGTCAGCCTCCGGTGGATAGCTTTGATTATACTTTTGATAACCTGGCGGAATATACAGACAGGTTTATCACACAGCTGGGTTTAGAGCGATTTATACTGGTGCAGCAGGATTATGGTGGACCTATTGGTATGCGGATCGCTGAGAAGCATCCGGAGAAAATACAGGCGATCATTGTACAGAATGCCGTGAGCCATCAGGAAGGATTGTCACCTTTATGGGAAACCAGGAAAGCTTTCTGGGCGGATAAGGAGAAATACTACGATGCTGTGAAGAAGAACTTTATCAGCTTTGAAGCGACGAAACAAAGGCATATCGGTAGTACGCCCGTACCGGAACGAATTAACCCTGATAATTACACGGACGAATACCTGTTCTTAAATAAACCTGGTATGCCAGATATTCAGCTGGAGCTGTTTTATGATTATCAGAGTAATGTCCGGTCATACCCTAAATGGCAGGAATGGCTCAGCAAACATCAACCCAGCATGCAGGTCATATGGGGACAATATGATCCTTCTTTTACGGTAGCCGGCGCCTGGAAATACAAGGAGAATGTTCCGGATGCAGAAGTACATATTGTTGAAGGAGGGCATTTTGCGCTCGATGAAGCTGAGCCGGTTATTTTGAGTCTGATGCAGGACTTTCTGAAACGGGTAACAGCGAAGACGAAGTAGCTGCTGATTAACGTGCTTTCTTTTGCCGGAGTGTCAATATCACTTCATACACATACAATGGTACTGCCCATCCCATCCAGAAGAGAGAAGGCGTGACCTCTTCAAAACTTCCCAGTGCCTGTACGAAGGGGAGTCTGAAACTCAGACCGGAGATAACAAATGCGATTGTCACTATATAACTTCTTGTCATCCATTCCTTATGCAGCTTGATCTGTTTTTTGCGCACCACCCACCAGGCAATAAATGAAGCGGACATCCAGACGCTTACCCATACCTGGAGGGAAAAAGCATAGGCCCAGTTGACCTTATAGGCGGTTGTAAAAGATAGAATAACAGCACAGCAGCTACTGGCCAGTATAGCAAACAGATAAAGGGTGCCCAATATGCGGTGCAGCAGCCATTTTTTGGCATGTAGTCTTTCCCAGAATTGTAAAGGTCCCAGTACTAATGCACCGCCGCCGGCAGTAATATGGAGGATGAGTATCCATTTCAGGTCAAAGTATTTGCCAAGCGCTTCCTGTGTGAGTGTCAGGAAATGATCGGCGCCGTGCATAAAAGACCAGGTGATATATACGATGACAGCCCACAGGGATATTTTGAATACATCATTGAGTCCCCAGGCAGCTTGTGAAATTAAATTTTTCATGTTCGATACGTCGTTGATTGAACACAAAAATCAGGTATGCGGAGGGGGGAATCAATAACCGAAAAATTATTCGGTAGCGGGATGCAGGCAGGGCAAGGATTGAGTTGTCATTGTCTTTCCATTGACCACCTTTTTGACTTTATCTGAATAGGTGGCTCCCCATTGGTCCATGGACAGGATCACTGGCAAAATGCTGTGCCCCATGGCGGTCAATGAATATTCTACGTGTAGCGGGAATCCTTTATGTACTTTCTTACTGACAATACCGAAGGTCTCCAGTTCGCTTAGCTGCATTTCCACGACCCTTGGAGTTGCAGTGATCAGTTGTTTCTGTATTTCGCTGGGTCTTTTATAACCGCGGTTGATCAGGTCAACAATGCAGGGCTTCCATTTAGCGCCAAGTACTTTCATAAACACGGTAATACCACAGTCCAGATCTTCAGGTGTTTTTCTTTCATACGTCTGCATGGCGTTCGTTTTGAGTGATACTGCAATTTAAGGCATTCGCAGTAATGGTGATGACAGCGGGAGCCTGAATGATCGTGCACAAGAAAACTTCGGGCAGAATAAGGGGATGATTTTGTTGCTAGTTCATATTCCTGAACTCGACGGGCGTTTTTCCGGTCTTTTGCTTGAAAAGTTTGTTGAAATACTGGGGATATTCGAAGCCCAGAGAATAGGCTATTTCACTCACGGATTTATTGGTGCTTAAGAGGATGTTCTTTGCTTCTTCGATCAGGTGGAAGTGGATGTGGTCCTGTGTATTTTTACCCGTTTCTTTTTTAAGCAGATCGCTGAGGTAGCTGGGAGAGAGGTGTACCTGTTCTGCCAGGTATTTGACAGTTGGCAATCCTCTTTCCTGTATATCATGCTGCTTGAAATATTCATTCAGCATTGTTTCTATCTGTGCCACGACGGCATTGTTAGAGCTTTTTCGGGTGATGAATTGTCTGCCATAAAACCGGATGCAATAACTCAGGAGCAATTCAAGTGTGGAGACAATGATGTTCTGACTATAGATATCAATGTTTTCCCTTAATTCAGCTTCAATTTTTAGCACACAGTCATATAAGATCTGTCTTTCTTTTTCAGACAAATGAAGCGCTTCAGATATTTCATAAGAGAAGAAATTATATTCTTTCATTTTGTCACCGAGAGACGTACCCCTAATCAGATCGGGATGAAAGAATATTCCCCATCCTGCCATACTATCTGAGGTTTCAATTTCACTATCCATTTCTATGACCTGGCCGGGCGCCATACAAATAAGACTGCCATCCTGGAAGTCAATGTTCTTGCGACCGTATTTCACATAGTTATTCGCGTAGGTTTTGAACATGATGGAATAGAAGTCCGCTGCAATCTTCGTTCCATCGCCGACATGTCCCTTTACTTTACCGAAATCTATAATAGTGATCAGCGGGTGGTGCAGATTTTCTCCCGGTTGAAACAACTTCAATAGATCTGCTATCGTCTGTAGATGAACAAACTCGCTCATGGCTGATGATGTGTATGTGTTTATGCCTAAATATACTTCAGAATATCCGGATGTTGTGTGGATAAATGAGCATCATTGTATGCAATGACGCTCATTTATCGTAGTATGGTTTATATGCCAAACTGTTGTTTTATTCCACCGAGTATGGTAGCATCGTCCAGTTGCAGGCGGTTGCCTATAAAGACCTTTGCATCTTCTCCGGCAGCATATCTTAACTGATTACTATTATCGGTTGCCGCTTCATAGATAACCTGTGCGATCGTTTCTCCGGAGGATGCGTGCTGATATAAAGCGGAGGTAGCTTCCATTACTTTTCCTACCAGTGACTGGTACTCGCTGAGTGATTCATCATTATTAAAATCAAAGGAACGGCTGGCGAAATCAGTAGCAATAGCACCTGGTTCAATGATTTTTACTTTTCCGTTAAACTGTTCCACTTCATAGGTCAGGGCTTCTGAGATGCCTTCGACAGCGAATTTAGTCCCATGATATAAAGCACCTAATGGGAAGGTGATTTTACCACCGATAGAGGAAATGTTGATAATGGTGCCGCTTTTCTGCTGGCGGAAATAAGGTAATACAGCCCTGGTCACATCCAGCAGCCCGATCACATTGGTATTGAACTGGCGAATGATCTTTTCCCTTGGAAAGGACTCTAAAGGGCCATAAGCACCATATCCGGCATTGTTTACCAGTACATCGATATGGCCGAATTTCCGGATACCTTCCTGTACGGCATTTTCTATAGAGGCGATGTCCAGTACATCGAGCCGGGTAACCAGTACATTGTCTAAAGCTTTTAGTTCGGTATCCTTTTCAGGGTTACGCATGGTGGCAATTACATTCCATCCTTTTGTCTGAAAAAGCCTGGCAGTTGCATTGCCCAGACCTGTACTTGCACCGGTAATGAAGATCGTTTTATTCATGATTCTGATGTTTAAGATGATGATGTAAAGGTCATATGAAAGGGGGAGCGGCACATAATACGAATTCCGGATGCTTGTATGCTTTTTCGGGATTTTCCGGATCAGGGAAGGAAAGGCAGGTGGCTTTGGATACATATTACTGAGATACGGCTACTTTTCTGATTTCAGCCGGACGGACATTTGCAGTCATAAAGTAATGACTATGAATAATATCGGACAAAGCGTATTAGGTAGCTGGGGATTAGAGGTACCCACTATTGGACTTGGTTGTATGGGGATGACAGGATTCGCCGGAGGCAGTGATCTGTATGGGGCCGCTGACGAAGCAGTAGCCATACATACTATTCACAGGGCGCTGGAGCTGGGTTGTAATTTCCTGGACACTGCTGATATTTACGGCCCGTATTTAAATGAACAGTTGATCGCCAGGGCGATCCAGGGAAAGAGAAGTCAGTATATTATTGCTACTAAGTTTGGTTATGAGATCGATGACGAGGGACAGGCTACCTGGCAGATCAACGGAACGAAACAATATGTAAAAAAGGCGGTAGAAAGGTCGCTTCGCCATCTTGGAACAGACTATATCGATCTGTACTATCTGCATCGCCTCGATCCGAATACCCCTATTGAAGAAACGGTTGGCGCCATGGCTGATCTTATCAAAGAGGGTAAGGTAGGGTATATCGGTTTATCAGAGGTATCCAGTGAAACTATTCACCGTGCTCACCAGATACATCCTGTTACAGCGGTACAGTCTGAATACTCCATTTTCGAAAGGAGTATTGAAACCGCGGGTATTATTGACACCCTTCAAAAACTGGGTATCGGTCTGGTCGCCTATTCTCCTTTGGGTCGTGGATATCTTACAGGTAATATTACAAAGGTAGAAGACCTGTCTGCTAATGACTTCAGAAAGAGCATGCCGCGTTTTCAGGGAGAACAACTGGAGAAGAACCTTGGGCTGGTCAGGAAGATCACTGCGATGGCAACAGAAAAAGGCATTACACCTTCTCAGTTAGCGATTGCCTGGGTGTTAGCGAAAGGACATCTGCCTATTCCTGGTACCAAACGTCCAAAATACCTGGAGCAGAATATAGCGGCCGCTGCTATTCAGTTATCCGGTGAGGATATGAACAGGCTGGAATCGATCATTCCCCTGGGGACCGATCTGGGCGACAGGTACGATGCGGTGTCGATGAATAACATTGATCAGTAATGTCTATTTTTGTAATCAATTATATGGAATGAAGAAAGAATCTCCATATCATGTAAAGACAGTATCCGAACAACACCGGATATTGTCTTTACCCAGGCCATATCATCCGCTCGTCAGTGTATTTAATTTTGCAGATATGCAATATGATACTGATGAGCGATACCGGAGTGTTATGCTCGACCTGTACTGTATTTCTATTAAAAGGTGTGTGACCCAGAAGGTGCGGTATGGACAAAGCCATTATGACTTTGATGAGGGTGTAATGTCTTTTCTGGCCCCGAAACAGATTGTCTCTAATATCCCTGATGATCACCGGCCTGAAGGCTGGAGCCTGGTATTTCATCCTGATTTTATCCGCAGGCATCCCTTGAATACGAGAATTAAGAGTTGTGAATTTTTCAGTTATGCGGTAAATGAAGCGCTTCATCTCTCTGAAAAAGAAGAAGAGATGGTGATCGCCATTATGCAGATGCTCCGTACAGAAATTGAAAAGGGTATAGACCACTATAGTGAAGGTGTTATACTGTCTTATATCGACCTGTTATTGAGTTATTCTGAACGGTTTTACAACAGGCAGTTCCTCACCCGTAAAACAATGAACAGTGATCTGTTAGTGAAGTTCGATGAACTATTGTCAGCATATTTCGCAGAGAAAAGTACGGAAAATATAACATTGCCATCGGTACAGTATTTCTCCGATAAACTACACCTGTCTCCCAATTACCTGAGTAATATGCTTCGTTCGCTCACGGGTAAAAGCACACAGCAACATATACAGGACAAACTGATCGAGCAATCAAAAGAACTCCTTACGACCACCAATCTATCGGTGGCTGAAATAGCCTACCTGTTTGGTTTTGAGTATCCGCAATCATTCAATAAACTGTTTAAGAACAAAACCCAATATACCCCGCTTGCTTACAGAAAACTTTTTAATTAACCGGTTTTTACTATTTTTGTAGTGATTGATACAAAAATATGAAAGGAAGACCATCCACATTTGACCATGCGCGTGTTGTGGAAAAAGCGCAATCTGTGTTCTGGCAAAAAGGCTTTGCGGCTACATCGCTGGACGATCTGCTGAAGGCAACAGAAATGGGTAGCGGCAGTTTCTATAACACGTTCAAAGGCGGAAAAAAGGAGTTGTTCAGTAAGGCTATACAGCAGCGTAGACAGGCTTTTATGGACTTTAAGGTGCTCTTAAAGAATAGTACATCTCCTATTACTGAGATCAGGACTTTCTTTTTGTCATTGGCCACGGCTAGTGAAGAGGAGCATCTGAAAGGGTGCATCATATCTAATACGGTGGTGGAAATGACTTTCCTGGATGATGAACTGGAAACCGAAGCGGTGACGATATTAAAAGAAGTGGAGAAGATGTTTGCTGCGGCCATAAAGAAAGGGCAGGAGAGTGGGGAGATAAAGAACCAGGATGCGCCGGACTTACTGGCGCGTTATCTGATTACAGTATGGAACGGACTGAATATCACCAGAAGGATGTATCCCAGTAAACAGGCCTTGCAGAAATTAATCGAAATGCAACTGTCAGTGATAAGCTGACATTTTTTTTAACCATTTTTGTATTGATCATTACAAAAATAGTCAACAAATAGATATGGATTTACAATTGAAAGGGAAAACGGCCTTTATCAGCGGGTCTACACAGGGAATTGGTTTTGCTGTAGCGCAACAGCTATTGGAGGAAGGTGTGCATGTTATTATCAACGGGAGAACAAAAACAGGAGTAGATGAAGCAGTCGGTAAACTCCTGTCAGGAAAACCAGCAGGTAATGTCTCTGGTATTGCGGCTGATTTTGCAAAAGAGCAGGAGGTGTATCAGTTATTGGAAACACTGCCTGCTGTGGACATCCTGGTGAATAATGTCGGTGTCTTTGCATTAAAGGACTTTGGAGACATTACAGACAGCGAGTGGCAATCTATATTTGATGTAAATGTCATGAGCGGTGTACGTTTGTCAAGGGCCTTATTACCAGCGATGATTGAAAGAAAATGGGGCCGGATCATTTTTATCAGTAGTGAGTCAGGTGTAAATGTGCCGGCTAATATGATTCACTACGGCACGACAAAAACGGCTATGCTTTCACTTAGCAATGGCTTATCTAAGCTTACCCGTGGTACGGCAGTAACAGTTAATACTATTCTTGGGGGACCTACCTATTCAGATGGTGTGGCAGTTGCCGTAAAGCAGATCGCGCAGGCCCGTAATATCGCTGAGGAAGAGATGAAGGCAGCTATTTTGCAAAGTACAAACGCACATTCACTATTACAGCGATTTATTGTGCCGGAAGAAATCGCAGGTTTGGCCGTTTATCTTTGTAGTCCCTTGTCTACTGCTATAAACGGTGCTGCTGTAAGAGCGGATGGAGGGGTATTAAATACGATATTATAGTGCAGGGCCTTCAGCAATTGCTGGAGGCTTTATTGTTCATTTATTCATCATCTGTACCCATTGACTTCGCCAGGCGGGCGCTTCAAAAGGCTCCGCAAAGTACTGTGTTTCATGCACCACTTTATTATTTTGAAACTCCATCATGCTGACGGTGTACGCAGGATGTCCCTGATAGGTGATTGTGTATTCGGTGATCCAGAGATTGCCTCTCCCGACAATTCGTCTGACTACAAAGCCGGATGGTTTACCAGGGTGATGGCCTCTCAGGGCCTGTAAATTGCTTCGTCCTTTTATACGTTCTCCTGATTGTGGATAATCACAAATGACATTGTCATCATAGATGTCATGTTCTGCGGCTATATCGCCAGCTGCTGACGCCAGCCAATGTGCATGCAGCGTTTTACGTATTTGTTTGTCCTGTATGAATGACCGCTGTCTGCTGTTTTTTCTTATCTTCATTTCTCTTGAATTTATTTGAGGAAAATAAGATGAGCTACTGCTTAACGAAGCATTGAGGCAAATGTCCGGCTTTTGAATGATATTCACACTTTATCAGTAGTGATTTATAATACACACAGTTAGCAAATCACCACCTTTTCAGCTTTCAGCATCAATGTCCTGACCAGGGAGACAATCGCTTTCCTGTCATAGCGATACAATTCATGCAACTGTTGCTGTGTTCCCTGCATAGCAAATGTGTCTGGTAATCCAAGGCGTTTAAGTGTAGCCTGATATCCCTGATCTACCATGAACTCCATCACACCGGTACCCACTCCACCGGAAATGCAACCATCTTCGACGGTGATCACTGTTGAAAACTGCTGGAATACCTCGTGTAGTAAGGCTTCGTCAAGTGGTTTGAAGAAGCGCAGGTCATAGTGGGCAACTTCCAGTTGATCTGCTTCCAGTTCCTTACAGGCATCTATTACATATTGACCGACTGGTCCGAGAGACAGTATAGCGATATCCCTGCCTGACCTGATCTTTCTGCCTTTACCTAGTTCAAGTTGTCTAAAGGGAGCGACAGCTGGATTACCTGCTCCGGCAGCTTTAGGGTAACGGATGGCAAAAGGTCCGTTTACAGTGTTGGTCTGAGCTGTAAATAACAGGTTTCTGAAGTCCTCCAGATCCATAGGAGATGCACCGGTGATATTTGGAACGCATCTCAGAAAGGAGATATCAAAGGCGCCATGGTGCGTAGGGCCATCCGGACCCACTACACCGGCACGGTCGATACAAAATACGACATTGAGTTTTTGCAAGGCGACATCGTGGATCACCTGATCATAGGCGCGCTGGAGGAAGGTAGAATATATTGTGCAGAAAGGTAACATCCCATCGGCGGCCAGACCAGCTGAAAAGGTGACTGCATGTTGCTCTGTGATACCAACATCGAAAACTCGTGAGGGCATTTCCTGTTTCATGCTGGTGAGGGCGCTTCCGGACAACATTGCCGGGGATACGGCTATAATACGGGGATTCTTTTGGGCCAGCTCAATAAGTGTATTGCCGAAGAGTTCCTGGAAAGTTGTTGTATGATTGGCGGGTGTCTTATTTGTTGCCAGACCTGTGTATTTGTTAAATGTGCCAGTTGCATGCCACTTTGCCTTATCAGCCATCGCCGGAGCAAAGCCCTTTCCTTTAACGGTAACACAGTGTAGTAGCTTGGGACCCGGGATATGTTTCAGGTTTTCCAGAACGCTGATCAGCTTTTTAAGATCATGGCCGTCAACAGGGCCGAAATACCGGATGCCGAGGGCTTCAAACAGGTTACTATAACGTAGTAGTCCTCCTTTTATGACCTTCTCCAGCTTCTTTATGATGTCAACCGGCCCCTTTTCAATACCTCTATTCAGCGATAGCAGTTTTTTGATGTGTGATTTGATGGCATTATAATACTTATCAGTTGTCAGGGCTGTAAGATAGTTTTGTAATGCTCCTGTATTGGCATCGATCGACATATTATTGTCATTCAATATGACCAGCATGTCTGGCTGTTCGTATCCTGCATTGTTCAATGCTTCAAATGCCAGTCCTGCCGTCATGGCGCCATCGCCAATAACCGCTATATGCTGACGCTTATTTTCTCCCCGGTATCTGGCTGCACAGGCCATTCCCACTATTGCTGAAATAGAGGTGGATGAATGACCTGTGCCAAAAGCATCAAATTCACTCTCTTCCATACAGGGAAACCCGCTGATTCCCCCTGCCAGACGGTTAGTGTGGAAACGATTCCTTCTGCCCGTTAATAATTTATGTGGATATGCCTGATGACCGACATCCCAAACGAGCTTGTCTACTGGTGTATTAAATACATAATGAAGCGCAACTGTAAGTTCGATAACACCCAGGCTGGAACTGAAATGTCCTCCATTTGTAGCGACATGATCAATTAAATAGATCCGTAGTTCTTCACATAGCTGATATAGGTCTGAAATGGGTAATTTTCTCAGTTCATCAGGAGTATCAATGATCAGTTGCCCTTGCATGTAGTATTCTTTTTCTCAAAGTTAAATTGCATAGATTTACAGTACAGATACAGAAAATGTAAATATTAGTGATACAGATGTGAGAACGTATAAATTTGAGGTGTTTACCGCCGCCATTGAAAAGAATATCATAGAAGGGGTATTCAAACCAGGTCATAAATTGCCGTCTGTCCGTGAACTGAAGGAGCAGTATCAGACAAGCACCAGTACTATACAGAATGGCTACGAATACCTTATTATCCGTGGATTGGTAGAGAGTGTGCCCAAATCGGGCTATTTTGTCAGCAACAGACGGGAGATGCCTGCTCAACAGGTAAAAGCCAAACCCCGTCCTGTGGTCAGGGATGCTATTTTTAAACAGCATCTGGGACTCACCACCTCATTACGGGCCGGGAGAAAATTGTCGGAATTTAATGTAGCGGCGCCGGGAGATCTGCTGATGCCTCAAAAGCTATTGCTGCGTACCATGCAGCAGGTGATCAGAGAGAAAGGAGCGGAGTTATTACGCTATTATCCTTCCAGTGGTTTGGCAGAACTGAAGCACAACATCGCTAAAAGAGCTGTCGCTCACCAAACGATCATCAATCCGGAGGAATTGCTGATTACAGATGGCGCTTTGCAGGCGCTTTATATCGCACTGGCAGCGGTGTGTAATGCCGGTGATGTAATTGCTATAGAAAGTCCGTGTGTATTTTCTGTACTGGAGGTGATCAGGATGCTCAACCTGAAGGTGATTGAAATCCCGGTTGACGTACATACCGGTTTTGATGTTGACTTCCTGAAGAAAGCATGTCAAAATAACGTTGTTAAGGCGGTGGTGGTAACGCCTAACTTTCATAACCCTACAGGCACATTGTTGACAAATGAGCAGAAGGGGGTGCTGTTATCCATTGCGAATCAGTATAATGTTGTATTGATTGAGAACGATATTTATGGCGACCTTAATTTTCATGGCCCCCGGCCTTCTACTATAAAAGGACTTGATGACAGTGGGCTTGTGTTGACCTATTCATCCTATTCAAAGACGCTTGCTCCGGGAATACGCCTTGGCTGGTTATCCGCCGGGAAGTTTATGCAACGGGCAGAACAGATCAAGTTTGCACTCGGTAGTACAGTTTCGCCATTATATCAGGAGACGGTTAACCGTTTATTAAGCGGCAGCAGTTACGACCGGCATATCCGTACTTTCAGAATGCAACTGGCCAGAAATGCTTATTTCACTGTTGATTTAATATCAGAAAATTTTCCGGAAGGAACAGCTATTGTAACGCCTGCAGGCGGATATAATCTTTGGGTAAAGATGCCTGATCATACCGATATACATTACTTCTACGATCAATGTGAGAAAATCGGAGTAAGGTTTACGCCTGGCTATACCTTTTCTTTTTCAGGCACATTCGATAAGTATTTCAGACTGGTCTTTGCAGATAAATATTCTCCCAAAAGGGTTGAGGCGATCAGGCTTGCCGGAAAGCTATTTCGCTAGCATCTGTACCGGTTGTATTTTCAAAATGTGTACAAGTCCGGCAGACTGCAAACCCTATAATTTTGCCTGTATATATTACAACAGGTCATGAACATAATTACAAAATTTACATTGAGCACAGGAGTGGACGTGCTTTTGATGCTAACGAAGGAACTGGCGATAGAAAAGTATTCATCTATGCTGGAAGAAAAATTACTTGCCAGTTATATCGCTCAACATTTCAATAAGGAAGCCCTTATTGCTGAAACCAATAATATGTCGAATCAATGGCTGGTGGTTTATGTGGATGATCAACCGGCAGGATATGCCCGGATAACCTCTAAAGGCAAACGGCCCCGGGCGCTGGATGGTAAACGGGCCATCCGTATTGCAGATTTCGGCGTGTTGCGGAAATACCAGGAGGCCGCTGTAAAAGATTCACTTATTGCAAAGTGTTTTGCTGCATGCCGGTCTTATGAAGGTATCTGGATAAATGAACATAGCAACAATCCATTGCTCGGATTTTTTGAAAGTAAAGGATTTTCCAGGCAGGAGGAGGCCTTCCAGCTTGATGAGCTACCCGTTACATCTGTGTGTCTGATTGCATAGTACCTGATCGGGGTATATCTCACACATTATACTATATATTTCTGATGATTAATTGGCGAATGATCCCGGATCACTGACAATGATGTTCATTGATCTGTGGCATTGCCATGCTGTTATACCTGTTTTTATGATTGTCGAAACAAAAGATTCATCTGCTGTCAATATATCTTCTCCGCATAATAAGGCAACGAAGGGAGAAGTTGTGATTGTCTCACTTGCCACATTTATCATCTTCTTTCAGGCATTTATGGTAGCGCCGTTATTACCGGAGCTGGCCAGTCTTTTTGGCAGTACTGTCCGGCAAACCAGTTTTATTGAGCCTGTATACTTATTGGGATATGGTGTATTTACGCTGGTATATGCACCATTAAGTGACCGTTATGGGCGGTTCAGCATCATTGTATGTTCTTTATGCCTCTTCATTATTTTTTCTTTTTGTACAGCATTTGTAAAGGATACAAGCCAGATGATTCTGTTACGCCTGTTGACGGGAATCAGTGCCGCGGGCATAGCGCCTACAACGATCAGCTGGATCAGTGATCGTTTTCCTTATGCAGAGCGGGGGTACGCATTGGGTATCTTCTTTGGTTGTATGGCAGGTGGGATGGCTTTTGGGTCAAGTGTAGGAGCGTTGCTGGCTGGTATCATAGGTTGGAGGACCTTGTTTTCCCTTGTTGCATTTTCTGGTGGTATTGTGTTGCTGTTTAACATTTATTACCGCCGTCGTCTTTTCCCTGATCTTCCCAAATCTTCATCTCAGCTATCACTTTTAACCATCTTCAGGGAAATATTATCAACCCCGGGAGCAAAGGGTACCTATTTTTTTGTTTTTGAGAATGGGCTTTTTCATAGCGGGGTTTTTGCCTGGTTAGGAGTATACTTTTATGATGTTTATCATCTCGATGAGCGCGGTATTGGATTGGCACTTTTAGGATATGGTATACCTGGTTTGCTTTTGGGGCCTGCGCTTGGTCGTATGGCAGACCGGATTGGCAGAAGACGGATCATTCCGCTGGGTATAGTATTAGGGGGTATCACGGTTATACTGCTGAGCTGTATACCGGCTTTATTCGTAGCGTGTCTGTTAGTAACAATATTGTCGCTAAGCTTTGACTTAACACATCCATCTTTAGCGACCATTGTGACTTCATTCAGTAAAAAGCATGCGGGTGGCTCAACTGGTTTATTTGCATTTTTCCTTTTTATGGGCTATGGTTCCGGGAGTTTGTTATTTAGCCTGCTGGTCTCAACAGGACTTGTGGAAACACTACGGATATTTGGCCTGATGGCAATTATAGCATCATTAGTGGCCAGGAGATTTTTCGCTTTATCTCAGTAGGGGGAGTACTATCAAAAAGTGTAAATTTCTTTCCTGACCTGATGCGTATATTTGCAGGGTATGCGTCTTCAACTATATAATGCCATAGTGCAATTACAGCCTTATATAAGGTTGATATGTACTATGGAGTGTGATGATGACATCGATATCCGTCATGTACGCGTACTGCCCGATACCTGTACGGAGCTTTTTATTAACTATACGACGACTCCGCTGGCTATTATAGATAATGAGTTGTATAAGTGTAGCATTATCACATCCCGCATGAGTCAGCCGATGGATGTGCAGATGCGTAAAGGGGCTGGTGTGATTGCTATTTGCTTTCAACCGGGCATGGCGTATAAATTCTTCCATTTATCTATGCACACATTAACCGATACTACAGCTGAGCTGGCAGATGTATGGAAGGGTATGGCGATAGAAATGGAGGAAAAGCTGGCAGACGCGGGCGATAACGTTACCCGTGTAGCCATCGTACAACAATATCTGCTTCGGCAGCTGGCAAACAGTAAGGATGACAGGCAGATAACAAATTGTTTGCTGCTGGCACAGCGTTCATCTGAACCACTGTCTGTACAACAGCTTACTAAAAATGCAGGGATTAGTCAGCGCTATCTTTTGCGTAAATTTCAGCAATACGTGGGTCTTTCACCAAAGGAGTATCTGAAGGTAAACAGGTTTGTGCGGTCTTTGCAACATTTGAAAAAATATCCCCATCAATCACTGACACACATCGCTTACGAAAGCGGGTATTATGACCAGGCGCATTTTATACGAGATTACAACGTCTATTCAGGCCATACACCCAGAGAAGTTGCTCAGTCACAGCATATTTTATATTAAGGTCCGTTTTGTACAATTTCAGGAGATCTATGTTGTGCAGCTTTGTGCTATAAAAAAGAGTATATGCGTAAAGTAATTTTAGGTCTGGCCATAAGCCTGGATGGTTTTATCGAAGGTCCTAACGGAGAGTATGACTGGTGTTTTAATGACCAGGATTATGGTCTGAATGACTTCTTTTCCCGTGTGGATACCATCTTCATTGGGCGTAAGAGTTATGAAATGGCACAGCAACATGCTGAGAATAACAACGGAGAAGTGGTGCCTGGTATGCCACGTATGAAAGAATATGTATTTTCGAATACGCTAAAAGACGTGAAAGAAGGGGCCATTCTTATTGCTGGCGATAGCCTTGCTGAGATACGTAGTATCAAAGAACAACCAGGTAAAGATATCTGGCTGTTTGGAGGCGCATCGCTGACTGATGCGTTAATGAAGGAGGGGTTGGTAGATGAGTTATGGTTATCCGTGCATCCTATAATTTTAGGCGCTGGTAAGCCGCTTTTTCGTATGCAGGATAACCGAACTCCACTTACTTTACTGGATAGTAAAACCTATAATACCGGACTGGTGTCTTTATGGTATAAAATAGGTTGATAACATAATGAGTATGACTGTTGCTCATAGCAAAAAGTCTTCAGCTACAACTGAAGGATTTTTGTTATTATCGTGAGAAGACCTGTTTGAAATTCCATCCATTTCCGACTTTCCTGCCTTCAGCAGTCGCCCATCGGAAACTACCATCATTGCGTCCATCGTGTCGGAACCATAATAGATCACCGGCAGACGTAATAGCATAGATTACTCCGTCTCCACCGTAAAATACCTGTTTGAAATTCCATCCATTTCCTATCTTTTTGCCTTCAGCGGTCGCCCATCTGAAGCTGCCATCATTGCGTCCATCATGGCGGAACCATAATAGATCGCCGTTCTGGGTAATAGCGTAGATGATCCCATTGCCGCCGTAAAACACCTGTTTGAAATTCCATCCGTTGCCTATCTTTTTGCCTTCAGCAGTTGCCCACCGGAAACTACCATCATTACGACCATCGTGGCGAAACCACAATAAGTCGCCGCTGGTGGTGATGGCATAAATGACGCCATTGTCACCTGAGAATACCTGCTTAAAGTTCCATCCGTTTCCTACTTTCTTACCTTCGTTAGTTGCCCACCGGAAGCTGCCATCATTGTGTCCGTCATGCCTGAACCACAGGAGGTCGTTGCTGGGTGTTATTGCATAGATCACGTTATTATCACCTGAAAAGATCTGTTTAAAATTCCATCCGGTGCCTACTTTCTTCCCTTCCGGCGTAGCCCAGTTAAAGCTGCCATCTGTCCGTCCGGTATGCTTGTACCACATTAAACTGTTATCATCAGTCAGGGTGTAGATGACCCCACTTGCCGCACTGGAGGAAGCAGCTATTACGGATGTACTGCCGGCTGCATTTGTTGCAGCTGCGCCAACGGAGGCAGCCGGTATATTACTTGTTGCTGTTGTGGAAGAGGTAGTAAGCTTAGCTGGGAAGCCCAGTTCCACGGAGTTGAGTACGAATTCGCCAGGGTTGATCTGACTATCGAAACCGCCGGGGAATATTATCTCTATACGAAGGACGGTTGCAGCGCTTACCCGTTCTGGCGGATTCAAAACCCACATATTAGCCAGTGTGGCTGGTTTAGTAACTTCTTTTGAAGTATAATTGCCGGTGAGATAGGTGTCGATATGAAAAGAGCTGGCGGACCCATTGCGTATTTCAACGGTACGCAAAGAAGGGCCGGAGGCACTGGTGGAGAAGCGAATGACAAGCTGCTGCATGCCCGGACTTGCGGCAGTGGCTGGGGGAGCACTAAGCCTGGCGCTTAGCGTTACTTTTGCAAAAGCCTGACCACGGAATCGTCTGCCGCCATTGAAGTCCTCAACAGTGACTTTCTTGCCGGGGCTAGTGGCAGAAAATGCAGTGCCGGGAATTTTTACTTTAACAAGAGGCTGTGCGGACAGTGGTAGATCGATAACGAGTAAGACCAGGAAGAAGGCTATTACTCTCAGAAAAGGATGAACAATATAAGGCGTAAAATACGCATCTCTCAGTTTTTGACGGTAATTTATAGGCATGTTCCTATATTTAAAAGGTTACTGGAAGGACTGTCGTTTATCGGGGTATAACTTAATATATTGGGGCTGTTGTGCTTAATGTTATTAAGTTAAATATACACTGTTTGGATAATTAAATCAAATTGTCTTTCCTTCGGAAGTTGAGAAGCAATAAGGCAAAAAATATTTTATTGACATTTACTGGGATGGTCGCAATAATCATTTCGATAATTATAATTAACAGCAACCAATGATGACGTTTTTACCTTACATTTTTGGATTAACATCTTTATTAATAGGACTTTATTTGTTCCTGCGTTCATTCAGGATATGGAAACCCAGGCCCAGGAATAAAGAGCAGGAAGAACGCTCTGACAAAATGTTAGAGAAATATGGAACCTTTATGAAAGTCGCTTCTATAATCCTGATACTAAAGGGGGCTTATGATCTGGCAGTACCTAACCCAGACAGATATCGCATTGGAAACCGTCAGCAGAATACTGAATGGACTCCGGAATACAGAGCGATTTTTATAAAAAATTGCATGAGAGATGCCGGACCTACAGCGACCAATTATCCTCAGTTAGCAAAGGAATATTGTGATTGCTCCGCGGATCGGATAATGGCAGCAATGACAAGAGAGCAGTATGAAAAAACGCTTTCAAAATCTTTCGAAGAACAGGTAAAAGAGGTAATGCCGGTTTTCCAGGGTTGTGTTGACAGACTCAGACAACAGATTGACAGTGTCACAAAACGGGGAAAGTAATTGGTCAGGGAAAATTATGGATTTTATAAATAATAGGAATGCTTTAGTTATATTTGTTATATGTCTTATAATATTGGGTTAGTGACCATCATCCTGATTGTCATTAATGTCTTCTTCACTTATAAAGGGTTAAAATACAGGGAGATATTTGATCAGTACTCGTTTGAAGTAGATTACATCCTGCTTTACAAAGATTATAAACGCCTTGTGACATCTGGTTTCCTGCATGTCAACTGGATGCATCTCTTATTTAATATGATGTCCTTGTTTGTATTTAGTGAGAGCATGGAATTATTTATCAGTGCGCAGGAATACCTCTTTATTTACTTTGTCAGCCTGATAGGAGGGAATTTATTCTCGCTTTATGTACATCGTAATCATGGTGATTATACTGCGGTAGGTTCATCAGGAGCTGTCAGCGGTATTATATTCGCCTGTATTGCTTTTCAGCCTGGTATTGGTGTAGGGGTGTTTTTTGTTCCTGTCTCTGTTCCAGGTTGGTTGTTTGGGATATTTTTTGTGTTGTATTCTGTTTACGGTATTCAATCAAAAAGAGATAATATCGGTCATGAAGCGCATCTTGGCGGAGCGATTATAGGATTGATAGCCGCTATTATTGTACATCCCGCTGCTATTCTCAATAATTACATTGTAATTCTTGTCATTATAATACCCGGTATCTTCTTTATCTACCTGATTATTACCCGGCCACATTTACTGATGATAGATAACCGTTTTTTTAAAAAACGTGGGGCACGCATTATCAATATTGATCACAGGTATAATATAAACAGGGCAAATCAGCAGGAGAATATTAATGCCATACTGGAAAAGATCCATAAGAAAGGTATCAATAGCCTCACAAAAAAGGAAAAAGATTTGCTGGACAGATACTCGGGATCCAATTAATCCATTGCAATGTAAATCTCATTTTTATGAAACAAGCTTTCGTTGCGTGTGTATTTTTGTTGTTTACGGCTTGTCATAGTAATAGTGTAAACAATGATCAATCAGATACAGCTGCTGCCCAGGTGGAGCAGGATACCCTTACATATGACAATGTCACACGGGAACCAATCAATATTACGGATAGCTCCTTTTTTAAGATAAATGATCAGTTTCCGTGGATGGGAGATACTATCCGCAGTTATATTCAGCTATCAACAAATGAAATGGTGAAGTCTTATCTGAGGGATAGTTCTATTGTGTTTATGTACGACGGATTTGAGCATACAGATATCGGTAACTGTGTTAGGGTGCAACTAGGTGCGGATGTTAACAATGGAGAAGGAATGATATTCTCAACTGCCCAATGGATATACGTCGATACCCTGAGTCGTGCAATTTACGAGTATGATATCGCTGCAGACTCCAGTCATTTATGGGTCAGACCACAATAGCATGTTCTCATTTTTTATATCCTGTTCGTATGCTGTTAACCTGCTCGCCAGGATATATTAATTGAAGATTTTTTTTGTACCAACCTGCAACATCTTTCTGAATCTCTTTATAGTATTTACAAATGTTCAAAGCGAGTTTAAAATCAGCTCGGTCATTTTTTATGTTATTGGCGGTTAAGTAACCATAGAAATTGCCTTCCTTATCAACTATCACCGGTGGATGACTGGTTATTGCGTTAAAAGGCGAATAGCTGCTGATATCACTGCCATAAATTCCAATACTGTTCCAGATAGATGTGCTACTTATATTTGAACCGTAGATGCCTATGCTGTTCCAGATCGAATTTTGACTTATATCGTCGCAGTTCAGACAACCTAAATAGACGTCATGGTCTTGGCCACCATAGAGATGTAATGACTTTTGTCCGAATACTACAGTCGTAAACAAAAGCAGGGAGATCAGGAATTTTAGTTTCATGTTGGTATAAGGCTGGGTTTGGAAATAGCATTAGCGTATTGTCAATGTCGTGGAATACGGTGCTCCTTCAGGTTGGGACCTCGTTAGCTAAATATACAAAAAATCATTGTTAATGCTATTGGCAGGAGCTATTGTTCTTTTAGCTGTCAGGATCATCTCAGTCCGAAAACGTGTATTACTGCATACAATAAAAAAGCCTTCAGCTAGATGCTGAAGGCTTTTTTACTTTCTCCGGAGTTGGAGAGATAAATATCTGGAATGAACTAACTGTTAGAATTTAATAATAAGCAGTTGTGAAACAAGCTTATCATTCTTATAGTATTCAAAAAACCACTCGCCGTTTTTTCTAAATACAATACCTTTTTCTACACCATTGTCAGCAATGAAATTATCAGGTTGTGAAGTTTTCAGTAATGTCATTACTTTCTTGGGAGAGGTGTCAATCAGCTGATAGCCATTGGCATTCGCCTGTGCGTATAAGACATCTTTACTTTCTGTGATTGTGGCAGGTGTCGCGGCAGCGACCGGCGCAGGCGGAGTGACAGGAGCAGCTGGTGTAGGCTGAGCAACAGCCACCTGAGTGGTTCCGGTGCTATCATATTTATACTGTGCGGCCGTCAGAGAAACAAAAGCCTTAGCTAAGGCTTCTCTGTAAGCTGCGTTCCATTCTTTCTCTCTGCTGATACCTTCCTGACCTTTGTAGACAACATTGCCCTGACAATCTTTTAGAACCAGAGTTAGACTAGTGGCCAAAAACTTCTTTTTCTCTACAAGTTCCGCTTTTAACGCGCTACATTTATTATTGACAATATCAGCCGGTAGCTGGTCGTTCGTCATGAAACTCATAAATCCTATATTCTCCAGATAAGATTTTGTAAGCGTATTAAGCCCATATTGATCCTCCTGTTTAAAAATATCAAATTTTTCAGGTACTAAAACGTACTTGTAATTATTGATGGTATTTTGTGACCGGGCTGTAACGGCAAAAAACATTGCCAGCATTAAGGCAACTACTTTCATATATAGATGATTATTAAAGTACTGTAGCGAATATAAGCAAAAGGCCTGTAAAAAATAAAGTGGGCCTCCGCGCCTTACCAAATCTTGATCCGCTTATTTTCCTCCAGGTACAGTTTCTCTCCAGGCTGTACATTAAAGGACGTATAAAAAGCCGCCATGTTCATCAATGGGCCATTTACACGCCACATAGGAGGAGAATGAGGATCGTTATTTACCCAGAAGCGCAGGTATTCGTCTTTCATTTTCACGCGCCAGATCCTGGCGATCGAAAAGAAAAACCGCTGATCTGGTGTAAAGCCACCGATCCTTGTTGTGTCCTGACCTTGTTTGGTCATTTTAAAGGCATCGTAAGCTACGGCAACCCCGCTGATATCCGCTGTGTTCTCTCCTACGGTAAGCGCACCTTTTATATGCATGCTATCCAGTACGGTGAATGTACTGTACAGGTCAATCACCTGTTGTGTTTTGGCCTTAAATTTTTCATAGTCCTGCGGTGTCCACCAGCTCTTTACGTTACCGTTTTTATCAAACTGAGCGCCCTGGTCATCAAACGTATGCGTCATTTCGTGGCCGATCACCATACCGATGCCACCATAGTTTAGTGCGTCATCCGCATTATTGTCAAAGTAGGGAGGTTGTAGAATCCCGGCAGGGAAGACGATCTCGTTGGCGTAGGGATTATTATAAGCAGTAACTGTGGACGGTGTAGTGAACCATTCAGTTTTGTCAACCGGTTTTCCAAGTTTGGCCAGGTTGTATTGGAAATTGTTCGCCGCCGCAGATACCACATTTTCAAAATATTTATTCTTTACGATAGTCACATTGTTGTATTCGCGCCATTTATCAGGGTATCCGATCTTTTTAGTGATGGCGAATAGTTTCTCCTTGGCCTTTTGTTTGGTGCTGTCACTCATCCAGTCCAGTTTGTCTACTCTGTTGGAGAATGCCTTTTGCAGGTTATTTACGAGCTCGAGCATCCGTGCCTTTGCCGACTCCGGAAAATATAACTTCGTATATAATTGCCCCAGGGCCTGACCGAGATAGGTATCTACCACACCTGACATCACCTCACCACGTGTTTTTTGTACGGCTTGTCCGGTAAGGGCTTTGTTGTATTCAAAAGCTGAATTTACAAAGGGTTTGCTAAGGTAATCTGCATAATTACTGATATAATTCGCTTTCAGGTATGTTTTCCAATCTCCGAGCGGGATGGTTTTGAATAGTGTGTTCAGTTTATCATAATAGCCTGTCTGAGCAACGTCCAGTGTATCCATGGTAGCACCCAGCTGTTGGAAGAAACTCGCCCAGCCGATATTGGGTTGCTGTTTATTTAAATCAGCCAGCGCCAGTTTATGGAAGTTACCTTTTACATCCCGCAGCTCTATATTGGTTTTGTGTGATGTTGCCAGCTGTTTTTGTATATCGTAAACCAATATGGCATTTTTCTGTGCCAATGCAGGATCGCTTCCGGTCAATGTAAAAAGATCTGTGAGGTACTTTTTATATGCTTGCTGAATAGCAACGGTAGCTGTGTCAGTCTTGAAGTAGTAATCTTTGTCAGGCATACCAATACCCGTTTGATAAATATGCCCCATATTCATACTGCTGTTTTCCTGATCGGCCAGCACCTGAAAATCAATAAGCGATACATTTGACAATTTTGTTTCTGCCGCGATGAACGTCGTCATATCAGCAATACTGGAGATCGCATCGATCCTTTGCAGTCCGTTTTTGAGTGGTTCAAAACTACGCTGATCGATCATATTGGTGTCCATGCCGGCGGCAAAAAAATCACCGATCTTTTGTTCAAGGCTGCCAGCCGGATTATTACTTTTTGATACGCTGTCCAGGATGCCCTGTAACTTCAGACGCTGCTGATAGTTCATAAACCGGTATGCACCTACGCCCGACTGACTGGGTGGTATTTGTGCGGTATCATACCATTTTAAATTTACATAGTTATAAAAGTTATCGCCCGGATGGATAGTTGAGTCTATCCCTTCAATAGCAATGAAGGATTTCTCATCAGACTGTTGTTTACAGGCAACAAAAGAACCTAAGAAAAGCGATAATAAGAACCAGTTTTTCATATAGATTATATTAATGGCGAAATGATGTTGGATGATAGGTAAAGATATCGTTTCTATCTAAGAATTTGGCAAATACTCACACCTGAGCCGAGCTGCTGATCTGGTAATAACTGAGTACTGCACATCGTCATCTGCAGTTTAAAGCTTTGGAGCAATCTGAAAGCCTTAAACTTTCTGAGAGGGAGGTTAATTTTATACAATTAGCTTAGCCGGTAGACGGCTAAATTTGTATAAACTAAAAATAACCCAGATGACACCCTTTACAATAGCAATTCCACAAGAAGTATTAAACGACCTCTCCGTAAGATTAAAACAGACACGCTGGACTGATGAACCAGAAAACGCTGGTTGGAGTTATGGCACCAATCTGGCTTATTTACGTGAACTGGTAGATCACTGGCAGTATAACTACGATTGGAGAACACAGGAAACCTATTTAAATAAATTCCCTCAGTTTAAAACTGAAATAGAGGGTATCAACGTGCATTTTATATATGTTAAAGGGAAATCTAAAGATGCCAAACCACTGATTTTAACCCATGGCTGGCCGGACAGCTTCTACAGGTTTCATAAAATAATTCCTATGCTTACTGATCCAGAAAGCTATGGCGGTAATGCAGACGAGGCTTTTGATGTTGTTATCCCCTCCATACCTGGGTTTGGTTTTTTAGGTGGTGTTCCGCAAAATAGTGATCAAACTGCCCGTTTATGGGCCAGGCTCATGACGGATGTACTGGGTTATCAAACATTCTTTGCTGCGGGAGGGGATATGGGGGCAACAATCAGCAAGTCACTGGCCAATCAGTATCCTTCACTGGTCTCTGCTATTCATATAACAGATGTTGGCTATCCAAACGGACAGGAAGACTGGTCAACGATGTCGGCACCGGAACAGGAGTTTGGCGGCTTTATCCAGCAATGGTTTTTTACTGAAGGTGCCTTTAACCTTCTTCAGTCAACAAAGCCTCAAACATTGGGCTACGGCTTAAATGATTCTCCTGTGGGATTGGCATCCTGGATAATTGAAAAGTTCCATGGCTGGTCCGGGAAACCTGAAAATCTTAACGATCATTACACAAAGGATGAACTGATCACCAATATCATGATATATTGGATTACGCAAACCATTAATACCTCCATCCGTACTTATGCAGAGGAAGGCAGGGCTACCTGGACAGGCGGACTTAAATCAGATATGAAGGTTGAAGTTCCTACAGGGGTATCCTTATTTCCAGGAGAAGCGCCTTTCCCAATAGAGTGGGCTAACAGGAAAGTGAATGTGCAACGATTTAACATTATAGAAAAAGGTAGTCATTTTGCCGCGTTGAGTGTGCCAGCGCTATATGTAAAAGAATTAAGAGATTTCTTTTATAACAGACCTTAATAGTCATTCTTTGTTTTAAGCAGCAAGGACACACGCATCTGAAATTCGAACTTATCAGGTAATACTCTTTTTATGCTCTACATGTAAACCGCTATCTTTAGGACAAAAATTATACTTTGATGAATAACGCAAAACTTCCCGGCGATTTTAAGTATTTACCGGATATGTATGCTGATCAGTATTTTCCGGGGTTCCTCGTTGACAAGGTAAAAGAAGCAATTAAAGAAGCGGTTACATTTATTGAACAAGGAGAGCGTACCGGGGTTCAGATCCAGGACGCTTTTGACCAGATGACCGTAAAAATTAATAATCTGGAAGACGAATTCTTTGAGAACGAGAGCGAGCTTGAAACTGCTGCAAGAGATTCTATAGGCGAGACTGTACAAAGAATAATACAACATTTTGAGATCGATATAGATATCGAAGAGGCATTGAGGCAAAGAGAATGGTAGTGCTTCCTGACTCTACAGTCAAAATCATTTTAACCGGGACCGCACATCGGTCATACACGATAGAAAAAGCCTTCAGATTGTTCTGAAGGCTTTTTCTATTGCTGTGGACAATCACCATGGACCCTAAATTACCTTTGTTTACCAGTCCCATCCATTCCTGTATGGCCAAAATCATATTCTGCATGTCAATGGGCATGAAATTCTTCTACGGGCTTTACGTACTGTTCGTTTGCCATTGAACATGGCATTTGCTGGTTAGGGCGAAGCACAACAATTAATTTTTAGACCGACATAGGGGTAAATGGTTCCAAAGCGGTTATAATTAGAAATTACCAATTTGACCAGGTCACACGTTTTTAAAAATTGTAATGTGCTAACTTTTTATGTGGAAACAATACCGGATGTTAGGCTTCATCATCTCACTGGGAATAGGCCTGGCCGCAGTGCCTATTAAATTGACCGGAAATGATGTTCATTCAGGCGGTCTGTATTTAGCGGTACGGACAATCAGATATACTTTCACTGCGGGATTGCTTGCCTTTTTTCTACATCTTTGGTTGCATCGACGATATGCTTTATTTCACAATAAAGTACGATATTTTGCCTACTTATTCAGTATCATATTTGTTGCCATAGCTATTTTCCTCGCTTCTATCTTACTCGATTTTGTTTTCAGTAAGTTATCAAAAAATTCCTCATTATCCGTTGCCATAGAAGACCTGAACTGGTACCTGATGATATTAAGGTGCGTACTACTTAGCGCCGTACAGTTCCTTGTCGTATTTTATTTACAGCTATTGAGAGAAAGACAAAATCGTATTCTCGAATTAGAAAAGCTAAAGCAAGCGCAGTTGGAGGCTGACCTGTCCAATTTGAAGGAGCAGATGAGTCCTCACTTTTTGTTTAACACGTTAAATACTTTAATCTCAATAACACAGGAACAACAAGTTAAAGATTACGTTGCTGATCTTGCCAGTGTATATAGATATATGCTGGTTCATAACAAGTTGCATGTTGTTTTAATAGAAAACGAATTAAATTTCATTAAGTCCTACCTGTACATTATCAAAACACGACTGGGAGATGCAATTGAAATAGACATTCACCTTGAAGAGAAATTAATGCAGACGCTGATACCACCACTGACATTACAGCTTCTGCTGGAAAATGCTATTAAGCACAATGTAGCATCTGTTATCAAACCTTTGAGGATACAGATCTATAATGACTCATCGTTTATCATTATTAGCAATAATCTTAATCCGATGAAATCACAGTATTATTCAACGGGAGTTGGACTAAATAATTTGCTAAACCGCTATCAGCTATTGTTTTCCAGAAATTTAATAATTGAGAAAAGTTCAACAATGTTTATTGTAAAGTTGCCGATATATGAGAATTTTGATTATAGAGAATGAAATCAATACCGCGAGAGAGTTGAAAAGGATATTGGTTAATCTGGATCCATCAAATATTGTAATAGCAATCCTTGATTCTGTAGAAGAAAGTGTTAAGTTTTTGACAGAAAATAACTTGCCAGACCTGATCTTTTCTGATATTCAACTGGCGGATGGAATGTGTTTCGACATCTTTAGAGAAGTCGCAGTCAAAACGCCTATCATTTTTTGCACTTCCTATGATGAATATATGCTTGATGCCTTTAAAACAAATGCAGTCAGCTATTTATTAAAGCCGATTACCAGGGATTCGGTGGAAACGGCAATGGAGAAATATCAAATGCTGAAATCAGTTTTTGAATCAGTCGCGGCGACACTTACTATTGAAAAATTGAGTCAACAATTAAAAAACAATTACAAGAAATCTATACTTGTTGAACAACGGGAAAATATCATTCCTCTTCCCGTAAACGATATTGCTTATATTTATTTAGAAAATACGATAGTGCAAATCGGCACAGCAAAAAATCACCAGTATTTCATTTCTTCAACGCTTGATGAACTGGAGAGAATGCTTGATCCGGAGGTGTTCTATCGCGCTAATCGCCAATTTGTTATCAATAAGCTTGCTATTGTCAATGTAGAGAAGATTTTCCCCCGAAAGTTGCTTGCTAAACTTGTTGTGAAGACGCCCGAATCAATAGTCATCAGCAAAGCAAATGCATCAGATTTTCTCCGATGGTTGGAAGGCTCCCATTAATACAGTGATCATAAAAAACTGGGGATTACCTGGACTTTGATCATTACATGTTTCGCCATATCAGTAATAATAGGTGCAGTTATTTCCGCTACGTCCATCTTCTCAATGCCAGTCAATTCTTTATTGGCAAAACCACCCAATTGGTGAGGCTATTTAATGTACCCCTATTTGTTGTTCTAAGTGAAAAGAAAGTAGCAATGTGACGATTGGATGGCTCTTATCCTGAGCTGGAAAATATTATACCATAAACATTCAACCGTGTATACAATTTATCACTTCCTTTTTAAAGTGTGTCCGCCTTAACGGGTTATTTGCCTGCTTCTCGCTGATTGTCCCGTCAGCGTTTTGTGATTACTGCTTCATTTGTATCAGAAACGAATGTTATATGGATTATTTGAAGCTCTTCGGACTTACACTAACGCTGGCGATAAAACTGGCAGTCTCTCCCGTTGCCGCCCAGAGTCTTCCGCTTCATCATGGTTATGCGCACAATGATTATCATCACAAGCGACCTTTGTATGGAGCATTGGGAAATGGCTATACCTTTATCGAAGCAGATATTTACCTGTGGCGTAATCAACTGGTCGTGGCCCACGTAATACCACAATTACGCCTGCATAAAACGCTCGAGAATCTTTATCTGGCACCGCTACTCAATTGTATTAATGGAACTGATTGTAAAAATATCATCCCTGATGCTCCGATAACGCTCATGATTGATATCAAGTCGGGTAGCGAGCGTACTTATCGGGCCCTGGATATATTATTGGGGAAATACCACGAAATGCTTTCTGAATATCGTGACGGACAGGTGATTCAACGCCAGGTTACCATCGTCATCACCGGCCACAAGCCGATTGCATCTATAAAAGCACAGCGGAACCGTTTTGTTTTTATAGATGAGGATCTGATGCAGGTGAAGAATGATACACTGGCGGCCAACCTCTACCAAACGGCCAGCTGCAAATACGCACGTCTGTTGAAATGGACAGGCCGGGGGGATTTTCCTGCAGATGAACGCCGTATACTTTGTGATTACGTGACGCAGGCGCATCGCTATGGCAAAAAGGTACGGCTGTGGGCCTCGCCGGAAAACCCAGTAGTGTGGACTGCGTTATTGGACTGTGGTGTAGACCTCATTAATACCGATCGGCTTACCGATTTAAAAGAATTTTTAAACGACCGTCAGGTGATTGCCAATGCAGTCCCGGGGTCTTAACCTACAACTGTATGACAACCGGGATAGTAAAGAATAAGTCCTGCTATCCTCCTGTAAAAGCTCACACGAAGCGTGAGCTTTTACTTTCTTAATTGGATAAGAGGGGCCCATAATCATTTTAGTTCAGAAATAGCTTCATCATCTTTTATGGAAAAGCCTTCAGGGTGATAAGGCTATTGATTAATCTGCGGCCCGGGAAGGATGGTTTCCAATAAACAGTATGTAAAGATTTAAGGCAGAATGTATAATTTTACTATACCTATACCCTAAACATAATGACTCAAAAAAAACATTCCCGGCGGGTCTTTATAAGACAAATTAGCATGAGCCTTACGGCTTTATCATTTCCACTGACGACATTGGCTAAATATGGTGGCCTTGATACTACCATTTACAACTACGAAGAAGCATTAAAAAGGCCATTAGAAGTCAAAAAATTAGCGTTTTCATTTAACAACTCTAATCATCCTTACACGAAAGCACTTCCAGATGGAAGGATCCAGGCACTTGTCAATCTTGAGGAACTTTTTATCGATGGTTATGGAGGCAAATATATTAAACTGCCAGATGAATTAAGTAAGCTTAAAAAACTGAAGAGATTGACTATTTATGGTGAGAACCTGGTTCAGATTCCCAATGTGGTCTGGAGTTTACAATCATTAACAGATTTAACACTGGAAATCAATAGTCTGAAAGAAGAGGATTTAAAATTATCATCGCTTCCGCAATTGGGGGATTTCGGAGTGAAGATACACAAGACTGAAAAATTACCTGGGGGGATTTTTGAAAACTCAAAACTTAAAAGGTTATTTATACAATCAGATGATGCAAAGGTCATACCCGATCAGTTCAATAAATTACCTGATTTGACCTCTTTGACTTTGCATTGCCAGAACTTGATTGTTATTCCTGGCAGCATCGGGAGTTTGAAAAGGTTAGCAATATTTGATATCTACAATAAAACAGTTAAATCGCTGGATATTGATTGTGGACAGTTAGATAGCCTCAGAGACTTTAGATGGGGGCATTCATTAAATTTCCCAAACTCATTAACAGCGGCAAAGAATTTACATAGATTGAATCTCGATGTAAGTTTCTTTGAGACAATTAATACTGATACGCTCCCTTTTAAAAATTTAGAAATACTTGATCTGTCATTTAGTAAGTTAAAGACGATACCTCCCTATTTTTCGACACTTCACTCTTTGAAAAGTATTTATCTGACCAACAATAATTTCGCGTCCATAGAATTTGATTTTAGCCAACTGACTAATCTAACTGAATTAAGTTTTGGGGATTGTGAGAATTTTCAGAAGATTGACATGAATAAATTTATTACATCCTTAAAGACGATAACAAAGTTGGAGCGTTTGAAAACGCCATCATTATCAAAAGAACAAAGTATAATAAAGGATGGGTATCACTACAATTTTGATTGGTGGGAGCAGCGATATTAGATAAAGGTTTTTAACTTTTTGTAGGCGACAGGGGACAAAGTTCGAACGATATTGTGTCGGATTTTAAAGAAATCTATGAATTTATCATTCAACTTAAATTGTATCTCCCTTAAACATATCATGCTATTAGGGGCTTTATTAAGTAGGAGTCTGAAATGGCATCAGGAGAGTCCTGAGGAAATAAAAAACCTGTACCTTCCACGTATGAATAAAATACTATATACTTTCTGTGCGTTGCTTACTTTCTGTGTAATTGCGTTGGATTTGCAGGCCCAGAAATCAATTATGCACCCTGTGCCTCCCGGCCTTTCCACGGTAACCATGCTGGCGGCCGGCAATGGCTTCACCGCTGCATTAAAAAAAGACGGAACAGTAGTGGTATGGGGTGCCGATTTAAACAATGAATCACAGATACCACATGGATTAAAGGATGTTACTACAATAGCGGCGGGGTACAATCATATGATGGCTTTAAAGAAGGATGGTACGGTTGCAGTATGGGGATCCAATAAAGAAGGCCAGTGCTTTCTTCCAGAGGGACTGAATCATGTAGTGGCTATTGCCGCTGGTGCTTATCATTCAGTAGCCTTGAAGAGTGATGGAACTGTTGTGGCCTGGGGGTACATTAGTTTCGGGAAAATGACCGTTCCGCCTGCGATCGCTGATGTAAAAACGGTGGCTGCAGGTATGAATCAGACGTTAGTTTTGAAAAAGGATGGAACAGTCATGGGGTGGAGTGCTACAGGCAACAGCAAGGCTGTTGATCAGCCATTGAAGATTCCGCCGGGATTGGCTGGTGTTAAAGCTATTGCATCAGGTGATTTTCATGGCATGGCGCTTACAAACGGGAAAGTGGTATGTTGGGGATATAACAGTGATGGGCAGACCGAAGTGCCAGCCGGGCTTGATCATGTAGTGGCCATTGCTGCAGGCTGCTTTCACTCGGTGGCACTCAAAGAAAATGGTACTGTAGTGGCGTGGGGATCTAATCTTTATAAGCAGAGTCGTGTGCCGGATGGGTTAACCGGTGTTAAGCAGATCGCTGTGGGGCGCTTTTATTCGGCGGCACTTCGGAAAAATGGTACAGTAGTAGCCTGGGGACAAAACGCCAACGGACAAACTGATACGCCTCCAGGTCTTGCAAATATAAAATCTATTGTTTGCGGCTGTTCTCACATTGCGGCTCTTACAAACGATGGCAAAGTGATCGTTTGGGGTGGAAAGGGAAGACTTTGATCAATTGAAGGTATTCGTAATGAAGCTTATTGTATTCTTTGACAGTCACAATCATTTAGTTAAGACCTCGCTTCGATTATCTGCTATATACCGGTGAAGGAAGACGCTACAGTGACGGAGGGTGGTAAGGGTGCTGGATGGGCAGCAGGAAATCAGTGTGTTGAGTAAGGATAAGGGTGTTACGGCAGTGGAAGTAGGGGCAGGGAGAATAGGCCAGCTTAGTTTTATGCCGGCCCTTATTGTTCCATTAAAGAATGGCGTCTATCTTATAGAAATTCCCTTCTTTTATGAGGTGTAATTTGATGTTGATCCATTTTTTAGTGAACATATCCTGATATGCTACAACGTAGGTATCTGCCTTAGCGGCGTCCTTGCGGACTTTTAAAGTGGTAGTTGCAGCAGGGTCAGAATCCTGTGCTTTAAGTAGCGGATCTGCATCAATATCGCTCTTCATCTTGTTATATTTCTTCAGGAGTCCTGCCGTACAAAACTGCTTTCTCAGTTTAGTCAGTTTAACTTCGTCCGTCTCTTCTGAAAAAGTGACTATGTATTTGGCATAAAACGTCTTAAGCGTTAATATGCCTTCTGCTTCCGGAACATTTGTCTGAGCCCTGCTATACGATGAAAAAAACAGAGAGACAATTGCGAAAAAAATGACTGCAAATTTTGACTTCATATTATTACCATCTAAAAACTTGATAAGAGGGGTTAAATTTACGATAATCCGGACCAGCCCAGAAATCTCTTTGTGGAAAATCCGATATCGTCGATATTCAGGTTTCCACGGGTCCTGTCACCCGGGGTCTGAACAGATGGACCTGCAGCCTCGCTTGCAGCTACGGCTGGTTTTGCCGCTACCTTTTTCTCAGACAGCTGTGCCGGTGCGCGTTTTTTCCTCTTTGAATCCTCTGCAGTCCTTTCTCCGCCTGCCCAGAATATATCCAGGGCGCTGGCCACCTGCGTATATGCGTCCATTCGTGCATCGTTCCACACGGCATAACTGTTTCCTTTCACGGTAACTTCTTTTAGTTGCCAGCTAAAACCGTTCTTTGCGTCTAAAACATAGCTTGATACATTTTCAGCAGATGCAGCCTGTCCCTGATTTGTCAGGTACTCCATATTTTAGATATTTCGTCAGCAGACGTAAATGTAATGTTCCCCTGCGCATCTACCTCATACAGACCCGTAGGATCAAGGTAGTTCATTGGATTGTTAAATGCGTAACGGTATGGTGTCCAGCCCGCACCCTGATCTGGCATTGGGTCAGGTACATTCCATCTTCCTAATTGCGGGTCAAATAATCTCGCTCCATTACCTCCGGACCTGTTACAGTCAAAATCATTTAATCAAAGATTACCGCCAACAAAAAAGCCTTCAGACTTTCATCTGAAGGCTTTTAACTTCTGCGGGCTACCGGGGACAACTTTCGAACTTATTTTTATCAGATCTGGAGAAAATAGCTTCATTTCACAATGAGTATATTTAAATTTATGGATATATTTGTTTGATTTACAAATGTTTGTATTCATTTGAATAGCGTATTCGCGTGTTTTCTATTTTTTTGGTAATTTTACTTCAAATGAATATTAATGATACCAGAAGTAAACTTAAAAATATCATTGACGGAGTTATCATTGAGGGGGCAACAGATAATTGCACAGCAACCAGAAATATCCTATGCTCAAGCTTTAGCACAAGTACAACGGTTAAGAGAGATTTCGAAAGTAAATCAATCTCAAAAAAAGAGCAGGTCGAATTCTTAAGGAAATATGCCTCAGAAAACGCTCTATTAATAAAACAAGCCCCAAGCGAATCCCAATTTCTTGCCAGAGGAGGTGAAGCAAAAGTTTATTTTGAGGCAGAAACAAAAAGTGTCATTAAAATCAATGATGGAATTTACTATGCTACCTGGCTGGAGTTCTTTAACAGCATAGTGATTCACAATCTCCTTTTCCCCAATACAGCTTATAGTTTTCTTGGATTTATTGAAATTGGAGATGATTTCTTTGCCGTCTTAAGACAACCATTTGTGACAGCAGACGATGTAGTTGACTTATCAGATGTTAAGAAACTACTGACATACAACGGTTTTGAAAATACATTAAGAAAAGGACTGCCCACTAATAACTATTATAACAAGGAACTAGGTTTGATCCTTGAGGATATACACGACGAAAATGTTATAGTCAAATCCAATACACTTTTCTTTATTGATACTGTTTTCTATACTGCTTTTCAGGAGCAATAATTATTGCCTGTTTTTTGGATGCTGATGGATTAATTCACATTCACGATAAGTAAAAGATAAAATATCGAAAGCCCACACCTTCCAAATCAATTTTCTTAGAGAATAATTTTTAGTCATGTTAAATTTGATCCCTATCAATATCCTCACTTTTTTTAAGTCCCTTATGCATAAAAAACAAGCATTGCTCATTCCTGAAGACTATAATGAGTTTTTTTACTGGGTGAAGGAAAGAACGGAAACATTTTGGAGTAAAAGCAAATCCTCAAACAATACTGAAGGATATCCCTGTCCTGAATGGGTAGAAGGGGCAAAATGGATCGGAATGACTAATGAACAGATTGATTCCATCGAAGCAAAGTATGGCATCACGTTTATGCCAGCGCATAGAGCCTTCTTACACATTCTGCATACCATAGACAGGAAAGAGGTAAATGAGTATGAAGAAGGAGGTGAAACCCAAACTTATCAAAGGTCTTTTTTTTACAATTGGCTGGAAGATGAGGATGAAATCGTTTCTAAACTGGACTGGCCTTATCGGACCATATTTGAGGATGTATCACCATCCAAAGGTGTATGGCTAGAGTCTTGGGGCGCCAGGCCAGCGTCTGTAGAAGAGAAAGAACGCATTTTTGCCGACTGGTATGCGAAAGCACCAAAATTACTACCGCTTACTTCACATAGATTTTTAGTTAGTCAGGCAGGTCTGGCTGATCGTCCGGTACTCTCTGTTTATGGGTCAGATACTATTATATATGGATGGGATCTCCGGTTGTATCTGCTCAATGAGATCACAGATCATTTGGATCTCTACATGCCGGTGTTTGACGAAGAAGATCAATGCTATTATGCTGAGTATAGGGATGAATTAAGGAAAGTGTTTGACCTTGCACAACAAAAGTTACCCGGCAAAGATATTCCATATTGGAAGGAATTAATACTGTATTGGAGCTCAGGTTGGTCGAGCTTTGGATTAAAACCTCCTGGTGACAATGGAGAGATGGTCCAGCCTATTATGCCTACATATATACCAGAGGAACAGGACGCTACTCAGAAAACGTTCAGAACGTTTGAGTAAATGGCGACATGAATGAATTCACTTGATCCCGAATAACGTTTGTTGGCAAAACGGAACAGGGATTCGCCCCCCCGGACCTTTGACAGTCACAATCATTTTAGTTAAGACCTCGCTTCGATCATCTGCCATGAAAAAAGCCTTCAGATCACTCTGAAGGCTTTTAACTTTCTGCGGAGAAAGAGGGATTCGAACCCCCGGACCTGTTACAGTCAACAGTTTTCAAGACTGCCGCAATCGACCGCTCTGCCATTTCTCCGGGTGCAAAATAATAGTAGTGAACTCGAATCACCAAATATTTTTCTAAAATGTGTAAATCTTTTTATTGATTCTTTTCCCAGGTGGTCGCATAATCATCTGCAAAGTTCTCAGTTTTCCGCCGATTGGCAGGGCTCCATCCTCCTTTATACACAAGGTCTGCGCAGTGACCGATTTCGTGCAACAACACCTTCCGGTAGCTCATTCTTACTGTTACCTCATTGAATTGCAGGTAGTACCCGTTTCCGTCCTTACGTAGGTCTGTACTGTGTTCTGCGTAAAAGGAGAGGACTTTTGTGTCCGGTTTTTGTCGTCCGAAGTACAGACGATTATCTTTTGAGACAGCATAAAGTTTAATGAGATATACCCTGCTACCATGGATAAAATGGCCCCTTGGAATCTCGCCTGAGAGGTACGACACCTTCCTGACTTTCGCAAGCCAGATATGCGTCAACGGTTGTGTATGTGCTGTTGGGGGCATGGCTAATATGGCTTTAATTTCTTCAATATTTAGTGGATAATAGAAGGCTTTAGATGGATTATCCTGTATGAATATGGGTAATTCAGTACCTGGCGTTGGCGCCGTAAGACTATGAATCCGCTGAAATATGCCGCTGTCAAGTTTTGTGCGCATACATCCGCCCATGATATCGCCGAACTTTCTATTTCTTTTCCAGGCAGTGGCTTTTTTCGGTTGCATGAAGTGAAGGTGTTAAAAGGAAAAGAGGTTATTGTTATCAAATATAATGAAAGCAGAAGGAGCGAAAAGTATCAGTATTATAATACTGCGATATTAATCGTCTTATTTTACTGATAGTCACAGGCAGTCTAATTTTGTGTTTGTTAATTAATCAGTAGTCAAAAAGCAATGGTATCATGAAAATTTATTTAACAGCTGTTATCAAAGCAAAAGATATATACAGAGAGGAAGTAGGCGCTGTATTGCAGAATATGGTCGTACATACGCGTAAAGAGGACGCCTGCGAACTATACAGCCTGCACCAGGGAATAGAGGACAAGAACCTGTTTACTTTTTATGAGATATGGAAAAGTCAGGAAGGGCTGGACGCACATAATCAACAGCCGTATATCAAAGCATTCGTTGAAATGGCGGCTGAAAAGTTACAGGAACCGCCGGTTGTATTATTGACGACGCTGGTGTAATAAGCGAGAATATCTACAATCAGTAATTGTATGTGGATAACCGCAATAGAAAACTTCAAATAGGCAATCATGAAAACAAAACACTTTATAAACATAGCCGGATTAGCCGGAATCTTATTGACAAGTGCATCATTATATGCACAAGGCACAGCAGGAGATACTGCCTGGTATCCGTCTGCTTATGGTGCGAAAGATGAGATAGGAGCGCTTAATCTCTTGAATCAGGAGATCGTTATGAAGGCAGTCAGGCTGGTGAAGACAGGGAAGACTTATCCACTGGCTGTGCCGGTTGATAAAAACCTGCCTGCATTCAGACACCGCAGCTTTCATCTGTATAATATTCAGCCCGGCGAACAAGGTGGCCAGACACTGGGACCTAATAAGTTCAGCTTTAACGATGAACTGGTAAACGGGTGGACAGGTGTCGGTACACAGTTAAACGGTATCGGTCACATTGGTATAGATAACGTTTATTATAACGGAAACAGGGCCGCCGACTTCGTTACTGTTGAAGGGGTGAAAAAGCTGGGTATTGAAAAAGTACCACCTATTGTCACCCGTGGAATTGTATTGGATATGGTTGCTTATTATGGAAAGCCGATCGTACCGGGCGGCACAGCGTTTACGATAGCCGATATTCAGGCGGTCCTGAAGAAACAGGGGATAAGCATCCGGAAAGGGGATGTGGTATTGTTTAATACGGGTTGGCTGGAGCTGATAGGAAAGGATAATAAACAGTTCCTGGAAGTAGAACCAGGTATCGGTATAGAAGCCGCCAGATGGCTGGCAGATCAGGGAATAGTTGCTTTTGGCGGAGATACCTGGGCCTCCGAAGTATATCCTAACCCGAAGAGCAATGAAGAGTTTCCGGTCAATCAGTTTATGCTCGCGAAACGTGGAATTTATAATCTGGAATTGATAGACAGCCGTGCGCTGGTAAGAGATAAAGTGTGGGAGTTCCTGTTCGTACTCGGACAACCGTTATATGTAGGTTCTACACAGGTCAATATAAACCCTGTAGCGATCCATTAAGTATGTTGAGTGTATATTTAAAAAAAAGCGGAGCTTTCTATTGTAAAGCCCCGCTTTTTTTATCAATTTAGCAGGACGATCCCTAACCTAAGTGACTTATGAAATATATCATTTTTGCTTCCCTGCTTTTTTTACTTTCCTGTGTATCAGAGGAGAATAAGTCTACTGTCGCTGCCCCTCCTCAGGATTCTACTGTAGCACCAATCGCTGCAATACAACCTGCAACTATACCCAAAGAGGAACCTAAGGTCCTGTTGGATGGTATCAGTGCCGGAACCGAACTGACCAACAAACAAATGGTATTATATTTCCACGCTGATACTGCTTACTACGCATTATTTAATGTAACATCTACGCTGGCAAGTGTCGATTCGCTGGGGGATAGTCTACTGATTGCTATTGTGCATCAGAGTGATAATAACTGTGCCAAATCACAATTGTATATCATCAATAGCCATTCTTTTAATAAGTTGAGTGAAAAGGAAATAGAAGTGTCATGTGATATGGACGATCAGTCGCAAGACCATACCTCTTTTGCATTTACAGGTAAGCAGGAGTTTGTCCTTACTACTGAAACATACGAAGGTGTTGATAACGGCGGACCTTCAGCTACCGTTAAAGAATACTGGACCATTTTGCCGGATGGTCAGCTGGAAAAAAGGTCCGATAAACAAAGCAAAAAATAATCCGGATCGAAATGTACATTTAATGTGAAAAACTGTTGTAATTCTCAGCAGCTTTTACTATTTTTATCTGGTAGATAACCACGTGCAGTTGACTTGTCAGCCCAATAAATTTCCATTACAAATCCAATGAAATACTAGACCCGCCAGCTGTTTTTCATTCTTCATTACATCTTTATTTATGAAAACCAGAGCTTTCAATTTAGCTATTGAAGCAATTATAGCTGTATTACTTTTACTTTGGATTTATACTGGCCTTAATAAAGTGATACACTATGATAAGTTTAGTTTTGAAGCAGGCCGTTCTCCTTTCTTGCAACACATTTCTCCGCTGGTAGCAGTATTAGTACCAGCCGGTGAACTCATCACAGCTATATTACTGATTTTTAAACGGACGCGCGTAGCTGGTTTATATGCATCTTTATTTGCCATGACATTGTTCACAGGATATGTGTATATCATGTTACAGTATGCCTATGATCTGCCTTGTAGCTGTGGCGGAATCATCGAACTGCTGACCTGGGAACAACACCTGTTGGTGAATCTGATGCTGACTTTGCTGACGGCACTCGCGTTGATACTACAAAGCAAACTCGATATTTCACAGCAACGAAGTATATCATTGCCTTAACGCTTTTATTGATCAATAAAACAGGAACCTTTGCTCCTGAATAAGCAGAGGCAGTCTATCTGGCTGTGTTAATTTCCTAACAAAATAAACCATACGTCATGAAAAAGATGAAGATCAGCTTTGCTGCCCTGGTGGCTTTTGCTGCCGTTGGATTAACCCTCTCTACCAACGCAGGAACAATTATTAAAAAGGCACAGGATGTTTGCTATAGAACTGTCACTATTCCAGGATTGCCGGCAGATCGTACCGCTACTTATGGTGGTAACCTCATCCTGTCTTTCGGTAACACAGTGAAAAATGCAGCAGACCCTAACACGTCCGCCAATTGCAGTGGGGATGGTTATTTCTGCTGTGCTACTACTTTCCAGTCAGCTGGTAATACATACGTTTGGGAAGTATTTCTGACTGATCTCTGATCATTACCGGCGCAGCTCACAGTAGCAATGCCGCTGAAGGAAATGCGACGCAACGATGCCGGATAGCGATGAACTGCCCGGTCACCTATTCATCAACGGAGACTACTGGCGGGTAGTCTCCGTTCAGCTAGCTTTTATAAAATATGAAACGGACCTTAATACTTATTAGCTGTACAATGCTGGCTGCATTGACCTGCCTGGTAATACTCGTGACTGTATCCGGTTTGCCTAATGATAAAAAGAATGGTTTCAACCGGCAATGGCTGACAATGAATGTTTATCAACAAACTTCATCCAGACTGCCAATCATAGCAGAGCGATTATTTGGTACAGATGATGCCCTTTATTTATCAACACCGGCGCATCAACAGGTGTATCGTCTGGATAAAGACCTGCATATCATCGATACGATAGCACTCGGCATCGATAGGCAGTTGAGACCTCCGGTAAATTTTTTCGCTCACGCCGATTATATCTTTGTGCATGAGTATAATAGTGGTATGATGTTTTTGAAAGTCACACACCAACCAGGGATAGATTCCATAAAATTGTCGCCCGCACCTTTTATAAAATCGCTGATGTTATCCGATTCTCTTATTGTAATAAGAGGTTTTGAAGCTGGTAGTGCGCGACCTTTCTTTATACGTATCAACACCCGCAGCGGTCTGCGACTCAAATCTGATGTATTATCTGAAAGGTCAGATGCTGGTTTCTCCAGCGACGGTATCTTATGTGCTGATGCAAAAAAGAAACAGCTGTTTTACATACCTTATTTTGAGAATGGCATATACTGTATAGATGGTGAAATGAAATTAAAATATAAACAGCCCACCATTGATACCGTCTTTAATAGCAACGTCCAGATCACTCAAAGGGGAAGCGGAGGCATGCAAAAACTGTATGCATCCGCACCACGCGCAAAAGTGAATAAACGGGCCTTTGCAAATGATCGTCTGTTGTTTATAGAATCTGACCTTCGTGCAGATAATGAAGATGAAAACGCATTCAGACAATACCCTGTACTGGATACCTATGATCTTGAAACAGGTACGTACACAGGTAGCTTTTATATTCCTGTGGATAAAAGACAAGTCTTGTCTTATCACATCAGTGGTGAACAACTATATGTCTTGTCCAGAGATGAACTGACATTGTATGTACTGAATAAATAAACAAAAGAAGCTGCTTCACAATAGCAGACAGCTTCTTTGTTTGCTGTATCACGAACAATAGTTAAAGCTTGTTTAGTGCTAACTGCGCCCTTTTTTTCATCCGGCCATTCATCTCTACCAGCTCTTTGAACATATGACGCGCTTTGGATTTTTGATGCCTGAACTTATAACACATCGCCAGCTGATAGTGTGCCAGTTCCCTGTAACGACTGCCTGAATCGGCGGTTAGCTGTGTAAAACGGGACATCGCTTCATCAAGACTGCCGTCATGGTAGTAATTCATCGCCGTTTTATAAAGCACCTTATCCTGATCTGTATCTTCATCTGCTATCACACTGGATGCCATTGCTACCTTACCTGTGTCTTTCGGTAGTTGCCGGGCAGTGTTTGTGGGAAGCGTAGCCACAGGCACGGCATGGGCTTTACCAATTGTTGCCGGAACTTCAGTGCTGGCAGCAGGGGTATGAATGTTTTCTATGTTGGCAAATGAGTGTTGTTTGTTTTCTTTTTTTACCTGTTTCTGGATAATGTAGAAAAGACCCAGTACAAGCACACCTGCTACTGCCCCCCAGAAATAAGTTAAAAAGCTTTCTGTAATTTCTATTTTCTTTTGGTAACGTTCTGTTTCATGCAGCTGGGGCGCGATATCGGTACTATTACGAATGTATTGTTGTACTTTCTGACCCATCGATTGGTACTGCGTATTGAACTTGGGCTTTTGGAGAATCTCGACGGCATCACTACAAAGTTCACAATTGACGAGGTGCTGTTCCAGCAGGTGTTTTTCAACGTGTGTTAAACGGCCATCTACGTAGCGTGGCAACTGATCTTTATTAAAACAATGAACCCTGCTGAAGATCTTTAATATCTTGTCCTTGTTGTCCAAATTTTGCATATCCCGGAGTTATAACTTGTTCTTGTTTTTCAATTTTTATGTATCCCAGATTTCTATGGTGTGTCCGTTTTCCCAGTTTTTCGTATCCTTGAATCATCGGTTCCTGTGTCTCAGGTACTGTATATACTATAGTCGTGTGTTGCTGCTGTATTTCCTGTTCCTGACTGATTTCTTTCTTCCTTTTGGTTGATCTTACAGGCGGCACACTAACAGACTGTTCCTGTATTTCCAGTGTTGCGTGTTCCTGTATCGTTTCTTTTTTTCTTCTCGTAGATCTTGCCGGGGCAGGATTAACAACGCCTTCCTGTATTTCCAGTACTGCTCCTTCCTGAATTATTTCTTTTTTCCGCTTTGTAGATTTAGCGTGTACGGAAGTGATGACCTGTCCCTGTATTTCCAGTGTAGCTCCGCCCTGATCGCTTTCTTTTTCCCGTTTTGCAGCTCTTGCATACAGCGGTGTTACAATTGGCTCAGGTGTAATCTCTACTGCAGGTTTTTCCTGTCTTACCTTGACTGTTTCCAGGTTGGCGAGGGAAAGAGACGCCAGTTCCTGTTTGGCATTCTTCACCATTGTTCTGACCTCTTCGATGGTGTAGCCCTGTTCTGCAGCTATTTCTGCGAATGTTTTCTGCTCGAAATAGAACTCATGTAGCAAGTCCCTGTCGGCTACATCCAGCTGATCAAACGCTGCATCCATAGTGGATGTTAGCTGTTGTTTCTGCAGGAGGTTTGTGTTTGCTTTTTCCACTTTATACTCCAGCCGCGTGATATCACTCGATGCTGAGGAAGGGAAAAAGAAAGTGTTCTTTGTTGTTCTATTCCCCTGTGACTTGATGAAGAACTGCATCCATTCGCCCAGCTTGGGAATGGTCTGCGTTTGCAGACTGTAAAACAGTCGTCGCAAAAGCGAAGGGAAGAAGTCGTCCGGTGTATTACCGTAACTATTCAAAGAAGGTAAAGAGACGGCTGCCAGTAAATGACTATATCTTTCGAGCAATATTCCTGCTGCTTCTTCATCTTTCAGTTTTCTTGCTCTGGCCATCAGTTCATTGTCCGGCAAATTTGTAAGTTGCTGTAGCATAGGTATTACCAAATATTTGCGTAAAAAAATATATAGAAAATAAACGCATTGATGTTTTAGCCAATAAGTATGCCGTAGCTGATGACTGTGGTGCCATCCCGAATGGTTTGTACTGTACTTAATCTCGTAATAGATTGATTACTAATTAACGCGATTGAATTATTGGTTTTAGTAGGTGTGGAAGCGTAACAGACGGGTTACGGCGAATAATAAGTGAGATATAGAAATGTATATTGTAACTATTTGAAAATCACATGTAAAAATGATTGATGGTGGAAATCACGCCACACACATATAGAATAGAAGTATAAGGTCTAAAATGGATAACATTCAACTAATTGTCTGTTTCTACGTGTTGTGATATAGGATGACAAAGCGGTTACATGTTGGGGAAAAGGGAGTTACAAATTGAGGAAGGGTGCAGCGGTTAGGAAACAGGGTACTCAATTTAGGGATGAGAATAGTTTAACGTGGATGGTTATGTTACATAGAGTTATATAAACTACTCAGCAGATGCGCTAACAGTTTTTTGTTTTAAAGTATCTTATCAGTCTACCTTGTGACAATGAGTTGGCAAGTATTCCAGAGGAAAAAGAATAGATAACACTAAAATTCAATTGTAGATGATATATTGAGAAACTAACTTATACCAATATATGAAATATCTTTTTAGTGTTCTCTTCCTGCTCTACACAATGTCTGCTTTAGGGCAAGCAACCTTTCCTAAGGGTTTTAAATTAATAGAAGGTGATAATTTAACGGGAGAAGATGATAGATATTCTAACGGCAAGGACGTCTTTCAAATGCATATGTATTTTAGATCCTATGATGGCGACTGCAAATGGAATGACGATAAGTATAAACAGTACGTTGCGGAAGGAATTGGATACCAGCTGTATAGGACCACAGATAGTCTCTTATGGGGAACAGGAAAAGTTGATGACTATTACTCCTATATTGTAGTAGACTGGCACGGTGAAGTATTTGAACTTTTTTCTAAATATAATGATGCAGACTTTTCTTACTATTCGAAATGGCTTATCTCTTCTATAAGAGAGTATCGTAAAAAAGGAAAGCGGTTCATGTTTCTGAGGAGATTTCGTATGATTTCATGACCAGCCTTAATTAATAGGCTCTTCAAATTTTAATTTTAAGCGGAGTTAATCACGTAGAAATTATTATAATAACAAAAAGCCTTCAGAATATATCTGAAGGTTTTTTTGTTTTGCGGAAAAAGAGGGATAAGTTTCGAACTTTTTTAAGACGATTTATCTGAAATTCATGCATGTTTTAGCAAAAACTATTATAAAATTTGATTAGGCAGTTACAGCTCTATTTTAAAACTATAGTTAAATATTAATGACACTATCACGATACTCTCCTTCATAAAATAGAGACGTGAATGAGGAAGTATATACGAATGAAAAAAGATTAGCCTGCTCATTCCGAGCTTATCGGAATACCTGCAGTAATACCGGGAAAAACATGTTGCCAAAGGCAATGGTTTTGGCTTCAGTGTATCTGGCTCTGATGATGTGACAGGAAAGCTGTCTACCAGATACCATTAGAATGGATCTGAAATCGTGATTCACAAGAATGGTGATCGTCCCAGAATACTGACAGCAAGGGAATGTCTAAGATTGATAGGTTTTGATGCACCAGGGGGTAATGTGTTCAAAATTCCCTCGTCTAATGCCCAAGCCAGACAGTTTGGAAATTCAGTGGTGGTATCTTCAACAAGGTAGTTGCCGAATTCGTGCACTCATACCGTTGAAGCTCATACAACAAAGGCAGGAAAATTCATATTATAAAAGCAGGAACGTATCCCTGCTTTTATAATATGCTCTCCATTTTTATTCTTAGCTCCCTGGACACCTCCTGTCTGAACTTCTCCAGCAACTTTTTTTCTGTATCTCTTGGTGTCTTGTATTCTATTTCAGACATCACCTGCAACATGGAAGAGACCAGCGCCTCAGACTGATTCCCTCCTTTTAGCACAGCTGCAACAAAAGGATGGTTTTCATTCAATTTTACCCCGACAGCAGATTGCACATAGGCAGGTTCCCAAATACAGCCGTCATGGATTACCCCATATTCAGGCCTTAAAGTATCAGGCGCAGATGGATCCTGGATAATAGAGATCGTCGTATGGCTGGTATTAAATATCCCTTTTTGATAGAAATCCAGTACAAAATCAATCAATTTGTTGAAAATACCTGCAAAGGCATCTGCAAATCCCATTCTGTAAATCTGCAATTCATCCGCCACCACATTGGAAAACATATCCTTCTGATTTTGTTTAAGTATAGCACATAGCTCAGGGAAGAAGACATGTATTCTTTCATCTGCAGCTTTTGGGATATACAATCGCTGATACTTTTTCCCTTGATGCATCATCGCTTCCACCATCCGCTCAGCAGTACAGGAATATCCCTCCAGCATGAATACATCAGCCAGGGTAGCCAACATATCCTCTACCTGCGATTGTTTGTAATACTGTTTAAAGTCACTGTTCAATTCAGCCCGCTTATCCTTAAATGTCTCTTCCGGTGCATTTTTCGGGGCGGACTTCCAGTCCCGATCCCCCTTTGCCCGTTGCACGTAAGTATATAGAAAAGCAGTGCCGACATGATCCAGATATTTAGCCAGCAAAATGCCTCTCTTTTCATAAATGCCGTAGATCAGATCTACCGGCATGGGAATGTTTTTTTTCCAGAATATCAATTCCTCCTGTCGGGCATCCGTCAGATTATCCAAAAGATAATCTTTAAAGCCATATTTATCTGGTAAGTATTGTTTCATATAGGTTGTTTTTATCTTTTATTCTTCGTCTTCAGTATCATTTATATCCTCAGGCAAATTCAGTTCCGGAAGATCTTCCGCTAGGTGACGGAGAATTCTGGACACATTAATCCGATAATCCTCCAGGTTTCTTTTTACCTTATCTGTGAATACACTTAGTTCTGCCTCGCTCAAACTCCACAACACAGCATCCATAGCAAGAATGAGCGCAGGTTTATCACGGTTAGCCAGATAAAACTTTTTATAAAATTCGTGGCTCTCATTCAGAAACACCGCATGCAAATTGCCATTCACCAGACCAGGTGCCCATAGTACACCATCCTCCAGGGTATCCTTTGATTGTACCAGCTTGTTTGTTTCCTGATCTATGAGCAATCTCACTTTGGAAGTATCAAACTTGTTTCTGATATCTACTTCGCCTGTTACATTATTAACATCTAGTACAGCTACTCCCGAAGTGGTATCATCATGATGCCCTTTGATAGAGTTGCTCGAATTCTCATGGGAAACACTATTCCCGTTTTTCCTTTTATGCCCATCTCTTCTGTACCTTTTGTCTGCTTCGTGTTTGGCAGGATTTATCATCATTTTCAACTGATCCTTCAATTCTGCCGGCAGATCTACTCTGGACTTCTTGATATCTATCTGAAAATAATCATCCAGCCGATGATCAAAATTCAACTCCACTCTTACCAGGTTAAGGTGAGGATCTTTTACAAACAGTCTGTTTGGCCAACCACCTGAATAGATCATACGTCCTTCTCTGAAGATATGAAAACCCTGGTTATCCAGACCATATCTGGCCCGGTCCACTTCCTCTTTGGAAAGTTCGTTTTTAGTAGGTAGAATATACACGTTCACGGCAATCTCACCAATGGTTTCATTTTGTTCATTCACCCTTTTGAGCGGCTTTTGATTGTGTACTTCAAGTCTTGTAGGGTTTTCAGCAGTATTGAGCCAGCGGCAGAAAGGATCCCATGGAGCTACATTTTTCCCATTAATCAGGATCTGTATATCCGGAAAATCATTCTGCTTTTCCAGGAAATTGTAGAACACACCAGAGAGATGTTGTTCCAGTTCATGATGTCTGGCTATCACCTGCTCCTTTTTATATCTTTCATTATCAGCTTTGATCAGTCTGTCAATGTTTTCCCATATTACAACAGTACCAGTACTACCAGCTGTTACCTCATTGAGGAATTCCAGTGGTTCTTCATAGGTTGTCAGATCCGGTACTACCAGCAGCCATTCTTCCTTTTTTTCCACCAGATCCAGGTCCCATTGCAAAATATTCACCTGGTCATCTTTTCTGGACATGACTGTCAATTTTTTACAAAAAGATGTAGAAGCAGTTTTTAAACCAAGTCCAAACTTTCCCAGTGAAGATGGATCAACACGGCGTTGAGATCCATATTGCATGGCATTTTCAAGACTATTCTTATCCATTCCATGCCCATTATCTGCCAGCATAAAAATCAGTCTTCCCCTGCGGGTAATTTCAAGTTGTATGCTGATGGTAGTCGCACCCGCTGCCACAGCATTATCCACAATATCAGCAACTGCTGAAGTAAAGGTATAGCCGGTATCTCTCATACCTAAGATCAGTCGTGCCGCAGAGGGTAAACATTCCTTAATAATTTGATTGTTTCTCTGAACATTTTCCATATTCATCATTGTTTGTGATTTATAAAGGGGATTTTTCTAACGCATCGAGGTAGAAGGCCATATTCTGCCTTGTATCAGTATTACTTATTACTTCTCCGGATAACTGCTTTTTGTCTCTGAGGCGGTTATCAATGACTTCTTCAATGGTATCTGCATAGTACAGATAATAGATATTAACAGCTTTTGTTTGTCCGTTTCTATATGCTCTGGCAGAGGCCTGTTCTTCAAGCGCAGGGTTCCACTGCCGGGTATAGTGGATAACATGACTGGCAGCGGTAATATTCAATCCCATACCGCCAGAACGTGGGTTGAGTACCATAATGCTAAATCCATCTTGAGCGGAGAACAGGTCGATGTTCTCCTGTCTTTGTGCGATGGCCACCCGTCCGTCTATAGTATACACTTTACAGTTATAATGGAAGGAAAGTGTACGTTTAAGTGCATCAATCATGTGCAGGTATTCTGTGAAGATGAGCACCTTTTCGTTTCTTTCTTTAATCTCATCCAGCAATTGTGCCATACGGGAAAATTTGACACTGCTGTCACGTAAAGCGCCGAATGATGCGGTTGCGAGTTTTTCAGGTTCCTTCATAAATGGATGAGTTGTATACTGACGCATCAGCTGAATCTGTTTCAGGACATTGATACTCATCATTGTTTCTGTCATACCTTTCAGCTGACTCAGTACCTGTATACGCTGACCTTCATATAAGTTAGTTTCAGCGGGATTCAACTCCAATACCTGATGAATATCAATTCTTTCAGGAAGAGAATCCAGTACCTCCTCTTTTTTCCTGCGTAACATAATTCTGGAGACTGTATCACGCAGTTCACTGATACCTGTATTATTCAATGTGGCTGTCAGGTCCTTTGAAATATACTTTTTAGCGAAATTTTGTCTGGTATCGAGGTAACCAGGATTCACAAGGTCAGCCAGCGACCAGAGGTCCATGAGAGAGTTTTCTACTGGGGTGCCACTCATGGCGATTCTTACATGGGCAGGAATCTCGGTGAGCGCCTTCCGTCTTTCGGCATCCGGGTTTTTAACCAGACTGGCCTCGTCCATCAGTAATAATCCCCAGGTCTGTTGGGCAAACAGATAACGATCATTCATGAGGATGGAATAGGAAGTGATGACCACCTTCTCCTTTGCCAGTGTAAATTTGCTACCCGTACGCTGAGAGCCATGGTGCACGTAAGGTTTGATAGATGGTGTAAAGAAGGCAAATTCCCTTTTCCAGTTCTCCATGAGGGTAGAAGGTAATATAATCAATACATTCTCCAGAATATCTTTCTCTATCAGCCAGGCAATCAGTGCAATGGTCTGGGCGGTTTTACCTAATCCCATGTCATCTCCCAGAATGCCACCTATTCTGTTGATACAGCAGTATTGTAACCACTGTAATCCTTCCTTTTGGTAGGGGTATAATTTTCTTTTGAAAAGGGTGGATTCTTCTGTATATAAACCTGATTCAGTAATCTGGCTAATGCTTAAAGCTTCCGGTTCAAAGGTGAGCAGGTTATTTGCCCCACGTGTGACAAAGTAATCCAGCGCTCTTTTGAGGGGTAATGTGTTTTCTTTTGTTAAGTTTGATTTCAGTTGTACCGCAAAAGCAACCGAGTCTTCACTGAGTGGATGTAATAAATTTTCATGAATAAAATACCCTGCATGAATCAGATAATCCATATGGCTTATATCGACAGGTACAATTTTATTTCTCTGACGTATGCCTGGTTCAGGCAGGGCATGGTTTGCGGCCATCATAATCTTGTACATCAGGTCTACCGGAAGTTCCCGGATTTTCAGATCACCGGTCTCCCATTTGTAATTACCGGATTCGGCCTCGTACACCTCATCTATATCCATGATATCGCCGATGGCAGCATCATAGGATAAAGAAATAGTTTTCGTTTCAGCATTCTTTACCAGAAATGCGATATCAGTTTTTAAGGCGAAATACATTTTTTTAATCTGTTCCAGTCTGTTCAACCCTTTACGGACGATGGCATCCGGATCTTTACCTGTCGCAAAAATAACCTCCTTAGCTGCGTCCAGATCCTGATCTGTTAATTCAGAGAAGGATTCAAGCAATGCAGCCAGTTTATCTTTATATGTTTTGTTATTAATCATGATTCTTGACATTTTGAAGTTGAGATAAAACTTCCGGCAACTTACGTGACAGCCGTTTTTGGATGTTACGGACGTTCCTGATATCCAAACCGTATTCTTCTGATATCTGCTTAGGGCTTTGGCCGTCCTTTATTGCTTTATAAACCAGGAGCAGAGCAGCATCTCCTTCCAGACAGGAGATAATGTATTTATCAACTTCTCTGCAATAGAGTTCCTCTATTGTATTATCATCATGTTGTACCTGTAGATCTTCCGGTATCATTTTCATGATAGCAGCGGCTTTTGATCTTTTTTCATTGCTGAGAAGGCTTTTTATCACACTTTTCAGATAGCAGGACAGATCAAGGTTCTTAAGGGGATCCCATTGGCGTTCTCCTTTAAAAACCTTTTCAATTGCATCCATGACGATATCTTCATATTGTTTACCGCCAGGAAGGCTGTAAGGGGGGATGGTGCATAAATACACAGCATATGCCGTGAGCTTTGGTATGAGTTCCTCCCACTTAGCTCCTTTTAGTAAATTATGTATTGATTCATCCATTATTTTGGTGTCGTTTGATATATATAGCTGGTGAGAAAGTGGAATTTGCCATAATGGGAAAAAAAATTAATTGTGCCTTGGGTTCATTATATCAATTTACAATTAATATAATAACCGGCCAATGGCCAGCAGGTCAAAAAATGAACATTGCTGCTTCAATTTCGGACATTATATAAATATTTTAATACATTATATAAGACATTATATAATGAGTTGAAAATGTCGGCCTTTTTTCATTTTTCTTCCAGCTAAAATCCAAATCATGTTCAAAAACTATCTCAAAATCATTTTCCGCAACATTATACATCACAAGTCCTGCGCTACTATTAATGTACCAGGCCTGGCAATTGGTATGGCTGCCGTCATTTAGCCTCCCTCTTCCAGTTGAATAACCCGAAGTTCAAGGAAAACGGAATGTTTTATGGAGGTCCCCGCTTCCTGTAGATATTTAAGTTGCCTTCGTAGAGGCGACTCCGAAATGGTACTTATCGTGTGGATGGAGTACTCGTCAACCAGGATATTCACCCAAAAGTAAATAGCACATGAGCTGGTTAGTGAAGAAGGTATTTCTGTGAACAGGGCCTGGGGATTTATATCCTTTCCTGGATCTCAATTTTATTACGGTCGTCATAAGAATGATAATGCAGTTATTATGGCATTGCAGGAACTGGTATTGGGGCATCCTGATTATGTCTCCAGGAAGCTATGTTTTTATTTGCGGAGGGCAGGTCATCAATGGAATCATAAACGGATTTACCGTGTTTATAAGTTATTAAAAATCAATAAACGTAGGAAAGGAAGAGATGATTACTCACCGGAATAAAGAAACCATTGGTCAATGTTAGGTGGAGTATGAACTTTATGAGTGATAGTACGACCGGTAACAGGCACTTCCGACTTTTAATGTAATGGATAACTGTCAGGAGAGGCATTGGCTATTAAGATTGATACCGCTTTATCTGCCAAAAGGATTACGCGGGTACTGGACCGAATGTTTGCAACACGTGGTAAACTAATTAGTCTATGAGTGGATAATGAACCGAAGTTTACTTCTACTGAGTTTGCCTATGGTACAAAGAGAACAATATCATCATTCACTATATCCAATCGGGTTAGCCAATGCAACGCGGCTATATTGAAGGGTTTAACCGCCTGTATTGTGCGGCAGTTCTTGATGCATACTTATTTTTTGATTTTAACCACGTACGAGAATTAACGACGGAGTGGTTGGAACTCCAAAAACTCATTTTCCCCGAAGGAATCGTGTGTGACCGCAAAAACAAGTCTTTGCGAACCCCGAAAGTCAATACAATTTCTCCCGTATTGCCCACCTGTCGGGCAATACGCCCGAAAACGAAAAAGGGACAAATCATACTGATGATGATTTGTCCCTTCTTGCGGACCAGACGGGACTCGAACCCGCGACCTCCGCCGTGACAGGGCGGCATTCTAACCAACTGAACTACTGATCCTTTTCTCCATTTCCCTTTCTCTCGATCGGGGTGCAAATATTGGATAAATATTTTAATCCAACAAATAAAAAGTGAAAATATTTTTAAATCAGCTACTGGTAAGGGTTTGGGAGGTTTTATTTTTTATTTCCAATCCCATCAACTCCCTATAAGATTTTTAAAACGCCCTTTTCCCCCAATCCTTAATCATTTATTAATAAGCACTTTTCTATAGAATTTGCAAACTTTGTCCCTGCCGAAAATGCCAGTTCGTGGAAGATATACTTGCATTAAAGGAAGGAGATACATTGATCTTTGAGCAGGTTTACAATGCTTATAATGAAAAACTGTATTTCTACTTCCTGAAACATACGGGGTCTCAACTTTGGTCCGAAGAGTTATTGCAGACAACCTTCGTCAAGCTTTGGCGATACAGAAAGGGGCTGTCTGTTGAGTATACTTTATCGGCGCAGATCTTCCGTATTGCAAAAACATCCCTCATTGACGGGATGAGAAAAGAACGGCAGCATAAAGCCTTTATGCAGTCCTATACCGCGGAAGTACTAAACGGCGAAACCTATGCCACTCCGGCAAATAAAGAAGCTGTACAACAACTACATCTCGAAATAGACAAACTCCCGCCCGTACGTAAGAAAGTTTTCATGCTCAGCCGTATCGATGGTTTTTCCCACAAAGAAATATCCGATATGCTGTCTATCTCCCCAAAGACAGTAGAGGTCCACATCTCCAAAGCGCTCAAACAACTCAGACGCGCCCTGTTCCTTTTTACGATCATGTAACCCTTATCCGGGCAATGTGAACAAATTGTTACCAGTAAGGGATCGGTTCAGCCTAAACGTAGTATTAGCAAATGAGCAGCTGCCATGGCATTATCACCAGACCTATACGCAAGATTTATCAAAGGAGAGTGTACGGAAGAAGAACACCGGACAGTCATGGCGTATTTACGTGAACATCCGGAGGAAATGGAAGACCTGCTGATGGAGCCAGACTGGGATAACTTCCGTCCGGATGGTAAACTGCATCCGGCCGTATTACAGCGTGTATTCACTAATATACAGCAGGATGTGGATAAGTATGCGCGTAACAGGATGATCTGGAAGAGGGTGGCAGTAGCAGCTGTACTGACAGGTATTATCGTACTGACAGGTGCCTTATTCCTGCAACAGGATCAGCCAGATACACCGGTTGCTATGGAAAGTTCGCCTGCCATTACCTGGAAGGAATACACGAACAATGGTAAACTGGTGAAGCAGCTGATGCTTGAAGATAGTTCACATATCGAACTGGGGCCAGGAAGCACACTACGCTGTAAAACAGGCTTCGAAAAAGATAAGCGGGAACTGTGGTTAAAGGGAAAGGCCAAATTTGACGTCGCAAAAGACAAAGACAGACCATTTACAGTTTATGCCGGTAACACCGCTGTAACAGCATTAGGAACCGTCTTTGGTGTGAATGAACGGGGTACAAAGGTGACGGTAAAACTGTATAGCGGAAAAGTAGTAGTGCATCCGCAGACAGGTGTCGCCAGCTTTAACAAGGTCTATCTGCAACCCGGAGAGTCGCTGGTGTATGATCTCAGCAGTAAAAAGCAGCCATTGGTGAATAAACCGGCTGTATTGGGACGAGAACCTGTCACCGGACAGGAAGTGGCTTCTAACAGCCTTGTATTCCATCAGCAGCCATTGCCGCAGATCCTGCAACAATTAGAACGACACTTCAATATAAAGATCGCCTGCGACGCAAAACGTTTGCAGCATATCAGGGTAACAGCGGAATTCACAACATCGGATACACCAGCAGAAATATTGGAAAACATAGCATTATTGAATGATCTGACTTTAGAGCGTACGGCTGAAGGAGGATTCCTCTTAAAGAAATAAAATAACGATCACATTCCAGTACCAACTAACAAACAGGCTGCAGTTGCAGCCAGGGATTGTATTGTCTTAAAACTGACCTTTATGACGAAAACATTTTACCAGCATTTTCCTTTTTTACGCCTGCTGCTATGGCTGCTGCTACTGATGGCGCCCGCCTTGTCATATGCACAGGTAAAACCAGATATAACGGGTATCGTGCTCGATCCGCAGGGAGAAAAGATACCAGGTGTTACCGTCAGGGCCTTACAGGCAAATGGCAGTAAGCCCATCTTCCAGATGACCGATGAAAAAGGCTGGTTTCACTTTGATAACCTGAACGCAGGGGAACGCTATAACTTCAGTTTTAGCTCTGTCGGATATAAACCGCAACAATTGGATGGTTATACCATCAAAAAAGGGGAGACCATCAACCTGATCGTAAGAATGCGGCAGAAGGATGACTCGCTCGCACAGGTGGTCGTAGTCGGTTATGGTACACAAAAAAAGTCGGAAGTGACCGGCGCCATCGCGCAGGTAGGACAGGAGGTATTTGAAAACAGACCGGTAACCAGCATCGGTCAGGCACTCCAGGGGGCTATTCCCAACCTGAACATCACTTTTGGTGATGGTCAGCCGGGTAGAGCGGCCACCTTTAACGTACGTGGTTTTACTTCCATTAATACAGGTAGTCCGTTGATCCTCATCGACGGTACACCGGGTGATATCAACCTTGTCAATCCTGAAGATGTTGCCAGTGTGACCGTCCTGAAAGACGCTGCTTCTGCTGCTATCTATGGTGCGCGGGCTGCTTATGGCGTAATCCTCGTTACCACCCGTAAAGCAAAAAGCGGACAGTTACAGGTACGCTACTCTGGTAACTTTGGATGGGGTACGCCCACCCGTTTACCACAGGTGATCAAAGACCCGCTGGAAGCAGCAACTATCCAGAATGAAGCCTATAAAGGATATGCCGGTTCTGATGCACCAGGTATGCTGGCAGTGATCGAATATTTACAGAAGAGAAAAGCAGACCCTTCTCTGCCTGAACTGGGTGTAGATGCCACCGGCAATTTTATCCGTGGTGCAAACACAGACTGGTACGATCTGTTTTACAACAAACAACAGGCGTTCTCCAAACACTTTGTCAGTGTCGCTGGTGGTAAAGGTAATACCAACTATTACCTCTCTGCTGGGTACCTTAAACAGGAAGGTTCTTTTAAGGTTGCCACTGATGACTATAAACGTTACAACCTCCGCCTTAAGCTGGATAACCAGGTGGCTGACTGGCTCAAAATATATGACAACGTGGAAATGGCTCAGGGTACTTACGATGCGCCTAACAAGTTCGTGTCCGGTGGTTATAATATCTACCGTTATCTTTCCCTGTTTGCCAATCCATATGAGGCGATCCGCACGCCTAATGGTTATTATACACAGGCAGGCGCCGTTACTTTCGGTCAGCTGGAAAAAGGGGGTCGTACCAATGTAAAAGACAGACAACTGAAAAATACGCTCGGTTTTTCCACCAACTTTCTGGATAACACACTCCGTGTGAATGGTGATTATACCGTACTGGCTACGCAGGACCGTAATGATATACAGACTAATAGCGTGTATTACGAGGTAAGACCAGGTACGGTGTCTCCATTTACTGCTACAGATTATTACCAGTCAGCCTATACCGAAAACTTTGACCAGATCGTGAACCTCTATGCAGAATACGAACGCAGACTGGGACAGCATCACCTGAAAGGATTACTGGGTTTCAACCAGGAAATGAATACCTATGAAACCTTTTCCGCCAGAAGAGATGGTAATATCACACCGGATAAAGGTGCGCTGAACCTGGCTAGTGGCATTGCCACAGTAGGGGATACAAAAGAAGAATGGGCCATCCGCGGTTTGTTCTACCGGTTGAATTACGACTTCAAAGACCGTTATTTACTCGAGTTCAACGGTCGTTATGATGGTTCTTCCCGTTTTCCGGATTCCAGCCGTTATGGCTTCTTTCCCTCCGTATCCGCAGGCTGGATCGTATCGCGTGAGCCTTTCTTTGCACCCGCAAAGAAAGTATTTAACAACCTGAAACTCCGTGCCTCTTACGGTTCTCTGGGAAACCAGCAGGTAGCTGCATACGCTTTTACCAACCCGATGAGTGTGTATAAGATCACTGATATCCTGGATGGTGCACAGCCTTTAGGAATCAATGCACCCGGATTACTCCCCCTGCACTTTACCTGGGAAACAGCTACTACGCTTGATTTCGGAATAGACTTCTCCACACTCAGGAACAGAATGGATATCGGGTTCGACTGGTACAACCGTAAGACAACAAAGATGCTGACACAGGGGAAGACTTTACCCGCAGTACTCGGCGCATCTGCTCCAAGGGAAAATGCGGCTGATCTGTCCACCAAAGGATGGGAATTTTCTGCGAAATGGCATGATCAGTTTCAGTTAGGTAATAAACCTTTCTCCTATAACTTCTCTTTTGTCTTGTCCGACAGCAGGTCTTTCATCACAAAATTTGACAACCCCAATAAGTCACTGATCAACCATTATATCGGCGAAGAGATTGGAGAGATCTGGGGATATAAAACGCTTGGCTTTTTTCAGTCCGACGATGAATATCTGAAATATGCTGTGAACCAGCAACGTGTACAAAGTACTTCTTACAGTCTGAATGGTCACCCGCTGGCTGGTGATCTGAAGTTCGCTGATCTCAACGGTGACAAGAAGATTGATAATGGTAAGAACACGGTGAATGATCCGGGAGACATGTACAAGATCGGCAACAGTATGCCCCGTTATGCTTATGGCTTTGGTGCAGGCGCCAGTTGGAATGGTGTATCGCTCGATGTATTCTTACAGGGCATCGGCAAGATGGATTTCTGGCCAGGTGTAGAAGCGGGGAACTTCTGGGGTTTTTATAACCGCTGGAATCAGCCGGTGTATGATCACATCAACAATGATTACTGGACGCCTGAAAACAGAGATGCTTATTTCCCAAGACTCAGGGCATATGATGCGTTGAATAATACCCGTCAGTTAGGTGTGGCGCAGACACGCTATTTACAGAACGCTGCTTATCTGAGAGTGAAGAATGTATCACTGGGATATATTTTACCGGTTAACTGGACAAGAAAAGCCGGTATCAGCACTGCAAAGGTATTCTTCTCCGGACAGAACCTGTTTGAATTCACACACCTGTCTAAAGTCTTCGATCCGGAAGCGATCACTGATAAGGTAGATACCAATACCGCTAATGGTAACGGGTTTCTTTACCCGGTACAACGTACGTACACTTTCGGACTTGAAGTTAATTTTTAATTGCAGACGAATCGTTTAAACATATTTTCATGAAAAGGATATTATTCGCGCTATCAATACTGACGCTGGCGGCCTGTAAGAAAGACTTTCTCGACAGACAGCCCATCAGTGACATAGACCCTGGTTCTTTTTTTAATAATGAAAAAGACCTTACACTTTATACCAATAGCTTCTATGCCATGTTGCCGGGTACCGATATCTATTCCGCCGATATTACCAGTGACAATGTAGAACCGGCTGTAATAGGAGATGTGGTGGCAGGACGTACCATTGTACAGACAGATGCATCTGCCGCACAGTGGACCTGGTCTGATCTGCGTAATGTCAATTATTTTCTCGCGCATTACCACAAAGCAGCAGTGAGTGATTCTATCAAGGCACACTATGCAGGTATTGCACGTTTCTTCCGGGCAATGTTCTATTTCACAAAAGTGCAGCGTTTCGGTGATGTGCCCTGGTACAGTGACCCGCTGGAAGCGAACAGTCCGGAACTCTATAAAGGACGTGATCCGCGGAAGCTGGTTGTAGATAGTATCATTGCTGATCTTAACTATGCCGCAGCCAATATTAAAACCGCTAAAAATACTTCCCGTATCACGAAATGGGCCGCACTGGCATTGAAGTCAAGAGTGTGTCTGTTTGAAGGAACCTATCGCATCTATCATACTGAGAATAGCCAGGGTGGCGCCACTGAATTGTTACAGCAAAGCGTGGAGGCGGCACAACAGGTGATGCAGAGTGGTTTATATAAGTTGTACACAACGAACAACCCGACTGTGGATTACGCGAATCTCTTTACTGCGGATGTAGCGAATGCGGATGAATATATCCTGGCAAGAGTATATGATCGCACCCTGACTAAAACCCATGGTGCTAACGGACAATTTCTGACTTCTACCCTGAGTGCACCCGGACTGACCAAAACACTGATCAATAGTTATCTGATGAGTGATGGAACCGCCTTCTCTGCGCAGGCTGGTTATGCCACAACGCCTTACTGGGAAGAAATAAAAGGAAGGGATCCCCGTTTGGCGCAAACTATCCGCACACCGGGTTATAAACGTATCAACACAACCGCTACCTTAGTACCAGACTATTCCAATGCAATGACCGGTTACCAGTGTATCAAATTTGTAACAGGTACCGACCAGGATGGTAACAATACCAATACGAACGACCTGCCGATATTCAGATATGCGGAAGTATTGTTAAATTATGCAGAAGCAAAAGCTGAGTTAAAACAATTTGCACAGGCTGAAGCAGACGCCTCTGTTAACCTGATCCGCAAACGTGCCGGTATGCCTGCTATGCAGGTAGCTACTCTGAAAACTGATCCTTTATTACAGACAGAATATAACATTACTGACCCGGTTATACTGGAAGTACGCCGTGAAAGAAGAGTAGAACTGGCCATGGAAGGTTTCCGTTATCAGGACCTGATGCGTTGGAAAAGAGGTCCTTTACTGGCGCAGGACTTTAAAGGCGCCTGGTTCCCCGGTGTAGGCATATATGACCTGGATCAGGATGGAAAGAATGACCTGGCGATCGTACAAACCAAACCGGCTTCTCCGGATAAAGCTTTACAGTATTTTGTACTGCAACCTGACAGAGGACTGAGTGATGGTGATAAGGGTAACCTGATCGTTCATCCGGGCGCTAACAAACACTTTGACGATCCAAAGCATTACCTGTTTCCTTTGCCACTGACTGAATTATTATTAAATACGAATCTGCAGCAGAATAAAGGCTGGGAGCAATAAACTGAAATTGTATATGAGAAAACTGATTTATCTCCTGCTGATCTTATTGGGTACCATCCGCGTAAGCGCGCAGGATTCACTGTTCCGTTTTGCCCTGGTCTCCGATACACATATTGGTAATAAAAGTGGGGCAGAAGATCTGGAGCGTACTGTATCTGATATCAACGATAATCCGGGTATCGCCTTTGTACTCTTTTCCGGAGATATCACAGAGTTTGGGTCCGATGAAGAGATCCAACTCGCAAAAAGTATTATAAGCAAATTAAATAAACCCTGGTATATCGTTCCCGGTAACCATGATTCTAACTGGTCAGAAAGTGGCTGTAATACCTTTCTGAATGTATTCGGTGGAGAAACATTCAGCTTCCGCTATAAAGGTTACTGGTTTCTTGGTACCAGTTGCGGACCAAACATGCGTATGGGCCCCGGACAGGTCCCAAGAGAAGACCTGACCTGGCTGAAAGAACAATTGCGTAAAGAGAAGGATAAAAAAGTACCTGTGATATTTGTCAATCACTATCCACAGGATTCCGCCCTTAATAACTGGTATGAACAACTGGAAATGTTCAAAGACAGAAACCTGAAAGCCATTCTCTGTGGTCATGGGCATGCCAACAGGAAATACGACTTTGAAGGTATACCAGGTATTATGTGTCGCTCCAATCTGCGTGCAAAAGCAGATACCGGTGGATATAATATCATCTCCCTGGTGCATGACTCCCTCGTATTTAATGAACGCGTGCCAGGTGGCGCTACCTTGCCGGCATGGCATGCAGTGAGTATCCCTGTAGCAGGTACACCACAATGGGCAGCAAATCCTCACAGGCCTTCTTATGCAGTGAATAGTCAGTACACACAGGTGAAAGAAAGATGGAGTGTGCAGGAACCTGGTGATATCGGTGGGGGAGTAGCAATTGCTGATGGAAAGGTGATCTATTCCAATACAACCGGACAGATAAAAGCGGTTCACCTGGCTTCGGGTAAAGCGATCTGGCAGTTCAAAACAAAAGGGAAGATCTATTCCACACCGCTGATCTATGACAATAAAGTCATTGTACCGGGAACGGACGCACAGGTATATTGTCTTGATCTGAATACGGGTAAATTACGCTGGCAGCAATCCGCCAATAAAGCTAGTGTAGCTTCCGCTGCGCTGTACAAAGGACTGGCGATTGTCGCCGCTTCCGACGGACATTGCAGGGCTTACAATATTGCAGATGGAAAATTGCAGTGGGACTTTGATAGTGTGCATAACTTCGTACAGACGCGTCCGTTGATCTATCAGGATAAGGTTTATTTCGGTTCCTGGGGCAATGATTTCTACGCGCTGGATGCTGCTACCGGTAAACGTGTGTGGACCTGGAACAGTGGGGCTACCAACAGGATGTTTTCTGCGGCGGCCTGCTGGCCGGTAGCAACTGGTGGCCGCGTATTCATCGCTGCACCCGACCAGTATCTGACGGCGTTGGATGCTGCTACTGGTAAAGTCATCTGGCGTAAACATGATAAGCAGGAGTGGGTGCGTGAGTCCATGGGACTATCTGCCGACAGCAACAAAGTATATGTTAAGACCATGCAGGGGCATATACTCGGACTGGATACACATGCTTCTGATCAGGAGATGATATGGCGTTCTCCATTGGAGATGGGGTATGAGATCTGTCCGACTGCCATTAATCAATACCAGGATGTGGTGTATATCCCCTCTCAGTCAGGTATTATATCAGCACTGGCAGCTAAAGACGGCGCCGTTTTATGGCGGCATAAGATCTCTAACTGTCTGCTGAATAATATTACAGCGGTGGATGCACACACCGTTATTACCTGTTCTGCGGATGGCCGGCTGGTTTGTCTGACTTACTAATATTTAAAACCTATCATGCGTAACAGGAGGTACCTTCACTGGTATCTCCTGTTTTTTTACAGGGACATTTGTCCCGTTTGCTGAAAGATTAATCCCGACATTTGTCGGATGAAAAGTATAGCTATCTTTTGCGGGTCTAATTTCGGTAAAGATCCTATCTATAAGGAAGTCACCATCGAACTGGCCCGTTGTATTGTAAAAAATAATCTGCGACTGGTATACGGCGGCGCAGCCGTTGGTTTAATGGGGCTGATTGCTGATGAGGTACTGGCCCTTGGCGGACAAGTGATCGGTGTATTACCTGAGAAGCTCAGAGACAGGGAAGTAGGGCATAAAAACCTCACAGAACTTCATATCGTGAGCACCATGCATGAGCGTAAAGCAATGATGGCCAATTTATCTGATTATTTCGTAGCTATACCCGGCGGAATCGGGACCCTGGAAGAAATTGTGGAGGTATTTACCTGGGCACAGCTGGGATTACATGCAAAACCCTGCGGTATGTTGAATATCAATGGTTTCTACGATAAGTTCCGGGACCTGTTGGCCTCCATGTCCCAGGAAGGGTTCCTATCAGAACATCAGTTCAATTCGCTTATATTTGATAACGAACCAGAAAGACTGCTGGATAAAGTCATGAATCAGCAGGTAGAATATCATTCAAAATGGGTTAAATAGTTTCCTCTAACCCGTTCCGATTGTCTTGTCCTGATATAGGTTTACGGTTTTGGTGAGATAATCCGTTTGAATTTTACAATATTAAAATATAATCCTGGAGAAGTTTTTTTTGCTG
>NZ_FOUX01000011.1 GCF_900114995.1 Chitinophaga sp. YR627
CAAAGACCAATAAGGTAACATATTGGGAAATTGTAATAGTCTATACAAAAAAAATAAAATTAAAGCTTACGGGCAATTAGTACTACTCGGCTTCGATGTTACCACCCTTACACCTGTAGCCTATCAACGTCGTAGTCTCCGACGGCCCTTAAAAGTAAACTCATCTTGAGGTAGGTTTCACGCTTAGATGCTTTCAGCGTTTATCCTGTCCGTACATAGCTACTCAGCACTGCACCTGGCGGCACAACTGATACACCAGCGGTACGTACGACCCGGTCCTCTCGTACTAAGGTCATGTCCCCGCAATTTACTAACGATCACAACAGATAGGGACCGAACTGTCTTGCGACGTTCTGAACCCAGTTCACGTGCCACTTTAATCGGCGAACAGCCGAACCCTTGGGACCTTCTCCAGCCCCAGGATGTGACGAACCGACATCGAGGTGCCAAACCTCCCCGTCGATATGAGCTCTTGGGGGAGATCAGCCTGTTATCCCCGGAGTACCTTTTATCCTTTGAGCGATGGCCCTTCCATACAGAACCACCGGATCACTTTAGCCAGCTTTCGCTCCTGCTCGGCTTGTCGGCCTCACAGTCAAGCACCCTTTTACTAATGCGCTCTGCGTACGATTACCAACCGTACTGAGGGTACCTTTGCGAGCCTCCGTTACTTTTTAGGAGGCGACCACCCCAGTCAAACTACCCACCAAACAATGTCCTCGTTGCCGAGTTAGACTCTAAACAACAGAAGGTTGGTATTTCAACGTTGACTCCACAACTCCTGGCGAAGCTGCTTCATAGTCTCCCAACTATCCTACACATCTGTTGTTCAAAATCAATGTTAAGTTGTAGTGAAGGTTCACGGGGTCTTTCCGTCCCGTTGCGATTAACCGGCATCTTCACCGATACTACAATTTCACCGAGCTCGTGGTAGAGACAGTGTCCAACTCATTAGACCATTCGTGCAGGTCGGAACTTACCCGACAAGGAATTTCGCTACCTTAGGACCGTTATAGTTACGGCCGCCGTTTACTGGGGCTTCAGTCAGAAGCTTTGGATTGCTCCGAACATCCTTCCTTAACCTTCCAGCACCGGGCAGGTATCAGGCTCTATACGTCATCTTTCGATTTTGCAGGGCCCTGTGTTTTTGTTAAACAGTTGGTTGGACCATTTTACTGAGACCGCATTACTGCGGTACGCCTTATCCCGAAGTTACAGCGTCAATTTGCCTAGTTCCTTTACCACGGATCACTCGAGCGCCTGAGGATACTCTCCTCGACTACCTGTGTCGGTTTACGGTACGGGCTGCTATAACCTAACCTTAGAGGTTTTTCTTGGAAGTCTGATTAGGGACATTATCAGCGCGGCCGAAGCTTTGCTGTACTATCGGGTTCATCATCCCGTGCGGATTTTCCTACACAGAATATAACTACTCCCTTTAACGCACTATTCCGTAAGTGCGCAGTCCTTTCACTACTCCGTTACCCCATCGAAATTATAGCAGGTACTGGAATATTCACCAGTTTGCCATCAGCTACGCCTCTCGGCTTTGCCTAAGGACCCGACTAACCCTGATCCGATTAGCGTTGATCAGGAACCCTTAGTCTTACGGCGAATAGGTTTTTCACCTATTTTATCGTTACTTATGCCTACATTTTCTTTTCTAAACGCTCCAGCATACCTCGCGATACACCTTCAATGCAGTTTAGAATGCTCCCCTACCGATATCTACCTAAGTAGAATCCTAAAGCTTCGGTTGTATGTTTGATGCCCGATTATTTTCCGTGCTCAAACCCTCGACCAGTGAGCTGTTACGCACTCTTTAAATGAATGGCTGCTTCCAAGCCAACATCCTGGCTGTTATAGGATTTGAACTTCGTTTGTTCAACTTAACATACGATTAGGGACCTTAGCTGTTAATCTGGGTTATTTCCCTCTCGGCCATGGACCTTAGCGCCCACAGCCTCACTCCCGCAGATATATCATAGCATTCGGAGTTTATTAGGGTTTGGTAGGCGGTGAAGCCCCCTAGCCCAATTAGTAGCTCTACCTCTATGATAACTCTATATACGAGGCTGTTCCTAAAAACATTTCGGGGAGAACGAGCTATCTCTCAGTTTGATTGGCCTTTCACCCCTATCCACAGGTCATCCCATAGCTTTTCAACGCTAATGAGTTCGGTCCTCCAGTTTGTGTTACCAAACCTTCAACCTGCCCATGGATAGATCACAAAGTTTCGCGTCTACCCCTACTGACTAAAGCGCTCTGTTAGAACTCGCTTTCGCTACGGCTCCGCAACTTAAGTGCTTAACCTTGCCAGTAAGGAGTAACTCGTAGGCTCATTATGCAAAAGGCACGCCGTCACATATTACTATGCTCCGACCGCTTGTAGGCGCACGGTTTCAGGTACTATTTCACTCTTCTATTCGAAGTGCTTTTCACCTTTCCCTTACGGTACTGGTTCACTATCGGTCTCTAGGGAGTATTTAGCCTTACCAGATGGTGCTGGCAAATTCACACAGGATTTCTCCGGTCCCGCGCTACTCAGGATACTACACGTCTATCAGAATTTCTATCTACAGGGCTATCACCTGCTATGGCTCATCTTTCCAGATGATTCAATTTGATCTGACTTTCTAAAAGTAGTCCTATAACCCCGCGGCAGCACGCCACCGCGGTTTGGGCTGGTCCCCGTTCGCTCGCCACTACTTAGGGAATCATTAATTTATTTTCTTTTCCTGCAGGTACTTAGATGTTTCAGTTCCCTGCGTTGGCCTCCTTACGGATAATACATCTTCAATGTATTGGGTTGTCCCATTCGGAAATCTACGGATGTAACGATCGTTTGCATCTCCCCGTAGCTTATCGCAGCTTACCACGTCCTTCTTCGCCTCCTAGAGCCTAGGCATCCACCATGCGCCCTTATTCGCTTTAAATATCTTCAAAGCTTTTT
>NZ_FOUX01000003.1 GCF_900114995.1 Chitinophaga sp. YR627
CCAAATCAGGCACATGCAAAACAAGGAGAATTAGTGAGAAGATGGCGAAACACAAAGAAAAAGAGTCCTGAATCAGGATTAACAGTTGATACTGTAAACCAGATCCAGGACTAAAATCAGCAAAAAAAACTTTTCCAGGATTATATTTTAATATTGTAAAATTCAAACGGATTATCTCACCCAAACCGTAAACCTATATCAGGACAAGACATCTGAACAAGATCCGATCAACCAATATTTATCCTGGAAAAGACAGTACCGGAAGGAGAGTAGCTGATAAATAGGTAACCCGTCCAAAAACAAAAACCGTCTCGTGAGACGAGACGGCTTTATGTAATTACGGTAGAAAACTTACTGAACAAAAATGCACTTTTTCCAAAAGGTCAAAATTGGTGTTATGAGGTGCAAAAATCGATGGCTTTACTCTTTTTGCTCAGTAAGCTTTCTCCATGGTCAAATCTGATAAGGAAGCTTATAAGGAAGATCGGGATAGATATCTGCCGATCGTGATACAAAGAAACGCCAATATTCCGGGGAGTGTTTTTGTATTCGGGAAAAGTAATGATCAAATCGGGAAAAGAAACTGCACCCACTACTCTCCACTAGCTCAAAATCCTCACAATTAATTGAAGATCAGCCATATGAAATAAAAAAGCCCGACCGCATCCGATCAGGCTTCTAACTATTTTTGCGTATTTCTTTTATCTCAGCAGCAACTCACATGGTTTCAGTCCCGTGTGCTTCTTGAAAGCAGTAGAGAAGTGCGAAATACAGGAATACCCCATCAGGATCGCAACCTCAGAAACAGACATGCCTCTTTCGTACAGCAGGCTTTTTGCCTTTTCCATTCTCTCTTTCTGGAAATAATCATAGATCGTCGTACCGTACATCGCTTTGAAACCTTTTTTCAGGTAACATTCATTCATCGCAACACGACGAGCCAGATCACGGATGGTGATCGGTGCATCCAGCTGTTCGAGTAAGATATCTCTTGCTTTTTCGATCTTTTCACGGTCTTCCAGCTGTGTCAGGAAACGACAGCCATAACGGTCATCCGTATCATTCTGTACAAACTGGTCAGAACTGAACAGTAACAGTTCCAGCGCTTTACTCTGCAGGAAGATATTCTTCAGGGCACCATCATAATTATGATGTACCATCTGCTCCAGCACCTCTTTGGATTTAGTGCTTGGCTGAATTGTCTTCACAAAAGGCTTGCGGGACTGCATATCAAAAAGGGTGGAGTTGGTAGACCCTTTTTGCAGCGATTGTATGAAAGAAGGCTGGAACCTTACAGTGATCATATCAATGGATGGAGACTTCTGTACACAGTTATCTTTATGTCCACCAGCACATACCTGATCAGTACAACCCGGATTCTGACAATATTTATTGCCAGCCACACAATAGCGTAACTCGATGGCAGCAGTCTGACCACGCTTGGCAGGTTGATATACCACCATGGCAACATCTTCTACCGGCAACGGACGATCATACGTAAACCGCTGCAATGTAAAGTCAAGGCAGTCCGGCACCGCTACAGCGTCGTTTTCTGCCAGTTGCAGCTGATCGCTCATCGCGGGCTGCCTGATAGCCAATGCTAATATATCCTGTACCTCTTTCACGCCTTGCATTTTGTTAAAACCGTCACAAAAATAGGCATTCAAAATTTATTCAAAAACGTTTTGACATTCAGGTTACAATAGCAATCCCGTCAAAACGATGTTCAGGTCAACATAAATGAATATAACACAAATACTTATGATTCATTGATGAACTTCAATATTTTTTATTTGCAGTAGAAAAAAAACACCCGCTTTCTATTTTCTACTACCTGGCTATAGGGACAATGGTACGAATTTCGTCTATATTGTATATGATGCAGAAAAAATCCTTTTTCAAAAAAATCTGGGTGAAAATCCTCCTGAGCTTCGTGCTGCTGATGGCACTCATACTGGGAGCCGCATGGTACATCGGACACCGCTGGAACAGACAGATCCAGTGGCAGCTCCGGTCATATATAATGGATATGTCAGACAGCCTGTATACACTGCGTTATGCCGACATGGCCTTAAACCCAATCACTGGTAGTCTTACCCTTGAAAAGGTCAGCCTGATCAGGGATCCGGACGTATATAAACGTCTACAGCAGGAGATGAAAGCGCCGAAGCTCATCTACAGTTTTACCGCCGACAGGATCTCGCTTAGCTATTTCCGGGTATGGCGCTATTTCATGAAAAAAGAACTAAGCGCGGGTTCATTGGTTTTTGAGAACCCAATTGTTCTCATGGAGTACAATACCACAAATAAGGATACTTCTGCACCCAAAAACGCCTATCAGAATATTTCGGCTAAAATAAAGTCGCTTTACCTGGGCAACCTCCGTTTTGATCATACCAACCTGAAATACACGGTCATAAAGCCTGATAGCGGACTGGTCATGACGCACCTGGAAGACCTGCGTATCCAGGTAAAGGACTTCCTGATCGACTCCATGGCACTGGAAGACCCGACCCGCTTTCTGTATGCGCGTAACTATGAATTCGGCCTGAAGGAATACCGTTACCGTACACCGGACAGCCTCTACTGGATGCACGTCAAAGACGTTGTGTATAGTGCTGAAGAACAAACATTGCGGATTGGTCAGTTTGCCGTAGAACCCCGTTATGGAAGAGCAGAATTTGATATCAAAGCGAAAACACAACGTGACCGCTTTGACGTCAGGCTCAATAACATCGAACTGGCGCAGTTACAACCGCGGATGCTGCTGGAGAATCAGGTCATATGGGCCAATAAACTCACAATCGGCAGCGGCGACCTGGATATCTACCATAACAGGAAATTACCGGATGGTCCGGGTAACAAACTGGGCGGGTACCCCAACCAGCTGTTCAAAAGACTGGCAGTACCTATATATATAGATACAATGATCGGGAAGAAGACCGAACTGACCTACACGGAGATCAGTCCGAAATCAGAAGAAGCCGGCAGACTCAGTTTCAAACATGTACACGGCACCTTCCGGAATATCACCAATATAGATAGTATGATAGCTAAAAATGCGCATATCAGTGCGGATATCAATGCCATTCTGATGAATAGTGGCAAACTGAGGGCGCATTTTGACTTTTCGATGAAAGATAGCAGTGGTTCATTTGGCGTATCCGGACAACTGAAGGATATGGATGGCCGTGAACTGAACCCGGTACTGAAGCCTTTAGGGATGGTGGAGATCAAGTCCTGCCAGATCCAGGACCTGACTTTCAATATGTCAGGCAACGAAAGAAGGGCGTCCGGGCAAGTAAAATTCCTGTATAGCAACCTGAAAGTGAATATTTTAAAGAAAAAAGACGGCTCACACGAATTTAAAAAGAAAGGGCTGCTCAGCTTTCTGGCCAATGCGCTGGTCATCAAAGACGCCAACCCGGACGGCGGAGAAACCCGTCTGGCGCACCCCAAATATGAAAGAGACATCACCAAGTCCTTTTTTAACCTGGTCTGGAAGACCCTGTTTACAGGGATCAAAGAGACGGCGCTGGGAGAAAATTCCCCTATCTGATTTCTTAAGCGAAAATGTGGATATCAACGATTCAAAAACCATGTGTTAAATATGGAAATAAGCCTCATTTTTCGTATTTTTGCACAATTCACGAGGATTCAAATCTAAACACATTTTACACCCAAATATGAGCGAAGAATTAGTGCAAGCACCTACCCCTGCCAGCAGTGGCTATGATGCGGGTAGTATACAGGTATTGGAAGGCCTGGAAGCGGTGCGCAAGCGCCCGGCCATGTATATCGGCGACATTGGTGTCAAAGGGTTGCACCACCTTGTATATGAGGTAGTGGACAACTCCATCGATGAAGCCCTTGCCGGTTACTGTAAAAATATCAGTGTAACTATCTGTGAAGATAACTCCATCCTGGTAACGGATGACGGTCGTGGTATCCCAACCGGCATGCACCCTAAAGAAGGACGTTCCGCACTGGAAGTTGTAATGACAGTGTTACACGCTGGTGGTAAATTCGATAAAAATACATATAAAGTATCCGGTGGTCTGCACGGGGTGGGTGTGAGTTGCGTAAACGCACTCAGTGACAAACTCCATGTAACCGTACGCCGTGAAGGCAAATTATTCGAGCAGGAATACCAGCGTGGCGTACCGCAATACGCGGTTCGCGAGATCGGTATCTCCGATGCAACCGGTACAACCGTTCATTTCAAACCGGATAATGAGATCTTCAAAGAGACCATTTACAACCGTGAGATCCTGGCTGGCCGTCTGCGTGAACTGGCTTACCTGAACCGTAAGATCAAAATCACCCTGACTGACGACCGTGAAAAGGACGAAGCAGGTAACTCTATCACTGAAACTTTCTACAGCGAAGGCGGTATCATCGAATTCGTACAGATGCTGGACCGTAACGGCCGTCGTAATGGTCTGTTACCTGATCCGATCTTCATCGAAGCACATGATGCAAGCAGCAACGTGGCAGTTGAAGTAGCCGTGATCTATAACGACTCCTTCAGTGAGAACATCTTCTCCTACGTTAATAACATCAATACGATCGAAGGTGGTACACACGTAGCAGGCTTCCGCCGTGCTATTACCCGTATCTTCAAGAGCTATGGTGATAAGAACAAAATGTTCGAAAAAACCAAGATCGAAGTAACAGGTGATGACTTCCGTGAAGGTCTGAGCGCTATCATCAGCGTAAAAGTACCAGAACCACAGTTCGAAGGCCAGACCAAAACCAAACTCGGTAACTCCGATGTAATGGGGGTTGTGGACAGTTCTGTAGCAGCCGTACTGGATGCTTATCTGGAAGAACATCCACGCGAAGCCAAGATCATTATCAATAAAGTAGTACTGGCAGCACAGGCACGTGAAGCAGCCCGTAAAGCGCGCCAGATGGTACAGCGTAAAAGCGTACTGAGTGGAAGCGGCTTACCTGGTAAACTGGCTGACTGCTCCGAAAATGATCCTGAAAAATGTGAACTGTACCTGGTGGAGGGTGACTCCGCAGGTGGTACGGCTAAACAGGGACGTAACCGTAGCTTCCAGGCGATCCTGCCACTCAGGGGTAAGATCCTGAACGTGGAGAAAGCCATGGAGCATAAGATATATGAGAATGAGGAGATTAAAAACATCTTTACTGCACTGGGTGTAACCATCGGTACAGAAGAAGATGATAAAGCCCTCAACCTCTCCAAACTGCGCTATCACAAGCTGATCATCATGACGGATGCTGACGTGGATGGTAGTCACATCGCTACACTGATCCTGACTTTTATCTTCCGTTATATGAAGGCAATGGTTGAACAGGGTTATGTGTACATCGCACAACCACCACTTTACCTGGTGAAAAAGAGCAAGGAACAGATCTACGCATGGACAGAAGAAGACCGTAAAGCAGCGATCGCGAAGATCGCAGGCGGTAAAGAAGACAGCGTAACGATCCAGCGTTATAAAGGTCTTGGTGAGATGAACGCAGAACAACTGTGGGAAACTACCATGAACCCGGATAACCGTACCCTGAAACAGGTAACCATTGAAAGCGCTGCGGAAGCAGACCGCGTATTCAGTATGCTGATGGGTGATGAAGTTCCACCAAGAAGGGAATTCATCGAGTCACATGCGAAATATGCAAAGATCGATGCATAAAATCTGAAGTGTTTACGCACAATATAAAAGCCCTGGTCTGATCAGACCAGGGCTTTTGCTTTTTATACACGTTTCTACCCCCTTTTGTTTCTTCCTCATTCCCAGTCAGTTCTCATTTTATTGCATCATACCTGTTAAAAAACTTATAAATAATTTATTTAATTTATTAGAAAGTAGCTAATTTGCACTCCTATTTATCACTATACCTGAAGAAACTACCTATCCTATGAAACTCTATTCCCTGCTGGGATTCCTGTGCCTCTGCCTCATTACTTTCGCATCCTGCCAGAAAGATAAGGCTGTACTGGCGTCTGGTTCCTGTGAATTCAAATTTGATGGTGCTTCCTATTCAGCTAATACCGCATACGGAGAAGTGTTTGACACGACCGTAGTAGGTAAAAAGGTGTTAATGATACAGGGGCTGACCAGTAACCTGAACAGTGCCATCATGATGACCGTGATCTTCCCTGATTCACTGAAGACAGGTACCTACACCAATACAGAAAATGCAAGTATGATATTCACTGCTTCATTATCTGGTTCTGATACTTACGAAAGCAAAACAGCGACAATAAAAATTACAAGCATAAATAGTAAATATGCCGAAGGCACATTCGACGGCATTTTAAACAATGGTGAATCAGAAAAGCCATTAACGGACGGAAAGTTTAAAATAAATATTAATTGATCATCGTTTTTTTGAAATCTTTTTCCATCGTGTCCCGCCTTTCAAGGCGGGACTTTTTTTTGGTTAATATCCGTCTATAGATAGTCAAGAATCATAAAAAGGTTAGCCCCCTTCCAATATTACATTTGAGTACATGTCATTTTAAGTCATTTGCGCAGATGACGGGATCAGTTATTTAGAGGGGAAATCACAAAAACCAATATCTAATCTCGTTGTATGAAAAGAAACGTATTTCACCTGCTGGCGTTGCTTGCGGGACTGCTGATCTATTCCTCAGCAATAGCACAAACAAGGGGAATAGAAGGAACAGTGACCGATGAAAAAAAGCAGCCGATCAGCTTCGCCTCCGTCATCATTAAAGGCACTTCAAAAGGGACAACTACCGCGCAGGACGGCTCATTTAAACTGGAAGTATCCCCCAATGCCATACTCATTATACGCGCTGTCGGATATAACCTGCAGGAGATTCCTGTTGGTGGTGAACAACACTTTAATATCACGCTGACAGAAAACGCCAGCGACCTGAATGAAGTAGTCGTAACCGCATTGGGCGTAAAGAAAGAGAAAAGGAACCTCACATTCAGTGCACAGGAAGTAAAAAGCGATGAGATATTACGCGCAAAGGAGCCCAATGTACTAAACTCGCTGACCGGAAAGGTAGCAGGTGTACAGATCACCAGTTCCTCCGGTATGCCAGGTAGTTCTGCACGCATAGTCATTCGCGGTATTACCTCTATATCCGGTGAAAACCAGGCACTGTTTGTTATGGACGGCGTACCTATCAACAATGACGAAAGCGGCGGCACCTATAATGGCGGCTCCGGTACTAACAGACTGGCTGATATAGATCCCGCTACCATTGAAAGCATTAACGTATTAAAAGGCGCTGCAGCGACTGCTTTATACGGTTCTGCGGGGGCAAGAGGCGTCGTATTAGTCACTACAAAAAAGGGAGCTGCCGGCCGCAAACCAGTAGTAACATTATCATCCGGTTTGTCTTTCGAAAGAACCATTTTTCCTGATAGACAATACCTGTATGCACAGGGAGACAAAGGCGTATTCTTTGATGGAGACACCAGAAAAAGCAGTACCTCATGGGGGCCTCTTATGGATACGTTAACAGTGAACGGACAAAAAATAAAAGCACACAATCCGCTGGAAGAATTCTTCCGGACAGGTGTGACTTCCAATAGTACTGTCAACGTATCAGGAGGCGGATCAACATCGAATTATTTCATGTCTTATTCCTACTTCGATCAGAAGGGAACAATACCTGTCACTTCGTATAAACGTCACAGTGTATTCACTAAATACAACACACAGATCATAGACAAACTAAATGCTACTTTTCAGTTGACATACAGCACTGCCAACAACAAAAAAGTACCGGAAGGTTATGGACTTGAATCTCCGCTGTGGACCATCTTTACCGCACCGGTATCTTATGATCTGAAACCAGCGCTGAATCCTGACGGCTCACAACGCCTGTATCGCTACAGCCGCAACAATCCTTACTGGGTACTGGACAATGTGTTGAATACAACTGTTGTAAACAGGTTCCTGCCGGTATTTACATTTGTATACACACCGTTTGAATGGTTGTCTGTTACCGAACGTGCAGGCGCTGATATCTACACTGATCAGCAGACCTATCACGTCAATACAAATGATATTACTTACGCAACAGGATTAACATACTACAACAATAAAAACTTCAGACAGTTTAACCACGATTTTATCGTTCAGGCAAGACAACAGTTTAACAACACGAATGTGAGTCTGCTGTTAGGTAACAACGTCTATTCAGAGCATGGTGACTTCATGACCGCATTAGGGCTGGGATTGGCCAAACCAGGCTATTATAATATGGCCAGCGCCTCTTCCATCACTTATACAGGCACAGAGTATCTGAGGCGAAAAACAGGCTTCTATGCGCAGGCAGAAGTGGATTACAATCGCATGTTAGTATTGTCGCTGACCGGAAGATATGATGGCAGCTCTGTATTATCCTCCGAAAACAGGTATTACCCATATGGGTCCGTAGCAGGTGGATTTATCTTTTCAGAATTATTCAAAGACAAACTGAAAGACGTCATCAATTTTGGTAAAGTAAGGGCATCGTTTGCCTCTGTTGGTAATGACAACGTAAAAACATATGCTACTACAACACCTTACTATCAGGCAGTGATCTATGGAGATGTCAGCAGTAATCTCACCTTTCCTTATAATGGCCAGAATGGTTTCCTGATCAGCTCCTCATTGGGTAATCCAAATCTGAAGAACGAATTGCAGAAAGAATATGAACTGGGACTGGAAATGAAAATGTTCAAAAACAGGGTCGGACTCGAAGCCTCTTATTTCAACAGACGTATGACACAGGGTATTGTTGAAAATATCTCTCTCGCAAATTCTACCGGTTATGCCAGCACTACTATCAACTCTGCAAAAATGTCGACCAAAGGGGTGGAAGTACTGTTAAATCTAACACCTGTCACTACCAAAGATTTCAGCTGGGATGTAACGATCAACTACACAAAACTCAATCAGAAAGTAGAAGAGATCAGTCCCGATCTGGATCAGACAAGCATCGGTAGTATTTATGCAAAAAAAGGAGAACCCTGGGGATTGATCTTTGGTACGAAATACGCGCGTACAGCAGATGGTCAGTTACGTATCAATGAAGCAGGATTACCTTACGCCTCCGGCGAATTTGACGTAGTCGGCAATATCACACCGAACTGGATAGGAGGCATCACGAATCAGTTCCGCTACAAACAATTCAATTTAAGCTTCTTTTTCGACACCAAACAGGGCGGTGATATACTGAACTCAGATGATGGATACGGGCTCTATTATGGCAGCTCAAAACAAACAGAAAAGCGGGAAGACAGGGTAGTAGCCGGCGTGAGTGATGCAACCAGTGCACCTAACAAACAGGTAGTAACGGGACAGGCTTATTTTCAGCAGATCAGCGGTATCACAGAAGCATTTATTCAGAATGCCTCCTATATCAAACTGCGTAACGTGAGTCTTTCCTATACTTTCAGAAAAGGTGCTACAGGACATACTCCATTCAAAGATGCATCTATCGTACTGACCGGCCGCAATCTCTGGATACACAAAGACAAAACATTTACCGGTGGCGATCCTGAAGTAAACTCATGGGGAGCCGGTAACGGTGGATTAGGTGTGTATACATTCTCTGCGCCGACAGCCCGTTCATTTGACTGCACATTAAAATTCACGTTCTAGTAAACTACGCAACATGAAAAGACCATTCATCGCAATAGCATTGCTGGCAGCTGTTACACTGTCCGCCTGCAGCAAATACCTTGACGTCAACCAGAATCCAAACGTGCCTTCTGACGTCTCTGAATCGCTTTTACTGGCGCCACTGGAAGCAGGGGTATCTCAATATATAGCAGCCGGGAATGCCGCCACACTGGTGAATCAGTGGATGCAGAACTGTGTACCTAATCAGCCGATGCCGAATACAGCTAATTATATGGTGACCAGTTCGAACTTTGATGACTTCTGGAATTCATTCTATGTTGTTGTACTCAACAACGCTACCATACTGGACAAACAGGCAACTGCCAACGGTAATCTTAAATATGCAGGGGTCGCGAAAGTATTGAAGGCATATACCCTGGGCACTGCTACGGATCTATGGGGTGATATTCCAAATGCAACTGCATTTTCCGGCACCGGAAATACTACACCTTCTTATGATAAACAGGAAGACGTCTACAAAAATATACAGTCATTGCTCGACGAGGCCATCACACAGTTACAGTCAGACGCAGGAAGTACGCCAGGCACAGATGATTATTACTATGCCGGAGATATGAACAAGTGGGCAAAGATGGCGTATACCTTAAAAGCAAGGTATTATATGCATCTGACAAAAGCACCGGGTTATGATGCAAAGACACAGGCAAATCTCGCACTGACAGCACTCAGCAACGGTATGAACAGTAATGATGATGACTGTTCGTTTACCTATAACGGATCATCTACCTCTTCCAATGCCTGGTATCTGCACTTCTATAATACTTCTACTTTGGTACTGTCATCTCATTATGTGGATTCACTCGCGAAGTATGCTGATCCCCGTTTGCCGTCTCTGGCCAGTAAGGCAGAGAACACCGGCAAATACAATGGTAATGTGATCGGTTCAGGCGCTGGTGCATTACAGGATTTTTCTGTTGCCGGTAGTTTCTATGGCGCGATCGGATCGAAGGTCTATATACTGAATGCGGCAGAAGCATTATTCCTGAAAGCAGAAGCCAACTACATCACATCCGGGTATAGTGCTGCGCAACCGGTATTCAGACAGGCAGTGGCCGGTAATATCCTTAAACTGGGTATTGATACAAACAGTGCAGCAGCACAGACCTTCTTATCTAAACGAGGTATACTGACTGCGAATAATGCCCTGCAACTGATCATCGAAGAAAAAGCGACCGCCAATTTCCTTTCTGTTGAAAACTATACAGACTGGAGACGTACCGGTTATCCGGCACTGAAAATGATCCCTAACAATACGGTAACAAGTCTGCCCCGCAGATTCCTCTATCCTTTAAATGAGATCAGCGCCAATCCACAGGATTTACAAAAAGCAAAACTCACTGATAAGATATGGTGGGATAGCTGATACAGATGGATCTATATAAAAAATAAAGGGAGCAGCGGTAAAGCATGCTCCCTTTTTCTATTTATGCGACAGTAATTATTTGATGAAGAACACCGCTCTTACTTCTGCACGTACTTTTATTTTCTTGAAAGCAGTAGGGTCTGCAACTGCATCAGCCGCCATTAAACGGGCATTAGAGAAAGCCACTGGCTGTACGTCTGCATAGTTATCAGTATTGATCTCCTGTACTTCCAGCACACCACCGATGTTGTCACCGATCGCTTCCAGCATATAAGTAGCTTTTGCTTTAGCAGCCTGTAAAGCTTTTGTTTTTACCTGTTTGCGGTAATCTTCCATTTTGCTGTGTGTATAGCTGCTGATGTTTACGCTTTCAATACCTTCGTCATCTACACCACTCAGGATGCTGTTCACTTTATCCAGGTTGCTCAGTTTAAGACGGTATTGTTTACGCGCCATGAAATCCGGATCTTTTTTCTTTTTAGTCCACCACTGGTCGTAGTTAGTACCAAATACATTTGCGATAGTCAGATCGCCGGAAGGGATACCAGCTTCTTTCACCGCTTTCTGTAACTGGAGTTCCAGTTTATTCATGTCTACTTTAGTTGTTTTATTTTTAAACTCGCGGAGGGAGATATCGAGATAGATCTCATCAGGAGTGATTTCGATCTCCGCGGAGCCTGTTACTTCGATTTTCTTAACAGGAGGCCTGTTGTCTGTCTGCTGTGCCTGACTGAAAGTTGCTACGAGTATTCCTGCCAGTAAAAACATTACCTTTTTCATACTGTTGTGATTTGATGTTAAAATGAATATTAGTTTCCGTTGTTTGCCTATATGATGCGATAAAATATCCCGATTCCATAAAGGGGTAAAAAAATATTTTCCCAGTATACCAGTGCTCAACACTTTATGATTAAAGATATATGGAGTATCTGCCTGTAACGTGCAAGTCGGGGATATGTTACACTGATTATTTTTTTTATTTTACTGACACAGTATTAGCCTATGACCAGAGCATTGTTGCTTTTAGCAGGATTGTGCTGGCTTCTTTTTTTATCCCATACACCGGTACATGCTCAACTACAGACCCCATATATATTGAATGGGGCTGCGACACAACGGACTTGTAATTGTTATGTGCTTACTGAAGATCAGGGTACTTCGAGCGGTACAGTATGGAATAAGAATAAGATCAGCCTGAATAATTCCTTTGATTATTATTTTGATGTAAACCTGGGTTGTAAAGATGAAAACGGTGCAGATGGCATCGGTTTTATTCTGCAAACGCAGGGTACAAACCTTGGGGCCACAGGTCAGGGCATTGGCTTTCAGAATATCAGGCCTTCTCTCGGCGTTATTATAGATACCTGGCAGAACATGGATGACGGCGACCCTTACTACGATCACGTATCCATCCAGATCAACGGAGACATATCACATAGCAGTCCTAACAACCTGGCAGGTCCTGTTACCGCGCTGGCAAACAACGATAACATCGAGGACTGTAACTGGCATATCTTCCATGTGAAATGGAATGCGGCCACCAAAGAACTGGAGGTAAGCATGGACGACTCCCTGCGCTTAAGCATACAGAAAGACCTGGTAGCAGAGGTATTTGGTGGCGATCCGATGGTATTCTGGGGTTTTGGTGCTGCAACAGGCGGTGCATCCAATAAACAACAGTTCTGTGCGGCATTACGTCCACAGCTGGAATTTAACAGCAATCAGCTCTTCTGTGATGGCTCCGCCATTGTCTTTGCAGATAACTCAAAATCATTTGGCAGTATCACACGCTGGCGCTGGGACTTTGGAGATGGAACAACCGCTTCTGTTCCTGATCCGCCACCACATCAATATGCCAGACCCGGCAAGTACCAGGTAAAACTCCTGATAGAAGATAACAGCGGCTGTGTATCAGATACCATGAAACAGGATATTACCATTGGTAGTTATCCAGTCCCTGATTTCTCCTATGACTCGATTTGTACAGGCCGTACGGTTAGCATTACAGACAAAACTACCCTGGACGTAGGCACATTACGCCAATGGGTATGGGATATGGGCAACGGTACGATTGAAACCACTCAAACACCTGTATTTAGTTACGATAACACAGGTACTTACACTGTAAAACTCCAGGTAACCAGTTCCCAGGGATGTGGAGCGGAGATCTCCAAACCTGTCAATGTCTATCCAACACCTGCGGTTGCAGCTGCGGGAGAGAGTGTATGTATTGGTGAACCTGTTGTGTTTACAGGCACTGATTTAACACCTGCTGTTCCGCTGTCGCAATGGTACTGGGATATGGGCAACGGACAACAACAAACAGTACAAAACATCGATTATATCTATCCGGAGGGTGGTGAATATGAGGCATCCCTACACACGCTCAGCACCAAAGGCTGCTTCTCAGATACCGCTTATATACCGATAACTATTTCCGATATCAAACTGGATCTGGGTCATGATACACTCATTGCCCGTGGTCAGCCATTACAGTTGCACGCCGCTACCAGTGGCAATAATCTTCAGTTCAGCTGGACACCTGACAATGGACTCACTGATCCTTATGCCCCCAATCCTACAGCGATACTGAATAATGATCAGACATACTACCTCACGGTAACCTCTCCACAGGGTTGTGTCGATATGGACACCATACATATTAAAGTATATGCCGGTCCGGATTTCTATGTACCGACTGCATTTTCGCCCAACCATGATGGTTTAAATGATATTTTCCGGGCTATTTCTCCGGGTGTTGCAACCCTGGATTTCTTCTGTGTATGGAACAGATGGGGACAGGAAGTATTCCGCACACAATCGCTGTCTACCGGATGGGATGGCAGCTATAAAGGACAGCAGATGCCTGCAGGAACTTATGTATGGATGATACAGGGAACAGATTACAGAGGAAAGGTATTTAACAGAAGAGGCACGGTGACGATTGTAAGATAATCTGCAAAATAATTAGTGTAAAAAAGGAAGGCGCTTCAGTATTGAAGCGCCTTCCTTTTTTACAGATGTATGCGTTATTACTTTTCGTTTCTTGCTTCTTCCATATTCTTCAGAAAATCATACAGATCACTCATCGTCGCGATCTTATCTGCCACCAGCATAAAGTTCTTTCCTACCTGTCTGAGTTTCGCATTGTTCACTCTCGTTTGCAGATAAGTGAGAATGTGATTGAAGGTAGGAGATTCGAAGTATGGAGAATCAGGATTGTTGATGAAATAGCAACGTAATTTTTCCTCTTTCAGCATCATTTTTTCGAAGCCTAATTTGATCGCCATCCAACGGCAACGGATCATACAGAACAGGTCTTTTACCGGCTCCGGAACAGGTCCGAAACGGTCCTGCATTTCTACTTCGAATGCCTGGAGTTTGCTTTCAAGCGTGATATTATCGAGCTCCTGGTAGAGGTTCAGACGTTCCTGTATACTTTCCACATAACTATCAGGGATCAGGATCTCCAGATCAGTATCAATGGTACAGTCACTAACGAAGTCTTTCTTCTCTTCCAGCTGATCTTTAAAGAGCTCACGGAACTCGTTCTGCTTCAATTCACGGATCGCTTCATCCAGGATCTTCTGATACATATCAAAGCCTATCTCTGCCATGAATCCGCTTTGTTCTCCACCTAAGAGGTTACCAGCACCGCGGATATCAAGGTCACGCATAGCGATCTGGAATCCACTACCCAGCTCACTATGCTGTTCCAGTGTCTGCAGACGTTTGCGGCTATCGCCGGGCAGTGTACTGATAGGAGGCGCCAGCAGATAACAGAATGCTTTTTTATTACTACGACCTACACGTCCACGCAACTGATGCAGATCACTCAATCCAAAGTGATGTGCATTGTTGATGATGATCGTATTGGCATTTGGAATGTCCACGCCGCTTTCCACGATATTGGTACATACCAGTACATCGTATTTACGATCGATAAAGTCGAGGATCACTTCTTCCAGCTGATGACCTTCCATCTGACCATGTGCAGTTGCAACAGACAGATCGGGACAAAGACCTTTGATCAGACTGCTCATTTCACCCAAACCTTTCACACGATTGTATACAAAGTATACCTGTCCGCCACGTTCTGTTTCGTAATAAATTGCATCACGTATCAGGTCATGATCAAAGACATGTACTTCTGTTTCTATCGGCTGTCTGTTAGGAGGAGGTGTATTGATCACAGACAGGTCTCTTGCACCCATTAATGAGAACTGCAATGTTCTCGGTATAGGTGTTGCCGTTAGTGTCAGCGTATCTACGTTTATTTTCAGCTGCTTCAGCTTTTCTTTTGCAGCTACACCAAATTTCTGTTCTTCATCGACCACCATTACGCCGAGGTCTTTGAACTTCACATCTTTACTCAGCAGTGCATGTGTACCGATGATAATATCGATCTTTCCTTCTGCCAGTCGTTGTAGTGTTTCCTTCTTTTCTTTCGCCGATTTAAAACGGTTCAGATAGTCTACTGTACAAGGGAAGTCTTTCAGACGTTCAGAGAAGGTCTTGTAGTGCTGGAATGCAAGAATGGTGGTAGGTACCAGTACGGCAGCCTGCTTACCATCAACAATAGATTTAAATGCAGCACGTACCGCAATCTCTGTCTTACCAAAACCAACATCACCACAAACAAGACGATCCATCGGAGCGGGCGACTGCATATCACGTTTTACGTCAGCAGTTGCTTTACTCTGATCAGGAGTATCTTCGTATAGGAAGGATGCTTCCAGCTCTGTCTGCAGATAGGTATCCGGCGAGTGAGGGAACCCGGTCTGGGCCTTACGCGCAGCATATAACTGGATCAGATCTTTCGCAATATCCTTAACCTGTGTTTTGGCTTTTTCTTTCAGCTTATCCCAGGCATCACTACCGAGTTTATTCACACGCGGTTCAACACCTTCCTTACCGGAATACTTGCTGATCTTATGCAGGGAGTTGATGTTTACATACAAGAGGTCATTGTTCTTGTAGATAATACGGATCGCCTCCTGCATTTTACCACCTACTTCGATCTTCTGCAAACCACTATACACACCTACACCATGATCGATATGCGTCACAAAATCACCTGCCTGTAATTCACGCAGGGTTTTCATGGTAATCGCCTTGTTCTTGTTGTAGGCCTGTTTAACCTTGTATTTATGATAACGCTGGAAGATCTGGTGGTCAGTATAACATACCAGTTTCAGCGAGTGATCAATAAAGCCGTGGCTGACAGGGGAGGGGATCGGGAAGAAGGTAAAATCAGCTTTCAGGTCTTCAAAAATGCTACGCAGCCTTTCCAGCTGACGGGCATTTTCTGCGAAGATGAAAAGGGTGTATTTATTCTTGTTGTGTGCGTCTAGGTCTTTGATCAGCATCTCAAACTGTCTGTTAAAGACAGGTTGTTCCTGTGTCTCAAAGTTCAGCGGTGTAAAAGAACGATTGGTGTCTTCCCACCACTGGCGATTGCCGAATATGATACAGTGTCTGCGTAGCAGGTACTGCATCATTGCATGTGCCTTGACAAAATCAGCTTCTGAAAGAGCAATGGTATCATCATCACCTACCTTCACCTGTTGTCCTGTTTGCAGAAAAGCATCCAGTTTTTCTTCCAGTTGCAGGATCACATCCTGTACATAACCAGGGTCCTTCATCCAGACGATGGTATTTTCAGGCAGGAAATCCAGCAGGGAGGCTTTCTCGTGTTTCAGCCCCTGTGTATCCATATTGGCGATCAGCGTTACCTGATTGAGCTTCCGTTCACTCAGCTGACTTTCCGGATCAAACAGACGGATAGAATCGATATCTTCTCCAAACAGTTCAATACGGTAAGGCTTTTCATTACCAAACGAGTAGATATCGAGGATACCACCACGCAGGGCATACTGTCCCGGTTCATACACAAAGTCAGTGAACTCAAAGCCCCAGCTTACGAGTTTGTTCAGCAGGTCATCCACTTTCAGTACGTCACCTACTTTTAGCTGCACCATGTTGCCGGTATAGGCAACAGAAGCAGCTACTTTTTCCCAGAGTGCTTCCGGGTAGGTAACTAATACTTTCTTGTGTACCGCATTACCGGAGAACTTCATCAGTGCCTCCGTGCGCAGCATACTATGACTACTGTTGATCTCGTTGAAGAAGCCGGCCTTTTTAAAGGAGTCCGGGAAGTAGAAGATGTCCAGCCCCTGGGTGATTGACTCCAGGTCATTATGGAAATAGGCCGCCTCTTCTCTGTCATTGAGAATGAAAAGATGGTTAACGGAATTGGCCAATTCCCAAGCTCCCGCAGCTACGAATGTGGTGGCACTTCCTGTTAATCCTGTTAATTGAAAATACTGTGGATCGGACAAATGTATCCCTTTCACCAGCTGTTGCAGGCGGGAATCTCGCTGGTACAGTTGTAAAACAGCCTGTATATTCATGAGGGTTGCAAAGATACGGAATTACTGTTATCAGTCCATAAATGGTATACCAGATCGGGGCGACCGCCTACGGACTAAATTCATTATATTTAGTATAAATAAATTCCACACAAATGGCGGACCAATGGCATAAGGGACTGGTGACCCGTATCGTACAGGAAACCCATAATACACGCAGATTCTGGATACAGATCCCCGAGCTGGAGCGCTTCAGCTTTAAAGCCGGGCAGTTTGTCACCCTCGATCTTCCCATACACGAACAAAAAAACAAACGCTGGCGCAGCTACTCCATTGCCTCCCCACCGGATGAGACCAATACCATCGAACTGGTGATCGTATTACTGGAAGGAGGAGCAGGGACTAACTATCTCTTCAACCACATCAAAGAGGGGAGTGAACTGATCCTGAAAGGGCCATTGGGGCATTTTGTACTGCCCGAACAACTGGACAAAGACCTGTTTTTCATCTGTACAGGCACCGGCATTGCTCCTTTCAGGGCTATGGCGCAGTATATAAAGGCACACGACCTGCCACATCCCCCTATTCATCTTATCTATGGGTGCCGGCAGCAATGCGACCTGCTGTATGCATCAGAGATGTGGGAGCTGGAGAAAGAATTAACAGATTTTCATTATACGCCTACACTGTCCAGGGATGACGACAAATGGACCGGCAGGAAAGGTTATGTGCATCTTATTTATGAGGAACTGGCCCAACATCAGCCGGCGCATTTCTTTCTGTGTGGCTGGAAAAACATGATCGATGAGGCCAAACACCGTATCCTGGCACTGGGTTATGACAAACATGACATTCACCAGGAGTTATATGGCTAAAAGATATACTACAATAAAAAAGGCCGCATCCCAGGATGCGGCCTTTCTATAATTTATACTTATTTTCTATTCGTTGATCTTATTCAGCACGAGTTCTTTCACCTTGTCCATTGGGATTCTTTCCTGCTCCATGCTATCGCGATGACGGATAGTAACAGTGCCATCCTCTTTGGTCTGGTGGTCGATCGTTATACAGAATGGCGTACCGATAGCATCCTGACGACGATAACGTCTACCGATAGCATCTTTCTCCTCATAGAAGCAATGGAAAGCTGATTTACACTTATCCATCAGTTCTTTGGCGATTTCCGGCAGACCGTCTTTCTTGGTCAGCGGGAAGATGGCCAGTTTTACAGGAGCCAGCTTCGCAGGCAGTTTCATTACAACACGGCTATCTTCTTTGCCATCTTTCGTAAGATCTTCCTCAACATAAGCATCACAGATCGTTAACAGGAACATACGATCCAGACCGATAGAGGTTTCTATCACGTATGGAATATAGTTCTGGTTAATTTCTGTATCGAAATACTGCATTTTCTTTCTGCTGAACTCCTGATGTCTGCTCAGATCATGGTCAGTACGGCTGTGAATACCTTCTACCTCTTTGAAACCGATAGGGAATTCATATTCGATATCTTCTGCTGCGTCAGCGTAGAAAGCCAGTTTATCATGTACATGGAATCTGTACTTATCCGGATCAATACCCAGGCTCTTATGCCATTTCAGACGCTCTTCCTTCCAGTAGGCGAACCATTCTTTCTGGGTGCCAGGGCGTACGAAGAACTGCATTTCCATCTGCTCAAATTCACGCATACGGAAGATGAACTGACGAGCTACGATCTCATTACGGAAAGCCTTACCCACCTGCGCGATACCAAAAGGTATCTTCATACGGCCGGTTTTCTGTACGTTCAGGAAGTTTACGAAAATACCCTGTGCGGTTTCCGGACGCAGGTAAATTTCGCTTGCTTCGTCGGTTACGCTACCCAACTGAGTGGAGAACATCAGGTTGAACTGACGAACATCTGTCCAGTTAGCAGTTTTGCTAACAGCACATTGGATATTATAAGTTTCAATGAGTGTTTTTAAACCAGCCAGATCATCTGCTGCCAGCAATTCGTTCATTTTGCTGATCAGCACTTCTCCGTTGCCTTCAGGCAGGGTTTCAGCATGCGCTTCTATCAGATGGTCTACGCGATAGCGCTTTTTGCTGTCTTTGTTATCGATCATCGGATCACTGAACCCATCTACGTGTCCGGAAGCTTTCCAGATAGTAGGGTGCATGAAAATAGCAGAGTCAATCCCCACGATATTCTCGTGCATCTGAGTCATACTTTTCCACCAGTAATCGCGGATATTCTTCTTCAACTGTGCTCCGTTCTGGCCATAGTCATAGACTGCACTTAAGCCGTCATATATTTCACTGGACTGGAATACGAAGCCGTATTCTTTACAATGCGAGATAATCGCCTGGAATTTGTTCTGATCTGTAGCCATAGTGGCGCAAATATAATAAGGGTTTTCGGAATTAAAGGAGCCTGTTATTTACCTTTTTCATTGGTCACAGGGGCTGTTACCGGCAATTCATCCGTCTCTACCGGCACTTCCTTCACGTACACTGCATATTCATTGGGCCTGATCTTTCCCCCGAAATGCTGGACATACACCTGGGTAAATTCAGCCCCAAAATACAGGATTATCGCCGAATAATAGACCCAGAGCAGGATAATGACAATAGACCCCGCGGCCCCGTAGGCAGTCCCGACCTTACTGGAACCCAGATACATGCCAATGGCGAATTTCCCGATCATAAACAGGATGGCGGTTGTCACAGCCCCTACGATCACATGTTTCCACCTTATTTTGGCGTCAGGCAGCACCTTGAAGATGATGGCAAAGAGGGTACTGATGATCACAAAGGTCAGTGCCAGGTTGATAATGTATACCAACACCATGGTCACCTGTGGGAACAGGGTAGCCAGTTGTTGACTGAACAGTTCTATGATACCGTTCATCGCCAGGGACACCATCAGAATGAATCCGAGGCTGACCACCATGGAGAAGGACAGTAAACGGTTAAGCAGCATTTTCAGCAGACCGTTTTTAGGTTTAGCCTTCAGCTGCCAGATAAAGTTAATAGAGTCCTGGATTTCACCAAATACACTGGTGGCACCAATGATCAGGGTCACAATCCCGATTACTGTAGCCACGGTAGAGTCTCCGGAAAGTGCCGCATTTTTGATCATCTGCTGGATCTGGAGAGCCGCCTCATTACCAACCATATCATTGATCTGTCCGTATACACTGCCCTCAATGGCTTCCTTTCCCAGGAATACATCACATAAAGTGATGATCACAATGAGCATCGGCGCAATGGAAAAGATAGTGTAATAGGATAATGCCGCACTGAGCTTGAGCACCTTATCATCCATAAAGTCATTGACAGTCTGCTTCAGGATCTGCCAGTAGGTTATTACTATAGCCGGGATCTTCATATGATTGCTTTAACAAAAAACCTGCCTTATTGCAGCTTCTCATTGTTCTTGTGCCGGTTGGCATCACGGATGTTCTTTTTCTCGAAATTCTTCTCCAGGGCAGCGGTCATATCCACCCCTGTCTGGTTGGCGATACAAAGTAATACCCACATCACATCAGCCAGTTCATCGCCCAGTTCTTTCTTTTTATCAGATTCTTTACTGGACTGTTCCCCGTACTGGCGGGCCATAATACGGGCTACTTCTCCCACTTCTTCGGTCAGGATAGCCATATTGGTCAGTTCGCTGAAATAACGAACACCGACGGTCCGGATCCAGCCGTCAATCTGTTCCTGTGCTTCTTTGATAGTCATATCGATTATTCTTTTGCTTTTGTGTCAATAATGATCGTAACGGGGCCGTCATTCAACAGGTCTACCTTCATATCTGCGCCAAAAATACCGGTAGGGACCTTTTTCCCCATATCCTGGCCTAACTGACTGATCATCTGCTCATACAGGGGTATGGCTATATCCGGCTTACTGGCGCGGATATAGGAGGGGCGGTTGCCTTTTTTGGTGGCAGCATGCAGGGTAAACTGGCTGACAAGCAGGACATCCCCATCCGCTTCTTTTACCGATCGGTTCATTACACCTTCTTCGTCGTTAAAAATACGGAGGTTCACGATTTTATTACTCAGCCAGACAATATCTTCTGTATTGTCGGCATCTTCAATGCCCAATAATACCAGCAGTCCGGTATTGATACTACCTGTAATATTCCCGTCTACGGTCACGGATGCCCGGGACACGCGTTGTATAACTGCACGCATATGTGTAACAGATCAGTTTATTGCGACGGGAAATTAAATAATTATGCGGTATGAGTGAAAATATCGCCGGTTTCCGGCTCCTGGATCTTCATCGTGTCTTCGATTTCGAGTTTAGGGCAGAAAAGCTCCAGCAACAGATAGTAGTAAAGATAGAGCAATGCCATGATCAGTATCAGGTGACCACTGCTGGCAAACAGTATGGTGATAACGTTCAGGGACATCACCAGACCTACAGCGGCTCTTCCGGAACGCAAACGGATATAGCCGATGATCTTCAGCAGGTATAATCCACCAATCAAACCGATAACAGGCAGTCGCAATCCTGTAGGTTGCGTCAGCAGCATATAAATGTTGAAGACTGTCACCAGGATGCCGGCAGCAATCATGATATTTTGTGCCGGTGTCCTGTCCTGTTGCATATAGGTAGCCGCATGTTCAGATGCGGTAGCAGGGGTTTCTTTTGAGAAAAACAACCAGGTCACTGCACCGATATTGAGGACCGGTACATAATGCAGGAGCAGGGTCCAGAAGGAATATTTGCCTACTGTCAGTGCCCGGCTGGTAACGACATTACGCATTAATCCGGCCACTCCATATAACAGGAGGATCATCCCCAGCGTAGAAAAGAGCATATAACCTGCAACCGTCAATGGCTGCGGACCTTCTTCGAAGAACATATAAATATTGGTATCCAGTACGCCGATGGCGCCGATATAGACAAAACACAGTGACAGGAAGAGGAAGAAGTACTCCCATTTTGCCAGCATCTGCACTTTTGATTGTAATAACATGCTGTAGAACTGCCACTTATAGCTATTTTCAATCAGGAACACGATCACATAATAGCAGATAAAACAGCAATATCCGACAGGCAGCGCAAGCGCTATTTTAGTGTAGGAAGAGAAAAGGGATAATACCGGCAGGTCACGGGCCAGCTGGAGATTATTTAATGGTATACCTTCTTTGGGCATCAGGAAATAGATCAATGCACCCACAAGCGCAGCATTGAGTTTATCGCTCATGCCGGCAAGATAGAACCGGGTAATAAAGATCAGTAACAGTACGGCGAAAGTATTGATCTTTTCCAGGAGAAATCGCATATCCAGATCTGTCCTTTGCATCAGCATTTTACTCAATCCTACCTGTAATACAGCGGTTAAAAGTACCGCCAGTGCAATGATGACCGCATGCTTCCATTCTTTCTTTATCAACATTTCCCATACTGCCGTGATGAAGAGGGGTAATACCGTCATCAGCGCAAATCCACCATATCTGATATATTCAAAGTTGTCCTGCCGGACAATATTATTCAACATACAAAAGGCGGTGATTGACCATATCAGGAGTGCTGGTATCCAGCTTGTTTTCAGAACGCGTAACTGAATGGGTGTAAAAAGAGCCATATAGCACAGGATTAAGGGTGGGCGGCAAATAAAATCATTTACCTTTATTAAATTACGACAATCAATTATAAAGAAACGTTAATTAATGAGCTTAGATCTTTCCGCTGAAATCACCTTCCAGACAGCCAGAAGTGGGGGTAAAGGCGGACAAAATGTCAACAAAGTGGAGACCATGGTAGAAGGATATTTCGACGTCTCCGCGTCAGCATTGTTAACCCAGGAACAAAAAACACTGGTACAGGAAAAACTGGGCCACCGCATCAATGCAGAAGGACTGTTGCAGGTCCGCTCACAGGAAGAGCGTACCCAGCTGGGGAACAAGCAACTCGTCATCAAAAAGATGAACGAACTGGTAAGTAAAGCGCTCATCAAACCCAAAAAGAGAGTGCCCACACGGCCGTCCAGAGCGGTACGGGAGAAGAGAATTCAGCTTAAAAAACAACAGTCTGAGAAAAAACAGCTGCGCCGGAAAGGGCTGGAATAGTTAATTTTGGAAAAATTTCAGGGCATTGAGTATAAAATCACTGGCAGGACAAACGATCTATTACGGCTTTAGTAACATTGCGAGTAAGCTGCTTAATTACTTCCTTACCCCCCTCTATCTGGAGCTGATGACACAGGCTTCTTATGGGGAGATGTCTACGGTATATGCCTATGTGCCTTTCATGAATATTATACTCACCTATGGGATGGAAACGGCTTTCTTCCGCTTTGCTAAAAAGGAGAACAGCCAGTCCGTTCTGAGTACCTCAACAATATCCCTGTTATTTTCTACTATTAGCTTTACCATCATATTACTGCTGTTCAGGGGAACGATCATCAATTCATATATTGGCGAACTGGGCGGACTGGGCGGTCACCCGGGATTTTATACATCCCTGGTACTGATCATGGCATTTGATGCCCTGACCGCGATCCCTTTTGCACAGTTGCGAATGGAAAACAGACCGGTACGTTATGCCGTTATCCGTCTGACAGGAATTATCACCACGATTGCGTTTAACGTACTGTTCCTGGTAGTCATCCCGAAATTGTATGCCGCCGGTCAGACCTGGCTGCCTGAGATACGTCCGGGTGGTAACCAGCTGGGCTATGTGTACCTGAGTAATATGCTGGGAAGCGGGGTCACTTTCCTGTTATTCCTGCCACAACTGATGCGCATCAGCTGGAAATTTGACAAGGTATTGTGGCGGCAGATGCTGAATTATTCCGTTCCGCTGATCTTCTTCGGCATGGCGGGCATGGTCAATGAGACCTTTGACAGGGCCTGGTTTCTGCCGGAATTCCTGCCGGGAAACAACCTGAATGATAAAAAAGAGCTGATCGGCATCTATGCGGCCAATTACAAACTGGCGATCCTGATCACTATGTTCATACAGGCATTTAAGTTAGGGGCAGAGCCCTTTTTCTTCAAACAGGCCGAAGGCAAGGATCCGCAGAAAATGTACGCCCGTATTATGAAGCTGTTCGTTGTACTGCTTTGTATGATGTTCCTGTTCGTCGGGTTGTACCTGAATATCTGGAAAATATTCCTCCGCAAACCGGAGTACTATCCGGGTATGAAGATCGTACCTATCTTATTGCTGGCCAATATGTTCCTTGGCATCTATTACAACCTGACCATCTGGTTCAAACTGACTGACCGGACCAAAACCGGTGCGCTGATCACGATCGTCACGGCGGTACTCGCTTTCCTGCTGAACTGGTGGTGGATCCCTGTTATGGGATATTTTGGAGCAGCCCTGGCCACCATGGCCTGTTATTTTGTGCAGATGGCCATCTGTTATGTACTCGGACAAAAATATTACCCGGTGCCTTATCACCTCCCGCGTATACTCACCTACATACTGGGAGCAGTAGGCACTTTCTATGTATATGACCTGTTGAACAGGACCCTGTTCTCTCCCCGGGATATCTATGCGTTAAGTCCATTATCGCTTACAGTAGCGACCATTTTCTTCTTCGCATATATCTGGTTCCTGCTGAAGATGGAAAAGAAAGAGTTTTCCAGGCTCCCGTTCATTGGTAAGTATGTCGCAAAGATCTGATCCTGCTATTGCAGGAAGGGATTATGCTGCTTTTCGTACCCGATAGTCGTGGACTGTCCGTGGCCAGGATATACCGTCACATCATCAGGCAATACGAACAATTTCTCCCGTATACTGTTTAATAAAGTTTGATGACTGCCTCCGGGGAGATCGGTACGACCGATACTCTGGAAGAACAGCACATCGCCACCAATCACGAATTTCCCGGCGGCGGAATAAAAGCATACGCTGCCTGGTGAATGACCAGGTGCGAGCAGTACCTCCAGTTCATCATCACCAAAAGTGATCTTTTCACCATCTTCAAGGAAACGAACGGGTTCAGGGGAGGGGTCAAAGGGAATATTATACATTTTCCCTATTTCAGGAGAGCGGTCGAGCAAAAGCTTCTCCAGGGGGTGTATTTCCAGGCCTACGCCATATGTTGTAACCACCAGCTTATTGCCGAGAACATGGTCGATATGGCAGTGAGTATTGAGCAGGCGTGTAACTTTAAGCCCCTCTTTTTCGATATAACTCTGTAATTGTTTCCTTTCTTCTTCAAAATAACAGCCCGGATCTATAATTATACATTCCTTTTTTTCGTTAATGAGTAAATAGGTATTTTCCTGAAACGGATTAAAGGTGAAATGTTGTATTTCCATCATTGTTGCCGATTTTTGCTATTTTTAATTCAGAACGCAATATTATCAATACTTTCTGTATGAACCGACTTATTACCAGGTTATTAATAATTACCGGTACCCTATTACTTGGCCCGTATCTATCTCAGGCACAGACCAATACCGTGGAATTTGGGCAGAACCGCATACAGCATAAGAATTTCAAATGGCGTTATTATCAAACCCGTCATTTTAATACGTATTTCAGCCAAAACGGTCTTGAACTGGGTAAATATGTTGCACAGGTAGCAGAAAAGGAATTGCCGCAACTGGAGCAGTTCATGGAATTTACCTTCCGTCAGCGTGTGAATATCGTGGTGTACAACAGCTTCGGAGAAATGAAGCAATCAAATATAGGCATTGGCGTTGAGTGGCAGAATACAGGTGGTATTACCAAGCTGGTGGGCAACAAACTGATCGTTTATTTCGATGGTGACCACCAACACCTCTACCGTCAGATCCGTGAAGGTATTGCCCGTGTGATGCTCGAAAACCTGCTGTTTGGAGAAGATATCGGAGAGTTTGCAGGTAACACGATCCTGATCGATTTCCCTAAATGGTTCACAGATGGATTTGTGGCTTATGCGGCTGAAAACTGGAACACTCAACTGGATGATGAGCTGAAAGATGCCATTCAGTCCGGCAGATATAAAGACTTTTACCAGCTGGCCTACGAAAAACCAACCCTGGCCGGACATGCGTTCTGGTATTATGTAGAAAGTAAATATGGTAAGGATGCAGTGCCTTATCTGATGTATATCTCCCGTATTAACCGTGGATTGAAAAAAGGCTTTGAGCAGGTGCTGAACCAGAAACCGAAAAATGCGCTCAAAGACTTCATGATATTCAATACCAAACGTTATCAGGATGACAACCGCCGTCGCCGTCAGAGTACCCGTGGCGCACGTACCGTTGTATCCAGAGAACTGAACAAATCAGACTTCTACCGTTTCCAGGCTAACCCGAAGAGCAACTACTATGCAGTGGTTGAATTCTCCAAAGGCCTGTATAAAGTACAGATCCAGTTTGCTGACATGAAGCCGAAAGTGCTGCTGCGCAGTGGTGTAAGAATGCAGGCCAGCCAGCTGGACCCTAACTATCCGCTGCTGGCATGGAACCAGAAAGGGAACCGTCTGGCCATCGTGTATGAGCATGAAGGGGTTACCAAACTCATGGTATATGACCTGGTTACCAGGACCAGCACCAGGGAAGATCTGCCAAGATTTGACAGGATCATTGACGTGAAATACTTCTTCGAGTATGACAACTCCCTGTTGCTGTCTGCCGTGAAGAATGGCCATACAGATATCTACACTTACAGCATCAACAAAAAGACCGCTGAACAGATCACCAACGATGTGTATGATGACCTGGATCCGTCTTTTGTATCGTTCCCTGGTAAAAGTGGTATCATTTACTCATCCAACAGACCTTCACCAACCGCTAAAAGCGGCGATACTATACTGCCTGCCGGACATTATAACGTCTTCCTGATCGACAACTTTAACAAGAGTGCCGACAAGCAGATATCCCAGCTGACAGACATGAAATACGGTGACGCACGTTCACCATTACAGTATAACACGACCCACTTTACGTTCGTATCTGACGTAAACGGTATCCGTAACCGTTATGCAGGTTTCTTCAAAACTGAAAGAGCCGGAGTAGACTCCCTGTTCTTCGTAGGTTCTGAGATCCTCCATAACCCTGACAAAGCAGACCTCGATTCTGCCCTGGCGGAATATGGCGCTACAGAACCGGATTCTGTAATGGCAGTTTCCCTGACAAAAGACTCTACCTATACTTTCCCGATGTCCAACTACTCTTATGGTATCAAAGAATCCAGAGGCGCAGGCGACCAGTCGGAAGTATCTCAGGTAATTCAGCAGTATGGTTTCAAGAACCTCCAGAAACTGAAGATCGATACCGTTACACTGCGTAAGAGAAACGTTGCCAGCCGTCCTACTACCTTCAGGTCCCGTCAGATGCATGAGGATAGTATCCGTCTTGGTCTGCCGACCTATCATGAGAAGGCAAAAACAGATACGGCAAAACACGGTGATTTCTTCCAGAGCGAGTTTGCACAGGAAGCACCAGATACCACAGCTGCTGCTGAAGCAATGGCCATACAGATCCCGCTCATTGAGCCGGTACTGAAAAAGGCCAAACTGCTGCCATATAAATGGAAATTCTCATCAGACTACCTGATCCTCCAACTGGATAACTCAGTACTGATCAACAGGTACCAGCCATTTACCGGTCCTCCTGTAAGTCCGATCAGACTGGCTGACCCAGTGAATGGTCTGATCCGTATCGGTGTAAGTGACCTGATGGAAGATGTGAAGATCAATGGTGGCTTCAGATTCCCTTCCAGCCTGGATGGTACTGAGTATTTTATCTCCGGCGCTTATCTGAAAAAACGCTTTGACTATAAATTCACTTACTACCGCAGAGTGGATAAATACAGCAGCCTCGGTGTCGATACCTCCGGTAACCTGCTGGATTTCCCAGCCAAACTGAAAACAAACCTCTTCCAGTTTGAAGTACGCTATCCGTTTGACCAGGCAAGAAGCGTTCGTTTACAGGTAGGTCTGCGTAACGACAAGTTTGTAGTAGCGGCATCCGATCCGACTACACTGAAGATGAAAAACTATGCTGATAACTATGCATTGGTTCGTCTGGAATATGTGTATGACAATACCATCAACCCTGCCACTAACATCTGGCATGGTACCCGTTATAAGATCTATGGTGATATGAATGCCCAGATCAACGGTGACCTGAACGATATATTTGATCAGGGAGCTGCCGCAGGTAAAGGCAAGTTCACGTACAATATGGGTATTGATGTAAGACATTATCACTCTATTTACCGCAACTTTATCTGGGCTACCCGCTTCTCAGCTGACCTGTCATGGGGTACACGTAAACTGTTGTATTACCTGGGTGGTAGCGACAACTGGCTGACGCCTAAGATCAATACCAATACGCCGGTAAATATGAACGCAAACTATGCGTATCAGACACTGGCTACACCGCTGCGTGGTTACAAGCAGAATGCCCGTAACGGTAATAACGTAATGGTATTCAACACGGAATTACGTTTACCGGTATTTGCGACCTTCATGAACAGACCGATCAACTCAGCGCTTGTTCGTAACTTCCAGGTGACCAGCTTCGTGGACATCGGAACTGCCTGGAACGAAAAACTGAGCTTCAAAGATGCTAACTATACCTATTATACAGGGAATGACGGAACGGTAACAGTGAAAGTGAAAGAAGGTTTCCTCGGACCATTTGTAGGAGGTTATGGTTTCGGCGCCCGTACAACGCTGGCAGGTTACTTCCTGAGAATAGATGCAGGCTGGCCGGCAGTAGCATTCTTCCGTGGCAAACCGATCTGGTATTTTGGATTGGGAGTTGACTTCTAATAATCGGATTAACACATATAAAGCAGGGGCTCGTTGAATAACGGGCCCCTTTTGTTTTAATACAGGATAGGGATAAAAATGACAGCTCCTGTAATAGCAGCGATCAATGCCGCAACAAGTACCGCCCCCGCAGCAACATCTTTGATCCACTTCACCCGGGGGTGATAGTCCGGGGACAAATGGTCCATGATCTTTTCAACAACAGTATTCAACATCTCGGTAACCCACACCATTCCAATGACGATCAATATAGGGAGCCATTGGCTGGCTGACAATCTGTAATAAAAACCGGCCGCTATCACCAGCACCGTTGCGACGGCATGAATACGGGCATGAGGTTCACTACGCAGAAAAGCAATGATTCCCTGAATGGCGTATTTAAAACTTCGTATGCGTTGTTGCAGATAACGACCGGTTTGCATGAATATCTTTATTTACTGGTTTATAATTCTCCCCACTTAATTCTCCGGCTAAAGTACATCACAATGGCCAGTATTATGAAGAGCCCCAGACTACCCATTAACAGGGCCTGGTCTTCGGATCGGATGATCACGTAGATGAATCCATAGAGCAGGGAAAGTGCGCCACCGATACCAGCAGCCAGACGAATACTTCGTAATACGCTTGCCGTATAAAAGGATACCAGGCCAATGGTCATGACCGCTGCTATCAGGTAAGCAATACTGAAATTCAATTGTTCAGCAAGGGCAATGAGCAGAGTATAAAATACACACAAAGCCACGCCTATGAGTATATATTGTAATGGATGAACGGAGTATCGCTGTAATAGTTCGATGAAGTAATAAACAAGGAATGAAAGGCCGATGATCAATATTGCATATTTAACAGCACGGGTTGATTGCTGATAGGTATCGACGGGGAGGAACAATTTTACACCAAAGTCCGCGGAATGCAGGTTACTGTTATTACCGATCCAGCTTTGTGGGAAATTGCGGTTCAGGTTAGAGACCTGCCATGCAGCAGTAAAACCTTTACTATCCACATTATGCACATTTGGCAAAAAGGCGCCATCAAAACTCGGGTTAGTCCAGTTCGACTTCATTTCTACAGAGGTCGTTTTTCCAACAGGGGAGAAGTACAGCTGACCGGAACCTTTCAGCTCAAGATTTACCGCAAAGTTACCGGCTACGATGCCACTGTCGGACATTGATAAGGGCACTTTCACCTGCATGCCATTGTGAAAAAGATCTGCCGCCGGAATACCTGGATTGAAATAATAGGTCTGGCCGTTCCACTGCACACCTGCCTGGTTACTGATCCCACGCATATCATTCACACCAACGGCGAGATAGGCATCTTTCAGCAGGACTGCTGCCGCAGGGATATTCAGTTCGCTGAGATCAAGTTTGGAAAAGGCACCGCTGATATCCAGTCTGGATGTATAGACGGCTACTTCATAGATCCCTCTTCTGCGGATTTCCGGCATCAGCTGACCATTGACCTTTAGTTTTTCCGGCAGATAGATCGCGTGGGAAACTACATTAGGCTTGCTATAATAAGGTATTACCAGTACAGGTCCGGTGATGGTCTGGGCGTCCCCCCATTTACCGCTCACTTCTCCTTTGGCCTCAAACTGGCGCTGTTCTCTTTCGGATATCAGGCCCATGATCATATTGGCGGGTATCAACAATAAGAGGACCAGGATGCCTATCAGCAGGGCCTTAATACCATAGGCATATCTTTCAAAGAAAGACGGCCCGGGCGCTGCATTGTCCGGGAGCTGGCGCGAGGATTCATTAGGACGGCTGGAACCATCATTCATATTCGTTGTTTCCATATTTACTGTATTTAAAGTGCTTTGTATTTCAAAGTGTAAAGGCAAAAAAAATCACTCCATAGAGCGGATCATATTTTCGAGCGCAGCAAGATGCCCTTTGAAAGCCTTTTCACCAGCTTTCGTAATAGAATAGGTGGTATTGGTTTTACGTCCGACAAACCCCTTATGTACTTTCAGAAAACCATTCTCCTCCAGGGTACTAAGATGGGAGGCAAGATTACCATCGGTCAATTCCAGCATCTGCTTCAGGTCATTAAAGCTTACTTCCTCATTCACCATCAGGATGCTCATGACCCCCAGCCGTATACGGCTGTCAAATATCTTATTTAAGTTACCTATGGGATTGATCACGAGTTCATCATTTATTCAAAAAATTGATACCAAACAGCACCGGTTCACTCTTCTACGGCATTCCGTTCATATTTCCACCACATCACGATGCCATAAAATATATGCATAACACCAAAACCGACAGCCCAAAAGTAAAGCCCTCTGCGCAAAAAGAAAACATTTAATATTCCCAGGGCTATTTCTGCAATACCCAAATATTTCGTATCAGAAACTGTATACTTGCTGGCATTGAGTACAGCCATACCGTAAAATATCAAACAGGAAGGGGCAATAAGTACATCCATATTGTTGTACATCAGGCCGACGATAAAGGCGCCACCTGCTGCCATAGGGATCATCCCATTAATGAGTACTTTACGGGAGGTAGCATCATATACCGGCAGGTTGTTCTTTTTCGCCCGTCTCCAGGTGAAATAAAGTCCACCGGCAGCTGCCAGGAACATGACCACAAGACCTAACAGGATCAACTGCAATCTGAGTGTAGAAAAATCTGTATCATCATAGTGACCTCTGACTTCCCATTTGTCATAGTACGAACGGAAAAGAACCAGTGCGGCACCCGCACCTGCCAGTGCGGAAGCGCCAGCAAAAACACCACTTAATCCGCTTAAGGATAAAAAGCGGCTGCTACGTTCCATGATGCGTTTGATATCACTTAATGTTTGCAGGTGTTGCTGTTCTTCTGTCATACTTAAAGTACTTTGTGAATCAAAGTTACATATTTTAGGGAGATGACAAAATATATTTTTCTATTATGGGTTGGAAAAAGGAGCAGCGCAGGAAATATAGCCGGCAGCGTTTACACTGCCGGCGCGCGATGAAAGGGATTAATATCTCAAATACAATGAGATAGAAGGTATAGGAATATAACAGCTAAAATGATCGTACTACAGCCAGTACCGCTGCCACGGTAGCTGCCTTTTCGAAAATGACCGGGTACGAAAGTGCCGTTTCTGCGAAAGTGACCTTTTACCCAGCTCATAAGTCCCGTTTATTTACAGGCTGCTGATTCAGACGATCCAGTTTATCGCTGATGTTTTTGAGATGCGCAACGATATCATCGATACGAAGGGTCTGTCTGGCTAAAAGTGCTCCAAGTGCCAAAATGAATACAATACTACCAAGAGTAGCGATGACCATACCTGTGTCCATATGAGCATATTGTTTTTGAGGTTAAAATGTCAGTAGATTACAATGCATCTAAATTAACGCTACGACTACATCTAACTCTCAGCCCCGATCAGAAACAGGAAAAATCCCCTCTCTTCTCCGGGGCTTTTTCACATCAAACAAAAAAGGCCATCAGCAATGCCGATGACCTTTCAATATGTTTAAATAATCATTTATCCCTTCGCCGCTTCTGCTACTGCCTCGAGTATAATATCACAAGCCTGCCTGATCTCCTCTTCACTGATAATCAATGGAGGCGCAATACGCAGACATTCCGGGGCAAACAGGAACCAGTCTGTCAGCAGGCCCTTTTCTATACACAGATCAATCACCTTCTTATTCATAGCAAAGCTCTCAAATTCAACGGCCATCATCAATCCAAGGGAGCGGATATCCTTTATTGCATGATGCTTCAGATACTGATGGAACAGCTGTCCTTTCGCTTTTACGCTTTCTATAAGATTCTCTTCAAGTAATACCTTAAATCCAGCCATACCTGCTGCACAGATCACCGGGTGCCCGCCAAAGGTGGTCATATGTCCAAGCACTGGCTTATGGGTAAAACTCCACATGATCTCCCTGTCGGCAATGAATGCGCCCATCGGCATACCACCACCCAGGGCTTTTCCCAGCAGGAGTATATCCGGTACTACGCCCGTCTGTTCGAATGCCCACAGACTACCATTTCTTCCCAGTCCGCACTGTATTTCGTCCAGCACCATCAGGGTGCCCGTAGCAGTACATTTCTCCCGGATGGCCTGTAACCATTCTTTCTGCGGTACTCTTACACCGGCTTCCGCCTGTACGGTTTCCAGGATAATACAGGCTGTACGTTCGGTAATCTGGTCCAGCGCCTCCCAGGTATTATATTGAAGATGCTGTATATCAGGCAATAAGGGACGATAGGCATTTCTCCAGGTCTCATCACCCATGATACTCATAGCCCCCTGTGTGGAACCATGGTAGCTTCTTTCAAAAGCCAGGATCTCTGTCCTGCCGGTATAACGTTTGGCCAGTTTCATAGCGCCTTCTACAGCTTCCGCTCCGGAATTGGTGAAATAGACGCTATTGAGTGATGCCGGCAGGTGTTGTGTCAGCAGGGTGGCAAAGCCTACCTGTGGGGTCTGGATCAGTTCTCCGTACACCAGCAGATGCATATATTGCTCCGCCTGTTCCTTAATGGCATTGACCACAGCAGGGTGGGAGTGTCCTACGTTACACACACTGATGCCCGCAATCAGATCCATGATCTTTTTGCCATCTGCATCCCACATATACATGCCGGAGGCCTTTGTTATCTCAAGAGCCATAGGGGCATCAGATAGCTGAGCCACATGGCGTAAAAATAGTTGTCTGTTATTCATGCTGGCACAAAAATACGCTATACGATTTTATTTACTTTTGCGTTAAAATTAACTATATGCCTGTCATCTTACCGGTTAAAGGAATACTGCCTACAATGGGAAACGACTGTTTTATTGCGCCAAATGCGACGATCGTAGGCGATGTCGTAATGGGCGATCAATGCAGCGTCTGGTTCAATGCAGTGATCCGCGGAGATGTGAACAGCATTCGGATGGGCAATAAAGTAAATGTGCAGGATGGCGCTGTGATACATTGCACCTATGAAAAAACGAAAGCAATTATCGGCAATAATGTCTCTATAGGACATAACGCGCTCGTGCATGGCTGCACTGTTGAAGATAATGTATTGATAGGCATGGGCTCTATTGTGATGGATAATGCGCACATTGGCAGTAATAGCATCATTGCAGCAGGAGCAGTGGTACTGGAAGGTACCAAAGTAGAGCCGGGATCCATTTATGCCGGCGTACCTGCCAAAAAAGTGAAAGATATCAGCCAATCCCTGATCAGTGGTGAAATAGACCGCATTGCCAACAACTATCTCATGTACTCCGGCTGGTTCAAAGAGGATGCCGGCAGTAAGTGACATATTTTAATTATCTTGCATTTATTAACACCTTACCCTATGAAAAAGCTATTATTCCTGATGGCGGTATGCGGCATTTTTGCCATTGGCTGCAAAACTGAGCGTACCGGTTGCCCCAACAACAACTACTATTCTGCCAAAAACGGAAAACAGAACAGGTCATCTATCAAACAGATGAACGGAAGAGTATTCTGATAAATAAGCTACCCTATGAAAAGATTAGTACTCTTTGTACTGGTGATGTCCCTCATCGGACTATCCGCCTGTCGTACCCGTAAGACAGGTTGCCCTACGCCCCGCAAGAACTGGGGTGCGGAAAAACTGCTGGACGAAATGAGCGCTCCGAAGAAAAAGAAACGTCGTTGACAGCAGCAAGCATCTGTTCAGATAACTAAAATATATAATTTGACATGGGCAGGTATTTCCCCCGGAAGCCTGTTGGAGAAGGACTAATACCGGTCAGCAGAGTCCTGCGGATCAGTATTGGTCTTCCTGTATGGTTTCCAGGATACTGGCATAGCTGACATAACGCTCAACATCGATTTCTCCCTCATTTACAGCTGCTTTTACGGCACATCCCGGCTCGTTGATATGGAGACAGTTATTGAACTGACACTCCTGCAGATAAGGCTGCATTTCCAGGAAATAATGCGACAATTCCGGTTTTGTGATATCCACAATACCAAACTCACGCACCCCCGGTGTGTCAATCAGTTTACCACCATCCGGCAGATCATACATTTCTGCATAGGTAGTCGTGTGCAGCCCTTTTCCGCTCCATCCGCTCACTGCTTTTGTACGCAGTTCCAGTCCCGGCAGCAAACGGTTGATCAGAGAAGATTTACCTACACCGGAATGCCCTGCCATCAGGGTCGTTTTATCTTTCATCTCCGCTTTCAGGAGATCGATACCGTCAGTCGTTTCTGCAGATACCAGTAGGACTTTATAACCGATATCTTCATATAAAACCTGTAGTTCGGCGAACTTGTCCAGGTCTTTTTCTTTATAAATATCCCTTTTATTAAAGACCAGGATCACTGGAATATGATAGGCTGCCGCTGTTACCAGGAACCTGTCCATAAAGCCGTTGGACGTACGTGGCTCCTTTACCGTACAGATCAGCATCGCCTGATCCATATTGGCCGCCACAATATGTTTCTGGTTCTTCTTATGCGGAGAGCTCCGCACGATGTAATTATGTCGCTTACTGATCTCCGTGATCATTGCATTATTTGCAGTAGCATCTCCATCTTCCCGCACGATCTCTACCACATCCCCTACGGCAATAGGGTTGGTGGAGGTAATATCTTCATCGATTTTTAATACCCCTTTGATACGTGCCTGGAACACTTCTCCTTCGGCTGTTTTTGCTGTATACCAGCTACCGGTCGATCTGTAAATAGTTGCCTGCAATGCTTCTCGTAATTATTTAAGGTATAAAGGTAGGTCGTTTTTCAATTAAGAATTAGGAATTAAGAATTAAGAATTATTGGCCAATTTTCTTGTCTCTCGCTTCCTGCCGGTTTAAACATCTAGATTGGGTATCATAAATAGAAAAGGGTGCCTAAGTTTCTAACTAGACACCCTTTTCTATTTATAATACTAAAATATTATTAATTATTCCACCTATCTCCGCTGCATTCAATTCTTAATACTTAATTTTTAATTCTTAATTTCTCTTTACGGCAGACTTCTGAAAACCGTATATCTCAATACCACTTCCAGCAGCATACACGCCAGCGCCAGCATGGCCAGTAGGAAGAAATGCTCCGCAAAGCGTTTATAAGAGGTGATTTCTACCTTCGTTTTCTCCAGTTTGTCGATCTCTCCATAAATGTTTTCCAGTTCCTTGTTGCTGGTCGCTCTGAAATATTTACCTCCTGTTTCAACAGAGATCTTTTTCATTAAAGGTTCGTCCAGCTGTACATCCTGCATCTGCATCTGAATAGAGCCATCCGGCATTGTCATCGGGAATGGTGCTTTACCAATAGTACCCACACCGATCGTATAGACACGGATCTTAAATGCCTTTGCGATCTCCAGCGCGGTAAGCGGGTCTACCAGACCGGTATTGTTCACACCATCCGTCAGGAGGATGATCACTTTACTTTTTGCCTTGCTGGTTCGTAAACGTTCTACAGATGTAGCCAGTCCCATACCGATCGCTGTACCATCCTGCAACATACCACTTTTCACCTGTGCGATCTGATTTTTCAGCACGCCGTGATCAGTTGTAATAGGGCATTGTGTAAAGCTCTCGCCGGAGAAGATCACGAGACCAATACGGTCACTGATACGGCTGTCTACAAAGTTCATAGCCACCCTTTTGGCTGCTTCCAGCCTATCAGGTTGTAAGTCCTGCGCCAGCATACTACCCGAAATATCTATCGCCAGTACGATATCGATACCTTCACTGTCGATACTTTCAGAGGTATTACTTGTCTGCGGTCTGGCAAGGGCCACCACCAGTGCGGTGAAAGCCACTAAGCGCAATACCAGCAATAAGGGGCGCAATCTCACCTTCCAGGATACCGGCAAGCCTTTCAATCCCTGCAGGGAAGACATTTCCATAGCAACCTGTCTGCGTTGCTGCCGGGCAATATACCAGTAAATCATTACCGGTATCAGCACCAGCAATCCGAAGAAGGCGGGATGGGCGAATTCAATATTTTTCCAGATCGAAAAATCCATTTACTGATAATAATTTCTCTTTTCAAGGAGCAACCTACTTCGCAGGCTGCTTTATTTCTTCTTTCCCGTTTTCTGCGGTTGCGGCTTTCTCTACTGCCGGTTTCGTCCACTCAACAATCTCCTGCGCCTGTTGCATGGCACTTTCATGCTCTTCCGGAGAAGGCATCAGTTTTGCAAACTTCGCAAGGTCAGCTACACTTAACAGGCTACGTAGCTTGTCGCGCTGCTGGTTCAGAATAGTAACAGGTTTGATATGCTGTAACAGTTCTTCTGTGGTTTGCTCCAATGCAGGAATGTTAAACTGTTGCTCAAAATAAGCGCGCAAAATATCTGTAAGACGGGTATAATATTGTTTGATATCTCCCTGCTGCCATACCTTTTCCGCTTTCAGCTGCTGCAACTGCCGCAATGCGATCTCGTAAGGCGGAACAATCGGAGCGGCTACTACAGGCGCCGTTTTCTTAGGCCGGTTACGGAAGTATACAAATAAGCCGATACCAATCAGTGCTGCGGATATGCCAATGGCAAAATATAACCAGTAATCCCAGAAACTCCAGGCTACAGTGCGCAGACCTTTGATAGGTTTGAAGGCTTTTGTTGTATCAACGCTCACGGTATTGACATCAATAAACAGCGGACCTGTAAAAGCGGAATCCGTGATGTTACCATTATTGACAATGTCAAAACGCAACGCCGGAATATCCCATCTGCCTGAATCAAAACTGGTCAGTACGATGGTTTGTCCCAGCAGTTTTGTGCTGCCCTGTGCGGTAGTATCCAGCGGGGAGCGGCGTACTACTTCAAAATGTCCGAAGGAATCCGGTATCTGCGGAAACACGATATCCATGCCCTGTGGAGGCATAGTTGCCGAAAGACGCAGCTGAACCTGTTCTCCCAAACGGATGCTCTCTGTATCGACTGTTGCCTTTACTTCACCCTGCTGTGCGTAGGAAGCAAATGGCGCCAGGATAAATCCAAGCAGAAAAAATAAAATAAGACGTTTAACTATAATCAGTTTAGCCATGTTAATACTTGCTCAGCTTTAGACTATCACCTGTTTACGAAAAAGTTCTGCAGGGCTTTTACATAATCTTCATCGGTACGGATACTGATTAGATCTGCGCCGCTCTTCTTGAATGAATTGCGGCAATATTGCACGTGCTGATTGAACTGATGGGTGTAATACTGCTGTACCTGTTTATCGGAGGAATCCACCCACTGACGCTCGCCTGTTTCCAGGTCATTCATCTGGATCAATCCTACGGAAGGTAATTCTTTATCACGCTGGTCATATACGTGTATACCAACCATGTCATGTCTCTTTGATGCAATGTTCAGCGCATCCTGGTAACTGCCGGTCAGGAAGTCACTCATCAGGAATACGATGCTTCTTTTCTTGGTCGCATTATTAAAGAAGCGTAATGTTTCCTTAATATTCGTGCCCTTACGTTTTGGTTCGAAAGAGATCAGTTCACGGATGATAAACAGGATATGCGATTTTCCTTTTTTAGGCGGGATATATTTTTCAACACCGTCGCTAAAAAAGATCACACCTACCTTATCGTTGTTGTTGATAGCAGAAAACGCCAGTACGGCACACAATTCAGTGATCATGTTCCGCTTGTTCTGTTTGGAGGTTCCGAAGACGGAGCTTTCACTCACATCTACCATCAGCATCAGGGTCAGTTCACGTTCTTCTTCAAATACCTTTACGAACGGGTGATTGAAACGCGCAGTCACATTCCAGTCGATAGACCGGATATCATCTCCGAACTGGTATTCCCTTACCTCACTGAACGACATACCACGGCCTTTGAAAGCACTATGGTATTCACCTGAGAAGATGTGATTGGAAAGGCCTCTGGTCTTTATTTCCAGCCTCCTTACCCTTTTTAATATTTCCGCAGTATCCACCGGTAATGATTAAAATGAATAATGATTACTACTCCCGACTTTAACTATAAAGACTAAGGTACTTCTACCGCATTCAGAATTTCACTGAGGATGTTTTCGCTTGTTACATTCTCTGCTTCTGCTTCATAAGTAAGACCAACACGGTGACGCATTACATCAAAGCAGATGCTGCGTACGTCTTCAGGAATTACATATCCTCTGCGTTTGGTGAATGCATATGCTTTAGCTGCCAGTGCCAGGTTGATGCTGGCCCTTGGGGAACCACCATAAGAGATCAGCGGTTTCAGCTTTTGCAGTTTATAGTCTTCCGGATTACGGGTAGCGAAAACGATATCGATGATATAGCGTTCTATTTTCTCATCCATGTATACTTCACGCACCAGCTTACGCGCCGCCAGGATGTCTGATGGCTGTACCACTGGATTGATCTGTACGGAAGCCTGCGGATTCAGGTTCTGACGGATGATATGACGTTCTTCTTCTTTTGTTGGATAGCCGATAGTCACTTTCAGCATGAAACGGTCTACCTGTGCTTCCGGCAGCGTATAGGTACCTTCCTGTTCTATCGGGTTCTGGGTAGCCAGTACCAGGAACGGATCATCCAGTTTGAAAGTAGTATCACCGATGGTGATCTGTCTTTCCTGCATTGCTTCCAGCAGCGCACTCTGCACCTTTGCCGGGGCACGGTTGATCTCATCCGCCAGGATAAAGTTGGCGAAGATAGGACCACGACGTACCACGAACTCGTTCTTCTGCTGGTTAAATAACATAGTACCTATCACGTCAGCCGGCAGGAGATCCGGTGTGAACTGAATACGGCTGAATTTCGCATTGATTGCAGAGGACAAAGATTTGATGGACAGTGTTTTTGCCAGACCCGGAACACCTTCCAGCAATACGTGACCACCTGCCAGCAAGCCGATAAGCAACCTATCTACCATGTAACGCTGACCAACGATCACCTTACTCAGCTCCAGGTTCAGCAGGTCCACAAATGCACTGGCCTGATGGATCTTTTCGTTCAATTGACGGATATCATACGATGTATTCTCCATGCTTATATATGATTTACAAGTTTGCTAAAGTAAACATTCCGTAGGTAAAAGCCCGCGCCACGCGCAGTTTTTGCCCGTTAAAATGCTGTTAATAATAACATTATAAATGACAAATTACGAATTACGTCTATGATTATCAGGATCCTCAGGTTTTTCCAGGTGTGCCTATATCAGAAAATGGTCATTCATAAGTCTCACCAACTCATGCGACCAAATTAATAAAGCCTGAGCATATTTATATCATCTTTTTTTATAACGTACATTTGCAATCGTAACTTCTCCATACGGAGCTCATAATTAAATATTTAGAAAGATGCAGGAAGATTTCGCGCAGCAATGGAAACGGGTGGAGGATATGCTTACAGAACGTTTCGGTAAGAAACCAAATATGGAGGCGATCCTCTTTTTAATAGGTGTCCAGGAGCTGAATCACATAAAAAAGAAATTCACCAAGGAGCAGAAACAGGACCTCATGCATGTGGCCACCTGTACACTGTTGAGCCAGAGTGGCTACTTTGAGGTAGAGGGCCGCGACAAGGATGGCTGGCCTCATTTCAGGGAAGTGCAACCCGTTCCTAAAATGAGTATGTTCGAACAGGAAAGATTTTTACAGGAGCATATCATTGCATACTTTGACGATCTTGAGGGGCGCTAGGCAGCGCCCCTTTTTTCACCGGTCTGTATGATACGGCCCGGCATTTGGGAACATAATCACAACATAAAACGTTTTTATGAGCGAAAGGACTTTGTGCCATCCGGACAAGATAACTTTTGCATTGACCGGCAGCCAGTTACCGGCCGGTTCCTGAAAAAATCCATAAAATACCCGCATGAAAAAACATTTACTACTACTATTCTTGTTATTCTCTTTTGGCACCACCATGGCAAAAAACCGGAAAGTAAAAGTTATTACACCCTATGGCACCATGATCATCAAACTATATGATCAGACCCCATTGCACAGAGACAACTTCATCAAACTGGTAAAGGCCCATTTTTATGATAGTACCCTTTTTCACCGGGTCATCAATACATTCATGATACAAGGTGGAGACCCTGAATCCAAACATGCACAGCCAGGTGCACAGCTGGGTAACGGAGATGTGGGTTATACTGTTCCGGCTGAGTTCCAGCTGGACCTCTTTCATGCGAAAGGCGCGCTGGCAGCCGCGCGTGATGATAATCCGGCAAAAGCAAGTTCCGGTTGTCAGTTCTACATTGTACAGGGCAAGAAATGGACGGATGAACAACTTGATAATCTCGAAAAGAACCGCCTTGGCGGCCGAAAGATACCTGTCGATCAAAGGGAATACTATAAACAATATGGCGGCACACCGCAACTGGACCAGAGCTACACTGTTTTCGGACAGGTAGTGAAAGGACTGGATGTGATCGATAAGATCGCCACACTCAAAACGGACGCGAATAATCGTCCGGCAACAGATGTTCCTATGAAGATAAAGCTGATACATAAGTTCCTTTTCTTCTAGGGTAAATATTCAATCGGAATTTCATTAATTTTACCGCTTAAAATCAAACTTGCCATGAATTTTCCATCAGAGCTGCGTTACACTAGAGACCATGAATGGGTATTACTGGAAGGTAATACAGCAACTATCGGTATTACTGAATTCGCTCAGCGCGAATTAGGCGATATCGTATTTGTAGACATTCCAACCGTAGGTAAATCACTCGAAGCCGAAGAAGTTTTCGGTACTGTAGAAGCTGTGAAAACCGTTTCTGACCTGTTCCTCCCGGTTGCAGGCACCATCAATGAAGTCAATGAAGAACTGGAAGGTTCTCCTGAACTGGTGAATACCGATCCATACACTGATGGCTGGATGGTAAAAATGACCGTTAAGAACCCGGCTGACGTTGCAGGCCTGCTTACTGCAGATGCTTATGCGAAGCTGGTTGCTGAATAATTCATTCGCACTCCACACGATATTTTAATAAAAGGTTAAAAAGGGTATAACCCTGCAAAGTTTAAGGTTATAAGGTTGGTAACAACTTTATAACCTTATAACTTTACAGACTAAACTTTGTCATAGTGCCAGCAATGAGACTTTTCAGATATTACCTGCCAGCAACTGTCTGGATATTACTGGTACTATATCTGTGTACACTTCCGGGAGACGATCTGCCGTCCAATCCATTCTTTGAGAAGATTCATCTGGACAAGATCGTACATATTGGATTATTTGGAGGAACCGTATTCTTCCTGTGTCTTGGCGTATATCTGCAAAAGCGGATCATATCAAAATTCACACTGACGATCATCGCGATCTCAGCTGCGTTCTATGGCCTGGCAATTGAATACATCCAGAAATATTTTGCTGTTCACCGCAGCTTTGATATGAGCGATGTCGCTGCTGACATAGTAGGCGCTATCGCAGGTATCATTGCATTTAACCTGGTCAGAAAATGGTGGCTTAAGTAGGCCTCTGCTGCGGTTCCGGCTGTACGATAATGAAGTGTATAGGCGGATAAGCTGACATAATTTCCTTTCTGATCCGTATAATGGCCTCATTAATATCTTCCGTTCCCAGATCGTCTCTGAAAGTAACCATCAGTAATAACATCACATCCTCCGGCGACTGATAGGTTGAGAAGATATGCTGCACCTTTACAATTGCCGGATCACTTTCCACCAGCCCCTTTATATGCTGCTGTGTAGCAGGTGCAATACCTTCTCCCATCAGCAGACTACGACTTTCCCTTGCCAGCAGTACTGATACAATACTGAGAATGATCCCCACGATCAATGAAGCGACTCCATCCAGGTACGGATTGTTGTAATGATGCCCCAGATATACCATCAGCGCTACAACTGAAAGGCCGATCACGGCAGCACCATCTTCAAATAACACGATAAAACTTGCCGGATCTTTACTACGGTGGATCGCCGTCCACCAGGACAAATCCCCCCTTACCTTATCAAATGCCCTGATAGCAACAATCAGGGAAGTACCTTCAAATACAAATGAGAACGCCAGTACAATATAATTCCAGGTAGGATCTTCAAGGGGAGGAGGGTGCTGAATATGGATCACACCCTGATAGAAGGAAATACAACCTCCTATACCAAAGATGAGTATAGACACGATAAACGACCAGAAATAGATCTCCTTGCCATAGCCAAAAGGCCGTCTTTCATCCGGAGAACGCCTGCTTCGCCTGATCCCGAACAGCAATAACAACTGATTGGTGGTATCTACCAGGGAATGTACCCCTTCTGATATCATAGCGGAACTACTGGTTGCTGCACCGGAGATAAACTTGATGACAGCAATCAGCAGATTAGCTGCCAGCGCGGTAAAGATGGTTTTATTATTTGCGGCCATATACACCGGTACCGGCGGGAAAATCGTGCCAATAGCCACAAAAAAAAGTGCCCCCGTAATAATGGAGGCACCAGTTGTATCAGTTGATCAGTGGAATATTAATTATTTTCCTGATTCTTTCTGCGCGTCAGATTTCATCTTCTCATTCGCGAAGATGGAGAATTCAACACGACGGTTCTTTGCTTTGTTAGCATCAGAGTTGTTTGGAACAACCGGCTGTCTTGCACCATACCAGTAAGTCTGTACGCGGCTTGCAGCAACACCCTGAGATTTCAGGTAAGTAGCAACAGCATTTGCACGTCTTTCAGAAAGACCCATATTATATGCATCTGTACCTGTAGTATCAGTGTGACCTTCCACACGTACATAAGTATCAGGATATTTGTTCAGAATAGTAGCCAGGTCTTTAATGTTCTGCTGTGCCTGTCCGGTCAGGTCTGATTTATCGAAACCAAACAGTACACCTGAAGCAAAGGTTACATTGATACCTTCACCTACACGCTCAACAGTTGCATTCGGAACTTCAGTTTTGATTTCCTGTGCCTGTTTATCCATTTTCTTACCGATCAGCACACCGGCACCACCACCTACAGCAGCACCAATGATCGCACCTAATGCAGTATTACCAGCAGCTTTACCGATAATTGCACCAGTCGCAGCACCACCAGCTACACCGATAGCAGCGCCTTTTTGGGTGTTATCCATTTGTTTCACTGTGTTACAAGCGAATAACATGATAGCAGACAGGAAAATAGCTACAATAGGATTTATCCTTTTCATCTTAATTAGTTTAAACGTTCTTTTAATTTGCTTTTAATAGTCAAGCGAAATACCTTAGACAAATATGCTGCCAGATTTTGAAACAGGCAGCATACCAGTGAACTAGATATTACGAGCGGCGCAAATGTAAGACATATATTTATTATGAAATAAGATATATATCTGCTTCGCCACTACTTATTAACTGCCCATCTTCATCTTCTCCGCGTTCTCTGCAAACTGTAATGCCTGTACCATTTCCTGGATATCTCCGTTCATAAATGCATCCAGATTGTACATAGTCATACCTATACGGTGATCAGTTACACGACCCTGTGGATAGTTGTAGGTTCTGATCTTGGCAGAACGGTCACCGGTAGATACAAGGCTCTTACGTTGTGAAGCGATCGCCTCTTCATGCTTACGCACTGCCGCCTCATAGATACGGCTGCGCAGCATCTTCATCGCGATATCCCTGTTGGAGTGCTGGCTACGACCTTCCTGACATTCTACCACCACACCGGATGGAATATGCGTCAGACGTACGGCAGACTCAGTCTTGTTTACGTGCTGACCACCCGCACCAGATGAACGGAAGGTATCCATTTTGATATCTGCGTCTCTGATCTCAACGTCTACTTCCTCCGCTTCAGGCAGGATCGCTACTGTAGCAGCGGACGTATGTACACGTCCCTGGGTTTCAGTCGCCGGTACACGCTGCACACGGTGTACGCCTGATTCAAACTTCAGGGTACCATATACATCATCGCCGGTTACTTCTACCACGACCTCTTTATATCCACCAGCAGCGCCGGGCGTCTCATTCATAATGGACGTACTCCAGCCTTTGGTTTCACAGTAACGCAGGTACATACGCAGCAGGTCGCCGGCAAAGAGACTCGCCTCGTCGCCACCGGTACCACCACGGATCTCCAGCATCGCATTTTTCTCATCCTGCGGATCTTTCGGGATCAACAGGTTACGGATATCAGCCTCCTGCTCGTCTTTCAACAGCTGCAGCGCTTCTGTTTCCTCCTTGGCAAGCTCCCTCATTTCCTCATCTCCGCTCTCAAGGACTTCTTTATTAAAGGCGATATTGTCCAGCGTCTTCATATAGGCATCGTATACCTTTACGATCTTTTCCAGCTGACGGTATTCCTTACTCAGCTTGCTGAACTGCTTATTGTCACTAACAATTTCAGGATTCGTTAATGCCAGCGATACCTGCTCAAAACGGCCTTTTATCGCATAAAGTTTATCTATCATAATTATCTTTGTTGGAGAGGGGATGGGTGACCTTCCGGTTGCCATTTCCTCTGACTGGCCGCAAAATTAATATAATTACTACATGTCTGAACAGCTGAAATTTAAGGGAACGGCATTATTTAACGGGCGGCAGTTATTGCCCGGGAGTATGGTACTGGTATTGACAGACGGTGGAATCGTACAAGACATAGTACACGAGAGCGAAGCAGGGGAGGGCGTCAGGGAACTCAACGGCATTCTGAGCCCGGGTTTTGTGAATACCCACTGCCACCTGGAATTATCCCATATGGGGGGAATCATCCCGGAAGGAACCGGTTTACCGGCCTTTCTGACCAGCGTAATGGAGAAAAGAGGGCAGCAGGATACCTCCGCCCAGGCATCGGCCATGGAAAAGGCAGCTGCCGCCATGTGGGAAAGCGGCGTCTCTGCCGTTGGCGATATCTGTAATGGCACTGCCTCGCTGGAACTGAAGAAAGACAGCCCTGTATATTATCATTCCTTTATAGAAAGTATGGGGTTTGTACCCGGTTTTGCGCAGCAACGCTATGACTATAGCCTGGGGATACTGGAGCAGTTTAAGGCCATCAATGGTCCAAAGCATTCCTGTTCCATCGTCCCGCATGCCCCTTATTCTGTGAGCGAGACACTGTTTTCCCTGCTTTCGGCTACGCCGGATAATACGCCTGTCAGCATTCATAATCAGGAATGTGAGGCAGAAAACACCCTGTATCAGGATAAGTCGGGGGCTTTCCTGGACTTCTATCAGCACTTTAATATGGATGCTTCCGCATTCAGGGCCAGTGGCACCAATAGTTTACCGGCATGGCTGCCCTGGTTTAAACACCTGCCGGTCATCCTGGTACATAATACCTATACCACTGAAAAAGACATCGCTTTTACCAGGGAACAGGCCCCCAATGCCTACTGGTGTCTCTGTCCGCAGGCAAATCTATATATAGAAAAACGGATGCCTGACGTCCCTCTCCTGCGTAGTCAGGGTTGTACGATCACTCTTGGTACTGATAGTCTGGCGTCCAATCACCAGCTATCCATCTGGCAGGAAATCCAAACCATCCGTAAGTATTACTCAAACATTGCGCTGGAGGAAATATTACAGTGGGCCACCCTGAACGGAGCAATGGCACTGGGCATTGCCGGGAAATATGGCAGCTTTGAGAAAGGCCGGCAGCCGGGCGTGATACTAATAGATGAACAGGAAAGTCGCAGGATTCTATAATTTCGCGGCATTAGAAGAATGCAAACGTAAACTATGAACAGTCTCTTAGACCAGGTAATACTTGGCAACCCTATCCAGAATTATTTTATACTGGCAATTATATTGCTGTTTGTGTCCATGATCAAACGCTACCTCTCCAGAGGAGTAGCCACCCTGCTATACCGTGAGGTAAGACGCTGGGCCCCTGAGATCGGGCAACATGAATTTTCTCATCTGCTGCTGGTACCGCTGGAATATTTCCTCCTGCTGATCACCTTCATGCTGACGATAGATCACCTGAATTTCCCACCTGAACTGGATGTAACCGTATATAACGGTTACACTGTGAAGATGGTGCTGCATACTCTCATGGAGCTGGCGCTGACCATATCCATCATATGGATCATCCTGCGTGTGATTGACTTCGTATCACTCATGATCAGCAAAAGCGCCGATCTTTCCCATGACATCACTGACAATCAGTTCATCGTATTCTTCCGGGATTTCTTCAAAGCGATCGTATTCATCTTTGGCGCTATCGCCTTTATACGCATCCTCTTCGGAGCGGTATTAGTGAACAAGATCATCGCTGGTCTTGGCATCGGTGCGGCTGCCCTTGCACTCGCTGCGAAAGAAAGTATTGAAAACCTGATCTGTTCCTTTATCATCTTCTTTGATAAGCCTTTCCGGGTGGGAGATGCCGTAAAAGTGGATTCCTTCCAGGGTAACGTGGAAAAAATCGGCTTACGCAGTACGCGTATCCGCACACTGGAAAAGACCTATGTGACGGTACCTAATAAGAAAATGGTGGATAGTGTACTGGATAACCTTTCACTGCGTACGCACCAGCGTGCCGCTATGCGCCTGGAGATAGCAGGTGATACACCGGCTGACAGCATCATGGAGGTATTGAATGATATCAGACAGCTGCTGATTTCAAACGAGCGGGTACAGGAAGGATTCGTACTGAACCTGAATGAGTTTACGAAAGATACCTATGTTATTCAGCTGATCTATCTGACACAGGTGATTGAAGGTGTACCATATAACGGACTGCGAAACGAGATCAACCTGGCGATCATTGCCATTATGGAGAGAAGAAATGTGAAGCTGAGCAGCACGAAAGTGGAGATACACGAGAAATAAACAAGCTTTATAAAATACAGGAATCCCCGGTTTAACTATACTTATCTTTCATTGATCTATCGTTCAAAAACGTAGCACTAACGAAGGATAAGTATTGTCTAACCGGGGATTTACTATTAAGAATTTGTATGATCAGTCTTTATCTTTTCTGTTAGCTTTCAGCAGTATTCTTGCGATATCGCTTTCCAGAGATTCTCCCACTTCACCATTCAGGCGGCCGATCTCTTTACCTTCACGCAGCACGATAAAAGTAGGCAGTTTCTTTACTTTATAGTCCTGTGGTGTGCTGGTCTGCATTTTTTCATCAGCGCCATAGGTTTGCACCTGTTCATCAGGACTGCCACCCAGGATCATGATCTTATATAACTGAGGCAGCAGCTGGCGGCTCTGGTCTTCCCAGGTACCAACAACCGCTACTATATTGAATTTACCGCGATTGTCCTTAATGTAGTTCAGCATGTTATCATTTGGCTGATAACCATTTACACCGGTATAAAACCAGGCAAATGCGCTGTCATTCATCAGGGTCTGCATGTCTATTTTACCTTTTAATACCTTTTTACCGTTGGATGCTCTGCTTGCTGTGGTTTGTGCAAATGTCAATGTTGACAGTAACAGACTGCCAACCAGTAATAATGATTTCAATCGCATAATGTATTTTTATAATTGTTCCTTCAGTTCGGTCAGAAAACCTCTTACCTTTAGCAAAGCTTGTACCATTTCGAAACTGCGGGCTGCCAGTTTACGGTCTTCTTTCAATTTTTGTTTAGCACCTTCGATAGTATACTTCCGTTCTCTTAGTAAATGATAGATAAGTTTCAGGTGCTGAATGTCTTCCTGGCGGAATAAACGGTCGCCTTTACGGTTCTTTTTAGGCTGTAATATATCAAACTCATTCTCCCAGTAGCGGATCAATGAGGTATTTACGCGAAACATGGTGGCCACTTCACTGATTGAGTAATATTGCTTATCCAGGGGAATAGCATCTAATGCTCTCATCAGGTCCGGGTCATCTGCCACTTCTTTCAATGATTTCCTGCCACGTTTTTTCTGTGGAGGCTGTGTAGCCGTAACAGACGTTCCTTTGCCAATAAATGGCACGGGTGGCAAATTGTCTGATGGCATCTGTACCTGTATCTTCACGGGAATCTCCACCTCCGGCAAGGGTCTTGACGGCGGTGGCGGCGCGGGGGCCGGCTTTATGACAACGACGGGTTCCTGTACCTGTTCTGGCACTTGCACTTGCGGCTTTGGATCTGGTGAAGAAAAAAGGTCCAGTTGTTGCATCATGGTACCAAATTACAAAATTCTCCCCTTTGAGAGTTCAGCATTAACAAGTTAGTCGAATGACTGGTTGCCTGAGCGGGCAATCTTCAGCATACGGTCAAACTCTTCGGGAGACAGGTCATTAAAGAAGAAGTATACCGGGTCAACTTTCTCTCCATTCTTCACTACCTCGTAGTGGCAGTGAGGACCTGTCGATTTACCTGTACTACCTACCCAGCCGACCACATCACCACGCTTTACAGTCATTCCTGTGCTCACTTTCATCTTCAGCATGTGGCCATACAGGGTCTTATAACCATAGCCATGGTTGATCGTAACGTGGTTACCATAACCAACGTCACTGAGGCTGGCATCTTCTACCACACCGTCGCCTGTCGCATAGATAGGCGTACCTGCCGGAGCGGCAAAGTCAAGTCCGGAGTGATATTTTACCGTTTTGTAAATAGGGTCGATACGATAACCAAACCCGGAAGCAATACGTTTAAGGTCTTTGTTGGCCACCGGCTGAATAGCAGGGATGGAGGCCAGCATTTTCTGTTTATTTTTTACCAGGTCATCGATCTTTTCGTAAGATTTAGCCTGAATAGAAATACGGTGTAACAATTCCTGAAGCAAAGCGCCTGTGCTGGCGATGATCTCGCTGCTGGAGAAAGACTGCAACTGGGTCAGCTCTTCTTCCTTCTCGGCACTGCCTGCACGGGTACTATCCGGGATAGGAGAGGCCTCGAAAATAACCCGGTAGATCTCGTTGTCACGGTGCTCCAGTTCTCCCAGCTGAGATTTTACCTCGTTCATACGGTCTTCCATCGCCTCATACTTTTCATTCATTACCTCCAGCTCACGGCGTAACCGTTTCTCCTTTGGAGAATCCAGTACACGGTAGGATACAGACAGAAAGATGAACCCTGTTACAATGGCAGCAGAAACAAATCCCAGTATCCTCAACAGTTTCACCCGCAGGGACACTACGAGTTTCTCATATTTGAGCGTTTGTGTATTATAAAAGTATTTAACCTTCTTCATGTACCGGCCTTAAGCATTTAAGCAGAACCTACATTCCCAATGGAAGTCCTTCGATTACTTTTAATAGGGTTATACAGATATGGATGAGAGGGGATATAGACTTTTTCAATATTTTTGCACTCCTTTCCGGAAATACGGCAAGGTGTGCAAACCTAAGGGAATTAGACTAAAGGGCAATCTTTTGAATGTCAATTTTCTAAATACCGTTAGTTGGCTTAAAATACAAATTAAAGCCATTTAGGTGACACAAAATTAATATACATACCAATTATTTCAAATACTTATGACAGCTCCCGAGATTCGTCAGCAATTCCTGGACTTTTTTGCGTCCAAAGGCCACCATATCGTGCCTTCTGCTCCTATTGTAGTAAAAAACGACCCTACCCTGTTGTTCACCAACGCGGGTATGAACCAGTTTAAGGACTACTTTCTGGGCAACAGGGCGCCGGCCTGGAAACGGGTGGCGGATACCCAGAAATGTCTGCGCGTAAGCGGTAAACACAATGACCTGGAGGAAGTAGGGATCGACACCTACCACCATACCATGTTCGAAATGCTCGGTAACTGGAGCTTCGGCGATTACTTCAAAAAAGAAGCAATTGACTGGAGCTGGGAACTACTTACAGAAGTATATAAGCTGCCTAAAGACCGTCTTTATGTGACTGTTTTTGAAGGAGATGCCAAGGAAAATCTGGAAAAAGACCAGGAAGCGTTTGAATTCTGGAAAAAACATGTTCCGGAAGACCGCATCCTTATGGGCAACAAGAAGGATAACTTCTGGGAAATGGGGGATACAGGTCCCTGTGGCCCTTGTTCTGAGATTCACGTAGACTGCCGTCCGGATAGCGAAAGAGCACTGGTAGACGGTAAGACCCTCGTCAATGCAGACGATCCGCAGGTGATCGAGATCTGGAACAACGTATTCATGCAGTTCAACCGCCTGAAAGACCGTAGCCTGGAATCACTCCCCGCTAAACACGTGGATACCGGTATGGGCTTCGAACGTCTGGTAAGGGTGATACAGGGTAAAACCTCCAACTACGATACAGATGTTTTCTCCGGCACAATCGAACACACTGAAAAACTGACCGGACTTAAATATGGCTGTACCGACAGCAAACCCGATGTGGCTTTCCGCGTAATTGCCGACCATATCCGTGCGATCTCCTTCGCAATAGCGGATGGTCAGCTGCCATCCAACACAGGCGCCGGTTATGTGATCCGTCGTATCCTGCGTCGTGCAGTAAGGTATTATTTCTCCTTCCTGAACTGGAAGAAGCCTCTGCTGCAGGACCTGGTACCTGTACTGGCACAACAGTTCGCCAATGTATTCCCAGAACTGCTGCAACAGGTTGATTTCGTACAGAAAGTAGTATTCGAAGAAGAAAACAACTTCCTCCGTACCCTGGATAGCGGTATCCGCAGAATTGAAGACTTTATGGGCGCTGCCAAAGAGAAATCTGTGGACGGTAAAACAGCCTTCGAATTATATGATACTTACGGCTTCCCATACGATCTGACCAGCCTTATTGCGTCTGAAAACAACTTCAACGTAGATGAGAAAGGTTTTGAAGCTGCTATGAAAGAACAGAAAGACCGTTCCCGTGCAGCAACTGAACTGGATATGGGCGACTGGACCGTACTGAACGAAAATGCAGAATCAGTATTCGTAGGATATGAGCTGTCTGAAACAGAAACTTCCGTATCGAAATACCGTAAGATCAAGGCAAAAGGTAAAGAACAGTACCAGCTGGTATTGTCACAGACGCCTTTCTACGCAGAAAGCGGTGGCCAGGTAGGAGATACCGGTACCCTGACCTTCGGCGCAGAAACCGTTCAGGTAACCGATACCAAAAAGGAAAATAACCTGATCGTTCACTTTGTAGATAAACTGCCTGCTAATATTACCACAGCAGCCAAAGCAGTGATCAATAAAAACAACAGGCTCAGCACCACCATGAACCACTCCGCTACGCACCTCCTGCACGCAGCACTGCGCCAGGTACTGGGTACACACGTAGCACAGAAAGGTTCCCTGGTGAATCCTGAATACCTTCGTTTTGACTTCTCTCACTTTGCGAAAGTAACAGACGAGGAACTGGCACAGATTGAAGAGATCGTGAATGAAAAGATCCGTGCTAACATCCCGGTAGTCATTAAAGAACTGCCAAAGGACGAAGCCCTGAAACTGGGTGCAATGGCGCTCTTTGGTGAGAAATATGGTGATGTGGTACGTGTAGTGGTAATGGATCCGGGTTATTCCGTAGAGCTGTGTGGTGGTACACACGTAGGTTCTACCGGCGAACTGGGTATCTTCAAATTCACTTCCGAAGGAGCAGTAGCAGCAGGTGTACGTCGTATTGAAGCCGTTACCGGCAGCAATGCACTGGCATTTGTCAATGCACAACTGCAACAACTGAAAGACATCAAAACAGCCTTCAAGAATCCAAAAGATATCGTGGCTGTTGTAGACAACCTGATCAACGATAAAGCTGCCCTGGAAAAACGTGTGGAAGCGCTGGAACTGGAAAAAGTTCGTCAGCTGTCTACCGGTCTGCAGGCAGAAGTTGAAAACGTCCACGGTATCAACTTCCTCGGTAAGATCGTGGATGTAAGTAATGCAGAAGCACTGAAACAACTGTGCTTCACACTGAAAACACAGATCGATAACCACGTATTCATACTGGCAGCAAATATCGGCGGTAAAGCGAACGTAGCACTGATGATCTCTGACAATCTGGTTGCCGAAAAAGGACTGGAAGCACCGAAGATCATTAAGGAAAAGATCGCGCCTATTATCAAAGGTGGCGGCGGTGGACAGAAGTCTTTCGCAACTGCCGGCGGACAGGAAGCTGGTCAGCTGGATCAGGTGATCACACAGGTGAAAGCAATGCTGTAATTAGTTATTAAGGATATAAAAAGGGTCTGTTTACTGTATAGTGAACAGACCCTTTTAGTTTATACTGTTATCTTTTTTTCCGCAGGAAGCTAAACCATTTTCTTTTCTGTTTTTGCGGAAGCAATACTGGTCCCCGGATCACCGTGATCCGTCCCATACTCCCCGTTACAAACCTATGACGGGTAGGTGCATATGCGATCACTTCAAAATCTTTACTCATCGCAGGACATCCGGCTAACAAGTCTTCGGTTGTATCTACCGGTTGGCAAGGCGGTGTAAATGTTGTATCCATATGTATGGCAGAAACCGGAGCCTTTATTTTTGTATCACGCCCCTCAACACTTCCAATTCCCACAGTCATTGCTGCACTCAATAAAAGAGCAGGCGCCAATGAGTGGTCGGGGAGCCTTTCTGTCACTAACTCTCTGTTCAGTTGATCCTCTCTGTAATGCCCACACAGGCCTCCGTTCGACTGGCTTATAATATGCACGATCTCCTGATCTGACATACCAGAAAAATCAACTACATTTTTATTGCAATGCTGACAAAAGCGCCCATCTGACGATGGCGTCATCTGATTCCAGGATTGTGTACAAGGGGTGGGCACATCTATCCTGAGGGATGTGATCTTATTCATTGGGGTTGGTTTATACCCAATTTACTTTATTCTGCTGAAAGAAAATCATGAAGCCTGCAGACGGTTCTTCTTCATGGGGAGGTACGGGTTTTTCCAAAAGTAATGTTAATTCCAGGCCCATGCATAACATCACACCCGTGTTCGTCTATTTTAACTTTTTGTTTATATATCGCCCCCCTAAATTTGTCACTGTTAATACCACACTTACAATTAAAAAGGAACATATTATGAGCAAGCTATTGCAAACCCTTACACTGGCAAGCATTACCTGCTTTGCTTTCAGCTCTGCCACCATCGCGCAGGATAAAAGCGGCGACAAACTGGGAGAGTATGACGAGATAGTTATTAAACGAAACACCAGTAAAGATGGTAAAGTGACCATCGAAATCAAGGATGGCAATGTCCTGGTTGACGGGGAGAAAATGGATGCTTATAAAGACGGTGATATTTCTGTGTACAGACGTCGCATCCGTCCTGTAGATGGTAATACGTTCAATTTCGCGATGCCTCCGGGTGGAGGCGGCATTCAGTTGTTCAATGAGGATGATGAATCCGGTGATAATGTACTGGATATCAAACCAGGTAAAGCCGTACTGGGTGTCTTTACTGAAAAGAAAGAAGCGGTTGGCGTAACAGTGAAAGAAGTGGCAAAAGGTACCCCTGCAGAGAAAGCTGGTTTACTGGCAGGTGATGTGATCACTAAAGTGGACGCTGATAAGGTAGACGAACCAAAAGACCTGTTTGAGAAGATCGGTGCGCATGATCCTGGTGATAAAGTAACGATCACTTACTTCCGTGATAAAAAAGAAAATACGGCCACTGTGACACTGGATGAAAGAAAAGGTGAAGGTACGCTGGAGCTATTCCCTCATAATGACAGAAACTTCCGTCGCATGCCCCGTGGTAGTTTTAACTTCGGAGATGGTACGCCGGGTCCGGGATTTCCTGGTCCGGGTTTCAATCGTGACTTCCGTGGTTTCCATGAAAACAACGAGGTAAAACTGGGTCTTTCCGTACAGGATACTGAAGATGGTAAAGGTGCAGTGGTACTGAGCGTAGCGCCTGGCTCCGCTGCTGAAAAAGCCGGATTTAAAGTCAATGATATCGTTACTGATATTGCAGGCAATGAAATCAGTTCTACCCGCGATGTGGCGAATGCTTATCGTAACAATAAAGATAAAGGAGCTTTCTCTGCGAAAGTGAAGAGAAACGGTCAGTCAAAAACGCTGGAAGTAAAAGTGCCAAAGAAATTAAACAAAGTGGATCTGTAATGATCCGTCTGTGTATTATAAAACAAAGGGAGCTTCATTTTTGAAGCTCCTTTTTTATGCAATAAAAAGATTTCAATTACACCATATCAAAATAACATCACTTCAACAGTCTTTTGACCAGCCAGAGTTTATTTTTGAAAGGCGGATATTTCATCGCAATATCGATCCAGGTACCGGTTTTCATAATACTCTTCGGATGGGTAAAAGTATCAAAGCTGTATTTCCCATGATACTGTCCCATACCACTATTGCCAACACCACCGAAAGGCAGTTCGGGATTGGTAAAATGACCCAGTGTATTGTTGATACAGGCGCCGCCGAAACGCAGCTGTTCTGTTATCAGCTTCTCTGTCGCCTTACTGCTGGTAAAGAGATACAATGATAATGGATATGGTTGTTGTCTGACTAAATGCATGGCCTCCTCCAGGGTTGTGTAAGAAATAACCGGCAGAACAGGGCCGAATATTTCTTCCTGCATCACCGGACTATCCCAGGACACATGATCCAATAGGGTAGGGGCCATAAACAGCTTACTTTCATCTGCTGTTCCACCATGTATGACAGTTCCCTGTGTCAGATATGTCTGTAAAGTTTTTAAGCGTTTTTCATTGATGATGCGTGCGTAATCAGGACTATTAACTGCCTGCTCTCCGAAGAACTTTACAATCGCTTTTTTCATAGCGGCAATCAGCTCATCTTTCACTTTTGTATGCACCAGTATATAATCCGGTGCGATACAGGTTTGACCTGCGTTCCAGAACTTACCCCACACGATCCGCTTAGCCGCTACTCTGATATTCGCCTTCTCATCCACTATACAGGGCGATTTACCTCCCAGTTCCAATGTAACCGGTGTCAGGTGCGGAGTGGCCATCTCCATTATTTTACGACCGATGGCTGGTCCACCGGTAAAGAATACATGATCAAAACGGTGCCGCATCATATCGGGAATGACGGTACTGCCGTCACCTTCCAGAGTAGTAATGTAGGCAGGATCAAAAGTCTCCTTAATCAGTGCAGCTATCACTGCTGAAGTACGGGGTGTTAACTCGGAAGGTTTTACAATCGCGCAGTTTCCACCCGCTATAGCACCCACCAGCGGGGCCATGATCAGCTGAAAAGGATAGTTCCAGGGAGCGATAATGAAAACGAGGCCCAGCGGCACCCGGTGTATACGGCTTTTGCTGGGGTACATGGTAAAGGGACTGGTAACCTTTTCCGGCCGCATCCATTCTCTGAGGTGACTGAGCATATGCCGGATTTCGACATACAGGGTACCTATTTCGCTGCTATATGCCTCTACCGGATGTTTATGCAGATCGGCCTGTAAAGCGGCCAGAATGTCCTTTTCCCGCTTTTTAACAGCTGATTTCAGCAGGCGAAGCTGCTGCCTGCGAAATTTATATGACAGGGTTTTACCCGACTCGAAAAAGGCCTGTTGTACGTTATAGATCTCCTGGGTATTCATACACCCTGAAAGGTACTGAAAATGACCCAGCTGCCATGAGCGGCCCTATACATCACATCAATACAGCTATGACAGAATACAGGTTAAACGCTGGTGTATGCGGAAAATATGGTAAGCCAGGGGCGGTCTGAAAAGAGGATGCCCGGACAGCATATAGGTCAATGGAGATCTACAGAATAATTTGTAATAGTAAAAAATGAATATATGACTGTAAATGGAGTATCAGATGAGACAGAATATAGGTTGAATGGTTCTGCAGTACAAGAATACTAAAATTTTGTTAAATTCCAATAAGATTAACAGATTTCCCCTGGCTGACCGGTCATCCCTTTCATTCCGGCAGATCCTCCGGCCATAAAAAATGTGGCTGAGTCCTTATCTGGTAACGCTTTAGCTGTATTTCCCATCTCCCGCTGCGGGCTACAGATCAATCTGTACTACCTTTCTACCCTTCATTGTATATATTTGTGCTAATAGCAGAAGATTATCATGAGCGCAGCCATCGATTCAGACAAATATGAAGTAGTTATCGGCCTTGAAGTACATGCCCAGCTACTGACAGAAAGTAAATTATTTTGTGGAGACAGTGCAGCTTTCGGAGGCGCTCCCAATACCCATATCAGCCCGATCACACTGGGTCATCCGGGTACCCTTCCAAAACTGAACCGTAAAGCGGTGGAATATGCCATCCGCCTCGGTCTGGCCTGCGGTAGCAGGATTGAGAGGGAGAATTACTTTGCCCGTAAAAACTATTTCTATCCGGACCTTCCGAAAGGTTACCAGATATCCCAGCATACAGCGCCCATCTGTGATGGTGGTATCGTTGCCATTCCCGTGGCCGGTGGGCAGCGGGATATTCAGCTGAACCGTATTCACCTGGAAGAAGATGCCGGTAAGTCCATGCACGACCAGGACCCTTCATTTACGATGGTGGATTACAACCGTGCAGGAGTACCATTGGTAGAGATCGTGACCGAACCGGCACTGCATAGCAGTGATGAGGTATATTCCTTCCTGACCACCCTCCGCAGACTTGTACGCTGGCTGGACGTTTGTGACGGCAATATGGAAGAAGGCAGTATGCGTTGCGACGCCAATATTTCCATCCGTCTGAAGGGAGAGACCAAACTGGGCACAAAAGTCGAAGTAAAGAACCTGAACTCTATCCGTAACGTAAAACGTGCGGTAGAGGGTGAAATAAAACGCCAGATCTCCATCGTGGAAGAAGGCGGCACCATCCTGCAGGAAACCAGGAGTTTTGATGCCGGTAACGGTACATCTTTCTCCCTGCGTTCCAAAGAAGAAGCGAATGACTATCGCTACTTCCCGGAACCAGACCTGGCGCCTTTCCACCTGACAGAAGACTACCTCGATCAGCTGTTAAAGGCTTTACCGGAACTGCCGGAAGCAATGGTAGAACGTTATGTCAGCCAGTACGGACTGCCTGATTATGACGCACGTGTACTGTGTGATGATAAAGCAACGGCTGATTACTATGAGCAGGTAGTGGCGGTTACTCCTAAACACAAGGCAGTGGCGAACTGGCTCTTAGGTCCGGTAAAATCCACCCTGAACGAACAGGGCGCTGCTATCAGTGATTTCGCGCTGTCACCTGCTGCGCTGGCAGGTCTCATACAGCTGGTAGAAGATGGTAAAGTGAACTTTTCCATCGCATCTTCCCGCATCTTTCCGGAACTGCTGCAAAACACCGCAGAAAAACCACTGGATATAGCAACAAGACTGAACCTCCTGCAGGATAACAACGCCGGCAGCATCGCACCGATCATTGACGAGGTCCTGTCAAAATATCCGGATAAGGTGGCAGAATTCCGTAAAGGTAAAAAAGGTCTGATGGCCCTCTTTGTCGGAGAAGTAATGAAGCTCTCCAAAGGCAAGGCCGATCCTAAACTGACCAACCAATTACTTGCTGAAAAACTGAAATAATTATAACTGAAGAATATGAAGAAACTTGCTTTATGGGCAGCCACCGGGTTATTCCTGGCCAGCTGTTCACAACAAACTGAGAAAGGCGATTTTACGATCAACGCACATATAGACAACGCTCCTTTAGGTACAATCTATCTGGAAGAGCTGACCACGGAAGAAGTGAAAGTAGTGGATACTGCGGTTATCAAAGACGCCAGCGGAAAATTCACACTGAAAGGTATGCTGCCTGAACAGGCCTTATACCGCATCCGTTTCGGAGAAACAAGCCGCCTGATCCCGTTAGGCCTGGATGCAGGTACAATGAGCATTACCGGTGACTTCAATCACCTGGATCAGCTGAAGATCGAAAACTCTGAAGCAACTGTAGAAATTCAGCAACTGCTGAATGAAGCAAGTGCAAAAGATAAAGCACTCTCTGCTGAAATGCAGGCATTGGATAGTCTGCATCAGGTAAAAACACCGGATAGCGTACTGCAACCAAGAGTAGCCGCTTTCCAGGCTAAACAGGAAGACTTTAAGAAGTTCCTGGTAAAATCAGCTACAGAAACAAAATCTCCTGCTGTTGCTGCATTTGCGATGAGCATTATCGGCCCGCAGGTGCTGCTGGAAGATCCTAAAACAGTAGAAGAAATTAAAAAGCATTTCCCTGAGAATACCCTCATCGTAAGCTTTGCCGATAAACTGAAACAGGGTGCACAACAGACAGAAGAACCAGGAGAAGAAGCCAACATGTCTACTGTAAAGATAGGCCAGGCTGCTCCTGATTTCACACTGCCTGATCCGGCAGGAAAACCTGTCAGCCTCAGTTCTTTCAAAGGAAAATATGTACTGGTTGATTTCTGGGCCAGCTGGTGTAAACCCTGCCGTATGGAAAATCCTAACGTCGTAATGGCTTACAATAAGTTCAAAAGCAAAAACTTCACCGTACTGGGTGTATCACTCGATAAAACAAAAGGTAAATGGGAAGAAGCAATTCAGGCAGATGGTCTGACATGGACACATGTAAGCGATCTGAAATTCTGGGATTCGCAGGTAGTGCCTTTATATGGCATTAATTCCATCCCTTCCAACATGTTGATCGACCCACAGGGTAAAGTGCTCGCAATCGGCCTGAGAGGCCCTGCGCTGGAGTCTAAATTACAGGAAGTACTACAGTAATATCAACTGCTGATAAAGAAAAAGCGTCCGCCATTGGCGAGACGCTTTTTTTATTTATTGGTCGACCACAATTATTTTTTATACCCCGGATTCTGTTCGATGTTCAGATTCACATCGATCTCACGTTGTGGTATCGGGAAGATCGCAGTAGGAGAGTTCGCCTCAATCGTACATCTTGGCGTATTCAGCTGCGCCGGATTGTTACAGGTAGTACGTACAATACTCAGCTTATTCCTCAGCAGATCAAAGTAACGATGGCCTTCAAACATAAATTCCACACGCTTCTCCTTCAATACGGCTGTCAGCACATTAGCATCAGGTACGTTTTCAAGTGCTGTCAAATTACGATGTGCACGAATCTCATTTACATCTGCCAGCGCCAGCGCATAACTACCGGTTTTAGCGTATGCTTCTGCACGGATCAGGTATAATTCGGATATGCGCAGCACCTTGATACTGTACAAACCAGATATACCATCCTGTCCGGAGAACTTGTTATTCTGGAATTCAGAAGGACTACCACTGAATTCAGATACGAATACATTTCTCGCATCAGCTGTTTCCAGCACATTCTTCAGGTCAGGAGACACCCTGATATCTCCATAACCCGGCTTCAGATAAATACGGCCAAGGTTATCAGAACCTAAACTTTCATTACTGAGTATTCTGAGCGTAAAGATATCTTCAGTAGTACCGGGTGTATTATAAAAATTTGCCAGGGTATTTGCAGGCGCGATACTATAACCCGCGTTGATCACTTCTGTAGCAGCAGTGATAGCAGCAGCGTCATCTCCTTTGTACAGATGTACCCTTGCCAGTAATGCGCTTGCAGCATAGGAACTGGCAACATAAGGCGTATTCCTGGTTTTAGCCAGTAAATCTCTGGCAGTTGTCAGATCAGCAATGATCTGTTTGTATACCTCGTCAACAGTATTTCTTTTTGGCGAACCGACTTCAAATTTTGTTATCAATGGTACGCCAAGGGTACCGCCTCCACCAACTGCATAAGGCGTTGAAAACACACGCAGCAGATCGAAATGACCAAGCGCTCTTACAAACAATGCCTGCCCCAGTGCACTGTTCTTTTCTTCTGTTGTACCATCTTCAAGCTGCGGCACGCTATTGATAATGTTATTTGCACGTAAGATCACCGCATACACCCTGTTCCATACACCTGTTACATCAACATCAGCCACCAGCCAGCTCAGACGCCAGCTTGAAAGAAAACGGTTACTGTTACTTAAAGAAAGGTATACGTTATCAGCAGCTATTTCCGGCATCACCAGATAGTTCCTGCCATAATATTCAGTCCCTCTCAGACCTTCATACATACCGTTTACAGCAGCATTAACACCCTGTATTGTTTTCAATGCATCCGCAGTTGGTAATTTATCTGCCGGATAAAGGTCCAGTTGTTTGTTACAGCCCTGATTGACTACAAGCAGCACTGCCATTAATATCGGGAAAAATAATTGTTTCATAGCTTATCAGTTACCAGGATTAGAAGTTAATGTTTGCGCCGAATGTGATGCTCTTTGAAGGTGGATATCTGAAGAATTCCATCGCACTGATATCCTGCTCAGGATCCCATCCTGTATAGCTGGTCCAGGTAGCAAGATTTGCTGCCTGTGCATAGAGTTTTACACTGGTGAAGCTGGCAGCTTTGACCCATCTTGCAGGCAGACTGTAACTCAGGTTAATATTTCTGAGACGCAGGAAAGATCCATTTTCCAGATATCGTGTTGACAATGCAGAGTTGGCATTCTTATTACCACCCGGAATAGGTTTAGGTCTGTCTGCAATGTCGCCTGGTTTACGCCAGTAATTCTCAGCAGTCAGTTTATCATATCCGTATCCGAAATAAGCACCATCGGCATCACCCAATATTCTTGTTCTGTTAAGAATTTTGTTGCCTGTTACTGCGTAGAAGAATACAGAAACACCAATTCCTTTATACTGGAAAGTGTTTGTCAGACCACCGGTAAATTTCGGCTGACTATTACCCACAATCCTTCTTTCCGCAAGGTTGATATTATTGGTTGTTTTACCGTCAGCAGTATACCATAACGGATCACCATTCTGAGGATCTACACCTGCCCATTCATTGAGGTACCAGCTTTGCACCGGATGTCCTACTCTATGTAACTGTGTACTGTTTGCGCCAGCTACATCACGGCCCATGAACAGCGATGTGACCTTATTTCTGTTCATACCAATATTGAGCTCTGTCGTCCAGCTGAAACCACCTTTATCCTGAAAGTTTTTAGAGGAGATCAATGCCTCAATACCTTTATTTTCCAATGAACCGATGTTGGCCATCTGCGTAGTAAATCCACTGGTAGAAGATACTGGTGTGTTCAGCAGCAAACCATCTGTCTTACGTTGATAAACATCTATCGTTGCTGTGATGGCACCCTTCAGCAAGGCAAGATCCAGACCGATATTGAAAGACTTATTTTTCTCCCATGTCAGATCAACGTTACCAATTGTGTTAGGCGCATTACCAGGTGCTCCGTTGTAGGAAGTACCATAGTCATACAATGCACGGGCTACGAAGTTATCTATCGTACCAAAATCAGCGTTCCCTGTCTGACCATAGCTTAAGCGAAGTTTCAGATCAGAAAACACCTCCTGCGATTTCATGAATTCCTCTTCTATCAATCTCCAGGAAGCACCTACAGAGAAGAACGTACCATAGCGGGTATTCGCACCAAAACGCGAAGAACCATCTGTTCTGAAACCAACGCTCAGATTATATTTCTGTCTGAAGGAATAATTCAACTGTCCCATATAAGACAGGAATGTATAATCAGTGGCATTACCGCCTACAGCCTGCGGAGTAGCAGTGATATCAAGCACTTTCAGGTCACTGCCGATAATACCAATACCTTCCGCACTGAATGATCTTGACTTAAAACGGTTGTATTCTGTCAGGGCCAGATAATCCAGCTGATGTTCCTCGCCGATATCGAAATTACCGCTCAGTGAAAACTGATTTGTCACTGTGGAGGCCTTTACATTCTGATTATATACGCTTCCGCTTTTCAACGGATCAGCAGCATTGTATCCATCACCGGTAGTAGGATCATAGAACAGATTAGCTTCTGTATTTACCATATCGAGATTGACTCTTTCCTGTACTTTCAACCAGTCGAATATGCGGTAGGAAACAGTGGCGCCACCAAGACCACGGAAGTTGGATAATTTCTTGTCGTTCCTGTAAACAGAATACAGGAAGTTATCTCCGCTGGCAGCATTAAAATCGGATTCAAGACCGGTATACAGTGAACCGTCAGGTTTGTAAGGACTCTGGAATGGAGAAACGAAGTATGCACCCAACAGGGGACTGGCGTAATAGTTACCGCCCATTGCACTTCTGGCGTCGCCTTGTGAAAGGTTGAGATTCATCGCGATATCCAGTCTGTCGTTTACCTTCTGCGATACATTGGAAATGATCGTATATCGTTTCAGACCGGAGTTGATCAATGTTCCTTCCTGATCATTATAACCAGCGGAAATGTACAATTTTGTTTTCTCGCTACCACCGGAAGCAGAGATACCATAGTCCTGCATCTTAGCCGTACGGAAACCGGCGTCACGCCAGTTAAAACCTGTTGCCAGCAGCGAAGCGGGGAACTCCGCATCAATTTCTGCCGGTGTAAAATCATTCAACGCCAATACATCCCGATTATAAGCATAGCTTGCTGCGGGACTTAGCAGGTCGGATTTACCAAAGCTCGGTTTGGCAGTACCATATTGCGCACGCGCACCGAATGTAGTAACACCTGTTTTTCCTTTTTTTGTGTTAATAACGATCACACCGTTGGCGCCTCTGGAACCATACATCGCAGTTGCAGCCGCATCTTTCAGGATATTGATAGTTTCAACATCATTAGGATTCAGGTTAGCCAGGAGGTCATTGGATTGCAGCGCAAGGTCGCCACTTTTATTGACGTCACGGCCATCTACGATGATACCATCGATCACATAAAGCGGCGCAGCGCTGGCACTAATGGAGCCGACACCGCGGATACGCACATTCTGTACAGAACCCGGCTGACCGGAAGCGCCGCCAACAAATACGCCGGCTGCCTGTCCCTGCAGGGCCTGATTGATATCAACAAGCGGTGTGTTGGCCAGCTTCTCCGCTGTGACCTCAGCGACTGCACTTACCTTTTTTACCCTGTTGGTATTGATATAACCGGTGGCAATGTATTCAGTAAGTGTATTGTCCGCAACCAGTGATACATTAACTGTATTACTATTATCAGGTTTCACGGTTTGCTGGGTAAAGCCAACACTTGAAATAACCAATGTCTGCGTACCGGAAATATCGATGCTGAAGTTTCCACTCAGATCGGTCGCAGTTCCTTTATTGGTTCCCTGTATTCTGACAGTGGCATAGGGTACGGCAGCGCCGTCTTTTGAGTCAGTTACCTTGCCTTTAATCGTTCGTGTTTGGGCATACGCGGTCATCCCGCTGATGGCCACGAATAGCCATAGGAGTAAAGTGTGTTTCATAAGCGATTTTGATTGATAATAAACGTCCGGATATTTACTTCATAGTTAAAATTTAGGATAATGAAATGCCACAGCCCTTACGCACAGGTATTTTTGTACGTATGGCGCTCTGCCGACGGATCAACACAAAAAAGGGAATGTATGCTACATTTCAGGCAACAATTATCCAGCCCCCAATGTCAGGCAGCAGCGTAAACCAGGTAGTTAGTTTTTGATGTTCAATAGTACGTTTAAGTAATTCCTCTCTATACGGCAAAAGTTGGTGGGTCGGGTCTCTCCAAGGAATTCAAATTCGAATATTAGATTTTGGTTCAGTCTAGGTCACAATAAGTCGTCTACTGCAATATATGAAATTCGGAGGAATTTATCTTGTGGTTTTAGCAGAGATTTTTGAAATAAAAAAAGCGGCGTTAAATACATGTATTTAACACCGCTTTCTATAAAATGATTGAGTTTAGTAACCCGGATTCTGTTGCCCCTGCAGCGCCGGACTCACATCAATTTCTCGCTGTGGAATTGGCAGTATCACACGCTCAGCGCCTGCTTTCTTCTCAGGATCATTATCACGTAACGCAAGTCCTCTTCTCAGTATATCCATTCTGCGATGTCCTTCAAAGCAAAGTTCTTTTCTACGCTCATTCAGGATAGCTGTAATGAAAGCATCGGTGCTGGCAAAAGTATTGATATCCCATTCTGCCAGTCCTGCACGTCTTCTCAATTCATTCATCCGATCGATGGATTCCTGGTTCACGCCATTCATAGAGGCTAGTGCTTCTGCTCTGTTGAGATACATTTCAGTGACTCTGATCAGCGGAGCGTTGTCTTTGAAAGTACCGATATTCGGGAACTTTAAAGTAAAGCGTCTTTTCTCATTATTTGCAGCATTTCCTTCATCACTTGCGAGAAAACGTTTGTCGTTTGGTTCTGCTGAAAATGCAGTGATCAACGATGGCGCAAACGGACAGGCACCTATAGCAGAGCTACCCGATGTCGGACGATAGTAATACGCCCAACCCTGTCCGCCGCCCGGAGGATCTGTGTCTGTATTCTGAATAGAGAATACATCTTCCATGGTGTTACCATCATAGAAGCCATAATCTCCTGATAATTTGTAGTATGGCGATTTCAGCACGCTATCTGCATACTGTGCCGCTTTATCCCATTGTTCACGGTACAGATATAATCTGGACAACAGGGCAAATGCAGCTCCTTTGGTAGCTCTGCCTCTTGCCAGTGCAGCATCAGGGAATGTCGCAGAAAGATCAGGAAGAGCTTCTAACAGGTCTTTTTCTATCTGAGCATGTGCAGCATTCACTGTTCCTCTTTCGGTATAGATGATAGTACCATTAAAGGCAGCCGTAACGATCGGAATACCAGGGCGGGTACCCTTGTCTACCTGATAAGGCTGAGAAAACAGGTTCAGCAACTGAAAATACAGGATGGATCTCATGAATTTTCCTTCTGCCACGTACATTTTGCGGTCTGCTGCTGAAAAGGCAGGATCCTGTACCAACGGCACTTTCTCCACCACCATATTCGCACCCATGATCGCATCATAGTGGATACGCCACATTTCACTGATGATAGAGCTGGCTGGCGTCGCTGTAAAAGTATTGATCTCACTAAGACCGGCAACAGCTCCATAATAATTGGCATTATCTGCCATATAATCGGCGATGATCTGAGGTTGAGCCCCGAATACCTCCGGACGTTGAGAGCGGCTGTATACGCCGTATAATGCGCTTAAAGAGGTTGCTCCGGATGTAAATACATCCTCCGAAGGGATAGCCTGCTCAGGATCCTGCTGAAGGTCCTTACTGCAGGAAAACATGCTGGTACAGGTAACACCTGCCAGTAGCCATATCCATATCTTATTTTTCCGGTTCATGTTGGCTGTTTTCATTTTTTAAAATACCAGGTTTGCACCTACAGTGATTGATTTAGGCTGAGGCAGGGAATAGTAGCCCTCTCCGGCTACCTGTGCGTTGGTACCATACTGGGATACTTCAGGATCAGCACCGCGGAAATTTTTATCCTTCACTGTCCAGAGGTTTTGTCCCATTACATACAGACGGGCGCCATTCAATACACGTGTATTGTTTAACACCTTAGCCGGTACATTGTAACCCAGGCTAAGCGTTTTCAGACGCAGGAAGGAGCCGTTGAACAACTGTGCGTTGGATAACTGAGCGAAGCTGCTGCCATTTTTCCAGGAAGCACTGGTCGCCGCTGGTGCAAATGCCTGATCACCTGGTTTCTGCCAGTAATTCAGCAGGTCTTTACTCAGGTTGGTGGCTGTACTTTTATTTATGTTGTCAAGCTCTTTGAACTCATTCAGCAATACTTTATTGCCATAAGAGAAATAGAAATTCACACCCAGATCAAACTGTTTGTAACGAACGGTATTATTGAATCCGCCTGTCCATTTTGGCAAAGCACTACCTGCAACGATCTGATCTCTGGCAGTAGGCGTGCTGGTCGTTTTTCCGTCTTTGGTGTACCACTCAGGATCACCGGTTTCTGGATTGATACCTTTATAGTTCAGCAGGTAGAAAGTGTTCAGTGTATAACCCTGCAGTACGCGCTGGTTGTTATTAGAACTCAGGATGTAATGCCGGCCTTCATCATCTCTGTTGTCAGCTGGTAGCGATAATACTTTGTTCTTTACCAGTCCCATATTTAAGGAAGTGGTCCACTGCAGGTCTTTTGTTTTTACAGGTATACCTGTGATCTGCAGATCTACTCCTCTGTTACGCATTTCTCCTGCATTTCTGGTGGCAAAACCAAAACCCGTGGTAGAAGGCACAATTGCATATAACAGGAGATTTTCTGAATGTTTGCTATAGTAATCAACTGATAACTGAAGTCTGTTATCCAGCACATTTACAGCAAGTCCCAGGTTCATCTGACGGCTTTCTTCCCAGCTCAGATCAGGATTTTTGATCTGGGTAGGTCTTAAACCCGGCTGTCCTGCATAACCAGCATCAGTACCAGAGGTATACAGTCCCATATAGTCATAGTACCCTATGCGGTCATTACCAGTCACGCCATAGCTGGCAGTCAGTTTCATGTAGTCAATGAAGCGCAGATCACGGATGAATTTCTCTTCTGACATGATCCAGCCTCCGGACACCGCCCAGAAGTTACCATAACGTTTGCCTGCGTCAAAACGGGACGAACCATCCCGGCGTAACGATCCTTCAAACAGATACTTGTCCTTAAAACGGTAGTTAGCACGGAAGATATAGGATTCCAGTCCCCATGCTTTTCCGGTAGCAGCACCTGTATTGGTCGCAGCCGATCCCACATTCAGGAACTGATCGCTGGTAAAGCCGGTACCCGTTACTTTGATATCATCATATCTGGCTGTTTCGTAGCTGTATGCAGCCAGAACGGAAACCTGATGTACATCCGCGAAACGTTTATCGAAATTAATACTGTTAGTACTTAACCACTTATAATCCTGCCACAATGCACGCCCTGCAGTACCTAAAGTACCTGCATTCGTAGGGGTTGCGGCCTGAAGCTTCGATGATCTGCGGTACCGTTCTTCTGTTTCCAGCAGATCCATACCCCAGTCGGTTTTTAACGAGAGATAATCAGTAATATTTAGTTTTGCATATGCGTTACCGGTATTACGGCGGGTATAGTATTTATTGGTGCTCAGATAAACATTCGCCAACGTATTGGTCGTTATATTCGCATACTGTCCATCATCCGTATAAGCAGCAGTAATAGGCGTATTGAGCAAACCTCTTGTATATGGTGCCTGGGAACCACTTTCAATATTGATACGGTCCATATTCGTATAGGCCGTATTGAAGTTAACACCCAGTGATAAATATTTATTGGCCGTATGCTCCAGGTTAATCCTGCCTGATAGTTTCTGCAGATTGTTTCCAATCACGAAACTTTCATCTTTTGCATAATTACCACCTATATAGAAACGGGTCTTGTCGTTACCTCCACTGGCTGATAATGCATAATTACTGTTACGGCCAGTCCTGCTAACCAGGGATGGCCAATCAGTGAATTTCGCCGGAGCAGTGATCGGTGTAGCACCTATCGCTTTGGTAACATAGTTATTAAAGAAGTTAACGTATTCATCACCATTCATGACATCTATCTTACCGCTGGGACTCACCCAGCCAGTAGCATAGTCAAGCTTTACCTGAGTTTTATTCCGGTAACCGCCTTTTTTTGTCAATATCAATATCACGCCATTGGAACCCCTTGAACCATAAATTGCGGCAGCCGCAGCATCTTTCAGTACAGTAATAGATTCGATATCCTCAGGATTCATTTCCAGCAGCGGATTCAGAGACGCACCGCCGCCATAGGCTGTATTGTAAGAACCGTCATTCAACGGCACCCCGTCCACAATGAATAATGGCTGTGTACCTGCTGTGATAGAAGCAGTTCCCCTTACCCGGAGTAACGAAGCGTTACCCAGCAGACCGGAAGAATTGGTCATACTGACACCTGCTACCTGCCCCTGCAGCAATTGCTGGGGAGTAACGGCCGGTACATTGGCAAAATCAGCAGCTTTTACTACCGATACAGCTTCTGTGGTATATTGCTGGGCCTGTTCTCCATACCCAACTACCACTACTTCAGATAGTTTGGAAGAAATAGGTTCCAGTTTTACATCAAGGCGGGTCATATCCGGTCCGACTTTTACCTGTCGGGAAAGATACCCAAGCATAGAGAATTGCAGTTCGGGAGTGCCCCCGATGCTCATAGAATAGGATCCATCCGGATTAGTGGCAACGCGATAGGTAGAGCCTTTCAGATGGATAGTAACACCGGGCAGAGGCGTTCCGCTGCTATCGGCAGTAACGGTGCCTGTAAGTGTTCTCATCTGTGCGAATGCTGGTAGCACAGAGATTAATGAAAACAGATACAGGAATACTCCTTTTTTCATCAAACAGATTTTTAATTTAATGCAGGAAGTCAGGCATTGTGATATATAGTACCAAGATTGAGAATCGCATTTGTGGTGAAATGCGATGATTTGTCCCCCGTGTCTTTTATTATTTTGATCTTCACACAGTCAAAAAAGCAACACAAGATATAAAAATTCTTACAAAGATGTAGGGATGTGTGGTTTAACGCATAGATGGGAAATAGGACGCCCCCTCCGGGGTACTACTCAAATCAGGGAATAAAACAGGCAGGAGATATAGATAAAATCAGATAATTACGGTACCGCCTGTAGGAGGCTGACTAATATATCTATTGACGTTAGTAATCTGTCAGTCGATATGTACATCCTCCGGGCACGCAGTAATGATGTAAAAGAAAAGGGCCTGTCAGCAGACAGGCCCTTTTTATAGATAGATAACTAACTATTAAAATTATGGTTTTGCATCCCACCATACCTTATCGGTAACGATCTTAGCGCCAGGGAAGTTAGGGTTCCTGGTCAGCTCAGTGTTAGGATACAGGAAGCGTCTTGGATAAACACCAGCCGGCAGGGAAGATACCTTAGACGTCACAAAGAAGTCAGGGTAGTGTGTACGACGCCATTCGCTCCAGGACTCAAAGTTCTGGCTCAGCGCCAACGCATAGTATTTCTGCTCGATGATGGCTTTTACCTTCTGCTCAACAGTACCAGCAACTGGGAATGCAGCTACCTGGGTAGTAATGTAGGCGCCAGGAGCTACTTCATAAGTATCGAAGTTATCCTGAATAGCCTGCTGGAACAGTGCCAGTGCATTACCGGTCATCCAGCCTCGTGCAACAGCTTCAGCCTGCAGGAATAAAGCCTCATAGCTGGAGATGAATTTAACCGGAGCCAGTGCAGCAGTTTCTGTCAGCGGATCTGCACCAAAAATTACAGTAGGAGTAGAGGCGCCGTTAGGGTTGGTATCATAACTACCCTGTGCCATACCTTTGATCACACCACCAGTTGTTGTCTGGAAGTAAGCTGGAACCCTCGGATCGCTTTTAGCGTTCATCTGAAGGAGTAAAGTGTTACTTGCTCTAACCTGGCGATACTGACCCAGTGCAAACAGTTCAGCATACAGTGGATTGTTGTTACCACCTGTGCTTACATAGTCGATCTGAGCGGTTGTTGTCAGGAAAGTAGCACCGGAAGCCTGAAGGGCTGCAACACCCGCTTTCGCTTTTGCCTCATTTACATAAGACAGACGAATATAAGCTCTCAGTTTCAGCGTGTTTGCAAACTGTTCCCATTTCTCCATATCACCCTGGAAAATCAGGTCTTCTGAACCTGGTACGAATTCAGATCCTGGTTCGATCCAGCCTTTCGCTCTGTCGATCATTGCGAAAATGCTGTCATATACTTCAGCCTGTGTATCGTAGTGAGGAGCAAGGTTACCTTCGCTTTCACCTTTCAGTGCATCTTTTAAAGGCACATCACCAAAAGCATCTGTCAGCAATTGCAGATCGTACGCTTTCAGCAGCAGAGAAATAGCCGCATACTGACGGTATCTTTCTTCACCTGCTTTATTGATAACCAGTTGCAGATCGGTCATCGCATCAGCATACAGCGTCTGCCATGGTCTGTCAAAGCTGGAACCCTGTACCAGGTACTGCTCAACTGATTTATACTGAGAGTTACCGAAGTTCTGTGTCCAGTACTGGTTCCAGATACCACCGTAGATCTGGAACTGGCAACCTACTACCTGGGCAATCGCTGCCTGTGCAGAAGGAACTACCAGTGATGGATCAGCATCAGTGGTTTTATTCGGGTTATCGTTGGTGTCCAGGAAGTTGGAGCACCCTGTGAATGTGAGAGACAGCACTGTCAGGAGACCTGCGGCCGACTTAATAATATTTTTCTTTGTCATTTGTAAGCTCTTTAATCGTTAAAATGTCACTCTGATGTTGAAGCCGTAGTTTCTCAATGATGGCTGAGCTGTAAAGTCGAAACCTTGCTCGTTACCAGCACCACCGGAGTTCACCTCTGGATCAGCAAACTTGTTCTGTTTTGCAGTCCACAATCCCAGGTTGTTACCAAAGAGACCAACTGTCAGGTCGCCAAATGGAGTTCTGTTCAGCAGATTTCTAGGCAGTTTGTATGACAGGCTCGCCTCACGCAGTCTGATGTAAGACGCGTCGATAACATGCTGACCGGAAGGAATAACAGAAGAATAGTAATCCTGTTTGCTGTAAGTAACGTCAGTGTTAGGAACCAGTTTACCTGTACCGTCATCCACCACTGAATTAGCGAATGGAGCATCTTCACGACCACCTTCTGCAGTTTCAAATGCAGTACCGTTGAAGTCCATGATGTCTTTAGTACGGGAGAAGAACTGATTACCCTGTTTGGTATCAAACAGGATACTGAAGGAGAAGCCTTTGTAACCTGCACTAGCACCAAATGAAGCCTGATATTTAGGATTGTATGAACCCAGATAAACTGCTCCAGGAGTTAATAAAGGATTACCGGTTGTAGCGCTTACAATCACACGACCTTGTTCGTCACGTTGAATGTCCTGTGCATAGAAAGTACCATAAGGTCTGCCTTTCGCAGCAACGATGCTCATACCACCAACACCACCGATTACGATCTGGTCTACACCACTCGCGATGTCGATAACTGTGTTTTTGTTACGGGTATAAGTACCAAACAGTTCCAGGCTGAAGCCAGATGCTGTACGGATAGGAGTACCTCTCAGGGACAACTCTATACCTTTGTTCTCAACAGAACCGGTGTTCATCACTTTGGAAGCGAAACCGGAAGATGGAGGAATAGGTACGCTCAGGATCTGATCTTTAGACTTGTTCTTGTAGTAAGAGAAGTCGATTGACAATCTGTTATCCAGGAAGTTCAATTCAGTACCAACTTCAAATGCAGTAGTGATCTCTGGTTTTAACGCAGGGTTACCGATCAGGTTACTGTAAGTGAAACCAGGAATGTTATTGAATGGGAAGGTAATAGTACCAAAACCACTGGTGATGTCAGTTTTGTTGAAGTAAGTCAGCAACTGATAAGGATCAGCGTCATTACCTACCTGTGCCCAGCTCGCACGAACTTTACCGTAGTTCAGGATCTTCGCCAGACCTGATTCCTTAGTCAGTTCAGTGAAAACGAATGAACCGTTTACACTTGGATAGAAGAAGGAATTGTTGTTTTTAGGCAGGGTAGAAGACCAGTCATTTCTTGCAGTTGCACCTAAATAGAGCATGCTCTTATAGGACAGGTTCAGATCTGCATACAGACCAACCAGACGGCGGGTAGTACGGGAGTTGAAAGTATATACCGGACCATTACTGTTGTCCAGGTTGTACCATCCTGGAATAACCAGACCATTCAGCTGGTTAGTCTCAGTTTCCATTGTATTGAATGTACGCTGACGGATGTTGTTACCCAGCATGATGGACGCTTTGAAATCAGGAGAGAAATCCTTTTTCGCAGTGATCATGAGGTCATGAACGATCTCGCTCAGGTTGTACTGGTCTTCACCATATTTACCAGTCTGGATCAGACGGTTATCAACCGGATCGTACCATTTTTCCGGATCGTTATCCGGGGTATCATCTGCAGGCAGATAATCGAATTTAGGATACATGTAACGACGACGGTCAGAATAGATATCAGCACCTAATCTTTCCAGTACATCTAACCATTCAGTTGGTTTGTAACCGATAGAGAAGTTACCACTTACCCTGTCCACATCGTTCAGGTTACGGTAGTTCTTCAGAATGTAGTATGGGCTGATAGTATATACACCATAGTAACCATAGGTAGGATTACCATTAGCATCGAATGTACCATAACCATTGTACGGGTTATCCAGATCGCCTAATTTATCCAAAGGAATATCACGGGCAGTCTGCAGTACGTTATCGAATACAGATGCATTACCCTGACCACCCTGAACTACGCGGCTGTTGATCTTGCTGTAGTTAACGTTAACGCCAGTATAGAACTTGTTGCTCAGCTGTGCGGTACCGTTGAAACGCAGACCGTATTTGTTGTATCTGTCGTAGTTATCAGGCATAACTCCATCAGAGTTCAGACTGTTAACAGACAGGTAGTAAGTTGTTTTTTCACCAGCACCGGATAGGGCGAGGTTACTATTTACAGCTTTACCGGTTTCGAAGAAGTTCTTGATGTTATCAGGCTGTGCGGAGTAAGCTTTTTGTTGTCTTACACCGTTGATGGACTGACCCCAGGGTCTTACCACGCCGTCAAACTTAGGACCCCAGCTCCAGTTTTCACGAGGATCGATAGTCTCCATGTCATAACCCTGACCATAGTCATTCTGGAACTCTGGCAGTTTTACTACGTTAGAGAAAGTACCGGAAGTACTGAAGGTAACTTCGTTCTTTTTGTTAGAAGTTTTTTTACCGCTCTTGGTAGTGATGATCAACGCACCGTTAGAAGCGCGGGAACCATACAACGCAGCAGCAGCAGGGCCTTTCAGCACGGTTACAGATTCGATGTCTTCCGGGTTGATATCGTTACCACGGTTACCGAAATCTACAGTGCTACGGCTGTCGCCACCGCCAATGATGCTGGAGTTGTCGATAGGTACACCATCCACAACCATCAGCGCCTGGTTATTACCAGTGATGGAAGAACCACCTCTCAATACGATCCTGGAAGAGCTTCCCGGAGAGTTTGAGCTGGTACCGATATTTACACCCGCAACTTTACCGGCAAGGGCATTCAGCGGGCTTGTGCTCTGACCTTTGGTCAGTTCGTCATTTTTTAAAGTAGGAGCTGCATAACCGAGGGAAGATTTATCACGACGGATCGCGTTTGCGGTTACAACAGTTTCAGTCAGTTTTGTTACATCTGGGTATAAAACCACATTGTGTTTTGCGCCGGAACCAATCTTCACTTCCTGGTCTTTCATTCCGACAAATTTCACAGTCAGGGCAGTAGCTCCTTCCGGTACGTTAATGGTATACTCACCACTCGCGTTTGTTACAGTACCAGTCGTCGTACCTTTTACAATTACTGTAGCGCCGATCACCGGACTCCCATCATCAGAGGAAGTGATCTTCCCTGTAATGGGGCGGGTCTGCGCAACCACCTGTCCAACTACCACGATAGAGGGCAGGAGGAAAAATAAACTTTTCCTCATAAGCTTTGTTGTTTCTGGTTGTTTAGTTTAAATATTCAATGAATAGAGAAAACTTTTCTCAGGAAACCGACCACTGGCTCTGAAATAGCTGTCCTACGTTGATAAAACAAACTTTTGTTGATAAAAATCTTAATCTACGGTTCCCCTTCAATCGTTCATAACGATTTAATTGTCCTGGAAAATCCTTGAATTAGTATACAGAGGGTGAGAAGACTACTTTGGGTCATTTCTCATAAGCATTTACCCTTCTTCTGTTGTTTAACTTAATTTTAACGTTCAAATATAAATTATTTAACAATAATTTCAGTGAAAAGCGGCAAACAAATTATATGTTATAACATCCCTTTAACAGTTTTTTAACATAATAAAAAAAATATTATTTGTAATAATCAAAATCTGTTAGAGATATCATAACCGGGCTACACTGGGTCTAACTTCATACTGAAATTAGTAAAGACAAAAGATGTAAAGGCAGGTGATAGGAATACCACCTGCGCGCTCATCAACCAAAATCTAAATCCGGGTTTTGTTCCAGATCTAAATAAAAGTTCCGCTGCATTACTGCAGCAATATCTTAATAATGAAATGTAATCAGGAGAGACTCAGGGGCTGGCTTTTTAACAATTCCAGCAAAGTCTCATAAATGTCCTCATTCCTGTTATTATACCGGAACTCGCACTCCTTTAAATGTAAATACACAGTACTGCGGTTCAATCCCTTGAACTTGGCAAGCCTGTGCTTGGTCAGCCCCCAGAACGCGTCCACATCGTCCGCAATACTGATAGCTCCCTCATTTTCCAGGTTGTACAAACGGTATTGCCCCAGGTCCACCACATTGCTGAAACGGCGGATCTTCTCCGCAGCTCCCTGCATCTCCAGAATAGAACGGCTGCTCCTCACTACAGAATGGATCATTGACCTGCTTACGTCAGGCAATATCTCCGTATGTAACCGGTCCGAAGAACGGTAAATACCAAATACGACCGGCTTTACAGTACGGCCTACTTCTGTTTTGACGGATACGTCCCCATCTTCTACTGGTGAAGCATGTGTAATGCGCGCGGGGGCTACTGAACGGTTGTGATTGTCGGAGGGCGATAAAGACTCACAGTGACGGGCAATCTGATGGCGGATCTTTTTGAGATAACTATTTACAGTGACACGGCTTACCCCACTAATGTTGGCAATCTGGGTGGCTGTAAGATCTTCGGCAAATAGCCGTAGTATCTCCTTAAATTTACGCTCAGAAAGGTGAGCGCCCTTTAAGTATTTGTTTTTCATGAACTAAAAGAGGTTAGAATGGCATTATAAACCTCTTACTTTTTACCGGGTATGTAACGCCCTTTTATACGAGCGGCGAATAAGGGGGGATGAATGTAGCCCACTAGATTATTTGGGTATAACAAAAACGCCCAATACTGATAATCATGTATTGAGCGTTTTAAACATATGTTGAAACTATACTTGTCTAGTCTTCTTTTTCTCTTTCTTTGAGCCCCAGCTCTGACATATCCATATCCTTCTCCTCATCAAGCGCATTCCATAATTGCTTCTTCTTCGCCTTCTTCAATAACGCCTTCTCCATCCACAATAACAGTGCCGGCAAAATAGTCAGGTTAGTGATCATCGCCATCAACAAAGTCAGTGAAGTTAACCAGCCCAAAGCCTTGGTACCACCAAACTCAGAGAAACTAAAGATCATAAAACCGGCCAGCAGGATCAGTGAAGTATAAATAATACTCAAACCTGTCTCATGGATCGTCTGCTTCACCGTTGCCGAAATATCCAGGTTATGGTGCGGCAACTCCTGTTTGAAGTTCACCAGGAAACGGATCGTTACATCGATCGCAATCCCCAGCGCCACACTAAACACTAACACAGTAGATGGCTTCAACGGAATATCCAGCCAGCCCATTACACCCGCCGTTACGGCCAATGGAATGATATTAGGGATCAATGATATCAGCAGCATCCTCCAGGAACGGAACAGATACAGCATACAGAAAATGATCAGTACAAACGCCAGCAGAATACTCTCTGTCAGACCATTGATAATAAAACGGCTACCTTCCAGGAAGATCACACTCGTACCGGTATAACTAACTTTGTATTGTGCAGTATCAAAGATCGCATCTACCTGTGGACGCAATGAATCCAGCAGCACCGGCAGTTTCGCAGAACCCACATCCGCCATATTCACACTCACACGGGCTACCTGACGGCTGCTGTCCATAAATGAGGAAACCAGCTTCGTAAACGCAGTCGCATTACCCGCCGCATTATTGCCTCCCTTCATACGCAGATAAGGCGCCAGGAAACCAATATCAAACTGATTAGGGATCGCGTAGTTAGAACTATCTCCGTTATAATAAGCCTGCTTGGCAAACTTGATACCCTCCGCTACAGATAATGGTCTTGCAAAATCCGGCTGCGCACCGATCAACTTAGATAACTGATCCAGTTTCTCCAGCGTTTTCAGATTCACCACCCCATTTTTCTTTTTCGTATCCACCGCTATTTCCAACGGCATTACACCTTTGAAGTTCTGCTCAAAGAATTTAAGGTCTGTATACAGCTTATCACTCGTTGGAATATCATCCAGCATATGCGCCTCTGACTTCAGCTTCAGCATACCCGCTACAGCCCCGATCACCAACACAACTGTCACTCCATACACCCACGCACGATATTTGAATACCAACGCAGTCAGTCCGTCCAGCAAAGCCCGGAAAGTGCGGTTGTTCATATAGTTTGTATGCTTCGTCTTCGGCGGTGGCAGATAACTCAATACCGCAGGCAGGAAAATAAAGGAGATCAGGAAGATCAGCATAATATTCAAACCTGCTACTACACCAAATTCTTTCAGCAATTCACTCTTCGTAAAACAGAACACACCGAAACCAATCGCCGCTGTCAGGTTAGTGAACAGCGTCACAATACCCATACGCTGAATCATGTGTACAAGCGCCCTGGTCTTGTTACCATCCTTCGCATATTCTGTATGATACTTATTCAGGAAGTACACACAGTTCGGTATCCCGATCACCACAATTAATGGTGGTATCAATCCTGTCAGCAATGTGATCTTATAACCCAGCAATACGATCGTCGCCACAGACCAGATCACACCAATGGCAACCACGATCATAGACATCAATACCGCACTGATGGAACGGAAGAAGATCAGCAGGATCACCGCCGTCAGTACAAATGATAACTTCAGGAACAGATCCAGTTCCTTCTTCACCTTATTTGCCATCAGGGTACGGATCAGCGGCAGACCGCTCATACGTACTTCTGTATGATGTTTCTCTCCGAAAGCAGTACCCAGCTTCATCACGTTCTCCACCACCTCTGTACGGCGCGGAGTCATCATGACACCCTTCTGAATATTGATCATCATCAGGTAGGCATGTGTCTGCGGATTATACAGCAATCCCTTATAGAAAGGCAGATTGTTTAAAGCACCGGCGAGGCTGTCCAACACTGCCTGCTGCTGCAGATCTCCCTGGAAAAGCGGTTCTGCTGACAGCTTGCGCGTACTGTCATTCTTCACCAGGTTAATGGCAAAAGGTACGCTCAGTACATTCTCTACAAACTCCACCTTCTTCAGGTCTTCATTCAGCTTTACATAGTCATGAAAGAAATCTTTCTGAAAGAAATTGTCAGTCTGGATACCGATCACCATCATATTACCATCCTCTCCGAACAATTCCCGGAACTGCATATATTCCTTATATTTCGCATTATCCAGCGGGATAGATTTATTTGCCTCATAGGAAAGCTCTACTTTGCTGGCGAAATAGGTCATCACTGCAGTGCCCAACAGTAATAAGACCAGGAGTGGTAAACGAAATTTCAATACGAATCCTGCTAAGCGTTGCCACATACGCGTCTTTGTAATTTTAGTAGGGCGTAAAGGTAACTCAAAGTAATAACATATAACTATTTTTGATGCATGCACCGTTTTCTGATATCCCTCTGCGCCATACTTTGCCTATCCTGTCTGAATGCCCTCCAGATAAGCGCTCAGCAACATATTGAAGGCACCTGGATCGGTCAGTGGAGCGACCATCTTCCCTGGCGTCCCGCTGTCTCCGTCACCGTAAAAGGAGACAGGATATACTGTGCATCCGCCGGCGGCGGACTCTCCGCTGTCACCAACACGCCGGAAGAAGGACTGGAACTCAGTCGCTACAGTAAAGCAAACGGCCTGCATGATATCGGTATCAGTACCCTCGCCGCCAACGATGAAACCGTCCTCGTTGCCTACACAAACAGCAATATCGATCTGCTGAACGGCAACACGATCTACAACATCCCCGACCTGATGCGTAAACAGGTCGCCGCCGATAAAACCATTTTCCGGGTCATTTTCCGCAACAACAAGGCATATCTCTGTACCGGTCTGGGTATCGTAGTACTGAATACTTCCGCTCCGGAAATTGAAGCCACCTACGTTGTAGGTAGCACCGGTGCCTATACACCGGTTTATTCACTCGCTATCATAGGCAGCTCCCTCTTTGCTGCTACAGCAGAAGGGGTCAGGACTGCGTCGCTCAACAGCAACAACCCTTCCGACTTCCGTAACTGGTCCTCTCTCTCACAGGGCCTCGCGCCGGATTCCGTACAGGAGATCATCGCTTTCAATAACCAGCTGATATGCCGCCAGCGTAATCAGCTGTTCCTGCTGAACAATAATACCTGGACGCCATGGTATACCGATGGTCGTACCATCAGCAACATGAGCGTACAAAACAATCAGCTACTCCTCTGCCAGCCACTGGCCGGCTCCTCCCGTATCCTGGGCCTGAATGCCAGTGCTGCGGTTGTAGCCAGCTATCAACATGCCCTGCTGAAAGCTCCCATGCAGGTAGCAGGTACTGATCATGCGCTCTGGATCGCAGACTCACTTTCCGGACTGATACAATACGATCAGCAAACCAGTGAATATACTACTGTCAACCCTGATGCGCCGGCTGGTATCATTACGGGTGATCTGCTTTTCTCCGGCAATACACTGCTGGCTGCCACCGGTACCATCAGTAATAACTGGAAAGCCACCGGCAACCGGGATGGTTATTACAGTTTTGAAAATGGCGCCTGGACGGCTACAACTACATGGCCTGATTCCCTCCATGATATTGCTACTATGACAGTAAATGCCGATGCCATATACCTGGGTTCCTTTGGCGGCGGACTAGCCCGCATCAGCGGCAATAAAAGGACGATCTTCAAACAGGGTATCCTGCCGCCGGCAACAAATGATCCGGCGGCTTACAATGTCAGCGGACTTACCACAGACCCGGCAGGAAATCTCTGGGTGGCTGCCTACGGCGCTAACAATAATCTGCTGGTTAAAAAACCAGATGATACCTGGGTCTCCTTCCGCAGCCCTTATGCCATGACCGGTAATGCGATCAGTCAGTTGCTGACAGACGACAATGGCCTGGTATACATGGTTTCTCCACAAAGCAATGGCTTATACGTACTGAATCATAACAATACGCTCGACAATAGATCTGATGACCAGTGGCGTCAATACCGCCTTGGCGCTGCACAGGGCAATCTGCCTTCCAATGACGTCTACTGCCTGGCAAAAGACCGCAATGGCAGCATATGGATCGGCACCGCCCGTGGCATCGCCATTATCAACTGTCCGGGACAAGCCGCTACAGAGGGCTGTAATGCTTTCCTCCCCATCATTCAGCAGGATAACTTTGCCGGTTATCTCTTCCAGGATGAACAGGTCACGGCCATTGCGGTAGACGGTGCAAACCGTAAATGGGTCGGCACCTACAACGGCGCATGGCTGGTCAGCGATGACGGAGAACACATCCTTGAACATTTCAATACCGGCAATAGTCCGCTACCTGATAATCACATCTACCGCATTGCAATAGATCCCAGAGTAGGAGAAGTTTACTTCGCTACCGCCAAAGGCCTGATGTCATGGCATGGTACCGCCACTGAACCTGTCAGCAAAATGGAGAGAGATTCCGTACTGGTATTCCCGAATCCGGTAAAACATGAGTATAGCGGCCCTATCGCTATCCGCGGACTGGCAGACAATACCCGGGTAAAAATCACTGACATCAGTGGCAGAATGGTATACCAGACAAGAGCCCTTGGCGGACAAGCCATCTGGAATGGCCTGGATTATACCGGTCACCGGCCACAGTCAGGCGTTTACCTGATATTTGTGGCAGGAGAAACAGGAGGGGAGCATGTGGTGACAAAGATTGTGTTCATTAATTAACGACCGCTCGTCGTACATTTGATGTCAGCAGTTGCTGTCTAGTTTTATGTTACACAAAACCCGCGGGATAGTCTTAAGAACAGTCAAATACGGCGATACCAGCGCCATCGTCAATATATTCACCGAACTATTTGGGGTACAGTCCTATATGGTGAATGGCGTGCGCAGCTCCAAACCAAAAGCCAGAGGCAACCTGCTCCAGCCGGGTAATATCCTGGAATTGGTCGTGTACCACTATGAGCAAAAGAGCATCCAGCGCATTTCCGAGTTCAAACTAGGCTATATCTATACCTCCCTGCACTTCAATATTGTGAAGAACACCGTAGCGCTTTATATGATCGAACTGCTACAGAAAAGCCTGCGTGAACCGGAACAACAGGTTGACCTGTACTACTTTGCCGAACAGTCCTTACAGGCACTCGATATGGCGCCGCTGGGTATTGCAGCCAATATCCCGCTTTATTTCACCCTTAAGCTGGCAGAGCACCTGGGATTCCGTCTCAATGGACGTTACTCGGAATACGCGCACTATCTCGACTTGCAGGAAGGCTCCTTTACCGATCTGCCGCCGCATCACAGTAATTATCTGGATGCTGCAAATAGTGAGATCACAGATCGCCTGTTCCAGTGTACGAGCTGGGAGGCACTGGGTGAGATCAATATGAATAAAGACAAACGCAGAAAACTACTATATGCTTATCTGGATTTCTTCAGATTGCATCTGCCCGATTTCCAGGAATTGAATTCTCCGCCGATCCTGCACGAGATCCTCGACTAAAGAGGCAGGGTTCAACAACGCAAAGCGCTATTTCCCATCGTATATCAGTTCAGTGTTCTTTCCGTCAAAGACAGCATAAGTGAAGTAATTCAGCCAGTCGCCGAGGTTAATATAGCGACTTTCAGGTCCTACCTGTAAATCAAGCGGCAGGTGTCTGTGGCCATAAATGAAGTAATCGAAATGGGCTTGCTGTAATACTTCTTTACTGTGGATAGCCAGCCATTCATTCTCTTCTCCCAGGAATTTTTCCAGTTCGCCACCGGTGGCAGCACGGCTTTTACGGCTGAAGTAATTCGCCAGACCGATTCCCCAGGAAGGATGTATCAATGAAAATAACCAGCGGCATACAGGGTTACGGAATACTTTCTTCAACATCTTATATCCATGATCACCGGGACCAAGTCCGTCACCGTGACCGATATAAAATCGTTTGCCGCCTATATCATATGTTTTAGGTTCGTAGTGTACCGGGATTTCCAGTTCTTCTTCAAAATAGCCATCCATCCACATATCATGATTACCGATGAATACGGTGATACCGATGCCTTTATCCCGCAATTCGGCCAGTTTGCCCAGCAGGCGCGTATAGCCTTTGGGCACCACTTCTTTGTATTCAAACCAGAAATCGAAAATATCACCTACCAGGAAGATATGTTCCGCATCTTTCGAACAGGCATCCAGCCATTTTACAATACGCTTTTCCCTTTCTCTGCTGGCAGCAGGATTAGGAGCGCCCAGATGAAAGTCTGATGCGAAATAAACACGTTTGCCTTCCGGAAGAGGAATGGAATAGTCCACTGCGGACAGTCCATGCGTCATAGATGATGATATTTGTCCGGTCTGTGCTGTTTAAAACAACAGACCGCTGATGATGAAGCGATTTGCACCGCGAAGTAATAGATAAGTCTTTAAGAAAACAACCCTCAGGGCTTCTTTATACCGGATTCCAGATAAGCAGACTCGATATCTGTCAGATCAGCCTTTACTGGATCGCTATACCCGTTGTACAGGAATATCTCCCAGGAATACTTTGGATGAGCCAGACTGAGATAGAAAACTTCTCCGTTCGGTTTGATAAATTTCAGCAATGTAGCACTGGTACTGATCACCTTCACCCCTTTAGCGGCAAGGTAAGCACTGTCTTCAGACAGTGTGCTTTTGTTAATTGCTTCAAGAGAAGGAAAACCTTTTTCACCAATAGCGGCTTTCAGTGAACGTAACTTATCACCTGCGGGTGTGAAGATAACAGCGCCAGGTCCTTTTACGGTTAAGGTATTGATGGTATCTACTGTGGCGGTACGCTGCTCGGAAGACTGTCCACATGACGACAGCAGAACAGCAGCAAAAAGAATTAGGAATAACCTGGTCATAGCGGCCCGTATAACATGATCATTTAAAAGAACAGCGCATGATAGGATCACGCGCTGCTCAAATATGCTTTATTATTTACAAATCTATTCATCCAACAGGAACACATATACCTCTCGCGGGCCATGTATTCCGACTACCAGTGTTTTCTCAATGTCTGCGGTACGACTGGGACCGGAGGCAAAGGAGATGGAGGAGGGGAGATCACCGTGATACTTTTCCTTCAGGCGGACGATTGCATCTTTGAGATCGAATACCAGCTGATGCGTGTAAGCGATCACTATATGCACCGGTGTGTATACCGGTAAGGCCCTTCCGGAAGCCTGTGCGGCGCTCAGCACCATGGTGCCTGTACGCGCTACCAGCATCTCACAGTCTGTGATCGCTGCCTCCGCAGTATGCATATCCCCTTTGTTGATATAAGGGAACTGCTTTAACTGAAACTGGTCCATCAGGGATGGCGTCTGGCAGTGTACGTCTTTCCAGTCTTTGGATTCGACTAATGCCGCCAGATTGTCCAGCAGTTCGTTTTTACTGGTGCAGAAAATGAACTTTCCCTGTAACCGGGCAAATTCTTCTGCGAATTTCATCTCCAGTCCATCATGTTCCTTCACAAAAACGGAACTGTTGCCCTCCGAGTTCGGAAAGGGCAACTGCACCGATTGACTCAATGCGTTTCGTACTCTCTTGAGGATGTTTTCCTTGGCAGGAGAAATCTTCATAATAGCTTACGCGTTAGCAGGTGTTGGTGAAGGATTGATGATATCTGCAGGATGTACGCCATCAGTGGTCATACCTTCCTTGTTTGCGATATGCTCACGGTGAACATCCCAGGGACGTTTACCGATCAATCTTTCCAGATCTGCCTGGTACAATACTTCTTTTTTCAGCAGTTCCTGCGCCAGCGCTTTCACGTTGTCCAGTTTATCGGTCAGCAGGGTTTTGGTACGCTGATAAGCCTTGTCGATCAGGAGACGAACTTCTTCGTCGATCATTTTGGCTGTTTCTTCAGAGTAAGGTTTGGTGAATGACTGATCGCTGTTAGGATCGTAGAAAGACACGTTACCAACCTTATCATTCATACCATACACGGTTACCATTGCATAAGCCATACGGGTGATTACCTGCAGGTCATTCTGGGCGCCGGTAGATACTTTACCGAAAACGATGTCTTCTACTGCACGGCCACCAAGTGTCATACAGATATCGTCCAGCAGCTGTTCGGTATTATAGAGGTATTGTTCTTTCGGCAGATATTGTGCATAACCTAATGCAGCCACACCACGCGGAACGATAGTTACTTTCACCAGTGGATTAGCATGCTCGAGGTACCAGCCACAGATAGCGTGACCAGCTTCGTGGTATGCGATCACTTCTTTCTCTTCTGGAGAAATGATCTTGTTTTTCTTTTCCAGACCACCGATTACCCTGTCTACTGCGTCGTTGAAATCTTCCATTTCAACTTCGTTCTTGCCTTTACGGGCGGCGATCAGTGCTGCCTCGTTACAAACGTTGGCGATGTCTGCACCGGCGAAGCCAGGAGTCATAGAAGCCAGTTTCTTGATATCGAGGTTTGGAGAGGTCTTGATTGGTTTCAAATGCACGTCGAAGATGTGCTCACGACCATTCAGGTCTGGTTTATCGATAGAGATCTGACGGTCGAAACGTCCCGGACGCAGCAGCGCACTATCCAGTACATCCGGACGGTTGGTAGCAGCCAGGATGATGATACCGCTGTCGGTACCGAAACCATCCATTTCTACAAGCAGCTGGTTCAGGGTGTTTTCACGCTCGTCATTACTCATCATTACGTTCTTGCCTCTGGCACGTCCGATCGCGTCGATCTCATCGATGAAGATGATACAAGGCGCTTTCTCACGGGCCTGTTTGAACAGGTCACGTACACGGCTTGCACCCACACCTACGAATAATTCAACGAAATCAGAACCTGACATGGAGAAGAAAGGTACCTGTGCTTCACCTGCCATTGCTTTTGCCAGCAGGGTCTTACCAGTACCCGGAGGGCCTACCAGTAAGGCACCCTTCGGAATCTTACCACCCAGAGCGGTATATTTCTTCGGATTCTTCAGGAAATCAACGATTTCCATCACTTCCACTTTCGCTTCATCCAGACCGGCTACATCACTGAAAGTGATATTTACCCGGGTACCTTTATCAAACAGGGTCGCTTTGGATTTACCAATGTTGAAGATGCCACCTGGACCACCACTACCACCGGCAGGGCCACCCATTTTACGCATCAGCAGTATCCACAATCCAATCAGCAGCACCAGTGGGAGCAACAGTTGGACAAATGGTTCAAACCAGCTCTGTCTATCCTCATACGTCACTTTCACCTGATCTTCCAGAGGGACTCCAGCCTGCGCCTTATCAAGGTCGGCTTTAAAACTCTCTTCACTACCAATTGAGAAGCGGAAATGAGGGCCTTGGTTAGGAGAGCCAAGACGGTTCTTGGAGACCTTATCGAATTTAGACTCAGTGAGCCTGTCCTTCTTAATGTAGACCTCCACGGATTTTTTGTTCACTACTACCAGCTTATCTACATCACCCGGTTTCAGGTAATTAAGCTGGAACTCCTGGAAACTCAGCTCTTTGGGCCCAGCGCCAAAGTTTGCGAAGTTCATTGCCAGCAAAGCTACCCCGATAAAAGCATACACCCAGTATATGTTGAACTTTGGTCCTTTCTTTGGCGTTTTGTCTCCCTTGTTGAAGTTGTTGCCTCTTTCCATAATCTTACGATCCTTTTTTTTAAGGATGTCTGTAATAGTTAAAAGTTATTAGTTCGTATCATTATGCTCCATTCGTTCTGCATCACTCCACATATCTTCCAGGCTGTAAAACTGCCTGGCCTCTGGTTGGAATACATGCACCACAACATTCACATAATCTACAAGTATCCATTGTTGCGCGGTAAAACCCTCGTGCTTATAAGGCTCTTCACCGATGTGTTTCGACACCTGGTCTTCCACGTAATCGGCGATCGCCCTAACCTGTGTGTTGGAGTTAGCCTCACATATAACAAAGAAATCAGCCACAGCTTCAGGAATCTGGCGCAGATCCAGAGAAACAATATTTTCTCCCTTTTTTTCCTGGATGGCCTTGATGATGGTGGAAAAAATCTCGCTTTCTCTACTCAAGCGCGTTAACGCTTTCTTTCTCGTACTCAGAACGGTTAAGGGTGCCAATAAAATCTCTTTTGGTTAAAAATAATCTTTAATTGTCAAAATTACTAAAGAAGGAGCAAATAAACGCCGGAATATGATATTGTTACAATGTGCAATAATCAATGATGTACAGTACTTTATCGCCTATAAATCATACACTTGTCTAATACCCCTGCTCTTAGCCAGCGCCTGACCGATTGTTAAGAAAAAGATAAAATGAGTTACTTTGCTCTCAAAATAAATCAGAAAAGAATTTTTCAGTGATCGGACAGCCATTATATATCTTAAACACAGTAGACAGCACCAATAACTATGCCATGGAGCAGGTAAATACCGGCCAGGTGACACCCGGCACAGCCTGGTTTGCCATGGAGCAAACTGCAGGAAAAGGACAACGTGGTAAACAATGGTCTTCCCCTCCAGGAGAAAATCTCATGCTCTCTATTGCCCTGCAACCCGGCACACTGCCTCTTTCCAGACAATTCATGCTCAGTGTTGTAATATCCCTCAGCGCCTATGACTGGTTCCGTAAATATGCAGGTGATGAAACCGCAATTAAGTGGAGTAATGATCTTTACTGGCGTGACAGAAAGGCAGGTGGTATCCTTATCGAAAATGTCTTGCGTGGCACGACATGGCAGTATGCCATCATGGGAATAGGGGTTAACCTGAATCAGACAAACTTCCCCCCTCATCTCACCAATCCCGTATCCCTCAAGCAGATCACCGGAAAAGACTGGGATCCGATTGAGTTGACACGCACTCTCTGCGCCTGTCTGGAAGAAAGAATGAAACTGCTGCATCCTGCTCATTACAACACCCTGCTGGAAGAATATAAGACTAAGCTGTTCCGGTTCAATAAAGCAGGCACTTACCGCATGAACGGAGAGCTGTTTGAAGGCATTATCCGGGATGTACTTCCCGACGGAAAACTGTGCCTGGAAAAGGACGGAGAAATCCTGCAGCTGAGCTTTGGCGAAGTAGAGTTCGTTATCGTAAAATAGCTTATTTCCAGGCCCTGAAACGCGCCTGTTCCTCCCGCTGCCACTCCTGCAATTTTGAAAGAAAAACAGGAGAAATTCCCTGCATAAGGAATACGCCTGTGCCATATTCTCTTGCCAGAACGTCATTGATCTGTCCGGTTTTGATGCACCCGGACGTGTATTTCCGGACATATTCCGCAGGTCCTTCTCCCACTACTATCAGGTAATGCAGGCTGTCCATTTTCGGAAACCAAAATACATAATCCGCGCTGAAGGTGATCGCCGGAGGAACCGCCTTTCCCGCATAGTAGTTAATAGCGCCTGCCTGGCCATAGTTCTCACAGAGTATCAGGGTATTTTTGCGCTCGCTGTCAGGTACCTGCTGATACGCCTTCACCGTCAGTGCAGCCAGGTCCCGCCAGCCCCGCATATCTGCAAAATCCTGTGGCAGCTCATGCACTTTACCATCCTCCCATTTACAGAATATTTCACGTCTGAGCGGAGTCATGGCTGCATGCAACTGCTGTGGGGACAATACAGGGAATATCAGCCGGAATAACCACACAGTAGGGAATATGATCAGAACAGCCCAAACCGGCCGCAGATAGCGTAACCATCCTTTGGAAAAAAGCTGCTCCCAGTACACGCTACCCAGTGCCAGTAAGATGGGATAGATACCATACGCGTAATACCCTTTCGCTTTCAGGTAGATGAACAGGCCCATCACCAGCAGGAAAGTCCAGCCAATAAAACCATAGGGGCGGAAAGGTGCATACCAGATCAGTGACAATACCCCGGCGATCCAGATCAGCGTGCCTATCAGGAAAATACCCAGCTGGTCTTTCACAAAACCCATCCGTTCTACGTTCACCAGTTGCGTTGCTGCCAGTTCATGCATATGATGTATCACCGGCATACCGTTCTGTATCTGCCAGATCACATTTGGTAGCGCCATCAGACAGGCGATGAGCAACCCGCCATACAGGTATTTATCCAGGAATATTTTGCGTTGCGATGAGATCAGCAACGCAGGCAGCAAACCCACTACCAGGAATAGTACATTGTATTTGTTCAGGAAGGCAATACCTGTAGTCAGCCCAAGCCATAAGAGCAGCCTGGAATTGCCTTCTTTTACATAACGCATCAACAGATAAAGCATCAGCGTCCAGGCCAGGATATCTGCACTATTGGGCTGGAAAAGGGTGTTTATTCTCGACATGGCAGAACACAGGAACAGGAGCCCGGCAATCAGTTGTGCATACCATCCTCCTTTCAGCAATTCCACAGTCTTCCAGATGACCAGCATAGTTAATGCGCCAAACAGGGCAGGGAAGAAGCGCACCCAGTACATACTGCCGCCAAATCCTTTAATGAGCAGGGAAATAAAGGCCGTAAACGGCGGTACTGACAGATAACCTGCTGCCAGGTGATTGGCCTGGTCCAGGTGCAGGTATTCATCTCTATGCAGGTCATAACCGGCATAAATAGCCCAGTAATTAAAAGTCAGTTTGAACAGGAGAAAGAAGATCAGTAGCAAATAAGGCCGTCCGGACATTCGCAATAACAATGAACACGGTGAAAAAAGAAAAGGCTACATGTCATCATTACTACAGCCATAGGTATGGAATTGATAACATGTAGCCCGATATAAAGAATCTTGTAATACTGCAACAGATAGTTGGTTAAATAGGCAGTTCATCAAAAAGACCAGTTGATGAAAACAAGATTTTGGTTGATAAAGGTTGACCTCAAGTTGTGAAATATTTGTTAATTTATCAAAACTAAATTTGCAACATTGATACAAACGAACTTCCTTTCAAACAGTAGAGCGACCATCCAAACTACTATTGATCCGCACGTCCTCGCCATAATGGACGCAATTTGATTAGCATACCATTAGCAATCTGCTTTTGAGTAACTTTACGCTATGTCCTCCATAAACAGTAAGAATAGCAGAACTGTTCCTCGCAAAAAGCTGACGCTGAGCGAAGACTTTTCACAGGTAAGCGTTGATCAGGAGAACTTGCCAAAGGTGCCGGCAAAGAGTAATTTCTCCATTCACTCCCGTTCCACCAATCCCTGCCGGGAATACATATCTGCCAGCAGAAGAGATTATTACAAAATAACGCTGATGACGCAAGGTGGCGGCATCATGACTTTAGGCCAACGTACTTATGTCATTAAAGCGCCTGCCATTGTCTTCATCAATCCGCTTGAACCAAAGCTCTGGGAACCGAAAGGCGAACAGGATGGCTACTACTGCCGGTTCACGGAGAATCTGTTTGAAATGCAGCGTCATTCCCGTGATGAGTTATTACATCATCCGCTCTTCCAGGTAGGCGCCAATCCGGTGATCAATCTGACGGAACAACAGACAGCCTATATGCTGCAACTATTCGGTCATCTCCTGAAAGAAAACAAGGACTGTAATCCCTACCGTCAGGAAGCCATCCTTATCTACCTCCAGCTCTTACTGCTGGAAGCCAAAAGGGTTGCCGCTCCGCAGATCATACCACAGCGCTCTCTGACCACCGCTCAGCTACTGGCAGAACGCTTCACCGATACACTGGAAAGACAGTTCCCGATCACCTCCGAACAGGAACAGATCCATCTCAAAACTGCCAGTGACTTCGCACTCACTTTAAACGTACATCCCAACCACCTGAACGCTACCGTCAAACGTGTCACAGGACGTACCACCAGCGAACATATCCGCCAGCGCATCCTCCTGGAAGCACGCCTCCTGCTGATGCATACCGACTGGCCTATTTCCGCTATCGCCCATTCCCTCGGCTTCGAAGAACCAGCTAATTTCTCTCACTTCTTCAAAAGCCAGACAGGACATACGCCGCACACATTCAGGATGCTATAAACCTGACTCAGAAGATGCGGCGAATTAGGAATTAGGAATTAACAATTAGGAATGATGAAGAAAGTGAATGCCTTGATCTCAAATAAAGCAAGGTAATAACAAGAGGACGGGCAAGAGATACGAATAAGAACATATAGAGAATAGTGAGGAGAAGAAGGAAAAGAAGGAGAAGAAGGAGAAGAAGGAGGAAAAAAGAAAAGAAAACAAAAGGGAATAAATATAAGCCAGAGAACAGAGAACAGAGAACAATAACAACAACTTTTTACGACGACCTGATCTTACCGATCAGGTCGTTCCTTTTTACCCTACCTCATTGCCAATAGGCCCCACTACTACAAGTGGTCGCCGTCAAACCAGGCAATGGCAGATGGAGCTGGCTGGCCTTAGTGCTTTGAAGTCCGCCTGGCCTATGCACCAGGGGTTTAATCACCCTACCACTGCCCAAATCTCCAACCCACCGCCCCATAGCAAGCAACTTCAAAGCACGACAGCCTGCCAGCCCATACAGCCTTTGCCGACTGACGCCCCACGCCCCACTCACCAAAAACCGCTGTCCGGCTATTAATAATCGCCCATAAATTACCACTCAAAACAAAAAAGCCCGGACAGTCTCAAAACCATCCGGGCCTTATCAAAAAGAAATCTATTTCGCCTTATACCCCCAATCCTGCAACCACTTCACCACCTTCTCCTTATAATCCCCCTGTATCAGGATCAAACCATCTTTCGCACTTCCTCCCGTCCCACATTTCGTCTTCAGCTCTTTCCCCAGTTTCTCCAGGTCCTCTTCAGCCCCAACGAAACCATCTACCAGCGTCACCACTTTCCCGGCCCGCTGCTTCGTATCCAGCTTCACCCGCAACTGCTGTTGCCCCGGCGGCAACGTCTCCACTGCTTCCGGCTCCTCGCTCTCCTGTCTGAAATCAGGATTGGTGGAATACACAATACCACCTGTATTGCTTTTTTTCTTCGACATAACAATAAGTTTAAGAACGGTTAACGATTACCTGCAACGCACCAGGATGCACACGAAACGCGACTTTACCATTTTCTTTCAGTGGCACCGCATCACCGTCTACCTGCAGGTGTACAAGTTCTTCACTTTTAACAACGATGGTTTCCCCGGTAAAGTGTTGCATATAGCGCGTCTTATCGATATTACCCATCAGGGAATAGAATCCGACAGGAATCAGGCCGATAAGTTTGATTGGCGGTACTACACAAAGATCCAGTTTTCCGTCAAACACATTCGCGTCTGGCGCAAGTTTGAATTCATAGCCAAACTGGTTACCATTAGCAACTGTGAGGAGAAATGCGCGTTCCTGTATTGTTTTACCATCTACGCTGATTTCGTAAGACGGACCTTTATAACTGCTGAAGCTCTGGATAACGAGTTTGGCGTATCCCCAGAGACCGCGTTTGGTTTTATGTCTGAACTGATCGGCGACAAGTGCGTCAAAACCAACGCCGGCGTTACTAAGGAACAGGTGTTCGTTGGCATAACCAACATCTATTGCCTTTCGTTTTCCGTCAGCGATCACTTCCAGTGCGCGGGACACTTTCAATGGTATTTTCAGTGCTCTGGCGAGACCATTACCACTTCCGAGCGGAATGATAGCCAGGGCAGTCGTAGTACCTACCAATCCCTGCGCTATTTCGTTGATGGAGCCATCTCCGCCCACTGCCACTACTGTATCAGTTCCATTTGCTACCGCTGCTCTGGCAAGATCTGTACCGTGACCCAGGTATTCAAGATGAGTCACTTCCACGGAAAATGCTTTTGGGGTCAGATATTTTCTGATGATACCCTCAAGGCGTTTTTCTCTGTCTGTGCCGGCTTTACGGTTGATGATGAATAGAATCTTTCTCAACGTTAGGGATATTATATTGCTTTTAAACTAAGATCAAGACTGACTGCATGATGGATCACGGCTCCGGCGGATACGTAATCAACGCCTGTTTTGGCATATGCTTCCAGTGTATCGAGATTGATACCACCGGATGCTTCTGTTTCGTACCGGCCATCTATGAGTGCCAATGCTTCTGTGAGTAGGGCGGGAGAGAAGTTGTCCAGCATGATACGGTGGATCTGCCCAACGGCAAGTACTTCTTTCACATCCTCCAGGTTACGCGTTTCTACTTCTATCTGTAAAGGCAATTGCTGCTGTTGCAGATAGGCAACTGTTTTGGTAACAGCGGCGGTGATACCTCCGGCAAAATCAATGTGATTATCTTTCAGCATGACCATATCATAGAGACCCATACGGTGATTGACACCGCCTCCGATGCGTACAGCTTCTTTCTCAAGCAGGCGGAAATTAGGAGTGGTTTTCCGGGTGTCCAGCAGGCGGGTATGATAGCCTTTCAGGACGTCGACATAGCTGCGGGTCAATGTGGCGATACCACTCATTCTCTGCATACAGTTCAGCACCAGGCGTTCTCCCATCAGCAAAGTATGGATCGATGCTTCTACTTCAAATGCAACCTCTCCCGATTTCATGACATCGCCATCTTGCTTAAATGGCCGAAAAATGGAATGACTGTCCAGTATCTGGAAAACAGCTTCCGCTACTTCCATTCCGGCCAGTATGCCGTCTTCTTTTATTTTCAGTCTGGCGCCACCTCTGGCGTCAGCCGGAATACACGCTAAAGTGGAATGATCACCATTCCCAATATCTTCTGCCAGTGCGTTGCGAATAAGCTCAGTTAATGCTGGTTCCTGTAACATACTATCGGTTTGAAAGAACGAAAGTAAGCCAATTTCAGAAAGGAGGCCGGCTCAGAATCCCCCCGAATATAAAAAAGTCCGGACGGAGCCGGACTTTTCAATATCAATCTTAACAATTCTTTATTTATTATTTATTCTCGAAACGAAGCTCATTCAGCACCATAGAACCACCTTTCATCTGCAGAAAGAAGGAGGTACGGTAAGCGCCACCGGAGGTACCAACATTGGCAATACCAACTCTGGAACCATTGTTACTTTGCACCTGGTGGATCAGTTCGAAAGTTTTAACCTGATTTTTTGAGAAGAAATCTTTCAGGATGATTTCTGCCTGTGCTTTGCTGTAGGAGTTAGATTTTCCGGCCATGCTGATTTCTACTGTGTTGTCAAGGTAGCGGGATAGTGCGCTTGCATCGCCTTGTTTGATCGCAGTTACCACATCATCGAATGGACCTGCTGCGGGAGCTTTTAAGTTAGCGGCTGACAGTGTAAATGCAGTGATAATGACGCCAAACAGCACAACTCCAAGCCCATACAATAACTTTTTCATCGTCAGTATTTTATTAAGTAGTAAAGTTTTCATCATTATAGTAAAATGGGCTAAAACTATGCCAATTTGCGGGATGCCTTTTAAAATACAATCATCGTTGTATTGTACAATCACTAATTAATGCGAATATATTAATATATATTTTTAGAATAAAACCTAAGTAAGACAAATTGCTGTTACCCCTGTATGAATTTTGAAGGCATTTCAATAAGTTTGACGCCGTTTCGCGGATGCTTCATAACTTTAGCATCCTTTACAGAACAAGAAAATTACAACCGGAAATATGGAAAAGAAAAGAGCCATTCTCGTTATCATGGACGGATGGGGACAGGGACAGGTTCCTGCCGCTGATGCTATCGCGCATTCTAAAACGCCATTTGTGAGCAGCCTGTATGCAAAATACCCGCATAGTACACTGATTACCTGCGGTGAAGATGTTGGTTTGCCGGAAGGACAAATGGGTAACTCCGAAGTAGGTCACCTGAACCTCGGTGCAGGTCGTATCGTGTACCAGGAATTACAACGCATCAACGTAGCCATCCGCACAGGAGAACTTGCCGGTAACAAAGTATTACAGGACACGTTCAGCTACGCAAAAGATAACGATAAGGCATTGCACCTCATCGGTCTCGTAAGCGACGGTGGTGTACACTCCCATATCAACCACCTGAAAGCACTGACGCAGATCGCTAAAGATAAAGGACTGACTAAAGTTTACATTCACGCCTTCACCGATGGCCGTGATACCGATCCTAAAGGTGGTCTGAATTACATGGAAGACCTGGTTGCTCACCTGAAGACAACCGTAGGTGAAGTGGCCAGCATCACCGGCCGTTACTATGCAATGGACCGTGATAAACGCTGGGAACGCGTGAAACTCGCATATGATGCGATGGTACATGGTACAGGTACGCCTACCCAGGACGTCGTAAACGCGATCAGAGCATCCTATGCAGATGGCGTAACCGACGAATTTATCAAGCCGATCATCACTACCGATGCGCAGCTTAATCCGATCGCAACTATCACAGAAGGTGATGCAGTACTCTGCTTCAACTTCCGTACTGACCGTTGCCGCGAGATCACACAGGTACTGACCCAGCAGGCATTCCCTGATTTCGGCATGAACCCGCTGGCACTGCACTATACTACCATGACCGAATACGACAAGACCTACAAGGGCGTTCATGTTATATTCGAAAATGATAACCTGCAGAACACCATCGGCGAAGTACTGGAAGCCAACAACCGCAGCCAGATCCGTATCGCTGAAACAGAAAAATATCCGCACGTATCCTTCTTCTTCTCCGGTGGACGTGAGAAAGAATTCCAGGGCGAACGCCGTCTGATCGTTGCTTCTCCGAAAGTAGCGACTTACGACCTGCAACCTGAAATGAGCGCCTACGAAGTAACCAGCACCATCGTACCTGAAATAGAAAGCAAATCAGCTGATTTCATCTGTCTGAACTTTGCCAACGCTGACATGGTTGGTCATACAGGCATCTGGGAAGCAGCTATCAAAGCGGTAGAAACAGTGGATACCTGCGTGGAGAAAGTAGTGACGGCAGCCCTGAAAAGCGATTATACCGTATTCCTTACTGCTGACCACGGTAATGCTGATTTCATGATCAACAGCGATGGTACGCCGAATACAGCACATACCACGAACCTGGTGCCTTACTTCATTATCAGTAATGAATTCAAAGGCGCAGTAAAACCAGGTAAACTGGGCGACGTTGCTCCAACCATTCTGACGCTGATGGGTCTCTCCATTCCGCAGGAAATGACAGGCAACATCCTGATCTAAGTAGTATATCTCATTGATAGGAAAGCTGTCCGCCTTACGGCGCGACAGCTTTTTTTTATATTATTTCAATGCTGTAACTATTCGCGTAGATAATACGTTTTACGTTTTTTAGTGCTCTCGACAGATTTGCTCATGCATTAGATGCGCCGTCTTTACGGCGCATTAACTTTTTTATACCCCCTGCTTTCAGACAGATGCGCGGCGCATTAATCCATCTTCCCTAAATTTGCAGCATGGATCATCGTTTTTCATGGATACTGATGGCCGTTGCTGCCTGCTGCGCCTCCTGCAGTAACAGTAACGGAGGGCAACAAGGCAAGGCACTGGCTTACAGGGATCTTAAAGGATACTTTCAGGGAGAACTGCATACTATCTCTACGAATAAACCTGCTTTACAGAAGACAATCGTCATGAACGGACAAAGGGACAGCATTACCATTGCTAACCCCGATTCGGCTCAGCTCCAGCACCTCCTGGCCCCTTTCCTCGACATAGACCTGAATAAACCCTCCCTCAGAGGTGCATACGATACCATCCTGCTGGCCGACCAGTTCTCCGGTACCCATTCCCTCATGTACAAAGCCAGAAATGCGGCCACCGTACCCCAGGAAGTGATCATGGATATTGACAACCAGCAGCATATTACCAACGTGCAGATGAATAAGCATGTGGAAAACCTGGTATATGAATACCAGCAAAACCTGGTGTATCAGCAAAACAAACATATCCGTATCGTAACCTGGCAGAAGATCGCTTTTCTCCCCGCCAGAGAACTGGATGTGAAAGTCCTGCTCAGACGCCCCTAACTGATTTTCTTAGAACATGACAGCAGCGGAGTTTCAACAGATATCACATACAATACCCCTTCAGCCCGGTATTTACAAGTATTACAGCGAAGCAGGCGAACTGCTTTATGTAGGAAAAGCTAAAAGCCTGCGCAAAAGGGTCAGCTCTTATTTTGTTAAAAATCATGATAACTACAAGACACGAAAACTTGTAGAAAACATCCACCATATTGAATTTACCATCGTTGGCTCCGAACAGGATGCCTTCCTGCTGGAAAACTCACTGATCAAACAGTTCCAGCCTAAATTCAATATCAACCTGAAAGACGATAAGACCTACCCATATCTCGTCATCAAACACGAATCATTCCCCCGTGTATTCCTGACCCGTAATATCATAAAAGACGGTTCTGAATACCTGGGCCCTTTCACCTCCGTAGGCCGAGTACGCGAACTCCTGGAAGTGATCAGATATAACATTCCCCTGCGTACCTGCAACCTGAATCTCTCGCCGCAGAATGTCGCCAAAGGGAAGTATAAGGTCTGCCTGGAATATCACCTGGGCAACTGTAAAGGTCCCTGCGAAGGATTACAGACAGAAGAAGATTACAGGGAAGGCTTACAGCAGGTCAAAAACATCCTCCGGGGTAACCTGTCGCCTGTACTACAGCTGTTCCGCACACAGATGCAGGAACACGCCATGAACATGGAGTTTGAAAAGGCGGAGATCGTCCGCAAGAAGATAGAAAGTCTGCAGGCCTATCAGTCAAAGTCTACTATCGTGGGTACCCGTGTCGGGAATGTAGACGTCTTCTCCATCATCAGTGAAGGCAACTACGCGTATGTCAACTACCTGCGCGTACTGAACGGCACCATTGCCGATACGAAGACGGTCACGCTGGAAAAGAAACTCGAGGAAGACGATACAGAAGTACTCACCTATGCGGTCGGATACCTGCGTGATGCATTTCAGAGCCTTGCCCGGGAGATCATCGTTCCCCTGGAAATAGAATACCCCGAGGAACACGTCGCCATCTCCGTACCAAAAGCCGGCGACAAAAAGAAACTCCTGGAGCTTTCGGAAAAGAATGTGAATTACTTCAAAGAAGAGCTGTACAGGAAAAAGATCCTGCACCTGGAAGGCAAAAGCGATCTGGAGAAAAAGAAAGTGCTGTATCAGTTGCAGGCGGATCTTGAACTCCAGGAATTACCGTTGCACATCGAGTGTTTCGATAACTCCAACTTCCAGGGGGCTTACCCCGTTTCTGCCTGTGTGGTGTTCAAAGACGGTGTTGCCTCCAAAAAAGACTACCGCCATTTCAATATCAAAACCGTACAGGGTATTAACGACTTCGCCTCTATGAAAGAGGTGGTATACCGCCGTTACAGCCGCTTACTGGCCGAACAGCAACCTTTGCCGCAACTGGTGATCATAGATGGCGGTAAAGGCCAGCTGGGATCTGCGATGGAAAGTATCCGGGAACTGGACCTCATCGGCAGTATGACCGTAGTGGGTCTGGCGAAAAATGAAGAAGAGATCTTTTTTCCGGGAGATAAAGACAGTATCAAACTTCCTTACGACAGTGAAAGCCTGAAGCTGATCCGCCGCGTACGTGATGAGGTGCACCGTTTTGGCATCACCTTCCACCGTCAGAAGCGCAGTAAAGGCACTTTTAAGAACGAATTAGAGGCTATTAAGGGTATCGGCGAGAATACAGCCACCCAGCTGCTGAAAACCTTCCGTTCAGTCGCTAAAATCAAATTATTATCAGAGGATGACCTCGTAAAGGAAGTCGGAGCAGCCAAGGCCCGTCTCATATACACATATTTCCATCCTGCTACCGGAGAAACAGGCCCTGTTACAGATGCAGACAGTAATAGCTGATATCAGGACTTTGCCCGTAATGCCTGTGCCATATGCCGCTGTTCGTGTGCGATCACGAAGCGGAAAGTGTCGCCCAGTGAAAATTTCAGCCAGCTACCGAGTGTAGTGCTTATTTTGATCTGTTGCAGGTTCACCAGCTTTGCGCGGTCCAGTAGCACATTGATCTTTTCCTGCCATTCAATAAACTCATTGACCACCTTCCTGGCATCCAGGTCAGCGAGCGGGCGATAGGCTTTCGGTGCCTGCATTTTCATACCCGGCAGCCCATCTGCCTTTGGCAGCATCATATTCGTAAAATAATTACCCAGCCAGCCGCTTTTAAAGGTAGGCGACGGATTGGGAGGGAGGCTGCCCGACAGTTTTCCCTGGATCGCGTTTTCTATGGCCGGTACATAAAAACGGGCATACGCGTTCAGGTGATCCAGGCATTGTGCGACGCTCCATTTTCCCGGGGCAGGTTGCCTTAACAATAGTTCATCAGGGACGTTCAGGAATTGATGGCGGGCAATCTGCTGCAGTTCTTCTACCTGGCGGTGTAGCTGGCCGAGCAGGGTGGGGGTTTCAAATATCAGGGACATAATCGTGGTGATTGTTTGTGGAACAAAGGTAGGCAGGGGCGGGGAGGAGAGAAATGAGATAAATCATGTAAAAGAAAAAGGGTCCGCCGTATGGCAGACCCTTTTTCAGTTTTTTATATCCTGCGAGCAGATTAATACTGCCACATATCTTGTTCTTTGTTAAAGATCTTATCCTTGATCGCCTGACCTTCCAGGAGACGCATGGTACCATCTTTAATGTATTCTTTGATCTCGCGGTTATAAGTATTGTTTTCCTTGATAATGAAGCTGGAGAAGAAACGCATTTCGAAAAGGTCTTCCCAACTCATCGTAGCCGCATCGTTATTCTGGTTGTAAACATCAAATTTAGCCAGTACAGGACGCAGATCAGGATAGTATACCCAGAACAGCGGGATAGCAGCACGGAAGGAACCGTCTTCGTTCATACGGGATACCATTGGAGCGATACCCAGGATACGAACTTTCAGTGCAGAGGCTTCTTTATCAAATACCCAGATTTCTTTGATCTTGTACTGAACAACAGTACGTGGGTCAAATTCATCACGGGTAGTGACCATTTTCTCCTCACCGGTTACCGGGTCGATACTACGTACAGTTTTCTCTTCACCACTCAGTTTGTTCTGAACTTCGGAGAAAGGAATGATAGTAGTGAACCTGTCATCGATAGGGCTGAAAGCCTGCACTTCGCCGGACTTAACCGCGTTGAGCAGAATGTTTATGAACAGCTGGTTAGTACCAGTTTCATCCTCAACATTGTACTGGAAAGGAAGGTTCATCTTTTCACGGGTGTCGATCACCTGCCATATCTTCTTTTCCCAGAACTCATCATCTGAGCGGATATGGTCATATGGAATAGGCACACGGTCCTTGATAAAGTTCTTTTCAGAAATGCCATCCGTACGCAGGGATTTGCGTGGAGTATCTACAACAGGCACACCAACACCATCTTGGCGGAGGGAGGCTGGTTCAGCACCTTGCGGTTGCTGAGGAGGCGCAGATACTGCATTGCCGGTAGCGGGATTGACAACAGAACCATCAGCAGGTGTTGTATTCTCAGATGGGGTAGACTCGGTACGACGTGTCGTACGACGGCGACCACCGCCCTGAGCGTTTGCCTCAGCTGCCAGGAATACCAGCAGCATAGCGCACAAACCGATTCTGTTAAGGATGACTGCTCGCATAGAAAATAATATTAGTTAATCTTGAAATTGACGTTACTCATATCTCTCACTCTTCCATCCGGACCTTTTACGCGGATGTTGTCGAAGTATACGATATCGCCAGCTCTCAGGGAGCGGATAACAGGCATCACGCTGTTAGGGAAGTATGCAGAGTTAGCTTCGCCTTCTGCATAGTCTTTACCTTTCGCATCGATACCAATACGATAGCTTACAACTTCGTATCTAACACCTTCGAACAGGAAGTCTTCCAGGTCAGCGCGGAGACCGCCCTGTACTTTGAACTCAGCAGCCTTCATGAAAGGACCTTTGCTCATACCAACCTTCAGGACTGGATCAGGAATGTATTTGATACGGAATTCTTTACCTGCCATGCTCTTACCGTTAGCAACAACACCGATGGTAGCTGTACCTGGTTTAGTAACTGTTACAGAGAATTTACCTGCACCAGTTTTAGATATAGTACCGTTGTTGATGCTTGCAGCTACCTGCTCAGCAGGAACACCAGCAGCAGAGATGGAGATTGGGTTCTGCAGACCGATGTACAGTACGTTCATCTTGTCAGCAGAGATTGATGTTGTTGAAGCACCTACGGTGTATGGTTCGCTGAAAGGGAATGTTTCAGTTTCGCCATTTGGTCTCTTCAGTGTTACGGTACCGGATAATGTTTTATCACCCAGGCCGCTAACATTCATTTTATAGCTACCCAGACCATCAGTTGCTGTAACGGCAGAACCGTTTACAACGATCTCAGGATTTACTGTGCTGCTATAAGCACCTACCGCTACCTGTGCAACCAGTTCCTGACCTTCCATCAGGTTCTTGGAGTTCAGAGATACGAAAGGCTTGATTTTGTCGAATTTGAACTCGTTAGCACCGATCTGTTTGAACAGGTAATCAACGATGCTTGATTCAGAGTTCTTTACGTCGTTCTGAAATTTACTCAGGATGGTAACTGCTGCAACAGTAGGTACCATGTTAAAGTGGTAAGAAGTCCATGTTGCATTTTTAGGACCGTGACCACCATGAGATTTACCAACTTCAATACGCAGTGGTAAGCTCTTTTCGAAATCTGCTGCTACTTTGCTATCAACGAATGTGAGCAATTTAGCACGCAGTTCAGTCAGCTTTTTCTCAAGTTCAGCACCCTTCTTCTGATTCTCCATCACACGGGTAGGAGCATCCAGGTTGTCTTTACTTTTAATTTCACCGTCTTCAGTCAGACCACCAGCTTCTCTGATGATGGTTGCTTTTAACGTATCGATATAAACGAACATCTCAGCAGAGATCGCTTTTACCTGATCAGCTTTTTCTTTCAGAGGACCGACCTTTCCAGGATCGTTGCTCATCTGTTTGGTAAACTGGTCATAAGTAATTGTGTTCTTACTTGTGATAGATGCGTTAGATGTTATAATTGAATCGTTTACTATATTAAATGCGTTCAATATCTCAGCAGAGACGTTCAATGCCAGCATGGCCGTTAAGACCAGGTACATGATATTGATCATCTTCTGCCTGGGATCTTTAGGTAGTGCCATAGTTTGTTCTCAGGTTTGAATGATTGTCTGTTGTTAATTCAAAAACTATTAGCGATACCTTATCTCGCACTCTGCATAGCGCTGAGCATGTTACCGTATACGGTGTTCAGGCTGGTCAGGTTGTGAGCCAGTTTAGAGATCTGATCCTGAGTTTTACGAGCATCGTCCACGCTGCTGGTCATTGCCTGAGAAACATTCAGCAGATTGCTATAGAAGTTGTTCATAGCTTTCAGGTGATTGTTAGTGTCCTGCAGTTCCAGTTCATAGATAGCATTCAGGGAAGCCAGGTTTTTGGTCATACCCTGCATTTGCTCGTGGAAGCTTCTTGTAGACTCAGAAGCACTGTTGAAAGAAGATACAGCTGAAGCAGCAGTAGTGTAAGCGTGAGCTACGCTACCAATTGCAGTAGCAGCTTCTCTTGTTTTTTGTGTGTAATCGCCTGTAGCGGCAACTACATCACTGATATCCCGCATTTTATCTACTGTGGAACCTAATTTCTGGAAGTTCTCGCTCAGACGCTGTAAGCTTACCGGAGTGATGTCAGCTTCTTCGAGCATTTTATCCAGACCAGCCAGAGCAGGGCTACCACCAGCAACAACTGCTACAGTAGCAGGAGCCGCATCGTGACCACCGCTATCCGGTACGAATGCATAAACGAAGAAGATCAGCGCTTCTGTGCTCAAACCAACGATCAGGGCGATATCAGCGCCTGGCCAGTGTTGAAGTTTAAAAAGCGCACCGATAATTACTACAGATGCCGCGACACAAACAAAGAAATTAAGCCATTTCGATGTAGTAGGATTCATAGCCATAGGTCAAAATTTACTGGTTAAAGTGTTAAAGGTTAAATTGTTGTTATGGAATAGTTGTTGCTCAACGATGATTTGCGGTTTCCCAATGTACTTCATACGGTTTCTCATATCAACTTGTTTTAGTTTGATTTTCACACACATGCCCGTCCCAAAGGCATACAGGTTTATTCCTGTCTCTTCGATACTGCCTGTTCTCATACACATCTATCCGTAATGCTGTTACTATAATTGTTACCTGTGACCAAAATCGTTTTTAGAACGGCTCAGGAAGGCGATCGTACATCTGAATCCAATGTAGGATTTAGCACTATCCTGATACTCGTAAGAACGTGTACCTGTCTGGAGGAAATATCCGATATCTTTCCAGGAACCGCCTCTTACCGCTTTACGTTTCATTTTCGGAACTGCATTGTCCGGAACGTCCATACGCAGATAAGGGTTCATATCAGACGTGAAGGAGTATGCGTTCTCATAGTAAATATCCTGTGTCCACTCAGCTACGTTACCTGACATGTTATATAAACCGTAGTCGTTTGGCCAGTAAGCATCCGCTCTTACAGTGTAGAAACCACCGTCCTCAGGATAGTTACCACGACCTGGTTTAAAGTTAGCCAGCAAGCAACCTTTCTTGTTACGAATGTAGTAACCACCCCATGGGTAAGGCGTTTGCTCTCTACCACCACGTGCAGCGTACTCCCACTGTGCTTCTGAAGGCAACTGGAATTTATCTTCTGTAAATAATTTCTTAGAAATACGGTAGTCTTCCCAGAACTTACTGCGCCATTCAGCGAAAGCGTTTGCCTGGTGCCAGGTCACGCCCACAACCGGATAGTTATCAAACGCAGGGTGCCAGAAGTACATCCTCGTCATTGGCTCATTGTAAGCATAAGAGAAGTCACGGATCCAGCACAATGTGTCAGGATAGATCGCAACATCCTTCTTTACGATGAACTTAGCACGGGATACATTCGCGTTTTCACGCTTCTTAGCCTGTTCCCAGTTGAAAGTCTCAGCATGGTAAACCAGCTTACGTACGTCAAACTCCTTACGACCATACAGACGGTCTTCAGGTGCATATGTCATACTTTCCAGCTGATCCATGGTGGATTTGTCCCGGTAGTTGATTTTCTTCTTCCAATCGATATAATCCTCACCACCATCATTCTTCACATGCCCCAGCATAATGTGGGCAATGGAGTCAGTAACCCACTGTACAAACTGCCTGTACTCGTTATTTGTGATCTCCGTAGCATCCATGTAGAAACCGGAGATTGAAATAGACTTGTTACGGGCGGTGTACGCGTAGTTCAAATCCTCATCGCTCGGTCCCATGTGAAAAGTACCAGACGGTACATATACCATTCCATAGGGTACGGGCGGGAAATACTTAGGTCTAGGACTTACGCCGATTAGCTGTCCTTGCGCGTTTTTGGGGGTCTTACTACCACCACAGCTGGCGAGCAGACTAACCAGCAATACTGCTGCTAACAGACCACTTGAAAAATTAAGCTTCATAAGGGTAGCTTTCATTGAAAATCATTTATTTCGTAGGCGACGCAGTGCACATTGGCCATAATGCTACTGAGGATGTCGCTAAGTTCTGAAACATGGCCTTTGGTCTCGCCGATCTCTCCGGTCGGACCGTTTACCAACGAGCCCCTCACACTTAATGACCCTAAAGTTGTTAAGGGCAACTTCAGAAATTTCGCGGTTGTTATACTTGTTGGTTTCAATTTTTTGAATTCATTCCCGTTGGAAACACATCATCTCTTCAAAGTCAGCACTTACCCTTCTGATAGTCTATCCCACACTATTAAGCAAGATAACAAATGTAACGATTAATTTTAATCCGTAGTTAGTTTTTACCCAACTTTTTCATGCCCGATCAGGGACGTGTGACAATTAAAATAAACGTACTTTTTAACATTTTATTATATCTTCTCAAAATCATTTTTCCGTGTGCTTTTTACACAGATATGGTCATGCAAGATACATAAATATTATTTTAAATTAATTATTTCCTCTATATAATTAACTGGCTTAATACAATGATAATGCTCACAGACGTATATAAGTGTTTCCCCTGGCCGTTCCCGCTGTTCGAGTAGTGGCAGACCGGGTTGATCGGTTGCTGCTCCTAACATTACTTTAAACGGAATATAATGCCTGTTAGTATCCTGCATCCTGGATTTATATTCCGACCCCACAACCGCTATCTCACGCACCCCGATCACCTGTTGTAACAGCACACCAGCCCATACCCCAAATGAAGTGGAATACCTGACCGCCGTCTGTGACTGCCCCGCCAGCATATGAATGCCACGGTCAGACCAGTCCTTCCTGTCATAAACAACTGATAGATAAAGCAGGTTAGCCGCCATTACAGCGTTGCCACTAGGCGTGGCGCCATCATATACTTCCTTCTTACGTACGATAACATCCGTCTGTCCGGCTTCCGTATAGTAAAAATAAATGTCCCCTTCGTCTGAAAAATTATTCACTACATACTCCGTCAGTTCCTTCGCCTTACCCAGCCATTCCGGCTCTCCACTCACTTCCTGTAAAGCAATTAATGCACGTATCATCCATGCATAGTCATCCAGAAATGCCGGATACTTTGCTATGCCGCCCTTAAATGTATGAAAAAAAGCCTGTTTATCAGCGTTTTGTAAGTGCTCCAGACAAAATTTCATCGCATTTACACCCATTTCCTTATACCGCTCAATACCTAACGCCGCATATGCCTTGCAACAGGCATGGATCATCAGCGCATTCCAGCCCAGAATGATCTTGTCATCCAGGCCCGGACGGATCCTCTTCGCCCTTACTGCCATCAGCTTTTCCCGGCTGATAGCCAGACTACGCTCCAGCGCCTCCACCGTGATCCCCTGCTCCGCAGCAAACACCGCTGCCGGCTTCGTGATCCATAATATATTCGTCTCTTCCCAGTTACCCTCCTCCGTCACATCATAAAATGCACAGAATAAAGCAGCATCTGCACCGAGAATATGTTCGATCTCTTCCTTGCTCCAGGTATAAAACTTACCCTCAACACCTTCTGAATCAGCATCCAGCGCACTATAAAAACCGCCGCCGGCATCCGTCATCTCTCTTTCCACAAAACCCAGGGTATCGGCTATCGTCCTTGCATACAACTCATTGCCTGTCAACTGATATGCCTCACTCAGCACATCCACCAGCAACGCATTGTCATACAGCATCTTTTCAAAGTGAGGCGCCAACCACTTAGCATCCGTGCTGTATCGCGCAAACCCTCCGCCCAGCTGGTCATAAATACCTCCCTGGATCATTTTATCCAGCGATAGCAAAGCCTGCTCCAGGGCCTTCGGCTCATTAAAACTATGATGATACCTTAACAGGTATTGAATGATAAAAGTTCCAGGGAATTTCGGCGCACTGCCAAAGCCACCCCATACCTTATCTCCCTGCTGCATCATATTGTTGAAGATGGTCTCACACTGGGCTTTCGTAAACAGCTCATCATGAGGCACCAGGTCCTGTCCGGGCGTCTTTCCGCTAAAACCGGAAGCCTGTATCAGGTGGTCACGCATGTTCTGCGCCTGTGTTTCCAGATCTTCCCGGCGCTCTTTGAATGCCTGCGACAATGCCAGCAGTACATCCGTCCAGGACGGTCTGTTAAACGCCTTGACAGGAGGGAAGTAGGTCCCGCCATAAAAAGGCAGTTTATCGGGTGTGAGGAAAACGTTCAAAGGCCATCCGCCTGAACCGGTCATCGTCTGTACCGCATCCATGTAGATATGGTCCAGATCCGGACGCTCTTCCCTGTCTATTTTAATATTAATGAAATGCTCGTTCATGATACGCGCGGTCTCTTCATGTTCGAAGCTTTCACGCTCCATAACATGACACCAGTGGCAGGCGGCGTATCCAATGCTGACTAATATAGGTTTATCCTCGGTTTTTGCCCGCTGCAGCGCCTCTTCCCCCCAGGGATACCAATCTACAGGATTGTGTGCGTGTTGCAGCAGGTACGGACTGGTTTCTTTCGCTAATCTGTTCACAGTGAATGGTTATTCTGTTACCTACGCAATTTTTGGCCTTACTTCTGTTCTTAACGGTAATTCTTCACTACCCCAAATATAAGAAGGGACAGCTTTCGCTGTCCCTTTCCGTGTAATATTTTACCGTGATTTTCGTGTTATTTTTTGTTGATCGTTGCCAGATACTGTTCCAGCGCCGCTACCATGGAAGGAGCCTGAGGAGCAGGAGCCTTTACATCCAGTCTCAAACCAGCCTCTTCAACAGCTGCTGAGGTAGTTGGTCCGAAAGCGCCGATACGGGTACCGTTCTGCTCAAACTTCGGAACATTCTCAAACAGTGATTTCACACCATAAGGACTGAAGAAAACGATCATATCATAATCGGTTGCCGACAATATTTCCTTTACGTCGTTGGAGACAGTCTTGTACAGGGTAGCGGTAGCGTATTCACATTTGTTGGTTTTTAACCACTCCTCGATGTCTTTACGCTGACTATCCGAACTCGGGAACAGGAATTTCTCATTGTCCCTGTGTTTGTTCATCACTTCCAGCAAACTCTTCGTTGAGCCGTCGGCACCATAAAATACCTTACGTTTCCGGTACAGGATGAATTTCTGCAAATACAAAGCAATTGCCTCCGTGATACAGAAATACTTACAGTCCTGGGAAACCTTAATTTTCATTTCCTCACAGATCCTGAAAAAGTGATCCACTGCATTGCGGCTGGTAAAAATCACAGCCGTAAAGTTCGGGATGTCTATCTTCTGTTTCCTGAACTCTTTTGCGGACAGTCCCTCCACCCTTATAAACGGATAAAAATCCAATTTGACATTGAATTTTTTAGCTAGTTCAAAGTAAGGTGATTTTTCTGTTTCAGGCTTAGGTTGGGAAATTAGAATTGTCTGAATGTGCTTTGCTTGCAAATCTTTTTTTGGCCCGCCTTTAATCATACGTTTTTATGCTCTTGTGTTAACAATAGGCAGTTTTAATAATCAGAGACCACCAGTTAACGCTACCAGCAACACCTTAGTTATTATTAGAACCGGCGCTACTTCGAATGCGCAAAGGTAAAGAAAAAAATGCAATCTGCTGAAAGATAAGTATTGTTTTACCACTGAATATGACCGGATATAGCGATATGCAACGAGTAACACAATAAATGCTACAGACATATACATGAATGGTTTTGACCATTCAGGCTTACAGAATGCCAGTATCACCAGAAAAGGCACCAGTAAAATGCCCAGTATTTTGTTGATGAGATACAATATGAAAATGTAGGCATCTGCCAGTTCTGTACTGCCAAACAGCCATCCGCAGAAGCGTAACATCACGTATTTCACGCTGTATACAACCGCCACCAGTACTACCAGTCCCGGAATTGCCATCCAGGCCGTATTTGCAGGTATGTACTGCTGACGATACATCAACAGGTACAGATACAAAGCCAGACTGATCACAAAAAAGCCGTTGAGCAAAAAGTTGGGGAACGGGGACTGTGATAACTGATCCTTCAGCTGCCGCTGACTAAGCGTCGGATTCATAAATGCCCGGAAGAGATCGGAGAAGTATTTCAGATAACTCAGTCTGATGATACCCAGTAACAATACAACGCCCGCCATCACATACACCAGCCAGTCCAGATCCTCATATACCCTTACTTTATTCACATCCGGCCGGGTAGGCTTATCGCTTTTCAGGAAAATATTGGTAGTTGCCAGCTTTTTCAGATAAAGATCATACTCCGTATCCTGATGTAAAGGTACAGCAGCCTGCTGCTGCATACTATCAGCAGCAGCTTTTGCAGCACTGTCTGCCGTCACAACGGGACCGGCCGGGACCGGCTTTTGCACAGTAGCCGCAGGTGCAGTAGTAGTACTTAACGGAGCAGCTGGCGTAGCAGGTTTTAACACACCTGCAGGCGAACTCACACCCGCACTGTCTTTTTTGATCACCGGTGCTTTCTTCTTCACAGGCTTTACTGAAGTATCCCGGGGGGCACTTTGTACCTTCACAGGAGCGCTTTGCACAGCAGGAGCCGGCTTTGCGGAGCTATCCGTCTGAGCCGCCAAACGTAAACAGGGTAGAATGAACAGAAACAATAACCAGCGTCGCACCGTGAATATTTTTTAATGCAGTAAATTTGTCGTTTGCAAAGATATAAAAATAGTCCATGGTCACTAGTTGATATACTATAGTTACCATATACTTATTTAAGCTATACTCAATTTATTTTCAGGGTTTACCGGTCTGTACCGGCAGACTCTTTTTTTCAGATGGCAGGTATTTATCTACATATTCCTTTTTGTAAGCAGGCTTGTTACTACTGTAACTTCCATTTTTCCACTTCATTGTCGCAGCAACCAGCACTGGTGAAGCAACTTGTAAGGGAAATAGATTTGCAACGCAATTATCTCTCCGGCGCCCCGGTCAGCAGTATCTATTTTGGTGGGGGCACCCCCAGTCTGCTGTCACAGGCAGATATACAGCTGCTCCTCGGTAAACTGCGGGATACCTTCCCGGTCAATCCGGATGCAGAGATCACACTGGAAGCCAATCCGGATGACCTTTCTCCTGAAAAACTGGACACCCTCCGCGCAGCAGGTATCAATCGCCTGAGCATCGGTATACAGTCTTTTCATGAACCGGATCTGCGCTGGATGAATCGTGCGCATGACAGTCAGCAGGCCCTGCAATGTATCATCAACGCAAAGGCCGCCGGTTTTAATAACCTGACGATTGACCTCATCTATGGCGGCCCGACCCTCACAGATGAAGGATGGGCAGCCAATGTGCAACAGGCGATCGACCTGGGCGTACAACATCTTTCGTGTTATGCCCTGACCGTAGAACCCGGCACTGCACTAGACCAGTTCATCCGGAAAAAGAAAGTAGCTGCCGTCGATACGGATAAAGCTGCACGTCATTTCGAGCAACTCATGCAATGGACGGCCCAAGCCGGCTATGAGCATTACGAAATATCTAACTTTGCCCTTCCCGGCTGGCACTCCCGTCATAACAGCAGTTACTGGCAGGGACAACCCTACCTCGGACTGGGCCCTTCCGCACATTCTTTCAATGGCCATTCCCGCCAATGGAACATTGCCAACAACGCGCTGTATATCAAAAGTCTGGAACAGGAAAAGGTCCCTTTCGAACTGGAAGAACTCACCCCGGTGATGATGCTGAATGAATACATCATGACCACCCTGCGCACCTCACAGGGCTGTATCCTGCCGGTAGTCGCCGAACGTTTCGGTACTGATAAACGGGATACCCTCCTGCAATTATCCCGGACTTTCATCGATAAAGGCTGGATGGTACTCCGCAACGATACCCTGGTACTGACGCCGGAAGGCCGTCTTTTTGCTGATGGCATTGCAGCAGATCTCTTTTTCTGAGCCCGTTTCCCGCTATTGTCTTCGTATAATAACGTTACTACGCCGTCATTATGCCGCTATCTCTTCGTTCCCGAACGGAGCGGTTACGGCGTAATGCCGGTATAATAAGGGTTTAATCGAAGAAATTGATCAAAATGAACGAAGAGATCAGGCGTTACATGCCCTAAAAACAGCGAGTGTCTGCCTTACGGCAGACACTCGCTGTGCTAATATCTCTAAAAACTCCAGGCGTCAGCCCGTGTAAATAATTAAGATTTTACCCCAAACTTGTACACACAGGTAGAAGTATAGGTTTCTCCCGGTTTCAGTACTACTGAAGGGAATGTTGGCTGATTTGGTGAATCAGGGAAGTGCTGTGTTTCCAGACAGAATGCACCGCGGTGTACATAGCTTTTACCTTCTTTACCTTTGTCAGTACCATCCAGGAAGTTACCACCGTAGAACTGTACACCAGGCTCAGTTGTCCATACTTCCAGGGTACGGCCGCTGGTTGGTTCTTCTACAGTAGCTGCCAGAGACAGTTCCTTTCCTTTTTTGTTCAGTACATAGTTGTGATCGTATCCTTTACCGAATTTCAGCTGTTCAAAGTCAGCATCCACTCTTTCACCAATTTTGGTGGCGGTGGTAAAGTCCATCGGCGTGCCTTTTACTGCCTGCAGTTTACCTGTAGGGATCAGGGTGCTGTCAACCGGAGTGAACTTATCGGCATTGATATACATGATATGATCATTGATATCGCCGTTACCCGCGCCATGCAGGTTAAAGAAAGAGTGGTTGGTCAGGTTTACCACAGTTGCCTTATCGGTAGTCGCTTTATAATCGATCTTAACTTCGTTGCTGTCTGTCAGTTCGTAAGTCAGTGTGATATCCAGGTTACCCGGGTATCCTTCTTCACCGTCTTTTGATACATAGTGCAGTTTCAGGGTGTGGTCATTTGGCTGCTCTGCATCCCATACCACATCATTGAAACCTACTTTACCACCATGCAGGTGATTGACACCATTGTTGGTAGCGAGGGTATACTCTTTACCATCCACTTTAAACTTGCCTTTAGCAATACGGTTGCCATAACGGCCCACGATACCACCATAATATCTTTCCTTGGTGCTTACATACTGAGCGGCATTATCATAACCCAGCTCAACGTCCGCCAGCTGTCCCTGTTTATCAGGAGCGAGGAGGCTTACGATCTTTGCGCCATAGTTGGTAATGGCTACCTGGATGTTTCCTTTACCTTTCAGGTGATATAACTTCACCTGTTTGCCATCGATGGTGGTATCAAATTTCGCATCTGATATCTGGCCCTGAGAAAGACTGTCTTGCTTGGTACTCATACTATCTGCTGAATTATTATCGGTTTTTGTACCAGACTGGCAGGCGCTGAAGCTAACTGCGGCCGCCACTGTTAATAGTGGAAATATGTTTTTCATTTTTGGAAGTTATAAGGGTACAATATACGCTTTTCGTATTAAAAGTGATAGTCTTATAAAAGACAAAACGCCGAGCACCGCAAAAAAAGCAGTGGTCAGCGTTTGCCTTTACTTCAGCCTTGCGGCATCAGCACTTACCAGCCAAGCAGGTAAGCAAATATCAGTGGTGCTACGATGGTAGCATCAGATTCAACGATGAATTTCGGTGTGTTGATATCCAGTTTACCCCAGGTGATCTTCTCGTTTGGTACTGCACCGGAGTAAGAACCGTAAGAAGTAGTGGAGTCAGAGATCTGGCAGAAATAGCCCCAGAAAGGCACATCATGCCATTCCAGATCCTGGTACATCATTGGTACTACGCAGATTGGGAAGTCACCTGCGATACCGCCACCGATCTGGAAGAAACCTACGCCCTTACCAGCGGAATTGTTACGGTACCAGTCTGCCAGCCATACCATGTACTCGATACCGCTCTTCATGGTAGATGCTTTCAGTTCACCTTTGATGATGTAGGAAGCGAAGATGTTACCCATGGTGCTATCTTCCCATCCTGGTACAACGATCGGAATATTACGTTCAGCAGCAGCGAGCATCCAGCTGTTCTTTGGATCGATCTCGTAGTGCTCTTTCATTACGCCGCTCAGCAGGAGTTTGTACATGTACTCGTGCGGGAAGTAGCGTTCGCCTTTATCATCAGCGTCTTTCCAGATCTTGTGAATATGCTCTTGTATACGGCGGAAAGCTTCTTCCTCCGGAATACAGGTATCAGTCACCCTGTTAAAACCATCCTGAAGCAGGTCCCATTCTTCCTGGGGGCTTAGGTCACGGTAGTTAGGAACCCTTTTGTAGTGTGTATGTGCTACCAGGTTCATGATATCTTCCTCCAGGTTAGCGCCTGTACAGGAGATGATATCCACTTTACCCTGGCGGATCATTTCCGCGAATGAGATGCCCAACTCGGCAGTACTCATAGCACCTGCAAGGGATACCAGCATTTTACCGCCTTCCAGTAAATGTGTTTCATATCCCTTGGCAGCATCCACCAGTGCAGCCGCGTTAAAGTGGCGGTAGTGGTGCTGGATAAATTGAGAAATAGGCCCTTTATTCATGTCCGTTTAAATAGTTTAAATTCCCTAAGAACCGCAAAGGTAATGAATTAAAAAAAATAGCCCATAATAGCTGTCGCTACTATGGACTATCCCTGACTATGGACTTTCAACTGATGAACTGATGTCTAGACTTTTTTCAGGTGCTGGTGTACACTCATGTCGCCACCTGCGCTTGATTTGATCACTTTCCAGGTCTTGTCGCCTTCCAGTGTTACATAGTACACGGTGTTACCATCGCTTTCGAATTCTACCACCCAGCGTACTTTTTCATTTGGATAACGTTTTGCCAGCTTGTTGGTCACAGCCATTGGCAGATGTTCTTCCGCTATATAGCGGCGGGTAGCCAGCAGCGTTCCTTCCTTATCGAAGTAGGCTGTCACATTACGCTCTTTCAATGTGAATTTGGCCATAAATGTTTTGTTGTCTTCACTGTACCATTTCACATCAGAAGCACCCGAAAATTCTTTGCTGAGTGCATTCTTCAATTTACTGCTGGCCTCCATTTCCTTGGTGCCTGCAAATGTGAGCTGTGTACTGAAAAGAAGAGCGGCAACAAATAACAGAAGCATGCTCCTGATACGACCGAAAGACAGTCGTGTAGCACCCGCAGGTGCACTGAGGTTAATTGATTTGATCGGTTTCATGGCGGAAACTTTTTGGTTTGGTTTTGTGATGTAAAGGTACATGCAAGAATGGGGTGGGGTCAAATGCTTTGTGTTAAATGGAGACGCTAGATTAATTGGTAATTCGCATCTGTAACAGAATCATTTTCAACTTACCTTGTCTTTTCATATACTTCCTTTGCCATACAGATGTTGCACTGAAACGACGATCGTTGCAAGGGTACGCGTTAAGCTTTTGTTAAACTGGACAGTGTAGCGATGAACGGTTAAAATATGCTGCTGAATGTCTTTAAACGGTGTCTTATTTCATCAGAATAAGATCACTTTCATCATCTTTATACCCCTCTGCAATCCATTGCCAACAGGGCGTTTCAATTACTCCGTCAATAAAAGATATTCTGTTAACACTCTCTTAATATTGCATCATAACAGCTGCATGTCTTTATGCAAACGATGGCAGGTGCAAAGTTTATTTTATCTTCAGTATATGAACTACCTGGCCCACGCATATCTTTCTTTCAATGATCAGTCCCTGATAGTGGGCAATATGATAGCTGATTATGTGAAAGGCAAACACTGGCAGGAATACGATCCCGGTATTCAGCAGGGCATACAGTTGCATCGCGCAATCGATACATTTACAGATACGCATCCGGTGACACTGGCCGCCAGAGAATATTTTCAGGCATCCTGCGGAAGATACAGTGCCGTCTTTATCGACATTGTATATGATCATTTCCTCGCCAACGATACCAGTATCTTTTCAGAACAATCACTATCTGCCTTTACCAGACAGATATACCGTACTGTTGCACAGCAACATGATATCCTACCACCTGTATTTCAACAGGTTTTCCGTCATATGCAGCAACATGACTGGTTGTATGGTTACAGGCTTATGGACGGTATTTATAAGAGCTTCAGCGGTATCGTACACCGGGCAAAATTCCTGGAAGTGACCGCTGATGCGCCCTTTCAAGTACTTAAACAACATTATGATGAACTGGCTGATCATTACAGCACATTCTTTCCTGAATTGGTCGCATTCGTTAAAACATACCCGCATTAAATCGTAGGTTTGCACATATTTTGTAACAACTGAATTGATAGCCAACAATGAAAATTTTACTTCGCTTAATGCTGCTTACCGTTATAGCAGGTCTCACCAGCCTGACCACCAATGCCCAGGACAAAAAGATGCCGCCTCTCGATGCGAGCCCTATGGACATGGCATACTATCCGGTAATGTATCCCTATGTGGTAAAGGTGAAAGGCGAACCCGGCACACTTGTAGCGCGCGTTATTTATAGCCGTCCGCAGAAGAAAGGAAGAAAGATCTTCGGTGAACTGGAAGCTTATGGCGAAATCTATCGTCTGGGCGCCAACGAGGCCACTGAAATAGAATTCTATCGCCCTGTCAATATCGGTGGTAAGAATATCCCTAAAGGCCGTTATACCATGTACGCAATATTAGGCGAACAGAAATGGACCATGATCGTAAACCGTGAAACAGATATCTGGGGCGCTTTCAAATACGATGAAAAGAAAGATGTGGCAAGAACAGAAGTACCTGTCACAAAACTGAGCACACCTGTTGAACCATTCAGTATCGTGTTTGAAAAAGCAGACTATGGCGCTAACCTCGTAGTAGCCTGGGATACTACCAGCGTAAGCCTGCCTATCAAATGGTCAGACAAAGCACCTGCTAACGGTAAAAAGAAATAACGAACAGCAGTTCATATAAAATAAAGAGAGCGGGAGTATGCACTTCCGCTCTCTTTGTTTTTAGTAATAAAATAGGCGGTAAGATTACCGCCCACGAATTTTAACCATATCCTATGAAAAACCTTTTCAAATGTAGTTCGAATAACTGCGCGGAAACTACGGTTTCGGCTGAGTGAACAAATTTTGTTCGTGAAAGTGGCGATTTCATCCGTAAAGTGATTTTTAAAAGCGATAAAGGACAAAAACGGCCACCATGGCCCGTATTTATACCTCAGCCTGCATCTGCGTAGAAGTACTTATTTGTATTTTTTTGTATCTGATTTGATATATAACACCTTGTACAAATAAAGGGGCGAACCGGCGCCGGAATGCCGGAATTAGTACCTTTGGAGCTGTCGAAAAGAATCGTCTAAATACTAAAATATTTCAGGAATGAAGCTGGGAACTAAACTTATACATGCAGGTGTTACCCCTGATCCTTCAACCGGGGCAATCATGACCCCGATCTTTCAGACGTCCACGTATGTGCAGAACGCACCGGGCGATCATAAAGGATATGAATATGCCCGTACGCAAAACCCCACCCGTGACGCATTACAGAATGCACTGGCTGCCATCGAAAATGGCAAATACGGTATTTCCTTTGGTAGCGGACTGGCCGCTACAGATGCTGTTATGAAACTGCTGCAGCCTGGTGATGAAGTGATTGCCTCTAACGACCTCTATGGTGGCACCTATCGCATCTTTACCAAGATCTTCGAACGCTATGGCATTAAGTTCCATTTCATTGGTATGCAGGATGCCGAAAACATCCGGCAGTATGTCAACAAAAACACAAAGCTGCTCTGGATAGAAACACCGACCAATCCACTGCTGAATATCATCGATATTGCCGCCAGTGCAAAGATCGCAAAGGAAAACAACCTGCTGCTTTGCGTGGATAATACCTTCGCCTCTCCATATCTGCAAAACCCACTCGACCTGGGCGCCGATATCGTTGTACACAGCGCTACCAAATACCTCGGTGGCCATAGCGATGTGGTACACGGAGCGATCGTTGTAAAAGATGAAGCACTGGCAAAACAGCTCTATTTCATACAGAATAGCTGTGGCGCCGTACCTGGTCCGCAGGACTGCTTCCTCGTATTACGCGGACTCAAGACCCTGCACGTACGTATGCAGCGCCATTGTGAAAACGGCGCTATCATCGCCAGATTCCTCCGCCAGCATCCGAAAGTGGCAAAAGTATACTGGTGCGGATTTGAAGACCATCCAAACCATCATATTGCCAGACAACAGATGAGAGACTTCGGCGGTATGATCTCTTTTACCCTGAAAGATGACAGCCAGGAAGCTGCCTTTAAGGTCTTAAGTGGCACCCATCTGTTCTCCCTCGCAGAATCGCTGGGAGGAGTGGAGTCACTGATAGGACACCCGGCCAGTATGACCCATGCTTCTATTCCCCGCGAAGAAAGGATCGCCAATGGACTGGTAGACTCCCTGATCCGGCTGAGTGTAGGCATTGAAGATGTGGATGACCTGATCGCCGACCTGTCCAAAGCAATCGGATAATAAGACAATCAAGCAATATTCCTGATGCAGGAACGAACGCTATATAACCAGGCGTTTGTTCCTGCATCTTTTTTTAGCATCCCCGGAGCACACTCTTCAATAACTGATCCGCTGTTCTGGCTCCTGAAAAAGATAAAAAAATCACCCTTAGTCAACACTATGCGGTATAAGAGTGTATAATTAACATGCCTTTAAAGATAAAAACAAATACCCCGGAAGCCTTGTTAACCGGTACTTAGAACAAAAAATACTCACAAATACTCATTATCAATTAACTATAATATATAATTCGTTATCTATATAAATTGATATAGTATGAACATCTTTGCTTATTTTTCGGGCAGCCAGAGTAATGCACTCCCGACACAATCAGCACAAAACCGAGCAGACCATTATGAAATTTGACCAACTGAAGGCCTTTCTGGACGCAAAAGCAGCGCAATACAACAATCCTGACTTTATTCCAGGCGACCCGATAAGCATACCTCACAGGTTTACCCAACTTCAGGATATCGAAATTTCAGGCTTGTTCGCAGCCATACTGGCCTGGGGCAACCGTACCACGATCATCAATAAGTGTACGGATCTCCTGAAGCTGATGGACGATGCACCCTATGACTTCATCAAAAACCATAAGCCCAGGGAACGGATGAAACTCCTTCAGTTCTGCCACCGCACTTTTAACGGGGTGGACCTGATGTATTTTGTAGAGTTCCTGCAGGGCTATTACAACGACATTACTTCCCTGGAATTCGCTTTCAGCGGCCATATTACCCCGGAAGACGATACGATCGAAAACGCCCTGCGCGGATTCCATCACATGTTCTTCCTACCGGAGCACCCTGAACGTACACGTAAGCATATTTCCACTCCTGCGAGAAATTCCGCCTGTAAAAGATTGAATATGTACCTTCGCTGGATGGTGAGGAAGGACGAAAATGGCGTGGATTTTGGATTATGGGAGCATATCCAGCCATCGCAATTGGTATGTCCTGTGGATGTGCATGTGGGCAGAGTAGCTACCAGACTGGGTTTGATTCCCGCCGCCAAATCTGACTGGAAAACGGCGATCGCCCTTACCGAGCAACTCAGGCAGCTGGACCCACTGGACCCGGCGAAATACGACTTCGCATTGTTCGGCCTGGGAGTAATAGAAAAGTATGTTTAATAAATATAGCGCAATGATGAAGCGATTTTTGGTGTCAATGGCAATGGGCGCCGTGCTGGCACTTCCGGCAACAGCCCAGAATCAGGAAGAAAAAAGAGATTATATCGACCTTGCCTACAATTTTCAGAAAGGCCAGCAGTTTGAACTGAAACAGGAAAGCCGCAGTGAGACATACACGACCGTAGACGATATCATGCAGCGTGTATCCCGCGATTTCAACAACAGTATCAGTATCCAGGTGTCGGATGTGGCTGATGGCCATCTCTACCTTGAATTCAGATATAAAGAGCTGAAATTCAACTTCAATGCTAAAAATCAGAACATCCTGGTAGATGCCGGTGTTCCCAACGATAAAGAACCTTTCCAGGCGGCCCTGAAAAGCATCATAGACCACCCGTTCACCGTTGATATCTCCAATTCCGGATTTATCAACAAGATCACCGGTCTGGATGAACTGCTGGATAAAGCCTCCGCTACCTTCTCCAGTCTGAAGGAAGACGAAAGGGAAGCATACAAGAAACTGATGAAAGACCAGTTTGGAACAGCCGCCTTCCGTACCTGGCTGGAACAACTGCTGGTGATCTATCCGGTACGCAGTATCAAGACCGGCACCCGCTGGGAAGAAACTGTACCTATCCGTACAGGACTGGTAGGAGATATAGACCTCTATTGGAACCTGCAAACCTGGGACGCCCAGACTGCCAAGATCTCTGGTACAGGTAAAGTACATACCAATAAAGTAGAAACCTTTACCATCGAAGACGGTATCACGGCAACCGCAGAAGTAGACGGCGATATCATGACCAACTACCTGATAGACCGCAATACCGGCTTACCAAGCATCTGTGCACAGAATATGGAAATGAACGGTACGTATACCTACAAGGCTAACAAAGCCAAACGTATCAAGAAAGATATCAAGGTGCCGGTGAAAATAGTCACCAACTCCTCCTACAAGATCAAACAAATGAAATAATACAGAAAAAGGTCCGCTAATGGCGGACCTTTTTATTTTTGTGCTGTATGATGCAATTACTTCCGGAAACGGCCCAACAGCTAACTGCGGATGCCGGTCTGCCAATGGCGGCCGGTATGACCTACGATCAGCTGGAAGAGGCCCTGGCTGAAAAGCTTGAACAGCTGATCAGTTCCGACTTTCAACAATTTGTGCTGCTGCTTTATAAAATAGATGTTTCTGAATTCAGTATCCGGCAGGTACTGGAGGCCGACCTGACACCCGGTGTTTACAGAAAGATAGCTGCACTGCTGATAGAAAGACAACAGGAAAAGATCCTTTCCCGTAAAAAATATAGCCAGCCTCCTCCCGATGACGGAGAGGAGAAATGGTAACAGGATTATTTATTGAACATCAGTTCCCGCACTTTCTCCTTGTCCTCTTTTTCCTTCTCCAGGTCAAAGCTGGTACCAAATATATAATCCCATATACTGGAGCTTACCCCAAAGCCTTTCTCATCACCTTTATAGTGATGCAGGTGATGGTTACGCCATAATGGTTTCAGAAACTTTGCCGGCGGATTCCATGCATGGATCGCATAGTGCATACTGCCGTAAATCAGGTATCCCAGCATAAAACCCGGGAAGAACATAAAAGTATACTCCCGGAGAAAAATATACTGCACGCTGAAAATAACCGAAGCCAGGATCAGGCTGGGCACAGGCGGCATGAATAAACGCTGTTTGTCACGCGGGTACTCATGGTGATTACCATGCATCACATAGATGAACCGCTTTACCCGCTGGCTGTCGCTACTGAAATGGAACAGATAGCGGTGCATCAGGTATTCAAATAAGGTCCAGAAAAACATAGCACCCAGAAAAGTAGTCACCACACGGGTAATACTGAATCCTAATGTGTCGTAACTGTAAAATAGCATGTAACCGATGATGGGGATGTACATGGCCCATATAACCAGGGGGTGTGTTTTGGTGAGCATCTCCAAATACCTGCTTTCAAATAATCTCGCCTGTCCCTTGTTCTTAATCTTATCAAACTTCATAACTCCTTTATTTAATGCAAATAAGTGCCTAAACGAATGACATGTTGGTTTCCTGTTCTGTCTAACTTATGCCCGAAAAAAATGCTTCCGCGAATATTATGCCGATCTTATGCATCTTGCGGGTATGTGAATATCTATTTGCGTCCATCAGGACACCCGGGAAGTAATCAGTGTTATGTTAATCATATGAACCGGGGCGTCACAAAACAGGCAATACAACTGATTATTACTGGAAATAAACTATTGATCTTAAATTATATACATTCCGGGGTACTGATAAATACGGTGCTAACATCCTTTATTGATTGGTGAACATTCCTATCAAGTGGTAATGTCCGTTTGTCATGAGAAGACACCGTAATTTATCGAATTTCCCTAAGCTACTGGCACAAATTCTCAGATAAATCTGCTCGTCATATCTACCATATTAACGGGTGATAGCTTGTATCAGCACATGCTGATTATCAATACACGACCAACCTGTCCCTGATAATAAACGTTCACCACCACAATATCCCCTATAGTCACGTTTGGAATATATCCCGGCAACAATCCCTCCAAAAAGTGGCGCCTGCCACCCATAGGGATGCCTTTTCTTTTATTAAAGATCATTGATGAATGAATTCCTAATTCGTAATTCCTAATTCCTAATTGGCATTTGCCCTATATTTACAGATCATACAACCAGAACCAACTACTTATTATGAAACTTGTTAGTTATCTACGGGATGAAGCTGACCACCTGGCCATTTTAATTGGCGACAAATTGTATAACACACAGGACCTGCACCCCAATCTGCCCGGCAACATGCAGATGTTCTTACTCTCCTGGGAAGAGGTAATAGACCTGGCCCTCGAAATCGATACACAGCTGAAAGCCGGAAAACATATCGGCTCAGCGACCCCGATCCCTTATGATTCGGTGGAGATACTGGCGCCTGTTCCGGCGCCTACATCCTGCCGCGATGGCTATGCTTTCAGACAGCACGTGGCTGCTGCAAGACGTAACCGCCGGGTAGACATGATCCCTGAATTTGATCAGTATCCGATCTTCTATTTCACCAACCATAATGCAATACAGGGCCCCGGCGATGTATTGTGTATGCCTGACCACTTCGATAAACTGGACTTCGAACTGGAAGCAGCCATCGTTATCTGCAAATTCGGTCGCAACATACCGGCAGCTGAAGCAGACAACTATATCGGCGGCTTCATGATCATGAATGACATGAGCGCCCGCACACTGCAGATGGAAGAAATGAAGCTCAATCTGGGACCTGCCAAAGGCAAGGATTTCAGTACCGTGATAGGGCCTATGCTCGTTACACCGGATGAACTGGAACACCTGCTCATTCCGGCAAAACCAGGTCATACCGGTAACAACTATAACCTGAAAATGACCTGCCGCGTAAATGGCGTACAGGTAAGTGAAGGTAACATGGGTGACATGGACTGGACCTTCGCAGAGATCATCGAACGTTGCGCTTATGGCGCCAATATCTATCCGGGTGATGTAATAGGCAGTGGTACCGTAGGTACAGGCTGTTTCCTTGAACTGAACGGCACGGGTAAACGTGAAAATCCTGATTACCAGGAACAATGGTTACAACCAGGTGATGTAGTGGAAATGGATATCGACGGACTGGGTACACTGAAAAATACAATTGTAGCAGAAGAAACAGACTTCTCCATTCTGCAGTTGAAAAAATAATAAGACCACATGCAAATCATTCCAGGACAGGTGCCAACGGCGGCGTTACAGGGCTACCTGCAGGGCGCTGTTGCACCCAGACCCATCTGCTTTGCCAGCACCGTTGATAAAGAGGGGAGGCCTAATCTGTCGCCCTTCAGCTTCTTCAATATCTTTGGCAGCAACCCGGTTACACTGATCTTTTCTCCTGCACGCAGGGTACGTGATAATACCACCAAACATACGCTGGAAAATATCCTGGAAACAATGGAAGTGGTCATCAACGTGGTGAACTATTCCATGGTGCAACAGGCATCTCTTTCCAGCTGTGAATATCCAAAGGGAACAAATGAATTTGAGAAGTCAGGATTCACCCCCGTCGCTGCTGAAAAAGTGAAACCTTTCCGCGTGAAAGAAAGTCCCGTACAGTTTGAGTGTAAAGTAAAAGAAGTGCTGACACAGGGCACTGAAGGTGGCGCAGGTAATCTGATCATCTGCGAGGCCGTCATGATCCATATTAACGATGAGATCCTGAATGAAGCCGGTAGCATCGATCCGCATAAGATCGACCTGGTGGCCCGTATGGGAGGCGATTATTACTGTCGTGCATCCGGCGCAGCCGTATTCGAAGTAGCCAAACCCAATACCTCACTCGGTATCGGTATAGATGCACTGCCACTGTCTGTCAGACAAAGCAGCATCCTTACCGGCAACAATCTCGGACAACTGGCCAACGTACATGTACAACCTGAAATAGATCCTGCATTTGAAGATGATCACCTGAAGAACATCTTTCAGTACTACAGTATCACACCTGATGAAATGGAAAAAGAACTCCATCGTCATGCACAGCAACTACTGGAAAAAGGGCATATACAGGAAGCCTGGCAGGTGTTACTGGCCGGCGCACAATAATTGTGTATATACACAGACAATAAAAAAGCCCCGTATCAGTGATACGGGGCTTTTTTATAAATCGTTCAACAATCCTTATTTGCTGCCGGAGCTGCTGCCGAATACTTTCTTCAGCAGATCAGTTGTTCTTGCAGCCGGATTAGCGCGGATATTAGATTCCTCTTTCGCAATCTGGTCAAACAGCGCAGTCACCGCCATACCTGTTACATAGTCCTGTAAATCAGGGTTTACCTTGTTGAAGGTAGTTGGCAGTTTGTTGTACGCAGTAACGATATTGCCATAATATTTTGTAGCGCTGGTGCTATCCAGTGAACCTTTTACCACCGGAGAGAAAGCTGCTTTCAGTTTGTCAGTTGTTTTGCCTTTGAAATACTCAGTAGCGGAGTTGTTACCACCGGAAACCAGTTTCAGGGCATCTGTGATGCTCATTTCCTTGATCGCATCCACAAAGATCGGCGCTGCATAACCTACCGCTTTTTCAGCAGCACGGTTGATAGACAGGATCGCCTGATCTACCTGCGCACCCATACCCACACCACGGAGGGTATTACCGATTTTTACCGCATCTGGCGGGAGCAACATTTTATAGAGTTCGTTTCCGAAGAAACCGTCAGTTTTGTTCAGATTAGCGATACCATTGGCTACGCCTTTCGCCAGGGCTTCTTTGATCGCGCTGCCTGCTTCACCTTGCGTAACATTGGATGTTCCGGTTTTGGAAGCTGCACTGCTTGCCGCTTCACCTAATTTCTTCAGCAACTGTGCCTGGGTAGCGGGCACGAAAGCTATACCTGATAATAATAGAACGCATAGTTTCTTGTACATAGACTGGATTGTTGTGGTTTTATATGCAAAATAGTAACAATATTTAGAAGCGCTACTATAAAGTTAGAACAAAAAGAACCCTCCAGGTTTAATGGAGGGACGAGCGGTATTTATTCATGTATTGCCAGCATGGGAATATGCGTGTGGAATGCCAGCTGAGCCGTACGACTACGTTTGAAGATACTTTCAAACAGCCCGTGTTTACGGGGGATCGTAATGATCAGATCGGCTTTTTCCCGGTCCGCAAACTCCATAATGCCCTGTACAACGTTCGAATGATCAATGAAATGATATTTTGGATGAAGACCTTCCAGCAGGGTATCCAGCAATAAACTGGCTTCTGGTGTATCGCTGGCAAGTCCTTTTCCTTCCTTGTCGATATTCAGCACATGTAATTCTCCCTGGAATACGTTTAACAGTCTTTTCAGCGGATAGATCGGTGTACCGGTGCCTACTTTTTTGAAATCGCAGGCAAAAACGATCCGTTTTACCGGCTGAAAGGAAACATTGGACGGAATGATCATAACAGGGCAGGAGGTATGTTTCACCACATCGATGGTATTGGACCCGATCAGGATCTCTTCCAGCTGGCTGCCGCCGGTGGTACCCATAATGATCAGATCAGCCTTTTCCTCCTTGCTGAGGTCTTCGATGCTGGCCGCCAGCAGATTATTATCTGCCCGGTAATCCAGTTCGACGCCACCCGGCAATATAGGCAGCAGGTCCTGTTTCATATGTTCCAGTCCTTCCAGACTGGCAGCTTTCAGCTCATTGGGATCTACCATGGGGATGGAGGTCGGCACATCGGGGATGGGCACGATCAGTTCATAAGCATGGTAAAGCAGAATACGGGCGGTACCCATCTGCGCTGCCAGTCCCAGTGCATAACGGGCGGCATTATAGGCAGTAGCGGAAAAGTCTGTAGGTACGATGATGGTTTTCATCCTGTGTGTGTTTTAAAGCTGATGAATCCCTGATTGGGGGCCTCATACATAATGAAAATTTGATGCCAAACCCGTGTTTCGCTCATTTACCCTTTAAATCGACTATTTTTGCACTCCAATTATTGTAATCAGTACACATGACACAATTATCCGAGCAAGAGATCATACGCAGGGAGAAACTGCAGGAACTGGAGAAACTGGGCATCAACCCTTATCCGGCGGAAAAATATCCGGTGAACAATACAGCTGCCAATATAAAGGCCCTGTATACGGAGGAAACCAAAGACCAGTTCCAGGATGTATGTCTGGCTGGCCGTATTATGGCTGTACGTGACATGGGTAAGGCGGCTTTTGTAAAGTTACAGGACCATACTACCCAGATGCAGCTGTATATTCGTCGTGATGATATCTGCAACGGCGATGACAAGACAATGTTTGACGTCGTGTTCAAGAAATTACTTGATCTGGGCGATATTATCGGTGTGAAAGGTTATGCCTTTATCACCAAAACCGGGGAACTGTCTATCCATGTTACCAAACTGGATGTCCTGGCTAAATCTATCCGTCCGTTACCGGTAGTACGTGAGAAAGAAGGAGAGGTATTTGACGCGGTAACTGATCCGGAATTCAAATACCGTCAGCGCTACGTAGACCTGATCGTAAATCCGCAGGTAAAGGACGTTTTCATCAAACGTACCCGCATCATGCAGACCATCCGTGATTTCTATAATGACCTGGGTTACCTGGAAGTAGAAACACCGATCCTTCAGCCTATTCCCGGAGGTGCTACCGCGCGTCCGTTCTCTACGCACCACAATGCGCTGGATATTCCTTTATACATGCGTATTGCGAATGAACTGTACCTGAAACGCCTGATCGTGGGTGGTTTTGAAGGTGTATATGAATTTGCGAAAGACTTCCGTAACGAGGGTATGGACCGTACCCACAACCCGGAATTCACCGTAATGGAAATGTACGCTGCGTACAAAGACTATGAGTGGATGATGGATACAACTGAAACCCTCCTGGAAAAGATCGCGATTGCCCTCCATGGTACTACCGAAGTAACAGTAGGAGAGAAGGTGATCAACTTCAAAGCACCTTTCCGCAGAGTGACCATGTATGAAGCCATCCTGGAGCATACTGGTATCGATGTAAGCAATATGGATGAGGATCAGCTGCGCGCTACCTGTGTGCAACTGGGTATCTACGTGAAACCTAGCATGGGTAAAGGCAAACTGATAGATGAGATCTTCGGCGAGAAATGTGAGCACCACTATGTACAGCCGACCTTCATCACCGATTATCCGGTGGAAATGAGTCCGCTGACCAAAAAGCACCGTAGCAAAGAAGGTCTGGTAGAACGTTTTGAACTGATGGTAAACGGTAAAGAGCTGGCAAATGCCTACAGTGAGCTGAACGACCCGATCGATCAGCGCGCCCGCTTTGAAGATCAGGTGAAACTGATGGAACGTGGTGATGACGAAGCGATGTATATCGACTACGACTTCCTGCGTGCACTGGAATACGGCATGCCGCCAACCTCCGGTATCGGTATTGGTATTGACCGTCTGACCATGATCATGACCAATCAGCCATCCATCCAGGATGTCCTGTTCTTCCCTCAGATGAAACCTGAGAAAACAGCATAATACTTTGATTACAACGTAGCCGGCTTCCGGTTACTGACAATACCCACGGGGCGTTCTCTTTAGCAGGGAACGCCCCGTTTTACATAAAGACCTGCTTAACCCCGCATCAAGTCCACCTCATCTCCGTTTCTAATTCATTGTCAATATATTACATTGCCCTACCTTTGACCTAAACCCAAACGGTATGAAAGCACTCATTCCTACCAGGATCGCCGTTATCCTCTACGGCATCGTAATGGCATTATTTGGCCTGATCCACTTTGTACATGCTGATATCATGGTAGCGGCAGTCCCCATCCCCGGAGGGAAGATCTGGTTATATGTCACCGGACTGGCATTGCTAATGGCAGGTATTGCCTTCATTATCAACCGTTATGTCAGGCTGGCCGGTTACCTGCTGGCATTTTATATCTTTCTGGTCATCCTGCTGGTACATACACCACATGCATTTGAAGACCTGACCTCACTGACCATGTTCATGAAAGATGTGGGACTACTCGCTGGCGCGATCGTAGCAGGCAATACCGGAAAATAGCTGCTTTGCTCCTTCCATCCGTAATTTCAGATTGAGCTTTTCTTTATTTAATTATTTTAGCTGTTTCTTACAACAATAGCTAAACTATGCATACAACACGTTACGGGTCAGTGTGTTTCACCGCACTGAGCCTGCTCTGTCTGAGTCTGCAGGCACAGGACAAAAAAGATCTTACGTTCCGGCAGATATTCAAAGGAGAGGCAACCGGCCTTTATCAACCACTACCAAATATCAAAGGATGGGCAGATGACACCCATTACATCCAGTACCGTACAGAAGGAGGCGCTTCAAAAGCATGGAAAGTAGATGCTGCCACCGGTAAATCCGAACCCTATATAACACCTCCGGAAGGCGCCACTGTGGAAGTACGTAACAATGACGTGGTCTATACCTCTCCGGAAGGACAGCAATCACAACTTACCAGCGATACCGCACAGGAGAAAAACCCTACACTCTCTCCTGATGGTAAATATGTAGCCTTCACCCGTGGCAATGACCTGTATGCGGTAGAGATCAGTACTAAAAAAGAGATCAGATATACGACTGACGGTTCTGACGTCATTTATAACGGCTGGGCATCCTGGGTATACTATGAGGAGATCCTGGGCCGCGCTTCCAGATACCGTGCTTTCTGGTGGAGCCCGGACAGCCGCTATATCGCCTATATGCGCTTTGATGACTCCAAAGTGCCTGTATTCCCGATCTATAGTGAAAAGGGCCAGCACGGTTACCTGGAAAACACCCGTTACCCTAAAGCCGGTGATACCAACCCTGCTGTCAAAATAGGTACCGTACCTGTTGGCGGCGGCGCTACACTCTGGTCTGACTTCAATGAAAATGAAGACCAGTACTTTGGCGCCCCATTCTTTACACCGGAAGGACGTCTTTGGGTACAGTGGATGAATCGTGGTCAGGATAACCTGAAGATCTACGAGATCGATCCGGCTACCGGCAAAAAGAAAGAGATCTATGACGAAAAACAGAAAACCTGGATCGACTGGTATGACGCTATTCCATTCCTGGCAGGCAGCAAAGGTTTCATCCTGAGAAGCGATAAATCCGGTTGGGCACACCTGTACTGGCACAATATGGATGGTTCGCTGAAAAAGCAGCTGACGGATGGTAACTGGACCGTAAAGGATATCCGTTCCATCGATAACAAACAGCAGGTGATCTATTTCACCGCCCGTAAAGAGGCTTCTCCACGTACCGACCTGTACCAGGTAAGTCTGAAAACAGGCGTTATTACCCGTCTGACCTTTGGCGATTATATGCATACAGTGGATGTGAGTCCGAACGGCAGTTATTTCATCACCACCTATTCCAACCTGGCTACGCCGCCACGTATGGCCCTGCTGAACAGCAAAGGCAAGGTGATACGCGAACTGGGTGATGCGAAAGGCAGTCAGTTTGATCAATATAACCTGGCAACGACCAAATTACAGTATTATAAGACCCGTGACGGCCTGGAATTGCCCATGACGATCACTATGCCATTGCACATGGAACAGGGCAAAAAATACCCTATTCTGATCAGCATTTATGGCGGTCCCGACGCAGGTACCGTATACGATACCTGGAAGATGCCACTGACTACCCAATGGTGGGCAGAAGAGGGGGTGATTCAGGTAGCGATCGACAACCGTAGTTCCGGTCAGCTAGGTAAGATGGGTATGAATTACATACACCGTCAGCTGGGTAAACATGAGATTGAGGACTATATGGACGCAGCTACCTGGCTGAAATCACAGCCATGGGTCGATCCGTCTAAGGTTTGTATGACGGGAGGCAGTTTCGGTGGTTATATGACCTGTATGGCCCTGACCTATGGTGCGGATGTGTTTACCCATGGAATGGCCAATTTCGCGGTAACAGACTGGAGCTTATATGACAGCCACTATACTGAGCGCTACATGGATACGCCACAGGAAAACCCTGAAGGCTACCGTATAACATCTCCGGTGACCTATGCGGACCGCTATAAGGGACTGATCCGTATCGTACACGGTACCATGGACGACAACGTACACATGCAGAACAGCATTCAGCTGGTGGACAAACTGGAAAACCTGAACAGGCATTTTGAGTTCATGGTATATCCGGGCGAACGTCATGGCTGGAGAAGTATCAAATCGCTGCATAGCGATAACGAGGCATACCGCTTTATCTACCGCAACCTCCTGGAGCGTCCTTTCCCTGAGAGCTTCACGAAGTAATCGCGCTGTAAATAGCTTTTTATGCGGCTGGTCGGATCGTTCTGACCGGCCGTTTTTTATTTCATGAAAGGGTGAAAAGGGAGGATGAGGTTCAACGCAGGTCTTTTTCCGGTGAACGTATGAATTTTCCGGTTTAACGTTTTGGATCCTGAGCAGCTGAAAAGGATTAAAAGCAGGGCATGCTATACGAGATCATCTCTCAGGCAACGTCAGCAGTAAATATCAGGAAAGAAATAGAAATAGAGGAGGAGTGGGAGTTTCTAAAAAAAGAAACGGGGCTGCAAGACTACAGCCCCGAAAAATTTTAACCATATCTTTATTGAAAAACCTGAACCAAAGGTGCGCGTATTTTGCATATAGGCAAAGCCCATTCTAGTGAATGCTATATTTTAGTTGGGGAACGTATAGAAAAAGAAGGTGAACGTATAAGGATCTGCGGGTGAAAAAATACCCATTTTCAGGGGGTGTTTTTTATGTTTTTATTGATTATAAGCGTATTAAGCTCAAAAGAAGGGGGAAAAGGGGCAAAACCGGCTTAAAATGTAGAAGGGCGGTAAGAATACCGCCCTTGTAATAATTTTAACCATATCCTATGAAAAACCTGAACCAAAGATATAGCAGGCCCTCATGCGGTAACCTCCCATTTCCGTGAACGTTATATTTTAGTTCGTAAAATGGTCAGTTTGGATAGGTCAGCCATCATATACTAAATATTATCATATTATATTAAAATATAATTGTATTTCTTGTATATATAATAGTGAATATAGTATCAAGCAGTTAGCGATTTACCCGATTTTCAGGCCATTTGCCACTGTCTTGTCTGGTTGGAGTAAGATAACCTCCTTCTCATTCCCATAAACGCCCAAAACCAGGCATTCGGAAAAGAAGTTTGCAATCTGCTTTACGGGGAAATTAACAACGGCAACGACCTGTTTGCCAATCAGCTCTTTCTGCTGATACAAGGTGGTGATCTGTGCGGAGGAACGTTTAATCCCCAGTTCGGGGCCAAAATCTATGGTCAACTGATAGGCAGGGTTCTTGGCTCTGGGAAAATCGGCTACTTCGGTAATTGTTCCTACTCTGATCTCTATTTTTTCAAAATCTGCCCAGTTGATTGTGTCCATGGTGCTAAATCTATGAAAATTAACAGAATAAAAAAAGGGCAGGTAAGACTACCGCCCAATAATTTAAACCATATCCTATGAAAAACCTGCACAAATATATTCCGCTCATAAGTACCACAAAACCATCATTTGGTGAAAGCCCCCAATTTCCCGTGTGAATGCATCGAAATACAGCATATGTACAACAGATGGCTTTAAGTTATTATATCATAAAAAAACCTTCTACTTCCACATACTTAATGGCATGGTTCTTGCGTTTTTACAGAGACAAAATTTTAGGTTAAAAATAGGTTAAAGCGAAACGGCCCGACATTGTATCATACAATGTCGGGCCGTTGTCGTTAAGGCCTGTGAGCCTGTATCTTATTGCATCATCGTGCTGTCCTGGATCACAAACGGACCACTTGGATGCAGTACTGTATAATCACTAAAATCCTGGTTAGATTCCAGTCCGGTACCATATAATGTGTCAGTTACTGTACTGATACGCACCGGTTTGCTGGAAAGGAATTTTTGCTGCTTGGAATCCCAGTTCAATTCTTCACAATCCAGTCTTTCTCCTTTCTTATTGATAACCACTACATGATCTTTCAGGAAAACGTTCGCGTCATTTTCAAAGTATTTACCATAACGGGCAGTCAGCGTACTCTCAACTCCGAGGGTATCATTGTAAAACAGCACTTTAAGTCCGGTATTGAATTCCACGAATACCGGCGGCTTCAGATGCCTGAGCATAGTTGGAGCTGTCAGCTTGGCCTTTACACGACCAGTCTGGCTGTACATGGACTCAATATCCTTGCCTTCCTCTACAGCGGCCAGTTGTTTGTCCATGTTCATAATGGCATTGATGTCATTTTCACAGGCTACTATTGTCAGCAGGGAAAAGAACAACGCGATACGCGCTATAATGTTATTCATAATACTGATTAAAGAATGCCTTTCCGGGCATTTTCGGCCTCAAATGTAGATAATCCCCGGCAAAAGAGGAACGAAGCCGGTTTAACGCCTATGCTTCTCCCGTGGATAGATTCCTGAAATGTCCGTTCAGCTTGACCCTGTCCTTCAACCTTTCCATTTCCGCCATCAGCGGGATCACCTTCAGCAAATGACGCTTCAGGTACTCCAGCCGCTGTAATTCCTGGAAAAGATGCAGCAACTCATATTCCTCAGTCAGGGAAAGTCCCACATGATGTGCCATGTCATAGGAAGTCAATGCATCCTCTTCTTTCTGGAAGTTCTTGCTGATCTGCAGAATGCTATGTAATTCTCTCATGGCATGCACCACCTGGGCATGTAAACGCGCATTGCTACTGAACTGATTATCAGGATAACTCACGATGGCGCCTGCAAACATTTTATCGGGGATACTTTTGATCACTTCCAGTATCCGGAACACTTTAATACCACGTGTCACTACATCCAGCTCTCCGTTGTCATATGTTTTTTCAATCCTGACGATCTCTACCAGTGTTCCGTACTCTGCCACTCTTCTGTCCACCACAGAAGGAATACCAAAAGGCTTGTTTTCAGCGATACATTCTTTTATAAGCTGTTTATACCTTGGCTCGAAAATGTGCAGATTCAGCTGTTCGTCCGGGTATAATACAATGCCAAGCGGGAATATGGGAATAAAATTGGTCATATAACCTAAATTATAGAATTACTCGTTACCAATGAAATATATAAAGATGTTATCTATATTTGCCCGATATGCTGAAAACCAGGACTATACGGGCCTTAAGACCTTCAGTATCAAGTTAAACTTTTTCCATGCATCATATATTGTTTGATTGCGAGACAATGAAATATGCCAATACAGGACTCTATGAGTACTGTAAACAGTTTGGACGTGCATTGCTCCGCAACAAAGCTGAAGACGAGAAAATCACCTATTATGTTCCTGCCGGTCTGAAAGGTTTCTTCGGAGACGAACACCAGTATATCACGATCAGCAAACTGCACCGTTTGATCATGCCTTCGTTTTCTTATCTGGACATCTGGCACACCTCCTTTCAGTCAACCCACTACAGGCCTTCCAATAAGAATATCGGACACATACTTACTATCCACGATCTGAACTTTATTCATGAAAAAAAGAATCCTAAAAAAGTGGAATCTTTTCTGAAAAAAGTACAACGGAATATCGACAGCGCTGATCATGTAGTAGCCATCTCAAAATTTGTGCTTGAAGATATAAAGCGCCATCTTGATCTGCGCAACAAACCTGCCAGCGTTATTTACAATGGAGGTGTGCTGGAAACGTTCCCTGATTTTGATGCACCGGAATATCGTCCTCAACGCCCTTTTATCTTTAATATTGGTAGTATCGATGCGAAGAAAAACGCGCATGTGCTGCCTGCTCTTCTGGTAGGTAATGAGTACGAGCTGGTCATTGCAGGCCCGGTCTTCGACGAAGAATATAAAGCAAAGATCCTGAGCTCTGCTGTACACCACGGTGTAGAAGACCGTGTGAAAGTCATCGGTAGTATTTCCAATAAAAGCAGATATTGGTATTACCATCATTGTACCGCATTTGCATTCCCGTCACTGGCAGAAGGTTTTGGTTTGCCGGTAGTCGAAGCCATGAGTGAAGGCAAACCCTGCTTTCTTTCTGACAGAACAAGTCTGCCGGAAGTAGGAGGGCCATTGAGTTATTATTTCCATGATTTCACAGACACTACCATGCAAAAAGTCTTCGCAGAAGGTATGGCGCACTTCAATACCACCAGGCCCATCGAAGCGATGAAAGCACATGCAGGATCACTGAACCAGGACAATACTGCCAGGAATTATCTGCAGATCTATCGTAGTCTGTACTAACTTATTTATATGCATCGCATCGGAATAGACTTAGAAAAACTGAAATATCCTCATAACGGTCTGTACACCTTCTGTGTGCAGCTCGGACAACGTTTGCTGCAATTCAAAACAGCAGATGAACAACTGTTATACTATCTGCCGGATACATTCGATAATTATAAAGGCGATTTCAAAAAGATCCCTTACAAATGGTATGACCGTTATATGTTCAATCCACCGGAAATGGACATATGGCACGCCGTTCACCAGAATGGAAATGTATGGCCAAGAAAGAAAGCAAAGAAGACGATCGTCACCATTCATGATTTAAACTTTCTGTTTGAACCAAACAAAAGCGATCGGGAGAAAAAAAGTGCACTCGATGCCATTCAGCAACAAGTGGATGAAACGGATCATATTGTTGCGATATCCGAGTTCACATTGAAGACAATTCATGAACATCTGCAGATACCCGACAACAAATGCAGTATCATTTATCAGGGCTCTGAGATAAAGGAATTCCCTGGATTTGACGCACCTGCATACAGACCATCAGCGCCGTTCCTGTTCTCTATCGGCATGATATTACCAAAGAAGAATTTTCACGTATTACCACGCCTGCTGGAACACAACGATTACGAACTACTGATCGCCGGAAAAACACAGGGAGATTATGTGAAAAGGATAGGAGAAGAAGCTGCCAAACTCGGTGTATCCGATCGCGTTAGAATGCTTGGCAGTATCACAGATGAAGAGAAATACTGGTACTATAAAAACTGTGCGGCATTTATATTCCCTTCTGTTGCGGAGGGATTCGGCGCACCGGTAGTAGAGGCAATGCATTTCGGCAAACCGGTATTCCTGTCAGACCGTACCAGTCTGCCGGAAATAGGAGGGGATGCTGCGTATTACTTTAAAGAATTCGACAACGAATATATGCGTGGGGTATTTGAAGCAGGCATGCAACATTATGCTGCGAATCAGCCTGTAGAAAAGATAAAACAACACGCTGTAAAATTCAGTTGGGACACCAACGCGAAAAAGTATATGGAGCTGTACAGAAGTCTGTACTGATATAAAAAATCAACCGGCAATGACAGTGTATGAAACCTGTGATTGCCGGTTGAAAATATTAAATACGTTTGTAGTTTCTATAGTCAAATAAACGCTTCCCCGTTATCTTCTCTACCCAATACAGGACAGTATCTTTAAACGACATTTTTTTCCTGCTGATATCATGTGTAAACTGCCAGTTCTTCTGGTTAATACGTTCCTGCATAACAGCAGGATGTGTGCCTTTGAATACTGCCAGTGAATCTACTTCACCATAGTCAAATGCATCAGCTGATACCGGTCCGTTTACTTCATTGTCATTTGATCCATGATACATCTGAAATGAGTTGTTCACCTTCTTCGCCTGCACCTTCGGATCTTTCACCCAACCATAGTGATACATACGTGCATGCACCGGTTTTACATGCAGTTTCTGACCTTCTTTTCTGAAACCCTGCGCATCGCGGTAAGAAGAAATACGCTTGTCATTACGAATGATCCTGATCTCGTTCTGATACCATGTTCTGGAGTCTCCGATATAGTCATAGCTGCCAAAGAAATGCGTATATCTGAACAGCAATCCTTCGACGCGTTTATCATCACGATATTGCTGCATAGCGGTACGGATAGCATCATAATCCTGCTCATGCACCACTTCATCTGCCTGTATGTAAAATGCCCAGTCTGCATCCGGACTAACATGTGCATATGCTTTGTCCGTTTCAACGGCCAGTACGCGTCCGCCTTCTTTCAGTGAATCGTCCCATACAGAATGGAAGATCTTGATCTTAGGCGATCCGATGGACTGGATCAGTTCAAGCGTGCCGTCTTCGCAGTTGCCCACACTGACAATCACTTCATCACACAGCGGCAGGATAGATTTTATCGACGCCACTACGGGATAATCATATTTAACGGCATTCCGAACAAAAGTGAACCCGGATACTTTCATATAGACAGATATATATTGTTTGCGAAGATATATAATCATTGCGAATTGTTTAATTTCGGAGCATGCAACCCTCCCTCATCAATGGCTTACTGAATGGAGATATCAGATCCCTGGCAAGATGTATTTCACTTGCTGAAAATGAGTCTGCCGGCTATGAACGCCTGCTGGAAGATCTTCCGGTGCAGCAGACTACCCGGGTGATTGGTATAACCGGACCGCCAGGTGCAGGGAAAAGTACGCTCGTTAATTCTCTGATAACATTTTTGCTGCAACAGCAAAAGCGTATTGCCATCATTGCAGTAGACCCTTCGTCTCCGTTCAATTATGGCGCATTACTGGGTGATCGTATCCGGATGTCGCAGCACTTTGGCAATGAGGATGTATTCATCCGTTCAATGGCCAGCAGGGGAGCACTGGGAGGCTTAAGTCCGAAGATCATTGAGGTAAGCGATATTATAAAAGCAGCAGGATTTGATTACCTGTTTATTGAAACAGTAGGAGTGGGGCAGAGTGAAGTCGAAATTGCCGGTATTGCAGATACGACCATTGTTGTTGTTGTACCCGAAGCAGGAGATGAGATACAGACGATGAAAGCAGGCCTGATGGAGATTGCAGATATCTTTGTGGTCAATAAGGCGGACAGGGATAATGCGGATGAATTTGTAAAAAACCTGCGTATACTCGCACATACCCGGCAAAAAGAAAACTGGGAAATTCCTGTACTGAAAACGATCGCTACAAAAGAGGAAGGACTACAGGCGCTGGTAGCAGCCATTGATGCACATCAGCAACAGGTAACCGGCAACAGTACACATCATGCATTACTGCTGGCGGAAAAAGCGTATCAGTTATTGCAGCATCGCCGTATGCAGGATGTGAATCGCCGTGTACTGCAACAACAGATCACACAGGAATTAGCCAGCGGAACATTTAATCTGTATCGCTTTGTCAATAAACTTGTATAACACGGCTATCTTTCTTTTTACTCAGCAGAAACACCAGCGCATAGGCGGCAGTACATGCACAGATCACGGGTAATAAAGCATGCAGGGCATGTGTGGTTTCTACAGCAAAAAAGATAGGGGCGATCAATACCCTGTTTCCTGCTGCGAACATGGCTGACATCCCAACGAGCGCCGCTACGGCAAAGTTGAGATGCAATGCAGGAAAAGCGAATTGCAGCAGGAATGTAATAAAGAGTCCGGCTGCGCCACCTGCAATCACCAGGGGCGTCATCGTACCACCGGGTATCCCACCACCGATACTGATGCTCAGCAGTAACATCTTTCCTGACATCATCACTACGAGAAATTGCAGGGTGATCTGGCCCAGTAACAGACTATCGATATGCTCATATCCGCCACCCATTAATTCGGGCTTAAAATAGCCTGTAATGCCCACAATAATGGCAACACCTGCCGGCCACCATAATTGGTCAAAAGGAAGGCGCTTAAAGAGCTTTTTTGCCCCATTGGTCATCCGCCGGGTCAGCATACCCAGTAACCCCACCAGTATACCAGTTCCTGTGTATACCAGTAACATCGGTAAACTGGCAGCCGGGATTGCTGGTGTGGGGAAAACGGGGTCTGTGCCTATCAGCCAATAATGGCACATCAGACCGGTTCCGCCCGCCAGTACAATAGCCACAATAGCTATCCAGCTCATTTCTATTACCAGCAATTCTATAGCCAATGCTACCGCCATCAGGGGAGCGCCAAAAAAGAAGGCCAGTCCGCTGGTCATACAGGCAGCGGCCAGTATCCGTCTTTTCTGCACCATCCGGTTTTCACCTGCTGCAATGGCAAAGGGCATATCCGCTACCGGACCTTCCAGCCCCAGGGGAATACCTGCGTTGATCAGTAAAATGCCCTGAAAGGGCCTTAATATGCGTTTTGCTTTGTCTCCGGCATAATACAGTATTCCGCTAATAAACAGGGTTGCTGCAACTGGTACAGACAATACCAGCCAGTCCCGCTCATCCAGGTCCCTGGATACGCCGGGCAGTCCGCAATAGGTAGGGATCAGATTCATGAGGGTCATCAATCCAAACAGCAGAAGGGCAGTTGCCGCCGCCAGCAAGATCGTATACAGCAATAATAGGGGCAGTTGCCTGTTGCCGATGGGGGTTTCAGACAGTGGTGTGTCCAGTCCGGCAGTATCCATCAGTGGGATGCCTTCTTTTACGAAGGCCCGGATATTCTCTCTCATTTCAGATGATTTTTTAAATGTTCAATATACGTATATCCATGTATTACTGCATACTATCTTTTTATTGTCAGATTTACATGTATAAACAGGATTAGATGGTCCACCGCATAATTTGCGTATACCAGATGTTAATCCGATGTTAAGAAATAAAGGAGCTTTACCAGTACGTTATCAATAAATTTAATTTATTAATTAATGATATTACAAAGATTAGTCTTATTGCTACTTATTTGAGTTATCCAATTTAGCTGTGGTAAATGAGATGTTAAAAATTTGACCAGTTTTACACCATTCTTACATTTGTGGCCTACCATTGATCCATTTACTGATAATTTGATTTTCATATTCTATAGACCTTAAAAGTATAGACCATCATGGACGTTGCTATCTTTGACACCTACGTGAAGCGCCGTGAAGGCGGCTATATGCACTTTGATATCATCGTATCTGCTGATACCAATTATGAAAACGTGCTAACCTTCGGAAACGCATATCTCAAGTCAAAATCAATTGAAAAACAATCTGTCTCTTCCAGGGACTGCCGGTTCTGCCATGTACAGGAAATGATTCCCACATGGGAACAGAACATCCGTCAGCATGGCTATCATATCTACGAACTGGAAGGTTGCAGATAAAGATATATACCACTAAACCGTATCCTAATCAAACGCAAAAAAGGAGGTCTGGCGAAATGCCGGACCTCCTTTGATTTATAAAGAGTTTATGTTTTATGCTGTGCGGTTATTCCTCCAGTACCTGAATCCCAGTATAGCGATGATGATCAGCGGAGTCGCTGCCAGCATCAGGATACCGTTATTCAACCCTTTCGCCGGACCTTCACCCAGCTGCTGAGCCGTTTTTGTACAAAGAGAGCACTGTGCCATTGCCTGTACACTGAAGCATAAAATGATCGCTAATATCTGCGCTGTCTTTTTCATAAGGTAAAATTAAGCATTCTTGCTATTCACCCCATTACCATTTGTCAATAGTATGGAGAGATCATTACATACACTACCACGCCTGTAACGGCTACATAAAACCAGATCGGCCACGTATAACGGGCAATCTTCTTATGTCTTTCAAAGTCTGCCTGAAAACCACGCAGCAATGTAAACAGTACCAGTGGTACGATCACTGCAGCCAGTACGATATGCGTCAGCAGAATGAAGTAGTAAATACCCGCGCTACCGCTGATAGCTGCTTTTTCAGCTGCATCTACAATGTGGTTATGGTCCACATCGCCATATTTAGTGCTTTCTGTGAAGAAGTGAAACGTCACATAAGATAGCAGGAAAACGGATGACAATGCCACCGCAATCAGGTTACTCACCTTATGTGCTTTGATCTGTCCTCTTTTGATAAAGTAAAGACTGGCAAGCAGCATTACCGCTGTTGCGGAATTGAGCACCGCATGGAAGAGCGGCAGTATCTGTACATTAAATCCTGCTTCGATATTAGGCCTCGGCAGGTAGAAGAGGATGGCTACAAGTACCGGTATCACAATCGAAATGATTGCGATAGGCAGATTAAGATTTTTGCTTTTAATATCCATAGCAGTGTTAGATTTTGCCTGAATGTGAAAAGTGAAATGTGAACGCGCATCCGGGCGTTTTCACATTTCACTTTTCACATTTACATTTCATCGTTTATGTATTTAGAACATACTAACGTATGTACGCATTATTCCGTTGTTGAAAACAGTCTTTTTAACAAACCCGGTCTGTGTTTATCCTTTTCCAGGTGCAGCACCGCAATATCATTGGCACATTTACGTACGGCATTTGAATCCAGTCCGTCATAGTAACCTCTGATATTATGGTTTTTATCCAGCAGCACCAGTTTCTCGGTATGGATAAAATCATCCGGTCCGCCGTCTCCTTTTACCACGCTCACATATACCTCATTTCTCGCCCAGTCATAAATATCTTTCTTGGCGCCGGTGAGTAACCACCAGTTGTCCGGATTGATACCATGTTTTACCCCATACATACGCAGTGTTTCAGAAGAGTCTCTCTCCGGATCCACGGTCAGTGATACCAGCTGTAAGAGGGTATCGTTTTTGACATAGGCCTGCTGGATCTTTTCGAGATTGGCCATCATACGCGGACATATGCTGGGGCAGGAGGTGAAGAAGAAATTAACCAGTATTACTTTGTTAGGAAGGTCTTTCAGACTTACCTGGCGGCCCATCTGGTTAGTAAGGGTGATATCTTTCACTACATGGAATGTAGTATCGTAGGTAGTGGTTCCGTTTTTCACTATAGTATCTACCCCTTCCGGAATATAGTACCTTGGGATAGGTACCACGTTTTTACTATAATGATCTACAATCAGGTATCCCGCCAATGGCACCAATATTGCCAACATCGCTCCTAATAATCCTCTCTTGGTAATGGCCTGAAGTTTTAAAGTGTCAGAAAAAATTACGCTTTACAAATACGGCCGTAAAGATACAGCAGGATTCGTAAAGCGTAATATATAAAGTTGTTATTAGTGATGTGCAGCCTCGTTGGTAATGTGTGTAGCAGGAGCTACAGGCGTACCAGGAGACAGGTCTTTGCGCATATTCTTCCAGGAATCACCATCAGCCAGGAAAGCGATGATGAACCATACGAACAGTAACAAAGGAATTAAGATGGTCATAATCAGGTTTCTGATCTCATGACGTAAGTGCATGAATTCAGCTACGATGAAGAAAGCTTTCACCAGCGTCAGACAAACGAAGATACCATTGAGTGCCCATCTTGCCATGAAGTCGTATTCCAGGTAAAGGAATGCCAGACCTACTTCAAAAACAGTGATTGCTAATAATATCCAGAACGTTTTCCAGATACTTTTAGTGGATGAATCGTGAGCATGTTCCTCGTGCGCCGCTCCTGTATGTGTATGTTCCATTAGTTTTTTCTTTTAAAGTTCCAGATTTACAAATACTACTGACTCCTCTTAGAGCAGATAGAAACAGGTGAATACGAACACCCAAACCAGATCTACAAAGTGCCAGTATAAACCTACTTTCTCCACCATTTCATAATGACCTCTCTCTTCATAAGTACCTTTCAGTACGTTAGCGAGGATGATGATATTCAATACAACACCAGAAGTTACGTGTAAACCGTGGAAACCAGTAATAGTAAAGAAGAAGTTGGTAAAGTTAGTAGATGCCTGTGTACCGTCCACGTTCAGGAAAGGGTTACGTCCCCACCATGCACCTGATTCGTGTAAGTGTGTCCATTCCCATGCCTGACAAGCCAGGAACGCAGCACCACCCAGGATAGTCCATGCCATCCATTTTACAACTGCCTGGCGGTCTCTCATCTTACCAGCATGTACAGCCAATACCATTGTTACAGAACTCATGATCAGGATGAAGGTCATCAAGCTCACGAATACCAGCGGGAGATCTGCATGCCCCATACCAGGGAATGAGTGGAATACCACGTTAGGATCAGGCCAGGATGGGCTCATGAAGCGGATCGTACCATATGCTATCAGCAATGCACCAAAAGTAAAGGCATCTGACATCAGGAAGTACCACATCATCAACTTTCCGTAGCTCACATTAAAAGGAGAATGTCCCCCGGACCACCATTTTTTCTTCGCTGTAACTGCTGTATCCATTGTTTGTTTTGTAAATTAATTTTAAGAAAGTTTATCTGGCAACACTCAGAAATATCAACAGGTAAATCCATAACCCGTCCACAAAATGCCAATACGTGGCGGCAACTTCTATTGGAACGGAACTGTATGAACGGACCCGGGTGCGAAATGCTTTGCCAAACATGATCAGCAGTGCAACAACACCACCCAGTACGTGTAACAGGTGTACACTTACGATAACGTAAATGAAAGATACAGAAGCGGGACCATTCAGTCTCAGACCACTATCATTCATTTGTTGGAAACCAACCCACTGGCACAAGGCAAAGGCAACACCCAATATCGCGGTCAGCGTGATCAGCTGTTTGTACCGCTGCATGTTCCTGTTGCGGAACTGTTTCACTGCCATCTGGATAGTAGCACTGCTGGTCAGAATGATCGCAGTAGATATCCAGAAGATGATCGGCAGATTGAAAGTGAACCAGTTGGCCTGGGCACGCTTCACAACATAAGCACTCGTAAACCCGATGAACATCATGGTAATGCTACCCATTGCTATCCAAAGAGAATATTTATGCGGATGTATTTTATTGCGTTGTAAGCTCATTGCGTCCATCACTCCTTGATTTCAAAATTGAATTATCCGATCTTATCAAACAGTAGTGCAAACTGCATGATCATCAGATAAATATACGAACCAAACATCAGCTTGCGTGCTGCAGGCACATCTGCTTTTCTATACAGATTGATTGCTCTGTAAAGAAAGAACAAGGTAACCAGCAGTACAATGATCGCAGAAGTAGGACCACTGATACGCAGGTAATATGGTAATAATCCTGCGGGGATCAGCAGTAACGTGTAAAGCACTGCCTGTAATGCGATCAGCTTGTTAGGTTCTCCTCCGGCGGGTAACAGTTTGAATCCTGCTCTTGCGTAGTCTTTATGCCCGATCCAGGCGATAGCCCAGAAGTGGGGAAACTGCCACAGGAACTGAATTGCAAACAAAGCCCATCCACCCTCACCAATTGCGTCAGCACCACCAGCCCATCCAATGAGCAGCGGTAACGCTCCTGGCACTGCCCCCACCAGCACTGCCAGTGAGTTCCATTTTTTCCATGGTGTGTATACGAATCCGTATAATACCAGGGAGAGCAGACTCAGACCTGCACATAACAGGTTAAAGCCCAGTGCAAGGATAACCAGACCGGATATCCCTGTAACAGCAGCTAAGATAATAGCTTCTGTTTCAGACATCCGGCCTGATGGTAAAGGGCGTACAGCTGTACGCGCCATCAGTTTATCCGTTTCCTTTTCCAGTAATTGATTGATCGTGTTGGCTGCGCCAGACACCAGCAATCCACCGGCAAATAAAGTAAGAACTTTTACGAGGTTGAACCCGATTCCCGGCACCAGCAGATATCCCACTACACTTGAAAACACTACCATGATGGTGAGATTAAACTTCATCAACTGAGAATAATCCCTCACCTTACTGGCTACTGCGTACGATGTCGACAATTTTATCGAGTTTTCTCTTATCATTTCTTCAGCCCATGCCCACGGGTCTCCCCGTAGCTTGCCCAAAAATTCAAACTATTAATGATGTCCTTCTTTTTCTTCGTCTGGAGACAATGGTACAGTCTGTGGAACGAAATCTTTACCGTTCTTGCTGTAGTCATATGGCCAGCGATATACTTCAGGGATCTCACCAGGCCAGTTACCGTGACCAGGATTGATTGGAGTAGTCCACTCGAGTGTAGTAGAGTTCCATGGGTTGGTAGTAGTTACCTTTCTACCCTTGAAGATGCTGTAGAAGAAGTTGAATACGAACAGCAGCTGAGCAGCAAATACTGCGATTACCACGATACTGATGAAGTGGTTCAGATCAGCGAACTGTTTGAATGATTCCCAGCTGGTGTAATCGTAATATCTTCTTGGCATACCCGCGATACCTTCATAGTGCATTGGCCAGAAGATCAGGTAAGCACCGATCAAAGTAGCCCAGAAGTGAATGTAAGCGAGGGTATTGTTCAGATAACGACCAAACATTTTAGGGAACCAGTGGTATACACCGGCGAACGTACCGAAGAACGCAGATACACCCATTACGATGTGGAAGTGCGCAATTACGAAGTATGTATCGTGCAGGTGAATATCGATAGAAGAGTTACCTAACCAGATACCTGTCAGACCACCGGAGATGAATGTGCTCACGAAACCGATAGAGAACAGCATACCAGGCGTAAAGCGCAGGTTACCTCTCCAGATAGTCGTGATCCAGTTGAACACCTTGATGGCTGATGGAACCGCAATCAGCAATGTTAACAGTACGAAGAATGCACCCAGGAAAGGATTCAGACCAGTAACGAACATGTGGTGCGCCCATACCAGGAACGCCAGGATAACGATAGCAAACATAGAACCCACCATCGCGAGGTAACCGAAGATCGGCTTGCGGGAGTTAACCGCCAGGATTTCAGATACCATACCCATCGCAGGGAGGATGATGATATATACCTCAGGGTGACCGAGGAACCAGAACAAGTGTTGGTACAGGATAGCACTACCACCTTCGTTAGAGAGTGCTTTACCGGCAACGAACAGATCGCTCAGGTAGAAGCTGGTACCTGCGTGACGATCAAACAGCAGCAGGATGAAACCAGACAATAATACAGGGAAGGAAAGTACACCCAGTACGGCAGTGAAGAAGAAGCTCCAGATAGTCAGAGGCATCTTGGTCATGTTCATACCTTTGGTACGCATATTCAGGATAGTAGAGATATAGTTCAGACCACCCAGCAGCTGTGAAACAACGAACAGCGCCATAGAAGCCAACCATAAGTCCATACCTACTTTAGAACCGATTGAAGCGTCACCCAGTGCACTCAGCGGAGGATAAGAAGTCCAGCCACCGGATGCAGGACCTGTCTGAACAAACAGGGAAGCCATCATTACGACACTCGCAAGGAAGAACGCCCAGTAACTCATACAGTTCATCAGGGGAGAAGCCATATCGCGGGCACCTACCTGCAAAGGAATCAGCAGGTTAGAGAAGGTACCGCTCAAACCGGCAGTTAATACGAAGAATACCAGGATGGTACCGTGCATCGTCACCAATGCATAATACGCTTCCGGGGTGATACGACCGCCTTTTGCCCAGTGACCCAGGATGCTTTCCAGCCAGGGGAAAGTAGCATCAGGGAAACCCAGCTGCAAACGGAACAGTACAGAGAAGAAAGCACCTATGATAGCCCAGATAATACCGGTGATCAGAAACTGCTTGGCAATAGTTTTGTGGTCAAGGCTGAAAACGTACTTCGAAATGAAGCCGCCTTCATGATGCTCATGGTCATCGTGCCCGTGGCCGTGGTCGTGCGCATGCGCTGCGCCATGAATTACCTCCTGACTGTGCAATGTTGCTTCGTTACTCATAATCGGTTCTATTTATATAAAACTGTCATCGGGGAGTACCGCTACCAGTTTATCTTATAATTTTTAAAATTCCTGCGTCAATTAATTTAATCTCTTCTACAAGGCAAAATTACTGTTTCACCTCGTTAGCCGCCACTACTTTCTGGGTAGAATCGATAGGGGTTGCTGCTGCCGGTACTTCCGGAGCTGCCGGAGCCGGATGAGCTACACCATACTGAGCTACCTGTTTAGCTGTCCATGCGTCGAATTCTTCCTGTGTTTCCACAACGATATTCGCTTTCATGGAATAGTGACCGGAACCACACATCTGATCGCAGGAGATTTCATACACGAAATCAGGATTGCCTGTTTTTTCCTTCATCTCAGTTGTAGTATACTTAGGCGTAAACCACAGTGTAGTAGGGATACCTGGAACAGCATCCATTTTCAGACGGAAATGAGACAGACCTACGTCATGGATCACGTCGCGGGAACCAATGATCAGTTTTACCGGTTTACCAACTACCAGGTGCATTTCTGTTGCCATGAAATCATCCTTGTTCAGCTGATCATCCCAATCCTGACCTACAGGGTTGTTAGCGTCGTTGATATTCTTGAAGAACTTACGACCCAGCTGACCATCTTTACCCGGGTAACGGATCAGCCAGTTAAACTGTTTACCGGTGATCTCAACAACCGCAGCATCTTTCGGTGCATCGGAAGTGATACGGAACCAGTGTCTTAAACCGATAGCCACCAGGATAGTGAGCGCTATGGCAGGAATAACTGTCCATATCAACTCCAGTTTGTTGTTATGAGGGAAATAAAAGGCTTCCTGACCTTCTTTCTCCTGATATTTATAAGAGAACCAGAACAACAGGATCTGGGTAATGATGAATACGATACCTGTGATCCACAACGTCCATTTGATCATGTTGTCGATACCCTCACCCTGTTCAGAAGCTGCTTCAAAGAAAATCTTTCCTTTCAGGGCATCGTTACAGTAGTAAACACCTATCAGGCCCAGTACCAGGAAGATGATCAACAGGAAACCGTTAACGCGGTTGGATTGCTGACGCGCTTTCTTTTCTCCCTTCAATATGGACACATACTCGCTGGCCTTCGCAATCTGGAAGATGACTACGAATATGAGCACAACAACTAAGACTGCTAAATATCCTGACATTGCTATTTGAAATAATTAAGTTATCTAATGCTTTTCGTTATTACCTATCACTTCCGGCTTTTACCGGAATCTCCGTTACTTGCTCGATGATCAGGTATGGTGTATAATACTTTCTTTCAGATAAGGATGATTCTTTGGAACCAGTGCAGCTTTAGTCAGCTGGTTGGTAACAACGAAGATGATCACACCTACAAAACCAGCACCGATACCAGCCTCATACCAAGGGAATACCAGGTGTTTGTATGTACCAGGACCTACCATCTGCCAGAAGTCTAACCAGTGACCAAACAGGATCACGATAGAGATAAACACCATGGAAGAGTAGTTACGTTTTGTATCACGTTTCATCAGGTATAATAACGGAGTGATGAAGTTGATCAGCAGGTTCAGGAAGAAAATTGGTCTCCACTCACCCCAAACACGTGGTTTGAAGTAAACGATCTCCTCTGGCATATTCGCATACCAGATCAGCATGTACTGAGAGAACCACAGGTACGTCCAGAAGATACTGAAACCGAAAGCAAATTTACCCAGGTCATGCAGGTGCTCTTCATTAACCATTGGCAGGTAACCATTACGTTTCAGGTAAACCAGGAACAGAATGATCAGCGCAATACCAGATACCCAGCTGCTAACAAAAGTATACCAGCTATACATGGTAGAATACCAGTGTGCATCAATACTCATTAACCATAACCATGGGGTAGTAGAACCTACAGTCAGGGAGTATACTACGATGAAACCACCGCACCATACTGTATTTCTCCAAACGATACGACGACCGGAAGCTGCGGACAGATCCCAACCATCTTCTTCGATGGACATTTTACGTAATTTCATTACAAAGAAGATCCACGCGCCGATAGTAACTACCGCAAACGCAGTGAACATTCCTTTATTTAAGAAAGCTGCTTTCCAGCTTAATATTTCGTCATGTTTAACATGTTCAGCATTTACCCAGTGATAGATGTGTTCCTGACCGGTAAACACTATCAGCATAAGAATTACGAACAGGATCAGACCCAGTACAGGTACAGCCATGGAAATTGCTTCCGGTATACGACGGAATACAATTTGCCATCCACCATGTGCCAGGGTAGTTGCTCCGATGAAGAAGGCGCTGGCTAACGTTACCAGCAAAAAGAATGTACTGTTCTGGAGGAGGCCAGCCCAGAGACGTGTAGAGCCATGCTCGCCATGAAATGCAAAAATTCCGATCAACAAAGTCAGCAAGCCAATCCCCATTAACACGAAGCTGGTCCTTTTTACTCTTGCCGGTACTACAAATTGGTCCTTCATTACTGTATATTAAAATACTTGATTGAATGCTAGTTTATCTTAGTGTTTCGCTGATGAATCAGCTGCCGCAGGTGCTGGTGCTGCTGGTGCAGCAGGAGCAGTCTGTGTCGCTTCATTAGCCACTGGTCCGGCATTAGCGCCGCCGTTCTGTACGCTGCGGATGTAAGCCGCTACTTTCCAGCGCTGTTCTCTGTCGAGCTGGCTGGCGTAACTACCCATCGCGTTATAACCAAAGGTCATTACGTGGAACAGGCGTCCTTCAGTATAGCTGGCCTTCGCACCACTCGCCAGGTTAGCAGGAGCAGCTACGTATGGACCAGAACCACCATTGTACAGCGGACCGTTACCGTCCAGCTTGGAACCATGGCAGATAGCACAGTAGATATTGAATAGACGTTTTCCTTCCTCCAGATCCGCTTTTGTAAGGATCAGCGGATTCTTTACTGCATTAGCCAAAGCGGTATCTGCCGCTTTCAGATGGTAAGGCAGCAATTCTCCTCTTTTTACGGTTCCATCTACTGGCTTCAGTGTAGAAAGACGCTCACTGTAGAACTCGTATGCACGGGATTCAACCATGTCCGGCATGTAATGTTTGCCGGGTTTCCTGTTGTCTTTTCCGCATGCCGATAACATAGCTCCACTTACCACAGCAGCCGCGATCAATATGTTGGAAGTCCTTTTCATCTGTTTATTATAATTCAAGCTTATGTTCTGTGTGCTCCTCCCGGGGAATAAGTCCTCCGGAAAGTTTTAAATTCTGTTTATGCGTTTACAGCCTCAACTTTAGTTTCAAACAGGCGGTCCTCGCGGTCAAAACGACCGAACCACCAACCTGATTCTACACGCTGTTCATTCACATCTTCACCGCCTGCGCTTACCAGGAATCTTTTCAGTTCCTCAGCATTCGTTTTAGCAGTTACCTCAATCACCATCACAAACTTATCGTCTGTCTGACGTGGATTGAAGATATGTTTCTTTACAAAAGGAGCCAGCTGACACAGGTAGCAGAATGTGAGCACCATACCTACTGCAGAGAACAATACCGTCAACTCGAAAGTGATCGGAATGAACGCCGGCAATGGGAAATGTGGCTTACCACCTATATTCATAGGCCAGTCAGAGTTAAATACCCAGCTCATGCAGGATAATGCCGTAGTAGTACCGGTGATACCGTATATGAAGCCGGCAGTGTGCAGGCTGGTTTCGCGCAGACCCATTGCATGGTCCAGACCATGCACCGGAAATGGTGTGTACACATCGTGTAACTTGTAACCCGCAGTTCTCACTTTTTTCACTGCCGGAAACAATACCGCCTCATCACTAAAACTTGCTACAACAAAATTTTTAACCGCCATATGTTTAAAAAATTCTTAGTCTAAAAAACGAAATCCGATTCTTTACTGTCCGGGATACCCCGGTCATAGATTAGTTATGATGAGCATGAGCTACTGCACCATGAGCATCGTGGTGATGATCATCATCATGGTGTAAACCAGCTTCAAACTCTTCAGCAGACTGCTGCTCATACTGCTCCATGTCTTTCTTGAAGCTTTCTCCCGAAGTTTTCAGTACGCTCTTGATCTCAGCAACAGCGATAACCGGGAAGTACTTAGCGAACAGGAAGAAGCAGGTAAAGAACAGACCAAAAGTACCCATGTAGAAACCAACTTCCGGCCAGGATGGACGATAGTAGCTCCAGCTGGATGGCAGGTAGTCACGATACAGGGAAGTACAGATGATCACGAAACGCTCGAACCACATACCAATGTTTACGATGATTGACATCACAAAGGTTACAGCTACGTTTCTTCTCATTTTGCTGAACCAGAACACCTGCGGAGAAATTACGTTACAGGTCATCATGATCCAGTAAGACCAACCCAGCGGACCCGCTGCACGGTACTTATAGAAAGTAGCGAATTCGTAAGGAACAGCTGCGTACCATGCCATGAATAACTCAGTCAGGTAAGCACAACCTACTACGGAACCGGTCAGTACGATCACCTTGTTCATAGCCTCCATGTGGCCCAGGGTGATGTAGTCTTCCAGACCTAATATTTTACGTACGATGATCAGCAGGGTCTGTACCATTGCGAATCCGGAGAAGATCGCACCCGCCACGAAGTATGGAGGGAAGATGGTAGTATGCCAACCAGGAATTACAGAAGTTGCAAAGTCAAAAGATACGATGGTGTGTACGGAAAGTACCAGTGGCGTAGAAAGACCTGCCAGTACCAGCGACAGTGCCTCGTGACGCTGCCAGTGTTTGGTAGAACCAGTCCAGCCGAAAGAAGCTACACCATATAATAACTTACGCAGTTTGGTTTTAGCCCTGTCACGCACAGTTGCGAAGTCAGGAAGCAAACCAGAATACCAGAACAGGAGAGATACTGTGAAGTAAGTAGAGATCGCAAACACGTCCCATAAGAGGGGAGAGTTGAAGTTCACCCACAGCGGACCACGTGTATTTGGATAAGGCAATACGAAGAAGGCCATCCATACACGACCCATGTGGAAGATCGGGAACTGACCCGCACACATTACCGCGAAGATCGTCATCGCTTCTGCCGCACGGTTCACACCTGTACGCCAGCCTTGACGGAAGAGGAGGAGGATCGCAGAGATCAGTGTACCGGCGTGACCGATACCTACCCACCATACGAAGTTGGTAATGTCCCAACCCCAACCGATTGTTTTATTCAGGTTCCACACACCCGTACCGTAGTAAACTTCCCAGGTTACGGAGAAGGCACCAAATGCGAGCAGCATTAGGGAAATGAAAAAGCCTACATACCACAATTTACCAGGCTTGGCTTCAATCGGGCTGATGATATCTTCGGTTACCTGGTGGTAATCTTTCACCCCATCAACTAATGGTTCTCTTAGTGTGGATTCGTACTTTAAATGCATAATTCTTTAAGCTTTTACCCCTAACCTGCACCTGGATGCAGAATAAGGAGCTTTAATTGTTCTAAACTTAAAACTTTATCTCTCTGTTAATCTTTCAATCTAATCAGCTCAACCCTCGCTTACGCTTCGTGTTTTGCTGCTGCTTCATGATGAGCTTCTTCTTCATGATGTCCTTTCAACTTAGGCTCAGCATCTTTGTTTCTGATCTTAGCCAGGTAGTTGATAGAAGGTAATGTATGGGTTTCTTCCAGTACATAATACATCCTTTCAGTCTGCTCTTCAGTGCGCAGTTTAGCAATGCGGCTTTCTTTATCGTTGATGTTACCAAATACGATCGCATCAGCAGCACATGCAACCTGACAAGCTGTTTTAGCTTCACCATCCTTCATCGGACGACCAGCTTTCTTAGCAGTCAGTTTAGCATCCTGTAAACGCTGTACGCAGAAAGAACATTTCTCCATTACACCACGGCTACGAACCACTACATCCGGGTTCAGTACCATACGTGTCAGATCATCGTTCATACCTGCTACATCATACAGGTTATTTTCAAAGCTGTCAGCACCGTTCCAGTCTCTCCAGTTGAAGCGACGAACTTTATACGGACAGTTGTTAGCGCAGTAACGGGTACCGATACAACGGTTGTAAGCCATCTGGTTGATACCTTCAGAGCTGTGGTTGGTAGCAGCTACCGGACAAACGTTCTCACATGGAGCGTTATCACAATGCTGACACAGCATCGGCTGGAATACTACTTCAGGGTTATTTTCATCACCTGCGAAGTAGCGGTCGATACGCAGCCAGTGCATTTCGTGTGCTTTCAGCACCTGTTCTTTACCAACTACAGATACGTTGTTTTCAGCCTGACATGCAATAGTACAAGCGCCGCAACCGAAACAGGTGTTCAGGTCAATAGACATACCCCATTTGATACCCTGATAGTGGTGAACATCAGGATACAGGGTACCGTCCTTACGGAAGTCCGGACCATATTTTTCCAGTTCTCTGCGGTCTTCGTTTACCTCTTTAGGGTTCTTGATAAACTCTTCAAGGGTAGTTTCTTTTATGATAGGACGACCTTCATAGCTGTTATGCGTCTGGGTCACACCTATCTGAGCAATAGCGCCGGTTTTTTCAACCACCGCATCAGCAGCGAAATAATCAAAGGTCTGACCGTTGAAGCTTACTAACGGATAGGCGTTTTTACCTACACCTGCAGCAGCTTTACCGGCGTTGTTGTTACGACCGTAACCAACCGCGATAGCCACAACTTCAGGATGGATACCAGGCAGGATCAGCAGCGGCAGTTCGATTTCCTTACCGTTTGCTTTGATCTTCAGTACACTTCTGTCGTTGTTGATTTCGTAGTCATCACCCAGCTGCGTATTGAACGTTTTAGCGAGGGTGTTGGAGATTACAGCGTAGTTATCCCATGTAGCACGGGTGATTGGATCCGGCATTTCCTGCAACCATGGGTTGTTCGCCTCTTTACCATTACCGATAGCAACTTTCTGATACAACACCAGTTCCAGCTTACCGCCTTTCTTGGCACTGTTGATCTTGGCAGCTGCACCAGCAACGTCGCCAGCGAAAGTAGCACCACCTAAAGCAGCTGGCTGAGCCGGCTCGATGATACCATCCTGGAGGATTTTATCCCATGCTTCCTGGCTACCCAGTTTAGTGATCCACTCATTTTTCAGGAAATCTTCCCATGAAGTAGCGTTTCCGCTCCATGCCAGCAGGGTAGATTCAAACGCACGTGTTTTGAACAGTGGTGCGATTGTTGGCTGTATAAAGCTGAAGTATCCGGTACGGCCTTCTGCATCTCCCCAGCTTTCCAGGAAGTGATGAGCAGGAGCAGCATACTTGAATATTTCAGAAGTTTCGTCTTTACGATCGTTGAATGTAACCGTCAGTTTCGTCTGTTTAACACCGGAGATGAATTTCGCGGAGTCAAAGTAGTCGTAAGCCGGGTTAACACCATATACGAATAATGCACCGATGCTACCTGCATTCAGATCACTTACCAACTGGGTCATCTCACTGTCGATACCCTGACGGTAGCTGGAAGTGGAATTCCAGTCGATAGTAGTGCCATTCGCGCCGATCTGGCTGTTGATAGCATTTACTATGATCTGTACGTTTACATCGTTGGAACCACTTACCACCAGCGCTTTACCCTGGTTTTCTTTCAGTGACTTCGCAGCTTTTTCGATACCTTCTGCCAGACGTTTGTCAGCGATAGCTGGTTTGCTTACCGCACCACCAACAGCGCTCAGCAACGCCAGTGCAACAGCACCGAGTTCAGAAGGCTTGTGTGTGAATCTTTCGTCAGCATTTGCACCGGTAACGCTCATCATGCTCTCAAACTGGAAATGTTTGCTCATTTCCGGTCTCTTCTGATCGATCTTACGGTTAACGCCATAACCCTTGGAATACTCTACAGGGTTCAGCCAGGTACCCAGGAAATCTGCATCCAGACTCACAATCGTCTTTGCATTTTCGAAGTGGTAAACAGGCAGCGCTCTCTTTCCGTAAGAAGCTTCGTTAGCCAGCAGCAGACCTGAGTAGGATACTGCATCATATGTTACATGACGGAAACCAGGATATTTCGCCTGGAAACCTGCAATAACTTTCTTTGTAGAAGGACTGATAATAGTGGAGGTCAGTAACACGATAGGAGCACCGCCCAGACCAGCCAGTGCAGCACCTACCTGTTTGTCCAGCTCTGCCCATGTTGTTTCCGCACCACTGATGGTTGGGAAACGCAGACGAGCTGCATCGTACAGGCTCAGAACAGAACCCTGTACTCTTGCTGTGGAAGCTGTACCGGTTACAGAAGACAGATCATTACCATCAACTTTAATCGGACGACCTTCACGGGTCTTAACGACGATAGGCAGATATTCTCCGTCTACTGCGTAAGTGGAAGCGTAATAGTTAGGTACACCGGGAGTGATTTCTTCCGGCTTATTTACGTATGGTATTGCTTTCTTAACAGGCGTTTCGCAACTAGCCGCAATTGTAGCAGCTGCGGTAGTGAACCCCAGGTATTTCAGGAAATCCCTGCGGGGTGTAGTAGCATTCAACAGGCTTTCACTCTCCTCAAAAGGCAGGTCCTCTCTAAATTCGTTATTCACAATCTCCTGATGTTCCTTGGTATTGTGCAACTCCTCCAAGCCTTTCCAATACTTTTTTTGCTCCATGTTATTTATACTAACGAGTTACGGATATATTGTTTTAGAACTTTGAAGCTCCTCGTTGAAGTACAGCATGCCGGCATAACGATTTACACTCGCTAACAATCCCCTAAGCTTCCTTCACCCGATTTACCTCTTCTATATTAATAGTGACATTTCTGACATTCAGTACCACCTACCATCTCAACGGTTACGCTGTCGATCTTGCCTTCTTTCACCTGCTGGTGGAACTGTTCAAAAATGCTGTAATATTTATTATCTGCGAACTGCACTTTAGTTGTACGGTGACAGTTTACGCACCAGCCCATTGACAGCTCAGCAAACTGATGAACTTCGTCCATCTCAGTGATCGCACCGTGACAGGTTTGACACTGTTGTTTACCAGCTACTACGTGTTGAGAGTGGTTGAAGTAAACGTGATCAGGCAGGTTATGGATTTTAGTCCACTGGATTGGTTTGCCAGGTTTAGTGTAAGCCTGTGCTTTCTTATCCCAACCAACATGATCGTATAATTTCTGGATCTCTGCAGTACCATTTACCTTCTTACCTTCTGCAGTGTACAGGTCAGCACCACCATACTCGCTGATAGTCTTGTGACAGTTCATACAGATATTCTCAGAAGGGATCATAGCATGCTTACTCTTCTCAGCACCCGCGTGACAATACAGACAGTTGATCTGGTTAACACCTGCGTGAACTTTGTGAGAGTAGAAGATCGGTTGCTCTGGCATGTAGTCTTTCTGACGACCCAGGCCGATAGCACCGTTAATTGTATAGTAACCACCTACGATGAACAGCAGCAGGATCACCAGGGCGATGTATGCTTTGTTCTTGTAGAAAGGAACTGGTTCCGGAGTAGGTACGCCGTCTTTGTCACCAGCAAGCTTGTTCAGGTTACTGTTGATCTGCATCAGGATCAGCGCAACGATAGCGAGGATCAGCGTGATGATACCGAACAGCAGGCTGTTGTTACCACCATCTCCCTGAGTAGCTGCCTGATCACCAGGTTTATCACCAGGACCAGGAACCGGTTTGTTACCTTCATCAGCGATGTAAGCCAGGATATCATCGATATCAGCATCAGTGAAAGATGGGAAACCAGGCATCACCTGCTTGTTAAAATCATTGAAGAGTTTAACAGCATAAGCATCACCTGAAGCCACCACGGAAGATGAGTTATGAATCCACTGGTGCAATAATTTCTTATCGGACCAACGTTCTTCCACACCCTTCAGTGCAGGACCAGTAACTTGTTTGTGAACATTATGGCAGCTGGCGCAATTCTGCTGAAACAATGTTTTACCCTTGCCTGGATCTGCTGCCCTTACTGATAAGGACGCGATCATTGCAACGCATAGGACAAGAACACTCACAAAATGCTTGCGCATAAGAATGGAAACACGACGATACACAGCCTATTTAGTTTAGATTTGACCTTAAGTTTCTTTAAAAGTGCTCACAAAAATAAGACACAATGTTGACAATTTATCAACAATTATAAAAAATTCTTACTTGCTTCACTGATTCCTTTTCCCTATATATATTCCGCTAAAGCGCGTATTGATCAATGCTTTTCGCATGAGAAAAAACATGATAAAAGTCATGATTCCAGACAAACTCTTGCAGTCTTCATCGTTCTGGTTATATATATAATGGTGTGTCCTTTTGAATGGTATTATTTTTGTCCGGACTGTTGTTTTCTTAACTTCCTTGTGCTTATCAGGTTCCATTTATAACCCTCCCGGTACCAGGAATGTTCAAACCTCTCCATAAATAAGACCAATTAGTTACTTTTGCGCCGTCTTATAATTTAACATACGCACTTTGAAAAATATAGCCATCTTCGCCTCGGGAGCAGGTAGTAACGCACAAAAAATTATTGATCATTTCCGGAACTCGTCCATTGCAAAGGTCGCTATGATACTTTGTAATAAACCGGAGGCCGGCGTGCTGAAGATCGCCGAAAAAGAAGGTATCCCCTCCGTACTGATAGAAAAAGAAGGCTTTTTTCGTACGGACCATTATATAAAGGTATTAAAGGACGCCTCCACCGACCTCGTCGTACTGGCCGGTTTCCTTTGGAAAGTACCCGCCAACCTGGTACAGGCATTTCCGGACCGTATTATTAATATCCACCCGGCCCTGTTACCTAAATACGGTGGAAAAGGCATGTATGGCAACTTCGTACACGAAGCAGTGATCCTGGCAAAAGAAACAGAAAGTGGCATCACCATCCACTTCGTCAACGAAAAATATGATGATGGCGCAACAATCCTCCAGGAACGTTGTACGATCACCCCGGATGATACCCCTGAGACCCTCGCAGCTAAGATCCACCTGCTTGAACACCAATGGTATCCTCTGATTGTGGAACGATTATTGACCTCGTAATCACAGGCTTTCAGCTCAGCTGTAGGCTTCCTTCTGAACCTACAATTGCTGACGGCTTCCGTCAAATGCAGACAATTATATGAAACAACCACTGCTTGTTATTTGCCTGTTATGCCTGAGTGGAATGTCCCTCTATGCCCAGGACAAAACGCCCTTTCACCGGTCTACCTTTATTAAGGTAAATCCCGCCCGGCTGATCAATCAGCTGGAATTCTCCGTCGAACAGGAACTCACCTCACGGCTGAGTCTTGAACTGGGTATCGCCGGTATCTATACAGACTACCCCGATTATATCCTCGCCAGGAAAATAGATATCGGTCAGAAAAAACCAGATATCAGTACTGAACAATTTGTTGATGGGAGAGGTCTTGGGTTCAGCGCCAGCCTCCGCTGGTACCTCGTCACCCAGAAAGATGACATCTCCCGCGCCCAGGGTACCTACTTCCAGCCTGTCCTTTTATATAAGAAAGTGTTCTACCCCAATGAAAAGATCAATATCCAGGGTACCGAATACGAAAACACCGGCGACAAAGATGTCTATGCCATCCAGTTCCTGCTGGGCCGCCAGATCACAAGAGACAGATTCATTATAGACCCCTACATAGGTCTCGGCGTCCGCGCCAAAGTCTATGACTACAATAACTTTTATGATAATAATGGGGTGGCTGACTCCAGAGACGGACGCCTCATCAGCGTACTGCCCAGTCTGCACCTTGGCATAAAGATCGGATTGCGCCTGTAATAATCCGCCAACAGCGCCATTTTCCAGCAAACAGCCCTCATTCTTCCGCCACCCGCCTGCCGGCAGGGTGCTTAAGCATATTTACCTAATTGTGTGCTACCTTTGTGGTGTAAAACGACTGGCATTATGTCTAAAAAGAATGTGTTCTATATTATATTTTTCGCGTTGTTATCCATCGCTTTCCTTGGCTACTCCGGTTATGTGATCAAAGGTGAGAAAGGCACCTTCTTCGGAGAAGAGAAATTACCTATACTTGGCACCAACGGCCACATCGTCGGGGGCTTCTCTTTTACTAACCAGGAAGGAAAAACAATTACCAGCAAAGACGTTGAAGGAAAGGTTTATGTAGCGGAGTATTTCTTTACCACCTGCACCAACATCTGTCCAAAGATGAATGCAAACATGACGAAAGTCTATGCAGCATATAAAGATGAACCCCGCTTCCGCATATTGTCTCATACCGTAGATCCGGAAACCGACAGCATCCCTGTCCTGAAAAAATACGCAGAAGAGCACGGCGCAGATCCCCGTAACTGGTGGTTCCTGACCGGCAGCAAAAAAGAACTCTATAAACTGGCCAGAGCTGGTTATATGGTTGACAATGGTACATTTACCGGTGATGATGACTTCGTACACACCCAATGGTTTGCCCTGGTAGACGGCGAATCCCGCATAAGAGGGCTGTATGAAGGCACGAAAAAAAGTGATGTAGACAAAATGATCGTTGACATCGACCGGTTGCTAAAGGAAAAACAATAACTCGTTATAAATTATCATGAGCAACAAGAACAAAGCAAGTATTACCGAACTGCTCCGGGATAGTAAGCTCAGCATTACGGATACCCGTGTGAAGATACTGGAACTGTTCATGAACAGCAATGGCGCACTTGAACATAGCAGTTTTGAAAAACTGGCCGGTCAGAGCTTTGACCGCGTAACAGTTTACCGCACACTACAAACCTTCCTGGATAAAGGGATCATCCATAGTATCCCAACCACAGATACCTCCATCCGTTATGCACTCTGCCGATCGGAGTGTTCAGAACATGATCACCATGATCATCATGTACATTTCAAATGTGAAGAGTGTGGTAACACCACCTGCCTGGATACCGATGTACCAGAGATCCACCTGCCGAAAGGATATGCCGCACATAATGTGGATGTAGTAGTAAGTGGCGTGTGTAAGGAATGTAAATAACCTGATCCTTAGTCTTTTATATAAGAAATCGCCTGATCAATTAAGGATCAGGCGATTTTATTTTGTAGCAAACTTCATTTATTTAGTGATCGCAGCGATCTCCTTCTGTACAAAAGCTGCCAGTTCCTGCACATAAGCAGGGGAGAAGTCAAACTGAATACCCGCCGCTTTATACAGTTCAGGCAGGGTACGGGTACTACCCAGGCTGAGTGCATGCACATAATTATCCAGGGCCTGCTGCTTGTTCTCTTTGAACTGTTTCCACATCGCAATCGCTCCTAACTGCGCAATACCATATTCTATATAATAGAAAGGCACTTCAAACAGGTGTAACTGGCGCTGCCAGCCGATCGCTTTATAATCCTCCCAACCGCTCCAGTCCACTACACCGGTAGCAAATTCATCCTGTATAGCGACCCAGGCTGCTGTACGTTCTTCCACCGTATGTTGTGGGTTTTCATACAGCCAGTGCTGGAATTTATCGATAATAGCGATCCATGGGAAGATAACGATCGCACGTTCAAGCTGTTGCAGTTTAGCCCTGCGCAGTTCTTCCTCATTGCTAAAGAAGATATTCCAGTAGTCCATGGTAAACAGCTCCATACTCATACTCGCCACTTCCGCGATCTCCATCGGATACTCTTTGAAAGCACTCAGAGACAGATTATGACTCAGGAAGGAATGTACCGCATGACCACCCTCATGTACCATGGTCGTCAGGTCTTTCATCTGACCGGCCGCATTCATAAAGATGAAAGGCACCCCGGTTTCTGCCAGCGGACAGTTATAACCACCCGGTGCTTTACCCTTACGGCTCTCCAGATCCAGGCGTCCTAATTTTTGCATCACACGCAGACAGTTACCAAAGAATGGTCCCAGTTGGTCAAAACACTCAATCGCCTTGTTCACCAGCTCGTCTCCGGTCTGGAAAGGGGACAGTGGTTTCACACCCTGTGGTTCCGCATCGGAATCCCAGGGTTTCAGCACATCCAGCCCCAGTTTAGCTCGATGTTTCTCCTGCAGACTCTTTACCAGCGGCACAATATGCTCCTTTACAGCCGTGTGGAACTGAAAACAGTCTTCTTTTGTGTAGTCGAAACGTCCGAGGTCTTCAAATTTATAATCCCGGTAATTGGCAAAACCGGCATTCTTTGCCACCTGATCTCTCTTGGTGATCAGGTTAGTAAAGAGCTGGTCAAGGGTGTCTTTATCTTCCAGACGACGCTTCGCCGTTTTGGTAAATACCTCCTCCCGCAGTTCGCGGTTGCTGTCTTCCAGGAAGCGGGCTGCCTGTTGCAGGGTATATTCCTGTCCATTTACAGTAATGGTCATCTTACCGGCAATAGCGCCATACTGCTGTGACTGCACACTCAGTTCTGCCATCAGGGGTACATTCTCTTCACGGAACAGTTTTACCTGTTTACGCACACTCCGCAGATAAGTAGCATACAGCTCCTGATCCAGGTCTTTTACCCATTCACTGGCCAGCAGCTTTTTATTCAGCGCATCCGCGTAGGGCTGCAGTTGGGGCTGTATTTCCATACAGAAGTAGGCAAAAGCCTCTTCCAGGGATTTGTCGGTTGTATCGCAGGTCATGCGTATCTGGCGCCAGCAGGCATCCTCACTGATGACAGCCTCCAGTTCACTGATATCCTTCAGCCACTGCTCCAGGGCTGCTACACTTTCGAGCGGCCTTTGCCGCAACTCCTCAAAATATGGCTGCAATGCCTCCCACGTTGTTACCGTAAAGTCTTCGGGTAACAGTTTACGTGGCTGTTTCTCAATATTTGCGTCTAAAGTCTTCATTTTACTAAAATAAGAAATTCCGGGGCAAAGACCTGAGATAGGAAATAAGAAGGGCTGATCTGGTATCTGACTATAGTCATCTTTCATTGATCTTTCATTGATCTTTCGTTGCGGAACGAAGGAGTAACGGAGAATAAGTATAGTCTGACTAATATAAAACGCGCGTCACCCGGGCGGGGTACCAGGCTAAAAACACCACATATCTGTAGTACAGACAATAAAAAACCAGACGCTGCATGCGATATACACACAGCGTCTGGCATTGGAAACCAATAAATTATCTAAGAATTACTCTTCAGTCTTCTTTTTCTTAGGAGCAGCCTTTTTCTTAGGCGCTTCCTCACCTTCAGCAGCAGGAGCGTCTTCTTTCTTAGCTCTAGCCTTTTTAGGTTTTTCAGCCGGCGCTTCTTCAGTTGCTACTTCCTCAGCGCCTTCTTTAGCGGCAGCTTTCTTAGGTTTAGCAGCTTTTTTAGCTGGCTTTTCAGCAATTGCTTCATCAGCAGCAACTGCTACTTCTTCAGCCGCAGCTTCCGGAGCATCTTCAGCTACTTCTTCGAATCTCAGCAGATCGTTAGTCTTGAGGATGGCATACCATTTTACCATCTTCTTCATATCACTAACGTAAACCCTGTCTTCATCGAAAGAAGGAAACACGCTTTTGAAATAAGACTTGATAGCATTATTGTCAGCTTTGGTACCAACCGGAGCTGTTTTAGCTTCCTGGTCCTGCATGGCTTTAAATACTTCAGCCAGGTTTACATTTTCTCCGGTTGTAAACACCTCGATGCTTTCCAGCGGAGTAAAATTATGGATGCGGGAGCTCACAAATTTTGTGCTCTTGTCTTCCAGAGATCTTACGATAGCGCCATCCTGTTTGCTGGCAATTAATTGAAACAAACCACTCAAACCGGTTACTGCAACTATTTCTCTATACTGCATGTTCAAATTTTTAAGAAGCGCAAATATAAAAAATCGTTTCTATCCGACAAATTGGAGAGGCTGTTCATTTAATTATTCTTGATAATTGACAAAAACAACCTTTCTTTTTGACAGGATCAACTATTTAACTTTTTTCCTAATACCAGCGGCAATTTCCATTGTCGCACCTGTCCACCGGGACTGATCACCTCGGCAAAGATGACGTATATACCTGTTACCAGCTCGCGGTTCCCGGCATCCCGGCCATCCCAGATCATATGCCCCTCAGCGGGCAGGACCGTATTTCTTTCTAACTGCCTGACAGACCGCCCTTCCGCATCAAAAATCGTGACATTTATGACAAAACCCGGCGCCGGAAACTGATAACTGAGTACTGCCACATCCTCAAATCCGTCATTATCCGGAGAAAAAATATCCGGACGGACCGATAACATCCCCTGAATACTCCCTGTCGGCAGCTGCTGGGAATTCATCTTTCCGGGTGTCGCATATTTTGCCGATGCCGCCGCAGAATGCCAGTTATACTTATCCTGTGTAGGGGCATCTGCCTGTAACCGTTCCAGTGAAACACCCCTGGTATTACCGGCCAGGGATACATGCATTGCATCTGAATAATGCAATTCATCAATGATATTCCCGGCGGCGTTTAATAATACAACTATACCCTCCCCATTGATCAGTGCCGGCAGATTTATTTTATAAATTCTTTCCGGTGATAAACAATCATACTTGCCACACAAAGCAGACGGGTCTGTGGTGAAAGCCGCATAAGCACCCGGCAATAATAAACGGGCAGTCCCTGATAAAGGAACCACTTCATCCGGCAGACCATCCGTTTTTCTTCTTGTCAGGAATAAACGGGAGAGATCAACCGCTTTACAGCTTCTGTTAAATAGCTCCACAAACTCCGGCACACCGGAAGCCGGATCGTATAAGATCTCATTAAAGACGATATCAAAACTATCCGCTTCAAAAACCCTGGCCACCGCCAGATCAGGCATAACGGTCACTTCCTGTCCGGTACAATCTTTCAGATCGGCTACCGAGATCTTATAAATAGTACCCGGCTGGAGTGGCGTACCTAATTGAAGGGATACGTTATTATATAATGGCCCCTGTGCAATGACGCTATTAACAGACAAAGCCGGATCAAAATAATAATGGGCAGCAACACTTACATCCAGACTATCCATCATACCTGAAAACGATAGTCCGACCGTCATACTATCAGGTGCATATGCATGTACCAATGATACGGGTGGAGGTAAATTACTTTGTCCGCTGACTGTATTCTGTTTACCAGGCGTAGCGCCTTCTTTTGCCAGTGAGGGTCGCCAGTTACTACTACCTGCACAGGGCCAGTGTACATCTACCATCTCAAGACTCCAGCCCCCTTTCTCTTTCACCGGATTATGATACCAGCTGCGGTCATATGCAACTGCATGTACCAGCGTGCCGCTATCATTACGAAGAATGATCATATCACTGTCACCAGGTGCGGGAAAATTACTGATGCCCATCACGGCAATATCAGTGGAAAACTGGTTCACAGATTGCCTGTCACATAATACCAGATAAGTATCCGGTGGAAAAAGATGGGCAGGTAATAGCACTTCTCTGCTACTGTTAGCCAGTCGCCAGTCTTTTAGCTGAAGCGTAAACGGACTATTATTCTTCAGCTCTACAAAACGCACGGCCTGTAATCCTGCGGAAGGTAATGCTCTTGGGAGGAATTCATGTATCAGTACATCATATCCTGTAGAAAGGTAATACAGGAAAGATGCTCTTAGTACAGGTGCTGCATTACCTGCAGGATCCTTTATTCCACTCACCAATAAATAGCAGCTATCACCATTGGGAAATGGCTGTTCAAACTGCACATTCACACAGGAGGGATTATTATGCTCCTGCCAGATACGCAAGGGGATATTGTCTGTACCCGAAAGCTGGAAATTACGGTAGTCACGCAAACTATTGCTATCAGGTGTTTCACTGAAACAGCAGGTGATGGTATGGGCATTGATCAGCTGAACAGACAACAGCGATGGAGGTATGGTATCTGTGACAAGCGGACGGACAGATACATCATCAACATAATGACGACCAAAGAAAGAAGCGGTAGACTGACGTATAGCGAATCCCATACAACGGGACGTGTTATACATATTATCTTTTGCTATACCTTCCCGGATATAACCAGTGCCATCGCCATTTTCATCGGTCCACAATTCCCAGTTATCCTCCTTTCTGATCACTTTAATTTTTAATGTGGAAGAAGTATGATCGGTAATACCATCACGCCCATCGATCAGCAGGACAGGAGGCAGGTTGCCATCTTTCCGGTAAAGACTGACTTCATCTTTTGTATTGCCAATGCGCACGAAATATCCTTTAGCACCTGGTCCGGAAAGGTTGGCGCTATCAGCGATAAGAAATACATCCGCATAATTAAGGGAGGAGGTATTGAAGTCCAGTTGCAGCCACCACTCCCATATTGCATTACGGGCCAGCGAAGAGGTTGTGGAAAGATGGAATGTACTGCTGCTGCGTGGGAGGCGGCTACGGAGGCGGCCCTGATCTACTGTCCACGCAGTATCTGTTCCCTTCCAGGCAACTGCTTCATTAATATACTGATAGTCAAAAGATTCGCTTACCTGAGCGCAGGAGAAAGATACCTGCATCAGCAGGCATGCACAAACAATGGTAGTACGCATGTCTTAAAAAAATTGGGTTGGTTTGGACAGAAATTTAGTGATTTTCTATGATTCTGCCGAAGACATTGAAAACCGCAATGGTTGTGTTAAATTTGCATTTCCAAAAAATTAAAATGTAAAAACAATGAAAGTTGCCGTAGTAGGAGCTACCGGACTGGTAGGCTCAAAAATGTTACAAGTATTGACCGAAAGAGATTTTCCGGTTACAGAACTGATTCCCGTGGCTTCTGAGAAGTCCGTTGGTAAGGAAGTAACATTTAAGGGCAAGCCTTATAAGGTGGTGAATGCAGATACAGCAATTTCCATGAAACCGGATGTGGCATTGTTTTCTGCTGGTGGCAGCACTTCTCTGGAGTGGGCGCCAAAATTTGCAGCAGCAGGTATTACTGTAATTGATAATTCCTCTGCATGGAGAATGGATCCTACCAAGAAGCTGGTGGTTCCTGAGATCAATGGTAAAACATTGACACCTGAAGATAAGATCATCGCAAACCCTAACTGTTCTACTATCCAGATGGTGCTTGTACTGAATCCTTTACATGATAAGTACAAGATCAACCGTGTAGTAGTTTCAACTTATCAGTCAGTGACTGGTACAGGTGTAAAAGCGGTAGATCAGCTGATGAACGAGCGTCAGGGTATTGAAGGTGAAAAAGCATATGCACACCGCATTGACCTGAACGTGATCCCGCAGATCGATGTATTTCTCGATAATGGTTACACGAAAGAAGAGATGAAGATGGTGAAAGAGACCGTGAAGATCATGGGCGACAGCAACATCCGTGTAACAGCGACTACTGTACGTATCCCTGTGATCGGCGGTCACAGTGAGTCTGTAAACATCGCTTTTGACAATGAATTTGAGCTGGCGGAAGTACGTAGCATCCTGGAAAACACATCAGGTGTTATTGTGGTAGACGATCCATCCAAAGCACTGTATCCGATGCCAAAAGATGCACATGAGAAAGACGAAGTATTCGTAGGTCGTATCCGTCGTGATGAAACACAGGAAAAAACATTGAATATGTGGATCGTGGCAGACAACCTGCGTAAAGGTGCTGCAACAAATGCGGTGCAGATAGCAGAATATCTCCACGCACAAAAGTGGATTTAGTAAAAAATAGCCGTCGACTTTATCCTTTCGGGTGATAATTTCGCGAACGTATAAACGATTTATTTAAACTGATAAGAGCAAGTGTACCCACACTTGCTCTTTTAGTATCGATTTGATGCGAAATAAGTATCACTTTAACAAAAATTACACAGAAGTAGTATTGCTTTATGGAAGATAAAATCCAATTTTGGTACTAATAATCCTATGCCAACTTACTGATTCCAAAAAACTATCTTTGTGAGCAAGTAAGGTGCCGAAAGAACTAAAAATTCTTAATTCCGTAAACACCCTTAAAGTCCTATGAAAACCAACGCCAATCGTGAGCTTTTACTGATGCACAAATTTACTGAAGAGTGGAGTACTAATTTTTCTTCACAGGTGTCCCGCATCATGAACATTGTGGATCAACATGATACACTGGACGGCATTATCCCGATCATTGAGGTAGCCAACGTGTATAATCAACGTTTTGCGCACACTAAGACAGACAAGGAAAACCTGTTGAAGAACCGCAAGGCAAGACCATTCGAATTTCTGATCCACAAGAACTAATCCGTTGAAAATTATTGTGCTGTAGTCATCTGCCGGCCGGTGAATGTGCCCACGGTCGGAAAATATGCCCGGCAGATGGTTATGCTGCTCACGTCTTGAAAACGGTGTTACTCCCAGAGAAAATTACAATGCATTGTGGCTTACCCATCCGCTAACAGCGGACAGTGACTAATGATAGTATTTTCACCCCGGGAAATTAACTAACTATTCCAGATCCAGTGCCCTGTCCATAAATTTGACAAAGGGTTGCATTACCGAAAATATTTTAAGGATCTCCCTGACTAATGCAGGCTGCAAAGCGGCATCGTCGGATATATGATGCCATACGGTGAAGCTTTTCAGTTTCAGATATGCGATGGCGGGATTGTCCGGCAGATAGCCCTGTGGTGCTGTCTTTAATGATTCGCCTTCGATCTTTCCGAAGTAGCGGATGAATTCCTTATTGGAAATGATCTGCTGAAATTCTTCGAAATTATAATCTATTTCCTGTCTCACTTTTTTGAGCACAGACGCTTCCGGCATCCACAATCCGCCACCGGCAAAACTATTCCCCCCAGGTTCGAGATGAAAATAATAACCAGGACGTGGCGTTTTACGGCCACCCGGCGCAAAAGACGCGCCCATATTGGTTTTGTAAGGTGTTTTATCTTTTGAGAAACGGGTGTCTTTATAAATACGGAAAGTACAGTCTTTGACCTGGAGACCTATCAATAAAGGCTCCTGTTTAGCTAACCCGTCCAGGATCTGTTGTACTACGCTTTCGTAATCAGCTTTCGCATTTTGATAATCGGATTTATGCTCATCAAACCATACCTTATTATTATTCTTAGCTAATGATTTTAAGAACTTCAACGTGGGGGGCTGTAACATGTAATCAGTTTTGTACACAAAATATAAAAATTATTTTCCCTTGTTCCAGTAATCTATAAATGCACTATGCCCTTCATCCCTGGCCGGAAAGCCAGGAACGAAGAGCGCAGGCAATAAGTTTTATTTACTAGAAATGATATGTTGCAGCTAACAGCACACTTGGGGATGTAGCAGCAGGAGCCCCTGATTTCTTATTGAAGATATCTACAGATGCATTATCTACTCTGAATTCGGGTATAACCGTCAGGTTACCCACTTTATAATTCAGTGAAAGCGTACCGGCCACAACATGGCCGCCGCCGGCAGTAGCAAAGGTTTTAAGACCATCTTTATCATCGAAATATTCACCACGTACGGTCAGTCCCAGTTTGTCATTGAAGTCAACATTGACATACAGTGCAGAGCCCCACCATTTTTTAGCAGATGCGCCGGGTTCCTTATCGCGGGTATCATTGTAAGTGCTGACAGTACCATTATATCCCAGCCCCAGTACAGAGCTGATCTGGTAGGTAGCAACGAAGTCGATCTGATGGTTCTGAATACCAGTAGTATCTTTTCCTTCCAGGTAATTGAGGTAGAGCTTCAGTGGTGCTTTGGTAGAGGAGTAGCCCAATTGTGCACCTACATATTTGTTATTGGTCCAGGAGGCGGACTTAAAATCAGTCGGATTGAATACGCCGATCATCGCTGTCCAGGCACTGCTGATAGTGAAATCAGCCTTTACACCGGTACTGAAGAAGGGACCGTTGCTGAACATGTAACTCATGCTGTAGTTACGATTCAGATAAGCATCCAGCAGTTCATAGCCAACATGTGTACCAAAGCTACCCATGCTGATCTTCAGTTTGTCCAGCACCTGATAACCTATGTATAACTGCTTGATGGCCAGTTCGGCTGTATTTGTTTTATCGGTAGTCTCGTTATAGGAGAATTCAGCAGCCCTTTTACCAAAACCGAGGTCCGCTACGATGCTTCCCTTCTTGAATTCATGCTCGGCTTTGAGAGAGATCATACCCAGTTCAAAACTGTTGTGTGAGTTGGTGAAACTGGTCTTGTTGTCAGTGTTGTTGCCATTGAAATTATACCGGTAATATACGTCCGCGGACCCTGAGATCTTAACCAGCGGAGCTTGCGTCGTATCAGTAGCGGTCTGGGAATAGGCAATAAATCCCTGGCAGGCAGCAAATGCTACCAATAGAACTTTTTTCATGAAACGATATTTGGTTGATAAAATGGTGTGCGTGTGTTGTTTTCGAAGTTCTTTGCTCGTACTGTTCTATAGCCGGAAATGAAGGGAAAAGAATAGCTAATAATTATCCGGGAAGGAAAATCCTACATGGAATAATTGAAATTGGTTGATAAAAAATTCTGGTTGATAAAATATAATTCTGTCTACGTTCTTTATTTCCCAGAATAATTATTAGCTATTCGACTTTTGGGTGTCAAACTATGTTAATCTCTTGGTTGTTGTGGCTTAGTGCGCCATCTGCTCTTCTTTCAGTGCACCATTGTCTTGTACACTCAGCATAGCAGGATGGTACTGTTCGTTGTGCTGTGTAGCATCCAGACCCAGTTCTTCTTCTTCTTCAGTTACACGAAGCGGGTGGATCAGGTTGATCAGCTTGAAGATACCGTAAGATACGGTGAAGCTGTATACTACTACGATCACGAGGCCGATCACCTGGTTTTTGAAGAGTTCAAAACCACCGTAGAACAGACCGTCAGAGATAGCACCGTTTACATTTTTGCTGGCGAAAATACCTGTCAGCAACATACCTACCATACCGCCTACGCCATGGCAAGGGAATACATCGAGGGTATCATCGATCGCAGTTTTAGATTTGTAGTGTGCTACCAGGTTAGATACGATAGCGGAAGCGAAACCTATCATGATACTCTGCGGAATTCCTACGAAACCGGCAGCAGGCGTGATAGCTACGAGACCAACTACGGCACCGATACAGAAACCGAGTGCAGAAGCTTTACGGCCACGGATCACATCGAAGAAGATCCAGGACAGACCAGCAGCAGCAGCGGCAGTATTTGTGGTAGCGAAAGCAGAAGCAGCGAGGCCGTTAGCACCCAGGGCAGAACCTGCGTTGAAACCGAACCAGCCGAACCACAGCAGACCTGTACCTAACAGTACGAAAGGAATATTTGCAGGCTGCAGTTCTTTCTTTTCAATATGATCTTTACGGCGTTTCAGTACCAGTACACCAGCCAGAGCAGCACAACCAGCAGAGATGTGTACTACTGTACCACCTGCGAAGTCAAGTACGCCGAGTTTGAACAGGATACCATCAGGATGCCAGGTCCAGTGCGCAATTGGCGCATATACCAGCAGACTGAATAACACCATGAATAATACATAAGATGTGAAGCGGATCCTTTCTGCAACAGCACCTACTACCAGTGCAGGAGTGATCACTGCGAATTTCATCTGGAACAGGGCGAATAACAGTAAAGGAATAGTAGTTCCCAGAGACCAGGGCTGGCCGGAAGGTACTCCTTTAAAGAACAGGAAGGTTGAAGGATCACCAATCAGACCATTTATTGATGTACCGAAGGAAAGGCTGAATCCAACGGCAACCCATACTATGCTCACCACACCGGTAGCAATAAAGCTCTGTACCAATGTTGAGATCACATTCTTACGATTCACCATACCACCGTAGAAGAATGACAAACCGGGAGTCATCAGGAATACGAGGCAGGATGCCACCAGGATCCAGGCAATATCACCATAATTGTACTTTCCTTCAGGATCAGCAAAAGGAAGCTCTCCTGGAATGAAAAGTGCAAATACTGCGATCAATGCCAGCACAATGAAGGGCAAATAGTCTTGAAATGATGTTTTCTTCATAGCAATTGATTTTTAAATTTCTTCAATAAAAGTATGAAGGATATTCAAGTCATCAAATAGAAAAGGCAAAAAATAGAAATGATTGAACAAAAATATGGGTTGAACGGGCAAAAATTAACTATATTATTATTATTCATAATATATGTATTAAAATTTGCATGAAAAGGTGCTTAAAAAAGGGGCATACGCCTTTTATAAACGACTAAATACCAATAAATTAAGGAAGACGAAAGGGGGCGTTTAACAATTTTCTAACATTGGAGAGACAGTTGCTACTGCAAATATGTCATATGGCATATAATAAAATAAAAATCAGCCTATTATATATTAGGCTGATTTTACTAGGTGTTTGATCTACGTTGAAAAATATTAATATATTACAATTAAATACATGTGAATTTTATGATCCAGAACATAAAAATGGGTCTCACTGCAGCATTATTGCTTCATACTTTCTAATTCCCGTTGCATAGCGAACATCTGATCGCGTAAACGGGCCGCTTCCATGAAGTCCAGATCCTTCGCAGCCTTCTCCATATCCTTCTTTACCTTACTGATGGCCTTCTCCATCTGAGGAATGGTTTTAGCCGCTACCGCTTCCTGCTTCGCGTAGCCCATCGCATCTTCTGCTACCAGACTAACCTCATCATGTACCGCATAAGGCGAATTTTCATCGAACTGCTTGATTTCCAACACAGATGTCTGTCCAAGGATCTGCTCCTTGCTTTTCAGCACTGTCCGTGGCGTAATATTATGAGCTGTATTATAGGCGACCTGTTTTTCACGGCGGCGGTCTGTCTCATCTATTGTACGCTGCATACTGTCGGTAATCTTGTCAGCATAAAATATAACCAGCCCTTCCGCATTTCTCGCCGCACGTCCCGCTGTCTGTGTCAGGGAACGTTCATCACGCAGGAAGCCTTCCTTATCCGCATCCAGTATGGCCACCAACGTTACTTCAGGCAGGTCAAGACCCTCACGCAGCAGGTTCACCCCAACGAGTACATCTATATTACCAAGGCGAAGGTCTCTTAAGATCTCAATACGTTCCAGGGTATCTACCTCTGAATGGATATAGCGGGACTTCACATTAATACGGTGCAGATACTTATCCATCTCTTCTGCCATTCTTTTGGTCAGGGTAGTCACCAGTACGCGGCCTCCTTTTAATACACGCCTGTCTATTTCATCCAGCAGGTCGTCTACCTGGTTCACACTCGGTCTGATCTCAATAGGTGGCTCCAGCAGTCCGGTAGGTCTTACAACCTGCTCCACTACAACACCTTCGGTCTGCCGCAGTTCATATTCACCTGGCGTAGCGCTGACGAAGATGGCCTGGTTCACCAGGTTCTCAAATTCGTAGAAGTTCAGCGGGCGGTTATCCATCGCAGATGGCAACCTGAAGCCGAAGTCCACCAGGGTCAGTTTACGGGACCGGTCACCACCATACATACCGCCGATCTGAGGAATGGTAACGTGACTCTCATCTATTACTAACAGAAAGTCTTTCGGGAAATAATCCAGCAGACAGAATGGGCGGGTGCCCGGCGCTCGTCTGTCCAGGAAACGGGAGTAGTTTTCAATACCACTGCAATAGCCCAGTTCGCGGATCATCTCCAGGTCATAGTTCACTCTTTCTGACAGGCGCTGTGCCTCCAGATGTTTTCCGATAGAACGGAAATACTCCACCTGGGCCATCAGTTCATCCTGGATCTCAAAGGTGATCTGTGCCATCATGTCCTTAGGCGCCATATAGAGATTGGCGGGGAAGATGGCGGCATTTTCCATCGTTCCGATACGTTTCCCATTCTGTACATCGAAGCTTTCGATCTCCTCGATCTCATCTCCGAAGAAGGTGATACGATATCCAAAGTCCACATAAGGCAGGTTGATATCCACTGTATCTCCCTGTACCCGGAAGTTACCACGGTTGAAATCACCGGTGGTACGGGAATAGAGAGAGTTGACCAGTCCGTGTAACACGGTATTACGGCCAATGGTCTGGCCTTTATGCAGCCGGATGATCCCATTTTCGTAGTCTGTCGGGTTCCCCATACCATATATACAGGACACACTGGCTACCACGATAATGTCTCTACGGCCCGATAAAAGACTGGTTGTGGCCCTGAGACGCAACTTATCCAGTTCTTCATTGATCGAAAGATCCTTTTCTATATAGGTATCGCTTACAGGCATGTAAGCCTCCGGCTGGTAGTAGTCATAGTAAGACACGAAGTATTCCACGGCATTATCCGGAAAGAACTGCCTGAACTCTCCGTACAACTGGGCTACCAGTGTTTTGTTATGCGTCAGGACCAGCGTGGGACGCTGTACCTGCTGGATAACATTGGCAACTGTGAATGTTTTACCGGAACCTGTTACCCCCAGCAATGTCTGGGCAGGGGCTCCATCCTGAATACCTTCCACCAGCTGTCTGATAGCTGTTGGCTGATCGCCTGCGGGGGCATATGGTGCTTGTATCTTGAAGGGCATATCTTAAGTTATGACGTTATCAAATGTACAAATTATCGGAGAGTGCTTTTTCATTTGAAAAAACTGGCTCACCTTTACACACTTGTATATTATTAACCTTGTCATCCTTTATGTTTAAAAAATTGTACCATGTTTTGCTGGGTGTCATATTGCCATTGATTCCCATGACAAGCTTTGCCTGGGGTGTTACAGGCCATCGTGTTGTGGCAGAGATTGCCAGCCGTCATCTTACTCCGCAGGCACGCAAGGCCATTGCAGCGCTGCTCGGTCCGCAGAGTATGGCAATGGTCGCCAACTGGCCTGACTTTATCAAGTCAGACACCACCCATGTATATGATCATACCTCTCCCTGGCATTACCTGGATTTCCCTGCCAATGTTGATCGTGCACAATTTGACGAAGAACTGAAAAAGCACACGACCGGCGAGAACCTGTATGCGCAGACGGAAGCGCTGATCAAAAAACTGAAAGATCCGGCTACATCCAAAGCAGATAAGGTATTTGCACTGACTTTCCTCATACATATGATAGGAGACATGCACCAGCCTTTACACATCGGCCGTGATGAAGATCAGGGAGGTAATAAGATCGCTGTGATGTGGTTTGACAAGCAGAGTAACCTGCACCGTGTATGGGATGAGCAACTGATAGAATTCCAGCAGCTCAGCTATACCGAATATACCAAAGCGCTGGATACAGCATCTGCCGCTGAAGTGCGTAAGATCCAGAATGGCAGTATTGCTGACTGGATGTACGATTCCAATCAGCTGTCCAATAAAGTATATGCACTGACACATGCCAATGACAAACTGAGTTATCGTTATAACTACTGGTTTATCGGCGACCTGAATGGTCAGCTGCTGAAAGGAGGCCTGCGTCTGGCAGCACTCCTGAATCAGATCTACAAATAATGGGTTACAAGTATAAAAGAAAAAGCATCCGCCGTGGCGGATGCTTTTTCTTTTATAGCAGATACGAACTGACTAGATCAGATCGATATCGAAGTTTACCAGTTGTACGAACTGATCGAGACGTGCATTGATATCGTCCTGGGTGATTTCACGCAGACGGCCTACACCGAAGCGCTCCACACAGAAGGAAGCCATTGCAGAACCTACGATGATCGCAGTTTTCATATTCTCGAAAGAGATGTCCTTTGTTTTAGCCAGGTGTCCAATGAAACCGCCGGCAAAAGTATCACCAGCACCGGTTGGGTCGAATACCTCTTCCAGTGGCAGGGCAGGAGCGAAGAATACGTGATTTTCATGGAACAGCAGTGCGCCATGCTCACCTTTCTTAATGATCAGATATTTTGGTCCCATAGTGGTCAGGATCGTACGGGCAGCTTTCACCAGGGATACTTCGCCTGTCAGCTGACGTGCTTCACCATCATTCACCAGGAGTACATCTACTTCTTTCAGTACCTTTTTCAGATCGTCCATAGCAACTTCCATCCAGAAGTTCATGGTATCCATTACGATCAGCTTAGGCCTTGTTTTCATTTGTTTTATTACACTCAGCTGTACCTGCGGGGTCAGGTTACCCAGGATCAGGAATTCGCTGCCCTGGTAACTGTCAGGTATTACCGGCTGGAACTCACCCAATACGTTCAGTTCTGTAGCCAGTGTATCACGGGTATTCATATCCATATGGTATTTACCCGCCCAGTAGAAGGACTTCTCATCTTTTTTCACCTGTACACCATCCAACGCAACACCCTTAGCGGTCAACGCGTTGAGTTCATCCTGAGGGAAATCTCCTCCGATTACAGATACCTGATTAATGGGCTTCACGAAATTAGAAGCGGCCCATGCGATATAAGTGGCTGAACCACCGATAATTCGTCCGGATTTACCAAAGGGCGTCTCAATATCATCGAACGCCATCGTTCCTACAACAGTTAGCGACATGCTGATCTTTTTTTATTGGGTTTTAGTTAGTTTAAAACAAAACAGCGCAAATGTAACTAAACTTTTACCCGCTTCCACCATCCTTTCCTGAATATAAATATTGCTGCAACTGCCACACAGGATTCGGCGATCGCAATCGCCCAGAACACGCCCGCAGGGCCCATATTATAATTTACAGCCATTATCCAGGCCATCGGGACCTGTAACATCCAGAAACCGACAAGATTGATCAGCGTAGGCGTACGCGTATCGCCGGCGCCATTAAAGGACTGTGAAAGCACCATACCATAGGCGTAGAAGATATAACCGACGCTGACCAGTTGCAAACACTGGGCAGCATAGGCGATAATACCGGTATCCTGTGTAAACAGCATGACGATAGGTCTGGCTGCCAGCAGGAAAAAGACTGACACAAATCCCAGGAAAAGCATGTTAAAAAATGCAGCTCTCCAAACTGAGGTTTCTGCTCTATCTGGTTGTCCGGCGCCAAGGTTCTGTCCAACAAGCGCCGCGGCCGCATTCGCCATACCGGAAGCAGGTAAGAGCGTGAAAATAATAATACGCACTGCTATTGTATAACCAGCGACGGCATCTTCGCCAAAGCGAGCTATCAATCTGACCAGGAATATCCAGCTGGCAGTATTAATAAGCAACTGTGCAGTACCACCTGCCGCTATTTTAAGTAATCGCACGATCACTCCCATATCAGGAAGCAGATGACGACTGTTTATTTTTATCAGTCCTTTACCACCAAACAGGTGATATAACTGATAACACACACCAATACCTCTGCCAATTGTAGTGGCCAGTGCCGCGCCTTTCAGGCCTAAAGCAGGAATAGGACCGAATCCATTGATCAGCAAAGGACACAAAATGATATTCAAAATATTCGCGATCCACAATGAACGCATGGCGATAGCGGCATCACCTGCACCTCTGAAGATACCATTGATCAGAAAAATGAGAATAACGATGAGGTTACCACCTAACATGATCTGCGTGTAAATGTGTCCGTTATAGATCACCTCATCAGAAGCTCCCATTAACGTCAGTATTTCACTGGCGAATACAATGCCCGTAACAGCGATGATAGCAGCGAGTGTGAGTGCGACGTACAATGACTGCACCGCAGTATGTGCAGCCGCATCACTGTCCTTTTCACCTGTACGGCGAGCCACAACAGCTGTAGCAGCCATGCTTAAACCGAATGCGGCAGTATATACCAGCGTCATGATAGATTCTGTCAATCCTACAGTAGTGATCGCATGTTTACCCAGTTTACTTACAAAGAAGATATCGACAACTGCAAACAGTGATTCCATCACCATTTCCAGTATCATCGGAACAGATAATAAAAAGATTGCACGGTTGATATTACCACTGGTAAATTCTTTCTCCGTACCTGACACAGCCATTATAAACAGCCGGAATGCCTTGCCCAGGCGGGAATCTGCCTGTGTATGTTGCATGTTAAAACTATTAGAAACTTTTAGAAAATGGGAACAGGTTGCACTGTATGGAGTACATCCTTAATAAAGTGGGCGTGGGGGATACCTGGGAGGACCAGGTATTACATGATGCTTTTCATGGCGTTTAAAATTGTAGGCTACAAAGCTAAAGATGTTTTTTTAAACCGCTTTGTTTTTTTATAAGGTGTGGCAACAAACATCTCATTCCAGATATTTTTTAAAAGACATCAAATTCAATACGGGTAAGCACTTCATTGCATGACCAAAACACATTAAATAATTTTTTTACAATGATTGTAACTTTTCTTTAACGCTCTCGTTTAACAATAGCATCAGCGCTGAGAAACCATTATTGTATTTAAAATACGGAAAACGGAAACCTAAGTTCTAAAAATTCAATTAAACGGAAACCATGCTTACGATTAAAAAACATGCTCTTAAAATGGGAGCATTAGCCCTTGCTATGGGTATTACTTTTGCAGCTTGCAGCGATGATGATGACAATCCAACACCTGCGCCTGGACGTACTAAAGAGTACAAACTGACCAAAAGCGCTACTGATGCGACTCAGGTAGGTACTATCACCCTGTCTGAAAACACAGACAGCAGTGTAAACCTGGCTATCACCCTGAAAGCTTCTGCTAAAGACATCAAACATCCTTTCTATCTGATCGGTGGTACCGTTGCTGCACCAGTAACTGACACGCTGACTAAAGATACCCTCGTTGGTAATGGTGCAGAAGCTACTAAAGTGATCTGGAACAAGATCAAGACGGTAGTAGTAAATGGCAGCACACGTAAATTCAATTTTGACAGTGCGCTTAAGATCAATGCTTTCGCTAAAGTACGCTACAGTGCTACGAAAGACAGCACAATCGCTATCGGTAACATCCTGAAAAGCGTTGCGCAGTAATCGGCTATTTTGCTAAGAAATTAGAGACTCACTGGTTCAACTAAAGTAATAATGGCCGGAAATATTCCGGCCATTATCATGATGGTCTTCGCTCGTCATTAGGATATGGCTCCAATCCGTAGATCGGAAAAACCGACTTTATAAAGAGGTTAGCGTGACCGCTATTGATTTAACTGCGTTACACGTAACACTTTAAATTCTGTTCTTCTGTTCAGTTGTCTGCCTTCCGGATTATCCTTGCCATTAGGCAGGGTATTTGGCGCGATCGGCCTTGTTTCCCCGTAACCTTTCGCGATCATACGATCGCTCGAGATGCCTTTGCTGATAAGGTAATCCACACAGGACTGTGCTCTCCTCTGAGACAGTTTCATGTTGTATTCATCCTTACCCTTACTATCCGTATGCGCACTCATCTCGATGATGATATTCGGGTTATCCTGCATGATAGATACTACCGTGTCCAGTACGATCAGTGACTGCGGACGAAGCGTTGCTTTGTCGAAATCATAGTAGATATCTTTCAGGATAATAGGCTTACCTATTTCATAACGTTTCAGACATATAGTTTGGTTCACTAATGAGTCAACTTTTGTCAGATCGTCCGTATTTACATAGATCGCTTTTGAGAAATAATTCTCTTTCTCTGCCATGATCTTATAATGTTTGAGCGGCTCTACTTCAAAACGGTAGCGGCCTGTCTCATCCAGTGTTACCTGACCGATCACACGCTGTACGATCGTATCCAGCAATGTTACTTTCGCACCTGTCAATGGCAGGTCACCATCGCAATCCAACACTAAACCATTGATCGTTTTAGAGATTTTTTTAATAGTAAATACTTCCAGACAACAAACGGATTCCCTGTCAGAACTGATATAACCTCCCGCCATCGGATGGTCTCTGTCAGCGGCTGTAAAGTAAACGTCATCCTTTGGTGAATTAAGCGGCAAGCCCAGGTTCTTAGGTGATCCCCAGCTGCTGAAATCGCCATCACTCACAAAGAAATCCAGTCCGCCTAATCCTACTCTGCCATCTGTACTGAATATAAGCGCTTTCCTTTCTCCATCGTAAAAAGGGGCCTGTTCCTCATCACGGGTATTGATGTTGGTGCCAAAATTCTTTGCAGCACCAGCAGTACCGTTCTCCAGTGCACAATACCAGAGGTCATTTTTACCCATGCCGCCTGGTCTGTTGGATGCAAACAGTAAATATTTCCCGTCACTGGTAACGAAAGGCTGCATAGAACTATATCCGTCCACATTCACATTCGCGCCTAATACCTTCGGCTCTTCCCATTCATTCCCCTTGCGTTTACTACTGTAGATAGCAGCAGCTTTAATGCCATTTTTTGTCGTCCAGCGGGTCAGGTAAATAGTATTTCCGTCGGGGCTGACAGTCGCCACACCCTGATCGATGCCAGTGGCTTCCGGAATGGTGACCGCACGGCTGTTACTAAAGTTACTGCCTTCACCTGTCGCAACAAACAGATTATTGATATACGGGTTTACCTTCTTCGATTTCTTCTCCTTTTCCAGGTCACTGCTATCAGGACGGGAAGAGGTATACAGCAGCGTATTCTTAGCGAGTACAGCAGGAGCGTAGTTCGCACCACCCGCATTTACATCACCGGATAATTTGCTGATAGTATAACCAGGCATTCTGCTGGCTTCTGATACCGCAAACTCACAACTGGCTATTTCCAGTGTTGCTCTTGCACTGATATCATCCGTTTTGTTATATTCCTGTTTAAACTTCGTAAACTGTTCCAGCGCGTTAGTATACTTGCCATTTGCACGCAGACACACGCCATACCAGAAACGTGCGAGCGGGAACAGCGTAGTATTATTAAAACCTACAGCCTGCTCATAATATTTTTCAGCATTGCCATAGTCGTAATAGTGCCTGTATGATTCAGCCAGCTTGTAGATGACCGTTTCGTAATCCTTCAGCTTACCAGATTCCTTGCCACGTAATTCTACGGTATAAGGCAATATCTGTTCGGGTTTTATCTTAAAGGTCCCCAGTGCCCTGTTGTAATATTGAGCTGCGGAATAGTAATCCTTTGCTTCGAAATAAATATCACCGGTCCGCTTATAATCGTATACATACTGCGCTCTTGCAGTGCTAACAGTCCATAATAGCGCGATAACCAGCCAGTAGCGTACATTTTTTTTCATCCGTGTATTTTTTGTTTTTACAACCGCGGGCAAAAGAAATTCTCTTCAGAATAAACTTTCTTCTTCCTGCTTATGAAGGATAAGGATAGTTCAAAGCTGTTACTACCATTCACTAGTCTTCTGAGATTAGATGCGTTCACATCATAACTGAGACCCAGCACAAAATTTTTGAAATGGAAACCTGCAAAAGGAATCGCGGAGTCATTGATACGATAGTTAGCGCCCAGCAGGAAATCAAACTCTTCATTCAGGTACGCCTGACCATATAAACCCACCACTGCTTCATGCGCATTTCCCTGACGCATGTATAAACCGTGTGGTGTAAGGCTGAATATCTCATTCAGCTTTATACGTGTACCACCATGTCCGATATACCTTACCGGTAAACGTTTATTAGAGCCTGCAGACACAAATGGATCCTGTGGTTGTGTAAGGTGTCCGGCAGAGAAACCTGCAAATGGATTGAACTGGTGATTCGGGTTACCATCGAAGAACATCACACCAGCAGCCGCGTCAAATGAATTGGAAGACGTAGTACTGATATTCTCCCCACTCGGTTTAGAGGGGTCAAATCCCATCACAGGGTCATACTGACTACCAAGTTGCCATTTCGCGGGATCTATTTTACGATTGATCATACCTGCCTGGATACCGAAGACCAGCTGACTGGTACCGGTTTCCCCAAAACGTACGCCCTGGTAGGAAAAACTGGCCATTGCGTTGAGATAGTTATATCCGGCATCACCGGCAGACATGTTTGTGATATTCAGACCTACACCAATGTTATTGGCAGCCGCGGCATCAAACGATACCCCCACCGTAGAAAAAGGCTTACCGATATTTACCCATTGATTACGATAATTAGCACTGACACGATAATCTCCATCAACAACACCTGTCAGCGCAGGGTTCAGCCACATGGGATAAGCATAATACTGGGAGAAGTGAGGATCCACCTGTGCCTTTACCCAGCCTGGCATCAATGCGATCAGCACGGTTCCGACAACAAAGAGTATATTCTTATTCTTCATAGGAAGACTTTTTTGACGTTTTTTAAGGAATGGCCGGGATAGGGGACTACCCCGGCCTTATGTATTTTCTAACCCGTTTAGCGTACGATTGTGACGGTTCCCTTCATGTTAACAACTGAACCATCCTGGAGAGTAGCGCGGAGCACCCAGATATATACACCCACCGGTTGCTGGCGGCCGCCCATTGTACCATCCCATCCGGTACGCTGATCTTTTGTTTCGAAGATCTGCTGACCAAACTGGTTGTAGTATCTCACCACCACGTTGGCAATTGTGTTGCCGTATACATAATGGATGTCGTTGAAGCCATCACCGTTTGGCGTGAAGAGGTTCGGAACGAAGATCTTGTTGCCCTGTGGGTTTTCAGCTGTACCGGTCACCGCTGCAGAGAGTGCGCTGGTTTCACAATCAGCATCACCCAGTGCTCTTACACGTATCGTTACTGACTGAGTAGGCGTCAGACCTGATACAACATGTGTCAGACCGGCAGCACCAGAGCTTGGAACGATATAAGTAGTGCCGTTATCAAGTGTTACCTCATAAGATACCGCACCAGGAACAGCAGCCCACTGGAAGGTTACCTGTGTCGGTGTTGTTTCGCTGACGGTCACTACCGGTGCATCCAGTGCTTCCAGGATATTCACCTGTACCGCTATTCTGCTGCTGCTGGTACAACCACCTGCGCTTACTACTTCCACATAGTAGGTCGTGTTCTGGTTGAGAGCAGGTGTGGTAAATGCTGCCGTTGTAGCGACTGCTGTACCACCTGTCGCTGTTGTATACCAGCGGAAGCCTGCATTTGGTGTTGTTGAAGACGCGGTAAGCGTTGCAGTAGCACCCGGACAGATAGCGGCCTCATTACCGGTTACTGTCGCATTGTTTGCCGGTGCACCTACATTCACATTGACTGTGGTACGTGCAGCGCTTGCACAACCGGAACCATTCAGTGCTTCTACATAATATGTGACGTTTGCATTAATTGGAGGCGTGATAAATGTGCTGCCTGTGCCAGCCGCTGTACCACCTGTCGGAGTGGTATACCAGCGATAGGTGAGGGCTGCATTCGGATTCTGTATGCTCAGCGTAGCTGGCTGACCCTGACAGGCTGTTACACTTGCACTGGCCACTACAGGAGCGGTAGGTGTAGTATTCACTGTCACCTGTACAATCGTGCGGCTCTGGCTTACACAACCACCGGAAGATGCCTCCACATAGTAAGTCATGTTTGTATTCAGCTGCGGAGTGGTAAACTCGGCTCCAGTGAAGCCAGCAGTACCACCTATCGCTGCTTCGTACCATTTGTAGCTGATACCAGCCTGCGGATTCTTCACAGAAAGCAGGGCAGAAGTACCGGCACAGATAGTAGCGCCATCTGCCAGCGGTGCATCGATCGTATTCACGATGGTGACAGTCACGCCTTTTCTTGCCTGGCTGCTGCAACCGGAACCATTCAGTGCTTCCACATAGAAGGTCGTATTGCCGTTCAGCGCAGCAGTGGTGTACTCAGGACCGGTAGCCAGCAGGGTACCATTAGCCGGAGCATCGTACCAGCGATAGGTCAGTGCTGCATCAGGGTTGAGTACATTGAGGGTAGCAGTACCACCTACACAGGTCACCACATTCGCAGAAGCTACATCTGGTGTTGGTGCGGCAGCATCTACTACAATGCCTGCAGTTGCGCGGCCTGTACTTACACAGGTAGTACCTGAAGCAGCCTGTACATAGTAGCTGACATTTGCGGTTACCGCTGTCACGGTGAACGTAGTGCCTGTGAAGACAAGCGTACCACCGTTCGCTGCGTCGAACCACTGGTAGTCGATACCTGCCTGCGGACTCTGAACAGAGAGCGTTACATCCTGACCAGCACATACTCTTACGCTGGCGGCAGTCAGTACCGGTACATCAGGAGACTGACCTACAGTCACTGTAACTGCTGCTCTTGTACTTGAACCAGCGCACTGGTTGTTAGTGCTTACAGCTTCTACATAGTAGGTCGTGCTTGCATTCAGGTTTGGCGTTACAAATTCAGGACCACTGAATATTGCAGTACCACCTGTTGCGGTTGTGTACCAGTTATAGGTTACACCTGTTGTAGAAGAGGTGACACGCAGTCTTGCGGTACCACCTGTACAGGTGTTTACATTATTTGATTCAAGGGTTGGAACAGGCGGAACGCTGGATACTGTTACGCTTACAGCCGCTCTTGTCGCACTGCTACAATTACCATTGGTTGCTTCCACATAGTAGGTCACCGGTGCGTTGATCACAGGTGTAGTGAAAGTGCTGCCGGTGCCGGCAAGTGTACCACCCGTAGCAGCTGTATACCAGTTATAGGTCAGTGCTGCATCCGGATTCTGAACACTCAGATCAACCGTTGTACCTGGACATGTATTTACAGCAGATGCTGTTACTGGTGTAACCGGAGCTGGTGTAACAGTGATCGTCGCTGTTGCACGACCGCCTGCATTCACACAACCACCTGCATTCACCGCCTGTACATAGTAGATCACATTGGTTGTTACACCTGTTACAGTGAAAGAGTTGCCGGTAAACACAAGCGTACCGCCGGCATTGAACCACTGGTAGTCGACACCTGTCTGCGGACTCTGTACTGACAGCGTCACATCCTGACCGGCGCAGATACTTACGGTTGCAGCTGTCAGTACCGGTTTAACAGGGATCTGATTAACAGTTACAGTCACCGCAACTCTTGCGCTTGTACCTGCACACTGGCTATTGGTGCTAACCGCCTGTACGTAATAGGTAGTACTTGCAGTCAGGTTTGGTGTTACGAATTCAGGGCCACTGAATACAGGCGTACCACCTGTTGCTGCAGTATACCAGTTATAAGTCACACCTGTTGTACTGGATGTCACACGCAGTGTTGCGGTAGCACCTGTACAGATATTTACATTATTGGATTCAAGGGCCGGAACAGGCGGAGCGCTGGACAATGTTATGTTCACAGCTGCTCTTGTTGCACTTGTACAGTTACCATTGGTTGCTTCTACATAATAAGTAGCAGGAGCATTGATCACTGGTGTAGTGAAAGTGCTGCCGGTACCTGCGATCGTACCACCAGTAGGCGTTGTATACCAGTTATAGGTCAGTGCTGCATTTGGATTCTGTACCGCCAGATCAATGGTTGTACCCGGACATGCGGTCACATTGGAAGCCGTTACCGGCGTAGCAGGAACTGGTATAACATTGAGCGATACAGCAACCCGCGGACCTGCATTCGCACAACCATTTGCATTTACGGCCTGCACATAGTAGGTGATATTGCTGGTTACCGCATTTACTACGAATACTGGTCCGGTAGATACCAGCGTACCGCCGGTTGGAGCGTCATAGAACTGATAGGCCAGGTCATTCTGCTGATCCTGTATGAATATGATGGTATTCTGACCTGAACATACATCTATATTGTTGCTTACAACAGCAGGCGTACCAGGTCTTGGAACTACCGTCACTGTAGCCGCCACTCTTGCACCTGAAGCACCACAACCGGAAGCTGTATTCACTGCCTCTACATAGTATACGGTAGTAGTTGTCAGCTGCGCAGTCGTAAATTCAGGGCCGGAGAATACCGGTGTGCCGCCTGTAGCCGTAGTATACCAGTTATAGGTAATACCTGTTGTCTGGGAAGTTACACGCAGGGTGGCAGCCGCACCTGTACATACTGAAACATTTGCAGATTCCAGGGTCGGAGTCGGCGCAGGATCACTTACCACCACACTCACTCTTGCTCTTACCGCGCTGCTACAGTTGCCACTGGTAGCTTCCACATAGTAATCAGTATCTGTATTGATAACAGGCGTTGTAAATGTTGGGCCTGTGCCTACTGCGGTACCACCGGTAGCGGTAGTATACCAGCGATAGGTAAAGCTGTTATTCGGACTTTGTACAGCCAGTGCCGCTGTTGCGCCACGGCAGATATTAACCGCAGTGCTGGCCACTGTTGGCGTACCTGGAGCAGGTGTTACCACCACGCTTGCTTTTGCACGGGCGCCTGTACTGATACAGCCATTGCTGTTTACCGCCTGTACATAGTAATCTGCACTGGCGCTTGCAGCTCTTACCACAAAGGTCGGACCGGTAGCTACCAGTGTACCACCTGTAGCGGCGTCATACCACTGATAGGTCAGGGTTGCCTGTGGATTCAGAATGGCAAGGGTTGCATCCTGACCGGCACAAACCTGTACACTTGCCGTCTGCAGTGCAGGTGTACCCGGATTCAGGGCAACACTTGCTGTTGCTGCGACTCTCGCACCGGATGCTCCACACTGTGATGCATTATTGATCGCTTCTACATAGTAAACTGTAGTCGCTGTCAGCGCACCTGTAGTAAAGGTCGCACCTGTTGATACCGGTGTACCGCCCGTCAGCGCTGTGTACCATCTGTAGGTCACACCTGCTGCAGGAGATACCACTCTGAAGGTAGCAGTACCACCAGAACATATATCCACATTCTGTGCTTCCAGTACCGGTGTTGGAGCAGCTGCACCTACACTTACGGTTGCTCTTACTCTTGAAGAGAGTATGCAGGAACCATTACCTGTTTCTACATAGAATGCAGTATCTGTATTCAGTGCGTTAGTCACATATGTTGTACCTGTAAAGAGGAGTGTACCACCTGTTGGTGCACTGTACCAGCGGGTCTGGATATTCTGACCTGTTACAGTTGCTGTCAGGGTTGCCTGCTGACCAGCGCAGATAGTTGCGTTGGTGACAGTCGGCGTTACCAGACCAGGCACCACACTTACAGTAACAGATACCCTGTTCGGATTCGCGCAATTATTGCTGGTACGTACGCTCTGTACATAATAGGTAGTCGTAGCGGTCAGCTGTGGTGTAGTGAAGCTTCCGCCATCACCTACTTTCGTACCACCTACCGGTTGTGTATACCATTCCAGTGATGAAACAGCACTACCAGTTGCTGTCAGCGTTGCTGTATTACCGCTACAGATCGTAACGTTACGAACAGCAACAGCAGGAGCAGATACCTGTCTTGTAGCATAGTAAACATTCGCTTTCACCAGTGCGGCAATAATACCTGCTCTCAGGCGTACCTGAACACGGTCGTAAGTACCACCTGGTGCAAATGCTACGGTGAATTTGCTGGAACCTGTCAGCAGACGTACACTTACGCTGCTGTTGTTCAGGAATACAGCATCATTGTTTGGATTAGCACCATTGAAGCTGGATACTTCCAGAGAACTCAGCAGACCGGCATCCACTACCTGAGCAGGCAGTTCCAGGACGATGCGTACGCTATCGCCGGCAGCTGCTGCATCCGGGAAGATGAGGCTTTGCTGTACGCTACCGCTGCCGGCAGCCAATGGTACAGAAAGTATCGAGAAGTTATTGATATCAGCATCTGTTGTATTCGCTGCATCCTGTACAGAGCAGAGTACACATACAGCTGTTGTGCTGTTTGTCTGCGCATTTGCGAAATCACACGCAGTATTTGGCGCAACAGTCACGGTCAGCGGCACTGCTGTACGCTGGCTCGGACAGCTGCCTGCGCCAGCCACCGCTTCTACATAATAAGTGATGTTGCTGGTCAGTGCCGGCGTAGTGAATGTCGGACCTGTTGCAACCGGACTACCACCTGTGGCCACCGTATACCATGCGTAGTTTACACCTGGTGTTGTGGAACTGGCTGTCAGGGCTGCTGTCTGACCAGATACCACCTGACCATTCGCTGGTACAGTTGTTACGGTCGGAGCGGCAGGCACCGTATTTACAGTAACGGTAGTAGCCGTTCTGGATGCACTTGAGCAAGCGCCTGTTACTGCCTCTACATAATAAGTAGTAGTGACTGTCAGTACCGGCGTCTGGAAGGATGCGCCTTCAAATACCGGCGTACCGCCTGTTGCTGTTGCGTACCAGCGGAAGATGACACCTGGTGTTGCAGATGTAGCCACCAGCTGTGTGCTGTTATTCGCACAAATAGTAGCACTGGTTGGCGTTACCACCGGAACAGCCGGCTGATCGATCACATTGGCAGTTACCCTTGTGCGGGTTGTATTCGCACAACCGGTAGCATTTGATGCCTCGATATAGTATACAGTCGTCGCTGTCAGCGCCGGTGTAGTATAAGATGTACCTGTGAAGAAGGCAGTACCTCCTGTCAGCGCAGTATACCAGCGATAGGTAATACCTGCCACAGGTTTCACATTGAAGACAGCAGTGCTGCCACTGCAGATGGTCAGTGCTGTCGTATCCAGTACCGGTGCATCAGGAACAGGATCTACGATAGCTGTTACCGGCACACGTTGCAGATTAGGACAATTCAGACTTGTCTTCACTGCCTCCACATAATAAGTGGTGTTTGCTGTCAGGGCAGGTGTCTGATAAGCAGTACCGGTAAAGATCGAAGTACCTCCTGTAGCGGTAGTATACCAGCGGAAGGATACATTCGCCGGACCCCTTGCTGTCAGGTTTGCACGATTGCCTGCGCAGATCGTATCTCCCTGTACCACAGGCAGACCAACCACGCGGCTTGCGAAGTTCACACTTACAGCGCTCAGGGCTGTCGCTACGCCTGAATTCAGACGTATCACGATCCTGTCAAACAGCGCTTTCGGTTTGAAGCCTACCAGTGCCTGCTGACTGCCACCCAACAGGGCAACTTTCACCAGCGGACTATTCAGCGCCACAAAGTCATTATTGGAAGTCGCTCCATTATAAGAGCCTATTTCAACTGTAGAAAGCAGGCCAATGTCAGCCAGGGAACCATCGAAAGACAAACCAATCAGGGTGCTGTCATTCAGTTCGCTGATCTGTGGGAATACCAGTGATTGCTGTACATAACCGTTCAGCAGTCCCAGTACCACGTGAAGCGTAGATTTAGTTGCGGTGCTGTTATCAACTGCCAGGGCAGGATTTTCAACAAAGCAGCCTACGCATACGCCATTGGAAGTATGTTGCTCACTGGTAGCAGCATCACAAGGAATATCATTACCACCTGGTACAACCGTAGCAGTTACAGATACTCTTGGTCCACTGATACAACCACTTGCATTCACTGCCGCAACAGAGAAGGTAGTGGTGGCTGTCAGCGGACCTGTATTGAATACAGCGCCGGTATAGATAGAATCACCGGCAGCGTTGTACCATTTATAGATCACATTTGTGCCAGTCGCGAATGCCGTGAAAATAGCACCCTGACCGACGCTTACTGTTGTACTCAGTGGCGTAACGGTGAGGTTAACCGGAGCAGGGCTCACAGTAACCGGTACCCTGGTCCTTGTAACGCTCTTACAACCATTGTTGTCAGCTTCTACATAGAACGCAGTATCAGCCGTTAATGCATTGGTCGTATAATTTGCAGTAGATGACAGTAATGTACCACCGGTTGGTGCTGTGTACCAACGGAAGCTTGCACCCGCAGGAGCTGTTGCCAGCAGGGATGCAGGACTACCTGTACAAACAGATCTGCCGGCAGCTGTCGGAGCAGCAGGCGTAGCGCCTACATTTACTCTTACCGGTACCCTGGTAGGATTAGCACAACCAAAGCGGCCTGCTTCTACATAATAGGTAGCAGATGCGGTCAATACACCGGTTGTATAGGTAGGTCCGGTCTGTACGGCCGTTCCGCCAACAGCGGTCGTATACCAGGCAAGGTTAGCACCATTCGCAGTAGTCGCATTCAGCGTTGCTGTACTACCACTACAAACATCTACACTTGCAACACTCACTACCGGACGAGGCGTCACCACTGCTGCGAAGTATACTTTCACACTTGTCAGCGCTGCCAGTACACCATTGATGCTGACCATAACGCCGTTGAAAGCTTTGGATACCGGCAATGTTACACGAAACTTGTTACCAGTATTCAGCAGGGTAAGATGTACAGTAGGATTATTCAGGAAAACAGCATCTGCGTTTGGCGTGCTGCCATTATAAGTTTCCAGTCTGATGCCACCTAGCAATGTAACGTCTGCCAGCTGACCCGGAATTTCCAGATCCAGTGTGACACTGTCACCAGCAGGATAAGTGTTGTCAAACTGTAACAGCTGACCAACATAACCTAATGCACTGACAGTAGCGGTGATCGTAGATGCTGAGTTGGAATTCTCATCCACAGCCAGCGCAGGATCAGCTACAGAACATAGCAGACATACACCGGAGATCACAGGGCTCACCTGTTGTTTCGCATAGCTACATGGCGTCGGCTCGGTTGGCAGATTGATATCTACCTGTACTCTTGTACGGGCAGAGCTGGTACAGTTGTTAGAAGGATCTCTCACCTCTACATAATATACCGCAGCCGCTGAAAGCGCCGGAGTGGTAAAGGTGGATGAATTGCTTCGCACCACATTGCCACCAGCAGGCGCGTCATACCAGTTATACTGATAAGCCGGATTCGGGCTGGTAACAGTGAAGGTAGCTGTCTGACCAGCATTGATGGTTCTCACCGTTGGCGAAACCAGTGGCTGCGGCAGACCAACAATCACATATACAGGCTTTCTGACAGGATTTACACATCCTGCAGAAGAAATTGACTCAACATAATAGATCGCGTTGGTCATATCGCTTACCTGGAAGGTTGCGCCAGTGCCCAGCACTGTGCCGCCCGCAGGCTGATTATACCAACGGAAAGTAGTACCAGGACCAGTAGCACGCAGCGTACCGGTAGTGCCCTGACAGATATAAACGGTGTCTTTCTCAACAGTCGGCGTACCTGCGTAGATCTGTGCAGAATATACCTTCAGCGCAGTCAATGCGGTGGCCAGTCCGTTGAGTTTAATATTTACCCTGTCAAAAGCCGCTCCTGGTGCAAAGGAGTAGATCAGGTCTCTGTTACCGTTCAACAGTTGCAGATTCAGCGTACCCGAATTCAGGGTCACCTGGTCAGCATTTAATGTACCTCCATTCGAAGAGGAGATCTGGATACCGGCTAATGCGCTCAGGTCAGCCAGTCCGGTAGTGAAACCAAGTTTGATACGGATGCTGTCACCTTTCACACCCGGCCCCGGGAAGATCAGGGACTGCTGGATATTGGCCCCTACACCCAGAATGGTGTGAATAATCGAAGCTGTCTTAGAACTGTTATCTACCGCAGAATCCTGCTTCTCTACATAACAACCCACACAGATACCACTTGTGATACTCTGCTGGCTGGTAGCGCCACCACAATCAATATCACCAGGATTAGCCGGTCCACCATCACCATTGAGGGTAATAGATACCGGCGTACGTAAACTGCGACAGTTCGCATTACTCTGTGAAACCGCCTCTGCATAGTAGGTCACATTACCTGTAACCGGCGGAACAGTAAACTGATTACCTACAAATACCGGTGTACCACCTGTTGGTGTACTATACCAGTTATACTGATAACCAGGATTTGGAGAAACAATATTGAAGGTTGGTGTAGTACCTTCTTCTACAGAAGCAGAAGACGGTGTAACTGTCACACCTGGGAGACCAGTTTTGATCTGAACAGGGGTACGTCTTTCGCTGCCGCAACTGTCAGCGCCGGCGGCTTCTACAAAGTAAGTTGTGTCTTTGGTAATAACAGGCGTCACAAATGTAGCACCATAACCAACCGGAGAACCGCCTGTATAAGCTGTATACCAGCGGTAGGTATAACCAGTTGGAGCGATAATGCTCAAGGTAGCCGGACTACCCGTACATACGTAGGCTGTAGCCACAGCAGGTTGTACGATCGGCGTTACTACCTGGGCATAATAGAGGTTTAGTGAAGTCAGTGCGCCCACTACTGCATTCACCCTTATTTCAATTCTGTCAAAGTCTTTGTTAGCTACGAAAGTATAGGCATTTTGCTGTACGCCGTTGAGTAAACGGATCGTCAGCAGCGGACTGGAAAGACCAGCCATTTCTGCATCCGTTGGTCTTGCACCATTGCCCAGACCGACACCGATACCACTAATCACGCCAAGATCCAGCAGACCAGTTGTGGTACCCAAACCGATACGTACAGAGTCGCCGGCTTTCCCTTTGAAAGGGAATACGACATCCTGGTAGGCATATCCTAATGCACCAACTCCCAGACGGATAGTAGATGCGGTACCTGTATTATTATCTACTGCCAGCGTAGGATTTTGCGTACCACACAGCAGACAGGCCAGACCACCTGTGCCACTGCTCTGGGTCGTTGCACCACTACAGCTCAGTGGACCGTTGCCGGTAGCGCCATTCACGTCTACTTCCACAGCAGTTCTTGTAATACTGATCAGACCATCAGTAGGAGACACGGCTTCTACATAATAGGTCTTATCCAGGAACAGGGGAGGAGTTGTCAGACTATTGCCGGTATGAACAGGAGAACCTCCTTCTTTGGTTTCATACCAGTTGAAGATCACACCAGGGATGCTGGGGAGAGATGCATTCAGCGTAGCAGTCTGCCCTGCAGTGATCGTAGCAGGACTAGGTGTTACTGTTACAGGCGTCATTGCAATCACCTCATAAATATACAGGCTGTTTTCAACCGCCAGCAGACTGCTGATATCTACCTGTGCTGCGTCGAACGTCTTAGATACCGGTATCGCTACACGGAATTTATCGATACCTGCCGTTGTTTGCAGGAGATTTACCTTTAGGAGGGGGTTGTTCAATGTCTGCGGATCATTATTGCTGACATTGTTCAGGGAAGTGGTTATACGAATACTACCCAGCAGGGAAGCATCCGCCAGGAAACCTGGTTTGCTGCCAAGTATCAGAATGATGCTATCACCACTGTGATAGATACCAGGGAAATTGATTTTCTGTCCTACAGTAGAAGCTATGCCCAGTGGCAATGACAGTCTGGACGCTGTTGTGGAATCTCCATCAGCAGCAAATGCAGGATCTGTAATACTACAAAGTGCGCAGGCTACACCACCGGTGATAGGACCTGTCTGACCAGTACCATATGTCCACAGCGGACCAGTACCACCACCAATTGTTACCGGTACAGCTGTTCTTACGAGACTGGCTGTACCCGCAGGGTCTTCCGCTTCAACATAATATGTTGTGTTACGGATCAGTGCAGGCGTTGTGAAAGCGCCGGAACCGGTGAATACAGGTGATCCACCGGTAGGGGTGGTATACCAGTTATACGTAGGATTGGTGATCCGGATAGAAGGCGTTAATGTAACACCAGTATTATAAGGTGTTTTTGCCGGGTTAGGCAATACCGATACCGGGATCATTGCGGCCACTTCATATAATTTCAGTGAGCCGGATACGCCAACCAGTCCGCCGAAATCCACCTGTACCCCATCAAAGGTTTTGGTGGCCGGGATCGTAACACGGAATTTGCGGGCATTATTCAGACCAGCGCCCAGCAACTGGACTTTTACAGTAGGTGCATCCAGTGTCACGGCGTCATTGTTGGAGACCGCCGGACCTGCGATGCTATTATTGAAGGTAGTAACTCTTACTTTGGGCAGCACAACAGCCGCCAGGTTCTCAGTAGGTGCTTCCAGGAACAGGACAATACTATCGAGCGCCTGGTATACGCCCGGTAATTTAACCAGCTGACCTACATAAGCTGCCAGTCCTAAAGGAACTGTAAGGGTAGATGCTGTGGCGGTATCACCATCAGCAGCAGCTTCCGGTGTGCTGATCGCACAGGCCGCACAGGCTACACCGCTGGTGAAAGGGCCATCCTCTTCCTGACCATAGCTCCAGATCGTACCAGGACCACCTGCTACTTTTACTGTTACAGGCGTACGCACATAGCTGCTCAGATTATCTGCAGCGCTAAATGCTTCCGCATAGTAGGTAGTGGTACGGTTTAGCAGGGGAGTAGGGAAACTGTTGCCAGTTGCAACAGGAGTACCGCCCGTAGGCGTAGTGTACCATCTGTATATAGGACCTGCAATACGGCCATCGGTAGTCGCAGAGAGGGTTACGCTGCTACCCGCCGTAATCAGTGGAGCCGCAGGGCTTACTTTTACAGGTATGGTAGCTGCCGCCTCATAAATACGTAAAGAACCAAACGCACTGAATGCGGTGGTCAGACTTACCTGAGCGGCATCAAAATCTTTGGTGACAGGGATTGTCAGGCGCACTTTAGGCGAAGTACCGAGTCCGAGACCCAGTATATTCACACCAACAGTAGTGGCGCCCAGATTGATCATGTCATTATTGGCAACATCATTATTAAATGTCTGTATCTGAATAGCAGATAATGCACCGAGCGAAACAATCTGACCCGGGATATCTACATCCAATACAATCACATCACCGGCTTTATAGTCACCAGGGAATTTTAAGAGTTGTCCGACAGCAGTCAGTGCACCTACCGGCAGTTGCAGCATGGAAGCCGTAGTCGTATCTGCATCGACAGCGGCGGCAGGATTATCTACATAACAGAGCGCACAGGCAACGCCACCAGTTACTGGGCTTACCTGCTGGTCAGCATATGTCCAGATAGGACCTGCACCACCGCTCACGCGTACAGTAACAGGCGTACGTACCGGACTTACCAGCCCATCCAGTGGATTGGTGGCAGCCACATAATAGGTCGTACTGCGTTTCAGTGGAGGTGTCGTAAAGCCTGCGCCATTAAACACGGCGGTACCACCTTCGGGAGTGGTATACCATGAATAGGTAGCGTTAGGAATTCTGATAGAAGGAGAGAAGGTAACAGTACCACCGGAATTGATCGCCGGATTGGCGGGACTTACTGTTACCGGGATAAATGCGGCAGCTTCATATACACGAAGAGAAGTAAAGGTGCTTACCAGCGTTGATAAACTGATCTGTACTTCATCAAAAGCATGTGTAATGGGAGCTGTTACCCTGAATTTAGGTGTAGAACCAAGACCAAGACCCAGTAGGTCGAGACGGATCTGGGCACTATTCAGCGGCGTAGCGTCATTATTGGAAATGCCCCCATTAAAGGAGGTCACAGTAAGTGCGGAAAGTAACTGCTGGGAATAGATCTGGTCAGGTATTTCCAGGTCAAAGGCTACCTGGTCACCCACCTGATAACTGCCATTGAACTTTAGCTTTAGTCCAACCCCTCCGGCAGCGCCCACCGGCAGAACAAGTGTAGCTGCGGTATTGGGATTGGCGTCAATAGCATTAGCCCCATCGTCAACACGGCATAATGCACAGGCAACGCCGAAGGTGACAAAGGACTGGCTGCCGGCGTAGCTCCATAGTGGTCCATCGGCAGCGCCGGCATTACGCCAGGCATTTGGTAATAATGGCGCATAGGGGTGATGCAATAGGTAATTGTCCAACCTGGAGATTGCGCCGTCTTTCACAACGGCTTTAGTTACGGGGAGCTTCTTATAGGAAGCCTTACCCACCGGTAACCCAACCAGCCAGACCAGGCAAAAGAAAATAAGAATAAAAGCTCTTAACGGGCTTTTAGGAGTAGCTTTGAAATGCATAGCAATCAATTGGTTCGGGTTATAAAGCGTGTATGTTTTTCACGGTTTGAAATACAGTTTCTCGTACCACGGATTCTGGTCATATACTCTTTAGGGGCAGGCTATGAAACTTGGGGATAAGGATAAGGGAGCTACCAGGGCTGATTTAATAAATGCATGAACACGTAGGTGGTCCTTATACAGTTGTTTTTGTTAAAAAAATGTAAAACAACAAAGCGAAAGTATGTAGGGGCTACGATTTAAAGGGAGTTCTTTTTATTCAGTATATAAAATACTGTTCATTTCGTTCATTCATTAGTTTATGAACGTTCATTTTCATTCAAAAGCTTTTTGTAATGGAAAATATTACTATGATAAGGGAGTTATCGGATAGGGAAGAGGTTCATTATCAAACGATAGATCATGCAAAAAATTGCCTTGTTATGACTACTCATTATTTATACCGGGGTAGTCCTTTCTATTACAGACCCCTAAATAGATAAGCAGTACTAATCAAAATAAAAAAGCATTCTTCCCTGATAACAGGCTATTTCACTTTGACAAGCCGTGCCAGAAACAATTAACCTTCAGATAGTTAATTAATTATCAGTTGATATCACATTGCGTTCATTTTAATCTGTTTTGTTCATTTTATCCATTTTTTATACAAATAAATCTGAACTAAAAATGGATACGTATGTTTACTTTCGAGAACCGAAATCCATTTACTCAAAATCCATTTTCTTGTCCCCGTATGATAGATCTCTCCTATGACTTTATCATAACTCTGCAAAATGAAGTATCAAGAAAGTTCGGCGCTGACACGATTACGCCCAGCGATTGCAAAAGACTCTCTGATCTCATTAGGGATGAAACTACCAAGGCCGTCAGCGAGACCACTCTGAAAAGGGTATTCGGTTTTGCAACGACCAAGCATAGTTTTTCACGTTATACGCTAAATACCTTAGCGCAATATTGTAATTACCGTGACTGGGACGATTTCCAGGCGCAGCACTATGTGCAGACCGATGGTAATGAACTGAACGACAGCAAATGGCTGGACCTTAAAAATAAGGCCGTCACCATCTCCCACTATACGATCCTTACACTGAAAAACAGATCAGGTATTCCTTTCGCCCTCACGGTACCAAGGCCTTCCTGCTTTGCCCATATCGAACGTTTCCTGGAAAGCGACTATGCCGCCACCGCGCTGATCGCACCTTCCGGCTGGGGCAAGTCAGTTACCCTCGTACATATGGCAGAACACTTCTGGTTCAGTAAAGACGCCAAGTATAAAAAAGATATCTGCTGGTTCATTCACGCACACGCTGCCGGTAGCCTCCTCCTGAGAGGATTCTCACTGGCCACCTGGCTGGATAACCAGCTGAACCTGGGCACAGGAGAGAACTTTCGCGAATACTTCGCCAGTCATTTTGATAAAATAAGGGGAAGGCTGATCTTAATTATTGACGGATTTGACGAGATCGCAGTAGCTGGTGATAAACTCAAACTACTTTATACCAAACTGGAGGAATTCGTCTATTCGAACGATCTGTTCCCCTGGGTGAAAGTGATCCTGTCTATCCGCAGCAGTACCTGGTCAGATATTTTCCAACACTCCTTACAATACCCTGCCTTCCGCAGATACTGGTACCTCGGTCCCGAAATGGACGAAGAAACCAGTATCAATGTACCCTACCTGACGGAACAGGAAGTCAAGTCTGTATTATATAATCACCGTATCGATCCGGCTACCGTGCGGACCTTTAGTGAGGGATTTCTCCAGAAACTGCGGTATCCTTATTATCTCCAGCTGTTCTGTCAGTTGAATACCGGCCCCGGACAAACGTTTGTCAATGAACATCTCAGCCTGTTCGAGATGATCTCCAGGTTTGTACAGATCAAGGTATTCAATTCCCCCACCAATACCTTCAAGGTCAAGATCATAGAAAAGCTTTTGTGGTTGCTCGACCTGGGTAAAGCGGGACAGTATACAGATAAAAATCTGCTGCTCAACAAAAACGCCGATCTGTTCCCCGCCTATAAGGAATTACTCGCTGATAATATACTGGTAGAGGAAAATCTGAGTCAGGAAGTCATGTTCCTGGTGAAAGTGCGGTTTGCCCACCAGTTCCTGCTGGAATATTTTGCCGCAATGCATTATATCAAACACGCCAATGACGTGATCGATGATAATATGCTGCAAAAGATCAATAAGCAACTGCCTGCATCTTCCTACAGGGTGGGGGTGTTCAAATGGATCGTACGGTACGCTATTAATAATGCACAACTGGAAGGTATTCACAAAATATTCTATCTGCCGCTAAGCATGATGGAAAAGTCTTATCTCCTGGAATACCTCGCCGTCCACTATCAGCATGAAGGAGAAAAACAGATGCAGCTCAGCGCCGTATTCCCACAAGGATACTTCCGCAAGAATCCGCTGAGCCGTATCATTAATGATAACTTCCTGCACTTTGGCAAAAAACGGGTGCTGACTGCCCTGCTCGATCTCTCAGAAGTAGCAGAAGATAAACTCAAGATCCGTAGTATGCTCTTCACCATGTCCATGCTTCAGCTGGATGCAGAGCATTGTGAGATGGAACTGAACAGTATCAAGAAACTGATCCCCCGCGATACAATAGATGATGAAATATGGGTATCACCCTATGACCTCTATCTGTTCATCTACGAATACATGAAATTCGGCATCATCAACGAAAGTATTAAAGACAAAATATATAATTACCCCCGCTACCTGACCGGCAGCACACGCCATGCACCTACGGTCGCACAGGAAATGGTATTCCGGATGAGTGGTCTGGCTTTTGCCATGCTGACAGATTACTCCCATATGTTCAATTATACCAAACGGATATTTGAATGTTATCCATCACTGGCACTCCAACGCACAAATCCGTTAAGATTGTCATTATTGTGCTGGCAGGCATATGCACACCTGGGACTTAACAACCTTCCCATGGCCAGCAAAATATGCCAGCATACCGATAAACTGATACGTAATTATTCCTTCGACTTTACCAACGGACGCCATATTGAAGTGTTACAGAAACTGATCATGGCTGAAGTGTATTACGAGGAAAATGAACTGAACAGGGCTATTCGAACAGCAGAAACTGCTATTGAAATTTCACAGAAAATGGATTTCAAACTGTTATTGCTGGCTGGTTATAAACTGCTCAGTAAAATGTATCCACAGGCCCGTTTTGAAAAACAATATAATCAGGCACAACAACAGATAACGCTAATCAATAAAAGCACCTCATTTAAGCACTTCGACAGGATCCTAACCACTGCCGCCAAAACTAACTAATTAGCTACCAATACATTAAAAGAAAAAATTCAGAGAAAAAAAGATCATTTCCGATCGTATTTGCAAATTTTTAGAAGTCTTCTGGCATAATTTTGCGTTATTGCATACCATAATGGCTATTGATGAAAGCAAATACACTACATTCCAACGATTTCTGCTCAATTTACTGAGCCTGCTTACTATTATACCATTAGCTCCCTATCTGAACCGCTTTATTCCTCCGCTGGTCATCAATGGCTGGCACATGGATATGGTCGTCGCGGTACTGATCACAGTTCTCTTTGCACGTCTGCTTATCTGGTTATTCCGACCATTGATCATTCCCGCTTTTTTCCTGGTATGCACTATCTTTTGCATCAACTATTTCAACGACAATTATTCGTTCAACAATGTGTTGAATGACTATATGGGAATGGTACAGGGAAACTGGGGCGCCAAGAATAACAAACAATTTGATATCCTCAGCCTTTACCCAAGAAAGGTAGAAACCTACCGGGATAAAACCGTGCGCGGTATCCGGGATAAGGTGAATTATAAAGACTCTCTTGTCAGAAACTTCTCTGTGGCACATTCACTGGAAGATTTTGATGAATACTTTCCCAAGTATGGAAAAATCTCGCGTTACCTCGCATTGTTTCATTATCTGAACCGCCATTTCAAATATGTACCGGACACTCACCGTGACGAATACTTTGCAACACCCATGGAAACCATCCAGAACGGACTGGGAGGGGATTGTGACGACCATTCCATTCTGATGGCGTCTTGCCTGCAATCCATCGGTGCACGCTGCCGTATCGTACTGATACAGGGACATGCTTATCCGGAACTTTATTGCGGCAGCAAAGAGGAGTTTGAGATCATCAAACAGGCTATTGTTACGTTATTTCCTAATCCGCCGATAAAAGAAATCCACTACCACGAAATGAAAGGCGAATATTGGATAAACCTTGACTACACGGCACGCCACCCCGGTGGTAAGTACATGAACGACAAGGTTTATGCATTGATTGAATTATGACATTAGAATGAATTTGCCATGAGCCAAATCAAAACAATCAGACGTTATCACTCATTTTTCAGGTTTAAACGGGATTTTGAACGTTACAGCTTAAGGAAAGTAAGGAGTTACGAAATTATTATTCACTGGCTGCACAAAGTTTTAAGCAGAAGCCAGTTCCTGATCCTCTCAGGTATTCTTGTAGGGCTGGTCGCCGGTATGGCGGGTGTAGTGCTGAAAGTATTGGTGCACTATATCCACTACTTTATCACCTACAGGGTGCATTTCAGCACACAGGTCATCTTCTATGCGTTATTCCCATTTCTGGGGATAATGCTGACAACCATATTAGTGCTGTGGGTCTTTAAAGGACAATCCAGAAAAGGGATCGGGCTTATTCTCCATGAAATAGCGCAGAACTCCAGTAAAATCCCATCTGTAAAAATGTATTCTCAGATCCTGCAAAGCGCCATTACCGTCGGACTAGGTGGTTCTGCGGGCCTGGAAAGCCCTATTGCAGTAACCGGTGCGGCGATCGGCAGTAATTATGCATCAAACTATAATCTTGGATATAAGGAAAGAACGTTGTTACTCGCAGCCGGTGCCACTGCCGGTATAGCAGCCTCTTTCAATGCCCCGATAGCAGGAGTAATGTTCGCCTTTGAAATATTACTCACCGGCGTTGTATTCTCTGATTTCATTCCGCTCATCCTGGCAGCAATATGCGGCAGTTTATTATCAAAAGTCATTTTGCAGGAAGAGGTGTTGTTTCACTTTGAAACAAGACAGCCTTTTAACTATCATAATGTTCCATTTTATATTGCGTTAGGTTTATTATCTGCATTATACGCCCGTTACTATATTGTGATATCGCAGCGTGTCGAACATTTTATGGCTAAACTGAACTGGCCGGCGCTCCGGAAAGCTATACTGGGAGGGCTGATCGTATCCCTGCTATGCGTGCTGATGCCACCGCTATTTGGAGAAGGTTATTCCAGTCTGAAACTACTCACCGGAGGTTTCTCAGATGAAATCATCCAAAACAGTTTCTTCCGGTATTTCCCTGAAAAGAGCTGGATATTACTGGCATTCACCGGCTTCACCTGTCTGTTGAAAGTATTTGCCACCAGCTTTACTATTCAGGGTGGAGGGAATGGTGGTAATTTTGCACCGTCCCTGTTTGCAGGTGGCTTCCTCGGCTACTTCTTTGCGCTCCTATGCACTAATTTCGGATTTCAGGATGTCCCTTTTGCCAACCTTGTCCTTGTAGGCATGGCCGGTGTAATGAGCGGTGTGATGTATGCACCGCTGACAGCTATTTTCCTCATCGCAGAATCCAGTTTTGGATATGACCTGTTCATTCCACTCATGATTGTGGCTACCATATCTTTTGTAGTGGCCAAATGGTTCTCTGCGATCTCACCCGAATTGAAGCATCTGGCAGAAGAAGGAAAGATCTTTACCAAAGCACATGACAGAAATATCCTTTCTCTCTTAAAACTGGAGACGCTGATAGAAAAAGATGTCCAGACAATTGCAGCTGATCAGAAGCTACGGGATCTCATTGAACTGATAAAGGAAGGACACCGCAATATGATCGGCGTTGTCAATGCAACAGGAGGACTGGATGGCATCATCACACTGGATGATATCCGCCCGATCATGTTCAATGCATCCCTGTATGATATTACCACCGTCAGTCAGTTTATGAAGCCACCACCGGTGACCGTCCAGTTACAGGATAATGTTGCCGATGTAATTAATAAATTTGAAGAAGTACATACATGGAACCTGCCGGTATTGGATGATAATAAACTGGTAGGCTTCGTCTCAAAATCAGGTATACTTAATCAGTACAGACTATTATTGCAGGAATACTCCTGATCAGTTAGTCCGCAAAAACCAACGATACTTAATCTGATCTATGGCCAAAATTCTGATCTTATTTGCACATCCTGCATTCGAGAAGTCAAGGGTACATGCACAACTCGTGCGTGCTATCCGGGGTATGCAGGGAATTACGCTGCATGATCTTTATGAAATATATCCGGACCTTAATATAGATGTAAGACACGAGCAATCGTTACTCTTACAGCATGATATCATATTGTTTCAACACCCGTTTTACTGGTACAGCGCTCCGGCGATGATCAAACAATGGATGGACCTTGTACTGGAACATGGCTGGGCTTATGGCCATACAGGAAATGCACTGAGGGGTAAGATAGCAGGAAACGTAATTTCTGCCGGTTCCCAGGAAACGGCCTATCATAAGGAAGGCTGGCACAGACATTCTGTGAATGATTTCCTGTTGCCTTTCAAACAGACGGCTGCTCTTTGCAACATGCAATACCTGGATCCGTTCGTGGTCTATGGCACACATAAGTTAAGCCATCAGGAGATCAGCGAAGCTGCTATCAGCTACAGACAAATGCTGGAAAATTTACGGGACGGACAATTAAAACTTCAATGACATGGAGCATTCTTACTTCTTTATAGCAATGATCTATCTGGCGGCTGCGGTGGTCTTCATACCAATTGCCAGAAAACTCGGCCTGGGTTCTGTATTGGGCTATCTGCTGGCAGGTATCGTGATCGGCCCCTCGCTGTTAGGTTTCATCGGTCATGAAGGACAGGACATTATGCATTTCGCGGAGTTTGGTGTGGTAATGATGCTCTTCCTGATAGGCATTGAGCTTGAACCGGCCTTATTGTGGAACATGCGGGCGCCGATACTGGGATTGGGTGGTTTACAGGTGCTGATCACTACGGCAATTGTCACCGGACTGGCGTTATTACTTGGACAACCTTTGAATGCATCTCTTGCATTAGGTATGACCTTGTCCTTATCGTCCACAGCGATCGTGCTGCAAAGTCTGAAAGAAAAGGGGCAGCTTTCCTCTGCCGCAGGACAGAGCGCCTTTTCCGTGCTCCTGTTCCAGGATATCGCGGTGATCCCAATGCTGGCGATCTTCCCTTTACTGGCGGGTGCAGACACCGGGAATACCGCTGCACATGAGCAGACCTTCAGGGATAATCTGCCAGCCTGGGCGCAGACGCTGATGGTATTAGGGGCGGTAACGGTGATCGTAGTAGCAGGAAGATATCTGGTAAGGCCCTTACTAAGGGTAGTGGCCAGGGCACGTGTAAGAGAACTGTTTACAGCTTTTGCTTTATTGCTGGTGGTATCTATATCGGTATTAATGAGTCTTGTCGGACTCAGTCCGGCTTTAGGTGCATTCCTGGGAGGGATCGTACTGGCCAACAGTGAATACCGTCATGAACTGGAAAGCGATATAGAGCCATTCAAAGGATTGCTCTTAGGACTGTTTTTTATGGCCGTAGGCGCCTCCATCGACTTCAGGCTGGTACTTTCTATGCCCTGGGTGATACTCGGTCTTGTAGCGGCGCTAATGCTGGTTAAAGCACTGACGCTATTTATACTGGGTAAGACTTTCCGGATCAGTATTGAGCAGAATCTGTTATTTGCGATGGCGCTTTCTCAGGTGGGAGAGTTTGCATTCGTCCTTTTATCCTTCACACAGCAGAATAATATCCTTTCCCCGCAGACAGTCAGTATTATGACCGCTGTCGTTGCTTTAAGTATGGCACTGACGCCTTTACTGTTACTACTGCATGAGCGTATTATCCTGCCACGATTCAATAAAACAACTACTGACGATACACGCGAAGCGGATGAGATCCAGGAAAAGCATCCGGTGATCATTGCCGGCTTCGGGCGTTTCGGCAATATCGTAGGCCGTTTCCTGCGTGTTAACGGTATACAGGCGACTATTCTCGACCTTGATTCAGACAGGGTAGATGCCCTGCACAATCTGGGTATCAAAGTCTATTATGGCGACGCATCCAGACATGACCTCCTGGCTTCAGCCGGTGCGGCAGATGCAAAAGTGATCATTATTGCAATGGATACGGTTGAGCAGACGCTGGAGGTAGTGAAGGTGGTAAGAAAACACTTCCCGCATCTCCAGATGCTGGTAAAAGCAGAGAATATCCCGGATACCTATGAACTGATGGATCTGGGGGTACTGCATATCTATCGGGAAACGCTGGACACTTCCCTCCGTATGGGGGCAGACGCATTACAGCTACTGGGTGTCAGAGCTTATCAGGCGCAACGTAATGTGAATACGTTCAGGAAGCAGGACGAAAAAGCACTGAAGGGGTTATCCGCTATCCGCAATGATAAAAAGCTGTATATCAATACCGTAAAAGAAAGGATTGAAGAACTGGAAAAACTGATGTCCAACGACAGAGTTACCAGGTGGAACCCGGCTACGCAGGGATGGGATGAACAATCCCTCATTGACGAGGCAAACCAGGATTAAACGTTCAGCGCTTCCTCTATACGACGGGCGATCTCCTGCAGCAGTTCAGTGTCCACCGGTTTGTCAGCATTGACATTAACGTTGCTGATAGCGCGGTATTCACCTTCTTCATCTCTTTCAAAAGTAATATCGTGGCCTTCCACGATTACTTTGAAAGAGACCCTGTATTGCTGTATCCATGGATGGATCTCCAGGATATGCGGTTTCCCTTTGAATTCAAATTTGAGTATAAATGGTTCATCCATTCCTTCCATAATTCTTCAGTTAGCACGTAAAGATATACTTATTAAAAGCTTTTATTACGGATACGCATTTTCTCTTCTCTGGAAAGCTGATGAATGCCTAACAGGGAAAAATATGCGGCTGCGCTAATAATCAGTATGTAGCCGATAAAGCCGAGTGTATGAAATAACCAGAACAGGTTCCAGTCATTAATAATAGCGTACTGTCCTACAACAGCCAGCATTGTTCCGATGATCGCAAATGCGAATGCAATTCTCTTCATAAAGGGTACGTTTTGGGATCCGTTTAAATCTTCTCGAATTAATTGATCGTAATTGTCCGTTTTTTTTCTTTTGGTTATGTCCTATTGTCTAGGGGGCAAACAAAATGCCATGGCGTTAGCGCTGCAAAGTTACTATCGGCGCGGGTTTTCACGTAGATATTTTTCCACATTTCCGGGAAGCTTGGAAATGTGAATAACCACGGTTATTTTCTACATGCTGACACGCCAATTGAAATAGTAGCTATCATACTGATAATTCTTACATAACAGCATCATTTGTAAACTTTTTTACTTTATTTTTATCCTAATAAATGATTACATCACTACACAAAAGCCCCACAGTCATTACAATCAAAGCACATGTGTTGTGAATAACTCCCGGGCTATAAAATGTTATAATCTTGTCTGTTTCATTAAGACGAGCCATGCGCAGGTGCATTAAGCACCCGTATGGGATTAATTTGAGGGAAAGAGATACCCGGCGGGCTTTTCCAGGCCCCGGGTCTTTTTAATTTTATCGGTCTTATTTTATCACTAACCTATACTGATCTTAATATCAGCATTTTAATCGCTTAATCGCAGCGCTACACACACCTGGAAAATGAAACCGGCCATTTTCATTTTAGTAATGGCCCTTTTTTTATAGATCAACTTTACCATTACGCGATAAAATACCATCTCAGCAGCAGCTGGTATCGGAGGTTTATACACATCAATTACTACAAATAAAAAAGCCGGAATAAGATTATTCCGGCTCATTACCTAAACCTACAACTGTTACACTGTTAGTAACATATCTTTAATATCTTTTAGTGCATTGCACTTGGATCCAGTTTTGCGGCTTTCTTTCCTTTCACCATCATCACAAAAGGCACACAGATCAGGAACAGTACACCGAGGTAGAGGAATACATCCATGTAAGACATTACGGTGGCCTGCTTGGTCACACTGTATTCCAGTGACTGATAAGCGCTACCCAATGCTCTTCTTGTATCCATACCCTTTGAAGCAAAATTAGCGGTTGCTCCGGCCACTCTCTTCATCACATCCGGGTTATTTGTATCCAGTTTGCTCACAAGGTCCATTCTGTGTAACTCATTCCGGCGGGATACAAATGTTGTGATCAATGCCACACCGAAAGAACCACCCAACTGTCTCATCATACCGGTAAACGCCGCGCCTTCTCCAATTTCCTTCCCTTTTAATGTAGACAGGGAAAGCGTTGTGATCGGAATGAACAACATACCCATACCCACACCACGTACGATCAGCATCCAGAAAAAGGCTTCCGAACCGGTGTCGGGCGTGATGATCTTATATCCCCAGAAACAGAAAACAAAGAACAGGAACATACCTGCTGCTACCAGATACTGCTGCGGTATCCCTTTCTCCAGCATCTTACCAATGATCGGCATCATAAATGCCGTGGTGAGTGCTGCTGGTATCATCAGCATACCTGATTGCGTAGCGGTCCATCCCAGCAAACTCTGTGTATACAGCGGGATGATAAAGGTGGATCCGTATAATCCGAAGCCCATCAGGAAGGAGAGGAGTGTACCCACTCTCAGGTTACCATTCGACAACACTCTCACGTTCACGATCGGACTTTTATAGACCAGCTCTCTCCATATAAAGAAGAAGATGCCCATGACCGCCATTATTCCCAGGATCAATATCGTTGTGTCATTGAACCAGTCATCTTCCTGTCCGCGTTCCAGTACATATTGAAGGGAACCAACTGCCAGTGCAAGGAATCCGATACCCAACCAGTCAATTTCACTCGCCGATTTCTTTTCTCCGTATTTCGGACTTCTTACGAATTGCAGTGTCAGCAGGGTTGCTACTACACCGATAGGAATGTTGATGTAAAAAATGTACGGCCAGGTATAATGGTCAACGATATAACCACCTAATGGAGGACCTAATGTTGGTCCGATGATCACACCCAAACCGTAGATCGCCTGAGCCATCCCTCTTTTTTCCGGAGGATAACTTTCGGTGATAATTGTCTGGGAAGTTACCAGCAATGCACCACCGCCAAGACCCTGTATGAAGCGGAACAATACGAGTTCCCACATAGTGGTGGCGTTACCACATAGGAAAGAGGAAATAGTAAATATTACAACTGATACTGCAAAGTAGTTACGACGTCCAAACTGTTGTGACAACCAGCTTGTCATCGGTACGATGATCACGTTACCGATCGCATAAGCTGTGATTACCCATCCAATCTCACTCAGTGTAGCTCCCATGTTACCGCGCATTTCATTCAATGCCACGTTTACGATGGTCGTATCTACGATCTCCAGCAAGGCACAGAGTATGGCAGTTATAGTAATGATCACCCTGCGGGCGCCATACTCTACCAATGATTCTTGTTGTAGTAACACGTTTATTAGTTTTTATATGAAGGTCAGTTACCGAATGTTCCCGCCAGGTGACACGAAACATGCATTAATAGTATGCCAGTCTGAGAGTAGTTCCAATTTAGTTGTCAACCGCACCACTCTAGCGGGGTCATTCGTAACTGCTATTAGTCAAGATGTACATCCACCAGTACGTTCATACCTGGGCGGAGTTGTTTTACTTCAGCCTGATTCAGATTATCGAATTCGATCTTCACCGGCAGACGCTGTACTACTTTTACGAAGTTACCAGAAGCGTTATCCGGAGGCAGCAGTGCAAAACGGGCACCTGTAGCAGGAGAGAAGGAGGTAATTTTACCTTCGAGAGACTTACCAGGGAATGCGTCAACATGTACGCTTACTTTCTGGCCAAGTTTCATTTTATCCAGCTGTGTTTCCTTGAAGTTTGCTACTACCCATACATCGTTGGATAATACTACACTGAACAGGGACTGACCAGCCTGTACCAGCTGCCCTGGCTGTACGTAGATCTTAGATACTACACCGTTTTCAGGCGCCAGGATAATAGCGTAGCTAGCTGTCAGCTTAGCGTTGTCAAGTTCTGCCTGACGTTCTTTGATGATCGCTTTAGCAGCATTGATCTGTTCAGCAGTTGCATCGCTCTGGGTAGATACGGCGCTTGTCTGACGGGCAGCTACTTTTTTCTGCTCCTGCAGTACGTTCAGCTGACGTTCAGCAGTTTGTTTTGCAGCCAGTGCCTGCTCATATTGCTGTTGTGTGATGGAGTGATCTTTAATCAGGTTAGCATAACGCTCGTAATCCTGATTGGCACGCCATACGTTTACTTTTCCGGCTTCGATCTGTGCATCTACTGCAGAGATATTTGCCTGAGAAGAAGAGATATTGGAACGGGCAGCGTTTGTAGTGGCTACTGCTACCTGTACGTTTACTTCAGCAGCAGCCAATGCAGCTTCTGCCTGTTGAACTTTGATCTGCAGATCTCTGTCATCCAGCACTACCAGTGTATCGCCCTGCTTTACAACCTGGTTATCTTTTACACGAACTTCTTTTACATATCCTGTTACACGAGGTATAACAGGGCTCACGTTTGCTTCTACCTGTGCGTTGTCGGTTTCTTCATGGTGAAGGGAGTGAATATATTTTGAGATACCGAATGCACCACCACCGATAACAAGGACTGCCAATACGATGATGAAACGATAGTTCCTCTTTTTGGGAGCCTCCTGTACATTATTGGCACCTTTATTAGTAGCTGTAGCTGATTGCGTTTCCATATAGTATATATATGATTGTTACTTTTTTTTTAAAATCCTGAATTAGATAGTTGCGTTATTTAACGGCCTCTGCACCTGTCTCTGTCAATACACCTGCGGTTTCCAGCAGTTTGGTATAAGCTACAACTGCATCAGCTTTTGCGAAGGCGAAGTTCAGTTTTGCCTGAATATTGGCCACATCCGCTTCGAGCAGGTCAGTAGTTGTTGCGAGATTGTTCTCCTGTTTGTTCTTTACTATCTTATAATTCTCACCTGCCTGGTCGATTGCTTTCTGATATGCCTCGATCTTTTTCTGGTTTACCAGGTATTCCTGATATGCCCTGTTGATAGACAAATGGATGTTATCAACCAGCAGCTCTTCATTTACCTGTACTTCCTGCAGTCTTACTTTCGCTTCTGTTACTTTTGAACCGGACTTCCAGAAAGCGGAAGGAGAGTATTTAACACCTATTCCGACGTTGAGTGCATTTGTTACGGTCAGCGCATTCGGTACTGATATAGCAGCGTAACCACCGGTAAGACCAACAGAAGGATAATATTCACCTTTAGCAGCTTTAATACCTGCAGTGGCAGCTTTTTCACGGGCTGACAGGGAAGCGGCATCCTTACGGTTCTGTAATGCGATCTGTTCCCATTCAGCGGCTGCTTTTGAAGCAACAGGAGCAGACTGATCGAAAGTATTGTTATCTGCTACCAGTTCTGTTGTTTCAGGCAGACCTAACAACAGGTTCATCGATACGTTAGCCAGTTTCAGATTGCTTTCAGCTTCTACCAGGGTCACTTCCACATTTGACTGCTGTAACTGTACTTTTAATAAGTCGTTGCGTGCTACGAGGCCGTTCTTTTCGAGATTGGTGAAATCTGTTACGCGCTGTTGCTGTTGTTTCAGATTCTCACGTACCAGTTCTACTGCCTGCTGTGATTTATACAGATTGCTGTAAGCATTGATCGTGTTCTGAATAACTGCTTCGCGGTCTTTATCCGCATCAAGTTTTGCGGCTTCAGCCAGGTAACGTGCGGATTCCTTCTGGCTCTGGAGCATAAATCCTGAGAAGATAGGAACTGATACGGTTGCCATTGCGTAGGCAAGAGAGTTTACCTTCGGAGTAGATCCTCCACCTGAACCGGAACCGGTACTATCACCTCCGAGTTTGATTTTCAGATCTACATTTGGTTCGTTGATTCTGAGATATGAGCCTGAAACACTAACATCCGGTAACTGTGCATTGTTTGCTGTTTTTACAGATGCGAGTGCTGCGTCGATCCTTGTTTTGCTAAGTTTAAGTTCTTTACTGTTCTGTATACTAAGCGTTATGGCTTCTTTCAAAGACAGGCTCTTCTTGTCCTGCGCCTGACTGGTATAAGGTATAGCCAGTATTACGCAAACTGCCAGAGACCATAAACGCCTGTATGTGCTATTAAGCTTCATGGATTAGAATGGCTTTAAACAAATTTTTCAAATGATTGCTTGTATGAATAATTAAATATTCCTGTAGTTCACTATCTGTCAGATGTTCCAGATTGCTCATGCGCTGGAAATGGTGCCTGGTCGACATAATATGATTGGTTGTACCAGTCAGTGTCGCGACCATCATCAGCACATCCACATCCTTATTAAATATCCCCTGTTCCTGACCGGCGTTAATAAACGTACCGATCACTTCGTATACTTCCTTTTTACTTTCGTGAATCAGATCATTCACGAGCATATCCGCCTGGATCTGTGCCCTCATCATCATGAGATTAAAGCAGGGATTACCAATGATCCTGCGCACAAAATTCTCAATCAGTGAATCCAGTCTTTCTATATATGTTTTGGAATTATCAGCCAGCGTTTCGTTCAGAATTGCTTTCCAATTGATGATCCTTTTCAGGAAGATTGATTCAATCAATTTCTCTTTTGAACCGAAATAGTAAGATATCATTGCGATGTTCACACCTGCCTCATGCGCAATATCCCTCACTGAAGTAGCGTGAAAACCGTGGGAAGCGAATAGCTTCTCGGCAGACTCCAGGATTAATAATTGCTTCGGATTGTATTCCATGTGTAAATCGAATTGTGCGCACAAAGTTAAACAAACATTTAATTTAATCAAACGACCGTTTAAATATTTGCCAATATTAATACCTTTTTAAGCAGATTTTAAGGTGATATACCACATTAAGGTGAGAATAGTATAGGAGACTTTGAAGCTAAATCATTGATTTCCAACAGTTGGAAATTCAACCACTAAAAAAATGAACGGAACGAACTATTAAAATTAAAATGAACATAATGGACTCAGCAATTATGATCTTTTCATTTTACTTTTGAACTGTTGAGAGCGGAACTGCTTCCAACTCATTCATTTTGATATGCTATATCTATAAAAACCATTATCAAAATAATTCTGATTGCAGTTAACCAAACCATTCATCTTTATTATCCTGAACCAACGTTCTATGATCATTCATACTATCATCCATTATTTGTCAGACAGTAAGACTGCTCTATCCAATTTGTATCTGCTGATATATCCGGATATGATCAGATATCTGTACAATTTCTTGTCCATATCCATTATGTGAAAAACCTGTATCGGTTCAAAAACCAGTCAATCCGGCTTTTAGTTCACCTTTTCTTGTTTGCAATGCAGCATTGGTTGCCAATGTTGTAAGCACATCCATTGCTTGTATCTAAAGCGTTATAATTATTTATAATGCTCTGAGACTGTGTTTTTTCGGTCTTCCGATTACATCCAAGGTTGATAACGATCAAACCCGGGGCGTTGTCCAGCGCTCTGGTCCTTTATATCTCTTTTGAGGAATAGTATATTGAGGAATAGTCTGTTATGATTAGTTCTTCGATGTATACCCTTATTACTACGATACTACGCCGTTATCTCTTCGCTCATGAGCGGATAGATATGGGCCTAATAGCGGCATAATGGCCTGTTAACGGTACAATCCGGAGCTGCTGAACGGACAGGATGGGCATTGTAGCTTAACGGAGAGGAGTATTGTAGCTTAACGAAGAGGAGAAACGCCTGACGACAGCGACGTTTGAGAGAAGCTTTATGACCATATTACCGGACTTTGTTCATGGAATAATCTGCATCAATTTGAATAGGAAAGAGTATTATTATATAGTCAAAATATAATTTATTGAGCGCAAACACATTAGTTATGACACAATACAAAGTAGCCTGTTTTGGGGAAGTGCTCTGGGATATTTTGCCGGATAAAGCCCTACCCGGAGGAGCACCCATGAATGTGGCTTACCATCTTCAAAAATTGTCTGTTCCCGTAGCCATGATATCGGGTATCGGAGATGATGATCAGGGAAAATCCCTGCTGGAGCTTATGAAACGATATCAGCTGACAACCGACTTTGTTCAGATAGACCCGGTACACGAAACGGGTAAAGTATATGCACGTCCTTCTCCGGATAACCCGCTGGAAATGAAATATGAGATCGTTCAGCCGGTGGCCTGGGATTATATTGCTTTTACACCTGCCTTAAAAGAACTCGCACAGCAGGCAGGTGATACCTTCCTCGTATTCGGTAGTCTTGCGGCAAGAAATGCAGACAGCCGTCAAACCTTACAATTACTGCTTGAAGGCAACCGCACTTTTGTACTGGATATCAATCTGCGTCCTCCGCATTTTGAACAGGAACTGCTTGTTGGTCTGCTGCATCAATGTCATATCCTGAAACTGAATGAATCAGAATTATCTATCATCGGCAGCTGGCATCAATGGCCCGATACCATGGAGGCACAGGTGAAAGCATTAAGTCTGCAATATGCCATTCCAACTATCATTGTCACTTTAGGTGAAAATGGCGCGGCACTATTTACGGAAGGAAAATTCTATCAGCATCCCGGTTATAAAGTAAAAGTAGCAGATACGATCGGCAGCGGAGACGCTTTTCTCGCAGGATGTCTGTATAGCATTATCAAAAAATATTCACCGGCTGATACCTTATCATTTGCCTGTGCAATGGGTGCGCTTGTGGCATCTTATCATGGCGGATGCCCTGATTACCAACGTTCGGAAGTAACCACATTAATGGCAGCACACTAAAGCCGGATATATTGATTTTTCAAAGAGCATAATTTAATATTATGCTCTTTTTTTGCAATTTAATCATCCGATAAGACCATCCATTGAAAAAAATATAAAAATGGCAGTCCGCTTTCCTATATTTAAGGCATGTCTCAACTTATTCGTCATGTGATTACAGGATTAGGAATGGTATGCCTGTACCTTCCATCCTACGCACAACAAAAACCGGCCTATGTGCCACCCAGGCAGTATCATTCTTATCAAACTACTACTCCGATCAAAATAGACGGAGCCGGCAATGAAGACGCATGGTCTAAAGCCGTGTGGAGCGATGACTTCACAGATATCGAAGGAGATAAGCAACCTGCACCAGCCATGCGTACCCGTTTGAAAATGTTGTGGGATCAGGAGAATCTGTATATACTGGCAGAACTCGAAGATCAGCATATATGGGCGACGCTGCACCAACATGATACTATCATCTTTCAGGATAATGATTTTGAAGTATTTGTAGATCCTGATGGCGATGGCGAAAAATATTTCGAAATTGAGATCAATGCGCATAATACCGTCATGGACCTTTTCATGAACAAGCCCTACCGCGTTGGTGGCGACGCCCTGATGACCTGGGATACAAGAGGTATACAGACAGCAGTGCAGATAGACGGTACATTGAACAATTCTGCTGATAAAGACAGAAAATGGACAGTGGAAATGGCCATACCGTTCAGTGCATTCGCATTTTTCAACGAAGGCCTTACACCCAAAGATGGTGCACGCTGGAGAATCAATTTTTCCAGAGTAGAATGGGATACCGATATTGTGAAAGGTCAATACGTAAAACGTAAAGATCCCAAAACAGGCAAACCATTACCTGAACATAACTGGGTATGGTCGCCACAGGGCATCATCAATATGCATGCACCTGAGAAATGGGGATACCTGAATTTCATCAGCAAACCAGCAGGTAGTGCTCCTGTAACGATCACCTTACCTGCCATCGAAGCAGCAAAAGAATATCTCTGGGATATATACGGTAAACAACAACAATACCGCAGAAAAAATGGACGTTATGCTACAAGTCTGCAGGCGCTGGGCATCACCAATACAAACATTAAAGAACAGGGCGTTTCCTATACGTTAGAGCTGGAAGGCATCACGAATCAGTTCACCGCAACACTGCTCGACAAGAACACCAAACAACGCTGCTCTATTAACCAGGAAGGTAAAATTTCCCAAAACTCATCAAATGAATAAACGCAATTTCCTGAAATCAGTCGGTCTTGGTAGTCTGGCTATCATGCAACCTGGCTTACCATCCCTTTCCGCAACAGCAAAAGCAGCCGCGCCATCCGCAGCTAAAGCGAAACACCGCGTCTGGATCAATCCGGATGAGAAAGACACCACTGCCGATCTGCAAAAGCGCTATGCTGCTTACAAAAAGGCAGGTATCGGACTTATCTTCTTTGAAGCAGACAGTGAGAAACATTTCAGAGCGGCCAAAGAAAATGGTATTCAGGCACACCGATGGATCTGGACAATGAATCGTGGTGAGAAAGAATTGCTGGCCAGTCATCCTGAATGGTATGCTAAAAACAGAAAAGGAGAATCCTGCGCTACACACCCACCATATGTAGGATATTATCGCTGGCTTTGTCCGAGCAAGCCGGAAGTGATCAACTACCTGAAAGAACAGGCAGAAGCAGTACTGTCCAAAGACTATGTAGATGGCCTCCACCTGGATTACGTGCGTTACTGCGACGTAGTATTGCCGGTAAACCTCTGGAGCAATTACGGTATTGATCAGTCAAAAGAACTGCCTGAGTATGATTTCTGCTATTGCGAAACCTGCCGGGAAAAATACAAAGAACAAAAAGGCGTAGACCCGCTGGATATGGAACATCCTGATCAGATCCCTTCCTGGAGAAGATTCAGGTATAACCGCATTACAAATGTGGTGAACAATCTGGCGGCAGTAGCCAAACAGCATAAAAAACCTATCTCCGCAGCCGTATTCCCTACACCGGATATCGCCAAACGTATTGTGAGACAGGATTGGACAAACTGGCCCCTGGATTCAGTAAATCCGATGATCTACCACGGTTTCTATAAAGAAGACGTAAACTGGATAGGAGAGGCAGTCGCGGAAGGCGTCAGTGGTCTGCATGGTAAATTCCCATTGTACGCTGGCTTATATCTACCTGATTTCCATGGTAACATGGCCGATCTGGAAAAGGGTATTCGTCTGGCAATACAGCATGGTGCGGCAGGTGTTTCACTTTTTGGTGGCATAGATGACGCGGTATTAAGCACGCTGCAAAAAGCAAGTGTGTAATATGTTATTCCTGTTACCTGGATAAAAGATCTTTCAGATAACATAATTTAAATAACCGGGGATCAGGATTGATCCCCGGTATTCCATCTTAAAACCCCATGTTTCGCTATGAATTATTCCCAGTCAGTACGTTGACTTTATTTATTGATACATATTTATTGATACTTATTTACTCACATTCACCATCACCCTCATCCACACACACTCATTTATTTACACTTTTTTACTGATGCATATTTATTGATACTTATTTACTCACATTCACTCACCATCACTCTCATCCACACACACTCATTTATTTACACTTTTTATCGATACATTCAGTTTCTATAATTGATCAACACCCGCATATTATTCCCTCGCACATCATTACTGACCATTACCATAAAATATTCTTCTTTAGCATCATTCCTCTCTTTAAACAATAAATACTTTCATTACTGCATTATTGATTTAATATCTCAACGCAACTTTTCTACCCCAATTACTATGACTATCAACAACCGATAAAGTGCCAGACGCCATGAATGGCGTCCGGACTCAGTCTAATAACCTACTATTATACGATTAGAGCGATTCATAATTGGATAGTGCATAATCTTTATCTCCGTACATAATTTTTATCTCCAGCCATTTAAAAATGTCCAGGTGCCAGAATTAGCTCCTGGGTTTCTTCAGAATTGAAATACTCAAACAAATAATTGCGACTTCCTAAAGAGGTACGGTGGCCGTTCTTCATTAACTCATCTCACTTTACCGGCACACCGCTGCCTATCCTACAGTATGCATTTATATATAGACAGGAGATATCAACTTAATTTCTTAATCAGTTTAGTAAATGATGCAGGGCATAACCATGTCCATCCGTATGATTGCATACAGTAATCATGAGACATCTATCTACTTTTTTAATCAGCTTTAATAATCCACACAGCAGTCCATTATATCAGCACGATCTCTTACAGTAGCTATGAGATATCACGCTGATTTCCTAATCAGTTTTAATAACCGATCATGATATCACCACACCATCAACACACTCCCCAACAGCCACAATCCCTTATCCACACTCGCGTCCCACTCATCGTAGCAATAAGTACCAGGTGCCAGGAATGGCGCCCGGGAATGGATCAAATTGTTTGTTGATGTTAAACCCTCTGTTTCTTACATTCAAACATTAACTGAAAGTGAAATCTTAAAAATGAACAAATAATTTGCCGACACAAAGATTTAAAAGCCAGGTATCAGGAATGACACCCGGGTATACACAGTTTGTTTAACCCCTAAATAAATAACCATGAAAAACAAAGCAACCTCGCGGCTCCTATAATCATAAGGCACTTCGTATTATTCACATGACATAACACATCATTCCTTTAACAATTTATAGCTAGCGTAATCTTTCATTTTTACTGACAGGTAAATAAGCTGTTGCATCTTATCACTGATATGGTTAACTGAAAAACTATTATTATTCTGCCATTCATATTTGCATGACAGAACAAAAGTATAGTGCTGTTTTTAATTAACCTTGCGTCATTACATTCATTCAAATAGCGGCATTCATTTCATTCAGTATAAGTAAACACAAGGGTTTCAAAGGAAAAATTTGTAGTGATAAAAATGTAGGCCAACAGAGACATTCGTTGCCGTTCATCACTGAACAACTAACGTTTATACCAGTATGAAGATGAATTTTCTGTTCATTGGAGTAGAAATGACTGAACAGTTTTTACAGAAATGCAGAAAGTACAGAGATCTGATAAGAGAATAATTACAATTGGTTTTTCAAAAAGTTGCGATACTATAGTCCGTAAAATGCCTATTCCCGGTGGAGGTAACCAATCTCTACCCCCAACCGGGCAATAAGCTGCATCAAAATTCCACCACATTTCCAAACTGCACTATCTTTATGGCTGCCCGCAGCTCACTGCAGGAGCAGCAACATATCCCCCCTTCATAATGATCTGATAAGCGCAGAATCATAATCATGCGACATCAGCGTAAGATGTAAATTTCAATGCATAGGAGACTTTGTTAAGGGTTAGTAACACGAAGACATTACATCTCTGAACATACAAGGTCCTTTATGATCATATGCATGATCAATCAGACACGCAGGCATATGCAAAAAAGCAGGAGAGACCGCGTTAAACAGTCTCTCCTGAAGAATAATTAGTAGCCGTCGTTTTGCTTAAGGTTCTTATTAACAGCCAGGTCTTTAGTGGGTATTGGGAACAACAGGTTTTTAGGATTGTCTGATGGCTTCAGCTGCCATGGTTCCAGGAATTTACCAAAGCGGATCAGGTCTTCCCTGCGCCATCCTTCCCAGTACAGTTCGCGTCCTCTTTCATCTATCAGTTTGTCCAGATCGATAGAAGTCCAGGTGCTCGCTTTACGATGGGCTCTTATATCATTAACAATCGTGAGTGCATCACCTGCCTTGGATGTTCTCAACAGGGCTTCTGCCTTCATCAACAATACATCTGCATAACGAAGGAACACGTAATCGTTATTGGCGTTATTACCCCCCTTGGTTTCATTATTCGTCATATCCGGTGGATATTTTACTACCCTGATACCGGTTACTTCCAGTGTGTTCGGATCAGTTTCCTGTAATTTCAACTCACGGGTGAAGATCAATAAATTACCCTTTCTGTCTTTCAGCAGGGTACCAGCTGCATTTACCTGCTGACCTACCAGGAAGCCTACTTTCAGACCACTCTTATCTGTAACACCGGGATAAGCGCCACCACGACGTACATCGGTTGCTTCAAACTTATCGTAGAAGTCAGAAATAGTCGCATAGCCATTCCATCCACTTGGGTCCTGATTGTAGTGAAGGGTAGGCGCCCAGTGACAGTACACAGCATTACCACTTCTCACAGTACTGAAGCCTGGTCCGTTACGCTGTGTGAAGATGTTTTCTTTAGAGATCGCATCATTATTATAAGCAAAGTTGTCGAAGTAGTTCGTCAGACTGTACTTACCACTTGCAGTGATCGCATCTGCCAGTTCGATCACCTTTTGCATATCAGCGGCATCAAATGTTGGCGACTGTCTGTTGGCAAATGCACCTTTATTCAGGTAACACTTCATCAGCAGTGCTCTTGCAGCATTCTTATTAGCGGTATAAGCAGGCACATTTTCATCAAGTGCAGTTATGATCTCGGTCAGTTCACCGATAATATAAGTAGTAGCCTCTGTTGAATTCATCACCTTCGGTGCATTCAGCAAAGTATCTCCCGGGTTACGGAAAGGCACCTGTCCCCATCCATCCAGAATCGTATACATCGCATAGGCACGGAGGAAGCGCGCTTCCGCTGCCTGTTGTGCAGAAGGCTTGAAGCTGAGCACATTGGAAGCAAGGAACTGCAGCTGCAGGATATTCGAAAAGGTATTGCTGATATAAGTATGGTCAGGTGTCCAGTTGTGCAGTTTCAACGCACGCCATACACCGTTATCATCCCAGTCACCACCACGGGTAGGGGCTACGGCTTCATCTGCGGTCATTTCCTGAAGGGCCCAGAAGTTAGACTGGTCCTGATAAGGTAACTGAAGACCATTATAGGCAGATACCAGCAGCGCCGGCACCTCGATCAGTGAATCTGCCTGCTCGCGTGTCAGTGTAGATCCCAGCTGCTCATCAAGAGAACAGGAAGATAATCCACATCCGAATGCAAGTGATAATATGATGACTATTCTATTCAATCGCATAGTAGTAGTTTTTAAATCAGTGAATTATAACGAGAAGTTGATGCCTGCCAGAAAGTTTCTGGCGGTAGGATAAGGGGAATACTCAATACCAAAGGAGGTTACGCCATTGATACTTTTATCCGTATTCACTTCCGGATCAAATCCTGAATACTTCGTGATGATGAAGAGGTTTTGTCCGGTGATGTAAATGGATGCATTCTTGATCACCTTACCTATGTTCCCGATACTATAACTGATGGTGGCATTATCCAGTTTCATGAAATTGCCTTTCTCCAGATAGCGGCTGGATACTGTGATCGGATTGGAGAGATTTTCCTTTGTACCTATCACGTCCTTAGCCACGTTCCTGGAACCCAGGTTATTCAGCGGCAATACGGTATTGGCAGTGTTATTATAGACATCAAATCCGTAAGCGCCATGCGCACTCACATTCAATGCCCATTTCTTATAATTCACGGCAGTGATGATACCCAGCATGGTTTTAGGGTTTGGATCTCCTTTGAAGAACAGGGTATTACCACCATCTGTGTACTGGCCCTGACCATTCGCGTCAAATCCTTCGAATCTTCTGAGATAGAATGTGTTAAGTGGTTCGTTGTTTGCCAGACGCTGGGCATATGCATCAGATACACCCTGGCCGCTGATGGAACCTGTTAATACCGGCGGACCATCATAATTTTCCAGTCTGTTCTTCAGGAACGTCGCGTTCACACCGAGATTCCAGTTGAAATCTTTAGTCGCAACGATGTCTCCGCGTAATACCACTTCAATACCCTTGTTGATCACATTAGCCGGCAGGTTGATCCAGTAGTTGGATGCAGGCGCTGGCTGGATAGCCGGGAAGTTGAACAGCAGGTCGGAAGTGTTTTTATGGAAGTAATCCACACTACCATATAATCTGCCACCGAAGAAGGTATAGTCGATACCGGCGTTCAGCTGTTTAGAGCTTTCCCATTTCAGGTTAGGGTTAGCCACATTGCTCAGACTGGCGCCGCCATTTGAGTTAAGCGTATACTGTTCCTGTGCAGCACCTGCAGGGAACTCCTGGTTACCGGTGATACCCCAGCCCACACGCAGTGCTAACTGGTTGATCGTTTTGTTGTCTTTCAGGAAAGCCTCATTGCTGATATTCCATTTTGCAGCGAAAGACGGGAAGTAACCATATCTGTTATTGGAACCAAACTTACTGGAACCATCTGCTCTCAGGGTTGCTGTTAACAGGTATTTGTCCAGGAAGTTCAGGTTTGCTCTACCAAAATAGGATTGAAGCTTAGATTCAGGATTGCGGAAGGAGTTGATAAACGTATTGGTCTGAGAAGGGTTCTGGAGGATGTCGGTATATTTCAGCACATCTGTTGTGAAACCAAGTCCACCCAGATTTCTGCCTTTATAATCAAAGTCCTGACGCTCATACCCGATCACAGCCCCTAGAAATAATGCAGGCGTGATCTGCTTGCTATAGTTCAGGGTATGTGTCATCAACTGGGAAGTAAGGGTAGTGGTACCATAGTAAGCCTGTCCGTTATTCATCACCTGGGCGATGTTGATAAAGGAGGCTATCTGCGTTTCCCTTTCTCCGACCTGGTGGTTGATACTATAAGTAAAACGGTATTCCAGGTTATCAGTGATTTTATAAGATGGAGAAATGCTGGCTACAATACTGTTGATATTCACTTTATCATCATAAGCAGCTGACATTGCTTCCGGGTTGATGGCAGAACCTTCACCCAGTATATTAAATGAGCCATCAGGCTTACGCAGTGCAAGAGTTGGATTCCACTGGAGGGCCTGACCGATCAGACTACCGGTAAAACCAGCGTTGCTGGTGATCGGGGCTATCTGTTCAGTAGTATGTGCTGCCTGGATAGAGTAATCCAGCCCCAGCCTTTTATTTTCCATCAGTTTATACTGACCGTTCAGGTTGGCAGTATATTTCTTCAGACCGGTTTTCTTAATGATACCCTGTTGATCAAGTAAGCCGAAAGACGCTCTGTAAACGCCATTTTCATTACCGCCACTAACACCTACATTGACGTTGTGGGTAGTGCCGGTACGGAGAATGCTCTCCATCGCGTCAACGCTGGAGCCATTGTCACCACCGGTAAGGCTATATTGCTTCAGGGCGCTTCTGTATTCATCCGCGTTCAGTACGTCCAGTTTCTTAAGGAGCTTACTCATACCGGCTGAATAGTTAACATCCAGACGGGGAGCACCAACAGCGCCTTTCTTAGTTGTGATAATTACCACACCGTTAGCACCTCTTGCACCGTAGATGGCGGTTGCAGATGCATCCTTCAATACATCCATTGACTGAATATCAAAGGAGTTGATGAAGTTCAGCGGGTTAGCGTCCGGCGTCTGACCAAGACCGTTGGCGCTAACAGAAGGCTTAGCGGTACGGCCATCCAGCGGCATACCGTCTATTACATACAATGGCTGGTTACCCGTCCTTACGGAAGAGTTACCGCGGATCCTCACAGTAGTTGCACCACCTGGCGCACCACTGTTGGCGATCACCATGAGACCGGCTACCTTACCCTGGATCAGCTGATCAGGGGCAGTAACGATACCACGGTTAAAATCGGCAGATTTAATAGATACCACCGAACCCGTGAGGTCTTTTTTACGGGTGGTACCATAACCTACTACCACCACATCTGTGAGGGTTGTACTGGTGGGTACCAGGGCAATGGAAAATTCTGATTTGCCGGCAATAGCAATTTCCTGCTGTACATAGCCGACAAAAGAAACGACCAGTGTGGTAGCTGTGGCCGGCACATTCAGTTTAAATGTACCATCCGCCCCGGTGGCCGTACCTGTGCTGGTTCCTTTGACCTGCACAGTGGCGCCCGGAACGGCACTACCGTTTTCATCCGTGATCTTACCGGTCACGGGTTTGGTCTGTGCGCTGGCTATACCTGCAACAAGCAGTAATAACGAGCATAACAGACGCACCTTGCGAAATAGAAGATTGGTCATAGATCAGTTTTTATTGGTTTTGTGGAATAATGATGCCTGCATGAATGGGTCCGGTAGGCCTGGGCGGCCTGCCAAACGTGGAATACTTCTTTGCGCCGATGGCATATCATCAAACGTGGATAATGTCACACTATAAGTCCTGACCTGGTTGAATTAGGGCCGGGCATATATGATTCATAACGGATTTTTTTCTGACATTGATCGTAACGTGGTCTCACTGGTTTCAACTGCGTCGGATAGATTACGGCTGCGGTCGATAAGTCAAAGTAAGCCTGCCTGAAACAGGTTAACAATTTATATGGTACTTATATAGAAAATATTGGTTCAAAACATGTTTTCATAAACTTCAATTTACTGATTAACAATGCATTGTATTTATATTATCGTAATTTATATATAACGATAATAACCGGGTTTTCTTAACATTTCAGAGCGATTTTCAAAGGGCTTTGATGTCCATCAGTCGTTCTTCAAACTCTTCTTTTGGTATAATTGCCTTGTTTTTGATCTTCGTTTTATAAGTGTAAATAGTGTTCACTGAATATTCAAGAATCTGGGCAATTTTTACATTGTCGCTGATTCCGATCCTGATCAGTGCGAAAATCCTGAGATCGGTATTTAGCAGTTCGTTGTCTTTTAGTCTGATCCGGTCCTCTTCTTTAAAGAAGGAGTTAAAGACCGTTACAAAGTTGGGAAATATTTTCAGGAAGATACGGTCAAAATTCCGGAACAATTCATCTCTTTCCTCTTTAAGATCTATGTTATTGACCAGATACCTGACTTCGGCATATTTATTATCTGTTAGTTTCTGATCAGCCAGCTTTTTGAATTTTTTGATTTTGTCGAGGTAGGATGAGTTGATCTGAAAACAATAGCCGATATATTCCTCTTTGATCTTATTTGCCTCCATCAACTTATAGTTGATTTCCTGTTGCAATGCATGAGCAGAAGTAATGACCTGCTGGGCTGCCTGTAACTTTTTATATTGCCGGAAGATGATCACCGCCAGCCAGATAAGTGCCAGCAATAACAGGGTGGCGATCGTAGAGTAAACAAACAGCAGGGTTTTCTGCGCTTCTACTGTATTGATCTTTTCCACCTCGATGATAGGGAGGATAGCGCTTACCTGTACTTTTCTGAGCCGGGCGCCATAAAAGGAGGCATCCGCAACCGCATATTCTATATAACGGGAGGCATGTTTAACGTCGCGTTCCTTAAACAACAGTTCGGCCAGGATGAACATGGCGGTTGTTTCTTTGGTACTCGACATGATATCTGCCATTGCGGCACGGGTCATCATAATAATGGCACTGTCCTGTTTGCCTATACGTATATATATATTACCCAACGAGGAAGTAGCGATCGCCTGTTGATGCATGGTCAGGTCCTGATGAGCTACCGTAAGGGTGTAATAGTACTTCGCACTATCTAACTGCTGCTTTTTCTGATACATTAATCCATAACTATAGTCATAGCTAAAGGAATGGGGTTTATATAACATCAGTGCAGAATCTATGTAGATATTTCCCTGCCGGGTGTAGGAAGGAGCGAAGTAGGTATCGCTGCTATAATCAGACATGTCATAGTAATAGCGTCCCATGAGGGAGTAGTATTCCGCACGCGCCGTGTCAGGCAGTGAATGAACGTTGACAGTCAGCAGGTAGTCGCCCGCCTCCCGGAACATACCGGAAGACAGCAATACAAACCCCAGTTTTACCACGGCATAGTTTACCCGTTGAGAATCATTCATTTGCTTTGCCAGCTCCTGCAATTTCCGGGCATAGGCAAAAGCCGAGTCATATTTAAAAACCTTGAATTGTTCGTAGAGTTGCTGACAGATATTAAACTGTTCTTCGGTAGACAAATGCCTGCTGGTTGACAATGCCTGTCTCAGGACATTGATCTGCTTCACCCTGTCCGCATCATAAACGTGTGCATTTTCAATTGTCTGATTCAGCCTGTCCAATAAAGTATCCCGGGAGGATCCGGCAAATGATATTTTACACGCAAACAGCAATAACAAACAAATAAGCTTCGATTTCATTTTTCAGATTTGTGGAACAGTTCGGGGTCATCGTAATTCTGTATGCCCCGCTGAAATTTTCTATGAATTCTGTCCCGGAGAGAATTTGGGCTCAGCACGATCATCCCATCGCCATAACCCAGAATTTCCCTTTCGAGTTCGAAATTCTGTTGGACCTTCAGGTTAATAATGATACCATCTTCCCGGCTCTCCAGGAGCTCCTGGGAGTGATGCATGGGCTTTGTAAGTATGTATGGCGCATGTTCATGGCTGACGAGTATTTTGACATTTCGTGGATGCACATTATCAGAAACAGTTACACCTATTACGTGTTTATAATAATCGACCGGTTCTATATGTTCATTCTCAATATACAAAGGGCCGTCCAAAAGTTCTAATTCTGATATTCTGTCCAGCGCCAGGTGATACAGCTGATTTGATTTCCCCTTAACACCTACCGCAAACCAGCGATTTTTGAACTCCTTCAGCCACCACACATGATACTCAAATGAGTTACCGCTTTTAGCCTTAAAAGACTGATAAGCAATGCGGATCACTTTTTTCTGTACGACAGATTGATATAACAGCTCCAGGTGTTCCAGTCCCTTCAGTCGTTCGTTCTTTTCAAATTCTATCACGGAGCGCGTATTATGGGAGGCCGCATATACGTGGTCTTCCAGTTTCTGCACGACCTCATTGAGGCTATTGAAATGGGAAAAGCCCTTAAACTGTTTCAGGACCTCCACGGCTTCGTTCATACGGCTCAGGTCCACCTCACTTAAAGGTATATTGGTGATGCTGTACTCCGGATCCTCGTAGGTATAATACTTCTTGTCCACCACAATAATAGGCGCACTATATCCCAGTTTGTCGCTACGCATGGCCTGCAGATCCATCTGAATAGCCCTGCGGCTGATCCCTTTGTGAATGTCTTCATATTCGTACAGGGCATCGCCCACAGCATCGATCAGATCCTGCAGGGTCCATTTACGCCTGCGGTTCCGGAGGCAGTTATCTATTGTTCTGTAACGGATAAGGGCATTCTTATTAACGGGCATGCAGACTATTTTTTCAAAAAGTAGAAAAAAAAATCAAATGCGCAAAAAAAGTGCGCACATGAGTTTGACCTTTGTATTGTCATCGTTGATGATACAATTACAGATACTGTGGCGGGCCGGATGAGGGTTTTTGAGAGCCCCGTAGTATTGCCTCCGATGGATGGTAATATGCTTCCAAAGCAGGTCGTAATTGTTGCTGCGCAGTCTAAGCGTCACAGGTTCGAGTCCTGTTCCCGGAAGGGGTAGCTCAGTTGGTAGAGCGATAGATTGTGAGGGATCTATGGGTCGCAGGTTCGATTCCTGTCCCTGGAAACAGGGTAGCTCAGTTTGGTAGAGCAATGGATTAGCATCGGGCCTTCGGGCTCATTCACTTTTTCTCTAATCAGAAAAACAAGCCAGGCAGATGGCGAAACTGCCTTATAACAATGCGCCTCACACAACAGGATCAGCAACCTGGATCGATAGCAAAAGGCTATTATATCCGATTGCTACCGCCTTGAAAAAGGCAGATACCGTTGCTGAACGTGTAACTGATAGCCGGCTGGTAACCGGTTCATCCCTATACCCCTGATATCCCTGTACTATGTAGCACACCGGTTATCATCACCTGCATCACGTTACACCGCCACCAACTCAAGCCCGCTTCCGCAGGTACCAGTTTTAACGGTGCTGATCCTATTAATTTATTCACTAACAACCCGCAGGAGTCCATATAAATACCCTATAACCTTAAAATTATTCAACTATGATATCACGTGTAAAAATAGCAGCATACCATAAAGGACTGGTTTTCAAAGAAAACCGTTATGTAAAGCTGTTAAATGAAGGAACTCACTGGAAGAAATCCGGGGAAGATGTTGTGCTGTGTGATATGTTCAAACCATTCACTCCTGCTACTGATCTGAATATATTACTGCAAAATAAAGACCTGGCGGATGCGCTGGATGTCATTACTGTCAACCAGCAGGAAGTTGCGCTGGTATACGAAAATGGTCAGTTATATACCATATTGACAAATGGTAAATACGCCTTCTGGAAAGGACTGGTAGAACGTAGATACGATATCTATGATATGTATAAGGCGTTCACACCTGCCACTGACCTGAATGTACTGTTGCAAAACAAAGTACTGGCCGGCATGCTGGATGTACTGATCATCAAACAGCAGGAAGTGGGTCTGGTGTATGAAAATAACCTGTTGCAAACCGTATTGAATACCGGTAAATACGCCTACTGGAAAGGAGCCGTAGAACGTACCTATTCGATCTGTGATCTGGCGAAGCCATTCCAGCCCTTCATTGACCTGAACTTACTGCTGGCGCATAAGGACCTGGCGGAAAGACTGGAGATCATCAGCGTTGAGCAGGAAGAACTGGCGCTGGTATATGAAAATGGTCTGATCAAAACAGCGTTGCCTGCTGGTCAGTATGCCTACTGGAAAGGTCTGGTAAAACGTAAAGTCGTAATGGCCGACCTGTCCAAGTATGAGATCACCGAGGCAATTGACCGCGCAGTATTGGCCAAATCTGAATTACAGGCGTACCTGAGAGTATTCAACGTAGAAAACTACGAGAAAGCGATCCTGTATGTAGATGGTACGTTCAATAAAGAACTGGTGGCAGGTACCCACTATTTCTGGAAGAATCCGGCGCAGATGACGTTGTATAAAACAGATATACGTCAGGCCCAGTTAGAGATCAATGGCCAGGAAATCCTGACAAAAGACAAGGCGAACATCCGTCTGAACTTCACTGTACGATACAGCAATGCTGATATCTACAAACTGGTGGAGAACAAAGACTATGAGAAACAGCTGTATGTATTGCTGCAGTTAGCCCTGAGAGAACAGATCTCCAGTTATACGCTGGATGAACTGCTGGATAAACGTGACGATATATCGCCAATGGTGATGAATGCGGTAAAGGATAAAGCATTCCAGCTGGGGGTAACCCTGCTTGACTGTGGTATCCGCGATATCATACTGCCAGGCGATGTGAAAGAGATCATGAACCAGGTACTGATCGCTGAAAAGAAAGCACAGGCCAACAGTATCATGAGAAGGGAAGAAACCGCGAGTACGCGCAGCCTGCTGAATACCGCACGCCTGATGGAAGAAAATGAGATGTTATTCAAGCTGAAAGAGATGGAATATGTGGAAAAGATCGCTGATAAGATCAGTAGTATCTCGGTAACCGGAGGCGATATAGTCGGACAGCTAAAACAGATATTCGTACCAGCTAAGAAGGGATGATGAGGATCATCCCTTCTTTTTTTGCATAAAACCCCTGTTTTCAGGGATTTGCATTCCCGGTAATCAGTGATATTTTTAGCTTATGCTCAAATACGGCATTACCATCTTTATTGTGACCACTACCGCTATCTGTAGTTACTTCCTGTTAGCGTACAAGCTGGATACGATCGTGTTATACGATCGCACAGACGCTTATACCACTATTGCCCCTTATTTTGCGGCTGTTCCGGAAATTCTGGTCAAAAACGATAATGAACTGGACGTCGTGCTCAGTTTTGAAGGTGTCCGGGAGTCGGTTTACCTGAATAATCTTGAGATCAATATTGCACCTGGCAACGCTACACCAATGATGCCGGTTGCCGTCAGAGAAGACGGCAGTAATTGTCAGGCCTCCTGCTACAACGCCCTGCCCTGCAAATCCAAGATGCTGGAACCGCTGAAACAGGACCAGCATTTTACTTTTACATTTAATACCAGCAAGCTCCATACGAAACGTTATATGGTGACTATCAAGGGGGATATTGTCAATGGCGGCTTCAAATCTTCCTTCCGGAAACAGATCCCTATACAGGAAAAGGCTGTGTTCCTGGAGCGTAATTAATTGTTATTTTTAACAGGAATCAACCTGTTTTCTTTGCATCAATCAGTCTCAACCCGCTTATCTTCCCGGCAATTGGGTGTCGCCCTGTTCTCCGCATTTGTCGCTTTTGCGGCATATACCTGCATTTTTGCATTCAGAAAAGCATTCAATGTGGCCCCTTATCAAGGCTACAGCGTATTAGGTATCGACTACAAGATCATTCTTGTCATTACCCAGGTAGCTGGATATATGAGCAGCAAGTTCTATGGCATCCGGTTTATATCTGAAATGAAACGGGTGGGACGGGGAAGGTTGATATTGATCCTGGTTGGCATCTCCTGGTTGTCCTGGCTGCTATTTGCACTGGTACCTCCACCATATAACGCCTGGTGTTTATTCCTGAATGGATTTCCCCTGGGGATGCTGTGGGGAGTCGTCTTTTCATTTGTAGAAGGACGAAAAACGACTGATCTGATCAGTGCCGCACTGGCTGTCAGTTTTATCTTTGCCTCCGGACTGGCAAAATCCACGGCTCAGTGGGTGATGCAATCATTACATGTCAGCGAATACTGGATGCCTTTTGCTGTGGGGGCTATTTTTTTGTTACCCCTCATCGTATTCATTTATCTGCTGGAAAAAATACCGGCGCCTGACGCTGAAGATGAAGCCATGCGTATGCACCGTTTACCAATGCAGGCACAGGAAAGGAAAAAACTACTGGCAGAATTCTTACCGGGATTACTTACACTGATCGTTATCTATATACTGGTCACGATACTGAGAGAGGTGAGGGATAGTTTCATGGCAGACATGTGGCGGGTATCAGGCGTCGCATATAATGCGGCCACTTTCACACAAACTGAAACGATCATTTCACTGGTTATACTTGTGATGATAGCCTCCATGATCTTCCTGCAAAATAACTATCGTGCATTTCTGTTAACGCAGGTCATTATGTTACTGGGATTCATCTTATCCCTTACAGTGACCATCATCTATCTGCAACACATGCTTTCACTCTATATGTGGATGATATTGGTGGGATTGGGATTGTTCATGGTATACATTCCCTTTAACAGTATTCTGTTTGACAGGTTTATTGCGACGTTCCGGTTTTCGGGAAATGTTGGTTTTCTCATCTACCTGGCAGATTCATTTGGCTATCTCGGCAGCGTGGGCGTACTATTGACCAAATCGCTTTTCCGTATACAGACAGACTGGCTGCAATTCTATACACACCTGGTATTAATAGCTGGCGGTATAGGCATTGCGGGAACGATCATCAGTATTATTTATTTTACCCAAAAATATAAGCAACGATCATTGCAGTAGCTCAGACCACTGAAGAGGCGCGGGCAATGACTGATCACTGAACTCAATATGGATCACCCTGCGTTTGTGATTATTCGTCGTTCTGCTGGATGCGTGTAGCAATAAAGGACGCATGATCATAATACCACCTTCAGGTACATCACAGATCGCTTCCGTTTCTACTGTCCAGTCAATTGTTTCCGGCCGGTACATTCCTTTTCTATGAGAACCAGGTACTACTCTCAACGCGCCATTCTGTTCATCTGTATTATCAAGATGTATGCGGATCGTAAAATTCTGCTCCAGTATATGTAAAGGAGGTTGTACAGCATATTGCTGTTGCTTAACCGTCCATGGTCCAAATCCGGGAAGTTCTGCCTTCTCCTTTACAGAAATTGTCAGGTCCTGGTGATAAGGTACAAACCAGTTAGACTCCCCCGGCTTATCGAAGTAGATAGATTTGACCGGACGATATCCTTCTCCGAACAAACGGCTGATCACATCCTTTAGCTTATCATTAAATACCACCGGCACAATCGCCGGTATTTCTTTCAGAAACTGCCGGATAGCAAAAAGGTCTTTTGTTTTCCGAAAGGTATCATTCGAAGTATCTGCATCCTGAATGCACGTTGTCAGTGCAGCTACTTCTTCCGATGTAAAGATATTCCCGACAACCGTAAATCCTTTATCCGCTATTTCCTGTTGATGGAGTGCTGTGTTCATATACTATGGTTATAAAATGCGGCTCTGATGTTCACCAGTATATCTTCTGCTTTCTTCAGATCAGGTGTATCAGGCAAACCGGAACGTGCATACAGATCATCCATCTTTTCCATTTTCTCATCCACCATTTTCATGAGATCATCATATTCGAAAGCGCCTGCCTTTATCTGCAATAATAGTTCCCTGTCATTCCGTTTTACAATCACTTTCTGTTCCGTCGCAATTTCTTCAGCCATGCTAAGTAAACGGAATGTATGCATCATGTTTTTGGCATCATAATTTTTGCCATGGCTCATGGTATTCTGATAGCGGGCATCATTTCTCTTTTCCACCCATTCCCAGTATTCTAAGTATTCACGACAATACATAGAATAACCATCCTTATTGAAATTCATCACAGCCAGGTGCGGCACCGCAACCGGTATAGAACTAAGTTGCACATCATTGGCAGCATCACCGGATGCAATTCCTTTCAGATAAGAACCATCGTTTATCTGATGCTGATGAAAGAGCAGATACACATCCCTGAAATGATCTACCTGCGTAAGACCGCATTCCTCCTGTGCATACTCATTCTTCTCTAACCATTTCTTCAGCGGCATACTGCCATTACCGGCAATAATATAACAGAAGTCCAGAATGGATTTACGGGCAGGTTCCATCGGACGATGAATCTTTTTATTCAGCCCTTTCGCTTTCCTGATCTGCGAAGCAGCATAACCTGCGAAGGTATCTTTACAAAGCCTGGAGAGAAAGTCTTCCGATTTGATTTGCGCCATAAGGGGATGACGAAAGAGCACACAATCTTCCGGCGTACTTAACAACTCAATAATATTGGGGTTGTTTTTAGTAAGCAGATCGATGAAGCGACCTATTTCATAGTACACTTCATCATTTGTTTCATTTGCCACTTGCGTGGTATAATTCAATCCATATAGTTCTTTCGCAGGCAGCACAAAAATTCCTCTGATATCCGTATCTGAAGTAGGGGAGTGTAAGTGTTGTGCCCTGCTGCCACTGATAGATTTCAACAGCAGATCTGTTGTTCCTGTTTGTAGTTGCCCGAGCGTCATTTGAGTGATTATTTTCTTGTAAGAAACAAGATATATTTTTTTTAAAAATTTCCTTACATAAAATGCTAATATTAAAAAAATAGTTTCATCTTTGCATCGTTAAAACAAAACACAAGAACAAACAATGTTACGCATACAGCTACATAAAGATTGCAGAGGCTCATTTAGTCCGATAGAGGACAATGAGGCGCGCAGGGCTGCTTATGCTATCAATTAGTTAACAAAACTAACTCGATATAACTCAAGCCCTGCAAGCAATTGCGGGGCTTTATTTTTTTCACCCCATTGTCAATTATATGCATACACGAAAAATGTCCATACGATTCAAACGCATCAGCGCAGGCTCGCAGCAAAGCGGGTTAACGCCCTGTGCGTGGCTCAACGTGGGCTATGATCCCGAGAGACCCAATTATCAACGAACCGAATTTTTATAGTCTGAAAAAGCAATAGCTGCATTCAGTATAGATATAAAAAACCCGGTCGTTGCAACGACCGGGTTTTTTAATATCATCATCTGCACAGGAACTAATATCCCGTGGTGGAGAAGGTATGTCTTGTACCCGGCAAATGCAGGTTGCATAAGGGGATTCGTGTGCGCATACATATTCATTGATCTGTAGCTCAACGGTTAGAGCAACTGCCTTATACGCAGCAGGCTACCGGTTCAAATCCGGTCAGATCAACATATTTCCGGATAGTGTAATGGTTAACATATCACACTTTGACTGTGATGTTCTCAGTTCGAATCTGAGTCCGGAAACATACAAAATGGTGTCAGTAATTCAAGGGCAGAATACCCGAATGTGAATCGGGATATGAGGGTTCGAGTCCCCCTGACACCCATAAAATTATTAGTAACAAATATGACATAGCAAATGCAACACATCAACAAATGGAGGCGGCTTAACGGCGATGAAATACAACGGCCTATCGCAGATGAAATCACTGAAATGCTGATCGCTGAAAGAGAAGCAGGTAATGATCTCAAAGTGTGTATCGGCACCGATAGCCAGGTAAAGGGGCGAATCACAGAATTCGCTACCGTTATCGTTTTTCTCCGGAAAGGTAAAGGTGGATTCATGTATATCCACAACTTCAGCACACAACGAAAAATGAGCATCAAAGAAAGGATGCTGGAAGAAGTGGGCAGAAGTATAGAAGTGGCTTACTCATTGTGTCACATTTTCACAGCATATAATGTGGACATGGAAGTACATGCAGACATCAACACCAATCCGAACTTCAGGAGTAATGATGCATTAAAGGAAGCTATGGGGTACATCATGGGAATGGGCTTTACCTTTCGGGCTAAGCCTCACGCCTTCGCCAGTACCTCCTGCGCAAATAAAATAGTACATTAAAAACAGATCATATGGTTCATGTAAGCGTCCTGATGGACATTGCAGAAGCAAGACAGAAAGATATTACCAACACAGCACACATCCTCGGTTTTCAAACAACTGTGATGGCTACAACAAGAATGTCTGAGGAGGCAGATCTTGTTGATAACGTTAACGTGAAGATCACAAGGGGAGGAGCTACTTTACCTGCGATCGTGCAGGATGATTAGACATCCTGCAATGAACTTTTCTTTATCATTAATTCTATTATATGATATCCACAGGAGATCTCCTACTTATCCCCCTATATCCCTATTCCTTAGTAATTGTTATCCTGAGTCAGCATAGAACAAATGCTGACTTTAGCTTTTTTTGTATTAAAATTGTGCTGTCTTTTGTCCCATTGCCGACGTCTTTAAAGAAATGCGGATCAACCTGTAATGAACTATAGCGGGGCGTTATTACACTGCTCAACGATCATTAAATAGCTATTCCTTTTGTGGATTAACGATATTTCGCAAATCGTCATATGGAACTAATTTCCATATTATTCACAATCAGATAGTTATCTATTGGCACAAAATTCACTTATCAAAGACACACCATATAAATCAAATCAGCATTAGCAACCTATATGATCACACTTATTATTGACGACAATGCCATCGCGCGGACTACATTACTGGAACTCACCAGCCAGATAAAAGGCGTTGTTGTTGCCTGTGAGTGCGGAAATGCCATTGATGCTTATAATTATCTCCAGGAAAACACAGTAGACCTGTTGTTACTGGACATAGAAATGCCGGGAATGTCGGGACTCGAACTGATCAAAAACATGGGGAATAAGAAGCCTGTTATCATCTTCACGACTTCCAAGAAGGAGTATGCGGTAGAGGCATTCGAACTCAATGTCGCCGACTATCTCGTGAAACCGATCACGCCCGGCCGGTTCCTGCAGGCCATAGAAAAGGCTAAACAGGTGGTTGAAAGCAATAAAGAGGAGATCCGCTGGGAAAATGATGAGTTTATCTTTATCCGGGATTCCAATATTGTCAGAAGGCTGAAACTGGAAGAAATCCTCTATGCCGAGGCCATGGGCGATTATGTTAAGTTATTCACTGCCAAGAAGTTCTTCGCCGTACATACCTCTTTACGTTCGCTGGAAGAACGCCTGCCGGCGTCCCGTTTTCTGAGAATACACCGCTCCTATATGGTGGCCATCGATAAAATAGACACCCTGCAGGACGGAGCTGTCCTCATAGGGGAGAAGAGTCTGCCAGTGGCAGATGCCTACCGCAAGGCGCTTAATAAGCGCATGAACGTACTATGACCCCGGCTAACTGAATAGGGTCCCCGGCGATCGATTTTGCCCGTCTGGCGAAAGCCGCCCGACAGGGAGCTCCTGGTATATGACTTTTACGGATTGACATGAATAACAACCGCTTTACATACCTGATCCTTACCGCGTTCCTTATAGGGACGCTTATACTGGCCTTTATACAGTATAATTCCTCCAAAAACATTGATCAGCTGATCAAGGGTAATCAGAAGCTGTTAAGGGAACTCCAGGCAGGGAATAAGCTGCGGGAGCTCGAACGTGATATTATCTGGGTAGAATCCAGGATCAGGGCAGCAATCGCTACTGACGACACTTCTCATATCGAAGGGGTAGACGCCAAGATCTCTGAAGTGGAAGCATTTGTTGATACATTGAAAGACATGAATACGGACGATAGCGCCGTCATGTATATAGAACGTCTGAAATACCTGGCTGGGCTGAAATTGCACAACAAAAACCAGTTGATGCATGAGTTTTTCCGCACCGGCAGGATGGATGATACCAGTCTGATCGCCAATCCCCGTGCCAGGGAAATCTCTAATGAGATCAGTACCGTCACCAGGAAGATCTACGACAGCCGTCAGCATGTAATGACGGAACTGAGTAATAGCATCAATGAAAGCAGCAGAAGAGCCAGAAACTGGGGGATTATCCTGATCTGTCTTATCCTGCTGACAGCAGCAGGTATGCTTTGGTTTGTAATGAGCAGGATCCGGAGACAGCAACAGCTGATACTGGAACTGGACAGATCTGAGAAAAAGATCCGTGAGATTGCGATGATCAAAGAGAATTTCATGACCAACATGAGCCATGAGATCCGCACGCCGCTGAATGCCATTCTGGGCTTTACCAATCTCTTAAAATCCAGAAAACTGGATGAATCTTCTACCGAATTTGTTGGTTCTATACAGAAGGCAGGCGAAAATCTGCTGACCATCATCAATGACATACTGGATCTCTCCAAGATCGAAGCCGGTATGGTCAGGATAGAATCCAATCCTTTCAGTGTACGCGGATTGCTGCACTCTATCCAGACGCTGTTCAGCGAAAAAGTAAAGGAAAAGAAACTCGTATTACAGGGGGAGATCGCTGCTGATGTGCCGGATACGCTTATTGGAGATGCCACCCGTCTGACACAGGTATTGGTAAATCTGATCGGGAATGCGCTGAAGTTCACAGAAAAGGGCGGGATCGTCATTTCTGTCAGCAATAAGCAAAGCGATGGTAATATCATTCAACTGGCATTTGCCATCACAGATACAGGTATCGGTATTGAACCAAACAAACTGGCTTCCATCTTTGACCGTTTTAATCAGGCAGAAGATTCTATCACCCGGAAATATGGCGGTACTGGTCTGGGACTTTCTATCGTAAAAGACCTGGTCATATTACAGGGAGGGGATATCAGTGTGGAAAGTGAGCCTGGTAAAGGAACGACCTTCCGGTTCTTTATTCCCTATGCGATCGCATCTAAACAAATGCCGATACCAGACAGCATCGATATCAGTCAGTTCAGGATCACCACCAACAATGAAGTCAAGATACTGGTAGTAGATGATAATGAGATGAACCGTAGTCTGATGAAGCACCTGTTCACCGAATGGGAACTTGCTTTTGATGTGGCGAGTAACGGTATGGAAGCAATTGACTGTTTGAAAAAGAGCCGTTACGACCTGATATTAATGGATATCCAGATGCCGGAGATGGATGGCTATACCGCCACCCGCGTCATCCGTAAGGAAATGAAGCTGGAAGTGCCGATCGTCGCCATGACTGCCCACGCACTTGCGGGAGAAAGGGAAAAATGTCTGAGCAATGGAATGAATGAATACATCTCCAAGCCCATCAATGAAAAGGAACTGTATCAGCTGATCAACCGTTTTGCCGCTATCTCAAATGTCAGACAGGACAAACCAGCGCCGGTTATTCCGCCAGCATCGGTACCAGCTTATCAGTATATCAATCTGGATTACATGAAAGAGATCAGTCAGGGGAATAAGGTATATGAGCAGAAAGTGACCAGACAGTTCATTGATGCGATGCCGGTCGAACTGGCGCAATTACAGCAGGCATTTCACAACAACGACATTACAACATTAAGAAGTACAGCACATAATCTGAAGACCACCATTTCTATTATGGGGCTGACAGAGCGCTTATCTCCCACACTGGATGAACTGGAATCAGCGCCAGCCATCACTCCACCGTTACAGATTCACATTGATCTGTTGAAATCATTCACAGACAATGCGATAAGGGAGGCAGAAGATTTTTACTCACAGGTGTAATGTTAACCCAGTCATTTAAAAGAGCAGCTCACAACTGCTCTTTTTTTGTGCCCTCCCGTTTCCCCCGACAGCGACAGTTTTTGCCTGTTTAGCGAACGACGCTTTCCTTCGGCTTTCATTTAAAGTAGTTTTATATCAACACTTACAGCAAGCAATTATTCACTAAAATCTAAAGCGACCCATATGCTACGTCCTATATTTAACGCCGCTCGCGATCACTATCAGGGAGATCCATTTGCTCCTGTTGAGTTGGTGATGTACGCAGATCTTCATAACGCAACCTGCGCTTCTATATATCCAGCGATTCAGCACCTTCGCAGCATGATGGGTAATGACCTGAAATTTGTATTTCGTCACTATCCGGCGCCAGATAAACACCCGCTGTCCCTGGATGCAGCTATTGCGACAGAAATAGCCGCCAGATATGGTAAGTTCTGGGAAATGCATGACATTATCATCGAGAATCAGCCCCGCCTTTCACGCAGCATATTTCCTTATCTCGCGTCAGCTGTTGGTGTAGACATGGCATTCTTCGAAGAAGGCAGAAAACACCGGGAAGTATTTCACAAGATCATCAATGATTATGAAGGCGCAAGCCGTAATGGTGTAGATGCCGCTCCTACGATCTTCATCAACGGCAAAAGATACAATGGGCATCTTCACTATGCCAGCCTTTACAAGACATGTCGATACGCCATCACACTAAAAGAAATGGCATTCTAAAAATCCTCCTCCTTTAACGCTCAAAATATTGATGTTATGACTACCACGAAACCATTCTTTGAAATCTATACATTCGAACAGATCAGCAACAACCGTGAATTCAATAACAGTACCCCACATGCGCACGATCTTATAGAAATTATCTGGACCGTATCCGGTAATAGTTTCCTGAAAGTGGACATGCAAACTTATTCCCCTGAGGGCGATCAGATATTCTGTATCATGCCTAATCAGACGCATCAATTCTCTATCGACAATGATGATGACTCAACAGGTTACATCATCCGTTTCAATGAACTCTTCCTCCAGGAATATAACTCTGTATATCATGCAGATCTGCTCCTGGTCCTAATACAATCCGCCAATATCAGATATAGCCAGGAAATCCGCCAGGAGATGCAATCTATCATGGACAAGCTTATCCAGGAATTCAGTCATCAGCAGATCTATAGTCCGGACATCCTGAGCCGTTATCTCAACATCCTTTTCATACATATGTCCCGCCAGTCGCACAGTCAGCAACCGGTCAGCCAGCAGCATCATAACGTCAGACAGGCAAAACGTTTCATCCAGCTGGTAGACCAGAATTTCAGATCACACAAAAAGGTATCTGAATTTGCAGAGCAAATGTGCGTAACTCCCAGCTACCTGAACGAAGCTATAAAAAAGGCCACGGGGTATACCGCTGGCCACCATATCCGCCAACGTGTAATACTTGAAGCCAAGCGATATGCTGCGTATTCAGATGCCAGCATGAAGGAAGTCGCATGGGATTTAGGGTTCACGGATATCTGCTACTTCAGCAAGTTATTCAAGAAAGAGACCGGCTATAATTTTTCGGAGTTTAAGAAACGACAGGAAAAAGTTTTGGCTGTATAGCAGATCGGGCGTGCCGGCGAATGCCGGCATGCCTTTTTGGTTGTGTTTATTTTAAGTCAGGCCCACGGTGTAATGCCGTGGGTTTTTTATTTATCTTCGAAGCATAGACAGCACCTGCCATGAAATATTATTTCTCTCTGCTCATATTGATATTCCTTACCAGTCACGCATCCTCGCAAAGTAAACCAGTTAAAAGTGTGTATGGACAACTCGATACGATCATCGAATATGATTATAAGCAGCGGGCAGCCATTAAACCCTCTTCAGAAGGACATTATATGAACGGTACCCTTACCAACGATATAGCGTCCAGCAATGCGGAAGTATCCCGGAAAGAATTTGCGAATTGCAAACCCTGCGTAGTCAAAACGTACAACAAAGACGAAGTGCTTGTGCGGATAGCAGTACAATACAGTGATTGTCCCGCCGGTGATTACATTGACTACTATCCGAATGGAAAAATAAAAACGCGGGGACAGTTCAGATCAAATCCTTCCGGTGACTGGAAGACGTTTATCAAACAGGGACATTGTGGGGAGAAGGAGGGCAGATGGTTATATTATGGCATCTATGGTAATGTGCTCAAACTGGAAGATTACAGGAATGATACACTGGTATATAAAAAAGAAGTACCTCCTGAACAATAACAGATTCCCACTATTCACTAACAGCTAAGAAAATCCCAATCACCCCAAACATTTAAGCGCCGGAATGTCTGGTCGCCCTCCCTATTTGTCCACCTCAACAGATACTACTGTGCCGCCCATTGGTTTTAGAACATCTTTGTGTCATCAAACAAACAATTACACACAACAACTAAAACCAACAACAATGAACGCAAAAACATCAAAATTAATTTACTGGATAGGTGCCGTATTTATGTCTTTATGGTTCGGCGCAAGCGGTTTCTTTGAATTAACACACAATCCGGTTGTTTGGGACATCACCGTTCAACTGGGTTACCCTCCACACTTCATCTATATTCTTGGAGTAGCTAAAATCTGCGGTGTTGTCGTGCTGTTAACGCCAGAAAAACTGCTTCGACTGAAAGAGTGGGTATTTGCCGGCATGTTCTTCGACATTACTTTCGCATTCTTCTCTAAACTGGCTGTATTGAATTTTGCAGCAACGATCGATGCCATTATTGCATTTACAGTTTTATCCATAACTTATGTGATGTTCAGGAAATTGTATCCTGCGACATATGAGAGGGCTTAAGATGATAGTCTGAGTATACTTATCCTACGTTAGTGCTTCGTTTTTGAACGATAGATCAATGAAGGATATGTATACTCAGACTATTAATTTATAGCACCAAGTTACTGAATAAAACTGCTGTTGATGGTGGTGCCATCCAGCTTTATCTGGTAAGGCCATTGCTCGTCATTACTATCATTATTATCATTTAAATGTTCCCAGTGCTCAGTAGGAGCACCGCTAACTATCAACCATAGAAAGGCTGTATTGGCAGGAACTGTGTAGTTTACATCTCCATTAGTATTGTTATATGTGCTGCCATAGACACGGCTGCCATCTGTTTTTACCGCCAGGAAACCATATCTCCATCCAGCCTTATCGATCTTAATACTTCTGAATCCGGTTTGTCCGGCAATACCTTTAAATTGTAAACGGACTGTTGTTCCCGCTGCAGGCACATTTAATCTGATAGCATTATATCCATAGTTCTGCGGACAAACTTCAGGACTGATCGTATACCAGCCATTCGCAGCCGTATTCAGCTTTGAAATATGCTGATTTGCATACTGACTGGCAACACTCCTGATCCTCGATATATCCCAGGTCACAAACTTTCTGTAGGCATCAAACAGTTCATCATTGAACGCCTGCTGATCAACCTGGGCAAGCCGTTTATATGTGGTAACAGCATCTTCACCACGTCTGGCGCCTTTCCATAATTTCGCGACAAAATCCTTCCCCCGTTTATCAGACCAGTACTCCAATACAAAAGGAGAGTGGTATTGATTGATCTCATGCAGAAATGCGTAATTAGTATACTTCATAAATGCCTGCAAATGATAATTCTCAAAAGTCAGCCATTGGGGATATACCTGCCAGAGCATATACTGCGAGGTCATTTCAAATATCGTCTGACCATTACTTCCCTGCGGTGAACTGGAATAGCCCCAGTTACCATCCGACTGTACATAATACTGGAATACATGTCCTAATTCATGTGCCACAGCACCAAACGGATAAGTATTAATACGGGGAGGCGTTACCCAGAGTATACCGACCTTATTCTCTGCGCCGCCGCCATAGGCAGTCCCGTCGGTGGAGTTGGTAACATATATCAGTGCCTTCAGACTATCTGAAACAGACCTGCCTTTGTCAACAAATTTTAGCGTATCCGTATAGTATTGGAAAAAGCGTTCACACTCTGTTAGTATCTGTGTGATGTCAAATCGTTTATTAGGGTCTGTATTGGTAGCCGGAGTGGCGCCAAAATCCTTTGCCCAGAATGCTACAAAATCGGCCGATTCGGCCTTTCGCTGATTGCTGTAAAGGCTTGCGTCATTGTTGTAATCATTATTAGCAGGGACATTCCAGATCACCTTTGGAATGTATACTTTTTTCACAGGAGCAAGGCGCTTACCTAATGCCAGTGGTTCAGCAACATTCTTTTTTGCACAGGAATAAAAAAGGGTACTGATTGCTACAGTGAGACAGCAGATAATTTTTGTCATCTTTAGTTGGGTTAATGAATACTAAAATACCCCTCATTATAAGTCAGCATTTCATTGTATTTAACAAAGCCTGCTCAGATATTCACCTTTTATTACCCTTCTCCACAGTAAGTTAATTTCCGTCTTTCATCGGTTAATATGCGGGTAAGTACTGGCACAAATGGACACTATTTTTGGAAATACCAGACGCGATTCTTCGACTTTCTTAAACACTATTTAGTATGATCCGGCATAAGTATTTAAAGGGATTTTTGATATGTATATGCAGTTTGCTTTCAATCAACGTATTTCCTCAGTCAGTGATACTGTTATCATCTCCTGATAAAAGCCTAACCATTGAGATCAATACGAAAGATAGTCTGTCATGGAAGCTGATGAAGGGGAAGGAGATCTTAGTAGATCATGCAGTAGCAGGTATTGATATTGAGCACAAATCCTATATCGGTTTTAATGAACGTATAAAATCATTTAATAAGGTTGCTAAAAGTGAGTTGCTCCACCCGGTTGTTGCTGTAAGACAAAGCTCAATAAAAGATGCCTTTAATGAGCTTACGATCAACCTCAAAAGCGGCAATTCCATCATTTTCCGGGCCTATGATAACGGAGTCGCCTACAGATGGGTGACCCATTTTAAAGATTCCATCAATGTTAAAAATGAGATCGTTGATTACCAGTTCCCGGACAACAATCATGTACTATGGGGAGTAGAGGAGAACAAACAATTTCTTTCCCATTTCGAGTTATTATTCAGGGACACCACGCTGGCATCGTTTTCAACAGCAGAACATTGTGGTCTTCCCTTGTATATGTCTTCGTCTGCCGGTACAAAAATGCTTTTCTCCGAAGCCGATCTGCTGGACTATTCTAACCTGTTTTTCTTTGGTACAGGCAGTAATAAGATCACCAGTGGTTTTCCCAAAGTAATTCTGAGAGAAAGCCTGGTCAGAGACAGGGTTACCAAAATAGAAGAAATTGCTGATTACATCGCCAGGACCAATGGGACCCGTTCTTTCCCCTGGCGGCTGATCATGGTCGCTGATGAGGATAAGGGACTACTCGAAAACAACCTTGTGTATCAGCTGGCATCACCCAATATTCTCAAAGAAACAGACTGGATCCTACCCGGGAAAGCATCCTGGGACTGGTGGAATGCAAATAACATCTACGGCGTCGACTTCCGGTCCGGCATCAATAACCAGACCTACAAATATTATATCGATTTTGCTGCGAGATTCGGTCTGGAGTACATCATCCTGGATGAAGGCTGGTCAAGATCGACCTGGGATATCACCCATCCCAGGGATTCCATCAACGTACCGGACCTGGTTGCTTACGGCAAAACAAAGCAGGTAGCTGTCATTTTATGGACGCTCTGGCAGCCGATGGATAAGGATATGGACAATGTGCTGGCTACTTATGAGAAATGGGGTGTAAAGGGTATTAAAGTCGATTTTATGGCCCGTGCCGATCAGTATATGGTCAATTTCTACGAACGCCTGTCCGCAAAAGCCGCAGCACATCATTTACTGGTAGACCTGCATGGCGCCTATAAACCGGTGGGGTTGAACAGGCGGTATCCCAATATTATCTCTTACGAGGGAGTAAGGGGACTGGAAAATTATAAATGGAGTGATGATGAAGCAACACCTCCACATGAAGTGACACTGCCATTTACCCGGATGGTATTAGGCGCAATGGATTTCACCCCGGGCGCTATGCGTAATGCTACTAAAAAAGACTTTCATGCCGATTTTGATGCCCCAATGAGTCAGGGAACCCGGGCGCATCAGGTAGCCATGTACGCGGTTTATGAAAGTCCGTTGCAGATGCTGGCAGATAACCCTTCCAACTATCTGCAGGATACTGCCTGTACGCGTTTTATTGCGACTTTTCCTACTACCTGGGACACGACCATTGCACTGGAGGGAAGGATCAAAGCATACGTGGCCATTGCCCGTAAAAAGGGGAAACAGTGGTTTATAGGCGCGATGACGGACTGGAGTTCGCGGGACCTGACATTACATCTGGACTTCCTGGAGCCCGGAAAGCAATACAAAGTAAAAATACTGGCTGATGGAATAAATGCTGACAGGTTTGCGGAAGATTACCGGCTTTCTGAAGCTGTATGGCAAAAAGGGCAGCAGGTACCGGTACACATGCAGGCAGGAGGAGGCTGGTCTGCTATTCTGACGGAGGAGTAGCCTGAACTTCCAGTAATTTACCGGCGATCAGACAATGGGCAGCAATAGGCATAATTCCCTTTTTCCATAGTATACCGGGGCATAAAACTATGCTTAAGCTGTCTATAATCGTTAAATTTGAAGAACGCCCTACCGAAGCCGGTAATAACGACAACCATGACCCTGGGAAACAATTTACTCTTTTTCTTCAGTACCCTTGGCGCATTTAATGCGCTCATTATTGGCATCTATTTCCTTTGCTTCACTGCAAAGAAAAATCTGTCCAATTACTTGCTTGGCGCCCTGCTGATTGTATTGAGCATCCGCGTGGGGAAGTCCGTCGCCTATTTTTTTGACTATAATATACCAAGGATAATCCTGCAAATCGGATTAACCGCCTGTCTGTTCATTGGACCGTTTTTATACTTCTATGTAAAAACGGAGATGCAGCAGATCCGGAAACTGCCGGTATCCTGGAAATTACAACTGACGGGCTGGTTGGCTATGATACTGATAGCGGGTCTGCCTTTCCCTTATGCCACCTTTCCATATCTCTGGACGCATTACATTATTCCGGCCATCTATCTGCAATGGGGTATTTATATTGGTCTCACGATAACTTCACTTCACCCGCTCTTTAAAAAGATCAGGACCAGAGAGCAACTGAAACCTTTCGAGAAGTGGGTCCTGGCCATCTGTGCGACGATATCGCTGATCTTTATTGCTTATGTATGGTCTATTATGAAGATCACCAAAGGCAGTTATATTACAGGACCTTTATACTTTTCACTGGTCACCTATCTTGCTATATGCATATTGCTCTACCGGAAAAAGGCAAATGACCTGTCTTCTTTTACAGGCCAGAAATATGGTGATAAGAAACTGAATGAGGACGACGCTGTGCAGGTGATTGCCAGATTGCAAACGGCCATGAAAGAAAAAGAGCTCTTCCGGAATCCCAATTTAAAAGTGGGAGATCTGGCTCGCGAGGTCAACATTCCCAGTCACCAGTTATCGAGGATACTGAATGACAGTCTGCAGAAAAACTTCACTCTTTTTGTAAATGAATACCGGGTAAATGCGGCCTGTAAAATGCTGTCCCGCCAGACCAATTTCACCATAGAAGCGGTTGGAGACGAGGTGGGGTTTAATTCAAAGTCGACATTCTTCGCCACCTTCAAAAAAATTAAAGGATTGACTCCCAATGCATTTATAAAAGAAACTACTCCGGATTTGTAAATCCGTACTAATGTCTGCTCATCCGGAAGCTCCCTAAAAACATAAAAATGCACCTTTGGCTAAACGCCTTTTTTCATGAAAAAGATAGCCCTGTTACTGAGTTTATTTTCTATCAGTTTTCCTGCATTTTGCCAGGATACTTCTACCGAAAAACAACTAATTAAAAAGACGATCGAACTGTATTTCGATGGCTGGGCGACAGGAGATACGACTAAATTAGGAAAGGCGATGCATGCTTCCTGTCACCTGAAAAATTACCGGGATGGGAAATTTACAGTGTATACACGAGAGCAGTATCTGAGTTTCTTCAAGCCCCGTCCTGTTCCACCTAACCTGCAAACCCGTATTATCAGCCTGGATGTTACCAATAACATGGGTAGCGCCAAAGTAGAGATCAGTACAGAGAAAGACCTGTTTACGGACTACTTCAATCTGATGAAAACAGACGAAGGGTGGGTCATTGCGGACAAAGTATCCACCAGGACGCCACATATCACAGGGGACGCTTGTACAGCGGCAGGAAGGAGGGTAGACTCCCTGTTTGCCGTTTATAACTCACAGACACCCGGCGCCGCCGTAGCCATAGTAAAGGATGGGAAAGTGGTTTTTCAGAAAGGCTATGGCATGGCCGACCTGGAACATGATATCCCCATCACACCGCAGACGGTCTTTAATGTCGCTTCTGTTTCGAAACAATTTACCGCCTTCGCTACCTACCTATTAGCCAGTGAAGGCAGGATATCACTTGAGGATGATGTCCGTAAATACATACCAGAACTCCCGGACTACGGTCATGTTATCAAAATAAAGCATCTGCTCGGTCACACCAGTGGTCTGAGAGACCAGGCGGCCATCTGGTCATTAGCCGGAAGCATCTCAGGAGACATCTCGACAACCGAACAGACACTGAAATTATTAGCCAGGCAAAGAAATCTGAATTTCACACCCGGCACCGCCTTCGGTTACTGCAACACCGGTTATACCCTCCTTGCAGAGATCATACATCGCGTAAGCGGCCAATCATTTGCTACTTATACAGCGGAAAAGATATTCCGGCCACTCGGCATGACCAGCACGCAGTTCTGTGACAACTATGGCAAAGTGGTAAAAAACAAAGCGGAATCCTATGAGCTGATAAACGGCATTTATTACCACCAGCCATTGAATGTCTCTAATCCTGGTCCTTCCAATCTCCTGACTACAGTAGAAGACCTCACCAGGTGGATATTGAATTTTGAACACCCGGTAGTCGGTACGCCTGCATTAATTAAAGCCTTCAATGAGGCGTCCTACCTGGACAATGGCTCAAAAGTCATATTGCGGATAGCCGGAGACCATGACACCATCTTTCATGCAAAAGGGCAAAACCTGAGTAATTACAAAGGAGTGGAGATGATTACGCATGGAGGACATGCGGCTGCTTTCCGGACCTTTATGGGACGTTTCCCCCATGAACAACTTGCGATTATTGCCCTTAGTAATGATGAACATAATGAAAGGCTGAATGCCAGGTGGCAGATGGCGGAGTTTTATATAAAAGATAAGCTGAAGGAAGAGTCGTCCTCTCCGGCGGCGTCCAGGCCACCAGTGCTCAAGCCTACTGTAGAATATACAGGGGATGTAAAGGACTTTGGAGGGGAATATTATAGCGATGAACTGGGGACGAGTTATACGTTTATTCCACGCGGAAATGTGCTTGTTATGAGACATCTGAGATTAGATGATATTGTGTTGAAACGGGAGGGAGAGGGGAAGTTTTCAGGTGCTGGTCCGGAGACGTTTGCGTTTGAGATGGCGTTTGAGAAAGATGAAAAGGGAGGTGTAAAGGGTTTTGTGATTTCGAATTTCGGGGTGAAAGGGTTGAGGTTTGAGAAAGTGAGGTAGGCGACAGCTAAAAAAGTAAAGAGTATCTTAGTGGCTGTTACAAACATTAAGCACTCTTCGTTCAATGGAGCAACAATATTGGGAACTATTCGAGACTAAAGTCCGGCTGCTCACTGAAAGGCAGCAGCGGATAATTGCGTATCAGTTTTGTTTACTTGTGGAGACGGACCTGGATGATCTGGGTAAGGGTGCGCTTATGCTTGTGCAGCAGCTTACGTCGGATCAATTCTTATCGGAAGAGTGTGCATCTTACCGGGAGCAGTTGCAGGAAAAATTGCCAGACGAGGGCACAAGCCTGTATAGTCCTTTGATATGGGCATTAATGCCGAATACGGATAGTTATCCTGTATGGTATTCGACGGCTATTGTGGGGGGAAATATAGTTGATCTTGGGGTGAGCAGTTTTATGGAATTGACGGATTTAACGGAGAAAATTTTGAGCGGGGTTTAAAGCCGGTATAACTGGTTATATCAAGTGTAATAGCTAATACTTGATCTGACAGATTAAGCATTTTTGGTTCATAAGATCGTCTATAAAGCTATGCATCTTTTATCAATAAAAGCCCTCAGGTTGACACTTTGACTGTACCATACAATTGATCAATCTTCTTCTCATTAGCTAGTTCTTTGCTATCTAACCAGGTTTGCATGGGCGTTTTTCCATAGCAGTAACGCCCGCTGTGGGATCGTTCTGTGTTGTAATATTGAAGCCACTTATCGAGATCTTCCTGCAAAGCATCCAATGAATCATACATTTTCTTTCTGAACGCAATGGCATAGAACTCTTCCTGCATTGTTCGGTGGAATCGTTCACAAATGCCATTGGTCTGAGGGCTTTTGGCTTTGGTTCGCGTATGATCAATATCCTCGATAGTCAAGTATAACTGGTATTCGTGATGTTCTCTGGCTCCGCAATATTCGGTTCCGCGATCCGTAAGAATACGAAGAAGATCAATTTCCTGTTCCTGATAGAAAGGTAGTACTTTATCATTGAGTACTTCCGCAGCTACTAGTGCGTTTTTCCGATCATAAAGCTTGGCAAATCCAACTCGAGTATAGGTATCAATGAATGTCTGTTGATAAATTTTGCCTACACCCTTGATATATCCCACATAATAAGTGTCTTGTGCTCCGAGGTAGCCTGGGTGGAATGTTTCAATTTCGCCCCTGCTTTCCTGTTCTTCTTTTTTACGTTCCAGGGCTGCAACCTGGCTTTCAGTGAGGATAATGCCATCCTGAGCAACTTTAGCTTCTAAAGCTTTTAATCGCTTCTGCATTGTCTCTAAATCATGTCGTAGCCAAACACATCGGATGCCAGCTGGGGATACAATGGTCCCTCTTTTTCTTAATTCATTGCTGGCGCGAGATTGTCCCTGTTCAGGATGCTCAATAGCGTAAGCAACGACTGCGTCTTCGTCTTGACTGGGAATGCGATTTTTTAACAGGGGCTTACTGCGACTGATCTCTTTGAGAGCTAGTTCGCCACCCTCTTCATAAAGCTTTTGGAAACGATAAAATGAGTCCCGACTATAGCCCATAACTTTACAGGCTTCGGATACATTGCCGAGCTTCTCGGCCAACTTCAACAGACCCATCTTTGGCTGGATAATCTTTTGAGTTGTTGTCATGACTTTAATCTTTTACAATTATTAATTAACAATAACTGTCAGATTAAGTTTTAACTTCTACATATCAAGTAATATTTATCGCCAATTCAATGGTCTCCAAAAATTTCTTGATCAGAAAAGAAAGATTTAATTTAATGCAGGAGCTTTGCTAAAAATATTAAGGAAACATAAATAGAAAGACTGCTACAACTAATACTCGTAACTGCTTTTTTACCGAATAGGAGAACCTTATAAACATTTTTCTAACTTTTGTTAGAATTCAACGCTTGCGATTCACTTCATATACAAGATCAACTATCACAGCATCGGCCAAACATCTACACCAAATTCTTCCTTAATTGCTCTGACATAAGAAACCTGGCAGTTATCATCGTTAATCAGATTAGCAAAAAAGACATCAGCAGCCTCTCCATAAGCTTCCATGTCTGATCTTTTTCTGTTAATATATTTTTTTCTTTTCTCAGCTAGCAACAAGTCGTCCAATTTTAAAAGACTAACCAAATTGGAGGCCTCAATATCATTTCCATTTTTTGCAAAGTAATCCCCCTGATGATAGGCGATCCTTTCTTCAAAATCTTCAGAAGTTGGATGTAGAACTGGTTGAAATTTCTCCCATTTATTACCCTTTTCTTTATTCCATTGATTTTTTATTAGAAACCAATTGGTATAACTGTCCCCTTCAGTATTCTTAAGATTTGGATTGAAATGATCGATGTCTGAAGCATCCGCCCGACCAATATACTCATCAGTATAAGCACAGTAGCTTTTCTGCTCCTGAAGTAAATAGTCCTTGAGCTTTTTATTATGGGTAGAGTTATTAGGAATATACTTTAAGTCGTCAGCTAAAATTCCGGAATCTTCTGTTTTATTAGCCTTTCTCATCAAAAATTATATTTATCCCCTAATTGTGTTAACTCACTAAGTAATTCACGTTTCCTTTGTGGTTCCGTTTCCTCCTGCATTTTTCTTTTTAGATCAAGATATTGCTGATATGCCCGTTTTCCATAATCATTATAAAAATCAACCTGAAAATCATTCCTCAATATATCGTTGGGGTCATCGCCAATAGGAGACTCACCTCTACGAACAGCTATTTTTCCGTTTTTCTCATAATATAAGATAAAGCGTTCTTCTGGCTCAAAAGCCGCTGCAATAAAAGGAGAATGAGTGGCTGTTATAAATTGTGCATCTGGAGCGAAGCTTCTGTAATAGGAAAACAAATCTACCTGTAAATCAGGAAAAAGTGACCGTTCCGGCTCATCAATCAAAATGATTGAATCGGAAGTATCAAATTCAAATAATGGAAAAAAAGATAACAATAATCCTTTGGTTCCTGTACTCAGTGAAGAAATTGGAATAATATCATCTTGAACCTTTGACTTAATTGGAATTGCAAAATCTGTATTATCAGGATCAATTTCAAGGTTTAACTTTTCCAATATAGGATTGAATAATTCAGAAAATGGCACAAGTGGATTCTTATTAACTGCCGACCACTTTTGAATTTCCGCATTTACCTTATTTAAATCAGCTATTTTACCTTTTTTGATTAATTCGGTAGCCATTTGAAGAAACTTTCTCCGATATTCCAAAATGCGTCCTAAAAGTGAAAACCAAATTCGTTCGTCTACATCTTGAGTAAACTCATAAATATATCTGGATCCTATATATCTTTTGGTTATGTCAACGTCAAGTCCTTCTGATAAAGCGTTTATGATATTAAGGGGATTCTGATTAAAGATTTGAATAGTTTTCTCAGAAATGATGTCCGAACTAAAGTAAATCAATTTTATATCCTCTTGAATAAGACGTCCGACAGCGCCACCACTTAGTTTATCTCGATGAAATTCCTTTTCGCCAAAACGAATGCTACTATCATTCCTGATTAACAAAGGCCCCTCCATTAGAGAGAATTCAGCATTTCCATTATAAGTGAGCGTATCTAGTGACCACAAACCACCATTAGCTACCTCAGTCTGCGATAGTTGAAAAATCAAATTTTTAATTAACTCAAGAAGACTTGTTTTTCCAGTGGCACTCTGTCCAATTAAGCATATTTTATCCAATGGCATACCTGCTTTTGGATGCCCTTCGGGATACGTAAAGTCCAGATTAATATTCTCTAAATGTCTGTAAGACTCGATGTTGAGCTTTTTAATCTTCATATTTCAAAACTGGATAAAATAATCTGTGGTTATAGGTAAGATAAAAGATAATCCCCAAAACATTGACTTTGGATTTTTATGGGGCTTAAGTGAAGTTAGTTAAAACAAAAAAGTCTACAAACATCAAGCTTGTAGACTTTTTTCCGCTCCCCCTGCTGGACTTGAACCAGCGACCCTCTGATTAACAGTCAGATGCTCTAACCAACTGAGCTAAGGAGGAGTGTTTTCCCCGTTTCGGGATTGCAAAGATAGATATTTTCTTATTCTCGCCAAATCTTTTTCAACTTTTTCATCAAAAAGAATTCACCAATAATAGAAAACGCTTATCCAGAGCGGTTTCCCGCGTATAAAAATTTACAAATTGTAAGTCCAGACGTGTCACAGGGAACTGTACGAACGATTTTACCTCCTTCACTGCATACCCTCTGGCGATTAAAGAATCTCTGTGTTCTGCCGTTGTAAAAACCAGTGATGGTCCTGCAGGGATCGTATCGTATCGCAGGAGGGGGGCGTCGAGATAATACTCCATCGCATAGGAGTTCACCCCATAAAAACCCACAGCTCCGCCTTTCAGTTCACTGTTGGCATAGAACGCGGCAGTGCTTCCACTTTGATACCGGAGCACATCCGGATAGAACAGTCCATTGAGAAAAATATTTAAAAGGAATCCTGCCAGGCAGGTGCGAAAGAATATAAGCGGCCTTTCTTTCAACGGAAACCATATAAAAACAGCCGTTCCTATCACGATAAGCCCAACGGCCCAAAAATGAATTTCAGGCCTGTAAAGCGCCCATATTGCGATAATAGCAACACCCATGATCCCCATCAGGATATACTGTGTGACACGGAAGACTTTTTCCTTCACATCGTCTACTATATACTTCGCCGTTAGGATGGCGAAGAAAGGGAAGATGATATTCAGATAGTGCGGTAACTGAAATTTCGATAAAGAGAATAGCAGGAAAGTCGACAGAGCAGCGCTAATGCAATAGTACTCGGGCGCTGATCTCCCTTTTCTGATAAAGTTGACGATGGCAACATACAGGAATATCGACCAGGGTAGGAATGCCCATAATACGGTATGCAGGAAGAAAGAAGGATCGCCATGCCCTTTGATTGGTCCGTTATTCATGAAACGTCCGAACTGACTGTCCCAGAAAAAGAAACGGATACCGGATACACCGGTCTGTCCGAAAACTACTTTCTCCGGATGTGCATCAAACTGCTGGTACAGGGCATACAATTCCGGTGTAATGAAGATACCGATCAGCAATGCGACGACCAGCCAGCGCCAGTGAAACAACTCCTTCCATTGCCGGGTAAAGGTATACTGACCGATAAAGGCAAAGCCTATGGGAACCAATGCAAAAGGCCCCTTTGTCATAACAGCAAAAGCCGCGAACAGCGCACCTGGAATCAACTGCCGTTTGTACAGATGATAGACACTGGCAATGATCAGTCCTGTCAGATAAGGCTCTGCCCGTACATCCGTACTGGATATGACCAGGTGCTCGGCCGACAGGAAAATACATACCGCCCAGAGGGCCACCTTTTCACTGTATACCAGCAGGTCTTTGGCAAACTTATAAGTATACATCACTCCCAGCATCAGAAATAAGAACGCGGGTAGTTTATAGGCAAAACTTGTAAATCCGAAAAGCAGATAGGAGAGGGCAGCCATCCAGAAAGGGAAATGCGGCTTATCCAGCCAGTCATGTCCGTCAGCTAAGAGGTTCAGGTAGTCATGATGCTGCACCATGTGTTTGGCAATACCCGCATAAAGGGCGCCATCGGGTTCCATAATAGTAACAGGAAGGCCGGTCATGTGCATGAATATCAGCAGACCGATCATCATCCGGCAGACTTGTTTCTCTGAGATAGAATAGACTGTCATGCGCAAAAATTACAGCACTGCTGGCACTTCCGCAAAACAGAGGGGGCTTTTAATAGAAAATTAACAGGCTTACCAGCCGAAAAGACTTGATTTCTCCAATCCGATATATAGTCCGTCTGACCGTTGTTCAAGGGGATAGGTCTTGAGATAAAACCCTTCTCCACTACTGTTATAGCCGTTTTTAACGTTAAAACGGTACCTGTGCAGGGGACAGACAACATTACCGGCATCATCCATAAAACCATCCGCCATAATGCCGCTCGCATGCGGACATTTGTAGGCGAAGGCAAAGATCTGCTCCTCATATCTGGTATAGCAGATCTTTTTACCCTGGACCTCCAGGACGCCAATCTCACCTTCTCTCGCGTACAGGTCTGATAAACGATGCCAGTTGTATTGCTTTGCCATGCTGGGAATTAATAGAAATATTCGCTCTTGTAAGGATAACGTACCCTGTACAGTTCCACTACCTTACTAAGGATAGTCGCCCGCAGTTCTTCGACGTTTTTGCGTTCTGTTGCAGAAATAAACACACAGTTACCCTGGGTTCTGGTCTGCCAGTTTTCCTTCAGCTGATTCAGGATGTCCTGTTTGATATCCTCTGTCAACCACTTGTCAAAGGTCTGCTCTTCATACAGGTCCATTTTGTTGAAGACCATGATAATAGGCTTATCGAAGGCCTTCAGTTCCTGCAAAGTGCGGTTTACCACCTCTACCTGATCCTCATATTGCGGATGGGAAATATCCACCACATGCAGCAGGATATCGCTTTCTCTCACCTCATCAAGGGTTGATTTGAAGCTTTCTACCAGATGGTGAGGGAGTTTACGGATAAACCCTACGGTATCGCTCAGCAAAAATGCAGTCTGGTCAAATACCACCTTCCGGGTAGTCGTATCCAGCGTCGCAAACAGCTTGTTTTCAGCAAACACCTCGCTTTTGCTCATCAGGTTCATGATGGTACTTTTACCCACGTTAGTATATCCCACCAGGGCTACACGGATGTATTCACCACGGTCCTTACGCTGAGTAAGCGACTGTTTATCGATCTCCGCCAGTCTTTTTCTGAGCAGGGCCACCTTTTCCTTGATGATACGACGGTCCGTTTCGATCTCCGTTTCACCCGGACCACGGCTACCGATACCACCTCCCTGTCTTTCCAGGTGACTCCACATACCTTTCAGACGTGGCAGGATATACTGGTACTGGGCCAGTTCTACCTGCACTTTCGCCTGAGCCGTACGGGCACGGCGGGCAAAAATGTCGAGAATAAGGTCACTACGGTCTATCACCTTCACATTCAGCACTTTCTCTATGTTCGCTATCTGAGAACCGGTCAGTTCATCGTCAAAAATGACCAGATTGATATTTCTTCCTGCAATGAAATCCCTGATCTCTTCCAGCTTACCCTTTCCTACAAAGGTCGCCCTATCGGGACGGGCCAGTTTCTGGGTGAACTTTTTTACAGTTATAGCACCAGCCGTCTCAGCGAGGAAAACCAACTCATCCAGATACTCCTGTACCTGACGGTCTGTCTGCTCCTTATGGATCACGCCCACAATAACGGCCCGCTCTTCCTGTTGTACAACTTGTTTCTTTTCAATCAAAGTATATAAAAATTTACTGCAAAGGTATGGAATTAGTCCATAGCACTATTTTCCCTACTTTTAGCGTCCAAACAGAATCTGAACATGCATAAATCACTTTTGTTAACATCACTTTTTATATCAACTATGGCAGTGGCCCAGCAGAAAATGACGCCCGAGCTGCTCTGGCAATTGGGCAGAGTAAGCGGCGAGGCGATTACGGCAGACGGAAAGACAGTTATCTACGGCGTATCCCGATACAATATCGCCGAAAACAAGAGCGATAAAGACCTCTTCGCCATCCCGCTGGCGGGAGGCTCTCCCACGCAGATCACGAAGGAACCAGGAGCAGAAGGAGAGGTGAGCGCGATCAGCGGACAAAAAATCGCCTATGTCTTCAAAGGACAACGCTGGGAAATGAATGCCGACGGTTCCGGCGCCACACAGATCACCAATGTAGAGGGTGGTCTGCAGAACATGCGTATCTCCCCCGATGGAAAACATATCCTGTTTTCCAAAGAAGTGAAACTGAAAAAGATCAGCGGCGGCGACCATTACCCCGACCTGCCAAAATCCAATGTGCAGATCTATGACAACCTGAACTACCGTCACTGGGACACCTGGGAAGACGGTAACTTCCAGCATATCTTCTTCGCCACCTACGAAAATGGCCAGGTTGGTACACCTGTCGATATCATGGAAGGCGAACTGTATGACAGCCCGCAGATGCCGTTCGGCGGAGCCGAAGACGTCATCTGGAGCCCGGACGGCAAAAGCATTCTCTACGTTACCAAGAAGAAATTTGGTAAAGAATATGCTACCAGCACCAATACCAATGTCTATGAATACAATCTCGACACCCGTGCAACCAAAAACCTGTCCGAAGGACTGGCTGGTTACAATGTAGCCCCTGCATTCAGTCCGGACGGTAAATACCTGGCCTGGCTGGGTATGGCAAAAGACGGTTTCGAAGCTGATAAAAATGATATCATCGTACTGAATCGCGCCACTGGCGTCCGTACCAATCTTACCAAAGACTGGGATGGTACCGTAGCCTCCATTTCCTGGAGCAAAGACAACAAACAATTATTCTTCCTCGCCGTGGTAAAAGGCACTGAGCAACTGCACGAGATCACCCTGCAGAAAGACCTGGCTGCTACCAACGCGAAACATATCCGCCAGGTAACAGATGGCGAATTTGATATCAGTGGTATCATCGGACAGTCAGGCAACACCCTTGTGGTAAGCCGCACTGACATGAACCACGCTGCCGAACTCTTCACCGTACAGCTGCCAAAGGGTACCCTGCAACCGCTGACCACTGTAAACAAAGAAGTTTACGATAAAACAGGCATGTGTAAAGTGGAAAAACGCTGGATCAAGACCACAGATAATAAAGACATGCTGGCCTGGGTGATCTTCCCGCCAGATTTCGATCCTGCAAAGAAATACCCAACCCTGTTATATTGCCAGGGTGGTCCGCAGTCAGCACTGTCCCAGTTCTATTCCTACCGCTGGAACTTCCAGCTGATGGCTTCCCAGGGATATATCGTTGTAGCCCCTAACCGTCGTGGTATGCCAGGTCATGGAGTAGAATGGAACGCTGCTATCAGTAAAGACTGGGGCGGACAACCTATCCGTGACTACCTGAGCGCCATTGACGCTGTAAGCCAGGAGCCTTATGTTGATAAAAACCGTCTCGGTGCCGTAGGCGCCAGCTATGGTGGTTATTCCGTTTACATGCTGGCGGGTGTACATAACAACCGGTTCAAATCATTCATTGCACATGACGGTCTGTTTGATCTGAAAAGCTGGTATGGCACAACTGAGGAACTCTGGTTTGCCAACTGGGATATCGGGGCTTACTGGGATCCGGCTAACGCGAAGGTCTATAAAGAATTCAACCCTAGTGAATACGCCAGCAAATGGAATACGCCTATCATGGTCATTCAAGGTGGTACCGACTTCCGTGTAGGCATCGAGCAGGGTTTACAGGCCTTCCAGCTGGCACAGCTGAAAGGCATCAAGAGCAAACTGCTCTATTTCCCTGAAGAAAATCACTGGGTGCTGAAAGCGCAGAACGCGCTGGTATGGCAACGTGAGTTCTTCCAGTGGCTGAAAGAAACACTTTAATCAATCAACCGCATTCGGCACCGGCAAGTGGTGCTGAATGCGGTCCGTTCAATTCATATATAAATTCCCCAACGTTATGTTCACCTCTCTCTTATTAGACATCCAGGATGGTGTTGCTACGATCACCCTCAACCGACCGGATGTTTACAACGCATTTAATGATCCACTGAGTTATGAATTGCAGGACGCCCTCAAACAGGCAGAGAAAGATCCTGCCGTCAGGGTAGTGGTGCTGACAGGTGCAGGTAAAGCATTCTGTAGCGGCCAGGACCTCAAAGCTGCCATGAATGGCGAAAAACGTAATCTCAGCGAATCCCTGCATAAACGCTATAATCCTATCATCAGGGCCATCCGTAATATGCCCAAACCCGTCATCTGCCAGTTAAACGGCGTAGCCGCAGGAGCAGGTTGCTCACTGGCGCTGGCCTGTGATATGATCATTGCCAGCGAAGCGGCATCCATGGTTGAGATCTTCATCAATATTGCACTGGTGCTGGATTCCGGCTCATCCTATTTCCTGCCACGCACGGTAGGCTATCACAAGGCATTTGAACTGGCTACCAAAGCCAGTAAAATGACAGCCCAGGAAGCCCTGCAGATGGGCTTTATCAACAAAGTGGTCCCTGCCGGTGAACTGGAAGCAGCCGTAAAAGCGGAGGCTGCATTCTATGCTAACGCACCAACGAAAGCAATCGCCCTGCTCAAAAAAATGCTGACAAAAGGGATGACGGAAAACCTGGACACAGTACTCGATTATGAAGCTTATTGCCAGGAAATAGCGGGTAATACGGCTGATAATACAGAAGGCGTACAGGCATTTCTGGAGAAACGTAAACCTGTATTTAAAGGCGTCTGAGAAGATAATACCTTATAAAAGCAGAAGGGGCTGTCCACTATGTAGCGGACAGCCCCTTTTTAATATTTTCAGCTCAGCTTATAAACCGCTCAGCATAAATCCGAAAGAATATGGATTTACATCGTAAGTACCATTGTCCTTAAATAAGGTGGTGATCGCATAAGTACCATATACCGCGAAGTTACCATAACCCACTCTCGCAGTACCTGTAAAGCGCCATGTATTGAACTGACGTTTGCTGGCTTCCTTCTCAATCAGCTTAGAGCCTGCAAGGTTCTCAACAGAACGGGTATGCGCATTGAGCAGGTTACCGATCTTCAGGCCTAAACCTACTTTAAAACCGTGATTAGCGTTCTCAGGCACCTGGCGATAACGCAGTTCCAATGGAATTTCCAGGTAAGTGGTCGCCAGTTTGAACTTGCTATATGCGTTCGTTCCCTGGAAATCAGGAGTAGCAGATGTATTTCTCAGATCCAGACTCTGGTCCTTCAACATATAGTGATCAGATCCTATTCCCAGACCTGCTGCAAGACTGAAATTAGTTTTCTGCATCGGGAAATCGTACATGAAAGCAATATTGAGCTGGCGGTTGAATCCAGTGTTAATATTGCTGGCTCCTGTTCCTGACAATCCAACATAACCTAACTGAATCACTAAGAAATCCTTGGAATGTGATGCTGCTCCCATGGCCTTATTAGCAACTGCATTCTTGGCATCCTGTGCAAAAACACCGAGAGAAGCCGCCATCAATCCGATCGAAAAGAATAATTTCTTCATGTTTAAGTATAAAGTCTTGAAAAAGAATATTAGGCAAATTTAATGGAATAGGAATAAAACCAAGGGTTAAAATATTTATAAAATATCCGGAAGATGCTGCCGTCAATTTTTCAGGCTTCCCGAATTGGAAGATAATACATATCTTTTCGGATAATATATTATACCCTATGGAAGAATATGATGACCTCCCTTATCAGCATTCGACGGGCTGTTCCCGATGTAATACGCCCGAATATGAGCCTGGCTATGCGTTCAGGTTATGCAAGGCATGCAGGAAGAAGCTATCCAGATACCCTGTTAAAAAAGAAATCGTTTGGGCGACAATAGGTGTAGGCGTTATACTGCTTGTAGCCATCTTTCGCCTTCCTGGCTATTTCCAGGCCGGTGTTGGATATATGAAAGGAAAAAAGCTGGTGGAAGAACATAAATACCTCAGCGCCGAAAAGTATTTTAAAGCCACGCTGAAGAAATTCCCTGACCATCTGGGAGCCATGATGCACCTCATCAAAGCCTCTTACCTTAATGACAATGAGGCTCAGGCGGATAGTCTCCTGGCCCTGGCGGGAGGGAAGGATATTCCAACTGATGACGAAGAGCTGCAAGCCATGCTCGAATTTATTAATGATCACATATCCCATTCCAGGATAGAAGATACCGCGCTGGCCCGAACACTGGCCGACCTTGAAGAAGATACGGCAGCCTATCTTGCAAAGCTCGATTCATATGTAGTCGCCGCGCCCTATGATCTTGCAGCTAAAACTGCGCTGGCCTATACGTATGAAGATCTTCAGCTTTATGAGAAGGCTGATAGCCTCTGCGCACAGGTTATTCACAATGCCCCCTTACTGAGACCCGCCTATTATGAGCGGCTCAGCGCTCTGAGGGATCTCAAAAAATATAAAGAAGGATTAAAGCTGGCAGAGGATCTGTTGTCCCAGAATACTGAATCCATTCAGGCCTTAATGACACTGACCTCTTTTCAGTTAAGACTCAATATGGACAAGCAGGCGCTGCTCACCATAAGACAAGCCGCTGCGCTTGCCCCGGAAGATAGTAGTGTGTTGTTTATGCTTGCTCTTGCATGTCATTATAACCGTCAGCAAGATGAATCGCATCGTATTCTGACTAAACTCAAAAACCGTCCTGACGCAGACACTGGTAGTATTGCGCTGTTGCATAGTTATATTACCGACAAAGTTTCCTACAAATAAATAATTCGAAAATGTTCATACCAGGCCCTTTTCTGGCACTCGTTACCTTTCCCGGCGTAATCGTACACGAATTTGCCCACCAGCTTTTCTGCCGAATATTTGGCGTGGCCATCTTTGAGGTAAAATATTTCCAGATGGCCAACCCGGTAGGGTACGTAAAACACGAACCTGTACGCAACCCGGTACATCAACTGCTGATCGGTACCGGTCCTTTTATCATCAATACCCTCATTGCCCTGCTGATTGCATTCCCGGCGGCTATTCCGGTTTTTATGTTCAACGAGGGTACCATCCTGGACTACCTGTTGCTTTATCTGGGCCTGTCAATTGGTATGCATGCATTTCCAAGTACAGGAGATGCCAATGTATTGTGGCAGACCTTATGGCATGGTGAACAGGTGCCCTTATGGCTTAAAATTATTACAGTGCCTATCGTTGGCCTGATCTATCTGGGCGCCATAGGCTCCTTCTTCTGGCTTGACCTGATCTACGGAATGGGTGTCGCCTTCGGACTTCCGGTCCTTATTGTTCAGTTTTGTGCATAAAAGCAGGAAGGCATCCGTGATCACGGATGCCTTCCTGCTTATTAACAATATGCTGTTTTAACTGAAAAGGTACAATACATCCTCTTTCGTCAGTTTCTTCACAAATCCGGAATCATCTGCGATGATCTCTTTTACCAGTGATTTCTTACGCTCCTGTAACTGCAGGATCTTTTCCTCAACGGTGTCCTTACAGATCATCCTGTAAGCGAAGATGTTCTTCGTCTGTCCAATACGGTGAGTACGGTCAATTGCCTGTTGCTCTACTGCCGGGTTCCACCATGGATCAACGATATATACATAGTCAGCCGCCGTCAGGTTAAGACCCACACCACCCGCTTTCAGGGAAATCAGGAACACCCTGCAATCATCATTCGTCTGGAAATTCTGAATTGCGCGTTCACGCTCTGTAGCGGAAGTACTACCATCAAAATACTCAAACGGCACTTTCATGTGTTGCAGCTTCTCACGGATCAGCCCCAGCATCCCCAGGAACTGAGAGAAGATCAACACTTTGTGATTACTGATATTCTCACTCATCTCACGGGTCAGCTCATGCAGCTTAACAGAATGGTTCGGATACTGTTCCGCCTCATTCAGGATAGCCGGAGAGTCACAGATCTGACGCAGCTTCATCAGACCCTGGAGGATCGTCAGCTGCGAACGTTCCATACCCTGGTCTTCAATAACACCCAGGATCTTGGAACGGTAAGAGTTGCGATATGCGTCATAGATATGCCGCTGCTCAGCATCCATTTCACAGAAGATCACCGTTTCGATCTTCTCAGGCAGTTCTTTTGCCACCTGCTCTTTCGTACGGCGCAGGATGAACGGATAGATCAGCTTACGCAGATGGTCCTTACGTTCTTCATCCTGAAACTTGTCTATCGGTGTAGCAAATTCATTACGGAAGAAGTCCACGCTACCCAGCATACCCGGGTTCAGGAAGTTCATCTGCGCATAGATATCAAATGTATTATTCTGCATCGGCGTACCACTCAATGCCAGTTTGTTCCTGGTATTCAGCAATTGGGCCGCTTTGGTTACTTTACTCTGCGGGTTCTTGATCGCCTGCGATTCATCCAGTACCACATAATCCAGATCCAGTTTCATCAGCGTCTGTACATCACTGCGCAGTGTACCATATGTGGTGATCAGGATATCAAATTTCATCAGTTCTTCCGCTGTTTTCAAACGGGTAGGACCGTGATGAATATGATAAGTCATACTCGGCGTAAACTTACGGATCTCATTTTCCCAGTTATAGATCAGCGTCGTAGGGCATACTACCAGTGCCAGACATTTATCATCGTGCTTATTCTTATAATGCTGGATGAATGTCAGCGCCTGAATGGTCTTACCAAGACCCATATCATCAGCCAGGATACCTCCCCACTTCACTTCATCGAGGTAGTTCAGCCACTGGAAACCGCTTTCCTGGTAAGGACGCAGTGTTGCATGCAGGTTATGCGGCAGCTGTATATTACGGATCTCGTCAAACTGAAGCAGTTTACGACGCTTCTGTTCCAGTTCCATCAATACTGCCTCATCATCAATGAACTCATACAGTTCATCGATCACGCTGAAGTTATACTTGCTCAGTTTCAGCGCACCTTTATCCTTTTCCTCACCGATCTTGAATAACAGAGAGTACTTCTTCAACCACTCCTCCGGCAGCAGCCCCAGTGAACCGTCCGCCAGTTGCACATAGTTCTGTTTACCTGCCAGCGCCTGCTTGATTTCCCTGATACTTACCTTCTGATCGCCATAAGTCACCTCGATCTGCGCATCAAACCAGTCAATGCCGGAACTGATCTGCAGATTGGTCACTGGTTTATGAGCGCTGAATTTGAAGTTTTTCAGGTTCTCAAAACCGAATACACGCACATTCATTTCCTTCAGCGTATCAAAGAAGAGGAAGAACCAGTTGTTCTTCAGCGCTTCTTTTGCCTTCAGATAGAAGTAGTTATTGGTATTAGGCTGGGAGAAGTTCGTATGCAGACCGCTCAGCTTTTCTACGAATTGCTGCTCAGCCTCCTTATTTCTGTGGATGATGAGGACCTTATTACCTTCCTGTACCGTGATCTTACCGTCGCCATTCCATTCCACTTCCTGGCCATGATAAGCAAATCCTGGTTGGATAATAAATGTCTCGCCTACCTCACGCAGGAATACCCTGCATTCCGGTAATATATCGTCTACTTCCGCCAGCAGCGAATTATCAAACTGTATCTGATACTGTTTGCTCAGCGGTAAGAGATAATCCTGCAGATAAGTGCTCCACTGATCGGCAGGAATACGGATTTTCCCGCTCTCGCGGAATAATTCGATATGCAGTGCATCCTGTGGATTTTCGAAAAGGTATAAGACCTTGTTCTTCAGGAACAGGATAGAGCTATCCCACTCATTTTCAGAAACATTCACCAGTTCTCCTTCAATCTCCAGATGACAGGTCACCTCAATCGCATCATTCAGCGTATGTGTTTTAAACACAGGCTGTAATCTGTCTCCGGCCAGGTGGATCTGCTGAAGATTTTTAGTCTTGAACTGCTGTCTGTTAGGCAGGAGGAATAACAAGCCATGCGCAGCCATCTGCGGAAACAGTTTCGCCAGTTTCGGATGCAGGTATTCCAGCATCAGTTCTTTGGTTTCTGTTGGCAGATCGGATTCGTTATGGTCATGGGTGATATTCTCCCAGATACCCGCAAAAGGGGAGTTCTTACTAAGGAATTTGCTAACCTCCATGCCCTGTACCTTACGCACAGGCGTGATCAGGTCACGATCAGCTTCTTTATATAGGTAGAAGTCAACATACTTGGTCAGATCCAGTTTATTGACTAATGATACAAATTCACGTTGTTCGTCATTTATTTCACCACTTACCAGGTCGATCCGGAAGAACGGATATAATGGTTCGTTCGCGTTGAAAACCACACCAATACGCTGGGTAATGGTATTCGTTTCTTCTGTTGGCGGGGGAGGCGCTGCGGCAGCTGCCTGTCTGCTGGTTGCCACACCATCCACTCTTTTGATAGCGGGATCCAATACACGCAGATAGGGTTTACCTTCCATGTAAGTGAAAGTAAATTTCCCTTCCAGGTTATCATCCAGCGAGTACCCGTACAAGGCAAGCAGTTTATTCTTTTCCTTGTCCCAGTTACGCAGGGTATCGAAATAGTATGGACCGTGATTATTTAAAAGATGCAGGAACAGGGCGGTCTTGTGTTTACAGATGGCATGCTCTGTTTCATCACAGTTACAGGCGGTATCGAAGAAGCGTTCTTCATTCCGCTGTATGATCATGGGATATTCCTGCCCTTCATATTTCAGTGTGGCTTCGACCTTTTCATCCTTGGCGGATGCGATCTTAACCGCTTTAGCCGGTTTGGCCATTTTCTCTGCTTCTGCAAATATTTCATTGGAAGTCAGGAGTTTAAGCGATTTCAGATCAATAAACTTCATCTTTACCAGCGTATGTTGCTGGTTATATTGTGTATCGTAGCTTTCGAAGTGATTTTTGTCCAGCATTTCCTGCAACTGGAACATTGCTGCGGCTTCATGCCGGCAGATGTCTCCCAGGTTGTAGGGACATTGACAACGGACGGACATATTGCTCGTCTCGTGATACTTGCTGATTGAAACGCGATAATAATTCGCATGGGTATCGCTCTTTACCCGGAACGTGGCTGATTTCAAAACCGGATCAGCTTCTAACAACTCCACACCACCAGTCGCAAAGATGCGCTTCCCCCTACGGATCACCTCATCGGTTCCGTTATTATAAACGTATTTTAGCAACTGGGGCAGCGACATAGTTTCTCAAATTGCCCGGTTTATTTATCAGCCTGGGTTAAACGCTAAAATATTTAGCAGCTGATGAAAAGGCAATTCACAAAAGTACGCAGAAAAATTCTAAAAAGCTACAGCTTGAGTAGTGTCTACACTACATCGCATCACTTCCAGAAACAAACACTTTATGAAAAGAAATTATCTTGCGGCTATTCCGCAGCTACAAGCTCTCCATTTCGGTAAATAGGCAGCACATTGGCGCCATCCGGGGTCAGACAGTACCGGATATCTTTCTCCAGACCGAATTTTGCGAGACGTTTGTAGTGGGATGCCTGCTTCATTACTTCGTGGATATTGTCTTTTGAAGTAATGTATAATGCCTCTGCCGCGACAGCAGAGTCACAATCCACCGTGAAATGATCTTTGATACGGTTAACCACCGCTCCGGCAAACAAGGTATCTTCCATATTAACGCGGTCTTTCCAGGCAGCGCAACCAAGAATGACAGGTTTGCCCTGTGCGATCAGGTAATCACAAACGGCAGATATGTTCGGGAAGGAACCGGTGATGATCGCTATGGCGTCTTTGGCCATATGCAACAGCTTGGTACCATTTGTAGTGGTCAGTACCAGTGTTTTATCCTGTATAAATTCTCTGGGGTATTCAAAAGGAGAGTTTCCATGCAACAGACCTTCCGCTATCTTTCCGTCTCTTTCTCCGGCAGTAATGGCATTCTCGCCCAGCTGTTCGCCGATGCTGACACATTCCGGTACGGTGGCTACTGGTATTACACGGCTGGCGCCATTGTATAATACAGTACAAATCGTAGACGTAGCTCTCAATACGTCAATGATCACCACAATACTATTCTTCACATCATACAAATGCAATAAAGCCGGTGATAAACACACTTCCAGTCCTGGTTTCTGCTCTCCCATTATTCGTCAATTAGGAATTAAGAATTAATAATTAAGCACTTACAGCGCAAATAGCTCCCATGCTTAATTACTAATTCTTAACTGTTAATTCAATCTAATATTACTCTCCACTTTTCAGTCTCCGCATAATCTTTTATTACGCTATTCCGTATTCTTAGCAGTTCGGTCATATACTTATGCACATAAAATCGCTCTAACAATCTTCCGAACCATCCATACGGCATACCAAATTCCATGATGTCAATTGCTACTGTACCATTGCCTATCTCCTTAAAATGATGCTCATGTTTCATATAGGTAAAATCACCAGCTACCATTTCATCGCAGAAATACTCTTTTTTACGTATTTCTGTCATACGGGTGGTTAGCTGCCGCAACTTACCCAGGTGCTTAGCCTGCCAGGTTACCGTTTCATCCTTCTCTATAAGTCCGTTTGAACGGCCTTTGATTGCTGCTTCCTGCATATGCGACATACTGCGCTTATGCACAGTTATACTCCGGCTCAGGTCAAAGACCCGCTCCAGGGGAGCATAAATTACGGTTGTGACATGAATTGTCGGCATAGAATAGATATGGTTTTTTGCAATTTAGCCAACTTAACTCAAAAATGGCACCTTCACAACTTTGGCTTTCAATAATTTATCCCTTACGGCAATAAAAATTTCTGAATCCTGGGCTGCAAACTCGGTTTTTACGTATCCCAGACCGATCGCTTTCTGCATAGAAGGTGACTGTGTACCGGAAGTTACTTTACCGATCACCTGGCCTGCTGCATCCTTGATCTCGTAGTCGTGACGCGGAATACCCTTGTCAACCATTTCAAAACCAACCAGTTTGCTGGTCACGCCAGCTGCTTTCTGCTGCTCGAATTTCTCACGGGAAGTAAATTCCTTGGTAAATTTGGTGATCCAGCCCAGACCAGCCTCCATTGGAGAAGTGGTATCGTCGATATCGTTACCGTACAGACAGAAACCCATTTCCAGACGCAGGGTGTCACGTGCTGCCAGACCTATCGGCTTCAGACCCTTCGGACCGCCTACCTCAAAAATAGCATCCCAGATCTTATCAGCTGCACCATCTTTATCTTCAAAATAGATCTCAATACCACCTGCACCGGTATAACCAGTTGCACTGATCACCACATTAGGTACACCTGCAAATTCGCCTTTGGCGAAAGTGTAATATTTCAGGTTTACCAGCTCCACAGTTGTCAACGGTTGTAAAATACTCGCAGCATTAGGCCCCTGGATAGCCAGCAGACAGGTTTTATCAGAAATATTGTGCATTTCCACACCCTTTGTATTGAACTTGCTGATCCAGTTCCAGTCCTTTTCTATATTGCTCGCATTCACCACAAGCATATATACGTTGTTCTCTTCAATGCAATATACCAGCAAATCATCCACAATACCGCCTTCCTCATTAGGTAAACAACTGTATTGCGCCTTACCTACCGTCAGCTTGGAAGCGTCATTGGTGGTTACACGCTGGATCAGGTCCAGTGCATGCTCTCCCTTCAGGATGAACTCACCCATATGGCTTACATCAAACACCCCAGCATTATTCCTGACTGTCAGGTGTTCTTCATTAATACCAGTGTAGGAAATAGGCATGTTATACCCCGCAAAAGGAGCCATCTTAGCGCCCAGCGCTGTGTGCTTGTGTGTAAATGGTGTGTTCTTCATAAATAAACTAATGATCGGTTCTGTTTTGGGTATGCTTTTAGGTTCAAGTTTTGTTTAAGCCCCGCAAAAATAGGTTGATTTTCCAAATTCGGTGGGTAAATAGTGTTTTTGGTGCAATAATTGCCTCCCCGTAAGCAGTGCATTGCCGGTAAATCAGGGCGTTCGTTGCTAACCAGCTACTTAGATACGTATCTTTGCAAATGGAACCAGGTCTGCCGGCACTATCCGTGGACTTTAAAAAAACAACAACTGTGAAGCACACCACATGCCTGTTGGCACTGTTATTACCCTTTACTACGCAGCTTAACGCCCAGAAAAAGGCCGATCGTAAAACATTAGGCAACCTACAAACTCATATCACCTATCTCGCCAGCGATAAACTGGAAGGACGCCGTACCGGCACTCCCGGCGAACAACTCGCTGCTGAATATATTGCCAGCCAGATGAAACTGGCCGGTCTGTCGCCCGCCGGTGACAGCGGCTACCTCCAGACATTCCTGGTAAGTGAAGGCAAACTGATTGCCACTACCTCCCATCTGACCATCAACAAATCCACACTCACGCCAGGCGAACAGTTCATACCAATGCCCTTCAGCGCGCAAAAGAGCGCTAAAGGAGATGTGCTTCCCGACGTCAATGAACCAGATAATATCTGGCTCTTCAACGTCAAAGATTTTGAAATGTCCCCCCATGCCGATCCACTGGAGATCTACAGGCAGAACGCCAGAGAAGCAGCCAAAGCGGGCGCTACCGGCGTGATCTTTTATAATGGGACGGAGACGCCCAAAGATGTACAGAAGTGGCTATCTATCCCCGTTGAACCGCTGAAAATTCCCGTTATGTGGGTTAACAGCGAAATCAGTAAAGTGCTGGATGATGCGGAGGATCTCAGGATAGATATGCAGGTGGATTTTGCTTCCGGCAGACGTACAGGTACAAACGTTGTCGGACATATAGACAACAAGGCCGCCAGCACCATCGTCATTGGTGCACATTTCGATCACCTGGGTCATGGTGAAGATCATAACTCCCTGTCACCCAATGACCAGACCATTCATCATGGCGCCGATGACAATGCCAGCGGTACCGCTGCGCTCCTTGAACTGGCAAGACAACTGAAAGCATCCAGACTCCAGCAATACAACTACTTGTTTGTCGCCTTTTCCGGCGAAGAACTGGGCCTCTTTGGATCTAAATATTTCACAGAACACAGTTCCATACCACCATCGTCTTTCAACTACATGATCAACATGGACATGATCGGAAGACTGGACCCTGCCAAAGGCCTGGAAGTAGGAGGGATCGGTACCTCCCCGGTATGGCCGGCATTACTGCAACAGACCATCCCCGCCAGCATCCGTACTACCTACGACTCATCCGGCACCGGACCGTCTGATCATACTTCCTTCTATCTGAAAAATGTACCCGTACTGTTTTTCTTTACCGGTACACACAGCGACTATCATAAACCTTCAGATGAAGCTACCAAGATCAATTACGATGGCGAGCTGACCGTACTGAAAGTAGTATACGAGCTGATAGAGAAAACGAACGGTATGGATAAACTGGCATTTACCAGAACCCGCGATAAACAAACTTCCACCAGTGCGCGTTTTACTGTTACGCTGGGTATCATGCCGGACTATACCTGGCAGAAACCAGGTGTAAAGGTAGATGGCGTATCAGATAACAAACCCGCCAGCAAAGCAGGTATACTTGCAAATGACGTGATCGTCGAACTGGGCCCACACACGATTGTTAACCTGGAAGATTATATGCAGGCATTGTCTGGCTTTAAAAAAGGCGACAAAACCACTGTGAAAGTCAGGAGGGAAGACAGTGAAAAAGTATTTGATATCCAATTCTGACCGTTTTATAATATCTTGCATCCCTTAATATCGTTGTATGAAGCCTGTTTTGTTCATATTGGGTCTGGCAGTATTTAGCTTTTCGTGTAATCAGACACGTACGCGTGAAGAGAATAATGATGAAACCAAACTCGATGTCATTACAGAAAAATGCTACGTTGTGCGTGAGGTAAAACCTGTCGCCGGCAATCCGGAGACAGACTCGATCCTGGTACGTAAACAGCAGCTGATCTCCTATCTGGAACGCCATGGTTTTGTGCGTCACGTAGCAGATAAAGACGTCCTGCAATTCCGCAGGAATAACAGACAGCAGGTAAGTATCGATATGCCGGAACCAACAACCCCGGCAGCAGCAAATGTGATCATCATTTTCGACCCGATGAAAAATCCCCTGTTCCTTAATTTAAAAAGAGACACAACACAGGTGGAACACTATATTAATATGTAGGTTTTTATGCCGGGCTACTATCACCGGCGATAATTTTTAGAACTGGATTTGGAACCTAAGCAAAACATAAGACTCTGTGTGGATGCGGTGGTCTTCGGCTACACGGCCAAAGAAAGTATTTCCGTACTGCTCATCAAACGCACCATTCCACCTTTTATGCACCGCTGGGCATTGCCCGGAGGTTTCGTCATTGACGGGGAAACACTTGAAGAAGCTGTGACCCGTGAGTTATTGACGGAAGCGGGTGTGCATATCAATTACCTTGAACAACTCTATACATTTGGCGCGCCGGAAAGAGACCCGCGCGGCAGAATCGTTTCTGTTGCTTACTTCGGTCTGGTAAATCCGACCAACTTCAAACTGGCTGCCAGCTCTGATGCAGAAGATGCCAACTGGTTCGATATCAAAAAACTGCCCGATCTGGCCTTTGACCACGCTATCGTGGTCGATGCAGCTATCCAGCGATTACGCGCCAAGATCAGGTATGAACCTATCGGCTTCGAACTCCTGGACAATAAATTCCCGATCTCTGACCTGGAAAAATTGTATGAAACAGTCCTGGACAGGCCTATCGATCGCCGGAATTTCCAGAAAAAGATCAATCACCTTGGCATACTGAAAGGTCATAACGAAAAGCAGAAACACCCTTCTGCCGGCAGGCCCGCAAAGCTCTACAGCTTCAATGAAGAGCGTTATTTCCAGCTGAAAAAAGAAGGTATCACATTCGAGATCTGAGGAACGGTCTATTCCGCTCTCAGACTCTTTACCGGATTGGCTGTAGCGGCCCTTACAGCTTTGTATCCTACTGTCAGCCAGGCAATCACCAGCGACAATACGATCGCCAGCAGGAAGATCTCCCAGCCCATGTCAGTATGGTAATGGAATCCTGACAACCAGCGATGCATAAAATAGTATGCTGCCGGTGTGGCAATCAGAAATGCAATGCCTATCAGGATGGTAAACTCCCTGGAAAACAGATACAGAATGCTTTGAATAGAAGCACCCAGCACTTTCCGGATACCCACCTCCTTCGTTTTCTGCACCGCCATGAACGATACCAGCCCGTAAAGGCCCAGACTTGATATAAAGATCGCCAGTATAGCGAATATCTGGAATAGCTTGGCTATCAGCGCCTCATTGCTATAAAAGCTCCTGATACTGTCATCTACGAACGTCAGATCATACATATAGGTCGGATAGATCTCTTTGAACCGTTTTTCTATCGCCTTCAGTGTCGCATTCACTTCATCCTTGCGGAGACGCAGGGCTAAGGTACCATAACCGTTAAAGTCCGGTGAAAGCACAATAGGCGAAATACCATCCCGCAGAGAATTATCATTAAAATCTTTGACGACACCCACAATAGGATAAGCCTGCCCTCCGGTAAACCTGAGCGTTTTGCCAAGGACATCTTCAGATGATTTTAACCCCAGCTTTTTAACCAGTGTTTCATTGATCATCAATTCCCTGACCGTATCACTGGGGAATGGCAGGCGCCCTGCTGCCAGACTCATTTTGAAGAGGTTATAATAGGCGGAGTCACCATACAGCCGCTTTGCAGAATAAGGCTGTTTCTCCGTGTCATTGTTAAAATAGAAGTCACTGTACTGTATGGCATTAGAGGCCGGCGCAGTCCAGCATAAACTGGTCGCTTCCACACCTTTCAGCTTATTCATCTCCGCCACCAGATAAGGATATCTCATTTTCAATGAGCTGTCACTTGGCAGATCCACCATTACCACCGCCTCCTTCTCAAATCCCAGAGACTTATTCCGGAAGAAGGACATCTGTTTAATAACGACCAGGGTACCAATCACCAGCAGCTGGGCAATGACGAACTGAAATACGACCAGTCCGCGACGCAGGGAAATACCACCTACTGTACGGTTACTGATCCTGCTCTTGATCGCCATCAGCGGATTAAACCCGGACAGCACCAGGGCAGGGTAGAAGCCGGCCAGTAAAGTCACTACCAGACCAATGATCACCAGGAACAGGAGAATGGCAGGGGAATGAAATATGTTCATCGACAGCTGCTTACCCATAAGGGTACTCAGGTACGGTGTCGCTATCAGGGCCATCAGACTTCCCAATACAACTGCCAGTGCTGTAATTATTGCCGTCTCCTGCAGGAACTGTTTGATCAGTTGAGCGCGATCGCTACCCAGTACCTTTCTTACGCCAATCTCTTTTGCACGATTAATGGATTGGGCGGTCGCCAGATTGATGAAATTCACGCAGGCGACCATTAGTAAAAAAGTGCCGATCAACATCATCCCCCACAGCTCCTGCGGACTCATATTATCTTTCTTCAGTGTATCAAAACGCTTGTCGACATGCACTTCACGCATTGGTTGAAAACGCAGGTCTATCCGCGTCAGCGCATGTTCCTGTTCTTCGCGGTAATTCCTTTTCACAAAGGCCGCACTCTGCGCCTGTAACTTAGCGATCTCCTGGTTAGGTGACAACAATGCAAATAGCTGCGTGCCACCGCCCAGACTACGCCAGTCGCCCCAGTCCTTTTCTCCTATCAGATTCCTGAATGTCGGATAAGAAGCGCCAATACACACCGGCACATCTGTGTTTTCCGGCAAATCTTTAAATACCCCGGTAATACGCAATGGCACCCGATAGGACCACATCTGAACGGTTTTACCAATGGCGCCTTCAGGTGTACCAAAAAACCTGCGGGCGATCGACTCATTGACCACCGTGGTATTGGGTTCTTCCAATCCTTTTGTATTACCAACTATCCAGCTAAAATCAAAGATGTCGTACAGGGATTGTTCGGCGAAGAAGACACCGCTTTCTACCTTGTATTTCTTTTCCTCCTGTCCCTGCACCGGTATATAAAACTGTGCAGAACCAACACCCTGCATCGCAGCAACCTTCTCCAATCCCGGAAAGTCCCGACGTAAAGCATCCGCCAGCGGACGGGGAGCCATGCTATGCGAACCTGTCACCTCTCCGGTAGTCGGATTATGGTCTATCGTTACCATTCTGGCAATACGATCATACCGGCTCTGATAAGTATCATAGCTTTTTTCATAATGAATGACCAGGAAGATGAGCAAACTGGCTGCGATGCCTACTGCCAGTCCCAGTATATTGATCAGGGAGAATGACTTATTCTTCCAAAGGGCGCGGAAAGAAAGTTTGAAGTTGCTGTTCATCATAATCAGGGGAATTACTACCAGCGGAGCAAAAAGCAGGTCAAAAACAAAACAGATTCATTATCAATAAAATACAATCAATCAGATGAGCTGCAATGTGCGTTTACCGGACAACACCTGTTCACTTTTGAACAGCAATATAATATAATGCAGAAAGTCGGGAGGAGTATCCCGGCTTTCTATACATACATAGCGGATTAATTATACAGCAAATCTTTCAGCTACTTCCTGTCTGAAAGCTTCCGCACCGATTTCTACACGGCGGGCATAAGCCGCTTTTGCATCTGGTCCGGCGAGGTAGCGTAACTGGTCTTTATCATCGGTAGCCGCTTCATACACCACTTCTGCGATCTGTTCAGGCGTACTGAAATGTATGATCGAATTATCGCCATCCATACCTGCCATTAGTTTATTGAACAAAGGAGTATAGGCTTCATGCTGCGCCAGATCGAGGGAACGACCCATAAAATCAGTCGTGATGCCACCGGGAGATACCGTTTTAATGCGGATATTATGTGGAGCCAGCTCAAATGACATGCTCTCGCTCCAACCTTCTATTGCCCATTTACTGGCATGATACAGGGACCCCAATGGGTAAGTGGTCAATCCGGCGATGGACGTCGTATTGATGATCAATCCTCTTCCCTGTGCACGCAGGTAAGGCACAAACGCTTTCGTTACCCTTATTACACCCAGCGTATTGGTATCCAGCTGTCTTACAATCTGTTCATCTGTCAGCGCTTCCAACGCGCCCACTAATCCGTAACCTGCATTATTGGATACGACGTCCACAGGTCCGCCTGCGGTTACCTGTTTCGCCGTTTCTGCTATCTGTGCCGGGTTGGTTACGTCCAGCGGCAAGATCTGGATGTTCTCATGATCGAGATCTTTTGCCTGTGAAGGATCACGCATGGTAGCGATCACCGTCCAACCTTTTGCTGCAAATAATTGCGCCGTTACCTTTCCTAATCCGGTGGATGCACCGGTGATAAAAATGACCTTTTTCATATGTGATCTGCTTAGTTTTTTTGAAAGAATCAGGCATACCTTTCCCATTCGGGAAATGATCGTCTCCCGGCAGGTCTGCCATTATTAAATGATGGATTACTTAATGAATACTGGATGGATTGACACCAAAAAACTGCTTAAAAGCATAAGAGAAGTGGGAGAGGCTTTCAAAGCCAACTTCCTGGTACACGTCTGACGGACGTTTCTGCTTTTCCTTCAGCAGGTAATGCGCCTCTTCCAGCCTTCGCTGCTGCAGCCAGCGATTAGGCGTAGTATGGAATGTTTTCTGAAAATCGCGCTTAAAGGTGGCCAGACTTCTACCAGTCAGGAAAGCCAGCCTTTTCATATCTACATTAAAACGATAGTTCTGCTGCATAAAAACCTCCAGGTCTATCTTGCCTGGTATGCTGAAATCGAAGAACACATTCTTCAGCTCCGGTTGTAACTGGAGTAGCAGGAGCAGCAGTTCCTTTTTCTTTAGTTTGGCAAGATGCTCGTGCAGGGAGGAGTCAAAATAATGCGCCAGCGTCTCAAAGAAGTTCTTTATCAGGATATCGGGCTCCAGTTTCAACACTGCACGGTTGGTAGGGTAAGGGGTTTCAAAGACATACCCATGTTCCTTATTAAATTCCAGCAAAAACTCCCGGTCAAAGACCACCGCAATAGATCTGAAATCAAGCCCATCCTCAGGATGTTTCACAAACTTTGCCAGAAAGTTCTTACGGAAAAACAGCATTTCACCTGCCCTGAAGGCAGTACTTGCCATCGCATCCGCTACTTTGAACACACCGGAAAACATATAACACACCCCATGTTCTATTACAAACTGTTCTCCCACCATCTCCCTGCAATCAAGGTGGGAATACAGAATACCTGGTAATTTATCCTCCGCATAAATCTGCTTTTCCATATCCAGCGTTTAAGCACACCACAAAGTTGAAGATTATTCTGTTACGCCGTTTTCGTACAAAGCTCAAATTTACTTTCGTGAGAAGCTCAGTAGAGGAGAGGAAAACAAAAATTTTTTTTATATTCACAAGCTTCTCAAAAACAACCCTTTAAAATGAATCCACTGCCATTTCATCCTCCATGAAGAGGGTATTTGTGTAAAAAGTACAGAAAATATTTTGCTCATATAACAAACTTATATACATTTGTGTAACAAATACACAAAACAATATTCTATGACAACGCTAAAGCCTACAGGAGTAATAATAGCAAGGTTCCAGACACCTTCCCTGCACGAAGGGCATCTGCAACTGATCAAAGAAGTAAAGGCCAAACATAACAGGCTGATCATCGTACTTGGCGTTAGCCCAATCAAGGGGGGCCGCAAAAACCCGCTGGATTATTATACCCGCGAGCGCATGATCAAGAAGTTGTTTCCGGAAGTAATTGTGCTGCCTTTAAGCGACCAGCCTTCCGATAAAGGATGGTCCCGTAAACTGGACGAAATGCTGGGCAATAACTTCAATAATGAATCATTCATCCTGTATGGTAGCCGCGATAGTTTCATCCCATTCTATTCCGGCCGTTTCCCTACAGCGGACTTACCTCCGGTACAGGATTTCAATGCAACCGCTCAAAGAGAAGCGATCTCCGATAAAGTGTTTGATACAGAAGAATTCCGTGCCGGTATCATCTATAGCACATATAACCTTTATCCGAAAGTATATCCGACCGTTGATATCGCGTTGTTCCGGAACAACCGTAGCGAACTGCTCCTCGGACGTAAATCAGCTGAAAGCGGATGGCGCCTGCCAGGTGGCTTTACTGATCCGGAGGATATGAGCTTCGATATTGCCGCTAAAAGAGAATTACTGGAAGAATGTGGCCCCGTAGAGACCAGTCCGATGCAATATGAACTGTCTTTACAAATGGACGACTGGCGCTATCGCTCTGAAGTTGACAAGATCATTACTACCCTGTTCAGTACCGACCTGTTGTTTGGAGAACCTGCCGCTGATGATGACCTGGCCGATATGAGATGGGTAAAAGTGGACGCCATCACCACGATGATCACCCAGGGTGAAATCGTAAGCACCCACATCCCACTGTTAAAAAAATTAGCTGAAAAATATTCTACAAACGACTAAACTGACGAATCATGACAAAGGAAAACCTCATTTTGTTAGCTGATGCCTACAAATACTCCCACCACAAACTTTACATCCCCGGTACAGAATATATCTATTCTTATTTCGAAAGCAGAGGCGGTAAATTCAATGAAACTGTCTTCTACGGACTCCAGTATTTCCTGATGGAATACCTCCAGGGTGCTGTTATCACCAAAGAAAAAATTGACGAAGCTGAAGCGACATTGCTGGAAGTCTTCGGTCGTAATGATGTATTCGACCGCACCCGCTTCGAATATATCGTCGAGAAACACGGAGGACGCCTGCCTGTCCGTATCAAAGCAGTACCGGAAGGAACAGTCACCGGCGTTCGTAATGTGCTGATGACCATTGAAAATACAGATCCAAACTGTTACTGGGTGACCAACTTCCTGGAAACGCTCCTCATGCAGGTATGGTATCCATGTACAGTGGCTACGCTCTCCAGAGAGATCAAAAAAACCGTTAAACAATACTATAATGAGACCGCCAGCGAAGCTGCATTCGCAGGAATTGATTTCGTACTGAATGACTTCGGTTTCCGTGGCGCCAGTTCAGTAGAAAGCGCGGGTATAGGTGGTAGCGCTCACCTGATCAACTTCTCTGGTAGTGATACCCTGATCGCTTCTACTTTTGCCAAACGTTATTACCAGGCGCCGGCAGCTCCCGGTCTTTCTATCCCGGCTACAGAGCACTCTATTGTGACCATGCTCGGTGAAGACGGCGAACTGGAAATATTCCGTCACATACTGAATGCATTCCCTACCGGTACGATCGCCTGTGTATCTGATTCTTACAATATCCTCCGTGCCTGCCGCGAATACTGGGGCACTGAACTGAAAGAACAGATCCTCGGCAGACAAGGTACCCTGGTGATCCGTCCTGATAGTGGTGACGCCATTCAGACCCTGCTGAAAGTATTTGAAATCCTGATGGAAACCTTCGGTTACACTGTCAATGAAAAAGGCTACAAAGTATTGCCACCACAGGTGAGAGTGATACAAGGTGACGGTATTAGCTATTCTTCCATTCCTCCGATCTTCGAAGCCCTTAAACAGGCCGGTATCAGCGCTGAAAACCTGGTACTGGGTATGGGAGGCGCCCTGTTACAACGTGTAAACAGAGATACACAGGAATACGCTTTAAAATGCTCTTTTGCACAGGTGAATGGTAAAGCCATCAACGTACAGAAAAATCCAATGGAACTTGATGCCAACGGTAATACCCGCGTATCCTTCAAGAAGTCTAAATCCGGTAAACAGAAACTGGTAATAGAAAACGGTACCTATACTTCTCTTCCTGAAAATGAAGCACCTGAACTGGCCGATCAGCTGGTAACTGTGTTCGAGGACGGAGAGATCAAAAAAGCATACTCTTTCGAAGAGATCAGAAAGAACGCAACTATTTAAACCATCTTCATTGATTGCCCCCATACACAAAAAAGGCCGGAGTAGGAATACTCCGGCCTATTGTTTAAACCTACAACTGTTACACTATTAGTAACTAAAATCTTTATGATTAATTCAATGAAGCTTCTTCAATTTCCGCTGCATATGGCGCTACCAGACGTTGACGGATCAGTCGTTTAGCAGATGGTTTGTTCCAGCCAAAGCGGTCCATAATGCTATCCACGATCTTATAGACCACCGGTACTACGATCAGCGTCAGGAACATGGAACTGATCAGACCACCAATGATTACCCAGGCCAGACCGTTCTTAGTCGCCGCCACACCACCGGTAGCCAATGCGATTGGCAACATACCGATCACCATCGCAATAGTGGTCATCAGGATCGGACGCAGACGTGCATTGTTCGCATGGATCAATGCATCCATCGTATTCTGTCCCTGTTCTTTCATCTGATTGGTGAAGTCCACAAGGATGATCGCATTCTTCGCCACCAGACCGATCAACATGATCATACCCAGGATCGTGAAGATGTTCAGTGTATTATTCGTCAATGCCAGTGCCAGCAATGCTCCGATGATCGCCAGTGGGATAGAGAACAATACTACAAAAGGATAGATGTAGTTATCATACAGCGCCACCATGATCAGGTATACCATTACGATAGAGATCAGGAGTGCTGCTCCGAGTGTACCAAAGGAATCGCCCTGGTTTTCTGCATCACCAGCCCACAGATAACTGATACCCACCGGCTTACGCAATGTTTCCAGTTTCTTGGCAAACTCCTGCTGTACAGAACCGGAAGGACGGCCTACTACCAGCGATTTTACGGAGATAGAGGTATTCTTATCCCTTCTTTCCAGTCTGCTCGGTCCGGAACCTTCTGTGATCGTTGCAAATTGTGATAAGCGGATCAATTGTCCCTGGCTGTTGATAAACTCAATATTTGATACGTCATCCAGGTTCTTACGATCGAAATCATCGAAACGGATATTGATGTCATATTCGTAGTCACCCTGACGGAATTTCACTTTAGAATCATCTGCGGTACCGCTGAACGCCGTCTGCATTGTTCCTCCCACACCTTCCAGTGTCAGCCCCAGTGCAGACATTTTATCTCTGTCCACCTGTACGTTGATCTCCGGGTTACCTTCTTCTACTGAGAGTTTCACGTCACTGGTACCATCGATAGTTGACAGTACGCCCATCGCCGATTTCGCATAACTCATTACACTGTCCATATCAGTACCCATTACCACCAGCTCTACAGGAGAAGCTTCCGCAGTACCCAGGATACTCACATCCATTGTTTTCAGTTTCACACCTGGCAGCAGTTTTCTCAGTTCTACTTTTGTTTTTGCTGCATAGATATCAGAACCATCCAAACGTTCTTCTGCATCTACGAGCATCACGGTGATCTCTGATTTATAGGCAGTAGACTGGGACACACCAAAACCATCCTCACTGGTCTGACCTACTGTTGTGATCAAACGGGTGATCTCCGGCTTTTTAGAGAGATATGCTTCCGCTTTGCGGGTAGCCTGGTTTGTCTGTTCTACAGATGCATCCTTTGGCATTTCCAGTACAACGATGAACTGTCCGCGGTCACCTTTAGGAATAAATTCACCGCCGATATAACCTTTACCTACCAGCATGAAAGACAGTACCAGCAGGCCGATCGCAACGATCAGGGTATAGCGTTTGTGAGTCAGTGCCCATTTCAGGATAGACGTCATCCAGTCAGTGAATTTCTGCAGCTGTGCCTCAAACCAGAGAATGAATTTTTCGAAGAAATTCTTACCGGTGATATGTTCCAGCTTTCCGAAACGGGAGGAGAGCAGTGGTACGATCATAAAGGAAGACAGCAAACTGAGCATCGTTGATATCATTACCACCACACAGAACTCACGCAGGATCTTTGATACCAGTTCATTGGTCAGTGAAATAGGCAGGAACACCACCACGATTACCAGGGTAATGGAGGTTACGGTAAATCCGATCTCTTTCACACCATCAAATGCCGCACGTACCCTATTCTTACCCATCTCCATGTGACGGTAAATATTCTCCAGTACCACGATCGCATCATCCACGAGGATACCTACTACCAGTGACAGACCCAGTAAGGACATCAGGTTCAGCGAGAAGCCGAATAGCTTCATACCGATGAATGTTGCTACCAGGGAAGCCGGGATGGAGATCATTACGAAGATCGCACTACGGATACTGTGCAGGAACAACAGCATCACGGCTGCTACGAGCACAATCGCAATGATCAGGTCATGTATCACGGAATCAGCTGATTCCAGTGTAAAGTCAGATGAGTCGTTCGCAATAAATATTTTCAGATTAGCAGCAGTATAGTCTTTTTCGATGGATGCGATCGCCTTCTTCATTTCCTCACTCACGGTTACCGCATTCGCATCATTCTGTTTCTGTACCATCAATGCGATGGAGCTGGTACCATCCACACGGGCCAGACGATCCACATCTTTCTGCGCATCCTGTACATCTGCCACGTCTTTCAGACGGATCTGGGTACCGGTAGCGGTGGTTGACAATACCAGGTTACGCAACTGATCTACGTCTTTATATTTACCTGCCAAACGTACCAGGATCTGCTGATCCTGTGTTTTCACCTTACCGGTAGGGAAGTCCAGGTTCGCGTTGGTGATCAGCTGTCTTACCTGCAGAATGGACAGTTTATATGCTTCCAGTTTCTTTGGATCAATATTTACCTGGATCTCACGTTCCTGACCACCGATCAGGGAGATCTGGGCTACACCCGGTAAACGGGATAAGAGTGGTTGCAGTTTTTTATCGATCAGGTCATAGAACTGCTTGCTGTCCATATTGGCAGTGGCAGACAGTGTCATGATCGGTAAGTCGTCCAGGGAGAATTTGTTCAGCGAAGGCGCTTTTGCATCAGTAGGCAGGTCAGACAGGATTGCGTTCACTTTACGCTGTGCATCCTGCAGGGCGATGTCTACGTTTGCATCGTTATTCAATTCAACCGTTACGGTAGATAAACTTTCTGAAGATTTGGAAATGATCTTCTTGATCTTCTCCATTGATGCTACCGCATCCTCGATCTTTTTGGTGATGGTACTTTCCACCTCTTTAGGGGAAGCACCGGGATATACGGTGGCAATGGTCACTACCGGCGAAGTAAACTTCGGCAGCAGCTCATAGTTGAGTGACTTATAGCTCATCACACCCAGCAGCGTCAGGATGGTAAAGACTACCACCACGATCGTGGGTCGCTTTATGGATACTTCTGTGATCTTCATAGTTGATTATTTTTGTACGGATACTTTAGATCCGTCTACCAGGTTGATTTGTCCGCTGGTGATAACGGTTTCACCTTCATTCAGACCTTCTCTTATTTCCACTTTATCGCCATAGATACGTCCGGCTACTACCTTACGTACTTTAGCCGTATTATTCTCCAGTACATATACCTGGTTGCTGTTCACCCCACCGATGAAAGCTGTACGCGCTACAAGGATGGTAGGGATCGCATCTTTCATTTCGAAATGTGCGGTACCATACATACCTGCTCTGAGTTGTTTACCGCTGTTGTTGGTCACTTCCATTTCAACAGGATAGTTGAGGGTATTATCACCTTTTGCAGCGATGAAAGTCACATGACCTTCGTAGCTTACTTCAGGGAATACGCTGGAGGTCACACGTACTTTATCACCTTCTTTCAGGTTTACCACCTGCAATTCCGGAACGGATACTGCCAGTTTCAGGCGGGAAACGTCCACGATATCAAACATTTTATTACCAGGAGAGAGGTAAGCACCCTGCTCTATGTATTTTTTGTTGATCACACCACTGATAGGTGCTTTGATGTAGGTATCGCCTACACGACGGCTGGCAGCAGCATATTTTGTCTTAGCCAGGTCGTATTGCAGTGTTGCGTCGTCTACCTGTTTTTTGGTCACACCGCCTGTTTTAAAGGCTGCTTCATATCTTTCTTTATCCACTCTCAGTTGCTCCAGATTGGTTTTAGCCGCCTGCAGGTCTGTACCCAGTATTTCACCATCTACATTTGCAATTGCCTGACCTTGTCTTACAACCGTACCTTCATCTACCAGCAGTTTATTGATACGACCGGTCACTTCGGAGAGGTAGGTCAGTTCACGGAAAGGAGTGAAATTACCATTGGCCAGAAAGCCTTCAGAGAAATCAGATTTTGCCACTTTTTCCACCAGTACGGGTACTTCCCCAGCATTGCTCGTCTTTACAAATTCCGTTTTGGCTTCGTTGGCTTTTTTATTGGCGCCCAGTTTCCACATGATCAATACAACAGCTGCGATGGTCACTGCGCTCCAGATAAGAATCTTTTTCATATAGTTCGGTATGCGGTTTTTAGCGGTTTTAATTAGTTCAGCAGGCTTTTGAGATTACCGTTCGATTTAACGATATCCAGTTCTGCCAGCTTGTATTGTAATAAAGCTTCGTTGTAGTTATTCTGAGCAGATATCAGGGATGTTTCAGCATCCAGCAGGTCTGTCAGATTAGCCAGGCCCAGGTTATAGTTATTCTGGGTGGAGTTGTACACTTCGTTGGCCAGGTCTACGTTCTCTTTCTGCGCTTTGATCGTACTGAGGTTGTTCTGAACCTGCAGTTTTGCGTTTTCGTACTGTGTATTCAGGGAGAGGGTAGTAGCCTCCATATCTTTCCTGATCTGTTTCAGGGCTACGTTTGCCTGACCTACACGGGAGCGGCGCGCCCAACCATCGAAAATCGGAATTTTCAGTGTGAGGCTTACGGCAGCCATATCATACCAGCTGGCAGTTGATCCGTTGGATTTGGATTTCAACATATCAAACTTGTTACTGATACCATTATAAGAATAGTTACCGGAGAGGGCCAGTGAAGGGTAATATTCCGCCAGGTAAGCTCTCTTCTGGAATGTCTGTAATTCTTCCTGTTTTTTCAGGAGACGGTATTCGATCCTGTTGTCCAGGTTCATGCCTCCGAAATCGGCAGCGGTTGCTTTATTTTCAATTTCTTTAAAGGAGGTGGAAGGCAGATTGATCGGATTGGTCACGGACATACCCATCATCTGTTTCAGCTGATTGGATTGCAGCTGGAACTGGTTCTGTGCCTGGGTACGTTGTGTTTTATAGTTCGTCAGATTCACACGCATACGATCCAGATCGATTTTACGGGCGAGACCATTTTCTACCTGAGAAGAAGTTGTTTCGACGAGTTTTGTCATCTTCTCAATATTGGCATCCAGTACGATTGTCTTCTCGCGGGATACCAATGTGCTGTAATACAGTTGTGTCACATTATAGATCACGGTTTCTTCGCTTTGTGCTGTCTGCATGCGATAATAATCTTCACCTGCTTTTGCTGCTTTGAGACCGGTAAATACGGATTGATTATACACTTCCTGCGTAACGGTTCCGGAGGCGGTCACGTTATGTGTCACGCCTGCTTCCAGCAGGAGGGTGGTACCAGGTGCGCCGCCGGCAAATTCACCGGGAACGGGGATTACCTGTTTCTTAATATTGTTGGTATACTGACCCTGTGCATTTACCTGTGGTAGTGCTCTTGCTCTTACTTCGCTGGTTTTGAAACGGCCCATATCTTCTTCCATCCGGGTACGTGCCAGTTGCTGGTTATTAGCGAGTGCATACTTCAGGCACTCCTGCAACGACAGTTCCGATTGCGCATAGGAGGTATATCCCCCTATTCCCATTAAGAGAATAAGCGTTAACATTATCCTTTTCATCCGTATGTTTTCTTTGATTTTTTTAGTTGGCGGATATAGTATTTAAAGGTGGTTAGTCTTCTTTTATCTGTAGATATTCTGCTACCAGTTTACGTCCTTCTGCTGTGGCGATACCGAGTAAGAAATGCGCTGTTATTTCCCTGATGACATCAGGCATATTGAACTCCGTAGCGGGAAACAGTGCCGGCTGAAAAACCGTTTCCAGTTGTAGTAATCGCATACGGGCCATGATGTTCAGCTTAAAATCGTTGCGGTAACATCCTTCCTGTATTCCTCTTTCCAGATTGGCGGTAATGGCACGTATCAGATGATCCTTCTTGAACGTTTCCACTTCCAGCCAGAGATCAGGGTGGTATTTCTGCATTTCATACAACATGACCGGATTAATGGTATTACCCATCTCCTCCATGTATTTCACCTCTTTCAGTAGTTCCTCGATAGCGTTAGCAGATTGCTGGCGAAAATCTTCGAGATGCTGTCCGTGACCGTTCAGCATAGTTCTTATACCTTCCTGTACCAGTTCTTCCTTGTCTCTGAAATGTTCGTATACCGTCTTCTTTGACACTCCGCTCTCTCTCGATATATCAAACATTGTTACACTCTTAATGCCGTACATTCTGAACATCCTGAGCGCTGTTTCCAAAATCCGGTCTTTGACTGGCATGTTTCCTGTTTATTGTTTCTTTATTCCTCTTACGAATATTTCCGTCAGCAATTTCTGCTGTGCTACTATCTTTTCGAATCCTTCTTTATCCAATTCTACGATTGATTCCGGCATACAGCTCATCCCTGCAAAACGGAGGCCTTCCATGGCATCTTTATACAGAATACCTATTTCCTCCGGATTGGCGACGTCAAATTCGCCGGTCTCAACTCCTTTCTTAACTACTTTGGTCAGCATTACATACTCTCTCGCCTCCACAGACCTGACGATCTGCTGGATCTCTTCCGACTTATCATTGAGTATCTTAAACAGTTCCAGGCGGCTGAAACGTTCCACGAACTGTATTTTAATCGCGATCAGGTTGAAGAAGATCTCTTCAGACGTTATATCTGTTCTGTCGGCTTCCACCTCCAGTTCCTGGAAAAACGTTTCCCCGATTTTCATCAGCACGGCATTATGTAATGCCTTCTTATCAGAAAAGTAATAATAAAGTGATGCCTTTGAACAACGCAGGTCATCTGCGATCTCATTCATAGTTGTCTTTCCTGCACCATAGTGCATGAATCTTTTCAAAGCTGCCTCCAGGATTTTCTCCCGCATTTCGTCTTTGTTCTCAGCAAGCATTAACTTTTTGACTTTTTTAGTTTCGGAGTCAAAAATAGTAAGAAATCGCAGAATAGTAAAACCTGTTTACCATTTAACAATTGATTAACTTTTTGACTTTAAAAGTCAGATAGTTGAAAAGTCAAAAAGTCAGAAATGCAATTATTTAAAAATGAACGGTTTATAGTATGCTTATAAATCTAACTTCTTCGATGAGTCAAAAAAATGAAGGTTTGAAATTTTTTTTGAGAAAGAGGGATGGGAGAACTATGGAAAACCCGGAAACCATAAAAATGTATTTCGGGAGGTATCGGGAGAGAGGTATTAAGGGTACTTTTGTTGTGATTTCGGATACCTATGGTAGGTTAATGTCCGCTTTTTAGGGAGACTGAGAGAGGGGCTGAAGGAAGGAAGTGGATGGGCTGCTTTTGCTGTGGTTTCAGATATCGGGTAGGTTGGCGCCTGCTTTTTAGAACGACTGGGTTAGGGGCTGAAGGAGGGAAGTGTGTAGGGCTGCTTTTGCTGTGGTTTCAGATACCTGACGGACTGACGCCCGTTTTTAAGTTGATTAAGCAGTTGTGGTGGGGCTAGGCAGAGGAGCTTTGGGGGACGATAGCCTGGATGCAGGGGACGGGCTAAGGTCCGTCAGGCATCTGAAACCTCCGCTGTAAGAGCCAGGTGATTAAGTAAGGGGGAGGTGACGGTAATTGAGATACCTGCGATGGACTAAATATGCTATCGGTAACGGCAGAGATACTTTATACATGCTTTATACATGCTTCATACACGACGCATAGGTGGACTTGATCACTTTGCGTCTTTCACAAGGTTTTGGTCCCTGACCTTTCCCTTTTATACAACGCACTAAGTCCATTTTAAAATCTAATAGCAGTCCGAACACATGTCTAAACCCACAATAGAACAACCACCCGTAATTCCCTTCTTGCATTTCAGCCATCTCATGCCTACCTCACAATTAATCAATCTACCGGCGCTTATAGCGGAGGTTTCAGATACCTGTACGGACCTTAGCCCGTCCCCTGCATCCAGCTAACGTTCCCCAAAGCCCCAATCGCCCAGCCCTGTCACCACCGCCCAATCGCGTTAAAGGCGGGCGTCAGTCCGGGAAGGTATCTGAAACCATAGCAGAAGCAGCCACACAAACTCCCTCTCCATTCAGCCCATTAAAATCTACCGCACAATTAATCAATCTACCGGCGCTTACAGCGGAGGTTTCAGATACCTGTACGGACCTTAGCCCGTCCCCTGCATCCAGTTAACGTTCCCCAAAGCCCCAATCGCCCAGCCCTGTCACCACCGCCCAATCGCGTTAAAAAGCGGGCGTCAGTCCGGGAAGGTATCTGAAACCATAGCAGAAGCAGCCTGACATTCCTCACTACCACCGTCATTCATATCAAAAAACGCACAGCAATCCACCAGAAACCTGAAACAAAGCAAAAGAAGCCAAACACATCCCTGCTCTACTATAGTCAGACTATACCTCTACTACGTTAATGCTGCGTAAAAAGACGAAAGACCAACATAGTAGAAGTATAGTCTAAGGCATGATTAAACCTGCCAACATACGTTGTTCATCATTGCAACCGTTTGCATAGACCAACAAGAAATCTTTTTCCGGCAAATACAAAACATTTCGATCCCGATAAGGGTTATCTAAAAGCTGCCTGCCGGGAGCACCGGAAGCCCGCATGGATGCAACAGGCTTCAATTGCAGCTATTTTTCCCTGCGAATGTCACTTTCTGCAGGGGAGTAAACAGGTCTTTTCCCTTCTGACCGGATGGTCTCATTTTTCACGCTTTTAGCCGACACATTTTACACCTACATCTCGGAATAAACTGACTGGCATGGATCGGGCATTTGTTTTGCCTTACATAGGTAAAATCAAACGCTATGAAAAAGTTAATGCTTCTGCTGATCGCCGTAACCGGATTTACAGCTACAACCATGGCCCAGATCAATGTTAGTATCAATATAGGAAGACAGCCGGTATGGGGTCCAGTTGGTTATGACCACGTGGACTACTACTATCTGCCTGACATAGAATGTTATTACGATGTACCGGCCCAGGTATATGTTTATAGAGATGGAAATAGTTGGGTAAGGACCAGATCATTACCCCGCAGATATGCCAATTTTGACGTTTACCATGCGCACAAAGTTGTGATCAATGGGGTAGACAGACCTTATATGACGCATGATAAATACCGTCAGCAGTATTACAGCTACAGGGGTAAACATGACCAGATAGCGATCCGTGACAGCAGAGAGGAGAAATACTGGGCTAATAAATACCACCCGAATCATGGCCAGTGGAAGAAAGATCATAGAAATGATCATGATGGCCGTGCTGATCGTGGAGGACGTGGCCGGGACAGACACTAAGTAAATATTCCCTTCTTTCAACACCACACCTATCATGAAGAAGGCCGCTCCGTTTGAGACGGGGCGGCCTTTCTTCTTTTATGTTGCTTGCCATTTAAAATCCTATTGCAGCTTTTCCAGCGCAGCTTTCAGCTGAGCGATCATAGCCGGGATCTCCTCTTTTACGCAGGTACCTACGCTGAGGCGATACCATGGAGAAGTCTTGGGAGCACCGAATGCATAGAACGGCACCAGACCCAGTTTCGCTTCGTTCAGGATGTAGGAGGTAACCGCTGCCTGATCTGCCAGTACGGTGCCATCAGCTGTCTTTTTACCTGCCAGATCGATCTTCAGGGTCAGGTAGATCGCTGCCTGAGGAGCGATCGCTTCTACCGGGTGACCCGCTTTCTTCAGACCGTCAAATCCTTCGTAGATCTTCTGCAGACGCTCTTCTACCTCACCTTTGAACTGTTTCAGGTAAGCGTTCACTTCGTCTTTACGACGCAGGTAGCGTGCTGCTGCATGCTGTTCTGCCATCGGGCTCCATGCACCTACGTGAGACAGGATAGATTTCATCTTGCCGATTACGTGTGCAGGTCCTAATGCCCAACCAACTCTTACGCCGGTTGCAGCGAATGCTTTACTCATACCGTCGATGAAGATGGTATAGTCTCTCAGTTCCGGACGCAGGGAAACCGGTGTATAGTGTTGTGTCTGACCGAAAGTCAGTACCCAGTACATCTGGTCGAACATTACGTACAGCGGCTTTTCGTCAGCGCCACGGCTCTTGTTTTCAGCAATTACCAGGTCGCAGATCTCTTCCAGCTGTTGCTTACCGAAAGCAGTACCGGTTGGGTTCTGCGGTGAACACAGCGCCAGGAGGGTAGCACCCTTCAGCAGCGGTTTCAGTTCGGCAGCAGTCGGCATAAAGTCGTTTTCTGGTTTAGTTTCCAGTACAACGTGCTCTGCCTCGAGGAAATGTGTATAGTGGTTATTGTTCCAGGATGGAGTAGCATAAACTACCTTCTCACCTCTGTCTACAATTGTTCTGAAAGTTGCATAGATAATCGGACGACCACCGCAGGAGATAACAATTTCCTTTGCCGGATCGTAGTTCAGGTTTTCGTGTTCAGCGATGAACTCACTTACTGATTTTCTCAGTTCAGGAATACCGTCTGCCGGAGGGTAGTTGGTAAATCCTTCCTTGTAAGCCTTTATGATCTCTTCCTCAAATTCAGCCGGAATTGGGAATACCTTAGGGTCAAAATCCCCAATGGTAAAATTGTAGATCTTCTCGCCCTTGGCCTGTTTCTCCTTTATCTCACCGGCCAGCTTAATAATTTCAGACCCGATCAACGTTTCGGCTAAATGAGACAGTTTCATAACCCAAAGAATTTTAGTTTTAAAAATATTTTTTTTGCGCCCGCAAAGCTAAAGGATATGAACATCATTTAAAAGAAACAGCAGATTTTTTCATGCCGTATTAATAAATCGACATTTTATTAGATTTCATTCAATAAAAGAACCATCAATCAGCACTTTATCTAACATTGTATTTTCCGGTAATATCTGCAATTAGCGCGATACTTGACATTTCTTTCTATCTTTGTCCGCATTCTTAAAAAGCCTATTTTTAGTGCGGTTAACAAAATCCGAATTTCGGTCAATCGCCTCACCGGCCATTACACGGCTATTTTTGAATAAAGCAAAAAGTAAATACAATATATCACATGAAGTTTATCGTTTCTTCCTCTACTTTGTTAAAACAATTGCAGCAGATCAGCGGGGTGATCAACTCTAATACGGTGTTGCCTATATTGGAAGATTTCCTTTTCCTGATCGATAAGAACGAACTGACTGTAGTAGCTACGGATCTCGAGACTGTGATGAAGGTAAAGCTGGAGGTTGAAGCCAAAGAAAGCGGACGTATCTGTATCCCGGCCAAGATCCTTATGGATTCACTCAAAAACCTGCCTGACCAGCCGCTCACGTTTCATATAGACCTTAACTCATACGCGGTTGAAATTACTTCCGACAACGGTAAGTATAAGGTGATGGGAGAGAACCCGGAGAACTTCCCGAAAGAACCAGCTGCGGATGATACAACTTCATTCACCGTTTCAGCAACAGCCCTGGTTACAGCGATCAACAAAACCCTGTTTGCCGTGAGCAATGACGACCTTCGTCCTGCCATGACAGGTGTTTTCTTCGAACTGACACCAACCAGCCTCACTTTCGTAGCAACCGACGCTCACCGTCTGGTAAAATACGTTAGAACCGGCGTTGAATGCCCGAAAGCAGAAACCTTCATCGTGCCTAAAAAACCGCTGAACCTGCTGAAATCCGCATTACCTGATAACGACAGCGAAATCAAGATCGCCTATAGCCAGAACCACTTCTTCGTAATGCATGACGGCGCCCAGATGATCTGTCGCCTGATCGACGCAAGATTCCCTGACTATAAAGTGGTTATTCCAAAAGATAACCCATACCGCCTGACAGTCGCAAAAAGCGATTTCCAGAATGCCCTGAAACGCGTAAGCGTTTTCGCTAACAAGAGCACCAACCAGGTAGCCCTGAGCATCACTGGTAGCGAACTGCAGCTGTCCGCACAGGATGTTGACTTCTCCTTCGAAGGTAACGAGCGTATGAGCTGCCAGTACACTGGTGATGATATGCAGATCGCTTTCAATGCGAAGTTCCTCATCGAAATGCTGAACGCAGCAGAAGGTGATGAAATCACCATCGAACTGTCCACACCAACCAAAGCAGGTATCCTGAAACCTTCTGAAAAAGAAGAAAACGAAGACCTGCTGATGCTGGTAATGCCGCTTATGTTGAATAACTAAGCCGCTACTCCAACAACTAATAACTAATGTTTATTTATAAAGCAATCTCTCACAAGGAGATTGCTTTTTTCTTTTACCATAGCCACTTTCAAAAGATTTGTTATTTGAAAAAGTCGTAAATTAATAGCAGCAATAAGGACAGTAACGACTTGATTTGCCCCAGTTTGATGACCACTATTTCACGTTGAATAATAACAGCATGGGACCCATCCATGCAGACAAAAAACTGATTCCCGTATGGAAGAATTTTTTAATAATATTCCTCCGTGGTATCGCACCGCCTTTCTCGTAGGCGGACTCGTACTTCTCTGGATGATCGAAGGCGCTATACCCCGCCTCTCATTCAAAGGGGACCGGTATAAACATGCAGGTACCAATTTGTTCTTTACGTTAACCACAGCTGTCGTTAACCTCGGTTTCGCATTTCTGATCGTCACCGCATCAGAATGGACCGCAAAGGCACATTTTGGCCTGTTGTACACCTTTCCGCTGCCCATCTGGCTACACTGCCTGATAGCAATCATGATGATGGACCTGGTAGGCGCCTATCTCGTACACGTCATCCAGCATAAAATAGCCTGGATGTGGCACTTCCATAAGATCCATCATATTGATACAGCGGTAGATACCACTACCGCCCTGAGACATCATCCTGTGGAAAGCGTATTCAGGGTCATCGCCTTACTGCTCGCCATTGTTGTAATGGGCATACCAATCTGGATGGTCATGTTATACCAGACTATCTCAGCTTTCATGTCACAGTTTAACCATGCGAACATCCGTCTGCCCAAATGGCTGGATAATGCCCTTAGCTACGTCATTGTATCGCCTGACATGCATAAGGTACATCACAGTCATTATCAGCCGGAAACCGACTCCAATTATGCGAACATTTTCTCGTTCTGGGACCGCCTCTTCGGCACATTTGTGAAAGTAAAAGATGTAACGCGACTACGCTACGGACTGGATGAGTATCAGGACGCTCATTACCAGCACATCGGGACACTTCTGAAAGTGCCCTGGGAACAAACCAGGCAGGAAAAAATTATAAACTAATTATCATCATCACGCTTAATTCATCATCATATGCAACAGCACACCACCTCCACCCCCACTAAAATAGCCTGCTTCGTTTCCATGTTTGCAGGCATATTCGCAGCAGTATATGCCTTCGTGGCAAGAAACCCGGGTACAGCACTTGTATTTGGTATTGCTGCTATAGTTATCGGCGGACTTTCCATCTTAAAAGCCCACAAAAATATTGACGACACACAAGTAGCTACTGCCGGTGTATTCATGGCAGTAGTAGCCTGCGCGGTCGCTTTGTGGCAAATGTATAACTAGTAAGTTCATGACTACTATAATCTGTTTACAGGCAGCAGGCAGTATAACGCGATACTGTTTGTTGCCTGTGGACTATGGTAGCCGCACTATCTCTTTTTATCCGCCTTTTTATACTCTTCGAGGTATCCCTCCGCAGCTTTGATAGGAAACAGCACTAACGAGGTATCTGTCAGCGCCCTGATAAGTGTAGTATCTATGACAACAGCAGAATCCTTCTGCCGCGTACCCTCTATGTGACTCCAGAATAGCAGCGTATCATGTGATACACTCCACCTGTCATACACCATTGAATATGTATTAATGGACGTGATCGTCCCCTTTTTCTTTAAATGAAATCCCTGTGTCGTTTTATCAACTCCAGCTACCGGTTGCAGCCACTTTCCCAGCAACTGCTCCTCACTGTATGAAATCGTATCTGCCTTTATCATTGAAACAGAATCAATGACCGTTTCCGGCGTTACAGTATCCGGCACATCTATCAGACTGCTGTCCTCCACTTCAACAGTTGTTGCAGAAGGACCAGGCTGTTGACATGATGCCGCCATAACTGTACAGATCACTGACAAAAGCAGACTTTTTTTCATAGCTCCAAAGATAGGAATACTAGTTTAACAATTTTAACTACCTTTAAGGCACTTTAGGGGTGTTTCCCGGAAACTAAAAATGACCGGGAAGCTGAGATGAGACCCTCAGACCTGATGCAGTTCATACTGCCGTAGGAAAAAGTTACCTGCTTCGATACCCGTTATCACAGGTGAACATAGCTGAATTCTCCATCATTCCATCCTTAAAGTTTATTGTTCAACTAAATTCCCTGCAAACATGGAAGTGCTTGTAAACAATAAACTTTATGCGGTGCAGCCAGGAACAACTGTCGCTGCCCTCTTACAGTTTATCCAACTATCTTCAGAAAAAGGCGTAGCCATCGCCGTCAACAGCCAGGTCATACCAAAAACCTCCTGGCCCGATCAGACCTTGCAGTCCGCTGATAAGGTCACGATCATCCGTGCCACACAGGGCGGATAAACCAACGATCTGTTGTACATAAAAGAATTGCTAATGGAACTGCATTGCCATAAAGGTACTGTCATGCCCATACGTGATCACTTTGTACAACGGCCTTCTTTCATTCAACATTTTTCCAACGTAATTCCTGATCTGTAAAATCATTAAAGATTATGCATTCCATTTCCCGTACGCCATTCCCGGCATCCAGAAAAATCTACGTCGATGGCGTCGCCATGAGAGAAATAACGCTGACAAACACACGTCTGCACGGTTCTAAAGGAGAAGAAGTTCCCAACGCACCGGTGGTGGTATATGATACCAGCGGACCATACACCGATCCAAACGCACACATCGACGTACGTCAGGGCCTGCCCAGACTGCGTGAAAAATGGATCCTTGACCGGGACGATGTTGATAAACTGCCTGGCATCACTTCCGATTACGGCAGACAAAGACTGGAAGACAATCGTCTCGACTCCCTGCGCTTCGCTTATCAGCATTCCCCGATGAGAGCTAAAGCAGGTCACAACGTATCCCAGATGCACTACGCTAAAAAAGGGATCATCACCAGAGAAATGGAATACATCGCTACGCGTGAAAACCAGTGCGTAGAAAAACTCTTCCAGGAAAACAACGCCCTCTGGCAACAACACAAAGGACAATCCTTTGGCGCCAATACACCTGTTAAGTTCATCACACCTGAATTCGTAAGACAGGAAGTAGCTGCCGGCCGCGCCATCATCCCTAATAATATCAATCATCCGGAAAGTGAACCCATGATCATCGGGCGCAACTTCCTGGTAAAGATCAATGCCAACATCGGTAACTCCGCCGTAACCTCCAGCATCGAAGAAGAAGTAGAAAAAGCTGTATGGGCCTGCCGCTGGGGCGCTGATACCATTATGGACCTCAGCACCGGTAAACATATTCACGAAACAAGAGAATGGATCATCCGTAACTCCCCTGTGCCTATCGGTACTGTACCGATCTATCAGGCACTTGAAAAAGTGAACGGAAAAGCAGAAGAACTAAACTGGGAAATATTCCGCGATACCCTGATAGAACAGGCAGAACAGGGTGTTGACTACTTTACCATTCACGCCGGTGTACTGCTACGCTATGTACCACTCACCGCACGCCGTACCACTGGTATCGTATCCCGTGGCGGGTCTATCCTGGCAAAATGGTGTCTGGCGCATCACAAGGAAAACTTCCTCTACACCCACTTTGAAGAGATCTGCGATATCATGAAAGCTTATGATGTGGCATTTTCATTGGGGGATGGTTTACGTCCGGGTAGCATCGCTGATGCAAATGATGCTGCACAATTCGCAGAACTGGAAACACTCGGCGAACTAACGCACCACGCCTGGAAACATGATATACAGACCATGATCGAAGGTCCGGGACACGTACCGATGCACCTGATCAAAGAAAACATGGATAAACAGCTGGAGCATTGTAAAGAAGCACCGTTCTACACACTTGGGCCGCTGACTACAGATATCGCACCTGGTTACGATCATATCACATCCGCTATCGGGGCCGCTATGATCGGCTGGTTTGGTACCGCTATGCTGTGTTATGTAACACCCAAAGAACACCTCGGCTTACCTGATAAAGAAGATGTAAGACAAGGGGTAATCACTTATAAAATTGCCGCTCATGCCGCCGACCTGGCAAAAGGCCATCCTGGTGCACAACACCGTGACAACGCATTGAGTAAAGCGCGTTTTGAATTCAGATGGGAAGACCAGTTCAATCTGTCCCTCGATCCTGAAACAGCACGTTCCTATCATGACGAAACACTGCCTGCCGAAGGTGCAAAAGTGGCTCACTTCTGCTCTATGTGCGGACCACATTTCTGCTCCATGAAGATCACACAGGAAGTACGCGACTATGCCGCTTCACAACAGATCGATGAAACGCTGGCACTGGAAACAGGTATGGCAGAACAGGCAAACGCATTTAAAGAACAGGGTGGAGCCATCTACTTTTAATGATACAGATCATCACTCATCCTACCTGGCTGCCGGAAGAAACACTTTACTGGCAACAGCTGCTCGATGAAGGTGCTGACAGCATCCTGCTACGCAAACCGGGATGGTCAGCAGCTGATTACGAACAGCTGTTGCTCGAAGCAGATGCCACCTGTTACCGTCAAGTTATGATCGCCGGGCATCCCGCGCTTTGTGAAAAGTATGGCTTGCAGGGCATACACTTCAGCGAAAATGCAGGAATACTATTGACAGCAGCAGATATCGCCACCTACCGGCAGCAAGGCTGGCTGCTCAGCACCAGCGTGCATACAACGGACACTTTACAGACAGCCGCTGCTCACTGGGACCAGCTATTGCTGGCGCCCATCTTTGACAGCATCTCCAAGCCGGGCCATAACAGCCTGTTCAACGAAGATTTCAGACTGTCCAAAGGAGCTTACCAGGGTAGAGTGCTGGCATTGGGAGGAATTGATCATCATACCGCGATAAAAGCCCGCAATATGCAGTTTGACGGGATTGCCCTTCTGGGCGCCATCTGGCAGCAACCTGCAACAGCGATCAGCAGGTTTCGCCACATCAGGGAAATATGGAACAACACCGCCCGTTTGTCCTGAGTCTCGCCGGACTTGATCCTTCCGCAGGAGCAGGTTTACTGGCGGATATAAAGACATTTGAAGCACTCGGCACCTACGGACTGGGCGTGTGTACCGCTTTGACTGTACAGACGGATACGCAGTTCATATCTGCCGAATGGCAGTCCGCTGCGCAGATCATTGCACAGGCGCAACCCCTGCTGGAAACCTTTCCCGTACAGTACTGCAAAATCGGTATCATGAAAGATGTACATACCATGCTGGAAGTTATTAACGCCATCAGGGCCATCAATCCGGATATCCGGATCATACTGGACCCCGTGCTGAAAGCCAGTGCGGGATATACCTTTCATGATGATACCCGGCTAAGCGCCTGGAAAGCGGTGTTAACACAGTTATATCTGCTGACGCCCAATCTCCAGGAAGCCTTACTGTTAAGCGGAGAAAAGGAAGGGCCGGCAGCCGCCCGGGTATTAGCCTCTTATTGTGCGGTACTATTGAAAGGGGGCCATCGGGAAGATAAACCCGGTATTGACAGCCTGTATTTGCCTGCACAACGGGACACAGATAATATCCTTGATATACCCGCCGGCAAAGGCAGGGTATATCCGAAACATGGGTCAGGTTGTGTGCTGAGTGCAGCTATCACGGCGCAACTGGCTGCCGGTGTTCCGTTATCAACAGCCTGTATTACGGCCAAACTTTACACAGAAAAGTTCCTGGCCAGTCATTCATCACTTTTAGGTTATCACAACACATGATCAGCTCATTGCATTACATATCACAGCAAACGGCCGGCGCTACTCACCTGGACAACATCCTGGAAGCCTGTGAGGCCGGTTGCAGATGGATACAGCTTCGTATCAAAAACGAAGCACCTGAAACGATCCTCAGCACAGCCATGGCGGCAAAAGCCATCTGTTCGAAGTACAATGCCACATTGATCGTCAATGATCATCCCAACATTGCAAAGCAGGTGGGTGCGCATGGCGTACATGTCGGCAAACTGGATATGACCGTGAGGGAAGCACGTGCCCTGACGGGAGAGACATTTATCATTGGCGGCACGGCCAATACGCTGGAAGACATCCTCATTCACGTAAAAGACGGCGCAGACTACGTCGGACTCGGCCCCTATCGCTTTACTAAAACCAAAGAAAAACTCAGTCCGATACTCGGACTGGAAGGCATCGCCGGGATCATGCAATCACTGAAGGATATGGGCATCCATATTCCGGTCATTGCTATCGGCGGCATCCTGGCGGAAGACATACCTGCGCTCATGCAGACAGGTATCCATGGTATTGCGGTCAGCGGATTGATCACACACGCAGCAAACAAATCTCAAACCGTATCATCACTTACAATATGACACCTCTCGTTATAGCAGGACATACCTTTTCCTCGCGCCTGTTCACAGGTACCGGCAAATTCTCTTCCCTTGGTATCATGGAAGAGGCCTTACTCGAATCAGGCTCAGAACTGGTTACCGTGGCATTGAAAAGGGTAGATGTGCATAATCAGTCAGACAATATGCTGCAACATGTACATCATCCGCAGTTAAAATTATTACCCAATACTTCCGGGGTAAGAACGGCGAAAGAGGCTGTTTACGCAGCACAACTGGCCAGAGAAGCACTGGAAACCAACTGGCTGAAGCTGGAGATACATCCTGATCCGCGGTACCTGTTACCCGATCCGATAGAAACGCTGAAAGCCGCCGAGGAACTGGTAAAACTCGGCTTTATCGTACTCCCTTATGTACATGCGGACCCGGTGCTCTGTAAGCGGCTGGAAGAAGCCGGTACAGCAGCAGTCATGCCTCTGGGTGCACCGATAGGTAGTAACAAGGGTCTGAAAACAATCGATTTTTTAGAGATCATCATTGAACAGAGCAATGTACCTGTGGTAGTGGATGCCGGTATTGGTAGTCCGTCGGATGCTGCAAGAGCCATGGAGATCGGTGCGGATGCCGTACTGGTGAACACCGCCATTGCGGTAGCAAAAGACCCTGTGCTGATGGCGCGTGCTTTCAGACAGGCGGTGATTGCTGGCAGACAAGCCTATGAAGCAGGACTCCCTGCCGTACGACGGGAAGCGGTGGCATCCAGTCCGCTGATAGGGTTCCTTGATGAAGTATAAATCCATTCATTATGTCAGGATTCAAAGACGTTTTTGACCAGCATGACTGGGACGATATAAAAGCCTCCATTTACGCTAAAACAGCCCGTGATGTAGAGGCGGCGCTACATAGTAACAAACGTACGCTGGAGGACTTTAAAGCGCTGATATCACCGGCTGCCGCGCCTTACCTGGAGCAGATGGCACAACTCAGCAGGAAGCTCACACAACAGCGCTTTGGCAATACGATGCAGTTATACATACCGCTGTACCTCAGTAACGAATGTCAGAATATCTGTACGTACTGCGGTTTCAGTCTGGATAACAAGATTGCCAGGAAGACACTGAACAGGGAGGAGATCCTGCGGGAGGTGGCTGTTATCAAAGCGATGGGGTATGGGCATGTGTTGCTGGTGACAGGAGAAGCGAACCAGACAGTAGGTCTGCATTATTTCCAGGAAGCATTAGAGACCATCCGCCCACATTTTGCGAACATTTCAATGGAAGTACAGCCAATGGACGAGGCAGACTATGCCGCGCTGATCCCTTATGGATTGCATGGCGTACTTGTCTATCAGGAGACCTATCATCAGGCGGATTATAAGCTGCACCATCCAAAGGGAAAGAAATCCAATTTCTACTACAGGCTGGATACACCTGACAGACTGGGCAGGGCAGGTATTCACAAAATGGGACTCGGTGTGTTGATAGGGCTGGAAGACTGGCGTACGGACAGCTTCTTTACGGCGCTGCATCTGCAATATCTGGAAAAGACATACTGGCAAACAAAGTACAGTATTTCATTTCCGAGGTTGCGGCCCTGTTCAGGTGGATTACCCCCTAAAGTGGAAATGAACGACCGGGAACTGGTACAGCTGATCTGTGCCTACCGTCTGCTGGACCAGGAAGTGGAATTAAGCCTCTCTACACGCGAAACGCCGAGGTTCCGGGACAATGTTATCAAACTGGGCATTACAGCCCTTAGTGCAGGCTCTAAAACGAATCCGGGAGGGTATGCGACAGACCTGTCTTCCCTGGAACAGTTTGAGATCTCGGATGACCGTAGTCCGGCAAGCATCAGCGGTATGCTACGGGCGCAGGGATATGAACCGGTTTGGAAGGATTGGGATGAAGGATATTAAAGGGTACAAAATAAGGTCAGCCCCGCTTTTTGGCGGGGCTGTTAATTTACCTAAATCCATTACTGAAATTTGTTACTTATAGAGATAAGTAGCCGCTTAATCTTACATTTCAAATGTAAGATGCTCATAATGAACAACCACGTTGCGATCAATCTTGAACAAAAAGAACAACGCTATTCAAAATGAACGGCCACTCATCAGTGAGGGATCTTCTCCAGGTCCCTGTAAGTTCTTACGGTTTCCCTTGAACCTCTGAGCGCACCTTTCTGGTTAGCGATCAGTTCTCTGACAATATAAGGCATCGGGATACTGGAACGTAATATCTCCTCATAAGTCCGCTGTGCTGCAGCTTCTCCGTACTCGCAGGAGGAGAGGATGGAATGACGGTCGTGTCCGGAAAAAGTAGCTCTTACATCCATCCAGGTCCTGTAAATCTTTCCGTAAATAGTAGAATGCTCCTGTGTCTCTTCACCGTTATCGACTAATAATTTATTCAGCTGCTCGATATATGTATTACTTTCTTCTGCCATTCTTTGAAACAGGGCTTTCAGGTCTGCATCATCGGTCTGATCAATTGCCTTTCTATATCCTTCCACGCGATCCCGGTTGATCCTGACCAGGTCATTCAGGGCTTCCAACAATTTTTCATTGAGTTGCATGATAGTAGGTTTTTAAATAATTCTATGATGATAATATATATGAAAGTAGGGGTTCAAAAATATGACCAGTTCTCTGCATTCAACAGCAGCGGGGCTCACAGCTGTTTGCGCTTTGCGCTCTGACGGACATTTTGCCCTTGCTGGGGAATACGTTCCACACGTAAAACGGGTGCTGAGTTGATGGCACACATTCCTCATACAAGGGGATGATACCTGGAAATGCTTATAAACACTGGGCTTCCGCGGTATCAGGGACCATTAACACTATCTGGCATAAATTTTCTATTTACAATTTTAACCAAATCTTTTTGATATGAACGGCTTACTTTATTTAATCGCAGTTATTCTGATTATCGGATGGGTTCTGGGTGCGTTTGTTTACTCCGCTGGCGGTCTTATACATGCACTGCTGGTACTGGCTATTATTGCTATTCTTGTAAATATTATACGCGGCCGGGCTGTTTAGGCCAGGCAACCAAGCTCCATTGTGTGAAAGGTAATTAATCGTACTGAAATGAGATAAACACTCTGTCAGCACGATTGATTACCTTTTTGTAATTTAATGAAAACCAGCCACAGTCAAGCACTTCAATAGAAAAATATTTTAGCGGAATTAAAACCGGATAGATTTATACCCCGTATATCCAATCAGACGCACCTGTGTGATCCGGAAGCATCTGGTGTTTCAGCTCTCGCGAAGCTTTTCATTTCTATCATTGTATTATTCATTTCTATCATTTTCATTTCTCTTTCTCGGTTAACCAACCACGTATAAGTTTTCATTCACGCTAAAACTCATTTTATGTTTATACGGAAAACCCGCTCCGTGACCAGCAATGGTAAGGAGGAAGGTATTGCCATGCCCAATGTACATCGTCGTACATTCCTCAAATACGCTGGTTTGGGAGCTGCAGTCATCACTGCCGGATCATTAGCAGGCTGTAGCGGTGAAGACGATGGTGGTGATGTTACTCCTGGTACAGGAGTAAGTTTAGGTAGCGGAGACTTTGCAGTGTTAAATTATGCATTTGCATTGGAACAACTGGAAGCAGCCTTCTACACACAGGTAGTAGCGACTCCATATTCAGGTATTTCAGATGTAGAACGCATCTTTCTTACTGACATCCGTAATCATGAAATAGCGCACAGGGAATTCTTCCGTAAGGCGCTTGGAACAAATGCAATACCTAATCTTACAGTGGATTTCTCCACCATTGATTTTACCAGCCGGGATAAAGTACTCGCTGCTGCAAAAACCTTCGAAGATCTGGGTGTTGCAGCCTATAACGGAGCAGGGAAATTTATCACTACGCCTAACTATCTGGTGCTCGCCGGCAAAATAGTATCTGTTGAGGCAAGACATGCCGCATTGATCAGAGACCTTATCAGCAACGGTTCTTTCGCATCTGATGCAGACTCCAACGGGTTAGATTTTGCGAAAACGCCGCAGGATGTATTTGCGGCAGCAAAGGTGTATATCAAAACAGAGATTGACGCTAATACGCTGCCTAAATAACTACACATTCCTCATTGTAAAAACTGATCAATATGAATCTTCAAAATATATTCTCTGAACTGGAAAAACAGGACGCGGAACTATCCGGACGTCTTGATACGCGCAGGGATGCGATGAAGCAATTCCGGAATATAGGCCGCGTACTGGCACTATCAGCTATTCCGCTTGCATTGGGTAGTATGTTGAAAAAAGCCTACGGACGGACGCCTCAGGATGTATTGGGCGTATTGAACTATGCGCTTACGCTGGAATACCTGGAAGCAGAATTTTACGCGACCGCTATTACCAAAACGTCTTTATTCCCTACTCCTGCAGCATTGGCAGCGTTTACAACGATCGCCAATCATGAAGCAGCACACGTAGCGCTGTTAAAAAGCGCTATCAGTGGCGCTGGTGGAACACCTGTTACCAAACCTACTTTCGACTTTGCCGGAGGCTCACTGAACCTTCCTACATTCACAGATTATCCAACACTGCTGACTGTCGCGCAGGCATTTGAAGACACCGGCGTAAGAGCCTATAAAGGGAAAGCTACTGTACTGATGGAAAATCCGGCAGTGCTCACCGTGGCATTACAAATCCATTCCGTAGAGGCACGCCATGCGGCGCACTTACGCTATATGCGCAGAAATCTTGCATCAGCTCCGCAACCGGCATTAAAACCATGGATTACAAATGCAGAGAACAATGTAGCCATCATTCAACCCGTATATGCCGGAGAAGATAACGACGTTCAGGCAGGGATCACGATTACGGGTATTGCGAGTCAGGTAGATAAAGCAGCTGCCACAGAGGCCTTTGATGAATTCCTGACCGAAGACGCAGTACTTGCTATCGCAGGAAACTTCATCAAAAAATAATGTCCTTAGCCGTTCAATATCACGTGGGAAAATAACCACAAAAAAGGTGTCACAAAAGGAATCCTTCTGCAAAAGCAGCGGGGTTCCTTGTTTTCATTCGCTACTTTTGCAGACATGCAAAAAAAAGCGTCTGTCTATGAGAAAACTATTACTATTGGCCGTCTTACTGGGAGGCTGCACCGCCGCCAAAAAAACGGTCGTTAATGAAGCCCCTGTACCGGTTATTTCATCCCTAAAGCTGTTGCATAAATATGTAGTGCCCTACAACAGGCCATTTAACCGTACCTCGATCGGAGGACTATCGGGCATAGATTACGATACCGCCCGCAATGTCTATTACATCATCTCTGATGACAGGTCAGAACACCAGCCAGCCAGGTTTTATACAGCTCAGATACCAATGACTGGTAAAGCAGGTGACAGTGTGATCTTTAAAGACGTCACATCCCTGCGCATGCGGAACGGGAATGTCTATCCTTCCAATGCTGAATTTGCACCTGACCCGGAAGCAATGCGTTATAATCCGCGTACCAGAAGATTGATATGGAGCAGTGAAGGGGAGCGCCTGCTTTCTCCAACCGGCTATGTCATCAATGACCCGGGCGTTTATGAAATTGATATGAACGGATTAATGCAGGATAGCTTTTATTTACCGGGACAATTCCAGATGCATGCTTCTGAAAGTGGTCCCAGACGAAATGGTGTATTTGAAGGACTAGGCCTGACGCCAGATGGACAAAACCTTTTTGTCAGCCTGGAAGAGCCACGTTATGAAGATGGCCCAAGAGCAGATCTTAAGGATACCAGTGCATTCGTACGGCTGATAAAATTTGATATGAAAAGCCACAAGGCGGTTGCTCAGTATGCTTACAAACTCGAGCCGGTTGCACATGAGCCGGTACCTGCCAATGACTTCCGTGTAAATGGTATTTCGGATGTCATTGCTTTGTCAGCCAATAAACTGCTGGTAATGGAACGCTCTTTCTCCAGTGGTGTAAAGAATAACACGATCAGGGTGTTTTCAGTAGAAATACTGGATGCTACTAATATTAACAATGTAGCATCTTTAAAGACAACGAAAAACTTTATACCTGTAAAGAAGACACTACTGTTAAATTTCGACGATCTACATACCTATGTAGACAATGTAGAGGGTATGACTTTGGGTCCTATATTACCAAATGGGCACAGGAGTATGATATTTGTAGCCGATAATAACTTCGATAAAAGAGAGGAAACACAGTTCTTTATATTCGAAGTAGAGTAGAGATACTATTTTATCATTAATCATAAAGTTTAAAGGAAAGTATGCCAAAATGCTACTTTCCTTTTTTTTGTTTTTACAGCCCAGTTTCTCATATTTGTAGTAAGGCCGTGAAATCCGGCTTGTAGTCACCACCACGGCAGTTTCCATGACAGGAAAAGTTTTTTGCAAAAACGTTTTACTTTACTTAAAAAATATTATACTTTTAACTCGAGCTTAACATACTAAGGAACCGAAATCGTATCTAAAACTTAACTATTGTACTAAAAGCAGAATTCCGAAAACGTTATAGAATCATCAATTATTTACTGTAGCTTATTCCTTATCCCACGGATATCGATCAGCATTCAATTTATTTCATTACAGAGCCACGTAAAATAATGATGTAGTGTAGTTGTCTATTATCTGATCTCAGGAACGCATATGCGGACGAAAGTTTGCATGGCCAGCCAATCTATTCTCTAAAACCTCCAGAATATGAAGTCTAAATTCACACGTTTCATGAGGATTGCTGTGCAAGGAACATTAGCATTGCTAATGACATTGCAGGCGTTCTCACAAAGCCGGAAAATCTCCGGAAAAGTCCTCGACAACCGGGACAATTCACCTCTCCCCGGGGTTTCTGTACAACTTAAAGGCACGGCGACTGGTACACAAACAAAAGCAGATGGTACGTATAGTATAGATGCTCCAGGTGGAAGTACGATCGTATTCTCCTTCATCGGCTATCTGCCGCAGGAGAAGGTGGTTAATGGCGCCACTACCATTAACGTCAGCATGTCCTCTGACGTAAAATCACTCCAGGACGTTGTAGTAGTAGGTTATGGTACCCAGAGACGTTCTGACCTGACGGGTTCTGTAGCATCTGTTAAAACTGCTCAACTGGAAGAAAGACCGGCAGCATCTGTGAACCAGGCGCTGGCAGGCAGAATTCCGGGCGTACAGGTTAATACCAACTCCGGTCGTCCCGGTGGTCAGACCAACGTACGTATCCGCGGTTTCAGTTCTATCAACACAACCAGTAACCCGCTTTATGTAATCGATGGAGTGGTAATTCCGGTAGGTGCGCAGACGCAGAACAGTAACGCGATCGACTTCCTCAACCCGAATGAGATCGCTTCCGTGGAAGTACTGAAAGATGCATCTTCTACCGCGATCTATGGTGCAAGAGGTGCAAGTGGTGTTATCCTTGTTTCTACTAAAAGAGGTAATGCAAGCGGCAGCCGTGTCACTTATGACGCAGGTCTGTCTTACAACACCATCGGCCCTAAAAGAGTAGAAATGCTCAATGCAAGAGAATATATGCAGGTAGAAGACCTGGCCTGGAAAAATGCTGAGATCTATGATCCGGTAGGTTGGGCTGCAGGCAACTACGTGTCCAAAGATCCAAAGATCAAACGTTCAAACCCACTGTTGTTCGACAGCAATGGTAATCCACTGTACGATACTGACTGGTTCAAAGAATCAGTACAGAAAAAAGTATCTCACAGCCATCAGCTGGGCTTTACCGGTGGTGATGAAAACAGCCAGTTCGGTCTCTTCCTGGGTTACAGAAATGACCAGGGGCTGCTCCTGAACTCTTATCTGAAAAGATACTCTGCCCGTTTCACTTTCGATAGCCAGATGAAACCATGGCTGAAAGTGGGTGGTTCACTGGGTTATACCAACCAGGATGAAAACCTGGTAGATATCGGTACCGGTGGTCTGAACTCCGTACGTATGATCACAGAAGCACTGCCTTTCCTGCCTATAAAAATGCCGGACGGTACATACAGCAACAATAAACTGTATCCTGGTGCTGAAGGTGGTTCCAACCCTGTTCACATCCTGACTGACCGTAAATACGTTCTCCAGACGCAAAACGTACTGGGTAACGCCTATGCAACGATCGCCCTGGCGAAAGGCCTGGAATTCCGTTCTGTAGTGGGTGCTAACATAGTTACCCGTGGCAGGAACGAGTGGAACGGCCGCACCCTGCTGGATATCTCCGCTACACAGAAAGGTATTGCTATCGTAGCGAATGACAGAGAAACCTACTGGTCTTTCGAGAACTACCTGACTTATAACAAACGTTTCAAGCAGGTACACTCCATTAGCGCACTCGCTGGTTTGGGCTGGCAGAAAGATAACATCTATGGTTTCAACGTACGTGGTGAGAATTTCTCTACCGATTACTTCCAGACCAATAGTATCGGTTCCGCAGGTCTGATCCCTTCTTCCGGTGCTGGTTCACGTAACCTGGGGTTTGCATTTAACTCCTACTTCGGTCGTGTGAACTATAGCTACAAAGACAAATACTTAGCAACAATTACAGGCCGTGTGGATGGTTCTTCCAAATTCGGCCCTAACAATAAATATGCGCTCTTCCCATCTGGTGCATTGGCATGGCGTGTGTCTGAAGAACCTTTCCTGAAAGGCAATCCGACCATCTCTACCCTGAAACTGCGTACCAGCTATGGTCAGACAGGTAACTCTGAGATCGATCCATATAGCTCTCTGTCCCTGCTGGCTGCAAGCAACGACTACGCTTTCCCGCTGAATGGTCAGAAAGTACAGGGTGTCGGTACAAACAGACTGGCAAACGAAGACCTGAAATGGGAAAAAACCGCACAGTATGATTTCGGTCTGGAACTGGGTCTGTTGAAAAACAGAATCTCCCTGGAAGCTGACATCTACTACAAGAAAACGACAGACATGTTGCTCGAAGCACCGGTGCCAACTACCAGCGGTTACACCATTATCCGCAAAAACATCGGTTCTATGGAGAACAAAGGTCTTGAAATCGGTATCAACAGCGTGAACGTTGAAACAAAAGACTTCACCTGGACCACTACCTTCAACATCTCTTTCAATAAAAATAAGGTGCTGGCACTGGCTACTCCTGCCGACGTATTCGGCGTGGGTGGTCCTAACTTCACCAACCAGACAAACATCCTCCGTGTAGGAGAACCTGTAGGTTCCTTCTGGGGCCTGGTACGTGAAGGTACCTGGAGCACTAAAGAAGCAGCTGAAGCTGCGCTGTTTAAAGACTACCGTGGTGGTAAACCAATCCTGCCTGGTGATATCAAATATCGCGATGTAAACGGCGACCACGCGATCAACGACGCTGACCGTATGATCATTGGTAATGGTAACCCTGATGGATGGGGCGGTTTCTTCAACACCTTCAAGTACAAAAACCTGGACCTGACCATTGAGTTACAGTTCGTATACGGTAACGATGTACTGAACATGACTCACCACTCCGGTGAAGACCGCACAGGTCTGGCAAACAGCTTCAAATCAGTACTGAACTACTGGACAGAAGATCACCAGAACACTGACATCGCCGCTCCACGTGATCCGGCTGCTGGTTATGTAACCAACGTTGATACCCGCTGGGTAGAAAATGGTTCATTCCTGCGTGGTAAAAACCTGGGCCTGGGCTACAACTTCTCACCAGAATCTCTGAAAAAACTGCACCTCTCTAAACTGAGACTGTATGCTTCTGTTCAGAACTTCTTCCTGGTTACGAAGTTCAGCGGTAACGATCCGGAAGTTAGTACTTATACCCAGCCATTTGCGCAGGGTCAGACTTTCTTCGATTATCCAAAACCAACCACGTTCCAGCTGGGCGCTAACGTTGCGTTCTAATCCAACATTTATCAGAAAAAAGAGATGCTCATGAAGAACTACATTAAGAAAACCGCATTCGGCATATTACTCGGAAGCAGCCTGTTTATGACCGGTTGCTCCAACTTCCTGGATGAACAGGACCCATCCAACCTGTCGCCAGACAGCTATTACACCATCCCTGAACACGCAGATGCTGCTGTATATGCGGCCTATGCACGCGCCCGTTTCATCGGTAGCGGCGCAGGTATCTTCTCGGCTAACTTCCAGATGCTGGAAGCTCCAACCGGTACCATCACCACTGCAACAGCACAGAACTCTGACCTGAACAACCTGTTAGGTCTGGTATATGATGGTGATAACCTGCATGTGAGACAATGGTGGACCGGCGCTTACAGAGTGATCGCACAGGCTAACCTGGCACTGGACAAAATCCCTGGCATCAATCCAATGGATGAAGCACAGAAAAAAAGAACGCTGGGAGAAGCCAGCTTCATGCGTGCATGGGCTTACTTCTATATCGTAAGATTATGGGGTGATGCACCATTGATCCTGAAACCACAAACAGCTAGTTCTCCGGATTTTTATCCTACACGTACTTCTACCGAAGAAGTGTACACCCAGATCATTGCTGACCTGAAAACAGCTGAAGCAGCTGGTCTTCCATGGATGGATGCATCTGGCAGAGTAGGTCTTGCAGCTATCAAAACTGAACTGGCAAAAGTATATCTGACAATGGCTGGTGCGCCACTGAATAAGGGTCTTGAGTACTATAAACTCGCAGCTGATAAAGCAAAAGAAGTACTGGATTATTCAGTAGCAAATCCAACGGTTGTAAATCTGTTCACCAACTATGACGACCTGCACGCTGTAACACAGAACAACAGGGTGGAACACCTGTTTGAAATTCAGTACCTGGCTGATATCGAGGGTAACCCGATGCAGTCCCTGATGCTGCCAAATAACTCCCTGGCTAAAAACATCTCTGCATATGGTAGTGGTGTAGGTAGCTCTGTGCCTACCGTGTCTTTCTACAATTCTTACAAGAAGTATAATCCGACTGACAAACGTACAGACGAACAGCAGTTCTTCTTTACTTCTTACTTTGTAGATGGTGTAGGTGCAGTGTTCCCATTGGGATCTCCTTACATTTTCAAATTCTTTGATGTAGCTTGTCATGGTGCTCCTGGTAAACCAGGTACAGGTAGAAGTAACCTGAATATGACACAGATTCGTTTCGCAGAAACACTGCTGATCTATGCAGAAGCACAGAACCAGGCAGACGGATCACCAAATGCAACTTCTTATGATGCATTGAACCGCGTACGCGGCAGAGCTAATCTGCCAGTATTATCAGGTCTGACAAAAGCAACTTTCGAAGAAGCGGTATGGCGTGAGCGTTGGCATGAATTTGCCTATGAAGGTATCGTTTGGTTTGACATGGTACGTCTGAAAAAAGTGTACAACGAAGACACCAACGGTTTCGACAACTTCACAGGACACATTAACAAGAACTCTGGTGCTGCACTCGCAGATAAACACCTGCTGTTCCCGCTGCCGATTCAGGAAATTCGTAACAACCCAAATCTGAGACCTCAGAATCCAGGTTACGGTTCTTAAGCAAATTGCTTATAAAAAGGAAAGCGGCTTATCACCATATGGTGGTAAGCCGCTTTCTCTTTTATGAATATCCTGAAGCCGGTTTAAGACCAGATGCCATTAGAGGCTGTCAGTATTACCGGTTTGCCATCCGTTACGATGATCGTGTGTTCGTGCTGTGCTACAAAGCTGCCGTCATTGGTCACCAATGTCCAGCCATCTCCCATATCATAGGCATAAGAAGCTTTTGTAGAGATGAACGTTTCAATCGCTACCACACTGTTTTTCTGGAAGCGGTTCTTATTCCTGCGATCGTAGTAATTAGGGATTTCTTTAGGCTCTTCGTGCAGACTTCTGCCGATACCATGCCCCACGAGGTTCTTTATCACCCTGTAGCCCATTTTCTTTGCAGACCTTTCTATCAGATCACCTACATCCGCGATCTTCACACCACCTCTGATCTCATTGATCGCTTTCTGTAAGATGAGTTTGGAAGCATTCACCAGCGGATTATGATTGTGAATGTCTTCTCCCAGTACAAATGACCCACCGTTATCACCCCAGTAACCATTCAGCTCTGCAGATACGTCTACATTGATCAGATCACCTTCTTTCAGTATCTTATGTTCAGATGGGATACCATGTGCTACTTCGTTATTCAGACTGATACAGGTCCATCCAGGGAAACCGTAAGTCAGCTTTGGAGCAGATCTTGCACCCAGTTCACTGAGCAGTCTTCCTCCATATTCATCCAGTTCTCTCGTCGACATGCCCGGCGCAGCGTATTCTCTCATTTTCTTCAATGTAATACCTACTGCTTCGCTTACTGCCTCCATACCGGAAATATCTGCATTGGATGTAATTGACATACCTTGATTATTTTGTAATGTTATGAATGATGGCTGCGTGGATCTCTTCCACAGAACGCATTCTATTCTCCTGATCGTAACAAACGATCTTCGTCACAGTAGGGTCTGTATCTGCTAATATTTCATACTCACGTTTCACCGCCAGTTGCAAGGAAAAATCCTTCTCGTGTATATCATCTTTCCCATTCAGGTATTTCCTGTCATCTCCGGAACGACGCTGGGCTAAAGCCTGTTCCGTATGGGAGAAGGGAACATCCAGATACACGGAAAGATCCGGCTGAGGAATACGGTTGTATTCGTATTCAAACATATTGATCCAGTCACGCAGCTCTTGTTTCTCTTTGTCAGTTTTCAGCTTCGCACACTGGAAAGCGATATTGGACAATACATAGCGATCTACCAGTACCACATATCCGCTGGCCAGCCATTCATTGATGGTATGTGAAAAAGCCTTTCTGTCTTCTGCAAATAACAGCGCCACCAGTTGCGGATGAACATCTTTTACATCTCCGAATTCTCCCCGGAGGAATTTGGCGATCATTTCACCAAAAACACCTTCCTGTACAATAGGAAAATGTACGAATCTGGTTTCTGTACCCTGGCGGTTGAAATACTGTTGAAGTAAATTGATCTGTGTGGACTTGCCTGCTCCATCCAATCCTTCGATGGCTATAAACCTGCTGTTGTTTTGCATTAAAATCAGTTAAAACTATCGGCAAAGATACCACTTATTCAACGAACGAGGTCCGGCCTCCATCCAGCTCAGCGACATCTATGAGAAAATGCTCTTCATCCACTTCAAAATCGCCTGCTTTCATGTTTTTCAGGGTCAGTGTCTTCCAGGAGCGGGTCGGGTGGATAAATACCATCTGTTCTCCGGCGGTTGTCACTTTCACCGGCATACTAAAATCAGGGACGTCAGCCTCCCAGCGATATCTGACCAGCAGGTTATTCCCCTGTTCCTGCAGAGTGTATGCCAGCCGGGGCAGATGAGTATATTTCAAATACTGATTGAAAAATGGGCTATAGTCATGTCTTGTGAACTGGTTGATATAGCCGATCAGGCTCTCCGAAGAAAGCGTCTGATACCGGAAATGCTGCTGGATACCTTTAAGCAGACCGAACCAGAGGGTGTCATTGTGCAGTACATTCCGGAATGTATGCAACATCAGACTACCTTTGGTGTACATGTCATTGATGTCATAGAAAATGTGGTTCACATCGTATTCCCCGATCACCGGCTCCTTATTACCAACACCGTTTTTCTGGTCATTCAGGAACACGGTAGCCATCTCTTTGTCATACAGCTCCTCTATCACTAAAGATTCCGCATAAGTGGCAAATGCTTCATGCATCCACATATCTGCCATGTCTTTGCAACTGATCGCATTTCCCCACCATTCATGGGCTGCTTCATGCCATACGAGGGCTGGCAGTTCCGGCAACTGATTTCTGTTGATCTTGCCGATACAGACACCGCTCTGGTGTTCCATAGGGTAGGGGCTTTCCAGTAAGGTAAATCCGTCCCTCGGGAAGGGATAAGGACCAAAGCTTTTCTCATAACAGGCCAGCATCTGTTTTACTTTGGCAAAAAGCCGCTTTGCGGCTTCAAGATTGTAGGGCATCACGTAATAGTCAATAGTAAGACTGTCGGCGCCCACATAGAGGTCTGTATAATGTGCATACTTCCCGATACAGAAAGTAGCATTGTAATTGTTGATCGGATAGGTCACCGCCCATTCAAAGCGGATCTTTGTACCGACAGGTACTTTTTGGAGTAAACGGCCATTGGAGATCTCAGTAAAGCCATCCGGCACCGTAATCCAGATATGCATACTGTCCGGTTCGTCTGATAAATGGTCTTTACATGGCCACCACAGACTTGCCCCAGAACCCTGGCATACTACCTGTGCCCAGGGATTGCCTGCTTCATCCTTATCCCATAATACGCCTCCATTCATGGAAATACTTTTATCCGGCACCTGGGGCGTGCCTTCATAATAAACGGTGATTTCGCCGGTATTGCCGGCAATCTGTTTTTCAGGGAGTTGTACAAACACGGCGTCATATTCCCGGGTGTACGGCAATGGCTGACCTTTATACAGGATACGTTCAATCTGCATATTGGCATACAGGTCTATCTGCATCCTGTCAAAGGACTGCTCCACCTTATATCTGATCTTATTATTTCCCTTCAGAAAATGTCTGTCGAGGTCTACATCCACATCAAGATGGTAAAAGGTCACATCATAACAGGAGCGGAGTGGGGAGAGCTGTCCGCGGAGCGTATCCGCCCGGGTAAAGCCGTTCTGACGGTTAGAGACCTTCCTGACAACTTTCGCTGGAGGAGCCGTTTTCACTGAGTCTGGTAATTCTGGCTGAAGGATATTGTAATTCTCCCAGAAGGCAGCGTCGTAATTGCTGCCAATAAGATTATTCATAGAATTCTGATGACTGCTCACACCCGTCTGAAATTGCTGAACACTGTCCTTATCGATACCCGTTACCAGAAAATTGAAATCCCCGGTCCAGGGAATATTGCTGAGATTTCTTTTCCGGCTGTTGATCACCACATCCCAGTGCCGTAATACTGTGTGCAGGTAATATTTCCCCCGGAAGGCCTGGTAACTGATCGTCATTTTAATGCCGGTAAAATCAAGACTTCCGCCCACTACTTTTGACATGATCGTATACCGTAGGCCTCCTTTTCCATGTTTGTTAATATACTCATTCCCTTCAGGGGTCGTTTCTACTTCAAATCTGACCATTGCCAGCGTGGCCTCATCGATATAGATATTACCCTTTATAATCCCCTTTCTGGAGTTTTTCTTTGGTGTGATCCGGATGACCAGCAATTGACGTTCCCCCTCTGCGATCGTCTCTGCCAGGGTATAATTGTAATAGCGGAAATTATGCGGCGCGAGGATACTATTCTTTACGCTGTTGTATTTGATGATATCTTCTCCAAGCGAACTATATGCGGTATTGGTAATATTACCGATCCATCCATAGAATTGTGGATCATTATTGGGGGGAGAAGGTATTTTCCGGCCTTTGATGATACGTATCTGATCACGGTGTTCCTTGTCTCTGCGAAAAGTCCTGAAGACGTCCAGGACCGATTCATTATAATTCAGGGTATCGTTATCAAAATGAATATCCTCCCGGTAAAAGGCCGTCATCCGGGTATCGGTGGTATCATAGTTTTGGGGGATAGCTGCAATCGCCTTTTGCAATATCTCCAGTCCACTCTGCACATGTATCGCCACTTCCGGCAGGGAGATGACGGCAGGTGTGAGTCCGATGACTACCTGCTGGTCAGTAGTAGCGAACAATCTGGTCACAGGGCGGTAACCGATACAGGAGATCAGTACACTATCTGTTACCGACCGTTCCGGTATCTTAAAAGTGAACGTACCCAAATTATTACTGATGGTACCTGTACTGCTATTCTTCAACTGGATGTTGGCAGATGGAATAGGTTTATGGGTAGTCGCGTCTGTGATGATCCCGCTGATGATGATAAACCGGTCCTGACTGAAGGTCGGCAGACCAATCAGGAGTAAACATACAAGGAGTAGGAGTCGTGGATACATGGCTTCTTTTTTATCAGCAAAAGAAGCCTTTGCCCCTTGTTCTATCCACTCAAATCCGGATTTGAACAGTTTTTAAAGGGCTCATTTACAGGGTTCAGGCCATTTTATCCTGGTTATTCATGTATTCCCTGGGCGACATGCCGGTATTATTCCGGAAGGCACGCTGAAAGGTGGGGAGGGAGTTAAAACCCGATTCAAGCGCCAGGCTCATGATGGTATATTGCTCCTGTTGGGATTCCGCAATTTTCTGTTTGAAGGCGGCGACCCGGTATTCATTTACAAATTCATTAAAGCTCTTTTGGAGATGCTGGTTTAATACTGCGGAGATGGTTTTCGGCGGTAATCCGGTATGCTGTGCCACCAGGGAAAGGTTTAGCTCCGGATTCAGGTACAGTCGATCCTGTTCCATGGCTTTCATCAGTAACGGTACTGCTTCCCCAATGATCGTATCAGGAATAGGTGCGGGAGGAGCTGCTGCTTTTTTTGCCGCCGTTTCCTCTTCTGCTGTCATCATATATCCCTTGATTCCAAGGTAATAGATCAGTATCACCAGAGGAATGTATACGGGGTACCAATCCACCATATCCAGCAGCTTGTCTGTATACTTTGGAATCACATAAGGCACCAGGTAGATAAACCAGATCAGCTGAAAGACCAGGAAGACTTTCAGGAACTGTCTTATCCAGCGAAGGTGTTTTTCATTATTGACCTGGGCGACAGAAATATACCGGTAAGAGAGATATACATAAATGGTCATAGAAAGCCATCGGGGGATATCCGCATACACATTATAGGTATCGATCGCGATTCCCCAGGGTTGCGGGTGATTCCTGAATATACCACCCAGTACGCCACCAACATAGGTCAGAGCGATCAGCTGGGGAACGATATCAATGATGGTAGTGTAGAAATGAGGGGCGTGTGCTGTGGTCAACCTGAACGACGGGTCAAGACCTGATTTTACATAGAAATAAAGTAATGGCCCCATCGGCATGACCACGACGAGTGGTACAAAATTCAGCAGGAATCTCAGTAACGGTAGTTCATTAATCCAGTTGGACTCAAAAATATGCAGGTTCAGGCAGGCCGTTGCGATGAGCAGGATCAGTATAGCGAGCAGGCGATCTCTTGCCGGACGTTTCCTGGCAAAGAACAACAGTCCACTCATAATGAAGCCTTGCAGGGCGCCAAGCAACATCAGGGTACTGAATATTCCGGAGAAGCTCATCGGGTTAAATTAAGACCTCCTGAAGGTATTAAATCGGTCGTTACGATCCGATATATTTTTCTCTGGATGCGTAGATCCCCTCCATATGTTTAGCCGCCCATTCTGCCAGACCTTCCATATGTGGTAACAGACTGGCGCCTCTTTCCGTGAGTGCATACTCTACACGGGGTGGTATCTCCGGGAAAACTGTTCTGGTGATCAGGCCGTCGGCTTCCAGTGATTTCAGGGTGACGGTCAGCATTTTCTGCGAGATATCCCCGATCAGGTTGTGCAGTTTGTTGAATCGCAATGTGCCTTCTACTCCCAGTACAATGATCACTAACATTGACCATTTATCACCCAGTCGATCCAGGACATTTCTGACAGCGCACTCCCCATCAGTATCTGAATATTTTTTCCAATCTTCTTTTGTCATAACAAATTGATAATCAAAATTACTTACTTCCACGTAACCAGCTGATATTCAAGTGCCTTCTTGTCAGCTATTTGCTACGCAACTACCTTTGACTTACCAAAAGTAAGTTAAGGTAATTAGGTAACCAATACTATTAAATCTAAGAAAATGGGTAAAATACTAGTGACAGGCGTAACAGGACATCTTGGTCGTGCTGTATTAGATAAACTGCTGGTAAAAGTACCGGCCTCAAATGTGAAGGTCCTGGTCCGCGATGCGGCCAAAGCGGAGGCATTCAAACCACTGGGCGTGGAGATCGCTATTGGCAATTATGATGACAAAGCGTCTCTCGTGGCTGCATTCCAAGATACTGACAAACTGTATTTTGTATCCGGCAATGATGTAGCAAATCGCGGTCCGCAGCACGAGAACGTAGTCAATGCTGCGATCGATGCTAAAGTGGGCCACGTAATCTACACCAGTGTACAGCGCAAAAACGAATCCGCCACTTCCCCACTGGCATTCGTAGCGTCTACCCACCTGCTGGTAGAGCATCTGCTGAAAACCTCCGGACTCAGGTATACGATCATGGAGCATGGCTTATATGCGGAGGTTATTCCAATGTTTGTAGGCGATAGAGTACTGGAAACAGGCATTATCTTCCAGCCTGCCGGAGAAGGCAAAACAGCTTATGCATTACGTGAGGATATGGCGGAGGCCGGCGTAGCCGTACTGACAGGAGAGGGGCATGAAAACCGCAGTTATGTGATCACGGGTTCAAAAGCCATTTCTTATACAGAGATCGCGGCGGCTATTACAGCAGCTACCGGCAAACAGGTAAATTATGTATCCCCGACAGTAGAAGCATTTAAAGAAGAACTGACCAAAGTAGGTGTACCGGAGATGTATATAGGTTTGTTTGCGGGCTTTAGTACAGCCGTTAAAGATGGAGAATTTGCTGAAGTGAGCGGTGATCTGGAACAACTGATTGGTCGTAAGAGTGGTAGTGTAGAGGATTACCTGAAAACAGTTTACGGTAAATGACACTTTTAAATATCGGACAGGGAAACAAAACTCCAATTAGTTGGAGTTTTGTTTCCCTGTTTTTTGGGACATATAAAAATTCCGAAAAAAGCATCTAGATATCAATTAGTTATCTATTATTTATCCTTCAGCAGATTGTCCTCCCTGTGTTGAAGAAATAACCCCAGGACTATACGATAACAAATTATTCACACGTTAATGCTATATCCATTTTAGCTATTCTTCTCTTTTTTTGTACTTTTATTTTTTGGGTCACTCAATTATTGCGGGCGTCGTAAACAGAACCATCAAGGTTACAATAAATCAGCTATTATTCCCTTTGTTTGCCTGCATAACGAGTCACTCGTTTTATATTATCCTTAAGTTTTATATACCGATGAGGTTTTTCCTGCTTATTCTGGCAATTTTAGTGGCGCACAATGTTTACCCACAATGCTCTAACACATTTCGACTTTTATTAAAAGGCACTGGCAATGAGTCCGCATCAGATCTCAGACAATTACCTGGCGGCGATATTGTTATCGGTGGACAAACCAGCAGTTACGGTGCCGGTGGTAATGATTTGTTTGTTACCAGAATGACCAAAAATGGTCAGATCGTATGGAGCAAAACTTATGGCGGCTCAAACAATGAGCAGTTCAGAAGGTTAAGACTGAGCAGAGATGGAGATATCCTGGTGGTTGCCCAGACCGGTTCTTATGGTAAAGGAGGCGGCGAAGCCGTGGCAATGAGAATTGCACCAGACGGCACCCCCAGATGGTCCCGCAAATTTTCAGATGTCAATGAAACCAGTCTTGGATTGGATATCTACAGCACAGCAGATAATGGCGTTGTTGTAAGTGGGGTTGGATATGGCAGTGGAGGGTTTTCAGACTGGCAGATCGTGAAATTAGATGCACTGGGAAATATCCAGTGGACTAAACGACTGGATTATCAGACAGCAGAAGGAGCTTATTCTGTAATACAAAAACGCGATACCCTTATTTTCACCGGGGACTCCAGAGCACCTAACGACTATACCTGCATTATTTCAAAAATGTCTGTTGTAGATGGTACCATTTACAGCACACGTTCATACACGATGGATAACCGGGGTGCTTTTAGCAGCAACATTGATTATTCGTCCGGAGAATATCGCGTAAACGTACATATCTTAAATGGCGCAGATTATACAACAAAGGCAGATGGCTTTATCATACTTGACACTGCATCACTGGCCCCTAAAAAAACTTTTAAGATAAATCCTGCTGCTGGTAACAATAGTTCATTTTTTACTGGTTTCTATCAGACTGCTGATGGAGGATACGTATATACAACAAGTCCATGGACGTCAAATGCCGGGTATCTTTACAAATTCGATCAGCAATCCAACCTGGTGTATACACGCAGGTTTACGGCTTCTTCGACATTTATCTGCTATTCAGTAATGGAAGATAGTGACGGTGCTATATGGGTGACGGGAAGCGAAAATAGTGAAGCAGTTGTAATCAAGGTGGATGCAGATGGCAACTTTGAAAATTGTACTAATGATCCGATAACAGGCACAACTACACCGACAACGTTTGTGGAGACACCCTTTACCTGGACACGTGAAGACGTTTATACATTCAATAACATTTCTTTTACACCAACCGTTCGCGATATTACATTCCAGATAGATTCCCTGTGTAAGGCTCCAACATGTGGCGCGATAGAACTGACAGGCCCTCAGGCCATCTGTAACCTTGCAGATTCAGCTACTTATGTTGCATCAAAAACTGGTATGTGCGCTACCAATCTGCTATGGACATTACCTGCAGGTGTTTCATCCCGTATGGTAAATGACTCTACAGTAAGACTGGTATTTCCTGCAGCAGGCACCTACATGATCATTGCAGAAAACAGCATTGCCTGCTCTGTCCTTCGGGATACCGTTACTGTTACAGTAGCACCTTCTCCCCACAGTATTAACCTTGGTAATGATACCCTCATTTGTAGTGCCAATCCACTTGTATTGAATGCAGGTGCAGGTTTCTCCCGTTATCTATGGCAGAATAACAGCACAGGACAGACACTTACGGTGAACGCATCCGGAACCTACTATGTAACTGCCTGGAACCTTTGTAATGAACAGTTTTCCGATACGATTGTAGTTAATTACCGTCAACTGGCCGACTTTACAGTTACGCCGCAGGACACGGCCTATTGTGTTGCACTTGGCCCGATACAGTTTTTAGCAGGCGGAGGTCATACCTACCAATGGACACCAGCTACCTATCTGAGTGATCCACAGATTGCTAATCCTGTCGGTACACCAATTGCGTCAATTCAGTATATGGTGACCATTACGGATACTGTTTGTCATATCAGCAGAGATCTGCCTGTAAATGTGACGGTAACACCTTCTCCCCGCAGCATCAATCTGGGTAATGATACCCTGCTGTGTAACGCAGGTACGCTGGTATTAGATGCCGGCGCCGGATTTACACGCTATCAGTGGCAGGATAACAGCACCACGCAAACGCTTTCTGTAAGCACCTCGGGTACTTATTATGTAAAAGCCTGGAACAACTGTAACGAAGAATTTACCGATACAATCGTAGTTAATTATCGTTTGCCGGCCGATTTCACGGTTACACCAATGGATACGACTTATTGTACACCACTGGCGCCAATACAATTTACAGCCACCGGCGGACATTTATACCAATGGACACCTGCTACTTACCTGAACGATCCACAGATCAGTAATCCGGTTGGTATGCCAACATCTTCCATCAATTATACAGTAACGATTACAGATACTGTCTGTAACCGTACACAGGACCTGACTGTAAGAGTAGCGGTAACACCATCTCCGGCTCTAAATCTGGGTAATGATACCCTGTTATGTAATGCCAGTACGCTGGTATTGGATGCCGGCGCCGGATTCGCCCGCTATCAGTGGCAGGACAACAGTACTGCGCAAACACTTTCAGTAAGCACCTCAGGTACTTATTATGTAAGAACCTGGAATAACTGTAACGAAGAATTTACCGATACAATCGTAGTTAGTTATCGCTTGCCAGCTGATTTCACGGTTACACCAATGGATACGACTTATTGTACACCGCTGGCACCGATACAATTCACAGCAACCGGCGGACATTTATACCAATGGACACCTGCTACTTATCTGAACAATGCTCAGATCAGCAATCCGGTTGGTATGCCAACATCTTCCATTAATTACACAGTGACTATTACAGATACTGTCTGCAACCGTACCCAGGACCTGAACGTAAGAGTAGCCGTTACACCTTCTCCGAGCCTGAATCTGGGCAGCGATACTGTGTTGTGTAACGCGGGTACGCTCATACTGGATGCAGGCGCCGGATTTGCACGCTACCAATGGCAGGACAACAGCACCGGCCAGACACATACACTGAGCACAGCTGGCACTTACTATGTAAACGCATGGAACAGCTGTAATGAAGAGGTGTCAGATACAGTGCAGGTTAGCTATCGTTTGCCAAACTTCTCGGTTACACCTTTGGATACTGCCTATTGTACGGCTACTAATCCGATCAGATTCTCTGCGAGTGGCGGTCAGATATACAGATGGAGCCCTGCAACATATCTGAATAATGCACAGATCAGCAATCCTGTTGGTACGCCGGATGCTTCGATCCTTTACAACGTAACAATTACAGATACCGTTTGTAACCGTACGAGAGATCTGTCAGTAAGTATCACTGTGAATGAAGCGCCAGATTTAGTGTTGTCCAAGTCTAATGATATCAACTGTTCTGTAGCAGTTACGCAATTATTGGTAACAGGCGCCAGCCGTTACGAATGGGTACCGGACGTTTCATTAAGTGCACTGAACATTCCTAATCCGCTTGCTAAACCAGATCGTACAACAACTTATACGGTGAGAGGATTTAGCGATCTGGGTTGCGAGACGATCGATTCTATCACAGTAAATTTTGACCAGGTGGGCATCTCTACTATCCAGCTCCCGGGTGCATTTACACCAAATGCAGATGGACGTAATGATATTTTCCGTGTGATAGCAGCAGGTACAGTACAAGTGAAAGAGTTCTCCATATTTAATCGTTGGGGAGAACTGATATTCACCAGCAATAGTGGTGCGAAAGGCTGGGATGGAAGGTACAAAGGCATTATGCAGGAGTCCGGTGCGTATTACTGGTTTGTGAAAGCAGTTAGTCCTTGTGGGGGCGATTTATTTAAAAAAGGGAGCGTAATACTTATCAGATAATCTCTATATTGTGTAATATTGCGCTAATTTTTATAATCATGAAAGAGAATATATTCGGAAGGATTTTGTCGAAAATACCGTATTTACGTTATGCTCACTTCTATAGGAAAAATGCCGCTCACAGACCCGGACATTTCTATTCTCCCGTTGTAGACTTACATGATCTGAAAAGCCGTGAGGAGCAGATATGGGCTCCAAAGCCACTAAAAGGCATTGATATGAACGATCAGCAACAGCACGCGCTGATGACCGATCTCATAGAAGCGTCTAAAGTGATTCCGTTCTCGTCTCAGCCGTCACAGAATGGCTTCAGGTATTATTTTGACAATAAAACCTACGCGCATGCAGATGGTTTGGCATTGTTTAATATTCTGATGAAATATAAGCCTAAGCGTGTAATTGAGATCGGTTCCGGATTCTCTTCGTCGCTGATGCTTGATACGAATGATAAATTCCTGAATAACAGCATTCACTTCACTTTTATAGAGCCTAATCCATCTATTTCCCTGAACCGCTTATTGCGTCAGGAGGACTATAAAAATACAGATGTAAGGGAACAACTGGTGCAGCAGGTAGATCCACAGATCTTTACGACACTGCAGGAGAATGATATATTGCTGATCGACAACTCACACGTTTCCAAAACAGGTAGCGATGTGAATTATTTAATGGCTGAGGTATTACCTATTCTTAATAAAGGGGTAATTGTCCATATTCACGATATATTCTATCCTTTTGAGTATCCAAAAGAGTGGCTGTTCGAACATAAGCTGAACTGGAACGAGATATACACCGTTCACAACTTCCTGCTTTTTAATAGTGCATTTGAAATACTATTCTTCTCAGATTATATGCAACAGCAAACGAAAGGACAGTACGCGGATAAAGCACCCCTGTTCTTTAAAGACAGGCCAGGTAGTCTGTGGATCAGGAAAGTACAGTAAGTAAGCGATCTATACGTATATATAGAATAAAAAAGGAGGTTCTTATGAACCTCCTTTTTTATTCTTTGATCTGAATTAGTTTTCCATCCTGAAACTTCAACCAGGAACCGGCAGGGTAATAAAACCAGGTTTCTATTACGTGCGCACCTACCTGTGTTTTTACCCTATCGCTGGGGTAGCCCCAGGCGGCTTCACACATATTCTGATTCATGCCCATTTTTACTTTGCCGTCAGCAATGATATTCCCGTTTGCGGTTCCAAATTGTTTGATCATTGACTCCCGGTAGGCTTTAATGTCTTTTTGCAACTGTTTCTTATCGGCTTCTTCTTTCGCCAGTGCTGCTTCCTGTTCAGCTTTTTCTTTCTGTTTAACCGCCAGGTATCGCTCTTCCGACCAGATATAAAATAGAGAGAGTTGTTTATCAAGCGAGCCTCTGTCATCTATCTGCACGGCAATTTCTTTCTGGGCATCATTACGAAGGATGAGGTGTAGTTTGCCGAAGAAATTTTCATCAAACAGGAACGTCAGTTCTGTACATTGCCATTTACTACCTTGTACATACCCGAGCGTTTGCTTATCAAGCGGGTTGTAAAAGCTGGAAGGAGCGAAGCTTTCCTCAATAAAGTAAACAGGTTTATTTACCCAGGTCTGTTTGAGTTTTTCCAGATAGCCTTTGGTGAAAACGGCAATACCGGACTCGCGCCGGCCGTAGATCTTCCATTGTACTTTTTCACCATCCGCATCCTTTAAAGTGACCTGCGTCTGGCAAAGGTTATCTTCTTCTTTAAGGATTTCCCAGCCGGTAACGGTAAATGTCCTGTTCTCAAGGGCACTGTAAGGCGTAACGGCTTCTCCGGAGTAGGAGCTATGCTGTATGTAGATAGGTTTGTACAGATTACTCAGGACATCGTTGGTCTTTTTAGCAGTAGCGGCGGGTAATTTTATTTTGGCGATCGGAATGCCCGCATAACTGATAGATGGACCACTTCTGGACGCTTCTTTTGCAGGGTTACCTGCAACACCCTGAAGGGATGTCTGCTTGTCAGAAAAGAAATCTTTGAACGTAGTGTCCTGTTTCGCATAACCTTTAAAATACGGGCTTCTTTGTGCGAAATAGAATTCCTGACCGATCATAGATGCAGGATCGAACTGGCACTTGATGTTTTCAACGTTGACGGTACTGTCATAGGCTTTTTTTACCGGCTGATTGTTTTGTACGCTGCGATACCCAACTTGTCCCAATGCGGCATGCGCAGTCAGAAGGGCTACGATAAAGGGGAGCTTATTCATTGACTTTACGATATAGGGTTTAAAGAAGGGGCAAGGTAGTCGATATAAATGGAAAAAGCCTTACCGGTAAATTACCAGTAAGGCTTTTTTTGTGGTCCCACCAGGGCATGATCCTGGGACCCCCTGATTATGAGTCAGGTGCTCTAACCAACTGAGCTATAGGACCTGTTCTTTTCAGAACGAATATTTTGAAACTTTCTCGAGGGTTCCCTTTTCAGGGACCGCAAAAGTAATTCATTCAATTCAATAAACCAACAAGCTATTGACATTTTTATTTATACAGTATACCTCTAATAATAGGACTTCTTACCAGCACTGTATAAATTTGCATTTTCTCATTCACCAGTATATACGATGAAAGGCATTAAACATATCATTTTCGATCTGGGCGGGGTAATTATCAATCTGGATTACCAGCTGACCTACAAGGCGTTTGAAACACTGGGTGTAAAGGAATTCACCAGTTTGTACAATCAGTTTTCGCTGAACTCACTTTTTGACGATCTGGAAACAGGGAAGGTAGCACCTGAAGTTTTCCTGGATGAGATGCAGAAGCATACGGCGCCGGGTACTACGCACCAGCAGATCACTGATGCGTGGAATGCGATGTTGCTTGACTTCCCTTTACGCAGATTGCAGATCCTGCAGCAATTAAGGCAGCATTACGGGGTGTATTTGCTGAGCAATACGAACGAGATACACATGCAGGCTTTTAATAAAATATTGGAGGAGAGCAGGGGAATACCTTCGCTGGCGGCGTTTTTTGACAAGGCGTATTATTCACACCAGATCGGGTTACGGAAGCCTTTTAAGGAATCGTTTCAACTGGTGTTGGATGAGAATGGTCTGGATCCTGCCGAGACCTTATTTATAGATGACACATTGCCGAACATTGAAGGCGCGAAGGTCGTTGGCCTGCAAACAATTCATTTACTGCCACCGAAGACGATGGCAGATATTTTCAAATAACGGTCAGGACTACTTGATCTCTTCAAAATCGAGGTAATCTCCTTTGTCGGCTTTAGGGGCGGCAGCGCGTTGCTGCTGTTGTTGCTGCGCCTGAGCAGCCTGTCTCTGAGCCTGTTCCTGTTGCTGGTACTGACGGCGAAGATGCTCCTGAATATCTCCCATCTGTCTGCGTACGTGTTTTGTGGACTGATACACAGGTACGATGAAATCGAACACCAGTTTATACAGTAACCAGAACACAAAGGCCAAAAATGCATATTTCAGTATCATAAGGGCAAATTTAGCAGTTAATCTGTTTTCAGGGCGGAAAAAAGAGGGGGTTTAAGTTTTCTTTAACAGCCCTGAAAACAGCTAAAAGTTTATAGGCCAAGCAGTGCCGCGCTTTCGAGTGCTGCCTTCTTGTTATGCTCCCAGGCTAATTTACGGTGATTGATCGCATCCACAATAGTACCTATCACACAAAGGCCACCGGTCAGGAAGTAGAGTATCCCCATTCCGATCTGGTTCAGGATAAAGCGGTGAATTCCCGCTGCGCCTACCAGTCCGATAAGGCAGCAGATCAGTATCAGGGAAGGTTCCTTACGGCGTCCCTGATAGATGGCCAGAAAGCGCTGGCGGTTTTCGGAAGAGTAATTTCTGGTCAGTTCCTGTAGCCATAAGAGCTCTTCCTGTTCAATGCCGGGAAGTGAGGAGAATGCATAGTCGTTCATGTATAGTGGTTTTTAAGTTCCGCAAAAGACTGCCATTGTAATCTGCCCAGCTGGATGGTCCGGTATACGAGTATCGCCAATGCGAAAGGACCGAGAAAGTGGCTTTCCAGGGCCGCTTTCCATTCTCCGTGCAACAGAAAACTGATTGAGTGACCGAGGCCGCAGCCGGGGCACCAGGAGACGCCCATCCGTCTGAGCACACAGAAACCAGGACCATTATTATTGTGGGGATCCATTAAATAAAGGAGTACCAGCGCTGTTGGCCAGACGAGTAATTCGAAATTAAGGCGTTGTATGTATGCTTTAATTTGCATGCCTGGGAGGGGGCAACAGTTATTAAATATTTTTGAAATCTATGCGGACAGGGAGTTTTCTCTTATTAATTTATTCCCTACAAGTTAAAGAAAATGTTCTTGGATCAAAATAAAATCCTAAATTTGCATAGGAAAATGATACTAACGAAGGGGACTGAGCGGTCCCCTTCTCGTTTTTTTATGGCAAATGAACAAGTGATAACAACGATCCGGGACATGGCTGCAGAGATGCTGTCACCCTATCCGGAATACTTCGTAGTAGATGTGCGGATAAAACCCACGAACAACATAAAACTCTTTGTAGATGGGGACAATGGCGTGCCGGTTGATAAGCTGGTAGCATTCAACCGAAACCTATACAGCAGGTTGGAAGAAGCCACGCTGTTTCCGGACAATGATTTTTCCCTGGAAGTATCTTCACCCGGACTGGACGAACCGCTGAAACTTCTCCGTCAATACGTAAAGAATATTGGTCGCAAGATAACTGTTACTTTATTGGATAATTCCGAGAAAGAGGGTACGCTATTGTCTGTGACAGAAGCGGTTGTGACAATTGAGGAGCAGGTAGGGAAGAAGAAGGAGAAAAAAACAACCGAAATAAATTTAAATGAAATCAAGCACACAAAGGTGTGCATCGTGTTTTAAAATATATAATATAACCGAAACATGGCTAGTATTAACCTGATTGAGTCATTCACGGAGTTTAAAGAGGCGGAAAACATTGACCGCCCGACGTTGATGAAAGTGTTGGAAGATGTGTTCAAAACTCTTCTCCGTAAAAAGTATGGCTCTGATGAGAACTTTGACGTGATTGTAAATACTGAGAAAGGTGACCTGGAGATTTTACGCCGCCGTACCATTGTTACAGATGGAGAGGTAGAAGATGATAATGCCCAGATCGCTTATTCGGAAGCCATTTTAGTTGAACCAGACTACCAGGTAGGTGAAGACCTTTACGAGGAAGTAGAGATCCTGGATTTCGGCCGCAGGGCCATCCTGGCTGCAAAGCAGACTCTTTCTGCCCGTATCGGAGACCTGAAAAAGAATATACTTGTAAAGAAATATGCTGACCGTGTGGGTGAAATTGTAACCGGTGAAGTGTACCAGGTATGGAAAAAAGAAGTTTTATTGCTTGATGATGAAAGGAATGAGTTAATTTTACCTAAATCTGAACAAATTCCTACCGATTATTTCAAGAAAGGTGAAAATGTAAGGGCAGTAGTTAAAAAAGTGGAGATGAAGAACAACGCTCCGCTCATCATACTTTCCCGCACCCATCCTACCTTCCTGGCTAAATTGCTGGAAATTGAAGTTCCCGAGATCTTTGACGGCCTTATCGTAATTAAGAAAATCGTACGCGAACCAGGAGAAAGAGCTAAAGTAGCTGTGGAGTCCTATGACGACCGCATCGACCCTGTAGGAGCCTGCGTGGGTATGAAAGGTAGTCGTATTCACGGCATTGTACGTGAACTGCGTAACGAGAATATCGATATCATTAACTATACCGCTAATATTCAGCTGCTTATCCAGCGTGCACTCACGCCTGCAAGGATCAGCCGCATGGAGGTAGATAATGAGAATAAATATGCTTCTGTTTTCCTCAAGGCAGATCAGGTGTCTCTGGCGATCGGTAAAAAAGGCGTCAATATAAAACTGGCCTGCGAATTGACGGGTTATGAGATTGATGTCTTCCGTGACGAAGAACAGGAACAGGCAGAATATGACATTGACCTGGCAGAATTCTCCGACGAGATCGAAGAATGGGTACTGGATGAACTCAAACGTATTGGTTGTGACACCGCTCGCAGTGTACTTGACCTGACAGTAGAGGAACTGGTACGCCGCTCAGACCTTGAAGAAGAAACAGTAAAAGACATAAGAAGAATACTACAGGAAGAATTTGATAAAGAGTAGGTTCGCACCACTAACTTCCCCGGGATGTGGGCTTGCTCGACAGAAAGTATTTTTTAGTTATTGTTAATTGTTAAAAAGGAGTCCCGTTAGCCAACGGGAAAAATGGGGAGGCCCGAGATTACAATATGCCTGAAGTAACAAACAACACGCCACGATTGCTGGCTGCAGCCAAGGAGTTCAATATTGGTAAGGAAACGTTAATCGACTTCCTTGCTAATAAGGGCTATGATATGGGCGGCTTTGGCTCGCCTAACGCGCGCCTGACGTCTCAGATGTATGCAGCTTTGCAGTCTGAATTCCAGCAGGACAAGGCTAATAAACGCAAAAGCGATCAGATAGCCCTGCCTAAAGGAAGCGTGTTAGATGCAATGAAGAAGAAAGAGAAAGAAGAAGCAGAGGCAGCAGCCAAAAAGAAAGAAGCAGCTCCTAAAGAGGAACCCACTCCCGCGGTTGCAGTTGAAGCACCCAAACCCGAACCAAAACCTGAACCGAAGCCGGAACCAAAGGCCGAGCCGAAGCCCGAACCAAAACCGGAGCCAAAGCCTGAACCTAAACCCGAGCCGGTACCGGTTGCGGAAGTCAAACCACCTGTTGCAAAAACAGAAGAAGCGCCGAAAGAGCCTGTCGCAGCACCTCAGCAACCTGTTGCCGAGAAAACGCCGCCAGTACAGCCGCAGAAACCGGAGCCTCAGGAAGTTATAAAAACAGACACGCCAAGGATCAATGGCCCGAAAGTCGTGGCAACTATTGACCTGGATGCACTGAACAGACCAAAGAAACCACCTGTTCCTCCGGTTACCAAACCAGAACAGGAAGAGAAACCGGCTGCCGCAAGACAACCGGAACCTCCAGCCAGTGAGAAAGCGCCGGTAAAAGAACCAGCGCCGCAACCACCGGTACAACCGCAACAACCCGTTGCACAACAGCAAGCTCCGGTAGAGCCAGCAAAACCTGCTGTACAACCGGAAGTGAAACCAGTGCAACCCGTTCAGCCAGTACAAAAAGTAGAATCACTAGTACAACAAGAAAAAACAACTGCACCCGCTGCTGAAAAACCTGCTGTCCCCGCTGTAGAACAGAAACAAGCGCCGGCAGCCGAAAAACCGGCAGCTGCTCAGGAAAAAACAAAAGAACCGGCGGAAGTGAAACAGCCAATCACACAAAAACCGGCCGCACAGCATATGACCGAAGTTGCAGCAGCAGATATTGCATCAGCACCAGCATCAGAGCAGGACGATAACGGAAGCACTGCCGTTATCGAAAACATTCAGGCAGAAAAACTCACCGGTCCAAAAGTGATCGGTAAAATCGAACTGCCTGTTCACTCAGAAAGACGTGATAATAAGGGTAACAATAATTTCAACCGCGGTGGCAATAATAATAACAACAATGCCGACAACAACCGTAAGCGGAAACGCATCATAGTTGAAAAGAAACCAGAACCTGTTCAACCAGGCGATCTTTCTAAAGGTGGTAACACAGAAAACCGTAATTCCGGTAACCGCGATTTCAACAGAGATAACAGAAATACCGGTAACCGCGATAATCGCGATAATAATAATAATAACAGGCCAGGCGGCGGTCAGAACAGACCTCACGCAGCGCCAAACCGCGACGGACGTCCAGGTGGACCAGGTCAGCACGGTGGCGGTGGTAACAGACCAGGCGGCGGCCAGCATGGCAATCGTCCGGGTGGACCAGGCCAGCACGGTGGTGGTAACAGACCAGGTGGCGGTCAGCATGGCAACAGACCAGGCGGTAACTTCGGTAACCGTCCGGGTGGTCAGCATGGCGGCTACGGTAACCGTGACAATAATGCTAACAGACGTCCGGAAGATAAGGAGATCGACAAAAACGAAATCCAGAACAAGATCAAGGAAACCATGGCCAAAATGGGTGGTGGTAACCGCGGTAAAAACGTCAAAGCAAAACAACGCCGTGAGAAACGCCACGAGCTCGCTGAGCAACTGGCCAACAAAGGCGCTGAAAATAATAAACTCCAGGTCACTGAGTTCGTTTCCGTTAGTGAACTCGCTAACCTGATGGATGTTAGCTTCGCCGAAGTAATCTCAAAATGTATGGGACTCGGTATCATGGTATCAATCAACCAGCGTCTGGACGCAGAGGTGATTGAACTGGTAGCCGGCGAGTTCGGTTACGAAGTGGAATTCATCGGTGTGGATGACGCAGATGAAATGGAGGAAGAAGAAGTAACTGATAACGAGGAAGATCTGGTACCAAGAGCACCTATCGTGACTATCATGGGTCACGTAGACCACGGTAAGACCTCCCTCCTTGACTATATCCGTAACGCCAATGTGGTGTCCGGTGAAGCGGGTGGTATCACCCAGCACATCGGTGCTTACCAGGTAGAAACCTCTTCCGGTAAGAAACTGACCTTCCTGGATACACCGGGTCACGAAGCGTTTACCGCGATGCGTGCCCGTGGTGCCAAAGTAGCGGATATCGCCATCATCGTTATCGCTGCGGATGACGCCATCATGCCACAGACACGTGAAGCGATCTCCCACTCACAGGCCGCAGGTCTGCCAATGGTATTCGCAATCAACAAGGTGGATAAAGACGGCGCTAATCCTGAAAAGATCAAAGAACAGCTGGCCGGTATGAACCTGCTGGTAGAAGACTGGGGTGGTAAATACCAGAGCCAGGAAATTTCTGCCAAGAGCGGTCTGAACATAGACGTCCTGCTGGAAAAAATACTCCTGGAAGCAGAATTACTCGAACTGAAAGCCAATCCGAACAGAGAAGCTTCCGGTAGCGTGATCGAAGCATCCCTCGATAAAGGCCGCGGTTACGTGGCTACCCTGCTCGTACAAAGCGGTACCCTCCGCCAGGGTGATACGATCGCCTCCGGTTCTAACTTCGGTAAGATCAAGGCGATGTTTAACGAACGCGGACAGCGTGTTGAATCCGTAGGACCTTCTTCACCTGTACAGGTGCTCGGTCTGAACGGCGCGCCTCAGGCTGGTGAGAAATTCCGTATGTACGAAAACGAATCCGAAGCTAAAGAAGTGGCTAACCGCCGTGCTCAGATCATCCGTGAACAAGGTATCCGTACCAAGAAACACATCACGCTGGATGAGATCGGACGCCGTCTTGCGCTGGGTAACTTCAAACAGCTCAACCTCATCATCAAGGGTGACTTTGACGGTTCCGTAGAAGCATTAAGCGATTCCCTGCAGAAACTCTCTACTGAAGAAATCGTTGTGAGCGTGGTGCACAAGGCAGTAGGTCAGATCACAGAATCCGACGTATTGCTGGCAACAGCTTCCGATGCGATCATCGTAGGTTTCCAGGTACGTCCTTCCTCTCAGGCTTCCAAACTGGCAGAGAAAGAGAATATCGAGATCCGTACCTACTCTATCATCTACGACGCTATCGACGAACTCAAGAGCGCGATGGAAGGGATGCTGGAGCCAAAAATCGAGAAGAAAGTGGTGGCCAACGTGGAAATCCGCGAAACTTACCGCTTCGACAAGGTTACCGTTGCTGGTTGCTTCGTCCTCGATGGAAAGATCACCAGAAACACCCGTGTCAACCTGGTACGCGATGGTATCGTAATCTATACCGGCGAACTGCAATCCCTGAAACGTTACAAAGACGACGTGAAGGAAGTTGCGAGCAACATGGAGTGTGGTCTGAGTATCAAGAACTACAGCGCCCTGCAAGTTGGCGATATCGTAGAAGGCTTCGAAGAAGTAGAAGTAAAGAGAACTTTGTAATATCAGTATAAACTTTTGTTAAAAAGATAAGCCGCTATCATGCGGCTTATTTTTTATTGGCTATTTTTGAAATTCACTGCACTTGTAACATGAATAGAATTTTTGCACTTTCTGCAGGTACACTACTACTGTGTCAGGTAGCCGTTGCCCAACAGAAAATGGTAGCCGACAAAATTGCGGCTATTGTGGGGGATAAGATCATTCTCAGATCCGACGTTGAAGGAGAAATGGTGAATCTATCGCGTAATAACGCGGATGGTTCTCTGCCTCCCAATGCGCCATGCATGATCATGGAACAGATCATTTCCCAGAAAGTAATGGTGATGCAGGCAGAACGGGACAGTTTGCCGGTAAGTGAATCTGATGTAGACGGACAGATCGAGAATCGTATCCGCTACTTCCAGGACGTTTACGGCAGCCCTGAGAAAATGAAGGAAGTAACCGGCTATTCTATTTATCAGCTGAAAGAACGCTTCCGTCAGCCTATCAGAGAAGGTCTGCTGGCTAAAGCAATGCAGGATAAAATCACCAGCTCCGTAAAAGTGACGCCTTCCGAGGTGAAGAAATATTTCGACGCCATCCCGAAAGACAGTCTCCAGTACTACGAATCAGAACTGGAAATCGGTCAGATCGTGATCCAGCCGAAGGCAACGAAGGAGATGGACCAGTACGCTATTGACCGCCTGCTGGAATTCAAAAAACAGGTGCAGGAAAAAACCAGTGATTTCGGCCGTCTCGCGATCCTTTACTCTGAAGATCCGGGCGCAAAAGAAAATAAAGGGGTATACATCCTCAACCGTAACGACAAACAGTGGGATGCAGACTTTCTGGCCGCATCTTTCCGTCTGAAAGAGAATGAAATATCTTCTCCTATCAAGAGTCAGTTCGGTTACCACCTCATTCAGTGTATCAAACGTCAGGGCGATAATATCACCGTTCAGCATATCCTGCTCAAGCCAAACGTTACCCGTAGCGATCTGGCTGACGCAACAAAACTGCTGGACAGCGTTCGTACCGTTATCCTGAACGGCAAAATGACCTTCTCTGAAGCAGTAGTAAAATACAGTACCCTCCCGGCAGCTAAATTCGACGGTGGTATGCTCCAGAACAGAATGAATGGTACTACCTATATTACTATCGACCAGCTGGACGAACCTTCCGAAAGAGACATCGTACTGCTGCTCGACACCCTTAAACCAGGTGGTATCTCTAAACCAATGCCATTCGTAGACGATCAGCCAAACGGCCGTAATGGTGTACGCCTTGTTTATCTGAAAACACGTACCCAGCCACACCGTGAGAATATGAACGACGACTACGCCCGTATCCAGCAACGTACGCTCCAGCTGAAACAACAGGATGCCCGCGACAAATGGCTCAGGGAAAAGATCCCGACATATTATATCCATGTTGATGATGAGTTCAGAAACTGTACGCACATCAGCCAGTGGATAGGAGGTATAGCAAAACAATAACACATATAATTGAATAGGAATCCCCGGTATACAGCAATACCGGGGATTCTTATTTTCAGGCAGAACCTGCATTTATCATTGGTCGTTGGGCGTTCCGCTTTTTACCCGTAACTTTGCGCCTTCAATTCTAATAGGGATGAGTGATGCCATAAAACATGAATGCGGGTTAGCATTTATTAGACTCAGGAAGCCGTTTTCTTATTATCAACAACAATATGGATCGGTTTTCTATGGGCTAAACAAGTTGTACCTCCTGATGGAGAAACAACATAACCGCGGACAGGACGGAGCAGGTATAGCCACAGTGAAGTTAAACACAGAACCAGGAGTACCATTCATGCATCGCCTGCGAAGCAGTGCCCCGCAAGCAATAGGAGATATCTTTGCCAAGGTCAGAGACGAAGTAGACGAAATCGAGAAGTACCAGCCGGAAATCACCAAATACCCGGGCCTCATGAAAGGCCATATACGTTTCCTGGGAGAACTCTTAATGGGCCACCTCCGCTACGCCACCCAGGGTAAAAACAACGTAGAACTCTGCCACCCCTTCGTACGTCACAATACCATTCCATCACGCAATCTTGCACTTGCAGGTAACTTTAACCTGGTGAACGTAGATGAACTGTTTAAGTTCGCTAACGTCACTCCGGGTGAAACACACCGTAACAGTGACCTGGCCGCGATGCTGGAGGTAATTCATCACTTCCTGAGCCAGGAAGATGAAGAAAAACGTAACGGACTGGATGTGAAAAGCATTCTTCAGAAATCATTTTCAATGTTTGACGGAGGATACCACGTCTGCGGGTTAATCGGTAGTGGTGATGCGTTCGTAATGCGTGACGCGCACGGTATCCGTCCTTCCTACTACTACGTAAATGAAGACGTGATCGTTGCCGCTTCTGAGCGTGCAGCTATCCGTACCGCTTTCAACGTAGGCGAAAACGAAGTGATGGAACTGATGCCAGGTAATGCCCTGATCGTAAAAGAGAATGGTGAGTACAGCATCGAACAGATCCTGCAACCGAAAGAGCGTAAGGCTTGTAGCTTCGAACGTATCTATTTCTCCCGTGGTAACGATGAAAAGATCTATAAAGAGCGTACGGCTTTAGGTTACAACCTCTCCGAAACAGTGCTGAAAAGCATTGACAATGACCTGCGTAATACCATCTTCTCTTTCATTCCAAACACAGCAGAAATCGCCTTCTATGGTATGCTGAAAGGTCTGGAAGATTATCTGAACAAGATTAAGGTAGAACGTATCACATCATGGGGTAAAGATTTCGATGAAGAGAAACTGACGGAAATGATCAACCGCAGGATCCGTATCGACAAGATCGCTATCAAAGACGTTAAAATGCGCACCTTCATTACTGCTGATACCGGCCGTAATGAAATGGTACAGCACGTATACGATATTACTTACGGTACAGTACGTCCGGGTATCGATACCCTCGTGGTGATCGATGACTCTATCGTACGCGGTACCACACTGCGTGAGAGCATTATCAGAATGCTGGACCGTCTCGGCCCTAAACGCATTATCGTTGTTTCTTCCGCACCACAGATCCGCTATCCGGATTGTTATGGTATCGACATGAGTAAAATCGGTGATTTCGTTGCCTTTAAGGCGGCCATCGAACTCCTGAAGGACCATGGCAAGGAGCACATCCTGCAGGAAGCTTATGGCCTCTGTATGGAGCTGCAGCGTACAAATACCCTGCACGCACAGAACGTGGTAAGAAACATCTATAAACCATTCACTACAGAAGAGATCTCTGCGAAAATCGCTGAAATCATCACTCCAACCGGCATTGGCGCTAAAGTAGACGTGATCTACCAGTCCATCGACGGTCTCCACCAGGCTTGTCCGAACAACCTGGGTGACTGGTACTTTACCGGAAACTTCCCTACACCAGGTGGTAACCGCGTAGTGAACAAAGCCTTTATGAACTATATGGAAGGCAAAAACGAAAGAGGATACTAATCACACACAAATAAAAAGGCCTGTTTTAAAAACAGGCCTTTTTCATATATCTCCATTATTAAATTTCCTTTAAATCCACTCCAACAGGGCCTGCTGAGGCCCCTGTAGCACACTTACTTTCAGTAAAATCCGTAAATTAGGTAACAGTAAATGCTAATACTAACTCAAACCTCGCACAGCAGATCCTCTGCTGCATAATAACATCGTTGTTATGAAAACATTATTACTAATCCGTCATGCCAAATCGAGCTGGAATGACCCCGACGTAGACGACTTTGACAGGCCATTGAACAAACGTGGTAAACAGAATGCCCCGGAAATGGCGAACAGACTTGCGACCAGAGGTATCATGCCTGAACTCCTGATTGCGAGTCCGGCAAAACGTACCAAAACGACCGCCAGAATGATGGCCAAGGAATGGCACTATGACAAAGACGCTATTATGCTTGAAGATGAGCTGTACCTCTGTTACGCCTCCACCTTTCTCAAGGTCATTACCAAAGTAGACGACGATATCGACACCGTAGCCATCTTTGCCCATAACCCAGGCATTACTGATTTCGCCAACTATATAACCCAGGAAATCAGGATCGATAATATCCCTACTTCAGGTATTTTTGCTGTTCAGGCCAATACAGACTCCTGGAAAGAGTTTGACAGTGCGCGAAAGTCCTTCCTGTTCTTTGATTACCCCAAACAGGAGGTTGTCTGAAGTTAATCCTTAGCGATCTTATTGTAGGAAACAGTAATCCCCTTGATCAGTGAAGAGCTGAAACCCTGATGTTCCATTTCATTGAGGCCCGCAATTGTACAGCCTTTTGGAGTGGTCACCTTATCTATTTCCTCTTCCGGATGACGATTCTCTTTGATCAGTAGTTGTGCCGCCCCTTTCACGGTCTGTGCCGCGATCAGGTTAGCTGTACGTGCATCAAAGCCGATCTCGATACCACCCTGTATGCTGGCTCTGATGAAGCGCAGTGCATAGGCAATGCCGCAGGCGCCCAATACGGTCGCCGCATCCATCAGCTTTTCATCGATCATGACCGCAACGCCCAACTGATCGAACATATCCTTTACATACACCGCCTGCTCCGCAGACACGTTTTTGTGACAGATACAGGTCATAGACTCCTGTATGGCGATCGCCGTATTGGGCATCGCACGCACCACCGGCATACCAGCGCCTGCAATCTCTTCCAGATCGGCAATGGAAATACCGGTAATTACACTGATCAAAATCTGTCGGGAAGGGTCAAATGCACTCTTCACCTGCGCCAGTACTTCTCTGACATTATATGGCTTCAACGCAACCACGATAATTTCAGCATTACGGATCGCGGTTTCATTATCTGAAATTGTTTGTACTCCTAACGACTGTAATTCACTTAAAGAAGAAAGATTACGTTTTGTTATGGTCAGGTCCGCAGGCATTGAAAACCCGCTTTTTAACAATCCCTGAGCTATCGCGCTACCCAGATTACCACCACCGATGATGGCTATTTTCTTGTTGGACATGTTCACTTATTACTTTAAATCCTTCGGAAGGTAGAACAAAAATTTGTTACTTCGCATCCCTAAATACACCGTGTAATGCCGAAAGTTTTTATTTGTGTGGTGTCATGCCTTATCCTATGCCTTTTTACTCAACGTTCCTTCGCAGCCAATCCCCCGAAAAAGGTAAAGGGAAAAGTAGTTCGCATTGTGGATGGTGATACTTTTGAACTGCTCGTAAATAAGACAACTTATAAGATACGTCTCAGCGCGATCGATGCGCCTGAAAAAGGTCAGGACTTCTATCAAAAAAGCAAGCAGGCGCTATCCAATCTTTGCTTTAACAAAACAGTCACCGTAGAGTTGCTGCGGAAAGACAAATATCAACGCTGGATCGGAGATGTATACAGTGCCGATGGTCAGTACGTCAACGGCAGAATGATCTCTGATGGATACGCATGGCATTATACAGAGTATTCTGAAAGTGCTCCGCTGGCAGCAGCACAGGCTACCGCCAAACGCCAGAAACTGGGTTTATGGGCACTTAATAAGCCGGTAGCGCCCTGGTTATTCAGAGCGGAAAAACGGAATAACAAACCACGTAAAGCAGCCTAAGCTGTTTTTGCTTAACTTGCCGTTTGCATCATCACTGCCTGCTGAATGATTGATGCCCAGCCCATTAATATGTCAGTGAATAAGACCAATGCATCCCAGCATCACCTTACCGGTCATGCCTGTTATATGCGTCTGCTGGAAATTTCCGACAGACCATCTCCTGTAGAGATCATACGGCAACTGCGACAACTGCTGGATCAGTTGTTCCGGCATCTTACACGGGAAGAGACCCGCAGCTTCGGCAACCTGTTTGCCCGGATGCAGTTCTACTTCGATAAATACACCGTTCCCGCTCACCTGGAGGAACAATTAACCATACTTCGCATACTTACTTATAAAGCCATTAACCATCATCTGAGAACAGACGATGAACTGGCACTGATCTGCATCCGCACAATGGCAGATACTATCTGTCATTTTTTTGAAGAACCCATTCCTGAAATACTGGAGAGCTTGTGCAGTAATGTGCAAGACAAGACATTATCCTATGCGCCACAGCTTTCTGATGAACTGGTACCGCAACTGAAATGTCTGGTCACACAGGTGGGTATTCTGCAGAAAAAACCGGGGCATGCACCCTACTTCATGCTGGACTGCCGTAACGACGAACTGGGTCAGTTTCAGCTGATGATCTCAGAAAGTGTGTATACGCATGCCACCTCTCTGCATGCCCAGCTAAGAGCCTATGATACTATACATGTATTGTATTGCAGTAAAAGCGAAGCGCCGCAGGTATACGAGGCGGTAAGTGTTACCCGCATCATCCTGGAACCCGATCTGCTGATCGATATCAGTGACCTGGCGGAATGTTTTGGAAGACACGGCTCACATCAACTGCTTTACCTGGTAAGAAAACTGGTACCACAGACGCCGGGTATCGCCGCATTCAAGGGAAATGTGGTCAATTCTCTGCTGGACAATGTATTGCGTGACCCTAAAATGGAACTACGGCAATCCTTTGTAGAAGCAGTGGCTGATCATGTATTACAGGCGGCCGCTTACGGCAGGGCAGAACTCAATAGCATGTTTGCTGATATTCGCAGTCTGCACTGGCCCAACCTACTCCAATCAGCAGCAGAAATGCATAACCGACCGGTCAGAATAGAACCGACCTTCTTCTCCGCAAACTATGGACTACAGGGACGTCTGGATATCCTTGCGGAAGACGAAAGCGATCCGCTGCGTAAGGAGATCTTTGAATTAAAAAGCGGACGTAGTCCGGAGTATGGTGCCTGGAAGAATCACGAAATGCAGGTGGTGGGCTATAATCTCCTGCTGCAATCCGCTTTTGGTGATGAAAGACGGGGGAGTTCCGCGATCCTTTATTCAGCAGCAGCAGATACGCCACTCCGTAATGTCAGCAGCAGCAGACAGGCAGAAAACGAATTGCTGGCGCTTAGAAACGAGATTGTATCCCAGTTGCTGAGACTTGCCGCAGGCGAATACGACATACTGGATAAAATCACCGAGGAAGCCGCTGAAGGCTTACCAGCTTTCAATGTAGTACACTTCACAGCCTTCCATGACGTATACCAGCGCGCCAGCCCTTTACTACGCACTTATTATCAGCAGTTTCTGTCCTTTTTACTGAGGGAATACTTACTGGCGAAATGCGGTATGTACTCCGCAGCCGAAAGGGAAGAAGACGCCGAAGGTTTTGCCGCTTTATGGCTGCTGCATGAGCAGGAGAAACTGGAACGTTTTAATATTATGCCCGGCTTGCAATTCCGGCATTTCGATACCGATAGCAGTACGGTAGTCTTTAATGTCGAGATTCCGGTCAACCATAACTTTCGTCCGGGAGATACCGCGATCATCTATCCGCGTTCCGCTGACGGACTCTTTCCCTTACGTCACCAGGTACTTAAGGGCAGGATAGATGACCTTGCGAAAGATACCCTTACATTCTCGCTCAATAACCGGCAGATCGGTCATGACTTCTTTGCACAGCAACAGTTATGGGCGATCGAGCATGATATCTATGAATCGAATTACTGGATAGCGGCAACCGCCTTATTCCATGTACTGGAACCCCGGTTACAGGAGAAAATGGAGCTATTACTGGGACGCAGAGCACCTCAGACAGCCCCGCAGCGTATTCCGGTACCAAAGATGTTCAATGATAACCAGCAGGGGATTCTCCAGGCTGCGCTGGACGCAGAAGACTATTACCTGATACAGGGACCTCCCGGCACCGGCAAAACCTCAGCCTTACTGACCGCATTGGTAGGCGTACTGGCAGCAACCGAAACACAGACGATCGTGGTGGCTTTCACCAACAGGGCTGTAGAGGAAATCTGCCGTAAACTGGAGACCAAAGGCATTGCACACCTGCGTATGGGCAGCCGCCGGTCTGCCACCGAAAATCGGCTGCGACAGTATTGTATGGAAGGAGATATCGCTGGTGCTGCACAGTTCATTCTCCAGCAACGCGTATTCGTAGGTACCGTGGCGACAATGGCGACCCGTCTGCACCTGTTACAGATGCTGGGGGTAAAAACGGATATTCTGATTGCAGATGAAGCCTCTCAGCTCACCGAACCTCAGTTACTGGGCTTACTGATGCCATTCAGGAAGTTTATCCTGATAGGCGATCAGAACCAGCTGCCACCGGTAGTAGCCCAGGACGATTTTTTCTGCCATACCACACAACCCCTGCTGCATGCAGAAGGAATCTCCGATCTGCGTTGTACCCTATTTGAGCGACTGATCAGGCGCTGTAAGGACAACCATTGGCACTATGCATGGGGCATGCTGAATACACACTTCCGCATGCATACCGACATCGCTTCGCTAATCAATCATTATTATGCCGGTCAGCTATCAGCAGGTAGTGCGCAACAATCATATCCTCATAACATGACGGAGCACCCGGGTAGTGAAAACTGGGCACAGATACTTTCAAAGGGACGTACGCTGTTCATCCCCAGTCCGCTGGAACCTACCTCCAAAATGAACAGGACAGAGGCGAACAGGGTAGTCTCCCTGTTACACTATCTGCGTAACCGGTACGGGCAACGTTTCGGCAAGGAAACCGTTGGCGTGGTAACGCCCTGGCGTACACAGATCAGCCTTATCCGGGAACTGATCGGTAATGATGAGCAGCTACAGGCGATCAATATTGACACGGCAGAACGATTTCAGGGAGCAGAAAACGATATCATTATTATTTCGCTGGCAGTATATCATCCTGTACAACTGGGCTTGTTGCAGAACCTGGGGGTATTTCACTGGGAGCAGGATAGGGTAGAGGTAGACAGAAAACTGCTGGTCACGTTGTCAAGGGCAAGGCACCAGGTGATCATTATGGGATATGAACCGGTACTGAGAGCCAGTAGTCATTATGAAGAACTGCTGAATAGCATCACCAGTTGCGTATAAAGAAAAAGCCACCTGTCCAAAAAACAGATGGCTGTATGTCAGACAACATCATATGATCATTCCTGGTAAACCAGGCTTTAATCCAATGTTACATGGCTCCAGTTTTCTCCGCTTTTTATGCGGTAGAGCTGCATTTCGCTGATATCAAATTGTTCAGCGATCTGTTTCATTGTTTTTCTGCCGGGTTTAGCCAACAGACGTTTGATGCTTTTTACTTTGGTAATGTTCAGCTTCAGCCCTTTTACCCTGTTACGCTGTTTTTCCTTGTAGGCCAGCTTGGCAGGACTGAACTGCTGATGCGCTTCCATTTCTTCTTTGGTAGCCCATTGCAGGTTAGTGGCTTTATTGTTCTTCTTTTCGTAATCGATGTGGATTACATATTTGTAATTACGTCCCGGCTTCTTATTAAATAACTTTGCTACTTCCCGGTGCAGGTAAAGGGACTGATAACTGTCCGCTGGCTTTACGTTCAATACCGTATAGCCTTCTACCGTGGACCCGGACAACAACTTCCCGTCTAAAATGTCCTCATAATAGCTGATCACTCTTCCCATGTTAGAGACTGCATACTTTTTACGCAGGGCAGATTTATTTTTAATCTGCAAGTCTTTCCAGACTTCATTTTTCAGATTTTTAATCGTGGCCATGTGAAAGAAATTTAATAGTTGAACCTGGGGTTTATCCGTAAACGTTACAATCTGCTACTTCATTCTTTGCTGGCAGTAGGCTCTGGTCAGTAAGGGGGGATGTCCTTTCAATAATATGATCTTTGTAATGCAATGCTATCGCGTCTAACACATCTTCTACAGCTGCCAATGTACTGCAAGTTACTAATTGTTGTCTGAATTCTTTGATATGAGGTAAACCCTTCAGGTAATTGGTATAGTGCCTTCTCATTTCCAGTATTCCCACTACGTCACCTTTCCATTGCACAGAATGCTGCAGGTGTTTTTTACATACTTCCACCCGTTCAAGAACAGATGGCGGCGGTAAATGTTCACCCGTTTTCATAAAATGCTTTATTTCATTGAAGATCCACGGATACCCGATCGCGGCACGTCCGATCATTACGCCATCAACTCCATATTTCTCACGGGCAGCGATTGCCTGCTCCGGGGTACATATGTCCCCGTTACCGAATATAGGAATATGGATACGCGGATTATTCTTCACTTTTCCGATCAGTGTCCAGTCGGCATGGCCTTTATACATCTGAGTACGGGTACGGCCATGAATGGTCAGAGCCTGAATACCTACATCCTGCAGACGTTCGGCAACTTCTTCAATGTTTTTGGTGTCGTCGTCCCAGCCAAGGCGGGTCTTTACTGTTACCGGCAGCTTTGTAGCCTTTACTACGGCAGCTGTCAGTTTCACCATTTTGGGAATATCTTTCAGGATACCAGAACCGGCCCCTTTACATACCACCTTTTTCACCGGACAACCGTAGTTGATGTCCAGCAGGTCGGGGTTAGTAGCCTCCACGATCTGGGCGGCCATAGCCATAGGTTCTTCGTCTCCTCCGAATATCTGAATGCCCACAGGGCGCTCGTAATCAAAGATGTCCAGCTTCCGCCGGCTTTTTATGGCATCACGTATAAGTCCCTCCGAAGAGATAAACTCAGTATACATCAGGTCCGCGCCCTTCTCTTTACACACCGCACGAAATGGCGGGTCACTAACATCCTCCATCGGAGCAAGCAATAGCGGAAAATTGCCTAATGTTATATTTCCAATCTTTACCATTTTATCTATTGTGGGCTGACCCATATCGCTCCGGTAAATCCGGAAAGCAATTGTCAACTCGATTTCACAATGTAAATTTACGCAAATTTAATCTATGACAGGCCGTTTGAAGCAATATCCGCCTTCTCTTCAATTTGCAGCATTTGTTGCCATTTTCCTTATATGCTTCCTGCTATATATGACTTTTCTGGTGGCTATATTTCCTCTGATAAGCGGCACTTCCCTGGCTTCGATGCAAAAAGCGTTGACATATGCGCAGGAGTCGTCTGTCCCTGTATCCCCTAAAGTTCTCGGCTATCTGAAATTAACGCAATTTCTATACACTTTAGTAGTTTATTTATTCCCACCCGTAATTTTTGCCTGGCTGAGCTTTAAACGTGCGGCAAACTGGTTGAGTATTGACCGCAGCCCACGCCTGACGGGCATTATATTAGCACTTTTGATCATGTTCCTGGCATTGCCTTTTGTCAGTTTTACTGCGGACTGGAATCATACCTGGCCATTTTCAGCAGACCTGAAAAGGACGGAACAGGAAACAGAGGCGCTTACCCGGGTACTCCTCACAATGCCGGATATTACCAGCCTGCTGATCAATCTGCTGATCATTGCTGCCGCGCCTGCAATAGCAGAGGAATTCTTCTTCCGCGGGGTCATGCAACGTCTGTTTATCGAAATGCTCCCTAAAGTTCCCTGGCTGGCGATAGTGATCACTGCTGCCTGTTTCAGCGCCATCCACATGCAATGGATGGACTTCGTTCCCCGTTTACTACTCGGATTTCTCCTTGGCACCATCTATTACCTGAGCGGTAATTTATGGCTCTCAATAGCTGGCCACTTTCTTAATAACGGTCTTCAGGTGTTGATGGTTTACCTTTACCAGATAAAAGTCCTTAAAACTGATCCAATGGACGCCGGCACCACAGAATGGTACCTGGCCATTGGCAGTCTGGCGCTGACAATTGCAGTCGCCTGGCAGTTATACCAGCGGACGCCTTTGGCGGAAAGAAACTTTCCGCAGCAACGGACAGACTTTACAGACAATATTGAATCAATCGGGAAGTAATTTGTACTTTAGCCCTAACAAACAGATTATTATGGAAAAAGACTGGGTAAAAATTTATTATACCAACCAGGTATTCCGTGCGGAAATTGTTAAAGGAATGCTGGAAGAAAATGGCATTAATGTCGTTCTTATCAACAGACTGGATTCTTCATATCTGTCAGCTTTACCGGGCATGGCTGAATTGTTCGTTCACGACTCCCAGGAAGCGGAAGCCCGTCGCCTATTGGCCGAAAATCCGGAAAGCCTCTCCTGACACGCAATTTTGCGCTCAGGTGCATATTTATAAACCAATCGTCTTCTTTACATGAAAACATTCTTTACCCGTACAGCCACTGCGTTGGTTTTTGTGGCGGTAATGCTGGGCGGGATCTTATATAGTCCTTTTACATTTTTCCTGTTGTTCTTTCTGATCAACTTCTTTGCTTTACAGGAATATTTTAAGCTGATCCGTCACATTGACCCGGATTACGCCAACATATCCACCTGGCATAAGACCGGCTTGCTGGTAGCCAGCTGCTCGCTTATCATGGCTTTTACAGGGGAGCATTTTTCTTCTTCTGCGAATCTTTCCCTGGGCTTTCTTGGCTGGTGGATGACGGTCATCTTCCTACTGATCCTGCCGATAGGAGAGATCCTGCTCAGTAAGGACTTCCAGCTCAAAAACATGGGGTATTCCGCATTGGGGCTGGCCTATATCACCCTGTCACTCGGCCTGCTGATACACCTTTGCCTGAATTATAAAAGCATCCAGTTTACCGAAACAGCAACAGGTACCGGCCCGGGATGGCTGATCCCTCTACTGCTGATCGCCTTTATCTGGATCAATGACACCATGGCGTATATCGTGGGTTCACTGATCGGCCGTACGCCTTTCGCACCGGCTATTTCTCCCAAGAAAACCATCGAGGGCACAGTAGGAGGGATGATCCTTGCAATCGCCGCGGCGGGTGTATATGGACATTTCTGGGGCGAACAGTACCTCGCTTTACAACATTGGCTGGTATTGGCAGGCATTGCCGCTGTCTTCGGTACAGCAGGCGACCTCATCGAATCCAAACTGAAACGTATGGCGGGTGTCAAGGATTCCGGCAGCATTATGCCGGGTCACGGCGGCTTCATGGATCGCTTTGATTCTTTGCTGCTGGCGGCTCCATTCGCCTGGTTATATGTACATTTCTTCGCAATGATTTAACTTCGCACAAAATAACACAACAACAATGAAGATCCATCGAGAAGGATTAGCCACCATTTTACTGACTTTTGCTGTTCTTGCACTGATCAATGGCGTAATTTTCTACTTCCTGGGACATATGCCGCTGCTTTGCAGAATCGTAGCTGGTTTCTCCCTGGTTTTATTCCTTTTTATCATTTCCTTCTTCCGTATTCCGAAAAGAGAAATGAAACTGGACGAATCCCTGGTCATTGCTCCTTGCGATGGTAAAGTTGTGGTGATTGAAGAAACCTATGAGCCTGAGTATTTCAAAGACAAACGTTTACAGGTGTCCATCTTCATGAGCCCTGCTAACGTTCACGTGAACAGGAACCCTATCAGCGGTCAGGTAAAATTATCTCAGTACCACGCAGGTAAATACCTGGTAGCATGGCACCCAAAATCTTCTACTGAAAACGAACGTCACTCAGTAGTGATCGGAAATGGTAAAGCTGACATCCTGGTAAGACAGATCGCAGGCGCACTGGCCCGTCGTATCGTAAACTACCTGAAACCAGGCATGCAGGTGACCCAGAATGAAGAACTGGGCTTCATTAAATTCGGCTCCAGAGTAGACATCTATCTGCCAATCGGTACTCCTGTGTCAGTTCAGTTAGAACAGGTTGTACGTGGTGGCCAGACAGTGATCGCTACCATATAATTGGTTATATTTATCAGCATAAAACAGACAGTCATGAAGAAATTCATTATAGGTACCACAACCGTATTATTCCTTGCAGCTGCTGTATATGCCCAGGATAAATCCAAAGACCATTCCTGCTGCAATAAATCAGCTAAAGAAGGTGTCGCCTGTTCAAAGGCGGCCAACAAAAAAGGCGGCGCATGCTGCAAACAGCCTTCTAAGACCGCCGCTTTACGTACCGCAGCTGCTAAACCGGCAAAACCGGCACAGCCAGCTCCGGCAGTAAAACCAGCAGGAAAATAAATAATTGATTATCAATAAAAAAAGTCCCTTCTCCGTAGATATTGGAGAAGGGACTTTTTTTATTGATAAACCTGTACTGCTTAAAGAATGCCTTTCAGTTCGTGCAGGCTGTTAATAACATAAGTTGGTCGCAGATCGCCAGTCACAGGTTTCAGGGTATTAAAATATACCTGGTCTATCCCCGCATTATGCGCACCGATAATATCAATATCCAGTGCATCTCCGATCATGATACTGCTATCCGTAGTCGCACCCGCTTTGGTAATGGCATAATCAAAGATCTCTTTATAAGGTTTCAGACTGCCCGCCGACTCTGAAGTGATGACATGTGTAAAAAAGTGATCTATCCCGGAACTTTTCATCTTAACATATTGTGTCTCCTCAAACCCGTTGGTGATCATGTGGATAGGATAGTTCTTAGCGGCCAGGTATTCCAGCACCTCTTTTGCGTGCGGGAACAGGGCTGTCTGTGTCGGCAATTCTGCCAGGAACTGTACACTCAGAGTTTCACACAGCTTTTCATCACCGATCTTAAAATCCAGCAGGGTTAAGCGGAAACGTTTGTTACGCAGGTCATTTCTGGTGATGAATCCCTTCCGGAAACGGTCCCAGAGTTTCTCATTGTACACTGTATAGACATCGTAAAATGCTTTGAAAGAGGGTACTCCACGTCCTTCCAGATTGTATGCATGGTATAACTTCTCAAGCACCAGTGTGGAATTCGTTTCAAAATCCCATAATGTGTGGTCGAGGTCAAAAAATATATGCTTGTATTTCATTTGCTGACTCTCCTTGGCTGCCACAAAGATACTCATTACGTGGGGATGCACATTTTTTACTATTTTCCGGATTCTTTAATCAACAGATATGAACGCAGTTATTACAGGAGCCAGTAAGGGAATAGGTAAGGCGATAGCAGAAAAGCTGGCCAGTGAAGGATTTAATGTAGCGATCTGTGCCAGAAATGCAGATACACTGGAAAAAGCAGCCGCTGATATCCGATTGGTCAATCCGGCCATACAGGTCCTTGCCATACCGTCGGATATGGGGAAAAAAGAGGAGGTACTGGCATTTGCAGACCGGATCAAGTCCACCTTTACTACGGTAGATATCCTCGTAAATAACGCCGGTCTCTTTGTTCCCGGTTCACTGCACGAGCAGGAAGACGGCTTGCTGGAAAGCCTGATGGCGACCAACGTATATAGTGCCTATCACCTCACCCGTCAGTTACTGGGTGGGATGAAAGCTAATCGGAAAGGTCATATTTTTAATATGTGTTCTACTGCCAGCTATACCTCTTACCCTAATGGAGGCGCTTACAGTATCACAAAGTTTGCCCTGCTTGGGTTCTCAAAGAACCTGAGAGAAGAATTAAAAGCACACAATGTAAAAGTTACCTCACTCAGTCCAGGTCCTACATTAACTGCTTCCTGGGAAGGCTTCGAAGCTCCACCCCGCAGAATGATGGAACCAGAAGACGTCGCGAAGCTGCTGTGGGGAGCATATACACTGTCTGAACAGGCCGTTGTGGAAGAGGTCATCATGCGGCCGATATTGGGTGATATCTCATAAACCCTTCACCAGCAAGCACTTCCGGGCTTATATAGATTATTTTTTTAACTAACTTTTAACTGGGCTTTCGGCACCAACAGGGCTGGCTTTGGTTAAATTTGTTTTGCATTATGAATGTCACTACTGTTAGTATAAGGAAGTTTGTATTATCCCTGTTCTTTTGTCTGGGCGCAATCACGTGCCTGCAGGCGCAGGAATTCAGGTTCACTACCAGCGTCAGCAGTAATAAGGTCGCGGTGGATGAACCGTTTCAGATACAATTCATGCTGGAAAATGCGCCAAACGTCACCAGCTTTACTCCTCCGGCTTTCAACGATTTTGAAATCCTGCAAGGGCCATCCCAGATGCAGGGTCAATCTATCATGAATGGCCGCCGTTTCGAGTACATTGCCCTGATCTACGTGGTTCAGCCCAAAAGGGTGGGTAACTTTACCCTTCCGGGAGCCACTGCCCGCTCCGACGGAAAAGTTGTGCGCTCTAACCCGGTCACTATTGAGGTGGTAAAATCCAACTCCAGTCGTGGTCAGGCTCCTCAGCAAACAGCACCACAACAGGGTTATCCACAAAGCCGTGCACAGCGTCAGCAGCAACAACAGGACGAAATGGAAGGCGTGCTCCGGAATGGGGAAGACGTCAATGCAAAACTGAAGAAGAATATTTTCGTAAAGGTAGATGTGGATAAGACCTCCCTGTATGAAGGTGAGCAATTAACCGCTACTTATAAGTTATATACCCGGCTCCCAACCAACTCCAGTGTGACCAAGGTGCCGGCTTTCAAAGGCTTTTCTGCCAAGGATATCGAATTACCGAATCCGCCCCAGGCGACAGAAGAAGTGGTTAATGGCGTACGTTTCCGCGTATTTACCATCCGCAAAACACTGCTGTTCCCATTACAATCCGGTACCCTTGAACTGGACCCGGTAGAGGTAGATAACCATGTAAGACTGGTCAAACTTGTCAAGAACAATAACAAACGCGCAAGAGACCCGTTTGCAGATCTGTTCAACGACCCGTCTTTCAAAGATCCTTTCGATGATCCATTCTTTGATGACATCTTTAACCGTCCGGAAGTAACCTACGAGGACGTTCCGTATAAAATACAGACAGCTCCCGTGAAAGTGACGGTGAAACCGCTCCCTGTTGATACCCGTCCGGCCAGTTTTGCCGGAGCCGTGGGTAAATTCAACATGACGGCTACCATCGACAAGAAAAGCCTGAGCACAGATGATGCGCTCACTCTGAAAGTGATCGTATCCGGTCAGGGGAACGTGAATCTGCTAAATGGTCCAAAAGTCGATGTGCCCGCAGGTTTTGAGAAATACGATCCGAAGGTGACCGACAATATTGAGAAAAACAGTAACCCCTTATCCGGTTCCCGTCAGTTTGAATATGTACTGATGCCACAGGAAGCAGGCGATCAGACGATCCCGCCGGTGGAATTCTCTTATTTCGATATCGCCTCCAATAGCTACAAGACCATCCGTTCTGAAGCCTTTTCAGTTCACGTAACAGCTGGAAAACAAACCAAACGTGAAAAAGAAGACTTCAGCGTCAACAGAAATACCATTACTTCCAACTATAACGGTGTACTCAACTGGGTTAAACAGGGCAGCTTCCTGCTGGTCAGCCCATTGTTCTACATATTACTGTTGCTGCCACTACTGGCGCTGGTAGCTGCTCTCATCTACCGCCGCAAAAGGAACTATCAGCAGAACAATGCTGCATTCCTCAAGTACCGCTATGCAAACAAGGTAGCCCTGAAGCGCCTTGAACTGGCAGCCCGTTACCTGAAAGAAGGCAAAGACAAGGCATTTTATGAGGAAACGTCCAGAGCCATCTGGGGGTATCTGAGCAATAAACTGCATGTGCCTTTCGCAGATCTCAGTAAACAACTGATCCAGGATAAACTTGCACAGCAACAGGTGAGCGAACAATATACTGCCAAACTGTTTGACCTGCTGGATGACTGTGAAATGGCCCTGTATACACCAATGCATAACAATGACAGGATGCAGGGGACTTATCAGCAGGCCGTTGAGGTCATCAGCCAACTGGAAGAAGAACTCCAGCGTGCAAAAAGCGTAGTATAAACCCTGCTAACGATAAGGAAAGGATGAAGAAGATATTTACTGCTATATGTGCTTTCTTACTGCTGTATCACATTGCAGGCGCTGCCTCAGCACCACAGCAGGAATTTGAAAAAGCCAACGGCCTTTTCAGACAGAAACAATATACCGAAGCTGCCAACATTTACCAGCAACTGATCGACCAGGGGTTTAGTCAGCCGGAATTGTACCTGAATGCCGGCAACGCCTGGTACAAGGCCAATAAAACAGGCCTGGCTGTCTTTAATTATGAAAAGGCCCTTTCAGCGGATCCTTTCAATAAGTCAGCGGCGCACAATCTGACAGTTGCTAATCAACGTGTAGAAGGATATGTCAATGACCTGCCCCTGTTGTTCTTTCAGCAGTGGTGGTTGCACGTATTGCACTTTCATAGTCCGGACGGATGGGCCACAGGCGCCATCCTTTTGTTCTGGCTGTCCATTACCGGCATCGTTGTATTGCTGCTCATACCTGCTTTCAAACCAGTATTAATGAGATGGGGCGCAGGCGTCCTGGCGGCATGTTTCCTGTTTTATATGATCATGGGCATCAGTGCATATATGACGGCCAACACACACGACCAGGGCATCATCATGGGTACCGCCGTAAAGGTAAAAGCGGCGCCTGATAATGAAAGTAAAGACATGTTTGAACTGCACGAAGGAGTAAAAGTGCAGGTAACAGATGCGACCCAGGAATTCTGTAAGATATCGCTGCCGGATGGCAAGACCGGCTGGCTGGCTTGTGCAGAGATCAAGAGGTTGTAGACAAGCCGCAAACTACGGGCATCTGGTTGGATATGATCTACTTCTTTCGGGAAGCCTGTAGTTTGCGGCTTAAAGCTTTTCTATCCTATCCATGAACTCCTGCTTGCGATGACGTGATACCGGTATACAACTGCCATCGCTCATAATAATATCCCCTCCGTCTCCCTTGATATACCGGTCCATATAATTAAGATTGACCACATAGCTATGATGTACCCTGAAGAAGCCCTTATTCTTCAGCTGTCCTTCCACCTCTTTCAGTGAGCGGCATACCAGGGATGGCTCCGTTGTATTGACCAGATGCACCAGGGTTGTTTCCCCGTCAGCCACACAGTATAAAATGTCTTTTACCAGCAGCATGCGCAGTCCTTCCGGACTTGGTAAGGCGAGTCGTTCTCCCGGATAGAGGTGTTGATGTAATACTTCCAGGATGGAAGTATCTGATTTGCTTTCTGGCTGTCCTTTGTGCTGATGACGGGCTATAGCCTTATCAACAGCATCCGTCAGGTCGTCCCTGATAATGGGTTTTAGTAAATAGTCCAGCGCATTATGCCGGATCGCATCCAACGCATAATGATCATATGAAGTGGTAACAATAATGGAAAAGCTGGCGTCTTTGCACGCCTTCAGTACCTCAAATCCATTCAGACCCGGCATCTCAATGTCCAGGAAAAGCAGGTCTGGCTGGTACTTTTCTATTGCCTCTAATGCAGAAATCCCGTCAGCGCAAACTGCCACTATATTAACTGCAGGGCAATGCTTCTCCAGCAAAAGCTTCAAAACGCTTCTGCTAAGTTTTTCATCATCCACGATAATGGTGCGCATGTCGTATTTATTCTTGTCCCCAAAGACCCTCCGTCAGCATAAGAATAGCATAGGCGAGGGTCTATATAAAATACAATATTTACTGTAAAGATGTGAAAGTTTCTTTTACGCAGATGCCGTTTTTATACATTACATTACCCCTTCTCTGGCAGCTGCCTGCTGCATATTAATTATAACAACGTGGCCATCAGGTTGTTTCAGATCATTGTAAAGCTCCTGCTCAGTAATACCGGCATGCATATTATACCGCTCATTAATGGCCCGAAGTCTTGCCACGGCTATACTGATACCCTTGGAGAGATGGGCTTCATCTGTGGGTGGGTCCTGGTTAACACCGTTATCTTCTATTCTGACGATCAGCATCTCATTGGCACGGCTGATACAGATCCGGAGACATCCACCACTTTTGGTGGGTCTTAACAGCAACCGTCTCCAGATCGCTTCCTGTATATATGGCTGAATGATCAATGGCGGGACGAAGGTCACCTGCTGGAATACGTCCGGGGCAACGTCCAGTTCATAGTCAAACTGGGCGCCAAAACGTAACTGTTCCAGCTGCAGGTACAGTTCCAGGGCCTCTATATCTTCTTCTAAATTCACCCATTCCTTATTGCAGTTACGAATAATAAGGCGCATCAGACGGGCAAACCGTGTGAGGTAAAGGGAAGCAAGATCGGTACTGGTAGTAAGGATGTAGTGGTGTATAGCATTCAGACTGTTAAAGATAAAATGCGGATCCATCTGCGCCTGAAATGCATGCATTTCCAGGTGTATCAGCTGCTGTTGCCTGCTTATCTCTTTTGTTGATGCCTGCTTTATGCGCCGCTCCCTGACATAGAAGACACAGCAGATCATGATCAAACTCAACAGAAAAAACACCCAGTACGGCCAACCTACTGCATTGAGTATGTTAGAGCAAAAAACCAAATTTCTAAAGGTTTGCGAAAGGATATAATATAAGTCCCTTGCAAAGTCGTACGCTCCGGCAGGCACGATCATGCAATGTAGTCAAGACTGGTGCTAAATATCCATCAATTCCGCTTGCCGGGAAAGGGGCAATTATTACAAGGCAGCATTTGCAGAACAACCGGGGCAAAAATCAGGGTAACTGGTAACAATGGCTATTCGGTAAATTTATATCCCACACCTCTTACGGAATGGAAATACCTGGAGTTCCGGCTGTCTTCTTCGAAATATTTACGGAAGTTCAATATGAAGTTATCTATGGTACGGGTAGTAGGGTAGACGTTGTACCCCCAAACCACCTGCAGGATCTTCTCACGGGTCACGACCTCACCTTTATTCTCGATCAGCAGTTTCAGGAGCATGGTTTCTTTCTTGCTCAGCTCATAGTGTTTGCCATCTTTGCCAATACATTCCTGGGCGGCAAAGTCGATCTCATTGCTACCGAAGTGGTATACGGTAGAAACACTGTCTTTATCTTGTATACGCTTGTTTTTCACGATCAGCTTTTCTACCCTCAGCAGCAGTTCCTCCAGGTTGAAAGGCTTGGTCATATAGTCGTCCCCACCTTTTTTCAGGCCCAGCACACGGTCAGCGCTGCTGTTTTTGGCACTTAAAAACAGGATAGGCACTTCGTTATTCTGAATACGGATGTTCTCACAAACGGCAATACCGTCCATTTCCGGAAGCATGATATCCAGTATGATCAGATCAAAATACTCGTTCTTTACCGCCTTTAAAGCAGCGGTACCATTATCTACAGCCGTTACTTCATATCCCTCCAGTTCCAGGTTCAGCTTCAGCGCCTCCTGGAGGTTCTCTTCGTCCTCTACCAGTAGTATGGATGCTTTAGTAGCTTCCTTCATAGTTAATAATTGCTATCACTAATTTACACTCTTTGAATGGAATATACCGGCCAGGATATCTCAAAACTGGCGCCTGCGGGTATATTATCTTTCACGACAATCGTTCCTCCATGCTGCTGTACGATCTTTCTGCTGAGAAACAGCCCTAGTCCGGACCCCTTCGCCTTACGCGTATTCTCATTGCCTATACGATAAAACTTAAGGAATATCCTTTCCCGTTCATCTGCAGGTATACCCGGCCCTTCATCCGTAACTTTCAGCTTTAACACGTTGTTATTACATTCCTCCAGACTCACATCGATCCTGGTATTCCGGGGGGCATATTTTACGGCGTTTTCTACGAGATTGCTCAGTAAGATCTGCAGCATGAATTTATCTCCGTTGACCCAGACATCAGGCAAAATATGTGCCTGTATCGTATGTGTCGAAATGCGGGCCTGGATTTCCTTCACCCCATTTTCCAGCAGGGAAGAAAAGTCTATGTCCTCCCGGAATAACTGGTAACGCTGTGACTCCATTTGTGAAGCCAGTAATATATTATTACAAAGCTGGTCCAATCGGTTGGTTTCCCGGATGGTATTATCCAGTAGTTTTAGTCGCTTATCCTCGTCCAGCTTATGTTTGCGAAGTGTTTCAAGATTTAGTTTGGCGGCGGCTATAGGCGATTTCAGTTCGTGCGTGACCGCCATCATAAAGTTCTGCTGCTGCTGTGAAAGGCGCATTTGCTTCCAGATGGCACGATAAACGAAGAATCCTCCCAGTAAAATGATGGCCAGAAAAATAAGGCCTTCTCCAAAGAACATGACAGAACGTCTCTCTTCTGTCGTCTGTATACGCGCCAGTTCCTGGTGATATTCGACAGGATGTGCAATACTGTCAGTACGTAAAACGAGGTTTTGTATCTCAAACCGGGTGATCTGCTCGCTTTGATTAAACAGCAGCACCCCCCACCATACCAGTGCGAGAATGGTATATGCCAGCACAAAAAGATAAATAAAGGAGATCGCTCTCCCTTCCTGCATATTACGGAATAGCTTTTTCATTTTTTCGTAAACCGGCTTTCTCGATCCGCAGGCCTACATTCATAATATCGGGCAACGGATTTTGCCGCATGTTTTGTTCAAAAGTAAACTTGTAGGTTCCCGGTCTGTTCAGAATTGCATTCTGCTGAATAGGGATCCTGTGCTCGTAGATGTCATCCAGTCCGCTACCTAACCATTTGCCTGATACATCGGCCAATGGCAGTTCCACGCGCTGTGCCACCGGTTTATCGCCAGGGAACTGCGTATGGACCAGCAGCCAGATATTGCTGTAAGGGTAGGAGTCCTTATGCCTTACATTCACATAGATGTTATAAAGATAGGCCGTATCCTGAGGCTGCACGGTCACCTCAAAAACGGGTTTAGTAGCATAAGCCCACTCATGTCCCGGAATATCCAGGTTCTTTTCATAGGTGTCCATTTTCAGGGGCTGACAGGACGCTGCTGCAAACAACAATCCCGCGGCCGCCATCATCCGGCAGAGTCTATTCATATTTTATTGAAAATACGTTTATTACGTAAAGATCGACGCCTTTCTTACAATACATTCAATACCTGCTCTTTCGCCTTCTCCAGTTCATCTTTCATCAGCACCACCCATTGCTGGATGCTGGCGTCGTTAGCTTTTGAACCGGTTGTATTGATCTCTCTACCCACTTCCTGCAACACAAATCCCAGTTTTTTACCTTTCCCCGAATCACCGTCAGCCAGAATTTCCTTGAAATAACGGCAGTGATTCTCCAGTCTTATCAGCTCTTCTGAGATATCCAGTTTCTCTAAATAAAAGATCAGTTCCTGCTCCAGACGGTTCTCATCCACATTTTCCTTACCCACATGTTCTGCCAGCAGCGATTCCAGACGCTGACGTACCTTGTCTTTACGCAGCGGATCCAGTTCACGTACCTTCGCGCAATAGGTTCCGATGTTCTCTATACGCAGCAACAGATCGGCTGACAGCATCTTTCCTTCATCCGCACGGTGTGCATCCAGATCAGCTACCGCTTGTCTGATCACATTCTCAACCTCCTGCCACTCTTCTTCAGAGATCTGTTCCGTTGCAGGCGATACCACCTCCGGTAATTTCATCAGCACATTCAGCATATCCTCCTGCGGAAGGTTTAATTCTGTAGCCAGCGTCTTAATGGACTGATGGTAATACTTCGCAAGATCAGTGTTGATTACCACCGGACGCGTAGCTCCATTCTGCCTGATATTTACCGTCGCATCCAGTGTACCACGCAACAAAGACTGCTGCATTATATTACGGATGTCAAACTCATAAGGCTTTAATAATGGCGATATTTTAAGGTTCACCTCAAACTGCTTACCATTCAGCGATTTCACTTCCACAACAATCGTAGTTTCCCCCTTGGTTATTTCCGCCCTTCCAAAGCCGGTCATTGATTTCAGCATAATAGAGATTTGTAGGCAACAAACCTACCTAAATTAGCCCAAAACGCAAAGAATACGTGCAGGCAAACAATATACTGTTTCTGTACGCCCTGACGCTAAGTCCGTCGGGCCCTCTCCGTATACGCCGCCTAAAACAGCAGATCGAAGATCTCTTTCCGGTCCATTTCCCGCATCTGGCCCGGTTCTAAGCCCTCTACAGTAATGCGGGCTATGCGGTAACGGATAAGTCTCAACGTCGGGAAACCCACCGCAGCAGTCATTTTTCTGACCTGCCGGTTTTTTCCCTCTCCCAGGGTCAATCTTATCCAGGGAGCCGGGATCAGCTTACGGAAACGGATAGGGGGAGTCCGTTCAGGTACCGGCGGATCCTCCTCAAATATAGCCGCCTGACAACGGCGGGTCTGATAGGGCTTCCCATCTATAGCGATCTTAACGCCCTGCTTCAGCTGTTGTATCGCCCCGGCATTCACGGCTCCATCCACCTGCACCCAATATTCCCGCTCATGCGCAAATTTGGGGTCCAGTAAACGGTGATTTAAGGATTTATCGTTCGTCAGGATCAGTAATCCCTCGCTGTCATAGTCCAGTCTGCCCACCGGATACACATCCGACGGTACATCGAAATAGTCCGCCAGACTGGCCTTTCCCTCTTCTTTCCCGAAACGCGTAAGTACCTGGAAAGGCTTATATATTATATAATATTTAAATGGCATACCCGAAGTAGTAAGGTCGTACGATTATTTTGGCTGTAAATTAGTAATTTTGCCAACTGAAACTTATGTGTACGCCTTACCATAATGCCTCATGTGCGAATTGCCAGGACCGCTTTGGATCGATTTTATTCAAGGCAGAGAAGTGTAATCTGGAAGAGATAGAGTCCGCGAAAGTTTGTACTACATACAAAAAAGGACAGATTGTATTCCAGGAAGGCGCTTACCCGTTCGGCATTTATTGCGTAAATACAGGCAAGATAAAATTATCCCACTGTGGAGACGATGGCCGCGAACAGATCGTTCGTCTGGCCAAACCCGGCGATATTATAGGTTATAAAGCGCTGCTCAGCGCTGAACGCTATACCGCTTCGGCAATAGCCCTCGACGACTCCTCCGTCTGCTTCATTCCGAAAGACCTTTTCATGAGCGTATTGCAGAAAGATGCCAGCCTTTCCCTGGAAATGATGCGTATCCTTGCCAGTGAACTCAGAAAAGCCGAAATGAAGATCACCCACCTGGCGCAAAAACCAGTACGTGAACGTCTCGCCGAAACACTCCTTTTCATCAGAGAGACCTACGGGGTAGAACAGGATGGCAGCACCCTCAACGTTCGCCTTTCCCGTGAAGAGATCGCCAACCTGGTCGGAACAGCCACTGAATCGGCCATCCGCCTGCTGTCTGAATTTAAAAAAGATGGTCTGATCGAACTCCAGGGCAAAAAGATCCGCCTGCTGAATCCGGAAGAACTGACCCGGACCGCCAACCTTCAGGACTAATCCGTTTCCTCCGCAAAGATATCACCTCCATATTCCCTGCTTACTGACATAGATCAGTCCTCCCTTTGATACCCATCATTGCCCCCCTTTTTACATCCGGGTAGTTTTGCAGCAAACCATTTATCATGGCAAGTACCGCTGTCATTCCTGATACAAAATTGCAATGTGCTCACTGTGGAGAAGCTTGTCCGGACAACAAAATTGTACTGGAAAACAATCACTTCTGCTGCGAAGGATGCAAACTGGTATACGAAATCCTGAACGAAAATGGGCTCTGTGACTACTATACACTCAACGAAAATCCTGGTCAGTCGCAACGAATAACTGTTCGTAAAGATAAATTTGCCTTCCTCGACGATAAAAAAATACAGCAGCAACTCATACAATTCCAGGACGATAGTCAGACCCATATTACTTTTTACATCCCACATATCCATTGCAGTTCCTGCCTCTGGCTGCTGGAAAATCTCCATCGCCTCGATGCCGGCGTACAAAAGGTCACTGTCAACTTTACCCGTAAAGAAGCTCTCGTTATTTTCCGTCAGGAGGAAACCTCCCTCCGGCATATCGCAGAAACACTGACCAGTATCGGGTATGAACCTTATATCAGTCTGCAGGACCTTCGCCAGAAAAAACCACGCATACAACGCGACCTCATATACCGCCTGGGCGTAGCTGGTTGCTGCTTTGGCAATATTATGCTGCTCAGTTTTCCGGAATACTTCTCCAGCTACGGCTACTCAGACGAAAAGATGAACCATCTCTTCCGCTGGTTGAATCTCAGCCTGGCCCTGCCTGTTTTCTTCTACAGTGCACAGGTATTTTTCCGCTCGGCCTGGGGAGGATTAAAAACCGGGTTTCTTAATATTGATGTGCCGATCGTCCTGGCCATCATCGTCACGTTTATTCGTAGTCTGACAGATGTATTCAGCGGAACAGGGGCCGGTTATTTTGACTCAATGACCGGGATCGTCTTTTTTATGCTCGTCGGCAGAATATTGCAGGACAAAACCTATCAGGGTCTTTCTTTTGATCGCGACTATACCGCCTATTTCCCTATTGCCGTCTCCGTGCTGAAAAACGGACAGGAAGTACCTACCGCATTACCTGATATCCGTAATAATGACACCCTGCTTATTCACAATCAGGAACTGATTCCCGCCGACGGCATTCTCGTAAAAGGTAATGCCATCATTGATTACAGCTTCGTAACAGGAGAAGCGGTGCCAGTGCATAAAGCCACCGGAGAAATCGTATATGCAGGCGGCAAACAACTGGAAGGAAATATTGAAATTCTGACCATTAAAGAAGTGGCACAAAGCTATCTGACCAGTCTCTGGAACAGGGAAGAATTACGCTCTCCACAGGAGAAACAGGTATCCTTTATCCATATGCTCAGCCGTTATTTCACCTGGGTAGTGCTCAGCATTGCTGTCATTGCAGCTGCTTACTGGTGGATAAACGATCCCTCCCGTATATGGCCGGCCGTAACAGCAGTACTGATCATCGCCTGCCCCTGTGCATTATTGCTGGCAGCCTCTTTCACCAACGGGCATATCCTGCGCATCCTCAGCCGTCGTCATTTCTATCTGCGCAATGCAGAGGCGATTGAACGGCTGGCCACAATAGATCACATCGTATTCGACAAAACAGGTACACTTACCGGTAAAGCAGAAGCCACCATTTCCTATGAAGGCGAAACGCTTACACCCGAAAAACTGATCGCGATCGGTACACTGGCCGCACAATCCGGTCACCCACTCAGTAAAATGATCGCCAGCTTCTGCGGAAAGGATGAACGCCTGCCTGTCCGCAATTTCCGCAGTATTGAAGCGAAAGGGATCAGCGGCTGGATCGAATATAATTTCATTCAGCTGGGAAGCGCCGCCTTTATCGGAGCAGCCAACAGTATAAGCACCGATGGCAGCACGGTATATATAAAAATTGACGGCAATCACGCCGGTCGTTTTATCATTCGCCATCAGTACAGAAATGGCATACAATCCCTCCTCCAGCAGTTACAGCGGCAGTACGCTTTGTCCTTACTTTCCGGTGATAACGACGCGGAAAGTGCTTATCTGCAAAAGATCATGGGAGCTTCCGCCAGTCTGCATTTCGCACAAAAACCTGCTGACAAACTGAATTACGTCGTTTCATTACAGCAACAGGGACATCGTGTATTGATGATAGGGGATGGACTGAATGATGCGGGTGCATTAAAACAAAGCGACGTAGGCATCTCTCTGACAGAAAACAGCAACAACTTTACACCCGCCAGTGACGGTATACTGGAAGCAGCAGAACTGATACAATTACCCCGGCTGATCAGTATCTGCAAAAACAACAGACGCATCATCATCATTACTTTCATCATTTCCTTACTCTACAATTTCATCGGCCTTTTCTTTGCGGTACAGGGTATTCTTTCTCCGCTGACAGCCGCTATACTGATGCCCGCCAGTTCTATCAGCATCGTATTACTAACCTACGGCCTGAGCGAGTGGATGAACAGATCATGATATGAATCAGTATACTGGTTGAGCAGCATCATCGTACCCCCATCTGCAACAAACTAGCTTTGTTCATAGAAATTAAAACCAATTACTATGAGCGTGATCATCATCCTTCTCGGAGCCAGCCTGCTGGTAGCCCTGTTCTTTCTGGCGGCTTTTATATGGTCAGTAAGGAATGGACAATTTGAAGATAATTTCTCTCCTGCACATCGTGTGCTGTTCGAAACAAAACCGGCCGAAACGACCTGCAAATCAGGGAATGCATGCACAAACACCAACTGCAAATCACGCATCTGCAAGCATAACTAACGCTCCTCTTTATACTAGCAACGCATCTCTTATCATTCGTAATTGAACAAACATGTCTCTCGAAAAATTTTCGTACGATAACCGTACCGTGAAATGGTTTGCATACGCCTGTATCGGCTGGGGGCTGGTCGGTATGCTTGCCGGATTATGGGCTGCACTGGCGCTCGTGTTGCCCGATCTGAATCTTGGCTATGCACCTACAACATTTGGCCGTCTGAGGCCCGTTCACACCAACGCTGTCATCTTCGCCTTTGTAGGTAACGGTATATTCATGGGTGTGTATTACTCCCTGCAACGTCTCTGTAAAGCACGCATGTTCAGCGATCTGCTGAGTAAGATCCACTTCTGGGGATGGCAGGCCATCATCGCAGGTGGCGCTATCACACTGCTGATGGGTTGTACTACCGGTAAAGAATATGCAGAACTGGAATGGCCTTTCGATATCGCTATCACGCTGATCTGGGTGGTGTTCGGTGCTAACATGCTCGGTACGATCCTCCGTCGTCGTGAAATGCACCTCTATGTTGCCATCTGGTTTTACATCGGTACATGGGTAGCTATCGCGATGCTGCACATTGTGAACTCCTTTGAAATGCCGGTTTCCTTCCTGAAAAGTTACTCCTGGTATGCAGGTGTACAGGACGCGCTGGTACAATGGTGGTATGGACACAATGCCGTGGCCTTCTTTCTGACCACACCTTACCTTGGACTCATGTATTACTTCGTGCCTAAAGCGGCTAACAGACCGGTATATTCTTACCGCTGGTCTATTATCCACTTCTGGGCACTGATATTCATCTATATCTGGGCAGGACCTCACCACCTGTTATACACCGCATTACCCGAGTGGGCACAATCACTGGGAACTGTATTCTCTATCATGCTGATCGCTCCATCCTGGGGTGGTATGCTGAATGGTCTGCTGACACTGCGTGGCGCATGGGACCGTGTAAGAGAAGACGCTATCCTCAAATTCTTCGTAGTAGCACTGACCTGCTATGGTATGGCTACCTTTGAAGGCCCGATGCTGTCACTGAAAAATGTGAACGCGATCAGCCACTATACTGACTGGACCATCGCACACGTACACGTAGGCGCATTGGGATGGAATGGGTTCCTCACATTCGGTATCCTGTACTGGATGTTACCCCGCCTGTTCTCTACACAACTGTATTCCCGCAAATGGGCCAACACCCACTTCTGGCTGGGTACACTGGGTATTATCTTCTATGTTATTCCGCTGTACTGGGCTGCCTTCACACAGAGTATGATGTGGAAACAGTTTACACCGGAAGGACAACTGAAATTCCAGTTCCTGGAAACCGTAGCAACCATTATTCCGATGTATGCACTTCGCGGATTAGGTGGCGTATTGTATATCTCCGGCGTCATACTAATGATCTTCAACCTGGCTAAGACTGTCCGCAGCGGATCATTCGTTGCCAACGAACCAGCAGAAGCAGCTCCATTGCCAAAAGAAGTACATACACATGGTAAATCTCACTGGCATAACTGGATCGAACGCAGACCTATACAGCTTGCTGTTTTCAGTCTGATCGTAGTCGGCATAGGTGGTATCCTGGAACTGATCCCGACCTTCCTTATAAGAAGCAATATTCCTACTATCACCAGCGTAAAACCATACACCCCGCTTGAACTGCACGGTCGTGACGTATACATCAGAGAAGGCTGTTACACCTGTCACTCCCAGATGATCCGTCCTTTCCGTGATGAGGTAGCCCGTTACGGTGAATACTCCAAAGCCGGTGAATTCATTTATGATCATCCGTTCCAGTGGGGTTCAAAAAGAACTGGTCCGGACCTGGCGAGAATAGGAGGAAAGTATCCGCACTCCTGGCATTACAACCACATGCTCGATCCGACCTCCATGTCTCCTGGTTCTATCATGCCGCAATATCCATGGTTATTTGACGAGAAGATCGACAAAGCCAAAACACCGGCGATGATCAACGCTATGCGCAAACTGGGCGTGCCTTATCCTGAGGGTTATGAAGCAAAAGCAAATGCTGACATGCAGCTACAGGGAGAAGCGATTGCAGCAACGCTGAAAAAAGATAAGCTGGAAGTATCCTCAGACAAAGAGATCGTCGCACTGATCGCTTATCTGCAACGCCTGGGTACAGACATCAAATCGAATACAATCGCGGAGAAAAAATAATCTGAACAATTGTAAATCAAGCAAGACATGAAGTTTATCAACTACCTGGAATCCATCACCGGCGTAAGCATTTATCCGCTTTCCTCCCTGGTCATCTTTACAGTATTCTTTGTACTGGCGGCCTTCTGGGCATTCAAAGCAGATAAGGGCATGATAGATCATATCAGCAACATCCCGCTGGATGATCACCGATGACAACATGCGCATTTTACTATTCTCCAATTGCAACATTATGAACAAGAAATCAATCACTATAACTAGCCTTTTCTCCCTGTGCCTGCTGAGCGCCCTGCCCGCAGCAGCACAATACAAACCTGAGCCACCATCAGAGCTGGGACATCCGGTTGCGATTGTGTTACTGACTGTCATCATCGGACTACTCATCGCAATCGTTGTACTTGGCAGCGCTGTGATCAGTGCGATGGATATCTACAGGGAACGTGTGAAAAGCGAAAAGAGCAAAACAGTTGTCACCACTATACTGCTCTTCGCCGGCATACTTTCCGCCAACAGCCTGTTTGCACAGGATGCAAAGGAAACAGCGGAAGCTGCGGTTACCGTTGCGCCTATCATCAGTGGACTTTCTGATACCTCTTTTTACCTCCTGATCTCTGTGATCGCGTTACAGATCATGATCATCTTCTCCCTGCTCTACACATTACGTGTACTGGTGGGTATGGAAAGGAAAAGGAAACAAAAAGTAGCAGTTCCCGGCAAACCTGTAAAACATTGGTTTGAACGTCTGAATGACACCAGAACGCTGGATGAGGCATCCGAACAGGATGAAGATATGGGCCATGATTATGATGGTATCCGCGAACTGAACAACCCGACGCCTCCCTGGTGGAGATGGGGCTTCTACTGCAGTGTGGTATTTGCGGTTATCTATGTATGGCGCTTCCAGATCTCACATTCCGCTCCCTCTCAGCTGGAAGAACTGGCCATCGCGGAAGCAGCTGCTGCTGAAGCAAAAGAAGAATACCTGAAAAACGCCGCCAACAATATTGACGAAAACAACGTCACCCTGCTGACCGGCGCAGATGATATCGCTACCGCACAAAAATTGTTCTCCTCTAATTGCGCTCCTTGTCACGGCGCACAGGGACAGGGAATTGTAGGGCCTAACCTTACCGACGATCACTGGTTGCACGGAGGAAAACTGAAAGCCGTCTTCTCCACCATCAAGTACGGTGTTCCTGAAAAAGGGATGAAGTCGTGGAAAGATGACTTCTCACCGAAACAACTGGCGCAACTGGCCAGCTATATCAAAAGCATTCATGGTTCCAATCCTCCTAATCCGAAAGAAGCACAGGGCGCATTGGACAAAGAATAAGAAAAAGCATTTGTGATGGAAGAAACGTTCAGAGATAGCATCGCTACTGTTGATAGACAGGGAAAAAGAAGCTGGATATTCAGCCAGCAACCGAAAGGGAAATTTTATAACGCAAGGAGTGTGCTGAGCTTCCTTTATTTTCTTGCGTTTTTTGCCGGACCGTTCATTCAGTTGAACGGCCGGCCCCTGTTTTTATTCAATGTTGTAGAAGGCCGGTTTATCCTGTTTGGCGCCATATTCTGGCCACAGGATTTTTTCATTTTCGGGCTGGCCATGGTGGCCTTTATCCTGTTTATCGTATTATTTACCATGGCCTTTGGCCGCCTGTTCTGCGGATGGGCATGTCCGCAAACCATCTTTATGGAGATGCTGTTCCGCAGAATAGAATATTGGATCGAAGGAGACGCAGCCGCACAGAAAATGCTGCGACAGGCGCCCTGGAATACTGATAAGATAGTAAAGAAAACCAGTAAGCACATCCTCTTTTATCTACTCTCGTTCCTGATTGCCAACACCTTCCTGGCTTACATCATCGGTATTAAAAGCCTGACAGCGATCATTACCGGACCAGTAGCTGAACATGCTGGCGGATTGACAACCATGATCGTTTTTGCAGGCGTATTCTATAGCGTATATGCCTTTTTCAGAGAGCAGGTATGCACCATCGTATGTCCATATGGACGCTTACAGGGTGTATTACTGGACAGGGATTCTGTCGTAGTCGCCTATGACTACACCAGAGGTGAGCCCCGCGGACATTTCAAAAAGAATGCGGACAACAATCTGGGGGACTGCATCGACTGTAATCAGTGTGTGAAGGTTTGTCCGACCGGTATCGACATCCGTAACGGTACACAACTCGAATGTGTAAGTTGTACGGCCTGCATTGACGCCTGTAATTTCATGATGGAAAAGGTAGGCCGGCCGCTGAACCTCATCCGTTACGCATCCGAAAATGGTATCGCCAATAAGCAACCATTACGCTTCACGCCACGGCTGAAGGTATATACTTCCATACTGCTTGTTTTATTGACCGCCATCACCTGGATGTTGGCCAGCCGCAAACCTGTCAGTGGTACAATTATCCGCACAGCGGGTATGTTATACCAGGAAAGAGGAGCCGACAGTATCTCCAATCTGTACCGTATCAAACTTGTCAACAAGACAACCGCCGACATTCCGCTGACGCTCAGACTGGAAGACGTAAATGGCAAAATAGAGCTGCTGGGACACCCGCAGATACTAGTAAAAGAAGAAGATCAGGGCGAGGGTATTTTCTTTGTGATCCTCCCCCGTACAGCGATCGGTAAACGTAAGACGCCTCTTCGCATTTCCCTCTATGAAGGAGATAAAAAGACCGGTACACTCAACACAACATTTCTGGGACCGGCCAGATAATTCACAAACGTAAAATTTACAGTCATGAACTGGGGTCATAAAATCATCATCGTATTCATACTCTTTGCAGCAGGCATCCTTACCCTGGTCACCAAAAGTATGCACACACGCATCGATATGGTCACTCCCGACTACTATGCCGAGGAACTGAAGTACCAGCAGGTGATCGATGGCAGGAGGGAGGCACAGGCTCTTTCCACGCCTGTCAGCATCAACCAGTCAGTACAATCCATAGGGGTGCTCTTCCCGGCAGAAATGCACGGGGTAGCCCTGAAAGGCACTGTATTATTCTACCGCGCATCCGATTCCCGTCAGGATGTTTCCGTTCCACTCAAAACGGACGAAAACGGACTGATGCTGGTCAGCAAACGGAGTTTTCAGAAAGGAAACTACCGGGTGCAGTTACAATGGGAAGCTGGTGGTAAAAACTACTTCCAGGAGAACTTAGTCACTATCAACTAACACCGCATGTTCCTGACCTTGTTATACGCCTTATCGATGGGTTTCATCGGCAGCTTCCACTGCATTGGTATGTGTGGACCCATTGCGCTCACTTTACCGGTACAGCACCTGGATGGTGTACGTAAACAAACAGGCATTCTCCTCTACAATGCCGGCAGGATCACGGCATATGCTATTCCCGGCACGATCGCCGGATGGCTTGGACGACAATTCTTCCTGGGAGGATTGCAGCAGTGGCTGTCAGTGGCACTGGGTTGTGGTATGCTGCTGTTCATCTTATGCCGCTACGTCCTGAATAAGGTGCATATCCGGATGAACACCCGCTTTTATGATCGCCATATCAAAAGAATGCTGGGCGATCTCCTGCGGCGCAGACAATTACGCACGCTGTATGGCATCGGTTTCCTGAACGGACTCTTACCCTGCGGACTTGTCTGGTTTGCGGTTACCGGCGCTATTGCTACCGGTAGCTACCTACAGGGAGCACTGTTCATGATGGCATTCGGGCTGGGGACCTTACCAGCAATGATCGCTATTACCTGGAGCAACGATCTTATCAGTATCAACCTGCGTAACCGTTTACGTCGCTGTATACCCTACGCGATGACCGTCATGGCGTTGCTCCTGATCATGCGTGGGCTCAATCTTAACATTCCTTACGTCAGTCCGGCATTACCTGCTCCCAACGAAAGGGTAATGCAACACTGTTATAAACCTTCCTGACATGCAACTCATCAGAAAATATAATACTGCTGCTCCCCGCTATACCAGTTATCCCACTGTACCCTACTGGGATGAATCCTCTTTCGGTACCGACAGCTGGAAGCAGACTTTGCTGCAATCTTTCCGCGCCACCAATGACACCGAAGGGATCAGCATTTACATCCACCTGCCTTATTGTGAACAGTTGTGTACATACTGTGGCTGCAATAAGCATATTACGGTCAATCACGGGGTAGAAGCGCCTTATATTGCGTCATTGCTGCAGGAATGGTCATTGTATGTGGAACTGTTCAGGCAACGGCCACGTATCAGGGAAATACATCTCGGTGGAGGTACGCCGACTTTCTTCAGTCCTGAAAATCTCCACCGGCTTTTATCAGGTCTTTACATGCAGGCCGACCTGCTGCCTGATGCTACTCTCAGTTTTGAAGGACATCCAAATAACACCACGAGGGAGCACATGCTGACGCTCTATCATCTCGGCTTCCGTCGTATGAGCCTTGGCATCCAGGATTTCGATCCGCAGGTACAGGATATCATCAATCGTATACAACCTTATGAAACGGTGGAAGAGGTGACGGCGATCGCCAGAGAGATCGGTTATACCTCTATCAACTATGACCTGGTGTATGGATTACCACTACAGACTATCACAAGCGTAAAAGATACCATCAGCAAAGTCATGCAGCTGCGGCCGGATAGAATTTCCTTCTACAGTTATGCGCATGTACCCTGGGTGAAAGGTGTCGGACAAAGGCGATATGCTGAAGAAGATCTCCCTAAGGACGAAGAGAAAAGAGCACTCTATGAACTGGGTAAAACAATGTTTGCCGAAAGCGGTTATACAGAGATTGGTATGGACCACTTTGCCCTCCCGCACGACAGCTTATACCATGCCTGCAAGCAGGGTTCACTGCACAGGAATTTCATGGGTTATACCGATCACCATACCTCACTGATGATAGGGTTAGGCGCGTCTTCAATAGGAGATAGCTGGTATGCATATGCACAGAATGAAAAGAAGATCGCTACCTGGCAACAACTGGTCAACAGTGGTCAGTTCCCTGTTGTGAGAGGACACATTCTTGATACGGAAGATCTGCTCCTCCGTCGTCATATCCACGCACTCATGTGTGGTTTAGGTACCCGCTGGACTCCTGACAACAACACTGGCAACGTAATGGAAGAAAGCCTGCAAAGGCTTACTGAGCTTGAGAAAGACGGTTTGGTGGATATACAGTCCGGTAGCGTTACCGTCACAGAAAAAGGTAGACCTTTCATTCGTAATATCTGTATGGCTTTTGATGCCCGCTTATGGAGAAAGTTACCGCAATCCCAACTCTTCAGCAATGCAATCTGATATAAACTTTCACTTATTTACTTCATTCTTATCACTTTATAAGCAACAGTATCCCGTTATCCAAATGCGGGATACTTTTTCCAAAAAATGGAATTTCTAAACAGCAGATATCAGGCACGATAAAAACAGCTTAGGGCTGCTAATTGAAGCAATGAAAATTCAGAAAGTATGATCGGCGGAAATGCTTGTGGGGCGCGGATTCTGGCGGGCATTAAAAAAGTCTGACCGTGTTTACAATCAGACTTTCTTGTTATGTGAATGGGTTAGTAAGTACAGGGAACAAAAATTCCCTACACAATATTAAAAAGAATTTCATCACAAAAGAAAAAAATTGCAAACTTTTTTATTCACACCACTAAAAAAAGTGTGGATAACAACAGTTACAAAGAAGCGTTAAAACTTGATCTCTCATCTTCATGAAACGTAACGCTTGAATAATAATATCGGATTCTCTACTACCTTTGCCTTACTAAACAACAGAAAACATGAAGTTTAACGAACCGATCGCGGTAACGGAAATAGCAGCATTCATAGGCGCTACGCTGGAAGGCGACGAGAAACTGATGGCCACCGGCATCAACGAGATACATAAGGTTGAACCAGGTGACATCTCTTTCGTGGATTTCGAAAAGTACTATGATGCCTGTCTGCGTTCTGCGGCGACGATTATCATCATCAATAAAAAAGTTGCCTGCCCTCCGGGTAAAGTGTTACTGATAACAGACGATCCATTCAGCGCTTATGTAAAACTGGTTAAACGCTTCCGCCCATTCCAACCTGCCACCAGTCCCATCAGCGATACCGCTGTAATAGGCGAGGGCACTATCATACAGCCGAATGTATTCATCGGTAATAACGTAACCATTGGCACCAACTGCATCATTCATCCGAACGTAACTATTTACGACAACTCCATCATCGGTAACAATGTGATCATACATGCCGGTAGCGTGATAGGAGCGGATGCTTTCTACTTCAAGAAAAGAGCGAACAGGGAAGTGATGTACGACAAACTGGAAAGCTGTGGAAGGGTGATCATCGAAGATGATGTGGAAATCGGCGCAAGCTGTACGATAGACAAAGGGGTGAGTGGCGATACCATCATCGGTCGTGGCACAAAATTCGATAACATGATCCATATAGGTCACGGTACGGTGATCGGCCGTAACTGTCTCTTCGCTGGTCAGGTAGGTGTAGGTGGTAAAGCGCACATCGAAGACAACGTAATACTCTGGGGTCAGGTCGGTGTATCCAAAGACCTTACCATCGGTAAAGGCGCCATCGTGCTCGCACAAAGTGGTGTTCCTGCTTCTCTCGAAGGAGGTAAGACTTATTTTGGCTCGCCGGTAGAAGATGCCCGTACCAAAATGAAAGAGCTCTCCTGGATCAAACGTATCCCTGAGATCTGGCAAAAGCTGAATGGCAATTGATATTCTCTATAAAAGAGGCTTCATGCAGACAGAATGCATGAAGCCTTTTTGTTTGTTTAATCACGACATATGTTCCGTTATCTCCTTACAGTAGTACTCGTTATTGCCTCTGTTACAGCTGGCTTTTCCCAGAAAGGATTGTATGATGCTTCACAGGAATGGCCGGTAAAGATCGACGATGGCTGGTTCACTGCCCGTACCCTTACCTTCGGCACTTATAGCACCTCCTCCCGCAAAAATGGTATCGACCGGGATATTGACCTCTCTTTCATCAAATCGCCCCAGCATGCATTTAATATCCGGGTTAAAGGCCAGGAGCAGGACATACTTATACAAGTGGCACAAGCGGCCCATATTGCCTTTTCCGGACTCTCTCTGCCCTCATTTCTGGACAAAATGCCCGCGACTGCACTCTTCTCCTACATAGGCATCAATGCGGCTAAAAACGAGCCGTTAAAGCAATGGCAGCTTATCCTGAAGGATATGAATTACCTGGAGCTGAACGACAATAAACCGGCAGGCGTACTGCGTTCTCCAGAGACGGAGCTGCGTGTTACAGCAAACAACCGTTTTGGCGCCCGTAATTCCTATGAAAATATCTGTTATGAATTCCACCTCCGTAAACAGGTAGTGGCAGCTGTAGTGACGGGAGAACATCCCCGTGTATGGATGAGCGCGGATATGGAGGGAAATGCGCTTCAACCTATTCTGGCAGCGGCCATTGGCGCGCTGCTTGTCAGATAATCTTGTTTATTATTGTTTTTGGTCCTGTAAAAAGGCTTTGCACATGTCAGCAATCGTCTTTTCAAGGGGTATATACGTAAAATCAGGCAATGCCTGCTGCATTTTATCACTATTATAAAAAACCTGCATTTGTGCGGTACGGGCGGTTTCCTTTGTGAGAATGCTCTTCTTACCGGTGATCTTGCTCTTCAACGCTTCCATTCTCCAAACAATTTCAGCCATCCATGGTTTTACCGGTATGTGTGGCGCTTTCTTACCCAGTTGCTCCGCCATCTGCCGGAACAGATCATAGTATTTCCAGTTATCGGTAGAAACTACAAAACGTTCGCCGTCGATATCACTTTCCATCAAACGGTACATCACCTCTGCTACATCCCTTACATCGGTAAATCCATTAATGCCCTCGGTATAGTAAGGAAATTCTTTCCAGGCGTTTTTGATCAGCGCTCCCGAGCCATCACTCCAATAACCTGACCCCAGGATGATACTCGGGTTTACAATCGCGACCTCAAGTCCTTCGGCACGGCCTCTCCATACTTCCATCTCTGAGAAATATTTACTGACAGCATACCTGGAATTGTTCTTACTTTCCTGCCACTCACATGATTCATCCAGTTTACCCGCTTTGGCTCTTCCCAGAGCAGCAACGGAACTGACATGCACCAGCTTTCTGACACGGGCGTCAATGGCCATGTTAACAACATTCGCAGTACCCTCCACATTCACTTTCATCATCGTGGCATGCTCTCCGGGACTAAAAGACACAACAGCAGCACAGTGATAGACCCTGTCTATCCCCACCATTGCCTCTTCCAGTGAGATAACGTCCAGTACATCTCCCTGAAACCATTCTATCTTATGCTGAATATCTTTTACCTGCTGAGGAATTTCCCTGCGGTACAATGCACGTACCGGCTGCCCGACATTCACCAGTTTCCGTAATAAATGACTGCCTAAAAAACCTGTTCCTCCCGTTACTAAAATCATGAAGTAAGTCCCGTTTGCATCAAAGATAATTATAAAATCCCTTCCCGGTTTTCTTTCCGAGGGCACCTTCTTCTACTTTCTTTATCTGTAACGGACTGGGTGTAAAGCGGGGCGCCTGGTCAAAAGCGGCATAAATCGAACGGGTAACCGCCAGATTCACATCATTACCGATCAGGTCCATGAGGGCGAAAGGCCCCATACGGAAGCCTGCGCTCTCCAACAGACGGTCAATCTTTTTATAGTCAGCGACTCCTTCTGTGGCTATCTGCATCGCCTCCAGATAGTAGTGCCGCGCTACTCTGTTCACAATAAAACCCGGCGTATCTTTCACCATTACGGGTGTTTTTCCCATTTTACCTGCCAGGGTATATAACAGCTCCGCTACTGCAGGCGCAGTTTCATCGCCGCTTACAATTTCCACCAGCTTCATCAAAGGCGCCGGATTAAAAAAATGCATCCCGGCCACCCGCTCCGGATGCGCCATGTCTTTTGCAATAAGTGAGATGGAAAGGGAAGAGGTATTGCTGGCAAAAATAGTATCCCGTCCGTTGACTTCTGCCAGCTGTTTAAACAGGTCCTTTTTAATATCCGGCCGTTCTACAATAGCCTCAATAACGACATCTGCCTGGCATCGTCTGACATCTCTGGTAATGATAAGCCGTTGCAGGATAGCTTCTTTTTCTTCCGGGGTCATACGGCCTTTGCTGATCAGATTATCCAGGCTCTTTGTGATATTCCGCTCTCCATTCTCCAGCGCAGCCGTCTCCAGGTCATAAAGAACAGCATTATATCCGCTCATCGCTGCTACCTGAGCGATACCTGCCCCCATTGTACCGGCGCCGCATACAACGATAGTTTTTATCTGATCGATCGTTATCATAGTGGAATTTTTTCTGGGGTAAAAAAACAAAGGAGAAAACGGCGGTACATCGATCGCGCGTTTTCTCCTTGTAAAAAGAATATAGTCTACGGTCAAAGCGCTCCTTCAAACTGCTCCAGGAACCTTGTATCGTTCTCTGAGAACAGGCGCAGGTCTTTGATCTGATAATTCAACATGGTGATACGCTCGATACCCATACCGAAAGCAAAGCCGGTATATTTCTCCGGATCGATACCACAGTTTTCCAGCACTTTCGGATGCACCATACCACATCCCAGGATCTCTACCCAGCCGGTATGTTTACAAACGTTACAGCCGGAACCACCACAGATCTGGCAGGAAATATCCATTTCTGCACTTGGTTCTGTGAATGGGAAATAGGAGGGACGGAAACGGATACGGGTAGTATCTCCAAACAGCTCTTTCACGAAGTGGTAAAGCGTCTGTTTCAGGTCCGCAAATGACACATTCTCATCGATATACAATCCTTCTACCTGATGGAAGAAGCAGTGCGCTCTCGCAGAGATCGTCTCATTACGGTATACACGACCCGGACAAATGATACGGATAGGCAGCTTGCCTGACTCCATCGCTCTTACCTGTACGGAGGAGGTATGGGTACGCAGCAGCCAGTCCGGATGTTTGCTGATGTAAAACGTATCCTGCATATCACGGGCAGGATGGTTTTCCGGAAGATTTAACGCCGTGAAGTTATGCCAGTCGTCCTCTATCTCAGGACCTTCTGCAATCGCAAAACCCAGACGTTCAAATATGCTGATGATCTTATTTCTTACTACGCTGATCGGGTGACGGGAACCCAGTCTGTGTGGCTCTTCCGGCAGTGTCAGGTCAATATCGGTACTGGCGGCAGCGCCGTTTTCCTTCAGGTGCTCGAATTGAGTATACCTTTCCTCTGCCAGCTGCTTAAAGCCGTTCAGGACCTGTCCGAACTCTTTTTTACGGTCGTTAGGTACCTGCTTCATTTCGCCAAACATGGCCTTAACAATTCCTTTAGTTCCAAGGAATTTGATGCGGTATTGTTCAAGGTCCGCAGCTGTGGCTGGTTCAAAAGCCAGAATCTCCTGTTTGTAGGCAGCTATTTGCTGTTCTATCTGCTCCATAGGTCGCAAAGATAATTTAAAAGATCAGTTTATAACCAACCCCCCTTATATTCACGATCTGGACCCTCGGGTCGTCTTTCAGGTACCTTCTCAGTTTGGTGATGAACACATCCATGCTCCGTGCATTAAAGAAGCTGTCATCTCCCCAGAGATCCATTAAAACCGTCTTCCTTTCCATTACCTGATTCAGGTTTTCCGACAACCGCCGCAGTATCTCTGCTTCCCGGTGGGAGAGAAACTCCGTATGGTTATTACGGGTCAGCGTCTGTTTGGTATAGTTGAAGTGATACTGGCCAATAGTGATACTATCATTGCTGGCAGCAGGCGCTGCTCCGGAAGCATTCTTAAACCGCTCCAGCAGCGCTTTAATGCGGACGATCAGCTCATCCATGCTGAATGGCTTTTTCAGATAATCGTTTCCTCCCAACTCAAATCCCTTCACCACGTCTGTCGTCTGGGATTTGGCGGTCAGAAAAATGATCGGCGTCGTCTTATCCAGTTTCCTGATTTCCGTCGTCACCGTAAAGCCATCCATATTAGGCATCATGATATCCAGTACAACCACATCCGGCTGATGTTCCTGATACAAACGGAGGCCTTCTTTGCCGTCCGCTGCATATAACATCTCAAAGCCCCTCATTTCCAGGCTGTCTTTCACGATCTGTCCCAATTGCCATTCATCCTCTATCAGTAATACTTTCGACATAGTTGTACGTATTAAACCAGTATTTGTATGATAAATTCACTTCCTTTTTCAGGCTCGCTGTTAACGGAGATAGTCCCGCCATGCAGTTCCACGATCTTCTTCACATAACTCAGCCCCAGTCCGAATCCTTTTACATTGTGCAGATTGCCGGTAGGCACACGGAAAAAGGTATCAAAAATGTTCTGTTGATAGATCTTCGGGATACCGATACCATTATCTTTTACCCTGATTATCAACCTACTTCCCTCCAATACCGTTTTTATATATACGGAAGGCTGATCACCGGAGTATTTGATCGCGTTGTCTACCAGGTTACTCACCGCATTGGTCAGGTGTGTTCTGTCCACCTTCACCGGACGTTCTCCTACCAGATTGTCAAACCTGAACTGTACCGGCCGTCCGGACTTCAGCTGATGGTTGGTAATGATACTGTCCATCATTTCACTGAGATCGGTCGGTTCCCTGAACAGTTCTATTTCCTCTCTTTCTTCTGCTGCAATATGCAATACTTTCTCCACCAGATCAGACAAACGTTGTAATTCCTGCTTGGAAATATCCAGGTAGGTCTGGGTTTTCCGCTGGTCATTCAGCGCATTAAAGTTCTGCATGGCTTCCACTGCAGCGTATACGGTCGCAATAGGCGTTTTCAGCTCATGCGTCATGTTATTGATAAAATCATTCTTTACTTCTGACAAACGCTTCTGTTTCAGGATAGTACGCAGCATATACACAAAACAGATGGTGGTCAGTACCAGCAGTGCCAGCGATCCTACCAGCGTCCACATCATCTTAGCCAGGATATACTGTAAGGGCGATTCAAACTTCGCCTGTACAAACAGATTGCTGGCAGGATTGAACGGGATCTTGGACGTTTGCAGCGGCGGTCTTTTACGCAGACTATCCCTGAAACCTTCTCTTGAAAAACCATTGAAATCAATATGAAAAGTATCCAGGGAATAATCCGTCAGGATCTGGCGGGAATGCAGTTCGGCAGTAAATAAAGAATCCAGTTTTACCAGCTTAAGACTATCACTGGTCAGATTATTCAGCAATATCAGATCAGATATCTGTCTGGCAAGCGTGTCCGCATATTCACGTCTGGAAGGATCATTACCATTATGAGCGTCACGTCTGCGTTTAACCGTATCTGTTACTGATTCGCGTTGCAGATGGATCGTGCGCATATCCGGCTCTCCGGGAGGAGAAGGGATATCATGTGGTGACAGGCGGAACGAGTCGCGGTCGCGATCTTTCCCATAATTTCTGAAGTACCGGCGGGCATCCGCAAACTGTTTGTTGAAGACCGCCGTACGCAGTGATTCATTGATGTCCTTGTTGAACTGATCAAGCTGTATATGATAGGAGTTGTATAACCAGTATCCCTGAAACAGGTAAATGCCGACTATACATACACACATTAGTATCAGAATGTTGCGGATCCGCTGACGCATAACTGCCGATTTTCACTGTTAAGATGAGCTCCCCGGCAAAGGGGGTATGCTGCAAAACTATTGGTTCCTGCTATACCTGCTCTATCCCATTAACAATAATTAACAGTAAATAAAGCTATTTAACCAACAAATGAAAACCGAATAATGACTTTTGTATCAGAAAAAATCAGCGCATATGAAGCACTTATCAAAGACTCTACTCAGCGCCGCACTGGTTGCCTTTACTGGTATGACGGCGTTTGCACAGGATAAAAATACCGGCGTAATCGACTACGAGGTAAATGCAAAGATGCCCCAGCGTGGTGGTGCAGAAGGCGATGGCGAAGAGCAGGTGATCACCTTTAACCAGCATTTCTACTTCACCGGTGGCAAAGGCAAGCTGGACACAGAACGTCCTAACTTTGGCGGTGGCAACTTTGGTGGTCAGCGTCCTGGTGGCGGTAATGGCGGTCCCGGTGGCAATGGTCCACGTGGTGGCGGCGGTCGTTTCGGCGGCATGCGTAACTTCGGAAATGCCTATGTAGACCTGACAGGGAAGAAATACCTTCAGATCTTCTCTAAACCAGAAGATACTACAAAGGTTTATTATGCTGAAGAAGCCTATACACCCGCAAAAGATCCAAAACTGAGCGACAAAACCAAAAAGATCGCTGGTTTAACCTGTAAGAAAGCGACTGTTACCGTACGTAACGAGGAATATACGGTGTGGTACACCCAGGATCTTCCTTTCAGCTACAGCCCGATCAATGGTCTGCTGCCTGACGGTAATGGCGTAGTACTCTCCGCAGAAGGTAGCCGTCGCTCCTTTAACGCGATCAAAGTAGATTTTAAACCTGTCACTACTGACATCTCTATACCTGCGAATGCAGAAAAAGTAACAGAAGACCAGATGCGTGATATGCGCCGCGATGCGATGCAGAAATTCCGTGAACGGCAGAATGGAAACTAGCTAAGAACTGTAAGTTTGCATCGTTTCCTCTTTTACCAATACCCTTTTCATGAAAAGATTTACCCTTATTGCTATAACACTGTTCCTGTTTGCGCTGGCCACACAGGCGCAAACGGGACAGATAAAAGGTCTCCTGACCGACTCGTCTGCTGCACATCCTTTACCGGATGCAACAGTGGCCCTGCTGAACGGCCGGGATTCTTCCCTTGCCTCTACTGCCTTTACAGATAAAAAAGGCGCCTTCTCTTTCTCAGGCGTCGCCCTGGGTAACTATAGAATATATATCACATTCCTGGGGTATAAACCAATATTTAAAAGCGTCACGCTTTCAGCCGCCGATCCGGTGCTGGATATGGGAACCATAGAGCTAAAAGGCAAGGGCCTGCTGCTGAACGAGGTAGAGATCATTCAGGAAGTGCCGCCGATCGTTGTAAAGAAAGACACGCTGGAATTCAATGCCGGCTCTTTCAAAACAAGAGAAAATGCGGTAGTCGAAGACCTCCTGAAAAAACTACCTGGAGTTACCGTAGATAAAGATGGTACTATAACAGCACAGGGTGAAACAGTGAAAAGGGTATTGGTAGATGGTAAACCGTTTTTCGGCGATGATCCGAAACTGGCAACCAAAAATCTGCCGACAGATATCATTGACAAAATTCAGTTGATCGACCGTAAATCAGACCAGGCACAATTCACTGGTATTGACGATGGTAACACAGAAAAAACGATCAACATCACCATCAAGAAAGATAAGAAGAAAGGTTTCTTTGGTCGTGCATCTGCCGGTTACGGCGATAATGACCGTTTTGCTGTCAACGCAAGCCTGAACAGCTTCCGCGATGACAAACAAATGTCGTTCCTGGGTAGTGGTAACAACGTAAATAACCTTGGCTATACATTCAATGACGTCTTCAACTTCAGCGGCGGTGGTTCCGGCGGTGGAGGAGGAGGCGGTGGTGGCGGCCGTGCAGGCGGAGGCGGACGCGGCGCGGCGCAATCCACCATCAGTAACCTGGGCGGTAATAGTACAACGGGTATCACCCGCAACTGGAACGCCGGTTTTAACTATAACCAGGACATCAATTCCAAGCTTAAACTAAGCGGTAGTTATTTCATTAACGATACAAGAACGGAAACAAAGAGAACGAGTGACAGACAGACCTTCCTGCCCGATACTACTTATTATTACAATCAGCAGTCTGGTTCTGTTACTGATAATAAAAATCACCGTCTCAACATGCGGATGGAGTACCAGATTGACTCCATGCATTCATTGATTGTAACCCCGACCTTCTCTTATTCAGATGGTGGTACGACTTCAAGCAACACCTATCAGTCCCTGGATGAAAACAAGGTCCAGACCATTGATGGTGTGTCCAACAACCGGAGCCATGCAACATCACCGAACTTTTCTACGAATGCATTGTTCCGTAAGAAGTTCAATAAAATAGGCCGTACCCTGAGCGCTAATCTGACCTTTGGTTATAACACCACCGACAGACAGAACTTCTTCAAAACGCAGGATACACATCTTGGTTCTGATACAACAGACGCTTACTTTACTGGCTATGACAGAATGACCCAGGCCGATAACAAGGGCCGCAATATGGGTGTACGACTCACTTATACTGAGCCACTCATGAAAGATCGTTTCCTGGAACTGTCTTACGCCTGGAATAACAATTACAGTTCTTCCAACAACCTTACTTACGACGTCAACGGTGATAATGGTAAATATGATCGCCTGAACGATAGTTTGAGTAACATTTTCGAAAATACATTCACTACGCAACAGGCAGGTATCGATATCCGTACACAAAAACTGAAGTATGATTATACCTTCGGTCTGAATGTACAGTTTGCAAGTCTGCTGAATGATAACGTAAGCCGCAAAACACGTATCGATCAGCATACCGTAAACTTCTATCCATCTGCGCAATTCAACTATAATTTCCAGAAAGGTAAAAGATTGCGTCTGCGTTATAATGGTAGCACTACACAGCCGACCGTAACACAGTTACAACCACTGCCGGATCTGACCAGCTCACTGTATGTACAACAAGGTAACCCTGATCTGAAGCCATCCTTCCAGCACAGTCTGAACCTGGGTTACAATACCTTTAATAACAGCACATTCCGTGGTTTCTTCACCGGTATCAATGCGAGTTTAACGAGCAATAAAATTGTAAATGCCAACCGCGTGGATACTTCCGGTAAGCAATACACGAAACCAATGAATGCTAACGGCGCATATAATCTGAGCGCGTATGCAGTGAACAGTCTGCCGATTAAAAAGCTGAACACAACAGTAAGTCTGAATACCAATTTCAACTACAGCAGAGACGTGAGTTTTGTAAGTGGCAGAAATGATTTCGACAGACTGGCAAGAACATACACACAGAACTTTGGTGTTACACAGGGTATCAATTTCAACTATACCTACAAGGAATTGTTTGACTTCTCTACCAGCGCCAACGTTAACTACAGTGGTGCACGCTATGCGGTACAGCCAAACAACAATACGAACTATTTCAACTATTCGTTTGCATTTGACTACAATGTGAATCTGCCACTCGGATTCATCATTGGAAGTGATATTACCTATACCCTGAATGCCGGCCGGGCTGAAGGTTACAACGTAGACGTGACAATGCTGAACGCATTCGTTTCAAAAAGTGTATTTAAGAATAAGAGAGGCCTGATCAAATTATCCGGTTATGACCTGTTACACCAGAACGTAAGTATCGCGCGTAACACCGGTGAAAACTACATTGAGGATGTGAACAACATGGTATTACAACGATACTTCATGCTCAGCTTCACTTTCTTCATCAACAAGTTTGCAGGTAGCGGAAACGGGAACGGAAATGAACGTCGCAGAATGGGCGCACCAGGAATGAGAATGGGCGCTCCGATGATGATGCCAAGGGGTTAATAAGACAATACATTAAACGTAAAAGGTCTCACAAATATGTGAGACCTTTTTTTATTCAAATTTGATGTAAAATGACTCCGGTGTTGATGAGTTTTTTGAAAGGTTGAAAGGATAACAAAGGTGGGGGCGTACTTCCTCAATCGTACCTCCAGCTTTGAAACCTTACAACCTTAGTATTTTTTTGTTGGCGCTTATGGCACTATACACCGGCTACTTTGTACTTCGGTACTTTTTGAGCCGTCTTGCGTTCCCTGATGCTTTGTGTGACTTTTCTTACTACCCAGCTCAGTGTAAATGTTGGAATGAAATCAAGACCAGGGAATAGTTCTTCAATAAAGTTGAACACACTTCCAAAAGCACCCAGGTTACTGCCAAACATCCTGTAAAAAATAATAGCAGAAATTGGGGCCCAGATCACATCACTCACTTCTCCTAAAACCGGCACAGCATAACTTGCACATCCTATCAGGTCCATTACAATACAAGTCCATAATGCAGGGGTAAATCTTCTTTCCATAGACCTCCGCTTTAAATGTTAACAAAGTATAATCAAATAGCTTACCAATTTAAATTACGGTTGACCGGTATGGGAATTACGATGCGGCGTTGTGGCGTTTTTTGGGAGTAATTCTTTGTAATACAATCTATTAAAAAATGCTGATTTATTCTCTCTGTGTATTCGTAATCCTATAATCAAACATAATTGTCCTCTAAATAGTATAACGTATTGGCGCTACATAAAGTTACGAAGTATTTAACGTTACAGATGTACGGAATTTTAAATTGCGTAGTTTCACGTAAACTGTTTCCAACATGCTTAACGAAAATTCCCGCCGCGATATGATTAAAAAGGCTGCTGCTATGGCGTTTGCTTCCACATCTCTTGCATCTTTGTCTACCCGTGTGATGGCGCACGAAAACAAGGTAGAAGAAAAACTGAAAGGCCAGATCAACCATTCCGTTTGTGCATGGTGCTACAATGACATTCCACTGGAAGACCTCTGTAAAGCCGCCAACAGGATCGGTCTTGCCTCTATTGATCTGCTGGATCCCAAGGACTTCGCTACCGCTAAAAAATATGACCTGACCTGCGCTATGGTGGCCTCCATCAATAAAGACTGGAACATCGGCCGGGGCTGGAACAGAGAAGCACATCACGATCAGCTCGTTACATACTACGAATACCTGATAGACGAAACTTCAAAAGCCGGTTTTACAAACCTGATCTGCTTTTCCGGTAACCGGGAAGGACTGGACGACCAGGCTGGTATTGAAAACTGTGCAAAAGGCTTAAAACGCATTATGAGCTATGCAGAGAAGAAAAAAGTAACCATTGTAATGGAGCTGCTGAACAGTAAGGTGAACCATCCTGATTATCAGTGCGACCATACCAACTGGGGCGTGGAACTGTGTAAATCAATTGGTTCAGATCGCTTTAAGCTGTTGTACGATATTTACCACATGCAGATCATGGAAGGAGATGTGATCCGCACGATCCAGGATAATCACCAGTATTTTGCGCATTACCATACCGGTGGCGTTCCTGGCAGAAACGAAATTGACGAAACGCAGGAACTGTATTATCCGGCCATTATGAAGGCGATACACGATACAGGTTTCAAAGGCTTTGTTGCCCAGGAATTTGTGCCTAAACGCGCTGATAAACTGGCATCCCTGAAACAAGGCGTGGAGATCTGTGATATCTAGTGTTTCCAGTCCTGCTTCAGTATCCCCATCACCACCGTGTCTACATATTGCCCATGCAGTTTGGCACTGTGGCGGAGAATTCCCTCTTTGGCAAAACCAAGTCTGATGGGGATCTGGGCACTCCGCTCATTCTGTAAAGCAAAGCGGATCTCTAACTTATTCAGCCTCAGCGATTCAAAAGCAAAGGAGATGAGGGCTTTGCAGGCGTTCACGGCAATACCCTTGCCACGGAACTTTTCGCCCAGCCAGTACCCGATCTCTGCTATTTCCAGCTGATGATCCCAGTTGTGCAGATCGACCATACCGCCTAACTGCTCCTGGTACCATATACCAAAAGCAATGGCTTCCTGATCTTCTGTTTTGCGCAGCATCATCTCAATAAAACGAAGCGTATGATCTGAATGGGTGTTATAATCTACCCAGGGAAGAAAACGACGAAGACTTTTGCGGGAAGTATCCATTTGCTGATAGAGGGCAGGCGCGTGTTCCGGTTGCAGTTGCCTTAGTATAAGAGATTCATTGACAGATAATTCCAGCATAAAATAAAATGAGGTTTGGCGTCCGGCCAAACCTCAAAATTAATAAATTACTACTTCATTGCTATCAGCTGCTGCTTCTGCATATCCTTCACGATCTGCTTTGCAAACAGGTAAGCCTGCCGGTAAGCAGTAGGAGGGTCTACTGACGCGGACTGTGCGTTGTACAGTAACTTCTTCTCCTTCAGGTCATACAGGTTGGTATCCCACTCATATTTCGTATTGACCTGTGTGTATCCCGGATCGTACATCCGGCCATACCAACCCCTGTAATAAGGCCAGAAACCACCATAGTATGGATTACCGTAAGGACCATAAGCACCATAACCCGGTACATAGGTTCTCTCGCGGGATTTGTCTACCATCGCGATCGTCATCACCTGATCCACATCACTGCTGCGGAATTTTTTCAGGGCCGTCTTTTCATCTCCTTTACCAAGATTGTCATCAGGCCCATAGGTAGCATAAGCGGAAACCGCATTATAGCCTTCCTTCTTCAGTTCTGCAACCAGGTTATTCTCCATCAGTATACGCAGACTGCGTTCTTTCGCAGGTACCAGCGCTATCACCATGATCTTATTCTCCTGCTGTATCCGGGCATCCGGTGTCTTCCAGGACGAAGTTAGTTTGGTGCTGGTACAGGCTGTCATGGACAACAGCCCTATAGCCATTAAAAATAATCCTAACTTTTTCATAATTCCTCCTTTTAACTACCTGTTAGACGGAGGTAGACAAAAAGAGTTACAACTGGATAAGAAAATTAACATTTCTTTGATAACCAGAGACTTCGTTTCAATTAGAATTTAGGAATTACGAATTAAGAATTCATTTAATAATTGTGTTTTAGGGCCATTATTGCCATACCACAGAACCATTCATCAGTAACAGAAAAGGCTTTATCCTACATTGATCTTTCGTTTAAAAACGAAGCATCAATGAAGGATAAAGCCTTCTTATTAAGACAAAAGATAGTAATTCACTACATCACCGCACTAATCTCCCCGGCATTTCAATTCCTAATTCCCTAATTCTTAATTAGTAATTGATCACCTGTTCCTGTATACCCGCCGGAATCTCTCTGAACTCATACAACTGTGTACGCAGCTGTGGTTCGAAACCCGCTTCTTTAATCGCTTCCTGCATAGAACGGTAGGTGAATCTGTGCGGAGCACCAGCAGCGCTCACCACATTCTCCTCGATCATAATGGAACCGAAGTCGTTTGCACCGGCGTGCAGACAAATCTGCGCAACCTGCTTTCCTACTGTCAGCCAGGAAGCCTGGATGTTTTTGATATTAGGCAGCATGATACGGCTCATCGCGATCATACGGATATACTCTTCGGAACTTGTCATGTTATGTACACCACGGATACGTGATAACAGTGTATCTACGTCCTGGAATGTCCATGGGATGAAAGCGGTGAAACCATAATTTCCTTCCGGCTTTTCACTCTGTACCTGACGGATGTCGGCAAAATGCTGGAAACGTTCCATCAGTGTCTCCACGTGACCAAACATCATGGTAGCAGATGACGGAATATTCAGTTTATGCGCAGCTCTCATCACGTCCAGCCATTCCTGTGCACCGCATTTTCCTTTGGAAATGAGACGGCGTACGCGGTCATTCAGGATCTCGGCGCCTGCTCCCGGTAAACTGGCCATACCAGCTTCCTGCAATGCAGCCAGTACCTCGATGTGCGTGCTCTTTTCCAGTTTGGTGATATGCGCTACTTCAGGGGGGCCGAGTGCGTGCAGCTTCATAGCAGGATATAACTGCTTCAGCTGTTTGAAAGTATCTACATAGAATTTCAGCCCCAGTTCCGGATGGTGACCTCCCTGCAGCAGCAGCTGGTCTCCGCCGAATTTCAGCGTCTCTTCTATCTTTTTCTTGTATTCGTCAATGCTGGTAATATAAGCCTCAGCATGACCGGGAACTCTGTAGAAGTTGCAGAACTTACAGTTGGCCGTACACACGTTCGTTGTATTCACGTTTCGGTCAATCTGCCAGGTCACCTTTCCATGAGGTACCTGCTGCTTACGCAGTTCATTCGCCACGTCCATCAGTTCCGCAAGCGGTGCCTTTTCAAAGAGGTAAATCCCTTCTTCCGGTGTGAGCCACTCGAAGTTTAATGCTTTCCTGTATAGATCTTTCAGTTCCATGATGAACAAAGGTAGGAATAATGTTAAATTTATAGCACCGTTATTCTGTCACGGTCTCTGTATGCAAAATTCTACGCTGTTGAAGCACTGCTGGCTCATACCAATTGCCATTATGTGTCTGTTCCACGTTGCCTCGGCGCAAACGACACCTGCACCTGCAAGCACTCCCAAAGAAGGTGAGCTGATCACCCGTTTCCCGTTCAAACAGTATTATGGTGGCGTAGTCGTCATCAGGGCCTGTCTGGCAGGCATTCCTGACACCCTTCAGTTCATCCTGGATACGGGTAGCGCCGGTATTTCGCTGGATACCAATACCTGTGTGCAACTGGGCATCCAGTTAACGCCCACTGACCGTATCGTCAGAGGGGTAGGAGGCTCAAAAACCGTGGCCTTTGCCATGGACAGAACACTGTTATTGCCTGGTTTACAGGTAGATAGTCTGGATTTCCATGTCAATGACTATGAACTTATCAGCCAGGTGTACGGTCTGCAGATCGATGGTATCATGGGATACAGCCTGTTGAGTAAATTCATCGTGCAGGTAGATTACGACACGGAAACCATTTCCATCTACCACAAAGGCAAATTCAACTATCCGAAAGGTGGTCACCTGATGAAGCCATCTCTTACGCTGATCCCCATCGTCAACGGTTTTCTGAAAAACGGGAAGGCACAGCACTTCAATCGCTATTATTTTGACACCGGCGCCGGCATGTGCCTGCTGCTGTCCCATCAGTTTGTACAGGACAGTGCGATCCTCTCTTCCCGAAAAAGACAACGTAAAGTGATTCAGACGGAAGCACAGGGCCTGGGAGGAAAAATGAACATGGATATCACCACTTTACAGGAATTCAAGATCGGCAACTATAACTTCAGGAATGTACCCGTCTATCTCTTCGACGACGTTACCAATGTCACCGCTTATCCCTTCCTGGGCGGAATGATCGGTAATGACCTGCTACGCAGGTTTAACCTGATACTCAACTACGGTAAAAAGGAGATCTACCTGATGCCTAACTCCCATTACAGAGATCCCTTTGACTACTCCTATACAGGGTTGATCATCTATCTCATAGATGGCAGGTTAGAGATCACAGATATTATCAAAGGTTCTCCGGCCGAAAAAGCCGGTCTGCTGAAAGGAGACATCATCATGGCGATCAACAATACCTTTTCAAATAATTTACAGATATACCGCGATCTGCTGAAAAATGTAGGTACCCGTCCATCACTCCTGATCATGCGCAACAAAGAGTTGATGATAAAAAAAATGCAGATCAAAAGCATATTATAAGCGCCTGATATAATACATTGCACATTCCTCCGTTAGAAATCTGTGTGGGGCCATCCCGTTAAAAGGAGATAATGTTCATCGTGAGAAAGTACCTTTTTGCCATACTCGTATGCCTGCCGGTATTCCTCTTCGCACAGGTACCGGCCATTCAGAAACCAACTGCGACGGTTCCGTTCCGGCTGTTTGACCGTTACATGGTGATCAGCTGCGCCCTTTCCGGCGTAACGCCTACCGGTGTCGTGGACAGTCTGCACTTCATCTTTGATACCGGGGCAGAGGTAACCACTCTGCGGCAACAGACAGCTGACCGCCTGCAACTGAAAACAAAAAACAATGGTGGTCTCAGTGGCACCGATGCCGTTGTTGTCAGAGTGCCGACCGCAGAGCTCAGCGTCCTGTTTTTTGAAAAAACCAGGCTTCCTTTCGTCAAAGTATATATCGAACCCCTCACCGAATTCAATGACATTCCCGTCACCATTGATGGTATCATCGGCGTGGACCTGCTCAAAGCTTTCATTGTGAAGATCGACTACGAGAAAGAAGTATTACAGCTTTACCGTGCACAAAAGACACCGCCCAATACACCCGGACAACGAATGGCGCTCACCCGCAACTTCGAAACCCCGGCACTGGAAGGCACGATCACCCTGCCCGACGGTCAGACGCTGAATAGCTACTATCATCTCGTTTCTGGTGGAGAATACGGTATCCTGTTTAACTTTCCCTATGTGGAAAAGCATCACCTGAATACACGTCTGCCCATCCTGAGCACCGATAAGGTAGGTGATCTTTATAAAGATTTAACTTACACCAACACCAGTTTGCCTGCCCTGGAACTGGGTGCTACGAAACTGACACAGGTTGGAGCCAGTTACAGCAAAGACGTCAATGATGCCGGCTCTATCCGAGAAATGGCCGGTTCCATTGGCTATATGGTATGGCGCCAGTTCAAATCCATTACAATTAATTATACCGGACGCGAGTTATTTCTGGAAAAATAGTAGCAGTCCATTCTCCCATTCTTTTAGTTAACTTGCAACTCTCATAAACAGGGAAATATGATTCATTTCAATAAATTCACTTTAGCCAACGGATTGCGCGTGATCGTGCATGAAGACCATACCACGCCAATGGCAGTGGTAAACGTGATGTACGATGTGGGCGCACGTGATGAAGATCCAACAAAGACCGGCTTTGCTCACCTGTTCGAACACCTGATGTTCGGCGGCTCCATCAACATTCCTGAATACGATGAACCTTTGCAGATGGCCGGCGGCGAAAACAACGCCTACACTACCAGCGATCTGACCAACTACTATATACAACTGCCGGCAGAGAATATCGAAACCGCATTCTGGCTGGAAAGCGACCGTATGCTCTCACTCGCATTCAGCGAAAAAAGCCTGGACGTACAGCGTAAAGTAGTATCTGAAGAGTTCAAGGAACACTACATCAATAAGCCTTACGGCGACGTATGGCACAAAATGAGAGACCTCGCTTATTCCTCCCATCCCTACAAATGGATGACCATCGGAAAGGAACTCTCTCACATCGAAAATGCGACACTGCTGGATGTAAAAGATTTCTTCTTCAAATATTACCGCCCGGCCAACGCGATCCTCGTTGTTGGTGGTCACGTGACAACCGCACAGGTAAAAGCGCTGGCAGAAAAATGGTTTGGCGATATTCCGGGTGGAGAACGCATACAGCGTAACATCGCACCGGAACCACCACAGACGGCTGCGCATAAACTGGAAGTGAAAGCCAATGTGCCACTGGATGCCTTATACAAATGCTACCATATGCCTGGTCGTACAGGTAAAGGCTACTACGCTACAGACCTGATCTCTGACATCCTGGGCGGCGGTGCTTCTTCCCGTCTCAACCAGGTACTGGTGAAAGAGAAAAAACTGTTCAGCAATATTGATTGTTATCATTTTGGTACACTCGACGGCGGTCTGCTGACCATCGAAGGCAAACTGGTGAAAGGTGTGAAAATGAAAGATGCAGAGAAAGCCATACAGGAAGAAATCGATAAGGTACAGCAAACAGTCATCCCTGAAAGAGAACTACAGAAAGTGAAAAACAGGGTGGAAAGTATGCTGGCGTTTGAAGATATGGGCCTGCTCAACAGGGCAAACAACCTGGCTTTCTATGAACTGATCGGTGACGCTTCCCTCATGAATAATGAATTCAGTCATTACGAAGCTGTAACGGCCGCCGAAATGCACGAGGAAGCACAACATCTTTTCGACGAGAAAAATTCCAATACGCTTTACTATTACGCAGGATAACATGTTCATACACAACTGACATGTACCATCCTTTGTAAATAAATATGCTTTTAGATTAATGATAAACCGGAAAATTGCCCCTGAAATAAAAGATGCTACGGCCTTCGATATCAAGCTGAGACCTTACGAAAAGGTCACGCTGGACAATGGCATCCCTGTCTATATCATCAAATCAGACGAACAGGATACTTTACAGCTGGAACTGGTATTCCCGGGTGGCAGCTGGTATGAATCAGAAAATCTGGTTGCATCCGCCACCAACTTCCTCATGAAGAATGGTAGCGGAAAATACTCTGCACTCCAGATCAATGAAAATATCGACTACTTCGGCGCATATCTGAACCGGAACAGTCATCATGAATACGCGACCTATACGCTGCACTGTCTCACCAAACACTTTGCTGATCTGCTGCCCGTATTACAGGAAGTGATCCTGGATCCGGTTTTTCCTGAAGAAGAACTCGCGATCTTCCGTCAGAATATGAAACAACGCCTGGCGGTAAATCTGCAAAAATGTGACTTCGTAGCCAACAGGCATATCGACCGCTACCTCTTTGGTGAGTTTCACCCATATGGCAGAGTGAGCAGCATGGAAGCCTACGACGGGTTGCAGATAGCCACCATGCAGGCGTTCTATAAACAACATTACACTTACAATAACTGTAAGATCTTCGTAGCAGGCCACCTGCCGGCGAATATGATAGAAATGCTGAACGAGTATTTCGGTAAAACGAAATGGAACGGAGAAGCCTCCATCGTTCGTCCGGAGATCTCCATCATGGCAGCAGAAGAGAAGAAGTTCCGCATCTTTAATGATGAAAATGGCGTACAGGGCGCCGTTCGTGTGGCTCGTCCATTCCCGAACCGCTACCATCCTGACTTCCCTAAAATGCTGGTGCTGAACACCATTCTGGGTGGCTACTTTGGCTCCCGTCTGATGAGCAACATCCGCGAGGAAAAAGGATATACCTACGGTATCCATTCTCAATTGTATAACTTCCGCCAGTCCAGCGCTATCAATATCCAGACAGAAGCCGGACGCGATGTGTGCGAAGCAACCATTGAAGAGATCTACAAAGAACTGCGTACCCTCCAGCAGGAAATCGTACCGGAAGAAGAACTGCACCTCGTGCGCAACTTCATGATCGGTTCCATTCTCGGCGACCTGGATGGCGCATTCGAAGTGATCCAGCGCTGGAAAAATCTGATCCTGAACGGACTGGATGAAAACTACTTCTACAATAACATCAATACCATCAAGACAATCACCGCTGAAGAAATACAGGAATTAGCACAGGAATACCTGTCTCCTGAAGACTTCTACGAGCTGGTAGTAATCTGATCCCGCTTTAATTTTTACAGCTTTATCGCTGTTTTTATAGAAAAAGAGGCTTCCACAATGTGTGGAAGCCTCTTTTTTTTGCAGATTGATCTGAATTAATCCCTGAAAACAGCCAATCTCACATATTTATAATTTATTATATTTGCACCCCTAATTGTTCAATCCTATGAAACGCCTGATCCTTTGTTTACCGTTGTGCATCTGTATGAATGTTTTCGCACAAACCAGCAAATCTGCCGTTGACTCTCTCGAGAAGCGCTATCAGCAATGTCTGTCAGAAGAGAAAAGCAATTTTAACTGCGCCCTTCAGTATTACACACAGATGGATAGTCTGCTGCACAGTGTCTACACCGAACTGTATGATAACCTGGATAACAATCGCAAAGAAACCCTGCAGATCTCTCAGCAGCAATGGGAAGAGAAAAAAGAAACCTATTTCAGGGACATTGATGTGCGTGTAGAAAAGAAAAGACCACTTACATTATCTGGTCTGGACGATGATATGATCGTTACCGATAATAAAGCCGCTTTCCTGAGAACACGTGTAGTAGAGCTCCTGGGCAAAAACTCCTGAGTTTAATGGTGGGTAGCGCGGCGTTTGATCATGCCGCCTTTGGTGTCGTTGATATTGTGTTGCACAATGAATGCCTTTTCATCGATCTTCTCGATCTCGTCGATGATCTTGTGTACTTCCAGACGGGTAACGACGGTATAAATGATATCAATATCCCTGTCAACTGATCCGCGTTTGCCAAACCCACTCTGCCCTTTAAAAACGGTTACGCCCTTACGCAGGGACAGGGTGAGGGTCTTTCTTATCAGTTCACTTTCATTGGAAATGATGGTCAGTGCAATGTATTCTTCAAAACCCTGGATGATGAAATCAACCGTTTTGGAGGCCGACAGATAGGTCAGCATGGCATACAGGGCAGTTTCCACATTGATCAGTACCGCTGCAATACTGAAGATGACGATGTTGAAATACATGATCACTTCCCCCATCGACAACACTGTTTTCCGGTTGATGTAAAGGGCCAGTACCTCCGTACCATCCAGCACAGCGCCACCTCTCACAGACATACCGATACCTGCACCGAGAAAGAAGCCGCCGAAAATAGCGATCAGCAGCTTGTCACTGGTGATCGTTGGCATATTAATAAACACCAGGGCAGCCGCCAGTCCGAGGATAGCGCAAAGCGCCCTGATGGTGAAAGCGACAGACAATTGTTTGTACGCCAGCAGAATAAACGGAATATTGATCACAATCAGCAATATCGATATCGACCAGCCGGTGAGCCGGCTTATCAGCAGGGAAATACCCGTCACGCCGCCGTCAAGGAATCCATTGGGTAAAAGAAAGCCTTTCAACCCAACGGCTGCCAGTAAAACTCCGATACCGATCAATACGATATCCTGAACATTCTGAATATAACTAATGCGGGCACGCGTCTTCCTGGTTTGTGACATATCTGTAAACTTACAATCTTTCCTGGTGTCTCAGCCACCTTTCCGGTATTTCATTATTGCTCGCCATCAGATAATCACCATAGGAGCAGGGCAGGAAGCTTTTCTCCTTTGATTTGCCTTTTGCTGGCAGTTCCATCCACCAGCGACCCGTCTTTTTACTTTTGAGAAATACAGTGTCGATATCTGCACAAACGATATTGAATTCATAGAACCCGTCTCTTTCTTCCAGCAGTGCTTCTTTTTTCCTGATGGCGATACCATCCACAAAATACCAGAGCATCTGAGCGATCTGTTTGGCCGTCAGGGATTCCCTGTCTCTTTCCGGACGGTAACCATAAATACCAAAGGTGCTGAGTCTTCCACTCATGCCGGCATAACGTGCCAGCAAACAGGCTTCATCACCACCCAATCCGTTAGGAGAGAGGGTATTGGCCGGTGCATCATTATGTTTGATGATATTGATATCAATACTGAAAAGGTCTGTGTTACGTAATACAGGCTCTATTTCTTCCAGGTTTTCACGCACCCTGCCCAGCCGGTAACAGTCGAAACGCAGTTTATCCAGCGTTTCGATCATATGCGGATGTATAAAATAACTCTGGAAAGCGAGGTGATTGTAATGACGGATGTAATTAGGCTGTTCCGTCAGCATTTCCATCAGGAACTTATCTGCCGGTACCTGTGACTCTTCTTTCAGATCGATGATCGCATCCGCAACGGTTACTTCGATCACATATTTCTGGGAAGCGTAGGCTTTGTATTGTGCATAGGTCAGATCATGCGATCCGCCTAAGAGGATGACTGTTTTATTGGAGTTGATCAGTTCGGCCAGTACCGTTTTTAATGCGGCATAAGTGTCCTGCAGACTCACCCCTTTACGGAGATTACCCAGGTCAGCTATTTTCACATCTCTGTGCCAGTAATACAAACTGTAAAATTCACTTCTGACGATATCGGGGGATTCTGGTCCTCTTTTACCGGGACCATATCCGCGGTCCTCACTTACGCCGAGGAGGATCACGTCTGCAGCATCGAGATTGGGGATATGACCTTCTTCATAAGCATCGGTAACACCGCCGATCTGAAAGTCATCATATGCCTGGTCATTGTTCAGGCTGCCTTTAGAAATTGGTAACAGATAATCATGCAGATGCGTAAAGTCTGACATCACAACAACTTTTGTTTGGCGGCAAACCTACGAATCAATTATGAAATTTATCGTGCTGTGAAAAGATGAATAACAGATTGTTATCTACGGGAGAGGATAATCCATTGCGTTGGTAAAAGCTGAATGACTGATTGTTACACAACGGGCGTAACAGGGCTAACTGATTACTTAATACGTAGGGAAAAGATAAACTGGGATTATTTTCAAATCCGGACATCAGGGAGCACCGGATTATATATTGTATTGGGAAAAATCAAATGACTGATTATTACACACCGGGCGTAAACAAAGGCAACATGATGATTTAATACGTAGGGGAAAAGATAAACTGCAGATTGTTATCGATAGGGCACATCAGGGGTCACATGATCAATCTATGGTCATGAAATAATCCGCGAAGCTATGAGATTAGTTCTTGTGGACGATGAATTCGAATGCTTTATGCTCCTTCCTTGAAAATGCTTTCTGTAGTACAGATCGTTTGCTGGTGATGCGGTTCCTGTTGCAATCAGCAACTTCCATAACATTACATAGGTATTCCATGGTTTCAACCATGGTAAGCATATCGCTGATCTGCTTCACTGCATATTGAATCTGTTGTTCGCTATACCGATCCTCATGCAGTAAGATCAATAAGTCCCTCTCAACCTGTTTCATTTGAATAATTTGACTGTTCCCTTAAAATTGTTAAAGGCGTTTCCATATAGGTGTAAGCGGCTTGGCGTATATAACAACTGGATGTCACAAGTTTTCCTTCAAGATCGGGAACTCAACGGCAAAAAGACAAAGTACTTATTACTTAGTGCATACGTTTTTTATTCATGGTAGGGCATCCGCAGTCGTTCTTCTTCAATACCTTACAGCCCTGACTCATAATGATAAGACTACCGCACACTAAAAAGATAGTCATCCATTTTTTTGTTCTCATATTACTCTTAAGTTAGTTCACTTTATTATCAAAGCCTGTCCGACGAGAGTTTACCGTTTCTTAACAGTGCGCTTTTCTAAATTAAGCTAATTTCGTAAAAATTTCAAATATTTGTCCACAATTTCTACGCGCAAAACGATTCTCATAGTCCCGCTCGACTGGGGATTGGGACATGCCACCCGCGACATCCCGCTTATCCATGAACTATTAAACGCTGGCTGCAAGGTTGTTATTGCAGCGGAGGGAAAACACGCCGCTCTCTTACAGCAGGAGTTCCCGGAACTGACTATCCTTTCCTTACCTGGTTATCGCATCGAATACGCACAGAAAGGCTGGTTTTTCGGATGGAAAATCATCCAGCAGATCCCTAAGATCCTGAACGCTATTAAGTTCGAACAGCAATGGCTGGAAAAGGTAGTGGTAGAACATCAGATAGACGCCGTGATCTCGGACAACCGCTTTGGTTTATACCATAGCAAAATACCTACTGTTTTTATCTCGCATCAGTTACTGATCAAGACGCCTTTCGGTGGTTTCATCGAAAAGTGGTTACAGGCACTTAATTACCGTTATATTAACAGGTACAGCGCCTGCTGGATCCCTGACTATGCAGACGCGCATAACCTTTCCGGTATCCTGGCGCATCCTTCAAAATTACCGGCTAATACCACCTACCTGGGTTGCCTCAGCCGTTTTGAAGATCGTACAGACGTAAAACAACAATACGACCTGCTGGTACTCATCTCCGGTCCGGAACCTCAACGTTCCAACCTGGAGAAAATGATCCTTGATCAGATTGGCTCTTTACAGATAAGTGCCCTGATCGTCAGTGGTAAACCAGGTACGCCGGAGAAGAAACAGATCGCTCCGGGTGTACAGCAGGTTAATCACATGAATGCCAAAGAGTTGAACGAAGCCATGCTGGCATCCAAAATGGTACTGAGCCGTTCCGGATATACCACGCTGATGGACCTGGTGAAGCTGAACAAGAAGGCCATCCTGATACCGACTCCTGGTCAGTCAGAACAGGAATACCTTGGTAAGTTCCTCATGAAAAAAGGCTATTTCTACAATATCCCGCAGCATACATTCGATCTTAAAAATGCCCTCGAAGCAGCTGATAAGTTCGACTTCAAATCATTTGAACACGAACAGGATATGGAGCAGTATAAAGACGTCGTGAGGAAATGGGTGACACAGCTCCAGACGAACAACTAGCATATTCCGGATATACATAAAAAAGAGAGAGGCGCCCGCTTAGGTGGACGCCTCTCTCTTTTATACGCTTCAGTAGTTTACTTCGTTGCAGCAGCAGTCAATCCTTCTACCGCTTTCTTATCACTACCCACAAATATCTGTTTGCCAACAATCGCTACCGGACGCTTCAGGAAAGAATATTCCTGGAGTATAAGATCGCGGTAGTCATTCTCCGTAAGTTCTTTTTCATGCAATCCCATCGGACGGTACTTCTGTGACCGGCGACTGAACAGCGCCTCATAAGTACCCGCAAGTGCATGCATTTCCTCCAGCTGTGCAGGAGTGATCTTTTCTGTCTTGATATCCTGCAGCACAAATCCGTTCTCTTTTGCCTTCACTTCCTCCAGTATCCGCTTACAGGTGGTGCAGGTAGATAAATGATATATTTTCTTCATGTAGTTACGCTTTGCTACGCAAATATCCTTTTTTACAGGCAATGTCCAATTCGTACCATGTTCGCTGATCCCAATACGCCTTTCTCTATACATCCATCGCTTATCGTTCTCACATCTCTCTGTCAACCTTTCTTGTCCGGATTTCTTTATCTCATATCAGGTCATCGTCCGATACTTTCCGATGCCCAATTCTTACTGCTTAATTGCTGATAAGCCCTTCTGAAATACGCATGCAGACTATTTCTCCCTAATTCCTAATTGATCATTCCTAATTCCTAATTGTTTATTTTTGGCAGATGCAAAAGAAATTGTTTTTACTGGATGCAATGGCGCTCATCTATCGCGCGTACTATGCATTGATCAGAAATCCACGCCTCACCAGCACCGGGAGAAATACCAACGCACAGTTTGGTTTTACCTCCACCTTGCTGGACCTTATCAATAAGGAAAAGCCAACCCACATGGCCGTGGCTTTCGATACGCATGCCCCCACCGAAAGACATACCACCTTTGTTGATTATAAGGCCAACCGTATGGATGCGCCGGAAGATATCCTCGATTCACTGGATGATATCAAACGCATCATCAAAGGTTTCAATATACCTGTTGTTGAACTGGATGGTTATGAAGCAGATGACGTGATCGGAACCCTCGCATGGCAGGCCGCTGATGCTGGTTACAGTGTATACATGGTCACACCGGATAAAGACTATGGTCAGCTGGTAAGAGACAACGTATTTATCTACAAACCTCCTTACATGGGCAACAAAGAAGAAATTCTCGGTCCGAAGGAAGTATGTGAAAAATGGCAGATCACAGGTGTACATCAGGTAATAGATATCCTCGGCCTGATGGGTGACGCCGTAGATAACATCCCGGGTATTCCGGGTGTAGGGGAGAAGACCGCCATGAAACTCCTGTCTCAGTATCACTCTGTAGAAGAAGTGATCGCGAATGCCGATAAGATCGGCGGAAAAATGGCAGAGAAGATCAAGGCTGGTGCAGAAAGTGCGATCCTTTCCAAACAACTCGCCACCATCATCACAGATGTACCGGTTGCTTTCCATGAAGAAGATTTCTGCATCAAAGATCCTAACAGGGAACAACTGATCGAAGTCTTCACAGAACTGGAGTTCAAAACCCTGGGTAAACGTATCCTCGGTGATGGTTTCTCAGCTCCTGCAGCAGAACCAGCCACGCCTCCAAAGGTACAACTGGACCTTTTCGGTAATGAAATACAGGGCGCCGTGCCACCGCCTGCTGAAGAAGCACAGGATGTTCCGCTCAGCATCATGACGGCTGACAAGAATATCAACAATACGCCGCATAATTATATACTGGCAGACACGCCTGAAAAAAGAGCGGACCTGCTGGCACTCCTCCTCCAACAACAGGAGATCTCCTTCGATACAGAAACAACAGGTACTGATGCTAATGCAGTTGACCTGGTAGGAATGAGCTTCTCCATCAAAGCAGGAGAGGGATGGTATATTCCGGTTCCGGCCGACAAAGCACAGGCACAGGCCATCGTGGATAGTTTCCTGCCTTTATTCAATACCACCCACATTACCCTCATCGGCCAGAATATCAAATACGATATGATCGTCATGAAATGGTACGGGGTTGAATTCAATGGTCCAATCTTCGATACCATGCTGGCCCACTACCTCATCGAGCCGGAAGGCCGCCGTGGTATGGACCTGCTCAGTGCACAGTACCTCCAATACGAACCTGTTTCCATCGAAACCCTCATCGGTAAAAAAGGAAAAGGGCAGGGCAATATGCGTGATGTGGAGATCGAAAAGATCAAAGAATACGCTGTGGAAGATGCCGATATCACCCTGCAGCTGAAAGAGAAATTCGCCCCTTTGCTGCCACTCAAAGCGGTAGAAAAAGTGTTCTACGATGTGGAAAACCCGCTGGTAAGAGTGCTGACCGATATGGAATATGAAGGTATTGCCCTGGATATCCAGGCTTTGTCCGACTACTCCCGTGAACTGGAAACAGAGATCAAACGCGCGGAAGAAAGTGTATATACACAGGCAGGTGTCCGCTTCAACCTCGCATCTCCCAAACAACTGGGAGAGGTGCTGTTTGAAAAGCTGCTGCTGGACCCTAAAGCAAAAAAGACCAAAACAGGACAATACGCTACCGGCGAAGATGTACTGGCGAAACTGGCCAACAAACACCAGATCGTGGAAGACATTCTGGTGTTCCGCGAACTGAGCAAGCTGAAATCCACCTATGTGGATGCACTGCCGCTGATGCTGAACAAACGTACCAACCGTGTACACACCTCCTACAACCAGGCAGTGGCGGTAACCGGTCGTCTGAGCTCCAACAACCCGAACCTCCAGAACATTCCGATCCGTACTGATAGAGGCCGCGAAGTGCGTAAAGCATTTGTGGCGAAAAATGACGACTACGTATTAATGTCCGCGGATTACTCCCAGATCGAATTACGTATTATCGCCGCAATCAGCGGAGACGTACATATGATCGATGCCTTCCGTCAGGGACTGGATATCCATGCTGCCACTGCAGCAAAGGTATACGGTGTTGAACTGGCGGATGTAACTTCGGATATGCGCCGGAATGCCAAAAGTGTGAACTTCGGTATCATATACGGGGTGAGCGCCTTCGGTCTGTCCGAAAACCTGGGCATCGCCAGGGGAGAAGCCAAAACACTGATCGACAACTACTTTGCAACATACCCATCCATCAAAAAGTACATGGATGACCAGATAAAGTCCGCACAGCAGAATGGCTATGTGGAAACCTTACTGGGTCGTAAACGCTGGTTGAAAGACATCAACTCTTCCAACGCGGTGGTAAGAGGTTACGCAGAGCGTAACGCCATTAACATGCCGATACAGGGTACTGCTGCCGACATGATCAAACTGGCCATGATCTCCATCCACAAAACGCTCAAAAAGGAAAACCTCCGTTCCCGCATGATCCTGCAGGTACATGACGAGTTGGTCTTTGATGTGCATAAGGATGAAATAGAGCAGATCAAACCCCTGATCCAGGAAGGTATGCGCAACGCCCTGCCACTGGCGGTACCGGTAGATGTTGAAATAGGCATCGGCGCCAACTGGTTACAGGCCCACTAATAATGAGTGTTATTACTACAATTATATAGCTGCGGAAAAGTAATTACGAATGATGCCGGCGGGGGCAGAAGTACCCTCCCTCATTCGTAATTGCCCCTCCCGCAGTACAACCCCGGAATACATAGCAAAACTCCCTCGCAGCATCATTGCAGCTACTGTATTTATCCCTGATAATTAATATTTTTTAACCTCCTTTGCCTCTTGCGTTTTCCAAAATCGTTTACTAGCTTTCGGCCATGATCCTGACCTCCCGTCTCCAATTATTATCATGTACCCTGCAGTATTTCGAAGCGCTGTTGCAGGGCGAGGAGGTATTGAGTGAGTTACTCCACGTCCGTATCCCCGAACCCTGGACTGAATATCCGGAAATAATCCTCGTTGCTTACGATAAACTGCGTAATGACCCCTCTATGCTGGGTTGGTTTTTCTACCTGGTCATCCACAAAGAAGACAAATGCCTGATCGGAGCCGGCGGCTTTAAAGGACGCCCCGACAAAGACGGTACTGTTGAAATCGGTTATGAGATCTCTGCGCCCTACCGGGAACAGGGTTATGGTACAGAACTGACCCAGGCACTGGTACGCTTCGCCTTCAGTCATTCCTACGTGAATAAAGTCGTCGCCCACACAGAAGAAGAATACAACGCCGCCGTCAAGGTGCTCCAGAAATCAGGGATGCACTTTGCAGGAGAAGACCCCGAGCAACTCTGGAAATGGGAAATCACCCGCGACCAGTACCAATGGCCGCAGGATTGAGCTTCCAGCCACCTGCAATCTATTGCATCACCCATTCATCAATCTTTAGCCTCTAAAAATGACTGTTTTAGCTTAGATTCGACCTCTTTATTTTACAACAAAAGCTAAAACACCATTAAGAATGAAGAAATGGGCGCTATGCCTTGCCGTTTTCTGTTCTACAGCGGCGATTGCACAAACAACCAATAAAGAAGGCAGTAATTACAAATTCACCGTTGTGAAGAACCTGGACGCAGGTGATGTTGAAAACCAGGGTAACACAGGTACCTGCTGGTCTTTCTCTGGTCTTTCTTTCTTCCAGGCGGAAGCACTCCGTAATGGCAAGGGTAAAGATGTCAACCTGAGCGAAATGTTCGTTGTCAGAAGAATGTATCCGCTGAAGGCAGCAAATTATGTGCGTATGCATGGTAAAGCCAACTTCGGTGAAGGTGGTGGTTTCCCGGATGACCTGCTCTGTCTCCGTCAATACGGTCTGGTACCTCAGAGCGTATACGATGGCAACCGCGTAAAAACATACAATCATGCCGAAATGACAGCGCTGCTGGAAGGTGTGGTAAAAAAGATCGGTGCTACCGAAACAACGATCAACCCAAACTGGAACAAAGCAGTTGATGGCGTACTGAATGCCTACATCGGTGATGCTCCTGAGAAATTCGAATACAACGGTAAATCTTATACCTCTAAGACTTTCGCAAAAGACATGGGTCTGGATGCAGATGATTATGTAATGATCACCTCCTTCACCCACCACCCATACTATGAACAGTTCGTGCTGGAAGTGCCGGACAACTGGAACTGGGATAAAATGTACAACGTTACTTTAAACGATCTGACCACCATCGCAGAAAACGCTATCCAGAATGGTTATACCATCGCATGGGCAGCTGACGTAAGCGAAAAAGGTTTCAACTTCGCACAGGGTCTGGCCATCGTTCCGGATGTTGCTGCCCTGACACCTGATCAGCTGCAGAAAGCGTTCACCGAACCGGTAAAAGAACTGACCATCACTCCTGAAGTGCGTCAGCAGGCTTTCGATAACTACGAAACACAGGATGATCACGGTATGCATATCGTGGGTATGGCGAAAGACCAGAACGGTAAAGTATTCTTCCGCGTGAAAAACTCATGGGGTACCGCCAATCCTGGTAACGGTTACTTCTACGCTTCTGAGCCTTACTTTGCTTACAAAACCACCAGCATCATGGTGAATAAAAAGGCAATCCCTGCCGATATCGCAAAGAAACTGGGCATCAAATAAGCAGAATGCTTTAATATAAAGTGACGCGCTTAACACCAGCATTGCACAAAATAAAGGAGGCGGTCTGTAAAAGACCGCCTCCTTTATTTTAATAAGTCGATACCTGTGAAGCACTGGGCACTTCCCAGAGTTTCGTCACACCGGAAGTCGTCATATTCCTGTAACGCACTTTCAGGTTCTTACTCTCCGTACGTACAATGTTAGTGCCGCCGGAGAATGTACCGCCGTTGATGGTCACCGTTACATTATACTGTCCGCTTCCATTGGTGCGCAACACCTTACCAAAAGTAGTTACCCGGAAATTGTTAATGTTGATCGTACCATCTGCATTTATCTGCAAGACCTTGTCGTATGCATTCTTCGCAATACAGTTGTTCAGTGTAACCGTTCCTTTTGACTTCAGTGTCATGGCATCTTCTCCCACATCTATCCATTCTACATTATCCAGTGTTGCATTACCATATACATGCACACCATCGCAACCAGGTGCCCCGATCTTTACATTCTTCAACGTAGCGCCATTCTCCAGTCTGAAGATCGGTTTCTGATCCTCTGCCTGACTACCATCGCCAAGCCCCTGGGCAATAATAGTGTTGCCCTTTCCATCATAGGTTTCTCCCGCTTTTACAATGATGGTTTGTGTGATCGTTACATTGGCCATCGTACCTACACCTGCTGCCGCAATAACGTCAGGGGTGATGTTTGCCACATCAGAACCGTGTTCTTTTTTACACCCCATAGCAAAGACGCCGGCTAACATAGCCGACAATAAAATCTGATTTGTTTTCATGTCAGTAGAATTTATAAGTGATCAATAATTCATACAGTAGAATAGCAGGCATGACGATGTCAGTACCATATAGGTTTAGTTTAAAAAAACAGCAATGTCGGAAATGGAAAAGGGTTAATTAAGCTGGGCTTTCATCAGGGTTGAACTATCGTATTATTGTTCGCTTTTGGTTCTGATCCTTGTTTGATAAGGTTGCTACAGGTTGATGACCGAAATTATCTAAAAACAACACATAACAGCATAAACAGCGGGTATATTTTTACGCAAACGATGCCGAGAACGATTCCGTAAAAAACATTACTTGATTTAGTCAATCATATGCCTTTTCGGGATGTTTTTTGATACGTTTTTTGGAAAAAAACGGAGCTGTAAAAGAAGAGATTTTATTGTTGGAGAGGGGAGAATCTTCTTGAATAAAAAAGATGCTTTTATAAGCACAATATTCATTGACAAAAGCAAGTAATTTAATTGCCATCGTCATGTATTTCACTTTAAACATACATCTGCAAAGGAATACAGAAATTCTATGTTTTTAGATTTTATTTACCTTCGATTCTTTGCGCCTCCTGATAAGTGCCTAGTCTGAGCTTCACAGGAAGCTGCGTTTGCTTCTCCCAGTTCCATTCTTTTTTGCAGAAAAAACCAAAATGTTGATCGTAATAATCATTTGGTTTCAGGGGAGACTGCACCCTCAGATTCGGACTATGCTGAGGTATCTGAAAAGAGGAAAAATAAAGGGGGGCCGCCACCTCTGTTTTACTTTCCGGCATCCATTTACTTGACTTTGTCAATGGATAAAGGGGCCCAACTATCAGTTTTGTCTGTGCAGATACTTGCGTCAGGCAAGCAATCAGCAATAATCCCGCTATGGTCGTAACTTTGTTCATCTTTATTTCTTTTTATTGATCCTATACTAACGCTTCCCAGCTACCTGCTCCTTCTCTGATCAGTTCCGGTTCATCACCTGTACAATCGACCACGGTAGAAAAGGTCATACCGCCTATTCCACCGTCCACCACGATGTCAACGATACTACCAAACTTCTCATGGATGATCTCGGGATCAGTATATTCTTCTACGTATGTTTCGATCGGAAGAGAGGTACTCAGGATCGGATTACCAAGTTCCTTTACGATCGCCCGGCTGATATTGTTGTCGGGTACACGTATACCAACGGTGTCCTTTTTCTGCTTCAGCAAACGGGGTACTGCCCGGCTGGCCGACAGGATAAATGTATATGGTCCCGGCAATGCTTTCTTCAGCATTCTGAAAGTGGGAGTGTCCACACTTTTAGCATAGTCTGATAAATGGCTGAGGTCATAACATATAAAAGAGAACTGGGCTTTGGCTGGGTTGATATGTTTGATACGGCAGATTCTTTCCACCGCTTTCGGCTGACAGATATCACACCCCATACCATATACGGTATCGGTAGGATATATGATCACCCCTCCGTCTTTCAGACACTCTACGATCGTCTTCAGATGACGGGGATTCGGATTGTCCGGATGTACTGTTAAGAGCATATTACAAATTTACAAAACTACTGGCGGAAGCAGCCCCAATTTCCAGGCCAACACCTGTTGCACATTAAATAATCTTACTATCTTTCCGGCCAATTTGAAAAACCAATCCGGATGAATACAAAAGGGATTGTTCCGAGAACATGGAGAAGGGTCAAGAAGATCGCACTTATTCTGTTTATAGCACAATTTGTCTACATCATTATACTGAAGTGGATTAATCCTCCCATCACCCTGACCATGATTTCCAGCTGGTTTAGTCTGATAGGTACCGATAAACACTTCCATAAAACCTGGGTGAACTACGGTGAAATCTCCCAACATGCCAAACTGGCGGTATTAGCCAGTGAGGACCAGCTGTTCCCCGATCACAATGGTTTCGACTTCAAGTCCATCGAAAAGGCCATGAAGCACAACCAGAAAAGCAAGAAAATAAGAGGCGCCAGCACCATCAGCCAACAGGTAGCTAAAAACGTTTTCCTCTGGCAGGGACGTAGCTGGATCCGCAAAGGCCTGGAAGTATACTTCACCTTTATGATTGAGAAAATATGGGGGAAAGAGCGTATTCTGGAGATGTACCTGAACGTTGCACAGATGGGAGATGGGATCTTCGGGGTAGAAGCTGCCGCCCAGCAGTATTATCATAAAGGCGCCGCCAGCCTGAATCGTGAACAGGCCGCTATGATCGCTGCCTGTCTGCCGAATCCGGTGAAATACACCGTCATCCCTCCGGCAAGGATCACTTCCTTCCGCCAGCGTAAGATCTTACAGCAAATGCGGTTTATCGCACCTGACCCTGACATCTCCGAACTGGTCAGCAGCAAATAACTCACACATATACAACGACATATAAAAAAGCGTCTGCCAATGGCGGACGCTTTTTTTATTCTTTTCAGCTTTGGTAATTATAGTAGCTTATCAACTGCCGCAATTGCCGAAGCGATTCTTTCTTCCAGACTTCCCCTGATCTCCACCCAGGGAACACCCGATGCCATTACCAGCTCCCGGTAAACATTGTAAAAATATTCCCGCATTGCCGGATCTGGATGCTCCCGCTGAGGATCTTCCTCCCAGGGGATATCAATATAGGTCAGCAGGTACAGATCATACTTTCTGTCCTGAATGATCTGCAGTATCTCCGGATCACAATTGCCATACTTATGCTCACTCCATACCTTGATAACATGCAGATCCGTATCACAGATCAGCAGGCGATTGGCCCGGGCTGCCAGTTGATCTTCCTGCGCGAGTTGTCCTTTTGCAATAGAGAGCAGGTCAGATTGTTCATAGGGCCGGGGCAATGCTTCCAGGTATTGTCGTGCATACTCCGGCACCCACATCGTCTGATAATGCGCCGCGAGCTGCTCACTCAATGTACTCTTTCCGGTAGACTCCGGCCCTATGACAACTACTTTCAACATATAATAATATTACTTGGCCAGTCCGGCTGTATTTTGTTCACGCCATATCTTTCTCCAGCTGAAATATCCCATTACCGCCACAATGAACAGGAAAATGGTCAGCACTGCCGTCGGCAGCAGGTGCTTGTGAAATAACAGCGGTACCGCTACCAGGTTAGAGACATTCAGTACCACCCAGTTCTCGATCTTCCTTTTCGCCAGCAGCCACATACCGGCGCAGGCCGTAGCAGATACAAAAGCATCTATTACCGGAACATCTGAATTGGAATAGTTCCTGAGCAGATACCCAAACAGTGCCCAGCCGATTAACGTAATGCCGCCTGTTACCACCCACTCATTTCGTGTAGCCCAACCAACCGGCGTTTCCGGTTCGCTTGCGCTCTTTCTGGCCCAGTGGTACCAGCCGTATACGCTCATGATAAAATAGTAAACATTCAGCGTTGCTTCGGCATACAGTTTAAACTGCTCCCTGGACAATAGGTAGGCATAGATCCCTGTGCTCACCAGTCCTGTAGGATACAGCCAGATACTATTCTGCTTACTGCATATCACACTGATAGCGCCAAACAGTGCCGCTATGATTTCCAGCCAGCTCATTTGGTGTACGCCTTCCAGCAACCCCTGATATAGTGCGTCAAAATTCATCCTGCTAAGTTATATGGCATTATTTCTCTCCCAGTAAACTACCTGATACGTTCCAGGCACTGAAACTGTTTCCTTCTCTTTCTCCCAGGGGGATCTTCACTTTGAAAGTATGTACACCCGGTGTCAGATCGGGCAAAGGTATGGTAACCGGTTCAGTTACACTACCCGGGCACCAGTTGGATCGGCTCAGATCAGAAGAAGAAAGTCCGTTACCGAAATTACCTGATGACGGATTCGATAAACGGAAGTTACCACAGTCCGTTCTCCATGGAATGAAGTGGTATACCCGTTTGCCATCTACAAAGATCTCGTTCAGCTTCTGGTTGAACTCATCTCCGCCGCCCCAGCCACCATGACCGGTAGAAGTATAGCGCAAACGCAGGTTCTTCAGTCCGGCTGGTACATTTACTGTTACCTCCAGAGAATCTTTCCCGAACATGGTCCCATACTCCTGACTGGCCATTTCCATCAGGTTGGTCGTATTGAATATCGGCATGATGAAGTGTTCCTTATGGGTCGTATCCTGGTCATTATCTCCCGGATAGTACTTCAGACGCAGACTCACCTTATGCCCACCTTTATCATAGTTACCCACAAATATGCCGATCCATACCTCGCCGTTCAGACGTGGCTGAAGCTCTGTAATATCCTGACGGTACACCGCAGAATCAGCCCACTGGTATCCTTTGATCTTTACTTTCTGATTGTAGTGATGCACGCCGAACGGTGTAAAGAAGCGCATCAGTTCGAGGGTAGGGAGGTAGTCGTCAGTAGCGGTCACCCCGCGGTATTTCTCATGATATACCGGCAGTGCGTTTACGCCGTTTTTCAGTCCATCCAGGAAAGACTGCTTTTTATCCTTCGGGATCATAAACACGGATCCGGTACGGTCGTACGCATCTCCGTTGGAGTATTGCGCCACTTCTGCAAACACGGTACCTGCGTTCAGCGCAGGCAGGTTTACCTTTTTCAGGATCACGGTTCCGCCGGCATAATGGTAAGTCACGTTCTCCTGCTCTCCGGCCGGGTCATGGTGCTCGTTCCCCCAGCTGATCTGCTCCTGGTTGAAGATACTGATGGTGGTGAACCTGTTTTCTATGACCTGGCGCAGGTAAGTGGCATCATCTACCATCTGTCCCATAGCAACAGGCCATTGCAGTTCTTCGTCCTTGATATTACGCAGGTCCACTTTCGTAGCAATGTATTCTGAATTACCATTACGAATGGATCTTAGTACCAGGCCAAGACCAGGTGCATACCCCTGCACCGGGGTGCCTTTAAACGGTAATGCATTGGTATACCAGACATCTATGCTGTTGGAGCGTACGACCAGTTTCGCCTTTTTACAGGGGTATCCCAGTATGGTGTCGGTACCCGGCACTAATTCAGCCTGTTCGTAATCAGCAAATGCCTTCTTAAATGTCAGCAGGTGTCCATCTTTGTCGCTGATCTGCTGGAAAGTAGCTTTCGCCTTGTTATCCAGCAATTGTAATTCCTTTTTGTTCACTGCGTTCAGCGGCTGAAACCGGGCTCTATCTCCTTTGATGATGAGTTGAATACTGCCATCCGGCATATCCTTACCATTGTACTTAAAAGCATAGGTAACCTCGACGCCGGGTTGTGCAGACCTGGACTGCGCCAGTGCGGTTCCTGTGACGAGCAGGGTCATCCACACGAATGAAAATTTCCTCATAAGTATAAGTGTATCCTATTTATGGCTAAAGATACAGGTATAAATAAAAAAGCACAGTCCAAAGACTGCGCTCTTTTTTAACACTATCATTCTCTCAACTATGGCTTATTCTGCTTCTGCCACTACTTCTTTCACTTCCGGGATCATACGCTTCATCATGCCTTCAATACCGGCTTTCAGCGTGATCATAGAAGATGGGCAGCCTGAACAGGAACCCTGCAGCATCAACGTCACAGTACCGTCGTCGTAATCTTTAAACTGAATAGCACCGCCGTCCATTTCAACCGCTGGTTTCACGTAGTTCTCAAGTAATTCCTTGATACGTTTTACCACATCGGTATCATCTGCACTTACTTCATTGGTTGCGGCAGCTTTTGTAACCACTATTTCTTCTTCGTTAATAACGGGACGGTTATTATCTTCCAGATATTCCTTCAGGAAGGCTTTTATAGTAGGTATAATATCGTTCCAGTCGGTGTCAGGGGTCTTCGTCAGGGTAATGAAATTAGCCATGATGAACACGCCTCTGATAAACGGAAAACTGAACAGCTCAACAGCCAGTGGTGATGGCTTCGCACTCGCTTCATCAGGAAAATCGATGTGCTTACCAGGATACAACAGTTTGTTCGCTACAAACTTCATTGTTTCCGGATTGGGTGTCATTTCTGTATATATACTGATTATGGGATTGCCTGTTTTGATCATAGTACACTAAACTTTTATGATGGGACAAAGGTAGCAACTTTCACTCACAAACTCACCAGAATGAGCCGTAATAGGTATCGAATTTTACAATGCGGATATAGATAAATTTTGATGCATAGGTGCTTTTTTCCGATCCGGACTGCTTTCCGGCACCGTTTGTGCTGCTTAAGGAACTTCACTAACCGCATTCCGTCCCCGGGATTGGTTAAATGATTGGTTTTGTTATTTTCGCAGTTTTCAGGTCTTAACCTACATACTAGTCGAATGTTGAAGTATTTATTGGGTGTTGCGCTGTTGCTAACGGGTATCTTCAGCCGGGCAAAAGCACAATTGCCACCTAAAAGGGAATTTCGTGCAGTCTGGATTGCCACGGTGGAAAACATCGACTGGCCCTCACGGAAGGGTTTACCGGTCGAAACACAGAAACAGGAATTTATTAACCTCCTCGATAAGCATCAACGCAACGGGATGAATGCCGTTATTGTGCAGATCCGCCCGGCGGCCGACGCATTCTACGATTCTCCATTCGAACCCTGGTCCGAATACCTCAGCGGGGTACAGGGACAGGCGCCTAATCCATATTATGATCCCCTTCGCTTTATGCTGGAGGAAACACATAAAAGAGGCATGGAATTCCATGCCTGGTTCAATCCTTACCGCGCAGTCATCCGCAATGCCTCCGCCAATCACATCTCCCGTATGCGCCCGCAGTGGTTTGTGAACTTTGACGGTAAAAAATACTTCGACCCGGGTATTCCCGAAGTCCGTGAATATGTCACCCAGATCATCCGCGACGTTGTACGCCGCTATGATATTGATGCTGTGCACTTTGACGACTATTTCTATCCTTATCCGGTGCCCGGCAGGGAATTCGGCGACAACAATTCCTATCGCCAGTACGGTCGCAACATGATGAAAGATGACTGGCGCCGCTGGAACGTAGACACCATCATCCAGATGGTGAGCAAAATGATCAAGGAAGAAAAGCCCTGGGTAAAATTCGGTATCAGCCCCTTCGGCATCTGGCGTAACAAAAACAAAGACCAGGATGGTTCCTATACTACCGGTCTTTCCAACTACGACGACCTCTATGCCGATGTGCGTAAATGGTTGCAAAATGGCTGGATCGACTACGTAGCCCCGCAACTCTACTGGGAGCGTGGGCACCGTGTCGCTAACTACGAATTGCTACTCAACTGGTGGGCGCAACACGGATACGGCCGTAATGTATACATCGGACATGGAGTATACCGCCTCCGCAGCAATGCTGCCTGGAGCATTCCCAACGAGCTACCCGTACAGATCACGGAAGTCCGTACGCTCAATACCATCCAGGGTAGCGCCTTCTACAGCGCCAAGTCCTTCAATGGCAACCCTTTAGGAATAGAAGATAGCCTCCGTAACCATTTTTATCGCTATCCGGCCCTGCGTCCGGCAATGCCCTGGATAAAAATGCCAACGCCTTTCCCACCATATTTTACAGATGCCTTTGAACGTGCCGACGGCCTGCACCTGCACTGGGCAGATGATGATACCTCTGGGCGTACGCAACAATATGTTATATACCGCTTCAATGCCAGTGAGTCCATCAACCTGAACGATCCGGCGAAGATACTGGCCATCGTCCAGCAAATGCCTGATCCTCAATTCATAGATGCTTCTTACGTAAAAGGCAATCTGTATACCTATGTGATCACCGCCATGAACAGGCTACAAATGGAAAGCTGGGCCAGTGACCCGCTCTATATGCGCCAGTCCGGCCGGAAAACACAATTCATATTTGACCCGGAATAGCGCCGGCTTAACATAAAAGAAGAAGGGCGTTCGCTGACAGCGAACGCCCTTCTTCTTTTATGTTATCTCCATTATTTATATACGGCCTGCACCGGTTTCCCTACAGCGCCATTCGGCATCTGTATATGCAGCATCGCCGCAATCGTAGGCGCGATATCCGCCATACTCACCATATCATTGGTATATCCATGCTTCACATGCCAGCCCATAAATACCAATGGAAGATGCGTATCATAAGGATTCCAGTTACCATGTGTCGTTCCCTTGGATGATCCGGAATACCAGCCTGGTTCAGGAATGATGATCACTGATCCGCAACGTTTTGGATTGTATCCGTTAACAGCCATGCTCTTGATCGGTTCAGGCAGCGGACTGTTTCCCAGGTTTTCCATATCTGCCGCAAACTCAACTCCTGGTAATTTCTGCAGATACTGTACGGTTGCCTTCCTGATCGCATCATAGTCCAGTTTCTTTGCCTCAATGGTCTTCAGATCAAACCCGATATGGTAATTCTCTGCTGTCAGCGCCAGACGTTCTGCTCCAAAACGATCCTTCAGCATGTTATTGAGTCCATCCATCATTTTACCTTCCGGAAGTCCGGCAGGAAGCTGATTCTCCTGCATGAAACCAACTGAATGTGCTGCACCGTGGTCGGCGGACAGGAACACGAGGTAATTGCCTTTACCCACTTTCAGGTCCAGGTAACGGAAGAACGCAGAAAGGTCTTTGTCAAGACGCAGATACGTATCTTCTACTTCTATAGAGTTTGGCCCGTACTTATGACCTACATAATCCGTTGATGCACAGTTGATCGTCAGGAAGTCAGTCACAGCGCCGGCACCCAATTTATAGCCATCAATAGCCGCTTTTGCAAACTCCAGCGTCAGGGTGTTACCGGAAGGCGTGGAGCGCAGACTTCCTTTATCCTTCGGATAAATATCCTGCATGTTGTGCGGGAATGTGGCGGTTGTCTCTCCACTGAAAGTCCCTTCCCAACGCACATCATCAGCAGTACTCTGTACATAACTGTTGATAGGATAGAGGGTATTCCATGGTTTGGACATCAGCGCTGCCGGTACCTGGCGGGCATTGAATGCCTTTACCCATTCCGGCAGGTCTTTCATATAAAAAGAACTGGTCACGAAGCTGGCGTTGCTGTCATCCAGCCAGAAAGCGCCATTGGCAATATGTCCTGCCGGCAGGATAGACGCCCTGTCCTTCAGCGATACGCCCACCACTTTTGAGCGGAAATTGGTAGCCAGTTTCAGTTCATCTGTAATAGTAGAAGCAAGCAGGTTACGGGGAGACATCTTACCTGCATCGGTAGTCGTGCCGATAGGTTGTACGGTTGTATCCTCTGTACAATACCAGTGGCGGCCGGTTACCTGGTCTGTCCAGTCATTACCGGTAATACCATGGATGGCAGGTACAGAACCTGTATAGATAGTGCTGTGACCAACAGCCGTAAAGGATGGTAAGTGGGTGATAAACGTGTTTTCGCAGGTAAACCCTTCTCCCAGCATTCTTTTGAATCCGCCTGTTTCATAGCGGTCATAATAGCGGTAAAGGTAATCCCAGCGCATCTGGTCAACAACGATCCCAACTACAAGTTTAGGACGATCTACCGGCTTCTGAGCCCGGAGTGCTCCTGCCTGCAGCATGGCGCCGGTAAGCGCCAGCGCAGACAATGATTTGCAAATTCTTCTCATGATAGATAATTTCAACAGTAATAAGACCTGACTATTAACGCCTTTGGTGACTTAAGGTTGTTAAATTATCTATCCTTTGAGAATTTAAATTGTATAAATAGTACCAACGGGGATATAAATTTATAAGGGTCCCCGGTCAATACTTAAAATCCAGCTTCGGCAAAACGTACCGGATAATCGGAGATAATACCGTCCGCTCCCATTTCCTGCAGCTTTTTCATCTCAGTAGCTTCCTGCACCGTCCAGGGTACTACCTGGATCTTTTTGCTATGGCAAAGTGACAACAACTCCGGCGTTGTAAACTGATAGAAAGGGTTATAGAACTGCGGCGTAAATCCGAGCAATTCCAGTTGCTGTGCAGGCTTCACCTCTTTATCATAGGTAAGGAAACCCAGCGTCATATCAGGATACCTGCGGTGCAGCACCTGCAATGGACGGGGATCAAATGACTGTACGATCAGGCGTTTACCTAATGGCAGCAGGTTTTTTACCGCCATCAGTTTGTCAATATATTCTTCCGGCACGGGTTGTTCACTGCCATCCGTTTTTGCAGATGACTTGATTTCCAGTAAGTAAACCACTCCTGGCAGCTTGTGTGATTGCGTATATGCTTCCACCGAATCGATCATTTCTGACAGGAGCGGCGCATACGATTTCATTCGCTGCTGTTGCGGAAATTCAGGATATGCCTTTTCTCCGATCACAAACTCACGGATGCGGCTATAGTCCATTTTATAAAAAGTATACTCCGAACGGGAGGCCGCCGGAATCTCTGAGCCATCCGGCATAGTTGTATAAGCAGGATTGAAAGAGGCATCATGATAGACAACCACCTGACCGTCTTTCGTAATGTGCACATCAAATTCGATCGTATTCGCACCCGTCTCTATTGCTTTGATCATCGAAGGGATCGTATTCTCCGGCATCAGTCCCCGGGTTCCTCTGTGTCCTACCTTGTAAAATGTGGGTAACTGCTGCTGTGCTGTCATGGGTTTTGTGGATTTACAGGCGTTCAGACCTGTTGCTGCCAGCAGTACGCCTGCGGCCAGCATTGCTTGTTGTAAAGGTTTCATCGTTTAACGTTTTCCAGCTGTTAAAGTAATATCCGGTGTATCTTTTTACTAAGCCTTCCATGTTAACTGATTATTAATTCGCCCCAGCCTTCATGCAGAGGAAAAGTCCTGCTGCAAGGGCCGCTCCGGCTAATGGACCGATTATCGGGATCCAGGCATAATCCCATCCGTTGCCGCCTTTTCCTTTGACAGGTAATATGGCGTGCATCAGCCGGGGACCAAAATCCCTGACAGGATTGATCGCATAACCTGTTGTACCACCAAGAGACAAACCAATCGCCAGCACCAAAAGGGAAACAGGCACTCCTCCCAATGATCCCATGCCAATTGGTGTCTTGTCAGCACCGAATTCCCCTTTGTCGACGATATAGAAAATGGTGAACAGCAATACAAATGTGCCGATAATCTCACTGATCAGGTTACGCCCGGTATTACGGATAGCCGGGGCCGTACAGTAACACGCCTGGATCAGACCCGGGTCTGCCGTATCATCCAGGTGATCTTTGTACATCAGCCATACCAGGAATGCACCTGACATTGCACCCAGCAACTGGGCGATGACAAATAACGGGAACTGTGCCCAGCTAAGTTTTCCAGCCAAAGCCAGTGCCAGTGATACTGCCGGATTCAGATGCGCACCACTGCTGGGTCCTGCGATTACCACACCGATAAATACGGCCAGTGCCCAGCCGGTGGTGATCACGATCCAGCCACCACCATGGCCTTTTGTCTTGTTGAGGATTACGTTGGCCACTACGCCATTACCCAGCAATATCATCAACATCGTCCCCAGAAACTCTGCTATTAAGGGATTCATTGAAAGCGTTGTTTATCAGTTAGTCATTGGTGATGCACGGTCTCAGATGATAACTATGCACCGCTTACGTGAAATTCTATTTTGCAGCAGGGGCATTTTCCTCCTGCGTGGAAAACTGCGACCAGGCCTTCACGGCTTTAACCGCATGACTCCATCCGCGCACCCATTTGCGCACATCGTCCGCATTACCTTTTGGTGCGAAAGAGTGGTCCACCTGCCATTGACGGGCAATTTCTTCCTGGTCTTTCCAGAAACCTGTTGCCAGTCCGGCCAGATATGCCGCACCCATAGCAGTCGTCTCCGTCACTTTCGGACGAACGACCTGTGTATCCAGGATATCTGCCTGGAACTGCATCAGCAGATTATTATTGGTAGCACCGCCATCCACACGTAACTCTTTGATACTGATACCGGCATCTGCTTCCATTGCCCGCAGCACCTCCATCGTCTGATAGGCAATACTTTCCAGTGCGGCCCTGGCGATATGCGAAGCATTCGTGCCTCTTGTCATACCCACCAGTGTACCTCTGGCATGCTGGTCCCAGTGTGGCGCACCCAAACCGGCAAACGCAGGCACCAGGTATACGCCATCGTTATGTGATACCTTGCTGGCCAGTGCTTCCACTTCTGAAGAAGACCGGATAATACCTAAACCATCCCGCAGCCATTGCACCACGGCGCCGGCAATGAAAATGCTGCCTTCCAGCGCATATTCCACCTTACCGTTTATCTTCCAGGCGATGGTCGTCACCAGATTATTCTGTGAAATGATCGGTCGCTCCCCAATATTCATCAGCATAAAACATCCTGTGCCGTAGGTGTTTTTCACCATACCGGGCGCTGTACACATTTGTCCGAACAATGCCGCATGCTGATCTCCGGCAATACCAGCAATCGGGATAGTTGTGGAGAAGATCGCGGAGGTGGTCTGTCCGATCAGCTCACTGGATTGCTTCACTTCCGGCAGCATTGCTGAGGGAATATCAAACAGCGCCAGTAGCTCTTCGTCCCATTGCTGGGTATGTATATTAAATAACATGGTGCGGGAAGCATTGGTAATGTCCGTCGCATGTGTCTTTCCTTCTGTCAGGTTCCATACCAGCCAGGCATCTACTGTACCAAATGCCAGTAATCCTTTGGCCGCTCTTTCCCGTGCACCCTCCACATTTTCAAGGATCCATCTCACTTTGGTGGCGGAGAAATAAGCATCGATGACCAGTCCTGTTTTCTCTCTGATCAGTTGTTCATGCCCTGCTGCTTTGAGTTGATCGCAATAGGCGGCTGTCCGACGATCCTGCCAGACGATTGCGTTATGGATAGGTTTTCCGGTATGCCGGTCCCATACTACGGTCGTTTCCCGCTGGTTGGTAATACCGATGGCAGCGATATCTGTGCCCCTGAGTCCTGCTTTAGCGACCGCTTCTGCAGCTACGCCCAGCTGACTGGACCAGATTTCATTAGCATCATGTTCCACCCATCCCGGAGAGGGGAAGATCTGCCGGAATTCTTTCTGGGCAATAGCGACGATGGAACCTGCTTTATCAAATATGATGGCTCTTGAGCTGGTAGTACCCTGGTCCAGTGCCAGAATATACCGGGTTATTTCCTTTTCCTTCATATAGTTGAACGTGAAATTTGACTGCTATTAGTTATTAACGGATGGAGATGGTGGTAACAGATAATGAGCGGCAATCGCTGAAAAAGCGGTTACCTGCTCCTGTTCCCAGGCCTTGTCTTTTCCCAGTTCCGCCGCCATGATCGCGGCTACGCCAGGCGCCATTTCAATGGCAGCATGTGCATCGAGTAATAAAGCACGTAAGCGCCGGGACAACACATCATCCACTGTACGCGCCATTTCCTGCTGCACGGCCCAGATCACCTGCGCTTTTATATAAGGTAGTCTGGGGCTCAGTGACTCCTTCAGCTCCGGCCTTGTATTGCTCAGCGATTCCAGTTGTGTGGCATCGCTGCCATATACATCCAGTGGCACCGGTGTTGCATGTCCGGTAGTATATCCATGTATGTGTAAAGTTTCTGTTCCGCAGGGAATAGCCGCCAGACCGACAGTACTGATCGCCATGTCCACCGTGTCTTCCGCCATTTTACGGAAAGTGGTCCATTTCCCGCCGGTGATGGTGATCAATCCGGATGGGGCGACGATGATCTTATGACTACGGGAGATCTCCTTGGTGCTGTCTGTATCTTTTTGCGGAGCAGCCAGCGGTCGCAGTCCCGCATACACGCTCAGCACATCTGCACGGGTAGGGGCTTTTAGCAGATAGCCTGCTGCCGTCTGCAGAATGAAACTGATCTCTGTCTCGAGGGCCTGTGGCTCCAGACTATGTTCATTCAGCGGCGTATCAGTCGTACCGACCAGTACTTTCCCATGCCAGGGCAATGCAAAGAGTACGCGTCCATCAGCTGTTTTAGGGATCATTAATGCACTGGTACTGTTGAGAAAGGACGCATCCAGTACCAGGTGTACTCCCTGACTCGGACGGATGGTGGGTCTGGCGCCCGGTTCGTCCATCTGTAGTACTTCATCAGCAAATACGCCTGTAGCGTTGATCACTGCTTTTGCCTGTAACTGATAGCTTTCTCCGGTTTCCAGATCTGTTGCATGCACACCCTTGATCTTACCTGCTCCGTCTTTCTGTAAACCGCTGACTTTAAAATAATTGAGCAGCACAGCGCCTTTTTCAGCAGCCGTTTGTGCAATATTGATAGCCAGACGGGCGTCATCAAACTGTCCGTCGTGATAAACGATACCACCTTTCAGTTTCTCTCTGCGTATAGCCGGTAACGCTTTGATGACAGCTTCCCGGCCTATGACCTTAGAGGGTCCCAGGCTAAGCCGTCCTGAAAGGAAGTCATATAATTTCAGGCCGATTCCGTAGAAAGGACCCTGCCACCATTTATAATATGGAATGATAAATTCCTGGTCATGTGCGAGATGAGGTGCATTTGCCAGCAGGAGCCCTCTTTCATGCAGCGCTTCTCTTACAAGGCCGACGTCTCCCTGGGCCAGGTAACGAACACCGCCATGTACCAGCTTGGTGCTACGGCTGGATGTTCCTTTTGCAAAATCTGATTGTTCCAGTAACAGGGTGCGAAAGCCTCTTTGTGCGGCATCCATGGCAACACCGAGTCCGGTTGCTCCTCCGCCGATCACAATAATATCCCAAACGACTGATGCCGTATTGCCGATCTGTTGTTTAAAGGTTAACCTGTTCATAGTGAGGAAAATACTTTAATTTTCTTTTAATTGGTTTCAGTTTATTTCATCCACACGAGAAAAAAACATACCGGGCGCTGGCATTCCCGTTAACCGAAAATAGATGTTTTGTTCCTTCCTTTTCAGGAAGTTAATGCATAAACGATCATTTATACATGATATTCCTGACTTTTTGCTAAATATTTTTTCGGATACGATGTGTTTAATTCAACAACATGAAAGTAATTTTGTAACGAATTGGAAGAAGGCATAAGCGTATTTATTCCAAATCTGTTTTAAACAATTTTGCTTTTTTCTACAACTGCTAATTCTTTTACGCATATGTCAATGATCAATATTGCAGAGAGGCACAAATACATTCTTGACCGTTTATCAGAGAAGGGATATGTGAATGTAGTGGACCTCTGCAAGGAACTGGATGTTTCCGGTGTTACCATCCGTAAAGACCTCAAACTGCTTGAAGACAAATCCCTGTTGTTCCGTTCTCATGGAGGTGCGACAGTAAATAATCCGTACATCAACGATAAACCGGTGAACGAGAAGGAAAAGCTTCGCCGGGATGAGAAAAATAATATTGCTATAGCGGCAGCGGCGATGATTGCGCCAAACGACGCTATTATCATATCATCAGGTACGACAGCCCTTGCCCTGGCAAGGAACGTACATCCGAAAGGACACCTGACGGTGATCACACCGGCGCTGAACGTGGCGCAGGAACTGCTGAGACATCCGGAAATTGAGGTGTTACAGCTGGGTGGTATTGTGAGGAATAGTTCTTCCTCAGTAACAGGCACTTATGCAGAGCGCATCCTCGCTGACTTCTCCTGTTCGAAACTGTTCCTCGGACTGGAAGGTATTGATATAGAATTCGGTCTGACCACCACCAACCTGATGGAGGCACAACTGAATGCACGGATGGTAACTGCAGCACAGAAAACAATTGTCCTTGCTGATTCTTCTAAATTTGGCCGTCGCGGTTTCGGGAAAATCTGCGATCTGGAAGATGTAGATGAGATCATTACAGACAGCGGTATATCAGGACACGTGGTAAAAGCCCTTGAAGAAATGGGGATTAACGTCACGATCGTTTAACTTTTTGAAAGGGGAGGGCAGTAGCCTTCCCCTTTTTTATTGGCTTACTCCGGCTTCACTTTTTGATCTGCTTTTTTGCCCCCGGCATCGATGCTCCATGAGATGTCCCGTAGATGCGTCGTATATACGTCGTGTATGAAGCATGTATACCCTTATTTTTGACCCGATAGGGGCCATTCAGGACATATCAATCACAATTCATTCATTATCATCATATTAATAGTTAAACAGTACTTACTCTCCGTCAGCTGGCCGTTTCCTTCGGAGCGCTAGCGGAGGATAAGTATTATCTGACCAATGTATAGTGCCTGACCGGCATTATTTCATCGGCTCTATTATAGCTGTTGCCATCCGGCTTAACACCAACCGCCATAGCATAACAATTCTCTCTTATATGAGATCTTCTCAAGCTATTCCCTTGAAAGCAAGTCGGTTACTTCTTGGTCTGACTAGATAAGTTTCCAACCATTAAATAACTATTTTTACACATGTTCGTCTATTTATCCCCAACACATTAAACATCTTCTTAATCCAACAACTATCCCCAGGCCCCTAAAAAGGGCACATATCCGGTCGCTCCTTATTTAATTCTAACGAATACCTATACTTTTTTAATCTTTTCTAAATTTTTGGGGTTATACAAAACCTTTCGTAAAAAATACCGGCTTCCTTTAGTATCTTTATACCGTTCCCGAAACAATTACGGTACCTCAACCGCCTGGAGTAAGCGGGGAAGGTGTGCCAAGGTCAAAAAATCTAAACGAATGCAAGAAGTGAAGCAATTGCAAGGACTGTATCACCCGGAATTTGAACATGATGCATGCGGAACAGGCTTTACTGCCCACATCAAGGGCCGTAAATCGCATCAGATCATCCGGGACGCGCTGACCATGTTGGAAAACATGGAACACCGCGGTGCATGTGGTTACGAACAAAACACGGGTGATGGAGCAGGTATCCTGATTCAGCTACCTCATGAGTTCCTGTACGACGAATGCCTGAAAATAGGCTTTAGCCTCCCTGAATTTGGAAAGTACGGTGTAGGTATGATTTTCTTTCCAAAGGAACCCCGCTGGCGCGAAGAGTGCCGCGAGATACTGGACCGTGCGGCCGAAAAACTGGGATTGGAAATCCTCGGTTACCGTAAGGTACCTGTACGTCCCGATGGTATTGGTGAAGGCGCTCTTTCCGTAGAACCAGAAATTGAACAGGTATTTATCGCCTGTCCTTATCATATTACGGATAATGACATTTTCGAACGCAAACTCTTTGTACTGCGCAACTATGTTTCCAAAACAGTGCGTAACACCGTACCAAAAGAGAAGGCGCTCTTCTACATTCCTTCCCTGTCTACAAAAACGATTATATATAAAGGTCAGCTGACCACTTACCAGGTACGTCATTATTATGCCGACCTGAGTGATGAGAAAATGGTATCCGCGTTCGCGTTGATCCACTCCCGTTTTGCAACCAATACATTTCCAAGCTGGCGCCTGGCTCACCCTTACCGCTATATCGCGCACAATGGTGAGATCAACACCCTGAAAGGTAACCTGAACTGGTTACGCGCCGGTGAAAAAGACTTCGTGTCCAAATACTTCTCTCAGGAAGAAATGGACATGCTGCTGCCACTGGTGGAAGAAGGCATGTCCGACTCCGCCAGCCTGGACAACGTTGTAGAATTGCTGATGCTCTCCGGCCGCTCCCTGCCACATGTAATGATGATGCTGATCCCTGAAGCATGGGATGGCAACGACGACATGGATCCGGTGAAGAAAGCATTCTACGAATACCACGCCTCCCTCATGGAACCATGGGATGGCCCGGCTTGTATCTCCTTCACAGATGGTAAGATCATCGGTGGTACCCTGGACCGTAACGGTCTGCGTCCTGCCCGCTTCGTTATTACTAAAGACGATCGCGTGATCATGGCTTCTGAAGCAGGTGTACTGCCAATCGATCCTAAGAACGTAAAAGAAAAAGGCCGCCTGCAACCTGGTAAAATGTTCATCGTGGACATGGAACAGGGTCGTATCATCGGTGATGAAGAGCTGAAAAGGAACATCTGCTCTCAGCAACCTTATGGCGAGTGGCTGAATAAATACAAGATCCGCCTGGAAGAACTGCCTGAACCAAGGGTTACTTTCACCCACCTGGAACACGATCAGATCTTCAAATACCAGCGCGCTTTCGGTTACTCCACCGAAGATCTGGACACCATCATCGCTCCAATGGCGCTGGATGGTAAAGAACCGGTAGGCTCCATGGGTACGGATGCTCCCCTGGCTGTACTGAGCGATCAGCCACAGCACCTGACCAGCTATTTCAAACAGCTGTTCGCACAGGTAACCAACCCACCGATCGATCCGATCCGTGAAAAGCTGGTAATGTCTCTTGCTACCTATGTAGGTAACAACGGCAACCTGCTCGACGAAGATCCGCTGCACTGTCACGGTCTGGCCCTTCGTCACCCGATCCTGACCAACTTCGAACTGGAAAAGATCCGTAGTATAGATACAGGTCTGTTCCAGGCGAAAACACTCCATACTTATTTCAGAGCCGACGGTAAACCAGGTTCTCTGGAAAAAGGTCTGCAACGTCTTTGCCGTTACGCGGTGGATGCCGTAGAAGATGGTTTTGAAGTGATCATCCTGTCCGACAGGGCGCTCGACTCCGAACACGCGGCGATTCCTTCCATCCTGGCAGCATCCGCAGTACACCACCACCTGATCCGCAAAGGTTATCGCGGCCAGGTTGGTCTGATCGTGGAAGCAGGAGATGTTTGGGAAGTGCATCATTTTGCTTGTCTGCTGGGCTTTGGCGTAACCGCCATCAACCCATACCTGGCGCTGAGCACTATCCGCGACATGAAACTGTATGACAAACTGGAAACATCCCTCGACGTAGATAAACTGAAAAAGAACTACATCAAGGCTGTTTGTGATGGTTTGCTGAAAGTATTCTCTAAAATGGGTATCTCCACCCTGCAATCTTACCAGGGTGCACAGATATTTGAAATATTAGGTATCAACCGTCAGGTAGTAGACAAATACTTCACCGGCGCCGTATCCCGTATACAGGGTATGGGCCTGGATGAAATTGCCCGCGAAACACTGGCAAAACACTGGATGGGTTACGGCCGTAAGGAAACACCTGTACAGCGCCTGACCACCGGTGGTCTCTATCAGTGGAAGAGAAAAGGTGAATTCCACCTCTTCAACCCGACCACGATCCACCTGCTGCAGTATTCAACCCGTATGAATGACTACGGCACTTTCAAAAAATACTCTAAAGCCGTAAACGACCAGAGTGAAAAAGCAGCTACCCTCCGTAGCCTCTTCTCATTCAAACGTACACGTCCATCTGTTTCTCTTGATGAAGTTGAATCAGCTGAAAGCATTCTCAAGCGTTTCGCTACCGGTGCAATGAGCTTTGGTTCCATCTCTCACGAAGCACACTCCACACTGGCGATCGCCATGAACCGTATCGGTGCGAAAAGCAATACCGGTGAGGGTGGGGAAGACGAACTGCGTTACGAGCAACTGCCTAACGGCGACAGCATGCGCTCTGCCATCAAGCAGGTAGCAAGTGCACGTTTTGGTGTAACAAGTAACTATTTAACAAACGCGGACGAGCTCCAGATCAAGATGGCACAGGGTGCTAAACCCGGTGAAGGTGGCCAGCTGCCTGGTCATAAAGTAGATGACTGGATCGCAAAAGTGCGCCACGCCACCCCTGGTGTTGGTCTGATCTCTCCTCCTCCGCACCACGATATCTATTCCATCGAGGACCTCGCTCAGCTGATCTTCGACCTGAAGAATGCCAACCGCGCTGCTCGTATCAGCGTGAAACTGGTATCCAAAGCGGGTGTAGGTACCATCGCTGCCGGTGTTGCCAAAGCAAAAGCGGATGTAGTACTGATCGCCGGTTATGACGGTGGTACAGGTGCTTCTCCGATCAGCTCTATCAAACATGCTGGTCTGCCATGGGAACTAGGTCTGGCTGAAACACACCAGACACTGGTTAAGAACAAATTACGTAGCCGCGTGACCGTACAGACAGATGGTCAGTTGAAAACAGGCCGCGACATCGCCATCGCTACCCTCCTGGGTGCGGAAGAATGGGGTGTTGCTACCGGAGCACTGGTTGTTGAAGGCTGTATCATGATGCGTAAGTGTCACCTGAATACCTGTCCTGTTGGTGTTGCTACCCAGGATCCTGAACTGCGCAAGCGCTTCAATGGTAACGCCGACCACGTAGTGAACTTCTTCAAATTCCTGGTGGAAGAACTCCGTGAGATCATGGCGGACCTCGGTTACCGCACCGTAAATGAGATGGTTGGTCAGGTAGACAGCCTCCAGTTACGCGATAACATCTCTCACTGGAAATACAAATCTCTCGACCTGTCTCCTATATTATATAGAGAACCAGCTGCTGACGAAACAGGGCTGTACAAACAGGAAGAACAGGACCACGGCATCAGTGAAGTGATCGACTGGAGACTGCTGAAAGCAGCACAGCCGGCACTGGAAAAGAAAGCACGTGTGTTCCAGCAGTTCTCTGTTAGAAATACGGACAGGGCTATCGGTACCATCCTCAGTAACGAGATCTCAAAACGTTACGGCGGACCAGGCTTACCGGAAGATACTATCCACTACAAATTCGTTGGTTCTGCCGGACAAAGCTTCGGTGCTTTCAACACCAAAGGTGTGACACTGGAACTGGAAGGTGAAGCAAACGACTACTTCGGTAAAGGTCTGTCAGGTGCAAAACTGATCCTGTACCCTTCTCCGGAAGCAGGCTTCAAAGCAGAAGAGAATATCATCGCAGGAAACGTAGCCTTCTATGGCGCAACCTCCGGTGAGGCTTATATCCGTGGTAAAGCTGGTGAACGCTTCTGCGTTCGTAACTCCGGCGCTACTATCGTAACTGAGGGCGTAGGCGATCACGGTTGTGAATATATGACCGGTGGTAAAGCTGTCATCCTCGGCGAAACAGGCCGCAACTTCGGTGCAGGTATGAGTGGTGGTATTGCTTATGTATATGATGTAAATGGTTCCTTTGCAGGACGTTGTAACAAGGAAATGATCGACCTCGATCCACTGGATCAGGATGATGCAGCCGAACTACAGGACCTGATCACCAAGCATCATGCTTACACAAACAGTACCGTAGCCAAATTCATCCTGAAAGACTGGGAAAATCAGCTGCGTCACTTCGTGAAAGTATTCCCGAAAGAATACAAGGCTGTACTGAAAGCTGGCAAAGCTGCTGCACAGAAAGTAGAGAAGTAGTAACATTCTAACACCACCTAACGAAAGAGACAAATGGGCAAACCAACAGGATTCCTGGAATTTACCCGGGAGCTGCCGGGCAAATCTCCTGCAAAGGAAAGAGTCCAACACTATAATGAATTCGTAGAGAAGTTTTCAGAATCAAAGCTGAATGAACAGTCTGCGCGCTGCATGAACTGCGGCGTTCCATTCTGCCACAGCGGTTGCCCCCTGGGTAATGTGATCCCTGAATTCAACGATGCGGTGTATCATAAAGACTGGAAAGAAGCATACGATATATTAACCAGTACCAACAACTTCCCGGAATTCACAGGCCGTATCTGTCCTGCTCCGTGTGAAAGCGCCTGCGTACTGGGTATCAATCAGCCTCCTGTGGCAATCGAAGAGATCGAGCGCCACATTATCGAGATCGCATTCGACAAAGGCCTGGTACAGGCTAAAACACCAAGATTACGCACCGGCAAGAAGGTGGCTGTTATCGGTTCTGGTCCTGCGGGGCTGGCTGCCGCTGCACAGCTGAACTATGCTGGTCACAGCGTAACCGTCTTCGAAAGAGACGATGCGCCAGGTGGTCTGCTGCGCTACGGTATCCCTGACTTCAAACTGGAGAAATGGGTGATCGACCGTCGTATAAAACTGATGGAAGAAGAGGGCGTCGTATTCCAGTGTAACGCGAACGTAGGTGTGAATGTCGGTGTAAATGATCTGCTGCGTGAATACAATGCGATCGTACTGGCTGGTGGTTCTACCATTCCGCGCGACCTGGGTATCCCTGGCCGTCAGCTGAAAGGTGTTCACTATGCAATGGACTTCCTGAAACAGCAGAACAAACGCGTAGGCAACCTTGAAGTAGAAGGAGAGGACATCCTGGCAAGTGGTAAGAACGTGATAGTGATCGGTGGTGGTGATACCGGCTCTGACTGTGTTGGTACTTCCAACCGCCATGGCGCAATCGGTGTTACGCAGCTGGAACTGTTGCCAAAACCACCAGGTGAGCGTACTGCGTATATGCCCTGGCCAACTTACCCAATGGTACTGAAAACCTCTTCCTCACATGAAGAAGGTGCTACCCGTGAATGGGCCATCGGCACAAAAGAATTCGTAGGCGACGAAAACGGAAATCTGAAAGGATTGAAAATAGTGAAGCTTGAATGGGCATTGGGTCCGGACGGCAGACCAGGCAGCTTCAAAGAAGTACCAGGTTCCGAACAGGAGATCCCTTGCGAACTGGCTTTCCTCGCGATGGGTTTCTTACACCCGCAGCATACCGGCTTGCTGGATGAACTGGGTGTGGACAGAGACGAGCGTGGTAACGTGAAAGCAGGTGAGAAAGCCTTCCAGACCTCCATCTCCAAGGTATTTGCCGCAGGCGACATGCGCCGTGGTCAGTCCCTGGTAGTATGGGCTATTAGTGAAGGTCGTGAATGCGCCAGAAAAGTGGATGAGTTTCTGATGGGTGCATCACAACTTGAAAGTAAAGATCATTCTCTGCAGGCAATGGCTGTGTAAATAGCCATTCCTTCAGATCAAGTTATAATCTAAAGAATCTCATAAGCAGGTTTAGATTTTGTTGTAACCTTCAGCCGGGCCGGGTTTTTACCCGGCCTTTTGTTTTCCCTTCTGCCGGTCCCACGCGCCCTCTCAAATTTGTATTTATATTTGAATGCAAATTTTGTGTCCCTTTACCATTTACCCATGAGAGCATTTTTACTGTCCATTATTACCGTATTATTCGTACTCCCGGCGTTTTCCCAGTTCAGAGGCAAAGCCGGTTATAATCTCGAATCTGTTGAAGACAAGCTGGATACAGCGAAACATTACCAGAAGATCCTGATCGTGGCAGAAGGCAATATGCAGGTACGCATGTATGCCCAAAACCTCGCACAGGAACTCACAAAATATTTCAAAGACCAGAAGATCGAATGTAAATATGAATACCTCGGCGATCCCGCCAAAACAGACGTCAACCGTGCATTAGAGACCGCAAAGACATGGAATCCGGACGCTGTCATGCGCCTGAAACCAAGCCAGTCTGAAGAAATAATGGTCAAAAGAGTATACGCCAATAGTATGCCTGGACCAGGTTCGGGAGCAGGGTTACGTAATGTACTGATCAACGTTTTTAATATCACACTGACTGACGCTATAGAACTCGTTTGGTCTGCCAAACTTTCTGCCTCCTACGAAGGCGCAGAGGAAGGTATCTACCGCCGTGTCGCGAAAGGCATCATGCACGATCTGAAGAAACAAAATGTAGTAGGCGGGAAAATATAATTCCCGTCTATATCTCTGATACCCAGAGTATCATCGCTATTATAACGACCTATGAGATTATTATTATTGCTGTTAACAGCATTCTCTTTCCTCCAAGCCCATGCGCAGACCGAGGAAGTCATGCTGAACCCGGTAGAACAGCCCTTATCTGCTGACAGCGCCAGACATTTCCATAAGATCCTCATCGTCGGCGAAGGCAACTTGCCGGCACGTGCTTTCATCGATGCCATTGGACAGGAGCTTGTTAAAGCTTTCAAAGAAATGGAGATCGAATGTAAATATGAGTACCTGGGCGATAAAACTAAAACTGATGTGAAATCTGCTTTGCAGAAAGCAAAAACCTGGGAACATGATGCCATCTTTCAGTTGAGTCCTCTTGCCATTGTAGTGACAAAAGAGACCCGTATTGGTAGCGCATCCGCAGCAGAAGTTTTATTAATGGCTCCATTAGTACCAGCACGCCGTGTAAAAGCAAGCTACTACCGGAATGACCTCGATCTGTCTCTGCTGGAGAATACCACCACCCTCTGGTTTAGTCGCCTGACCGTCGAATCGAAGTTTGGGAAAACAGCCGTGTTCAAAAAGATCAGGAAAGCCATCGTGATCGATCTGAAAAGACAAAACGTGCTGGCGAACTAACAAATGCCTTCCCTAAAAACAGTACATTTGTTCACTATGAGGCAGTTGGCACTTTTATTCATGTTATGCACAGCTATCTTGCATAACACTTCCGCTCAGGTAGGCAATACAGTTTACGATACGCACCAGTACAAAAAAGGCATTTATAAAACATTCCAGGAATTCAGGGCAAATACGCCTTCCATTACCGGAAACCTGGTCGTGAAAAATAAAACGCCGGCAGCACAGGTCTATCTGCTATCCGCCCCCAATGAACTCAGGATCGTTGATTCTACAGGCAAAGAACAGAAAGTCAAAAAGTTCTGGGGATATTCCGACGGAACAGTTATCTATATTAAAGATAATGGCCTGAATAAACTGGAAGAGATCGGCTACTATTGCATTTACCGCATCAGCGCGATCACTTCTGTACCGGTCAACAGAGCCACCGGAGGAATGGTCTTCGAAAATACCCCACCGCCAGCGGCAGATAAAAGAGTACTTAATCTGGTTACCGGCGACGTATATGATCTGACGCTGTTTAATCTGCGCCGTTACATCCTTCCGCAGGATACCACCTTGCTCCGTGAGTTCAATGAGGACAAGCAGAATAAGAGCAGACTGGTATATTACGTGCAGAAATTCAACAAGCGGAATACGCCTATTTGGTGATATTCCATCAATGAAATTGATATACAGCTTTTTAAATTTATAGCGTCTTGTGAGTAACAGGACGCTTTTTTTATCCTTTTCCGACTCAGCAGGTATAGTATTTGTTTGTTTAACCCTGTAAACCAGAATGGCCCTAAAGCGTTTTATTTCAGGAATTTACTGTAAGTAACCTTTTTCATAGTGACAGATCAATCTACAAACGAAGAAAAACATCATGGTCGTCCCTGGTGGCGGTGGTTATTGTGGGCGCTTGTCGTCCTGCTGATACTCCCTGTTATGGCAGTGTTACTTTTGCAACTGGAACCCGTGCAGGACTTTATCCGCCGGCAGGGAGAACAGTACCTGAAAAAGAAACTCCATACCGACGTGCGCATCGGCTATTTACGGATGCGTGGATGGCAATACCTCGAACTCCGGGATGTGTATGTGGCTGATACCACCTCCAAAGCATTGCTCTATTCAGGCTCCCTGAAAGTCAGGTACAATCTGTTGGCATTTCTCAACAATGAGTTACAGGTAAACGGACTGGAATGGGATTCCGTACTGGTCAATGTATACCGTAACCAGGGAGACAGTGCCTATAACTATCAGTTCATTGTGGATGCGTTCGTTACAAAAGATAGCATCCCGGATACCGTCTCCGCAGAGACAGGTACCACCCTGCAATTCCACATCAAAGATGTAAGCCTCTCTAAAATACGTTTGCACTTCGCGGATGCAGCAACAGGGATGAATGCCGTCATCTTTCTACAGTCATTACATGTGGATCCGGATGACCTCCTGCTGGACGAAGGTCTATACGCCTTCCGGGGTATAGAAGTAGACGGGCTGAAAGGATTATACACACAGGACTATCTCCCGAAAACACGCACATCTGCAGCGCCGCCGCCAACTCCGGCAGATACTGCCAGCACGCCCTTTCACCTGCTGCTTAAAAAATTACAGATAAAGAACAGCTCCTTCCTGTATGCTGATCAGGCCAGCGGTATATCCACCGTATGGCGCATCGGTAATCTGCAACTGCTGAACTCAAATATTGATATGGATTCTACCCTCGTACAGCTGGGTGGATTGAAAATGGGCAACGTTGCAGGGGTATTCACACTATCCGCAGCAAAAGATACTTCTGCACCGTCTCCGGCAGATAGCAGCGCTCCAAATACATGGAAAGTGCTGGCGACCAAGGCAGAACTGGAACATGTAGACGTCAAATTCGATAACAATACGGCGCCTGCGCCAAGAGGAGCCGGCACAGATCCGGACTATAACCACCTGTTCCTTTACAACTTCAATACGGCCGTTTCCAGCATCGTATACAAACCAGATACGATCAAAGCGGTACTTAATAAACTGGAAGTCAAAGAAAAATCCGGCTTTGCCGTGAAAGAGGGCCGCTTCGATGTGCTCTTCACCCCACAATCACTGGCCCTCCGGAATATGTTCTTCCAGACCAACAAAAGCCTGCTGCGCAAACATATAGCCGTAACAGTACCGTCCTGGGAAACCATGTCAGAAAATATGGACCTGATGCAGCTCAGGGCTGATATCGATTCTTCTCACATCACACTGGGAGAGTGGTTACCTTTTGTGCCTGACTCCCGTAAGAACCCATCAATGAAACCATTGTGGGACAAAGAGATAGACGTCACTGCCGATATAAAAGGCAGCATCGGTAAACTCATTATCGAAACGCTGCGGATCGTTGATAATAAAGGTAACCGCATACGCGCCAACGGAGAAATAGCCCACGCCACCGATCCGGATCATTTTTCTGCGAATCTGCCATCTGTATACATCGAGTCCGGCAACAAACCATTAAGATCATGGTTACCTCCGGGTACCATGCCGGATACCCCCAGATTACCGGAACACCTGATCATCACTGGTAATGTGCTGGGTGGCATGCAGGACCTCAAAACACAGTTACAACTGACCAGTAGTTCTGCCAATGCCCGTCTCGCCGCACACCTTGTTAATATCACCGACAGCATCCGTGCCCGTTATGATGTGAATGTACCTTCCTTCAGGGTCAACCCGGGCATACTGATGTATGATACAACAATGGGATGGATCAGCGGAAGAATGCAGGCAAGCGGACAGGGATATACTTTCCCCGGCATGATCGCCAAAGCGGCGGCCAATCTGGACGAAGCCACCTACAACGGTTATACCTACCATGGTATCAATGTCAGCGGCGATATCAACAAACAGCAGTTGCATGCGGAAGGCCAGACCACCGATACCAGCATTACCATGAACTTTGACGTCAATGCGACGCTCAATGATACCAGTATCAGTTCTTTACAGGCCAATCTGCAGATGGATAAAGCCGATCTGTATGCCACCAACTGGTATGCAGACCCATTAATGCTGAAAGGTAATCTGACCGCTGACTTCAGCAGCCTGGATCCAAAAAGGCTGGAAGGTAATGCCTTCCTCAATGGCTGGCAGATCGCTACAAACGGACAGGTATTCCCGATTGACACCATCGCACTGACCGCTAAATATACTGACCAGCAAAATCTCTCACTGGAAGGTCCGTTCGGATTTATACATGTCAACGGACAGGTAGATTATACCCAGGTAGGAAGTGCATTCGGACAACTGATCAACAAACCTTTACAACCATATGATAGCGCCAAACTCGTACAACTGCCTCCGGGTCAGCTATTACAGTGGAATGCCGCTATCTCATGGCCACGCAGTCTGAAAAATATGCTGCCTGGTCTGCGGATGGAACAACCATTGCTGATTACCGGCCGTCTGAATACAGACAGTAGTCTGATCGCCATGAATGCCTCTCTGCTGAAACTGACCTACGACTCTGTCAGGGTAGACAGTGTGAATATCACAGCACAGATCGTCGACACCTCGCTGAAAGCAGAAGTGGATATGGCCAGTCTCTATCATCCGATCGCCCCGCTGAATCATACACAATTGAAAGCCAGCGCGCTGGCAGGTAAGGTAGACTGGGATCTTTTACTGGATGATATCAAAAGGAACCCTAAATACAAGCTGGGTGGCTATGTGACTTTCCTGCCCGCCAACGCGATGGACCTTTCCCTGAAAACAGACCTGCTGCTCAACAAACAGCAATGGAAAGTAGATGAAGGTAATCATATCCGCCTCGTAAATGGCGGTCCGGATACCGCACAGATGACCCTCTCTTATCAGAACCAATCCATACAGGTACAAACATTGAGAGATAGCAGTCAGGGAACATTACCTCCGCTGAAAGCAACAATCAAAGATTTCAAGTTATCCACGATCACCGCGCTGCTCTCAGCAGATACACTGCTCGCGAACGGTATCCTGAATGCAGAAGCAAATGTGAGCAATCTTGACAAATCTCCACTGGTAAAGAGCCAGTTAAAAATAGACTCCCTGGTATTTAGAGGTACCTCTGTTGGTACGCTGAATGCAAATATTGAGACGCCTCAGCCGGGACAGTATAAACTGGCAGCAAATCTCACAGGTAATGAGAATGACGTAAAGGTGGACGGTTCTTATGATTCTACGATCAACGCAACTGTGAATATCAATAATCTGAATATGGCGTCTATCGAGGCCTTTACCTTCGGAAATGTAAGCCGTATGCACGGTAGCGCAGATGGTAAGTTCACAGTTACCGGCACAACCGACAAACCTAAAGTATTGGGTAACATCCATTTCAATAATGCGGGCGGTACGATCACCTATGTGGGAACACCGCTTACCCTGCCGGATGAAAACATTCTGCTGGACGACAGAGGCATACAATTCAACCAGTTTGTGGTAGCGGATAGCCTGGGCAATGAAATGGTTGTAAACGGCCGTGTTAATACAAGGGATTTTACCAATTATAATTTCAACCTCACCGTGAACTCAGATAACTTCATGGTACTGGGTGAACAACAAAATCCTGATCAATTATATTATGGCCCCGCGTTCATTGATACACGTATCTCCGTAAGAGGAAATATGGACCTCCCAAGAGTAGATGCCAATGTAAAACTCAAAGAAAAATCCAAAGTGACGATCACCCTGCCATCCGAAGAACCAGGCGTAGCCAACAGGGAAGGGGTGATGGTATTTGTTGACAAATCGAACCCGATAGATTCTGCTATGATCAGGGCAGCAGACAGTCTTCGCTTCCAGAACCCACGCCTGAAAGGCATTAACCTCTCCGGAAACGCAGAGATTACACCGGAATCAATTATCAAGATCATCATCGACCCTGTCAACGGTGATTATGTACAGGCGCAGGGTACCGCAAGTATCAATGCGACCCTGGATGCCAGCCAGAAAATGAGTCTGACCGGTCGTTATGAGATTTCCGAGGGTAAATATGAAATGTCCCTCAACCAGCTCATCAAACGTTCTTTCAGCATTGAAAAAGGAAGTACGATCACTTTCAGTGGAGACGCCATGGATGCCGACCTGAATATCACAGCCAAATATACCGTCAATGCGACTGCGGCTGACCTGGTACAGGACCAGCTTTCAAATATGTCAGAAATCGACAGGAACCGATATCGGCAGAAACTGCCTTTCTATGTATACCTCCGTATTAAAGGCCAGATGATGAAACCGGAAATATCCTTTGAACTGGATATGCCGGAAGCTGAGCAGAACGCATTCAGTGGAAGTGTATACAACCGCCTGAAACAAATCAATCAGATACCCTCTGAACTGAATAAACAGGTGATGGGCTTACTGGTTCTCAATAGCTTCATTCCTGAAGATCCGCTGGCTGGCGATGGTGGTGGTAGCGGAGATTTCGGTGTAAGTAATATGGCCCGTCAGAGTGTTAGCAAGATATTGTCACAACAGATGAATAACCTGGCAGGCAACCTGATTAAAGGAGTGGACCTGAACTTCGACCTGGAGTCAAGACAGGATTATTCAACAGGTACCGAACAGGAAACGACTAACCTTAAAGTAGGCGCCTCCAAACAGCTATTCAATGAAAGATTGTCGGTTTCCGTTGGTTCCAATGTGATGCTACAGGGTGAGAACCAGGCGAATCCATCATCTCTGGTAGGTGATATTTCCATCGAATATAAACTTACAAGAGACGGACGCTATCGCGTAAGAGTATATCAGCGTAATGACAACAGCACCGTGATTGAAGGACAGGTTGTAGAAACAGGTGTTGCCTTTGCATTGATCATGGACTATGACGAGTTCCGTGAAATATTCCACAGAGCTAAATCTCAAAAGAAAGCAGAAAAACTCCGCAATAAGAAAACCGTGACCAAAAAATAAAATGATCAAAGGATACAGCCATATATCATCCACTGTTGCTGCAGCACTGGTTACCCTGTGCATCTGTGCCTGTAGCACAACCAGGACCGTCCCTGAGAACGACCGCTTGTATACTGGCGCCTCGGTGAAATGGGAGGGAAAGAAACCGCGGGACTATAGTACGCTTACCGCTGAAATGAGCAGCCGTACAAGACCTAAACCCAATCGGAAATTTGCCGGGATGCCTATCAGACTCTGGTTGTATAACCTTGGTAATGAACCCAAAGGCAAAGGGCTGAATTACCTGCTGAGAAAAAAATTGGGAGAACCGCCTGTATTGTTAAGCAGCGCAAAGCCTGACTATACCGCTAATGTGCTGGAACAATATCTTGTAGATAATGGTTTCTTTCAGGCAACAGTCGTTTCCGAAATCAAAAACAGCGGAAAGAAAAAAGCATCCATTACTTATACCACTACGCCTAATCACCGCTATCGTATCAAAAGTGTAACCTTTGAAACCGATAGCAGCGCTCTGGGTAAAGCAGTAGCGGCCGCAAAGGAGGGAAGTTCCCTCAAACTGAACCGTCCTTACCGGCTGGATAGTGTCGTTGCAGAACGAAATCGCGTACATAGTATATTAAAGGAGCAGGGATACTATTACTTCACACCTGATCACCTGCTGATAGAAGTGGATAGTACCAACAATGGCATGGTAGACCTTTATCTGAAGGTCAAAGACGAAACGCCTGTTGCCGCGCGCAAGCAGTACAGGATGAAGAACATCACATTGTATCCTAACTACTCCCTTGATAATGACTCACTAAGTCGCAGGGGAACACCAGTACAATACAATCATATAAGGATCGTCGACTCCACTAAGAAATTCAGACCTAGTGTGTTTGACCGTTCTGTATTTCTGAAACCAGATAGTCTGTACAGATTAACAGATCACAATACAACACTTCGCCGTCTGACTGACCTGGGTACTTTCAAATTTGTAAAAGGACAGTTCCGCACTGTAAGAGGAGACAGTTCCAGGCTGAATGCCAGCTTCTTCCTGACCCCTTATCCGCGAAGAAGCTTATCCGCGGAGTTAAGAGGTACCTCTAAATCAAACAACTTTGCCGGTTCCGAACTGAGGATCACTGCACGCAACCGTAACTGGCTTCACGCAGCAAACCTGTTGGAGCTCACTTTATCAGGTGGTCTGGAATGGCAGGTTGGAGGACGCACCACGGCTAACAATACGACGCTAAGAGGAGGTAATTCTTATAATCTTAAAGCAGAAGCTGCCGTAACTATCCCACGTTTCTGGCAGCCTTTGTTCAATTTTAATGTGAAGACTCCTTACGTACCCCGTACCCGTATCAGCCTGAGTTATGAGCTGTTCAGCCGTAGCCAGCTGTATAACCTGAACGCCTATTCTTTCCAGTTCCAGTATATCTGGCGGCAAACGCAATACCTGGAACATAAGTGGTCGCCAATAGCCATCACTTATGTACTACCAACCAGCACGACAGCTGGTTATGATAGTATTCTACGCAATGATCCAAGTCAGCGGGCAGCCATTGAAAAGCAGTTCATCCTTGGAGGTAATTATAGTATCACTTTCAACAACCAGGCGGACAACCGTGTGCATAGTTTCTACCTGAATGGTGACCTGGATTATTCCGGTAATCTGGCAGGACTGATCATACCGAAAAAAGATACCGCCAGAAAGATCATCGGCGCTCCCTTTGCCCAATATGTTAGGTTGACAGCCGATCTGCGTCACTACTGGAAGCTGAATCGGAAACTAACCTGGGTGAATCGTCTGTATGCCGGTTTTGGTATCCCATATGGCAACTCTACTACACTACCTTTTGTAAAACAATACTTTATAGGCGGTAGTAGCAGTCTTCGAGGCTTCCGTGCCAGAACACTGGGACCAGGTTCCTACAGGGATACTACCAGTCAATACCTGGCAAATGAAGCAGGAGATATCAGACTGGAATACAACTCTGAATTGCGTGCGAAGCTGACCGGCATCTTCAATGCAGCTATATTCATCGATGCCGGTAATATCTGGCTCAAACAGGACGTACCAACTAAACCAGGTAGTAAGTTCAAGGCCAGCACCTTTGGCAATCAGATAGCGGTGGATGCAGGCGCCGGTCTTCGTGTAGATGCCTCTATTATAGTCGTGCGCCTGGACCTCGCATTCCCGCTACGTAAACCATGGCTGCCTTCTGATGAAAGATGGGTCATAAAAGATGTTAAGTTTGGCGATCCTGACTGGCGAAAAGAAAATCTCATTCTGAATATTGCGATTGGATATCCTTTCTGATTTTTTTACCTTGGGCGGGCGTACCCCGCCCTTTTTTTAAAAATGACCTATGATGACAATGAAATATACACGCAACATAATGCTCCTGCTCAGCACATTATTTTTATTAGCCTCGTGCAGCAGGAAGATCACAGAAACAGGAAAGGCATCTTATTATGCTGACAAGTTTGAAGGCCGTAAAACTGCCAGTGGGGAAGTATTCAGACAGGGAGGATTGACAGCAGCACATCGCACATTGCCATTCGGCACCAAAGTGACTGTTATCAACGTATCAAACGGACGCTCCGTAAAAGTGCGTATCAATGACCGCGGACCATTTGCTGAAGGCAGGGTAATTGATCTCTCTAAGAAAGCAGCTAAACGAATTGGCATGCTTACAACTGGTGTAGCACCCGTGGAAGTAAAATACAAGAAGAAGAAATAAACAAAGACATACACATAAAAAAAAAGGCGATACTCATTGCAGTATCGCCTTTTCTTTTTATTGGAAACCTCAAATTTTTCAGGCGTGTACACCTTCACCTATCTCTTCCACCATCTTCCTGCAGAAGGCCGGTAAGTCGTTTGGATTACGACTGGTCACCAGTCCATTATCCACCACTACTTCCTGGTCTACCCAGTTAGCGCCTGCATTTGTCAGATCTGTTTTCAGGGAAGGGTAAGAAGTAACCGTTCTGCCTTTTAGTTCACCTGTTTCTATCAATGTCCATGGACCGTGACAGATGGCTGCAATTGGTTTACTATCATCAAAAAAGCCGGAAACAAAATTAACTGCGTCCTGATTTTCTCTCAGGTGATCAGGATTCATTACACCACCTGGCAATACCAGTGCATCATAATCTTTCGCATCTACCTGACTGACTGTTTTATCAACAGGATAAGTATTACCCCAGTCTTTTTCAGCCCAGGCCTTTACCTGTCCATCATGCAGCGATATCACATCTATCTGTGCACCTGCTTCCTGCAACGCTTCCCGTGGCTGTGTAAATTCTACTTCTTCAAAGCCGTCAGCCACAAGAATGGCGACCTTCTTATTACTGAGTTTGTTTTCCATAATCTTTCCGTTTTATGGTTTTTTAGGTAATAGTACTTGTTCGGACTACTATCTATAACAACAAAAACGGTTCCTAATGGAAAAGCGCCGCCAGCAGAGAGGTCTATGCGTATATGTGTATGAACATCAATTTACCCGCTGTGCATTATTTACTCAGAGTAATGTTCAGATTACTCATTTAACTCACATTTATAAGCAGATTGTTCTATTTTTTTTGGAATTATTATACGGCTAATGTTACTTGCATCGCAATCAGTTTTACCTTATTCTCATTAAAAGACGCGACACTTGCTTATACCGCTTCTGAGAATGCATATTTAGATCAGAGGTTACTGCAATGGTTTTTTGTGAATGTAAAGTAATGTGAGAGAAAGCTGAGTTATTGTTATATATCCAATCTCTATTAATTCCCTTATTTGTACAGCATATTTAGCTTCGTGAACTTTTGCGGAGTTTATTTTTTGCGCGGTCTGCTATCGCTGACCACAACATTATTACATCGTCTTCCATATCCTAGTCTTAAATAGCCAATCTGCTGCCGGTGAGTTCTTCACCGGCAGTTCTCTCTTTTATCAGTTTCCGGCAGCTACTGTATTCAATGCACCATTCTGCTGTAATAAGTTGTACATATAACTCGCCCTGAATTGTTGTCCGTTTATTTCATACAAAGGATCATTAGTGCCAGTCGAATCCTCTATCGCATCCGCAGCTACATATAAAGGGTGTACAGCATTTCTTGCGAAAATATTGGAAGCTGCAGGGTCCAGTACATAAGTATCATCATCATAAGGAATAGACAGGGCTTCTCTTGACAGTTTGAAATTGATAGACAGATGATTCATGTAATCGGTAATGAACAACTGTCTGTTGAAATGAAGACGATCACCATGGGACAATTGCTGTGAAGCTGCTGTCATCAGTTCTTCAGTATACTTTACAAGTCCGGGATTGTAGATATTCACACGATCTGCATACAGATTCCACAACTGCCTTACGCCTTCCAGCGAAGCAGCAGCTTCTTTCATACTCTCACATGCTTCCGGAGAATCAAAACCGCTGATACCCAGTGAAATGATCCTCACTAATTCCAGTCGCATCGCGTCAAATATCTGTGCATCTGTAGGAGCGGGGCGTTCATTTTCCTGTGCCAGTGTATTTACGGCAGCTGCCAGTTTACGGGCTTCCACATAAGCCATCTGTGTATCTGCTACCTGTAATGAAGGATATAAAAGACGTTCTAATTGCTGAAATGCTTTGCCTTCTTTATTAACAGTGGTATCATCTCCTTTACCGTTGATCAGTTGTACCGTAAACGGATTAAAATATTCTGCGAGCACTTCTATCTCCTTGTAAGCCAGTCTGGACTCACAAAAAGCCTGTTGTACTGCTACCGGCGACTGATGGGTAGCCAGGGTATTACATAAGTTATCCACTTTTGTTTTCAGTTTGTTTACACCAGGTACATACCAGGACAGCACGTTCTGAGAAGGAGCTCCAGGTTTCTGCCGGCATTCGTAGATACTAAATGCACAAATGGCAATCAATAAAGTGGCAATCACAAAAATTAATACACGCATACACCTTTTATTTCACCAGTTATTTAAAGCGTTCTATTTTTATCTATATAAACTGATGTCAGCATAATAGCATGGCATTACCGGCGGGTTGGCTAACAAGCGGAGCAGTTATCCCTGATAATCATTATTATGTGACAGTTGTAGGTAGTCTTATTGTTAGCCAAGATAAAGACAACGTGTTAAATAAGCGTTACGCCTATTTTAAGTTAACTTTAAAATAGCGCAGCATAAATCAGTCCATAAATGCCAAGGTCAAATAGAATAATACCCATCCAGCCCATTCAGGATGTATTGGAAACACTGAACCCTTTTAAGGCCAGGAAACAACGGTTGATGAACTACAATCCGGTGACCGGTCCGCTGACCAGGAAACCGTCTGTTTGTGAGAAGATCACCATCTTCAATTATAGTAATACACATTTTGAAGAAGTGACTTTAGCCGGAACCGAGGTAGATGAGATCTTTAAACATATTGATAGTAAGAATACGGTGTGGATCAATGTGGATGGCATCAATAAAGAGACCGTACACAGGATCTGTATTGAACTGGGTATTCACATCCTGCTGGAGGATGATATTATGAGCGTTGGACAGCGGGCCAAGATGGATGAGATCGGAGATCACCTCTTCTGCCTGTTACCTATGATGTATTTCAATGCGGAGAACTGTACCGTTGACCAGGAACAGGTTAGTATCGTGTTGGGAAAAAATTTCGTTATCTCCTTCCAGGAAGAGGTGGAAAAAGATGTGTTCAATCATGTAAGAGAGAAACTACGCATCAATAACTCACGTATGCGTTCAGTAGGAGCAGATTATCTCTGTTATTCACTGATAGATACCATTGTGGATAGTTATTATCTTATTATAGAGAAACTGGGGGAAAGGATCGAGTTGATGGAAGATGCCGTACAGCACCAGGCCAATACCCGGGCACAGGCCAGAATAAACTTCCTGCGGAAGGAATTACTGCTGTTCAAACGGGCGATTGCACCGGTAAGAGAGCTGGTAAACGGATTTCTGAAAAGTGACAGCGATCTGCTGGAGGAGCGGACGACCAAATATTTCAAAGACGTATACGATCATATCATCCAGGCCAATGACCTTTCGGAGAACTACCGCGATATGATACTCAACGTACAGGATCTTTATCATACCCAGCTCAATCTTAAGATGAATGAGATCATGAAGGTACTGGCGGTGGTAACTACCATTATGGCACCGCTGACCTTCATCGCCGGTATCTACGGGATGAACTTTGACAATATGCCGGAGCTGCATACCAGGAATGGGTATTACTACACCATGGGGTTCATGCTGGTAATGCTGATCGCAATGATTCTGTTATTTAAGAAGAAACGCTGGTTCTAGGATTACTTCTTTTTATAAATAGGTACGGTGGAGCAGGGTTCACCGTACATCAGACTTTTTACCACCGGTTTCAGTAAACGGGTGATTTCCACATAGGCCGCTTCGCCGGCGCCTTTATCCCCACAACCTTTGATAACGACACGTTTATCCACGTATTCGTTCACATCAATAGCCCCCAGACTTTTCATGAATTGCGTCTGGTGTACCTGCTTTGTATCACCGAAAGCTGCAAAGTTCGCAACTGACTCGAGGTAAGTCATCACGAGCATATAAGCCCAGAAAGGTATAACGGCATCTGCGGAGCAGAAAATGGCGACATTTTTATTGCGGAACTGTTCCCAGTCAAGTTCCTGTAATTTGGTACGGAAGTCTTTCTCTTTCAGGATCATCTCCATAAAGAGGTAGGGTTTCAGATCAAACGGCACTAATTCTTCCTTTGGATAGTAATCTTCCAGATCCAGTGTAATGATTCCACTCTGTGCTACCTTATTTACAATCTCTTCCATAGTAAATCACTTTTTACAAATTTACTAAAAAATGAAGCTACGATCCGGAACTAATTGATCATTTTCGATGTATAGGGTTTATCAACAAAAAACCCCGGGCTTTTGACCCGGGGCTTTTGTTATAATCAGTTATTGAAGATTCCTTAAAAGAATTTGCTGCGGTTGTCTTCGATTTTGCTCAGTTTTTTCAGCACTGTGAATAACTGGCCATCGAGCGCAGACAGCATGCTTTGTTCATAAGCACGGCTAACACTTGCAGGATCCTGACCACCCTGACCAGGCTGGTAGCTATCAACTTTCAGTACATACACACCAGCATTACCTTCGATTGGAGCGGTAACTTTAGCGGTACCCCATGTTTTATTGAAAGCAGCACCTACTACGCGTGGTTCAAAGCCCATGCTGGCAACGAATGGTGTACCGAAGCCAATACCATCAGCTTTCTGTTCTGGCTGGTTGGTTGCTTTTGATACGTCAGCCAGGGAAGCCGGAGATTTGATCTTTTCGATGATCTGTGCAGCTTTCTTCTGTTTTCTTACTTCAGCTTCAACAGAAGGTCTCACATCTTCCAGTGGAGCAGTACCTTCAGCACGAACGGCAGTCAGTACAGCTACTACGTAAGTATTGTCGAAAGTGAATACGTTACTTACAGCACCTTTATCAGAATCATAAGCCCAACGAACGAGTTCACGTGCCTGACCGATACCTGGGATTACGAAATCCATAGGACGGAGGTTGTCAGCGATACGTTTGTTAAGACCTTTTTCCTGGATAGTTTTTTCGAAAGTTTTAGCGTCGCGGTTTTTAGAAGCGAATTCATTTGCTTCAGCGTAAGCTCTGCTATCAGTTTCGCGGCTTGGAGATACTGGTTTAGCGAGGTAAGCCAGTTTCACTGCAGTACCGATATTTTTCTGTTCCATTACTTCGATCAGGTGGTAACCAGCAGCAGTTTTCACTACACCTCTGGCGCCTTTACCTTTTTCCAGTGCAAAATCTTTGAATTCTTTCAGGAAGTCGGTAGATGGAGTTACATCATATTCACCACCGGTAGGTTTGCTTCTAACGTCATCAGTATACTGTTCAACCAGGGCTTTGAAGTCAGCACCACCATTCACAGCTCTTTCGATGCTGTCGATACGAACTTTAGCCAGGGAATCAGGTAAGCCACCGCCTTGCTGATTCTGCGTAGCAATTAATATATGACGTACTTTAACGCTATCCGGTAAAGTTTTACGATCGATCATTTTAGCATAAACGATCAGGTTATTATCATAATAAGGACCGAATACGGCGCCAACTGGTAAAGTTACCAGGGTATCCTTCTGCGGAACCATCAGTGCGCTTTTAGATACATAACTATCATAATAAGGCAGGTCAGAGTTACGATTGATGAAGGCAGCGATATCGTTATTGCTGATAGTGTCCAGTTCCTGTTTTGCATCTACCAGAACTTTCAGGGTAGCAGCGGTATCAGCAGCAGAAGGGATTACGTTGAAAGCGAGGTAATCAACTTTACGGGATTCTTCTACCTTGAACAGTTCTTTATGACTGCTGATGAAGCTATTCAGTTCGCTGTCAGACACTTTAACAGTGGAGTCAGCGATAGAGGCGTATGGAACAGATACATAAGATATAGATGCTGTCTGTGCGTTATCCTGGATTTGCTTTTCAGCTAACCATTTAGGATAATATACGGCCTGTTTGATCAGGGAAAGATATTTCTCAGATACTCTTGACTGGGCGATGTATTCTTCCAGCTGGAGGAGTCCTGCGCGCATCTGACCGGTTTTATCCTGGCTGATGCTGGCGAGCACCTGTTGCATACGTGCGCGGTCAAACTGTCCGGTTTTCTCATCAGTGAACTGCTGAGTAATAATAGGACTAGGATTTTTACCGGTGAACTGGTCTTTGATTTCTTCTTCGGTAACAGCCAGACCCAGTTTTTCGTACTGAGCGGTCAGGATGTTATCGCTGAGGAATTTAGTCCACGCAGATTCACGGGCCTGCTGAGTGATTTGTTCGTTCAGAGCGCCGTTAGACATGCGCATTCTGTCCTCAGCATTTTTAATCATTTGCTGATACTCGGTGAATTCGAGTTCCTTGCCATTTACTTTACCAACAGTTGTGGAGCGGCGAATAAGGGAGTTTTTGCCGAAAAAGGCGTCTTGCAACAGGAAACTAACAATAGCCAGGCAGATCACTACTACGATCACCACAGCATATTTATCCCTGATCTTCTGAATAACTGACATATATTATATAGTCTAAATTTTTTAAGGAAAGCAAAAATATAATAAAATAACTGTAACTACAAAAAGGTTTTTATTGGCCAAAACCCAATACAGTAAAGGGTTTGCGCCATATTATGGTGAATTTTGGTTCAGAGGTCATTCACAGGTTATCCACATTTGTCATGATTTTTGTACCAGGTTGTTTGTTGGACCCAGGGATTTTTTAATACGGCTACAGACCATTATTTCAGGAAAACGGCTGCTCAGAAAACATGTGTTTGGTTATTCACAATTCACAGGCAGGCAAAATCTTCATTCACATAAAATTGTGTAAAAAGATTCATGTAAAGCTAAAAAAGCAAATTCAACCTGTGATAACTTTTTAGTTGTAGTTTATCCACATTGGCTGTTAAAAAACCGGCAAAAGTTGTCCAATATCTTCTTAAAAACCCTACTTCGGGTACCTGAAAACTAATTTTGTTATTTCGGAAGAAAATGGTCCGGTTCGCAAAAGTGGATTTTTGGGGATTGTTTTACCCCACTATTAACATTTTCTTAATACAGGTACCGCTAAGAAATTATTCACGGAAAACGATATCCACGGGTGTGGATTAAAATAGGGTTTTTCAGGACTATGGCCAATCTCGACTGTTAATTTGCTGTGGATAGCCGAGGCAAAAAGAATAACAACTACATTTGTACACGACGGTCAAAATTTGTTTTCACATATTCACAGCCCTAATAGTAGTGGGTTTTTCTTTTTTTAAAAAAATAACTAGATATATAATTATGATGAGGGAGCTCGAAATTGCTAAAAGCGAACTTCAAAAAAAAGGGTACCTCGACTTACCGGTCGATGTACGTCTTGATCTTTTTGCGGAAATCGAAAGATTGAAGAAAGAAAAAAACGCGATCGTCCTGGCGCACTATTACCAGGAACCAGATATTCAGGATGTGGCCGACTACATCGGGGACAGTTTGGGCCTAAGTCAGCAGGCAGCAAAAACGGATGCCGACATTATCGTTTTTGCCGGTGTGCACTTTATGGCCGAAACGGCAAAAATTCTGAGTCCGCAGAAAAAGGTTTTACTGCCGGATCTCAAAGCGGGTTGTTCACTGGCCGATAGTGCTCCCCCGGAACTTTTCAGAAAATTCAAGGAAAAGCACCCTGACCACCTGGTTATTTCCTACATTAACTGCTCGGCGGGTATCAAAGCGCTCAGCGATATCATCTGCACGTCTTCTAACGCCGAAAAGATCATCGAGAGCGTTCCCAGGGATCAGCCGATCATTTTTGCCCCCGACAGGAATTTAGGGGCTTATTTGTCCAAAAAAACGGGTAGGGACATGTTGTTGTGGAATGGTGCATGCATGGTCCACGAGATCTTCTCCCTGGAAAAAATAACAAAATTGAAGATCCGTCACCCGAAAGCCAAGGTGATAGCGCATCCGGAGTGTGAAGCAGCTGTTCTGGAAATTGCAGACTACATCGGATCGACCACCGGCTTACTGAACTTTTCCAAAAAAGACGATGCGAAGGAATACATCGTGGTAACCGAAACCGGTATTCTTCACCAGATGCAAAAAGAAAATCCTTCGAAGACTTTCATTCCAGCTCCGCCGAATAATGCATGTGCATGCAATGATTGCCCACATATGAAGTTGAATACTTTGGAAAAGTTGTATCTGTGTATGGAATTCGAAGAACCTGAGATCACAATGAACGAACAATTGCGTATCGCAGCGAAAAAACCGATTGAAAGGATGTTAGAGATCTCCGCACACTACGGATTGTAGATAAATCTCTGAAAAACAACGGTTTATAACTTAATTTTGGTCTAATTTATCATATTATGGCCTGGTTAGCATGCTAATCAGGCCTTTTTTATGCCCACAAAGGGCTTATGGGCAGCTTGCTTCAGGTCGTTTCAGCCCCTTATACGAGCTATTATCTGCTATAGCATTCGTTTTTCCTACCGCTTATAGATCAAATATTCACAAAAATGCTGTACCCCCCTACGGTATTTTGCATTCTGAACGATTCTCAGAGCCTTCATTTGGGAAGGCCTTATCCCTGCAATAGATGTGTTCATCAGGGTAAGAGGTCAGTTTGAGAGGTTCTCAGCGCTTTTTGCGAAGGCTTTATGGCTTCAGTGAACTTGAAAATGCTGTAGGGGACTACGGAAATTTGAAGTTCACTAAAATTATGAGCGTTTCATTTTTGAACGCCTTATAGCTGCGATGAAATTCACATTATGTGAATTGCTATAAAACAATAAATTCTAAGCGCTTTATTTTGAAGGCTTTGAGCTTTTCATAGATGTGGATATCCTGTGGGTACCTACAGGAATTGAGATTTTATTGAAACGAGAACGCCTTCATTTTTGAAGGCGTTATGCTTACGATGAAATTGTAAAAACGGGTGTGTATAAGATCGATTCAATTCTGAGGCCTTTATTTTGAACGGCTCGTGGTTGCGATGAAGCCAAAATCCTGTGGGGTACCACGGAATTTTGCGATTGATTGCAAATATGGGCCATTTAATTTTGAGCGGCTTATAGTTAAAGTGAAAATTTGGAACCGGGGAGTTGTAGGGATCGTTTAATTCTCAGCGCTTTCATGAAACGCTTATAGCTTGAATGAGTTTTAGAACCCGTGGGTATCCACGGGTTTTAATTTTTTGTGAAAAACAGGAGCGCTTCAGAAATGAAGGGCTTATAGGTGAGGTGAGATTTTGGAGTCGGGGGATTATAAAGATCGTTTGATTCTCACGGCTTTAGTGAACAGCTTAAGAATTCAACGAGCTGTAAATACTGTGGGTATCTACGTGAATATCTTTTTTATGGAAAATATGGCGCCTTCAGAAATGAGGGCCTTATGGTTTGAACGGATTTTGTGTAAACGGGGAGTTGCCAATATGAGTTAATTCTCAGCGGTTTGATGAAGGCGCTGAGAATGCGATCATTGAAAATAGCTGTGGGTAACCACGAATATTTCAATTTGGGCAGAATTGTGAGCTGTTTGATTTTGAGTCGCTTGTAGTTGCGATGGAAATTTTATGACTGGACTATTCATCAATGGCCTGATTCTCTTGAGCTTCGTGAACAGGCTATAGTTTTAACGGAAATTTTTTCATGTGGGTATCCACGTATATTTCCGTTTCATTGAAAATATAGGGGCTTCATTTTTTTCATTCGCCGGAGATTGGGGAAAACCTGGTTAGTAATGATGACAAATCAATTTTTTTATGCTGAGCTATGTGACTAAGGCGCTGAGATTATGTTGGAAGTCATCAAACTCGTAGGTATCCACAAGGTTTTGATGATCTATTGAAGCTATAAAGCCTTTCTTTTTCAAAACAATGTGGATTTCTCGTAAATTTTTTTGTTTTTAATAATTGCCGCGCGGATTTTGGTGGATAACTTGCAGTTGGTTAGTGAAAATGGAAAAAAGTTGGGGTGATATCCACATTATTTTTGTTTTTCGGGAGAAAATCTGCCGTTTTATAAATTTCGATGTGGAAAACAGGGTCAATTTTTCTTTTTTCAGAAAAATTTCTTCAATTTTTTTCTTTCGGAAATCTAATAACTGGTCTTATCCACTGAAAACAGCCTGGATAATGTGAATAAAAAGGTGAGATAGATCTCAAAAAACATAAAATCAATTATTTTCCTTCTGAAATGTGGAAAAGGGTCTCAAAATTTTTTATTTTTTTGTTTTTTCTCGAAAATTTCTTGTTCATACTAAACACAAGGATGCTTTATCCACAAAAACTCACCATTCTTTTTGAAAACTGATGTAGAGATCTTTGGAATCTTTTAATTTTCAATTTTCCAGCTTCATAAATGTGGAAAAGCAATCATTTTTCTCTAAAAATTTTTCTTTTTCAGATTTGGATGGCTTTTATAGCGCTCGTTTTCCACATTTTTTTGTTTTTAGCTCATAAGATCTCTCCGACGCGTTTTTTACACAGCAACTATCCACATTTTCCTGAAATTTTTTCTTTTTTTCTATTTCAATTCCATTTGTTCACGGGATTTTGCATCCCATTTACATAGTTACACCACTCTTATTATGGAAAGGCCCTTTTTAAGCCATTTAAGCCTGATTGTAATACTATAGGAGTATAGTTGTGCGAATTATGAAAGGGAGGCCGATTAGGGCAGATATAGTGATTGATATTGTAAGGTGCACCTGGTATAATGAAGGGATTATATGCTAATTGAGGACCTGTTTATTGGTCTGAGTGGCCTTCTTCTACGTTCGTCTTACATTAATGAATGAAGGATCAAGGGAGAAGAAGTATAGTTCAACTATTGTTAAATGAGGAGGGATTAATAAGAACAATCTGAAGGATATAAAAGTGAGCAAGAAGAATCCGAATGATACATTTAGTTTATTAGCTCATTTGAGTGAAGTGTATCATTCGGATTTTCTATTAGACCAATTCTTCGACCCATATATAGTCTGCTTCTGTTTTACGGAGGGAAAGATTATAGCCGGCTACCATGATTGAAATAGGATCTCCGAGTGGGGCGATCTTTTCTATTTTCACTGTTTCACCGGGTACACAACCCATTTCCATTAACTTAAGGTGCAAATCATCTTTTTCAAAAGATGTGATAACGGCACTTTTTCCAATAGCGAGGGAAGACAATTTAATCACTCCTTTTTTCATCCGTTGTAATTTAATCTTTAATGCCTGAAGTGTTTCGATCTTAGCAGGTGACAAAATTGTATCTCTTACTAAGTGATGCAACAAAGGTACTGGCTGACACTCAATCGAACAAAGACAGGGGAGGTGTAATCCGAAATTTCACCATATTTTTACATTCTCAATCAATTACAAAAACAAGTTCGAGGTATGGCAATCAATTTTACTGCGCATGAGGTGAAAGTAAATCTTAAGAATAAGACGAAGCTGAAGGCATTCATAAAGGACTTATTTGCGCAGGAGGGTCAGGGGATGAAAAGTATGCAATATGTTTTTTGTAGTGATGAATACCTTTTAGAAATTAATCAGCAATTTCTGCAGCATGATACGCTTACCGATATTGTTACGTTCGAAATGGGAGAGGACCCTGATGTGACTGAAGGGGAAATTTATATTAGCATTGATCGTGTTCGGGAGAATGCAGAGAAGTTCAAAGTGACTGAAGAGCAGGAATTGCATCGGGTCATTTTTCATGGTGCGCTTCATCTTTGTGGTTATAAAGACAAGACAAAAGATCAATCTGCTAAGATGAGACAAATGGAAAATCAGTGTCTTGAGAGATACTTTGGCTGAGAAAATATTGAGATGTTCCACGTGGAACATTTTGCAAAACCGGATCGTTCAGATCCGGTTTTGTGCTTTTAGGTGGTATGTGTTTGCTCCGAATTAGTCCATTGGGTTTGCTGAATTTTATTATTGTGCTCCATAGTTTTTATTCTTTCTCTCTCAGATTTAAAGGGTATTTAGGTCAGCTTGTACTCTTACCTGGTAGCGATATATCAGCCCTTTATTCGCTGCACTTCTAGAGGAAGGTTAGTTCAGGTGACTTTACCTTTAAAATATGGGGTGTTAGTTTTTTAAAGTCCTGGGCATCTGCATTCGGTTTAAGGTGGGACCCGGGCTGATGCCCTTTTTCGAGGAATGCTATTGAGCGTTGTCAATCTTGTTGGCTATTGGAATGCTATTAAACATTAGTCGATCGTGTAGGGAATCTCAAAGGGCTAAGGCCCGAGTCTCCACCTTAAACCTGCTGCTTATAAAGCCGGCTAACTGATTTTATAATTGATAAGGGGAAGGTTTGTCTATCTGATTTTATTGCTGTTCTTTCTGTGCTGTAGGTATAAGATCGGGAGAACTACATTTCTAAAATCTTGGGCTTTTGCATTCGGTTTAAGGTGGGACCCGGGCTGATGCCCTTTTTCGAGGAATGCTATTGAGCGTTGTCAATCTTGTTGGCTATTGGAATGCTATTAAACATTAGTCGATCGTGTAGGGAATCTCAAAGGGCTAAGGCCCGAGTCTCCACCTTAAACCTGCTGCTTATAAAGCCGGCTAACTGATTTTATAATTGATAAGGGGAAGGTTTGTCTATCTGATTTTATTGCTGTTCTTTCTGTGCTGTGGGTATAAGATCGGGAGAACTACATTGCTAAAATCTTGGGCTTTTGCATTCGGTTTAAGGTGGGACCCGGGCTGATGCCCTTTTTCGAGGAATGCTATTGGGCGTTGTCAATCGTGGTGGCTATTGGAATGCTATTAAATATTAGTCAATCGTGTAGGGATCTCAAAGGGCTAAGGCCCGAGTCTCCACCTTAAACCTGCTGCTTATAAAGCCGGCCAACTGATTTTATAGAGGATGAGATAATGTGGGTTGCCTGGTTGGTAGATATTTATTTTTTCCTTTCTTCAATGTTCCTAATATGGATATGGCAGACATTTCTGTGTTGTAAAAAACTTTATAATCGTGTGAGGAGATGTGGATCATAGTTATTATTTATTGGTTTTCGCACCATTATTTTCGAATTGGCCATTGATCTATGTGTTTTATATTTGACCAAAGGATGTGAAGTCGTCTTACATCTTTTGAGAGATAGTTATAATCATTTAATCTCATCCTTCTCATCCTTGCTTTTGTTCAGGAGAAAAAGTTCATACGATTCTACCATCTAATATACTTTTCTCGGGATGTTATGCAATACCTGGAAAGGTCTGAAACGAAATTTAATATACCTGAAGAAGTTGATCGACTGGTCTGCATTATCCTTACCAATGAATAAATTATCTCCACAAATCAAGAATGTTTTGGGTAGATACCATCTTAAGATGCGTTAGCACCAGGAGAATTTTTACACGCTCAACCTTTAGGGAAAAGAGCTATTCTTGAATAAACTCACATCATAAAGTTACTGCTCTGATTGTGAGAAACACTTCTATCATATTCATCAAATCCTCCTGGGAAAGCTTATGATAGTTATCACCAGTCCCTCATATCCTAGGAACTTAATCTTAACCGATAATACCAGTGAGCATATAAGTGGCTAAATCTGTCAACAAATGAGGACTATAATTTGAAAACAATTACCAGGACAGACTCGATCCTGGTTTGGCTTATTCAGAACGTCTGATAGGGTAGAGGAGAACGACAACCCTAAAAGATCATAACGGTGATCCCTTACAACAAATCAACAGAAAGAATTTTTAGTTAGACTTTACCTCAACTTAATCAGCCTGTCTGTCCCTCCTGAAAACATGAAGAACATATCAATAGACCTACATCAGTAAGAAAATATTTCAGCTACACTCCTGAACTATCAGAAGGGACAATTAGTGCGGCGGGTTTGAGAAGGGCTATCGGGCCTTAGCCCTTCGAGATTTCTACACGCTTGACAAGACTTAATAACACCACCCAAGCCAACCACGATTGACAACGCCAAATAGCAAACCTCGAAGAAGGGCATCAGCCCGATAGCCCTTCTCAAACCCAAAGCAGTATGTCTGAGAATCCCACAGAACCCTAAGCAGAAAGATTTCATGCACAAAAAATAACCCACCCATGAATTATAACATGGCTCCCGTAAGAAAATATCTCAGCTATACTCCTGAACTACCACAAAGAGACAATTAGTGCGGCGGGTTTGAGAAGGAGCTGTCGGGCCTTAGCCCTTCGAGATTTCAATACGCTTGACAAGACTTAATAGCACCACCCAAGCCAACCACGATTGACAACGCCAAATAGCAAACCTCGAAGAAGGGCATCAGCCCGATAGCCCTTCTCAAACCCAAAGCAGTATGTCCAGGAATCTTACAGAACCCAATCAGAAAGATTTGAAGCGCAAAAGGAATACTCCACCCATGAATAATAACATGGCTCCCATAAGAAAATATCTCAGCTACACTCTGAATTTCCCCAAGGCAACATGTCGCCATCGGAACAAACATCCAGGGCTCGACGCCTAACCTATAATAATTTAAAACATAACTCTTCTTGTGATCACCTTATAAACCCAACTTCTCCCAATAAAAAATCCACTATCTTCACCTTCACCAACCACTCATTTCAAAACGAATTTCCAGATGTTCCACGTGGAACATTACATATCCCCGCTTCTATGTACCTTTGCATTTCTATTTAAATAAAATTATGTTTCCATCATACGATGTAATTGTGGTAGGCGCCGGACATGCCGGTTGCGAGGCTGCAGCTTCCGCTGCAAACATGGGTTCCAAAGTCCTTTTGGTCACCATGAACATGCAAACGATCGCTCAGATGAGCTGCAACCCAGCAATGGGTGGAATCGCCAAAGGACAAATTGTAAGGGAGATTGACGCACTCGGAGGATACTCCGGAATCGTGACCGACCAGTCCATGATTCAGTTCCGTATGCTGAACCGTTCCAAAGGACCAGCCATGTGGAGCCCCCGTACACAGAACGACAGAATGTTGTTTGCGGCAAAGTGGAGAGAGGCATTGGAACAAACGCCAAACGTCGACTTCTATCAGGACATGGTAAAAGGACTACTGGTAAAAGACGGTCGTTGCTATGGTGTGGTGACCGGCTTGGGACACGAAATAAAAGCAAAATCTGTAGTGCTCACCAACGGAACATTCCTGAATGGTGTAATGCATATCGGAGATAAACAGTTCGGCGGAGGTCGCGTAGCAGAAAAAGCAGCTACCGGAATCACCGAACAATTAGTATCCCTCGGCTTCGAAAGCGACAGATTGAAGACAGGTACACCACCAAGAATCGATGCAAGAAGTCTGGATTATTCCAAAATGGAAGAACAACCAGGTGATGATGTAATCACCGGTTTCTCTTATCTGGATGTTGAAAAGATCAAACCTGAACAACAGAAAAGTTGCCATATCACCTATACAAGTGATAAGGTACATGAAATGCTGAAGACAGGATTCGACAGATCTCCGATGTTTCAGGGTAGAATCCAGGGTGTCGGACCAAGATACTGTCCAAGTATTGAAGATAAAATCAACCGTTTCGCAGAAAGAGACAGACATCAACTGTTCGTAGAACCCGAAGGTTGGAACACCGTAGAAATCTATGTGAATGGATTTTCAACCTCCCTGCCGGAAGATGTACAGTATAAAGCACTGCAATTAGTACCCGGATTTGAGAACGTAAAAATGTTCCGCCCGGGTTATGCGATTGAGTACGATTACTTCCCACCAACACAATTGCAGTTCTCCCTGGAGACAAAACATATCCAGAATTTGTTCTTCGCCGGACAAATCAATGGTACTACCGGATATGAAGAAGCTGCATGTCAGGGTTTGATGGCAGGTATCAATGCACACCTCAAAGCAAGCGGTCAGGCGCCATTTGTACTCAAAAGAAGTGAAGCATATATTGGTGTACTCATCGATGACCTGATTAATAAAGGCACCGACGAACCTTATAGAATGTTCACTTCAAGAGCAGAATTCAGAACTTTGCTGAGACAGGATAATGCCGATCTGCGTCTGACAGAACAGAGTTTTGAAATGGGACTCGCCAGACAAAACAGACTGGATAAAGTGATCGTGAAGAGAGAAGGTGTAGAGAAGATCAAAGCAATTCTGAAAGAATTGCCTGTCGATCCGGAAGAGATCAATCACCTGCTGGCCGAGAAAAATACTTCACCACTGCCACAGCGTATGCGCGCTTACCAGATCCTGTTAAGGCCTACTATGGATATCTTCTCCATGAAGAACCATGTAGCGAAGATCGGAAAAGCACTGGCGGAATTCGGAGATGAAACATTGGAACAGGCAGAGATCCAGATCAAATATGAAGTATATATCGAAAAGGAAAATGACCTGGTGAAAAGAATGAGCCAGATGGAAGACCTGCTCATTCCTGATGGATTCGATTATACAAAACTGGTATCACTCAGTGCAGAAGCCAGACAGAAATTTAATAAGATCCGTCCGCGTACCCTCGGACAAGCCAGCAGAATCAGCGGCGTAAATCCAAGCGATGTACAGATCCTGATGGTGTACATGGGACGCTGATATCAATCATACTAAAGCCAAAAATAAAAATACATGCTTGTTATGGGCATGTATTTTTTTTGTCTATATTCGTCAAAGACCAGATTCCTGTGGACCCAGACAGAAGATGCATGAGATTGAACCTATGACTCGACCGGACCTATTTTTTCATCCACACCAAATTTCTAACGAAGCAGGCAGAAATTTATTTATAGTTCATTCCACTGATTTACCTGATTAGTGTATCTATGAATTTATTCATCACCCGATTTCCTGGAAAATTTACCTGAACATTTTTTCAAGCGGAACATTGTGCTTTTTGTTACACGTGTAACAAGACACAATATGTCGTTATCATATATCGTATTTGAAAATAATTTATTCAAAATAAAAGTTAAGGTTAAATTAGAAGTATATACACCCGGACCTTGTCTATGGACTGGGCTTTTTCCTTAATTTTCTTTAAAAAATTGATTTTCAATCATTTGATAGATTATTTACCCTAAAAAGATGACTTTATAAGCCCCTTAAATTTGGACGATCGGGATGTAGGTAATGATAATGGTCCGTAAAGGGTGTAGATGGCAAAAAAGGGCCTTAAAATGCGTTTTATAGTTTATTGCATATTTAGTAATTTGTTTTTACATAAAAGGCACAGTATATGCTCAATACCTTACTCACCTGCACCGCTTTATTAACTACTACGATGTTGTCAGCACAAACAGATACGACGAAAGAAAAATATCTACTGATTGGCACTTATACAAAGAGTGCAGATGAGGGGATCAATGTCTATGCGTTTAATACAACAACCGGTACACTCCGTTATGTAAGTACTGCGAAAGGTGTGGATAATCCTTCCTATCTCGTGATCGCCCCCGATCAGCAACACGTATATTCCGTAAATGAAAATAATGAAGGAGGCGTAAGCGCCTTTGAATGGGATACCGTCGGCGGTAACCTTACCTTCCTCAATAAACAGGTTTCCGGTGGCGCTTCACCCTGTTATATCACAACAGACGCAGATGGTAAATATGTGATCGTCGGAAATTACAGTGGTGGTAGTCTCTCTGTATTGCCCGTACGTAACGACGGAAAAATAGATGCGCCTGTACAAACAATTGAGCATACCGGTACCGGACCTAATAAAGAACGACAGGAGAAACCACACGTACACTGTACCGTATTCGGTCCTGATAAAAAGACATTGTACGTGTCCGATTTAGGTATTGATCAGATAGTCATCTATAATTACAACCAGGGAGATGTGCTGCCCTTAGTACCTGCTGATACGGGCTATGCTGCATTGAATCCCGGTGCTGGTCCGCGACACATTACTTTCCATCCAAATGGCAAATGGGCATACGTGATACATGAACTCGATGGAAAAGTAACCGCCTTTAATTATGTAAGAGGAAGACTCATTCCTTTTCAAACTTTGTCAACATTGCCTGTTGCATACAAAGGTCCTATCTCGGGGGCTGATATTCACATCTCTCCGGATGGTAAATTTTTATATGCTTCCAACAGAGATAAATTGAATAATATTGTCATCTACAGCATAGATCGCAAGAACGGTCAGCTGGTGAAAAAAGGTGAACAACCTTCCGGTGGAAAAGCACCGCGTAATTTCATGATAGACCCTGATGGAAACTATTTATTAGTCGCTAATCAGAATACTGACAACGTAGTTGTATTTAAAAGAAACAAGCTGACAGGATTACTCAAACCAACCGGTCAGGAGATAAAAGTACCCAAACCGGTTTGCTTAAAAATGATTGGAACGAATTAACATTTGCTGCTGAATACCGATATCTGATTGGCATAACTTTTTCATAAAAAACTAAAACGATAAGATCATGAAAAAGAAAGTCACTAAACCAACAGATAAGAAATCCGAACAAACAGAAGACGAAAAATTCCCAGGTTATCCTGCTTATCCTGCAAATGAAGATATCACTTACAGAGGCGAACAGGAAGATCTCGATGTGGAAAAAGTAACCAGATCTGCACGTATCAATAATGAACTCGCAAGAGAATCTTCTGTTGATTCCGGTGAGATGGATGAAGGACTGGATGTGCCAGGTGCTGACCTGGATGATAGTAATGAAATGATAGGAGAGGAAGACGAAGAAAACAATTACTATAGTCTTGGTGGAGACAGGCATGAAGATCTCGAAGAAGATAATGATAATGGCTGATCACATACTATAGTAACGGAGTAAGTAATCTGCATACACCATCTATGAACTTCTGCCACAAAGAACGATTTCTCCATAAGCGACGATCGATGTGTTCAGAGTCCTGCAGGTCCTGTTCAAATGCTGCATTCAGCTTATGCACAAAGGTCTTGTCATAAACGACTACAGCAATTTCACTATTCAGATAAAAACTCCGGTAGTCAAGGTTTACAGAACCAACAATTGCAAGATTATCATCTATTGCAATTGACTTTGCATGTATAAAACCTTTCTGATAAAAATATACTTTCACACCTGCATCAAGCAACGACTTGATGTAGGATTGTGCTGCATGTTGCACAAAAAATGAATCACCACGGAAAGGTAAAATGAGCTGCACAGTTTTACCTGATAATGCAGCCATCTGCAATGCCGTTAATATCTGTTCGTTGGGAATAAAATAAGGATTACTGATACGGATAGAACGGCGTGCATTATTGATCGCCATCAGTATCGTTTGCATCGCCATCGGAAACTCAGAATCTGGTCCGCTGGCTACAATATCTGCAAAGCAATTTTCATTCAGATCAGAACGATGAAAATAAGGTGGACTGAACGGAAATGTTTGTTTACTGCAATAACGATAACTCATCATGAATTGCAGCTGTAAAAGATTTACCACATCGCCTTCCAGTTTCAGATGTGTATCTCTCCAGAATACCGGATGCTTCGCATTGTTCAGGTAACGGTCATCTATATTGATACCTCCGGTAAATCCTACTTCTCCATCGATGATAATGATCTTTCTGTGATTACGATAATTCGCATTCAGATAGAAATTGATCAGTACAGGAGAGAAGGCAAAAACCTCTGCACCATTTTCTTCCAACAGGTCTGGTATATCACCGATCTTATCACTGCCCAGGTCATCATAAATGAAACGTACTTCCACACCTGCTCTCAGTTTCTCCAGTAATATTTCTGCTATCTCATTACCCACATCATCCGAAGCAAAGATGTAGTACTCGATATGTATATGATGTTTGGCTGCTCTCAGCGCCTCCATTACTGCAGGATACTTTTCTTCTCCGTTTAATAATAATTGTACACGGTTATCACAGGATAATACAGAATGTCTTGTGTTGAGCAGCATAGCAGAGATCTCCTGTTTACTCGCTACCTGTTTACGAAGCTGCAACTGCATCTGGTCAATCTCTTTTCGCTGAGATTCCCAGTATCGTAACATCAGCGTTTCATCCTTACTTCCCTTCAGCGTAAACCGGCGTTTCTTGCGGAGGTCTCTTCCCAGATAATAGTATACTACTAATCCCAGTATGGGGACAAATACCAGCAACATGATATAAGCCATCGCTTTGACCGGATTCCGGTTTTCCAGCAGAATAGTTCCAACCACACCCAAAAAGGAAAGTGAGATCAGCACATACCCTATAATTTTCAATGCGATATGCCAGTTTGTACCCCAGAGAAAGTATAATACCTGATACACGGAAATGATTAATAGTTATGTGAATAAAGGTAATAGTAATATTATTAGAATAAATTATCGTCAATAATCGTTCTTAATATAAATTATCGTTTTTTTTGTTCTTACAACGAACTGCACATGAAGGAATCAATCCTTATTAAGCTGGAGGCTTCCCGCCGGGAATTACTGGATCTGGGACTACGTAACCCCTTATTGAATTACCGTTTACCCGTAAGTCGTGGAGTACATATCGAACAGGAAAGCATCACCAATATATACGAAGTACTGGTGAAGCAGAGCAAGGCAATGACCTTCCTCCCCAAAACTGATGTAAAAGAAAAGAAAGAGACAGCAGTAGAAGTAACAGAGCCGGTAATATTACCGGAACCTGTCACTTTACCTGAACCGGAAGAAGTCGTACACGATACGCGTTTACAGACGACTGAAACTGCCGCTGCTTTGCAAAACAGATTACTGAATACCTATTATGCTGCGCGTACCAGTCTGGAAGAACAGGGTGTCAATATCCTGTTCCTGACATTGGGCATGTTAAAGTGGTATGAAAATGATAATGGAAAGGAAGCGCGGTATGCACCACTGATATTAATACCTGTTTCGCTGGAACGCTCCAGCGCAAGAGAGCGTTTTCGTTTGCGCTATACTGGTAGTGATGTGGAAATGAATCTTAGTCTGCAGACCAAGATCAAAGCAGAATATGGTATCGTATTGCCAGACATGCCTGAGTCAGAAGAAATCGCTGTCACAGAATATATACAACAGATCGATGCTGCTGTCAATGGAATGGACGGATGGGAAGTGATCACTGATGCAGTTGAACTGGGATTCTTCTCCTTCGGCAAACTGATGTTATATCATGACCTGGATAGTGATGGATGGCCCGCGGATGAACAACCTGCTAATCATCCGATCTTACAGAGTTTATTCGGAGATGGTTTTTCTGAAGGTGCACCTGAAGTACCGGAAGATGCATTCATCGACACAGAAACTTCCGCACATGAATTACACCAGGTAGTAGATGCGGATGGCTCTCAGTTACTCGCTATGTTAGCAGTACAGGAAGGACGTAACCTGGTGATACAGGGTCCTCCGGGCACGGGTAAATCACAGACCATCACTAACCTGATTGCGAATGCAATCGGTGAAGGAAAGAAGGTGTTGTTTGTCGCTGAGAAGATGGCCGCACTTGAAGTGGTAAAACGCAGACTGGATAGTATACAATTAGGCGATGCCTGTCTCGAATTACATAGCCACAAGGCCAACAAAAAAGAATTACACCAGGAGTTAAGAAAAACACTGGAGTTACGTAAGCCTGCTATTCTGCAATTACAACAGGAAGTCACATTACTGAATGACTATCGCAAAGAACTGAACGATTACAGTATTGCAGTGAATACACCAGTTGGTGAAAGTGGTATCACTCCGCAACAACTGATGGGTTATCTGTTACAACTGAAAGAACAATTCGTAGATATTACTTTACCAAGGATCGCAATACCTGATATAGATAACTGGAATGCTTTGAGCATGCAACGTGCAGAAGCAATGGCACTGAGAATTGAACATCGTTTGAAGGAGACAGGGATGCCTTCTTCTTTGTTGTTCTGGGGGATCGGATTGACCGTTCTGGTTCCTGCTGAACAGGACAGACTGATTCCTGTTTTACAGAAAGCATTGGATACTACTACAACGCTGCAACATGAAAGTGCGATCATCGCTGGTCAGGTAGGATTGTCAATGCCACTGAATAGAAAGAATAGTATGGATCTTTCGTTCTTTGTACAACTCGCATCTGTACGTCCGGATATAACAGGTATACAGTTAAGACATCCCGCCTGGTTGCAACAGAAAGAAGATATCAAAGAGTTGCTGCAGATAGGAAAACGTTTGCGTCAGTTGCATCAGGCATATGATGCAATACTCATTCCGGAAGCATGGGAACAACAGGTCCTGGAGATACGACAGAACCTGTTGGCCTATGGGGATAAGTGGTATAAATTCCTGAAAGGAGATTATAATAAAACAAATCGTCAGCTGGCTGCTTTATGTAAGACAGCTCCACCTGATGATCTGCCTGGAAAACTCGCTTGTATAGATGCTATACTGGAAGCAAGAAGATTAGAAAAACAACTCCAGGAACAGGAATCACTCGCAAAAGAATTGTACCAGCAACGCTGGCAGAAAGGACAATCCAATTGGGAAACACTTGAAACCATTACTAATTATATAACGGAAGTACATAAGCAGATCAGTTATGGTACATGTACTGCTGTCATCCTGGATTATCTCGAAAAGAATGAGCCGGTTGAAGTAGCCAAACGTTATTATGATACACTGTTGAGAACATTGCAACAGCAGGGTGCTGCTATCGATGCTGTGATCGCAGCTTTTGCATTAAATGAACAACGCCGCTTCAGAGACGTAACACCACTGCTGCAACGTCCCTATGAAGAGCAGGTCGTATTGATGCAATCATGGATAGACGGATTGCCGGATATTCATCATGCGATCTCCTGGAATAACCTGGCAGATACAGCGAAAACAGAAGGTTTACAGGTCTTGACAGAAGCAGTCGCTTACTGGCCGGAAGCAGCAACAGCATTAAAAGGTGCAATACAGAAAACATGGTATGAATACCTTTGGGAAAAAGCACTCATGACACATGCTGCTATCAGAAAATTTGAAAGATCAAGTCATGAAGCAGCAGTCAAACAGTTCGTAAAACTGGATACACTAAATCTTCAGTATAACAGGGCACGTGCGGCGCTAAAACATTATGATGGTATTCCTCCTTTGGAAGCCGGCGGACAGGTAAACGTACTGCGAACCGAGTTTAATAAAAAGGCAAGACATATGCCTATCCGTAAACTGGTACAGGCAGCAGGACTCGCCATACAGGCCATCAAACCTGTGTTCATGATGAGTCCTCTTTCAATTGCTAATTTCCTTCCTCCTGGTTCATTACAATTTGATCTTGTCATCTTTGACGAAGCGAGTCAGGTAAGACCGGTTGATGCATTAGGTGCATTGCTGAGAGGAAAGCAACTGGTAGTTGTAGGCGATAGTAAACAGTTGCCACCAAGTAGCTTCTTTGATTCACTGATGAAGGAAGTTGATGATGAGGAAAATGTAACAGCAGATATGCCAAGTATCCTGGGTATGTGTGATGCACAGGGTGCTCCGCAACGCATGTTACGCTGGCATTATCGTAGCCGGCATGAATCACTGATCACGATGTCTAATCATGAGTTCTATGAAAATAAACTGGTGATTTTCCCAAGTCCGGGTGCTGCACATCAGATGGGATTAGTTTATCATCATCTGAAAGAAGCAACCTACGATCGTGGTAAAACAAGAACGAATCAGCAGGAAGCAGATGCCATCACTACAGCTGTGATTGAACATGCAAAACAACATCCTGAAATGAGTTTAGGTGTAGTTGCTTTCAGTACTGCACAGATGCAGGCAATACAGCAATCACTTGAAACAGCCAGAAAGAAAATGCCTGAGCTGGAATCATTCTTCAAAGCACATCCGCATGAGCCATTCTTTGTAAAGAACCTGGAGAATGTACAGGGTGATGAACGTGATGTAATATTTATCAGTATAGGTTATGGCCGCACACCGGAAGGAACAGTGAGCCTTGCATTCGGACCGCTGAATAACGAAGGAGGAGAGAAGCGACTGAACGTATTGATCACGCGTGCAAAACAACGTTGCGAAGTATTTACGAATCTGACCTCAGATGATATCGATCTGAATAAAACAGAAAGTGAAGGCGTACGTGCGCTGAAGAATTTCCTGTATTTCGCACAACATGGTTCTATGCATCGTTCTTATGCAGATGGATTACCTGCGAATATTCCTTTTGAAACACTGGTTGCCGAACAACTGACAGCTGCTGGTTATAATGTGAAGAAACAACTTGGCAGCAAAGGATTCTATATTGATCTGGCGATTGCTGATCCGGAACATCCGGGTAAATATATCATGGGTATTATGTGTGATGGCGCTGCTTATCACGCTGCCCGTTCTGCGAAAGACAGGGATAGATTGCGTCAGCAGGTGCTGGAAAATATGGGATGGAATATCTATACCGTTTGGAGTACCGATTGGTTCCGTCATCCCGTACGTGAGTTGAAAAGATTGCTTGCAGCAATTGAATCGGTGCGCGCAAATGAAGGGGAGAACCAGGAAGCAATTGTGCCTTCTGAAGACTATACAATGGTAAGAGAAGAAGAGGAGGAAGGCGCAGACGTACCATTATATGAAATGGCAGTGCTACCGGAAGAAATAGCATTAAAAGATCTGCATCAGCATCCGGCAGATAAATTAAGATCCTGGCTGGAGATGATCGTACGTGTAGAGAGTCCGGTGCATGTCGAAGAAGCAACGCGCAGAATACTGGATGCAGCAGATGTATCCCGTGTAGGAAACAGAATTCGTGAGGTATTGAAACAGGCAATTGCAGACGCAGTTGGAAATGATACGGTTGTTGTAAAAGAGGAATTCCTCTGGGATGCGGAGATGGAAAAACCATTAGTACGTAGCAGGGCGAATTTGCCTACTGCATCGCGTAAGATGACTTATATCGCGCCGGAAGAATTAGGAGCCGTTGTAGAGAAAACAGTGCAGGATGCAGTAGCAATCACGATGACGGCGGCGATACCTGTTATTGCAAAAACATTGGGATTTGCGCGTGTAACAGAAGATCTGCGGACTGATTTACAGGAGGCGGTAGAAAAAGCCCTGGCAGATGGTATCATCTACCAGGACGATGAATGGTTAAAAGTGAAGTAGTTATTTCTTTAGTATAAAATCTTCTCTGGCTGCCCAGTTGTTGATATCCTGTTTACTCAGCGCAGCAGCCATCAGATCAGGAAATTTGTCGGGCGTACAGGCAAACACCGGAATACCCAGATTGGACAGAAATTGTGCATTACCGTGATCATAAGCCGGCGCACCATCATCGTTCAAAGCAAGTAATACGATGACCTGTACGCCCGCGGCTGTTAATTCAGCCGCGCGTTTACGCATCTTATCATCAGCGCCTCCTTCAAACAGATCGGTGATCAGTACGAGCACAGTATCTGCCGGACGGGTAATGATCTGCTGACAATAAGAGAGTGCTGCCTGTATATCTGTACCTCCACCAAGTTGTACACCAAATAAAAGATCAACAGGATCTTTCAGTTCTTCCGTAAGATCAGCAACAGCAGTATCAAATACCACCATACGTGTTTTTATCGCAGGTATGGAAGCCATCACTGAACCGAAGATACCTGAATAAACCACTGAAGAACCCATTGATCCACTCTGATCGAGACAAAGCACCACGTCTTTCAGTGAAGTAGTTCTACGGCCATAACCAATCCGTGTTTCAGGAATGATTGTTTTATACTCCGGCTGATAATGCTGCAGATTCTTAAGGATCGTCGCATGCCAGTTGATCTCATTATGACGGGGCCTTCTGTTACGAATGCTCCTGTGCAAACTACCCGTAATTGCCTGTAAAGTAGGTTGGGTCAGTTTTTTCAGCAGTTCATCTACCACACGTTTCACCACCTGTCTTGCAGTGTCACGTGTCTTATCAGGAATAGCATGTTTCAGTGTAAGTAATGTAGCTACCAGATGTACATCCGGCTCTACATTTTCCAGCATTTCCTTTTCAAACAGCATCTGTGTGATATTCAGACGTTGTAATGCATCACGTTGCATGATCTGTACAACAGATGCCGGAAAGAAGGTACGGATATCGCCCAGCCAGCGGCTGACATTTGGGGAGGAAGCACCGAGTCCTCCTTTCTTTTCGCTGTCATACAAAGCCTCCAGTGTTTTATCCATCTGTAGCTCTGTGCCACTGAGTGAAAAGCCGGTACCATCTGATTCATTACCACCCAGTACCAGCCGCCATTTATTTAAATCATCCATATCAGAATTATTTAACGCCCAACATTTGCAGCACGACAGGAATTCCTTTCAGTGCTCTTGTTGCATCAATGTTTTCCATCGTCTGCTGAGATACGCCCGTAGTGCCACTGACACCACCTTTTGCTTTTTCTCCCAGCTTTCTTCTTTCTGCTTTGGTAAAACCAGAGAAGGTTCTGCGTAACAATGGAAGCAACTGTTTGAATGCGTCTTCTTCCAGTTGATGCATCCAGTTATATACCACTGTCCATAGATCATTGTCTACCAGCAGTAATGTACCGCTGCCTTTCAGAAAACCTTCCAGCCAGGCAGCTGCAGTAGCAGGCGGTGTCGCAGCAGACATTGCATAACTGAATACTCTTACCAGATCATTACAGGAAAGTTGTCTGTGATCGGCCAGCAATCTTGTTGCATAACCACCGATAACAGGTGCGGAGCTGTCATTGCGTGCAATGTGAGAGATCGTCTGTTGCCATTGTGTGGTCAGTTCGGAGTCCTGCAGGATGAGCAGGGCATCATTCATATTGTAGATCAGCTCCAGCAATTCAGCTGCTGCATCATCCGCAATACCAATACAGGCGGCAGGTAAACTGATACAGATACGTGTGATCATACCGGCTACAATACCGTCAACCAGCGTTGCATCTGTTTTCCTTACGTTACCATAACGGCTGATCTGCACCAGACCAGGAATAACGGTCATCAGTTGCATTACATCACCGGTGGCAGCGGCCAGGTTATTCACCTGTTGTACGAGTGCTTCTACGGCAGCATGCAGTTCAGCGGGAATGGCTGTTTCCAGCAGCGTACAAACTTCTTTAAGAGAAGTAGCCGTTTTCGCCTGATGCTGTACATATTTAGAGGCGGCTTCTTCTACCGTATTTCCCCAGCTTCCCTTCTCAATGATATCAATAGAGAATCCGGGGTCCCATTGTAAGCGCCACTGCTCTTTAAAGGTGCCTTTACCCGAAGGACCGTAACGATGGCCCCAGCGGATGTCCAGCATCTCCATACGATGCAGCAGGATACTACGTTCAAGATCTGTATCCTTACGGAGATCGAGGACATAGTCTTTATAATCAGCTGTTTGTGGCAGCCTTAATTTCTTCTGTAGTTTTTCGATATCCGTCTGTAAGGGAGGACGCGGAATATCTGTAGGTACTTCCCCGATCTTATCACTGACGATCAGTTCTTCATTGATCAGTTGCAGCAGAATATCTTCCCCGTTACAGAGTACGCTGAGAGTTGCTTCATTCAGTTCTTCCAGACCCGCTTTAGGTAATCCTCTCAATGCGGTAAGCGCATTTGCCAATCGTACCGCCTCCATGACGTGTGCCACAGAAATATCTTTCTGTTGTTCACGGAAAAGACGGGCTACTCTTGACATCCAGCGGGTACCATCATCATTGGGATAGCGCCAGTTATGTTCATACCATCCGGGAGAATTGATACCTGCGCCATAGCCACTGTTGTAACTGAGACGGTTGTATGTCCAGGGGATCCAGGTAGTAGCGACTTTCACTTTCGGCAGTCCCTTAAGCAGTTCGTTGTCATCTTTTGCCTTACCCATATTCAACAGGGCAGGAGTGTGCCAGGCGCCGCATACAACTGCGATCTCTGTATACATTTCCCTTTCAGCCTGACGAATAGTTTTACGCATATGCGCTTCACGTAACTGCTCTTCACGATCGTAAGGAAGATGAAGGTCCTGCCGGAGTGCCTGCATGCCTTCGGCAACAGCGGTAAACACGGCTTCCGGGTCCTGTCTGTATTCAAACATATGTTCCCACCATTTCTCTTCATCTGCAAAACCGGCTGCACCTGCGAGATAGGCTACAGGGTTTCTTCTCACGATATGTGTATCGGGGATATAGGGCGCCAGACTATTGTTAAGCGAAGGTGCTTCTGCTGCATCTTCTTTCGGCTCTCTGGCTGCTTTCAGTTCAAACTGATGTGCCATAGGAAGGTCCATGAACCGTACAGGAATATTATTCCTGCGGGCATAGAGAATAGCCTGCCATTCAGGAGAGAATTCTGCAAATGGATAGAACACTGCTTTCTGCGGCGCGTCAGGCTGATAAGCCAGAATAGCCACAGGTGGTTTCAGCAGATCATTATTAACCCATTCCAGGATGTTGTCAGCTTCCGGCGGCCCTTCCACCAGTACGATATCCGGTTTAACTTTTTCAAGATATTCCTTCACATGTCTGGCAGAGCCGGGTCCGTGATGTCGAATGCCCAGTATGTGTATTGACATATGAATTATTTATAGATCGCGGCAGGCGCGGTAAATATCTTTCCAGTCTTCTCTGGTTTTTACGACAGTCTCCAGGTATTCCTGCCATACCAGTTTATCCTGCACAGGATCTTTCAGTACAGCGCCGATGATACCGGCGGCCAGATCAGCCGCTTTCAGCTGACCATCGCCAAAATAAGCCGCCATCGCCAGACCGTTATTCACCACAGAAATCGCTTCTGCAGTACTCAGTGTGCCGGAAGGTGCTTTGATCTTTGTTTTACCATCCACAGTTACACCATTTCTCAGTTCACGGAAGATGGTCACGATACGACGGATCTCTTCCAGTGCTGGTTTCTCAGCCGGCAGGTCCATCACTTTCTCATAGCTTTCCACACGACGGCGTACGATATCGATCTCTTCTTCCATGGAATCAGGTACCGGCAGAATAACCGTATTAAAACGGCGTTTCAGGGCGCTGGAAAGATCGTTTACACCCTTGTCCCTGTTATTCGCTGTCGCAATGATATTGAACCCTTTCTGTGCCATTACAGCGGTGTTCAATTCTGGCACCGGGAGTGTTTTTTCAGATAAGATAGTGATCAGCGTATCCTGTACATCTGCACTGATACGGGTCAGTTCTTCAATTCTGACAATTTTACCAGTCTGCATACCACGCATAACGGGTGTTTCTACCAGGGCTTTTTCAGAAGGACCTTCTGCCAGTAAGCGGGCATAGTTCCATCCATAACGGATGGCTTCTTCCCCGGTACCTGCAGTACCCTGTACGATCATGGTAGAGTCTCCGCTGATAGCAGCAGCCAGGTGTTCGCTCACCCAGCTTTTTGCAGTACCTGGTAAACCGTATAATAAGAGTGCTCTGTCTGTGGTCAGTGTAGCCACCGCAATCTCAATCAGTCTGCGGTTACCGATATATTTTGGCTGTATTTCAAATCCGTTTTTCAGGGTGCCGCCCATCAGGTAAGTCACAACAGACTGCGGCGACAATACCCAGTTATAAGGACGCTTTTCATTGTCCTGTTTTTTCAGCTCTTCCAGTTCTTCAAGGAACAATTGTTCTGCATGTTGACGTAATACGTTGGACATCTTTATATGCTTGAAAAGGTGATTGTTTTGTGTTGAATATTTTATTTGAATGCGTTCGTTATCTGCACTTTGCAGAAGATCAGTTTGCGTATATGATCGCTGGTATTCCGCCAGGTACCCTGATAGGCGGGTTCTTCCGGCATTAGTTTATCCAGTTCATCTATGATCGCCGGAGGAAGTTGTAATACGTGCTTATCAAAGAAATTTCGGGTATACTGATAAGGGTTACGGGCCATCCATTTCAGTACTTCACCGGTGAGGGTAAGTCCCCATTCTTCTGTACGGTTACTGAGATAATTGATCACATCCTGCGGATAGGTAGGGAACAGGCGCAATGCATATTCCTCCTGTTCGGCAGCAGGTAATAAAGGAATGATGTCAGGATAAAAGGTAGTACTGGTGGCTAATAATAAACGAAGCCAGGTAGTATCTTTAAAACGACCCGCAGCAAGTATCAGCGCAGGAATGAACCGTTTACCCAGATCATCATTTTGAAAGAGGTCAATGATCTCTTCCTTGTCCATACGGAAGTGTGATTCCCACCAGGAGGGAGGTACGCTTCCCACGAGCTGAAAAAGGATATAGGCTTCTTCACTGAGATGCTTTTCATTGCTCAGCGTTGCGATACCGGAATCAATAATGACCTTATCCAGGGGTAATTGCAGCGAGATCTGCAATGATTGTTTAGCGCCACGTGAAACAGCCTGTTGCAATATCTGCCAGTAGGCCTGTACGATAAATGAAGCAGGGATCTGTTTCAGCAATGCCCATATTTCATCCTTTACTTTCTGGTTTTTCTCCTGCAGAGATTCCAGCCAGCGAAGGTCATCCTCGCCGATGTTAGTACGCATGATCTTCAGGAATTCTGTTCTGGCAGAAGTATTTTCCTGTGTCCAGGTCTGCATCAGCCATTCCCTTCCTGTACCCGGATAGGATTGACGCATTTCCTGCAGTACCAGTCTGCGGTCTTCCGCGCTTCCTGTTTGCCAGCGATCTTCGTTGCTGAGTGCAAAAGGAAATTGCCAGTCAGCATTCATATTGCTTAACCACTGACCCCGTTTTCCACATACCGCCATTGTCAGATGCCGGATGCGTTTCTGAGAAACAGCCGTTTCCAGTAATACCGGGATATATTCCGGGACTACGATCTGGCCTTTATCATAACAGGCTTCCAGCCAGTAATTGACCAATGGCAGGAGGTCCATATCAAGTGCATCCTGTAATGCGTAGATAGCCGCTTTGTTGCAATAGGGCTTCTCTTCAGGTGGTGCCGCCTGCAAAGGAACACCGCTGTTATGTTCAGCACTGACGCCACTCTGACGATAATTCAGTATGACCGCTGCGATGTGCAGAAACTGTGTTTCCGCATCGAGCGATCTGTCCTCCATGATCGTAGCGGCCACAGTGGCCAGGTCTGTCGGAAGTTCCGCAGCAGACAACTGTTTTTTGCCGGTACCCAGGAGGGCGGTGTTAATGATATTATTCCACATGTCCCTTATAACAATTTATAGACGCCGTTATGCCAGACGCCCAGGGGTTCGTATTCCTGTTCCTTACCTAGCAGTGCCATATCCAATGGTTGACCGCCACTGAGGGAGAGTAGTTTCCAGATATTACGGAAACCGTCTTTTACAGGCATGATCCGATCGTTGCTGTCTTTGAGCCACCATTTCATATTGTGCTGAACAGGCGTTAACTGTTGTACAATATAAGGGCGTTCGCTGCGGACAGGCATCTTCTCTGCAAGTGAAGTTTCGGTGGCTGTCAGTTCCTCCCAGCCGGGAAGGCCGTAGGTATCCTGGAGATTATTGTTGGTAACAGGTTCCTTGATCAGCGCCCTTAACGGGATCTCAGAGGGAAAGAATACCAGTTCTGCTTCGATAGACATACCGGCTGTTAACAGGAGTTGTGGTCTGGACATACCTCTTGCATAGAACTGGAGTACCAGTGCCGGCTGGTAGGAATGCAGGCCATAAAGCCAGTACTTTTCGGTGGTCAGATTATCTTCTTCTGTGACCTGTTTGTTGAGGATCAGCCAGGTATCTTTTATGCCCTTCTCCTGCCGGAGGGCTTCCTGACTTTGGGTGAAGCCGACAAGGATACGAAGTTCCTGTTGTAACAGGAGAGAGAGTGTTTCTCCCTGTCTGAAACCCTGGATAACGAGGTAGATGCGGAGCAGTTGCTCCATGAAGGTATGTTGCCAGCCTTCACTATAGAAGTTGATCTCTGAGAGGCCACGGACCATAGCTGCCAATCCCGGGGCCTGTGCATCCACCATACGGCGGGCCATGGTCTCCCAGTAAGAGGCGCCTTTTTCCGGCAATTGCAACAGACCGTTACGGATGATATCTTTCATCCAGAGCAGCAGTTCGTGAATACCATCTTCCACTTTCTGCTGACGGGCCAGTTGCCGTTTATCGCGGGCTGCTTCGTCTACCTGTTTTTCTTCTTTTTCCTGTTTCTTGACTTCTTTGCCGGCTCTTTTTTCCAGCCATTCACTGACCCAGGAAGGAGGAGTGTTGTCAGTGAAGGTAGCGGACTCACGGGCATATAGCAACATGAGGCCCATACCATGTTTGCACGGAAATTTGCGGCTCGGACAACTACATTTGAAAGCGGTTCCGGCGAGGTCTATCTGGGTTTGATACGGTTTGCTGCCACTCCCCTGGCATTCTCCCCACAAGGCTTGTTCATTCGCCCCTTTACTCACCCATTTTGCTGCACCAGCCAGGGCCTTTCCGGCTTTCCTGGAAGCTTCATCCGGTGCTAAGGATAGCACCTGTTCTTCTGTTAGGAGCAATGGATATAAGATTTAAAAAGTATTGTATTACAAACAATGTTACGCCAGCAATACCTTGTATATTCTGGAATATAACATCACGAGATAGGTAATCAGGATAACTGAATTTAATACGAGTAACCAGTTGACGTCCACCTGCTGGTATTTGTTCTTCTTACAGAGAATTGCCAGCCAGAGAAAACCGATCAAAAGAACTACCGGGAATACCAGTGTCCATTTATTCGTGATGATAAGGTGTGCATTGGCGATACGGTCATTCCATCCCTGGTCATTTCCTGCTACCAGCGGAAGGATGCCCATGAACAGCACGATAACAAATATTCTCACAGCCGTTTTTGCGGCCGTTTTACTGATTTTCTGACTCTTACTTTCCTGTTGCATTGTTTCTTTAAATTTTAAGTAGCGACTGGATTGCTAAGTTCGGGATTAAACTATTACGATCCTATTGCTGCCTGACGAACGGGACGTAAATGTATCCACCAGTGTATGACGATGCCAATCAACAGGTTGATGACACAGAAAAAGGTCATCCAGGCATTCTCTGCCGCAAATCCACCAATAAATAACCAGACAAAAAAGTAAAGATGAAACCAGGCAGGGACTAACCAGGTCACATAGGGTAATGCCGGAGGATGTAATATGCTGCGTTTCCTGAATCCCCATATGGTCAATACAGGGAGTAAGATCAGCAGGAAAATCAGCTTTTCTTTACTTCTGATGTGAAACTGTTCATTCAGCCAGGTGGCCATCGGAAATAATGTGATCCAGAGCGCAACCTGTGAAATAAGGATAGACAGTAGCGGAGTAATTGCCAGCCAGCCTTTCAATACTATATTATTACGGAAACGGACCTTTTCCAGTGTACGTGCAAAAGTGGAGTAGAAAAAGACCACACACAGCCATCCGAAGAAATTGCCGTAGGGCACGCCGAACCATTGGGCTGTCAGCGGATCAGGGAATTCAGGTCTGTTGGCCCAATCCCAGTGCCACATGTGCAGCCGGTAAGCAACAACATCCATACTGAGATCTATACTGAGTGCCAGCAGGGCATCAAATGCGGCAGCCGCTATCAGCGGAAGCCCTCTGCTGTCGGAAATAATCCGGGAAGTATAAATGATAATGCCCCATCCCATACCAATACAGACAGGGATATTATCAGGCGCATGTCCCAGCATGAGCCAGAACTGCCCATATTTATAACCGGCATTGGATACAACGTTCACATATTCCAGTAACAGACCAAAACCAAAACCGCCCAGCATATAGGCGACATGTCCTGTGCCTCTTTTCCAGGCATATAGCAGCGTCAGAAAGAACAGTATGATCATACAGGATTCTGACAGGGGATAACAGATCGCAGGAGGAATGCCATAAGGCATATTGGCGTAAGGGAACATAACAATTATTTTATCGTTGTTCTTTATCCATGAACGAAGTGTGTTTCGTATCTCTCACAACAGCATAAACGATCAGCGAAATAAAGATACAACCCGTAACGTACCAGTAGTACAGGGATTCATGACCGATGTTCTTGAAATATAAAGCAATGTACTCAGCCGTACCACCGAACAGGGCAACTGTCAGTGCATAAGGTAGTCCTACACCTAACGCCCGGATCTCAGCAGGAAACATCTCCGCCTTTACCACGGCATTGATAGAGGTATAGCCGCTGACAATGATCAGTGCAGAGAAGATGAGGAAAAAGGCGGCCCATTCCGATGCCGCATGACTGATAGCGGTAAGGATAGGAACAGTTAGCAGGGAACCCAGTATACCAAAGCCAAGTAATAAAGGTTTACGCCCGATTTTGTCACTCAGCATACCAAAGAGCGGTTGCAGACAGGCATATATCAGCATGAGCAGGAAGGTAAGCAGGGTAGACCTTTCTTTGGTCAGGTGTACCGTATTCACCAGGAACTTCTGCATGTAGGTGGTATAGGTGTAAAAAGCCAGTGTGCCACCCATGGTGAGCCCGACTACTGTCAGTACTGCTCTGGGATGTTCTTTCAGGAGGATCATCACAGAGCCCCGTTTTTTATTTTCCTTTTCAGCGCTGACAGTCTCCTGCATATGCTGACGGATGACGAGGGCAAAGAGGGAGAGGATAGCGCCTATTACAAAAGGGATACGCCAGCCCCATTCATGCAGTTGCTCCGGACTCAGAAACACTTTTTGCAGCAGCAGCTGAATGCCGAGGGCAATGAGTTGTCCGCCGATAAGCGTTACGTACTGAAAGCTGGAATAAAAGCCTCTTTTATCAGGAGTGGATATTTCGCTTAAATAGGTCGCAGAGGTACCATATTCTCCGCCGACACTCAGGCCCTGTAATAACCTGGCTGTCAGCAGGATCACCGGAGATAGGATACCGGCAGTGGCGTATGTAGGCGCCAGGGCGATCATCATACTACCAAGTGACATCAGCAGCACGGAAAGCGTCATGGAAACCTTCCTGCCTTTCCGGTCGGCAATACTGCCAAAGAGCCATCCACCGATAGGGCGCATCAGAAAGCCGACGGCAAAAATGGCGGCGGTATCCAGTAACTGGGCGGTAGGATTGCTTTTGGGGAAAAAGACAGGTGCAAAGTACAGGGCGAATGCGGCATAGGCATACCAGTCGTACCATTCAACGAGATTACCGATGGAGCCTGTAAAGATCGCTTTAATGCGGTGCGCGGTGTCGCTTTTTTGATATGTATTCATTATTGATAGGAGCGTGGCTTTCAAAAATAATACAATCGGGCCAATAGTCTTATATTGCTAAACAATTAAAGGATAATCATGGACACGATCACAAAAGCAAAGAAAGCAGCCGGAGAGAAGGCTGCATCGTTGGTACAGCCCGGTATGTTAGTAGGATTGGGAACCGGGTCAACTGCTTACTGGGCGATAGAAAAGATTGGTCAGATGGTAAAGGAAGGATTGAATATCCGTGTGGTAGCTACCTCCGTTGCCTCAGAACAACAGGCAATAGCCCTGGGTATACCCATTACTTCTTTCAGCGAAATCCAGCAGCTGGACATCGATATTGATGGCGCAGATGAGATCAGTGAAGATTTACAGATCATCAAAGGTGGCGGTGGCGCCCTGCTGCGTGAAAAGATCGTGGCACACGCCAGCAGAAGGAAAGTGATAGTGGCTGATGAAAGAAAATATGTAAGAACACTGGGTAAATTCCCGCTGCCTGTAGAAATTATTCCGTTTGGCTGGGAACTGGTGTTCAAAAGTATACAGTCCCTGAAAGGCGCTCCGACCTTAAGGACCAGAGAAGATAAACCTTATATTACAGACAACGGGAACTATATCCTCGACTGTATGTTCGGCGCTATAGAAAACCCGGAACAACTGCATCATCAGCTGAAAGCGATGACAGGTGTAGTGGAAACAGGGTTATTCATCAACCTGAAACCAACCGTGATCATCGCCTATGAAAACGGTGATGTAAAGACACTTTAATACCTAAATATTCCATCCTATGTATGAAACCCTCCACCAGATCATCGCTGTTATCTGGGTATTGTCAGAAGTGCTGCTGAACCGGCTTGTAAGGTCATCTCAGTCTGATAAGACACGGGCGGACAAACAATCGCTGCGTTTTATCTGGATCACGATCATGATCACATTACCGCTGGCGCATATCTTGTCCCGGCAGTTGCATGTCCTTCCGATCAGTAGTTCTCCTGCGATCGTACAGGCGGGCCTTGCAATGATCGTGGCAGGAATGATCTACCGTTTTATCGCCATCTATACATTGGGACGGTTCTTTACGGTAGACGTAGCGATCCGTAGTGATCACAGGATCGTCAGAAAGGGGATGTACAGATACATGCGCCACCCTTCTTATCTGGGATCGCTGTTATCCTTTCTGGGGAATGGATTTGCACTGAATAGCTGGGTCGGACTGGTGATTGGTTTTGTGCCGGTACTGCTCACTTTTCTATATAGGATGAAGGTGGAAGAGGAGTTACTGATCAACAATTTCGGACAGGAATATATAGACTATAAAAAGGAAACCTGGAGATTAATACCGTTCGTGTACTGATACCAATAACACGGACGTATCTGTTAACACATAAAGGGACACAGTATGAGCTATACTAACTTTATAAAACCAGCAGAGGCGCATGCGCTCCTGAATAAACCTGATGTTGTTTTTATTGATTGCAGCTTTGCATTGAATGATAAAGAGTGGGGTCGTAAAGAATATGAGAAAGCACATATACCTGGTGCGCTGTATGCTGATCTGGACAAAGATCTTTCCGGACCGATCATCGCAGGTAAGACCGGCAGACATCCTTTACCGGAAAAGAAAGCACTGGAAGCAACCATCGCATCATGGGGCATAACGTCTAATACACAGGTCATTGCATATGATGCCGGTGCCGGCTTTATGGCAGCGGCAAGATTGTGGTGGCTGCTGAAATGGGCTGGTCACGAACAGGCGGCTGTGCTGGATGGTGGTAAGAAGGTATGGGCTGAAAAGGCATATCCTTTGGAAGGCGGTGTGGTAACACCTGTGGCTAAATCATTTAATGCCCGCTATGACGATAGTCTGCTGGCAGATGCAGCAGCTGTGCTGAAGGCAACAGCGGAACATGGTAGTTGTGTGATAGACTCAAGAACAGCCGACAGATATGCCGGTCAGAATGAGACAATCGACCCGGTAGCGGGACATATTCCTGAAGCAATTTCAAGACCATTTAACGCCAATATTACACCGGAAGGACTGGTAGCAGGACAGGATGTGGTAAGGGGCTATTTTGCGGCTGATTTTGCGAAAGATGATGTGATCTTCTACTGTGGATCAGGGGTGACTGCGGCATTCAATGTATTGCTGGCCAATTATGCCGGTTATGCCATGCCGAAGTTATACGCAGGTTCCTGGAGTGAGTGGATCACAGATGAGGGCAGACCAGTAGCTGTAGGAGCATAATGTAAGCATACGTGAAATAAAAAAGGCGTCAACAGGGATAAGCTGTTGACGCCTTTCGTTTTGATATAAAAGACTTATTGTTTGCTCAGATAGATAATGAATATTACAACAGCAATAATCGCCATTACCAGCAATGCAATCTTGGTGCCGCTGTATGGTCTTTCACCTACAACCTCACCGGTAGAGGCGTTCACGGTAAAGTGATAGAGCTTGTTATTATACTTATAGGCACTGATCCATACAGGCAACAGCAGATACTTTAAAGCGATATTACGATAGGTATCATAATACTCTTCAATGCGCTGTTCATCTCCACCGATATCACGACGGATCGTCTGCTCGATGATACCCCGCATGATCAGTTTCGCCTGCTCCAGTCCATCTTCAGGAGATACCTGGTAAAGCTCAGAACGGAAACCGCTCACATACTGTTCATTGTAATGAACGAGCGCCTGCATATGCCATGGCTCTAAGCGCTTTGCCACTTTATGAGGAAGAGAGGCGCTGGCGATCACAAAAATATCATTGAACTCATTATACACAGTACCGCTGACACTATGCCATCTTGTATGGCGTACCTGTCTGGAACGTCTTTCTTCTCTGCCATTGACGGTCTCTGTGTAGTATTCAGTTTCGTAGTAATAATCACCACGTTGGCCATCATATTCAGTCCTTGCATCTGCATCATAGGTCCAGTGTGGCAGGTATATACCTCTCAGCTGACTGGCATGTCCAGAGACCAGCTGTGGCAGGTCAGAAGGTGCAAACCAGAGCTTTTTCATCCATGTCTGGAAGTTGGTAGCAGCCTGTTGCTGTGTGATGGCAAAAGGCAGGATATAATGTGGCCGGACGATCTGTTTGCTTTCCGCATCGCTGATGACCAGCGGACTGGCACAGAAGGTACAGTTCTCTGAGTTTACTTCCGCCAGCAGGGTAGTGGAGGCACCGCAGTTTTTGCAGGACACCACTTTTGCCGTGCGTTGTGCACTCAGACTGTTTGTACTGTGGATAAATGAATCATAATCTACCGATACGACAGGACCTGTATTTTCCTGTACGATCTCGTTGGTAGCGCCGCAATAAGTACATTTCAGCTGATGGGTACCTGGTGCGAAATGCAGGGTAGCTCCACAGCTGTTACATTGTAAAGACGAATTCAGAGCGGCGGATTGCTCCGCCTGGGAATATGGATCCATGAACGATTACGGAATAGGTAAAGGTGGTGGTGTATTGTTAAATAAACCGGCCAGTTCAGCCATGGTGTTGGCCACTGCCCAGTTGGCCATGCCTTTTTTCCAGATATGGCTCTGCTGGTTGATCGTACCGGCAGCTACCAGTTGTGTCAGTTGATCCATGGTGTACGGACCTGCCTGCTGACCATTTATCGCGGCATAATATTGTACGGCTGCAGGTAATGGCGGTGGCGCTTCATTACTACCCTGTACGGTATTCGGCTGGAACACATTGCCCATCTGACTACCCATTGCCATGCCTAAACCTGCTCCCATACCAGCGCCTGCCAGACCACCATTAGGGTTCTGTGCCGCCTGTTCCATGGCATTGGCTGCCTGGAACTGTGCGTAAGCGCCCAGGTTACCAACGATACCCATGCTGGTACGTTTGTCCATCGCAGCTTCCACTTCCGGAGGAAGGGAAATATTTTCGATCAGGAACTTGGTCAGTTCCAGCCCCATTGCGTTGAATTCCGGTTGTATTTTATTGGTAATCAGTGCAGATACCTCATCGTAGTTTGCTGCCAGGTCCAGTACGGGAATCTTTGCCTGTGCAATTGCATCCATACCACGGGTGATGGCAAGATTACGTAGCTGCTCATTTACACCCTCTACGGTGAATTCAGGATTGGTAGCGGCGATCTCTTTTATGAACAATCCGGCATCCTGTACACGGAATGCGAAGCTGCCGAACGCACGAAGACGTACCGGACCAAATTCTGCATCACGCAGCATAACAGGATTACGGGTTCCCCATTTCTGATTGATGAACTGACGGGTACTTACGAAATACACGTCTGCCTTGAATGGACTGTTAAAGCCATATACCCAGCCTTTCAGCGTGGTCATGATCGGCATGTTTTGCGTAGTGAGCGTGTACATGCCGGGTTTGAAAATGTCGGCAACAACGCCTTCATTCAGAAATACAGCCAGCTGTGATTCACGCACAGTCAGCTTTGCATTCATCTTTATTTCATTCTGATAGCGGGGAAACTTCCATACTATGATTTCATTAGAGGTATCGACCCAATCGATGATGTCGATAAATTCGTTGCGGAGTTTGTCAAATAGTCCCATATAAGACGGATTTACGGTAGTATGAAAATAGAATAAAGGTGTAATATATTGTATAGGAAGACAGTAAAAAATATCACAGTACTATAATTTTTTCATGGACCAGGTGCCATGCAACAGATATTGCCTGATACTTCCGTCAGGAAATACCTCTGTATGTGATACAAGTTCCCACTCGCCTTCGAAAATTTCATCTTTGTAGTAACCGGTGTAGATCACTTCATGTGAAGGGAGCTCCGGCATTTCAAAAAAGTTATTGTATTCGTCCTGTGCGATGGCATGAGAATACGTTTTTACAAAGTTAATGAAGCCACCTCTCACGAAACCTTCAATGACAGCAGGAGCTCTCATGGGTATTTTACTTTTATCATCCCGGCAGGTGCCTTTCAGCGCGCCATCACTAACATCCATGATAATGTCAAAGCTGGTTGTATCTCCTATCATTTCTTTGGGGTACCCATCTCCAAGGGTATATTGTCCTGCCCATTTTCCGGAATAAAGATCGCTCATAGGCTAAAAGGGGTTTGATGCAATTAAAAAAGCAGTCACTAATGTAACTGCTTTTTCTATAAATCAGATAAAAATGATCATTGTTTTGCCGCCCATTCCCGGAGGTAATGCTCCAGTACATTAAGCGGCATATCTCCCTGTTGAAGCAGCGCATCATTGAACCTGACCAGATTAAATCTGCTACCCAGCTTTTTCCTGCACTCCTCGCGTAATCTTATGATTTCCAGTTCTCCTGTCTTATAGGTAAGCGCCTGTCCCGGCCATGCCATATAGCGTTCTACGGAAGTGACGGCATCTTCTTCGCTGATGGATTCATGTGTTAACATATAATTGATCGCTTCTTCTCTTGTCATTTTGCCGGTATGGATACCAACATCTGTTACCAGTCTTATGGCACGGTGAATCTCATTGTTCAATGCACCGATCTGCTGATCAATAGTTGTGTAACACCCAAGTTGCTTACCAAATGATTCGCAATACAATGCCCATCCTTCGGTAAACGCACTGAAACTGATGGACCTTCTGAATGTTGGTAGTGTTTTGTTTTCCTGCTGTAAGGATATCTGGTAATGATGACCGGGAATTGCCTCGTGCAGGAAAGTCGCTTCCATACCCAGGAATGTTACATTGATTTTCTTTGGATCGGGAACGGGGACATAAAATATACCCGGACGACTACCATCCATTGCACCGATCGAATAAGAAGGTCCGTTCTGTGATGCTTCCCGGAAAGCTTCCACGCGTCTGATTTCAAAAGTTGCTTTTGGAACTACGCTTAACATGGTATGAAGGTGCGGTTTTACCTTATCATAGATATTCCGGTAAGCCTGTAAAACTTCATCTGCCGTGTTAAATGGCATAAACTGAGGAGCTGTTCTGACGAAGACAAAGAACTCCTGTAAGGAACCTTTGAAACCCATCTGCTTTTTTAGTTCTTCCATGGCGGCATTGATCCTGGTCACTTCTTTTATACCAGTTTCGTATAGCTGTTCCGGCGTCAGATCCGTTGTCGTGAAATAACGCACATAGTAATTGTACAGGTCTCTTCCTCCGGTAATACCAGACAATCCTGCACTGTCTGTTGCATGTGGAAGATATTCCTGTTGCAGATAGTTTGCAAGACGTTGATAAGCGGGTAATAATTGTGTATTTATACTTCGTAAAAAGGATTGTTTTAATCGCTCACGATCTGCGCCGGTAATAGTCGCCGGCATTTTATTCAGCGGTTGAAAGAAGACACTTTTTGAGGAGTCTCTTTCAGCCAATGAGGTCATCTGCGGGATCATCTTTATGACCAATGTTTTTGGTAATACCATACCGATAGCAACACCTTTTTTCATGTTGCTGATAGCAGTATCTGTCCAGCTGGAAAAAGCGGTAATGCGTTGCTGCCAGTGCTCATAATCTTTGATGGTTGCAAATGGCTGTGCAGATTCTCCTGAACCCAGTTGACCTATTAAGAGAGGGATAGAAGAAAACTGATTCATCGGAAGATATTCTGTATGATGTTTCAGGCGCTCCAGATCCATATTTAATATCTCTTTCAGTACGTCGAAAGAAATGCGGTCGGCTGTATTCAGCGATTGTCTGGAGAAGGCATTCAATCGTTTTAGATACTTTTTATCAAACTGTTCTTTCGCTACTAAATAGGCAACAGCACCATCATTCGCCAGTTGGTTATCATACTGGTGAACCCCTGTGAATGTCGCACTGATCGGATCAAGTTGTAATGATTCCCGGTAATAGTTTTCGAATAAGCGGTGTAATTGGGTATTACGTTGCTGACTATGCGCTGCAGGAATATACAGGCAGCAATATAAAATAAGGAAGCTGGCGGTTTTGAGAAAAAGCTGTTTCATGGTGTATACAAAGACAGGTTATGTACACTGTCAGTGGTTGATGCAAAAGTAGCCGCTTGTCTTACCGTAAAATTGTATGGAGTTAGCGTAGGAGAGAGGCTCAGATCTTTCTGTATTCTTTAGGCAACATACCTGTTACCTGCCGGAATGTTTTCGTAAAATGTGCCTGGTCTGTGAAGCCGCTCATGTACGCAATTTCTGTCAGCGAATATTTCTGTGATCTGATCAAGGCCAATGCGCGGTCTACTTTAATCTTCCGGAAATATTCTCCCAGTGTACAGGAAAAGTATTTCGTAAAATACTTCGATAAGGTAACCGGGTGAATGCCAATCTGTGCTGCCAGTTCTTTCAATGATAAGGGCTCATTCCAGACGTCATTCATGACATTGAGTATCTGTCTGGTCCATTCGGGATAATGCTTCTCTATGACCGGATTAGCATCCATTAAACTAATGCTCAGCTGTTCTATGGAGAGAATGCTGCAATCATCGTTGTAATAATGTTCTTTCAGAATGCGGAGCAGTCCGCCGGTATTCAATACAGTATTACTGTCATACATCAGAGATTCCGGAGGGATGCTGATGTTGTATGTTGCAAAGAAACTATCTGCGATCTCTAAATTGAATATCCGTGTGCCGGGACGGTAATGTACATTCTGATGAACGATGCCAGGGTAGTAGTATAAACCTGCGCCAGGGATCTGATGGTCAGCTTTTCTTCCTCTTATTTCCTGGCTGCCGCCGGAGAGAATATGTGAGAAATGAGGATTTATATGATAATGCCAGTCGGAGGTAAAGTTTTCGGGAAAAACAGTTTCGCTGGTCGTGATATGACCTATGGTATGTTCCTTCACTTTTGAGCCAACATAGCAGCCTCTGGAAAATGCGACAGGATTATTCATGGCTGTCAGGTTTAGATGGAATAAAGCTAAGGATAATGGTGTAAAAACAAAAGAATAAGGGAGATTCGGTACGCATTGCGTCCCAAATTGGAAAAGAATGAGAATCGTATATCAGCAGTAAGAGAGAATAGAAAATACAGGCTGTATATAAATCTGATATTTACCAGCGGCTTTGTGCTGCTGGCGCCTTGTTGCTGATTTGAAAAACCGTTTGGGTGATCAATTGAAATCTCTCCTGAGAAGATTTCGTATAAATCAATATCCCGTGTCAATAATGTAAAGTGAATCTCTTGCGCGCTATAATGCTGTGCTCAGTTAGTTTACGTTGAACATTATTATAATACGCGGTATTTGTTTTGACAGAAGAGTAGCGAAGAGGATAGACGAAGTAAATAAAAACAAAAAAACCTCTGGTATTTACCAGAGGTTTTTTCTTCGTGGTGTGAGGCGGGATCGAACCGCCGACACAAGGATTTTCAGTCCTTTGCTCTACCAACTGAGCTACCGCACCATCTCTTTTTTGTTGTCCTTCTCTCGTGAAGGGATTGCAAAGATAAGCAAATTAAAAATTAACTTCCAAATTTTATTCAACAAAACTTTTAATTTCCTCTAAGATCCCATTCCACAGGGCATTTCGCTGTTCTAAAGCAGCTCTTGAAGCATGCGCTGCCTCCTCCCATTTCTGCGGATCATTGCCACAAAGTTCCTGTACCATCTCCATACCAAGGTGACTGTGATGATCGCCATCCACTTCAATATGTCTTTCGAGATAATATTTGAACAGACTGATTTGTCCCGGGAATTGTTTGTCCAGATCGTTCACTAATGCCAGGAACATATCAGGTATCAGATCTTCACGACCAAAAGTGAAAACAGCCGCCTGTACATGTACAGGTTCGTTTGCAATCAGGTCGAAGGTGTGTTTTACAAAACCACGTACTGCCGGTGGCAGCCCATTGATTACAGCAGTAAGAGATTTACCTCTTTCCAGCTGCTGCAGGCATTCTTTGATACCGGAAGTATCAGCGCCTACCTGTTCCATGGCCTGGAGATATAATTCAAAATGACTGAGGCGGGTACCATCAGGCGCTACATCGCTTTCTTCGCCGGTTACGATCTCATTGATCAGGAAACGGGTGGCTGCGCTGCCTTTTGGAATCCAGGGAATATCTGTGCAGGTAAGATTTCTCTGCAGTGATTTCAGCAGAGACATAAAATCCCATACAGCGAATACGTGATACTGCATAAATGCACGGATATCATCCATGCGCTGCATTTCCGGATATAAAGGATGTTGTATGATACGCTCTCTTACAGGAGCAATAGTGCCCTTAATGTGTGGTATGCCAGTCATTACGTGTTAAATATTGTCCATTAGTTACCATATACCACCAGGAACTTGATACGCATCAGTTTCAGCTGTTCCAGGGTATAATCGCTTTCAATCAGTTCTTCTCTTGCGAGGGCAAGGCTGGATGTTTCACAGCCTTTAAAGTATTCCATGATCTCATCCTGTGCGTAATCGTCCAGTTCTTCATCCAGACAATAATCCAGATTCAGTTTGGTACCGCTTGCGACAATCGTTTCCATTTCATCCAGCAGTTGCGGAATAGTGAGTTCCTTGTTACGGGCGATGGTTTCCAGTGGCATCTTTTTATCGATATTCTGGATGATGAATACTTTCAGACCGCTTTTGTTGACAACGCTCTTCATGACGAAGTCGTCAGGTTTCACGATGTCATTTTCTTCCACATATTTAGCGATCACGTCTACGAATTGTTTTCCGTAGCGGATAGCCTTTCCTTTACTCACACCCTGGATCTTTTCCAGTTCCTGAACTGTGGTAGGATATTGTGTTGCCATGTCTTCCAGGGATGTTTCCAGGAAGATCACGAAAGGAGGGAGGTTCTTTTCTTTTGCAACTTTCTTACGCAGGTCTTTCAGCATTTCAAACAGCGCAGTATCAGCAGATGCCTGTGATTCCGCAGCTATTTCATCTTCATCGCCGCCTTCTTCTTCGAACTGGTGGTTGAGTGATACCATGATAGAATAAGGCTCCTGCAGGAAAGCGTGTCCTTTATCTGTGAGTTTCAGCAGGCCGTACTCTTCGATATCTTTTTCGATGAGATCTTCCAGCATCATCTGACGGATGAGGGAGTTCCAGAAATGCGCGTCATGCTCTTTTCCTTCTCCAAACACTTCCAGCTGGTTGTGCTGGTAGGTAGTGATCTGAGGATTGACCTTTCCGGTAATGATATTTACAACGTATTCGGTACCAAAGCGTTCTTCTAATGATTTGATCGCTTTGAGTACGATGACTACGCGGTTTTTAACTTCAATTTTCTCTTTCGGATTGCGACAGTTATCGCAGGCATTGTTACACTGTGACTCTTCATATTTCTCTCCGAAGTAGTGCAGGATCACTTTCCGGCGGCAGGCAGAGCTTTCTGCGTATGCCACTGTTTCGTTGATCAGCTGCGCACCCATTTCCCGCTCACTCAATGGTTTATCACGCATGAGGTGCTCCAGCTTCTGTACGTCTTTATAAGAGTAGAAGCAGACACAGATTCCTTCGAGTCCGTCACGACCAGCACGCCCTGTTTCCTGGTAATAGTTTTCCAGGCTCTTTGGAATGTTGTAGTGTATAACAAAGCGTACGTCCGGTTTATCGATACCCATACCAAAGGCGATCGTCGCAACGATCACATCCACATCTTCGTGCAGGAACATATCCTGACGTTGTGCACGGGTACCAGCGTCCAGTCCGGCGTGGTATGCGACTGCCTTGATATTATTAGCAACCAGCATATCTGCCAGTTCTTCAGTGGTTTTGCGGTTCAGCGTATAGATGATACCGCTCTTTCCCTTATGCTGATGAATGAACTTGACAATTTCACGGATGGTCTGGTCTTTCTTACGTTTAGGACGGATCTCATAATAGAGGTTCGACCTGTTAAAGGAAGAAAGGAATACCTGCGGATCACGCAGTTCCAGGTTCTTTACGATATCGCTCTGTACTTTCGGTGTCGCTGTGGCGGTCAGGGCAATAATAGGCAGATCGTTATTGATCTGTTCTATCATTTCCTTCAGACGGCGATATTCAGGACGGAAATCATGACCCCATTCGGAGATACAGTGCGCTTCGTCAACCGCTATGAAAGAAATCTCTAATTCACGGAAGAAATCCAGATTTTCCTGCTTGGTCAGCGTTTCCGGTGCTACGTAGAGCATTTTGGTCTTGCCGGACAGCAGGTCTGTTCTCACTTTTTTTATCTGTGCCTTTGAGAGGGTAGAATTTAAGAAATGCGCGACATTGTCTTTACTGCTATATGAACGTACCAGGTCCACCTGGTTTTTCATTAAAGCAATAAGTGGTGAAACGATCAGTGCGCAACCCGGACTCATCAGAGCCGGTAATTGATAACATAAAGATTTGCCTCCGCCGGTCGGCATTATTACAAAAGTATCTTTACCGGCAAGAATGCTCTTGATGATGATTTCCTGGTTCCCTTTAAAGGAATCAAACCCAAAGTGTTCCCGTAATGCATCTATCAAACTTACCTTTACAACAGCCATTGCATTCAAAATTTAAAACAAATAAACTCTAAAGAAAGTAACAAATTATGGATATTGTTTATGTGTTTTTTAGGGGACACGAAGTTAATTAAAAATGCGCTGACCGGCAATTAATTTATGTGTTATAGGGAGTTACGACTCGGCAGAATCCCCGCTCAGCTTGCCTTTCCAGCTGTCCCCACCCGGAAGCCATCATTTGAAGCCCGTTTTCCCCCAAAGACCAGTGTAAGCACGCATTATTATAAATTTACAGAATATCATGGGCTTAATCTGCTGAATCCTAGTTAACTTTGTGGCTGCCCATGAAAAATAGAACGGTTATTAATATTGCTGAAGTGGCGAAAAGGACGCTGTCCCTCGAGGCAACAGCGATCTCTGACCTGAAGCAATACATCAATGGTGATTTTGAAAAGGCGGTAGAGTGGATCGCGGAGTGTGCCGGACGACTGGTAGTCTCCGGAATCGGGAAAAGCGCCATTATTGGTCAGAAAATTGTTGCTACGCTGAATTCCACGGGAACCCCCGCTATTTTCATGCACGCAGCAGATGCTATCCACGGAGATCTGGGTATGATCCAGCAGGACGATATCATATTGTGTATTTCTAAGAGCGGTAATTCTCCTGAAATAAAAGTGCTGGTTCCTCTTGTTAAGAACTTTGGCAACAGATTGATCGCCATGGTCGGGAATACGGAGTCTTTTCTGGCTCGCGAGGCTAATCTTGTCCTGAATACTTCAGTAGACCAGGAAGCCTGTCCCAATAATCTGGCGCCGACCACCAGTACAACTGCCCAATTGGCAATGGGCGATGCTTTGGCCGTATGTTTGATAGAATGGCATGGGTTTACTGCAGCTGATTTTGCAAAAGTCCATCCGGGAGGTACACTGGGTAAAAAACTGTATCTCAAGGTCGGAGACCTTAGTCGTCTGCACCAGGCGCCACAGGTTGCAAAAGGCAGTGCTTTAAAAGAGGTGATCGTAGCCATCTCTTCCGGTATGCTGGGCGTTACCGCCGTACTGGATGCAGAAGGTGAACTCAGTGGGATCATCACTGACGGAGACCTTCGCCGTATGCTGGAGAAAGGCATTCCGGGCGAAAGTGTCACAGCGGAAGTTATCATGTCAACGCATCCGAAGACGATCCAGGAAGACGAACTTGCGATCAATGCCCTGGAGATGATGCGCCAACATGACATAACACAATTATTGGTTTTGAAAGATAAACGTTATATAGGTATCATTCATTTACATGATTTAATCAGGGAAGGAATTATATAAGATGACATCCGTGAACAGGCATTTTTATGTGGCCATTATGGCCGGGGGAATAGGTAGCCGTTTCTGGCCCTATAGCCGCACTGATTACCCCAAACAATTCCTGGATATCCTGAATACCGGGAAAACATTGCTGCAATGGACCTATGAACGGTTCGCGCAGTTTATTCCAGAGGGAAACATTTTTGTCGTTACACATCATCATTATGTAAACAAAGTGAAGGAACAATTGCCGGATCTGCTGACTGACAATATCGTCAGTGAGCCTTCCCGTAAGAACACCGCTCCCTGCATTGCCTATATTTCTCATAAGATCAATAAACAGGACCCTAAGGCAAACATTATCTGTGCGCCTGCCGATCACCTGATTATGGACTCCATCGCGTTTGCCAGCACCTGTCTGAATGCCCTCATGTTCGTACAGAAACACAGTGCGCTGGTCACCCTTGGTATAAAACCAACCCGTCCTGACACCGGATATGGATATATCCAGTTTGAAACACAACAGGTGTCTGATAACGTGTATCCGGTTAAAACTTTCACCGAGAAACCAAACCTCGAACTGGCCAGAACCTTCCTGCAAAGCGGAGACTTTCTCTGGAACGCGGGTATCTTCGTGTGGAACGTGAAAACGATCCTGGTCGCGTTCAATAAATATCTTCCGGAAATAGATGAGCTCTTCGTACAGAATGATGCCCTGCTGAATACCCCGGAAGAAAAGAAAGCGATTGAAAGCATCTATCCACAGTGTACGAATATCTCCATTGACTATGCAATCATGGAGAAAGCAGATAACGTATATGTCATTCCTTCCAATTTCGGATGGAGCGATCTGGGTACCTGGGCATCTGCCTATGAGAACCTGGACAGAGACGATTCCGGTAATGCCGTACAGGGCAAAAACATCATGCTCGTAGATGCTAAAAACTGTATGATCAAAGCACCACAGGAAAAACTGGTGGTGATACAGGGACTGGATGAATTCATCGTGGTGGACACATCCGACGTACTGCTGATCTGCAAAAAAGAAAATGAACAGCAGATCAAGGAATACGTCGCAGAAGTAAAAAGAAATAAAGGGGATAAGTTCCTTTAAGAATAAAAGCACTGATCAGATGATCAATTACGGATTACATGTTTTAATTTCAGACATCTATTCGTAATTGATCATTTGTATTTTATGTCAAAACTACCCAACGTAGGCACCACTATATTCTCAGTGATGTCCGCCCTGGCGGCACAACATAAAGCCATTAACCTCTCTCAGGGATTTCCAGATTTTGATTGTGATGAACAGCTGAAAAGAATGGTCAGCGAAGCGATGCAGGAAGGGCATAACCAATATGCACCTATGCCGGGTATCATGCCGTTGCGTGAAGTGATCGCTGAGAAGATACAGACCTTGTATGGTCAGCAGGTAAATCCGGATACGGAAATTACAGTCACTCCCGGTGGTACATACGCGATCTTTACAGCGATCGCTACCTGTATCAGCCCCGGCGATGAAGTCATCATCTTTGAACCGGCATATGACAGCTATATCCCGAATGTACTGGTCAATGGAGGCGTACCGGTACTGATCCCGCTTTCTTATCCTGATTATACAATAGACTGGTCGCTGGTACGCAGCAGGATCACGCCACGTACGAAGATGATCATGATCAATACGCCGCACAATCCTACCGCCAGTATCATGACGGCTGCCGATATTGCACAATTACAGGAGATTGTAAAGGAGCATAACCTGCTCGTATTATCAGATGAAGTATATGAACACCTGGTTTTCGATGGCGCACAGCATCTTAGTATTCTTCGTTACCCGGAGTTACTGAAAAACAGTTTTGTCACCTTCTCTTTTGGTAAGGTATTCCACAACACCGGTTGGAAGATGGGTTATTGCGTCGCGCCAGCTCATCTGATGGCAGAATACCGTAAAGTGCATCAGTATCTCTGTTTTTCAGTGAATACGCCGATGCAGTATGGATTGTCCCGCTATTTACAGACACCTGAACATTACCTGACCCTGCCGGTATTTTATCAGCAGAAAAGAGATTATTTCCTGGAACTGACAAAAGATACCCGTTTCACGCCACTGTCCTCAAAAGGCAGTTATTTTCAGCTGATGCGCTATGACCGGATCTCTGATGAAGGGGATAAGGAATTTGCTACGCGTATTACCAAGGAATTTGGTGTAGCCTGCATTCCTGTATCAGCATTCTATGAAAACGGGAAAGATGATCATGTGGTAAGGTTCTGTTTCGCGAAAAAAACGGAAACGCTGGAACAGGCAGCAGAAAGACTCAGAAAGATCTGATTCGTCGTCTCTGATATTCGGTTTATACTTTGTTATATAATGCTTATCCTACGTTAATCCTACGTTCATGAACGTAGGATTAACGTAGGATAATGAAGATTAAAGCACTATCAAAACGGTATCAGAAAAACGGGAAGTAATAAAAACAGATAAGCCGCTCCTGGAGAAGAGCGGCTTTTCCTTTGTATATGACTACAAGCATGGCTTGTCAGGAGTTGTACATCCTTAGACTGTCGCAGCCTCAGGAGTAGTGTTGAACTTCTCACTACCGATTACCAGGGTTTCTTCCTGGAATGTCACCACACCTGTTTCTACATCATACATAGCGCCGATAATACCCACCTCGCCATTCAGGATCATTTCACGCAGAATATGGCTCTGCTCGAGGATCGCCTGTACAGAACGCTCAGTATGAAGATGTGTCACTGCATCCACGAATGCAGGGTTAGAAGAAGTTCTGTTTTCAGTGATGGTTTTCTCTGCGAAAACCGCCGGCGTGATCTTATTCAGCAAACCGGTCAGGTTACCCATCTGTACCATATCGCATGCACCTTTGATCGCGCCACATTTGGTGTGACCCAGTACAACGATGAATTTGGAACCTGCTACTTTACAGGCATATTCCAGACTACCCAGTACGTTATCAGAGATCACTGCACCAGCCAGACGGATACTGAAGATATCGCCCAGACCCTGGTCAAAGATCAGTTCTGCGGAGGTACGGGAATCCATACAGCTCACGATCGCAGCCATTGGCCACTGACCGTCACGCGTATCGTTCACCTGCTCAAGGAGGTTACGGTGCAGTTGCAGGTTATCTACAAAACGCTCGTTACCATGTTTCAATAATTCATAAGCCTGTGCCGGAGTAATATTGGATTGAGATGCCTTATTTAATGTTTTCATTTTCTTCAAGTTTTTTACTGTTTTTAAATTTAATACATGGAGCTGCAGTAATTAGTTCAGCTGAAGCTCCTTCAACAATTGTTCGTGGTTACCGGTGATGGTATGAACATGACCACTGGCTATTTTCTCCTGCTGCTCGGGGGAAATATTTTCAGTGTTGGCCAGTTTATACTGTTCCTTGAAACCAGTGATAATTACTGTGATGTTTTTTTGCACAGCTTTTACCTCTTTGAACTCTCGTATAGTTTCTAATACGTCAAAATCTATGTATGTGGTTTTACTTCCGTCAATAACCACAGTAGAATTTTCCGGCATATGGTCGAGCGTCAGCAATATGCTGGCTTTATTCAGGAAGGAAACTTCCTGTGCAAGTTCCAGAATGATGCTTTCGCCGGCTTTATATTTCTCCTTACGGAAAAAGTAAGAACTACGGATGTTACCACGGAGAATGGCAATAACGCTGACAGCCATACCCAGGGAGATACCGATCAGCAGATCGGTAAATACGATCGCAACGACTGTTACTACGAATGGAATCCATTGATACTTACCGTTTTTGAACATTTCCTTAAAGATGGAAATCTTACACAGTTTGTATCCGGTTACCAGCAGTACAGCTGCGAGGGTGGCCAGAGGTATTTTATTCAGCAGGGTAGGAATTAACGCTGCACAAACTAACAGCAAAGCCCCGTGTGAAATAGCAGATAGTTTGGTCCGGGCGCCGGAGTTGATATTTGCAGAGGAACGCACGATTACGGATGTAACCGGCAGACCGCCCAGCATACCACTTATGATATTACCGATACCCTGTGCCTGTAATTCACGGTTAGGGGGAGAATGACGTTTCATGGGGTCCAGCTTGTCTGTCGCTTCCAGGTTCAGCAGGGTTTCAATAGACGCTACTATTGCGATAGTGGCGCCAACGACCCAAACTTCTTTATTAGTAATAGCGCTGAAGTCAGGAAGTGTGAACTGACCGATGAACGAGTTGAAATCGCTTGCAACGGGAAGATTTACCAGGTGAGACGGTGCAACAGCCAGTACACTGCCGGTGGCAATGAACAGCATATTCAGTCCGACACCTGTCAGTACAGCCACCAGGGGAGCCGGTACCACGTTCACTTTAGGGATCTTGTTCCAGTAAAGGATGATCAGTACAGATACGATGGTAATCAGGGTAGCACCCAGGTGAATATGATTCAGGGTAGAGAGTAAAGCAGTAATACTGTTATCTCCATCTACCTGTATAAAAGCGAAGTCGCCTTCCGAATCAGCATCATAACCAAAGGCGTGCGGTAACTGCTTCAGTATAATAATAATACCAATAGCAGTCAGCATACCCTTGATAACGTTGGAAGGGAAGTAGTTGGCAACAATACCCGCCTTTAAAAGGCCAAGTGCCAGCTGTATCACACCACCGATCACAACGGCTAACAGGAAAACTTCAAATACGCCAAATTTTGTAACAGCTGTCAATACTACAGCGGTAAGACCGGCAGCGGGACCACTCACACTCAGCTGAGAACCGCTCAAAGAACCGATCACCAACCCACCTACAATACCGGCGATCATACCAGAAAACAGCGGTGCGCCGGATGCGAGGGCAATACCCAGACAAAGCGGAACCGCAATAAGAAATACAACAAGGCCGGCAGAAAGGTCACCTTTAACATTGGAAAATATGGATTGCCTGCTCATAGTCCGAAGGATTTAAAAGAAACGCGAATAACGTTATAACAGGGGATAGGCATGCCCTTATCAACTGGCATAGCTACTCCGGTTAAGTGAAAAAAATGGATAATAGTAAGTGTGCGCGCATGCGCCTGATATGGAGGAAATAAGATGAGATCAGTATAAAGCCGAAAAAGCCCCTACAGGGCAGCATGGCTGTACTGATTCAATAGTTTAAATCTATTAACAGTTGGGTGGAGGACAGTGTATTTCGCGGGTAGGACCCTGTGGGATCTCCGCAAAGAAATTATAGTGCAGACTCTTTACCAGTAATGAAGGCTCAAACTGGATAATAGAACTGTTGTTGAGGAATTTGAGATCCTTGGCAATTTTAACGAGGTCACAGTTGCAACCATCTTCCACAGGATGCTCTTCGACGATCTGATTATTGAACAATATCTTCCCCACCTCCTTAATCGGAAGGAGCTGTGTGCACATCAGTGCCAGGAGGAATATGCCAATAAGTCTTTTCATCTGTACAGTACAAAAATAAGTTAGAGCTAACCTACTTTGTAAAGATAGACGATAAAAAAATGTTAAATCCCTTTTATTTATGAGTGGCTTTCCCGGGAAACCATTATACCCATGACACCACGTTCATCCCTTATTTAAGACCGTTCGTCACAAACGTAAAAAATTTTTCCAAGGGCTTTATATTTCTTAAATAATTGTATATCAATTGTTTGCTTATTAATTCCGGTAATATCCTAAGCAAGTTATTTTGTTTTCCATGGTATTGTGTATTGCATAGTAGTATAAAATACCTATCTTTGTATCGTAATCATCAGAAACCACCATTTACCATGTTTAAGTATCGTTTTATTCATAAAGCTCACTTGCCATGAATATAGATAACACACAGTCACAGATGAGAAAGGGGGTACTTGAGTTCTGTATCCTCTCGATCATCAAGCAAGGAGAAGCTTATCCTTCAGACATTATCGAAAAAATGAAAGAAGCAAAGCTGGACATCCTGGAGGGGACCCTTTACCCACTGCTTACCCGACTTAAAAACGCAGAATTTCTTACTTACCGATGGGTCGAAAGTAATTCAGGTCCCCCAAGGAAATATTTTTCCATGACCGACAAGGGAGAATTCTTCTATAAGGAACTGGAATCAACCTGGAATGAGCTGGCCAATGCAGTAACACAGCTTACAAGTCAATAACATTAACACTACCATCCAATAACCAAAACCTAAAATAGAGCATCGAGATGAAAAAGATCATTAACATCAACCTGGCCGGCCGCCTTATCGCTATCGAGGATAGTGCATATGAGATATTGCGGCAGTACCTGGAAAGCTTGTCGCGGTATTTCGCCCGCGAAGAGGGTGGGGATGAGATTGTGAGTGATATTGAGAGCCGCATCGCTGAGCTTTTCCTGAATAAATTAAAAACAACACACTGTATCACCGATGAAGACGTGCAGGCTGTAAAAGCTTCCATGGGTACGCCGGAACAGTTTGATCAGGCCGAAGAAAGTACTGGCAAGCAACAGCAGCCAGCCAACGACCCTGCATATGAATCTATCCGCCCGCGTAAAAGGCTGTACCGTGATCCGGAGGCTAAAGTACTGGGTGGTGTATGTGGTGGCCTCGGCGCTTACCTGAACGTAGACCCGGTGGTATTCCGTATCATCTTCGCCCTCCTGGCGATCGGTGGTTTCGGTTCCGGTATCCTGGTATATTTCATTCTGTGGATTGTAACCCCGGAGGCAAACACTGCCGCTGAAAAACTGCAGATGAGAGGAGAAAAGGTAGACGTTAATAATATACGTGCTACTGTGCAGGACGAGATCAACGCTGCCAAAAGCCATTTCAAGAACTTTGGGAACGATGTTAAAAATTTTTCCCAGGGCCGCGGAAGGCAAGTTGGTAGTGACATCGAAAGAGCTTTTCGCAACATCTTCGAAGCGTTGGGAAAAGTACTCCTGTTACTGACCAAGGGATTCTTCTATTTTCTTGCGGTTGTGATCCTTATCTCGCTGATCAGCGTAGGTATCGGCATCACCGCATCTTCCGCGGCCCTTTACCCGCTGAAAAACCTGATCCTGTCAGGTGCTGTACAAAATCTTTTACTCTGGTGTTCCATCCTGTTCCTGGTAGGTATCCCTATCGTGGCGCTGATCATGTTCTTCGTCCGCAAGGCGACCGGTATCAAGGAAGCTAATCGCTATGTAGGATATACGCTCAGCCTGTTATGGTTTGCCGGTCTGATCTGTGCGGTTGCACTGGTTGCCTCTGTGATCAGAGACTTCAGGACCGGTCCCGGAAGAATTTTAAAAGAAAATTACGCCCTCGTGCAACCTTCCAATGGAAAGTTAGTCATTAAACAGGCGGAAGATTATACCAACATCGACGATATCGACTTTTTCGGGGATGCACTGCGTGTGACAGAAGACACCGTTATCATCAATTCCGCCAGGATCAGACTGGAAAAAAGTGATAGCGACAGTTTCGAGGTGTATATAGAACGCTATTCCCGCGGACGTACCGTTGCCCAGGCAAGAGCCCTTGCCAAACAAATTCAGTATCAGCTGGAACAAAGAGATTCAATTCTCTACGTGCCATCAGGTATTTCAATTCCGGCAGACTCCAAATTCAGAGGACAGCATATCAGGGTGATCGTGAAAGTACCTGCTAATAAGAAGGTACAGATGGACAGAAACCTGGAATATTCTCACGGATGGGATTTTAACGACGATTGGGACGACTTTGGCCGTAACCGCGACAGAGGTCACGTTGAGATCAAAATGAACGAAGACGGATCTTCTGTGGATATGGACCATAACAACAACGACTCCGATCGGGAGGATAATGACAACGACGGTGAAAACAGAGACAACAGCGGAAATAAGGCTGATTCTGTGGAAAGAAACTACCGCTATAAAGGTGGAAAACAGGAAAATAAGACGCCTGTAGACAATAGTGGTTCCGGCAGCAAACCCGCTGCAAAGACCAGCGAAGCAGCAATAGATGTTGTGAGCACTATCGGATACAGTTTATATAAACTCGTTAAGTGATGAGAAACGTGTGTTAAAGATTAAACTTTGTCATCACAATAAGTTCAATAGTTACAGAAACACTGACCACGGTTTTTACCGTGGTTTTTTTTTAACGCATCTTTTTCCCGATCCGATTCCCCGCCTCCTGTATTTAATCATAACTTTGCGTCTTTAAACCGTTTATCAGGATAAGGCTAAGGAATGCAGGCAACAAAAAAAGCTACGATCAATATCGCGTTGGTAGGGAATCCGAATAGTGGGAAAAGTTCGCTCTTTAATGCGCTGACAGGTTTGAACCAGAAAGTCGGCAACTTTCCAGGGGTAACTGTTGATAAAAAGACAGGGGCCGCTACCATTTCGTCCTCTCTCCAGGCCAATATTATCGATCTGCCGGGAACCTACAGCCTGTATCCCAAAAGCGCTGACGAGTTCGTTACCTACGATGTACTCGTCAATCCTGCCACTGATGAACAACCGGATATGATCCTCATCATAGCCGATGCCTCCAACCTGAAACGTAACCTGCTCTTCTGCTCCCAGATCATGGACCTGAAAATTCCGGTGATCATAGGTCTTACCATGATGGATATTACCCGCAAAAAAGGCGTCGAAATAGACGAAGCCGGCCTCGAAAGAGAACTGGGGGTACCTATTGTGAGCATCAACCCCCGTAAAAATAAAGGGGTGACGGAGCTGAAAAAGATGATAGAACTGGTCGCCAGGGAAAAACAATCCGTAGCACCGAGAGATTTCATTGATAGTCAGGCACTAGCACCGGAGGTGATCCAGGAGATCAAAAAATATGTACAGGTGAAAAGTGATTATGCGGCTATGCATATCGCTGTGAACCACCACGAACTGGGATTTCTGAATGGCGGACAAAAACTCGCTATCACCAATATCCTGCAAACACACCAGTTTAATAAAACCAAGGTGCAGGCAGAGGAGATCATGCAGCGTTATGCCAGGATCAAACACATCATGAAGAATACCGTGGTGGAAGCGGATCCCCTGCAGAAACAATTACAATCCGAGAAACTCGATAATATATTACTCCACCGCTTCTGGGGATACATGATCCTGCTGGGGATCATGTTCTTTATGTTCCAGAGCATTTTCTGGCTGGCATCCTTCCCGATGGACTGGATCGAGGCCGGTTTCGGCTGGTTAAGCGGCTGGCTTACCGGTGTATTACCTGCCAATCAGCTGACAGACATCCTGGTGAACGGGGTGATTGCCGGTCTGGGAGGAATCGCCGTATTCGTTCCACAGATCATGATCCTCTTTGCCTTTATCACCGTGCTGGAAGACACTGGTTATATGGCCAGAATCAGTTTCCTGACGGACAGACTGATGCGACAGGTAGGACTGAACGGTAAATCTGTAATGCCCCTGATCAGCGGAGTAGCCTGTGCGGTACCTGCGATCATGGCAACCAGGAACATTGAAAACAGGAAAGAACGCCTGATCACCATCCTCATTACACCGTTAATGAGTTGTTCTGCGCGTCTGCCTATCTATACGGTGATGATTGCCCTGGTGATACCGGACAGACCTGTATTTGGCTTCCTGGGGTTACAGGGACTGGTGATGATGGGATTATACCTGCTGGGTTTTGTGATGGCCCTGTTCATTGCTGCCATATTGAAGTTATTCATCAAGATAAAAGAAAAGAGCTATTTCATCATGGAACTGCCGGTATACCGTGCGCCCCGTTGGGCAAACGTAGGTACCACCATGGTGCAGAAAGCAAAGATCTTCATTACGGATGCCGGTAAGGTGATCATGGTGATCTCTATCGTACTCTGGTTCCTGGCCTCTTTCGGTCCTAAAGACAGGATGGCAAAGGTGACCGCGCATTATGAACAGCTGAAGACCGCTCACCCGGAACAAAGCGAAGCGCTGGATATGGAAATGCAATCTGAAAAGCTGGGTAATTCATACGCAGGCGTACTGGGACACGCGATTGAACCAGTGATCCGCCCGCTGGGTTATGACTGGAAGATAGGTATTGCGCTCATTACTTCTTTTGCAGCACGTGAGGTATTTGTAGGTACAATGGCGACCCTGTACAGTGTGGGCGAATCTCCGGAAGATAATGATGCTACCCTGAGAGAGAAAATGAAAAACGCGACCTGGAAGGATGGAAGTCCGGTATATACATTGGCAAGCGGTGTTTCCCTGATGTTATTCTATGCCTTTGCCATGCAGTGTATGAGTACACTGGCAATCGTAAAGAGAGAAACCAGGTCCTGGAAAATGCCTGCTATACAATTCGTGTACATGACAGCCCTGGCATATATCTCTGCATTGATCGCCTTTCAGCTGTTGAATTAATCGACTGATAAGCGGTACGCACTGAAATAACTTATATTGCAGTATAACAGATCAGGTATGAAAAGATTCATCCAGAGTTTGCTGCTCTTCATGACCGTTGCCGTACAGGCACAAACCCCAATAGATTCTACGCAGCTTGTCAATGATATCAGGACGCTTTCAGCAGATAAATACGAAGGCAGAATGGCGGGTACCAGAGGTAGCCGGCAGGCACAGTTTTACCTCATTTCCCGTTTCCGCGAGATCGGACTGCAGTCTTTTCATAATACATTCGAATACCCGTTTTACTTCCCACAGGGTGAGAAGCAGATCATGGGTACCAACCTGTTTGGGTACATTAAAGGGACATCAGACGCTGCTATTGTGGTGACGGCCCACTATGACCACCTTGGTATCAAACATGATGCGGAAGGAAAAGACAGTATTTTCAATGGTGCAGATGATAATGCTTCCGGTGTTGGCGGTCTGCTGGCATTGATGGCGTATTATAAAAAGCATCCACCCCGTCATACCATGATCTTTGCTGCACTGGATGGAGAGGAAGAAGGATTACAGGGTGCAAAGGCATTTGTGAAGCAACCACCTGTTCCAGCTTCGCAGATTGTGTTGAATATCAATATGGATATGATCGGCCGGAATGATAAGCAGGAATTGTATGTCTGCGGACTGGCCCAGTTCCCGGAACTGAAGCCTTATGTAGATGCGGGAATAGCTGAAGGAAATACGATCAAATTATTGTCAGGGCATGATCATAAAGAAGAAGGCGCCGGCAACTGGCTGAATCAGAGCGACCATTATGAATTTTATAAACTAAAGATCCCATTCCTTTATTTCGGTGTGGAAGATCACCCCGATTATCATCAGCTATCAGATGAATTCTCCGGTATCCAACCTGCCTTTTATTACCAGGCGGTATTGAAAATACTGAGTGTACTGGAATCGGCAGATAAAGGGTTACAATAACGGGTCAGAGCCCCATCCAGTGTCAGGGCGGCGAGGGCTTCTCCTACCAGACCTTTCCATTTCTTCTGTGCAGCAGGGTCTTGCCCGTGATTGGTTTCCCGGTCATAGGCTTCCTGTAATTTATTCATTTCCCGGAACGACTCAATGTATTGATACTGAATGATGCTGTCGAAATCTTCGGCTGTCAGTTCCATTGATTTTATACGCTGTTGAAAGCGGAGGGCGACCAGCCAGGTGATATCGAAGTGCAACTGCTCATGCTCTAATGAATAGTTGTCACGGGCGAATGACTTTACCCAGGAGGAGCCCTTGATAAAGAAGACCTGGAGAGTCAGGTTGATCTGTAAGGTATCTTTCTTATGGAGGCTGCTACCTTCATAGGCGAAGCTGGTATATGAAACAGCTGCACTGGGACCGCGCAGGGGAGGAGTAGCTTTGAAATCAGACCATTGCAGTTTACGGTGTGGCTGATAAAACAGGGTGTCTGAATTAGGGTCTTCCGGTCTGCGGTCAGGCGTAAAGACGATCTTAATGATCGTAACAGGAGTTGTTTCCTTTGGCTGAGCGGCAGGAAACAGCAAAGTACACCATATGAGTTGCAGGAATAAAAACATAGCACCCGTTCAGAATTAAAGGTACATTTTTTCGTAACTTACAATCTACCAAAACAATCGCACTATGTACGGTGGCGGATATATTTATGATGATTCCGGCAGGTCCCGGCAGCAGGAAGAACAGCTGCAGGACGATCCTGTTAAACTGGCCGCGTTCGAAGCGCGTATCGCCGGTGGGGAAAAGATCGAGCCGGGCGACTGGATGCCGGCAGAATATCGCAGACAGCTGATCAGGTTAATTGAGCAGCATGCTCATTCAGAGATAATAGGCGCTTTGCCGGAAGGTACCTGGATCACCCGGGCTCCCGGATTTAAGCGAAAACTGGCGCTGATTGCAAAAGTGCAGGATGAGATCGGACACGGACAATTACTGTATAATGCGGCGGAGACCCTGGGTAAATCGCGCGAGGCCATGATCAATGACCTGCTGAGCGGAAAATCCAAGTACTCCAATGTGTTTAATTATCCGGCCGAAACCTGGGCAGATGTGACCGTGATCGGGTTTCTGATAGATGCGGCAGCCATTGTCAATCAGGTGGCAAATGCAAAAGGCTCTTACGGACCTTACTGCCGTGCGCTGGAAAGGATCTGTTATGAAGAGAGTTTCCACCTGAAACAGGGACATGACGCCTTTATTGAACTGGCAACCGGTACGCCGGCACAGAAAGCCATGTTACAGGATGCGCTGAACCGCTGGTGGCAACCAATTATGCATTTCTTTGGTCCGCCGGATAAAGTATCTGCCCATAGCGAAAAGCTCATGCAGTGGAAGGTGAAAATGGCCAGCAATGACGATATGCGTAACCAGTTCCTGGAGGCCTATGTCCCCAAGATCTGGGAGTTAGGACTGACATTGCCGGATCCATTGCTGAAAAAGAATGCGGATACCGGTAAATGGGAGTTTTCGGATCCGGACTGGGACCTGTTTTTTGAAGTGATCAAAGGCAATGGACCCTGTAATAAGGAAAGACTGAACGTACGAAAGTGGGCAGAAGAACATGGCCGCTGGATCAGGAAAGCGCTCATGCGGGAAGAGGAAAGAGAACGTACGGCATTGCCAGTCGCATAAGTATAGCATAGTAAATCAGATAGTTCCCCGGATTAACAGACAAGTACCACGTTTTATGAATGAATCACTGGATCCACGTGTTAACCGGCTACGGTTAAATAATAGTGACGGCTCCTTCAGTATAGAAGAAGGAGAAAACTGGAATGTATTCGAAGTATTTCACCAGGAAAAAAGAGGTGCGCATCATGAGCATGTCGGTTGTGTACATGCTCCTGACGCAAATCTTGCATTGATCTTTGCCAAAGAACAGTTTGGCCGCAGGAAAAAATGTGTGAACCTATGGGTCGTACGCAGTGCAGATATTCTTGCATTCGACCTGGAAGATGAAGACATGTTTGCCAACAATCCGGATAAAACCTACCGGGATGCCAGCGGATTTAAAGTCATGGAAAAGATCAACAAATTTAAAGCACAGTCAAAATAGCTCCCCATATCCCAATGCAATTAGAACAAGCATTACCCGAACTGCTCATCAAAATAGCAGATGATGAACTGATAATTGGCCATCGCAATTCAGAATGGACCGGGTTAGGACCAGTTATGGAAGAAGATATCGCATTTTCCTCTATGGCACAGGACAAGATCGGTCATGCCTGGGCGCTGTACCGCATACTACAGGAGCATTTTAATGGCAGCGATCCTGATCAGTTTGCATTTATGAGAGAAGCCGCAGATTTCAAATGTTGTCACCTCACAGAAATGCCGATCAGTTCCTACGATTTCAGCCTGATGCGGCACTTTCTGTTTGACCATGCAGAGACCGTACGCTATCAGTCTTTTTCACAAAGCAGCTTTACTCCTTTACAGCAACTGGCCGCCAAGATAAAAGGCGAGTTGAAGTATCATACACTGCATGCAGATGCATGGATCCTGCAACTGTGTACAGCAGGGGCGGAGAGTAGAGGACGGATGCAGCAGGCACTGGATAATTGTTTTCAGTTGGCTGGCGGCATTTTTGAACCAGGAGAAGCGGAAACGTTGCTGATTGATGAGAAGGTGTATCCTGGAGAAGCGGCTTTATATCAACAATGGCTGAACAATATATCACCCGTTATAGAAAAAGCCGGACTTACCATACCTGCTATGACCGCACCGGTTTATGGCGGACGGAAAGGACAGCATACAGAACATCTGCAACAATTATTAAACGAAATGGGAGAAGTATTCCGGTTGGATCCGGAAGCTACCTGGTAGAAAAAAACGGATATGCAAACAATTACCACACTACAGGCTGTTTACAATGCCCTGGACCACGTTATGGACCCTGAGATCCCTGTACTGAGTGTACTCGAGCTGGGTATGATCACCGATGTAAAGGTTGATCTGGAAGGAGTACACGTTAAAATGATCCCTACTTTTTCTGCGTGTCCCGCTATTGATGTTATCAAAGAGAACATCACCAATGCAGTAGAAAGAGAATTGCAGATGCCCGCCTTTGTTACAGTTGACAAGGAAGTTAACTGGAACAGCAACCGGCTGACAGATACTGCGAAAGAGAAGTTACGTAACTATGGTATTGCGCCTCCAGGTAAACATGAAGGCGAGGTTAACCTTGATATGCTGATCAAAGTAAGCTGTCCGCATTGTGGCAGTGAAAACACCTATCTGCGTTCTCCCTTTGGATCTGCGCTTTGCAGAGCGCTGCATTTCTGCAAGGAGTGTGGGATGATGTTTGAACAGTTCAAACCGCTCTCATAAGGATACATATATATATGTCCTTATTATTCACTACTTTCACGCTCAAAAAACCGGGGCATGAAGATAGGCTTGTATTTTGGATCATTTAATCCTGTACATACCGGACACCTGATAATAGCGAATTATATAGCATACAATTCAGACCTTGATAAAGTATGGTTAGTGGTTTCTCCACAAAACCCACTAAAACCGGCTGGATCATTATTGAATGAGCATACCCGTTTTCATCTGGTGGAACTGGCCATTAAGGACGAACCCAAACTAAGAGCAAGTAATATCGAATTTACGCTGCCCAGGCCTTCTTTTACTATAGATACACTGACTTATCTGTCAGAAAAATTTCCCACACAGGAGTTCGTCATTATCATGGGAAGCGATAGCTTCAAGAACATTACCCGGTGGAAAAACTATCAGCACATCATCAAAAATTACCCTATCTGTGTGTATCTGCGTCCCGGCCATGAAGTGACTGAAACGCATGGTGCACAGGTGGAGATATTGAAAGCGCCAATGCTGGATATTTCTTCTACTGATATCCGCAAATGGATACAGGAGGGAAAGCCTATCCGTTATATGGTGCCGGACAATGTAGCAGCTTATATTGCAGAGAATAATTATTATAAATAACTTACTGTTTGATACGCACTTCGCGTTTCTTCGTAAAGAATTCATTTGAGTAGATCTCCAGTAGCAGGATAAACATTGAGATCAGCAAAGGGCCAAAGATCAGTCCTATAAAACCGAAGAGATTCACACCTATCAGTACGCCAAATACAGTGATCAGCGGATGTACATCTCCTATCCGCTTGGCTAATACAAAACGGAAAATATTATCCGAAGTACCCACAACCGCAAAGCCATATACCAGCACACCAATGCCCTGCCAGGTCATACCGGTACCCAGCAGATAAAGTCCCATAGGTACATATACAGCGGCTGCACCAACTACAGGCAGCATGGCGGTAAAACAGGTTACAGCAAACCAGAAAACAGGCTGCGGTACCTGGAATATAAAGTATCCTATCAGGGAGACAACACCCTGAATCAATGCGATGGCAGGGATTCCCACAGCATTGGCAATCACCAGTTTATGGAATTCTGTCCCCAGGCGGAGCACATTCTCATCTTTCAATGGAATATACTCATACAACCATGCTTCCATTTCCCTGGCGTTCACGAGCATGAAGTACAGAATAAAATAGAGTATAGCGATGGCTGTTAGTGTATTAAATGTGGCGCCCAGCAAGGTTGGCAGTACGGACGTAAGGTACCCCTGCAGCCGTTCCAGTTTCACTTGTGATAACACATCAATATTGGTGGAGTGTTTTATACGAAGGTTCAGTTTTTCGATACCCGCGATCATTTCCTGTGAATGGGAGACGGCGTATCCGATCTTATCTGTAAGCATATTGATCAGCATACCAAAGGGTAGCAGGACGATGATAAAGGAGAGAAACATGAGCAGAGCGGCAGCAAGACTCTTTTTCCAGTTCCGTTTTTCTACCAGCCGGAACATGAATTTCCTGCTTAGTATATACATGGTAACAGCGCCGAGAAATCCGGGGAAAAATGTATACAATTCTTTGAACAGTACGTACGTCAGTAGCAGAATTATAAGCAGGAAGCTGACTTGTTTTACACGCTCGTTGTCAATTACACTCATGAGGTTAAAGGTTATCTGTAAGAAGATATAGCTATAGTGCAAAAAGAGTACCGTTCGCGGCAATATTTCTGATAATATAAAACTAAACTATTAATGGCTGTAAAGTGTTTAAACAGTGCAGATTATTGAACATGTATCAGTAATGAATAAATATTATTTAACAGTTATCTAACCGGGATTAGAATTATTGGAATAATGTTTGTTTCCAGTACAGTACGATTGTAAAATCATTGTTCACTTTAAACCTTTATTTTATGGCAAGCAACAGTTCAAAAGCAGTTGTATCATTCATCGTTGGAGCAGCCGTAGGTGTAGCAGTTGGCTATTTCCTGAACTCTGACAAGAAAGATGAATTGGTAGATAAGCTGAAATACCAGGCAGACAAACTGAAAGACAAGTTCAAGAAGCAGAAAGAGCAATACGAGGATGCACTGGAAAATGAGTTAGCATAACCCCTAGCTTGTACAAAAAAATTTTGCATGGAAGATAATTTCAGCAATTACTTCAATCAGACCGGCAAGGTTGCAAAGGAATACCTTGAAACCCGATTGGACCTGATTAAACTTCAGGCAGCAGGAAAGCTATCGAAAGCCTTAGGGCTTTTTTTCTCACTGATACTGGCTTTCCTGCTGTTCTTTTTCGTTATCGTATTCCTGGGCATGGTGCTGGGATTCTGGATTGGTGAAATGACCAACAGTTTTACATTAGGATTTTCCTGCTCTGCGGGCCTGTTTGTAATACTGCTGGGCATCATTTTAGCCTTCCGGAAACCGCTTGTTCAGATTCCTCTCTCCAATATGCTCGTGCGTGAACTGCTGAGTGAAATGGACGTGGAGGAAAAAGAAGAAGAAGAAGATAAGGAAAAGGAAGTCAACGCGGTGAAGAAGTCTGCAGACGAAGAAGAAGAATTATACGAACAACTATAACAATGTTGAGAGCACTCATGATAAACTTTTACACATGCCCAAGGTGAAAGTAACAAGCCAGGACCTGTTACAAAAGGAAATCATCCGCCTGAAAAGACGTTCCAAAGCACTTGAAAATGAATTGGGAAACAGGGTGGATCATCTGAAAGGTAATTATGGAAAAATGGCATTAAACTCCGTTATCCCTGGAAGCGCGAAACATTCGGGCGTACTGGGTATCGTAGGACGTGTCGCAAAAGTTGCCTGGCAGAGCGGCAGTTTTAAATCATTTACGACCAGTGCATTAATGACAGCGCTGGAGTTTGCAGGCGTCCGTTTGGGCATCAACCTGTTTGACAAATTCCGTAAGGGCCGCAGCAAGAAGAAAAAAGCGAAGGCTGCGGCGGAGCGGGAGGAAGAAGATTAAAAGGTTTAAGGTTTGTTACCCCCAAACCTTTGTTCCTTCACTACAGTTAGCGCAGATATCAATATTCGCGCGTCCTTTCTGGATCTGTGTTCTGAATTGAATATACTTATCGTTGTGCCACAACTCTTTCAGGGACTCTTTCTTGAGATCTCCCAGTTTATGCTGTGCATCTTTATCAAAACAGCAGGGTACCACAAGACCATCCCATGTAATTACAGGAGCGTGCCATAAGCGCCAGCAATGGTTACCCATCTTATTTTTAATAGCATAGGTGCCATCTTCATTACGACGATAACGGCTGTATTTATCAATAGTTGGGATCAGCCGGTTACCTTCCTCATAATCGTATACCTGTGCGGTCTTGAACCGTACTTCATCTACACCGATCTCTTTCGCAAGTTGCTTAATATCTTCGATCTGGTGTTCATTTGGTTTCACGACGAGGAACTGGAAGAACACAAAAGGAGTTTTAGACTTCAGTTCTTTTTTCCATTTCACGATATTCTTTGCACCCTGGATCACTTTCTCAAGATTACCACCTACACGATATTGTGTATACACATCCTGTGTTGTACCGTCGATGGAAATGATCAATCTGTCCAGACCACTTTCCACGGTTTTACGGGCATTTTCATCTGTCATGTAGTGCGCGTTGGTAGAAGTAGCGGTATAGATCCCTTTATCGTGTGCATATTTCACCATTTCCAGGAAGCCCGGATTCAGAAAAGGCTCACCCTGAAAATAGAAGATCAGGTATAATAATTCTTTATAGATCTCATCGATGGTCTTCCTGAAAAAGTCCTGTTGCAGCATACCCGTAGGGCGGGTAAAAGCGCGGAGACCACTGGGACACTCCGGGCATCTCAGGTTACAGGATGTTGTCGGTTCAAAAGATACGGATATAGGATAACCCCATTGTACAGGCTTACCGGTCCACTTGCTTACAAAATAACTACTCAGTACCTTACCGGCGTTCCAGGCGCGGCGTGGCGTGAACTTGGAAAGCAGATTGAGGCTATCGTTAAGATTAAATTCTGGCATAACAACATCACTTATTATTGTAAAAATAAGATAACTACGCGGGTTATGTATAATAATAATTATACTTGCTGTGAAATTTGGAAAACCTTCCTATTTAATGCGAAAGTTGAATCAGTTTAAAAGTGTCAAAACTCCGAATTAAGAAGTCCAGGCGTCTGGTTTTCGTCTTTTTATTCCTCCTATGTCTGGCTGCTGGTGGCTGGCTATGGTGGCTGGACAAAGAAGATGCCATCAATTTTGTACGATACGAAGAATTTGGTATTGATATGCCAGTGAATTATTCCATTCATGGAATTGACGTATCGAAGTTCCAGAAGAATATCAATTGGTCTGCCGTAGAACAAATGCAGGTGGACAGAATCCATATTTCGTTTGCATTCATCAAGGCCACTGAGGGAATCACCCGTCAGGACGCCTCGTTTAAAACGAACTGGCAGAAGGCGAAAAAGGCCGGTATTGTCCGGGGAGCCTATCATTTCTTTTATTCTACAAGAGATCCTCTGAAGCAGGTGATCAATTTTCAGAACGTCGTACAGCTGGAGTCAGGCGACTTACCACCTGTGCTTGATATAGAAGTACATAATAACCAGCCTGCTGCTGTGATCCGTTCTACAGCCAGAATCTGGCTGGAGGAAATGGAAAAGGCTTACGGTGTAAAGCCAATCATTTATACGAACATACACTTCTATGAGACATATCTGGGGGAGGAGTTTGATAAATATCCATTATGGCTGGCACATTATTATCAGAAAGAACGACCTTCGACAAAGAGACAGTGGTTATTCTGGCAGCATAGCGATATTGGCAGGGTGAATGGTATCCGTACAACCGTTGACTTTAACGTATTCAGAGGAGATAGCCTGGCATTGCGGAAATTATGTCTTCCTTAATTCATCAAAAAAAGATCAGATATGGAATCACAGGAGCCACAGCAGGACAGGAAAGAACCATTTGATATGAGGATTGTGCAGTATTTCGTGAGAATAATGCGGACGGTATTCATTGGCTTTTTCTGGATGATGGTAAATGTTTTCCTGGGATTATATTTAGGCTTTGCGATTCCTGAGGAATCAACGCCCGGAAGGATGATTTTTTTCTACAGCTGGCTGGTCGTTTCCCTTGCAGGTTATTTGTTTCTGGTAGTGAAGATGTGGAGAAAGAATGGTCACGTCCAGGACAATTACTAAAAAAGAAGTGATCAATCATGAAGATTTACACATCGAACTTCCGCTCATGGTAAAGTCACAATTGATCACCTACTATCCTTACAGCAATGTTGTTTGCTGCAAGTATGCTTGTTGCATACCTTTAATTATACGGGCAACATCTTCCTCAGACTTTCCCGTTTTACGTTCCAGTCTGACATATAGCTCCCTTTCTTTACCCCTTTCAAACACTAAATCTTCGTCTGAAAGTTCTGTAAAACGCTGTTTCAGCAGTTTTTTCAGTACCGACCACTGGTATCCCCGGATGTTCATAGTAGCGTTTTTATAATTGTTATTGAATTTATATGTAGTAGTAATATCCAAGTTGCCAATTTTCGATTCCTGTCCGTGTCAATCTATCAGGGTAACTGTCATGAATTGCTGAGGTATAACTATCATGGCTATCAACACGGGCGGATTATATAATGTTCAAAGTCTATGCCATCCGTTAGTAGTAGAAATGTTAAAAAAAGATACCCCCTTCTACCGCATTTCCTTTGCAGTAGCCATTTTGTACTTAAGTAAGTAGTTTTCCAACTCTCTGTTTAGGCTGCTAAAAATTTGCTAAATCTTACCGGTGTTACGTTTTGCAATCTATTGCACCAAACACGGCTTCTATATCAATGTGGAGTATGCTGCACATCAAAACCAACGGTTTGGGGCGCGTTTTGTGGAATGCATTACTCAGAAGCATAAGGGAATGCCCAATTATCAAGGATTTAAGAGCTGGAACAGACTTTGCAAAGTATAAAGTGTAACCGACAAGCAAAACATTCTAAAACGGAACATATGCTAAGTGAAAAAGAAAAAGACGAAAAGAAGTCTTCAGAGGAGTACAACCAGCCGGAACAGCATCCCGTTGAAGTATTAAAAACAAGTAAAGCAGATAATTCCCGCAATCCGCTACATGGAGATCTCTCCGAAGAACCTGAAAAGGAAAATGCAGTGGTGCGCGATCAAGATAATAAAGACTAAATCGTTACCATAGATTTATTAGATTAACCTTAATATCCAACTGAGGAAAAACGAATTAGTAAAACTTCTTCTTTAATGTTGTGGTGTATAGCAGGCCGTCCCATTCATGGGATGGTTTTCTTTTTTTAGCTACTATGGTCGGCAATGATCTTCCAGTTTCCCTTAATCTTCTTTATTAACAGGGAAAAGTGTCCCTCTAAATCCCCAATTGTCCTTGTCAGGTGCCACTTACCTACTACAAACCAGGTGTCAGTAGACAATGCTTTCATTTCCAGTAAATTAAAGTTCAGCTTGCCCATGGCTGCCGTGTCCGGATAGGAGCGTTTATAATTATCAAGTGTAGCTTGCCACCCATAGGTGGGGCCGCGCTTACCAATAAATATAAGGGAGTCGGATTGCCAGTAGGTACTCATAAAGGTTTCCAGGTCGCCCTGGTTCCAGGAGTTTGTTTGTTTCTGTAATAAGGCTTTGATCGCAGACTGCGGCTGTTGGGCATGGAGGCCGGCAACCGGAGCCGTCAACAGGATAAGGAACAGCAATAAACGCATGGTAATTTTTAGTAAAAGATAAACAGTTTTTGCGAGGACGGGCAATATGATTGTACTACATTTGCAAAAATCAACAACTTATGCCCGGATATGAATTTTTTGGCCCGGAAGAACGCAAGGAAATAAATGATGTATTAGATACAGGCATTTTTATGCGTTACGGCTTTGATGGTCCCCGTAAAGGCATCTGGAAAGCTAAGGAACTTGAACAGGCCATTTCTGAAAAACTGAACGTAAACCATACACACCTGGTCTCCAGCGGTACTGCTGCGCTGACCACTGTAATGGCGGCTCTGGGTATTGGCGCCGGAGATGAAGTGATCATGCCTACTTTCACATTTGTAGCAAGCTTTGAATGTATTTTCTCAGTAGGCGCAACACCAGTACTGGTAGATGTGGATGATACACTGACACTCGATCCGAAGGCGGTAGAAGCGGCTATCACACCGCGTACAAAAGCAGTAATGCCGGTGCATATGTGTGGATCAATGGCTGACCTGGATGCACTGAAGGCGATCTGCGACAAACACAACCTGATATTATTGGAAGATGCCTGCCAGTCATTTGGCGGTACTTATAAAGGAAAAGCACTGGGTACCATCGGTCACGCAGGCGCTTTCTCATTTGACTTCGTAAAAACCATCACCTGTGCAGAAGGTGGGGCTATTGTTACGAACGATAAAGACGTTTACCTGAAATGTGACGCATATGCTGACCATGGTCACGACCACCTGGGCGTAGATCGTGGCGCTGACCTGCATCCATATGTAGGATACAACTACCGCATTTCCGAACTGCATGCTGCGGTTGGTCTGGCGCAGGTACGTAAACTGGATACTTTCCTCAGCATCCAGCGTAAAACAAAGAAAATACTCAAAGATGCACTGGCAACCGTACCAGGTGTAACCTTCCGTCGCTTGCCTGATGCAGAAGGTGACAGCGCTACATTCCTGGCCTTCTTCCTTCCGGAAGAATCACAGGCAAGAGCGGCCGCCGCTGCTATGAAAGCTGCCGGTCTGCCTGCCTTCTACTGGTTTGACAATAACTGGCATTACATCCGTAACTGGGAGCACTTCAAACAGAGCGCTGTACTGTCCCGTTTTGCACCAGGACTGCAACAGGCGATGGAACTGTATAAAGTAAAACAGTTCCCGGTGTCTGACGCGATCATGAGCCGTTGTATCTGTACGCCTGTCAACCTCGGTTGGAGCGAAGAAGAAATTCAGCAACGTGTGGAGAAATTGGTGAACGCAGTAAAGAGCGCTTTATAAGATATCAGCATGAAGAAAGTAGCCTTAATTCCTGCCCGCTATGGCGCTACCCGTTTTCCAGGTAAGCTGATGGCAAAACTGGGAGGCAAATCCGTGATCCTGCGTACCTACGAAAGCACCGTTAACACAGGTGTGTTTGATGAGGTAATGGTGGTTTGCGACAGCGACATTATTTACAATGAAATCGTAAGTAATGGCGGTAAAGCGATCATGAGCAAAAAGGAACACGAATGCGGTACCGATCGTATTGCGGAAGCCATTGAAGATCGTGCGGATGTGGATATCGTGGTGAATGTACAGGGAGATGAACCTTTTACCCAGAAAGAACCGCTGGAGAAATTACTGCAGGTTTTTGAAGGAGAGGAGGGGAAGCACGTGCAGGTAGCTTCGCTGATGCAGGTGCTGAAGGATTGGAAATCTATTGAAGATCCTAACTATGTAAAAGTGGCCGTTGATAAGAAATCCAACGCCCTTTTCTTCTCCCGCTCAGTGATCCCGTATCCCCGTGATAAAAACGTGGCAACCACTTACTACGAACATATCGGCATTTACGCTTTCCGCCGGCAAACACTGATGGATTTTACCAAAATGCCGGTAAGTCCGCTGGAAGCTGCTGAAAAGATCGAATGTCTGCGTTACCTGGAGAATGGCATTTCCATGAAAATGGTGGTGACTGAATACATGGGCGTGGAGATCGATACGCCGGAAGACCTGGTGAAGGCAGAAAAATTACTGTAATACTAAAACATTAAACCACCGAGATGAAATTCAGGAATTTTAAAATGGTTGATTATGTGGTGTTTGGCCGTGGTGCGTTTGACCAGCTTGACGAAATACTGGCTCCCCGCCGTCAGGGCGACGCGCCAATGATCTTTTTCGTAGACCACTTCTTTCAGGGAAATGATGCGTTCGCAAAACGTGTTCCGCTGAGAGGCAAAGATAAAATCGTATACATCGACGTCACCGACGAACCAAAGACCAAATACGTTGACAAGGTAAGAGATGACCTGAAAGCGGAATTTGGTGAAGTAAGCGGTATCATTGGTATCGGCGGCGGTTCCGTAATGGATATGGCCAAAGCCGTAGCTCTGATGATGAAAAACCCGGGTTCTTCTGCTGACTATCAGGGATGGGATCTGGTGAAAGTAGCGGGTGTATACAAAGTAGGTATCCCTACCATCTCCGGTACCGGCGCTGAAGTAAGCCGTACCTGCGTATTGACCGGTCCTACCCGTAAACTGGGTATGAACTCTGACTTTACGCCATTTGACCAGATCGTACTCGATCCGGAATTAATTAAAGGCGTACCGGTAAACCAGCAGTTTTATACTGCGATGGATTGCTATATTCACTGTGTTGAATCGCTGACAGGTACTTATCTGAATGCTTTCAGCCGTTCCTACGGTGAGGAAGCGCTCCGCCTCTGCCAGGAGATCTTCCTGCAGAAAGAGCAGTGGGATGATGATGCAGATGAGAAACTGATGATGGCTTCCTATGCCGGTGGTATGAGTATCGCTTATTCCCAGGTAGGGGTGGCACATGCGGTGAGCTATGGTCTGGCATACCTGCTGGGTACCAAACACGGTATCGGTAACTGTATCGTATTTGACAAGCTGGAAGAATTCTATCCGGAAGGCGTAAAAGAATTCAAGGAAATGGTGAAAAAACATAACATCGACATTCCGCAGGGGATCACCAAAGGATTGACCGATGAGCAGTTTAACATCATGATCGACGTGTCCCTGGGTATGGCCCCACTGTGGGAAAATGCACTGGGTAAAGACTGGAAAGAGCAGATGACCCGTGAGCGTTTGCGTGCACTGTATGAGCAGCTGTAATATTGATCAGTAATGTCTTTTAATAGAAAAAGCCGTACATCTCAGGTGTACGGCTTTCTTTTTATGATAAGTTATCCGGTCTAGCGAAGAAATCTCCTTATGGGCGCCCGCATATGCACAAAACGCATCATTATCTGCAGCCTGCGATTGTGATAAATAAACAGCAGATATACAGATGCCAGTAATGTCACTACCGCTGTACAGTAGAAGGTGAGGGCGAAAAAATGGGTGTCGTTGTGGTAAATAAAAGCGGACAGGTATGCGCCCAGACCGATACCCGCTTCCATCGCAATATACATGCTGGCCAGGGCGCGTCCTTTAAACTGTGGATGTCCCAGATCGATCGTCCAGGCAGTGATCGCCGGGGAGTTCAATCCTACAGATACGCCGTAGATAATAGCCGCTGTCAGCATCATAGCAGGTGTATGTGCTACTGCCAGTACAAAAACCGCGATTGCCATCGTAAAAGAGGAAATCTTCAGGACGGGAACACGTCCGTATTTATCAGATACCTTTCCTGCCAGCAAACGGATGCCGATGGAGGCGGCTGTGAAGAAGGTGAAGAACAATCCTTTATTCTGAATGCCCAGGTGGCTGCTGAAGTCGGGAATAATGGTGAACAGGGCGCCATAACTGAGGTAGGTCAGGAACGTGACGATTACCGGCGCCAGTACCAGTGGCTCGAAGATCTCATTCTTTGAGATCCGGAGTGTGGATAACCGGAAGCCCTGTTTGTCTGCCAGTGTTTCCCGCATGCCACCCGCCAGGATCACCACTGAGAGCAGCGCAAAAACTGCTGATATCTGGAACATCACCTGGATATTCCATTGTGTGGATATATACCCTCCGATAGCTGGTCCGAGTGCCAGGCCGATCGTACTGAATAATCCGACCATACCCATGGCTTCCGCTCTGCGGGTAGCGGGTACAATATCAGAAACATAGGCGGCGGTACCAGTTGGTTTAAAACCGGTGGAAAATCCATGGAAAAAGCGCAAGAGTAAAAATGCACCTACAGAACTAACAAGGGGATAAAGCAGGCTACATACCACACATACCAGTGAGCCGAAGATCATTACAGGTACCCGGCCGACTGTATCTGTCAGTTTCCCGCTGAAAGGGCGGGATAAACCTGCCATCAGGGTGAAAAGGGCAAGAATATATCCTTTGTAATCCTCACCACCCATCCGGGTCAGATAAGCGGGTAATTCCGGAAGCAACATGTTAAAGCTGGCGGAAAACAGTGCATTGCTGAGGCATAGCATAACGAAGTGGAAGGTATAAACTCTCCCGGGCGACTGATCCATAGCACAAAGTTACAGATAATGGATTTATACACAGGAGCTTACCAGAAAAATTACAACTAATGTTATTTTATCAGCAGGCTGGTGTTAAATTTGTTTATCAACCCCAATAAAGGCATGTATGGAAAACAAAGATCTCCGTTTGGCAGTCCTTATCGATGCTGACAATATTCCCCACACCAAGGTGAAAGAGATGATGGAAGAGGTGGCGAAGTATGGTATTCCCACATTTAAGCGCATTTATGGGGACTGGACAAAACCCACACTGGCCGGCTGGAAAATAGTGTTGCTGGACAATGCGATCACGCCGATACAACAATACAGTTATACCTCCGGCAAAAATGCCACCGATTCCGCAATGATCATCGATGCGATGGATATTCTGTATACCGGCAGGGTAGATGGTTTTTGTCTGATCACGAGTGATAGTGATTTTACCCGTCTGGCCACGCGTTTACGGGAAGCAGGTATGCGGGTATTCGGGCTGGGAGAGAAGAAGACACCCAGTGCGTTCAGGGCAGCCTGTGACAAGTTCATTTACCTTGAAATCCTGGTGAGCGAGGTGAAGGATGCGTCTGTCAAACCGAAAACAGTAAAGGAAAAGGGTAAGGCGATCAGCAAGGCAGATAAGGAGCTGGTAAATATGCTGGGATCGAGTATCAATGATATTGCAGATGAAGATGGCTGGGCATACCTGGGAGAACTGGGGAATCTGTTATTAAAGAAACAGCCGGATTTTGATGCCCGAAACTATGGGTACAGCAAACTTTTACAGCTGATCAAAAGCTTCGATGACTTTGAAATAGACATCAGGGAGAGCGGCCGCAAGATGGGGAAACTGGTATATGTCAGGGTAAAATAAGACATAAAAAAAGCCATTTTACAGTGGAGTAAAACAGCTTTAAAATATCTTAAGTTGTTGAATACTAGCGTTTAGCGTACTTGATCGCTGCGTACAGGAACATGGCAGCAAACACGATGATAACAACATAGGTCAAAGAGTGAGCGATCTTATCTCCAGCTCTGTAAAAATCTGTAGTCTCTACGTTATTGATTACTTCAAGCAACATAAAAAAAATGTTTATTGGTCCGGGCTGCAAGTTAGCGCATTATCCTGGAAAATCCCAACATACGTACCTGCCTAATAATTCATCAGTTGCTGTATGCATTGATGCATACGCGTTTTCGCGAGGAAATTTTTCTCCAGCTCAGCTGCAAAAGGTACAGGCGTATCGAGTCCTGCACAGCGCATTACCGGAGCGTCCAGTAAGGAAAAACAGTGTTCCGCTATCCAGGCGCTGATTTCTGCTCCAATACCACCAGTCAGTGTGTCTTCATGCAGGACCAGCACTTTTCCACTTGCTTCCACAGCGGCTCTGATCGCTTCATAGTCCAGCGGAAGTAAAGAGCGGAGGTCCAGGATGTTTAAGGATATATCCGGATATTGCTGCGCATATTCCAGCGCCCAGTGTACGCCACTCCCATAGGTAATGATGCTGATATCATCTCCGCTTCGTACAAGTTTTGCTTTTCCGATCTCTATCGTGTACCAGTCCAGTGATACCGGACCGCTGATACTGCGGTAGAGCGCTTTATGCTCAAAGAATAATACAGGGTTCGGATCGGCAAATGCAGCTAATAAAAGTCCTTTTGCGTCTGCCGGTGTAGATGGGTAGACGACCTTCAGACCGGGGACATGCGTAAACCAGGCCTCATTACTCTGAGAATGAAAAGGGCCTGCACCAACACCGGCACCTGCCGGGAGGCGGATGACCACATCGGCCGTCTGGCCCCAGCGGTAATGTATCTTCGCCAGGTTATTGACGATCTGGTTAAAGCCGCAGCTGACAAAGTCGGCAAACTGCATTTCTATCATACTCTTAAAACCCATGATGGATAGTCCCAGCCCGGCGCCAATAATAGCACTTTCGCAAAGAGGGGTATTCCTTACCCTTTCCCTGCCAAATATGGTGGAGAAGCCCTCTGTAATTTTAAAAGCACCACCGTATTCTGCGATATCCTGTCCCATGAGGATGAGATTGGGATAGCGATCCATTGCCTGGTGCAATCCTTCTGAAATCGCATCTATAAACCGCTTTTGCGGGGAAGGAGTATCCTCCGGGGGAGCTATTGCTGCAGGAGCCAGTGCATAGATATCCCTTAGCTCGTCTGCAATACTGAAGGCTGGAGAAGTAGCCGACAGTGCTTCATGTATATCCCTGTCTATTTCCTGTTTGAGTTGTTCCCGGATATTTTTGATCTTATGATCGTCCAGGAGGCGGAGATACTGAAGAAAGCCTTCAAAATGAAGGATAGGGTCCTGTGTAGCCCATTCTTCCAGCAGGGCAGGAGGAACGTATTTTGTACCGCTGGCCTCTTCATGACCGCGCATACGGAAGGTCATGGCTTCTATCAGGACAGGTTGCTGTTCCTGTAAGGCGTGTCTTTTGGCTTCTTTGATGGCATGGTAGACCTCGAGCAGGTTATTACCGTTGATACGCATACCACGCATACCATAACCTGCCGCACGTTGTACGAGCTGTTCACAACGGTATTGTTCTTCTACCGGTGTGCTCAGGCCATAGCCATTATTTTCTATGAGAAAGATAACAGGGAGGTCCCATACAGCCGCTACATTGAGGGCTTCATGGAACTCGCCTTCACTGGTACCGCCTTCACCGGTGAAAGCGAGAGCCACTTTATTTTCCTGTTTAAGTTTATGTGCGAGGGCAATACCATCCGCAATAGAAAGTTGCGGCCCCAGGTGGGAGATCATGCCACATATGTGATGCTGGCGGCTGCCGAAATGGAATGAGCGTTCGCGTCCCTTGCTGAATCCCAGCGGACTACCCTGCCATTGGTGAAACAACTGCTGGAGGGACATCTGCCGGGTGGTGAATACGCCCAGGTTGCGGTGCAGGGGGAGTATCCATTCATCCATATCTAACGCTAAAGTGGCGCCGACGGCAATAGCTTCCTGGCCTATACCGGAAAACCATTTTGTCACCTTGCCCTGCCGCAGCAGTAAGAGCATTTTCTCTTCTACCAGGCGGGGATACAGTAATTGTTTGTAAAAACTCAGCAGCTCCTCATCACTGATGTGTGCACGTTCAAAGTACATGGTGTAAAACTCAATCGTTATTGCCTCCTGCTATACTGTGCATAATACCACTGACTACGGTCAGTACCACACTGAATATCAACGCCCAGAAGAAGCCATCCACGGAAAAGCCCTTTACCAGTCTTGCAGCCAGGAGAATGATCACTGCATTGATCACCAGCAGGAAAAGTCCAAGCGTCAGTAGAGTGGCAGGTAGGGTCAGTAATACCAGGATCGGTTTTACCAACAGGTTCAAGATAGCTAATACTAATGCAAGGATAAGCGCACTGGTAAAGTCTTTGATATTAACACCGGGCAATATATAGGCAGTCACCATTGCTGCCAGCGCCGTTACTAATAACCGGATCAGAAAGTTCATAGGGAGTTGAATTTTCCGGGAAGGTAATAAAATTGGTGTTATACCCGATTACAGAAAATCGTCACTTTCCCGGTATGCCTTTATGAGTGCCTGTTCGCCTTCTTTTCCGGGATTGGCATTACCATGTTCCATGCCCAGGATACCTTTGAATCCTTTCTTGTGCAGGTGTTTGAAAATGTTTTTGTAGTTGATCTCACCGGAAGTAGGTTCCTTACGGCCAGGATTGTCACCGATCTGGATGTAGGCGATTTCATCCCAGCACATGTCCATAACAGGGATCAGGTTGCCGGTATTGCGCTGCATGTGATAGATATCGTAAAGTATTTTACAGCTTGGGCTGTTGACAGCTTTACAGATGCCGTAGCTTTGTTCTGCGGTGCGCAGGAACAGGTCAGGATTGTCGCTCAGGGGCTCCATGACCATTACCAGGCCTTCTTTTTCCAGTACACCCGCGCCGGCACGGAAGGCTTCGATCACATGTGCCGTCTGTACGCCGATAGGCAGGTTACGTTCAAAGTAGCCAGGCACTACGGTCGCCCATTTCGCATTGACACGTTTGGCGGTTTCCAGTGCCTTTTTACACTCTTTTACAAAAGCGTCTTTAAACTCCTGTTTGCCGCTGGTCAGAGACACCTTCCAGTTATCGCCGGCATCGATCACAAATACCCCCATCTGCATACCAAGTTTGCTGAGCAGTTTACCGATCTTCTCCTGTTCTGCCGTGTCTCTTTTCATCATGCCGTTGTCTTCGATGGAACGGAATCCCTGATCATACATGAACTGTATCTGATCGAGGAAGTTTTCGCCGCCACTGTTTTTAAACATACCGTCATGAGGGGCATAGTTGAGATTGAAGGTTTTGCCTGCGTGTTCTTTATCCTTGCCACTGAAGGACTGATGGGCGGCTGCCGCGGCACTGCCTGCTGCCAGTGTAGAGAGACCTGCCAATGTGCTTTGCTGAAGGAATTTTCTTCTTTCCATAACGTTAAAGGGTTGATTGCATGAATGCTAAATGTAATCGCTTTTTGATTCCGGCGCAAGGGCTCCCTGAGGGAAAAGTGTATTTCTTACCCTCATTCATGGAAAAAACGTTGCATCCCAATTTTTGATTTAATAAATTCACAGGTATTATCTTTCAAACGAGTTATGAAAAACAGATTATTGGCGTTGTCGCTGGGATCGATACTCGCTGGTCCGGTGTTCGGACAGGAGACCGCCTCCCAGCCATTTGCTGCTTACGAAGAAAAACTGCCAGGAACTACATTCTCTTTTAAAATGGTGCCTATTCCCGCAGGAGAAGTGACGCTCGGAAGTCCTGCAGGCGAAAAGGGCAGAAGCGCCGACGAAGGACCGCAAAAAAAGGTGAAAGTCAATGCATTCTGGATGAGTGCATATGAAGTTACCTTTGAGCAGTATGACGTTTATTCCGACCCGGAAAAAGACAAAACACCTATTCCGGACGGGATGACAAGACCGAGTCCTCCCTACATTGACCTGACCCTGGGAATGGGTAAAGTAGGTGGCTTTCCGGCCAACAGTATGAGCCAGTACGGCGCATTGATGTACTGTAAATGGCTTTATGCGAAAACCGGTGTATTTTACCGCCTGCCAACAGAAGCGGAATGGGAGTATGCCTGCAGGGCTGGTGCTACAACCGCTTATCCTTTTGGCAATGATGCCGCAAAGCTGAAGGAATATGCCTGGTATGCCGGCAATAGCGATAACAAATACCATAAGGTAGGAGAGTTAAAACCTAATGCCTGGGGCTTGTATGATATGCTGGGTAACGTAGCGGAATGGACCCTGGATCAGTACGATGAGCAGTATCTGCAACATGCAGAAGAGAACAATCCCTGGATTAAGCCGACATCCAAAACGCCCCGGACCATCAAAGGCGGTAATTACCGTGATGAGTCATTGGCCTTGCGCAGTGCCAGCAGACTGAAATCTGATCCGGCCTGGAACCGCAGAGACCCACAGATACCAAAAAGCTTCTGGTGGAACGCAGATGCGCCATTTATCGGATTTCGTGTAGTGCGTCCGGCACAGCAACCGACAAAAGAAGAAGCCGCACGTTTTTTTGAAGAGGTCGTAGATCAGTACAAAGGATCAAGATAAGTTACAGACAGCGATAAGCTGAACACACAGGTCAATAGTAAAAATTCCCCCGATTAACACATAAAAAAACCTTCTATCATGCAACAGGAAGAACTGAATCAATTCCACGGAAAGTCCCGCAGGGACTTTGTAAAAGAGTCTTCATTACTGGCTGGCGGTTTACTGACCATGCCTATGTTGTCTCAGGCCAATTTCTTTTCAGGAGCAGACAATGTCATTAAAATAGCGCTGATCGGATGCGGTGGGCGTGGTACCGGTGCTGCTGTGCAGGCACTGAGTACCAAACAGAACGTTCAGCTGGTGGCAATGGCAGATGCTTTTGCAGAGCGACTGAATAACAGCTACAACGACATTAAAGGCGAAGTAGGTGACACACCTGGCAAACTGAATGTAAAAGAAGAAAACAAATTTATCGGTTTTGACGCCTACAAAAAGGCGATCGCACTGGCAGATGTGGTGATCCTCGCTACACCTCCCGGCTTCCGTCCGATCCATTTTGAGGAGGCGGTAAAACAGGGTAAACACATCTTCATGGAGAAACCAGTAGCGACCGATCCTGCTGGTATCAAAAGAGTGCTGGAAGCAGCAGAAGTAGCAAAGAGCAAAAAGCTGAATGTCGTAGTAGGGTTACAACGCCGTTACCAGACCTCTTACCGCGAAATGTACAAGCGTTTCCAGGATGGTATCATTGGTGACATTTTATCTATGCAGGTATGGTGGAACCAGGGTGCACTGTGGGTAAGACCACGTAAACCTGAATATACAGAGATGGAGTACCAGATGCGTAACTGGTATTACTTCAACTGGTTATGTGGTGATCATATCGTAGAACAGCATATTCACAATATTGACGTCGGTAACTGGTTCATGAACGATTATCCGGTGACAGCCGTAGGTATGGGCGGACGTTCCGTACGTACCGGTAAGGAATTCGGAGAGATCTATGATCACCACTATGTAGAATACCGCTATGGTAATGGTGTGGTGATGAACAGCCAGTGCCGTCACTGGAAAGATGCGGATAGCAGGGTAGACGAGGAGATCGTTGGTACAAAAGGCCGTATGCTGATGGATAAAGCCGTGATCAAAGATCATAAAGGCAAGGTGCTGTACCAGTTTGATAAAAAGCAGGAAAATCAGCCGTATCAGGCAGAACACGATGAGCTGTTTGCTGCTATTGCAAAAGGGGAGTATAAATTCCATGATGCAGAAAGAGCGGCTAAAACAACGCTGACGGCTATTATCGGCCGACTGGCCACCTATTCCGGACAGACCATCGCCTTTGATAAAGCACTGAATTCCGGACTGAATCTGCAGCCTGCTACCTATGCTTTTGACGCGGCGCCACCAATCGTGCCGGATGCTGATGGTAATTACGCTTATGCGCATCCAGGTATCACTAGATATTTCAGCTGACACGCTGTATATTAGAGATAATTTGTAATATAATAAGATGTTGAAGGCTCCATTATGGAGCCTTCACTTTATAAGGATGTTTATGAGATCATTCAGGATTGTTTTATCAGGGTGTCTGTTACTATCGTTTATTAAGCCGGTTGCCGCACAATACGGTCCGATTAAAAAATGGGCAGAAGAGGAGTTACTGACAAGTGCACCGCTGAAACAGGCGCATACCGGTATCAGTATTTACGAACCTGCCACCGGCAAATACTGGTACAACTATCAGGAAGATCATTATTTCACACCTGCATCCAATACAAAGATCTTCACCCTGTATACCGGCCTACGCCTGCTGGGGGATTCATTACCAGCTTTACGCTATTTCCGTACCGACACTGCTTTGTATGTAAAAGGAATGGCAGATCCTGCGTTCCTGCATCCGGATTATAAAGTGCAACCCGCCTGGCAGTTGTTACAGCAGGCTAATCAGCCGATTGTACTGGTGCCCGCAGCGATAGAAAACAAACGTTTTGGTAGTGGCTGGGCATGGAGTGATTATGCCGACTACTATCAGCCTGAATTGAATGAATGGCCGGTATATGGCAACGTTGCGCACGTGCGGCATCACGGTGACACTACTGTTATATGGCCCCGTATGTTCAGTGATACGCTGCATTTTTCGGTTCACCGGAATGATAAGCTGGAGGAACTGCTGACAGAAAGAGATGAACGTAGTAACCGATTCTCGGTCACCTACAATGGCAATGATAAAAGTGTACAGGAAGGAGAAATTCCATTCATTACAGGGGGGAGTGAGGACCTTATATACCGCCTGCAGGACACCCTGCATAAACAGATCAGCATCGCGGCTATGGGTAATCAACCAGCTCCTGCGTCCTTTTCTTTGCTGAGAGGCATTCCCGTGGATACCCTGTTTCAACCGATGATGCATCGTAGTGATAACTTCTTTGCGGAGCAGACGCTCATGATGTGTTCCGCCCTGTTGTGGGATACGATCAGTACCGCGCGTACGATCGCGTTTATGCAAAAGAGCTACCTGGCCAATCTGCCGGATACGCCGAAGTGGGTAGATGGCTCCGGACTTTCCCGCTATAACCTTTTTACGCCGAGAGATTTCGTAAGTGTGTTGTCTGATATGTATAAGACCTATCCTTCACAGAGATTATATGCCCTGCTTCCGACAGGTGGAAAAGGCACCCTGAAGAACTACTATAAACAACAGTTTGTGCATGCGAAAACAGGCACTTTATCCGGATGCGTCGCATTGAGCGGATATCTGGTGACTAAAAAGAATAAAACACTCGTATTCAGTGTATTGGTGAATAACCACAACAACAGTGCTACCGCTGTAAGACGAACGGTAGAAAGTTTCCTCACCCAGATCTGGGAAAAGTACTAACGGATCTTGTAGTCCACCAGCCGTACTGTATCAGTAACGGAAGCGGTTTCTATATAACCGACGCCCGGCGCATAGTAATAGGTTGCGATGGTGCCGGCAGGGTATGTCGTTTCTCCTACAATGATTGCTGCATCCTGCCGGATGACAATAACGCCGTTGTAAGTGATACCCATAACGCGTCTGGAAACATCTCTTTCAAGCAGATGGTATTGCAGCAGACCGAATTGTTTTACCCCTGCAACGGTGGCTAGTACGGTATCGCTCCAGGTAGAACCTGCGGGATAGTCGTCATGCAGAAAGAGTCTGTCACCTGGTGTCAGTTCATAGTCAGGCAGGGACAAAGCCTGTTCATACAGGAAGTAACTTCCATTATTACAGCGGATAAACTGGTCGTTATACCCGTCATTAAGAATGGAATACGGACGTCCTTCGATGCTGGTATCTTTCCTGACCCGTAGGGTATACTGAGAGGCGTCTCCCAGATTGTTGACATACTGATAGGTAAACGATGACCCGATCGTATACGGGGCATAACTACAGGGAGTGACGGTATTCAATGCTTCAAGGCTTTTTTCTTTACGACATGCGCACGTAGCAATAATACTCAAGGCTCCCAATACGGATAGCAGTTTAGATGGCATAGGTACTTACTCTAGTTAACATTGGCATAGGAAGGCACGGGATAGTAGGTCCGTAAAAGTAATAAAAAACTTTCGGGCGACTTAGTATAAATTATTGAATATCATAATTAGTTAATCACAAACCACAATGTTGGGCGTGATGGTGCCATTGCTGGCGTTGGTCGTCATGGCGGACGTTTTTCCTGTACCGTTGTCGGTTGCCGTCAGGGTGATATTGACAGGATCTGTTTCACATCTGACGATGGTCGTATTGAAAGTGCCTTGTGTAATGGTAGCGGCGTAATTGGTTCCGTCGATATTGATGATCACTTTTCCTGCCGCCACATTGGTATTGTCACAGTCTTTAGCGGTTCCCCTGATAATCAGGGAGGTACTTGCCGGTAATGTGACGCTGATGTTACTGACGGTGGCAGCTGCGCTGAAAGGACCTATTTCCTGCTGACGCAGTACGTTGTCGCAGTTATCGGTGACTGTCAGGATCAGCACATTATTGGCGGGTACTTTGCCGTAGAAGATGCCGTCTTCGGCAGAGAATGCGAAAGATGGAATGAAATCGACCTTGGTCATCACCGTTACCCTGATATTGGGCACCGGATTACCATTCTGGTCTTTAATGCCGGCTGTGAGTGCGATCTGTGGTAGCGTGGTGGCACAGAGCCAGTAGCCGGGTTTAGTGATCTTACCAACATAATCATTGCCCTCGCGGGTAGCGGTTCCTTCCTGTATCCAGAAACCGGTGTCGCCGTTAAAATACCAGAGCGGTATTTCGGTAGGCGCACTGCTGGCCAGGGTATTAGGTATCATAATGCGGAAAATTGCCGGATTGGTGGAATCCGGATGCAGGGTATTGCCGGCGCCATCTTCCATCGTGGTGGCGATCATACTGAATGCCCGCAGGAAAACCTGTCTGTTCTGCTCATTTATACCCCGCAGGTCACCAGGCATCTGATCGGCAATGGTACTGTTCTCCGGATTGATATAAATGGAACGAACGGTTACAGGACCGCCATAGGGCTGGTCTCCGCCAGTCAGAATGCTGCCGGGAGGAAAAGTGAGGGTCCCTTCAGGAAAGGGGATTACTCCGCCGGATGTGCCACTTATAGGATTCTGATTTTCAAGCAGTAGTTCGATTTGTATATACTGTATAATGCCTTCCCGGACCATCAGTGTGCGGTAGCCTTTGAAATAGCCAGCTTTATCCACACTTACAACAGTTGCATCGTCGGGACCATTAATTTTTTCCAGGAGAAAATAGCCATTTGCATCAGTCGTGGCAGTTACGCCGCCACCGCTGACAGTTGCGCCCTGTACCGGCTGACGTTGTTCATTCAGTACACGTCCCTGAATACTGGTAGTGACGATTTGAGCAGGAGGAGGTTCTGTCTCCGGAGGAGTCCCTTCAAGAGAAAGTTCTTTCCTACAGGAGCTTATTGTTAATAACAACAGGCAATACACCAGCACTGGGGACAATCTTAACAAATGCATATGGAATTTGGGATGGGATTAATGAACGTTGTAGTAAATATAGCGCTTAACTGGCTGACCAGCAAAGAAAAAGGGAAGAACATTGCTGTCCTTCCCTTTGAATATTGGTATTCGTAGCTGAGCTATACACCAAGGCTCCAGCCCTGACGGTATGTTCTCTTAACGAACTGATTGGCATCATCAAAGTTGGTAATTTTCATTTCCTTGCTATCCCAGAGCAGTTTGATATAACGGCCAGGGAAGCTGGTTTTACCTTCTTTTTCTTTCCTGATGTCGAAGCTTCTGATAGCGAGGTTGGCCATCAGCAGTGTTTCGGTCAGCGGACCGGCAATAGAGAACGGAGAGCTGATCAGTTTGTCTTTCGGACTATTGAAACCAGCGATCGCCGCATTAACCCACTGTACATAGTGTCCTTCCGGTACACGTGCAATGGTCTGCGGTGTGTTCGTCTGTTTGGTCTTGCTGGTCGGTAGTAACTGCGGATCTCTACCGTAGGTACCACACATCATTTTACCTTTATCGCCGATCAGGATAGCACCGTTACCACCGTCACCCATTACCTCGTTTGGTCCCAGTTCTTCAGGGCGTTCTGGCTGGATACCACCATCCATCCAGTGGAGGGTGATTTCTTTACCGTTTTTACCGTCGAATTTCAGGATTACGTGAGATGAAGGAGGACAGCTTTCAGGGAAGTAGCCGCGTTTGAATTCGTCTACATAAACGCTACCTACGCTGCATTCAACTGATTTCGGATAACCCAGTCCGAGAATACGGAATGGAGGTTCGATGATGTGGCAACCCATATCACCTAATGCACCGGTACCATAATCCCACCAGCCACGCCAGTTAAACGGTACCAGTTTATCGATATAATCTTTGTAGGGAGCAGTACCCAGCCAGAGGTCCCAATCCAGTTCTTTAGGCACTTCTGCCTTCATGCTGGACCATGGAATACCCTGTGGCCATACCGGACGGTCTGTCCAGCAGTAAACGGTGTGTACATCGCCGATCAGACCGGCATTGTACCATTCCATCATCTGACGTACGCCATCGCCGGAAGCACCCTGGTTACCCATCTGTGTAACCACTTTATTTTTCTGGGCAGCGGCAGTCAGTGCACGTGCTTCGAAAATATCGTGGGTGAGTGGTTTCTGCACATATACGTGTTTACCCAGCTGCATGGCCGCCATTGCCGCTACTGCGTGCTGGTGGTCAGGTGTGGAAACCGTAACGGCATCAATATGTTTATGCTCTTTATCGAGCATTTCCCTGAAGTCTTTGTAGAATTTCGCTTTCGGGAAACGAGCAACGGATGCTGCTGCTCTGCGGGTGTCTACGTCGCACAGGTAAGTGATGTCTGCAGGACCTTTTGCGATCTCAGACAGATCGCTTTCTCCTTTACCGCCTACACCAATACCGGCAACACGTAAACGATCGCTGGGAGCAATAAAACCTTTACCTCCTAAGACGTGACGTGGAACGATCATAAAACCAGCTGCAGCAAGGGCACCTTGTTTTAGGAATGATCTACGGGATTCATGACTTCCCTTGTTATTTTTTTCGACCATATGTAACAAAATTTACCGATCAATATAAAAGAAAATGAGAGAAATTACCTGTTATTAATGATGTGTGGATCAGTCCCAGGTCATGATCGTACCCCTGTCTTCCATTTTTACATACAGCGGAAGCAGTTTTTCATCATAGGCAAGACCATATTGTTGCAGGACATCCGCCGGCACACCATCCCATTCGGTAGGAACGTTGCCTTTATAGCCAAGGTCCCTGATACCGGCTTCGCTGGTAAAGAAGCCGTTTGCCGTCAGGTCGCGCATCAATGAGAAGAAGGCAACGCCCTGACTCATTTCTGGTTTTGCCTGCTCCGGATAGGCGATCTGGTCCACCAGTTCCAGTTGTTGTTGTTGTGTACAGTCAGTGAACGCATTGTTATAACGTTTCATACACTGTACATCCAGCCAGCGTAATCCACCGCGCAGGGGCAGTTTGAACTGTGGCTGGTCCTTGGCCATGAACTCAATGAATTCCGGCACTTTAGCTGCTGATGCACTGATAGAGTGATCGTCAGCAGGTATAATAATATCTGCGAGTACGGTGATTGTTTTCAGCTCTGTAGCGGTAAAAAATGTCTCTGCCATCAGTGCTGCATCTCTGGTGGCCTCTGGTTCTGTACGACCATAACCGCCGAGTTTACCAGCTGTTTCCTTGTCTTTGGCCGGAGACTTTTTATCATCGCAGCCGGTCAGTATAGCGCCAACGGATAAGGAGCCTATTGTCAGCGCTTTGAGCGATTCCCTTCTGTCCATAATGGGATGAATTAAGGTGTATTAAAGGTTTTGCTTTTTCAGTTCACTCATCATGTATTCTGATGCACGGAGCGATAATGCCAGAATGGTCCAGGTCGGGTTTTTATCTGCCTGAGATACAAACGGACCGCCATCCACGACAAACAGGTTTTTAACATCGTGCGCCTGATTGTGCTTGTTGACTACAGAGCGTTTCGGATCGTCGCCCATACGGGTAGTACCTACTTCATGAATGATCCTGCCCGGTGTTTCCAGGCCGTAGTTTGTTTCAGGACCAGGTTTGGTACCCAGTGGTACGCCACCCATTTCATGGATCAGCTGATCGAAGGTATCCTGCATGTGTTTGGCCTGTTTGACCTCATGATCACTCCAGGTATAATTGAAACGCAGTACCGGAATACCCCATTTATCCACCACTTTCGGATCTATTTCGCAATAGTTGTCTTCACGGGCGATACATTCACCTCTGCCGGCCATACCAACGGTAGCTCCGTAGAAGCGGCGGTAATCGTCCTTCAGGGAGGCGCCATATCCACCCGCAGGTTTGGGTTTGCCATCACTACCTGGATATTTACCATTCAGGCGATCAATGCCGCTAAAACCACCATAAGATGGCATACGCATACCGCCTCCGAATTCTATATGATATCCACGGGCAAAGTCCAGTTTTTTGTTGTCTTCCCACCAGGGGATATACACGTGCATACCACCTACACCGTCTTCATTATAGCGTTTACGGTTCATAAGATGCGGCATAAAGGCTGCGCGGGAGGAACCGGTGGAGTCATGCAGGTATTTACCAACTACATTGCTGGAGTTGGCTAATCCGTTAGGGAATCTGGCTGATTTTGAGTTCAGCAGCAGACGGGCAGATTCACAGGCGCTGGCTGCGAGGACGATCACCCGTGCATTCACGACATATTCCTGGAGATCTGTTTTATCGACGTACGCAACACCTGTTGCTTTTCCTTCTTTATCAGTGAGTACTTCCCTGGCCATAGCGTTGTCGTAAAGATCGACGTGTCCGCTTTTCATAGCAGGTTTTACGAGTACGGAAGAAGAGGAGAAATCGCCGTACACCTGGCAACCACGGTTACATTGTCCGCAGAAGAAACAGGCGCTGCGCTCTTTATTCACAGGCCTTGTCAACATGGACATACGGGCTGTGATCACCGGAATCTTCAGTTTGTCTCCCGCTTTCTTCAGCATCAGTTCATGCAGTCGCGGTTTGGGAGGGGGCAGGAAGAATCCGTCCGGCTCATTGGTCATCCCTTCTCTGGTACCAAATACGCCGATCATTTTATCTACACGGTCATAGTAAGGAGCGACATCCTCATAGCTGAGTGGCCAGTCATCTCCCAGACCGTCATAACTTTTATGTTTAAAATCCCTTGGGCCAAAGCGGAGGGAGATACGTCCCCAGTGATTGGTACGTCCACCTACCATGCGGGAGCGGAACCAGTCGAATTTGGTCCCATCTTTAGCTGTGTAGGGTTCTCCTTCGATCTCCCATCCACCATAAGCAGCATCGAAATCGCCAAATGGGCGGGTCGTAGTTGCGCCTCTGCGGGGAGATGCGTAGGGCCATTTTAACTGGGTGATTTGTTGCGGGTCAGCCGGATCATATTTCGGCCCTGCTTCCAAAAGGGCTATTTTAAGTCCGGCTTCAGAGAGTATTTTAGCAGCCATACCGCCACCTGCACCTGAACCAACAATGCAGATATCATACACAGGTCCCTTCTGTTTTATCTGAAAAGCCATATCGTGGATAATTTATTTGACCTAAAGTGATTTTAAATCTATAAATTATTTTCTAAGGATTATAGCAAAAAAAGTATAAAAGGAAATTTATAAAAACATAGTAATGGAATATATAATAGGTGTGGATCTGGGTACAAGCAGTGCCAAAGTGATTGCGGTAAGACAGGATGGAAAGGTGATGGCTCATTCGCAGCAGGAATATACTATTACGCAACCGGAGCCTGGCCATAGTGAGCAGGATCCTGATGTGATATTACAGGCTGTGAAGAACGGTATCAGAAGTGTGGCTACTATTATGAAAGATCCACCGGCAGCGGTATCATTCAGCACGGCAATGCATAGCGTAATGGCCATGGATGGAGCTGGAAAGGCTCTGACCCCGCTGATTATATGGGCGGACAATCGTAGTCAGCCCGTGGCAGACAGGTTACGGCATACACCCCTGGCAGCCAGTTTACATCAGCAGAGTGGTACCCCGGTACATGCCATGTCGCCGCTTTGCAAGATCATCTGGTGGAAAGAACAGGTTTCGGAGGTCTTTGGAGCAGCTGCCTGCTTTATCGGGATCAAGGAGTATATATTCTATTATTTCTTTGGCCGCTATATCACAGATCATTCGACGGCTTCAGCGACCGGTTTATTTAATATACATGAGCTGCAATGGAATGCTGCTTCCCTGGAAGCCGCTGGTATAACCGCCGCTCAGTTGCCCGAACTGGTGAGCAGTGACAGTATCATTGAAGGCCTACTGGAAAAAGTAGCACAGGAACTGGGTATTCCTGCCAATACCCGCTTTATTGCCGGCGCCAGTGATGGATGTCTGGCGCAACTGGGCAGTAACGCACTCGATAAAGGACATGCCACACTGACGATCGGTACAAGTGGTGCGGTACGTATGGCGATTGGCCAGCCAATAACTGATCCGGAGGGAAGGCTATTCACCTATGTGCTGACCCCCGGACATTTTGTAACAGGGGGAGCAATCAATAATGGTGGTGTCGTGTTGCAATGGTACCTGGATTCTTTCCTGCAATCGGCTACCGAAAAGCCGCTACATGTAGATGCCGGTCTGCAACAGGCCATGAACACACCGCCGGGAGCGGAAGGCTTATTATGTCTTCCTTATCTGCATGGGGAACGGGCGCCGGTATGGGATGGGCATGCAAAAGGAGCGTTTATTGGCGTACAGCCACAACACACTACCTGGCATTTTATGCGGGCTTTGCTGGAAGGAATGGCGATGGGCCTGCTCAGTATAACAGAGGCATTGGAAGAGACGGCAGGGAAGGTGGAGAAGATTTCCGTGAGCGGTGGATTTACGCATTCGGCAGACTGGGTGCAATTAATGGCCGACGTGTTCCAGCGTCCGATGCACCTGCGGCAGGAGAGTGATGCATCTGCCATGGGAGCTGTATTACTGGGTTTTCAGACCCTGAAAATAAACACCAGCTTTGGGGCAGTACCTGAGAAGGTGTTTGCGCCCCGTACAGAGCATGCAGCCGTATATCGCAAGGCATATGCAATACATGGCAAACTATATGGTGCTTTGAAAGATATCTTTCCCCTGTTCTGAGAAAAGGGGGAATATGAAAAAGCCTGATCAGAGACGATCAGGCTTTTTCTATTATAATGAGTTTGTTGTCAGTTGCTTATCCGAACATCTTGGCGAGGTCCGTCAGTTTGAAGGAAATATAGGTGTATTTACCTCCAGGTGCGGAGTTCGGCATGGTGCAGGCAAACAATTCATCAATAATGTTCTGCATCTCGCGAGTAGACAATGATTTTCCTGCCTGGATGGAGTTGTTATGCGCCATAGAGCGGATCAGTTGTTCTCTGCGAGGCAGTTTGAGCTCATGGCTGAAGTGTTTGAACTGTTCGAGCAGTCCTTCAATGCTGGCCTGTTCGTTGCCACTCTGGATATCGGCCGGGGTACCCCTGACTACAAAGGTATTGTTACCGAATGGTTCCAGGTCATATCCGAGGGTTTGCAGATCAGGGATCATTTCCATGATCAATGCCGCATCCGCAGGTAATAACTGCAATGTTTGCGGGAACAGGCTTTGCTGGGTAGGAATAGCGGTTTCCTGAACGGCGCGCTGATAGCGTTCATACAGGATGCGCTCATGCGCTGCCTGCTGATCTATCAGGATAAAGCCGGATTTGATCTGAGACAGGATGTATTGCTGGTGTACCTGAACAGGGACTTTCTGATCGATACTGGTGTCCTGCCAGCCTTCATCGATCATCGATGTGGCGGAAGAACGGCTCTCGATAGTCGTAGAGTGAGTCGTGTAAGACTCATCCTGCGGACTGTCCATGGTTTCAGTCTCTGTTTCTGTATATGTTACATTAGACTCACCGGAGCCATACAGATCTTTCCAGTGTTTCAGGTTACTGGATTTGTCGATCGTATGGGCCTGATTGGCCTGTGTAAAGCTTTTATAGAGGGAGGTGTTGACAGATTTTGCCTGTTGCTGTTCAGTAAATGGTTTGCTGACAGCATCCAGTTGCTGGATACCCGGATCCAGACCAAAGTCGAGGGTCGGGGTGATGTTGAATTGTGCCAGTGCGTGTTTTACAGCGGACTGTACAAAGGCATACATCAGCTTTTCGTCATCAAACTTGATTTCCTGTTTGGTGGGGTGGACGTTGATATCCACATGACCGGGGTCCAGGTCGATGAATAATACGTACAGCGGGAAGCTGTCTGCCGGGATCATTTCCGCAAAAGCGTTCATGATGGCATGGTGCAGATACGGGCTTTTGATGAAACGGTTGTTAACAAAGAAGAACTGGTCTCCTCTGGTTTTCTTCGCCGTTTCCGGTTTCCCTACAAATCCGTGTACGTTCATATAGTCAGTCGTTTCCTTTACAGAAACGATCCTGGCGTTATAATGCTGTCCAAGGATGGCGATAATACGCTGTTTCAGGGAGCCCTTTTCCAGGTAGAAAAGCTGCTGTGTATTATTGGTAAGTGTGAACTGGATCTGTGGGAATGCCATGGCTACGCGGATGAACTCATCCACGATATGCCTCATTTCGGCGGCATTGCTTTTCAGGAAGTTACGACGGGCCGGTACGTTGAAGAAGAGGTTCTTCATGGCGATACTGGTACCTTCAGCTGTCTGACACATTTCCTGTTTTTTCACAGCACTGTTGTCGATTTCTATGTAGGTACCTATTTCCGAACCGCGGAGACGGGTTTTGAGTTCGACCTGGGAAACGGCGGCAATAGATGCCAGCGCTTCACCACGGAAGCCCATCGTACGTATGGAGAAAAGATCGTTTATCGTCTGTATTTTGGAAGTAGCATGGCGCTCAAAGCACATACGTGCATCCGTCTCACTCATGCCTTTTCCGTTATCAATCACCTGCACCAGCTCCTTTCCGGCATCCCGGATAATGAGTTGAATTTCTGTCGCACCTGCATCTACGGCGTTTTCCAGCAGCTCTTTTACTGCTGAAGCGGGCCGTTGGATCACTTCCCCTGCTGCAATCTGATTCGCTATATTGTCTGGTAATAGATTTATAATATCCGCCACTTATTATGTGCCTTTTGCCGTAAAGTTAGCAAAGTTTAGCCTTTGATGGGGGAACTGGGGTAAAGAAGTGCACCGGAGAATGTGTATATGAGGTGGACTTAATATGGGGCTGATAATCGAATGTGCGTACAGGCGGGCATCTGGAGCTGTGGGGATTATGTTAGTTACTTTATCCGGGATGTGGAAATATAATTTATTCACATCATTGTGTTGTTAACAAGACGTTAATCAATAATATTTTAGGGCATGAACTGGTGGAATCAGATAATTTTGAGCCTTTCCATATTAGTTAGCAACCGCACCTATTCTCAGGAGCCAAAAAATAAGTCTATGGAAGACCAGAAAAAGAGTGATGTATACTCAAGAACGGATACCAGCAAAGTGAACCTCACCAACGAAGAATGGAAAGAGCGCTTATCTCCGGAGGTATATAATATTGCCCGGGAAAAGGGAACCGAATGGGCATTTACAGGAAAATACTGGAACAGTAAGGATGACGGCACCTATTACTGTGCTGCCTGTGGTAACCCGCTGTTTGTATCAGATGCAAAATTTGAAAGTAGTTGTGGCTGGCCCAGCTTTTTTGAGCCGGTGACCAAGGGTAGCCTGATCTATGCGCCTGACAATACACACGGCATGCATCGCACAGAGGTAATGTGCGGACGTTGCAAGGCACATCTCGGACATGTATTCGACGACGGTCCTCCTCCGACTGGGTTACGCTACTGTATCAATTCCGTTATACTGGATTTTGAAAGAGCGAAAGAGGCCGAAAATAATTTTAATGGGAAATAGTAAGTCTGCGGATGCCTGATTACAGATATGGTTATTATACGTAATCAGGCATTTCGTTAGGAAAGATAAGACTGTAACTCGTTGACGTAGGATGTTGGCTCAAACTCGATGATCTCATACAATGCCAGCTGGTATTTATCCAGTGGATCTTCAGTCATAATTTGCTCTACTTCTTTACGGCTTGACGCTTTACAAATGATCAATCCTCCGGACTTGGGCTTACGACGTCCAGCCAGTATAAATTGTCCGCTTTTATAGAACTTATCAAGGAATGCTCTATGTTGCTCCATATAATGCTCTACGGCAGCTACCGGACGGATGTATTGTAAAAGAATTAAGAACATAACAGCGCTTCAATAATAGGATTTAGAATCATTTAGAGACCTCTTTATAGTGCAAAGGTATAAAACTATTGCAGCTTTTATTTTTATAATAATAGCGTAGAAATGAATGTCTTATCACACTATTTCCTGACAACCCCCAATGGATGCCCAAATGCTAATATATGAATAAAATCGCTAATTTATATTGGGCCCCTATAAGGTAGTAAACGAAAAAGAGAGTATTTTAGCGTCCAATTCACTCATTTTTAATTTTATCCCCCGATTATGACAAAAATGTTTTCCAAAGCTTTGTTAGCCGCATCGGCCGTCGCGATCCTGCTATCCTCCTGTTCCAAGGTACCGGAACAGAGCAAATACATTCCTAAGACAGCCAGCGTTGTTGTAAGCGTAAACAGTAAGGAAATCAGCAAGAAGCTGATTACCAACGGCATTACCATGGATAAACTTTTCGCCGCTGTACAGGAAAAGGATTCGCTCAGCGAAGCGCAGAAGTTCTGGAAGGATATTGAGAATTCAGGACTGGACCTGCAGGCTAATTCCTTCGTATCTGTTGTATATGGCAAGGAGGCGTCTTATGTGGCGCTGACTGGCGGTCTGAAAGATGCAGGCAAATTCGAAGATTACCTGAAAAAAAATGTCAGCAACTTCTCTCTGCAAACAAAGTCTGACTATAAATACATCCTGGAAGAAAAACAGGAAGCGGTAATCGCATGGAATAAAAGCACCGTTATCTACCTGAAAGGAACAGAAGGTGACGCTATGCAGAAAGCATTGCCTCCAGGTGCGATGCCTCCTGTGCCAGGTGGAGATTCTGACAGCGAAGAGTCTGCAGACTCTAATACTGCTCAACCGGCAGCGCTCGTTACCACAGAAGGGGCTCAGCAATGGGTAACTGAAGTAGATCACCTGTTCCACCTGAAAAAAGAAGAAACCGCTGGTTCTATTGAAGCGTTCAATGATCTGCTGAAAAATAATGCAGACGTTAGCCTGTATGTGAATCCGGAGCCCATCTACAGCGCACAGGCTGCTATGATGCCGGCTAACCTGAAAACACTGCTGGCTGGTTGTTATTACACAGGCGCGGTAAACTTTGATAAAGGTAAGATCGTTGTGGAAGGTACTTCCTACGTAGGAAAGGACCTGGCAGCTATCTACAAGAAATATGGCAACATGGAAGCTGATCTGGATATGCTGGAGAAATATCCTTCCCAGAATATCACCGGTTTCCTCGTATACGGCTTTGACTTCCGCATGATCGGTGATATCGTAAAAAGCACCGGCCTGGATGGTATCGCTAATATGGGGCTGCAAAGCTCTGGTCTGACACTGGACGATATCCTGAATGCATTCAAAGGACAACTGGTATTCGTAGCTTCTGACTTCGAAATGAAGAAAAAAGCAAGTCTGTATGACGGCGATTCCACCACTTCTCCTGAGTCTAAATGGGTATTTGCGATGAAAGTAGGCGACAAGGCTGCTTTTGATAAAGTAATGACCTCTCCGATGTTGAAAGGCTTCTTCACCAAACAGGGGGATGGTTATGCGCTGACGCAGAACTTCCCTGGTATGCCAGCTATCTCTATCACCGATAAACTGGTGACAAGTGCTTCTGATTCAGCATTATTACAGGAATACCTGGCTGGCAAAAGCAAAGCGGGTGGTCTGGATAATAGTTTCGTAAGCAAGATCAAAGGCAACCCAATGGGCGCTTATGTAAACTTCGAGAAGATCGTGAATAATATTCCGGATAGCGAAATTCCTGCAGAAGGCAGACCGCTGGCTGGTAAATTCAAGAATCTGCTGAAAGATATGACTGCTATCAGCAACTCTTTCGACGGTAAAACACAGCATTCTGAAATCGTACTGAACTTCAAAAATGAGAACGAAAACAGCCTCGTGCAACTGGTAAACCTGGGCACAGAAACAGCTAAGTTCCTGGAAGAATCAAAGAAAGCAGAAGCTGCTCCGCTTGATAGCGTTGTTGCAGCAGTAGATAGCGCAGCACAGGCTGCAGACGCTACTGAAGCAGGTAAAAAATAGTCTTATTAAAAAAGATAACGGAAATGTCCATGGCGGTACAACCACCATGGACATTTTCATTTGGAAAAAGCTCTATATTGAGTCATCATTTCAAGAACACCAGTTACATGCAGATACAGTTAGAAAACCTGGTGCCTGTTCCGCTGCGGGACAAGATCCTGCAGCGATCCTCAGATATCTGGAACAGGCAGATAACATTTACCCCGGGTAGTTTCATCAAAATAAAAGCGCCTTCCGGTACCGGTAAAACCACCCTGGTGCATTACCTGTATTATATCAGAACGGATTATACCGGTCAGGTACTGGTAAATGGTCAGCCATGGGCCTCCCATTCCAAAGCAACTATTGCGGCGATGCGACAGGAGCAGGTAAGCGTCATATTCCAGGATCTGCGTGTATTCGAACAGTTGACCGCCAGAGAGAATATTGAACTGAAAAGGGTTATGAACGGTCAGCCATACTGTACCGCTGAAAAGGTAGCGGAGATGGCTGCAAAACTGAATGTCACGCATGTGCTGAACCAGAGCGGTAGTACGCTATCTTATGGCGAACGCCAGCGTATAGCGATCATCCGGGCACTGGTACAGCCTTTTCAATGGCTGATCATGGATGAACCATTCAGTCACCTGGATGAGGAAAATGCACAACGTGCAGCACAACTCATAGCAGAAGAATGTAAAGCGCGTAAAGCAGGATTTATTTTAACAGATCTGGACAACGATACCAGATTTGCATATGATATACATTATAACTTATGATGCCATCCTTTTACCAGTTACTCAAAAAAATCATTCAGACCGGTATTGGCAGGTCCCGGCTTATCATGGCTGCCGGTGGATTAGGCATTGCCATGATATTGCTCCTGATCGCGATACAGGCTCATTCTGACTTTGACCAGTTGTTATACAGCCAGCAGAATGCGAATGAAAGCGCAGATTTTCTTGTGATCAATAAAAAGATCACAAATGCCATGATGGGGCAACGCGGACAAAGCGTGTTCACCGCTGCTGAAATCGCAGATATCAGGCAACAATCTTTTGTAGAAGCATTCGGATTTATTACCTCCAATCAATACAAAGTAACAGCCGCCGCACCTGGTGATCTGCATTTCTATACGGATATGTTTTTTGAATCTGTACCCGATTCTTTTATTGATGTGAAAAATGAAGAATGGAAGTGGACGCCTGCTGATAATACCATCCCTATTATCCTGCCAAATGATTTTCTCAACCTCTATAACTTTGGTTTTGCATTAAGTCAGGATCTTCCACAGATCTCACAGGAAACAGTGAAGGCAATCCCTATGAAAATAACCATCTCCCAGGGTTTGCTGACGCAGGAATTTACCGGACGTATCGTAGGGTTTTCTGACCGCATATCCAGCTTCCTGGTACCTGGCAGCTTTATGGAATGGGCGAATGGTAAGTTTGGTAATGGCGTGGCGGCATCTCCCTCCCGCGTGATCATCAAAACCAAAGATCCATCTAATCCGAAACTTGTAAAATACCTGGATGATAAGGGTTACAATACCAACCAGGATAAGATCAAATACAGCAAGACAAAAATGATCGTACAGACCATTGTATCTGTTATTGGCTTTTTTGGTGTAGTCCTGTTATTATTTGCACTGCTGGTATTCAGTATGTTCATCCAGCTGGTGATCGCAAGCTGTAAAAAAGAGATACAATTGCTGGTCACTTTAGGAACCGCACCCCGACAGTTACAGCGATACCTCATGCGTCAGTTCGTGCCCTTGTATATTGCTATCGGTATTGTCGCATTGGCGCTGGTCGCTGCGTTGCAATGGTGGGCCTCCGGACAGCTGGCCATATATGATATGGTCATCTCACCGTGGATCGCAGCTGGTACCGGTATCGCAGCTGTAATAGTAATTGTATTGGTCTATATTGTAAACAGGATCAATGTGCGGAAATACATTCATGCGATCAGCTGATAAATTGTTTCACATACTTAAACTATAAAGAAGATGTTTGTACACGTTGTAAATTTCTGGCTGAAGCCAGGTCTTTCAGAAGCAGATATTAAGAAATTTGAAGAAGGCGTACAGTCTCTGAAAGCAATTGAATCACTGGTGATGTTCAACGTAGGTAAGCCTGCTGCAACTGATCGTCCTGTCATAGACAAGAGCTATAGCTATTGCGAACTGACTGTATTCAATGATGAAGCAGGCCACGATATCTATCAGCAGCATCCTGTACATCTGGCATTTGTAGAGAACTGCAAACACCTGTGGGAAAAGGTATTGATCTATGATTCTGAAACGATCTGATTCGATTGATATTGGTTCGATGAATCTGTAGCAATAAAAAAGGCACTTCATATCATATGAGGTGCCTTTTTTTCAGATATCTCTGCTAAGAGACATTTTTTAATTACGCTCATATGGCATGATAAACGTTTCTTTTACCTGCCTTGATTTCAACATATACGGGATCAGTATAGCGGCTGCAATACATGCCTGCATAATGATCTGTATCGATGCATCTGCCCAGTCCTTTCTTTCGTAGACATAATTGAACGCCAGTATGTCTGCCAGATTGAACACCAGATAGAAGACGATAAACACCACCAGTGCTTTCGGGAATGTATCTCGTTTCTTCAGAAAAAGCGATACCAGCAACAGATTGAATACGAGCATACAGATCACGCCTGCCAGTTCGGTGACCAGCAGCAATTGAAGCAATGAAGTACTATGTGTGGCATTCGTGAGTTTATCCAGCTGTAACCAGATATTGTTGCTGAAAATATCCATATTGATCAGCGTATAAAAGGTATGCACCGGCATGACGAAAATACCAATAGCAACCAATACCAGGAAGCCGTTAATAGCAGGAGGGTAGTAGGCTGTCTGCGCGGGCTGAATTGATATTTTATAGAAGCGTAGTGCATGATGTGTAAATACGCCGGCAAAGAAAATGGTCAGTCCGATGATAAACCAGTTGATGCCCTGGGAAGGAGCTTCACTTTGTGCTTTTCCTTCCATATCCCAGTAAAAGACGAATCCCAGGAAATCATCTATCTTCTTTCTGTCTTTGATATAAGTATCCAGGAAGTTGACAGGAATATGGTCCTGATATGTTTCAAAAGTATAGTGTAGTGTGACGATATTGTCTTTTACGGAAGGGACGAAGTGAAGTGCATAATATGGATTCCTGATGTGCAGTTCTTCTTCGTTAATACTCCATGCAGAAGGCATTTCTATGGTAATGGTATAATCCTGTGAGAAAGGATATCTCATTTCCAGCGGAGCAGTTTTTTTATCTTCTTCTTCTGCATAGGCGGGTAAAACGTCACGTAACAGATTTGCTTTGACGTTGAAGTCAATGCGGTTTATTCTGGCACTGTCTGTTTTCCAGGGAGTATGTAACAGATAGTTCTCTCTTATTTCTATCCGGTCGTCATCTTCATTATCAATCACGCGGAGGGAAGAATCAATACTGACACTACCATAAATATTCTTGTAGTAGTTCAGGAATGTATTCTCATTATCCTTCCGGCTGCTGTTGGCCAGTAAGTCACGCTGATCATCTGCATATTGCATGGTGAAGATGGACGTAACGGAAAGTCTGCCTGCATTAGACTGGTCAGACGGTAGCTGAAAATGTTCATACACGACTGTTTTACCATTGGCAATATTCTTGACCGGTGTAAATCCATTTTTTCCAGCCGGATCAATGATCAGGCCCTGCTGAAAATCAGAGATGGTCAGCGCAGCAAGATTCCCCCGCTGGAAGCTGGTGGTTGCATCGATCCAGTAATCTTTGTCATTCAGTCTGGCATACACGATAGCGTGATCAAATATATCCGGCGCCGGCAGGAAATCGACTACCCGTCCCTTATTGTAAGAATCTACATAAGCCATGCTGGCGTAAATGCCGTTTGCTTTCAGGATAGTGGCGAGTAACAGCGATTTATCTTTACAATCACCGAAACGTTGCATGAGTATTTTATCCGGGGTATTGGGGCGATGTGAGTATTCCCCCATTTCAATACCCATATAACGGATGTCATCCTGCACAAAGCGGATGGCTTTCAGCATGTAGGTTTCTTTGTTCTTGTGCGACTCTCTTTTAAGTTCTGCGATCTTTGCTTTCAAGGCAGCACCAGGAGGGGGGATCTTATTCACACGGTCACCCCATTTGATCACTTCCATCCAGTCCCTGTATTCTGTTGCCTGTACTGTCGGATAGTTATCGTACCAGCTGGGTGCATCTTCTTCAGGTTCCGGCGCCTGTATGTTGGTCATTTCCCATTTATAGACCTGCATATTGTTGACCATCTGCCGGTCGGGCATTGGTGCGCCATTAAATGTTTTGAAGAAGAGCTCTCTGGAAGGATCTGTGATGATGCTTCTGTGAAAATTGACGATAGGACTCGGAGAGGCGAGATAAAACAGGCTGGTGAACTTATGTTCGAATATCGGGTTATTCCCCTCGATCGTATAAGCCAGTTCTATCTGGTCGCCTTTGCGTACATCTTCCAGGATATAGTAGGCGGTATAAAGACCGCTGTAAATGAATCGGGAGAGGTCGTCCTCCTGTTGCAGTATTTTGAATTTGGATGCCTGTAGCTGATTGATCAGTTTCCCTTTTCTGCGGATAAGGATTTTATGAAAGAGCAGCTTTTCGTAAACAGGGTCATAATCTACCTTGATCTCTGCGGCATTCTGAATACCAGCTTCAGAGACGATCTGTTTGATCTCATGACGGTATATCGCTGATTGTTCAACGTGCTGTTGTTCCTCAAACAATAGCATATAGTAACCGTTACTAACATCGCGGGCATCAGGCTCCTGCTTCAGGTCCGGTTTATAGGGAACCCGCCAGGAGGGTTCCGGTGTAATGGAAAAGTTTTTTTGCTGTGCACTGGACCTGGCAGTGACACAACACATGAATAAGATAAGGATCGGAAGTATCCGGTACATAGGGATAAGATAGGCATTAATTGTTCTCTGTGGTCAGCGCATATACTGCGAAGGAAGCCAGCCAGTGTTCTCCGGCATAATCGCCGCTGGCTACATGCGGGATGGCGGCTTCAAGGTGCAGATTCGCCAGACTGAGAATTGCTTCTCTGTTCTCCGTTGTATGACGGGCAATGCCATACAGGCACCAGGCTCTGCTCAGGTTTAATCCATACAGATGTACGAGTTTACCATCCGTGACATCTTTTACCTGCGCTACCTTGAAGGCAGTAATACCTTTGGCAAACAGATCAGGCAGGAATGCTTTGATCCATCGCTGATATTCAGCTGCCGGTAGTATACGCCACATCAGGTCTGCTTCTTCCAGACAGGGGGAAAGAAAGTCGTAGCCGCCCGGCTCCCAGGCAACAGGACAATTCTTATCAGCTGCATAGAAACGGATAGCTGCCTGACGGATCGCGTTCTGCAGATCAGTGTCTTTTGCGGTAACGGCGTAATCCCATGCGAGAGAAAGACCGAAAGCCAGATTGGTGTGTTCTCCTACACGAATAGGATACATCAGTTTACCCAGGAAGTCGATATATGATTTGGCAAACTGGGACGCCAGTGGTTGTAAATTGGCAGCTAGTTCTTTCCCCTGTGGGGTATTCCAGGTTAGTAGTTCCCGTTGAAGCTGTAATAACCAGCTCCAGCCGTAAATACGTTCGAAGCCTTTATTTTCCTTGTTCTTAAACAGTTCCTGTTCCTGCCGGATATTGGCAGCTGTCAGGTTCTGTGACAGTTTGGTCAGGATCTCTTTTTCTTTGGCCATACCAGGGAATGACTTGAGCAGGCGCACCAGCATCCAGTGACCGTGGACGCTGCTATGCCAGTCATAACAGCCATAAAATGCCGGATGATAGTTCTTTGGATTGATCACCAGGGAACTGTCGGAAAATACGACACCGGTCTTATAAGGAAACTCCTGCTGCATACAGCGGAGTGGTAATTCGGCCAGATGCGCAGCGCCCTGGGCGGTGAGGTCCAGTAAGCCGTTGCTTTTGCGCGTATAATATGCCTGTTGTGCAAATGATGCTGGCATGAGAAAGCCGGTTATAAGAGAAAGGAGAATGAGTTTTTTCTTCACTGTTTAGCGATTGAATAACAATTTTACGTAGAAGGATGGTTTAGCCAGTTTTTTACGCAGGTCTACTTCATAGAACATGCAGGACAGCAGTTCCTGTAATTGTTTATTACGGCTGCTGATCTTCATCAGGGTATTGAACAGCCATGGATATTTTACCAGTTTCTGGAGACGATGGCTCAGTTTCAGTTCCGGTCCGAGTATACGGTAGATTTCCGCGTCATATTTTGCCAGCTGTGCAGCAGAAGTATTATTTGCCTTCAGGGCTTCTGCGGCCTGTAAAGCAGCAATTCTGCCTGAGTATAGTCCGTTGCCGATACCTTCTCCCGTAAAAGGATCGATCAGGTAAGCAGCATCGCCAACCAGCATATAACGTTCGCCGGAAATGACACGTTGTTTACTACCCAGCGGCAGACCGTAACCTTCAATACCGCTGACCAGTTCCGCATCTTTGAAACGCTCTTTGAACACAGGGTCGTTTGCCACAATATCGAGCATAGACTTTTTCAGGTTCATCTTCTTTTTACGCACCGCTTCACTGAGTACGCCTACTCCTACGTTTGCTTCGCCATTAGGTAGCGGGAAGATCCAGAAATAGCCCGGTAACAGGTCCTTCAGGAAATGTAGTTCGATGAAATTGTCAGGGTTATTACCACTGACATTTTTATAGTAAGCGCGGATACCTGCCACATAGTGTTCAGGTTCCATTGTAATATTTGCGACTTCTTTTGTGAAGGAAGAATGCGCACCGTTGGCGATGATCAGCAGGTCTGCCTTTACTTTAAAATCATTGCTGCCGGTTACATAATAACCGTCTTCTTTCAGCTCATATTTATCAACAGTTACTCCTTCGAGTAGGGTGATTTCAGACCGGCGTTTGACCTCATCTACGAGGAAGTTGTCAAAGTCCATACGCTTGCACACATAACCTATCGGCGTCTCTTTGTGTTGCTGGTTGCCGCTGTTGTAATCCGGACGATAACCTACGTCCAGGCTATGTCTTCCGGGGGAGACAAAGGTCACGCCCCAGCTGTTCACTTTGAAGTTGGCTTCCCTGAGCCGTGTTGCAATAGCAGGATCTATTTTATTCAATGCCGTGATCACCTTCCCACTGAGACCGTCTCCACATACCTTATCGCGGGGGAACACAGCTTTGTCCACCAGGACACAGTGAATACCGAGTTGTGCCAGTTGAAGTGCGGCTGCTGTTCCCGCAGGACCTGCGCCTACAATACATACTTTAGTTTCCAACATCCTGTACATTTAAACTGTTAAGATAAAGAAAAGAGGAATATCTTCGCGCCTTAAAATCAACTGACCATGTTCGGAGACTTATTTGGAAAACTGCAGGAAGCGCAGTCTAAAATGAAAGAAAGTAAAGAGCGCCTCTCTCATATCACTGTGGATGGAGAAGCTGGTGACGGCGCTGTGAAGGTAGTTGTAACCGGTAATCGTGAGGTAAAAAGTATTGATGTGGCAGAGCATCTGCTGGAAAAAGATAATAAAGAAGAACTGGAAGATCTGCTGATCACTGCATTGAACCGCGCGCTGAAAAACGCAGAGAATGCATGGGAGTCAGAGATGAAAGGGGTTGCCGGCGGTATGCTGGGTCCTCTGGGTGGCTTATTCTAAGCCGGACCGCTGTGCGCTTTCAGGTCGACAGACCTATATTGCGATAACTGTACGCCAATCTAGCTCAGCTGGCAGAGCAACAGTTTCGTAAATTGTAGGTCGTGGGTTCGAATCCCATGGTTGGCTCTGTAGTAATGAAATTGAACCACCGGTAACACAACCGGTGGTTTTTTGCGTTTGGGCCGGATATATTAAGACTAGTTGTTATCTTTATAATATAAAGTATATTCCTATGCGATATGTTTTGCTGCTGGCTGCGGGCATCTCTCTTTTCGCCTGCACCTCCCCAACAAATAAGACAAAGACAAACACGGAGGAACAACCCGGAAAATCTGCTGATCTCAGCGAGGCACAGATCTTTGAAAAAGACATTGTTTTAAAGGCTGCACAAAATAGCAAAGGCAAGAACAAAGTCTCCGATAAATACTTCCTGGATGGGGTAGATATGTACCGGAACAAAAAAGATCCTGCAAAAGCAATCGAATTATTTAAACAGGCCATCTTCGAACAACCACAGGCAAGAGCCTATTTTGAATTAGGGAACGCCCTGGCTGACCAGGAAAATCTTCCGGATGCGGCAAGCGCTTATCAGCTTGCGGAAGCACTGGACTATAAACCGACCTCCAAAGTGCTGTATAACCTGGCTTGTGTTTATTCCAGAGCAAAAGACCGTAAGTCTGCTGAATATTACCTGGTATCTGCCATTGAATTTGGCTACAGCAACGTCAAGAATATCTTTGCTGATAAGGACCTGGAATATCTCCGCAGTACCGATGACTTTAATATGACTGTAACCACTGCCATCAGCGGGGCCACAGATCCTTCAAAGCTGCAATGGACCCTTTTCTGGCATGAGTTCAAACAGGTATCTTATCCACTGGTGCTCGACGAGCGTTATGGTGATAAGCTTGGTGAAGATTACATCTCTTATGAATATGAGCGTTTCGTTGCTGAAATGAGGGATAATGAGAAGTTCTCCCGCGAGGTAGGTTTTGAATTCTATCATGTTGGTCTGGCAAAAAACAGCGATAGTATCAAGACATTGATCTATGCCGTACGTAATGTGATCATGGGTGGTACGCCTCCGCCGGAATACTATATCGTTAGCTATGACGGACATGGAAAACTGATTGATAAGCTGCTGATCGGCGGACATAAAAAACTGTCAGAACCATTCCGCGTAGCGAAAATCACAGAGAACGGCAATATTGAAGTAGGACTGTTTTCACAGGTATATAAGAAGAATCCGGAAGAAGAAGGATATGAGGATAATGAGCTGGTGGAAAGTAAATTCCTCAATAAAGAATTCTATGCTATCTCAGGAGATGGTCACTTTGTTAAGAAGGACGCATTGCTGGGAATGCGGTTTTAAGATAACCCAGTCCCCGGCGGATGATCGCTTCTGCAACCAGCAGATTGAGTATCCAGCTTGACCAGGAGATGAGGATGTATGCCTGAACAGGGTGAATAGGCAGGTTGAAATAACCGATGAGGAAAGCATAAAAACGGAGTGAAACAGCGGAGAGCGTAAGCGCATAACTGCGGATCATCATATCGGTATGCCGTTTCCAGTTACGTTGCAGCGCATAACGCCAGCCAAGAAAAGTAAAGAGCAGCCATAGGGAAGCCAGTATGACAAAGCTGATCCTTGCCGGCAGACCGCCATTCGCATAAAATCCCATAATCAGTCCGGAAGGACCACTAAAGGCGAGTATAACTAATGCATATAATTTCCCGGACATGCGATGCAGTCCGGGAATTTTTTTTAGTATATAAATGCTGAATTGAAGGAGTCCTGTAAGCAGTACAATTACACTCGTAAAAACATGTACATAGAAACTGATACGCCAGTGCCGGATATGATACACCAGTTGTTTGGTGATCAGAAAATCTATATACCGGTCAAATGACGCGTAGGGCAGGCTTAATAGCAGCATCAGCCAGCAGGTGTAAAGGATCACAGTTGCGAACAGATAAAAGAGAATACGTCTGCTTACCGGCATCGAATCAATAGCTACTGTACATGACAAAGTTATCTCCCCTGATCTCTGCCATATCGCCTTCTCCGATGGTGGTATCGCCATCTGCTACAAACGCGGTAGAGCGGTTAGGATAGTTACTGGTAGCGGCCCAGTTCACAAACAACTGAAATTGTCCTCTTTTTTCCCAGGTCCCTTTCACGGTAATCATTTGTCCCGAGAAGGTAGAATCAGTGATCTTATCGTAGTAGTTCAGCTCACAGTTACCATCATTACGAAATTCAATATCACAATGATTGCCTGAATAAAAGCCGGGAATGTTATTAAAGTCTTTTGACAGTTTTTCAAGTACAAAAGTCTTAGTTGTCAGGCTTTTGGTATTGGTTGGCTTCCATGAACCGGAGGCTGTTGCCAGGGAGGTATCCATTTTCATTGTAAACACGCCATCAAATTCATGATCGCCAGGTTCTGACAGGGTAATTGCATAGGTGCTACCGTTGTCAGTAATAGTACCACTCAGGTTTCTTCTGAGTCCTTTATGCGTATTGTAACCAGCTATTTTGAATCCGCTGCAATAGTTGATGGTGATGTAAATAGGGCTGCCGCCAAAGTCGCCTTTATAGGTTCCCATAATGCGTGCCTCCATAGGCGTTTTTAATTCTACAACCGGAACATCTCCGGCTACTGCTGCGCTATCTGTAGAAGTGGTATCTGTAGCCGTGGGGTGGGAGCCGCATGCGCTAAGTAAGCATGCGCTAAGGAATGCTGTAATAACGTATTTCACAGGGTGTTTTTTTGTAAAGTAAGTAATAAAAGCAGACTTTATGCTGCTCCATCCTGAAGAAATTGTTCCAGGCGTTCACGCGTAATCACCTGGTTGCCCCAGTAGAAGGTATCTTTCAGGTGTATGTTGGATAAAGAAGCATTGGATTGCTGACTCAGCCATTGTACGAATGCTGACTGAGTGTCAAAGGATTGCCGCGAGAGATGCATGCCGCCGTCCCATAGTTCTCCATAATGGTACTGTCCCTCACGGTATTCGAGTCCCATACCGCAATAATCCCGGTGGGTATAACCGATACTGCCATGCCGGAGTGCGGTTGCTACTTTTTCGGCAAGCGGCTTTCCTATGGGTTGTGTATCCGCTGCCAGATGCTGCTTCAGTTCTTCTTTACGTTGCTGTATCTCTTTCTCTGCTTCTCGGGCGGCCGCCTGCTTTTGTTGCTCATGCTGTGCTCTGGACAGGTGTGTATAAAGGAAGCTTTCCCTGGTCAGGTCGATATCTACCTGCAGGATAGCTGTCTGGGGGCCACAGATCTCCAGATAATCCCGGATAGCTTTCTGTAACGGATAATCGAAATCCCATATCAGCATGGACTTATTATCGCGGGTTCGTATACAGCTAAGGGAGAGGAGAAGGGTCGAGGTGAATTCTGCCTTGAGCCGGCCTTTCGTACAGCCGGTTCTTTCCAGTTTCTCCTGTAAGTGGGCATTCAGGGCGGCTGTAACCTGTTCAGGACTTTTCATGGCGCCTTCATTCATGACAATTATTTCTGTATAGCAAGATATTCAAAACTCCCGGTTTGTTTTGTATATTTAGCCAAGGAAATCACAACTATTAATCTGCAAACCCGTTATAGTTTAGTTTAGTGTAGCTGCCCTGATCAACTTAAATAATTGAGCTTTAGTCAACACCCAAAATTTCTATAACAACCAAAACTTAAATTCATGAAACGAATGTCCTTCAACATTATCGCTTGCCTTGCGCTGGCATTTGCGGTGCTCACTGTTTCCTGTGGTAAAGACGGGGATACTGGTCCGCAGGGAGAACAAGGTACTCCTGGTCCCGCTGGTCCTGCCGGTCCTGCTGGTCCTCAAGGCCCTGAGGGTTCCGCTAATGTGATCTATTCAGATTGGCTGGACGTTGACTATAAGCCAGATACAATTCATACCTCTGGTGGCGGTATTGATACCGTTGGTTATTTTGCACAGATAGATGTAGCAAAACTAGACCTCGCGATGCTGACTAACGGAGAGATCAAAGTATATCTCAATGGCTTCAGCGCAGCTGATCCGACCGTTATACCACTACCTTATTTCAGCATTTACACTAATCTGAGTATCAATCCGACCTTCTACCTGAATACGATCGAGTTGTACTCCAATGGCGATATCAGTACTGTGCAGGATAATGCAGGTACAAAATACCAGCAATACCGTTATGTGCTGATCCCTGGTGGGGAAGAAGCGCGTAAAGCGAAAATTGACTGGAATAATTATGAAGAGGTGAAGAAATACCTGAACCTGAAAAACTAATTATTGCATTTGCTATAAAAGGAAGCGGCGCCCATCATTGATGGACGCCGCTTCCTTTTATAAAAAGATCAATCTGGTCAGATCTGTGATTAATTTTCTTCTTCCTCTTCGAAATCCTCATCCTCTTCTTCCTGCTCGTCCTCCTCTTCTTTGACGAGGCGGCTACGGCTTGGTTGTACATCACTGTTCAGCGCCTGCCATAACATATCTTTCAGCTCAGAGAGGCCCTGTTGGGTAACAGATGATATGAACACAACCGGTACATCGGCAGGCAATTCTGCGGCGATCGCTTCTTTCAGCTCATCGTCCAGCATATCGCTTTTACTGATGGCCAGCAGGAACTGTTTATCCAGCAGTTCAGGATTGTACTGTTCCAGTTCATTTACCAGGATATCATAATCCTTTCTGTGATCGGCACTATCCGCTGGGATCAGGAAAAGCAGCACGGAGTTCCTTTCGATATGACGAAGGAAACGGTGTCCGAGTCCCTTGCCTTCATGTGCACCCTCGATAATACCCGGCAGATCGGCAATCGCAAAGGAACGGTCATTACGGTAAGGTACCATCCCCAGGTTAGGAGTGAGGGTGGTGAACGCGTAATCTGCAATTTTAGGCCTTGCCGCAGTGATAGTAGAGAGCAGGGTGGACTTACCCGCATTCGGGAAACCTACCAGCCCCACATCTGCCAATATTTTCAGTTCGAGTACTTTCCAGCCTTCAATACTTGGCATACCTGGTTGTGCGTAATCAGGCGCCTGATTGGTCGCTGATCTGAAGAAGTTGTTACCACGACCGCCCTGTCCACCGGAAATCCATACGACTTCCTCTCCATCCTGGAGAATTTCAGCTTCCAGGTCGCCGGTTTCTTCATCAAATGCCTGAGTACCCAGTGGTACTTCAATAATAACATCCTCGCCATTGCGGCCTGTACTGTTATTATCTCTACCATTGCCACCATCTTCCGCCACCACATTTTTGTACCAGCGCAGGTGCAGCAGGGTCCATAACTGGGAGTTCCCTCTCAGAATGATGTGGCCGCCACGGCCGCCGTCTCCGCCATCTGGTCCCGCTTCCGGGTTATATTTGGTACGCATGAAGTGTGCACTACCTGCGCCACCCTTACCGGATTTAGCGAAGATCCTTATGTAATCAACAAAGTTGCCTCTTTCCAAAGTATTCTATTTATGCTTAATGTAACGCGCCCTGAAACAGAACGGCGTTAAATACGAAAACGCAAAGATCGTTAAGTTCAGCCACTTTAACTACGCTTTTGCGTGCTAAAATGCTTACTTACAATCTTTGCGTTTGAAAATATGTGAACCGGGAGATTAAACTTTTTCCTCTACCAGGCTTTCTATTTCTTTGCTCAGGCGGTCAAAGATCTCGTCAACCGAGCCTTCACCCTTGATTTTCTTGAACTTACCATATTTGGCATAGTGATCTGCAACAGGTGCAGTCTTATTATGGTATTCCACGATACGAGCTCTGATCACGTCTTCGTTGGCATCGTCGCTGCGACCGGAGGTGATACCTCTGTTCAACAGACGCGCAATTAATTCATCTTCAGGAACTTCCAGTGCAAGTACATTGGAAATAGCCGTCTTTTTCAGGGACAGCAGTTTATCCAGCGCTTCTGCCTGGGCAGTAGTACGGGGAAATCCGTCGAAAATAAAGCCTCTTGCTTCCGGGTTAGCATCCAGTTTGGAGCTGATCATGCCGATTACAACTTCATCAGGTACCAGTATACCCTGGTCCATCACTTTTTTCGCTTCCAGGCCAAGTGGTGTTTTCGCTTCAATCTCGCTACGCAGCAGATCGCCGGTAGACAGGTGAATAAGCCCGAATTTTGAAATCAGGTTAGCACTCTGAGTGCCCTTACCGCTACCGGGAGGGCCAAATAAAATGATATTGACCATGTTTTAAGAATACTTTAGCAAGACTGCAAATATAGCAAACAATTGAATGTATTGGTAACTAAAATTGCTATTGCTTGAATAATGTGAAATATTTAAGAAATTTCCTAGATATGTTTTAATGATTTGCTGTAAATAATGGATTATTTTTAAGAAGTTCACTGTTGATGCAAAGTGGTCAACGGAAGTGGTTTACAAGCTTTCATGCCATATCACAGGTAACGTAAATATAAACATTTCTACTGCCGGATAATTGCCGTAGATGAAATTATCTAGTAAAAAAATATTACCTGTTCAAACATAAAATGTTCCACTCATAGTGATAGATGTCATGCGCTATGGAGTAATAATTCGTAAGTTTAGTTGATGATGATGAAGCAATTAACGATTTTAGGTCTCTCTTTTTTATGCCTGGGTGGGAGTGTGCTGATGGCCATTCCGGGAAAGGGTCCGGGCCCACGCTTAGTGAAACAAAATGCGCCAAAGGAAGTAAAAGACGACAAGCCTGTCAGCAGAAAGGTAAAAATCAGGCAGGAAGATCCTGCCACCCACTGGGTAGACAGTGTCTTCGAATCCCTGGACGATGACGAACGTATTGCCCAGCTGATTATGATACGGGCGCATTCCAATCTTGGCGCCGATCATATTAAAAAAGTTACAAAAGACATTCAGAACAATAAGGTCGGCGGATTGATCTTTTTCCAGGGTGGTCCCGTACGCCAGGCTAATCTTACCAATTATTACCAGTCTATTTCCAAAACCCCGCTCATGATCGCTATCGATGGCGAATGGGGATTAGGTATGCGACTGGACAGTGTGACTTCCCTGCCACGCAACCTGATGCTGGGTGCGATGCAGGATAGTACCCTGGCCTATGAATATGGTAAGCAGCTGGCCATGCAGTGCCGCCGCCTGGGTATCCACGTGGATTATGCCCCGGATATGGATGTGAATAACAATCCCAATAATCCTGTCATCAATGACCGCTCATTCGGTCAGGACAAGTTCCAGGTAGCCCGTATGGGTGTACAGGTCATCAAAGGGATGCAGGACCAGAACGTAATGGCGGTTGCCAAGCACTTTCCTGGTCATGGCGATACCGATGTAGATTCCCACCTGGATATGCCGGTGATCCGTAAATCAAGGGCGCAGCTCGACTCGCTCGAACTGTATCCCTTCCGTAAGGCGATCGAAGCCGGCGTACAGAGCATCATGATGGCGCATCTGTATATCCCGGCACTTGACAGCACGCCCAATACACCGACCTCCATTTCCCATAAAGCCATTACTGACTACCTGAAAGGGGAGCTGGGCTATAAAGGCATCGTCATCACAGATGCGCTTGAAATGAAAGGGATCGCGAAATTTTATACCGGTGGCGAAGAAGCTGCCCGTTCACTGCTGGCTGGTAATGACATGATGATGCTGCCCTCTACTGCGTCTGGCAGTGTGGATGCTATCAAACGTGCCATCAGAAGAGGGGACATCACCTGGGATGAAGTAAATGCCAGGGTGAAAAAAGTCCTGCTGGCCAAATATAAACTCGGTCTGAATAAGCCACAGGTGATCGATGTCAGTAACCTGACTGCCGATCTGAATGCGGGTACCGATTCGCTGACCAAACGTATTGCAGAACAGGCGATCACACTCGTGAAAAATGATAACAACCTCCTTCCGTTTAACCAGCATACGCCGGGTAAACTGGCCGTAATTGCGGTGGGCGCCGATGTTAATAACGCATTCCTGCAAACCGTAAAAACCCTGCGACCTGATGTTAATTCCTTCATCTTCACCGCCCGTCAGGCGGAAACACAGGTACCACAGGTGGTAGAGCGTCTTAAAAAAGACTATCAGGCAGTGATCATCAGTTTACACAACTATGGTCGCCGGCCGGCAAATAATTTCGCTATCAGTTCAGCAGAACGTTTACTGATCCAGCAGTTACAGCGGGAAATGCCTTCTGCGACCGTTGTATTTGGTAATCCATATGCGATCCAGTATTTCTGTGATGGTCCGACCATCATTGCTGCATATGAAGACGACGACGCCACACAACGCACCGCGGCATCTATTCTCTTCGGACAGCTGCCGGCAAAAGGTAAACTGCCGGTGACCGTATGCGCCAACTTCCCGTATGGAACGGGTATCATTGCCGCTCCGCCACCTGCGCCGGTTGTGATAGAAAAAGAAGAACTGCAGCGTGTAAAGCCGGAAACGGTAGGTATGAGCAGTCAGACCTTACAGAAAATAGATGTACTCGCCAATGATATGATTGCCAAAGGAGCTGCGCCGGGTTGCCAGATCCTGGCCATGAAAAATGGCAAAGTTGTATACGACAAAACCTTTGGTTTCTTTGATTACAGCAAACGTGAACCGGTTACTTCCAACGCCCTGTATGACCTGGCGTCTGTTACCAAGATCTGTGCGACGACCATTTCAGTGATGCGTCTCTATGATGAAGGGAAACTGAGTCTTGATGCAAAACTGGGAGATTATCTGCCATGGGTAACCGGCACCGACAAAGCAGGACTTCGTATCCGTGATATTCTGTTGCATCAGGCCGGACTGGTATCATTCATTCCTTTCTACAAAGACGTCGTGGATGCGAAAGGATTTGCTGATACGACATTGTTCCACGCGTATGCAGATTCCGTGTATTCCGTGCGTGTAGCAGAGCATCTGTATATGAGATCCGACTATGTGGATTCTATGTATAAGCGCATCCTGACAAGTCCACTGAAACCTCAGCAGGGCTATGTATACAGTGATAACGACTTCATCTTCCTGGGGAAGATCATAGAACAGATTACCGGTAAAAAACTGAACCATTACGTAAGAGAAACTTTTTATGAACCATTAGGACTGACCACAACGGGCTTCCGTCCGAGGGAGCATTTCCAGTTATCACAGCTGGCACCTACCGAAAATGAACCTATCTTCCGTCGTCAGTGGATAAGGGGAGATGTACATGATCCGGGTGCCGCTATGTTTGGCGGTGTAGCAGGACATGCGGGTTTATTCTCCAATGCAGAAGATCTGGGCATCCTGATGCAGATGTTGCTGAATGGAGGTAAATATGGTGGTAAACAATACATTAAGCCAGAAACACTGCAATTATTCACCGCCTATGGCAGTAATATCAGCCGCCGTGGATTAGGTTTTGATAAACCGGAAAAGACAAATGGTAAAAAGGGAGAGGCTTATCCTGCAAAGAGCGCATCTCCGCTTACTTATGGTCATACCGGCTTCACCGGTACCTGTATCTGGGTAGATCCTCAGTCGCAGCTCGTTTTCATTTTCCTGAGCAACAGGGTTTGTCCTGCCGGAGGTGATAATAAAAGGCTTATCACACAGCATGTGCGCGAGAATATTATGGAAGTGCTGTACGAGGCGATGGCAGAGAAGAAATAGGTATAGAGAGAAGACGGGATAAATAGGCAATAGTGCCAGATGAAGTATGCCCTTAGTGGCCATTCATCCGGCACTATTTTTTTATAAAACCAATATCTATTGTACGGATACTGTTCTGCTGATGCTTGTTTCTGTTCTGATGTCTACTGTTTTTTCAGCCAGTTTGTTACGACCTCTTCTGATCTCAAATGTATAAGTGCCGTCCTGCAGTTCCTGCATATTGAACCTGGCGACGTATAACATCGTTATTGGCAGAGACTCCTGGTGCAGGGTGTAATTATTGGCATCCCTGATGCTCAGTGTTACTCTTTCAGTACCCGGATTTTCAACGGTAATTTTGAAAATCAGTTCCTCTGGTTTCACCTGAGCAACTTTGAGTCTGAAGCTTGTTACAGGGGTTGGGGTCTCGTCGTTATTAACAATGCTGATCTTGCTTTCGTTATATGCATAGGCATTTGCCTGGGCTTTCGCAAAAGATAAGTTAATGAGGATAGCGGCTAATATGAACGGTGTACGTTTCATGACAATACTTGTTTGTTATTGTTAGGTGATTTCTCTGTACGTATTAGCTAATACATGGTTCCTTAAATCGCCGCAAAGATCGAACGGTTAAGTTAACGGAAGGTTACGGGTAAGTTAACATAGGATTATGAATCGGGGACCGGATGATGACGAATGTCATTCTAAATTGTCTTTTGATACCTAACTTTGCTGGCGTTTATGGAAAAATCGAGATTACAAAAGCAGCGGCCGGTAGCTATCTGGCTTTATATAGGGGTGGGAATGCTCATTGTACAGGTCTTACTGGGCGGAATTACCCGTCTTACAGGTTCAGGACTGTCTATTACGGAGTGGCAACCGATCCTCGGGGCATTACCCCCGATGAGTGAGGCCGCCTGGCAGGCAGCTTTTGACAAATACAAGGAGATTGCCCAGTTTCAGTATGTGAACAATCACTTCACATTATCCGATTTCAAGTCAATTTATTTCTGGGAATGGTTCCATCGTGACTGGGCCCGCCTGATGGGTGTCGTTTTCATTATTCCGTTTATTTACTTCGTTGCAAAGAAGAAAATAGACCGGTCTATGATTCAACCTATGATCATCCTTTTCATACTGGGAGGATTACAGGGGGGAATTGGCTGGATCATGGTACAGAGTGGCCTTAACCAGGAGGACCTGTATGTAAGCCATATCCGTCTGGCAGTTCACTTCATCTCTGCCCTGGTCCTGCTGTGTTATGTATTTTGGTTTGCATTGAAACTCAGCACCGCCAATCGTCAGTTGCTCGCTGTACCACGGCTGCGCAGGTTCAATCTGCTCTTGCTGGGACTGCTCACCCTGCAGCTGATCTATGGTGCTTTCATGGCCGGTTTGCATGCCGCGCTTAATGCGAATACCTGGCCGGATATCAATGGCATGTGGTGGCCAATGGGTATGTTTACCGGCAATTTCCTGACAGATATTACACATAATCCGATCACTATTCAGTTTATACATCGCGGACTGGCCTATCTGATCACTATTCTTGTGATCGTATGGTGGTGGAAAGCGGCTGAAGCACGTGAAAACAGCCTCCTGCGCAGTGTACGCTTTTTGCCCCTGTTGCTGGTATTCCTACAGGTTGTACTGGGAGTGCTGACCCTGCTGGGCAGTCGCATTAAAATCCCTATTACACAGGCAATACTGCACCAGGGCGTAGGGATGCTGCTGTTACTCTCACTAATATGGACATTGTTTCTCAGCAGGAATAAAGCAGTTAGAGAATAAGGCTAAATCTGGCCAATAACATGTTAAACTTTTTCGTAAGTTTAGTTGTAATAAGCTTATCGGATGAAAGTGAAATCATTGTTGGTCAGGTTTTTTTATTCTTTTCCTATACAACTGTTCTTGCTTCACTTCCGCAAGTATCAGGTGTTGCTGCTGTTCTGGGCTATACTTTTTAGTACGATCAACGGTGAATTTGCCAAAGTTTTTGGTGGTGATGCCTTGTATCTGGCGCCTGAATATCTGGGTAAGGTAAACTTCTACAGTACTTCCATTCTGGGAGTTGCTACCGGCTTGTTTGTCATGAGCTGGAACATCACCACTTTTATCCTGCATACCGGCCGGTTTAAATTTCTTGCCACGACTGCACAGCCCTTTTTCAAATACTGCCTCAATAACTCCATTTTTCCGATCGCATTTCTGCTGAACCTGTTGTTGCGTAGCTGGGAATACCAGCGTTACCAGCAACTGAGTTCGGTGCCCGAAATATTACTGCTGACAGAAGGTTTTATCTGCGGTTATCTGCTGATCATTTTCTTCTGTTTTTTCTACTTCTTTAATGCAGATAAAAACATCGGCCGCCGGCTGGAAAAGAAGTTCGGTAATCCCCGTAACTTTTTACGTTTAGTGTTAAAACCAACCCAGGAAAAGGATGAAAATGCCTTACCTGTACATAACTATTTCAGTTCTTTCTGGCGGATCCGCAGAGCCAGGAATGTAGACCACTACAACAAGCATTACCTGGACAGTATTCTGAAACAACATCACTTCGCAGCGATGATCACTGTCGGATGCGCATTGATCTTTCTGGTGATACTGGCATTTCTGATGGATTATCCCATCTTCAGGATTCCTGCCGGCGCCAGTGTGATGATCTTTTTTGCATTTCTGATCGGTGTTGCAGGTGCTTATGCCTATCTGTTACAAAGCTGGGCTATTCCCATGGTGCTGGTGATGTTGTTTGCGCTGAACTGGATGGTAGAGCATGACCTGCTGGATAATCGTAACAAAGCCTACGGATTGAACTATAAACTCCGTAAACAAAGACCTGAATATAGCGTAACAGCGTTACAGCAGTTCTTCACACAGGAGCGCGCCGACAATGATAAAAAACAGACCCTTCAGATCCTGGAAAAGTGGAAGGAAAAACACAGTGGCCGTAAGCCCAAACTCATTGTTATCAACTTTAGCGGCGGGGGCCTGCGTGCTGCTACGTGGAGTATGAACGTATTGCAAAGACTGGACACCCTGATGAATGGCCAGTTGATGAATAACACCGTATTGATGACGGGTGCATCCGGTGGTATGATGGGCGCTTCCTATTACCGTGCATTATACCTGGAGAAACAGCAGGGTCACCGCATTGATATGCAGGATAGCAGTTATACGGAACGCATTTCCCGTGACCTGCTGAACTGTGTGTTTACGTCTATGGCAGTGAATGATTTTATCACGCCTTTCCGTTCATTTAAAATAGGAGATAAGCGTTATGCAAAGGACAGAGGTTATGCCTTTGAAATGCAGCTGAACAGTAATACCAGTAATTCGCTTGCCGGTACGATACGGGATTATCAGGAACCGGAAAGAAAGGCACAGATACCGATGCTGGTATGGAGTGCGACGATCAATGCAGATGGCCGCCGCCTGATCATTTCGCCGCAGCCGGTAAGTTATCTGTGTGCACCTGAATATGCATCACATGGCAGGAATGTACGTGATATTGACGGGGTTGATTTCACACAGTATTTTGCGGCACAGGATGCACTCGATCTGCGTGTAACCAGTGCGATAAGAATGTGTGCAACTTTCCCTTATGTATTGCCAAACGTGTTTCTGCCCAGTGTGCCGATCGTAGATGTAATGGATGCCGGTATCAGGGATAATTTCGGACAGGAACCTTCTATGCGTTTCCTCTATACTTTCCGGCAATGGATCAATGAGAATACAGACGGCGTTGTATTTATCCAGGTAAGAGATACGCGTAAGAATGATATCAAGTCTATCAAACAGTCGATGAAACTGAATGATATGATGTTTGATCCATTATTCACCATGCAGCAGCACTGGAGTGCCATGCAGGACTTTGTACAGGATAATGAACTGAACTATCTGGAAGGGTATTTCCCGGGGAAATTTCACCGTATTATTTTCCAGTATGTGCCGCAGAAAGAAGATAAGGCAGCGGCGCTGAGCTGGCACCTGACTTCGCGTGAGAAGATAGATATTGCGGGGGCTTTGGATAATCCGACCAATCAGGCCTCATTTGATAGCGTGATGCATATGGTCCGCAAGCCAATGCTCACGGACCATCAACAATAATTTTTATCGCAGGAATTCCAGCAGTGGCTGAATAAACTGCGGGTAAGCTTCTATGTGCGGAAGATGCCCGACGCCTTCAATAGGCGCAAGCTTCGCATTCGGAATACGTTTGCTGATCTCCTGTCCCAATACAGGATAATTTCCCATCGTCTTTTTCACTTCTTCCGATACACCCGCTTTACCCAATGCGGTGCGGTCACGCTGACCGATGATCAGCAGGGTAGGAACTTTGATGTTTTCAAATTCATAGAAAACCGGCTGTGTGAATATCATATCGTAGGTCAGCGCAGCATTCCATGCAACACGTGGATAATCTGCACCGGCAGTCCATCCGGCCTGTAATACCGCCCATTTTTCATAAGCAGGTTTCCATTCTCCGGCGTAGTAGTTATCCAGCTGATATTGTTTGATTTTCTCAAAGTTCTGTTTCAGTTCGCCTTCATACCATTTATCCACCGACTGATAAGGTACTTTCACTTTCCAGTCTTCCAGACCGATCGGATTTTCCAGGATCAGTTTTTCTGCCACATCAGGATACATCAGTGTAAACCTTGTAGCCAGCATACCTCCCATTGAATGTCCGAGTACGGCTGTTTTAGTGACTTTCAGGGTATCCAGCAGTGCTTTTGTATTCTGCGCGAGCAACTGAAAACTGTATTGCAGGTGAGGTGGTTTACTGGATTTACCAAAACCTATCTGATCAGGCATGATCACCCGGTAACCTTTATTGCTGAGATCTGCCGCTGTACTGTCCCAGTAAGCAGCACAGAAGTTCTTTCCATGCAGCAGCATGATCACTTTTCCATTGGGTTTTAAAGGCTGAACGTCCATGTATGCCATACGCAGGTTCTGGCCCTGTATATTCAGGGTAATATAATGAACGGGATATGGATAGGCGTAACCGGCCAGATCGGCGTCATACGGTATAATTGTCTGAGCATTTGTGCGGTTGAGCATGAGAGATAAAGCCATTAAACAGGTAACAAAAATTAATCTTCGTGTCATTATTCACAAATTGATGGGTAAATACGGGTTACTGCGCAAAAGTAGTGCCTGCAAGACCATATAGCTAAGAATTGTGATGTACGGGAAGCCCGGAAGCCATAAATATCAAAAAGTTACATCTGTCGTCCTTTCGTTGTATTTTTGTAGTATAGAGAGGAGAGTGGGCAATGGAAATTTGAGATGTAACAGACTGTTAGTTAGTGTATTATCAACCGGGAGTTTATATTTTTAACGAATTCTTTGGAGAAATGATTACAATTATTTAAAAGCCTATCCCCACTTTTTCCACATTTTGTTATAACTTTGCGCCTTCTTTTGGCCCGACCTATGTCAGGCAGCCAGAACAAATTGAACAAGATTTATGAATATCCGTAACATAGCAATCATTGCGCACGTAGACCACGGTAAAACTACCCTGGTTGATAAAATCCTTCATCACACCAACGTTTTCAGGGCTAACCAGGAAACAGGTGAGTTGATCATGGACAACAACGACCTGGAAAAGGAACGTGGTATCACCATCCTCAGTAAGAACGTTTCTGTTGAGTACAAAGGGGTGAAAATCAACGTAATTGATACTCCGGGCCACGCCGACTTCGGTGGTGAAGTTGAAAGGGTATTGAAAATGGCAGATGGTGTAATCCTCCTGGTGGATGCCTTCGAGGGACCAATGCCTCAGACCCGTTTCGTACTGCAGAAAGCACTGCAGCTGAAACTGAAGCCGATTGTGGTAATTAATAAAGTTGACAAGGCGAACTGCCGTCCTGACGAAGTGCATGACGCAGTATTCGAACTGTTCTTTAACCTGGACGCAACGGAAGAACAGCTGAACTTCCCAACCTATTATGGTTCCGGTAAGAATGGCTGGTTCAACGATTCATTGACGCAGTGTGAAGATATCACTCCATTACTGGATGGTATCCTGGCACACGTTCCGGAACCACAGATCCCGGAAGGTAACCTGCAGCTGCAGATCACTTCCCTGGATTATTCTACCTTCCTCGGCCGTATCGCTGTAGGACGTGTAGCACGTGGTACTATCAAAGAAAACCAGCAGATCTCCCTGGTACAGACCGACGGTTCTATCAAAAAGTCCCGTGTACGTGAACTGTATACCTTCGAGGCACTGGGTAAAAAGAAAGTAACTGAAGTACAACCTGGTGATATCTGTGCGGTAGTAGGTCTGGAAGACTTCAACATCGGTGATACCATCGCTGACTTCGAAGCTCCTGAAGCATTACCGGTTATCAGCGTGGATGAGCCAACCATGAACATGCTGTTCAGTATCAACAACTCTCCGTTCTTTGGTAAAGACGGTAAGTTCGTTACCTCCCGTCACCTGCGTGACCGTCTGGTAAAAGAAACTGAAAAGAACCTGGCGCTCCGCGTAGTTGATACAGACAGTGCGGATAGCTTCCTGGTATATGGTCGTGGTATCCTGCACTTAGGTGTATTGATCGAGACTATGCGTCGTGAAGGATTCGAGTTGACTGTAGGTCAGCCACAGGTAATCCTGAAAACTGTTGACGGTAAGAAATCTGAACCATATGAAACACTGGTAGTAGACGTTCCTCAGGAATTCGCCAGTAAAGTAATTGATCTGGTAACTCGTCGTAAAGGTGAGATGCTGATCATGGAAACAAAAGGTGATATGCAGCACCTGGAATTCGAAATTCCTTCCCGTGGTCTGATCGGTATGCGTACCCAGATGCTGACCAACACAGCTGGTGAAGCTGTAATGGCGCACCGCTTTATGGATTACAAACCATGGAAAGGACCAATCCCTGGTCGTAGCAATGGTGTACTGATCGCTAAAGAAGCTGGTACTACTACAGGTTATTCCCTGGATAAACTGCAGGATAGAGGTTTCTTCTTCGTAGATCCGGGAGAAGAGGTGTACAAAGGCATGATCATCGGTGAAAACAACAAACCTGGTGACCTGGTAGTTAACCCGAACGAGGGTAAAAAACTGACCAACATGCGTGCAAGTGGTAGTGACGCTGCAACCAGCATCGCTCCTAAGACCCTGATGACACTGGAAGAGTGTATGGAGTACATCCAGCACGATGAGTGTATCGAGGTTACGCCTAACCACATCCGTATGCGTAAAACATACCTGGATGAGGAAGACAGAAAGCGTTTCCAGAAAGTAATGAAAGCAGACGGTATCGCGTAAGCCTTATCTGTCTCAAAGATATAAGCCGCTTCGTATTACACGGAGCGGCTTTCTTTTTGCCCCGACTGACTATATTCATTGCGTAGCCGGATTGTATATTTGTATTGCAATGGAGCCGCAAATACCATTATTTAGTGATCCCGCCTGTCAGCATATACCCCTGAAGGACGGAGAACTGGTTTACTGTCCGCAGTTTTTTCCCCTGCCGGAAGCCAATCATTATCTGCATACTTTATTATCCTCCATCGACTGGCAACAGGAAAGCATGGTCATGTATGGTAAACCCGTGTTGTTCCCCCGCCTGATGGCCTGGTATGGAGATGCAGGCAGCAGTTACTCGTTTTCCGGAAAGACCTATCACCCCTCACCATGGACCAATGAACTTTTACAGATAAAAGGAGCGATAGCACCCCTTTCCGGTGTGGATTTTAACAGTGTATTGCTCAACCGCTACCGCAATGCGAAAGATTCTATGGGCTGGCATGCCGATGATGAACCTGAATTAGGTATTAATCCGGTCATTGCCTCCGTGAACCTTGGTGCTACCCGGCGTTTTATGTTGCGTCATGTGAAAGAAGCCGACAAATTTGAACTGGAATTACAGCACGGCTCCCTGCTGATCATGAAAGGAGCATTACAGCATCACTGGCAACATCAGGTACCGAAAACAACCAGAATTTTAGCAGAAAGAATTAATCTTACATTCCGGGTCATTCAGTGAATGTGACCAATCACCTTAAAAGGCATCGTCATGAAAAACCCCATCTTACTCATCGGCAATGATATCAACAACATATCAAAAGGCCAGAGCTGGAAAGACCTGTTGACGGATATTGTCAGCTTTTGTCTGCCGGATGGTTGTGTGCAGCTCGATGAAAGAAAGCCATTTCCATTATTGTATGAGGAAATATTCCTCACCGCTATCCGTCAGCAACATATCCGGGAAGCTGAACTGAAAGCATTTATTGCGGAGAAAACACTCAGAATTGAGCAGAACGAGATCCATGCCGCTATCAGGGCCCTCGCACCTGCGCATATTCTGACCACCAATTATGAGTTTACGCTGGAAGGAGAAATTCCCGATGGCAATAACAGCCTTATTCAGGAAAGAGCCTTCAGCATTTTCAGAAAATATACGGTCGATGGGACCAACTACTGGCATATTCACGGGGATTGCCTGAATCCGCTGAGTATTAACCTGGGTTTTGAACATTATGGTGGACAACTCCAACAGATGCGTAACTATGTTGTGTCCGGTACAACGTATACCAGTCCGCAGGCGCCACGTCAGTCGCTTATACAACGTATCCAGCAACACCTTCCCGTGAAGGACGATTCCTGGCTGGATCTGTTTTTCACCAGGGATATTCACATTTTCGGACTATCCCTCGATTTTGTGGAAACAGACCTCTGGTGGCTGCTGACTTACAGGGCCCGGCAGAAGTTTCAGAAAAACACGATCCCTGTCCGGAATGCGCTGTACTATTATATTCCTACAGAATTTGTACAGGGCGCCAAGTTTAAACTGGACATGCTGGCTGCCAATGATGTAAAAGTCATAGACATAGCGGCGGCAGATAAGCGTACCTATTATGAGGAAGTGCTGAAGCAGATCAAACGGCTGTGAACCTTATGGAGTGATTTTTGTTCTTTTGCGGATATAGACCACTTAAAAAGTACATTATGTTTATCAGATTAACAGCACTGGCAATGGTTCTTCTTGCCAACACATGTAACCAGAAGGCTGTAAAACAGGATATCGCCAGTATCCAGAGTAAAAGGTGGGCACTGACGACGATGAACGGCGCTAAACAGGAGAAATCATCTGTCTGGATGGAATTTGATCCGGCAACCCATCGTTTTAATGGTAATGGCGGTTGTAATAAAGTAAGCGGTGAATATCAGCTGGAGGGTAATGAGATCTCTTTCGGAAAAGTGATCAGTACACGAATGGCCTGTATCGATCCGCAGGGAAATGAAAGAGAAAGCGCTTTTCTGCGCATGCTGAGTGACCGCACATATACTGTAAAGTTTGAAGATCAGCTATTACAGTTCCGTGATAGCGGGAGAGTAGCGATGTCTTTCACAGGATTTAAAAAAGCGGCAAGCGCTAAATAAGCACTGCACTATATTATATATAAATGCAGCGTACACACGGACAAAACTGTCTATGTGCACGCTGCATTTTTTGTTATCTGCCAGCGAGCATGATGATCTGATTGTCGATCAGGACTGTATCAGATACTTCATCGCCTACCTTTACGGTGATGGCTATTTTAGCCGTTTTTCTGGCAGGAATTTGTACGATTAATTCATTGTCTGAAGCGCTGATGATCTTTGCTTCCACGTCATCAACGATCACTTTATTGTCAGTTGTTACATGACTGAATCCTTTACCGTGTATGGTCAGTAAAATTTCCGTTGTACCGGCAGGAAGTGTGTCCTGCATCTGAAACGCCGCTTTTTCGGCAGTAGGGGTAACCTGACAACTGTATAGACAACACATTACCATGGCTATCATAGCCAGACTCATTTTCTTAATAAACATAAAATTTATTCTTTTGGGGTTCAGGGTTAAAACAGTGCGGTGTAGTGTATGGAGCTAACGGCGACTGTTGGTATTCAATTAAATCGGACGCAAAGGTAAGGACTTTTCAGTTATCAGCAATGCGTATTAATACCTGAAAATCAGAATTGAGTATTAATACTTGCTTGTGGCAAGTAAATCACAGTCAACAGAGGAAAAGAGAAAAACGGCTGTATAAAATGAGGGTGTCTACCAGCTGGCGGACACCCTCATTTGCAAATTACTTCGTGTATTTATTACTATTTGATCAGCTTCAGTTCATTGATAATGTTGCTGGCGCCGCCCAGTTTATCGATACACCACAGTACGTAACGTACATCCACACAGATCGTACGGTTGTACACAGCATCAAACTGTATTTTATGGCTCAGTGCCTCATAGTTACCGTCGAAAGCAAGACCGATCAGTTCACCGTTTGCATTCAGTACAGGAGAACCTGAGTTACCGCCGGTGATATCATTGGTGGTAATGAAGCAGGTAACGATATCATTCTTTCTGAGGTCTTTGTATTGACCAAAGTCTTTCTTGTTGTAGAGGGAAACATAATTTTCCGGCAGATCGAATTCGTAATCGCCTGGTTTATATTTTTCCATCACACCTTTCATCGTACATACGTAATCATATGCTACCGCATCACGTGGCGCATATGGTTTTACCTGACCATAGGTCAGACGCATAGAGAAGTTCGCATCAGGATACCATTTTTTGTTAGGCTCCATTTCCAGTTTACCCTTCATATAAGTACGTCCAAGATCGTTGTTTTTAGTCACGAACTGGTTGTACACCGGCAGGTATTTGGAGCTGAAGTTTTTAACGAATGCACTGGAGTAAGCAAAGGCGGGATCCGTTTGCAGGGTTACTGCATCTGGATTAGCCACAAAAGCTTTCCAGCGTGCATCATTCATGATCATTGATCCTGACATGATAGCGGACGACCAGAGACGGTAGGTATTGTTATCATCCAGACTACCGAATTTTGCCTTGATCGCATCGTAGAATCCGATAGGATGCTGCGCTACAGGAATATCTGTGTAGAACAGGTGACAGGTTGCTGCGAGTATTTTCTGATCGCTGGTTTTGTCTTCTTCTTCCAGGAATACTGTACGTGCTTTATCAGCCGCCTGGATACTCTGTTTGATCGCCTCAGCAGAACCACCAGATTGTACCATCGCTTTTTCTACAGCCTGCAGACTGGCGGCGAAAGCTGCCAGCGGGGAACCCATGATACCTTCATTGATGTAAATGCGGTGTTTTGCATAGGGCGCCCATGCCTTGTAGTTGGTGGTGTAATCAGCGAAGATATTAGCGTATTCGGTTTTACCCGTTGCCCATTTACCAAATGCTGCTTCTTCTTTTTGTTTCTCTTCTACCACATGGTATTTTACCAGCTGTTTTGCTTCACCGTCAAAGAATTTCCAGTAATTAGCGATACCGGCATAAGAAGACGCCAGTTTCAGCTTGATAGCCGGATCTTTTTTCATCTGCTCAAACATGTAGGAAAGACGTACTGCACGCAGTGCTACGATAGAAGGATTTTCTACATCTATTTTCAGTTTTACGCCTTCGGAGCTTTCGTAACGGTTGGTACCGCCCGGATAACCGAAGATCATTGCGTAATCATTCTCTTTAATTCCTTTGATAGAAACAGGCAGGAAATGTTTTGGTTTTAAAGGCAGGTTCGCTGCGGAGTAATCTGCAGGTTTGCCATCTTTATCCGCATACACGCGGAATACGGAGAAGTCGCCGGTGTGACGTGGCCATTCCCAGTTATCAGTGTCGCCACCGAATTTACCGATGCTTTCCGGTGGGGCGCCTACCAGACGGATGTCTTTGTAACGCTCATAGACGAACAGCAGGTACTGGTTGCCTTTGAAGATCGGGAGTACTTTGGCTTCGTAGTTAGTGCCACTGATCGCCTGGGCGACGATATCTCCTATGATCTTTTGCTGTTGTTGCATTCTTTCAGGACCGGAGAGGTCTTTCAGCCCGTCCATTACCTGTTTGGTAACATCGTCCACTTTTACGAGAAACTGAACAGAAAGGCCTTTTGCAGGGATTTCCTGGCTTTTGTCCAGGGCGTAGAAACCATTTTTCAGGTAATTGTGCTCAACGGAGCTGGCGGTAGCGATAGCGTCGTAACCGCAATGGTGATTGGTGAAAATCAGCCCCTGGTTGCTCACTATTTCCCCGGTACATCCGCCACCGAAAATGATAATGGCGTCTTTCAGGGACGCTTTGTTGATACTGTACAATTGTTCTTTCGTCAACTTAAGACCTTTCTTCACCATGTCATTGTACACTTGCTGTCCTAATAAATAGGGCAGCCACATTCCTTCATCTGCTTTGGCGAATTGAGCCGCCAGCAGGAACAGAAGGATCAGCAGATTCTTCTTCATAATTGATTATCGTTTTAAAAAAGCAGGCTCAAACCTAGGTATTTTTTCAATAAGCGCCATATTGTCTGTGGTAAACGGTTGTAGCGGTCACAATAATTCTGGAATGGCATTTGCAAAAAGACGTATTTATCAGGTACGTAACACTATAAGCTCACTTTAAAAACCTACTTATGAAAAAGGTATTGCTCCTATTGACTGTAGCGGCTTTCATGGCTTGCCAGGAGACTTCCAGACAGGAAGAAAAAAAGGAGGAAATGAAGGAAGGTGTGGAAAAAATTGGACAGGATGTAAAGGAAACCGCTGCCGATACCAAGGAATATATGGAAGCCCAACGCGATGAACTGCGGAAAGACCTGGAAGAACGTAAACGGGAAATTGACCTGAAAATGGAGGAACTGAAAAAAGATGGTTCCACCAAAAGTAAAAAAGCAAAGGCAAAACTGGCTGACCTGAGAGATCAGATAGATGTAAAACTGGGGGAACTGAAAAATACGAGTGCCGACAAGTGGGACAGTACCCGGAATGATGTTGATACACTGCTGAAAAGGACGGACGAGGAGTGGCAGGAGTTCAAAGCGGACTTCAAAGAATTATTCCGATAGGGATAAGAAATGAAATTCCCTACCTTTACCACAATAATCATACTAAAAAGCCTTGTTACGTTCATATCACCAAAAAGATATCGCTTTTGAGGCCGGCTGCGATGAAGCCGGACGGGGTTGCCTTGCGGGGCCGGTATTCGCAGCAGCTGTGATTTTACCGCCTAAATTCAGGAATAAACTCCTGAACGATTCCAAGCAGTTAAAGGCCTCCGACCGGGATAAATTGCGGGATGTAGTGGAAAAAGAGGCGATAGCTTATGCTGTAGCCAGTGTGGATAACCTGGAGATAGACAGGATCAACATCCTGAAAGCATCTTTCAGAGCCATGCACCTGGCATTGGACCAGCTAAAGCAGCAACCGGGTTATATACTGGTAGATGGAAACAGGTTCGTTCCCTATGGAAAGATTCCCCATGCCTGCATTGTCAAGGGGGACGGCATATACGCCTCTATAGCGGCAGCCTCCATTCTGGCTAAGACTTACAGGGACGAATACATGCACAGGCTGCATCAGGAATATCCGCATTTCGGGTGGCTGGAAAATAAGGGTTATCCTACTTTGTTCCACCGGGATGCCATCCGTGCACATGGCGAAACGCCTTACCACCGGAAGACATTCAGATTATTACCTGACCAGCCGGAGCTGGACTTTAATGCCCCTGTAGCGGAATATACAGTTGTGAAAGTGGTTTCCCCGGAGGAAGCCCAGGATTAGGTAAAAACTATTGTTTATTTATTTTGCCCTTGGATAGGATCAGACTATGTTAAAGCAGACACAACAGCAGAAGCTATTACAGAAATTGTCGCCGCAGCAGATTCAGCTGATGAAACTGCTCCAGGTACCTACGGCTGTTCTTGAAGAGCGTATCAAGGAAGAGCTGGAGGAAAACCCTGCCCTGGAATATGGGGAAGACGCGCATGAAGATGAATACAAAGACCCACAGGAAGAGTATAATAATGGCGAGGAAGGCGCTGAAGATGAGTTTGAACCTGATGGGAGTGAGAATGAATACGATAATATTGACATTTCCGAATATGTAAGTGAAGGAGATGATGACATCGCTGACTATAAACTCAGGGATGACAACTATCCTGACCAGGATGAAAATAAGACCATCCCGGTAAGGGTTGAAACCTCTTTTCATGAACACCTGCTCGAGCAGTTAGGTATGCTCGAACTGGATGAACGGCAGAACGCTATCGCGGAACAGATCATTGGCAGCATCGATGATGACGGTTATCTGCGTCGTGAAGTAAGCGCCATCGTGGACGACCTTTCTTTTTCCCAGAACGTTGCGACCGATGAGGACGAGATTAAGGAACTGATCCGTATGATCCAGGAGTTTGATCCGCCAGGCATCTGTGCGACCGACCTGAAGGAGTGCCTGTTGTTGCAACTGAGGCGCAAACCACAGGACGATCCGGGAATAGTGGGCGCCTATCTGATCCTGGAGAATTACTTCGATGAGTTTACGAAAAAGCACTACGAGAAGATCCAGAAAGGATTGAATATGAGTGACGATAGCCTGAAAGAGGCAATCGGACAGATCATCAGACTGACCCCTAAACCGGGTGGCAATTTTGCTACCCTGAATAAGGCGGAAAGTTATGTGGTGCCTGACTTCTTCATCCTGAACAACAACGGTAAACTGGAGCTGACACTGAACTCCAAGAATGCGCCCGATCTGCGTATTTCTGAAGGGTACAGGGATATGCTGAAGGAATATGACCGGGGGGATAAGAAAGACAAACGCCAGAAAGAAGCGGTGTTATTCATCAAGCAGAAGATCGACGCCGCAAAATGGTTCATAGATGCCATTAAACAGCGTCAACATACCCTTTTGTCTACCATGGAATCCATCATGGGGTATCAGCGCGAATTCTTCCTCACGGGAGATGAAACGACGATGCGTCCGATGATCCTGAAAGATATTGCCGATATCACCCAGCTGGATATCTCTACTGTGAGCCGTGTGGCCAACAGTAAGTATGTTCAGACGGAGTTCGGTACCTTTAAGCTGAAATTCTTTTTCAGCGAATCTTTATCCACCGATAGTGGGGAAGAAGTATCTACCCGTGAGGTAAAAAAGATCCTGTCTGACCTGATCGAAGGAGAAAATAAGCGTAAACCATTAAGCGACGAAAACCTGACCAAGATGTTGCAGGACAAAGGGTATAATATTGCCCGCCGTACTGTGGCAAAATACCGCGAACAGTTAAATATTCCGGTAGCGAGGTTAAGGAAGGAGCTTTAAAGAAGGAGGCGTCCGTACCGCCCGGAATGAGACGGAAATCTGTGAATGGAACAAGTAATTATACCCACAACTGATAATTCCCGGCAGAATAAGCCGGTATTTTCACCAGCATTACGCGCAGCAGCGGAGGTTATTTCATATATATCCCATCCGCTTTTCCTGCCAACGCTGGTAACGGCATTCGTTGTCAATGCGTTACCGGAATATTTTGTTCAATTCAAAGAAGGCAGCGTTCGCTTCGCCTTTGATGCACTGTATTTCAGGGTGGTATTCACCACGCTTTTCCTGCCCATTTTTGTGGTAATGCTGTGTAAAGCGCTGGGTTTTGTTGAGTCCTTTCAGTTACGGGCCCAGAAGGACCGTATCATTCCATATGTAGCCTGTACTATTTTCTACTTCTGGATCTATTTTGCCTTCAAACGTGAGGGCGCAGCACCACCTTTCTTCAATGCATTTTTCCTGGGGATCTTTATTGCCATCGTAATGGGCATGGTCGCCAATACCTACGTGAAGATCAGTATGCATACCATCGGCTGGGGAGGCGTGATCGGTTTTCTGCTGATGCTGATGATCGGGATGAACATGAATATCAGTCTGGTACTGATGGTGGCATGTCTGCTCGCCGGCATCGTGGCAACTGCCCGTCTGATCCTTGGAGCACACACACCTGCAGAGATCTATACCGGTTTCGGAATGGGGATCCTGGCGCAGCTGATCGCCTATGGTATCGTAGGATAATTCCTTTTTTTTAAAACTTTTTGGGCTACGCACATTCAGTGCGTAAGGACGTATCATCTTTGTAGTGTTATTTGAACATTGACATTGACATATGCGTCTGTTGTGCGTTAGCCCCCTTAAATTTTTATAAAACAAGCATAACAATAACAAACGTGCGAGGTTAGATCTTTTTACTATAACATTTAGCATTATGTGGCCAAAATGCTAAAAAATTTAGGATAATAGAAAATTAGGTCATAACTTAGCACACACCATTAAATTTGTAAAAAACACTTACTAATATGTCTACAGCCAATACTGACAAACTCAAGGCGCTCCGCCTTACGATGGACAAGATCGAGAAGGATTTCGGAAAGGGATCTGTGATGATGATGGGTGAAAAGGGCACTGATCCAATGGAAGTAATTTCAACAGGTTCCCTGGGTCTGGATATAGCGCTTGGTATCGGTGGCTTCCCTAAGGGAAGGATCATTGAGATATATGGACCTGAATCTTCCGGTAAAACAACCGTTGCTATTCATACAATTGCAGAAGCACAGAAAAAAGGTGGTATCTGCGCAATCATAGATGCGGAGCACGCATTTGACAGTTCTTACGCTCAGAGACTGGGTGTGGATGTTGATTCGCTGCTGATTTCCCAACCAGACCATGGTGAGCAGGCACTGGAAATTGCCGATCGTCTGATCCTCTCCGGAGCAGTAGATGTGGTGGTAATTGACTCCGTAGCTGCCCTGGTGCCAAAAGGTGAACTGGAAGGTGAAATGGGTGAAAGCAAAATGGGTTTACAGGCACGTTTGATGTCTCAGGCGCTGCGTAAACTGACCGCGACAATTTCAAAAACAAACTGCTGCTGCATATTTATTAACCAGCTGCGTGAAAAAATAGGAGTGATGTTTGGTAATCCGGAGACTACTACCGGTGGTAACGCGCTCAAATTCTACGCTTCCGTGCGTTTGGATATTCGTCGTATGACACAGATTAAAGATGGTGATGAAGCTGTTGGTAACCGCGTTAAAGTAAAAGTAGTTAAGAACAAAGTTGCACCTCCCTTCCGCCAGGCTGAATTCGATATCATCTTCGGACAAGGTATTTCGAAGATGGGTGAAATTATCGATATGGGTGTTGAATACGGCATTATCCAGAAAAGCGGCAGCTGGTTCAGTTATGATACCAACAAGCTGGGCCAGGGCCGTGATGCCGTGAAAACATTGCTGCTGGATAATCCTGAAGTAGCCGCTGAGATCGAAGGAAAGATCAAAGCAAAATTAGCAGAACAACAGGCTTCTGCGTAATCATGACTGTTGACAGTCATTCAAAACGAGTGTCGCCATCATCTGGTGATAAACGGAAAGGAATACTTGTAAAAATGTATACCGAAAACGTTGCGGCACTCGTGATAAGTCTGCGTGATAAGTCTGAAGGTTACCGTTTGACGACGCGGTGCCGGAAATGAAGCGATAGATACGTCAAACCAGAAACAATCAGCAGGCAGCAGTCGTGTATATGTACTGCCGCTTTTTAAAGAGTTGTTTTAGTTTTAGATATAAGCATTGGGTTAGTTAGTATTAACGTAAATCCCTGCCTTCTCCTGGGCGGGGATTATTTTTTTATAGTAACTCATGTGTAATGCAGGGTGCAATAGAAGTGCTTCTCCCGGAAGCCTTTATAATAGTTGGTTTTACAAGTATGTATGCTGTTGAATGTTAGTGTGTGAAGTCCCTTGTTTCTTCAGAACAAATCGTTGCTTAACAGGTAGATATATAGTGATTTATTTATTGCGTTTATAGGTTAGAGTTATAGTCTTTTACAAAAGACAATTTACTTTTTTTACCGAATGAATCACAGCATATCTGCTGCATGGAAAAATGCTAAATTTGATTGCTTCTGTACCTGTTCTTTATCTCTCTGTTATTAGTCAGACTATAGTTCTCTTACGTTACTGCTTCGTTAGCAACGAAAGATTAACGTAAGAGAACTATAGTCTGACTAAGAGATGAACGTAAGTTACTGATGTGGCGTATATGACTCAATGCGTGATGACTGATTCGTAATTATTAATTAATTCGTTGGTTTCATATCCTTCCACGCCCACAAATATCTGCTCGCATATGTCCTGTAAGGCGACCATTTTTTCGATATCTTCAGCAGCTTTTCCCGGAATGCTTTCTTATCTGTATGATCCAGTTTATATAGCTTGATCATCGCCTGTTGTAACCCCAGATCATCTATCGCAAAAACATCTTCTCTGCACAGATAAAACATCAATAGCATTTCTACTGTCCAGCGGCCTACGCCTTTGATCTGTGTGAGGTATTTAATCACTTCTTCATCGTCCATCTGCAACAGCTTTTTATCCGTTAATTTTTCTTCCACAGTAAAGCGCGCCACATTGTGTACATAACTCACTTTTGCATTGGATAATCCGATGCTGCGCAGTGTCTCTGGTGGTGTATCGAGTATCTGTTGTGCATTGGGTTCTTTACCATCATATAAAGCGAGAAAACGGGTATAGATAACGGTGGCTACTTTTACACTTAACTGCTGACTCATAATAGAACCGATCAGCTTCAAGGCAATATTCTTCTGGACATTCAGCGCTGGCAGCGGCTCCGTCATAATACCCGCCAGCTTCTTATCCTTACTGAGATGTACCAGATGTACTTCGGGGGATTGTCTCATAAAAATTCGTTTAAAGAAAAATGCTCCTGATAAAGCAATGTATTAAATTTTGCTTCATCAGGAGCATTCTCCTCAGGTTCTTTCAGAACTATTTAGTACTCGAAAGGTTGTCTGTATAAAACTTCGAGGATCGTCTGACCAACGACCTGTAACGTACGTTTGTCAATCACTGTCATGTTATCATTTGCCGTGTGCCAGTGCGGAACAAAGTTACCGTTCTGTTGCAGCGCAATGATATCAAAAGTGGGAATATTCGCCATCGTATTTACATACACGTGATCGTCCGTGATGCTGGTACCGATATTCTCATAACGGAAGTAATCAGAATAACCCAGACGGTTCGCTACGTCCCAGAACATCTTCATCGGACCATAAGCATACTGCTGGGAACCGCCTTCCATAAAGAACTGGGAGGCACGGCCGCCCACCATATCCAGGAGGATCCCGTAATTCGCTTTATAGCCTCTTACGTGCGGATTTTTGGCCCAGTATTGTGTACCGAGGCAATAGCTGTTCTCTTCTTCACTGATACCGTAATCTTCCACATCGGTCAACAGGATGTCAACACCTGCTTTTGGTTTGTCAGCATGCAGCTGACGGGCTACTTCAATCAGGACACCAACTCCGCTGGCGCCATCGTCGGCACCATCCAGTTGTTTGTTTTTGTCAAAAGCATCCTGGTCAGCATGTGGACGCGTATCCCAGTGGGACAGGAGCAGTACACGCTGCGTAGCCGCCGGATTGAAACTGGCGATGATATTGATACAAGGTAATGCTACGTTCTTTGGCCCTCTTACAGTTGTACGCTGTATGTATACCGTATCTGCAAGTGGCTTCAGTTGCGCGATCAGCCAGTCAGCACATTTTTGCTGTGCCGGTGTGTTGGGAATACGCGGACCGAAGCTGACCTGTTTTGCTGTATAAGCATAAGCGCTGTCTGTCTGAAATACGGGTACATTCACATTCTGAACGGTCGCCGTTGGCTTGCCGGATTCTTCCGGCTGATTGGTTTTTGTCGGCTGCTGACAGGCGCTCACGCACAAGGCCACACCTGCTGCAAAACTTAGTATTTTGTACATATTAACAAATGGCTGTTTGAGCATGACGGCTTACTGTATGCTGTAGGTCATACTACCATCCTTCTCGTCTTTCAATTGTATACCTACCGCTAATAACTGGTTGCGGATCTTATCAGATGCAGCATAGTCCTTACGGGCTTTTGCTTCCTTACGCATTTCCATCAGCAGCTGAATAACACCATCCAGTTTGCTGTTGTCATTGGTAAGTGTTTCCGGCTGCAGACCAAGAATATCGATCAGGAAGTTCTGCCAGGTCTTTTGCAGGAGCTGGAAGGTCTCTTCACTAAGTTCATGCATTTTCACCTGTCCACCCTTGATAGAGTTGATCACAGGAGAAAGTTCGAACAGATTGGCCAGTACTTTCGCGGTGTTGAAGTCATCGCTGATGAATTCCTCACACTCCAGACACCATTGACGAACCTGTTTATCCAGTTCTTCATTGATCGGCTGTCCATTGGCGGCATAACTTAGTTTCTGTAATACTTCGAATGCAGACCATAAACGCTGTAAACCTTTCTCTGCGGCCTGTAATGCCTCATTGGAAAAGTCAAGCGTACTACGGTAATGCGTCTGAAGGATAAAGAAACGGATGGTCATCGGACTGTAGGCTTTTTCCAGCAGGTGGTGATTACCTGTGAAAAGTTCCGTCAGCTTGATGGTATTGTTATAGGCCTTACCCATTTTACGGCCATTAATGGTGATCATGTTATTGTGCATCCAGTAACGGGCCATCAGTTCACCATGGGCAATCTCACTCTGTGCAATTTCACACTCATGGTGCGGGAACTGCAGGTCCATACCACCACCGTGAATATCGAACTGTTTACCCAGGTATTTGCTGCTCATCGCAGAACACTCGATGTGCCATCCGGGAAAACCTTCTCCCCATGGACTTGGCCAGCGCATGATGTGCTCAGGTGGCGCATTTTTCCAGAGGGCAAAGTCTACGTTATTGATCTTTTCCTCCTGGCCATCCAGCTCACGATTGGAGCTTTCCAGCATATCTTCCAGTACACGGCCGCTCAGAATACCGTAATCATGCGATTCAGCGTATTTCTTTACGTCAAAGTATACGGAACCATTGCTTTCATAAGCATAGCCTTTCTCCATGATCGTTTTGATCATTTCGATCTGCTCGACGATGTGGCCGGTGGCAGTTGGTTCAATGCTTGGCTCCAGACAGTTGAACCGCAGGAAAGCCCAGTGAAAGAGGTTTGTATATTTCTGTACCAGTTCCATTGGCTCGAGCTTTTCCAGCTGAGCGCGTTTGGCAATTTTATCTTCAGCTTCACGGCCCTCTTCTTCGAAGTGACCTGCGTCTGTGATGTTCCTTACATAGCGGACCTTATATCCCAGAAACTGTAAGTATCTGTATACAACGTCAAACGTGATATAAGGGCGGGCATGGCCCAGGTGCGACTCACCTGAAACGGTAGGGCCGCATACATACATACCAACATGTCCGGGATAGAGAGATGTGAATACTTCCTTTTGCCGATGTAGCGAATTGTATATTTTAAGCTCAGACATATCAGATATTTTCAGCGAGTGTAAGCTACACTTAGTTTTGTTAGGATTGCAAAGATAGTTATTGTTTTGTGAGTGACATTACCGTCTGGCACTTACATTGGCTATCACCGGGTAGTGATCGGACAGGGTAGAATTGATTTTCCGGAATGAATTGACTTTGAATGATTTGTCTGTAAAAATGTAGTCGATCCGTAGGGTAGGGGCCAGTCCGGCGTAAGTCCGGCCGATACCGCTGCCCTTTCTGAGAAAAGCATCCTGCAAGTCACCCCGGATAGTAAAATAGGTATACGATGCCGGCGTATCATTGAAGTCGCCACATACGATAACGGGATATGGACAGGTTCTGATAAATGCAGACACAATATCAGCCTGTTTACTGCGATCCACATACGCATCGCGCATTTTCTGAACAATATTGCGTGTAGCCACCAGGCCGGTATCTTCCTGCTTTTTTATCTTTTCGATAGAACGATAATCTCTTTCATTGAAACGGTAGGATGCCAGGTGCATGTTGATGATACGGATCGTGTCTCCGTTCTTCACAATGTCAGCATATATCAGGCTTTCACTACGCGGACCGTAGGACATTTTCAGTTTATCAGACCTGATGATCGGGTAGCGGGAGTAAATGATAGAACCCCAGTGCTGCATACCATCCCGGTTGAAATCACTTGAAAAGAAACGGTAAGGTAGTTTCATCTCCCGGGAGATGTCTTCCCGGTTATTGAAATCGTTTTTCTTTTCTGAAGTATAGAAGTCCTGCAGACAAACAACATCCAGTTCCTGCTTTTTTATCAGCGCAAACATCGCTTCCCGGTTGTATTTGCTGTCTTTCTCACGGTAAAGCCCGAACTGAGCGACGTTGTAGCTCATGATGGTCAGACTGCCGGATGGACTGGCGAATTGTTTTCCGGAAGAAGGATAATTGAACGCGATAAAAGCAGAAATAGATTTCCAGCCTATTACGACCGGCAACATAGGCAGCAGGCAGTATTTAAAGTCGAAAAGCAGCCAGCAGATGAAGAATAATACCAATGCCAGCAGCAGTAAGGGGAAGAGCAGGGTAATGAAACTGATAGGCCACCATCGCTCCGGGGAAACATACGGCGCCAGGCAGGCCACTATGAACAGAAGCACTACAATGGTGTTCACCGATAAAAAGAATCCTTTTGTGAATAACCTCAGAAATCTCAACGCCTATCGCTTTTAGGTTAAAGATAGGAGAAATGATGAATTCATGCATTATAATGATAAGCCCGCCATGATAGGAAAATGTTGAAATCCTTTCCTGTGAAAGGTCTTATAACTTTTAACGTGTATAGGTTTTTGTGCAAGAATATAATCTATCCGTAATGTAGGTGCCAGAAAGGACAAAGTACGCCCTACTCCGAAGCCATCCTGGAGAAAAGCATCCTGCATATCTGCACTGATCGTATTGTACGTATATGATACAGGGGGATCGTTAAAATCTCCGCATACGACCACCTTATAGGGACTGGCAGCGATCAGTCGTGCCATCTTTCCCGACTGTGCAGCTCTTTTATGAATGGTATGCTTCATTTTAGCCGCCAGATTACGTACGCCTGAGAAAGTACCCTTTCCTTTCTCCAGCAGGTCATAATCGTTGTCTCTGAACATATAGGATTGCAACTGTGCGGTCAGCACACGGATCGTGTCTCCCTGCAGCAATATATCCGACTGAAGAAAGCTGCTGCCGCTGCCGGCCGAGCTATAACCACAGGGTATTTTGCTGCTTCTGATGATGGGAAAGCGGGAGAACAGCACAATACCATAATGCCAGTAGTTCCAGTGGCTCATATCACAGGTAAAAAAGTGATAAGGATATTTTAGCGTACGCGAAATCGAGTCAATATGATTGGTGAAGTTGGGCCCTTCGTTGGTATAGAATTCCTGCATACACAGGATATCCGGAGAGGCCTCCCGCAGCATATCGTAAATAGCCCCCTGTAGTACAGTGTCTTCCCGGTAGTCATTCAGCCCCATATTACTGGTGTTGAAGGTCATGATGGTAAACTGCCTGTCTGATCTGAGCCAGGTATCTTTTGAGGAGATCAGGTTCGTACCGATGCTGGTAAGCAGGGCATGCAGGGATAAGATGATACCCACCACAGATATCCAGAGATATCTTCTTTTCCAGCACAACCAGAGGATAATAAATGCGAGATTGATACCCCAGCAGATGAGGAATGTAAGACCGGCGAATCCGCTTAACCAGAACTGTTGTGGATTCAGGTAAGGCAACCAGGCGGAAAGAAGAAGACTGACGGTGATCAGCACATTGCATAGCAATAGGAACCGGGGTAAAAATTTAGCTACAAACAGCACGACATAGGGGTTTTACTAAAAATAGGGATAAAAAAGCTAAATCAAAAGAAAAGCCCTCCATGAGGAGGGCTTAATATAGTAAGGTGTTGCATCTTTTATTTCACCACGTGCAGGTGAGATTTCGGATGGAACAGGTGTGTGATCCTGAAGATAAATTTATTGAAGCCGAGTCCGAGGTCGTTACCTTTCTTCCATTGCTGCATGTAGAGGAAGCCTGTCAGGCCACCACCGATCAGGGCCGGTAAGTTAGTGATATCCTGGTTGTTCATGACATGACTACCTACGTTCACGATCAGGAAAACAAGGGTGATGATCCAGAACGGAATGGGCAGATTAGGCAGCAATCTGTAGTTGGGAGCAACTACGGTTGCACCGATCGCCAGCGCCATGATAGAAGCGGAGGCGCCTGTCATGGTTGCGGCAGGTTGCAGTGCATGAAAAGCCGGGATAAACTGCATACCAAGCAGGTAGCAAACGGCGCCTACCAGACCACTCAACAGGTACAGCGGCAGGATACGCTGACGTCCCGCATGATTCTGCAGCATGGTGCCGAAGCAGGCCAGCCAGATCATGTTACTGGTGATCAACCAGAAACTGTTGTGTGTGAACATTGTTGTGAACAGGGTCCAGGGATTTTTCAGCAGTCCGTCGATAGTGGAAGGCAGCAGTACATGAGACAGTACTTCTGCTTTGAACCTTGCCGGTGGATTACCCTCAATACCATAGACGATCTCTGTAAAAAACAGCAGGATGAATACGGTGATGTTGACGAGCAACAGCTGTGTGACCATATTCTTTTCTTCTCCAAGGGATAATGGAGTTTCGGATCTTTCCTCAACGTACATCATGTCACAATATCTTTAATGTTAATAAAAATGACTACGGTTCTTTTTGTTCCAGATCTTCAGGAGGATGTAACTGAAAATTACGCCTCCAAGGTGGGCAAAGTGTGCAACGTTGTCACCAGCCGAGTTTTGTATCCCTGAAAACAGTTCCATCAGGATGATAATACCGATGAAGTATTTCGCTTTCAGTGGGAACAGGAAGTAAAGGTAAATGAGATTATTCGGAAACAGGTAGCCGAATGCGAACAGCAGTCCGAATACGGCGCCTGAGGCACCGAGTGTAGCGCCATTAGGGTAGATCTGTGCAAACTGGCTTACGAATGCCCTGGCATCAGCGATCACTCCCGGATTATCAGGTGCTGCGTAGAATGCCGTTCTGATACCTTCTGCTGCAAAGTTGCCTGCATCCAGATCGAAGCGGTCGTCCAGTATTCTGAAGTTGGTCAGTGTCGGATTGTTGATGAATTCACGGGCATCGTGGGCGAGCCGTACGTTCTCATAAGTCAGTACACCCATGTGACAGAGTGCAGCCCCGAGACCACATACCATGTAGAAGATCAGGAAACGTTTAGGTCCCCAGATATTTTCCAGTGTGGCGCCAAACATCCACAGGGTAAACATGTTTGTGAACAGGTGACCGAAGGAGCCATGCATAAAGAGGTGCGTTACCAGCTGATGTGGCTTGAACAAACGGGATCCCCAGTAATGCAGTGCGAAAGTATCTTCAATATATCTCGGATTTCCTAAAAATTCTCCCATGGTATTCTGTGCAAGGAATACCAGTGCGTTGATGATCAGAAGGTTTTTGATCACCGTAGGAAGTATTTCAAATCTGCCGGGCCTGAACTCGCTCATTTCTACCTATTCTTTAATGATTAATTCTTTTCTCTAATAAAACTACGTTCTCGATATGGTGCGTGTGTGGGAACATGTCCACCGGTTGTATCTTTTTCACGCTATACATCACATCCAGCAGCGCCAGGTCTCTTGCCTGGGTAGCAGGGTTACAGCTTACGTAAACTATGCGGGGAGCAGCGATTTCGAGCAGCTTGTTCACCAGTTTCTCGTGCATACCAGCCCTTGGAGGGTCGGTGATAACTACGTCAGGTTGTCCGTGCTGTGCAAAGAAAGCATCGTTACAGATGTCCACTACGTCTCCGGCATAGAATTGCGCATTGTTTACATTGTTGCGGGCTGCGTTTTCGATCGCATCGTCAATCGCTTCTTTGATCAGCTCAATGCCTACAACTTTGCCTGCCTGCCGGGATACAAAAATACCAATACTACCAGTACCACAATATAGGTCATAAACAATTTCTGTTCCTGTTAATCCGGCAAAATCCCGGGTTACCTGGTACAGGGCCTCGCCCTGATAGGTGTTGGTCTGGAAAAAGGACTTCGGACCGATCTTAAAGGTGAAGTCTTCCAGTTTCTCTTCTACATAGCCTTTACCGAAATAGGTTTTTGGCTCCAGGTCGAAGATAGTATCGTTCAGTTTCGGGTTGATGGTGTACAAAACAGACGTAATGCCGGGTACGGTAGCCAGCAGGTGGTCCAGCAGGGCTTCCCTGTCCTTTTTGTTCTCATGATGGATCACGAGATTGACCATTACCTCACCGGTGGTACAGATCCTGATCACCAGGTTACGCAGCCAGCCTTCTTTTGCACGGATGTCGTAAAAAGACAGGTTGTGCTCCAGGGCGTAGGCGCGGATGGTGTTGCGGATGGCATTTACCGGTTCTGCCTGCAGGTAACAGGTGTTAATGTCCAGTACCTTGTCAAACAGTTTCGGAACGTGGAAGCCGAGGGCATTTTTCCGGGGAATATTGCCGTCTTCGTCCAGTTCCAGCTCATCTGCGGGGAGATAAGCCTTATTGCTGAAAGTAAATTCAAGTTTATTGCGGTAGTGGGTAATATGCCTGGACCCCATAATAGGCTGCATCGGGGGCAGTTCCAGTTTACCGATACGTTGCAGGTTGTCAGCCACCTGCTGTTGTTTATATTCCAGCTGCTGGTCATATGGCAGCATCTGCCATTTACAGCCTCCACAGTTACCAAAATGCTCACAGAAAGGAGTGACGCGGTTGGATGCGTAAGAATGGAAATGGATGGCTTTGCCTTCTGCCCAGTCTTTTTTGTTTTTACCGAGGCGAACGTCTACCACATCTCCGGGTACAACACCCCCTTCAATAAATACCACTTTCCCGTCAATCCGGGCCAGTGCTTTTCCCTCTGCGGCGTATGCGCTTACAGGGACTTTTTCAAGAATAACATTTTTTTTCCTCACGGGTGCAAAGGTAGGATTTTAGCCGATCACTGATTTTTGAAATTCCCTTTTCCTTGCTACTTTTACAGGAACCGATATCCTATGCGTAAACTTATGATATTACTGGCCTGTATTTTATGCCACTGGCAACTGCAGGCCCAGGGCTACCAGCTCACTTTTCAGTTGAAACAGTATAAGGGAGGACAGCTTGCGCTGGCCCATTATATGGGAAAAAGCTTTTACATGGCCGATTCCGCCCAGATCAATGAGCAGGGTATCGCAATTATGAAGAATAAGGAGACATTACCCGGCGGTATTTACATCGTATTACTGCCTGGCCGGCAGCGTTATTTCGAAATGCTGCTGGATAATAAAGACCAGCAGTTCTCCATCTCGGTTGACACGTCAGACCTGATCAATAAAACCGTTTTCAAGACTTCCAGAGAAAACGAGATCTTCCAGTCATATAACAAATTCCTGCAAAAGGAAGTATCCACCCAGGACAAACAGATCAATGCCCTGCTGGCAAAGCATACGGCTGCTGATAGCGCTGCTGCAAGACCTTTACAGCAGGGCCTGGGCAAAAGACTGCAGGATTTCCGTAACGGTGTGATCGGAAAGTATCCCCAAAGCCTGCTGACCAGCATTTTCAGGGCCATGAAGGAGCCGGAAGTGCCAGCTACTCCGGCAGGAGAGGACTCCACCTTTGGTTACCGTTATTATAAAGCACATTACTGGGACAGCGTTAACCTGAATGACGGCCGTCTGGTAAGAACAGATATCATCGAGCGAAAACTGAACAGATATTTTACACAACTGGTTTCCATGGATCCTGATTCCATTATTGTGGAGGCAGACAAGGTGGTTGAGAAAACCAGGAAGGATAAAGAGATGTTCAAGTTTGTTGTATGGTGGCTGACCTATACATATGAAACCTCCAAGTATATGGGTATGGACGCGGTGTTTGTACACATGGTGGAGAAATACTACGTATCCGGTGATGCCTACTGGCTGAAAGACGATCAGCTGAACAAGATCATTTCCAGGGCTTATTCCATGGCGCCAAACCTGATAGGACAACAGGCGCCTCCGCTGGAAGTGAAAGACACTGCATTGCAGGCCTTATCCCTTTATACCACAAAAGCCAAATATACCGTACTTGTTTTCTGGGATCCTACCTGCGGACACTGTAAGATCGAACTACCCCGCCTTGACTCGGCCTATAATGCCAACTGGAAAAACAAGGGCGTAGCGATGATCGGATTTAAAACAGAAGGTACCAAAGACGAGTGGCAGGGCTTCATCAAAGAACACCACCTCACAGGATGGATCCACGCCTGGGATCCTGACGCCCAAAGTAACTATCGCCGTTTGTACGACGTATATAGTACACCGGTAGTATATCTGCTGGATGAAAAGAAGAAGATCCTGGCAAAAAGATTAGGCGTGGAACAGCTCAATGAATTCCTCGAAAAACTCGAATCCCGGGGAGGAACAGTTCACAAATAACGAGATATAATTTTTATTTAATGTTGTAACTCACTTACTTGCAGCCAGATAAGGTTGCTGCATCTGCCTTTGGCATAGTCTTTGGAATTCCGTAGACAGAATCAATAAATCAAAACTTTACGGTTATGAAGAAGATTATCCTTTCGTTTGCGGCCCTTGCAATTTCTTTCGGAGCTATGTCTCAGGTACGGGTAGGTGTAAAAGGTGGTTGGAACCTTTCCTCCATCTCAGTTGACAATGACGGATCTGTAGACAAAGACCGGTCATTATCAGGTTATCACATTGGTGCTATCGTGGATTTCCCACTGATAAAAAATGTCCTGTCCTTCCAGCCGGGTGTGTTCTACACCACCAAAGGTGCGAAACTGACATCAGGTGATAAAGACAACGATGCTACAGTTCCCTATGTTAAATACACAACAAGGCCCCAATACATTGAAGTTCCGGTAAACTTCATTGGTAAAATTCCAGTAGGTGAAAATGCGAGACTGTTTGCCGGTGTCGGTCCTTACTTTGCGTTCGGCGTAGCCGGTAAAAACAAAGTGAGCAGTACCCTTGCTGGTGTAACTACTTCCTCTGAATCTGACATCAAATGGGATGATGACACCCCATTCAACGATGGCGATCCTGATCGTGGTCTGAACAAGTACAAAAGATTTGACTGGGGTGGTAACCTGCAGGTAGGTGCTGAGTTCAATCACTTCCTTGTTTCTGCACAGTATGGTCTTGGTTTAGGTAAGATCAACTCTGGTGGAGATGACAGCAGAAATGAGAAAAACAAAAATCGTGTATTTGCAGTTTCTGTAGGTTATCTGTTCTAACAGTACAACAAGTTTACAACCGGGCGTAAACAGGCAATGCCCACTAACAACACAATAGCTATGAAAAAGGTATAACATCCAGTAACGCCTGTAGGATGTTATACCGAAAATTTAAAACACCTATATGAAAAAGGTATTATTATCTGTTGCTGCACTGATGATTGCAGGCATTACTTTTGGCCAGACAAAATTCGGTATCGTGGCAGGACCCAACTTCTCTAGTGCAACCGTTAAAAGCGCAACAGGCGACAAAGAAACCGGCGACCTGCTGGTAGGCGTAAGAGCTGGTGTAACTGCTGACCTGCAGCTGGCTGACGAGTTTTATATCGGTACAGGTTTACTGTATGCCGGTAAGGGAAGTAAAGACAAGAACAACAGCGATTTTAAAACGACACTGTCTTACCTGCAGATACCTATCAACTTCCTGTTCAAACCTGAAGTTGGTTCCGGTAAGCTGAACCTGGGTGCAGGACCTTACGTAGCGTACGGTTTAGGAGGTAAACACAAAGGCACGATCGGTAATGTTACCGGTGAGCTGAAAGCGTTTGACGACGAAGCTGGTCTGGCGAAACTGAAACGTTTTGATGCAGGTCTGGGCGTTGTTGCAGGATATGAACTGAAGCAGGGTCTGTATCTGGGTCTGAATGCTGACCTGGGTCTGGTGAATGCATATGACAATACTGACAATGACCGCAGCTGGAAAAACACCTCTTTCGGTGTGTCTGTAGGTTATAAGTTCTAAGGCAGGCAAAATATTTATCGGAAAGTCCTCTTCGCCACCCGGCGGAGGGGACTTTTTCCATTTTAGCTACGTTGCCGAGATATTTTATGCTGTACACGAAAATTTAAAGAGAGAAAGTGGACAATTAGCGTAATTTTATGCCCGTATTTTTATTTACAGGATCCGATCCTGTGTTGTTTCCCTGAGAATACCCAATTTTTTAAAGAAGAGGACAATACCGCACATTACAACACAACATGTAACGCATGAGTAAAATTTTTACACTTATCTTTTTAGTGTTTCTTGCATTCCTATTTCCTGTACACGCTCAGGTAAGTCTGGGTTTAAGAGGAGGTTATACCTTATCCGCCACACAGATCAAAAATTCACAAGGCTATAAGAGTAACAGTATTGGCACTAACAGCCAGTTAAAAAATCTGCATGCAGACCTGATCATCAATGTACCTGTGTACAAAAATCTTCATTTTCAGCCACTGGTAAGATACATTACCAAGGGCGCTTATCTCCGTCCGCTACCTGACAAATCCACCTTACTGACAGAATCGGCCAACCAGCTGAAACTGCATTATCTGGAAGTGCCGATGAATCTGGTGTTAAAAATCCCCGTATCGATCGGTAAAATTGTTATAGGCGGAGGTCCTTATGTAGCATATGGTCTGGACGGATCATATGATCTGGACCTGCTATACAACGGAACTGTGCTGAGTACCGAATCTCATGATGTGAAATTCAATTATAAGGACAGGGGCATTGCTCCGGGTGTTCAGCTGAGCAGGTTTGACGCCGGTGCGAATGTGGCCCTGGGATTTGAATTTAACAACTTGATGGTATTAGGCGCTAATCTCAGCAGAGGGTATACTAATCTTGACCGGACTTCTTCCGCCAGGATTACCAACAGCTATTTCTCTGTGAGTTTAGGTATTCTGCTTAACAGGGAAGATTATTAAGAGAAAGACACAAAGTGCGTTATTGTCAGGGGAGTTCGCCAACCGGCGGACTCCCCAATTTTTTTTTTAAAGGGATAGGGGGATGGTCATCGACAACCGTCTTAGAAGAGATAATCCCACAAAGTATTATCTCAAAAAAACAAAAAGTGTGACAGTTATTCGGACATGCCACGACGTTTCCACGTGTTGGCATTTTTTTTCAGAAAAAACGGTTACCATTGATAAAAAAAGCGGTCCGCCTCAGGCGGACCGCTTTTTTTATCTTGTAGCGGTTTTATTATACTACCTGCGCCACTGCTTTATGGATCACATGTGGTTTACCCAGGGTATAATAGTGTAATACCGGTACGCCAAACTGTTTCAGTTCTCTGGATTGTTTGATCAGCCATTCTGTACCGACTTCTTCCACTTCCTTGTCTGTTTTACATTTGAGGATCTCTGTGGAAAGTTCGGTAGGAATATCCACATGGAAAGTACGGGGCAGGATGGTCAGTTGTTTACGGGTGGTGATCGGTTTCAGTCCCGGAATGATTGGAACGGTGATCCCTGCTTCCCGGCATTTGCCCACGAATTCGATAAATTTCTGGTTATCGAAGAACATCTGGGTAACAATATAATCAGCGCCATTTTCTACCTTCTTTTTCAGATAGCTCATATCTGTCTGCATGTTGGGCGCTTCGAAGTGTTTCTCAGGGTAGCCGGCTACGCCGATACAGAACTTCGTTTTTACACCACTTTGCAGGTCTTCTTCCAGGTAGATACCATTATTCATGTGTACTACCTGCTGGAGCAGCTGGTCTGCATAACGATGGCCGTTTGGCTCAGGTTCAAAGAAAGTCTCATTTTTGGGTGCATCTCCGCGCAAAACGAGTACATTGTCCACACCCAGATAGTTGAGATCGATCAGCGCATTTTCTGTCTCTTCCCTGCTAAAGCCTCCGCAGATCAGGTGTGGCACAGCATCTACATTGTAGTGCCCCATCAGTGCTGCACAGATAGCTACTGTACCGGGTCTCTTACGGATTTCGACTTTTTCAAAGGAGCCATCGGCCCTTTTTTTGAACATATGTTCACTTCTATGGTAGGTAACATTCACAAAAGCCGGTTTAAATTCCATTAATGGATCGAGGTGATCATATATAGAATCAATACTTTTACCTTTAAGGGGCGGCAGGATCTCGAATGAGATAAGGGTATCTTTTGCCTGTGCAATGTGTTCTGTTACTTTCATAGCAAAATAGAAGTGGACTTAAGTTAATGCCGCTCAAAAATAAGACATATGTCAGTATTATCATCTAATTTTTAACGAAAAGGGCGAATATTTTTTTAGATTGTACGCTGTTAATAGATAAAAATTAAACGGTCGGGGATAAAGTGGGTGAGTGCCAACAGTTAACCGTTGAAAGCTAAACTAAAAGTGTATTTTTGCTAAGTTTGAACATATGGCATTAAAAATACATACAGATCAGCTGGTAAAGCGTTACGGTAACAGAACCGTAGCCAACCACGTATCTGTAGAAGTGACACAAGGAGAGATCGTGGGTTTACTCGGACCTAACGGCGCCGGTAAAACAACCACATTCTACATGGTAGTGGGGCTTATCAAGCCCGATGAGGGACAGGTGTACCTGGATGAAGTGAACATCACCAAGCTGCCAATGTATAAAAGGGCGAAGATGGGTATCGGCTATCTGCCGCAGGAGGCTTCCGTATTCCGTAAGCTGAGTGTGGAGGATAACATATCCGCCGTACTGGAAATGACCGGAATGAAAAAAGCAGAACAGAAGGAAAAACTGGAAAGTCTGCTGGAAGAGTTCCGTCTGACCCATGTGCGTAAGAGCCCGGGCGATGTATTGAGCGGTGGTGAGCGCAGGCGTACCGAGATTGCCCGTGCACTGGCGGTGGACCCTAAGTTCATCCTGCTGGACGAGCCGTTTGCAGGTATTGACCCTATTGCCGTGGAAGATATTCAGTCAATTGTTGCCCGTCTTAAATACAAGAACATCGGGATCCTCATAACAGACCATAACGTACAGGAGACACTTTCCATTACAGACCGGGCATACCTTCTTTTCGAAGGAAAAATCCTGAAAGCCGGTACCGCGGAAGAGTTGGCCGAAGACGAACAGGTTAGAAAAGTGTATCTTGGCCAGAATTTCATTTTACGTCGTAAAAATTACCTGGACGAAGCAGCTAAGCAACAATAAACTACTACGTTCCTGATCCTATTATGAGAATATTAAGTCCTGCAATATCACAGTTGGCGCGTTTGCGCATGGGGCGTATAGAATACTTTATGCAATACCCAGTGCAGGTGCAGCAACAGGTATTCCAGAACCTTATCAGCGCAGCTCAGTATACTGAGTTTGGCAAGCAGTACGGCTTTTCACAGATATATAAAATAGAAGAGTTCAAACAGCGGGTACCTATTCATAATTATGATACCCTCAAGCCTTACATCCAGCGATTGATGGAAGGACAGCAGAATATTCTGTGGAACACGCCTATCAAATGGTTCGCTAAATCCAGCGGTACCACTGCCGACAAAAGTAAATTCATACCTGTTTCCGTAGAAAGCCTGGACGATTGTCACTATCGTGCCGGTCGTGACGTGTTATCACTGTACTATAATAATTTCCCTGAGTCCCGTCTGCTGACCGGCAAGTCGCTTGTCATCGGGGGGAGTCATCAGGTAAATAAACTGGATGCTGAAAGCGATTCTTATTTCGGCGACCTGAGTGCTGTGATGCTGCAAAACATGCCATTCTATGGTAACATGATCCGTACGCCGGATCTTTCCATCGCCCTGATGGACGAGTGGGAGGAGAAGATCGAGCGTATGGCGAACGCTGTCATTCACGAAAACGTCACCTCTATAGCTGGTGTGCCTACCTGGACACTGGTACTGATCAAACGTATATTCGAAATCACCGGGAAAGATAACCTGGCAGATGTATGGCCTAACCTGGAACTGTACATGCACGGCGGTGTGAGCTTCACGCCATACCGTGAGCAGTTCAAACAACTGATCCGCAAGCCGGATATGTTCTACCAGGAAACCTATAACGCCTCTGAAGGTTTCTTCGCGGCACAGGATGTCGTTGGCCAGGAAGGGCTGTTGTTGTTCCTGAACCATGGCATTTTCTACGAGTTTATGCCAATGGAGGAATATGGGAAGGAATGTCCGCAAACATTACAGTTGCAGGACGTGGAAATGGGTAAGAACTACGCGCTGATCATCAGTACCAATGGTGGTCTGTGGCGTTACCTGGTGGGAGATACTGTACAGTTTACTTCCCTGGCGCCATACCGCGTAAAGGTGAGTGGCCGTACCAAATCTTTCATCAATGCTTTTGGTGAAGAACTGATCGTTGAAAACTCTGATACTGCTATCGCAAAAGCCTGTGAAGTAACAGGCGCTGTGATGAACGATTATACCGCCGCTCCGATCTATTTCAGTGGAAATGATGCCGGCGGACATGAATGGCTGCTGGACTTTGATAAAGCACCTGCTGATATCAACCAGTTCATCGATGTGCTGGATAACACCCTGAAGGCCATCAACTCTGACTACGAAGCTAAAAGACATAAGGATATGGCGTTGCGCCGTCCGGTAGTACACGTATTGCCAAAAGGTACTTTTACCGAATGGCTGAAGAGCAAAGGCAAACTGGGAGGACAACATAAGGTGCCCCGTCTCAATAATGAACGTCAGCACGTGGAAGAAATTCTTAAATTCACCGGTATTTCCGGCAAAATCTAACCTGAATAAATCATTTAACTAACAACTATTACGTCTATATGAAATTACTGGAGAACAAAGTAGCTATTGTAACAGGCGCCAGCAGAGGTATAGGTGAAGCTATCGCAATCAAATTTGCAGAGGAAGGTGCACACGTTGCATTCACATATCTCAGCTCTGACGAGAAAGCCAAAGCACTGGAACAAAAGTTACAGGCAATGGGCGTAAAGGCTAAAGCCTATAAATCCAACGCTGGTGTGTACGAAGAAACGGAGACGCTGGTAAATGACGTACTGAAAGAATTCGGTAGCATCGATATCTGCGTGAACAATGCAGGTATTTCTAAAGATAACCTCTTACTGCGTATGAGCCCTGATCAGTGGGACGACGTAATGGATATCAACCTGAAGAGCGTGTATAACATGACTAAACACGTGATCCGTCCGATGATGAAAGCAAAGAGTGGTTCTATCATCAACATGAGTTCTATCATCGGTATGAAAGGTAACGCCGGCCAGAGTAGCTATGCTGCTTCCAAAGCGGGTATCATTGGTTTCACTAAATCTATCGCTGCTGAACTGGGTAGCCGTAACATCCGTGTGAATGCGGTAGCTCCTGGTTTCGTAGAAACAGATATGACACATTACCTGAAAGATGGCGATGGTGCTAAAACTTACATGGAGAAAATTCCACTGGGCCGTTTCGGTAGCCCTGAGGATATCGCGAATGTTTGTGTGTTCCTGGCATCAGGTATGAGTAATTACGTGACCGGACAGGTGATCAGTGCCTGTGGTGGATTGAATATGTAAAAATTAAAAATTAAGAAGTAAGAATTGGGAAGTAAATGTGTTTAATATTGATTTCCTGACGGACTAATTCCAGAATAATAAAGAGAAAGGCGCTTCAGTTGATTGAAGCGCCTTTCTCTTTATTACTTTTATAAATGCTGGATGCTCATCCATTTTAGTCTTCGCTGCATTTCAATTCTTAATTCTTAATTTTTAATTCCTAGTTGAATTAGTATCTCTTGCCGGGTATTTCCACCTTGAACTGCTCCATACATTTTCTATCCTGCAGGGTCACATATACTGTTTTACCGTCTTTTCCACCAAAGGTCAGGTTGCTGCAATGTTTGCCTTTCAGGGGAATCTCTCTGATCTCTTTTCCTTCGGGAGACAGTACGACGATCGTACCTTTTCCCCAGCGGGCGATATAAAGGTTGCCGGCTTTGTCGCATTTCATACCATCGAAGCCGAAATCAGGGAAGGAAGCAAATAAGATCTTGTTGCTGATATTGCCATCCTTGTCCACATCGTATTTCCATACTTTGCGCTGTACGCTTTCATTTACATACAGCGTCTTTTCGTCGGGGCTCAGTTCAATACCGTTGGTTGTACCCATATTGGTTTCCAGCAGTACGGCTTTACCGCCTTTATCGATACGCCAGATCTGACCGGCTGAATTTTTCCAGTCAGGATCAGATGCGAATAACTGGTCCTTTTTATTGATACAGAGATCATTAGGTTGGGACATTTTATCAGAATGTACATACACGCTTACTTTCCGGGTCTTCGGGTTCACTTCCAGTACGTTATGCCCTTTGAAGTCGGGCAGGTACATATTGCCTTTGCTGTTGAACTGGATGCTGTTGGCTATACAGCTGTCGGGTAGTGTTACAAACAATTCGCCGCTACCGTCTTTTGTACTGATCTTACCGATGGTGCCATCTTTCAGGTAGTTCACGACATAGAGATTACCTGCTTTGTCAAAGTTGGGCCCTTCAATGTTGACAGAGAACATGTTTTCTTTTGTCAGATCCTGCGCCTGGTATAATGCCGTGGATCTATCCTGTGCCATCGCTGCACAACCCGCAGTCATCGCCAGAAATAAACAGATATGCTGTTTCATGATGAGAAATTAACGTGAACCATTAAGTTAAGAAAAGATATGTGGTAATCAAGGCTTATTACGATGAACGGCAGATATTCTCCTTGTTTGTGTAATTGATTTTTATGATAAAAAAGAGTACATTATTTACTATTCAAAAATTTGGTTATCAAACTATTAATATATTAGACAAGTACTTATATATTTGTAGTGTTATTAGTCCTGTGTAAACGTCATTATATGTTCAGAGCTATACCTATTGTCTGCTTTATCTGGCTGGTCTTTAACTCATCCTGCAATAACCGCCCGAAACCCGCTGTTATCATAGAGCATAAGAGTATCAATATAGCGCCGGTTGTTCCGGATAGCATGACGAAATACTATGATTTTGTCAACGGTCTTACGCAACTGAAGTTGCCGTATCCGAATGCGTATGAGCTGAAGGAGATCAGGGACTATGCACATTACCTGGGGATAGACACGACCTATCAGCAGGTAAAGGCAGGACGTTTTGCTACAACGAACGGTCTCACGCCGGTTATTTTTGACTGTGAGATCAATGATTATGAGCGTCGTACCTGGCTGGTGATCTTTAATGACAATGGGGTAGAGCAATCCAGGTTGCAGATAGCGGCAGATGTACGTCCTTCCTCAGAAGAGGAAGCATCTGATGAACCTACAGCGGTAAAGGATACGACGACGACAAGGTTTGCCAGCGAGTGGTTTTACATCGGACTGGACTCCGTGATAGAGGTAAGAGCGCGTCAGTCAGCCTATGTACAGGGCAGTCAGAAAGTGAATACGAGCCTGCGATTTTATCGGATAGGTGCTAAAGGAACAATTAAAGAAGTGTCACGTGATAAGGAATCGTTTGAAAAGTATGCCGCACGTTTTCCTGATGGGAAGTTGCCGGTTGTTGTGGATACGGTGAATACGGGGGTATTGAAAACAGTTTCCCGTCTGACGCTTTACTATGATTTCCGGGAAGAGAGCCAGGACCCGCTGTATGCGATGGCTAAACTGGAAATAGGCAACCGGGCGACGGCGTTGTTGTATGCAAGAGATACGATCTATCTGGACGAGGGACTGAATTATCCGGCGGTAAAACTGATCACTTATAAGAAAGGGAAGGAGATCGACAAGATCGTTGTGTATGGCGGTACGCTGGGAGAGCATAGTGAGACGATCTACCGGAAATGTACGGTAGATAAGGATGCCAGCATCAATCTGCAGGAAGAAGACAGCAGGGTAGTGGATAGCAGTTTCCGTTTCAAGACAGTGTATAATATGCAGTATGAGATTCTGCCGGGGGGTAAGATCATTGGCAGACAGGCGACTTCAATTGTACACAGTTCGAAGCTGTATAATGAAAAGGCGCTGATCAAATATTTCAAGGGCAGATACAGCACACATAATTATATATCGTTGTTCAACATCAGGGCGAAGGATAATATACTGGTAGGACTGCATGCTTATAACAAAGGGCAGGAGAACTATCTGGAGCTGCTGACGGTGAATAAAGACAATAAGATCATTGACCGATACACCGTATATGATCATCTGAAGAAGCAGAAGGCGGCAGATGTGAAGGCGAAGAAGATGGAGGATATTGAAGATGATTATAATGACAGGCGTGGCAGACTGACCTGTGATGCTATTATCAGATTGGCGGGTAAGGACCTGCACATTACGCCGGGTGGTAAGTTTGTGAAATAGTTTTCACTATTTTCGCCTGACCATGATACATGTTTCAGAATTTAAAGATTTAGAGAGCCTGTCCATTCATAAGGTGGGTAATGCCTCTCAGGAAGAAGCGCTGATATGCTCTCAGGAGCCATTGGAGCTGAAAGATGAAGCGATCAGTCAGCTGTTGTTAACGTACTTTATACAGCCGTTTACAAACAGTGCAGAGTATTTTCGTTTTTATCATGAGGCGGATCTGCAATTAAATGAGATTTTTCAATATTGCCGCCGTATCTTTGAAAACAGGGACAATTTTCACGAGCAGTCAGTTAATATTGCCAAACATCTGTATAAGCATTCCACTCATCCGAAGATCAAGGGGGGAGAACTATATATAGCCTACTTTAGTAAATGTCTTGTGGATGGAGAAGATGTTGAAGCAATAGGTATTTTTAAATCAGAGAGCAGAGACACCTATCTGAAAGTATTCCTTGCCAACGATAATTATCAGGTGGATTATGAAGACGGGATCAATATCAACAAGCTTGATAAGGGATGCCTGATCTTTAACACCGAAGAGGAGAACGGGTACAAAGTCAGCGTAGTAGATAGCATCAGCAAACAGAATGAAGCAGTTTACTGGAAAGATGCTTTCCTTCAGGTACAACGCCGTGAGGACAGCTATCACCAGACAGAACTTGCCGTGAACATGTGTAAGAAGTTTATCAATGACAAGCTCCCAGATCAATATGAGATCAGCAGAGTGGATCAGGTAGATCTTCTTAACAAGTCAGCAACCTATTTCAAAGAGAAAGAGCAGTTTGATCTGGACGATTTTGCACAAGAGGTACTGGGCAACCCCGAAGCTATTCAATCCTTTAAGGAGTATAAACAGACGTTTCAGCAGGAATTCCAGCAGGAGTTCCCCGACGAGTTTGACATATCATCACCTGCTGTAAAGAAACAGCAGAAGGTGTTTAAGAGTGTAGTGAAGCTGGACCGGAATTTTCATATTTATATACATGGTAACAGAGAGATGATTGAGCGTGGTTTTGACGAAACAACGAACCTCTATTACTATAAGCTCATGTTTGAGAACGAAACCTGATTTATCTTTTTTTCATAAGCAAAAACCAATTGTTAAACAAAGGCTGTTCTTCCGGGCGGCCTTTTATTATTAATAGTGGTTGCTATTATTTCCCGCAAATAAAAAGGGCGCATTCTGTGATGAATGCACCCTCTTAGTAGTATTTAACGAATGTTTATTTCTGTTTCTCACGAGGTTTGGGTGGTTTGTTCTGTCCACCGCCGCCTTGTGGTTTCTGTGCGTTAGGATTGTTTTTATCCTGTGGCTGTTGTGGCTTAGGCCCGTTATTAGGTTGGCGTTGCTCCTGCTTTTGCTTTGGAGGATTTTGCTGTTGCGGGCGCTGTTCCTGTTTAGGCTTCTGCTGTTGTTGTTGCTGCGGACGACCTTCCTGAGGTTTCTGCTGCTGCGGACGGTTTTCCGGCTGCTTTTGCTGCTGTTGCGGGCGGTTTTCCTGTTTAGGTTCCGCTTTTTTACCAGCTGGCTGTTGCGGCTGTTGGTCCTTCTGCTGTTTGTGTTTTTGTTTTTCCTTGTCTTTGTGTTTGCGTTTCTGGGAAGTTTTTTCCAGTGAGCGGAGGCTGATCTGGCCTACTACATCTGCAAATCCAAGGTCTTCCGCTTTAGGTTTTGCTGCGACTACTTCAACAGCTTTCAGGTCATCAGGTCTGATGTTCTGTTTGTTGAGCTGGCGTATTTCCTTTACACGTGTGATCGTGAGCGGATATTGTTTGTTACTGTCGCCATAGGAGTACCACATCAGATTTTTGAAGATATCTCTCTTCTGAAGGGTAGCTACGCCATTGACAGTTTCGATGGTATCAGCATCTTCAGGGAATTCCCTCAGGGCATCCAGGTAAGTATCCAGTTCATAGTTCAGGCAACATTTCAGACGGCCACACTGACCGGAGAGTTTTGCCTGGTTAATGGACAGGTTCTGGTAACGGGCAGCGGTGGTATTTACGCTCTTGAAGTCAGTCAACCAGGTCGAGCAGCAAAGTTCTCTTCCGCAGCTACCGATACCACCTACTTTTCCGGCTTCCTGGCGGGCGCCTATCTGACGCATTTCCACCTTCACCCGGAACTCACCGGCGTATAATTTGATCAGTTCGCGGAAATCCACCCTGTCATCAGCTGTATAGAAGAACGTGGCTTTACGACCGTCAGCCTGGATCTCTACTTCTGCGAGTTTCATTTCCAGACCTATACTACGGGCGATGGCTCTTGCTTTGATGAGGGCGTCCTTTTCACGGGCTTTGTTGTCCTGCATCCTTGCAAGGTCTTCGTTAGTGGAGCGGCGGAGTACCTTTTTTACTTCAGGTGTGTCTTCCACGCGTCTTTTCTTCATCTGTAATTTAACCAGTTCGCCTGTGAGGCTGATCTGTCCGATGTCGAAACCACTTACGCCTTCTACGGTAACCATTTCTCCTTTATCGAGAATCTGTTTGGTGGTGTTACGGAAAAAATCCTTCCTGCTACCGTTGTTAAAACTTACTTCTAGTATATCAAATGGTGCTAAGCTATCACTTAGGGGAATATTGGCCAGCCAGTCAAATACATTCAGCCTGTTGCAGCCTCCAGTACTGCATCCTCCATTACTCTTACATCCTGACGGCTTCCCCTCTGCACCTGTACCACATCCGGCACAAGCCATATTAATCGATTTAAATTATTAAATGAAACACATCCGGGCATTGGACCGGATGCCTAAATATATGTAAATGCCCTTATTCTATAAGGGCCGGAATAAACAAAGATAACGGAAAATGCCCTTAACAAAGTCATACAGCCGGAATCGGCCGCTTTTTAAAGATATACTGCAGCTTTATGGAAAGCGCGTGGAACAACAGTTTAGCGTTTGCGTTACGTTCTATGTAATAGCAGGCATTGTCCAGTTCCTGCATGATCTGCTCCATCTGGTGAAGGTCGGCCAGCTTTTGCAGTTTGAATGCAAAGTCGGTCTCTTCTTCTGAGAATGCCAGCTGGCTTCTGTCTATATACTTGAGTCTCAGTGTATGTTCCAGCAGGTTGATAAAATAGCGGAGGAACTGTTTCTGATTTTCGCGTCCCATTTTGGCGCTGGCAATTCCTTCCACCCAGCCTTGCAGGGCTACCCGGTTGCCGGTAAATATATAGTTGAGCCAGTTGCGTAACAGTTCGTGGTAGTCATCATCCGAGTGTTGCAGCATATACAGGGCTTCCCTGTAGTTGCCTGATGCAATGGTAGCTGCCTGTCTGGCTTTGGCTGCCGGGATGTTTGCACGGTTCACCAGTGCGTCAACAACCACTTCTTTTGGCAGCGGGTTCACTTTAATAAGATGTGTACGGGAGAGGATGGTCGCCAGGATCTGTTCCTGGTTTTCGGCCACCAGCAGAAAAATCGTATTGTCTGGTGGTTCCTCTATCAGTTTCAGCAGTCTGTTACCTTCGTTACCGAGGTACTCAGGCATCCACATCAGTAATATCTTGTAAGTGCTCTCGAAGCTTTTCAGGCTCAACTTGCGGATGATGTCCTGGCATTCCATTGCCGTGATATTCCCCTGTTTGTTTTCCGCTCCGATAAACTGTAACCAGTCATACGCATTCCCATAGGGATGTGTGTCTATAAACTCGCGCCATTCGGCTGCGTAGTCAGAACTGATCGGTTTATCGCCCGGTTTACGGGGAATGACCGGATAGGAGAAGTGTATATCAGGATGGATGTATTTACCTGCTTTCGCACAGGCCTGACATTGCCCGCAGGCGCCATCAGGCTGTTTGTTTTCGCAGACCAGGTATTGCGCAAATGCCAGTCCCAGCGGAAGACCACCTGCTCCTTCAGGCGCTAATATAATATTAGCGTGACCGAGCCGGTTCTTTTCTGTGGACCTGATCAATTGTTGTTGTATATCTTCCTGACCTATGACATTCGAAAAAAGCATAGGCGCAAATTAGTATTTCTTTTCTATCGCGGCCGTTACTTCAGGAGAAAGTGGTTGTGTTTTAGGTGAGAATACGGCTACCAGGTTACCTTTTTCGTCGAGCAGGTATTTCTGGAAGTTCCATTGTACTTCAGCAGGTTCGAAATGTTTTGTCTTACTTTCTTCTGCCAGCCATTTGTAGAGTGGGTGAATGTCAGCTCCTTTTACAGAGATCTTGGCAGCCATCGGGAAGCTAACAGCGTATTTTTTTGTGCAGAATTCTTTGATCTCCGCATTGGAGCCTGGTTCCTGCTGACCGAAGTTGTTGGCAGGGAAACCGATGATCACGAGATTCTTTTCGTATTTCTTGTAGAGTTTTTCCAGTTCAGCGTACTGAGGGGTGTTACCGCACATAGAAGCAGTGTTCACGATCAGGATCTTTTTGCCTTTATAATCAGCAAAATTGATCTTACCACCGTCCACAGATTCAACCTTGTAGTCATATATAGCGCCTCCTTTCATAAACAAGAGCATTGAAATTAAGAGTGTCTTCAGCATCGTCATATAATTAAATTTATTGTAGAGTGATTGTAAATGTGTGAGCAAATAAAATTAAGTAAAATATTGTATATAAGGTGTTAATGATAGACGGCTGTCCGTCTCTTTCAATGGCGGGCAAATGCCAGTGCACAGATGCTTACCGCAGCACCGGCGTTCACCAGTAAGCGGCTGCAGGCTTCTAAGGTGGCGCCGGTGGTGATCACATCGTCTATCAGTAGTATGTGTTTGTCTTTCAGATCAGTGTTCGGATCCAGAGAGAAACTACCGGATACATTCTGCCAGCGGGAGAGACGTCCTTTATTAGTTTGTGAGGTGGTTTGCAGGTGGCGGACGAGTATACCGTCTGACAATGTTTTTTCAGTAGCAGCAGCTACGCCACCGGCAAGTACCATTGCCTGGTTATAACCCCGCCGGCGTATTTTGGAAGGATGCATGGGAATAGGCAGCACGGTGTCTATTTCGTATAGCCAGGGACTTTGCCGGAGTGTGTGTCCCATCAGGCGTCCGAAATAGGTGGCGATATCTTCCCGCTGCCTGTATTTGAACTGATAAATGAGTTGCTGGAGGAAGGCATTTTTTCTGTAGTAACAGGTCGCCATGGCATGACGGATGTTGACCCGTCCCCAGAATATTTTTTCTACGGGATTGTCATGCATCAGCTGATAACCCGTGAAAGGCAGTCGTTTGTGACAGCGCAGACAGAGTATATGTTCCGTATCTGTGAGTTCCATTCCGCATCCATCACAGGTATGCGGATAGAACAGCTGCAGCAGGGAGGATAACAGGCTTTTCATTATAAGAATATGGATAGTTAGTTCCCTGAATGTAATGAAAAGCCCGGAGGCGGAATATTAAAATAGTCCGCGGTATACTTCATCCACTCTGCCTACAGGTACAACTTCAATGTTGAACTTACTGAGATCTGTTCCTTTCTTATTGTAGCGGCTGATGAAGATCTTTTCGAAGCCAAGTTTTTCTGCTTCTGCCACCCGTTGTTCTATACGATTCACGGCACGGATCTCACCACTTAATCCGACTTCACCCGCGAAGCAGATCTTACTGCTGATCGGGATGTCTTCATAAGAAGATAGTAAGGCGCACAATACAGCGAGATCGATAGAAGGATCTTCCACGCGTATACCACCGGCGATATTGAGGAATACGTCTTTGACGCCGAAGTGGAAGCCACCGCGTTTTTCGAGTACGGCGAGCAGCAGTTGTAAACGGCGCAGGTCAAATCCGGTAGCGGTACGTTGCGGTGTACCGTAGACGGACTGCGTAACGAGTGCCTGTACTTCTACGAGCATGGGACGCATGCCTTCGATGGTGGCAGCGATAGCGACACCGCTCAGCTGATCTTCCCGTTGAGAGATCAGGATTTCTGAAGGGTTGGTTACCTGTCTTAATCCGCCGCCGGTCATTTCATAAATACCCAGTTCCGCGGTAGAGCCGAAACGGTTTTTAATGGTACGAAGGATGCGATAAGCATAGTGTTGATCACCTTCAAACTGGAGAACGGTGTCAACCATATGTTCCAGAATTTTCGGACCGGCGATTGAACCATCTTTGGTGATATGACCGATGAGGAATACGGGCGTGTGACTTTCTTTTGCGAAGCGTTGCAGTTCGGCAGTTGTTTCTCTGATCTGGGATACACTACCAGGCGCTGATTCTATAAAAGGAGATTGCAGTGTCTGAATAGAATCAACGATCACGAGTTGCGGACGCAGTTTTTTTATCTCCTGGAAGATGGTTTGTGTAGACGTTTCTGTCAGCAGATAGAAGAGATCATTTTTTACCTGTAAGCGGTCTGCTCTCATTTTTATCTGCTGTGCACTTTCTTCTCCACTTATATATAATGTAGTGATGTCTTTGAGTTGTAATGCATTCTGGAGGAACAGGGTGCTTTTTCCGATACCAGGTTCACCACCAACGAGCACCAGTGATCCGGGTACAATACCGCCGCCTAATACACGGTTCAGTTCTGCATCTGGTGTGAGCAGTCTTTCTTCTTCGGTACCGCTGATCTCGGAGAGGTTAACGATATTGTCTGATTTGCTGCCGTGTTCTTTTTCAGGTTGCCATCCGGCATTACGTAGAGGGATATCTTTTTGTACTTTCTCTTCAACGAAAGTATTCCATTGACCACAACTCGGACATTTACCAGTCCACTTAGCTGATTCGTATCCACAATTCTGACAGAAGAAAGCAGTTTTAATTTTCATGCAGCAAATTTAAAGCGGAAATATTCTGCTTCATCAAAAGAATAAAAAACGAAAGTTGAAAAGATGAGATGATGAAAGTGGATGAATGAAATGTATTGGTTAAAAAATAAGTGATGATAAAAAGAGGTGTGTTATTGAAATAGAAAATGGAAAAACGGATGTGTAAAACGTTAAAATTTGAATCGGAAAAGAGGGGTCTGGAATCTGGTAAAAAAGAAAAGAGCCAACAGAAATTTCTGCTGACTCTTTCTACTTACTAACCCATTAAATTCACGTCTAAATTACTAAATGGCTACAGAATAAAAAAGTTTATTTAATTGATGTGAATAACTTTTGAGGACTTTTCATAATGTGACAGAACTGCCACCATAGCACGTTTCAGCCGGTGAGGGCATTCAATTATACTTTCATTAAAAGGGCGTAAAAGGTTGATAAATAGGAATGATGCCGTCATAATTTATATATGAAAAACCGGTCATAAAAACATTAATTATATCTGTCATATCGTCGCTTTTTACCCTGGAAAATATTTTGAAGCGACATATTGACAGTGTTAAATTTCGTCTTTGTCAGGTGACAGGCGGTAGGAGGCGGGGCAATTCTTAAGGAAATCCTAAATCCGGTTTACGGGGGGGGATTGGATGCTAATTTGATGAGTATATACTGGTAATTTTGTACTGATTTAAACTTCATTTAATTATTATGACACCTGGCTTTTTTCTCATATCAATGATCTTTGTAGGGATCAGCCTGTTAGTGAGCTGGCGGCTGAGGAGTAAATTCAAAGAGTATAGTGCCGTACCGACCACATCGGGTATGACCGGTAAGCAGATTGCCGAGAAGATGTTGAAAGACAATGGAATATATGATGTGCAGGTTGTTTCGGTGGACGGATTTCTGTCTGACCACTACGATCCGTCCAATAAAACGGTGAATCTGAGTCCGGATGTTTACTCGGGAGCGAATGTGGCGGCTGCTGCGGTTGCTGCCCATGAGTGCGGGCACGCGGTACAGCATGCCCGGGCCTACCAGTGGCTGAATTTACGTTCAAAGCTGGTACCGGCGGTACAGTTCAGTTCGAACCTGGTGCAATGGGTGTTACTGGGTGGTATCCTGCTGATCAATGTATTTCCGACGTTATTGCTGGCAGGGGTGATCCTGTTTGGGGTAACGACGGTATTTTCTCTGGTGACCTTACCGGTTGAGTTTGATGCTTCCCGCAGGGCGCTGGCCTGGCTGGATAACACGAACCTGATGCGGAAGGAGGAACATGATAAGGCGAAGGACGCATTATGGTGGGCTGCAATGACTTATGTAGTGGCGGCCGTTGCTTCTGTGGTGACCCTGTTGCATTATTTAATGATCTATATGGGCGCGAGAAACCGGGATTAAGCACAAATTATCTGTTAATCAATATAGAGGTCGGGGAGTTACTTCCCGGCCTTTTTTAATGACCAGATGAGGGTTTGATCTTTATGCTGGAACGTTCATCCTTCGTTTAGAAGACGAAAGATGAACGAAGGATGATGAATAACAGACAATGATGTGGCTATGGATTAACCGGTTTTGGCTGGGTTTGTCCTGAATGCCCCCTATTGGGTCAAAAAGCTGACATGACATGCTTTATACATGCTTCATACACGACGCATATACGACGCATACACGACGCATCTCCAGGATATCTCATACCAGGCCCAGTCTGAGGAGGTACTCAGACTATTTTTTCATTATAAAATCGACATATGTGTTAAGTGCTGATTTAAAGGGTGAAATTCGTCACTGCTAAATATCGGAGCCATGTGTTGATAACTCTGCGTCAAAATTATTATTGAAAATCAATTCGTTGCAAGGGTGCCTTGTAAAAAAGAACCTAAAATGCATTGTTATTTGAAATAAGAAATTTAGCTTTGCACTCCCAATTTGTTTGGGATGTTATATCAAGACCGAAAAACTTTATTATAATATACTATAATGAATACTTTAAGCTTCAGAACTAAATCGGCCAACGACGCTACAGTTACGCGTGAGTGGCACATTGTAGATGCCACTAACCTGACTTTAGGAAGAATGGCTGCAAAAGTTGCAGCAATTCTGAGAGGCAAAAACAAGCCTTATTATACTCCTCACACTGATTGTGGAGATTATATCATTATTACCAACGCTGAGAAAATTCAGTTCACCGGTAACAAATGGAACGATAAGGAATACCTGACTTACTCTGGTTATCCAGGTGGTCAGAAAGGTGAAATAGCGAAAGACCTGGTTCGTCGCAGACCAGAACTGATCATAGAAAGAGCTGTAAAAGGTATGTTGCCTAAGAATCGCCTGGGTCGTGCTATGTACAAAAAACTGTTTGTATACGCAGGCGCTGAGCATCCTCATGCTGCGCAGAAACCGAAAACATTAACTTTCTAATTTTTCTCTGATACATGGAAAAGCAAAAAAACACTATTGGTCGTCGTAAAGAAGCCGTTGCCCGTGTTTACATCAGCAAGGGTACTGGTAACATCGTAGTAAACGACAAAGACTATAAAGAATACTTCACACTGGTTTACCTGCAGAATCAGGTAGAACTGTCCCTGAAGACTATCGATGCTACAGATAAATTCGATATAAAGGTAAATGCTGCTGGTGGCGGTATCAAAGGTCAGGCAGAAGCTATTAAGCTGGGTATTGCACGTGCACTTTGCGAAGTGAACATCGAATACCGTCCGGCGCTGAAAGCTGCTGGTCTCCTGAAACGTGATCCAAGAGGCGTTGAACGTAAGAAACCAGGTAAAGCTAAAGCTAGAAGAAGCTTCCAGTTCTCTAAACGCTAATCGTGATGAATGCGTACTACTATATGTCTTACGCAGATTATTAACATTGACCTTTTATAACAGAGTATAATAACATGGAAAATAATACCTCATTACAGCAGCAGTTACTGGAGGCAGGTGTACACTTCGGTCACCTGAAGAAAAAATGGAACCCGAAGATGCTGCCATACATCTTCGCAGAAAAGAAAGGTATTCACATCATAGATCTGAATAAAACCGTTGAAGGTTTACAGGAAGCAGCAGCTGCCCTGAAATCTATCGCAAAGAGCGGTAAAAAGATCATGTTCGTAGCCACTAAAAAACAGGCTAAAGAAATCGTAGCGGAAGCTGCAAAACGCGTTAACATGCCTTATGTAACCGAAAGATGGTTAGGTGGTATGCTGACTAACTTCGCAACGATCCGTAAGAGCGTTAAGAAGATGCAGAGCATCGAAAAGATGCTGACTGATGGTACTTTCGACAGTATCACCAAGAAAGAGCGTCTGACTTTAACCCGCGATAAAGAGAAAATGGAGAAAGTACTGGGTGGTATCGCTCAGCTGGCTCGTGTTCCTGCAGCGCTGTTCCTGGTTGACATCAGCCATGAGCACATTGGTCTGGCAGAAGCTCGTCGTCTGGGTATCTCCACTTTCGGTATGGTAGATACAAACTCCGATCCTACTAAAGTAGATTTCGCAGTTCCTGCCAACGATGACGCAACTAAGTCTATCGCAATCATCACTAACTATATCGCTGCTGCAATCGCAGAAGGTCTGGCTGAGAGAGCAAATGAGAAAACTGACGACGTAGTAGAAGAGGAAGAAGATGACAACAAAGCACTGAAATTCGAGCTGGAAGGTGGCGAAGATCGTGAAAGAGGTCGCAGACAAGGCGGCGGCGGTCGTGGCCAGGGTGGTCAGAACGCTGGCGGTGGTCGTGGCCAGGGTGGTGGTAACCGTCCAGGTGGCGGTGGTGGCAATCGCCCAGGTGGCGGTGGCAACCGTCCAGGTGGTGGTGGCAACCGTCCAGGTGGCGGTGGTGGTAACCGTCCAGGCGGCGGTGGCGGCGGACAGCGTCGTCCAGCTGGTTCCGGCGGTCCTAAACCAGGCGGCAACAGATAAGCTTCGTTTTAAACGACATAAATTAATTGCGAATCGTGGAACATCTCTTTGCTCCATGGTTCGCAATTGAGCGTTAATAGTTGATAAAGAATAAACATTAATCTATAATAAACTCATTATAAAATGGCAGCAACAATTACAGCAGCTGATGTAAACAAACTTCGCCAGCAGACTGGTGCAGGCATGATGGATTGCAGAAAAGCACTGGTTGAAAGCGATGGTGATTTCGAACAGGCAGTAGATTATCTGCGTAAAAAAGGACAGAAAGTAGCAGCGCTGCGTTCTGACCGTGAAACCAAAGAAGGTGTTATCATCGCAAAAACTAATGCGGATGGTACTACCGGTGTTGTAGTAGCACTGGGTTGCGAAACTGACTTCGTTGCTAAAAACGAAGATTTCGTAAAATTTGCTCAGTCAATCGTTGACCTGGCCCTGTCCAGCGGTGCAAACACTGTGGAAGAACTGGGTGCAGCTACACTTGACGGTGCAAGCGTGAACGATAAATTAAACGACCAGGTTGCTAAGATCGGTGAGAAAATCACCCTGGCGAAATTCGAAAAGATCTCTGCAGCTTCTGTTACTTCCTATATCCACGGTAGCTACCGTATGGGTGTACTGGTAGGTTTCTCTGCACCTGTTTCTGAAGAAGTAGGTAAAGATATCGCTATGCAGATCGCAGCAATGAACCCAATCGCAGTTGACGCTGATGGCGTTTCTCCTGAGCTGGTTGCCCGTGAGAAAGCTATCGCTATCGAGCAGATCGCTGCTGAAGGTAAAACCGGCGATATGGCTGAGAAGATCGCTATCGGTAAAGTGAACAAATTCTTCAAAGAAAATACACTGTTACCTCAGGCTTTCGTAAAAGATAACAACAAATCCGTTGCAGATTATTTGAAATCTGTTAGCGCTGATCTGAAAGTAACAGGATTCACAAGAATCGCATTAGGGTAATTCAATTACCTACAGAAAAGGGAGAGAATAACATTCTCTCCTTTTTTTTGCGCTTTACCATGAGCATGCAGGCGCATTGAACGGAAACCGGCGCTATTTTCTGAAATAGTTCTCCACTGATGACCGGGCCGGCAGGGACATAGGAAATACCCCGTTCCGCATTTTTTTATATATTCGGGGCCTGTAAACTAATTACTAACTAACATTTTCATATCATTTTTCATAAGTCATGTTGCCAAAGTATAAGCGTATTTTACTCAAATTGAGCGGTGAATCCCTGATGGGAGAAGGTAATTACGGTATCGATCACAGAGTGATCACGCAGTATGCGTACGATATTAAAGCTGTGACCGACCTGGGAGTGCAGGTAGCCGTAGTGATTGGAGGTGGTAACATATACCGTGGTATGAATGAGGCTGAAACCGGTATCGAAAGAGCCCAGGGTGATTATATGGGTATGCTGGCGACAGTGATCAACGGTATGGCCATGCAGAGTGGTCTGGAGAAAGTAGGTTTATATACCCGTCTTCAGTCAGCTATCAAAATGGAGCAGATCGCAGAACCTTACATCCGCCGCCGTGCTATCCGCCACCTGGAAAAAGGTCGTGTGGTGATCTTTGGTGCGGGTACAGGTAACCCTTATTTCACAACAGATACAGCAGCTTCCCTGCGTGCGATCGAAATACAGGCTGATGTGATCCTCAAAGGCACCCGTGTAGATGGTATCTATACTGCTGATCCGGAGAAAGATCCTACTGCTACCCGTTACGAATCTATCACTTTCACAGAGGTATACCAGAAGTCGCTGAATGTAATGGATATGACCGCATTCACGCTGTGTCAGGAGAATAAACTGCCGATCATCGTGTTTGACATGAACAGAGCCGGTAATCTGATGCAGGTGATCATGGGTAAGAATGTGGGTACGCTGGTGAAAGGGTAATTAACAAACTAAACAGCTTATCGATTCATATTGTCAGGAATCGGCGTAAAGACCAGGGAATACATGTTATTCCCTGGTCTTTATTCCCGGTTCCTGATCTTATTTCAGGAGGGGTTTGATGTCTTTGAAAGGCACGAACAGCATTACCTGTCCCAGCGCATAAGGTCCGATCTCATAGGGGGTATAGCTGAAGCCGATCCCTTTGTCGGTTACCAGGAAGTTATCATTCGGTAGGATCTCTTTCACGAGCAACATGGTCTCGATCCTTTCCCCATCTTCCAGTTTATAGATCTTACGGAACGATTTTGCGAGTTCCGGTATCAGCGCTTCCTTATATTCCGGTTTCAGGAAATCTTCCACTTTCAGCACTTTCTTTTTCTCCAGATCGAGTACGGTGTAATGGGCGCCATAATTACCGTGTGCGCCACCGGTGAAATCATAGGAGAAAGACTCCAGTACCAGCAAAGGATAATTGTTCCATACTATTTTCATGTCGCCGTCTGCACCCCAGCTGGCTGTTGGCGGAATGCCATTGCTGGTATCCAGGTCTTTTTCATTGACCTTATAGGTGGCGAGGAAGGAGTCGATATCTCTTCTCAGGTATTTCTGCGGATCAGTGATCTGACGGCCTTCGGTGATATTGAGGCGAACGAAGCCGGCAATGTCAGCATCAGTACCGGTAGCAGGCCATACTATACTATTGGATGCCTGGCCGACAGGCGTATTCGGATTACCTGGAAAAAGCGGCACAGAATCAGTCGCGTAGAATACATCGAGCGCAACGGCATTTTCAAGGCTTGATTTGAGCTCAAATGGATAGGAGGTACCCTTGCCCCGCCACTTGCCTTTAAAGCCTCCCAGGCTATCCAGTTTGCCCGAAAACAGCCTTTCTTCATTTCTGTCCGTGTTCTCGTACAGAATGATCTTATCTCCCTCGGGACTACCCCATATCATAATTGGTTCACCGATCTTGTCGTATGTGTAGTATCCACGGAAGACCCAGGGCCCGGATTTTATCAGGTCCATTGTGATCGGTTCGTCACCGATCTTACCCTTAAGATGCAGATAGTAAAAAGGCGCGGTGGTAGGATCCGGCGCTTTTGCAGTCTGTGCAGGCTGCTTGGTCTTCGTGCCGCAGGATACAAGCAGACAACAGGTAATAGCGAATAATAGTATGGTTCTCATGCGATAAAATTAGTAAATATTTGATTCGGAGGATGGGGGCATCTGCGGGATACTGATGACGATCATAATGTCTGCGTCCGGTAGATGCTTTCTTTATAAGTATCTTTGCGTCAGATAAAAACAGGACCATGTTGAATAAAGAAGTAGCAGATCTGCGCAAAGACTATCGCCTTGCTTCGCTTGACGAGCAGGATGTGGCTCAGGACCCTATACAACAATTTGAACGCTGGTGGAAAGATGCGACTTCCGGTCAGCTGGAAGAGCCGAACGCGATGACACTTGCGACCAGTACGCCGGATGGGTATCCATCTGCACGTATTATACTGCTGAAGAGTTTTGATGAGGAAGGATTTGTCTTCTTCACCAACTATGATAGCCATAAGGCACAGGATATGGCCGCCAACCCGAATGTATCGCTGTTGTTCTTCTGGCGGGAGCTGGAGCGACAGGTACGTATATACGGTACTGTTAGTAAAACGTCTGCTGAGATCAGTGATGAATACTATGAAAGCCGTCCATTGGGTAGCCGTGTAGGGGCAATTGCATCTCCACAGAGCCGTATTATACCAGGGCGTAGTTTTCTGGAAGAGAACGTAAGAATGGTGGCAGAGAGGTATGTACTGGAAGATCCTAAACGTCCCGCATACTGGGGTGGTTATGTGGTAAAGCCGGTAAAGATGGAATTCTGGCAAGGAAGAAGCAGCCGTTTACATGACAGGATATTGTATACGAAGGAGGGGGAGAACTGGCTGATCGACAGACTTGCGCCGTAAAAATAAATTAGGAATTAGGAATTAGGAATTAGGAATTAGGAATTAGGAATTTCAGCTGTAAAAGTCCTTTTCGTCTGAATTAAGTCAGGAAGGTGATCAATAGGAATGCAATTCCTATGTTCAATTCCTAATTGTTAATTCCTAATTCCTAATTGAATTAGGCGTTTGCTTTAGCCTTAGCAGCAGCAGCTTTCTTTGGTTTTGCAGGTCTTGCCTTGCCGAAAGAACCGTTAGAAATTTTGCCTTTTTTGGTTTTGATATCACCTCTACCCATTGTAAACAGTTTGATGTTTATAGTTTGAAATGTTTGTTAACTGAGGATGTAACTCCCCATAATTAACCCGCAAATTACGAAATAGCGTGGGTTAAATGCAAAAAAAAAGCAAGAAACAGTGCTGTTCCTTGCTTGAATAAGTTAAGCTAACAAATTAAAGCTTGTCGGACAGAGCCTTACCAGCTTTGAATTTAGCAACTTTCTTAGCTTTGATCTTGATGATCTGGCCAGTCTGTGGGTTTCTACCGTTACGAGCAGCACGTTTAGAAACAGAGAAAGTACCGAAACCTACTAAGGTTACTTTACCACCTTTTTTCAGGGTATCAGCAACAGCTTTAGTGAAAGAATCCAGTGCTTCGTTAGCTTGGGTTTTAGTGATACCGGCATCTTTAGCCAGTTTGTCGATTAATTCGGCTTTGTTCATAGCTAGTAAGATTTAACTAGTGAATAAAATGTTTGATGTGAGCAAATATAGCGCGTTTTATCAGATTACCAAATTTTTTGAATCTTTTTTAACTAAAAAATCATCGGCTGAAAACGCCTACAGGTAACGGTTACAGCAGATTGACACATCATGAGGTATCAACGGGTGTAAGACCTCATTTTGATGAAAACCGCTGTGATGGCACCTTTGCTCCTGTATTTACTATAAACGCATCTACGTTCCAAGTATTGTACCAAAGTCTGAACCCCGTGTAATCAGTGGATTTCCTGTGGATAAGTTTAACAACTATACTACCTGCATTACTGTATTGAAAGCGACAAACTGGTTCCCAAACCGCTCATAGCCTGCCTGACGGAGGGCTGGCGCGTATTCAGCGAGGAAGGTCTGGTAGTTTTCCAGCGTGTCTGTAAAGTACTGAGCTGAGTAGGTCGGACCGTCTTCATCATCCTGTTCAAGTAGCCTGCAGATGCGGGAATCGTGGAAAAGCCCCGTCGCCATGATCGCAGGAATATGTTCTTCTTTCATCCATTGTAACCACCTTTCATTGATGAAGTGTGTTACCTTGGTTGTTACGTTGTATATAATCATGTGTGAAAACGGTCTTTAGGCTTCTAATTGCAGATATATCGGACAGTGGTCGGAATGCTTTACATCCGGCCATATCAGGGCATCTTTCAGCTTTGTTTGCAGTGGTTCTGTGACGCTGATATAATCGATACGCCAACCTTTGTTATTAGCCCTTGCATTAGCGCGGACGCTCCACCAGCTGTATTGGTGCGGCTCCGGATGATAGTGACGGAAAGTGTCCACAAATCCGTTGCTGAACAGCTTGTCCAGCCAGGCTCTTTCTTCCGGCAGGAAACCGCTGGATTTCTTGTTGCCCACAGGATCGTGGATATCTATCGGTTTGTGACATATATTATAGTCGCCGCAGATGATCAGGTTTGGTCTGGTCGCTTTGAGCTGGTCTACATAGCCATAGAACTCGTCCAGCCACTGATATTTGTAGGTCTGTCTTTCGTCGCCACTGGTGCCGGAAGGCATGTAGGTATTGATCAGGGTAATATCACCAAAATCAAGGCGGATAACGCGTCCTTCTGCATCGCTCTGCATGAATCCGTTACCGTATTGCACATGATCAGGGGTGATCTTTGTCAGTACCGCTACGCCGCTATAACCTTTTTTCTCTGCCGGATACCAGTAGTGCTCGAAGCCAAGCTCTTCAAACTGTCTGTAATCCACATTGTCTTTATGTGCCTTGATCTCCTGCAGGCAGATAATATCCGCCGGATCTGTTTTCAGCCATTCCGTAAAACCCTTATTCATGGCGGAACGCAGTCCGTTTACATTATAGGAAACAATTCTCATGGTGTGCCAGGTCATTGTCCCCGTGGAGGGGGACAATCTGTGTTGGTTATAAAAAAAGCCGGTAGCCCTGAGAACTACCGGCTCTGTTGAAACATTACATGTCGTATTCAAGTACGGGGCGGAGCCATTTTTCGGCTTCCTCGATAGTCCATCCTTTACGTGCTGCGTAGTCTTCTACCTGGTCTTTTTCAATCTTACCAAGGCCGAAATATTTCGCTTCCGGATTTGCAAAATACCAGCCGCTTACACTGGATGCCGGATACATTGCGAGTGATTCTGTCAGAATGATACCGGTATTTTCGGTAGCATCCAGCATATCGAACATTTTGTATTTCTCTGTGTGTTCCGGACAGGCTGGATAACCTGGTGCAGGACGGATACCAGCGTATTCCTCACGGATCAGCTGATCATTGTCCAGCGTTTCGTCATTAGCATAGCCCCAGAACTCTTTTCTTACGCGTTTATGCATGAGTTCTGCAAAGGCTTCTACCAGTCTGTCGGCAAGGGCTTTCAGCATAATGCTGCTATAGTCGTCCAGGTCTTCTTTGAACTTCTCCAGCCATTTCTCGATGTCTCCACCGGTGGTTACGGCAAAGGCGCCCATATAGTCCTGTATACCTGATTCAGCCGGTGCAATGAAGTCAGCAAGGGAGAAGTTAGGTTGTCCCGGTGCTTTCTTCAGCTGCTGGCGGAGGCATTCCAGGTGAACGGTACCCTGGCCTGGTTTAGGCGACAATACAGAGATCGTATCATCAGCGCTTCTGTTGGCCGGGAAGAGGCCGATCACGGCATTGGCGGTCAGCCATTTTTCCTCTACAATGCGTTTCAGCATTGATTTAGCATCTTCGTACAGACGGGTGGCTTCTACACCTACGATCTCATCACTCAGGATCTGCGGGAATTTCCCGTGTAGTTCCCATGAGATGAAGAAAGGCTGCCAGTCGATATATTCAGCGATTTCACCCAGATCGTAGCTGTGGAAAACCTGTACGCCCAGTTGTTTAGGCACTACCGGTTTGTAATTGCTCCAGTCTGTGATGGCTTTGTGCTGACGTGCTTCTGCGATCGGCAGGTATTGTTTTACCGGTTTTTTATTCCGGAAGTTTTCGTTCAGTTTCTGGTAATCCTTTTTAACGTCGTCCAGGAAGTTTTTCTTGAGCGCTTTGTTTAGCAGGCTACTTGTCACTGTTACGCTACGGGAGGCATCCAGTACGTGGATCACCCCGTGTTCGTATTCAGGCGCAATTTTCACCGCTGTGTGTGTACGGGAAGTGGTTGCACCACCGATGATCAGCGGTACCTCAAAATGCTGGCGTTTCATTTCCCTGGCCACGTTCACCATTTCGTCCAGACTAGGGGTGATCAGACCACTGAGACCGATGATATCCACCTGTTCCTGGCGGGCCATCTGTAAGATCTTTTCAGCTGGTACCATTACGCCCATGTCTATGATGTCATAGCCATTACAGCCGAGTACCACGCCTACGATGTTTTTACCGATATCGTGCACATCACCTTTAACGGTAGCGAGCAGGATCTTTCCTGCAGATTTTACTACGCCGCCATTCTCTGCTACCATCCGCTGTTTTTCCTCTTCGATAAAAGGGGTGAGGACAGCTACGGATTTCTTCATTACACGGGCGCTTTTTACTACCTGCGGCAGGAACATTTTACCACTGCCAAACAGGTCGCCTACGATGTTCATACCGTCCATGAGCGGGCCTTCGATCACATCCAGCGGACGTGGATATTTCTGGCGGGCCTCTTCTGTATCGGCGTCGATATAGTCGGTGATACCGTTTACCAGCGCATGGCTCAGTCTTTCTTCTACAGAGCCCTGGCGCCAGGTTTCGTCCTTCTCGATCACTTTACCTTTACTTTTCACGGTTTCGGCGAAGGCGATCAGGCGTTCTGTGGCATCTTCCCTGCGGTTCAGGATGGCGTCATCGCAGAGTTCACGCAGGGCAGGCTCTATCTCATCATAGATCTGGAGCATACCGGCATTCACGATACCCATATTCATACCAGCCTTGATGGCATAGAAGAGGAATGCAGAGTGCATGGCTTCACGCACCACATCATTCCCACGGAAAGAGAAGGAGATATTACTTACCCCACCGCTTACGCTGGTGAGGGGCATGAGTTCTTTAATGCGACGGGTAGCGTTGATAAAGTCTACCGCGTAGTTGTTATGCTCTTCGATACCTGTTGCGATCGCGAAGATGTTTGGGTCGAAGATGATATCCTGCGGGTCGAAACCTACCTGTTCTGTCAGGATCTTGTAGGAACGGTGACAGAAGGAGACTTTCTTTTCTTCGGTATCTGCCTGACCATATTCGTCAAAGGCCATTACTACTACAGCAGCACCAAAAGCCTTACAGATCTTTGCCTGTTCGATGAATTTGGCTTCGCCTTCCTTCAGACTGATGGAGTTCACGATACATTTACCCTGCAGGCATTTCAGGCCTGCTTCGATGATGGAGAACTTACTGGAGTCGATCATCACCGGTATTTTGGAGATATCGGGCTCCGCTGCAAGCAGGTTCAGGAAGGTCGTCATGGCCTTTTCACCATCGAGGAGGGCGTCATCCATGTTTACGTCCAGTACCTGGGCGCCGTTTTCTACCTGCTGACGGGCCACAGAGAGGGCTTCTTCATAAAGTCCTTCTCTGATCAGACGGGCAAATTTCTTCGATCCGGTTACGTTGGTACGTTCACCAATGTTGATGAAGTTTGTTTCCGGCCTTACCACCAGCGGTTCCAGACCGCTCAGACGAAGGTAAGGATGAATGATCCGGGTTACCGGCTCAGCTGTTTCTATCGTATCTGTTGAAGTGATTATATCGCTCATTTGAGTTACTGTAGTAAAATTGTAGGAATACCCTGATTATGTGGTTTACACCAATGTTTCTACCATTTCAGGCAGGCGTCTCGGATTCACTGTTTTTACGTGTTCTGCAATGTGACGAATGTGGTCTGGCGTAGTACCGCAGCAACCACCCACGATGTTCACATATCCTTCTTTTGCAAAGTCTTCGATGATATGTGCGGTGTGATCGGGTGTTTCGTCATATTCGCCAAATGCGTTTGGCAGACCAGCGTTCGGATAACAGCTGACATTGCAGGCTGCGATCTGCGACAGTTCTGAGATGTAAGGACGCATCTGCTCACCACCCAGTGCACAGTTAAGGCCTACTGAGAATGGTTTTATGTGCATAACAGAGATATAGAAGGCTTCCAGTGTCTGGCCGCTGAGGGTTCTTCCGGATGCATCTGTAATGGTACCGGAGATCATTACGGGTAACTCAGGCTGTGCGATATCGCTGAAGTATTTCTTGATAGCGAAAATGGCTGCTTTGCTGTTCAGCGTATCGAAGATGGTCTCGATCAGCAGAATATCTGCTCCGCCTTCATGTAAACCCTTTATCTGCTCGTAATAAGCTTCCACTACCTCGTCAAAGGTAACAGAGCGGAAACCCGGATTGTTTACGTCAGGAGAGAGGGAGAGCGTCTTGTTCAGGGGACCGATGGCGCCTGCTACAAACCGTGGTTTGTCAGGGTTCTTCGCGGTGTATTCCTGTGCTGCCTTTTTAGCGATGCGGGCAGCGGCAATGTTCATTTCAAAAGCCAGCGACTGCATGTCGTAGTCGGCCATTGCAATGGTAGTACTGCTGAATGTATTGGTCTCGATAATATCGGCGCCGGCTTCCAGGTACTCTTTATGTATTGCTTCGATGATCTGAGGTTGTGTAAGACAAAGCAGGTCATTATTGCCTTTTACGTCGAGGTGGTAGTCTTTGAAGCGTTCGCCTCTGTAGTCGGCTTCTTCCAGTTTATAGCGCTGGATCATGGTTCCCATCGCTCCGTCAATAATTAGAATGCGCTCAGCCGCACATTGGGATAATGATTTCATAATTGTAATACGTTTATTAGTTACTGTTTAATAATGCCCACAGGTCGAACAATAAACAAATCTACCTGTAGAAACTAATAAACAAATGTACTTAATAATTGCCTTATAAAATAAGGATTGGCGGGGATGACAGCCGTCTGACGAAAGGGTAAAAGCCTTGTTTGGGCTGCCTTTCGTGCGGGCTGGGGACAGTGTCTAAATGATTAAAAATTGATTTAGGGCCATGGGTGGGGGTTTTATGGTTATTATGAATATCTGTTTCCGACAAAAAGATAGAAAAATTTGTTTTGATTTACAAAGTCTACTATATTTGTAGGGTAATAGGGGGGCGACGCTCCCATAATGAGAATTACGATGCAAAAAGAGGTTCAACAATCGTTAGGGCACGTTACCACCCTGAACATGCTTCATCAAAACAACAGTTGTTATAACCAGCACTGTTGTTGCTAACCGGCACATTACCACCATTGACCGTTTAGTTTTTTAACCTGCATAAATCATTATTGACATGAGTATTGCTGAGCATGTACACAGCTTGCAGCAGCACCTGGCGCAGTATGGACTGTTTCCGGTGCCTGCGGACGCCGACCGTGGAGAAGCGGAGGTATTTAAAATCTGCTTTCTGAATAAGTATGAAATGCAGCGGTGGCAGGAGTTGCGTGAGCGCGAGAAAGAAGCCGGTGAGGTGGACGCACATCATTCCATAACAAAGAGATAACACGGGTACATACCCGTCGGTATATAAGGCAGACCTGATACAGGCTGGAGGTTTATCTGTAGCAGGTTTGCCCACAAATAAGAAACCAACCATCAACCTTTTTTCATAACGTGGAATTACAGGTTAAACACACACGAGTGTTGTTCAGCACTCGTATCTTTTTAAGCAAAACGCTTAACACGGAATGGTCGCCATTCTATGTTAAGCGTTTTGCTTTATTGTGTAATTAATTTTCTTAACAGCGTTACCTGTCGGTGTTATTTCTGCACATAGCTTTCCAGCGGTAATCTGTTGGAGATAGATCTTGCCAGGGTCATTTCATCAGCGTATTCAAGTTCGCCGCCAAAAGCAATACCACGGGCGATCGTAGTGATCTTACACGGGAATTCCTTTAGCTTTTTAGACAGATAATAGATCGTTGTATCACCTTCAATGGTTGGGCTGAGGGCCATGATGATCTCGTCTACACCCTGCTGCTGTACCCTGTCTACCAGCGAGTAGATATTCAGCTGTTCCGGACCGATACCATCGATAGGAGAGATGATACCGCCCAGTACATGGTACACGCCATTGAACTGCTGCGTGTTTTCTATGGCCATTACGTCACGTATGTTCTCTACTACGCAGACCAGTGCCTTGTTACGCGATGGGCTGCTGCATATACTACATACTTCCTGATCGGATACGTTATGGCATACTTTACAGAATTTGATCTGTTCCCGCATACGGGTCACTACTTCACCAAACAGTTTTACCTGCGCAGTGTCCTGTTTGAGCAGGTGTAACACCAGGCGTAAGGCAGTTTTCTTGCCAATGCCCGGCAGCCGCGCAAACTCATTAACTGCATTTTCTATCAGTGCGGAGGAAAATATCATACTGTAAAATTAACTCAATTACGATTGATGTATTACGATTTGTCAGTTCCGGCAGGCCGGTTCGTAATTGCGCTAAAAGCTGACCGGTACTTTTACTGCCCAGTTGGCCTTTATGTTCTCTTTTTTAGGGAAGCTGACCACTCTTTCAGGCTGTTTCTTAGGCGTACCATAGTAGACGCCCCGATCCCATTTGCCATTGTCATTCTGGTCCATCAGGATCCATACTTCATATTCCCCGGGGGTAATACGCTTCTGGATCCAGGAGCCACGTACTATTTTACCGGAATATTTTACTTCTTTATTAACAACGAGCTGTGCCACATAATGCATCGTGTCGCTGATAGCCGCTTTGGAACTGTCACTCAGTGTGAGGGATACCATTACCTTACCATAATCGGATTCTTTCTTCGCATTGAAGGTGATCGTATCTGATTTAGTAGGTTGTAATCCTGTAGAGTCGGCAACAGATTCCTTCGGAATGATCAGTTCATACGGTTTACCCTCTTTCCAGTCAAAGTTGACATACAGTTTGGTACGGGTAGAGTCCAGTGTTGTGGTGAATTCCACTGGTGTATACAGCGTATCCTGTGTCAGGCTGATGGCCATGCTGTCAAATTTTGTGACAGGATAACTGAAGGAGATCAGTAATGGTTTGCCCAGTTCCTGTTTGTTATCGCTCAGGTCAGGCGAGATATTCAGGATACGTTTTTTCTTCTTCTCTTTGTCTTTGTCCTTTTCCTTCTTCTCCGGTTCTGGTTCCGGCGCCGGTTGGTCTTCGGCCGGTACATCTTCAGGTTTCTTCAGGGTGCTATCTATCTCGGTGAACATCAGCATTGTGATATCACTCAGGTTCTGTTGACGCAGGTGCAGCAGACTATCATTGAAGGCGATCATTTCCTTAGGCTGATTGTACTGAAGGTCTCTGTCTTCTTCTTTGAGCGCAAACAGTTTATAATCACCCGGGGCCATATTTCTGAACCAGAAAGCGCCATTGCCTTTGGAGCGGGCAAAGTAGACCGGTTTTTCCTTTGATACAATAGAGTCAACGTCGCTACGGTAGATCATTACGGATACGTTACTATCCGGTTTACCTGTTTCTGCATCTATGATGAACCCTCTTACCTGGAGGGAATCCAGGTAGTCGCCGGTGGAAACTACGTACTGGAAGTCCTGAATAGGGTTGTTTTCGTTATTATCCCTGATCGCGTCAGCGAAGTTGAATGTATAAGTGGTATTAGGCGCCAGGGTATCCTTGATCTCCATCGTTACTGTTCTCAGCTTGAAAGTAACCGAAGGGGTACGTTTCAGGGTAGGAGATACGATCAGCTTTTCAAACACATTGTCTACCTGTACAAATTCATTGAAAGTAAAAGAGACCTTTTTAGCCTTGAAATGAAGGGTAGAGTCCGGAGGATTAATGTCCATCAGCCTGGGCGCCAGGGTATCTTTCGGGCCACCGCTTGGGGGAACGATGTTAGCGCAACCCGGCAAAAGATAAATACAGGCGCTTAGTATGATCAGCCAGTTGGCCCAGCTACGGAAAATATGATTCATCATTTAATGTGTTATTCCAAAAACCGGTTCCAAAGATCAAACTCCAATCAGTAATATCCAAATCTGCCGGGAGGCGGAGACCGCCGGGTTATGGTAAGTTTTTGTTAAAGATCGGGTAATGGCTGTTGTTGGAGGAGCTGACCGGGCCTATATCCATTGTCTGACTCGTCTTCTTCACTGAGGTCGTGCAGGGCTACATGTAACTTGTTGTCTTTTACGAAATTACACCAGACACAATCTTTTTTGCCACAACCGGTATAGAATTCCTTATTCTGGATCCTGGTCCAGGCAGATACGATCTGACCGGTCACAAGCCGGACATCTTCCGGTGTGATCACTACCTTTTCCCGGTGATAGTGCTGTTGCTTATTAGGCTCAATGAAGTCAAATTCCGTACTGACCACCTGCCAGTTCTTCTGGCGGTAATTGTCCAGCAGGATCTTGTAAAATACGGCCTGCCGCCAGTAATCTCCGCCATGGGGGTGTTGCTGATCGGGGCGGACGAATTTCTGGTATTCTTTGATGGTCTTTTCATAGTCACCTGTCTTGTAGTCTACTACATTGACCAGGTTGCCATCAAATTCCAGTTTATCGATCTTTCCTTTTAATGGGACGCCGCTCACCACCACGCTGCGGATATTCCTTTCCACGCTGACTACCTTATTCCAGTGTGGCAGCCAGGTATCATAGTAGTGATCGAGAATGTCCCGGCCATATTCCAGGCGTCTTTCAAATGACTCGCGGGTAAAGCTTTCACGGTTGCGCAGCATACTCCAGGTAAAGTCGCGGATGAATTCCTCTTTGGAAGGGAATTCATAGCGGCCGCTTTCCTGCATTTTCTGGAAGAGTTTTTCCAGCGCGTAGTGTACTGCGGAGCCGAATTCCGTGTTTTCGGAACGACCGGTAGGCACGCGGACCAGGTTTTTATAATAGAAGCCCAGGGGGCAGTCGAGATAATTGTTGAGGGCTGTGACGTTCATGACAAAATTTGCCAGCAGGTTGTCTATCAGCGGCTGGTCAGTTTTGGCTATTTCCGGCGCCAGTTCCGGTGTATAATCCAGTGCTGCAAATCTGAACTGAACTTCTTCCGGGATGATCACTTTTTCAACCGGGAGGGTATGCTGGTCCAGTATTTCTGTAACGAAAAGGCTGGGTTCCAGTGGTTTGCCATCCGTCCGGTATTCCGGATAGCTGATGTACAGGTGTTTTTCGGCACGGGTAATGGCTACGTAAAACAGCCTGCGTAGTTCCTGTTCGTCGGTACTGGTGAGGGTCGTCGTAAAGAGCGTGTCGGGAAAAGAGAATCCGCTGCCGCTTTTTACTTTCTCTTCCCAGAGGTGTGCGTTGGCGCCGGCAATGAATACATATTCAAACTCCAGACCCTTGGCCCCGTGCGCCGTCAGCAGATTGATGCCGGTTTCATTACCGGATACCTGTACCAGCGGAATGGTGATACCATTGTACCGCATCAGGTCAACCATGTCCATGAATGGCACGAGTGTCAGATCGGGATTGCGATGGGTTTCTTCCTTCACAAAGTCGAATAGCGCCTGAAGGACTTTCATCAGCCAGGGTTTTTCTGGTGATTGCATCGCATAGGACAATACGCCACATTCATTGATGACGGCTGCAAACAACTGCTGCAGGGTCACATTATGAGCATCCCGTATCAGCTTTTCCATCATAGCGGAAAAGTCGACAAGCGCCTGTTCTGGTGCGGCGGTGAACAGCGTCAGGTTACGTGTATGCGCCCATTCCTGTAAATACTGGCGAATGGAGGATTTTTCCCGGTAGCCTTTCTCGGCGGCACGGATACTGATCTTCGCTACTTCTATCGCCGGAATATTGTAGAAATCATAGTGCAGAATGGAGAACAGCAGGTCATCTCCACTGTAGGGCGTATCAACTTCACAGGCCAGGTAGCGGAGGATGGACAATACTTTCCGGGCAAAAGGGACCTCAAAAAGATTGATGCTGCGTTTGGAATAGAAAGGCAGTTGTTGCTGTCGGCAGTAACGGGCCAGTTCTTCTCCGTATTTATTTTCTCTGTAGATCACAGCGATTCTGCCGGGCGCCGTGCCTTTTTCGAGCAGGCGGGCTATCTGCTGCGTAATGTCGGTCATTTCATCACGGGGCGTATTATAACGCCTGATGACCGGGACCGGTGATTGTGTGGCTGGCAGGGCCGCGATGAGTTGTTTATCCAGTTCCGGGAGCTGGTTGACCAGCCGGGAGTTGCCATTATTAGCGATCAGTGACATGGCCACATCGAGGATGGGCTGTACCGAGCGGTAGTTGTGCGTCAGGACTATCGTATGAAGATTATCTGCGAAGGTCTCTGCAAACAGGGCCATATTCTCTATACTGGCACCCTGGAAGCGGTAGATGGACTGGTCATCGTCACCTACGACAAAGATATTCGGACGCTCCTGGTCATCCGTTAGCAGTTGTACCAGGCGATTTTGCGTACCACTGGTATCCTGGTATTCATCTACCAGGATGTACTGGTATTTCTCGCGGTAGTCGGCCAGCAGATCGGGGTTTTCTTCAAAAGCGCGGATCACCCAGTTGATCATGTCGTCAAAGTCGTAACGGCCGGCGGCATGCATTAATGCCGTATATACAGGAAACTGTTCTACAGCCGCCTGTAAGCGGACCATTTTTTCTTTCTCACGGGCGATCCTGTCTGTGCGTAAATCTCCCCGGACATATGCTCCGGCGGCTTTTTTTGCGATGAAGTCTTCCCTGGAGGGCAGGCTTTCTATATACGTGGCGATGGCGTCATTGATATAAGCCACTGTCCAGCCTTCTTTTTTCATGGTAGAAAAGAGCTGGGCCAGGTTTTTCATATCAAAGTATACATCCCCTCTGTAGCGTTTGAGTGGATTGTCTTTTGTAAACCCGTCAATGAGTTTTTTGAGCAACTGGATCTTTTCCAGTTCGGAGACAGGGTCCAGACTATGCTTGTCGAATAGCGAAAGGTTGTCCTGTATGACCTCGTTACAAAAGGAGTGAAAGGTATGAATATTGACACGGTAAGCATCAGGACCGATAAAGTCGGTCAGCCGTTTACGCATGGCCACTGTACCGGCGTCGGTATAGGTGAGGCAGAGAATATTTTGCGGCTGATAGTCGGTATCCTGTAAGATCTTACCAATACGGGAGGCCAGGATCTGTGTTTTACCGGTACCAGGGCCGGCGATGACCATAACGGGGCCTTCCGTCTGGTCGACGGCCTGCCGTTGCTGCCTGTTAAGGCGGTCATACATTTCCCTGAAATGCTGTTGGTACTGATCTCTGGACATGACTATATTTGAAGTCGGCTCACCGGGCCAACAAAACATACTATGAAGTTATGGTAAAAATCTATCGTTTACAGTATGAGCAGGTATTAAACGCCAGTATGGATGAAGCCTGGCGTTTCTTTTCCCGTGCGGAAAACCTGGAAAAGATCACTCCTGCGTATATGCGTTTTGACATTACATCTCCGCAGACAGACAAGCCGGTATACGCCGGGCAGATCATCACTTATATCATCAGACCGGTGCTGGGTATTCCGCTACGGTGGATGACGGAGATCACTCATGTGGTGGAGGGAAAGTACTTTATTGATGAACAGCGGGAGGGACCTTACCGGATGTGGCATCACCAGCATCATTTTGAGGAAGTGCCGGGAGGCGTGAAGATGACGGATATTGTGCACTACTCAATGCCATTAGGTATATTCGGTAAATTAGCCCATGCGTTGTTTGTGCAGCGGCAGTTGAGGGATATCTTTCGTTACCGGCAGGAAGCGGTGGAAGCTGTCTTTGGAAGACGCTCATAGCAAGAATATGTTATAACAAGAAATTGACGATTCGTAATTAATAGTTTATCTTAGTTTTGTCATAAACCTATAACAATTTGCAGCAATCAGCTGTCCATATCGACGAGTACATCATTACGGAGCGCTTAATAGCAGGAGACCCCCGCACCCAGGAACGGGTGTATGACCACTATGGGCCTGCATTATATAGTATTATATTGCAGGTGGTAGGAGATACCGGAAAGGCGGAAGATGTACTGACGAAGGTTTTCGTGCGCGTCTTTAAGAACATTCATGAATATAAAGCATCCGGCAACACCACACTATTCGGATGGATGATGCGCGTAGCACGGGAAATGGCCGTACAGGAGGCAGTAGAAGCCGAGAATAATCCGCTGGGTAATGAAATAGTAAAAGCTGACAGCAGCCTGTTACAACGGTTTTCGAATAAACTGCCTGCACAAAAACGGACTATTTTTCATTTATGTTATTATAAGGGACTACCAAAAGAAGCTGTTGCCCGTATATTAGGTATACAACCGGACGAGGTTATGAACCAGTTACGGGATATTATGGTTGAATTCAGAAAATTTTTAGGGGAATAATTGGATCTTAATCACTACATACAAAGCGGGATCATCGAAAGTTACGTACTGGGGATCGCCACAGTCAGTGAGATTGAAGAGCTGCAGCATATGCGCCGGCTTTATCCTTCATTGAATGCGGAGATCATGGCCGTGGAACGACGTATTGAGAAAACCGCACTCTCAGAAGCTGTATTACCTTCCCCTTATCTGAAAGAACGAATTTTCCAGCGTATTAACTGGCGAGATGACCCACCACCACCTCATGGGGATGATCAGTCCAGATACACCTTCATCAATATCCAATCCAGAGACGGGCAGCATATCACTGTACACAAATGGTGGCGCCTGTTCTTTATTATCACCTTCATTCTTTCCAAGGTATGTTTGTTCTTTGCGATCTATTATTTCCTGAAGTACCAGCAGGCACAGGAGAGAAAGGCAGAAGAGAAGCAAAGACTGCATACTGAGCAGGTCGTGGGTAATTAACTGCGACAGTAAACGATTCATTATCATAAGGATTTTGCGATAGTTAAGATGTTACAACGAATTTTATTTGGAAATCAATTAGGTTATTTTGACATTTGAAAGCTGGAATGCAGTAGAAGGCACGTTGATAAGAGAAACACTTTTCTGAAACCATTAGATACCATAATTGCCTTTGGATCTTCACGACTACATAGAAAGCGGCATTATTGAAAGTTACCTGCTTGGATTGGTGTCAGCCGATGAGGCGGAGCTATTCGAACGTATGCGCAGTCTTTATCCGGAGCTGAATACGGAGGTAGCGGCTGTTGAGTACAAGTTGCAGAAGATCATGGTAGAGGGCGGCGTAACGCCGCCGGCAAAGGTGTGGAATAAGATTGCAGAACGGCTGACGCCTCATCATAAAGAAGGTTATTATGCAAAAGCAGGCAGAAAAGGTGAAGCGGGTGAGCCGCTGACATACGTGTTACAGCCCCGTAATAACACGATGACGATCAGTATCTGGTGGCGTTGTGCGTTTATTGCTTTAGTCGTGGTCGTGATGGCGCTGACGGCCAGTACTTTTTACTTTTATCAGCAGTTCCGTAATATGGAAGAACGGCTGCTGCGTCTATATCCAGCTCAGTTACAACAGGTACAACCGGCCCGTCAATAAGGGATTTGGTACGTTTCTTGTTTTTTCCCACCTTGCGTCCCGTAATGCATTGCGTTACTGACAATTTAAACATCAAATTATTTGAACATGAAACACCTTACACTTGCAGTATTATGCCTGGTAGCATCTGTATTTGCCATATCCTGTAAAACGCAGTCTGGCGCAACAAACACAGAACAGAGCGCCAGTGAAGGCTCTGTGAAGGGAAACTGGGTTATAACAGATATCACATTTGACGGTATTCCAAGAGGTTCCAAGGTGACAGTTTTTGACGAAGCGTCAGTAAACTGTTTCAAGGGTAGCCAGTGGATCCTGCCAGCCAACAACAATGGTTCTTATACCTTGTCTTCTACTGACGAAGGGTGTAATACAGCCACTCAGTCTATCGTATGGTCTCTTTACAAACAAGGTGGTATAAGCAGCTTCCAGTTCAAGAAAGTAGGCTCCGGCGTTAAAGCTAAAAATGTAACTGCGGGTTATCGCGTAGATGTTGCTTCACTGACCAATACTACGATGGTATGGAGAGCGGCTGTTAACTTTGAAGGTAAAACCGGTTATATCGTATATACCCTGCAGCGTTCATAGTATCGCAGGCATATATGCTTCAATAGAAAACGCTTAACGTCTTATATGGCTGATGCTCTATAAGATGTTAAGCGTTTTTATTTGAAGGAACGTTTAGCCGATAATGCTGCCATCGATATCACCAGGTTGTTCGCCTGCGTGCTGACGTGCATAACGGATGAATAACTGGGCCAGTTTGTCCTGTTGTCCCTGTAGGTAAATGAAGTGAAATTTCCTGACCAGCCTGAAGTTTTTCAGGGGTAATATTTTGAATTCACCTGCTTCCAGTTCTCTTTTGACCGCATGCAGTGAGAGGAAAGCGGCGCATGGTGCATGGTGCAGATAAGACTTGATACTTTCTGTGCTACCCATGTACATGGCGATCTGGAGATCGGTGAGTTTTAGTTTTAGTCTTTTTAGTTCGTCTGTTATTACTTCCAGGGTACCCGAACCCTGTTCCCGCATCAGCAGGGGGATGGACTTGAGTTCATTGGCGCCGAGCGGCCCTTCCCCATAGTCATACTTCACATTTCCGATTAATGCGATTTCGTCTTTTGCAAACTCCACATACTTCAATACCGGGTTTTTTGAACGGCCTTCTATCAGTCCGAGTTGGATGGTTTTATCGAGCAGGGCCTGTTCTACCTGTTCTGTATTGCCGGAAATAAGAGAGGCGGTTACTTCTGAATAGCGCTGATTGAACTGTGCCAGTAAAGGGGGAATAAAGTACTGTGCAATGGTGGTGCTGGCGCCGAGTGAGAGCAGACCGCCCTGTTCATGTTTGAGCTGATTGATCTCATATTCCAGGTTACGGTAACTGGTAAAGATATCATCCGCGTGTTTGAGCATGATCTGTCCGGCACGGGTAATCTTGATCTTATTGCCGATACGTTCAAACAGTGCCATGCCGAGCTGCTGTTCCAGTTCGTGTATATGTTTGGTGACAGCGGGCTGTGAGATGAATAATTCTTCGGCAGCTTTTGTGAAGCTGAGGCGTCTGGCTACTGTGTAAAATACTTTTAACCTGAAGTCCAACATTGGCTAAATGTACGAATAAAAAAAGCGGTTATCCTACCGTGGTAAGATAGCCGCTGTTGAAAAGTGTATAGCCGTTGATTATGCTTTTTTCTCTTCAGCTTTCTTCTCCTTATTGTCTTTGTAACGTTTGTCAGGAGTACCATCTTTTTTCAGTGGTCCTTCCGGCTTTGCGTCTTTAGTGTCTTTGTTTTCTTTGAAACGTTTGTCAGGGGTACCATCTTTTTTCATCGGGCCCTGTTGTTTACCATCTTTGTTTGCCTGATTGTCTTTAAAACGTTTGTCTGGTGTACCGTCTTTTTTCATTGGTCTGCCGGTAGTGTCCAGTGCTGGTTTGTTTGCTTTCTGACCTGGTTTTTCTGCTCTGTGCTCTGCTTTTGCTTTGTCCTTTGTGGTAGTTGCCGGAGTCTGAGCAACTGCAATGGTAGCACCCATTAAGAATGCTAATACACCTGTTACGATCTTTTTCATCTTCAATGTTATGAATTTGAGTGAAAAATTAGGGAATTTTTTAATAAGTAGACACGTTGACCAATAATATTTATTCCCATGTATTAACGTAGTGATTTGCAGGTTTTTGAAACGTAGTTTCCGCAAGAGATTGCGTATTGATACGCTTGACAAACCCTTCTCTATGGTGTTACCTTTGTATCACCTGACAAAGTATAGTTAACCCCAAAAGTTTGATAACCCCATCACTTTATTGATGGTTAAAGAGTGTGAATGTTGAAGAAAGTACAATTCGATTGTCTGACTAACATACAACCCCCTTTATTGATTTCTGAGTCATCCGTTAACCTTAGATCAAAAAGGTCTCGCAACTGCGAGACCTTTTTCCTTTTAGTTAGTTTCCACCCACATACCGTTTTCCTTGATCAGGGAGATGAGTTCATCGACGGCGACTTCACTGTTGAGGCCTCGTTTTACTACTTCTTTGCCACGGTAGAGTGTGATCTTGCCTACACCGCTGCCGACATATCCGAAGTCGGCATCCGCCATTTCTCCGGGGCCGTTCACGATACAACCCATGATAGCGATCTTAACGCCTTTGAGGTGGTTGGTGACAGCTCTGATCTTAGCCGTGGTTTCCTGGAGGTCAAACAGTGTACGACCGCAGGAAGGGCAGGAAATATATTCTGTCTTCGATATACGGGTCCGGGTGGCCTGTAAGATACCGAAGGCGATGTTGTTCAATAATGCTTGTCCGGGCGCCTGTATACCGGTGGCTTCGCTTACCAGCCAGGTACCATCTCCGAATCCGTCCAGCAGCAATGCGCCTGTTTCGGTCGCATAATGTATCAGGTGTTCATCAGAAGAGGTAGCGTCCGCAAAACACTTCAGGATTACCGGTTGCTGGATCTGGCGGTCGAGCAGGGTCACGAAAGCGCGTCTTACTTCGGGCATGGCGTGCTCGTTGGAGGAGTGGAGACAGAGGACAATGGTATGATCATTGGCCATCTGTAACAGTAATGCCTCCGGCAGTGCCACACCGGTATTATGATCGATGAAGTTGATCATCGCAGACCTTTCAGTGGCAAGGAGGTATTCTTCCGCGGTGAACAGCGGCATGTACTTTTCCTTGTCTTCCGCATCTTTCCAGGTATCGTGTGGCACAATTACTTTCAGGGTACCCGGTAAAGCGAAGGAGAGCAGTTCGCGGGAGAAGATATAATCCGCTGCTGCATCTGCGATATTCCATTTATCGGTATCTGCATTGTAATTATAACCAACAGGCAGCAGGTGTGCAGGAGTGATATCGCTGTTGTTGCTGAAATCAGCGACAACAACGGGTACCTGTTTACCGCCGATATTATTTACCGCGATGCTTTCACGGCGTTTGTATTCGAAGGGGGAATAAGGCACCTGTTCAATTGCCGGGATAGGCGTATGATCAGCGCGGGAAGTGTAACGTTTCACCAGGTCGCGGCATACGGGCAGTTCAAATTCCGGGTCTTCCGTAAGGGATACCCGGATGGTGTCGCCGATACCGTCTTCCAGTAATGTACCGATACCCACGGCAGATTTGATACGGCCATCTTCACCGTCGCCTGCTTCTGTTACCCCCAGGTGCAGCGGGTAGCAATGACCCAGCTGGTCCTGCATGGTATGTACGAGCAGACGGTAAGCCTGCACCATTACCTGCGGGTTGCTCGATTTCATGCTCAGGACGATATTCCTGTAGTTGAGATCTTCTGCAATGCGGAGGAATTCCATGGCGCTTTCCACCATTCCCATTGGCGTATCGCCATAGCGGCTCATGATACGGTCGCTGAGGGAACCATGGTTGGTACCGATACGCATAGCGGTGCCGTGTTCCTGGCATATTTTCACCAGTGGGGTGAATTGTTTGCGGATACGGTCTATTTCCTCTTCGTATTCGGCGTCAGTATATGTGAGTGTTTCGAACTTCTTTTTATCGACGTAGTTGCCAGGATTGATACGCACTTTCTCCACGATGCGGGCGGCTATTTCAGCGGCATTGGGAGTGAAGTGGATATCAGCTACAAGGGGAGTAGTATAACCTCTTTTGCGCAGCTCATTACGAATAGGCAGCAGGTTTTCCGCTTCCTTTTTGCTGGGGGCGGTAATACGTACCAGTTCAGCGCCCGCTTCGATACAGCGGATGGCCTGTTCAACAGTACCAAGGGTATTCATGGTATCTGTGGTGGTCATGGTCTGAATACGTATCGGATTATTATTTCCAATCAGCAGGTCTCCGACCTTTACTTCCAAAGTGGCCAGCCTCTTATATTCTGTCAGTGAATTACTATATAGCTGCATAAAACAATTCCAAATATGAGGCAAAGGTAATGAATAGAATGGCGAAGCAGATCACCAGTCTTTATCAACAGGAACAACCTGGCCTTTAGCCTTTTTCATTTTGTCCTGGAGTTTATTTTCTTCCTGTCCCAGCGCCTGTAATAAACGTTCAGCTTCCTGCTTATTCATTTTGCTTGGCTGTGGTTCAGGCTTCTGGTCCTGCTGTTCTTTATTTTTATCCTTGTTTTCTTTGTCTTTATTCTCGTCCTGCTTGTTCTTCTGCTGATCTTTGTTTTGCTGATCCTTATTCTGCTGGTCCTGTTTCTTGTCTTTATTCTTATCCTTGTTGTCTTTCTTGTCTTTGTTATCTCCGCCGCCGCCATTCTGTTTCTTCAGCATCGTCTGTGCATAGGCCAGGTTATAGCGGGCCTGTTCGTCAGCGGGGTTCAGTTTCAGGGCTTCTTTGTAGGCCTTGATGCTTTCTTCCCATTTTTTACCTTCCATGAAGGTATTACCGATGTTATAGCTGGCGTCGGCTTTGCCTTCACGGTTAGGCGCTATCTTGAAGCTATTCGCATACTGGGAACGGGCGTCGTCGTAACGCTTTTGTTCATACAGGGAGTTTCCCAGGTTATAGCGGCCTTCCACAGATTGCTGGTTGACTTCCAGTGCTTTTTTATAGTTCGCTTCTGCGTCGGTGTATTGTTTGTTCTTATACAGGTCGTTGCCCTTACGGATATATTTATTACCTGTCTGGGCAAAGGAATGCTGGCAGAGGCAGAGCAACAGCCCGGCCATGAGCGCCTGGTATGTTAGTGTGCGTTTTGTCATGGTTTTTCTGTAGCGGTAACAACAACGTCAGCGCGTTTGCTGCGTCTGATTTCAGGAATAAAGAATTCAGCGACGAGCAGTATCAGGCTGATGGCCAGGAAATACTGGAAGTAGCTGTTATAGTCTGTAAAGATGTTTTCTCCGAACTCTTTCTGCTCCATGCTATCGATCTTCTGTGTCAGGGAGTTGACAACTTCTTCGGTATTATTGTCCAGGTGTTCGTAAATGCCTTTGCCGGCAGCTGCGATGGACTTCAATGCTTCTTCGTTCAGTTTGGAAATAACGATATTTCCTTCTTTATCTTTTTTGTTAGTACCTGTTTCAGGGTCTGGCAGTGGTGATCCGGTTGGGGAACCGATACCGATGGTATTGATGACCACACCGTCTTCGAAGGCAGCACGTGCTTTTGAGATAGCGGCTTCGTCATGGTCTTCACCGTCAGAGATAATGATCAGGGACTTATGTTTTCTTTCTTTCTTATTGAAAGCGTCATTGGCTACCTGTATGGCCTGACCGATAGCGGTACCCTGGGTAGGGATCATATCGGGACTTACGGTTGTCAGGTACATTTTAGCGGCGGAGTAGTCGATGGTCAGGGGCATCTGCAGGTAAGCATTGCCTGCAAATACGACCAGTCCGACACGGTCATTATCCAGTTTATCGGCCAGCTTGGATATAAGCTGTTTGGCCCTGGTAAGACGGTCAGGTTTTACGTCGCCTGCCAGCATACTTTTACTCACGTCGAGTGCGATCACAACATCCACGCCTTTACGGGTGATCTTTTCCATACGGCTGCCTTTCTGGAGGTTTGCCAGTCCGATAGCACCAAAGAGGAAGGCGATAAAGATCAGGAGGAAGCGGAAAGTGAACCGTCGACGGGAATAACCGGTGAATAATTTCTCTACAAGAACAGGGTCACCGAGTTTACGAATAGAACGTCGTTTCCACCAGGATATACTGAGGAATGCAAGTTGCAATACCAGCAGCAATACCAGTGCCCATAAATATTCGCTGTGTTGAAAACGTAACATCATTCAATAAAGATTTCTGGCGACGGTATGATAGAAAACCGGCCACAAGGATCAAATATAATTTTTTTAGTACGTTTTATGCCATTTACAGGAATGGATTTAGGAGTTTTTTAACGCAGAGGAGGGAAAAGAAATTAGGAATCAGGAATTACGAATTAGGAATTGAGCCTTTTCAGAAGGCTGAAAAGGAGCATTTTGAGGTGAATGATGGTAATGGTCAGGTTATTAGATGTATCGGGTTGTCAGGTAGTTAAGGCGGTGAGGACGTGGACTTGATGCACTTATATGAAGTATTACTACTCAATATAGTAAAGGGTTTAGCTGTTTTTAATTGACGTAGGTAAGTGTTTGTATTTTCCCCTGGCTTGCAAGAGTTTATGATATTTGACTAAGGCAAGTATGTACATGAGGCATAAAAAGACCATAGTCTGGCAGGAAGATGACCTGTTCAACTATGGTCCTGTTTATCAATAGCTGAGGTCCCGATAAAGGGAGACCCGCGGTTTATTATTTCTTCAGCATTTTCCCCTTCGGGGAGATGAGACGCAATTGTTTGACAAAAGCATCTATTTCATTCCTTTGAAGTATCCGGCGTCTGCCAGGATGTTTCTGAGGATATTCATACGTACGGTACGCATATCCAGGGATTTGTTTTCCGTTTCTATATTCAGCACGAAGAAGCTCGGGTGGCCATTTTCTTCAATCCAGCCGGTGATCCAGCCGATTGTTTTAGGTCCGGAGAAGCCCATGCCTGTTTTATAGCTCAGTTCGTATTCCGGTTTTTTCTCCATGAGCATAACTTGTCTGACGTTCTGCATGGTCACTTTATGGAAAGGCAGCTGGTCGAAATACAGTTTCTTGATGAAGCCAAGTTCTTCATCCGGAGAAATCTGTAAGGAGTTGTCCAGCCAGAAGGTGTCGATTTTGCTGATCTTCATATTACCATACTTAATGGTATCCAGCCAGTGTTGCATAACTGGTTTGGTAATGCGGCGGGCCACTTCCTGGAAATAGGGAACAGCTGATACGCGGAAGGCCTGTTGCATGCTCAGGTCACGGTTCCATTCCGGCATATCGCGGGTTACGCCATCCCATGGAATAACGTAAGAGGTATCTTTGATAACACCTGTTTCCAGGCCGACGAGGGAGTTAAAGATCTTAAAGGTAGAGGCAGGCAGGAAGCGTTGCTGGGAACGTTCCAGGTTATATACCTTAAAGGTTCCCTGGCTGTTGTTGAACAGCATAAAACATCCTTCCACCTTGTATTCGGCGAAGTATTTTTCCCAGTTCTTTTCGTTCTCCACGTTATTCGGTGCGCAGGCATTGGCCAAGAAGGCTATCAGCAGGAGTATCCAGCCAGTCTGTTTCATTATGCATTCTTTGTTTAGTGCTGCAAAAGTAGATATTTAGTGGTACAGCACGAAATGACAAAAGGATGCCATATGGCATCCTTTTGCAGATCTTATATATAAGCAGTTATTTAATTACGCCTAATTCTTTACCAACCTTGGTGAAAGCGGTGATGGCCTTGTCCAGGTGAGCTTGTTCGTGAGCGGCACTGAGCTGTACGCGGATACGCGCCTGGCCTTTTGCTACAACCGGGAAGAAGAAGCCGATCACGTAGATACCTTCTTTCAGCAGTTTGTCGGCAAATTGCTGACTGAGTACTGCATCATACAGCATTACGGGAACGATCGGGTGATCGCCGGGTTTGATATCGAAACCGGCTTCCGTCATTTTGGTACGGAAGTAACGGGTATTGTATTCCAGTTTATCGCGCAGGGCGGTAGTTGCGCTCAGCATATCCAGTACGGAGATAGATGCGCCTACGATGCTTGGTGCAACGGAGTTGGAGAACAGATATGGACGGCTACGCTGACGCAGCATGTCGATGATCTCTTTTTTACCGCTGGTGAAACCGCCGGATGCACCACCCAAAGCTTTACCCAGGGTGCCGGTGATGATATCGATACGGCCCATTACGTTACGGTATTCATGGGTACCGCGACCGGTTTTACCCAGGAAGCCGGAAGAATGGCTTTCGTCGATCATAACGATAGCGTCGTATTTGTCCGCCAGGTCGCAGATCTTATCCAGCTGGGCAATGGTACCGTCCATGCTGAAGGAGCCGTCGGTAACAATGATGCGGCTGCGCAGGTGAGCGGATTCCTGGAGTTTTGCTTCCAGGTCAGCCATATTATTATGCTCATAACGGTAACGCTGTGCTTTACAAAGGCGTACACCATCAATAATAGAGGCATGGTTCAGGGCGTCGGAGATGATGGCATCTTCTTCATTGAACAGTGGTTCAAATACACCACCATTTGCGTCGAACGCTGCTGCGTAGAGGATGGTATCTTCTGTACCGAGGAAGGAAGCCAGTTTCTGCTCCAGTTCACGGTGAATATCCTGCGTACCGCAGATAAAGCGTACACTGCTCATACCATATCCGTGAGTATCAATGGCTTCTTTGGCAGCCTTTACCACATCGGGGTGGCTGGAAAGACCCAGGTAGTTATTAGCACAGAAGTTAACAACGGTATTGCCGCCTACCTGAATTTCGGCGCCTTGTTCTGAAGTGATAACTCGCTCATTCTTGAAAAGGCCGGCTGTGCGTATGTCATCCAGCTCCTTTTGGATACGGGTAATGAATTTCTGATTCATAAATAGCAGATTTTTGTAACCTGGTCAAAGTTATAGGATTAAATGTATTACGAATCCCGCAGCTATATGGACATTTGTCACGGAGCACCAAAAAGTTTGACGGGGTTGTAACATTTGGGGACTGCTCTGCGTCATAGTAATGTCTGCCCCTTGTTCCCCCAACAGGACACATCCTGAAAGGGGGGCTGGCCGAAGGTTGAATTTCCGCGCTATTGAAAAGGATGGCTGAGGCTATGCGGGAACTCTCCATCCGGAGTAGCAGGGTTGACAGAACTGTAACGTACAGGTAAATAGTGTGTTAGAAGTGAGGAAGAGCGATAGCGCGTATTAATAATTGTCGGACATTAGCACTAAAATCCCGCAACACCCGGATGACGGAAAAGGAGTATAATCAATGCGTGGATCTGTACGCGGACAATCTCTTCCGGTTTATTGTTAAAAATTTAGACCATACTGAGGATGCCAGAGATGTTGTACAGAATGCGTTTGAAATATTGTGGAAGCACTGTAAAGATGTGCCTTTTGAGAAAGGCAAGTCATACCTTTTTACTGTAGCGTACCACAATATGATCGACCATGTCCGTAAAGTGAAGCGCATCTCCCTGGTAGACGAGTTCAAAGAGGAAACGAAGATCTCAGAGCAGCGGATCCATGATGCGAAGAAGGTACTGGAGAAGGCGCTGGATCGTTTGACGGATGTACAGCGTTCACTGATATTATTAAAAGACTATGAAGGGTACAGTTATGAAGAGATCGGAGATATCATGAAACTGAATCCTTCACAGGTGAAAGTTTACCTGCATCGCGCCCGCTTACATCTGAAGCAGTACCTGGTCAAAATGGAAAATGTGATCTAGTACAGATCTGGAGAATCGAGTAATATTGCATAATAATTATATGTCTTGATTTGGCAGTAAATATCAACATATCGAACTACGAAGAATTCCTGCTCAGCGCCATTGACGGTGAGCTGACAGGAGAGGAGCGTGCTGCGCTGGAAGCCTTCATGGACCTCCATCCGGAAATCCGCAAGGAACTGGCGCTGCTGGAATCCACGAAACTGCAGCCGGATACAACCATGCAGTTTGATGCCAGAGACATGCTGTACCGCAAGTCTGATGTGTTGTCAGCGACCAATTATGAGCGCTTCCTGCTGGATTATGTTGATAATGAATTAAGTACAGCCGAAAGGACACAGCTGGAGGCATTGATCAGCCAGCATCCGCATATACAGCAGGAACTCAGCCTCTTACAGGCAGCCCGCTTAACCCCGGATCTTACTGTAACATTTGAGAATAAAGCATCGCTATATAAGAAGGAGCAGACCAGGGTACGCCCGCTTTGGTGGTGGAGTGCCGCTGCAGCTGTTGTGGCAGGACTTTCCTTCTGGCTCATTCCGGGACAGCGTACCGGAGAACCGGCAGCTGTTGTTGTCAATCAGCCGGCTGCTCAAACCGGCACGTCTTCACAGACAGCGCCGCAGACGGTAACTGTGCCACAGGCTTCATCATCTGTTGCCCAAAATGATCATCCGGCATCCTCTCAGTCGCAAGTTGCTGATAATGTGACCAATAACGAGGCGCAGCATCCAACAACAGCGGCTGACAAGAACAGGAATACAGCCTTATCAAATGCCCTTGCCCATAACCGGGTAGCTGATAAAGCAGTAAACCGCCAGGCGCCGGAAGCTAACGAATCAAACCAGCAGGAACCTGCTAATCATATTCCTGATACCAGGGCAGTCGCGCTCGCCAAGATACCACAACCGGCATCTACTTCCGGCGAGGTCGTACAGCAACTGCAGGAAAAAAGTGAACAACAGGAGAAGATACTGGCTGAAAACGCAACTGTTGTAGCAGAGAAATCTGCCACAATGGCCAATGCGACCAAGATCAGTAGTGCAGCTCCCGAAGCCGCCAGCGCAGCGCCGGCTAATGTGAAAGGAGAACTGGTGGTAGCAGTGACCATGAACGGAGACAGTAAACTGCTGAATGGGGTTGCCAATGTAGCCCGGTTCCTGTCCCGTAAAAAGAAATAATCAGGAAGAATGAATTTTTTTGATATGAAGGGTAAAGCTTTACGCTATTTATTGTTACTGCTTATTGTAAGTGTTGGTGTACAGGCCCAGACTGCTGACAGTCTTGTTGAGACGTTCCAGGTAAAAGGACTGATCATCATGAAGGGTAAGGATGCAAAAGGCAAACGCATCTTCAGGGTTTACAATGACACCGCTTATGCGAAAGAAAGGTTGAAGAAGAACCTGCAAACCAGGTGGTTTGTTGTGGATCTTGGCTTTAACAACTATATCGACCGCAGCGATTATGGCGGAGCGGTAGCATTATCCTATTACGCAGCACCCAACGGCTATGCAGACAGCTATAGTAAATCCTATACTTATTCTGCTGCCGGCCTCAATACCCTGGCGCCTCGTGGAGGAAGTGCACCACTTACACCTTCGGAGTTCAAGCTTATTACCGGAAAGTCCATCAATCTCAACATCTGGCTTTTCCAGCAAAGGCTGAACATCTATAAGCACAAATTAAACCTGATCTATGCGCTGGGTGTCGAAATGAACAACTACCGTTTTGCCAGAAATATCACTTATGTACCAGGTTACCCAACTGAGATCGTAAGAGATAACGTGAATTTCTCTAAAAACAAGCTGTTTGCTGAATACCTGAGCATACCGCTGATGCTGAACTTTAACAGTAATCCGGCCCGTCCTTCCAGAGCCTTTAAAATGGGTATGGGTGTAATGGGTGGTTATCTTGTGAAAGCCAGGACAAAGCAGATCAGCCGTGAAAGAGGGAAAGAGAAAAAAGTAGATGACTTCAACCTGAACAAATGGAAACTCAGCCTTACCGGAGATATAGGTTACGGACCTCTTAAACTTTATGGTAATTTCGCGCTGACTCCTTTACATGATTATGGCCTGGAACAGTATCCTTTCTCAATAGGGATACGTTTTAATAGCTTTTAACGTTTTTTGGGGGATCAAAATCTAAGATGTATGCGTTCTTTTATTGCCTTTCTGGCCTGTACCGGATTTATAGTATGGGCACATTCATGTGAGAAGAGAATTGTAGGGGTTAAAATTTATGGACACAAACCTGGAGTAATTCAAAAGGAAAACGAGTTAAGTTATTCGTCCGTTGAGCAACCACATGAGCACCCTTTACTGTTAGCCAATGTACAGACACCTGTTGCCCTGGATGCACTGTTTGTTAATGTCCGGTATGGACCCGCTTCGGAATTGGACTGGAAGAAATAGTCCATTGCTCATTTTTTAGTTCCATTTAACAAATTACTGCCCGGACACATCCGGACATTACCATTATATTTGGTAATGTTTATTTTATTTTCAAAAACCAATTCATGAACCTCATTCAAAAAGCAAGCTGTCTATTGCTGCTGGCCTCTTCTATGTCCACAATAGCAGGAGCACAACAAAAGAAGTACGAATGGAAGGAGGGGACATCGGGAGGATTTACTTATAAGTATATCGTCAATGATCCGATGAAAGCCCGCTTCTACACGTTGAAAAACGGCCTTACCGTCATCCTTTCTGTCAACAAAAAAGACCCACGCATCCAGACCCTGATCGGTACCCGCGCGGGTAGTAACGACGATCCGGCTGATCACACCGGGCTGGCTCACTACCTGGAACACCTGCTGTTCAAAGGTACCCAGCAGTATGGCTCACTGGACTGGTCTAAAGAGAAGCCTTATCTGGATCAGATCGAAGGTTTGTATGATACTTACAATCATACAACCGGTGTTACCGCCCGTAACGCAGTTTATCATAAGATAGACAGCGTATCCGGTCTGGCTGCGAAGTATGCCATCGCCAATGAGTATGACAAACTGATGTCAGGCATGGGCGCTCAGGGTACAAATGCACATACCTGGGTAGAAGAGACCATCTATGAGGAAGATATCCCTTCCAACGTAGTGGACAAATTCCTGACTGTGCAGGCTGAGCGTTTCAAAGACCCGGTATTCCGTCTGTTCCATACAGAACTGGAAGCTGTGTACGAGGAAAAGAACAGAGGTCTGGATAACGACGGCCGTAAATCTTACGAGCTGATGTTATCTACCCTGTTCCCTACGCACAACTATGGTCAGCAAAGCACTATCGGTACTATAGAGCACCTGAAGAATCCTAATCTGAAGGCGATCCGTCAATTCTATAATACCTACTATGTACCAGGCAATATGGCGGTAGTAATGGCTGGTGATCTGGATCCTGATCAGGTGATCAAACAGGTAGACAAAGCATTCTCTTACATGCCAGCTAAACCTGTAGTTACTTACAAGGCGCCGGTTGAGAAACCAATGTCTGCTCCGATCGTAAAAGAAGTATTCGGTCCTGACGCTGAAAACGTGATGATCGCCTTCCGTATGCCGGGTGCGCTGGATGTAAAATCCAATGTACTGCTGTCCGTTATTTCTGAAGTAATGAACAACGGTAAAGCCGGTCTGCTGGATCTGAACATCAACAAACAGCAGAAAGTGCTGAAATCAAGCGCGGGCGTAATGGGATGGAAAGACTATTCCGTGTTCTCGCTGAGTGGAACCGCTAAACAGGGCCAGACACTGGAAGAAGTAAAAGACCTGTTACTGGGTCAGCTGGAGATCCTGAAGAAAGGCGAGTTTGATGAATCAATGGTAAAAGCGATCGTAAACAACGCCAAACTGGCTGAACTGACTGGCCTGGAAAGCAACAGCAACCGTGCGAATGCACTGATGGACGGCTTTATCAAACACAGAGGAAAGAACTGGGTAACAGACGTTTCTTTCGTGGATGATATGGGCAAGGTAACTAAACAGCAGATCGTTGAATTTGCCAACAAATACTTCGCGAACAATTATGTACTGCTGTACAAACGTAAAGGCGAAGACAAGAATATTCAGAAAGTAGACAAACCTGCTATTACACCAGTTGAAGTAAACCGCGAAGCACAATCTGCTTTCCTGAAACAGGTAAATGAAATGCCGGCTGCCGGTATTCAGCCAATGTGGCTGGATTACGATAAAGATATCCAGAAAGGTAAACTGGGTGCTTCTGATGTGCTGTATGTACAAAACAAAGACAACGGTCTCTTCCGTCTGTATTACCGTTTTGATATGGGTAGCTGGAATAATAAACTGTATCCGCTTGCGGCACAGTATCTTCAGTTCCTGGGTACCGATAAGTACAGCTCTGAGCAGATCAGCAAAGAATTCTACAATATCGCCTGTAATTTCAATGTTTCTACCGGTGCAGATGTAACCACACTCAGCGTTACTGGTTTACAGGAGAACTTTGATAAAGCAGTGAGTCTGTTTGAACACCTGCTGAAAAATTGCCAGCCAAATGAGCAGGCACTGACCGCATTGAAAGGACGTATGGGGAAAAGCCGCTCAGATGCTAAGCTGAATAAGGGGAATATCCTGAAAGGACTTGCCAGCTATGGTATGTATGGTGACAAGAATCCATTCAACAATCAGCTGAGCCAGGCTGATCTGGATGGTGTTACTGCACAGCAACTGACAGATATCCTGCATGGCCTGCCTGAGTACCAGCATATGGTGATTTATTACGGTCCGCAGACACTGGATGCTGCTATTGCCGCTATTGGTAAACAGCACCAGATCTCAGCGTCTCCAAAAGCAGTACCTGCGCCGGTGAAGTTTGACAAAATTTCACAGGACAAAAATCAGGTGTTATTCACCGATTACGACATGGTACAGTCAGAAGTGAACTGGATCAGGAACGGTGGTACTTACAGTCCTGAAACAACTGCCCTGGTAAGCGTGTTCAACGGTTACTTTGGTGGTAACATGGGTTCTATTGTATTCCAGACCATCCGTGAGTCTAAAGCGCTTGCTTATTCTACTTACGCATACTATGCGGCGCCTGATAAAAAAGACAGCCGTTATTCCATGGTTGCATACGTAGGTAGCCAGGCTGATAAAATGAATGATGCGATCGGTGGTATGAACGAACTGCTGAATGATATGCCTCGTTCCGATAAAGGTTTCCAGACTGCAAAACAGAGCCTGAAACAGGATATCGAAACTGAGCGTATCACACAGGATGGTATCATCTTCAGCTACCTGGCTGCTAAAAAGCTGGGACTGGATACTGATTATCGTAAGACTGTATACGCACAGATCGATGGTATTACCTTTGATAATGTGAAACAGTTCCACGATCAGAACATTGCCAACAAGCCTTATACTTATTGTATCATGGCTTCGGAAAAGAAAGTGAATCCGGAAGAACTGAAGAAGTATGGCGACGTGAAAGTCGTTACACTGGAAGAGATTTTCGGGTACTAATCATATAGCGGTATAACCGTTTTTTCTAAGAACCATCCGGTTCCGTTTAGCTGAAAGTTGAACGGAAATTCCGGATGGTTCTTTATTTTTGCGATCTATTTTTTTGCGCGCTGCAATAATGCATTGACAGCCAACGTTAACTAAATTGCAAAATCCCTGTGAAAATGAATCGCTATTGCTTGTTGATGCTCCTGGTGCTGACTGTGACCGTATCAGGATTTACTTTTAAAGGAAGTGACGAAGACTATTTGTATGAAGTGAAAATACACCCTGGCAACATTGATCCTGATAAAATATTTCTGTTGGTGGACAAGAGTGATTACCGGATGTACTTATATGAGGATGTTACATTAAGAAAGATTTACAAAGTAGTATTTGGCAACAAAGACCAATCAGACAAGAGACAGGAAGGAGATCGCCTGACGCCTGAGGGTACATTTCATATATTGAGTAAAAGAACGGATAAACTCTGGAACCGTTTTATGTTGCTGGATTATCCGAACGAAGCTTCCTGGAATAAATTTCATGAGTTACAGAGTGCGGGTGTATTACCAGCGGGCGCTACCCCTGGTGGTGGCATCGGTATACATGGCGTGGAATGGAACTCCGGTATACGTGATAATTACGTTGAGGGTCGTATCAACTGGACGCTTGGATGCGTTAGTATGAAGAACAGCGACGTCAGTGAACTATACGATATTATCAAGGTAGGAACACCTGTTGTAATAAGACGTTGATCCCTGTATTGCACATTGCAGTGTGTCTTATTACCTTTATTATAAGCAACGAATTCGAAGATCTTACATGCTGAATTTTGATGAAGAACAATGTCGTTATGGCCTTAAGCCGGGAGCATTGTAGTGATGTCTGGCCATCGGTCTGGCATCATGAACTATCATAAAGGCGGGTATTGGTCTTGTGAGGCACACTTCATTCGGGTGGAGTGTGCTTTTTTTATGCAGTCTATTGCAGGAAGCTTTTCACCGCTGTTTTCCATTTCTCTCCTTCATTACGGCAGAATGACTGATGACCTGATTTCTCAAAGATGATCAGCTTCTTTTTGCGTGTGCCCAGCTGACGGTATACGCTGTTGGTTTCCTGCCGGGTAACACGGTTATCCTGTGTACCCCAGCATACCAGCGCCGGCATATGGATGTTTTGTGCATAGTCAGCAGGGTTATAACCGAATCCCCAGAACCCATTCTCAATACCGCCCCAGAAAGTGAGTATTTCTGCCAGCGGTGTGCCTGGTAAATTCACAGCGCGCATTCTTCCTTTAACGGCGTCTGTCAGCTTTGCAAAGGAGCATTCAAGGATAACCTTGTCAGGGTGCAGATGATAGGCAGGAACAGCCCTCAGAACAGCAGCAGCGCCCATGCTTACTCCCCATAGTATAATGTGTTTCTCTCCCTTCTGCTGTACGAAGTTATATGCCAGCATTACATCTTCTGCTTCTTTATAACCGATGGTACAAACGTCCCCCTGACTATTACCATGCGCGCGGAAGTCCATCAGGAGGGTATTGTAGCCCAACAGGCGGAAATAAGCGGCTTCGGGAATCGGGCCGTCTTTGCTTCCATTGTAACCATGAAAGAGGATCACGGTACCTTTTGCGTCCGGACGGGGCATCCACCATCCTTCCAGTTCAAGACCGTTGTAGGTTTGTACATGCATTGTTTCGTAAGGGACTTCCGGCTTGTGGCTGACAGCAGATTTTGAAAGACGTACACCGAGCAGCACCATCTTTGTTTTTTCAAAGACACTCATCTGTTCCGGTTGCTGATGTTTGTTGGCGAATGTGCCGGCAGCATAAAAGTGAGTGAATTTCCAGGCATGAAATGCGGCAACGACATTCAGCAGGAGAAACAAAACAAGGAAAATACGCAGGGTACGTTTCAAAAACTTCATGGTGTAAAAATATAAAAAGCGGGTGTATCATTTTAAGGATACACCCGCTTTTTATATGAAAAAAGGTCAGTTTAGTAACCTGCGTTCTGCGTCATGTTTGGATACAGTTCCAGCACGGATACCGGAATAGGCAGGTACCTGTGATGGTCTTTGTAACCTTTGTCAGTCAGTACCTTTTCTGCCTGATTGGTCAGTACCAGGAATGCATAACGGAAACCTTCGCGATACAATTCATCTTTATACAATGATCCTAATGCTGCAATTGCCTCGTCCATATTTTTAGGATCGGATCCTGATGTCTTGCTGCGGGCGCGGATGGTGTTGATAGCGTCTCTGGTACCGGCGAGGTCGTTTGACATCGCTTTTCCGTAGCCTTTCAGCAACCATGCTTCTGTATAGCGGATCACCGGGAAGAATTTGAAAACTACGCCGTTACGTACGAAGTAACTGGTAAAGAAACTTTCCTGGGTATTTAATAAGGGAAGGGTCCAGATGATCTCATGATTGGATGAATTCGTAAAGACCGTGCTGTAATCAACCAGCTCAAATGCTTTTGAATCGATCACTGCATCGGTGTGTGCAATGAGTGATTCGACGTCGCTTTCCTGGAAGGCTAATCTGGCCAGCAGCATATGTGCTACGTAGCTGGTCGCACGTCCGGTTGAATTAGCAGGCGCGATGACTGGCAACACAGGCAGTACAGCGTTCAGTTCTGTTTTGATAAATGCCCTGGTTTCTTCCCATGAGGCGCGTTTAAGATCGGCGCCGATGTTTGCATTTTTAATAATCGGCAGTTGCCCGAAATAAGTATGTAGGTCCAGGTATGCGAAGGCGCGGTATGCCCTGATCTGTGCTGTCAGCGCTGCGTGATCGCCACTGATCTGCTGCAGACTTAAAAGCATTTTATTCAGCGCTACTATATTGTTGATATAGGCAACCCAGATATTGCTAGTGCCGTCAGTGGATGCGTTAAAGGTAAATTTATCGTAGTCACACCAGTTGGTGATAACACTACAATCTGCATCATCGCTGAGCACCCCGTCCAGTATCGCCAGACGATTATGTGTTACGGCAATGTTGGAGGTGATCGTACCCAGTGCTGTTTCTATCTGGTCTGTTGTGGTGTAAAGGGTCGCTTTTGAATTGGATTTATAGCCGATGATGACATTTACGGTGGTGATGCCATCTTTCCTGAGATCATAGCTGAGGGAGGTTACATCTGCAACATCATTGGCATTGATGATCATGTCTCCATTCAGGTCTTTGAAACGGAAGTCGCCGGGCATCGCTCCTGACTGGAGCGGCGTCTGTGGATTTTTAATTTCTGTTTCGGACTGGAACAGTGTATCTGACACCATTGTATTGCCATTCGCATCGGTCCATATATTGACCATGTCTCCCCTGGAGGCAAAAATGAAATATTTGCCGGGAACGACATTTTCAAACAGTGCTTTACCTGATTGGTCAGCGGTGGCAGTATATGCCGGCTTAGCTTCGAGAAGATCTTTTTTTGATGCAAACAACTCCACTTTTGCATCGGGAGTTATTGTTCCTTTGGGATGGGCTACATCCCATTTGGTGGCATCCCATACAGTAACGACCAGGTCTGGGATCTCAGGAGGCGGGGGCGCTGGATCTGGTGTCTCTTTTTTGCAGGCCCACAGGCTGCATAACAGTACAGGAATGAGGATTTTTTTCATGGAAAATTTGTTAAAGTTGGGATAATGGTCTTTTGTCCGGTTCTGAATGTTTCGTTCGCAGGTTAAATATGGTTCGCTCGGGATCTATGCTACGCGGTTTCCTGGGCACAAGGATACAAAAAAAGGGCTGAATATGTCAGCCCTTTTTATAATGTGAGTGTTAATGACTGTTAAAGTCTGCTTCTTTTGATCTCTTCTACGACAGCCGGATCCAGCAGGGTAGAGGTATCGCCCAGATTGTCCAGCTCTCCTTCAGCGATCTTACGGAGAATGCGGCGCATGATCTTACCGGAACGGGTCTTTGGTAAACCACTGACAAACTGGATCTTATCCGGTTTGGCGATCGGGCCGATGATACGGGATACTGTCTGCAGGATATCCTTTTTGGTCAGTTCCGGATCGTGGGTCTGTCTTTCGGTGATCACGTACGCATAGATGCCCTGCCCTTTGATATCGTGCGGGTAACCTACGACAGCGCTTTCTACTACGCCGGCGTGCATGTTGATGGCATTTTCCACTTCGGCGGTACCGATACGGTGGCCGCTCACATTGAGTACATCATCTACGCGACCGGTGATGCGGTAGTAGCCGTCTTCATCACGCAGACAGCCGTCGCCGGTAAAGTAGAGGTTATCGTATGTGGCGAAGTAGGTCGTGCGGCAGCGTTCATGATCGCCATAGGTCGTACGCAGCATGCCTGGCCATGGGAACTTGATACAGAGGTTACCATTGACGTTATTGCCTTTTATTTCTTCTCCTTTTTCATCTACCAGGATTGGCTGAATACCTGGCAGCGGGAGGGTGGCATAACCTGGTTTTTCTTTGGTGATGCCGGCAATAGGCGTGATCATAATACCACCGGTTTCAGTTTGCCACCAGGTGTCGACAATCGGACAGCGTCCTTTACCGATATGATCTTTGAACCAATGCCATGCTTCCTCATTGATAGGTTCACCAACGCTACCCAGTTTTTTGAGAGAGCTGAGATCTTTATGATTTACCGGACCGAGACCGTATCCCATCAGACTGCGGATAGCGGTTGGCGCGGTATAGAGAATGTTTACACGGAATTTATCTACGATAGACCATAAACGGCCTGCATCAGGATAAGTAGGCACACCTTCAAACATGAGGGTAGTGGCGCCGGCACTGAGCGGACCGTAGATGATATAGCTATGACCGGTGATCCATCCCACATCGGCAGTACAGAAGTAAACTTCGCCGGGTTGGTACTGGAAGGTATTTACGAAGGTATAGTTTGCGTATACCATGTAGCCACCGCAGGTATGTACAACCCCTTTAGGTTTGCCCGTAGAGCCGGAAGTGTAGAGGATAAAGAGCATATCTTCCGCATCCATTTCTTCAGCAGGGCAGGGAGGGTTCCCCATGGTTTCGACCTGTTTGATCTCGTCTTCCCACCAGAGGTCACGTCCTTTGATCATGCTGACAGGTGTGCGGGTGCGGGTACATACGATCACCTTTTTAACGGAAGGGCAGCCGATGAGCGCGTCATCGATAACAGATTTGAGCGGAATATCTTTATTACCACGGAATGCACCGTCGCAGGTGATCACAAGGCTGGCCTGGGCATCCTGGATCCTGTCGGCAATGGACTGGGCACTAAAGCCACCGAATACTACTGAGTGGATCGCGCCGATACGGGCACAGGCAAGTACTGCAATAGCCAGTTCGGGGATCATCCCCATATAGATACATACGCGGTCGCCTTTTTTTACGCCATTGTTTTTCAGCACATTGGCGAACTGGCAAACTTTATTATAAAGGTCACGATAAGTAATAACGCGGTGGCGTTCTTCCGGATCGTTAGGTTCCCAGATAATAGCGGGTGTATTTCCCAGGGTACCCAGGTGACGGTCAAGGCAGTTTTCGGTAATATTGAGTTTACCGCCAGTGAACCATTTCACGTCCGGATCTTTAAAATTCCATTCCAGTACCTTATCCCATTTGCGGCGCCAGTAGAAATGATCAGCAACGTTTGCCCAGAAGCCTTCCGGGTCCATAACGCTCTGCTGATAATTCTGTTGATACTCTTCTAAGCTCTTGATCTGATACGGATAAGCCATAGCTGCAATCAGTTTTTGTTGGTCAAATTAAGTAACGTGTTAGCAATCTGCAGCTTAAATTTAATAAAATTGGGCAATAGTCAATAACAAACCTCTGCATGTTCTGATTGGGCCAGGAATGGTGTTTTCAGCTGGTCTGAGGGGGCTCCCGGAGTTAGCATCTAAATGGGCATAGGTTATGAATGAGTACAGGTGCTTAATTAGTCCTTAGCGGGCTTTCTCCTGTACTTCTCGCAGTATTCCCAAAAACCCTCGAATACTTCATCCAGTATTGCGATGATCTTTTCTCTTTCTGCATTGCTGAGATTGGGCGTAATCTTTTCGCTGTTGGAACTGCCAGGCCTCATGGCAGTACGCATTTTGCGGTAGAAAGTGGGGATGCTCCATGAACATTCCTCGCATACGCGCTCACGGAAGTAGATCGGGAGATTGATCATCCTCGAATGCACATCCTGTAACAAATTGATTGGTTCAGGTGCGGAAGGCATCTTCTTTTTCATGTTGAATGTTTTTGGTTTAATGTGATAATGATTAATTGAGAGTTTCTTACCACTGTAATAATAATGATTGTGATGTAAGCAAATCTATTTATAAATATTTTATTGTAGCAATTTTTAATTAAATATTTTTCTGCGTACTCGTTTTATTATAATTGATTGTTATGTAGTTGATTACAATCGATTTCTGTGAGCTGAAAAATCCCCCTGTCAATATTTCTCATTGAAACACAATGTGTACGGAATTGTTACCCAAAAAATGTGTGTTACTGACATTATCACGCTGATAACTATATTGTCTATATGAATTTCTAATTATGGCATTGAAATGGAAATTATTATTATATTGTATGAATTGCACACCAGCGCAAACCACTGTTAGTAAAATATAGCATACATGTCCAGGTTAATCCACATGGGCCAGCGCCTTAAACAAATATTAAAACAGAAGAAAGTTAAAATAGTAGACTTCGCAGACATGGCTGGTTTTACCAACCAGATCGCACATTATCATTTGCGTAAGAGTGATATGAAGCGGAGTACACTGGAGAAATTCTGTGAGATCATTGGCGTTACACCAGAAGAATTTTATGAATGGAACAGTACCCCATCGGCAAACGGAGAAAAAGGAACAGAAAGTACGATCTTACATCACGGCGGCCGGTTAATGGAGCTGATAGGAGAGCGGGGACTGAATAAAACCAGACTGGCTAAACGTTTGGGAATGAGCCGCAGAACGATGTACAACCTGTTTGAAAAAGAAGTGTTCGGCGCAGAAGAGCTGGACAGGGTTGTAAGAGCACTGGAGATGACTACCACCAGTTTCCTGCATCCAGGCGCCCTGGAAGACGCCCGTCAGGCTGAAAATGATGAAATGCTGGCACTCAGAGAGAAGTACTATAAGTTACTTGAAGAGCACAACATGTTACTGAAAAGCTATTCATCCATCAAAGAAGGACTCGAACTTGCCAAGAAAGACATTTTACAATTACGTAAACAGGCCCGTTCAAAAAAAGGCTGATTCCCGGAAAGACGCAACTAACTATCTCAGTACACCCAAACAATATTCCACAACCGATTAACCCATAATAGCCACATTGTGATCTTCAGGGTTTTTATCGAATAGCAAAATTGTTATAGTTTTACGTGTATTACTATTATGATAATCAAATTATCATAAATCTCCTTTTAATGAACTATCTGCCGAATGCGTTCGATACGCCCGTATGGTATCTGGTAATGCCCGTTTGTGGCGCCGTAGAAGAAGTTTTTACCCGAAAGCGGTATGCTGATATTGTGGCTGCAAAGCTGAACAGTGATCAGCTCCATGCACTGGTAAAAGTGGAGGATTATATGTTCCTGCCCTCGTCCATTCACATCATGATACGCGAAGGCGCACTCACTCTTGACCTGTGGTGGCAACCTTTTATGGATGCCGTACTGGAAGAGATCCGTCAGCTGGCGCCGGACGAAAAACTGTCGTGGTGTAATGAAACATACGAACGCATTGCTGATGCCGAAGCTTTTGAGCACAGGGCATACGAAATGCTCTTCCTGCCAGTTTGGAAAGGCCTGGCCACAGACCCCGAGGGGTACGCCTATAATAGTGTCAACAACAGGGCGAAGATCGACTTACAATAAAAGCCCTGCTACATCCTGCCAGGTATCCACCCTTTTGAAATCAGTTACGTGTACATTATGTGGTGCAGTGAACATCAGTCCCTGTCCCTGGAACGGTTGCAGGTTCTTCACATGGTCATCTATCATATAATCTGCCTGTACGATCGTTTTGGATCCGCAGAAAACAATATGCTGCCATGTAATGAACGGATAGTACTCCGCCAGCCATTCTACCTTCTCCGGAAGGGATGCCGGAAACTCCATCGCTGCTGATACAATAAATACCTCATGCTTATCCTGTAAAGCCCTGATCACTTCCTGACTGTCTTTGATCACCGGTTTCGTTCTGAAGAAGCCTGGTTCAAAAAGGAAAGACCTGATGATGTCCTTTTCATGCGGGAAACCTGTAGTCTCCGGTTTGCCATATAAAGCGTCCTTATCTACCTGTACGCCATAACGTTTAGCATACCAGTCAATCATCTGCTGTGTGGTATCTGCCATAACGCCATCCATGTCTATTGCAATTCTTGCCATATTTTGCTGTTTTGTGCAAATTTATGCCTTTTACTGAGAATAAGTGGCATAATATTGCAAATTGTTTCGTAGTTTTGCTGGAAATTGCAAGAATATGCTGAAAGAAGAGCGCTTTGATTACATCCTCAGGAAGTTGCAGACAGACCATAAGGTGCTGCATACAGAACTGAGTAATGATCTGCAGGTATCTGAAGATACCGTACGGCGCGATCTGGAGGCGCTGGCTCAGAATGGTCTGTTGATCAAGGTAAGAGGCGGCGCTATTCCTCACTCTCCTCATCCGTATGCTTTTAATGAGCGTATCGGCATCCATGAAGACGACAAAAAGGCGATTGCTGCCAAGGCATTGTCTTTCCTGCGCGACGGCCAGACCATTATCATGGATGGTGGTACTTCCACCTACGCCCTCACCAAACTGTTTCCTCCGTCTTTACAACTTACAGTGGTCACTCCCAGTATTCCTATCGCGATGCAACTGATGGAGCATCCGGGAGTAGATGTGATCCTGACGGGTGGCAGACTTTTCAAAAGCTCGCAGGTTACCGCAGGGATCGATACCATCCGTATGATTGAAAAAATGCGGGCGGATATCTGTTTTATGGGAGTGTGTAGTCTGCATCCGGAAGTGGGTGTGACTGGTCCGGATATGGACGAAGCGGCAGTAAAGAATGTCATGGTGCAATCGGCCAACAGGGTCGTAGCACTGGTGACAGGTGATAAAATGGGTACAGCAGAACCTTACAAGGTGTGCCATATAACAGCAATGGATACGATTATAACCGATGAAGCCGGATTATCCCTGGCCTTACCTTACCGACAGCTTGGAATTAATGTTATCTGATAGTAGAACAGTGAACTTTTAAGTATTTCTAAGTAATTAATGTAGCATGTTACAGGAGTTGACAGTCAGTCATTCACAAAAAAGGATTACGCGCATAGCCGTCAGTGCCTTGTTTTTTCTTACAGGATTATGCTTTTCCAGCTGGGCGTCAAGAATTCCTGCCATTCAGCACAAACTCAACCTTTCTGAAGGTGAACTGGGAGGAATGTTGCTTGCCCTGCCGATCGGATCTATTTTATCCATGCCTGTTGCCGGTGTGCTGGTTAGCAGGTATGGTAGCCGCTATGTACTGATGACAGCCGGCTTGTTGTATGCGTTTATTCTGCCAACATTGGGTCTTACATCGACTGCCTGGCAGCTGTTTTCCTGCCTCGTACTGTTTGGATTCTGTGGCAACCTGGCCAATATCGCGGTGAATACACAGGCCGTGCTGGTAGAAGCGATGTATGGCCGTTCCATTATGGCTTCGTTTCATGGGCTGTGGAGTCTGGGTGGTTTTACCGGAGCCTCCATTGGTTCAGGTATGTCGGCACTGGGCATCCTGCCTTATCAGCATTTTCTCGTGATCATGGTATTAGCCGTTATCATTGTAGCCGTGGCTATCCGCCATACAGTATCTCATGATGCACCGGCAACGGGGGAGAAGACCCCTTTGTTTGCATGGCCTGACAAGGTATTGCTGATACTGGGTATTATCGCCTTTTGTTCCATGATCTGTGAAGGGACAATGTTTGACTGGAGTGGGGTGTATTTCAGAAAAGTAATTGGGGCGCCGGAGAAGACTGCCGGACTCGGATATACTGCCTTTATGAGTACGATGGCTGCCTTCCGTTTTGTGGCCGACTGGCTGACCACCCGTTTTGGATTCAAAAGAATGTTGCAGATAAGTGGTGCACTGACAGCCGGAGGCTTGCTGATCGCTGTATTACTGCCTTATTTCCCGACAGCTATTCTCGGTTTCCTGCTGGTAGGTGCTGGTGTTTCCTCTGTTGTACCGCTGGTCTACAGTGCTGCCGGACGTAGCAAAACCTTATCACCAGGTATGGCGCTGGCCGCTGTATCTACGATCGGTTACCTGGGCTTTCTGGCCGGACCGCCATTGATCGGATTTGTGGCACAGGCGACCAGTCTGCGTATCTCATTCTCCATTATTGCACTGATGGGGATCTGTATAGCGGTGATGAGTACCCGGGCGAAGGAGTAACTTATAATAATGCGGAGTGTTTTAGAAAAATAGAGGGGCTGATCGTAATGATCAGCCCCTCAAATATTTTGAAATAAAGACATGGTTATTTTTTTACCAGTTCCACCATATAGGATGTATTCGCAGTATTTACGATCGTGATCGCCTGCGGAGTCATTTCGAGAAACTTTACGGAATAAGAATAGAAGTTGGCGAATTCCAGGCCATTATTGTCAACTACGATCGTCAGAATTTTGGACTCTGCGTCAAAAGACCAGCCGCCTTTTTCCAGTTTGGTCTGCGTCTGAGTGCCATAAGCCAGCTTGTCGCAGGTGGAGTTTTCCAGGATAACGCGGGTGGCACTGGCAGAGAATAATTCGCTGAACTCATTCTGATCTGTGAACATCATGTCATACTTGGTCACGCCTGAGATAGCTGCAATGCCCTCAAAGCATTGGCTGTTGCTATTGATGCAATATTGCACCTTCCCATCCACACAGGTGAAATTGGTTTTGGATGTATCCGGCAGATAGTAGTTCTGCCATTTACCATTGGCATCAGTTCTCCTGTTCACCTTCCATGAGCCTACAAAATCCTGGTATTCAGCAATGCCGTTCTGGCTGTGAATACGTACGAGCCCTTTCACATGATTACTGATGTGGTTCAGGGAGTCGTATGCTGCATAAGTTACGGATAAAGTATCTCCGATGATGTAGGGAGGCAGCTTGATAATGATGGAAGAATCTATGTAGTCACCCTGGCGTCCCAGTGCGGCAGGCATGCCTGCTGCCTCTCTGTAGAAGCCACGGCTGGCAGAATAATCTACTTTAAAGTGTGCGCCGCTACCATTGATGGTAACATAAAACCCTTTGATGGTGGATTCGTAGTAGGTAAAATTAGGTTTTACGACGATATAACGGCCACTGATGGCGTTTACGATGTTTTTATCTTCGGTCAGCACCGGAGATCCGGCTACGCCGGATGCGGCAGGGATAGCGCCCGGGGTATAAAGACCAAAGGCTACTTTTACCTTGGTGGCCAGCATTGTTCTGTCTCCAAGGTGGATAGTGTCAATTTTTTCTGGTTGTTCGGTATCAGTACCGCCACCGTCGTCGTCTTTTTTACAGGCGTAAAAAGCAACAGCACAGGCCAGCACGCCGAATAATAATAGCTTTTTCATGGTATCAGGGTTTGTTAGGTTGTTTGGATCAAGTAAATAGAGTTGTTAGTAATGATGGTGATCGATCGGCTCTTTTCTTCAGAATTTGTCTTAATGTCATGTGAATGCTATATGTCCCTCAAACGCTTATAACTTGTTTTTCATATTAAAAAATAAGCACATTATATACGCGTTTCAGCCACTTTAGGATTTTCCACAGGATAAATTGTTTGTTATTCGTCTAACGTGCTGTAATGTAATCTGTTGTATCTATTTTGGGACCGGGACAAAGCTTGTTCTCCTATAAAAGTATATGTTTTTTCTGAAATGTGATAGTGTGGGATGGAGATTAATAATGATTTTACGGGGCGCTTTTGTTCCTGCCTGAAAAGTTGCAGGAGGGGATTTGAGTACACTACATGCGCTGCAATAAATATGTTTATTAATATTATTCGTTTGGCTAACCCCTTATCAGTAAAGGATTTAAAACTTTGTATTTCCGATAGCGTTAAATTTAATTACCACAATGAACTTTGAAACCCTTAATTTTGCACGATTTTTTTGTCGGAGAATGGTACTAAAATCAGACTAGGTTTTAAAATTTTCAATTAGAATACGCAAATGCCGAAAGATTCCTCTATCAAATCTGTTCTTATTATTGGTTCTGGTCCTATTATTATTGGTCAGGCTTGTGAATTTGACTATTCCGGCTCCCAGGCAGCACGTTCGCTGCGTGAGGAAGGTATCAGGGTAGTATTAATCAATTCCAACCCGGCTACTATCATGACTGACCCTATGATGGCCGACAAGGTGTACCTGTTGCCGCTGACAGTAGAAAGTATAGAACAGATACTGGAGGAGCAACAGATCGATGCCGTACTGCCTACCATGGGTGGCCAGACAGCATTGAACCTCTGTAAAGAGGTGGACGAGCTGGGTATATGGGAGAAGTTCAATGTCCGCCTGATAGGTGTGGATATCAAAGCCATCGATAAGGCAGAAGACCGTGAACAGTTCCGCCAGTGGATGATCCAGCTGGGCGTGCCGGTAGCACCGGCTAAAACTGCGAACTCTTTCCTGGAAGGAAAGGAATTCGCACAGGAAATCGGATTCCCGCTGGTTATCCGTCCTTCCTTCACCCTGGGTGGTACCGGTGGTGGTTTCGTGCACAGCAAAGACGATCTGGATGAAGCACTGCAACGTGGTTTACAGGCGTCTCCGATTCATGAAGTACTGGTTGAAAAAGCAGTACTGGGTTGGAAAGAATTTGAGCTGGAGCTGCTGCGCGATAAGAATGACAACGTAGTGATCATCTGTACTGTGGAAAACCTCGATCCAATGGGGGTTCACACAGGAGACTCCATCACAGTTGCACCTGCCATGACCCTGAGCGATACCGCTTTCCAGGACATGCGTAACAAAGCGATCATGATGATGCGTGACCTCGGTAACTTTGCCGGTGGTTGTAACGTACAGTTCTCGCTGAATCCTGAAAATGAAGAACTGATCGCTATCGAGATCAACCCTCGTGTGAGCCGTTCCTCTGCACTGGCATCCAAAGCAACTGGTTATCCGATTGCTAAGATCGCCGCAAAACTGGCAATTGGTTACAGCCTGGATGAACTGGAAAACCAGATCACCAGAACCACTTCCGCATTCTTTGAACCAGCACTGGACTACGTGATCGTAAAAATGCCACGCTGGAACTTCGATAAATTTAAAGGTGCTGACCAGACCCTGGGTCTTCAGATGAAGTCCGTAGGTGAGGTAATGTCCATCGGACGTACTTTCACTGAAGCTTTACAGAAAGCCTGTCAGAGTCTGGAAAATGATGCACTGGGTCTCGGTTACTACGGTAAATCAGCAATGAAGAGCGATCAGCTGCTCGAAAGACTGAAGACGCCAACCTGGGATCGTATCTTCCGTATTAAAGACGCCCTGATGGAAGGTGTTTCTGTGAAACACATCCACCAGATGACTTATATCGACAAGTGGTTCCTGAACCAGATCAACGATATCGTGAACATGGAAAAGCAGCTGGCTGAACAAGATCTGGAATCAGTAACAAAAGACATGCTGAGCGACGCCAAGAGAATGGGCTTCTCCGATATGCAGCTGGTTCACCTGTTCGGTAACTGCGAAGAGAAGGAAGTTTACGAAAAACGTAAATCCCTAGGTATCACCCGTACCTATAAAATGGTAGATACCTGCGCAGCTGAGTTTGAAGCGGTAACTCCTTATTTCTACTCCACATTTGATACCGTAAACGAAAGCAAACCTTCTGATAAGAAGAAAGTGATCGTACTGGGTTCCGGTCCTAACCGTATCGGTCAGGGTATCGAATTTGACTACTGTTGTACACACGGCTTACAGGCTATCCAGGAATGCGGCTATGACGCGATCATGGTGAACTGTAACCCTGAGACCGTGTCTACTGACTTCGATATGGCTAACAAGCTGTACTTCGAACCGGTATTCTGGGAGCACCTGTGGGAAATCATCGAACTGGAAAAACCAGAAGGTGTGATCGTACAGCTGGGTGGACAGACAGCGCTGAAGCTGGCTAAACGCCTGGAAGAAAATGGTATCAGGATCATCGGTACATCCTTCGATAACATGGATATCGCCGAAGACCGTGGCCGTTTCTCTGAACTGCTGGAAGAACTGAAGATTCCTTTCCCTAAATATGGTACTGCATACAACACTGACGACGCGATCGAAGTGGCTAAAGAAGTAGGTTATCCTGTACTTGTGCGCCCTTCTTACGTACTCGGTGGTCAGCGTATGCGTATCGTGATCAACGAAGAAGAACTGGAAAGCTCTGTACTGAGCCTGCTGAAACACCTGCCAGGTAACAAGATCCTGATCGACCACTTCCTGGATCGTTGTCAGGAGGCTGAGATCGACGGTATCTTCGACGGTGAGAATTTCCATGTAATGGGCGTGATGGAACACATCGAGCCTGCCGGTATCCACAGTGGCGACAGTAACGCGGTACTGCCAGCGTTCAACCTGAGCCCGATGGAAGTAACTACCATGGAATACTACGCTGAGAAGATCGCACGTGCGCTGGATATCCGTGGTCTGATCAACATCCAGTTCGCTATCAAAGGTGGACAGGTATTCGTGATCGAAGCAAACCCACGTGCTTCCCGTACGACGCCGTTCATCGCAAAAGCATACCAGGTACCTTACCTGAACATCGCTACCAAAGTGATGCTGGGTGCTAACAAACTGACTGATTTCAAGATCGAAAAGAAACTGAAAGGTTTTGCGATCAAAGAACCAGTATTCTCCTTCAACAAATTCCCGGGCGTGAACAAAGAACTCGGCCCTGAAATGAAATCTACCGGTGAAGCGATCCGTTTCATCAAAGATCTCAGGGACCCTTATTTCAGGACCCTGTACAAGGAGAAGAGCATGTATCTGAGCAATAAGTAAGATCAACCGGAAAAAGGCCGTAAAAAGCCGGATTCTGACTATAAAACAAAGGCGACATCGGTATGATGTCGCCTTTGTTGTTTTTATGCCTTAAACGCCTGTATTTATTCTGCGCGGACAGGACCGGCAGGTTTTTTCACAGCAGGTGTTTCCTTTATATCCTTCATCAGTAGTTCCACTGTTTTTTCCAGCTGCGGATCTTTACCGGCAATCACCTCCTGCGGTGTCATTTCGACCTCCACATCAGGAGCGACGCCTTTATTTTCAATGATCCATTTGCCATCTTTACTGAAGATGCCCAGGCGTGGCGCTGTAACAAATCCACCATCCATCAGCGCCGGGTAGTTATAGATACCCACCAGGATACCCATGGTCGTTGTACCTACCAGCGGTCCCAGCTTCTTCTCATGGAACATGAATGGCATCAGATCGCCGCCAGAGCCGGCATAACTGTTAGTGATCATCGCTTTCGGACCAAAGATGGCATTGCCCGGAGTGGTCATCGGTAAACCCTCACGTGTACCCCAGTAATTCAGCAGATCACGGTTCAGCAGGTCTATGACATAGTCAGCCGCAGAACCGCCGCCGTTGAAGCGTTCGTCGATGATGACGCCTTTCTTGTCCAGCTGCGAGAAATAGTAACGGTTGAAATATGTGTAACCATCTCCTCCGGTATTCGGCATGTAGACATACGCCAGTTTACCATTGCTTAACTGATCTACCTTCTTACGGTTACCTTCTACCCAATCCATTTCCCGTAATGCAGCTTCAGAATTAAGCGGTATCACCGTGTATTCTTTTGCACCATTGGCATCAGGTTGCTGATTGACCAGTATACGTACCTGTTTGCCGGCAGTACCCTGAAACAGGCTGTAAACTTCTGTATCGCTGCTGACAGATACACCGTTCACCGCAATAAGATAATCGCCTTCTTTTACCTTGATGCCCGGTTGCGTCAGCGGGGCCCTGAACTGTGGATTCCAGTTCAGACCTGAGTAGATCTTTTTGAAGCGGTAGTGCCCGTTTTCAATGCTGTAGTCAGCACCCAGTAAGCCTACTGGCTCAATAATGGGTTTAGGCGCATCACCCTGTCCGACATAGGCATGACCGATCACCAGTTCACTCATCATTTCATTGAACAGATAGTTGAGGTCTTCCCGATGCCCAACATAAGGCAGGAAGCGCTGGTACTTCTTTTTTACGGCTTTCCAGTCGGCGCCATGCATATTATCCACATAAAAGAAATCTCTTTCAATACGCCAGAGTTCATCAAACATCTGAGGCCATTCAGCGGCAGGATCGACAAGTGTGCGAACGTTCCCTATCTGTAACGTTCCTTCGCCTGTATTTGCTTTACTGCCCGTGCCAACGATACCACAGGAACCTGATGCGATATACAAGAGCTTTTCTCCGTTCTGGCTGACGGTATAACCATCGATACCGCTCATCAGCACATCGCTTTTACGCCTGGTAATATCGTAGCTGTAGAGTGTACTGCCAGAGCGATACAGGAGTTTGTTGGCAACAAGTCCGTTCAGCTGTGAATATTCATCAGCAGGTAGAGGCAATGCAACGATACGCTGGTCAATATTCGCAAGGTCAATAGCCGTCTGTGTTTTCGAGGAGTCTTTTGTATCTGATTTCGTATCTGACTTTTCCTCCTTTTCATTCTTCTCCTGCTCATCATCGCTTTCAGGCGCCAGCAGAGAAGGAGTATTGGCAGAGAGTACGATTGCATAGATACTACTGCGAACAGGATGTTCGTAGGATGTCATGTCCAGCCAGCCGGTATTCTGTGCGTAGTTGGTACTCGCGATGAAGAAGATGTATTTGCCATTTTTGCTGAAGACAGGTTCTGCTGCTTCACTACGCCCATCTGTTACCTGGCTGCTTTTTTTATCAGCAATATTGTAGAGGAAGACTGCCTGCAGACTGTTAGGCAAACGCTTGTTGTAGGTGATCCAGCGGGAATCAGGACTCCAGTTGGCGCTGAAGGACTGATCCGGACGATCGTAACTATCTTCATCGATCTGCGTTACTTTTTTGCTTTCTATATCGACATAGTACAGTCGTAATTTCTTATCTGCAAAGAGTATTTTCCTGCTGTCCGGCGACCACAAAGGACTATAAAAAAAGCTTGTTTCACCCAGCGGAATGATCTGTGCGGGTTTCTCTGCTTTCTGATCCCGAATGTGTAAAGCATATTCACCACCGGCATCAGAAAAATAGGCAATGGACTTACCATCCGGCGACCATACTGGAGAACGCTCATGTGCACCAGGTGTAGCGGTGATGTTACGTACGTTGCCTTTTTCTGCTGGAACGGTCAGCACGTCGCCACGGAATTCTACTGCTGCACGAACGCCGGTAGGCGAGAGGTTGACGCTCCTGAGCGCACCAACAGTAGCGTTGATATAATGAGGTCTTTTGTAAGGAAGGTCTGCTTCCAGATTAATGGTTAATGCGGTGCTTTTACCGGAAGCAGCGTCCCATTTATTGATCCTGCCAGCCTGTTCATACACGAGTGTTTTACCATCAGAGAACAGTGTTTTAACATCATAGTCTTTATGATTGGAGATCTGTGTAACGGTCTTACCTGAGATAGCATAACGGAAGATATTCATGGTACCGTTTCTGTCGCTCAGGAAGTACACATCATTACCCATCCATACGGGACGGATGTTGTTGGCGCCGGCATCCGGAATTTCGATGATTGTATTTGTCTGATTGTTGAAGATCCAGATCTTCGGCATGTTACCACCTCTGTAGTGTTTAAAGGGGCGGTAGGTGCCTGCCCTTTCTGTAGGGTCGGGGTTTTTGATATAGGCGGTATACAATCCATCGGGAGAGATATTTCCCTGGTGTGCTTCCGGCATTTTCAATTTAACCGGCATACCGCCATTGATGCTGACTTCAAACAATTGCTGGAAGCGCATGGAGAATGAGTTGCGGGTAGATGCAAAAACGATCTTGTCGTTGCCATGCCATCCCCGTACGATATCCGCATCCGGGTGGTGGGTGATGCGGCGGGGAATACCGCCGTTAACGGATACGACATAGAGATCGACATTGCCTTCATAGTTACCGCTAAAGGCGATCCATTTACCATCCGGAGATAACATAGGTTCCAGTTCGACATCCGGGTTGACTGTGATGCGTTGTGGATGTTGGCCATTTTCATCAGTGGTCCAGATATCACCTGCATAGTTGAATGCAATCTGATGCTGACTGATAGACGGGGAGCGCAATAACAGGGTCTCTGTAGTTTGCGCTGTGGCTGTGGCGCAGGCAAGGCCTGTCAGCATAAGCAGGATAACGGGTTTGTGTAACATTTGGATCTGATTAAACTGTTGAAGTGTATCTACTAATTTATACTTTTTCTAAGGTAAGTGGATGCGGGAAAGTACTGATTCTGGAAGGAAATATACCTGGACAGGTTTATTAAACCTATACTATCCCTGATCTGCTACGTTGAGCCTTCATTCAAAAACGGAGGACTAACGGCGTAGATAAGGGATCATATCAAAGTAATGACGGTGTATATTGACGATAAAAAAGGAGAAAAGACGGCAAACGCAGTGCTGACAAGGAATTAGGCACTTAATCTACGAAATGGATAGTATAACAAATGGTGTTATAACAGTCGAAATATATTGTTAGGATAACTAATTGACGATTGGTGGAAACGCTTGACGATGGCGGGATGTAACGATGTCATAAATGCCTTAAAGAAGTATTGTTACGTCTTAAAATGATCAGAGCCTGATGAAGATCAGGCTCTTTCTTTTCCCTCAAAATAACCATTAAAGACACGACTATTTATGTGTATAAATAGCGTGACCGGTAATGCAGTTTACTATAAATATTAAATATTAAAAAGATGTTAACTAATCAATAACAGATGTGGAAATATGTAATTATTATAATGCTGTAAAACAATTAATTAATAATTAATGATATTTATGCATATGTAAAAAGCATCTTATTGCAGAAATATTTTTCATGCTATAAACTTATCAAGCAGGTAGATAATTCCCATATCTTAAAAACAAATTTCATGTGTGAAAGACTTACATTCATTACTTGAATAGGTTAACCATATAGTGTCGTCATGTTTGTTAGCTTTCTTAAAGGTGCACCATTTCTGCGCCTGATAATCTGTTTATCTGCCGGCATACTTATACAAATATTTATGTCATTAAAACTCCCGGTAATATTAGCTACGCTGGCTTTTACGGGAATATTGCTGTTTGCTGCATCACGATTGCCGGTGTTTGTACAATACCGGTATGACTGGTGGAGAGGTATTGTATTACAATGGCTGGTGGCTGGTAGTGGCTGTATGCTGGTATTATTATCAGATGTACGTTATCACGGGCATTATTTCGAAAGAAACAGCAAACCCGGAAGTCTGCTACAGGTAAGGCTGGAAGAGCCCGTACAGGCGAAGAAAAAGACCTTAAAAACGATCGTGCAGGTACGATACATTGTAAGTGGCAACACGCGTATACCTGCAAAAGGACGTTTACTGGTGTATTTACAAATGGAGAGTAATGCTCTGCGATTGCGACAGGGAGATCAGTTATTGATCAATGGTACGACAGCACCGGTTTCGCACAGTGGTAATCCAGGTGCTTTTGACTATCGGCGTTATTGTGCCGGGCAGCAGATCTACCGGCAGGTGTATCTGCAACAGGACGCCTGGCGTTTGTTGCAGGAGCGGGAGGAATCTTATATGCAAAGGTGGCTGAGCGCAGGCCGTGTGTATTGTCTGCAGACATTACAGCAGTATATCGGTGGACGTGAAGCTGCATTGGCGGCTGCTTTGCTGATAGGGTACAGGTATGATCTGGACAGTGATATGGTACAGGATTATACGAATACGGGCATCGTTCATATTATCGCTATTTCAGGGATGCACCTGGCGCTGATATATGGGGCTTTGTTATGGTTGTTGCGCTGGTGGCCTGCACATCGTTTCGCTGATATACTGAAAGGAATACTGATCATTACACTGCTGTGGGCATTTACATTACTCACAGGCGCTTCGGCATCTGTATTACGTGCGACGGTGATGTTTACGTTTCTGACACTGGGCAGGTTTGTACTGGACAGGCATACGAATGTATATAACACACTGGCGGCGTCTGCCTTCCTGCTCTTGTGTTATGAACCCAGATTGTTGCTGGATGTGGGTTTTCAGTTGTCTTACCTGGCCGTGCTGAGTATTGTAGTTGCTTATCGCAGGTTATATCATCAGTTGCAGTTTGATAATAAATGGTTGAACAGGTTGTGGGATATGACTGCCCTGACATTGGCTGCACAGCTATTTACACTGCCGGTATCGCTTTATTATTTTCATCAGTTCCCTTTGTATTTTCTGCCGGCTAATATGATCGCAGTGCCTTTATCGACGGTCGTTCTGTATGGAGAGATTGTGCTGTTAATCGCCGGGCGGATCCCTGCTATCGCCGGTATTGCGGGGCCCTTACTAAGGATGATCATGCAGTGCATGAATATGCTGGTAAGTAAGATCGGTCATCTGCCAGGTGCATTGCCAGGGGATATGCAGCTACAGCTGTTCGGTGTATTATGTCTGTATGTGTGTATCGGCGGGTTATTGCTCTGGATGATCCACAAATGGAGACAGGGCCTGTATGTAGGTCTGGTTGCGATGACCAGCTGGAGTGCAGGTGGAATGATCCTTCGTCTGAGTGAACAACATCAGCGGAAAATGGTTGTTTATAACATACCAGGGCATACCGTGGTGGATATGGTGAAGGGGCGCCGGGTGTGGCGTGTAGCGGGAGCGGAGATAGCCGATACTTTATACGATCGTTACCTGCGGCCGGCACATGTTTTCTATGGCGCTACTGATCAGGGTATGACCAGGACCTGTGCAGAGGCGTGTCTTTTTCCCGGTTTTAGGGTACTGATTGCCGGTAATAAGCGGCTGGTGGTAGTGGATAGTATCCTGCCGGAGCTGCGTCCGGAGAAAAAGTTGCGGACAGATTATCTTTTACTTTCACATAATCCGCATGTGGATATCAGACAATTGGAAAAGATATTTGACGCAGCCTATTACATTTTTGACGCTTCTAACTCCCTGCGGAACATTCAACGGTGGAAAAGTGATTGTTACGTGCTAACTTTGCGCTTCTTTTCGGTTCCGGATCAGGGAGCCTATGTTGTAAATTTCTAATGATTTCCATACATGCAAAAGCAAATTAAATCTGCATTGATCTCCGTTTTCTATAAAGATAACCTGGAGAACATTGTTAAAAAGTTAGGTGAACAGGGAGTAACTATTTATTCAACTGGTGGTACTCAGAAATTCATCGAGGACCTGGGCGTGAAATGTGTGGCGGTGGAAGAGCTGACAGCTTATCCTTCCATTCTGGGCGGACGTGTAAAGACGTTACACCCTAAAATTTTTGGTGGTATCCTGGCTCGCCGGGAGAATCCACAGGATCTGGAGCAGCTGGCTCAGTATGCTATTCCTGAACTGGATCTGGTGATTGTTGACCTGTATCCGTTTGAGGAAACAGTAAAGAGCACAACAGAGGAGCAGACCATTATCGAGAAAATTGATATTGGTGGCGTATCCCTGATCAGAGCGGCGGGTAAGAACTACAAAGATGTAGTGATCGTTGCTTCTAAAGATCAGTATGCTGATCTGGAGCAGGTGCTGAATAACGGTAACGGTACCAGCATTCAGGACCGCAGAGCATTTGCTGCAAAAGCATTTGAAGTATGTGCGAACTACGATGTAGCTATTTCCCGGTATTTCCTGAACAATGAGCCTGCTGCATACTTCCAGGTATCTGCACCTCAGGGTCAGATCATGCGTTACGGAGAAAACCCTCATCAGAAAGGCGTATTCTACGGTAACCTGTCTGAAATATTCAATAAACTGCACGGTAAGGAGTTGTCATATAACAACCTCGTGGATGTGGACGCTGCCTGTCAGCTGATCCAGGAGTTCACAGAAACTACTTTCGCTGTTATCAAACATACCAACGTATGTGGTATTGCCAGCCGTCCTACGCTGAAAGCAGCCTGGGATGCAGCACTGGCTGGTGACAAGGAAAGCGCTTTCGGTGGAGTACTGGTAACTAACGCGGTGATCGACAAGGCAACCGCTGAGTCTATCAGCGAAATCTTCTTCGAAATCCTGATCGCACCTGGTTTTGACGCTGATGCGCTGACCGTACTGCAGGCTAAGAAGAACCGTATCCTGTTGCAGCAATTGCAGCCGGTGAAGGCGCCTTATGTATATAAAAATGTCCTGAACGGCGTTCTGCTGCAGGAAAATGATAAGGGTAACTACCAGGAGTGGAATGAAGCGGGCGCAAGACCGTCTACCGCTGCTGAAAAAGCAGACCTGGAATTTGCCAATCTGGTATGTAAACACCTGAAATCTAACGCGATCGCGCTGGTAAAAGACAAACAGCTGATCGGTAAAGGTTGCGGACAGACTTCCCGTATCGATTCACTGCGCCACGCTATTGCGAAGGCTGCTCAGTTCAACTTCGATCTGAAAGGTGCTGCTATGGCTTCTGACGCATTCTTCCCATTTGATGATTGCGTGCGTATTGCGCATGAGGAAGGTATCACTTCCGTGATCCAGCCTGGAGGTTCCGTAAGAGATAATGATTCAGTAGAATTCTGCAAACAGAACGGTATGGTGATGGTAATGACCGGCACCCGCCACTTCAGACACTAAGTTTGTTCTGTATCTGCAAAAGCATATTAAAAAGCACTGGCATCTGCCGGTGCTTTTTTGCTAAAAATTCTTTACTATTGTCCATCTAATCTATGGCCTTTTTACACCATAATATCATGAAAGATGCTGATGATGCCGTGTTGATCCTGGAGTACAAACGCTCCGGTCAGCTCGACTATCTGGCTGCGTTGTATCAACGCTACATGAATCTGGTATATGGTGTATGCCTGCGCTATTTTGATGAAGAGTCCAGTAAGGATGCCGTTATGCAGATCTTTGAGGAGCTGATCGTTAAGTTGCAGCAGCATGAGGTTCAGAACTTTAAGAGCTGGCTGCATGTGCTGACGAAGAACTATTGTCTGATGAAACTGCGTTCTATGAAAAACAGGGAGGGAAGGGAAATTTCCATGGACGGACTACCCGTTATGGAAAATGACTCTTTTGCACATCATGAGAACGGAGTGAACATAGAGGTACACCTGCAGGGCATGGAAAAATGCCTGGACGCTTTGCCGGAAGAGCAAAAGCGAAGTGTTGATCTATTCTATCTCAAAGAGAAAAGCTATAAAGAGGTGGCGGATATCACAGGATATGACATGAAAAAGGTGAAAAGTTATATCCAGAATGGTAAACGCAATCTGAAAATCTGTATGGAACAACAAGATGCCTGATAAGCACAGTCATATGAACCATAGCGTTGATCCGGAATTGATCCGCAAATATCTGGCAGGAGAGCTGGATAATAAAGCGATGCATGCCCTGGAGAAACAGGCCCTGGACGATCCGTTTCTGGCGGATGCCCTGGACGGGTTTGCTGAATACAAACCTGATCAACGTATACATCTGGCTGATCTTAACAAGCGACTGGAGATCCGTGTAAAGGGTAAAGAAGAGGGGAAGGTCATTCCGATGGTCAGACTGGACAGGCGTTGGCTGGCAGCCGCGGGAGTCCTGCTGTTGCTGATGGGCGGATTGTTCTGGATGTGGCGTTCCGGCTTCAGCGGCGATCATGCAATTGCCTTTAAAACCACGGATGTTGCTGATAGTTCTATTACCGACACCTTACAATATTATAACCAGGAAGAACCGATGGCCTGGGGCAATAAAGCCGATAAGCTGCCTGGTATCAGCATACCGCCGGATACAGGCAGACATATTTTCCCTGGAAATGTCGCTGCTGAATCCAGAGGGATTGCAGGGATCTTAAAAAGAGAGCAGGATACGGTAGCCCTGGCAATGGCGCCATCACCAGCTGCTGTTGCGGCTGCACCGACCTTCATGGCGGCGGATAAGGCAGAAAGAGCGGATACCATTGATACCAGGATCGTGGATGTAGCCATCGCAAATCCGAAAGAGATGCTGGAAAAAGATAGAGAAAGAGAAAGCGATACGAGGTATAGGAATGTCTTTGCGGCAAAACCGATCGTAGCCAGCCGCTTTATCAGGGGACAGGTCAATGATGGGAAAAACGGCTTGCCTGGTGTGGCTGTGAGGCTTGAGGGTACTGCACAGGGTGTAGTGACGGGGGCGGATGGATCGTTCTCACTGAATGTACCCGATACCGCAAAAAATGTTAGCCTGGTTACCTCTTATATCGGATTTAAACAGCAAAGACTGAGTCTTTCACCAAGAGAAAATAACCTGGACATTACCCTGAAAGCAGATAATAGCAGTCTGAGTGAGGTTGTTGTAACCGGTTATGATAAGAAGTTCAGCAGGAAAATGGGTAGTATTTATCAGCCGCCAATGCCGGCTGAAGGATACGACAGTTATAATGAATACCTGGCAAAAAATACCCGTTATCCAGCTTCCGCTGCTGCTGATAATGTAAAAGGTAAAGTAAAAGTATCGTTCAGGGTTATGCCGGATGGCGCTCTGGAGGACATTAAGATAGTCAGACGTTTACAACCTGATTGTGATGCAGAAGCATTGCGACTGATAAAAGAAGGTCCCGGATGGACACCTGCATCCGACGGAACGACAGCCCGCGCTACCGTGGAGATCTATTTCCCGGTGAGAACTCCCAGATAATTAAATAAACTACCTGTTTTGCTTCATTGCCTTTACTATTTTCCGTGTTCTACGGTCTTCCCGTGCATTTTGAAGGGATATAACGGCCCATATGGCGGCAGGTATCCAGCCAATTAATGTGATCTGTAGTAACAGGCATAAGATACCTGTTAAGATCTTTCCTCTTAACATAAAGGAGAGCCAGGGTAACAGAATGGCGATAAGTGTCATATTAAAAAGGTACTATTTTTTTCTCTCTTTCCACAGCTGGTTAAAGGATTTTGGTGCGAATACAGGCAGTGACCTGTCATCACCCCAGGCTTGTGAGAAGAATTTCTTCATGAAGAAGTTTTTGGCGCCGCCGCCTACGAGGTTCATCATCCTGCGGCTCAGACTTGCCTGTTTCCAGCCAAACCAGGACATTTTTTCTCCACCGGAGGTATAGTTCTCCTCCACCGCTTTATGACGATTATGGAGCAGTAATTCGTGTACATTGATCCTTACAGGGCATACCTCTGTGCAGTTACCGCAAAGAGAGGAGGCATAGCTGAGGTGCATGAATGATTCCATGCCCTGCAGGTGTGGGGTAATAACGGATCCGATGGGACCACTATAGGTAGTGCCATAGCTATGACCGCCGATGTTCTTATAGACAGGGCAGGCATTCAGGCAGGAGCCACAACGAATGCAGTAAAGACTTTCGCGGGCTTCTGTATCGGCCAGGATGTTGGTACGGCCATTATCCATCAGGATAACGTACATTTCTTCAGGACCATCCGTTTCGTTTTCCTGGCGGGGACCACTGAAAATAGAATTGTATACGGTTACCTGCTGACCGGTACCATAGGTCGCCAGTAAAGGCCAGAACATGGCCAGGTCATTGATGGAAGGCAGCATCTTTTCGATACCTACCAGTACGATATGCGTCTTGGGAAATGCGGTGCTGAGACGTGCATTACCTTCATTTTCGGTAACAGCGATACCGCCAATGTCAGCTATGATGAAGTTAGCGCCGGTGATGCCGATTTCTGCGTCGAGGTATTTCTGACGCAGTTTTTCTCTGGCGACCAGGGTCATTTCCTGGGGCGTCAGATTGGGAGGTGTCCCCAGTTTTTCTGCGAACAGTTTTGCGACGTCTTCCTTGCTTTTATGCATGGCGGGCGTCACGATGTGATAAGGCGGTTCTCCGTCCAGCTGCTGGATGTATTCCCCCAGATCGGTCTCCACACATTCAATGTTATGCTGTGCCAGGAAGTGGTTCAGGTGTACTTCTTCCGTAGCCATGGATTTACTCTTTACGATGCTTTTGCAGTTCCTGGCCTCGCAGATAGCGAGTATTTCTTCGAGTACCTGCTGTGTGTTCTCTGCCCAGATCACTTTACCACCTCTGCGGGTGAAGTTGCTTTCAAATTCCTCGAGGTGTTTATCCAGGTGTTCCAGTGCTCTCCACTTGATATTCTTGGCTCTTTCGCGCGCGGTGGTCAGATCGGCAAACTGTTGTTTACCAGCTTTCACGGCAGTGTTGTACTTACCTATATTGAAGTTGATCGTCTGGCGATGTATGAGGTTTGTCGCTTTCTTCTCACTGTTATCAAGAAAAGTGGAGGCGTTCTGATGCATAAGTTGTCGAGATTGCTGATTTCAGGAATTACAAAACCCATACCGGTTTCCGGTATGCAGGGAATGAATGAAAAAACAACTGTTAGTTAGTACGGAGTAAAGATAGCGAATGCAGGAATAGCATCAGCAACCGGCTATTATTCAGCTTTGTATTGTTTTGTCGCGATTTTGTCCAGCACCTGATAGAATTCTTCTCCATATTTACGGATCAGCGCTTCCCGGAGAAAGCGGTATACCGGTACACGGAGGCTTTTTCCATTTTTACAGGCTGGTTTACAGATGTCCCATCTGTCATAGTTGAGTGCCTCGAAGGCCTCGTATTTAGTCACCCGGATAGGGTAGAGGTGGCAGGAGATAGGCTTTTTGTAGTCGACTACACCGTCATTGTAGGCTTTTTCGATGCCACAGCCGACAACGCCATGGTCGTCGATCACAGCGTAGGCGCAGATGCCTTTATTCACAATAGGCGTGACATAGCCATATTCATCGTCGGTGGTATGTGTACCTGTTTTTTCTATTTCGGCGATGCCGTCGGGCCGAAGGTAGGATTTGATCTTCGGGTAGATCTTCTTGAGTTTCTTCACTTCCTCCTTATCCAGCGGCGCTCCGCAATCACCCGCAACGCAGCAGGCGCCTTTACAGGCTCCCAGGTTGCAGACGAACTGTTCCTCAATAACTTCGTCGCTGATATACTTATCGTCAATAATGATCATAAATAAATTGATGGTCGATAGTCCGCTGCTGTTGGCATGAAGGCGGACCGGATTCCTTAAAGACGCAAAGTTACAAAATAGTCGAAGACTATCGCCACCTGAGCGTTTCTACAAGGTGCCACATATCTTCCTGTAGGAATTGCTGTACCGGTGCAAGGGAATCTGCGTTGGGAGCGGCATCGAAATACAGTGCCCCGCGCAGGAAGTGCACGGTGGAGTCTGTTGCGTAGAACTGTTTGGCGGAGGCGGCATTACCACCTACGTCGTAGAACTCGCCGGAGACATTAAAGGGAGTATGTATTGTTTTTTCGTCAATGTATTCTGCCTTATAAGTGTGTTTATAGGTCATTTTAAAGGCGTCATTGACGAGTTGCTGGAAGTTATTTTTATCGTTTTTACCGATTTCCTTGTAGCTCATATAGATCTTGCCACTCAGGGAAGGGAATTCGACATTGATCCAGTATGGATTTTCGGTTTTCTGACCGAAAAAGAGGCTGTCTTTGACGATATTGGCATAGACAGGGTACTCGAAGGTATATGGATAACCGGGTACGTCAAATACGCGATATTCCCTTTTGGGGAAGTTGATCTGAAAATAGCCGCGTGGTTTGGGCGTATAAGATTGTTCGCAGGCTGCAAAGGTGAATGTAAGCAGCAGCAAAAGCAAAATGGCATTCCCGGTTAATTTCATAGTAAGCTTCTTGTAGTTAGGTGTACTGCACTATTTCTCGTCTTCCACATTTTGTCTGATGGTGACCTGTACTTTCTGGATGCGCATTTTGCTCACTTCCAGTACGGTAAAGTCGTATTCCTCGTGGGATATTACGCTGTTTTCTTCCGGGAATTTACCTGCCAGTTCGAGGATCAGTCCACCGATAGAGTCACTTTCTCCTTTCACGACCTCAAATGTATCGGGAGGGATGTTCATGATACGGCAAACGTCATTGAGCATGGTTTTGCCTTCAAAAACGTAGGTATTGTTGTCTACTTTGCTGTAGTTGAATTCTTCTTCGTCGAATTCGTCTTTGATATCACCGATTACTTCTTCCACGATATCTTCCAGGGTAACGATCCCGGAGGTGCCACCAAATTCGTCTACAACTACGGCAAAATGCATACGTCTGTTCTGGAACTCTGCGAGGAGGTCTTCGATCAGTTTATGGCCGTGTACGAAGAAGGGTTGGCGCATAACGGTGTGCCAGTCAAAGCTTTTGCCTTTATCGAGGTGGGGCAGAAGGTCTTTTGTATGGATCACACCGACGATATTATCGAGGTTGCCTTTGTATACGGGAAGGCGGGAGTAGTGCAGGTCAGCCACGCGTTTTACGACGATGTCGAAGTTATCGTCATATTCGATCCCGGATACGTCCAGACGTGTGTGCATGATCTGTTTAACGGTGATATTGCCGAATTTCAGGATGCCTTTGAGGATATTTTTTTCTTCCTGGGAGGCGGTTGGATCCACGCTCATTTCGATGGCTTCGTCGATCTCCTGATAGTTGACAGCGCCGCTGCCTCTGTGGAAGAAGCGGGCTTCAATGCTTTCGCTGAGACTAACGTAAAAGTCGCTGACAGGTTCGAGGGTCGCATGTACGAGGCTGACGAACCAGGCGAAGTAGGTGGCGAAACGGATATTGTTCTGCGCCGCCCATACCCTTGGCAGTACCTGACCACAGAAGAGGAGTACGAAGATGATAATGGCTATACGTACTACAAAAGACACAACCGGAACGGTCTGGAGGTCTTCCATCTGGGTGATGAGGTAGCTGGTGACCATGATAAAGGCGAGGGAGAGGAGGATACCTGCTGTCTGGAGAGAGGCCAGCAGTGAGCGCGGCTTTTCCAACAGTTTGGTAATCAGCTTTCCGCTGGTGTTCTGCCTTGTTTTCAGGGCGTTCAGGTCTTTATAGTTCAGGGAGAAGAATGCCACTTCTGCGCCGGAGACGATAAAGGCCATGAGTAGGAGTATGAATATCACAAGCAGATAGATAACCACGTTCGGAGTGGCGATGGGCGCCGCTGCTTGTAACAGGGTAAGCTTACCAGGTAAAATGCTTGCCGGATAGGTGTACAAAATGTTCAACTTTGACGTGATAAATATTAGAACCCCGAGCATATAGCAAAGTAAGTTCCAAAAAAATGGGAAAGTAATTCAGGTCTTAAATTGAATCGCTTTCCCTATATGCAAATATAAGTAATGTCCCATAAAGGGATTATCAATCAAAAAGAATTAATATTTTTATTGGATAGTTAAAAAGGAAGGTCGTCCGCTGTATCGTTCAGTTGGGGGGGTATTTCCATATTGGGGAAATTATCACCGGTATTGCTGCCTGTGTTGCTATGATGTATGGCATGTTCAGTGTTGTTCAGGTCCATACGTTTATCCAGCATAACAAGGTTATCACCTACTACTTCAGTGGCAAACTTCTTATTACCCTCCTTGTCTTCCCAGCTGCGGGTACGGAGGCGTCCTTCAATATATACAAGACTTCCCTTGTGCAGGTACTTTTGGGCTAATTCCGCCAGTCCGCGCCATAATACAACCGTATGCCATTCTGTTTGGGAAATCAGTTTACCAGCTCTGTCTTTGAATGTTTCTGTCGTAGCCAGGGAAAACTTGGCTACCGCGATATTACCTTCTAAAAACTGTACATCTGGATCTCTACCCAAGTTGCCAATCAGGATTACTTTATTAACACCTCTCATTGTTGCAGGTTTTAATCTATTGATTTTAAACTATTGAAAATATACGCTTCTTTTAAAATGAACAACCTTTCTAAAGTTAATGTTTTTTTCAAATCGACAGTGAAAATTTTACCGTATAGTTTTTAGCTCAAATACCTTGCCGTAGCAAGTTGAGCGCTGTTCACAGGCAGTAAGTTTTCGTATCAGAATAGGGTCAGTTCCCTGTTTCTGAGAAAGTCGGTGATGGTTTTAGGAAAGGCGTAAAGATCCAGTTGATCCCTTGGGACGGCCGTGTAGCCGGGGATTTCGGGCTTTTTGCTGACTGAAAGCAGGAGAAACTGACTATGGATGGTCTGATGTGTAAGCTGCTGTTTGAAAGTAGCGGAAGCCCCATCCATGTTGTAACGTATATCTTTCATCACTGTTTTGAAGGCCGCTGAGGATTGTAAGGAGGCCAGGTCTTCAGGTCCTGTCGTTTCGATGAGCATGAATTCGTGGAGGTTTTGCCAGATGTCATTTTCCGTACGTTTCCGGATATAGACATTGTCTTTATGCTGGAGTACCAGGTAGTAGAAGTAACGCTTCTTAATGACCAGCTTTTTGGATTTCACGGGCAGGAGTGCGGTGAGACCCTGCTGGAAGCCTTTACATTTTGCGGCAAGCGGACAGCTATTACAGGCGGGTTGTTGCGGTTTGCATACAACGGCGCCAAAATCCATAATGGACTGGTTATACGAAGCTGATTTTCCGTGTGGAAGCAGTTCCTGCGCGAGGTCGGCAAACTGTTTTTTACCAGCTGTTGTATCGATGGGGGTATCTATGTCAAAGAATCTGGACAGCACACGAAATACGTTGCCATCCAGGACGGCGTGTGGCAGGTTGAATGCAAAGGAGGCGATAGCGGCGGAGGTATATGGCCCAACACCTTTGAGCGACTGTATGGCCTCGTATGTATTCGGGAAATGCCCGTGATACTGAGATGCGATCTGTTTAGCTGCAGCCAGCATATTTTTACAGCGGGCATAGTAACCCAGTCCCTGCCAGAGGCGGAACACTGCTTCTTCCGGCGCTGCGGCCAGTTCCTGAACGGTCGGATAGTTTAAGATAAACTTCTCGTAGTAGGCCCATCCCTGTTCCACACGCGTTTGCTGGAGTATAATTTCAGACAGCCATATCCGGTAGGGGTCTTTCTCACCTTTCCAGGGCATGGAACGCGTATTCTCGTTATCGTTCCATTCCAGGAGTGCATTCGTAAAAAACTGCTTCATTTCTGCAAATATAATTGGATGAATGAGAACGGGAATAATGGTAAAAGGGGAGATGGTTGTATTGAAAATATTTAATGTATGTATCGTGAGGAGCGCCGGCAAAAAATCCATCGGTTGCAGGTGAATATATTTACGATAATATTCAACTGTCAGAAGGGCGCAGTAAAATGGAACAGAAGTTGTTGAGATATAGACGAATATGGAAAAAATTGCGTTATAATAGAGAAAGAGTGATTATCTGTTACTAGCTGATCAGGAGAGTTTTTTTTCCGTTAAGCGAAGAAAAAAAAGACGAAATGAATATTATTTTTTGTATATTCGTTAATGAGTGGTTTAGTGAATTATTGTGATTTACCCTAATGAATATGTACTTGTACTGGCCTCGCATATGGAATCTTTCACTTTCCGGGTAGCTCGTTACTTGTATTTTTCTGACTACTAATCGACTGATCTGCAAATAGATATATTGTATAAATCTCTGGTATAAGAAAAAAACATAAAATTTATTTGCTTAAAATTCAGCAATTAAAAAAATTTAAATAATTTTGGGACAAGTAATCCTTCGCTTCAATTATGAGAAAAGCTGACTTAATTAACAATATTGCTGAGAAAACCGGCATACCTAAAGTAGATGTGTTAGTAACACTAGAAGCCATGTTTAAGGAGGTCAAGGAAGCGTTGGCTAATGGCGAGCATATCTATATCAGGGGCTTTGGTAGCTTCATTACGAAAAAGAGAGCTGCTAAAATTGGCCGTAACATCAAGAAAAACGTTGCCGTAGAGATTCCGGAACATTTCATTCCGGCGTTTAAGCCTTCTAAAGAATTCGTTGCAGAAGTAAAGAAGCTTAAAAGTTTGTAGTTTTGCAGCCTAATATTTTAGGCGTGCAAAAATCACAGATTCTCTTGGTCGGTGCCGCAGCGACATTACTCGTAGTATTAGTCGCCTTCGGCCGCACCGTGCCTCATTCGGATAAAAAAGCGATGCCAACTGCCGCTCATATGCATGACGGACAGGAGGGAAAACCTATTGCCTTTGATGAATTGCTGGCGTCTGCCAAGCAAAAAATCCCTGCAGATAGACTCGTTGCCATCACCGCCCTTGAAAATAAGGTGGTGCGGGGCGACGTGAAGAATCAGCAAATAGACGCTTACAAACAGTTATATGCCTCCTGGGACAGCCTTAACCAACTGCCCATAGCTGCGTATTACCTTGGCGAATCTGCCAAGTTGGAAAATTCCGAAAAAAGCCTCACCTTTGCAGCCAATTTATTTTTAGAACATCTGGAGCACGCAGAGGACCCTGCTATTGCCAAATGGGAAAGTTCACAGGCTATCAGCCTGTTAGGTCAGGCTATTGAGCTGAACCCTAAGAACGACTCCCTGAAGATCAAACAGGCACTCCTGTATATGAATACAGGAGAACCAATGGTAGGTGTCCAGAAATTACGGGATGTGGTAGCTGCCAATCCTGATAATGCAGAAGCTCAGATAACATTGGCAAATCTAGCTATACAGTCTAATCAGTTTGATAAAGCCATAGAAAGGATGGAGACGTTCACCCAGAAACATCCTGACGAGGCTAAAGCTGTATTTGTATTGGCAGAAGCCTATCGCGGCAAAGGTGACATCAAAAAGGCGGTCGAATTACTGGAACACTGTAAGACGCTGTTAAATGATCCCTCACTGAAGGCGGAAATAGATAATTATATTAAGAGTATTAAATAATATTCATTTTTCTAAACATTTAAAAACTTATTAGCGTATGCCTTGCGGTAAGAAAAGAAAAAGACATAAGATAGCCACTCACAAACGTAAAAAAAGACTGAGAAAGAACCGGCATAAGAAGAATAAGAAATAATTTTCTCCTGTTTCCCGCCATTTATACTAACCAGGTTTTATTTGCGGCGCGGTGATCGGATAAAAATTTTTATATATCCTGCATGATTTTAGCGATTATTATTAAATTGCTGGAGTCATGCAGGTTTTTTCCACAAATCCCGCTTAGAATTCCGGATATTACCTGCTGATCGCTAAACCCTTAAGCAATCCATCATCACGTATGCTGGCCTTCGCCAGCAGTAATCTGGTATGCAGTACGCTGTTGTTAAATAGCCGTGCATAACTCAAAGGTGAAGTTATAATGGTTAAAATTTTGGACGCTTGAACAAGGAACTTATTATAAATGCGGCACCTACTGGTGTGGAAATAGCGTTGCTGGAAGATAAGAAACTGGTGGAATTGCATCACGAAAGCGGCAATCCCAACTTTTCTGTAGGGGATTTATACCTCGGGCGGGTGAAAAAATTGATCCCGGGCCTTAATGCGGCTTTTGTTGATGTGGGTTTCGAGAAAGATGCTTTCTTACATTACACAGACCTTAGCCCATATATACGTTCTATACTCAAATTTACCCAGCAGGCTATTTCAGATAAAACCCCCGAGGGGTTTGACTTTACAAAGTTTAAGAATGAGCCGGAGATCGTAAAAACCGGCAAAATCACAGATGTGCTGGGCGGTAAGCCTAACATCCTGGTGCAGATCTTAAAAGAACCGATTTCCTCCAAAGGTCCTCGTCTTAGTTGCGAAATTTCTCTTCCCGGAAGATTCATCGTGTTAACACCCTTTAATGACATTGTCGCAGTATCTAAAAAGATACACTCTTCCGAAGAAAGAAAAAGACTACAAAAAATAGTCGAAGCGATCAAAACACCCAACTTTGGTGTAATCGTTCGTACAGCGGCAGAAGGAAAGAAAACGGCTGAACTGCATGAGGATCTGACAACACTTGTGGAAACCTGGAAAAATATTCAGGCTAACCTGCGCGGGGCACAACCGCCGCAGAAGATCCTGAGTGAACAGGCCAAGACAACCAGCATATTACGTGACCTTCTTAACGAGAGCTTCAACCGTATTGTGATCAATGATCGCAACATGTATTCTGATACCAGGGCCTATATCCAAAAGATCGCCCCTGAAAAACAGGATATTGTCCAGCATTATCACAACGGCGCTCCTATTTTTGATCACTATGGCGTTACCCGCCAGGTAAAAGCTTCCTTCGGGAAAACAGTTAACCTGGACAGTGGCGTGTACCTGATCATAGAAGCTACTGAAGCATTACATGTCATCGACGTTAACAGCGGATATAAAAGCTCCAGCAATAACCAGGAACAGAATGCCCTCGCATCCAACCTGGAAGCTGCTGCAGAAATAGCCCGTCAGTTACGCCTCCGTGACCTGGGGGGGATCATCATCATCGACTTCATTGATATGAAGTTGCCGGAAAATAAGAAAGTAGTTTACGAAGCCATGGAGAAATTCATGGCGCAGGACCGGGCAAAACATACGATCCTGCCTATTTCGAAATTCGGCCTGATGCAGATCACCCGCCAACGTGTGAAACCCGAAGTCACTATATCAGTTGCAGAAGATTGCCCTACCTGTCATGGTACCGGTAAGATCGGCGCTTCCGTACTGATCATTGACGAAGTCGAAAAGAACCTGCAATACCTGATCAACCATCAGCACAAAGGTCTTACTCTGAGGGTACACCCTATATTTTACTCCTACCTGGCCAAAGGATTTCTTACCTCCCGCCAGTGGAAATGGTACTTCCAGTACAAGAAATGGGTCAGGGTTAAAGCTGATTCCAACTATCATCTGACAGAATATCGCTTCTTTGATGCCAACGAGGAAGAGATCAAATTATAATTTCATCCTAACTGCTTTATCTAAAACGCTTAACACAATATTGTGTTAAGCGTTTTACATTTGTACCATCAAACATTTTATCAGCAAAGGCTGTTTTTCATTTTAATACCTCAAAGGGGACTTTCTGACTCATTACTAAAACTCGGGTACGTTTATGTCTGTACGTTACACATGTCTGTTACTTTCCTCAATCGTCCTGCTGGCCTCCTGTGGAGGAAGGTTCGGTAGAAAAAAAGGCCTGGTAAGGGATACCTCGCACTATACCAAACAGGAATACATCGATCGCACACTGGACAGTAACACTGTCAATCTCTTTCTGCAAAAGGATACCGCCTACGCTGATTATATCCGTGATTTCTACCGGCAACGGGAATTTCACTATGCATGGATCGGCAACGACGGACAATTAACCGAGCAGGCCGGCAACTTTATCAACATGATGAAAGCGGATGCTGATTATGGTTTACATGACAGTACCATTATCAGTAAGCCCCTGCGTGAAATGTATGATACGTTGCTTATAGAAGGGCAGCAACTACGCCCGGGTGATAAAGCTATCCCCAGCGCTGAATTATTGCTGACTGCACAATTCTTTGCCTATGGTAATAAGGTGTGGAGCGGATTGACCTCTGATAGCGCCAAGTCGCTGGAATGGTTCATCCCCCGTAAAAAGATCAATATGGAAAGCCTGCTGGATTCTATGGTAAATAAGCCTGCCAGTGCTTTTGAAGAGCCGGTTAACCGACAATATAAATTACTGCGGAACCAGTTAAAGAAATTTTCAGATCTGGAGAAATTGCCATGGGATTCTTTGAAGGCCTCCCGCAAACTATATAAGAAAGAAGAATCTGATCCGCTGGTTGCCAGTGTAAAACAGCGTTTACATCTGCTGGGCGATCTGGCAGTGGCAGATACTTCCCAGCTATTTACACCCGCGCTGGACTCGGCTATACGCAATTTCCAGGACCGTACAGGACTGAAGACAGACGGTACGATTCAGGCGCCCCTGCTGAATGCGCTGAACGTTACGCCACTTCAGCGTATCCGCCAGATCCTGATCAACATGGAACGTATTCGCTGGGTACCTGCTGAACCACCTGCGGAATATCTGTTAGTAAACATACCTGCATTTAAACTATATGTATACAATAATAATAAGCTGGACTGGACCTGTAATGTAGTGGTGGGTAAACCGGGCGCCAACACGGTTATCTTCAGTAACGAAGTAAAATATGTTGTATTTGCACCGTATTGGAATGTGCCTCCCGGCATACTGGTCAATGAGGTATTACCCGCGATGAAAAGAAATACCGGGTACCTGGCCAGACAGAATATGGAAGTTGTAACAGGCAGCGGTAGTCCGGTAAATGCCGGTTCGCTCAACTGGAGTAAATACTCCGGTGGTAATTTCCCTTATATCATTCGCCAGAAACCGGGTGGTCACAATGCATTGGGTAAGGTGAAATTCCTGTTCCCGAATGAATACAATATTTATCTCCATGATACGCCGTCCAAGGGGTTATTTGGAGAGAATAAGCGCACCTTTAGCCATGGCTGTATCCGTGTATCTGAGCCGCAACACCTTGCAGAGTGGTTGCTGCGTAAGGATTCTACCTGGACACAGAAGAAGATCACAGAAGCGATGAATGGGAGTAAAGAGAAGTTTATTACCCTGAAAGAAAGGGTACCGGTATACATCGGTTATTTCACTGCTTTTGTGGATAGTGATGGCCGGCTGAATTTCCGGGATGATGTGTACGGACATGACGCGAAACTGGCAGCCACATTATTTGGCAATAAATAACAAAAAAGAGTCCGCCTGAGCGGACTCTTTTTATTTCCGGATAATTATTTGCTCGCGATCACAGAGATCTCAACATTCACGCCTTTTGGCAATGCAGCTACCTGTACGGTTTCACGTGCAGGGAAGTCGCTGGTAAAATAAGAACCGTATACTTCATTGATCTGTGCAAAGTCGTTCATGTTCATAATGAAAATGGTCGTCTTCAGCACATTATTGAAGTCCATACCGGCTGCGGTGAGTATACCTTTCAGGTTTTTCATTACCTGATGGGTTTCGGTTTTGATATCATCCAGTACCAGTTGATCGGTTTCCGGATTGATGGCTATTTGTCCGGATACAAACAGCAGGTTGCCTGACTGTACGGCCTGATTGTATGGACCGATTGGAGCAGGCGCATTATTCGTATTGATGATCTGTTTTTCCATAGGCATAAAAATAGGGTCTTATTATTAGTTATTAATTAATAGGTTTGCGAAAATTTTGCACATGAATATCCTCGTTATAGGAGAGGAGCCGCATTATGCAGCTTTTCTTGAAAAGGGTGGTTTGAATGGGCACCGGGTGCAGCAGGTAATATCGCCGGAGCGGGCAGGATCGCTGGCGGATTATGAGTTGGTGATAGACCTGAATTTTGATGAAAATACCAAACGGGCCGGTGTATATGCCCGCTTTCCGCAGGTGCCGGTACTCGCTTGTATAGTGAGAACTTCACTATCGGAACTGATGAATAATTTTGCTTTTGAGCAGGGATTTTCCATCATTGGATGCAACTGGCTGCCGGGATTTCTGACGATGCCCGTTATGGAATTATCAGTGATGGATCATGCGCAGGTAAAGTTGGTGAATGATATAATGTCTGCGTTGGGATGGGAATATGAGATAGTGGAAGACAGAGTCGGGCTGGTCACACCAAGAGTGATCTGTATGATCATCAACGAAGCATACATGGCGGCACAGGAAGGCACTGCATCCAGAGCCGATATCAACACCGCTATGAGATTAGGCACCAATTATCCGATGGGACCTTTTGAATGGTGTGATAAAATAGGTATTAGTCATGTGTGTGGCGTACTGGACGCTGTATACAGGGCTACCGGTAATGAAAGATATAAAATAAGCGCACTGCTGGCCCGCGAAGCTGGTATGGATGTAGCTGTCATGTGAACTCATTAAACTTAGAACATTGTCTTTAATACTGCATATAGATACAGCAACTTCAGTAGGGTCTGTTTGTTTGTCCAGAGATGGGCAACCATTACAGACATTGGTGAATGACAAACAACAGGACCATGCGGCCAATATGGTATTGTTTGTAAAAGAGATCATGCAGCAGCAGGGCATTACACCTGCTGATCTGGATGCGGTTGCAGTCAGCGCGGGACCTGGGTCTTATACAGGATTAAGAGTAGGTGTAGCTACAGCAAAAGGACTTTGTTATACATGGGAAAAACCATTGATAGCTGTATCAACATTACAGATGATGGCGCAGGGCATATTATCCCGCACGAATGATACAAATGCATTGTATTGCCCGATGCTGGATGCAAGGAGAATGGAAGTGTACACAGCTATTTATGATGCGTCGCTGAATACCGTACTTGCACCGCATGCGTTAATACTCACTCCTGAAGCATTCAGTGAACAGATTGCAAAACATAAAATATACTTTTTCGGAAACGGTAGCGATAAATGGCAGCAGTTAATGCCATCAAATGATAATGCGTTGTTTGTTCCTTATATATTGAATGCTGCGGATATGGTACCGTTAGCTACAGCGGCTTTTGCACGTAAAGCATTCGAAGATGTGGCATATTTCAGCCCATTTTACCTCAAACCTTTCCATTCTACTATGAAAAAATAGGGCGTTTGTAATATAAAAAATGACCCCCATTCGCATGATAACAGGCTTTTTATGTCTTATTAAGAAGCGTAATCCCTACGCTTGTGTCAATTTGTGTCATGGAACTGTCAAATTACGTTTATTTGGCAAGTAATCGGTGTGCATATATTAAAAAATAAGGTATAGAAGTTTTTTTTATTACGACTAATATTATATTTTTGTATAAATCGATACCCGGTTATTGTTGTCTAACAAATATGGGTTTACTGTCCGTTGATCCCTTTCATTTCATCATTTTTTAAAACTATTATGCGATGGAAAAAACATTATTAACGACCTCTTCTAATACTCTTATTATTTCTAGAGGTACCAATGAAAAAGACCAAATTAAATTGGATTACATTGCCGTTAAGAAGGCGGCTATGGTTTTGCGTGCGATAAACCATAAGCTGCGCCAGCAAATGATTAAGTTGCTGGAAGATCACAAAAAAATGACAGTAACTGAAATCTACGTTAAGCTGCGTCTCGAGCAGTCAGTGGCTTCACAGCATCTGGCTATTCTGCGCCGTGCCGGCATTGTGATTACAGAGAGAGATGGTAAGTTCATTCACTATACGATCAACAAACAGCGTATAGCGGAAGTTGCCAAATTTGTAGAGGAGCTGGTAGGCTAATCTGGTTTTGGAGTACTGGTCATTCAGACTACAGAAATAATTCGGGCCTAACTAAGAGTAAATAAAAGGACTTTTAGTTAGGCTCTGATTTTTTGTGATTATTTGTACAATCCTGCGTACAAGTATGAAAGACATCGCGGTTATAATTCCGGTTATGCTATAACGGGCAGGCTGTTTTATGCCTGATATTCCTGCTCGGATTAAATCCGTAAATTTGCAGAAAATCAGAAATCAACAACCATGTTCGTCAAGCAACTTTACACCAATTGCTTATCAGAAGCCGCCTACTTTATCGAGTCAGAAGGAGAAGCTGTTGTGATAGATCCTTTAAGGGATATTGACGCTTACCTTGATTTAGCTAAAGAGCGTAATGCTACCATTAAATACATTTTTGAGACGCATTTTCATGCCGACTTTGTTTCCGGTCACCTGGACTTAGCTGCTGCTACAAATGCTCCCATCGTATACGGCCCTGAAGCTGTTACCACTTTCCCGATCTATCTGGCAAAAGACAGAGAGAAATTTACCATCGGTAAACTGACACTTGAAGTATTACATACCCCGGGACATACCCTGGAGTCTACCTGCTATCTGTTATCTGATGAAGCAGGTAATCCTCACAGTGTGTTCACCGGCGATACTTTGTTTGTAGGTGATGTTGGACGCCCTGACCTGTTCAGCGGCAACCTGACCAAAGAAGAACTGGCAGGTTACCTATTTGACTCACTGAATAACAAGATCAAAGTATTACCTGACAGCGTTGTCGTTTATCCTGCACATGGTCCGGGATCATCCTGCGGAAAGAATCTGGGTCCTCATACCTACAGCACACTGGGTGATGAAAAAAGCACCAACTATGCGCTGAAGGCTGTGGATAAAGATGCTTTTATCCAGGAAGTGACTTCCGGTCTGAGCACTCCTCCCTCTTATTTCCCGATCAATGCGCGTATCAACAAAGAAGGATATGACGCTTTACAGGCAGTAATGGAAAAGAGTAACCGTGCTTTGTCTGTTGCGGAAGTGAAAGAAAAACTGAAAGAAGAGATCCTGATCCTCGATACACGTCCGGCTGCTGAATTTGCAGAAGGATTTGTACCTGGTTCCATCAGTATCGGTCTGGAGGGCCGTTTTGCTGAATGGGCGGGTAGTCTGCTGCCTTTCGGTGAAGACATCATTCTTGTAACCAGCCCGGGTAAAGAAGAAGAGACCATCGTACGTCTTGCCCGTGTAGGTTTTGACCATGTAGCCGGTTACCTTGAAGGTGGTTATGAAGGCTGGATCGCTGCCGGTGAACCACGTGACCTGATCATCACGGTAGAACCTGATGAACTGGCTATGGACCTGCCGCATGATGAGAACCTGGTAATTGTAGATGTGCGTAAGCCTGCGGAGTATGCAGACGGGCACATCGAAGGTGCAATGAACGTGACCCTCAGCGACATGACAGATCCCGGAAATCTGGCTGATTTTGACGATAATCACAATCTGTATGTTCATTGTCAGGGTGGTTACCGTAGTATCATCGCCTGCTCTATCATGAAAAGAGAAGGTATCCACAATCTTCGCAATGTGCAGGGCGGTTATAATGCCATGAAAACACAGGAAGGTCTGAAAGTAGTACAGGAAAAGAATGTCCTGAACTAAGTTAAAATATTGAATGTTAAAGGCCTCGCAGTATTACTGCGGGGCCTTTTCCGTTTTTTACGGGTATACTTTTTGACCCTTTATGGGAAAAACCTTGCAATGGGAAAACTATTAGATGGACAGATAGCACTCGTTACTGGTAGCAGCAGCGGTATTGGCGCTGCGATCGCGATAGCTTTCGGGGAAGCCGGAGCTACAGTCGTGGTGAATCATCACAGCGACAAAAGCCTGAAAGGTGCCGAAGAAGTACTGGCTAAGATCAAAGTGGCCGGCAGCGACGGATTTATTCAGCAATGTGATATCAGTCAGGAAGATGAAGTAAAGCGGATGTATGCGGAAATCTTTTCCCGATTTGGTACTGTGGACATAGTTGTTGCCAATGCCGGCATCCAGCAGGACGCCAATTTGTTTGACATGACGTTAGAGCAGTGGAATACGGTGATCAATACTAATCTGACAGGGCAGTTCCTTTGTGCGCGGGAAGCAGCACGTGAATTCAGGCGCAGGGGCGTTGTGGAAAGCCGTTCCAAGGCAGCCGGGAAGATCATTTGTATGAGCAGCGTACATGAGGTGATTCCATGGGCAGGACACGTGAATTATGCGGCCAGTAAAGGAGGTGTAAAGCTGTTGATGCAGTCAATGGCACAGGAGCTCGCCCCACATCGTATCAGGGTGAATGGACTGGCGCCGGGCGCTATTAAAACACGTATCAATGAAGACGCCTGGGATACGCCGGAAGACGAGAAAAAGCTGCTGGAACTCATCCCATACGGTAGGGTAGGGATACCGGAAGATGTAGCAAAAGCCGCTGTGTGGCTGGCCAGTGATGAGAGTGATTATGTAACCGGAACGACGCTTTTTGTGGATGGCGGAATGACCCTTTATCCGGGTTTTGCGGATAATGGTTGATTAACAGCTATTTGTAATAGAACAATCCGTTGGTCTAGCATGTTATTTGTTTTACTTAGTTAAACTTTTAACCATGAAATGTAAAACTTTCCTGATGGCTGGAATGATGTTCCTGGCCGTATGCTTATTTGCTTGTTCGCCCAGTGATAGCAGCGTTCAGCAATCCGTTAACGAGAAACTCACTGCTTCCCCTGGTGTTACCGCGGAAGTAAAAGAGGGAGTTGTTACCCTGAATGGGGAAGTAGCGGACGATGCTGCGAAAACAGCTGCAGAAGATGCAGTTAAGGGCGTCAGCGGCGTAAAATCTGTGACTAACAACATTATGGTGCAGGCGGCAGTTCCTCCACCACCCCCACCAGCAGCTGATACTACAATGAAGACAGACACTGCTGCGATGAAATAGTTTAGCAACCGGATTGGTCAGTCATGCTGGTCAGTCCGGTTTCCTTTTGTTACTCCCTGTACTCATGTTTCCACCTTCTGTGGCTCCATACCCATACTTCGGGTTGCTCCCGGATGTTTCCTTCCAGAAATTTTACAAAATCTTCGGTAATCTGACCTTCAGGCGCAGTTGCCGGTTCTTCAAATGCCAGTTTCAGGGTAGCATGATAATACCCTCTTTTTACCTTACGGATATCTACAAAAACAACAGGAATGTTGCTTCTGCGGGCAGTCATCTCCGGCCCTTTATAAAAAGCGGTCATTTTGTTCAGGAAAGGATACCAGTAACTGCGGCGCGGGTTACCGGGATTCTGATCTGCCACGAGGGCAATCAGGTATTGTTTGTCCATCCAGGGCAACATACTGTTCTTAATGTCATTCGCAGGCAACAGCGTACTACCAAATTTCTCCCGGAAATGGCGGAACATACGATCGCCCACCTTGCTGGTCAGCGGCATGTATACTACCAGGAAAGGGAATCTGACGCCCTGCATACAGAACTGATTGGCCCATTCCCAGTTGAAGTTATGTCCGAGGTGCATCTGGCAGCTCTTACCTTCTGCATATAATTTATGCAGGACAGTCAGATCGCAGACAAAACGCCGCTGCAGCTGTTTAGGGCTGAGCGTGAGCAGTTTGATGGTTTCCACCATCATATCTGTCAGATTGAGATAGTATTTCTTTGCAAGCCGGGTGATCTCTTTCTCCGTTTTCTCCGGAAATGCCTGCTTCAGATTCTCAAATACAACTGATTTGCGGTAACCAACAACATAATAAATGATCAGGTATAAAACATCACTGATGCGATATAATAACCATAACGGCAATATGGAAATGCCGTACATAAATGCCAGTAACAAATAATACATGTCATCAATTTCTATAACACAATATTCTGTACAAGGGCGCTCTTCTGAGGATAGTCTGTATTAAAGTGTAAACCGCGGCTTTCCTTGCGGAATGAAGCTCCTTTTACAATCAGGTAGCCAACGGTGATCAGGTTTCTTAATTCACACAACTGAGGGGATACCTCTGTTCTTTCGTACAACTGTTCTGTTTCTTCGTGCAAAATGTCCAGCCTGCGGCTGGCACGCTGCATACGCTCATTTGTACGTACGATACCAAGATAATCACTCATGATCTGTTTGAGCTCTTTCAGGCTCTGGGTGATCAGGATCATTTCTTTTGGGGCTGTTGTACCACCGGCGTTCCAGTCAGGTACATTCAGCTTATGTGCGGTGCTGTCTATCTTTTGTACGCCATCCAGGTAACAACGATGTGCAAACACCATCGCTTCCAGCAGTGAGTTGGAAGCAAGTCTGTTTGCGCCATGCAGTCCTGTGCTGGAACATTCTCCACAGGCATACAGGTTATTGATAGAGGTACGTCCGTATTCATTCACCTTGATGCCACCGCAACTGTAGTGTGCTGCAGGTGCCACCGGAATCATATCTTTCTTTACATCTATACCGGATGCCAGGCATTTTTCATAGATGTTAGGGAAGTGATGAATGAACTTCTCCTGATCCATATGGCGGCAGTCAAGATATACGTATTCCGTACCGGTGATCTTCATCTCACTGTCGATCGCTCTTGCCACGATATCACGGGGGGCGAGGGAAAGACGGGGGTCATACTTATGCATGAAATCCTCTCCGTGGATGTTTCGCAGAATACCGCCGTCTCCGCGTACTGCTTCTGTAACCAGGAAGGCGTTGTTCACACCCGGCTGATACAGGGCGGTAGGGTGGAACTGGATAAACTCCATATTCTCGATCCTGCCTTTTGCACGGTATACCATGGCTACGCCATCGCCGGTAGCAATGGTCGGATTGGTGGTACTGCGGTATACCTGTCCGTTGCCACCAGTAGCCAGCACAGTAATGCGGCTGAGGATCTTTTCGATCTTATTGGTCAGCAGGTTCAGGACGTATACGCCGTAACATTCTATATCGGGAGTAGATTTCGTAACGAGGTATCCCAGGTGATGCTGGGTGATAAGGTCTACCACGAAGCAATGGGTGACCATCTCTATATTGGGTTGTTTATGTACTGCATCGAGCAGCGCACGTTCTATTTCCTTACCGGTAACGTCTTTGTAGTGGATCACGCGGAATTCGGAGTGACCGCCTTCTTTACCCAGGGAGAAGTCTCCGGCTGCGTTCTTGTCAAAGTTGGCGCCCCATTCAATGATCTCGTTGACACGTTCTGGTCCTTCTTTTACCACTATTTCCACAATCTCTTCATTACAGAGACCATCACCGGCGATCAGTGTGTCTTCAATATGCTTTTCAAAGCTGTCGTTCTCGAGATCGTTCACTACTGCAACTCCACCCTGTGCGTATTTGGTATTGGTCTCATCCTCATGTGATTTGGTGATGATGGTAATTTTCTTGTCAGGACATGCGGCCGCTACCTTGAGGGCATAGGTCAATCCTGCTATACCGGAACCAATAACTAAGAAATCTGTTTGTTCCATAAGCTATTCTCGTCAAGCAAGGCTCAAATGTACGGTTTAATACGGTTTATTTGCGCCCATTTATTGCATGGCATAGCCCCGGCGCATACGGAGATAGAGTAGTCCGCCGGTAACCAGGCCCCATTGCGCCAGTCCATAAGTCAGCATGATAAGAAAGTTGCCCATTTCCAGGGGGTGGTAGAAGTAGTGAATGGCGATGATCGCACAGGAAATGATATACAGACCTGCTCCGGCCATGGCATACCATCCGGAAGGCTGATCCTTTAGTCTATAGGCGTGTTTAACAGCCTGTAGCATCACGGAGGCAATTCCCGCAAAAATGATCACAGGAATGGTCATCTGTCCCAGATAGGGTAACATGAAGAAAATGAATCCAATAACTGCTGCTGAAGCGGCAAAGATAAATGCCCATTGGCAGCGGGGCAGGGGATAGTTGGAATACCGGATCTTCAGGAAGAAACCTATGTAAGCCAGCAATGAAAACGCAAAAGTGATCAGGCTGAAAGAGAAGAACCAGGTATTCTGTTCTGAAAACAACAGGAACATGTCGCCAAAACCTGTAAAGAACAGGGCGGCCAGCATCGAAATCCGGAATACAGGAGGAATACCCTCTGTTCCTAGTACAAACTGGATCGCCAGTATAAATGGCAATAGGAATTTTGACGTGTAACTGAGTATATCCAGGTGAAACACAATGGCCAAGAGGTGAACGAATAGCGTGACAGCGTACAATATGTTTAATACACTTCTCCCTTGCATAATGAGCATTATAATATCTTAAAGTACGACATCTTTGTCTAAATGGTTTCAGCTAACAGGGAGGAATACCGAAAAGGTCGTGCCATTATTGCCGGAACGGCTCACTTTGAGTTGTCCGCCATGTGATTGTATGATCTGCTGGGAGAGGCTCAGACCAATACCACTGCCTTTTTTCTTGGTGGTATAGAAGGGAATGAAAATCTTATTCATGGCTTCCGCGTCGATACCCGGACCATTGTCAGTAATCTCAATGTGTACCTGGCTGGGGGTACTCATGGTCGCCTTTACCTGTATGGCGGGTGTCTGGGTTTGTTCCAGTGCATCCATGGCATTTTTGATCAGGTTGATCATGACCATTTGCAGCTGGGCTACGTCTGCATGGATTTCTGTTCCGGCAGCCTCAATTTCGTAGCGATAATAGATACCCGCCTGCTTCAGTTCCGGCTGGAGCAAACTGCTTACACCACTCAGGAGTTCTTTTATATTGACCTGTGTAAACTGTGGTTTAGGGAGGGTTGTATAATCCCGGTAAGCATTTACAAAGTTCATGATCCCTTTACTCCGGCTCTTGATGGTTTCCAGGGCTTCCTGTAGATCGTTGATGGCTTCCTGCTGCGCTGCTTCCGGAGAAATATCCTGCTCTACGATATCCTGCATGGTGCCTATCAGGGATACGATCGGCGTTACGGAGTTCATGATCTCATGACGTAAGATCTTGGTCAGGTTCTGCCAGGCTTCCAGCTCTTTCTGTTGCAGTTCCGCATGAATGTTTTGCAGGGAGATCAGTTTGATCAGCCGGCCCTGTAGTCTTACGCTGGCGGCATGAATAGACAACTGCTGTTCCTGCCGGGTATGATACAGTAGTTTACTTCCTGAACGGATCTCCATCAGGTATTCCGGCAAACCCGGATGGCTGTTTTTCAGTTCCGAAATGTTCCGTAGTCTGTAGATGCCCAGCAGGCGGAATGCTGCCGGATTAATCAGCTCAATATGGCCTTCTGTATCAAAAGAGAGAACGCCTATGCTGATATGCTGTACGATCGTATCTATGTACTTCAGGTTGGCTTCTTTTTCTGCCCTGGTTTGCCGGAAGGCCTCCAGCACCTCATTAAACTGGTGGTTCAGCGCCTGGAAGCTTTTGCCCAGTTTATTATCGGCGCTGAAGCGGATAGAAAAGTCTTCATAGCGGATCGATTCCAGGAACAGGGTCAGTTTCCGGTTGACCCGGTTGATGTAGTAGTACATGCCATATATCTGCATACAGATCAGGATAGCCATGGCTATTCCCGGAAAGACGCCAAGTACGGTCCATACCCATACACTGGTAATAGTGCTGAGCGTCAGGAGAATGATACGCAGTAATATATTGACACTGAACTTGTTCATCGTAAACTACTAGATGTTATATTTTTCCAGTCTTCTGTAAAGGGCGGCTCTGCTCAGTCCCAGTTCTTTGGCTGCTTCTGTGATATTGCCATTGCACTTTTTCATGGCCTGCGTAATGATGTTGCGTTCCATTTCCTCCAGGTTATAGCCTGTATTCAGGGCTTGTTCCTGGATCGGATTTTTTACGAATACATCTTTCGGCATGAGCGTTTTTCCCTGAGAGAGGATCACGGCTCTTTCCATAGCATGTTGCAATTCCCGGATATTACCTGGCCATTCGTACTGGCGTAACTGCTGTATGAGCGTTTCATGGAGTGCGGTCACCGTACGCTTGTATTTTGTGGCATACTTCTCCAGGAAATATTCCGCCAGTGGAACGATATCTTCCAGGCGTTCCCGTAAAGGCGGCAGCTGGATCTCGATGGTATTGATACGATAGAGTAAGTCCTGACGGAACTGATACTCTGCCGCCATACGCTGGATATTTCTGTTAGTGGCAGTGATCAGGCGTACGTCTATGGAAGTTGATTTGTTACTACCTACTTTGGTTACAGCTCTGTTCTGTAATACGGTCAGCAGCTTTGCCTGTAAAGGCAGGGAGATGTTGCCCAGTTCATCCAGGAAGATAGAGCCGCCGTTTGCTTCTTCAAAACGGCCGGTACGGTCTTCCCTGGCGTCGGTAAAGGCGCCTTTTACGTGGCCGAACAGTTCACTTTCGAACAGGGTCTCGCTGATAGCTCCCAGATCGACACTGACAAACGGCTGTTTATTACGGAGTGATAAAGCATGTATATGACGGGCAAGGAGGTCCTTACCGGTACCATTTTCTCCCAATATCAGCACATTGGCGTCTGTAGCGGCTACACGGGCGGCGGTATCCAGTACCTGTTGCATGGCTTCGCTGCTGCCAATGATATTGACGTCTGATTGTGGGGTGGCTGGTGCTGTGACCACCTTTTCTTTATTACCGCGTTTCTTATTATAGGCGGCCTGCATGGTAGCCAGCAGTTTATCATTTTCCCATGGTTTCAGTACGAAATCGACCGCTCCGGCTTTAATCGCCCTTACGGCCATTTCCACGTCTCCATAGGCTGTGAACAGTACTACGGCAACCTCGGGTCTGATGTCCAGGATACGGTCCAGCCATTCGAAGCCTTCCTTCCCGCTACTGAGATCGCGGGTAAAGTTCATATCCAGCAGGATCACGTCATAATCGAAATTAGTGACCATGTAAGGGATCTTCTGCGGGTTTCGTTCAAAGTCAACCTGTTCAAAATGGCGCTTTAACAATAAACGGGCGGCGCGCAGCACGTCCATGTCGTCATCTACAATAAGAATTTTGCCGGGCAAGGGTGTGGTCATAACTAAATGTCTTATCTATTGTTTCTGTAAATGAATCCGCAAAACGTGTTCCTGACAGGGGTGTTGGGATGTCAACCCGTGGCGGGTGCGGCCACTGGCAATATTATAAAAAGATTTCGGTTTTTAGAGGCTGTCTGCCCGTATAACAGGAATTGTCCGGAAATGGACGTCTGGTGTACGCTTCAGGACGATCATTGGCAGGGCTTATCCTCTGAAATTCGCTACTGTATTGTGTTTCGGGCTTTGGCATGACCGTTGCCTTATTCGGTCAGGAAAGTAAGTATCACCTATGGACAGAAAATTAGAAAAGAAGTACTGGTCTAAAAAGAGAATCGCCCTTATCAGCGGAGGCGCTGTAGTAGCGATGTTACTTCTGTACAATCTCATATTTGCCGATCATCGTTCCAAGCTGAACGTAGAGAAAGATAAGATCACTATTTCTACCGTAAGCAAAGGCACCTTTGATCAATATATAGCAGTTACCGCTGTTGTGTTGCCACTTAAAACAATTCGCCTCGATGCTATCGTAGGCGGTTATGTCAGTCAGAAATACCTGGAAGGGGGGAGCATGGTTAAAAAAGGCGACAGTATCCTGCGCCTGGAAAACCAGAACCTGATGATGGACTTTGTGAACCATGAGACGGAGATCTACCGTCTGATCAACGAACTCCAGAATACCCGCCAGACCCTGAAGCAGAACCGTTTTACCATGCAGCAGACCGTGGCCAACCTGGATTTCCAGATCGAACAGGCTAAAGACCTGTACGACCGTACCAAACAACTGGTAGACGAGAAGATCGTTTCCCGCCAGGAGTTTGTGAAGAATAAGCTTGATTATGAGCGTCTTGTGAAGCAGCGCCAGATAGAAGTTGAAAGCCAGCGCTTCCAGGAAGAAAACGCTAAAATACAGATAGACCGCCTTGAGTCAACGATCCTGCGTACCCAGCGTAACCTCCAGATGATGAAGGACAACCTGAGCAACCTGGTGTTGAGAGCGCCTATTGACGGACAATTATCTTCCGTGGACGCTGAGGTAGGAGGTAGTATCACTGCTGGTCAGAATATCGGTCAGATCGATGACCTGGACGGTTTCAAGATGCGTGCAGAAGTGGATGAGCATTATATCTCCAGGGTATTCCCCGGTCTGAAATCCACTTTTGAGTTCAATAGTAAAACCTATGTATTATCTATCATCAAAGTATATCCTGAGGTGAAAAACGGCCGTTTCAATGTCGATATGAAATTCGAAAAGGAAATGCCGGAAGGTATCCGCCGCGGACAATCTTCTCCTATCCGTCTGGAATTAGGTAAGTCATCCTCCGCGTTGTTGCTGCCGGTAGGTGGTTTCTTCTCCGACACCGGTGGTAACTGGGTATACGTAGTGGACAAAGCGGGAAACAGGGCGGTGAAACGTAATATTTCCCTGGGGCAGAAAAACCCACAGTATTTTGAAATACTGGAAGGTTTGCAGGAAGGTGAGCAGGTAATTACTTCTTCGTATGAAAATTTCGGAGACAAAGAGGTTTTAGTATTTTAATACGGCAGTCACAGTTGTTTTAGTTCTGGTGCCAGCCTCTGCAAGTCCGCAGAGGTGGTATCCCGAACAGCTCACCTGAAAACTATATATGCAGATGATCAGCACTTACATCACCATTGCATTAAGACATCTTGCGAAACGCAAACTGTTTTCGTTTATCAATATTGCAGGACTCGCCATTGGCATTACGTTCTCTTTGCTCATTACCGTATACATATGGGAGGAGAAACAAGTCAACCGCGACCTGAACAATCTTCCCCAGCAGTATTTTATGCAATCTGCCTGGAAGGCTGATAACATGTACATGCCGCTGATCACTCCTGTGATGCTGGCGAAGGGGCTGCATGATCAATACCCTTCACTGGTGGCTGATTATTATCGCACATTCCCCTGTTCTGCCAATGCTACCTACAAAGACAGGCATTTCAGGGTGGGACTCCAGCCGGGCGATACGACTATCGTATCCAATTTCGGACTGACCATGCTGTATGGTGATCCTAACCGTGCTTTCCGTGATAATAATTCTGTTGTGATCACGGAAGAAACAGCTATGAAGTTCTTTGGCAAGGCGAATGCACTTGATGAAGTGCTGACGATAGACACAAGGCAGGATGGTAAGAAAAACTACACTGTTACGGGTATATTGAAGCGTGAGACAAGAGAGAATAGCGTGACGACCATCAATGGGTTTAAGAATGACATCTTTATGCCGATGCAGAGTGTCGACTACTTTTTAGGTAAAGATGCTGACAAAGACTGGAACAATGTGAGCATGGCGTCTTACATTCAACTGAAGCCAGGCGTAACGGCTGCACAGCTGGATGGCCCTATCCGCAAACTGATTGCCATGAACTGCAACCAGCAGCTGAAAGACAATATGAGTATTCAGCTGGTCGGACTGGACACCTTCTACCTCGATACCAACAACGGTCTGGTAAGAAAGATGATCTACATACTGGCCATCATTGCAGCTTTTGTATTGCTGATGGCTGTGATCAACTATGTGAATATCAGTGTAGGTACTTCTACATATCGCCTGAAAGAGATCGGGCTGCGTAAAGTGTTTGGCGGCAGACGTCAGCAACTGGTCGCACAATTCCTTGCTGAATCAATCGTACTAACCGGTATATCGGCCTTTCTGTCCATTGCTTTCTATGAACTGCTCCGTCCTGTATTCGGGCAGATCCTGAACAAAACGTTACCCCATGTATGGTCTTTCTCCGGAATGATGGTATTGTTTTATCTGGTGCTGGTGCTGGCTGTCGGACTGATAGCAGGTATTTATCCTGCTTTTGTACTTACTGCCAACAATCTGCTGAAAGTACTGAAGGGAAAGATATCAGTAGGAAAAGGGGAGCTTGTTTTCCGAAAAGCTTCCCTTGTTCTACAGTTCTCCATCGCGATACTGGTATTTGTATGTACACTTTATATTTCCCGCCAGATCAACTATTTCTTCAACAGGGATCTGGGATACAATAAAGAGCAGCTGCTGGTTATTTCTTCTGTGCCCCGTCAATGGGATAGCGCAGGACTGAAACGCCTGGAGCTGTTAAGAGATGAAGTAATGCAGAAGACTGGCGTGATCAGCGCTACAATTTCTTACGAAGTGCCTGATGGTATGAATGGTGGTAGTGTACCCTTCCTGCCGGAAGGCGCTGCCAGCGATGCGGCGGTCAATCTGGAAAGACTTATTACAGACGGAAACTATGCTACTACTTTCGGCTTAAAGTTGGTCGCCGGCCGCTTCTTTACAGATCATGACAGTCAGCAGGACGTAGTGATCAACGAGACTGCCGTAAAAGCATTGCACCTGACACAGGGTGTTGGTCAGGAAGTACGTATCGCTGGTAATGATACAAGACTGACCGTAAGGGGTATCGTAAAAGACTTTCACTTCTTTAACATGGGACAGAAGATCGCGCCAATGATCTTCTTTACCCAGCAGGCTATTCCGACGTATCGTTTTCTGAGCATCAAACTGAGGACGGCTGATATCAGGAAGAGTATTGCCGGTATTGAATCAACCTTCAAATCCCGATATAACGATTCTCCATTTGATTACTTCTTTATGGACGAAAAGTTTCAGGCAATGTACTTCAGTGAAACCCGCCTGAAAAAGGCTGCTGATGTTGCTACCGGATTAAACTTTGTGATTATCTTACTGGGAGCTGCCGGTGTGGTGGCCTTCAGTCTGACCCGTCGTGCGAAGGAAGTTGGCGTGAGAAAAGTGCTGGGTGCAAATACGCGTAGTATCATCTATCTGTTTCTGAAGGAATATACCACTGTTATTATCATGGCTAATTTCATTGCCTGGCCGCTTGCCTATTTCCTGGCCAGTAAATGGCTGGATGGATATGCCTACCGCACCAGTATGAGTGTGACGCCGTTTATCGTGGCAGGTGGTATTACTTTTAGTTTAACCTATATTCTGATCGCATTACAAAGTTTCCGCACGGCAAATGCCAATCCTACCGGATTGCTGAGACATGAATAATAAAACCCTCATTCTAAAATTTTTAATAAACCGAAGTCATGATACGTACAGTCAATCTTCAAAAGATTTTTACAACAGAAGAAATTGAGACTTCTGCATTGAATGGCATTAACATGGAAGTAAAGGATGGTGAATTCGTTGCTATCATGGGGCCTTCTGGTTGTGGTAAATCCACTTTGCTGAATATTCTTGGTCTGCTGGATAACCCCAGTGGTGGAGAATATCATTTCTGGGATCATGAAGTAGCGCGTATGAGCGAACGTCAGCGTGCACAGCTCAGAAAGGGTTCTATTGGTTTCGTATTCCAGAGTTTCAATCTCATCGACGAACTGACTGTATTTGAAAACGTAGAGTTACCGCTTCTGTACCTGAAAGTACCTGCCAGTGAGCGAAAAGAGAAAGTGGAGAAAGTATTGGAGCGTATGAATATCATGCACCGTCGTAATCACTTCCCGCAGCAGTTATCCGGTGGTCAGCAACAGCGTGTGGCGATTGCCCGTGCCGTAGTAGCTAATCCGAAGATGATCCTGGCGGATGAGCCTACCGGTAACCTGGATTCTACCAATGGTGAGGAAGTAATGAAATTGTTACAGGAACTGAATGAGGCCGGTACGACCATGATCATGGTAACGCACAGCCCTTATGATGCTGGTTTTGCACACCGTGTTGTTAACCTGTTTGACGGTCGTGTAGTGACTGAAAATATCAAGGAACAGTTCCACGTATAATAGGCTTGTCTGATATCCCCTTTACTTACTATTTAAACTGACTCATATGCTTAACAACTATCTGAGAGTGGGCTGGCGCAATCTCTGGCGCTACAAAATGTACAGTAGTATCAATATTGGCGGTCTGGCGCTCGGATTGGCATTGGGCATTCTGCTACTCGTATGGGTACAGGATGAGTTAAGCTATGATAAGTTCCATGAAAAAGGACCTAACCTGTATAAGGCATCGGTTACGTTCACTTCAGGTAGCGATGTGCAGACCTGGGGAGAGATGCCTGCGCCACTTGCCCTGCATGCCGTAAAAAGAATAGCGGGTGTGCAGCAGGCCGTGCGTATCGCTCCGAACTGGGGAACTATCTCCAAATTCAACTATAACAATAAGGATATCCATGACGTTAAGGTGGCTTTTGTGGAGCCTTCCTTTTTTACCCTGTTCACGTTTCCTATGTGGAAGGGCGATAATAACAAGCCCTTTGCTGACAACTCATCACTGGTTATTACGCGTAGTGCTGCGAGAAAATATTTTGGTACTGAAGACGCTGTAGGAAAGGTGATTGCGGGTGATAAAGACCAATATGTGGTGAGCGGTGTAATGAAGGATTTTCCGACACAATCCACTATTCAGTATGAGTTCCTTATGCCTTATGGTATCCTGCAGCAAAAGTTTACCAAAGGAAAATACTGGAATTCGATGGATGAGGATTGGGGTGATTTCGTTTTCACTACATACTTTTTACTGGCGCCGGGTACATCAGTAGCAAAAGTCAGTAAAGAACTGGCGCTGCTGCGTCCTGATGCAAAGCCGGATCCCAATGTAAGATACAATCTTCAGCCTTTGTATGACATGCACCTGTATAACGCGGATCTGTCAGAAGGAACGATTAAGATCGTCAGAATATTCCTGATCATTGCGGTAGTAATACTATTGATCGCCTGTGTAAACTATGTGAATCTATCAACAGCAAGAGCTATGCAGCGTGCAGCTGAAGTGGGTGTACGTAAACTCATCGGCGCTACCAGAAGACAGCTGTTTGTACAGTTTGTAGTAGAGTCGGTATTGGTGTTTATCTTATCGCTTGTGCTGGCTATCGTGCTCATTTTATTACTCATACCGTTCTATAATCATCTCACCGGCAAACAGCTTTCTTTCAGCCTGCAGAACTTCCAGATGATACTAGCCATCGGAGCTGCTATGTTGCTGACGCTGATTGTAGCGGGTATTTATCCGGCAGTATTGCTGTCATCCTTTAACCCCTTAAAGACATTAAAAGGCGGACTGACATTATCCGGTGGGAATATCAGTTTCCGCAGGGTACTGGTAGTAGTACAGTTTCTGATCGCCACGGTGCTTATTGTAAGTACGATCGTTGTTGGTCAGCAGTTACGCTACATAAAAAATAAGGCGATCGGCTATGATAAGGAGAATGTATTCATGTTCGATGGTGGCGCTATGTATAGCCATATGCAAACAGCCCTGCAGGAGTTGAATACTGCTCCCGGCGTTGTTGTAGCTGCAAATGCCAATACCAGGCTGACGTCTATTGACAACAGTACCGGTGACACGGAATGGGACGGTAAAAGTGAAAAAGAATCGATGATAGCGCATACTATCAGCGGAGATAAAAACTTTATGGAGATGATGAAACTCCAGTTTATTGCCGGACAAAACTTCACCAATTCAAAGGCTGATTCCAATCATTATATCATCAATGAAACCGCTGCCAAAATGATGGGTATGAAAGCCCCTGTAGGTAAACGTTTCAAGCTCTGGAGTTTCGATGGTACTATTGTCGGTGTGGTAAAAGATTTTCACTATGCGTCTATGCATGAAAAGATAGGACCTGTCGTATTCTATTACAGGGCGGAGAACAATATCGTATATGTGAAAACAAAACCTGGTCAGGCACAACAGGCCATTACTTCGGCACAGCAATTATACAAAAGGTATAATGCAAGCGCCCCTTTCAACTACGCATTTATTGATAATAATCTGGATAACCTGTATAAGATGGACAGACGTACCGGTAATCTGTTCGACTACTTTGCGGGTGTCGCGATCTTCATCAGTTGTCTTGGATTGTTTGGTCTTGCCACTTTTGCTACAGGACAACGCGTAAAAGAGATCGGCGTGAGAAAGGTATTGGGCGCGTCTGTTACCAATATCGTTGCACTGCTGACCAGCGACTTTCTGAAGATAATATTGATCTCTATCCTATTGGCTATCCCTGCCGCCTGGTATATCATGAACAGGTGGCTGGAGGACTATGCATACCGCATCAGTATCAGCTGGTGGGTATTTGCCATAGCTGGTTTGCTTGCTGTAGCTGTAGCCCTGCTGACTGTTAGTTTCCAGGCCATAAAAGCAGCATTAAGAAATCCTGTACGCTCATTAAGAACTGAATAGTCCACTTTATAAAACGGGGTTATGTTAAAGAATTATCTCAAAATCGCCTGGAGGAATATCAGAAAGCAAAAGTTCTATTCCTTCATTAACATACTGGGGCTGACAATAGGGATGACCTGTTGCTTCCTGATCTTTATCTATGTGCGGTTCGAACTGAGTTATGATAAATTTCATGAAAAGAAAGAAAACATCTACAGGGTTGTCACGGATGTAAAGACGCCGACCGAGGTGATCGAAGCAGATATTACTTCTGCACCGATGGGGCCGAATCTGAAAGCTGACTACCCTGAAGTAAAATCTGCTGTGCGGGTCTACTTCACACAAATGCTGGTAAATGTCGGAGACAATAAATACCAGGAAGATAAACTGGCTCTTCCAGATTCTACTTTCTTTGAGGTATTTACCTTTCCATTGGTGAGCGGTAATCCTAAGACCGCATTGAATGAACCTTTCAGTGTGGTGCTGACGGAAAGTAAAGCGAAGAAGTATTTCGGATCGACTAATGTGATCGGGAAGACAATTCAGACAGGGGGTGGGAAAAATACGCTGAAAGTGACAGGTGTGATGAAAGACGTACCAGAGAATTCGCAGATGCCTTTTGATATGCTGTTCTCTCTATCAACTTATAAGGCACTTGGTGTTGATCTGGAGCGTTCATGGGGGAATTTCGGCGCTACGACATATCTCCTGCTGGAAAAAGGTGCAGATGCTGCAAAGCTGGAAAAGAAGCTGCCTGCGTTTATGGAGCGTCATATAGGTGAGCAGATGAAGAAGAATAACATGCACTATACGCTGCACCTGGAACGCTTTGAGGATGTATATATGCATTCGAAACGAACAGGTGCTACGCTTGCTCATGGTAGTATTACGAATGTTTATATTTTTTCTTTTGTCGCTCTGTTCATTATGTTGATTGCTGTGATCAATTTTGTTAACCTGGCTACTGCAAGAGCCACAGAAAGAGCGAGAGAAGTAGGTGTGCGTAAAGCTGTTGGTGCATATGAGTCACAACTCACTTTACAGTTTCTGAGTGAAACCATGATGTTAAGTCTGTTTGCATTCTTTTTGTCCGCTATATTATGTCAGCTGTTATTGCCTTCGTTTAATCTGCTGGCAGGAAAAGAAATTGCTGTTAATATATTCAAAACAGGTATTGTAGGACTGTTTCTGCTGATGGCTATTTTAATAGGGCTGGTGGCCGGTATTTATCCTGCGCTGGTATTATCATCTTATAAGCCTGTTGTGGTATTGAAGGGTGCTTTCAGCAGCAGCAATAAAGGCCTATTCCTGAGAAGGAGTCTGGTGGTTTTGCAGTTCGTGATTACAATCGTGCTGATTGCCGGTGTGATCATTGTCTATAACCAATTGCGTTATATGCAGTCACGTGATCTCGGTTTTAAGAAGGACCAGCAACTGGTGGTGAATTTCGACGTAGATGATATGAAGGTTAAATGGGTGGATATTAAGCAACAGGTAGCTAGTTTACCTGGTGTAATGGGATGTACCTTTTCTTCTTCGATACCCAGTGCATTTCATAATTCTGCGTACAGCAATATGGAGCTGAAGAGCGGCGATATGCAGGCGAGCAATATCAACCTTTATTTTGTGGATTATGATTTTATAAAACAATATGGCATTAAGGTAATAGCCGGGCGTGCGTTCTCGGAGGCGATGGGTACTGACAGCACGCAGGCGATGATTGTAAATGAGGCAACAGTTGCATCTCTTGGATATAGTAAGCCGGAAGAAATCATAGGCAGAAAATTCAATCAGTGGGGACGGGACGGAAAGGTCATTGGTGTTGTTAAGAATTTCAACTATCACTCGTTGAAAGATGAAGTGGCTCCACTGACGATGCGAATTGAGCCCGGCGGATTCGCACCGATGACCATTACTGTTAACTCTGTCAATCTGAAAAAAGTGCTTGCAGGTGTAGAGGCCGTTTATAACAGATATGCCCCGGAGGGCCGGTTTGATTATTATTTCGTTGATGAGGCATTTGATAAGCAATATAGAGCTGAGCATCGTTTTGGCCGTCTGGTGCTGACATTTACAGTACTGGCTATTTTCCTTGCCACTTTAGGTTTGTTAGGCCTTATTTCCTATATCGTGATCCAGCGTACCAAAGAGATCGGTATCCGTAAAGTATTGGGGGCTTCTGTGGGCAGCATTTTGTTCCTGTTGTCCAGCGACTTCCTGAAACTGGTGGTGATTGCTCTGCTGGTGGCTACGCCAATGGCCTGGTACCTGATGTATCAATGGCTGAAAGATTTTGCATACCGTGTAGATATTCAATGGTGGGTGTTTGTGTTGTCCGGCGGTCTTGCAGTCATCCTTGCATTGATCACCGTATATGTGCAGACTGTAAAAACAGCGCTGACAAGTCCGGTGAAATCATTGCGAACCGAATAAGTTTCTTTAGTAGTTACGTTTAAATATGACAAGTGAAATGTACCATGGGCAGGTCTCTACCAGCCCATAATTTTCTTTCATGCAATTAAAAAGGGTACTATGGTAAAGAGTTATATAAAAATAGCCTGGAGGAATTTGTGGCGAAACCGCACATTTTCCGCGATCAATATAGCCGGTCTGACCGTTGGGATGGCCGTGAGTTTTACATTATTACTATACGTCCTGTTTCAGTTCAGTTATGACGGGTTTCATGACCATGGTAAAGATATCTATCATCTTAAATTAGGCGCAGATGGCGGGCCTAATACACCCGTGCCACTGGGGCCATTTGTGGAGAAGAATATACCGGAAGTGAAAGCCGTTGTGCGGGCTACCTATCTCACACCTCATTTATTGAAGGTAGGAGATAAGTCGGTTAAGCAGCAGGGTATTTTTACTGACCCCGGTTTCCTGGATGTATTTACTTTCCCATTGGTGAAGGGGCAGGGTACATTGAAAGATGAAAATGTCATCGTTCTTACAGAAAGTACCGCCCGTAAATTATTTGGTGATGCAGACCCGATCGGACAGATCGTCAATTTTGATATTACACATCCGCTGGTTGTACAGGGTGTTGTAAAGGACCCTCCTAAGAACTCTACTATCCGATTTGCTTATCTGTTAAGCTGGAAGTTGTGCTTGCAGATGATGCCATGGGTAGGTGAGGAAGAGTGGGGTAACTTCGGTATCAACACGTTTGTGCAGTTAAATCCGGCATCTGATGCTGTGATGGCAGGACGTAAAATTAGGAATCTTCTCCATGAGCAATCTAAGGGAATACCTGAAACGACCTATCTCATCATGCATCCGATGAGCGAATGGAAATTATACTCAGAGATAAAAGATGGTAAAGTAATCGGTGGTGAGATCAGTGCTGTACGTCTGTTTGCCTTGCTGGCATTGGGTATTTTGCTGATCGCGTGTGTGAACTTTATGAACCTTAGCACCGCGCAGAGTGAAAGAAGAGCCAAAGAAGTGGGTGTAAGGAAAGCGATTGGGGCTAACAAGCGTACCCTGATCGGACAGTTCATGTATGAGTCCATGATGCTGGTGTTTATTTCTCTGGTACTGGCGTTGGTATTGATGTGGATCATCCTTCCCCGTTTTAATGCATTAACAGATAGTTCGCTGCAATTATCACTGGCGCCTGCTTATTTCTGGCTTGCTATAATATTGCTGGCTGTTGTAACCGGCTTTGTTGCGGGTAGTTATCCGGCTTTTGTATTGTCTTCTTTCAAGCCTATAAAGGTGTTAAAAGGCGGATTAGTAGAAGTAAAGGGCAGCTTTAAGTCAAGACAGTCGCTGGTCGTATTTCAGTTTACGTTGGCCATTGTGTTGATCCTGGTGACGATCGTTATTTACAGACAAATAGATTTTATCCGCAATCGTCCTTTGGGCTATGATACAAAAGGATTGGTAGATGTAGAGCTGGAAGGGAAAGTATATGATAATTATGATGCTTTCAGACAGGAAGCTATTGCATCAGGTGCTGCTGTTAATGGCAGTATCATGATGAGTTCCATTGCACAGATCGGAGGTAGTGTATGGGGCTTGAAATGGCCGGGACAATTGCCTGGTGAAGAGAATATCAACTTCGGTATTATCACGGCTACGGAAAACTTCATTTCCACTTTCGGTATACAATTAAAAGAAGGCCGTGATTTTCAGTCGGCGGCAGACTCTCTATCGATCATACTGAATGAGGCTGCTGTAAAGACGATGCATCTGAAAGATCCTGTACCTGGACAGCAGATCGTGTTGAATGGAGAAAAGAGGACGGTTACCGGAATCGTAAAGGATTTTGTGTGGATGAAATCTTATATGCCGGCTACGCCTGCTGTGATACCTTACAATCCTTCCTGGAGAGGTATGCTGACTATTAAGCTGAATCCGGCATTATCAGTTAGTGATGGAATCGCACGTCTGGAAAAAGTATATCACAGGTTAAACCCCGATTACCCATTTGAATATGCTTTTGTAGATGCGACTTATGAGCGTAAATATGCCTATGAGAAATTGCTGGGTGTGATGATCAATGTTTTTGCCACACTGGCGATCGTGATCAGTTGTATGGGCTTGCTGGGATTATCTGTTTTTGCAGCTGCGCGCAGGAGAAAAGAGATCGGTATCCGTAAGGTAATGGGAGCAGGTGTGGCACAGGTCACCATGCTATTATCCAAAGACTTTCTGAAACCGGTATTGATAGCCATTGTGATCGCTTCACCGGTGGCCTCTTATATTATGATAAAATGGTTGCAACAGTATACCTATCGTATTTCACTGGAATGGTGGATGTATGCGCTGGCTGGCATTACGGCTATTGCGATCGCATTGATGACGGTAAGTATTCAATCTGTCAGGGCGGCATTGATGAACCCTGTGAAGGCATTACGTTCGGAATAACATCAGCCAACTGTGTTAAATCAAAAAACAGATGATTAGAAACTACATCAGGATAGCATGGCGGAACCTTCAACGAAATAAGGTGTTTGCTTTTATCAATATCGGCGGTATGACGGTAGCTATTTGTGTTGCCTTATTACTGTGTATTGCGGCTTATCATGAATGGTCGTTTGATCAGTTCCATGCCAACAGGTCCTCATTGTATGAAGTGTACATGGAAGAGTCTTTGCCCAACGGTAAAACGGTTGTAGGAGCTAATCACCCTGCGCCGCTAATGGCGGCATTACAGCAGGAATGCCCTTCCATTAAACAGGCAACCCGATATCAGTCCAGTAAAAGAAGTGTAACCTACAATGGCAAAACCTTGTCCAGGGTGATCGGTTTTGCAGATACCTCATTTTTACAAATGTTCAGTTTCCCTGTACGGAGCGGCAGTATTAATGCGTTGCGACACAGAGATCAGGTGCTGATATCTGAAGAAACCGCGAAGAATATCTTTGGTAATGAAGATCCGTTAAATAAGATCATAGAAGTAAAACTCGGACAGCTGCAGAAGAGCTATACAGTAGGCGGGGTGATCGCTAATGTACCGGGGAATTCCAGTATTGATTTTGACATGCTTGTCAACTTTTCTTCCTTGCTGGAATGGTATGGCAATGAAAGCTCCTGGTCCTACAGTTCTTATTTCACTTTTCTGCAGGTAAAGGAAAATACGCCTGTTCCGCTGGTGCTGAAGCAGATGCAGGGGCTGGTGAGCAAGTATATGTCGGAGAAGTTGCAGGGGATGCAGCGGGATGGTGTACAGCCGGGTAAAGACGGACAGTTGTTAAGATATGGGCTGATTCCGGTGGGAGATATTCATTTTGACAGGCGAAGTGAATTTGCGGGCATAGGCAATTTTTACCCATGGTTACTCGTCATCATATCAGTGATGGTCCTGACGATTGCTGCCGGGAATTTTATCAATCTTTCTATGGGCCGTTCATTTACGCGGGCAGGAGAGATAGGTATGCGAAAAGCGCTGGGGGCGAAGAGGATGCAATTGATAGCACAGTTCTGGAGCGAGTCTTTCATCCTGTGCGGGATCTCTTTGTTTGTCGGTATTGTCCTGGCTTCTTTTGTACTACCGCAGTTTAATGAGCTGTTCAGGTATCATTTTCAGATGTCCTCTATATTTGGAAACATCCGTATTCTTAGTGGTATTGTTGCCGGTTTTCTGCTGATCACAGTACTGGCAGGCGGCTATCCTGCCTGGATGATCTCCCGGTTTAAAATGCTGGAGGTGCTGAAAGGTAAACTGAGCCTGGGAAGGAAGAGCGTTTTCAGGAATGTGCTGATCATCACGCAGTTCTCAATAGCGGTATTGCTGATCAGCTGTACGATCATTCTCTGGCAGCAGTTAACCTATTTGAGGTCCAAGCCGCTGGGTTATAATGAACATGAGGTGATCAGTATCCCTGTTAATTCAAGCTTATTGCAGCAGGGGTATGCGCTGTCCAGGTTGCGGACCTCTTTGGCAGGTGACCCGCATATTGTGTCTGTCACCGGATCGAATACTAATATGGGAGACGGGTTGGATGGTGGCCGGAATAGTGCAACCTATGGCTTTGATTATAAAGGAAAAGGGGTGAAATGTAACTGGTCGATGGTGGAATATGATTATCTTCAGACATTGGGGCTGCAACTGATAGCGGGGCGTGACTTCTCCCGTGAATTTTCAACAGATTCGAGTGCCGTGATCATCAATGAGCTGATGGCGAAAGAACTGGGAGAGAAGGACCCTATAGGGGCTGAAATGGAGGTAACAGGGAAGTTTCACGTGGTGGGTGTTGTAAAGAATTTTAACTTTCATTCCCTGAAAGAGGAGACCGGTCCGATGACTATCCAGCTGATTCCCGGAATGAAACCAATGTATATTTTTGTGCGTGTAATGCCGGCAGACCTGCCCCTGGCGATGGAGAAAGTGAAGCAAGCCTGGCATACCATTGACCCTGACGGCGAATTTGAAGGCTCTTTCCTGGATGAAAATATTGACAGAATGTACAGATCGGAAGCCAGACTGGCGAAGATCAGTATAAGCGGCGCGGTGGTAGCTATTGTTATCTCCTGCCTCGGTCTTTTTGCGATAGCGGTACTTGTCATTGCGCAACGTAACAAGGAAATAGGCGTACGCAAGGTACTGGGTGCTTCCGTATCGGGCATTGTGACCCTGATAGCAAAAGATTTCCTGCAGCTGGTACTGGTCGCTATTCTTATCGCTACGCCTGTAGCCTGGTACCTGATGCGGGCATGGTTACAGGATTTTGCCTATCATATTGATGTAAAATGGTGGGTATTCCTGCTGGCAGGGATTGCGGCCATCGTGATCGCATTTTTCACGATAAGTTTTCAGTCGGTAAAAGCAGCTTTAATGAACCCGGTTAAATCACTAAAAACAGAATAACCAATGATACAATTAAGACATATCTCCAAGTATTATCCCGTTGGATTTGGTAAGAATGAAATATTAAAAGATATTGATCTCAGAATTTTCGAAGGAGAGTTTGTATCTATAATGGGCCCTTCCGGTTCTGGTAAATCCACCCTGTTACATATAATGGGCTTGCTGGAAGAACCTAATCAGGGTGAATACCTGTTTGACGGAGAACCGGTGCATAAGATGAATGAGAAGAAACGTACCCAGCTGCACCGGGGCGCCATAGGATTCGTTTTCCAGGCTTATCACCTGATCGATGAGCTGACGGTATATGAAAACATTGAGACACCATTGCTATATAAGAATGTTCCCGCTGCTGAACGCAAGAGCCGTGTGGCCGATATCCTGGATCGTTTCAATATAGTAGCTAAAAAAGACCTTTTTCCCAGTCAGTTGTCCGGCGGACAGCAACAGCTGGTCGGTATAGCACGTGCGCTGGTAGGTGAGCCTAAAGTGATCCTGGCTGACGAACCAACCGGTAACCTGCATTCTGATCAGGCGAAAGAGATCATGGAGTTGTTCAAGCAACTGAATGAGAAAGATAAGATTACGATAGTACAGGTAACGCACTCCGAAGTTAATGCAGGTTATGGTCACAGGATCATACAGATCCGTGACGGGAAAATCGCATAAATCAATATAGGCCATTCCCGACGTCAGGTAATCTTATCAAGCAGTTGCGCACCAGCGTAGATCCTGATAAGATGTCCATCGTCGGGAATTGTTTATCTGCAAGTATTTTACGCCCTTCATAAAGAATTTATTTATGTTATCATCACAATTATTATATTTTTGGAATGTCATGAAAATATCCAAAATCCCGGGATTTCTCCTGGCGCTGTGCATTTTGTTTGCTAACTCTGCGGCCCTGAAGGCGCAGGACACCTGGACACTGCAACGCTCTGTAGATTATGCGCTTCAGAACAATATATCTATCAAGCAGCAGGATGTACAGAAACGATATGCGGCACTGACGCTTAAACAAAGTCAGTTGTCGCAGGTCCCCACCATTGGAGCCGGTGTGCAGGCGCAGATGGGTTCTGGTCGTAATATTGACCCATATACAAACGTTTATGTCACTCAATCTTATTTCAACATTGGTGGAGGATTGAATGCCAATGTTGATATTTTCAACTGGTTTTACAAACGTAATCTGATCGCCGCCAATAAATATGAGGTGCAGGCACAGGACCGTTTCCTGGAAAAGGCAAGGAATGATGTTGCATTTAATATCGCCAGCACTTTCCTGCAGCTACTCATGAATATTGAGCAGGTGCATGTCAGCGAGTTGCAGGTAAAGTTGACAACGTCTCAGTTGGACAATACCAAGAAGCTGGTTGTTGCGGGTTCTGTTCCAGAGAGTAATCAGGCTGACCTGGAAACGAAGCTGGCGAGTGATAGCGTAACACTGATCACGGCTCAGAACAACGTGATCATGTCTACCTTGCAGATGAAAGCGTACCTGAACCTGAGCTTTGACCAATCATATGTACCGCAGATACCGGAAAATATTGCAGAAATAAAGTTGCCAAGACTGGATGAAGTAGATCCGGAGATGGTATACAGTTCTTCTCAAATGACCAACCCTTTGATAAAAGGACATGACATGAGGATCAAATCCCTGCAACGCGCTTACGCGGCACAGAAAGGTTTATTATATCCCAGTCTCTCCGCCAATGGTGCGCTGAATACCAGTTTTACCAATGTGGCAAAAGATGGGGCAACCGGGAAAACGATCAATTTTAATGAGCAGGTGAATAACAACTTCCGTCAGTCCGCAGGCCTGAGTCTGAATATCCCGATCCTGAGCGGATGGCAGCAACGTACGGCTGTACAGCGGGCGAAACTGGACATTACCAATCAGCAGCTGACAAAGGAGCAGGACCTGCAAACATTGCGTTCGGATATTTATACCGCCCATGCCAACGCGGTAGCCGCGATTCAGAAATTCTCCGCATCCAGCAAGGGTGTTGATGCCTCCCAGCGTGCGTATGATTTTGCGACAAAACGGTACAACCTGGGTTTAATGAATACTATTGACTATATTACCACACAAACTAACCTGTTTAAAGCGCAGATCGATAAAGTATCGGCGCAGTATGAATACATATTTAGACTGAAACTACTGGAGTTTTACAGGGATCAAAAGATCTCCCTGTAGCGGCTCCCTCCCTTTTGAAATAACGCCGTTTTATGAAGAGAAAGACACTTTTCTGGATCCTGGGGATCATCATTTTGCTGATCGCTATTTTCGCCTTGAGCAATGCACGCAAGGATGACAGCATTAAAGTGGCTGTCGATAAGGCAGAAGATAAGAATATCATTGAGGTGGTATCTGCCAGCGGCAAGATATACCCTGAAACAGAAGTTAAGGTGAGCTCCGATGTATCAGGCGAAATCGTAGATCTTCCTGTACTGGAAGGCGATTCTGTTAAAAAAGGACAGGTGCTGGCCCGCATTTATGCGGATGTTTATGGTTCTGTAAGGGATAAGGCCACTGCCTCCCTTAGTCAGGCACAGGCACAACTGGCCAATACCGCCGCCTCTCTCAACGCATTCAAAGCAAAACTGGAACAGAGTAAATCTGCTTACGACCGTAACAAGGAATTGCTGGCACAGAAAGTAGTGTCCCGCAGTGAATTTGAAACTGCCGAGGCGACTTACCGTTCTGCCCTGGCTGATTATAACGCAGCCGCAGAGCAGGTGAACAGTAACCGTTATGCAGTGCAGAGCGCGAAGGCGGGTGTGACGGAAGCAAACACCAATCTTCAGCGTACAACTATCGTAGCGTCTATGGATGGCGTGGTATCCCTGTTGCCGGTAAAGAAAGGTGAGCGTGTGGTAGGTACCGGACAAATGAGCGGTACTGAGATCATGCGTATTGCTGATCTGAATATTATGGAAGTTCAGGTGGATGTCGGAGAGAACGATATTCCCCGTGTAAAATATAATGATACTGCTATTGTAGAGGTGGATGCCTATAGTGACCGTAAGTTTAAAGGTATCGTAACGCAGATCGCCAGCTCCAGTAAAGGTGCTGCTACTGCCTCTGCTGCAACTACCTCTTCCGCAGAGCAGGTAACGAGCTACATCGTGCATATCCGTATTCTGGCGGAAAGCTATGCTGACCTGATCGATCCTGCCCATCCGAAGAACTTCCCTTTCCGTCCGGGTATGAGCGCCAGTGTTGATATCCAGACCCGCAGAAAGAATAATGTATTGGCAGTACCTATTAATGCAGTAACTACCCGCGATGTGGTGGATAGTTCCAAAGCCGTAGGTGCGAAGAAAGAAGATCTGGCGGCAGCGAAAGAAAGCGGTAAGAATCAAAAAGAGGTTGTTTTTGTGTTGCAGGCTGATAAGACCGTACGTCAGACCATCGTAACAACTGGTGTGCAGGATGATGCGAATATTGAGATACTGAGTGGGTTGAAGCCGGGAGAGACCATTATCAGCGCTCCTTACTCCGCAGTATCAAAAGATCTTGAACAGGGAAAGAAAGTAAATGTGGTGCCTAAGAAAGAATTATTTGAAGGAACCAGTAAATAAATATTTTAATAGTTAAAAAAGCGAACGGCTCTGTATGAACAGGGCCGTTCGCTTTTTTATACATCCTCCTCTTCGTAAATTTCAAAATTTACTACTCCTGTAAGAAGGAGAATGGTAAATGCTACTTATTGGTTTTTTGTTCACCTGCGAGTGAATTGAGTATTTGAAAACTTGTCAAAACAGCCTGTAGAATCTGCTGTTAATGCACTCATTTTTATGTTTCGAGGTCGGCAGGAATGCCCTCCTATTGCATGGATATTCAATTGTTTAGGAGATGCGGAGAAAACTTAACATTGTCCTGTGTTAATTTAATATTAAATTTATGTTATCACATCAAATAAAGTTACATAATATGTCAAGTACAGATACTGCGAAGCCGGCCAAACCTGCCAAGTCATCCCGAAAAGAAGCTCGCGACACCATAGAAAAGAAGCTGGACCTCCTGTTAGTAGATCTGAAAAATGAATTAGGTGAAACGAAGTTCAAAGACAGAATCAAGAAAGCTGCAAAGCTGCTGAGCAAAGGACTGGACAAAAAGAAAAAGGCAGCAATTGTGAAGAAGAAAGCCGCAAAGAAAGCAGTAAAGAGTGCAAAACCAGTTAAAGCGAAAGCTGAAGCCACAACAAAAGCCGCTGAATAAATAATTGTCATCCGCTTTTAGCTGCGGAATTCTTTTATTTCCTGGTAATAAATAATTAACGGTCCGCCGGTAACAGTTAACTGTTATTTGTGGACCGTCTGCTATATATTTAGGGCTTTTGTATGAAAAAGTCGCTAATATATCTACTGAGCCTGCTTTCTCTCACGGCAGTTGCTCAGCAATCAGGTCAGGTGAATGTATTCCTGGGTTCTTCCGGGGATAACGGGCAAATGTCTCCAGCAGCTTCCTATCCTTTCAGCATGGTGAGCATTGGTCCGGAAACGTATCCTTCCACTCATACAGGGTATGAGTATTATGCTAAAGAATTTCTTGGATTTACCCACAACCGTATGGAGGGCGTGGGCTGTCAGGGTTGCGGTGGTAACCTGCTGGTACGTCCTTTTCTGGGTGATGGTCCGGTAAAGGCGGATCTGATCAAGTACGAAGAACAGGCCTCTCCCGGTTATTATCATGTAGGATTTACCAACGGCATCAAAGCTTCTTTTACCGTTTTCAGGAATGCGGGTCTGCATCAGTACACTTTCCCTGAAGGAAAGAAAGGACTGTTACTGGATCTGGGATTTGCTCATGTTGGTCGTTTTGTGGCAGAAGAGCATACCATAGAAGGTAATGCGGTAAGTGGATGGGTGGAATCCAGAACCACCTGTAGTGCCGGTATCTACAGAATTTATTATTACGTGGAAACAGATCGTCCGGTAAAATGGACCGCTACGCAGGCGCATGAATTGATCGCCAATGTTACGGATAATAACCTGGGCATAAGGGTCGGGTTATCTTCCGTTGGTACTGCTTACGCAAAAGCAGCTATCTCTAAAGAGGCATTTGACGTGGTGCGCGGCAAGAGTGAAAAAGAGTGGAACAATATGTTAGGTCATATTAAAGTGAAAGGCGATCCTGCAAGGGAAAAGCTGTTTTACTCCCTGTTCTACCGTTCTATTCAGTCTCCCTATGTGGTATCAGAATCAGATGGCGCTTATGCTGCCACTAACGGTACTTTACAACACACTAACAGCAAGATGTATAATGGCTGGGCAATCTGGGACAACTACCGTGCGCAGCTGCCTTTATTATCTATCGCTTTTCCGCAGGAATACCAGGACATGACCACCTCTATAGCAGGTCTGTATGCCCATGGCAAAAAAGACTATGCAACACTGCATGAGCCTTCCATTACGGTAAGAACGGAACATGCTGTAGTCGTACTCTTGGATGCCCTGAAAAAAGGCTATAAACTTGATTTTAATGCGATCGCTGACTCCGTGGAGAAAGAGATCAAGGGACTGGATTATGCGCATCCTGATAAGGCGTTGGAATCGTCCTATGATGCTTGGGCGCTGGCAGAACTGTACTATGCACAAAAAGACAAAACCCATGGCGATCAGTATAAAACGCAGGCAGCGGATTATAAAAAGTATTGGTTGAAGGATTTCCAGGATCTCACCAAACGTGATGTGGACCGTATGCAGGCAAGAGGGTTGTATCAGGGTACTATCTGGCAATACCGCTGGTTTGTACCATTCGACCTGAAAGGTTTGATGGAACTGTGTGGTGGTGAGCAGACCTATCTTTCCCAGCTGGATGAGTTTTTTGATAACGACTATTACTGTCATGCGAACCAGCCGGATCTGCAGGCGCCGTTTATGTATAACGTGACCAATCAGCCGTGGAAGTCTCAGGCGCTCGTTCACAAGATAGCTGTTGATACCATGGTACAGCACTATTTTAATGATAACAGCCGTGGTATCGGTTCCGAGATCGGTCCGATCTATAAGAACCAGCCGGCTGCCTATGTCAGAACAATGGATGATGATGCCGGTACGATGTCTTCCTGGTTTGTACTGGTATCTACCGGTATATTCCCTGCCTGTATTGGTTCGCCGGTATACTACCTGAACGTGCCTTTATTTGAATCCGTTGAATGGCAGTGGCCGGGTGCGAAACCGTTCTCCGTACAGGTGAAGAACTTCGGTCCTAAGAATGTATACATCAAAGAAGTGTGGCTGAACGGCAAGAAACTGGACCGCAACTGGATCACCCATAGCGAGATCGCGAAGGGCGGTAAACTGGAGATTGTAGCCAGTGACAAACCAGATATGCAACAGGGCCTTAGTAATAAATGGATCGCAGATATTACCCGCCAATAGTTTGGCCTTAGTTAAATGAAGTGATTGCTATATAAGCTGCAGAGGTCTCCCAGCTAGCCATCCTTATAAGAGTAGGGCTGCTTCTGCTATGGTTTCAGATACCTGGCGGACTGACGCCCGCTTTTAAGACGATTGGGCGGTGGTAGTTGGGCTATACAAGGAAGCATTGAGGGACGTTAGCTGGTTGCAGGGGACGGGCTAAGGTCCGCGTAGGCATCTGAAACCTCCGCTACAAGCACCGGTTGATAGATTAATTGGAGGTAGGCGGGGGATATCTGGGAGACATCTGTTTTTTTGCCGTCAGGAAATGAAGACTTAACGTTATGGTCATATTAGCAGGTAAAATTCCTTACTTTGCGAGAAAAAGACAGATACGTGAAAGCAGGTATTATCGGTAGCGGCAGTTGGGCAACAGCATTGGCCAAGATTTTAACGGATAATGGTAATCAGATTTCCTGGTGGATCCGGAATGAAGACACGATCCGGTATATGCAGCTGCGTCATCATAACAGGCATTATCTCACCTCCGTGTATTTTGACACGAATATGGTGAAACTGAGCAGCAACCTGGAAGAGGTAGTAGCTGCAAGTGATGTGCTGGTGCTGGCTGTACCTTCTGCTTTTCTGGAGGATGTCATGTTGCAATTGTCACCCGAGGCGCTGAAAGGCAAGAAGGTGGTGAATGCGGTAAAAGGGCTGGTACCGGGAAGCAATCTGCTGATCAACGATTATCTGTCGGATATTTTTGATCTTCCGCTGGAACAGTATTATGCTATTACGGGTCCTTGTCATGCGGAAGAAGTAGCTAATGAGAAACTATCCTATCTGACCTTTTCAGGTTTACAGGAATCATCCGCACAATCTATTGCGGATATGTTCACTAACAGTTATCTGCAAACGATCGTTAATCGCGATGTGATTGGTGTACAACTGGCAGCGGTCCTGAAGAATATCTATGCATTAGGTGCGGGTATTGCACACGGACTGGAATACGGTGATAATTTCCTCAGTGTATATATTACCAATTGTTTCCGGGAGATGCAGTCTTTCCTGGAAGCGTATGGAAAAGACCATAGTGAAGCGGGCGCACATAACTATAACGCCAGCGCCTATCTTGGCGACTTGTTAGTAACCTGTTATTCTTTGCATAGCCGTAACCGTACTTTTGGTAACATGATCGGTAAGGGGTATTCTGTGAAGGCGGCCCAGCTGGAGCTGAATATGATCGCAGAGGGCTATTATGCCAGTAAATGCCTGTTTGAAATGAACATGGAAGTAGGCGCTTATATGCCTGTTGCTCAGGCCGTATATACTATATTATGGCAGAACTTAAATCCACGTGAAGCCTTCCTTTCCCTTGAAAAGGGATTTATTTAACTGATTGTTAACGTCTTGTTAAAATAGCGATAAGATAGGATTGTAACCTTCGCAGCAGAATTCATCAACCACTAAAACTTGTATTCTGCTATGCGCTACACACGTCTATGCCTACAATTCCTGTCGTTAGGCGTTTTCCTTCTTTTATTTTCCGTGAGTGTGATGGCCCAGCAGGCTATCAGCGGGAAAGTAATTTCCGGGGACGACAAGCAGCCATTACCTGGTGCAACCATACAGGTAAAAGGTGCATCTAAAAAGACCATTACAGATAATGCCGGCAATTTCAGCATTCAGGCCGGGAACAGTGACATCCTTATTATCAGTAGTATCGGATTTACCACACAGGAAGTAAGCGCCTCTCAGGCCGCTAATATTGTGCTTCCTACTGACACCCGTGGCTTGGGTGAGGTAGTGGTGACCGCATTAGGTATCAAAAAAGAACGTAAAAAGTTAGGTTATTCTCTGCAGGAGGTAAAAGGTGAAGACCTGACCGTTGCAAGAGAATCTAACGTAGTTAACCAGTTGGCTGGTAAAGTAGCTGGTGTAACTGTAATTGGTAGTCCATCCGGTATAGGTGGTTCCGCAAGGGTATCTATCCGTGGTGAAAGATCGGTAGATCTTAACAAGAACCAGCCATTATACGTAGTGGATGGTGTACCTATCAGCAATGCCATCAATGGCGGTTCCGGTAGCAATAACCTGGAAGTGGACTTCGGTAACGGCGCCAGTTTCATCAACCCGGATGATATTGAGAGCATGAACGTACTGAAAGGACCTGCTGCTGCGGCCCTTTATGGTTCCCGTGCAGCGAATGGTGTGGTAATGATCAAAACCAAATCCGGCCGTAAACAAAAGGGTCTGGGTGTGGAAGTGAACAGCAATATCACCCTGGAATCAGCTTTGAAACTGCCTGAATACCAGAAAACGTATGGTCAGGGTAACGCCAGCGGCGGCGATTTCGCCTTTGTAAACGGTGGTGGTGCGGGTTTATCAGATGGTACTGATGAAGGCTGGGGTCCTGCTTTCCGTGGACAGCTGTTCCCTCAGTTTAATTCTCCCCGTACTTTGAATGGTCAGGCTATTCCTTATACTGGTGGTGATATGAATGCACCGGCAGGTAGCGTGATCACCCCAAGCGCCTGGGAAGCAGACAATGATAACCTGAAGAATTTCTTACAGACCGGCAGAACCTTCACCAATAACGTTGCCCTGGTAGGTGCTAACGACAATGGTGATTTCCGTCTGAGCTATACCAATCTTAATCAGACTGGTATCGTACCCAATACTGATCTGAAAAGAAATACTACCAGCTTTTCTGCTGGCTACCATTTCACGCCAAAGTTCACCGCAAAGGCATTCGTAAGCTATATCAAGAGCGAAAGTGACAACCGTCCTTCCATCAGCTATGGTACTGAGAGCATCATGTATCTGTTCAACTGCTGGTTGCCTGCTTCTGTTAGAGTAAGCGATCTGAAGCGTTTGTGGCAGCGTGGTCTGGACAACAGACAACAATATAACTGGAACTACAACTACCATGATAACCCATATCTGACCGTATATCAGAATACGAATGGTCAGTATTATGATCGTCTGATCGGTAATGTTGTATTAAGATATGATCTCGCCAGCTGGTTAAACCTCCAGGTACGTACTGCTACTGACTGGAGCAATGAGCGTCGCGAGTATCGCAGAGCTTTCAGTACACAGCGTTTCCCCTACGGTGAGTACCGTGAAGTGAACATTGTGAACGAAGAGCGTAACACAGACTTCCTGTTCGCAGCTGATAAAGAGATCAATTCTAACTTCTCTTTCAATGCTACCCTGGGTGGTAACCAGATGCGTCAGACTTCCCGTTTCAATGAGGATATCGCTGGTCAGCTGAATATCCCGAATGTATACCGTCTGACGAACTCCCGCATTGCACTGGTATCAAACCAGAATAATGTAGGTAAGCGTATCAACAGCTTCTACGGATCAGCGGGTGTTTCCTACAAGAACAAGCTGTTCCTGGATTTCACCGGTCGTAACGACTGGAGTAGTGCACTGACACTGCCGGAAGATCTGAAAGCTTTCGGACAGGAGCAGAATTCCTATTTCTATTCTTCAGTGGCCCTGAGTGCTATTATCAGCGATATGGTGAAGCTGCCATCTGTAATCAGTTTTGCGAAACTGAGAGGAAGTTTTGCGCAGGTAGGTAATGATACCGATCCATTTGCCTTTACACAGACCTTTAACCGTAGCGATCCATTTGGCGCTTCTCAGATCTATGGCGAGACCAGCCGTTTATCTAACCTGAACCTGAAACCGGAGATCAGCAATGCCTTTGAATTTGGTGCTGACATCCGTTTCTGGCAGAACAGAGTAGGACTGGACCTGACTTATTACCAGAGTAATACAAAGAACCAGATCCTGAACATTCCATTATCTAACACCAGTGGTTATGAGAGCCGTGTGATCAATGCCGGTTCTATCCGTAACCATGGTTTTGAGGTAATGCTGAATGTCACTCCGATCAAGACGAAGTCTTTCAACTGGGATGCTTACGTAAACTTCTCTTCTAACCGCAGTAAGGTACTGGAGCTGACTGACGGTCTGACCAACTATGTAATGGCAGACAGAAACGTATCAGTAGAGGCGAGAGTTGGAGAGCGTATGGGTGATCTGTACGGTATTGGTTTCGCGCGTGTACAGAACACAGATGCGAATGCACCTTACTATGATGCAAGCGGTCAGTATACCGGTCAGATGGTATTCGCAGCGAATGGTCGTCCGGTAGCTACTACCGAAAGGATCAGACTGGGCAACTATAATCCTGACTGGTTGATGGGTATCGGCAATACATTTACTTATAAAGGTGTACGTCTGAGCTGTCTGTTTGATGTGCGTCATGGTGGTAAACTCTATTCACTGACACAGACTGTAGGTCGTGAAGGCGGTATCATTAAAGAGACCCTGGAAGGACGTGCAGATGGTTATGATATGAGCAAACCAGGCAATGGTGTGATCGGATCAGGTGTGGTACAGGCGGCAGATGGTAAGTTCAGTCCGAACACTACCAAGGTAGCGGTACGTGAGTGGCACAGTGCCTGGACCGGTGGTCGTAACATCGCCGAGGGTGTAATGTATGATGCATCATTTGTAAAACTGCGTGAACTGCAGATCGGTTATTCCTTCCCCGGATCATTTAAAAAGGGGGTGATCAAAGGTATGAACGTATCACTGGTAGGCCGTAACCTCTTCCTGTGGGATAATGTACCACACGTAGATCCAGAGGTGATGTCTTATTCCGGCGGTACAGCCCTGCCTGGTATTGAGTATATGAGCTTGCCAAGCAGCCGTAGCTACGGTGTGAACCTGAGTTTTAAATTATGATCACCTTTAAACAAGCAATCATGAAATTCTTAAAAATATTTTTACTGGCCGGCCTTTTATCATCCTGTACACACGACTTTAGTGATACCAACACTAATGAGAACAACCCTACCAATGTGACACCTGACCTGCTGCTGAGCGGGGTGATCAAGAATATGATGAGTAACCAGGTGAATACTGCCTGGGGTATTGGTAATATCGTAGCGCAGCATCATGCCAAGATACAGTTCGTAAATGAGGACCGTTATCTGTGGGGTGAGCAGAATGGTGTGTGGGACGATGTTTACAATAACTATCGTAATCTGCAGAACATCTTCACTGCTGTAGGTGCAGATTCTACCAATCCTTACCTGGGTGTATCTCTGGTGCTGAAGTCATGGATGTTTGCCCTGGCGACAGATACTTATGGAGATGTACCTTATTCAGAGGCTGGCAGAGCCAAACTGGAAGGTAAATACCAGCCTAAGTACGATGACCAGGAGTCGATCTATGCCGGTATTCTGGCTGATCTGAAGAGAGCGAACAGCTATCTGGCGAAGAGCGGTACTACCCTGGATGGAGACATCCTGTATGGCGGTGGCGCGAATGCGATCCTGAAATGGCGTAAGCTGGCGAATTCCCTGAGACTGCGCTACCTGTTGCGTCTGTCTAAGAGAAAAGACGTCAGTGCTGAGATGGCTGAGATCCTGTCTAATCCGTCTACTTATCCGGTATTCACGGATAATGCGGACAATGCTGAGCTGAAATATCTGTCAGCTGCTCCTAACCAGTGGCCTTTGTATGATGCCCGTGTGGGTTCATTTGATGAATTCAGGGTGAGTAAAACGTTAAGTGATCGTCTGACGACACTGAACGATCCCCGTCTGAAAGTATTTGGTCGTCCGAGCCAGCGATCAGTGGCTGCCAATGCGCCAAAGATCGAGGGTATTCCGAACGGTCTGAGCGATGTAAATGCGCTGGCTTATAATGGTGGTGTACAGGGTGTATCCAGAGTAGGTTATACGTTTGCCTGCCTGGTTTGTAACGACATCGGACAGGCCGCACCAGATCCGGCAGCACCAAGAGCCCTGATCATGACCTATGCTGAGTTACAGTTTACGCTGGCGGAAGCAAGAGAGCGTAATATGATCACTGCAGGCGATGCTGCTACTTATTACAACAATGGCATTACTGCCAACTTTAACTACTGGAAGAGCATTGTACCGTCTCAATACGGTATTGACGTAACGATGCCGGCTAACTATCTGACCCAGGCGACAGTTGCTTATACCGGCACCCAGGCAGAGAAACTGGCAAAGATCGCTTTACAGAAGTGGGTGGCTTATTACTTTAACGGACTGGAAGCATGGTTTGACTGGAGACGTACAGGTATGCCTGAGATCGTGCCGGGTCCATCGAACCTGAACAACAACCAGGTACCGGTAAGATTTATCTATCCTCAGAAAGAGCAATCACTGAATGGCGGCAATCGTGGAGATGCTGTTAAACGCCAGGGAGCTGATAACCTGAACACGCGTATGTGGATTGCTAAATAACAGTAATTACTTTTTGCATTGTCCGGCCATTTCTGCAAAGGGATGGCCGGATTTTTATTTTGTGAAGTACCAGGCCCACCAGATCAATACAAACTGGAACGGAAGCCTTAATAAGGGCAGCCAAAGCATGGGATGTTTCGTTGCATAGTAGTTGATGGCCATCTGGATGTTAGCGGGAAATACGGCCAGGAGGAGGCCAATAATGATCCAGGCGCCTATATTCCGCGAAGCGGCGGGGAGGAGCAGTACCCCCCCTGCCACTTCCACACCGCCGCTGATATATACGAGTTCGGTCTGGAAGGGCAGCCAGGGAGGCATGATGCCTATATAAATTTCCGGATTGATGAAGTGATTGATACCGGCGGCCACATAAATAGCTGCCATAATATATAAGGAAATCCTACTGCGCATATCATATAAACGCGGATTCCCTTAAGTAGTTTATTTCGCTACATCAATGTTTACTTTCTTATTCTTGATCTTTTCGTTCTTTATCAGATTGAGGGTGTGTGCAGCTTTACTTTTCCTTACGGCAACGAAGGAGAAGAAGTCTTTTACTTCGATCAGGCCTACATCTTCCTTTTTCATCTGTCCTTTGTTGGTGAGGAAGCCCACAATGTCAACTTTGTTGACCTTGTCCTTCTTACCAGCACTTATGTAGAAAGTCGTCCATTTCGGTTTTTCCGGCAGTTCGTACTTCGCTTCCAGGGTGATGAGTTCCGGATTTTCTTCTACATAGGAAGGCATTTTCTCGTCTGGCCCTATGATGAGGATGGCGGTGCCACTGGCGTCCATTCTGGCGGTACGGCCATTCCTGTGTGTGTAGGTATCGGCAGTATGTGGCAGGTGGTAGTGAACGATATATCTGATGTTGGGTATGTCGAGTCCGCGGGCGGCGAGGTCGGTGGTCACGAGGAGATTGCTGGTACCATTCCTGAATTTGCTCAGTGCGGCATCTCTATCCCGTTGTTCCATAGCACCATGGTAGAATACGCTGGTGATGCCGGCGTCTTTCAGGGCCGCGTTGGTACGTTCTACGGCTTCGCGATGATTACAGAAGACGATGGTAGAACGGTTACCGAGGTAGCAGACCAGTCTGAAAAGGGTGTCCAGTTTATCTTTATCCTCGCTTTCCACATATTTTATAGCCAGGGCTTCTGACTTTTCTTCTGTGAGGAAGTCCAGTTTTATTGGATCTGTGATGCCAACGAAGCCGGGGATATCAACGCCTTCGGTGGCGGAGGTCAGGATCCTCTTTTTCAGCCCTGGCAGGGATTCGATGATAAATTCAATCTCATCCTGGAAGCCCAGTTCGAGGGATTTATCGAATTCATCCAGTACCAATATCTTAATACCAGCTGTTTTGATATTCTCTCTGCGGATGTGGTCGCCGAGTCTGCCGGGCGTACCGACGATCAGCGCAGGCGCTTCCACCAGGTTATTTTCTTCCGTTTCACGGAGGTGTCCGCCGTAACAGCAGGTTACTTTATATCCAGTGGTCATGGTTTTCCAGACCTTTTCGATCTGCATGGCCAGTTCGCGGGAAGGCGCTACGATTAAAGCCTGGGTACCAGGCGTGTTTTTGTCTAATTGTTCCAATATAGGGATCAGGAAGCCAAGGGTCTTACCTGAGCCGGTATTGGAGAGAAGAATGACATTGTCGGCCTTTTGATTGGCGTCAATGGAAGCGAGCTGCATCTCATTGAGTGCATCGATTTTAAAGGCGTTGAGTATGGAGGCGTATTTTTGCATCGGGGCAAAAGTACGGATTTCTTAGGGAGTGGTATTTAACGGATGTGCAGGACCCCATCTTTGTAGTAGGAATCAGCCCCGGTGGTCAGCTTGATAGCGTCCAGGAACTCCTGTATAGGTTCTGCTTTCAGGATCGTACCGGTGAACTTCTTTTCAGCGATGGCGGGATTGTCGATGACAACCTTTACGCCATACCAGCGTGGGAGTACCCTGGTGATTTCGCTCATCGGAGTATTATCCAGTTTATACCTTCCCTTAATCCAGAGTAATTCATTTTCGTTTAAAGCAGTCAGCGTTGTCCCTTTATTTTCCAGGTAGGTAATTGCCTGTCCTGGTTTGAGGATGGTTTGTTTCTCTGCGGCAGCAAAAGAAACGGCGCCTTCTACCAGGGAGACTTTTACGCGTCCGGAGTCGTAAGTATTTACATTAAAAGAAGTTCCAAGCACCTGTACGGCGCCATTTGGGGTGTGCAGGATAAAGGGCCTGTTATGGTCTTTTGCGACCTGTAAGTAGGCTTCTCCATCTAAGAACACTTCTCTGGTATTGCCGCTGAAGTGGAAGGGAAAGCGGAGAGCCGTGGCACTGTTCAGGAATACGATGGTACCATCAGATAATGTGATGTGGTAGTCCATGCCTGGGGGAACCCATAGTTTGTTTACCTGTTCTGTATTGCCGGTATTGTCTTTTGTGGAGTAGGAGAGAGCATTATTGCTATTCCTCAGTTGCGTTCCACCGGTGACAGTGATACTATCTTTAGGGGCAGAGAGGTCGATGACTTCTCCATTGGATAATTGTAGCTGCAGTGTTTTATTATTAGCCGCTAAGTCCTGGGGTGGTTTTATTTTACCAGAATGGCTGGTAAAAAGAGGGTATATAAAAACAACGAATGCAGTTACAGATGCGGCAACGAGCAGCATACTAAAAGCAATACTTTTCCTTTTACGGAGTTTTCTTTCTTTCAGTTTGTCTTCGATCTGAGTGAAGGCGGCTTCATTATCGAGCTGTTGTATGGCGGGTTCACTGGACCAAATGGCGTATTCCTGCTGGAGCTGTTCGAATTCGGTTTTTAGTTCCGGATACTCTTGTAATGCATTTTGAAGGAGTTGCTCATCTGTTTCGTTAATAACCCCCATCACCACTTTTTCATTCATCAGCTGATGAATACGATCCCTATCTAATTCCATGAGTTATTATTAATTCAAGTATAAGAGTATTGCTCTCCCCAAATGGGTGATATAATTATATGATTATTATGACAATTTTTCACGCAATGTTTTAATTGCGGTAGCGAGGTGAGTCTTGACAGTATTATCGCTTAATCCCATGACGCTGGCTACTTCTTTTCTCTTCATGCCCTGAAGGACGTAGAGTTGGAATGCTTTGCTTCTCTGTGCTGGCATAAATTTCAGTAGTTCATTCACTTTATTGTCGATATAATCGCGGACAGTTGGCTCTTGTTCTTCTTCGAGGTGTACGGTTGGCTCTTCCTGTGAAGAATAGTATTCCTGTTGTGATTTTTGCAGACTCTTCTGTCGCTTTAAGATAAGCATACAATTGTACCGTATAGAGATATATAGATATCCCTTGAGGTTGGTGTGTATATTATTGTACCGCTTTTTTTCGAAGAAGTCGATAAAGAATTCCTGTAGTACGTCTTTTGCTTCTTCTACGTCACACAAAAGCCGGCTGGCTTCGAACAGCAGTAGCTTTTCGAAACGCATGTACATTGTCTTATACGCCTTTGTATCCCCGGATTTTAGTTCTTGTAACAGCAAGTCGTCATTCACATCGGTGTGCATGCTGGTTGATTCTGTATGAATGATTATGATTGAAAAAGCACGTCGCAAGCTAGTACGCTCTACGTTAATATCATAATGTTTCCCATTAAATTATTGTTGCCTGTTCTGATGTACGACACTTTAATTTACGCCCTTTCTTTCGAATTATTTCTTAATAATCAGTTAACATAGCCTGAAAGTCCCTATTTTACTATGTCTTCGCAGATGGGTGAGCCTATCCGTCAAAAAAAATATATTCCCTGAATTCACCCATTTTCAAATCGCCTATTCTTTAAGGATAGAAAGGGGGAACCTTTTTGCCTAGCTAAATTCATTACCAAATATCGTCAGGTGACTGTGTATTAACTAACCATTTAGTCTTGTCCTTATGCATCAAAAATTTACTCACTGCTACGCAGCCCGTAGCTTAATGGGCATATTTTGCCTGTTACTTCCCTGTATTTATTCCGTTGCGCAGAAGAGTACGCAGCCGGGTAGAAATGTCACACTTACCAGTAGCCGTATTGCGCTGGGAGACGTTTTCAATGTCATTGAAAAACAGACCGGTATTTTGCTATTCTTTGGAGACCTTAATACCAATCAGACCGTTGGGGTGAAGTTTGTTGCCACCCCGGTAGAAGAGGCGTTGGGAGAGATGCTGCCACCGATTGGACTGACGTATGAATATGTGAAGGGCAATAAGGATAAGATATTTATAAAGTCGATCATGCCGACGAAAAAGGATACGGTGATGATGACGAGTATCAGTGGGGTAGTGACGGATGAGAAAGGTGAGCCGCTGCCGGGGGCGAGTGTGAGAGTGAAGGGGACGAATGTGGGGACGGCGACGGAGAGAAATGGTAGTTTTACGTTGAGGCGTAATAGTGAGAAGGATGTGTTGCAGATTAGTTTTATGGGGTTTACGATGGAAGAAGTGGCTGTTGGAGGGAGAGCGAATGTGAAGGTGAGGCTGAAGCAGGAGGATAATAGTTTGAGGGTGGTGACGGCTTATGGGACTACGGAACAAAAAGCTTTGACTGGTGCAGTTACGGTCGTTAAGGGAGAACAGATTCAAAGTTTGCCGAACAGAAGTTTTGACAAAAGTCTTCAAGGGTTAGTACCTGGGCTAATGGTTACTGGTGGCACTGGACAGCCCGGTGGAGGAATGAGTAACTTTGTACTTCGCGGTATCGCTACTGCTGCTGATCCTCAGAATGGATCAACTGTTAGAAATCCGCTGATTGTAATAGATGGAATTCCCGTTTCACAAGATCCTTTGCAGTTGACAGTCCGTAGCTCAGCAACTCCTATCAGCAACCCATTATCCCAACTCAATCCTTCTGATATAGAGTCGATTTCTGTCCTGAAAGATGCTTCTGCAATTTCGTTGTATGGATCCAGAGCAAGTAACGGTGTTTTGTTGGTTACAACTAAAAAAGGGAAATCAGGAAAGACTACTGTCAGCTTTCGTCATCAGACAGATATTTCCACTCCATTAATGGGTAAGACAAAAGTTCTCAATCAACAGGAGTATCTGGGCCTATTAAGAGATACTTACTTAGCCAGTGGGTACACCGAAGAAATGTATCTCGGAGATTTACATTCGAAATTCCCCTACAAGGTGCCTTCAGCAGGAGATACACTTTTTTATGATGCTGACAACTGGAAGAATAATTTATATAAGAAAGCTGCAACTACACTTTCCAATGAAATATCAATTTCCGGTGGAAACGAGAATAGCAATTTTTATATTAACCTGGAGTATACTAAGCAAAATGGTGTTGCAAGAGCTACGGGTTATGACAGAAAATCTCTGAGGATTAATTTTGAGAATCGGCTTAGTGATTGGATAAAGATGGGAATATTGAGTAGCTTTTCGTATGGCAAACAAGATTATTCGAGCACTGGACATGATGCGACTAATATTGCACTTGTCGATTTGATGTCTCCATTGAACCCTGCCCGCTTAGATAATGGTTCATACATTCTGAATTATAAATGGGGGACAGTAATATCGCCCACCTTACAGGCCAATCCGGTTGCTGCTGCTGAGTACAACTTAAATAGAAATACGTCTTATACCGGACTTGGTAAGGTCTATGCTGAAATTAAATTACTGCCATTCTGTTCTTTTACTTCGAGTTTGGGAACAAATTTTATACTGACAGAGGCCAAGGAAAAAACGGACCCGAGATTAATTTCAGATGATGGATATGATGTGGGCATTGGAAGTGTTGCGGAACGCGACATAAGAAGAGCCTCTTTTATATTCAATAATATTTTGAGAGTAACAAGGTCTTTAGGTGAGAAGAACAATTTTAATATTTTGTTGGGTCAGGAAGTACAGATGCTTAATGAGAAGAGTTTGCTTGTCAAAGTTACTGGACTTAAATTACCTTATTACGACCAGATAAGTAGTCCTGGTACAAAACTTCAATCTTTCAATGGAGCGACGGCTCGTGAAAATTTATTATCATATTTCGGGCAAATAAATTACGATTACGACAATAAATATCTGTTATCAGCAAGTGTCAGAAGGGATGGATCTTCCAGATTTGGTAGCGACAGGAAATTTGGAGACTATTGGTCTGTAGGTGCAGGTTGGGTTTTGACGAAAGAGTCTTTTTTGTCAGATCAGAAGTGGATTGATTTTCTGAAAATCAGAGGTAGCGTAGGCGCTGCTGGTAATGCATCTGCGATTAATTATTCGACCAAGTATGATAGAATAAATTTAGTCGATATCTCCGATGGCCTTGCAATATATCCAACGACACAACCTGGTAACCCCGATGTGCAATGGGAACAAACCTTATCTACAGATATCGGGCTTGAAGCACAACTGTTCAGGAATAAACTTTCTCTTAACGTAGACGCATATAAAAGGAATACATCAGATCTGATTTACTTAATAAATCTTCCGTTTAACTCTGGATATTATAGTGTGCTTTCAAATATAGGCAAAATGCAGAACAGGGGGATTGAGATCACTGTATCTGGAAATATTATTCAGAATAAGAACTTCATCTGGCGGGCTAATGCAACCTGGAGCACCAATCAGAATAAACTGGTAAGAGCAGATGTATCTGAATCTGTGTTAAAGACAGACCAGCTGGCAAATGAAGAGGGTCGGAACTTTAATTCTTTCTATTTGCCAATATGGGAGGGTGCGAATCAGGAAGATGGGAAGCCCATGTGGCGTGATGGTAATGGTAAAGCTACCGATGATTATAGTTCGGCTCCAAGAACCTTTGTTGGAAAGCCGCAGCCAGATGCTTTTGGTGCAATAACAAATACGTTCACACATAAGAATATTGAGCTCTCGTTGATGTTATATTACCAATATGGGTTCCAGATCTATAATAATGCTTTTAGAAGTCTTAATTCCGATGGTGAAAACCCATTTGTTAACCAAAGTGTGGATGCATTAAACAGATGGGAGAAGCAGGGGGACAAGGCGAGCAATCCTCGTAGATATCTTAACAATATTGATGGTGGCACAAGGCACTCAACGAGATATTTATTTGATGGAGATTTTTTGAGAGTAAAGAATATCAGATTGTCATATAGGTTAATGGGAGAACAATTAGAACGCGTCAATATTTCTATGCTTACTTTCTTTTTACAGGCAGATAACTTGTTAATTATCACTAAATATCCTGGACAGGATCCAGATAATGTCAGTACTGTAGGGACAGTAAATTTTCCTTATCCGAATCAAAGAAATTTTTCTCTTGGAGTTAATATGAAATTATAGGTCATGAAATATATAAAATGTCTTTTAATTCTTTTGATAGGAGTCTTCTCCTTTCAGTCCTGTAAAAAGGATTTTTTAGAGGTTCCTATAACGAATGATACTTTTCGGCAGGATTACGTTAAAGACTTAAATACGTTAGATGAATTTTTGAATGGTATATATCTACAGTTATCAACACGTTTTTTTAAGGGATATTTTTTAATCTACCCTGATTTAGTTTCAGATAATGTAAAACCTGTTGATGGGTCTGATATATTATCGTATCTGTATCGTTGGGCGCAACAAAGCAATAGTGATAGATCTGCTTCGGGAATCAATGACGAATCTGTCAATATGAACTCTGCTTGGTTTGTAGGATACAGAATAATTAGAGATTGCAATTTCGTGTTAGAGCAGGCAGATAGTTATAAAAGCCAGAATGCAGCAAAAGCTGATCAAATTAAGGGACAGGCATATGCAATAAGGGGATTTATTCATTTCATGTTGTGTAATGTTTTTTCTCAGCCTTATAACTATCAGCAGGGAGCGACTCATTTAGGTATTCCATATGTTAAAACATCGGACTGGTCAAAAGTGGTTCATCGGGAATCTGTAGCTAGTGTATATGAAGATGTGATCAATGACTTTAACACAGCCTTATCTTTAATGACGCTGGAGGAGCCGTCAAAATATAGATTCAACCGGCGTGCAATAATTGCAGCTTTGTCAAGAGTTTTTTTATATAAAGGAGATTTCCTGCAGGCGAAAAATATGGCATTGGTTATTTGTCGGGAGGTACCGTTGCTATCCAGTTATAATTATCCTGAAAAACTATTTACTACAGAAGAAACAGAGGCTGTTTTTCAGTTGCCTCCAGCTTGGGGTGGAAGTGGGGCCGGTAACTATTACACTTATTTTGCTGGATTTTATTATAATCCAGGCTCTATCCAGTTTTCTGCCACAGAAGATATCGCTAAAGTTATTTCCGAAAGCAAAACGGATAAGCGTAATGATTGGATAAAACCAATGGGGGATAAATGGATTGTTAGTAAATATCCAAGCAATATTGTTTTTGGTTTCCCTGATCCGGGAGCATCTTCCTATTATCAAACTATCATTCGTTCGTCAGAAATGTATCTTACCGCTGCGGAAGCTTATTCAAGGCTGAATAAGGCAGATAGCGCTCAATGGTTTCTGGATAAAATAAGAATGCGTGCGGACTCTCTGGCCGTCCCTACTACTGTTCAGGGAGAACAATTGAATGAATTAATCTATACAGAACGTAGAAAAGAATTTGCGTTTGAAGGCGCCAGAATTTTTGATTTACTCAGACTCTCTATGCCTATAGTGCGTAAAGATGTACTTCCTGGTGGACCTAAGATGATGTTACTACCAAATGAAAAGGCAATAGCGCCTATTCCTGTTCCGGATGTTGAGTTGTCAAATTTGCAGCAGAATCCCGGATACTAAAATAGAAAAAGATAGTTTATGATAGTTAGATTCTTATTCTTGACTTTTTTCTTATGTAGTTATTTTTCATCATCAGGTATGATGAAAGAGGCTACCTCAAAAATTAGGATACAAGGTAAATTTACGCGAAGTGCGGATAGTCAGGAGTTTACCTACGATTATTGTTTTTCTGATGATATTGATGTAGTAGACGCATGGCGTACAGGGAAAGTGTTGGTTCAAGATGGAGTAGGTAGTATTGAATTAATTGTCGATCGGCCTATTTTGATTTCGTCAAGGCAAATATTTGGCAGAGATGGTATTTATTATATTGAACCAGGTGCCGTTATTAGTTTAGATCATATTTCAGACTCTTTGATTGTCATCACCGGAGCTGGATCGGAAAATGTCAAATTAAAGAATAGTCTGGATCAATTTAAACGTGGGTTGGCGTCTTCATTGAAAGGATCTTCATTGGTAACTAAATCAGTAGAGGAATTCCTGGGCTGGAATAATATACTTAATAATCAAATTGTTAAGGTTGTCCAATATTTAGAAACGCAACGAAAAAATCTGACTCCCCAGGCGTTTCTTTACCTAAAAGCTAATTCTATAATTTATTATGAAAAGAAAAGACTTGATAAATTTTGGGGATTAAAAAACTTATATGAAAAGCAAAAGAATACTTTCCATGATCTGTCTTTGATATTTGATTCTACATTTTATGGACAATATGGAAGCTGGATTCGATCTCTTTCTAATGGACTGTCTGAAGAACCATATTTTTATGCTTTTAATAGAGCAGAGATCTTTAGGAAATACGATTTCGATATACGTAATGAAAATATTAATACCGATGTGAAGCGTCGTTTGCTTTATTATGCCCTTGCTAAACAAAAGTATAAAGGTATTATTCGTGAAAAACTCCTTGTTTATATGTTGACTGATCAAACTATAAAAGAGGTCGGTTTCGCGGAAGAAACAGAAATGTTACTTAATGATTATTATAGCCAGGAAGGGTTCAAACAATTTAAAAAATGGGTGAAAGAGTATGAATTAGTGTCTCGTAATTTAAGGAATGGTCGGCCAGCTCCGCAGTTTTCTTTAAAAAATGTTGATGATTTGGAATTTACACTTGAACAGTTTAAAGGAAAACCCGTTATCCTTGATTTTTGGTTCACAGGTTGTGTTGGCTGCTTACAAATGACACCGACATTAAGGAAAGTTGAGCAATATTTTGGAGAGGAAGTGGTTTTTATTAGCATATGTGTTGATAAAGAAAAGGCGACTTTTTTAAAAAGTGTAAAAGATGGGAAGTATACAACTGGTAGGTCTTTAAATTTGTATACCAATGGATTGGCACAAGATCATAAAATTTTGAAGGAATACAATATTCGGTCATATCCTAGTTTGTTTATGATAGATCCTAATGGGAATATCATAAATAATCCTATGCCTGATATCAAACAGGGGGATGGTGAAAAGCTGGTGGGACTTATAAAAGAACAACTGGTATTCAGAAAAGATGGACCTTATGTATTTGGCAACGCTGACACGCTTAAAAGTTATCGGCTTAATGGAGATTCAGTTTTTTTTGATAGTTATTTAAAGAAATCGGGTGAGCGGTTACGCTTATTACCAGATGTATCAAAACTCGAATTCGATATTTCACTAATGGATTCCTACGAAGATGAACCTTCAGTATTTGAAAAACCAGATAAGATAGTAGTCATGTCAGATATAGAAGGAAATTATACCGCCTTCAAAAAACTATTGCTATCAAATGGTATTATTGATTCTTCATTCAACTGGACGTTCGGGAGGGGACATTTAGTTTTAAACGGAGATATATTTGATAGAGGGAACCAGGTTACGGAATGTCTATGGTTGATATATACTTTGGAGTCCAGGGCAAAGGCTGCGGGTGGATATTTGCATTTTATATTAGGAAACCATGAGATAATGAATCTTCAGGGAGACTGCCGATACAATGCTGCGAAGTACAAGGAGAATGCTCGTTTAATGAGTCGCTCTTATCAACAGTTGTATGACTCAACTTCGGAGCTTGGCCAGTGGCTTAGAACAAAAAATATAATGGAAAAAATCGGCGACGCTTTGTTTGTACATGGTGGTATAAGTGCTCCAGTTAATAATTTAGGAATGTCAATTTTGCAGATAAACCAGATGGCAAGGAAATGGATAGATAAATACAATCTTCCTGTTGATAAAATGCCAGAGTCAGCACGTATACTTTTTAATTCAAAAAGTTCTCCTTTATGGTACAGGGAGTATTACCTGGATAGTGAGGTGAAGGCTTATAGCAATGGTCGTACTGTATTTAAGGCGTCTAATACGCTTATTGATTCGTCATTGCATAAATTTAATGTGAGTCAAATCATTACCGGACATACCATCGTTGCTGATACCATAAGTGTTCATTTTGGAGGAAAGGTTATTAATACCGATACTAGACATGCAAAGGGAAAGTCTGAATCACTCTTTATTGATAATAGTGGTTATTATAGAGTTAATTCAAGTGGTGAAAGGAAAAGACTGCAGGTTTCTCTTGTAGAAGATGTCGTGAGGTGAATTGAATGAATGTTTTGGTGATTATTTATTTTAACGTTAAAGAATATTGGTGTTACCAGTTCTTTAACGTTAAATATAGATATAAAGCAGCTTGCTGATACATTAATATATGGTATGATATTCGCCATTTTATAAACTTATTTCTTCTTTTTTTTCTGCAAACCCGATTCTAATATGAGTTCGGGATAACATTAAGGTGCATGTTTCATGCGTTAATAGGTTGATAGTTATGTACTCATCTTCAGTCTTTTCTTGTGGTAGATCCGGCTTTGCAGAATGATTTTTTGGTTGCTCTTTTTTTATTAAAATCAAAGGGGCGCTGTTATGAGACTCTGCTGCTGGTGCATCCTCTTTTTTAATATTAGTTTGTGCGTTTTTCGTAAAAGCTTTATATGCACTCATATTAACCCCAGATGAATAATCATCTGATTGTATGTTGTGATAGAAACCGCCGTTTATTAACACCCGGCCAATTTTTTCTATAATATTTTTTGTTAAAAGCCACCTATGAAGTTCCAGGTTTCCGTCATATAATAACGCATAATTCTTCTTCTTGCCTATTATTGGGTATGCATAGTTTGGTGTGGAAAATGTCCAGTTCAACCATAAATTTTTAATTCCCTGAGCCCCTAATATGAAATGTACATACCCTCCATGTTTCATTGCTTTTTGTTCTAAAGAATATACCATCCAAAGCAATTCATTTCCTACGTTTCTGTAATCTTCGAAGTTTCCCACAACTATCAGGTGGCCATTTGAAAAAATCCATGTATTTTTTTTATCTATTACACCTTTGTCAAGAAGTTTTTTTTTGAATGAATGGAAGTTTCCTGTCGTATCTGCAACAATCATCATCTTTTTGACTTCTGAAAATAATGCATACTCCGATTCCAGCTTATTTTTAATGATGACACTGAAATACTTTCTGGATAAACCTGTTCCAGGTTCTTTTAGCGCGATTTTGTTCATCATGGCTTAGTGTTTCAATGTTAGGAATTTGTTCAATTCATGTTGTATAGTATGGGGTATTAGAGTTGTTTTTTTATACACCTTCTTGCCTGCCATATGATATATAATTGGTTTTTCATCAGCTAGATTATATTTCGTACATAAGGAAAAACTATCTACGATAATTTGTTTATTGTTCATAGGGAGTCGTCCTCCATTGTCAATAAAATAAGAGTTTACAGTTTTATATCCTTTTTCTGATGAAATGAAGAGATAGCGATTTGAAGGTATGATGTAGTCATGCTTCACTAATTGATCAATAATTTTTCCACGGCAATAGGGACAACTTTGTGTAATTGGTAAAATGAGTAATTCGGATGTATCTGTTGATGAGCTGACAGATAATATTTGATCTGTGAGTTTTGTAATATTAATGAAGAGTGAATCCTGCATAGCTTGATCATTAATGTTTTCTTCCGTTTTATTTTTACTGGAATTACTGCATGATAGTATAAGCATAAAAAGATGTAGGATGAGTGTTGCTTTTGGGCTTTTCATATCTATGGGATTATTTTTAGTCTCAGAAAATTGAGATTGTATTCATCTTTGTTTACAATTCTTGTATACAGATCTCCTCTGGAATTGATGAAAGCTGAGTTTAGGTATGTCTGATCTTCTATTGTAGATTCACCGATGACTTTTAGGTTTTTATCCAATATAACAATGCTTTTTTTTCTTTGACTGTCCGGGCCGGCATCTATGTCTCTGAAAATTCTTAGATAATATCCACTTGCTGCATTGAAATAAATTTGTCCGTATGACTGTTGCTGTGAAAAAGAATTGAAATCATTTGTAATTGATGAGAAGTTAGGAGTGCCTTTCCCTGTTATCCCCTTGTCAAGATAGCTTCTTCCGGTATACTCAATGTTGAATGTTTCTAAATTAGTTTCGTAAATACTACTGTCTGCAGGAAAGCTGAAGACAAGATTTTTCTTTTCATTTATACAATAGCTGTAATTGGAGAAGTAATATCCCCAATTTTTTAATTTATATATATCCGGGTATTGATAATAAAAAGTTGTTTTGTTATTTAACATATTAATCGCGCAAACCAGTGGAAGATTTTTTCGTTCCGATTTTTTATGCGTAAGGGTTTCTGTTGATTGTAGACCGAAGTAGAGAATGTTGTCTTTTATAAACGGCATACATTTCATGTTTATCTTGGGGCTAAGTTTGAAGGGGAGCTTAGATATATTGATTGTTTGAATGATGTCTGCATTGCTATTCAGGAGATATATAGCTTCATAATTATAAAGGATTATGCTGTCTCTGCTGAGCATCAAGGCCGATGATTTGGCCAGGCTTTTCGGATCGAAGTTTTTTTTAAGATCTGTTCTTTTAACTAAAGATCGTTCGAGTAGGTCATAGGTGTTTAGCGTATTTGAGCGTTTGTCATGAAAAGTTATGTATTCCTTCCCGCCAACACAGAATGTGTTAAATGCTTTTATATCGTTGTACATCGATTCATGTAGTTTGAATCGTATGGTATCTGAGGTTGATACTATGTGAAGAGAAGTGTATGTAGGTGTTATGTATTTTGATGTTTTAGGAAGTTTTTTTTGGTTCATGGTACAACTTTCTCCAAAAAGAAATAAACAGGCGAACAATGCCCCGGAAAGATAGTTTTTGCAGTTATGTTGTATGGTTACTTTCATTTCGTCTTTCTGTATTCTTGGAAATTTGGAAATCAAGCTAGCACATTATAAGTTTTACAATATGCTAGCCTGATTGGAAAAATTAGATTATGTTCGGGGTGAACAGGTAATCTTTAAGCGTTATCTGGTAATGTAGTTCCTTCGCTTGTTTCTGGACTACCACCAGTTGTACCTGAATTTAATGTTGCGAAACATGAATCAGCAGCAGCACGGGCAGCGCATGTTACAGAAGCTCCATCGCTGGATGGAACGATAGTGCCGCCTTTAAGACGATAAGAATCGTCTTCTTCTTTGTTAGCAGGAATGATAGCTGCGGTAACAGCAGATACACCAATTAATGCGAGACCTAAAAAGGAGAAGTGTTTCAGTGATAACTTTTTCATGATTAGAAAATTTAGGATTGTGAAGAAAAATATAATCGATGGCCATAGAATACACAGCTAAGTTCAATTCTTTGGGTGAAAAAAATGTTCAGTATGCGCCATGATTTTTGGAATAACGCTCACATGATCTTTCTGCTTACATCATAAGAGGCGCTGATAATTCTTTTGGGTAACAATAGCGTAGTAGAAAATGCAATACACCGCTATTTCCTGACATAAAACTTGCAGTTGGGAATCGCTCGCTTTGAACAAGCCAATAGTTGCCGTTCTTTTGGTCTTCTTTTCTCAGACGTAGTATTGTTTGCGCAATCCAATCAGCCCGTTCAATCCATTGTTCATCTGAGGTGATTTTAGCCGCTTCGAGATAGACCTCTCCAAGCCCGGCGAGGCCCTGGTTTTGGCTCAAGTTGTTGCTCACAACCTTTATGGGATGTATTTTAAGACATTTGTCAATAACTTTTTTGTAGCTGGCGTCATTGGTGATTGCATATCCTTTCAAAAAAGCCAGCGCAATCCCTGGTGTGCCATCACTCCACCATGGAGGAAGCTTTTGTTTGTTTGAAGAATACCAGCTTATGATCCCATTTTCCTGAATGCTATTTTGAATCAGCCATTGCAATGCTTTCGTTCCCGCATTTAAAGACCTTTGATCGTTAAATATTTTCCCATGTTCTAATAAGAAATAGGCAATCCCACTGACACCTTGTGCGAAACCACGTGTTATTCTTTTTTTATTTTCGATGACGCTTCTAATCCATGCCCCATTTTTTTCCTGCTTGTTTATTAGATAGTCTGCATATTTATGGAGGTTGTTCCTGACTTGCTGATTAGGTTGAACATTGTTGATTATGATGTTTGCTAGTCCTTGCCCTGCTACACCGTAGAGTATATCAGGTTCAGTTCCCATTTTGGTAACTAGTTTGTCGATCCAATTATTATAACTGTATTGTTTTGGAACATAGCCCGATCCCGAAAACAGGCTTAGTACAGCTGCTACTCCATCGCTACCGAAATGTAATCCAGGATGCGTTGCATCTAGTCTTTGAATATATTTATTGTTTATTCTATCAAGTGCTAATTCAATATTTTCAGTATTTTTATTAATATCCAGACCTTTTTGATGAGCTTTCGTAAGAAGATAAAGAATGCCGGTGTCTCCGCAATTGAAACTGGAGTACCATCCCTTGTTTAATTTTGTTTTGTCTGCTTTGCTTGGGTTCCTTATGTTTTCGGTGAACCAACCACGGCCCTGGTCGCAGAAAATTGGGGTAGAGAAGGTGTCAATGCCAGACTGTATTAAGTCCAGAATTTCTTTTTTTTCGTATCGGGGTACATGAACTTTCTCACGCGATCTTCCTGTCTTAGTATCTTTTTGATACGCTTCAAACTCAGATTTGATTACCCTTAAATCTGGCCTTTCTTCCGGATTTGGATGTATACATTTAAGTAATAGGGTGCTAATTTTTTTGTCAGGAATGAAATAATTTAGTTTATCTCTGAGATTATCATTTTCGTTGACTGTAAATTTCGCGGGACTAATACTCGTAAATAATTGTATAAAGATGGCGCCCAGAGAGAAAATGTCTTCTTTTGTTGTCGGCTCTAATGTGGCTTCCTGTTCAGGAGACATATATCCGTATGTTCCAAGTTTGAAAGGAGGAGCAGGATGGTGATCTCTTGTAGAATAACTTAACTCCATATCGATCACATATACATTTCCTCCTGGAGTGACCATAAAGTTATTGACTGTGACATCCCTATGTACGATATGCTGTTCGTGCAGTTTTTCCAGTATGGATATGATTTGGAGCAGATACCCAACAATTTTCGGACTTTTTTTATTTCCATATGCAACAGGTATGAAAGATGGCGTCATTTCGGACAGCACTTTATGTAGAGATTTTCCTTTTATCCTTTCCAGCACGAGATAGGAAATATTATTTTCTTCAAACCATGCTAGCGCCTTTGGCAATTTCACATGCCCGTGCAACTTTTCATGGAGTTCTTTTTGCCACATGAGCCTATCCCTGATGTCTCTGCCGTTTTTGTCTATAGAGGCCCCTGATACACCTTCTTTGATCACACAGATACCAAAGTCGAACAGGCTTTTTATATATATGCATTTAATGACATCATTTTTATCACTTTCTTTCAGACTCTTTAGTACGATGTAGTGGTATCCCAGTCTCAGTCCACTTCTTTTTTTTTCTTTAGTTTTATTGACTGAAATTTCCCCATTGGTTTCACTTATGCTATTAGCGACCGATAGATGATCATTGTTATCGTCAATTGATATAACCTTATTATTCATGACAGAAGTGTTTGTGTTCCTGTAGATGGTATTTCACTCTTTTCGAAGAAAAATGATATATTAAAATGTCCCTCTTCATCATAGTAATAGCTTTGCCGGCTATTGGAGAATTTTATGGGAGCTCCAAAGTCTTTCATGATGTTTATGTATTTATAAACACAGCGTTCGGATATTCCAACCCTTCTTGCAAGCTCTGAGGGAGAGCCGGTCCCCTTTATCCGGATGAGGCGATCTATACGTTGTAGTCGTTCAAGCGCATCTATTGTCATAAATGTTTTAATTTATAGTATTGATGTTGATAGTTTTGTTGAGCTTGTAGCGCAGATAGTTAGTAGCGTTGCTGTTATAGCTGTCCGGAAGATATTTTATGATATCTTCAATACTAATTATCTTAAATAGCGTTATTTTCTGGTATCAGGACCAGAATGGTAAATGGGCTAAAAAACTCTCAGAGGGTTAAAGGTTTATCCTATAGGCTGATCTAAGCTGTCTCTATATTAAAGTTAGGTTAAATTAAATCCCTCAAATTATCCCAAGCGGCATATTTACTTATCCTGCGCGTCTTTCCCCGCGCCCACAGTTCCATCATCCTCCCACAACAGCACCGTTACACCAATCCACCAACACTAACTGAAACTTTTCTACCAGCAGTGAAAACTCATCATCTACATATTCAAAATCACGTAGACACAGCGCCGTGATAATATCATTATCAACGATACCATAATAAACATGACTATGTGAATGAATAACGAACGAAGAATGAATAACGCCTTGTGAGTCTATGCCTAACGTACCCCGCGAGCTAACACTGACCACATCACAGAATTCATTCATAGGAATATGAACAGACAGCAAAGGAATATTATCACGAATATAAGACGACGGATATCCCACCAGGTTATTCCCTATCTCCAAAATTTGAGTAATCGCTCCTAAGTCTGTTTCAATAACCGGCATTAATTCTATCGATAGGAACTGTAACTGCATCCATTGATTAACATGAATAGTCTCTGAATAGATACCAGGTACAACGACAGGTAAAGTACCCGAGCTAGTCGGGACCAACGACCGCTGATTCGTATTATCGAAATCAATTTTCCGCTGAATAGTCAGCGTTAGCTTTTTCGAATAATGAAAATCATCCCCTGATACAGGATTAGCTGTTATCACCTGCCAGGGCTCGCCGTCTAAAGTTAAGACGGTGGGTTTATCAAACACTTCCGGTAAATCATCTTTCAGAATTTTGCGTTTAGAAAGTATCTGATTAGAGGTGGCGTCAACAAACGTAACATTGATCTTTTTAGGGAACAATGTGAGTAGGGTTAAATAATTCATAAGGAGAAGTTACAAAAACTGTCTCTTCAGAAATTATCCTGAGCGGCAAAGTTACTTATCCGTAGCGTCATTCGCTGCCACCATTCCGCCGTGTCTCGCTGGGGGTTTCTTCAAAGTAGTTTTTATAGACTTTTGTGAGGGCGGAGGGATTTTTATAACCGACGATGTAAGCGATGTGAGCGATACTGATTGTTTCGTTGATACAGAGGTTGCGTGCTCGTTCCATGCGGATCTTTAGTTGGTACTCCGAGAAGGACATGCCGCAATATTTTGTGAAACTGTGTCTTAGTTTAGATTCACTTATATAATAGGTGGATGCGAGTTGAGAGATAGTGAGTTCTTTATCGATATTATTGCGGATATATGTTTTGATGGTGTTAAAGGTGAGATCTGAGCTGGGTGGGAGTGCTTTGTTATCCTGGTGTTCGAGGATAAGAATAAGTAGCTCCTGGAGTTTGGCGGATAGCCAGGAGCGGCGCAGACCGGAATTGACAATACTATATTTTAGCTCATGATTGAGGATATGGAGTTTATCCCAGACGATACCCGGCGTAGGGGTGAGGAGGGCTGGCGTTTCTCCGTCAATTTTTGACAGCCATCTGGACACCATGGGAGAGTTTGAAGTATTATAAGAGAGAATTTCCCTGCTAAAGGAATAATGTTGCACCTCATATATGCCAGGAGAGAACACGGAGGCTTGTTGCTGCCCTATTATCTGGAAGCAGCTGTACTGTCCCTGCAGCAGGGTCACTACGTTGTCGTAGTACATAATATTAAGACTACCTTTCACCACACAGCATACAGTACTCAATGCCTCTTTCACCTTCGGCAGCAGCTGCACCGGCTCTTTCACGATAAACACATTATTACTCATACTACACCCATTCGCAACCACCGTATGATAAATAATATCTACCGCAGGCGATGTCACTAAAACAGGATCGGCAAAGTCACAGCGGTAGGCTGCATATTGTGGTGGAAGCTGATGTGTCACTTTAATATGGTGCTCGGGAATACCGACTATACCATATTCTATAGTCACGTTCATATAGGTAAAGTTTGCTTTGAGGGATGTTGGCGAGGTAGACTCAGGTCAACAGACTGGGTTAAAGTCAACGGTAATATTCGCGAGAAAGGCGGGGAGTGCAAAAAAAAGCGGGTTAAGAAATTATTAAGAAAAGGAGCCAGGCTAAAAAACCTGGCTCTTCACTTAAAACAAGAAAACAACCTGTTAAAATATTTAACACCTGCGGGGTACGCAGGTGAGGATTAAACATTTATTGGATAATCAAAAGTAGATGCTTGGAAAGAGAAATCTGTGAATGAGATGTTAATGAAAAAAAATTGTCCCGGGTACTGCGCCCGGGACAATAACTAAACAACAGCTATGAATGAAAATCTTATTAGTAGGATAAAAAGGTCAATTACTATACCACCTGTAGGAATGGCGGTTTTCCCTGTGAATGTTATCGCATTTAGTGGACACTCTACAGGTAGTGTGGAAATATTTCCACACCTTTGTGTGACAGGCGATTGAGAACCCCTGTGAAAATCATGGGTTTGGTAATGGATTGATATTTGAAAGATAAAGAAATAGGTATTTGGGAAGGATTAGGGTGGATTTTGAGCGACGCATCGGCTTTATGTAAAGAATACATCTACAAGCATTTGATAATCAATTTTTAATGGAATAAGTGAAAGCATGGTACAGCATATAAAAACGGATGTGGACCACCCGTCCGATAAAATATTGACTACTGAGGGGAAAAAAGGATCGTTTATTCTGATCATAGATGATGAACCTGATATCTGTAAACTGTTGCAGTTAAGCCTGGTAAAACATGGTTATAAGGTGAAGTACGTGCATGCGCTCACAGAAGGGATGCAATACTTACAGCAACAACAACCTGATTTGCTTTTCCTCGATATACATCTCCCGGATGGTTCGGGTTTAGAAGCCCTTCCTGCGATCAAAAAGAAATGTCCCGCACTGCCGGTCATCACCATCAGTGCTTACGATAATGGAATGGAAAAGCAGAAAGCATTGAATGCAGGCGCCAGTTACTTTATGGCGAAACCATTCAATGTGACCAATCTGGATGAACTGATGAGTAATATGTTAAGTCAGAAATAAGTAAGGTGATTATTTGTAAATTTAAAAACGCTGTTGTCTAACACCACATATAAATATTATGAGAAATATTCTGATAATTGACGATGAGATCAATATTTGTACGTTATTAAGCAAGTTTTTAGGTAAACATGGCTTCAAGGTAGATACCACTATGAGTGGCGCAACTGCATTGAAGATGATGAAAGAAAAAACTTTCGATCTGGTGTTATGTGACTACCGGTTAAAAGATACCGATGGCGCACAACTGTTGCAGGATATCCTGCAAATTAACCCACGCACGATCGTTATCATCATCACTGGATATACTGACGTCAGAGTCGCAGTAGATATGGTGAAAAATGGCGCGTATGACTATCTGTCAAAACCGCTTTATCCGGATGAGATACTGAATCTGGTGCATAAAGCATTTGCACATATGGACTCCGAGCGTGAACGTGAGTCGTCCATGCCAATGCGTACCGTGAGTGCTGCTCCTGCTGCTAATGGCTCCTCACAGCCAGTGGACGACGGCGCCCCGGACAGTGAAATGCTGGATAAAAGTCACAAGTATGTTTATGGTGAGAGTAATGGAGCAAAAGAACTGTTCCGACAGATTAAACTCGTTGCACCAACTGATTACAGTGTGATCATCTTCGGTGAAACAGGTACTGGTAAAGAATCTGTTGCACACCTCATCCACCATCATAGTAAACGACATAACCAGCCTTTCGTAGCGCTGGACTGTGGTAGCCTCTCTAAAGAACTGGCAGCAAGTGAGCTGTTTGGTCACGAGAAAGGAGCATTTACCGGTGCTATCAATACAAAGATCGGTGCCTTTGAACAGGCCCACGGCGGTACGCTGTTCCTCGATGAGGTAGCCAACCTTTCCTACGATATTCAGGTAGCCCTGCTGCGTGTGATCCAGGAAAAAGTGATCCGCAGAGTAGGTAATCTGAAAGAGATTCCGATCGACGTACGTATCATCGTAGCGTCCAACGAGAAACTCTCTGAATCAGTAGCCAAAGGCCGCTTCCGTGAAGATCTCTTCCACCGCTTTAACGAGTTCACTACCTATATTCCACCATTGCGTGAAAGGGTAGAAGACCTCCCGCTTTTCGTGGATGCATTTATGCGCCAGGTAGAAAGAGAACTGCAGAAGAATTGTGGTAAGATCGCTAATGATGTATGGGAATGTTTCAGCCGGTACAACTGGCCAGGTAATATCCGTGAACTGAAAAACGTGATACGCCGTGCATGTCTGCTTACGCCGGAGCATGAGGACATTACTTTGTCCACATTGCCACTGGAAATGAAGGAGTCATTCGCACAACAACCATACGAGGAAGATCACCAGGTGAATATGTCCGGTGAACTGATCTCTATCACAAATGAAAACGATCTGAAAACAGTTGCTTTGCAGGCTGAGTACAACAAGATCATCAACGTACTCAAAGAAGTGAAGTATAACAAGACGAAAGCAGCGCAACTGCTTAACATCGATCGTAAAACCTTATACAACAAATTAAGGTTACTCAATATTAATTACTAAGCGATATCAATATAATGTTTGTTTAATATTCAATCAGTGGCCTGCTTTCCAGCAGGCCTTTTTTGTGTTGCACGGTATGCTATTTGCACCTTGAAAGTTATAAAACCGTGCACTATGGATTTGCAAAATAACCTACAACAAAATAGTAATGAAGATAAAAAAGGCGCAAACTTCTTTGAGCGATTTTCCAGTAAAGTCGCTCAGGCCACAGGTTCTCCCTGGGCATTCTTTATCGCCATGGGCGCAATCCTGGTGTGGGCAATAACAGGCCCTGTTTTCCATTACTCTGACACCTGGCAACTGGTCATCAATACTGGTACAACCATTATCACTTTCCTCATGGTATTTGTGATCCAGAAATCCCAGAATAAAGACTCCAAGTCCGTACAACTGAAATTAAATGAATTGATCGCCGCTAATAAATCGGCGAGTAACAGGTTGATCGTAGTAGAAGATTTGTCGGAAGATGAACTGGATACGCTGCATAATTATTACTGCAGACTGGCAGAAGAAACGAAGAAGAGAATGGATATGAAAGAGTCACACTCTGTAGAAGAAGCGATAGAGAATACGGAAGAGAAAATAAAAGAGATGTAAGTCAGGAATTACTTTGACTATAGTTATCTTACGTTGATGCTACGTTTTTAGACGTAGCGTCAACGTAAGATAACTATAGTCAAAGTAAGATCAGTTGGTAGGCAGTACGATCGTAAATAAACTTCCTTCTCCCTCTTCACTTTCTACGTGTACCGTTCCCTTGTGATTCATAATGATATTCTGCGTACTGGTTAATCCCAGACCGGTTCCTTTAGGTTTATTGGTAAAGAACGGATCAAACAAACGACTCTTTGTTTCCTCCGGAATACCAGGTCCATTATCACCAATGGTAATAATAGCCTTATCTCTTTGTTTGGTCGTTTGTAAAGTAAGCAGGCCTTTACCCGGCGTCATTGCTTCTACCGCATTGATGATAATATTCAGTAATGCAATCACAACCTTATCTTCATCTGCAGGAATCAGCACATCGTGTTTCAGATAATCTTTCTTCACATTGATCTCGTTCAGTTGCAGACGGTCCTGCGCCAGGGCAAGTGCCTTATCAGTGAGTTCATTCACACCATGCTGATGCACGTTCAGTTCGATCATTCTGGTGGAATGTAACAGTTCTGTGATCAGTTGATTGATGCGGGTACAGTTACGTTCAATGATATCAACATACACCTGGCTATCTTCCACACTAACAGGTTCTCCTTTAAACTGACTAACCGCCAGCAGGATGTTTGTAAGCGGGTTTCTTACTTCATGCGCGATCACACGGGCAATACGACCGGTTACTACAAATTTCTGCTGCTGCTGTTTTTCCAGTTCCTCTCTTTTCCTTTCAGTGATATCCTGTACCACACAAAGGAAGATCTGTTCTGCATCATCCAGCATCACCGCACTCACCATCACATCCAGTTTCTTTCCGTGTTTGGTGACGAAGTTATATTCTGTACGCAGACTGGAATCTTCTCCGCAGATATGATCGAAGAAATGTTTACTCTGCTCTTCGAGGAAGAATAATTGCTTGAGATTTAACTCTAGTAATTCCTGTTTACTGTAGCAAAGGCTCCTGATAGCGGCAGGGTTGGCATCAATTACATTCTTGTCGCAGTCGGCCAGGATGATCAGGTCATGCGCCTTTTCGAATACACCGAAGTATTTCTTTTCGTTTTCTTCGATGATCCGCAGGTGACGCGCTTCATCCAGTGCATAACGGATAGACCTTTCCAGCAGATCGGCACTGATCTCTCCTTTGACAAGGTAGTCAGAAGCACCTGCCTGCATCGCCTCTTTATCGATCGTGTAGTCACCTTTACCGGTCAGCATGATCACTGGTGCTTTATATTCCAGTTGCTGAAAATGGTGAAGGATATCGATCCCTGTATAAGGACCAAGGCGGTAGTCGGCAAGATAGATATCATGTACCTTTCTGTCAATTTCCTCTACTGCTTTGGAATAAGTAGGCGCCCAGTCCAGCTGGTATTGCCCCGGAGAAATATCCTGTAATAACTGGTTGACGAGATAAAAATCATCTTCATCATCGTCTATCATCAATATATGTACGGGTTGATCTGTCATTCTCTAAACATTTGGCAGTTCTGCTATTTCGAACCAATATTGCCCTAATACGCGGGTAAATTCCACGAGGCCCGAATAGGTGACCGGTTTTATAATAAAGCTGTTTACACCCAGCTCATAACTGTTAATAATATCTTTTTCTTCCTGGGAAGTAGTCAAAACGATAACAGGGATACTCTTAAAAACACTGTTCGCCTTCAGTTCGCGTAATGCCTCCCTTCCGTCCTTTTTAGGCATATTCAGATCCAGCAGGATAATTTGTGGAAAAGGGTGTAGCGTTTCATCCGCATAGTGACCATCCCGCTTTAAATAATGCAGGAGTTCTTCGCCATTTTCCACAAAACTTATGTGGTGCTGTGTACTGTTCTCATCAAAAGCTGCCTGGATCAGCTCTCTGTCATCAGCATCATCATCAGCAATAAGGATGCTAATTTTTCCGGCAGTTTTAATTTTATTCATTGTAGAGGGTTTGTGTTAGTGGTAATTCGATAATAAAGGTCGCGCCTTTACCAGGTGATCCCAACGCGGTGATGTGTCCATGATGGCTGTCCACTATTTTTTTACAGATGGCCAGTCCGATGCCGGTACCAGAATATTCGCTCATGCCGTGTAACCTTTGAAACAACAAAAAGATGCGCTCGGCATAAGCCGGGTCAAAACCTATACCATTATCTTCTATATAAATGCGGCATTGATTATTTTCCTGTTCAGCCCTGATATTGATGACCAGCTGTCTGCCGGGGTCCGCAAATTTGATCGCATTGGTAATGATATTCTGGAATAACTGATGAAATGCAGTAGGCATCCCCTCTATCACTGGCAGTGGAGCGATATGCACCACCGCCTTTTTCTCCTGCAAACTTACCTCAAGATCATTGGTGACCTCCTGCAGCACCTGTGTCATATCCACCTTCTCAATATGCTCAGGTGTAATACGGCCGGCACGGGAAAAAAGCAGCAGGTCATTGATCAATATACGCATCCGTCCTACGGCGCCCACCATACGCACGATCAGATCGGACGCCTCCTGCGGTAACTGCTCTCCGTACTTTGTCTGTAAGCGGTCGCTAAAGGTAGATATTTTACGTAAGGGTTCCTGTAAGTCGTGTGAGGCTACGTAAGCAAATTGCTCCAGTTCTTCGTTGGATTTATTGAGCAATTTGATATTCTGCTGGAGATCGTGCTGGTAAGATTTGAGACGTGACTCAATATGTAATTGTAAGCGGAACTCCCGTGTCAGGGTAACGTAGGAATAGATACCTATCAGGATAGCCATCAGCGAGGAAATAAAGATCACGGGTATCCAGATGGCAGAGAAGAAGTCCTGCAGGCGGGATTTCTGGTGCAGCTTCGCATTTTCGATATGCAGCATGTCCTGTACTTTCAGGTCTATTTTGTCCATCCATTTTTCTCCTTCCTGTACAGCACTCGTGTCTGTCTGACGCACAGACAGTTTGGCTTCACCGGCAATCAGCTGCTGGTATTTCTTTTCAAGCAGTTTTTTCAGGGTATCCAGGTGCAGTTGCTGCCGGCGGCTGTCGGCCGTGATACGACGCAGCAACATATATTCCTCTTCTATCTTGATACTGCGTTCCTGCATGGTAGGCCTCAGGAAAGCGGTATCCTGCGTAAGCCGGTAACCCCGCAGGGCGGATTCTGCGTCCTTCAGCTGTTTGGTGATCACTTCCAGGCTTTTGGAGATCTCTATCGTCTGATTCATCCACCGGGCATTATCCAGTAAGGTTTTCGTTACCAGAAAGGAACATATGGATGCGACGATGATCACAGTAAATGCGATAAAGAATCCCAGTCTGATCTTCTTTTGTACAGGTATATGCATTTTTCCCGCTGATTGTGTGGTAAGCTTTCTAATTTACGTTAATTACATGATAATCAGAAGCCAGTAGGCCTCCTCTTTCACAGGCAATGTCTGCACGTATATCCGGTTCCGGCTGTCATATGTATACAAATATTGTGCTATGTATATCAATCCACACTTATAATTTCATAAATAGTATCCATCAATTTCCACATTGTGAAATGCATATTCTACAGGCACTCCGGTCGTGGCTGCTAAAGTACTTCATATATACATTGAAGTGAATTAAAAGTAGGTGAAATGCAGTGCTGTTAAGGATTTGGCATGCATGTGAAGAGGTGCTTAAACCAGCCGTAACAGTGCTTATATGCCACTGGAACGAACTTTGTTTTTTCAGTTGTATAGAATACGTTGAAAAACATCGTGATACAACTGCTCACTGTTTAAGAAATCGTTCACCCAAAAAATTAATCTTATGCAATACTATCATACGGCGGCGGGGAGTCCAAATCCGGGTGGGGTACCGGAAAAGCAACCCATTCCGCAGGAGGAACCACCAAGGCCCAATAATCCGGAAATAACGCCTCCTCCATCTCCGCCAGGTCCACCGCCGCCGGTGCCCAACGAGATACCGGATCATGATATCAAACGTACGCCTCCCGATCCAAAGGCAGAAGAAGAAAGGATAGAAGTGATGGCAGAACAGGACAGGGAAGATGTACAGGAAAGATCACCGGACCTTTTCCCCGACAAGGATCTCATGGAGACAGGACATACGTACGATGAGGAAGATACGAAGGTCATTCCGGAAGAATAATTTGTTAATCACTATTTAAAACTCCAAAACATATGGCAACAAGAACCCAATCCAAAACCAGTAAGGCTACAACTTCAACAAGAAGTGCTGCTGGAAGTAAATCTATGTCAGCATCACGTACTGCTCCTAAATCATCCTCCAGGAGCAACAGCAAAAACGAAGATATGCCCAACTCCAAGTTCCACAAACTGTTTGTGGACGAACTGAAAGACATTTACTGGGCAGAAAAGAACCTTGTAAAGGCACTTGGGAAAATGCAGAAAGCAGCTACTTCAGAAGAACTGATCGATGCTATCAGCCATCACCAGGAACAAACAAAAGAGCATGTTACGCGTCTGGAACAGGTATTTGAAATTATCGGTCAGGCGCCAAAAGCTAAGAAATGTGAAGCAATGGAAGGATTGATCGCAGAAGGACAGGAAGTGGTAGATGATACAGAAGAAGATACCGCGGTGAGAGATGCAGGTATCATTATCTGTTCTCAGAAGATAGAACACTACGAGATCGCTGCCTATGGCAGTCTGCGTACACTGGCCAATAAAATGGGACATGACGAAGTTGCACAGTTACTGGAACAGACGCTGAATGAAGAGAAAGAGACTGATAGTCTGCTGACACAGATCGCAGAATCTTCTGTTAATGAAGAAGCTGCTGCTGAATAAGCTCAACTTATAAATGAGAACCCTAAGGCCTCTGCATATCGATATGCAAGAGGCCTTTCTTAAATCTACTTATCATGCAAAAGTCAGAAGAAAAGAAACCATTGAGACCAGAACAGGAACAGCCCCGTCAGCCGGGAATAGAATCAGAAATGGACCCGAAGCCGGTGTTTGAGAAAAAGGACGTACCGGTAGGTAAACTGATGGACAAGGTGGCGATTATAACGGGTGGTGACAGTGGTATCGGAAGAGCGGTAGCAGTTGCTTTTGCCAGTGAGGGCGCCGATGTTGTCATCGCTTATTTTGATGAACATGAGGATGCTGCATTGACACAGAAACACGTACAGGAGTATGGTCGTAAGGCAGTATTGGTACCTGGAGATGTGACAGATGAAAAACACTGTGCAGCTATCGTGGAAAAGGCAGTGGAGACTTTCGGCAGACTGGACATTGTTGTCAATAATGCCGCGGTACAATATCCACAGAAAAATCTGGAAGATATTACCGCGGAACAGTTACAGAAAACCTTTGCCACCAATATCTTTTCGCAGTTCTATCTCACAAAGGCGGCACTTCCGCATCTGAGAGAAGGTGCTGCGATCATCAATACAACATCTGTTACTGCATACAGGGGAAGCGCACACCTGATCGATTACTCGAGTACCAAAGGGGCAATTGTAAGTTTTACCCGTTCCCTGGCATCCACACTGGCAGAGAAAAAGATCAGGGTAAACGCAGTAGCGCCCGGACCTATCTGGACGCCATTGATACCTGCGACCTTTGATGCGGAACATGTAAAATCGTTTGGTTCGGACGTACCCTTGAAACGTGCGGGAGAACCCGTGGAGGTAGCATCCAGTTATGTATTCCTGGCCAGTAATGATTCCAGTTATATGACAGGACAGGTGCTGCATCCCAACGGAGGAGAAATTGTGAATGGTTAGCATAAAATATTACAATTATGGACCTGCTTGCTGAGGCAATGGCTACCGCCAAAGCCGTCAAATTACGTTATGTGAAGTCTGGTACTACAGGCTATAGCCGGGAAAGGATAAAAGGCGGCTTTCGGTACCGTGATCAGCACGGAGATATTATCAGGGACGAGGAGGTACTGAAAAGGATCCGCGGACTGGTATTACCACCTGCCTGGGAGGAAGTATGGATCTCTCCATATGCGAACGGACACCTGCAGGCGACAGGCATCGATGCCATGGGCAGAAGGCAGTACCGCTATCATTCTACCTGGGCAAAAGTACGTAACGAGACCAAGTACGATCGTCTGCTACATTTTGGGGAGAAACTACCGCAATTACGCGAACATATTACGGTTGCATTACGTAAGAAAAGTCTTGATAAAGAGAAGGTTACGGCTATCGCGTTGAGTGTTATGCAGGAAACCCTGATCAGGGTTGGGAATGCGTCCTATGAGAAATTATATGGGTCTTATGGGCTAACGACATTGCACTCACAACACGTGAAAATAGACGGAAATACGGCCTTTTTTAAGTTCAAGGGAAAGAAGGGCGTGATGCATAAAATAACGCTTAAACACGCGCAATTAGCCAAATTACTGCACAAGGTGAGAGATATTCCCGGCCAGGAATTATTCCAGTATTATGAAGGAGAAGAACATAAGAGTCTTGATTCCGGAGATATCAATGAATACCTGAAACAATGGACCGGTGATGATTTTACCTGTAAGGATTTCCGGACCTGGTCCGGTACGGTGAATGCACTGAATCTGCTGGCTGATCTTACCCCGTTTACTTCCGCACATCAATGTAAACAAAACCTGGTGCAGATCATCGACAGCGTAGCCGGCAAGCTCGGTAATACAAGGGCTGTCTGTAAGAAATATTACATCCATCCAAAAATACTGGAATCGTATGAACTATGTGAGCTGGAGCCTTACCTGGAAGAGTTACGGGCGGGAAGAGCAGAGGCATCTGAGGATGGTTTGCATAATGATGAGAAGGTGTTGCTGAAGTTTATGAAGGAACAGAAAAAGAACGGGAAAAATTAAGAATTAAAAATTAAGGATTAAGAATTAGCGCTGAGCAATAATTCTTAATCCTTAATTTTTAATTCTTAATTAAATAATATCCTATGCGAAGATCAGCTGATCTTCCCTGTCTTCTACCGGGATTTTCTGGATAAATTCATCGAATCCAGCCTCTTCATGGGTGCTGTAAACACCATAGGCATCCAGTACGTAGCCAATTTCGCCTTCCTTGTCCTCTATCAGGTATAATACGGACATGTCGGCAGGATCTGACTCACCTTCGAACCGGTAGGTTTTGATGATCTTCAATTCCTCAGGATTGTAGATCTTTTGTTTTTCTATATTCTGCATTCTGCCGTGATCACTCATTTTTAGTTCATGATCTAGGCCTTTTTCATGTAGTTTTTGCATCACCCGGCTAAGGGTGGTCATTTCGCCTGGCTTTTCCATAAACAAAGGTTTTTGTTACAGGATAAAATCCAAAACACGTGCCATGGCATATAGTTTGGTTTTCACTCATTATCACTACTAAATTATCTTTTTATGAGAGCTGTATGGTCAGGAACAATCGGTTTTGGGTTGGTCAATATACCCATCAAATTGTACAGCGCAGTACAGGACAGCAGGCTGGACCTGGACATGCTGGACAGGAAAGATCACGCCCATATAAAATTTAAAAGGGTGAATGAAGACACAGGTAAAGAAGTGCCCTGGGAGCAGATTGTGAAAGGATACCTGTATAATGATGAATACGTCATTCTGGAGGATGAGGATTTTCAGGAAGCCAGTCCGGAAAAGAGTAAGATCATCACCATCGAATCATTTGTGGAACTGGTAGAAATAGATGATATCTATTTCGAAACACCCTATTTCATAGAACCGGATAAAGCCGGCGTTAAAGCATATGATCTGTTGTTGAAAACATTGCAGAAAACGGGTAAGGCCGGTCTGGGGCGTTTTGTACTCAGAACGAGTGAACACCTGGCCATTATCCGGCCCAGAGAAGATTATCTGATGTTGCAACAGCTAAGATTTTCGCAGGAAATACGCTCTCCGGAAGAGCTGTCTTTTCCATCCAATACAAAGATCAGTAAAAAGGAGCTGGATATGGCGATACAACTGGTGGACAGTTACACCACTGAATTTGATATCAGTCAGTTCAAAGATACTTATCATGAAGAACTGCTGAAGATCATTAAGGCAAAAGCCAGCGGCAAACGACGTACGGTGAAAAAACTGAAAGTGGTGCATACGAAGAGCAGCGATCTGTTCAGTCAGCTGAAGGCGAGTCTGACGCCATCTACAGGAAAAACCACTAAAAAACGTGCGTCATGAGCAGCTTAAAAACATATGATGAGAAGCGCGATTTCAAACAGACTGCCGAACCCAAAGGTGCAAAGAGAAAGAGTGCCGGTAAGCAGCACATTTTTGTCATACAGCGGCATCATGCATCACGTTTGCATTATGATTTTCGCCTGGAAGTAGATGGTGTACTGAAAAGCTGGGCAGTACCCAAAGGCCCTTCTATGAATCCTGCAGATAAAAGGCTGGCTATGCAGGTGGAAGATCATCCGTATGACTATAAAGATTTCGAAGGCGTGATCCCGGAAGGGAATTATGGCGCTGGTTATGTCTATGTGTGGGATAAAGGCAATTACGAATTACTACGTGAGGATGGTAGCAGCTTTGATAAAGCCGCCAATAAGGAGATCAAAGAAGGAGATCTGAAGATACGGCTGAAAGGACGGAAGGTGAAAGGGGAATTTGCCCTGGTGAAGATGAAGAATACAGCTGATAATGCCTGGTTGCTGCTGAAACATAAAGATGACTATGCTGTGAAGGACGCTTATAACAGCGAAGATTTCACACCCCAGCGTGTAAAGGACCGGGGAGTGAAGGAAAAGGAAAAGATGAAAGGTGAGGGTAAAAAAAAAGTGAGTCCGGCAAAAGTGAAAGCAGCGTCTCAAAAAGGAAAGACAGTAAAAAAAGCTAAACAGCAACGGGCGCTTTTTACGCCGATGATGGCGACTTTGGTAGATGCACCTTTCAACCGGGAAGGATGGCTGTTTGAGACCAAATGGGATGGCTACCGGGCTATTGCAGATGTGAGAAACGGGAAAGTGGAACTGTATTCGAGAAATCATCTTTCGTTCAATAAGGATTATGCACCTGTTGTAGAGGCATTGGAAAAATTGCAGCATGACGCCGTGCTGGATGGAGAAATCGTTATCCTGAAAAAAGACGGGACCTCCGATTTTCAGTCATTGCAGAACTATAAGAATGACCCTTCGGGCAATCTTGTATATGTCGTGTTTGATATGCTTGAGCTGGATGGAGAAGACCTGAAAGCGATGCCCCTGATCCAGCGGAAAGAATTGTTGAAAACGGTAGTAAAGCAGCTAAAGAACAAAGGCGTTGTTTATTCAGAACACATCTCAGACAATAGTGACACATTATATCAACAGGCAAAGGAAAAAGGCTGGGAGGGCATTATTGCGAAAGAAGCGGAAAGTCTGTATGCAGAGGGAAAACGGGCTATGGCCTGGCTGAAGATAAAGATCATTGATGAGCAGGAAGCCATTATCTGTGGATATACTGATCCGAAGGGAAGCAGAAAGAAGATCGGCTCCCTGGTACTGGGTGTATATGATGATAATAAGGAACTACGATATGTGGGGAACTGTGGCGGTGGATTGAATGGAACGTTGATCAATGAGCTGTATGAAAAGATGCAACCGCTGCGACAAAAGAGCTCTCCTTTTGATAAAAAGATCAGAACCAATACGCCGGTTACCTGGGTAAAGCCACAACTGGTGTGTCAGGTGAAATTCTCTTCATGGACAAGTGACAAGCAGCTACGGCAGCCGGTATTCCTTGGATTGAGGAAAGACAAGCCGGCAAAGGAGGTGCATCAGGAAACTGCAAAATCCACAAAGATGGCTACTAAAAAAGCGGCAGTAACCGCTGCTCCGGCGAAAGCAGCACCTGAGAAAGAGCGGGTGGTGACACTCAACAGTAAAAAGGTACCGCTGACCAATCAGCAGAAATTATACTGGCCGGATGAAAAGATCACAAAAGGTGAGTTGATCGATTATTATATGGAAATGGCGGACTATGTGCTGCCCTATCTGAAAGACCGTCCACTCAGTCTGCATCGCTTCCCCAACGGCATCAAGGATGCCGGTTTCTATCAAAAGGATGTAGATACAGCAGCGGCTCCTGACTGGGTAAAAACGGTCACTTTACACGCAGCTTCCGCATCCCGTGACGTGGATTATCTGGTATGTAATAATGCTGCTACACTGGTATATATGGCCAACCTGGGCTGTATAGAAATGAACCCCTGGTTATCACGCGTGAAGAACCTGGATAATCCGGATTATATCGTACTGGACCTGGACCCGGAGAATATTGCCTTTAAGTATGTGGTAGAAACCGCATTAGCGATAAAGGAATTATTGGATAAGGTAGGTGTAAAGTCCTTTTGCAAGACTTCCGGCGCTTCGGGATTGCATATTTATGTGCCTACCGGCGGAAAGTATAACTATGAGACCTGCCGCTTATTTGCCGAGTATGTGGCTAAGCAGGTACAACAGGAATTGCCAAAGATCACCAGTGTGATCCGTACGAAGTCTAAACGTAATAAGAAGGTGTATATTGACTATATGCAGAATAGCCGCGGACAAACCGTTGCATCACCCTATTCCGTACGGCCAAAACCGGGAGCTACGGTGTCTGCTCCGCTGAACTGGGATGAACTGAATGAAGATCTTGCTATCAGCAATTTTACGATGGAGAATATGAGAGACAGGGTAAAAGCAATGGGAAATCTGTGGAAAGATATTGATAAGACGAAAAATGATCTGCGTAAGGCGATAGCCAAAGTGGAATCAATGGCACAGGCGCAGGTGGAATAATATGAACTATAACAGCCAGCCTAAAATAAGGCAGGCGAGTACGATAAAAGGGGATGGTATGCGCGAAAGCAGCAGTACGGTCAGTGTGACAGCGGTTACCGCAATCGTATACCCATTCTGTGGGATGGCCATGAACAGGATGATCGTGGCTGCCCACATGATCCCTACCACTACTGCATTAATGCCTTCTAATGCCCTGTAGATAACCACATATTTCTTCAGGTTATGCCATATGGGGAAGAAAAATAAGACCAAGAGTAGGCTGGGCAGGAAGATAGCAACCGGTGCCAGTACACAGCCTAATAACTGATAACCCGGACCGAGGTTACGCATCACCATACCACCGACATAAGCAGTGATAGAGAAGGTGGGCCCAGGTAAAGCACGCATGATACCAGCGCCTGTCAGTAATTCTTCAGCGCTCATGAACTGGGTTTTCGCACGCGAAACGTACTGTTCCAGCATCATTGCGATCAGAATATCTCCTCCGCCAAATACCAGACTACCGAAACGGTAGAAGTTCTCAAATAAGTTAAAAGGACGGCGTGTGATCCAGTCATGCGTACGGGCCAGCTCTGAGAAGAATCCCGCCAGTATGAAAAGCAGGGCAAAGAGCCAGATATTGGTCCAGCGGATCTTTTTAGGCTTATCCTGGATATCCGGAATACGTTTATCACTGAAATTGGATACGATACCCCCTAATATGATCAGGGAAGGAAAGGTCCAGGGAGATTTGAAGAAATAGGCGATCAGGAGCGACGATATCATGATCATCGTCGTTGCCAGGTTGCGTATACTGATACGGAATGCCCGCATGCTTCCATAAATAAGGAAACCAACGGCCATTGGTTGTACGTACTTAAAGATATCGGTATTCAGCGCTTTCTGGTCGAAATACTGTAACAGGAAGCTCAGGGAGCCCATAAGTATACAGGCGGGGGCTATCCATATCAACAGGGTGGCAACGGCCAGCGAAATGCCGCCACGTTTATATCCGATCAGTGTAAGTGTCTGGGAAGAAGAAGCGCCGGGTAAGAGTTGACAGAAAGCATTATATTCCATCAGTTCCTGTTCTGTCACATCCCGTCTCTGGTGTACAAATGTTTTCAACATCATAGCCAGGTGACCCTGCGGGCCCCCGTATGCTGTGATGCTATGCATAAAAACAGCGCGCAGGAAAGGAATATGACGAAGAAACACGCTTTAGTATTTATTAGGCTGCCCGAATTTCAATAATTTCCTGACAATATCAAACAATAAAGCGACAAACTATTGATTTTCTTCGGTTAAGCCTGTAACGTACAGGCATAATACTTGTTGTAGATTCTCAATACTTTGCAGGATATTGAATACTTCCCACCTCTATCTGGTAGCCTGTCAATTGATTGGTAATGAATAGTTTAATATTAGAAGCAGTTTTATGAAGAGATTTCTGATAATCCTATGCATAACACTTTCACTGAACGTACATGCGCAATTGTCATTCTACAACAGTGATGATTATTGGGCAAATTTCTGCTTACAGTCGGATTGTGTTAAACCATCGGCGACAGATACCTGTCTGGTTTTTGTGAGTAACCGGCACCTGCACAAGGATAATCTGCGCTTTGTGGACGAATATGTGGATACGTCAGGACTGAAATACTTCTTTTTGCAAAAGCATGGTGGACAATGGAATGTATTTCAGACGCCTACATTGTCAGACGCCATGCATTTATTGCCGGAAAAGCGGGATATCGTCGTTTATGCGGAGGGGATGGGAAAGATCTTCACTACGAATGTAGAAAGAGCATTGCTGATGCGATCGCAATACCAGGTGAATGTAATCATGTTTGACTATGCCAGTATTAATACCACTTACCGGCCGGCACGGAACTTCCGGTTTGCACGGGAGAATGCCCGTTTATCGGCGCCACATTATTACCGGCTGCTTCGTATCATACAAGAGGCGCGGAGGGAGCAGGAAGACTGGATGCAACAGGTGAAGGTGTCTACATTCTGCCATAGTATGGGCAATATCATATTGATGGAGATGATGAAAGGGCAGGATTACCAGCAACTGAATAGCGAACCGTTTATCGATAATATAGTGATCAATGCCGCCTGTGTACCTTCCAGAGGGCATCAGGAATGGGTAGAGGACATTCATTTCGCGAATAAGATCTATATCCACTATAACAGGTCGGACTGGCAATTAAAAGGCGCTCATTTACTGACATTGAAGCCACAATTGGGAGAGAAGCTGAAAGGACATCTGGCAAAAAATGCCAATTATGTCAATTTCCGGGAGCAGGTGGGTAGTCAGCACAGTTACTTTCTGAATTTCCCGCAGAACGAGTATCGTATGACCAATGAGATGAAGGATTACTTTGTACAGTTATTCAGTGGAAATACCGCTGTACTGGAAGAAGAGAAGACGCTGGTGAAGAAGGAGGGAAGTGGTCCGGACAAGGTGAATTAATGTGTAGTATAAATCAGCATATAAGAGAGAAAAGAAAAACGCTCCGTAATGGAGCGTTTTCTGTTTATAGCTATTTCTTAAGACCAATTTCTCTGAGGCGTTCATCGAGGTATTCGCCGGCCGTGATAGGCTCATAAGCGAGCGGATGTTCGGCATTTACGCAGCTTTCCAGTGCATTCAGTGGCATCTCTGATTTAGGATGCAGGAAGAACGGAATGGAATAACGGCTGGTATGCCACATCTCACGTGGTGGGTTTACCACACGATGCGTAGTTGATTTCAGCCGATTGTTGGTGAGACGCTGGAGCATATCCCCTACGTTTACAACGATCTGTTCCGGTAAAGAAGTAACAGGCACCCAGTTGTTCTGTTTATCCAGGATCTGTAATCCATCTGCAGAAGCGCCTACCAGCAGGGTAATGAGGTTGATATCCTCATGTTGTTCCGCACGGATGGCAGAGGATGGCTCTTCTGTAATAGGAGGGTAGTGAATAGCCCTCAGGATGGAGTTTCCATTATGGATAAACTGATCAAAATAGTGCTCATCCAGTCCGAGGTAGATGGCAATAGCCTGCAGCAGCGCTTTTCCTGATGATTCAAAACCACGGTAGGCATCAAAGAAGGTCGGCGTAAATGCCGGAATTTCTTTTACGGCCACATTGGGAGGGTATTCTGCACCGATCGGATCATCATCTTCTACTGTCTGGCCGAACTGGAAGAATTCTTTCAGGTCGGGCGCTTCATAGCCCTTGGCGTGTTCTTTCCCGAAGGAAGTATAGCCACGCTGACCGGCCAGTTCAGGGATCTCATAAGACCGCTTGATATCGGACGGCAGGGTGAAGAACAGTTGTACATACTTGTACAGTTTCGCAATAAGATCGTCAGAAATACCATGATTTTTTACCGCCACAAAGCCTACTTCTTCGTAAGCTTTACCAAGCTGCTCCACAAAAGCCGCTTTACTGGCGGCGTCGCCCGAGGTAAAGGCGGCGAGGTCCACAACCGGAATGGAATGAGTTATTGCCATAGTAAATGAGTTTTACCTTACTAAGGTAACTCATTTTAAGAAAGCTTCGTCTTCCGGTGTAATGTCTACTACGGCATATCTGGCTACATGGTTGATGAGCATTTCATCCATGATATCCACTACATTCTTATAACTGGCATGTTTATCTGCTTTGATCAGTACCATCAGGTCATCTTTTTTGTGCATTTGTATGACACGATCCTTTTTATCGATGATGACGTCGCGTATGCCATGGTTATTGGCATAGGATGAGTTTTTCACTACAGGAGGGTGTGAAGGATCATTGCCAATCCCTTCGTAGTAGCTGACTTTATTATTGGCGCCCAGTAAAATAGTCAGAGACTTACTGTCGGCCAATACAGACGGATGATCTTTATCTTCTGCGGGCATCAGCAGATCAGTTGTTCTGTGTTTCATCATGGTCGTGGTGAGCATGAAAAAGGTAATGAGCAAAAAGCCCAGGTCTACCATGGGTGTCATATCAACACGTGTACTTTTTTTATTTGATCGGGTGCCTCTTTTGCGGCCACGTTCGGATCCGCCGGCATTTATTTCAGCCATTGCATAAGGGTTTAATGGTAAGGAATTAAATGACTGAAAGCGCTTTCTGGTATATAGATGCAGGAGTGAATAGATTCCATAAAAATTAATCAGGAATGAAGAAGGGTGAATTGGGCAGAATGAGGCTGGATAAGGGAACGGGGTTGTGCGGAATTAAATAAAAAGGGCGCTTCATTTAAATGAAGCGCCCTGCTATAAGGCTTTAAAAAAGTCTGTTTGTAATTGAAGACTCCAATTCCTGATTGAATTAGAATTCCGCGCTCTTCGGCGTTCTTGGGAAAGGAATAACGTCTCTGATGTTACCCATACCGGATGCAAACAGCACCAGTCTTTCGAAACCAAGACCGAAACCTGCGTGTGGTGCAGAACCGTAGCGGCGTGTATCCAGGTACCAGCTCATTTCTTCTACCGGCAGGTGCATTTCTTCCATGCGGGTTACCAGTTTATCGTAGTTTTCTTCACGTTGTGAACCACCTACGATCTCACCGATACCAGGGAACAGGATATCCATTGCTCTTACTGTTTTGCCATCTTCGTTCTGTTTCATGTAGAACGCTTTGATCGCTTTCGGGTAGTCGGTGAGGATAACCGGTTTTTTGAAGTGTTTTTCTACCAGGTAGCGTTCGTGCTCACTCTGGAGGTCAGCACCCCATTCTTCGATCAGGTAGTTGAACTTTTTGGTTTTGTTTGGCTTGCTGTTTTTGAGGATGTCGATCGCTTCTGTATAAGTGATACGTACAAACTCATTGTTCAGCACGAATTCCAGTTTTTCGATAAGGCCCATCTCGCTGCGTTCCTGCTGAGGCTTTTGTTTTTCTTCCTCCAGGAGGCGTTGTGCCAGGAATTCCAGGTCTTCCCTGTTATTTTCCAGTGCGTAGCCCAGTACATACTTGATGAAAGCTTCAGCCAGGTTCATGTTGTCTTCCAGATCATAGAAGGCCATTTCAGGCTCGATCATCCAGAATTCAGCCAGGTGGCGGGCTGTGTTGGAATTTTCTGCACGGAAGGTAGGACCGAAGGTGTAGATATCGCCAAACGCCATTGCGCCAAGCTCGCCTTCCAGCTGACCGGATACGGTCAGGTTGGTAGCGCGGCCGAAGAAATCTTCTTTATAGTTGATCTCACCACTTTCTGTCAGCGGTGGATTTTTAAGATCGAAAGATGTTACATGGAACATTTCACCAGCGCCTTCTGCGTCAGAAGCAGTGATGATCGGCGTATGCAGGTATACAAAGCCTTTTTCATTAAAGAATTTGTGTACAGCAAATGCCAGGGCGTGGCGCAGACGGAAGATGGCTCCGAAGGTGTTGGTACGGAAACGCAGGTGTGCGATTTCACGCAGATATTCCAGGCTGGGGCGGTTTTTCAGCTGAAGCGGGTATTTCTCAGGATCGCAATCGCCCAGTATTTCCAGTTCAATTGCTTTTATTTCTACACGCTGGCCTTTACCCATAGAAGGGATCACCTGACCGGACACGCTGATCGCAGCCCCTGTGGAAAGGCGTTTCAGCAGTTCCGGGGTAACGGATTCCTGGTCTATTACTACCTGGATATTATTATTGGTTGAGCCATCGTTCAGTGCTATAAACTGATTGTTACGGAAAGACCGTATCCAACCCTTTACCACTACATTGTAGTCTGTTTTTTCGTCCAGCAGTATCTGCTTGACTTTCACTCTTTGGCTCATATGAATATATATTTTAGGATTGCAAATTTAAGAGATATGGAGCATACTGCATAGGGTATAAAGGAGCTTCCGGGGCAGGAACTAAATAAAATGTTAAATTAATTCTGAAGCCCTGACCGGCTGTTTGGCAGGAATGTTGATAGATATTCCGGGGCCAAAACCATAGAGAGGCTATGGGACGGGGTTTTCAAGGGGGGGAGATGGCACGGACGCTTGTCTGGCTGCTGTTGTAAGAGCTTGTAAGAGTGCTTTTTTTTTGGATAATAGCGAAACTTGTTTTAATCTTGCGTAACAAACCTGCCTGATAAAGTTCTAAATTTCCATATTTCCATCTTCGTCGGCAGTCCTAAACTCAACATTCCCTATCAGATTTAATAACCAGATTAAATTTATTGGACTCAAAAAACAATTATTTGTAATTGGTGTATGTTGGTATGTAGTGGTACCCACCTCACAACACTTTTAAATTTGACAACACACGATGATGTACGACATCTTACAATTGAACGACATGCTCGTTCCTGAGCTGCTTGACATTGCAGAGAAACTCGATGTGCCAAACGCCAAAAAACTGAGCAAACAGGATCTTATCTACAAAATACTCGATAAGCAGGCAGTAATGGCCTCTGAAGGTAACCCGGCAAATGGTGAAGAAAAGAAAACACGTAAACGTAAGACAAAAAAAGAAGAAGAAGCTGAAGAAGCACCTGTAGCAGAGACCACAGCTGCAGACGAAAAACCTAAACGTGGCAGAAAACCAGCTGCCAACGGCCTTAAATCAAAAGAAACAGAATTGGAAGAACCTAAGGCACAGGACACCAAACCAAAGAAAAAGAACTTCGATATAGATTTAGACATCCCCTCTCTTACTTTCGATGACGATGATGATGTAATCATCCCGCAATTCACTGAAGATCTTGAAGAAGAGGATGAAGAAGAGGAAGATGTTATTACCACTCTGCCCAATGCTCAGGAAGCAGAAGAGGAAGAGGAAGAAGAAGACGAGGATGATTTTGTAATGCCGGAAGAGCCGGTACTGGCGCAGAAACAGCGCACTCCTTCAAACAAGAAAGAACCTGCTTTTAATATAGAATTCGACGGTATAATTATCAGTGAAGGTGTATTGGAAATGATGCCTGATGGCTATGGTTTCCTTCGCTCTTCTGACTATAACTACCTCAGTTCACCAGATGATATTTATGTTTCTCCTTCACAGATAAAATTGTTCGGACTGAAAACCGGCGACACCGTTAAGGGTTCCGTGCGTCCTCCGAAAGAAGGCGAGAAATACTTCGCACTGCTGAAAGTAGAAACAATTAATGGTAAGTCTCCGGAAGAAGTACGTGACCGCGTACCTTTCGACTATCTGACGCCATTATTCCCATTCGAAAAATTACGTCTTACCACTACTTCCAATAACTACTCTACCCGTATCATGGACCTCTTTACCCCGATCGGTAAGGGCCAGCGTGGATTGATCGTAGCACAGCCAAAGGTTGGTAAAACCATGTTGCTGAAAGAAGTAGCAAACGCGATCGCTACAAACCATCCTGAAGTATACCTGATGGTCGTACTGATCGATGAGCGTCCTGAAGAGGTAACCGATATGGAACGTAGCGTTAAAGCAGAAGTCATTGCTTCTACTTTTGACGAACCAGCTGAAAAGCACGTAAAAGTATCTGCTATCGCTTTGCAGAAAGCAAAACGCCTGGTAGAATGTGGTCATGACGTAGTGATCCTCCTGGATTCCATTACCCGTCTGGCACGTGCACATAACACTGTAGCTCCTGCTTCTGGTAAAGTATTGAGTGGTGGTGTGGAAGCAAACGCCATGCAGAAACCAAAACAATTCTTTGGTGCTGCACGTAAGATCGAGAATGGTGGTTCACTGACAATCCTTGCAACTGCATTGATCGATACAGGTTCTAAAATGGATGAGGTGATCTTTGAAGAATTCAAGGGTACCGGTAACATGGAATTACAGCTTGACCGTAAACTGGCCAACAGACGTATCTTCCCTGCGATCGACGTATCTGCCTCTTCTACCCGTCGTGATGACCTGCTGCTGGAAAAAGATATCCTGAAACGTATACACATTCTGCGTAATCACCTTGCAGATATGAATACAGAGGAATCTATGCACTTTATGCTGCAACACATGAGAGGTACCAAGAACAACGAAGAGTTCCTGATCTCCATGAATGGATAAAAAATTAAAGGTCCCGTCTCAGACGGGACCTTTTTTATTTGTTACCTGTATTGTTTCCAGTGACTGACCAGATCCTTTCTCCTTCTATCTGCAACTTCGAGTTTGACCCCGTTCTTCAGTAAAGCCCTGCTGCCATCACCTTCAATATTATTGATCTGAGATAACTGCACCATCTGATGGTTGTTGATCTGATAAAAACGCAAGGTGCTAAAGAGGTCCGTATAATAGCGGAATGAGCGATCTGCCTGTATTTGCTGTTGATCAGACAAGTGTATGGTTGTCTTTTCTGCGGATGCTTCCAGGTAGGTGATTTTATTGAGTCCGATGATCATGTCTTCATGTTGCGTCACCGGGATCACCATATCCATATTGATGTTACGGCCATTGTTAAAGTTTTCAAGCAGCACTTTATAACGGGATGTACTGGCATTTGCATGTATACGATCAGCGATCTTGCCGACTGCATTCATCAGACTTTCCCTGTCAATCGGTTTGAGGATGATCTCTACTTCGCTGAAGCGGATGGTGTGCAGGAATTTCTTTTCAAAGGCAGTTACAAAAACGGCTTCAAAGGGAGGGGCATCCTGTGTACCTAACAGTACATCAAAGCCGGTGCCATCGGGCATTTCAAGATCAAGGAATACCAGTTGTGGCTGATGTTGCTGAATAGTGGCAATACCGTCCGCGCAGTCGGATGCCGTAGCGGCTACCTGTACTTCGGGGCAGTATTTTTCCAGCATCAGTGATATGATATCACGGCTGTTGCGTTCATCATCTATTATAACGGCCTTTATCATAGTATTCCAATAAGCTTGTATGGCCTAAAGTTGGGGGATCAGTATCCTTACAATAGTACCACTTTCTGTGTTATTATTTTCTGATTTGTCAATGATATCGATGTGTATACCTGTATTATACATCTTATTCAGGAGTTCGGCACGGTTGAAGCTGATCTCCATGCCGGACGACTGGTGATGTTTCGGTAGTGTACGCAAGGTCTTGGAGCGGATAATGCCGATGCCATTGTCCTCTATCAGGCACTCCAGCATATCCGGGGCTATCTGGTTAAACTGTATCAGCAACTGGCCGATAGGGTAGCTGGTGTTGGTCATGCCATATTTAACTGCATTTTCAACGTATGGTTGCAGGAGCATGGCGGGTACCTCTAATTCTGATGTGGCAATAGCAGGATCAACATAAATTTCGTATTCCATCTTATGCTCGAACCGCATTTTCTCCAACCCAAGATAAGTATTGAGGTAGGCAATTTCATCAGATAATGAAATAAAGTTACGACGCGAGAAATCAAGTGTTTTACGGATCAGATAGGAGAAATCAGAGAGATATTTCTGTGCATATTCAAAATCCCGCTGCATCACGAACAGCTGAATGGAATTCAGGCAGTTGAAGATAAAATGCGGATTGATCTGTGCGCGGATCGCCTTGAGTTCTATTTCTGTCAGTTTCTTATCGTACTCTGTTTCCAGGTGTATTTTGCGTTGTTCTTCGAGTTCCTGTTTCTTCCGCAGGATCTCTGTGGTCTGTTCTTTCACCAGTTCTTCCAGCTGTTCATTCAGTTTACGCTGCAGTTCTTTATTCTTATTCAGCTGTTTTATCAATAGTTCCTGTGTGCGTGTTCTTTCATGGTGCACCAGTTTATTGCGGTAACTGAGTCCGGCGAGGAAGAACATAGATTGCAGCAATACGCCTGCTACAATGAGCAGGGAAGGAGCAGAAATTTCTCCCAGGGCATTGATAAGGCCCAGTGGTCTGATCAGCATCAGGAATGAACCGAAGCTGGCCATATAGAAGCAGAGCGATCCGAAGAGGAAAAAGCGTACCAGCGGATGGTGGCGCGAACGTCTGGCTAATGCGATAAAAACGATCAGGAAAGGGAGCAGGGTAGAGATATAGACATAGCTATAGATCATGACCGGCACCTGATATTGTTCCAGTGCGATACAGTAAAAGCAGATAATGATAATACCTCCGATGATGGCGGCTACTGAAGTAAATAGTTTCTCCATGAAAGGATATCTCTCCTGGAGGTTAAGAAAAGTATTACCAAAGGCGAGATACATCAGGTAGAAACAGAATAACAGCGCCGGGATATCCCAGTAATACTTCAGCATGGGCCAGCGATAGAATACGGATAGCTGGTAGGGCTGACCTTCCAGGCGGAGGGTAAAAAAGACGATCAGTCCCAGCATGTAGGCGGCAAAGTACATGTAGGATTTATCGGGTAGTTGTATGTAGTTGATCACGGCGATCGCCAGGCATACCAGCAGCATACCGAGCAATACGTGTATCAGGATGGTTTCTTTGCGGTAGTATTCAAATTGTCCGTTACGGAATTGTCCGTATTGGAGGTCATTGAATAATGCGGGCATCAGTCCGTTCTCGTTATAGTATTTGTTATTGATATGCAGGAAGTAGGTATGTGTGCTGCCGGGGGGAACGGTGACGTTAAAGCCGTAGTGTTCCCATCTTTGTACACCTGCGCGGTCCCGCATAAGGCCGGTATGCATAAGCAGATGCATCTTGCGGTCAGCGCTGTCCTGTATATACCAGCTCATATCATCATGCCAGCCGGCAAATAGAGTGAGCGTGGAATCCTGGGAACCTGTGTTTCTTACATGGAGTTTCAGCCAGCAATTATTTCCTTTTCCAATATGTTTTTTTTCTACATGGAACAGGTGATAGTTGTGGTTAAATGATGCTGATGAAATCTGTTGCGGTGTTAAAGATCCTCCCTTATCTACCAGAGAAAGCAAATACGGCCGCAGGTCCACAGCGGCGGGCAGATGATCAAAATCTGCCACCAGTGTATCTAGTGCGGGTATGCCAGCCCTGGTAACAATGGAGCAACAAAACAACAGGAAAAGTAAAAAAATACGAATCACTGTGTGTTAATAAAAATTTACAACAACCCATCGATGGCTTTTGCCATCTTACGGTCTTTATCGGTGATCACATCTCCCGCGTCATGTGTATTCAGGTAAATTTCTACCTTATTATAAACATTTGTCCAGTAGGGGTGATGGTCCATTTTTTCAGCAATAAGGGCCACTTTTGTCATGAATGCGAATGCTTCTTTAAAGTCTTTGAATTCGAAGGACCTGTAAAGTTGGTTCTTTTTTTCTTCCCACATAACAAAAGGATTTTAACATGAAACAATGTCTTGTTCACGGGTGTAATTCGGTGAAGGAAACCGGTCTGGCCGGTTAGAAGATGAGGTTCATCTTATTCTTAATCTCTCTAATATCCAATAAAGATACTAATTGTACAAGCTCTACGTGGCGTAACTGGTCGATTAATTTTTTAATGTCATTTAACTGATAGTAGTCTCCTTTGACCATCCAGAGGTAGTCTACGTTTCTCAGTTCCGGTAGCAGATATTCTGCCTGACAGTGATTATTATAGAAATAGTGTACAGAAGACTTTATCGGTTCCTCGAACTCAAAAACGCTGAAATAGAACGCTCTGTTGTTTTTGGAGAGGTTAATTTCCAGTGAATTATTGATCCGGAAATCGAGGTGCATATGCTTGTTGATCTGCCAGCAGAGTTGATAGTCGCGTGCGGAGGATACGATTCCGATAACATGGGTAGATTCAAAGAAATCCTCCAGTAATTGATCATGATCCAGCTTTAGCTTAAGTACCGACATATGACAATTGGTATTATCGTTTTCAGTCTGACTATTTGAATGCTCTATGCTTTCTTCCTGATACCCAAAGTACATCTTTCAAGTTTAAATCGTCATCGTTAAATCCTTCCTATCTAATAGATCCTGCATCTCCATCCTTTGGGGAGGACCGGCTCAGGCCGGTAGGTAATGGGACTGTAGGCAATAGAAAGATACGTTACTTTTCTTTGTCTCTGTTCAGCCTGTTGGCAAGCAGGGTGGTCCGCCGGGGTTCGGGTACTTTATCGTACCCGTAGGGACAGTGTTTACAGCCGTTCCCGCAGCAGTACCCCCTTTCCAGGTGATAACGTTCAGTGAATACCATGTATCCCTGTTCATTATAGTAGAAGTCAATCGTCTCCTTCAGTGGCTTCTGCATGAGAAGGCAGTTTTATCTCGCGCCAGTCGAGCGGGGCTTCGGGCAGTCTGAATTTCAGGTACCTGATGGTGCGTCCGTCTTCCAGGTGCATTCCTTCATAAAATGTACGGATCTGCAGCAGGGGAGGTACTTCGGTCATGGCATAGATGTCCGGAATATCTTCTATTAAGATACAACCTGCGGCTTCGATCACTTCTTTTGTGAAGATATATAATTCAGGAGAGTCTGTTTTAAGATTAATTGTTCCGTCTTTTGCCAGCAGGGGCTGGTACAGCTGAAGGAATTTCGGGTGTGTCAGGCGCTTTTTCTGTTTGGAGTTGCGGAGGAATGGGTCCGGGAAGGTGATCCATATCTCTGAAATCTCTCCAGGTGCGAAATAGTTGGCCAGTTTATCGATCTGTGTGCGGAGGAAGCCAGCGTTGGGCAGTGGCTCTTCCATAGCGGTCTTAGCGCCGCGCCAGATGCGGTTTCCTTTCAGGTCTACGCCCAGGAAGTTCTTTTCCGGGTAGCGACGGGCGAGGCCCAGTGTATAATCGCCTTTACCACAGGCCAGTTCCAGCGTAAGCGGATGATTGTTTTTAAAGAATGTATGCCAGTTGCCGGGCATTCCTTCCGGGTATATTAAAACATTCGGAAAGGTCTCAATTTCTGCGAAGCGTTGTAGTTTCTTTTGTCCCATCGCTGCAAAAATAGTGTTTTTCCCGGCGGAGTATTGCAGCCGGGTGGCTGATGAGGAGAGTTGAGCACTGTAATAAAGCAAAAAAGCCTGCTCCACATAGCGAAGCAGGCTTTTAAATAGCTGTAGGGGAAGGAGTCGAACCTCCACGAGGCAGTTAGCCGCAGCACAAATAAGATTAGTGGTCAACCCATTATGCTGTGTTTATCCTGTGATCCCCACCCCCGAGACAAGAGGGCATGTCTGCCAGTTTCATCACCCCACAATTTAAAGAACTAGTTATTCAAAATTTTGCGGTATTTTTTCAAATCTGTTCAGTTTTTGATACTGTCTGTTTGTAGAAAACCGTCGTTTGATGAACTATTATGATGCAAATCTAAAGACATAACCGTTTTCTTGCAAATTTTTTAAGAAAAATTTTTGAATTTTCGAAATTTTTCAAATATTTGCATATAGGTTTAATACATTCCAAAACAAATTGTAAAAATGAGCCACAATTTGAATATTGACAAACTAGATTTGCAGATCATCAGTGAAATGATGCATAATGCAGAAATCTCCTACGCTGACCTCGGGAAGAAGCTTTTCGTTTCCGGTGGCACGATCCACGTTAGAATGAAGAAATTGCAAGAACTGGGTATCGTTAAAGGTACAAAATTGCATGTAGATTTAAAAATGATCGGCTATGACGTGATTGCCTTTATCGGTATCTATCTTGAAAAGAGTTCCATGTATGACACTGTGGCTAAAGAATTGCGCAAGATTCCCGAGATGGTGCGCCTGAACTATACCACAGGTAGCTATAGTATGTTTGCAGAGATCATCTGTAAGGATATTACTCAATTAAGGAGGATATTGCATGACGAGTTGCAGAAGATAAAGGGGATAGAGCGGACTGAGACGCTGATATCGCTGGAGGAAAGTTTTTACCGCACCATCAATGTTGTGGAATAAGGGAGCAATCCCGGCGCCCTTCCCCGTCAGCTTATATGTAAATATATGTACATGAGCGTCCGGGAAGGGTTCTTTTAATTATTTATTATATCATGGTTACAACTGAAATCGCTGACAAAATCAAGCGGCTGGAAGAGAAGTATGCCGCAATGGGCCAGGATCTCTCTTCTTATCTTGACGGGCTCCTGTATGCCGATTACCTTACCTATTGGGATTATATTCAGCTGGATGTATTATTAAACCTGCAGCATCCCCGGACCCCGATACCGGATGAGAACATTTTTATTATCTATCACCAGATCACGGAGCTTTATTTTAAACTGACCTTACAGGCCATCGAGCAGGTATGTCAGGCCCCGGAGCTGACGGCAGATCTGTTCAAAACGCAGCTGAAGCGTATCAATAACTATTTCCGGAACCTGATCAATTCCTTTGAGATCATGGTGGATGGGATGGATAAGCAGCAGTTCCTGCAGTTCAGGATGGCACTGTTGCCGGCCAGCGGCTTCCAGAGTGGTCAGTTCCGTAAAATAGAGATCTGTTCTACCGGACTGGTAAACCTGGTATATGAGCAGCAACGGGAAGGACTGAAAGGGAAGGAGCTGTCAGAGATACTGGATAATATCTATTGGCGCAGTGGTGCTACCGAACTGGCGACAGGTAAGAAAACGCTGACCCTTCGCCAGTTTGAGCAGAAGTATATGCGCGATTTCCTGTTCCTCGCAGAGCGTTATCAGCAAAATAATATGCAGTTACGCTATAAGCAGCTGCCGAAGGAAGTACAGGAAGAGGTAATGCCATTACTGAAGGAGTACGACCTGAATATCAATGTGAGATGGCCACTGATGCACTATAAATCCGCCGTACGCTATCTGAACCGTAAACCGGAGGATATTGCGGCTACCGGAGGAACCAACTGGCAGCAGTACCTGCCTCCGCGTCACAAGCGTATCGTATTCTTCCCGGAGATCTGGACAGAAGAAGAGCTGGAGAACTGGGGAAAATTAGCATTTGAATAAATTATAGTCACTGTCCTGGTTCAGGCCGGGACAGTGCTTTTACCTTTGCGGCCGCCCGCTTCTGTTAACCCTTAGGCTTTGTTACCCGGGAAACCCCGTAAACCGGCTGTTTTCCCTAAAAAAGATTCCCCTGTTACGGTATTATGAAAATGTGCCATGAATGTTTAAGGGAAACTGTTTTGGGACGAATTTAACTATTGATATAATTGAACTATTTTTCATAAGTTTGCAAGGAACGGTAGCTTTCACATTAAAAGTCATTCCGTCCTGGATACGATGACCAGGTACAAAGATGTTCTCCAATCAGCTTTTGTTGCTTTGTGAATGCGCAAGCAGATCTTACCTTTCAAAATTTACACAGATATTATTTTAAGTAGCGATATGGAATACAATACAACCCGTAACCATTTGATAATGAAGGAGTACGGACGCAATATCCAAAAGATGATCGAGTATGTACTCAACATCGAGGATACAGAGCACCGTCAACGTAACGCGATGTCACTGATAGAGCTGATGGGTACGCTGAATCCTCACCTGCGTAATGTGGAGGACTTCAGACACAAGCTATGGGACCATTTGTTTCTGATATCCGACTTTAAACTGGATGTGGAATCTCCATACCCTATTCCAACCAGAGAGACACTGAGAGCAAAACCAGAGCGTCTGGGTTATCCCAAAAAGTATCCCCGTAACCGCCACTTCGGTAAAAACCTGGAGATGGTGATCGATAAAGCGATCAACGAGGATAATCCTGAAAAGAAAGAAGGATTCACCCAATGTATAGGTAACTACATGAAACTGGCTTATAGCAACTGGCATAAGGAAAGTGTTCATGATGATGCCATCAAGGCTGAACTGAACGGTATCACTGAGGGCCGCCTGGAATACCAGACAGGTCATTCACCAGCACCGACTGCTGCTTCTATGGCTGCTGCGCCTAATTTTAATACGAATACTGAATACCAGCCACGTTCTTCCAACAGCGGCAGTGGTGGCAGCAAGCGTAGTAATAAGAACTTCCAGCAGAAGTTCAAGAGCAACAACAACCAGAAGAATAATAACAATAAGCACAATAACAACAAATACAATAAAAACAGGAACAAGTGAGTAGTGCTTTCGAAGTAAGAGGCGGCAACCGTCTTAAAGGGGAAATTGTGCCCCAGGGTGCCAAAAACGAAGCTTTACAGATTATCAGCGCTGTCCTGTTGACAGCTGATAAAGTTACTATCAGTAATATCCCCGATATCGTCGATGTGAATCTGTTAATAGAATTGCTGGGCGATATGGGTGTGAAGACCAACAGAATCAGCCGTGATACCTGTGAGTTTCAGGCTGACCAGATCAATCTTCCTTATCTGGAGAGTGCAGAATTCAAGAAAAAATCCGGACGTCTCAGAGGTTCTGTTATGATTGCAGGCCCTTTGCTGGCACGCTTTGGTAAAGCGTATATTCCAAAACCGGGCGGTGACAAGATCGGCCGCCGCAGACTGGATACGCATATCATCGGTTTTGAAAAACTGGGTGTGCAGTTCGTATATGATAATGATGATAACTATTTCCGTCTGGAAGCGGGAGATGGTGGTCTGAAAGGCGCTTACATGCTGCTCGACGAACCATCTGTAACCGGTACTGCCAACATCGTGATGGCGGCAGTAATGGCCAACGGAACAACGACTATCTATAACGCCGCATGTGAACCTTACCTGCAGCAATTGTGCAAAATGCTGAACAGCATGGGCGCCAATATCAACGGCATCGGTTCCAACCTGCTGACCATCCAGGGTGTTTCTTCCCTGAAAGGTTGCAGTCATGCGATGCTGCCGGATATGATCGAGATAGGATCTTTCATCGGACTGGCGGCAATGACGCGTTCTGAAATCACTATCAAGAATGCCGGTGTAGAACATCTGGGTATTATTCCGGAGAAGTTCCGTCAGTTAGGTATCAACCTGGAGATCAGAGGTAATGATATCTATATTCCGGAACAGGATAGTTATGAAATCCAGACTTTCCTGGATGGCTCCATCCTGACGATCTCCGATCATCCATGGCCAGGATTCACGCCTGACCTGCTGAGCATTGTGCTGGTAGTAGCTACACAGGCGAAAGGTAGTGTGATGATACACCAGAAGATGTTCGAAAGCAGATTGTTCTTTGTAGACAAACTGATCGACATGGGTGCGCAGATCGTATTATGCGATCCGCACCGTGCAGTGGTGATCGGTCTGGGCAGACAGCATGCACTGAGAGGCATTACCATGTCATCTCCGGATATACGTGCGGGTGTTTCCCTGCTGATCGCGGCATTGAGCGCGGAAGGTAAGAGCACTATTCAGAACATCGAACAGATAGATCGCGGTTATCAGTACATCGATGAGCGATTGAGAAAACTCGGTGCAGACATTAAGAGAATTTAAAGTAAAATAAGGAATACTACAGGCTGCAAGAGATTGGCGCGAACGATCATATTCTAATATGGTAAATGCCCGCACCAATTGCTTGCAGCCTGTGATTTATAGCGGAACCAGGATAATCAGATCAGAACATGAGCAATAAGATTATTATTATAACTGCTCCCTCCGGAGCGGGTAAAACCACCATCGTAAAAAAGCTGTTGTCGGAATTGCCACAGCTATCTTTTTCTATTTCAGCCACAACGCGTACTGCCCGGGAGAATGAAGTGCATGGAAGAGATTATTACTTCCTGTCACTCGAAGATTTTCACCAGAAAATTGATGATAACGCGTTTGCAGAATATGAGATGGTGTATGCCGGTAAATATTACGGTACCCTGAAAACAGAATTACAGCGTATATGGGATAAAGAAAAAGTACCTATGGTGGATATAGATGTGAAGGGCGCTCTTTCCATCAAAGAAAAATATCACACTGGTGTACTGACTATTTTTATTGCCCCGCCCACACTGGATACCTTACGGGTACGACTGAGTGAACGTGGCACAGAAACGCAGGCTTCCCTGGAAGAAAGACTGGGAAAGGCCCGCTACGAACTGTCGTTCTCTCATGAATTTGACGAAATAGTAGTGAATGACGACCTGGATACGGCTTATGCAGCAGTTAAAAAGCTGGTAACCGGATTCCTCGGACAGTAAACATAATGTTCCGGTGCAATCTTTGTATAAGGAATGACCGTACCTATTATGTGGAATCTATAATTCCTTACTTTTGAACTCTATGGATACTTATACACTCCTGATCCTGGCTACACTGGTATTGCTGGCAGGTTTCTTTGCCGGACTTGAGACGGCATTCGCCAATGTCAACAAGTTGAGCATTGAGCTGAAGAAGAAACAGGGGCGCGCTACCGGTAAAATACTGGCCAGCTTTAATGACAACCCTTCCCGCTTTCTGGCTACCAGCCTGTTAGGATTGACTATTGTTGTGGTGATATACGGCATCCTGTTTGCCGGGTTCTTCCAGCCGATATGGAACCTTGTATTGCCTCCCCAGCAGAACACGAATTTACAGCCGGTACTGTTGTTCATTGATGTTGTATTGAGCACACTGATACTGCTGACTTTCGGATTCTTTATTCCCCGTGCTATTTTCCGTTCACGGCCGGAGGCCTTACTCAGCTTTTTTGCATTACCCATTTCCGTGCTATCCAAGCCACTGTTTGTAATAGGCAGTCTGCTGGTATCTATTTCAGAATGGATCCTGAAATATCTGTTTAACGTGCGTATTGTGGAGACGGACACTTCCTTCCCAAGAGTGGATGTGGAGCATTTTATCCGTCAGTCACAGCAGCATATGACAGAGAATCAGGAACTGAATACAGAACTGTTTGAAAACGCTTTATCTCTGGCGCATGTGAAGATCCGGGGGTGTCTGATTCCGCGTAAGGAAATAGAAGCGCTGGAAATAGGTAGTCCTATTGGTGCTGCACAAAAGAAGTTTGTTGAAACCAAACTCTCCAAGATCATCATTTACGAAAGTACGATCGACAATATCCTGGGTTATATCCATCAGCTGGATATGTTTAAAAGTCCGGGTGAGATTTCTGTTATCCTGCATCCAATACTGGCGGTGCCTGAAACGATGAGTGCTATTGATCTGCTGAGTAAGTTCAACAAAGAGCACAGGAGTATTGCCTGGGTGGTGGATGAATTTGGCGGAACGGCGGGTATAGTGACCATTGAGGATGTACTGGAAGAGATCTTCGGAGAGATCAAGGATGAACATGACGTCGAAGAGTTTGTGGAAAAACAGATCGCTGAGAAGGAATATATTTTTTCTGGCCGACTGGAACTGGATTATCTGAATGAAAAATATGGTTTTGACTTTCCTGAGGACGAGAGTGAGACATTATCCGGTTATATTATTAATCACCACGAGAAGATCCCGCGATTGAAAGAGCGCATCATTATTGACGATTATGAGTTCGATGTGTTGAATGTTACTGAAACGAGGATCGAAATGGTGAAAATGAAGGTGCTCTGATTATATTTCAAGATAAATTAAGATTTTTTATCTATGAAATATGGGAGATTAGTTGCTTATTTCTCAACAATTTAGGAGAGCTTACTAATTTTTTATAAAAGAAAAGAAATCAAGAATTGATATTGTGATATTTTTTTTAATATATTTGCAGAGTGAATGAGACACTTCGCGGATGAATTAGCATCGCCCCTGCTAAAACGATTTAAAAAAAGTAGTAGGGATTTAACACGAATTTTATACATTTGCTACAGATGATGTAACACAATGATTTGATTTTTGTTAAAAGGATGTAAAAAAAATTGTTACAACATTGATAATAACATATTTCTTTCTATTTTTGTGATAGAAATTTAAAAGTAACCAGAAACACGATCATCTTGAAAGCTTGCCATCAATCGGATGCAAAGTGAATCTGGAAACAAAGACATTCTCGAATTCAACTTTTTTGGGGTTAACAAACAATGGATGAAAGGCCGGCTCTTGATTCTTCTCGGGCTGGCTCTTTTTTTGTACCTACCTCAAAGTTCATTATATATCTTTCTCTTTATCACCTGCCGGTTTTGCGGCGTTTTTTCATCAACAATTATTAAGACGGGCGTACGGCAGGCAGGTAACGATAGTTACTGGTCTCCGGCAGCTTGCGTTTATACCTTTAAATTCGCTTAAAACTTTCTACTAATAGGGTAAGTTGCTCTGTTTTGTTGGAAGCAACAGCTATATTTGTGCTCCTTAGCATAAAAAACAATCACAGTCCGACTAACTGATATGTTCAAGAAAATTTTTTCGAATAACGAGGAAAAGGCAGAGATGTCTTTCTTTGACCACCTGGAAGACCTGCGCTGGCATATAGTGCGTTCGATCATTGCGCTGATAGTGGTGAGCATCTTCGGCTTTGTCTATACAAAGGAGATATTGGATGATGTCATCTTCGGACCCACCAATCCTACCTTCCCTTCTTATGTTGCTTTATGTAAGCTGGGACACCTGGTTGGCCTGGGGGATAAACTTTGTATCACTCCTGTGCCTATTGTGTTTCAGAACCATATTCTGGTTGGACAGGTGATGTTGCAGTTCAAACTGGCATTTATATTTGGCCTGGTTGTGGCCTTCCCTTATATCTTCTGGGAGTTCTGGAGCTTTATCAAACCTGCACTGAAAGAGCGTGAGCTGAAAGGTGCACGTGGGGTGATCTTCTGGGTATCTTTCCAGTTTTTCATGGGTATCGCCTTCAGTTATTTCCTGATGGCGCCGTTCACGATCAACTTCCTGGCAGGTTATACTGTTACGGACAGGGCTGTTAACCAGTTCTTCATAGACGACTATTTCGGATTGATGTCACAGATCGTACTGGGTATGGGTATTCTGTTTGAATTGCCTGTGCTGGTATTCTTCCTGACGAAGATCGGATTCATCACACCGACGTTCCTTCGTACTTACCGCAGGCACGCGATCGTTGTGATACTGGTACTGGCAGCGGTGATCACTCCTCCGGATGTGATAGACCAGCTGATCGTATTTACACCATTGTATCTTTTATACGAAATTAGCATATACATTTCGGGCAGAGCGTTGAAAGGAATGGAGCAGGCAGAGAGAGAAGCAGAAGAATGGTCTTGATCTGACGCTGAAAAAAATTAAAACCGACGCGGAATGTCCTTTGTTATAAAACAGGATATTCCGCGTTGTGCTTTCTGTAATGTTCACTATTTAAATTTTTGTTTTATGGCATCACAACCACTATTTAATCTCACACTGCCGGTAGCTATTGGCGCTGATCATGCGGGATTTGAATATAAAGAAGAGATCATCTCTTATCTGGAGGGAAAGGGGCTGAAAGTAAAGGACGTAGGTGCGCATTCAAATGACTCGGCTGATTATCCTGATTTTGCACATCCGGTTGCCACGCTGGTCGAGCGGGAGCAGGCCGCGTTCGGTATACTGGTTTGTGGTAGTGGTAATGGCGTCGCTATTACGGCTAACAAACATCAGGGTATACGTGCGGCTATTTGCTGGGGACAAGAGTTGTCCCGCCTGGCGCGCTCTCACAATAACGCGAATGTATTGTGCATCCCTGCACGATTTGTAGACGATGCTGCTGCCAAACAGATAGTAGATATATTCATTGACACACCGTTTGAAGGTGGCCGTCATGAAAACAGGGTCAGAAAGATCGCCTGTTTATAGGTTTTTATAACGCTTATTTGTCATAATGCTAAACGCTGATTTTCCCGGTTTAAGCCGGTGATAATCAGCGTTTATTATTTATATGTTATACCACCTTGTTTTTTTGGTAAATACAATTGCTTTCGTTAAATTGTGTTAAGAGTCAGTCAGTTGAATGTTAGTTCGTATTGTATTTAGCCTATTCAGATGTGTGTGTGTTTAAGTATTTGATGTACCCAAAGAAAGTAGAAAACTAAGAGAACACTAATTGCACGTTTAACCGTCAGATACTGAAACAACCGGGATAGAAAACAATCGTCGAGAAAGTTAAGAAAACAAACAGTTAAAGGACCATAAGAAAAAGTTACGAACAGTACCCCAGTACGCTTAACAAAAAGTACAATCATGGAAGCACCTCATACAATAAGGTGGAATCGTCAGGGCTTTTTAGGAAAGTCGGGAGCGGGTTATGTCCGGCAACGATTGTGAGAAGTATATTGTCGTCGTAATATCCGGAAAGAGAATGTGTATGTGTACTTCAGTTTGAGAAAGCAGCCTTTAAGATCTGCATCCCCAGTATCATTCGAATGTTCATTCTACGTACAAGACTAACTGACTAACTACCATAACCATTTTAAGTAACTAATACCCTTACATATGATAATCAACATTTACATAAACGACTGTTTCCCTTAAAGCAGGTTTATTCAGCTGAATCAACAATTATTTCAGATGCTTAAACGATCACCATTATGTCATCCTCAGATTTCAATACGTTGTTACTGGGAAATGCGGATTTTCTCAGACCGTATGCAGTTACCTTAACGAAAGATTCAGAATCAGCGAAAGACCTTTACCAGGAAACGCTTTTCCGCGCACTGGCCAACCGTGACAAGTACCTTGCAGGTACAAATATCAGAGCATGGTTGTATACCATTATGCGTAATATCTTCATCAACAACTATCGTCGTGGCAACAGGCAGTTCCGCCTGCTCGACAATTCCGCAGGAGAATTCTTATTACACCAACAGCAACCCAGCATCGGCAATGCGGCAGAAACCAACCTGCGTATAAAAGATGTTCATATGGCAGTGTATAATCTGCCTGTGATATTTAAACAACCTTTCATGCTTTATTTTGAAGGGTATAAATATTACGAAATAGCCGCCATGCTGAATGAGCCTTTGGGCACAGTGAAAAGCAGGATCCACTTCGCGCGTAAAATGCTGAAGTCCCGTATAGCAAGATATTAATACCCCTTTTGAAAAGGGGGAGAGGGATTTCCTTTTCTCCCTTTCTTCATTCTTTCGTACTTTTATGCCTTCCCTTTCAAATATTCAAAACATCATTTCCTGATGCAGATCAGGGATTTTTATAAAGAGAATGAAGGCAAATTATTTAGATGAACTGAACGAGCAGCAACGTCTCGCAGTAGCGCACATTAATGGTCCGCTAATGATCGTGGCAGGCGCCGGCTCCGGTAAAACGAAAGTGTTGACCACCCGTATCGCACACCTGATGCGCAACGGGGTAGACGCGTTTAATATCCTTTCGCTGACATTTACTAATAAGGCAGCCCGTGAAATGAAGGAACGTGTGGAAAAGATCCTCGGTGGTACAGAAGCACGTAACCTTTACATCGGTACCTTCCACTCCGTGTTTGCCAGATTGCTCAGAGCAGAAGCACACCGGCTCGGTTACCCCAACGATTTTACCATCTACGATTCTGACGACGCGAAAAGTGTGCTTAAAACCATCATAAACGAGCAGAATCTGGACGATAAGCACTACAAGCCTAATTTGGTATATAACCGCATTTCCGCGGCTAAAAACAGCCTTATGGGGCCTGAAGAGTATCAGCATGACTATGCGGTACAGCAGGAGGATATGCGCGCCAACAGGCCGATGACCGGCAAGCTGTACGATATGTACGCAAAACGCTGTTTTAAGAACGGCGCTATGGACTTTGATGACCTGCTCTTCAAAATGTACCAGTTGCTGAAAAGCTTCCCCGAAGTACTGCACAAATACCAGCACAAGTTCAAATATATCATGATCGATGAGTACCAGGATACCAACCCGGCTCAGTATGAGATCATCAAACTGCTGGGCGCTGCACACGAAAACATCTGTGTGGTAGGTGACGATGCCCAGAGTATCTATTCCTTCCGTGGTGCAACCATCCAGAACATCCTCCAGTTTGAAAAAGACTATGATGATGCGAAAGTGGTAAAGCTGGAGCAGAACTACCGTTCCACCAAGTCCATCCTGAACGTTGCCAACGAAGTCATTTCCAATAACAAGGGACAGATCGAAAAGAACCTCTGGACAGATAACGCAGACGGTGAAAAGATCAAGCTGGTACGTACCATGACGGATAATGAGGAAGGTAAGTTCGTGGCAGATACCATTGCAGAGCAGAAACTCCGCAATCACTACGCCAACAGGGACTTCGCTATTCTCTACCGCACGAACGCACAGAGCCGTGCATTTGAAGAAAACCTGCGTCGTAAGGCCATTCCATACCGCATCTTCGGTGGTCTGTCCTTCTATCAGCGTAAAGAGATCAAAGACTTTATCGCCTACCTGCGTATTGTGACCAATCCACAGGAGGAGGAAAGTCTGAAACGTATCATTAACTACCCTATACGCGGTATTGGTAAAACAACGGTGGACAAATGCACCGTAATTGCCAATGACCAGAATATCACTTTCTGGAATGTACTGGAAAGAGCGCGTGAGTTTGGATTCAAGGCGGGTACCCTGGAAGCGATCGAAGGTTTTGTGATCATGATCCGGAGTTTCCAGGCAATGCTGGGTAAACATAATGCTTATGACATTGCTTTACAGGTGGGTAAGTCTACCAATATTGTAAAGGAACTGTTCAACGATAAAACAACCGAGGGCCTGGCCCGCTACGAGAATATCCAGGAGTTGCTGAACTCCATTAAGGAATTCACCGAAACTCCTACAGAAGACGGTGAACTGCTGGAAGCAGAGAAATCACTGGGTAGCTATCTGCAGCAGATCACATTGCTGACGGATGCCGATAAAGGCAATGATGAAGACAGTGATGTGGTGAAACTGATGACCATCCACGCGGCAAAAGGACTGGAATTCCCGGTAGTATTCTCCGTAGGGCTGGAGGAAAATCTCTTCCCAAGTGGTCTTTCCATCAATTCCAGAGAAGAACTGGAGGAGGAGCGCCGTCTGTTCTATGTGGTGATCACCCGTGCGAAATCACGTCTGTTCCTGACCTACGCAAACAGTCGTTATCGCTTCGGACAGCTGGTGAATAATGAATCCAGCCGTTTCCTGGAAGAGATGCCGGAAAAATACATTGACCGCAGCTATGCAGGCGGCAGTGGCGTAAACCGTAGTCCGATCAACAATGGTGGCGGCCTATGGGGCAACAGCGGCGGGGGTAATATGTTTGACCGTATGCAGAAGAAAACGCCGTCATCTCCCCAGCAACCTGCTGGTCCGCGTCCGGCGCCAAGACCGATGCAGACGGCGATGCCAAGCACCCACGTGCCGTCTCCTAACTTCACACCGGACGATCCCGCCACAATGGAAGCCGGTATGGAAGTGGAACACCAGAAGTTCGGTTTCGGTACCATTACCACAATGGACGGCCCGATGAACAACCGGGTGGCAACTGTGAACTTCCCCAAGGCAGGCGGCGAAAAGAAGATCATGCTGAACTACGCCCGCCTGATGATCGTAAAAAAATAACTGCACTATAACTGACTGCAAGAGAAGGGGATAACCCGTCTCTTGCAGTTTTTCTTTATACAGAATGATAGCTTCCGCGATACTGAAACTGCGTCACTACTGTGCTTACCAGGAGCGCTGCCACAGCGAGGTGAAAAGCAAATGTTTTGAGCTGGGATTAAGAGGCGAGGAGGTCGATGAGGCAATTGCCGCCCTGATCTCCGACAACTTCCTGAACGAGGAACGCTTTGCCAAGGCGTTTGCAGGCGGTAAATTCCGTCTGAAGCAATGGGGCCGTAAGAAGATACAGATGGAGCTGAAGCAGCGGCAGGTATCGGCTTATTGCATCAAAAAAGGGATGGAAGAGATCGACGCAGAGGATTATGATAAGACCCTGTATACCCTGGCAGAGAAGAAATACGCTTCCCTGAAAGGGGAGCAGTACCTCAAGAGGAAGTATAAAACGATGCAATATCTCCTGCAAAAAGGTTATGAACCAGCGTTTATACAGGACGCCATTGAACAAATCGCAAAAGGAGGGGATTAGTTCGCTGATAATTTTCATACTTTTTAAACGAAGTCATCGTAATTTGCAAATCATAATTTGCAAATTTTAATTAGGAATTAAAGCATTAAGAATTAAGAATTGTGCAGGAATTGCCGTGTATTCTTCTGAAAATTAATCCAGGTGAAAGATTCCTAATTTTTACTTCTTAATTGTTAATTCTTAATTGGCTATGTCAGATCTGAAAGTAACGCTCATACAGACTAACCTGAACTGGGAAAATATTGACGAGAATCTTCGCATGTTCGACGAAAAGATCGATTCGATCAAGGAAAGAACCGAAGTAGTGGTGCTGCCGGAAATGTTCAGCACAGGCTTTAGTATGGCGCCTGAAAGACTGGCACAAAAAATGGACGGTTCTGCGGTACAGTGGATGAAGCAAAAGGCTGCCGAAAAGAACATTATTCTGACCGGAAGTCTGATCATTGAAGAGGATGGCCAGTACTGGAACCGCCTGATCTGGATGCAGCCTAACGGTGTTTTCGGCACTTATGATAAACGTCACCTGTTTGGTTTCGGAGGTGAGCATGAGCATTACCAGGCGGGCGATAAACGCCTGATCGCCTCTGTAAAAGGATGGAAAGTGTGTCTGACAGTATGTTATGATCTGCGTTTCCCGGTATGGTCCAGGAATGCGATTTCCCCTGAAACAGGCGAACCTGCATATGATGTGCTGATCAATGTGGCTAACTGGCCAGAGCGCAGAAGTACTCCATGGAAAACACTGATTCATGCACGTGCCATTGAAAATCAATGTTATGCGATCGGTGTGAACAGGGTAGGTAACGATGGTAATGACATCTATCACAGCGGTGATTCCAGCCTGATCGACCCACTGGGTGAGATCATCTACAGGAAATCACATGAAGAGGACGTCTTTACCACTACGCTTGAACGCTCCCGCCTGGATGAGGTGAGAAGTAAATTTCCTTTCCTGAAGGATGCAGATAAATTCCAGGTTTTTTAATGTTAAAAGGTCTACACCATATAGCAATCATTTGCTCTGATTATGAAAAGAGCAAGCGTTTTTATACAGAAGTACTCGGTCTCAGGATCATCCGCGAAGTATACCGGCTGGAACGCCGGTCATACAAGCTGGACCTGGCATTAAACGAGTATTATGTGATTGAATTGTTTTCGTTTCCCGATCCGCCGCAAAGGGTCAGCGGACCAGAAGCAGCAGGATTAAGACACCTGGCCTTCGCTGTAGACGACCTGGATAAGGCGGTAGCACATCTTAAAACGTACAATGTAACTCCCGAGCCTGTACGTATCGATCCCTACACTGGCAGACGGTTTACCTTTTTTACCGACCCTGACGGATTACCTCTGGAATTATATGAAGCGTAACCGACAGTCATAAGCATGCCAGCTGGTATTGACTATGGCTGTTATCTATAGATAATTAAAACATAGTCAATGCTTAGGGCTTACATTAACACCCGGATCTTCACAGGAGACTTATGGCTTGACGGCTATGCCGTACTCACAGAAAATGGCCGCATTCAGCATGTACTGCCACAGGCGCAGGTACCTGAAAACGCCGAATTGACCGACCTGAAAGGCGATATTCTGGCCCCCGCATTTATTGATCTTCAGATCTATGGAGGTAATGGGAAGCTGTTTCCCTTAACGCCTGATACGGCCACTTTAAAGGCCACATACGAGTATTGTCAGTCAGGTGGGGCCGCTTATTTCATGCCTACTATTCCCACCCACTCTTCCGAAGTGATCAGCAAATCCATAGAAGCTGTCCGCCAATACTGGCAGGAAGGTGGCCAGGGTGTACTGGGTTTACACCTGGAAGGCCCGTTCATCAATGCTGAAAAGAAAGGTGCACACCTTCCGCAATATATCAAACGTCCCTCCGCAGCCGATATTGATCAGTTACTGCAACAGGGGGAAGGCATTATTAAAATGATGACACTGGCCCCTGAATGTGTAGACGCTGAGCTGATAAAGCGATTACAGGACGCCGGGATACTGGTCTCTGCCGGCCACAGTAATGCAGACTATAACACCGCTTACCAGTCATTTGAAAACGGTATTACCACCACCACGCATCTCTTCAATGCGATGTCTCCTTTCCAGCACCGGGCTCCTGGTCTGGTGGGGGCTATCTATGACCATCCCACCGTACACGCCAGTATTGTTCCCGATGGTATCCACGTGGATTTTGCCGCGCTACGTGTCAGCAAGAAGATCATGGGAGAAAGACTCTTCCTGATCACAGATGCTGTCGTAGCTACGAATGAAGGGGATTATATCTATGTGGAAGAAACAGACCGTTATAATAACGCCCAGGGTGTACTGGCCGGCTCAAAGCTGACCATGCACAAAGGTGTGCAGAACTGTATTAAAACCGCCTGTATACTACCGGAAGAGGCTTTACGTATGGCATCCCTGTACCCGGCTACTGTGGCAGGACGTGCAGATGAACTGGGTAAAATAGCCCCTGGATATACATCCGCCATGGTTGTGCTGGATACGAACTGGGGCTTCAAACAGTTAATTGGGTTATCTTAGCGGTTTCAACCTGTAATACGCATGGCCATCGCAGCATACTTTAAGAAGAACCAGTACAAGAACCTTTTCCTCCTGATATGGCTGTTACTGGCCCTGTTCCAGGCCGGATTTACAGAACTGATGGATGACGAGGCCTACTATTGGGTATACTCCCGTCACCTGGACTGGGGTTACTTCGATCATCCGCCGATGGTGGCGTTGCTGATCAAAATGGGATATGGCCTGTTCCATAATGAATTTGGCGTGCGCTTAGGGATGGTTATTCTTAACCTGTTAACGCTGATCATAACGGATAAACTGATACCCCGCAGGGATAACAAACTGTTTTACCTGTTGCTTTGTCTCATGGGAGCCATGCAGCTGGGTGGTATACTGGCCGTTCCTGATATTCCGCTGATCTTTTTTACGTCTCTCTTCTTCCTGGTATACCGCAATTTCCTGGAGCAGCAAAGCTGGAAGAATACGTTATTGCTGGCCCTGAGTATGGCGTTGATGTTTTACAGTAAATACCATGGCATTCTGATTGTCGGCTTTACGCTGATCTCTAATCTGAACCTGCTGCGTGTATTTAAATTCTATGTAGCCTGCATCGTTACGACCATCCTTTTCATGCCGCATCTTTACTGGCAGTATGCACACAATTTCCCGTCATTGCAATACCATCTGGTAGAACGTAATGCCAGCAGTTATAGTGTTGACTATACTATAGAGTACATACTCGGACAGCTTATGTTATTTGGTCCTGTAGCGGGTTGGCTGGTGCTGTATTACGCGTTTGTGTGTCCGATACAGAGCGCTTTTGAAAGAGCGCTTAAGTTCAGCGTGATCGGTGTACTGGCATTTTTCCTGCTTAGTACTTTTAAAGGAAGGGTGGAAACCAACTGGACAGTGATGCTGTTTACACCGACGATGATACTGGCACATCAGACCGTACGCAGGAAACGTTCCCTGAAATGGTCTCTGCGTATCATGCCTTATCTCGCTATCGTTACGCTTTTCCTTGTGATGGTCACCAGGGTGTATATGGTATGGGACTTCCTGCCGGAAGTAACGATCCGTCCGGAGATCCATCATAACAAGCCCTGGGCGGAAGAAATGAAAAAACATGCTGCCGGCAGACCGGTCGTATTCATCAACAGTTATCAGTGGCCATCCAAGTATATGTTCTATAGTGGCGAACTGGCGTATGTCATCAATAACCGTTATAACCGCCGTAATCAGTACAACTACTGGGATACGGAGAAACAGTTGTGGGGCAAGCCGGCTATGATCACCTTTACGCCTGATAATAAATTGCCGTTTTCAGAGAGCTTTAATACCGTAAAAGGTCCCTGGAATGCCTATAGCGCTGATCCGTATTATTCCTATTCCCTGATCACACTGGAACCTGCTATGAAAAAGGTGAAAGTCAAAAGGGGAGAGCGGATGCCTTTTATCCTGCATCTGAAGAACGGTTATAATCAGCCGGTACCGGTTGATAAAGCGAATGAGGCTGTAGTAGGGTATGCGTTCCTGGAAGCACAGGCGGGTGTGAAATCAGATCTCGCTGTCAGCAGGGCAATAGAAAGGCGGTTGATACGTATGGAGGTGATTATGCCAGATGCACCAGGTACATACCATCTGAAGTTTTGCGTGTTTTCAGGCATATTGCCGCCGACGCATAATAGTCAGACGGTGATCGTGGAAGTCAATTAGGAATTAAGAATTGAATGCAGCGGAGATTGATGACGAGGTTTTAAGGGGATGTGTTGATAAATTAATTGTTTTTATATACAAAGTAAAAGGCGTCCTACCTTATGGTGGGACGCCTTTTACTTTGTGGGATGTTTTATAGTGATTTTAAGAAGCGAACGAGATATCCCCGTTCTTCTTTTGTCAGTGATGTAAACTGTTGCTTACTTCTTTCCGCTTCACCGCCATGCCAGAGTACGGCTTCCTCCAGTGTACGCGCACGTCCGTCGTGAAGATAGAACGGCGTACCGTTGGTTTTTTCGAACAGTCCTACACCCCAGAGTGCAGGTGTTTTCCATTCATTTCCGGTAGCCTTATAGTCTGGTCGTCCGTCAGCAAGTGCCTCGCCCATATCATGCAGCAGGAGGTCTGTATAAGGGTGTATGCGCTGATGACTGAGCATCGGATAACGTACATCAACGCCTGTTTGTATAGTCGGTTTATGACAGCCGACACAGTTCAGTTGTGTAAACAGTTTTTCTCCTGCCATTACCTGCGGATCGGTGGTACTTCTTCTGGCGGGTACCGCCAATGTCAGCAGGTAGAAGTTAACCGCATTCAGGAGCGTATCCGGTAATTCAGGATCGTCTTTGAGATTGTCCAGCTGGGATTGACCAAAAGCACTTTCCTGTGGGAATACGCTGCTGGTCACACCCATATCCTGTTGATAGGCCGCCGCTGCCTGTGTAAGTATAGTGGCAGTATTCGCTTTCATCCCAAATCTACCCAGCATCATCGTTTTATTGACAGCATCGAATACATAGTTGGCCCTGCCGCTGATACCATCGTCATCGGCGTCATTCTCATCTGCAAAAGAAAGAATGGTCGATTCAGGAATACCCTGTAGTAATCCTAAACCAAAGAAAGGCGGCGCCATGCGTACGGATGTCATCAGGTTAGATGGCAGCGGCAGATATGGATTGATAATCCGGTAAGTTGGTTTGCGCAGCGATACTACATTTCCATCAGGATAAGTGAATACCTGTTCTGTGTAGGTAATGTTTACGGAGGCTTCTGCTACTTTACCAAAGGTAGCCAGATCCTGTAACTGTAAGCCGTAGCCAGGTACTGCCACCGGACCGCCATGTTCGTCAGTACCCGGAATACTCAGGCGCATCAGCATGGAAGAGGTCACTGTACCTGTAGTCGGACTTCCTTTACCATCGTTGTGATGACAGCTGGTGCAACTAACGTTGTTGAAGATAGGACCGAGGCCGCTGTTGATAATAGCGGGCGCGGTTACAAAGGTCTGGTCAACACTTTTATCACCCAGTCCATGAATGTGCTGATCATATTCGCTCAATCCATCTACCATATTACCGAAAGCTTTACTGGTTTCGTCAAATACGGTAGCGGCGCCTCCGCTAAGGCGGGGATCATATGCATCGTCACTAAAAGCAGACGGCTTGGTGCACATCATCAGTAATGACGGGCACGCAAGCAGTGCTGCAATAATATAAGTCTTCCTTATCAGCATTTGTGCTTAGTTATTGATGTAAGCTAGTCCTTGATATTAGCGAGAATGAAGGAAGCGAGGTCTTCTTCCAGCGTTGTTTTCAGTGTGCCGATGGTGGTCATGACCTGCTGGCATTGTACACGCTGTGAGATGATCGCTTTTTCATATGGCAGTGTAACCGCATCAAAAGAACTGATAGATGCCTGGAACTGTTGCTGCAATTTAGTGTCGAGTGACAGGTTCTTTGCTGCTACCAGGTGATGCAGGGACTTACCGCTTTTACCCAGGAAAGTACCCATGTATACATCATATGCACCTTTGATATTGTTTTTGAAGTCGATGGTGGAATTGCCGCTGAATGGAGATTCCACGATGTTAGGATCCTGTGCATCGAAAGGCTCTTTCATTTTACCTTCAGCTACTTCACCACAGATATCCGCAAGACCGGTAACCATTGCTGTGAATGCGCTTTGTTTGGTAGTATACGGCTGATTGCCTTTACCGGCAGCGAGTACTTTTGCACCATAGTTACCACCTGATGTGATCCAGCTGTCGCGCAGTTTGGTACAGGTGTTTTTCAGGTCGGTGGTCAGACTGGTGATATACTTCTTTTCACGGGTTGTAATGGAGGCAGCAGTTCTTGCGCCATTGGTGCCCCATAGTATATATTCGATCGGATGGTAACCTCTCAGTGACAGTGTGCTCAGTGATTCAATGTCAGCGATCTCCAGGTTATTGGCGCTTTTCAGCAGGGAGTCCATCTGTACGTAGTCAACCGGCCAGGTATCTATGTTTGGATCGTAGTTATCGTCTTCCACAGGGCCGATGAGGTAACCTTCACATTGTTCCCAGGTACTGCGCATATCTTTCCAGGCGGTTTTAGCAGCTGTAAGATTGGCTTCTGTTGCACTTGCATTCAGGGCTGTGACAATGTTGTTGAAATTGGCTGCTTTTGAGAGCAGGTCTTCATATCCAGGTATGGCGGTTTTGTTTACAAAATCCAGCAATACGGAGTCTTCAAGGCTTTGAAAGGATTGCTGGGAGTTATTGTTGTCGTCATCATTTTTGCTACAGGATGTAGCTACAGCGATGCAACCGGCAGCGAGGAGGAATACAAGTTTTTTCATGTTGTTTTAGCTTATATATGGATAATTAAGTTGGAGGATATTATTTCTGTAGATAGCTGTGGCAGCGGTGTTTCAGCAGGACCTTTCTTTACGTTGCCCTGTTTGTCATACTGACTGCCATGCAGACTGCAATAGTAACCGTTGCCGGTTGGTACAAGCTGGTTGTTGTGATGTGTACAGCGTAGTAAGAGTGCCTTGTAAGTATTGTCTGCATTCTTCTGTACAGCGATCTCATACTCGTAGTTCCTGGGGCTGATGATCTGTGCAGGCGCCGTATCAAACAATGACAACGGCACTTCGATCCTGTTATCAGCAACAGTTGTTTTGAATCCTTTTGCTGTGGTACCGCATGATTCCAGGAAGTCAGCCATAGTGAGAGATACTGTGCCGAGCAGACAGATCTTACAGGTATCCTTCAGGAAGTTTCTTCTACTGTTAGTTTCCATGATGGTATGTTTATATGGAGGAGCAATAAATCAGAATGAATAGCCGATACCTACATTGAGCAGGCTGTTATTGGTGCGATAGGGTACACGTGCCGGACTGGGATTGATCACGAGATCAGGATTTTCATCGCCGGTGTGCATCACCCTTACATCTGCTTTCACGGTTACATTTGGAATGGGCAGATAGCTGAAACCTGCGATGATATGTTGTTGTTTTAATTTACCGTCATAGATACCATTGGAAGGAATTTTACTATTCAGGTCTAACATTTCATATCGCGCGAAAACGTTGAACTGCTCGCCTGTTAATTTAGGGACCGTTTCGAAGATGTTATATGCCAGTTCTGCGTAAGCGCCATACATCAGCTTACTGATGTTGTTGGCATATGCCCTGTTTACGTCGCTGGCATCCGGCATGGAGATGATGCTGCCAATTGCTTTTGCGGAGATCCCATTTCTGCTGTACATGATATTGGCTTCTCCCAGGTAAAGCGGTATACTGAAAGCACCGTGACTTAACTGCAAACTATCTGATTTACGTGCATTCAGTCCGTTGGTACCGCCTGCGTAGGCAGATACCTGGAAACGGAAGTCCCGCCAGTAATACTGTAAGGAGGCGGTGACCGCCACATTATTCGCGGAAGCGCCCATCCCTTCTGCCTTACCATCTATCAGACCCGTACCGTGTACAAAGGCTGCATCATTCAATCCGTTCAGGAGTGCAATGGAATAGTTTAGAGGTAGCCTTCTCAGACGACCATAGAAACCAACTCCCAGTTCGCGCCAGGTAGCGGGAATGATGAGTTGTTCGACAAGTGGTCTTTCTACGCCATTGAAGTTGACCGGCAGGTGATTTTCATTGAGGATACCGATGCGTGGTACGAACAGACCTGCAACGAGATACTGTCTGGGATTGAGGCTGAATTTGACATATGCCTGTTCCATAGAAAGCTCTCCCTGGAAGCCATTAGCGGGGCCACCGCCTGGTACTACTTTCGCATTCTCCAGTTCCATTTCGCTGAAGAAGGCAATTTTTGGTGTGAACTGATGTCCTACAAAGAGTACGACTCTTTCGAGTGTAGCCGTGGACATCTTTTCATTCATGTCCCGTTGATAGAAGGCGGAACCATAGCCGGATAGTACAGTTTTGTTTTTTGCGGCGCCTGCATGCAGGGAGTCTTCACCGGTGGAAATAACGAGTTGTTGAGCTGGTGTGAGTTGTTGTGCGTGAGCGACGTGAAATGAAAGCAATAAGCTCCCTATAGCTGTCGCTAACAGCCTGCCATGTTGTAGTCCCATGATTTTGTTTTACGAATGCAAATCTCATGGTGAAAGGGCAGGGTCCGTTTACGCGGGACGGAAATAGAATGATCCAAAACGGAAAATTATTGTCTTGTAGTTGCAGAAAGAGGGGAAATATTAAAGGGAGCTTAAAACGGCCTTAAAGCGGGCTTAAAGGAATCTGAAGGAAATCTGAACGACGTGAAATTAGATAAAAAAAAGATCGCATGTCAATGACGTGCGATCTTTTTTGTTGATGGTTTTTAACCGATAAATTATTTACTGCTGGAAAGCATTCCATCCCTGGGAAACAAGTTTGAATTTGTTGCCACCTTTTGTCAGGATGTGTGCACCTTCGCTGATATCGTCCATATAACCGATCACGCTGATCTGTTCTGACAGGACGATCTTATCGTGGTCTTCCTGTTTGATGGTGAACAGCAGTTCGTAATCTTCGCCTCCGCTCAATGCTGCCGCAGTAGGGTCCAGGCTGAATTTCAGCGCCAGTTCTTTTGTTTCGTTGGCAATAGGAATTTTATCCTCATAGAGTTTCACACCGAGGTTGCTTTGTTTGCAGATATGCAGTATTTCAGAGCTGAGTCCATCACTCACATCCATCATGGAGGTAGGGTGGATATCCTGTTCTTCCAGGAAAGTGATGATATCGCGGCGTGCTTCCGGTTTGAGGAGGCGGCCGATCACATAGCTCTGGTTTTCCAGGTCAGGTTGTAACTGCGGACTTTCCAGGTAGATCTTCTTCTCTCTTTCGAGTATTGTCAGACCCAGGAAGGCGGCACCCAGATCGCCGGATACGCAAAGCAGATCGCCTTTTTGTGCAGTGGAGCGTTTTACGAATTTGTCAGGAGCTACTTCACCGATAGCAGTGATGCTGATGATAAAGCCTTTCTGAGAAGAGGAAGTATCTCCACCTATCAGGTCTACGCCGTATTTCTCACAGGCTGCATAAACGCCTTCATAGAATTCGTTCAGGGCATCTACGGAGAAGCGGTTGCTGAATGCAATGCTTACGGTGATCTGTGTAGGTGTTGCGTTCATGGCATAAATGTCGGAGAGGTTTACTATGACAGATTTATAACCCAGGTGTTTGAGCGGGGTATACATCAGGTCAAAGTGAATACCTTCAACGAGCATGTCAGTGGAAATAACTGTCTGACGGCCGAAATGATCAATGACAGCTGCATCGTCGCCTACTCCGAGGATGGTGCTTGCCTGTTGGATTTCGATATTTTTTGTAAGGAGTTCAATCAGTCCGAACTCCCCTAAGGAATTAATCTCTGTTCTTTCGTCACTCATGGTGTATGAAGATTAGTATTTACCGTTAACGATATCTACCAGCGGCTCGTGGATCAGGCCATTGGTGGCTATCAGCGTACGCTGGTATGGAGAGTAGCGGTTGCCTTTGAAGTCAGTTACTTTACCACCAGCTTCTTCTACCATCAGGAAACCGGCAGCGGCATCCCATGGGTTAAGGCTGTGTTCGTAATAACCGTCAAAGCGACCGGTAGCTACCCAGCAAAGATCAATGGCAGCAGAACCGAGACGGCGTACTGGCTGACCTTGCTTTACGAAGTACTCAAACACTTCGATCGGGCTATGAGTATATTCACCCCAGGTATACGGGAAGCCGGTTACCATGCAGGCTTTGTTCATTTCTGCTTTTGATGATACGCGGATGCGTTTGTCATTCAGGTAAGCACCCTGTCCTTTTTCAGCAAAGAAGAACTCGTTCAGGAATGGATTGTAGACAGCACCCAGGATCATTTCACCGTCCTGCTCTACGCCGATAGACACGCAGCAGATGGGAATGCCATGCGCAAAGTTAACCGTACCATCCAGCGGGTCGATGATCCACTTGACATTGGAGTCAGTGACCAGTTCTCCGGATTCTTCGCTCAAAATAAAGTGCTGGGGAAAGTTTTCCCTGATCACACTGAAAATCGCCGTTTCTGCATTCTTATCGGCTTCGGTAACGAGGTCATTCACTGAACTTTTGCTGGTTACCTCAAAAGAGCCGTTAAAGTATTGCTGTAGAACATCTCCGCCGGCTTTTGTTGCTTTGAGTAGGGTAGCTTTTAACATGGGGCAAAGGTACGCGGGAATTTTTTTTCTAACCATATCGTTTTTGTTAATATGTTTGTGTAAGATTGCCAGTGGTGAAATACTACTGATTCAAATTCCGGCCGTCGCAATCTAAAATCGGCGTATTTTTGCAGCTAATAAATGAGAAGGAAAATTAAATGGCCATTTTAGGTAATCTTATATCCAGGTCACTGCGCATCAGGAAGAAATTCACATTTAAGTTAGGGACACCCCGCCAATACCAACTACAGGTATTAAGGAGATTGCTGGGGAAGGCGAAGGACACGCAGTTTGGACAGCATTACAAATTCCAGGAAATCCTGAACAGTCCCAATATCACGGCTCAGTACCGTTCTACCATACCGGTGCATAACTATAACAAGATGCATGCTGAGTGGTGGCATAAGTGTCTGGAGGGACAGGCAAACGTGAGCTGGCCTGAAAAGATCAAATACTTTGCGCTGAGCTCCGGTACGTCGGAGTCGGCCAGTAAACATATTCCGGTTACCAGGGATATGCTGAAAAACGTCAAGAAAGTGGGCGTAAAGCAGCTGTATTCCATGGCTAACTTCAATATTCCTCCCAAGTCCTTTACGAAAGGTATCCTGATGCTGGGTGGTACTACCGCCCTCTACGAAAAAGGTGACTACTACGAAGGAGACATGAGCGGTATCCAGGCGAAGAACATTCCGCGCTGGTTCAGACGTTTCTATAAGCCGGGAGGTAACATCTCCAGGAAGCCGAACTGGGAGCAGCGTATCAAGCTGATCGTTCGTAAGGCGAAACAATGGGACGTAGGAACAGTATGTGGTGTGCCTGCATGGGTACAGATCGTATTAGCCGAGATCATCAAGTATCACGGTGTAAAGAACATTCATGAGATATGGCCGAACCTGGCTGTATATATCCATGGTGGGGTATCTTTTGAGCCTTACCGTGACAGTTTCCAGAAATTACTGGGTAAACCGATCAACTTCATCGAAACTTACATGGCTTCCGAAGGTTCTTTCGGTTTCCAGGCAAGACCAGGTGTACGTGGCATCAAGCTGGTGCTGAATACCGGTATCTTCTATGAGTTTATTCCTTTCAACGAGGAAAACTTTACTGCTGATGGCGAAGTGAAGCCTAATCCAAAGGCTTACATGATCCATGAAGTAGTGGAAGATGTTGAGTATGCAGTCATGCTGTCTACCTGTGCAGGTGCATGGCGTTACCTCATCGGTGATGTGGTGAAGTTCACTTCTGTAAAAGAACATGAGATCGTGATCGTGGGTCGTACAAAACAGTTCCTCAGCCTTTGCGGAGAACACATGAGTATCGATAACATGAACAAGGCGATCGATATGGTGCAGAAGAAGATGGGTATTACTATCAGAGAATTCACCGTAGCAGGTTTCCCGTATGACGGATTGTTTGCACACCGCTGGTACATCGGTACGGATGATGTGAATGTAGACAGTAACCGTGTACGTGAGATCATCGATCAGACACTCAGTGAAGTGAACGATGACTACGCAGTGGAAAGAACTTCCGCCCTGAAAGAGCTGTTCGTAGAAGTATTGCCGAATGAAGTATTCATCGACTATATGAGAGCGAAAGGTAAGGAAGGTGCGATGAATAAGTTCCCACGTGTATTGAAAGGCGACAAGCTGAAAGACTGGGAACAGTTCCTGAGCGTGAAGTCAGTTTAAGAATTTTAACGATTTTATTAATAAAAAGATGGGTAACTTTCAGCAATTAAAGTTACCCTTTTTTATTACTAAGGATAGCCGTAAGAGTAACGGCAACGGAATTTTGTAGCGCATGATAGCAGCACTGGCAGCGGGCATGGTGTTGGGCCTCTTTCTATCAATATCGGTAGGTCCTGTCATCTTTGCCATTATAAAGTATAGTATCAACAACGGTTTTAAGGCAGGGGTCAGCTTCGCTTTGGGAGTGTCATTCAGTGATATCTTTTTTGTACTGACGGGCAATCTGGCTACGTCTTTCATCACCGGTCTTGAAGAATACAAACAATATATCGGCATCGTTGGAGGTATTCTCCTGGTATGCATGGGAGTCTATGGCCTTTTCTTTAAAAAGGTCACGATCAGTACGGGAGACGAGCGTCCTGAAATGTTCCGCACACATGATTATCTGAAAATATGGCTGGCCGGTTTCCTGATGAACACGCTGAATCCGGGTGTGATCATCTTCTGGCTGGGAGTATGTGTGGCCAACAGTTCTACGACTGTAGGGCACCGCGTGGTGATGTACCTGACCTGTCTGGCCTGGGTATTGTCTACCGATGTACTGAAGGTATTCGTAGCTGATAAGATCAGGCATAAGCTGACACTAAGCAATGTAGTATGGCTGAATAAGATCGCCGGGGTGAGTCTGATCGTGTTTGGGGTGATATTGTTGTATAAGGTGTTGATTGATCCGGCAGCTATTACAGGACATTAATACAAAGACATGTATATAAAAAGAAAAGCCATTCATACGAATGGCTTTTTCTTTTTTATTGGTGGTGGTAATTAACCTATCTGATGGTCCAGGTTTCTTTACCTGCCAGTAATTTATCCAGATCGCCGGGGCCTTTTTTAGCCAGTGCGTCTTCTGTCTGGAAGTTCAGCTGATCTTCGTAAGTAGGACGGAAAGCCTGATAGAACACGCCGAAAGGACGTGGCAGGTGGCCTTCGATGCGAGGATCGTCGAACATGCGGGTAAGGATCTGTGCTTTATAGAAATCTCTCTCATCATGAATCCAGAGGTCTTCAGCGCTATATTCGCCACCCAGTTCCACCACAACCGGTTTTAAACCGTCCAGGCGGATCCCTTTATTCTTCTGTGCACCAAAGATCAATGGCTGACCTTGCTCTACCATGATGGTTTCTTCCAGTTTGCTGCCTTTTTCAGTAAAGACCTCAAATGCACCATCGTTGAAGATGTTACAGTTCTGGTAGATCTCCAGGAAGGAAGCACCTTTATGTGCATGGCTGCGTTTCAGCATTTCCTGCAGGTGTTTCGGATCACGGTCCATACTGCGGGCGATGAAGGTAGCATCTGCTCCCAGTGCCAGCGCCAGCGGATTGAACGGATGGTCGATACTGCCGAAAGGAGTGGACTTGGTCACTTTGTTCTCTTCTGAGGTAGGAGAGTACTGACCTTTCGTCAAACCATAGATCTGGTTATTGAACAGCATCACGTTGAGATCGAAGTTACGGCGCAGCAGGTGGATAGTATGGTTACCCCCGATAGAGAGACCGTCACCATCACCGGTTACAACCCAAACGCTCAGTTCGGGACGTACGGCTTTCAGGCCGGAAGCGATAGCAGTAGCACGGCCATGGATGGAGTGCATACCGTAAGTGTTCATATAATAAGGGAAACGTGAGGAGCAGCCGATACCGGATACGATCACAATATTCTCCTTAGGAATGCCCAGACCGGGCATAATGGTCTGTACTTGTTTTAATATAGAGTAGTCTCCACAACCTGGGCACCAGCGTACTTCCTGGTCCGTTGCAAAATCCTTCGCCGTTAACGTCTGCGGAGCTATAGTAGCTGTTGACATCTGAATGTTTTAAAGAAAAAGAAAAAAACGGTGGGCAAAGTTACGAATTGTTACTCTTCGCGGTTTACGCAAAAAGGAATACTTCTGTTTCCCCCTTTTATTTATGCCTGTTCCTGTTGCTGTAATGCTTCCCAGTATTCGGCTGCTCTTCTGGTGTGTGGTATCACTATAGTACCGCCAACAATATTAGCTACGGCAAAGATCTCATACATTTCTTCTGTAGTAATGCCCTGTTCGTGGCATTTTCCCAGGTGATATTTGATACAGTCATCGCAACGGAGCACCATTGATGAAACCAATCCCAGCATTTCCTTCACTTTGGTGCTCAACGCGCCCTCAGCGTAAGTATTCGTATCAAGGTTAAATAAACGGTTAATGACCTTATTCTGTTTTCCCAGGATTACCTCGTTCATTTTGGCGCGGTAATCATTAAAAGCTTGTATCTCGTCTGCCATTTTATTGTTGTTTACACACCTTAAAGCTATGAATTGATTCGCAAATATAAATCAATCTACTTGTTCAGTAGACTATGGCTCCGGGCGGGAAAAGTTATGATTCATTTATCTATTGTAAATGAATTAGTTATGTGATGTGGAATAACTATAGGTTATTGCTCATAACAAGAAGTGATGCAGGCCGCTGCATCTATAGTTGTCCGGAGAAGCGTCAATCATGCTGTCTCAAATACGACAGAAGCCTCGTCCGCTTAACAATAAGATAACATTCAAGCTGTTTCTTTGCGCTTTATCTGCTGATTATGTTTGCGATGCGTTTCTTACTACTGTTGATTTCAGGTGGACTTTTGTCCGTCGAACTGCCTGCACAAAATGAAAAGCTTTCAAAACTGCAACAGTTCGATAATGATGATTATGAACAGATTAAGCCAGATTCCAGCTTCCTGGAGCTGAAGAATGCCTATAACCGGGCCATCGAAAAGAAGGATCTGCAGGCCGCCGCCGGCTGTCTTTCCCAGATGGGGCAGGTATGTTTTCACCTGGGGCACTTTCCCCAGGCGCTGGATTACCATCTGCAAGCCATCAGCATTTACCGTAAAACAAACTCCGCCAGCCAACTGGCCAGCAATCTCAATGAGGTAGGGGTACTTTATTATTATAATAAACAGCCTGAACGCTCCCGCGAGCATTACGAGCAGGCCCTCGATATCTTCCGTTCTGTACATGATAATGCCGGCGTTGCCCTTACCTATGGTATGATCGGTCATCTTTATGAGAAGGAACAGGATTATGATAGTGCCTTCCTCTACCAGCGGTATGCCCTCGCTACCTATCTGCTGGCTGACGACAAAAAGGGCATGTCAAAGATCTATGAGAATATCGGTAGTATCTATGAGGACCAGGCCGTTTATGATTCCGCCGCCTGGTATTTCAGAAAAGCACTTGACCTGAATATGGAAGCCGGTGATAAACTGGCCCGTATAGAAATACTGAATAACCTCGGCGATGTATCCCGTAAAACGGGTCATTATCCGGAAGCGATTTACCAGACCCGCCGCGCCCTTGTGCTTGCCCTTGAGCTGCATGAACAACGTCAGCTCAGTGGCGCCTACCGTGATCTGGCCAAAGCACATCACCTGGCAGGCGCAAATGACAGTGCCTTTTATTACCTGGAACTTAGTCGCCAGTACCTGCTGGAGACTTACTCAGATGAAAACAGCAAACAGGTAGCCCTGTTACAGTCTGTTTATGATATTGAGAAGAAGAATAACGAGATAGAACGCTTACAGAATGCCCGGAAGACCAACCGGATTATGACCGTGGCTATCGTGCTCGTTGTATTATTGCTCGTTGCCCTGGGCTTACTGATCATCAGTCGCCAGCGTCTGAAGATCAGAAATGAACAGATCCTGCGTATGCAGCACCGTCAGATCTTCGAAACAGAGAAGGAATTGATGGAGGCCGCTTTGCAAAATAAACAGCTTCAGGAAGGTAAACTGAAAGAAGAACTGGAAGTGCGCTCCCGCGAACTGACCACACATACCCTGCATCTCATTCAAAAGAATCAATTGCTGGAGGAACTGCGCGTGCGTCTCGACGAAATGGTCAAGGAAGACAAGCGTGATCAGAAGAAACAGCTGAAGCAGCTGCTCTCACAGATCAACCATAGTTTCAACCACGACCAGTACTGGGTCGATTTCCGGAATATCTTCGAACAGGTGCATCAGGCATTTTTTGATAACCTGAAACGGTATTGTGATACACTGACTTCCAACGACCTCCGTCTGGTAGCATTACTGAAAATGAACATGGAATCAGGAGATATTGCCACTTTATTAGGTATTTCTACGGATAGTTTGCGGGTAGTAAGATACCGGCTGCGAAAGAAGTTAAATTTGCAGCAGGGCGAGAGCCTGACAGCGTTTATTCAGAGTTTATAATAATATCATAGTCATTATATGACGTTGTCAAAAGATGTGTTTGACAACGTCATTTTTATAAATAATCATTTACAGTGGGCTAATAAATACAGTCAGAACGTTGTCCGACATAGATAAATTGAAATCAATATGCAGGTTGCTTTTTCATTTTGATTTCATCTGTTTATATATGCGTAAAGTGTTGTAAATTAATTGTTAGAGACGTTTTTGCATGTATATTGCACTCTATGTTTGGTCTGGATAAATACCATTATACTAGTGACACAACTTTTATGGCCTACCATTTCACCAGCAACGGCCCCCGGGGTTCGATACAAAAGATCGCGAAATTTAATCTTATTGGGGAACGGGTATACAATTTTGGCTTTGGGGATTTTGATGTTGAAACTGAGGATATCTCTGACACTATTGTAAGTGATAATAGAGATGTAGATCTAATTATGGGAACTGTAGGAGCAATTATCTATGACTTCACGAATGTATTTGCAGATTCTCTCATCTTCGTTCAGGGAACTAATAATTCCCGAACAAGGTTATATCAAATGAATATAAACAGGCACTGGGAACAAATAGGATCTGTATTTAATATCTACGGTTTGATGGAAAATGAAGAATGGACCCCTTTTCAGCGAGGAGTTAATTATCAGGCGTTCTTAGGGGAACGCAAAAAAATTGCATAGTTATTGTTTGTCAGTTGATTGTGAGTTAGTTAAGAGGAACTAAAAATGAATTATCTTTGTATACATGGCAAATAAATCAAAAAAAATAGATTTTAGTCACGTCGGTATCAAGCCATTGATTACCGTTGATCCAACGTTGCCTTCATTCGAAGGCCATCCTTTTTTTGAGAAGAAAGCTAATGTCGCTAAAAAGCTTCTCAATCGCGTTGGCCTACCCAAATTCATCTCCCCTAAAGTCGCTAAATAGGATTCTTACCCCAAACATTTAATTTCTCTCCAGGAAATATGATTCTTACATCTTCTTACAACCATTTGGAAGTTTATACCTTCATGTGTAAACCATCCCCCTTATTTACCTGTTAACATTCCCTTAATGTTGCGGTAATATTTTCTTAACTGGCATTTTGTTACGCTTTTGTATCTTGTATATCAATCAGTTGCGTGTGTTTTGTTTCGCTTGTTGCCTGCTTGTTCACGGGGTTTGTAACGGTGTATCCTTTTTGTATACCCCCTGAATTTGGCTTCAGCAACTCCCAAATGCACCTTTGCGGAGTAAACGGATTAACTCACTACCGATATGCAAAAATTTCTATTCACCATTCTTTTTTCCTGGATGAGCATTTTATGCTTCGGACAGACTGCCGGCCTGGTGACCGGTAACATCGTCGATAAGAACCAGCATTTATCCCTGCCTGGTGCGACGCTTAAATTAAAACCAGGTAATCATTACACTGTTTCCAACCAGCAGGGTAAATTCGAATTCCTGGGTGTACCTGCCGGTACTTATACCCTGGAGGTAACTTATATTGGTTATCAGACATTCACACAGGAAGTGACTGTTGCCTCCGGAAAAACAACAGACCTGCAACTGAAAATGGAAGCTGGCGGTATTGCCGGTAAAGAAGTACTGGTGATCGGAGACCGTCTCCGTGGTCAGGCGAAAGCCCTCAACCAGCAGCGTAACAATCCAAATATTACGAATATCGTATCCGCTGACCAGATCGGTCGTTTCCCGGATGCAAACGTAGGTGATGCGATCAAGCGTATTCCTGGTATCACTATGCAGAATGACCAGGGCGAGGCACGTAACATCATCATCCGTGGTCTGGCGCCTGAACTGAACTCAGTGACCCTGAACGGTGACCGTATCCCTTCTGCAGAAGGTGATAACCGTCGTGTACAGATGGACCTGATCCCTTCTGATATGGTACAGACGATCGAAGTGAACAAGACCCTCACACCTGATATGGACGCTGATGCAATCGGCGGTTCTGTAAACCTGGTAACCCGTGCTGCTCCAAACGGCCTGCGTGTATCTGCAACCGCTTCCGGTGGCGTGAACCCGATCCGTGGTAAAGCATTATATACCGGCGGACTGGTAGTTGCTAACCGTTTTTTCAATAACAAACTGGGTGCGGTAGTAAGTGCTTCCTATAATAATAATGATTATGGCTCCGATGACATGGAGGCTACCTGGAGTAAAGATGACTTCGGTAATGTATTCGTTTCTGAGTCAGAAGTACGTAAATACAATGTACAGCGTATCCGTAGAAGTGCATCCGCAGCATTGGATTATAAGATCAATGCCAAAAACACTATCTATGCTTCTGCTATGTACAACTGGCGCGATGACAGAGAAAACCGTTACCGTCTGCGTTTGACTGATATCGAACCTGAGTATGATGCAAATGACGCGATCACCGGTTATGTGGGTTCCGTACGTCGTGAAACCAAAGGCGGTATCGATAATGGCCGTAACAAAAGTCGTCGTCTGGAAGATCAGCGCGTACAGAACTACTCCGTACGTGGTGAACACCTGCTGGGTAGCAAAGTAGACCTGGACTGGTCTGCCAGCTATTCAAGAGCAAGCGAAGACAGACCTAACGAGCGTTATATTGAATACCGTGCGGATGATGGTCCGGTAAGCCTGGATGTAAGCAATCCACGTTTCCCGCTGGCGACTGCACCATCCCTGCGAGATGAAGATTTCGGTTTCAAATCCCTGACAGAAAACCACGACTTTACCAAAGAGAATGAATACGGATTTAAACTGAACCTGCGTTTCCCACTGAGCGTGGTACCTGGCCAGAAAGGCCGTCTGCGTGTTGGTACACGTCTGCGTCTGAAGGATAAGGAGAGAGTGAATAACTTCTTCGAATATGAACCAACCACCGAGTTCGGTAATCTGGCACAGATCTCCAACATCAATATCAGCGGTAAAGGTTATCAGGCTGGTGAAAAATATGTACCAGGTACTTTCGTAGTAAATACCTTCCTGGGTGCACAACGCCTGGATGATGCTTCTAAATTTGAGAAGAACGATAATCCTGCTGAATACCTCGCGGTAAACTTCAACGCAAAAGAAAGGATCTCTGCCGGTTATATCCGCTGGGATCAGGACCTGACCAGCAAACTGTCTGTGATTGCAGGTGTACGTGTTGAGAATACACACATCAATTATGAAGGTAACGTAGTAGCTGAAGAAGAAGATCTGGAAGGTCAGCGTAAAGTAACCAACAGCTACACTAACGTTCTGCCAGGTGTTACATTCAAATACAATGTAAACAGTGATCTGGTACTGCGTGCAGCAGCGACTACTTCTATCGCCCGTCCTAACTACTATGACATCGCTCCTTATGTAAGCAGTGTTGCAGATGATGCAGAACTGAGCGCAGGTAACCCATCCCTGAAAGCAGCTTACGCATGGAACTTTGACCTGATGGCTGAGCAGTATTTCAAATCAGTAGGTATTCTGTCTGGTGGCCTGTTCTACAAGAGCATCAGCGACTTTATCTATACTTACAGAGATAATGCTTACACTACTGAGAAATTTGCGGCTGACTATAAAGACGTAGCGAACAATCCGATCCCTGCTGGTGAAGAATGGGTATACAAACAGGCACGTAATGGTGATAATGTAAGAGTATATGGTTTTGAAGTAGCCTTTCAGCGTCAGCTGGATTTCCTGCCAGGTTTCCTGAAAGGTTTCGGTGTGTACGTAAACTATACTTACACCAAGTCTAAAGCAGACGGTATCTACAATGCGGATGGCGACAAACGTGACAATGTATCTTTACCAGGTACTGCTCCTCACATGTTCAACGCTTCCCTGTCTTATGAGCACACACGTTTCACAGCAAGACTGTCCGGTAACTATACCGCTTCTTACCTGGATGAACTGGGTGGTGATGATTTCGACGATCGTTTTTATGATAAACAATTCTTCCTGGACCTGAATGCTTCTTTCAAGCTGACTAAAACCTTAAGAGTATTCGGTGAAGCAAACAACCTGACTAACCAGCCACTGCGCTACTATCAGGGTATTTCTTCCAGGACAATGCAGGCAGAATATTATCGTCCGAGATACAACTTCGGCGTGAAGTTCGACTTGTAGTTTATTGTTTTCTTAAATAGATAAGATACATGTTAAAGAATATATTGGCGCCTTTAAGCGGTCTCGTAATATTTGGCGCCTGCCAGGTGAATTCAGCAAAAACTGTTGTAAGACAGGACGGTATCAAGCCAGTAGTGGTTACACAGGAAACAGGCCATGATACGGACGATCCTGCCATCTGGATCAATAAAGCAGATACATTGAAAAGCCTCATCATCGGCACGGATAAGAATAGTGAGGGCGGGTTGTATGCCTTTGATCTTGAGGGGAAAATTGTCAACAAGGTACTGGGTTTAAAACGCCCTAACAATGTGGACATCGCTTACGGCTTCAAATTAAATGGTCAGCCGGTAGATATTGCCGTACTGACAGAACGTGAAACAAATACGATCCGCATATTCCGTCTGCCTGAGCTGACGCCCATAGATGGTGGTGGTATGCCGGTATTCCAGGGTGAAAAGGAACGCGCTCCGATGGGCGTAGCCATGTATACCCGTCCGGAAGACGGCGCTATTTTCGCTATCGTTGGCCGCAAGAGTGGTCCTGCTGAAGGATATCTCTGGCAATACCGCCTCGTGGATGAAAACGGTGTGGTAAAGGGCCGTCTGGTAAGGAAGTTTGGTACATACAGCGGTAAAAAGGAAATCGAATCTATCGCGGTGGATAACAAGCTGGGATATGTCTATTATTCTGATGAAACGGTTGGCGTACGCAAGTATATAGCTGATCCGGCGAAATGGGATAATAAGGAGCTGGCGCTGTTTGCTAAAGAGGGATTTGTTTCTGATCATGAGGGTATTTCCATTTACCCGACATCCGATTCGACAGGATATCTCCTGGTATCCAATCAGCAGAATAATTCATTCATGATCTACAGAAGAGAGGGTGAAAATGGTGTGGCGAATGAACATAAACTGATTGCAGAGGTACCGGTATCTACACTGGAGAGCGATGGTTCAGAAGTAACGGCGGTTCCGCTGGGAAGTAAATTCCCGAAGGGAATGTTTGTTGCCATGAGCAATGGAAAGGTGTTCCACTACTATTCCTGGGAAGATATACAAACGAAGATCAAAGAAAAATAGACAGGGGAAATACAAAAAACAGGAAGGCGTCCGCTACATCGTGGACGCCTTCCTGTTTTCTATAATGATCGTTATTTTAATTGTCTTTCTGTAAAGATGAAAATGATCATACCACCTGCAATTGCCGACACGGCGGTCAATATACCCATGACTGTCTGATTGAATGCGAAGAACGCGAGTATTATCCCTATCAGCATTAATCCCAATCCAGCTTTCAACATCACAATATTGGAATAGTGATTGGCCAGTTGCCAGTTCTCTTCACTTTCCATTGATTTCCGGGTACGATATCCATAGACAGGATTGATCTTTTTAGGCGGAAACTGTTTGCTGATCAGTGCGGCCAGCACGAAAATGATCCCTGTCAGAAAGGGGGAGATCAATAAGCTGCTGAATGAAAACATAGGCGTACAATTTTATGGGTTATTTACCTGCGTCCTGCAGAAAATCCTTCAGTCCCTGTACGATCTTTTCTGTTAACACTAAGCGGAAGTTCTCATCAAGGATCCGCATTTCATCTTCAGGGTAACTCAGGAACAAGGTCTCTATCAATGCCGAAGGCATTTCTGTAGGCATGTTAAGAATGAAATTGAAGTTAGCATTATTTTTAAAGTCTGCCAGGCCCGTTTCCAGCAGCCGGTTATGTAAATACCGGTTCAGTGGTTCGCAGAAAGGGTATTTATAGTAATTCGCTGTTCCTTTTACATCTACCGGATTGATAGAAGAGTTCATATGAATACTAAGCAGGAGATCGGGCGCCAGTTGACGATAGTTGTATAATCGTGCCTGGTTGTCAACAAATACATCGCTCATACGCGTAGTGATGACTTTCGCTCCTTCTTTTTCCAGGGCAGCTTTTACCAGCAAAGTCATGTTCAGTGTCAGCTGTTTTTCAGCAATACCCATAGCGCCGGCTGTTCCAACATTTCCGCCACCATGACCTGCGTCGAGTCCGACCGTCAGGTTCTTTAACTGCAGGTTAGCTGGCTGGTGTTTGATACGGATGGTCAGGCGGTTACTATCGGCATAAAAGATCTTATATCCCCAGGGTTGTTTATGCGCAAGGGAAATGGCGATCCGGAATACCTCCGGATTGATCTGTTTCCAGTCTATCCGGCTGATTTCTCCGGTGCCTTCAGAAGAGGGCAGGAAACCCGGTTCTGACACGACGCCGTGTATGTCTACGATCACCTTACCGGGATTGACCTCCTGGGTGGAAAGATAGGGGAGTTTATCGGCCAGTCCGACGGAGATATAATCATACTGTTTATCACTCCACACCCTGGCTTCATTGACTATACTCTGTGGGACAGGTTCTGTCAGTGTCATGGTATCTACCAGTCCTTCAGGAATATATGCAAATTGATACTTACTCAGTTTTACACGGTAATGACTGCCTTCTTTACCGGAGATATGCAACAGGACATTTCTGTCGAGATAGCCCATTTTTTCAGGGCCGAGACGGTCGCCGTCCGGTGTAACGGTCAGATAGCACTGGTCATCGATGGTACGGGCATACAGTTCGGTATTACGCAGATAGGTATAACGGAAACTACCCGGTAATACGCCTGTCTGTCCTTTGTATTTCAGTGATACATTGATCTTTCCATCCAGCAGGGAGTCGGCTTCCTTCATAACGTAATAACCGGCATAATAACCGGGTATACCGCCTGATTGTGCAGCCGGCAGCTCCGCAATAGGAGAACCATTGAACCAGCTGGCCTGTCCGTCAGGATAACCTTTCATACGTACCCGTAAGGTATCGCCTGCGGAAAGCGTGGTATTGCTTTTAGGAGAGATGGTAACATTATCGATCCGGAAGGAAGGCGTTACCCTTGCTGGCGGAGGCGTTGTGAAATAGATGTTATAGGTGCGGGAAACGAATTTACCGGTGCTATCGGTGGAAGAGAGCACATAGGTATTTCTCCCTGGTTTTGCTTCGCGTTTGATAGCGAAGACACCATTGGGGTATACATAAATGCTGTCATTGTTGAGCAGTACCTTACAGCCAACGCAGGTGCGTCCTGACCAGTATTGCTTTGAGCTGCCGGTATTAATTTCTGTCCTGAGCGGCTGTGCCATTTTCAGGAACGCCTGTGCATGTAATTGCAGACCTGTGTATGCTGTTTGTAACAGTAGTAGTAATGCGAATCTCCTCATAGTCCCGCGACAAAGTAATCAAAAAAAATGCCACCCGCTCTTACGGATGGCATTCGAAAGTATTGAAAAATTGCGATGGTCAGCTTACCAGGCGTATTTATTTTCTGCGATTAATTTATCGGCTATACGTCTGCGTGCATCCCTTGTGTTAAAGGGAGCCGTTTTAGTAAAGCGTTTGATACCAAGCAGCATCATACGTTGTTCATCACCGCTGCCGAATGAATTGATCGCATCTTTTCCGTATTTGTTGATACGGTCAGCCGCGTCATTGATGTAGGTACGAACGATGTCAGCCTGCAATGCATTGACTGTTTCTCCTTCGAGTTCTATGCGTTTCAGGAGACGTAACAGGGCGCTTTCAGCGGCGAATGTTTCAATCGCCATATCAGCAATGTTCATGAGTATTTCCTGTTCATTCTGGAGGTTCTGCATGAGTTTTTGTACGGCGCCACCTGCTACCAGTAAGATCGCTTTTTTGAAGTTGGCGACCACTTTCTTTTCGGCAGCAAAAGGTGTTTCGTCTTCGCTACCGAAATCAGGAATGCTCATGAGTTCCTTCATTACATTCATAGCAGGATTCATGAGATCGAGACGGCCTTTTAAAGCGCGTTTCAGGGTCATGTCCAGGGCCAGGAGACGGTTGATCTCGTTGGTGCCTTCGAATATGCGGTTGATACGGCTGTCACGGTATGCTTTGGAAATAACGTATTCATCACTGAATCCGTTACCACCGTGAATCTGTACGCCTTCATCCACGGAAAAGTCCAGCGCTTCAGAACCCGCCACTTTCAGGATGGCGCATTCTACGGCATATTCTTCAGCAGCGCCCAGCAGGGCTTCTGCGAATGGTTTGCCGGCAGCGATGAGTTCTTTTTCTTTATCGTCAATGAGTTGTGCGGTGCGGTACAGGGCTGACTCGCATACCCAGTTCCGGATCACCATTTCACCCAGTTTATGTTTGATAGCGCCGAAATTGGCGATCGGTTGTTTGAACTGTTCGCGGGTATTGGCATACTGTACGGTGATGGTGGTGACGTTTTTAGCAGCACCCACAGCGGCAGCACAGAGTTTCAAACGGCCAATGTTCAGGATATTAAAGGCGATCAGGTGACCTTTACCGATTTCGCCGAGTACATTTTCCACGGGTACCTGGGCATCCTGGAAATAGATCTGCCTGGTGGAAGATCCTTTGATCCCCATTTTATGTTCTTCCGCTCCCAGGGTAAAACCAGGGGTGTCTTTATCAACGATAAATGCGGTGAACTGTTCTCCGTCGATCTTTGCGAATACGGTGAATACGTCAGCAAAGCCGGAGTTGGTGATCCAGCATTTCTGGCCGTTCAGTATATAGAATTTTCCATCTGCGGACAGTTTCGCCGTTGTTTTGGCGCTGAGTGCATCTGAACCGGAGTTAGGTTCGGTCAGTGCGTAAGCACCCTTCATTTGTCCGCTGCCAAGGAAAGGAATGTATTTCTGTTTCTGGGCTTCCGTACCGAAGTACAGGATAGGGAGAGAACCGATACCCGTGTGTGCCGCCATTGCTACGGAGAAGGAGTGGCCGGCGCCAAGGGCTTCATTGATCAGGGTAGCTGTGACGAAGTCTTTTCCCAGTCCGCCGTATTCTTCCGGAAATGCGGCGCCCAGCAGGCCGAGTTCACCCGCTTTATCCAGCAGGGAAGGCATGAGTCCTTCTTCCAGTTTATCAATACGGTCCAGTACGGGAGAAACTTCTTTGGTTACAAACTGCTCTGCCATTTCTCTGATCATACGTTGTTCTTCAGAGAAATCTTCCGGGGTAAAGACTTCGTTGGCAGGGGTTTCTTTTACGAGGAATTCCACGCCTTTCAGGGCGTGTTTGTTATCAACTGTAGCGTCCATCCTGAATTTTTTTTGGTCCTATTGTAATTTACTTGTTTTAGTGCAAACGGCAAAAGTTGATACATTTGTAACATGTCGTCCTTTTTCCTGCCATATCTGAAAAGCCGTTTTCATACCATTAGTGATGGAACAGGAGAGGAATTGCTGATATGTTTACATGGTTTCGGAGAGAATGCAGAGAGTTTCAGCCGATTACATTATACCCTGGGAGGGTACTTTACTATCGTGTCACTCGACTTGCCACTGCATGGAGCAACTGAGTGGAAGGAGGAACGGCCTTTTTCTATGGATGATCTGAAAGCAGTAATATTACTCATTCTGCAACATTACCGCTTTAAGACCTTTTCCCTGATGGGATATAGTATGGGAGGACGGGTGTCCCTCTGTGTTGTGCAGTTACTGGCCGAAAGGATCGACCGGCTTTACCTGCTGGCGCCGGACGGACTAAAGGATAACCGCTGGCATATGTTTGCTACACAGACTGGTTTAGGTAACAGATTGTTTAAACATTGTACGTACCATCCACAGTTATTTTTCGGGTTGCTGCACACCTGGCGATCTTTACGTTTCATCAGCAGAGGACTGCACAAATTCACTTTCAACAGTATGAACACGCTGGAAAAGCGGGAGAGGGTGTATTTTGTGTGGACGTGTATGGGGCAGATGATGCCGGACCGGGAATTGTGTAAACAGCAGCTGAAAAAATACCGTATCAGTACACTGCTGCTTTTCGGGAAATATGACCGCGTTATTCCTCCCGTATTAGGCATGCGTTTTATGGACGGTACATTCCCCTGTGAAATGCAGGTGCTGGAAAGAGGACACCAGCTGATCAGTGAAGATGCTGCGGAGGTGATCCGGGCATATAGTTTTTAATCAATCAACAACAACATACCATCCGCTGCGGACTACACCAGTCGCGGCCTAATGAAGCAGTATATGTACATTATTCTATCGATCTTGTCTCTGTTGGGTATTATTTATGGTTATCTGATGTTTCGTTATGGAGAGGGCTGGAAAAAGCTGCAGTCTTTCAAGCCTGTTAACCCGATCAGCGGCCGCACAAAAGTCACCGTAATCATTCCTGCCAGAGATGAGGAAGATAATCTGCCGCCCCTTTTACAGTCATTAAAAGCACAGACCTATCCGGCTGAATTGTTTGAGGTGATTGTGATCGATGATTTTTCTACAGATGGTACTGCGGAAGCAGTGCGTAATTTCCCGGCATCCAATGTGCGTTTGTTACAACTGAGTCAGCACCTGAGCGCAGAACAGCGACTCAATTCCTATAAGAAAAAAGCCATTGAAATGGCGGTGGAACGTGCAACCGGAGATATCATTATGACAACAGATGCGGATTGTGAAATGGGACCGGAGTGGATCATGCGGATGGTACAGTTTTATGAAACCTATCAGCCTAAATTTATCGCGGCACCTGTGAGTTTCCATAAAGAAGATAACTTCTTCAAAGCTTTACAGTCACTGGATTTTATGACCATGCAGGGCATCACAGGAGCGCTGGCAGCCTTAAAATCAGGAACCATGTGTAATGGCGCTAACCTGGCATATGAGCGGAAGGTGTTTTATGAGGTAGGCGGATTCAAGGGGATTGATAATATCGCTTCGGGAGATGATATGCTGCTTATGTTTAAGATCTATCGCGCTTATCCTGAAGGCGTGCTTTATATGAAAACAAAAGATGCGATCGTGCGTACACTACCGGTAGATACGTTCAGGGCGTTTATGAACCAGCGTATCCGCTGGTCTTCCAAAGCAGATAAGTATGACGATAAACGACTGATATGGGTGCTGGCGCTGGTTTATTTCTGGAATGTAGGTATCCTGCTGGCTGGTATTGCCGCACTGTTCATTCCGGTATTACGCCTGTGGATGCTGGGGCTGCTGATCTATAAAGTGCTGGTGGAATTCTATTTCCTGATACCGGTAGCACGTTTCTTTGATAAAACATCACTGTTATCGCGGTTTATACCCGGACAGTTATTCCATATTCCTTACATTGTAGTAGCGGGTTGGTTGGGCAAGTTTGGTTCTTATCAGTGGAAAGGCAGAAAAGTTAAATAGCAGTATGTCTCTCAGTAACAGCAATACTTCTTTTGGCCGTCAGGCCTGGAAACGCCTGCGGCGCAATAAAGGCGCTGTAGCAGGAATGCTGTTGATCATACTGGCGATTATCGTCAGTATACTGGCATATATCATTGCGCCGGATGGTACACCTTATGCAAACCGGATGCTGCTGGAAGCAGGCGGACAAAAGCCTGGTTTTCACCTGCGCCTGCTGGCATTAAAACAGGACAGGGAGTTGAGCCGTGTGGGCTTCTTTTCCCGTCTGATGAACGGGCAACAGGATACGCTGAGTTATATACCTATCCGTGACTGGCATTTTCAGGGAGATTCAGTGGTGGTGGACCGGTACCTGGATGAAGAAGAGACGGCCCGGGAAAAATATAGCCTGAGCCGGGTATTATTTGCAAAAGAACTACCGGTGGGAGACCATCTAAAAGAATGGCAGGAGGCAGTCAGGACACAGCACATACAGGAACGAACCTATCGGCTGGGAACAGATAAATTCGGCCGGGATATTCTGAGCCGTCTGCTGGTAGGAACAAGGGTAAGTCTGAGCGTAGGCTGTATTGCGGTGATCATTTCCCTGACCATAGGTATCTTCCTGGGGGCAATAGCTGGTTATTTCCGGGGAGTGACAGATGATGTAGTGATGTGGGGGGTGAATGTGATATGGTCGGTGCCTACCTTGTTGCTGGTATTTGCTATTACCCTGGCTTTGGGGAAGGGATTCTGGCAGGTGTTTATCGCGGTCGGACTGACCATGTGGGTGAATGTGGCCAGGATCATCCGGGGGCAGGTGCTGGCTTTGCGGGAACTGCCTTTTATAGAAGCGACAAAAGCGCTGGGGTATGGACATAGCCGTACAATTGTGCGGCATATATTACCGAATATCCTGGGACCGGTGATGGTCGTGGCGGCAGGCAATTTTGCAACCGCTATCGTGATAGAGGCCGGCTTGAGTTTTCTGGGGGTGGGGGTACAACCACCACAACCCTCCTGGGGACTGATGATCAAGGAAAATTACAACTTTATCATCACCCATAACCCAATGCTTGCATTAATTCCGGGGCTGGCGATTATGGTCATGGTATTGGCGTTTAATCTGTTAGGAAACGGACTGCGGGATGCAATGGATGTAAGGCAGTGAACACTTGGATCGCATTATAAAAACAGTTAATTTTACTTTATCCATAATTTTTTACTATGCCTTTGAAATCATATCTCTTTATTGTACTGGCTTTCCTCGGGCTGACATTTACATCCTGTGGCAAAAAAGGAGCCGCCGAACCTAAACCGGAAGAAGAAGGCCTGAAAGTATCGCTGGAAAACGTAGCAGAAGGTCAGTATACCGCTGCTCCCGGCGAGAGTTATACCTTCCAGGTAAAAGTTTCTTCCAAAATGCCTGAAAAAGGCGTCAATGTTAAAGTAGACGTTATTACTGATCCGGGTGGTATTGTATTCCCACAGAATCCGGTAGCGCCTTCCAAAGACAGTGTTATCAATGTGACACTGATAGGACTGGAGCCGATCCGTACGGTGAAGGTAACGATCACGATCACATCTGAAGGAAATGACAAGAATACTGTTGTCAAGACTTTCTGGATTACCAATAAGTCAGAGGAGTAATGTTAATATAATATCAGACTTAAGATATCAGATAAAAGCCGGATCCGCTACCAATAAGGGTCCGGCTTTTATTTTGAGTCCTGGACGAACAAGCGGCGAATTAGTGACGAATCTGCGACGAATAAGCGTTATGAAAGCAAAAGTGGTGAATCCCAATTTTTTAATACTATTTTAACTGCCATAGCAGGTAATTATCTCTGTGTAGTCTTTATTTCTTTCTAGTTTTGCACCTTGCAGAATAAGCAGCCAAATTTATGCGTATAGGAGTGAATGCTTCCTGTGTACTGCAGGATACGCCTGCTGACACAGGTAATATAGCCAGGGATTTATTGTTAGGACTATGTAACCATCATCCGGAACACCAGTTTATCCTCTTCTTTGATCAGGACCCGTCAGCTGCCATACAATGGCCGGGTAATGTGACGACTGTTGTGATACCCCTCAGCGGGACACAGGCATGGCGTCGTTATCTGTGGCTGGAGTGGAAGCTGGTCAGTGCCATGAAGAAACAGCAACTGGATCTGTTCCTGGGATTGGATGGGCAGTTGCCTTTAAGAAACAAAATACCAGCTCAGCTGTTGATCAGCGACATGGGCTTTTTACATGGAGCAGTAGGTATACCGGCTACAGAACAGCGGTTTTTACAGAAAAACCTGATTAAATACATCAGGCAGGCTAAAAAAGTGATCGTACTGTCCAACACGCTGGAAAAGGACGTATTACAGTATGCACCTGAAGCTGCCGGGAAGGTGACAGTGCTGAAACCAGCAGTAGATGCAAGCTATCATCCCCTGGAATGGGAAGCCCGTGAAGAGGTAAAGGAAACCTATGCCGGCCGGGTGGAATACTTTGCTGTGGTAGGCAGGGTGCATCCGAAGAATAACCTTATGCCGTTGCTGAAAGCATTTTCGGCTTTGAAGCGACGCCTGCATTCCAATATGAAATTATTGTTAATAGGGGGGCATACAGCAGCCGGAAATGAGATTATTGAATCACTGACTTCCTACAAATACAGGAATGATGTGATACTGTTACCTGAGGTAGATCAGGCAGAGCTGGCCAGACTGGTAGCAGGCGCCTATGCCCTGGTTTATCCGCCCCGTTTTGAGGGGGTGGCCATGCCGGTATATGCTGCTATGCAGAGTGAGGTGCCGGTTATTGCCCTGGATGGCGCTGCTGCCAGAGAAGCAGGCGGAGAGGCTGTATTGTTTGCTGATCCGGAAAGTCTGGAAGATCTGGCAGATAAGATGTGCCTGCTGTATAAGGATGAACAGCTGCGCAGTCGCCTGCTGGGAAATATTAAAAAAGCGGACTGGGCTACGGCGCTGGACGTGCTAATAACAGATTAGGCAATTAATACCTAAATTTGCGGTTCTTAAAATTTGGGAACAAACATCATGGGAAAGACATCTACCATACAGATTCAGGTGGGACTGGATAATGACCGGGTACCTGAGAAGATAGAATGGAGAGCAACAGACAGCTCTGAAGCGGACCGTTTCCAGGAGGCCAAAGCAATGATGGTCGCTTTCTGGGATGGTGGTGATAAAACCGCGCTGCGCATAGATTTATGGACTAAACAAATGATGGTGGATGAAATGGCAGATTTCTTTTATCAGACCATGATGACCATGGCCGATACCTACCAGCGTGCAACTCCATACAAGGATCAGGCGGATGACCTCCGTGCTTTTGCAAAAGACTTCTTCAAGAAGTTTGAAGAAAAGCAGAAGCTGGAACAACAATAAGCCATAACCTTAAAACAACCACATATGTCATTAGAATTAAATATCAATGCTGCTATCAAAGCAGCGATGCTGGCGAAAAGCGAAGCTGAACTGCGTGCTCTGCGCGCTATCAAAGCTGCTATATTGCTGGCTAAAACAGCAGAAGGTGGTGGGGCAGAACTGACAGAGGCTGACGAGACGAAACTCTTGCAGAAACTGGCGAAGCAAAGGAAAGACTCCCTGGAGATCTTCCGTCAGCAGAACCGTGAAGATCTGGCAGTGAAAGAAGAAGAAGAGCTGGTAGTGATCGAAAGATATCTGCCTAAGCAGATGGATGAGGCGGAACTGAAAGCCGTTATAACTGAGATCATCGCAACAACAGGCGCCAGTTCACCTGCCGATATGGGTAAGGTGATGGGTGTAGCTTCCAAACAACTGGCCGGCAAGGCTGATGGTAAAGCTATTTCCACAATGGTGAAAGAGTTGTTAGCCAAATAATTGCAGCAGCAGGACCGGTGTCGGCAGATCGTAAACGGATAAGCAGACCGGTCCTGTTCTTTCCCTTCTTTATCCTATTGAAATCATGGGCATTGACATAGTTTTTGCTATCCTGATGGTATTAGCCATTTATAAAGGGTACAGCCGTGGGCTGATAGTAGCCGTCTTCTCTTTTATTGCGGTGACCCTGGGACTGGCAGCCGCGTTGAAATTAACCACTGTAACGGCCCTCTATGCCCAGGAACACTGGAATATCCACACCCGGTGGTTACCTGTACTGTGCTTCATCGCGCTTTTCGTTGGCGTCGTATTTCTTGTACGGTTTGGCGCTACACTTATTCAGGCCATGGTTGAGGCTGCAATGATGGGTTGGTTAAACAAATTAGGTGGAATTATATTATATAGTGCTATCTTTATCACTGTTTATAGCATCCTGTTATGGATTGCCAATCAAATGTACTGGTTAAGCCCGGAGATAAAGATGCAATCTGTAGTATACCCCTACATAGAGCCTCTTGGTCCGGTTGTGATGAATGTATGGGGTAAAATTGTTCCCATCTTCAGGGATATGTTCGAAAATCTTCAGTCATTTTTTGACAACGCAGCTAAGGAAATACAAGCTACTTAGCTCGCTTCAAAGATTATTTGAATTAATAAAAAGAATTATTTTAGCGCAAAATTGACTTTCAAGCTTTGGCAATGGTTTACGAAATAAAAACACAGGGAAAGTTTAAATTCATTGAAGAAGGAGAGGGGGAGCCTTTGGTGTTATTGCACGGTTTATTCGGTGCGATGAGCAACTTTGGCGGTCTGATTGATTACTTCCGGCACTACAATAAAGTAGTAGTACCGATTTTGCCTCTGTTTGATCTGAATATTCTGGACACTTCCGTATCAGGACTGGCGAAGTATGTGCACAAGTTCATAGAAACCATGGGGTACACCAATGTACACCTGCTTGGTAACTCCCTGGGTGGTCACGTAGGACTGGTATACCTGCTGAAACATCCGGAAGCGCATACAAAATCATTGACACTGACTGGTAGTTCCGGACTGTTTGAAAATGGTATGGGTGAAACTTACCCTAAACGTGGCGACTACGAATATATCCGTAAAAAAACGGAGCTGACATTCTATGATCCGGCAATGGCTACCAAAGAACTGGTGGACGAAGTATTCGATATTACCACCAACCGTCTGAAGGTGATCAAAATTATTACCCTGGCAAAATCCGCAATCCGTCATAACCTGGGCGAAGAACTGCGTGATATCAAAATACCTACACTGCTGGTATGGGGACTGAACGATACCGTAACACCTCCGATGGTGGGCGAGGAGTTCAAGAAACTCATTCCTAACTCAGAACTGCACTTCATTGATAAATGCGGTCACGCCCCGATGATGGAGCGTCCGGATGAATTCAACAAGATCCTGCATCCGTTCCTCGAGAAGTTGAAAAACCAGTAAAACAACGAACTAACAAACCTTCTTGCGAATAACATTCTTAAAGAGGCTGTTCTCCATATGGCGGACAGCCTCTTGTTTTTATACAAAGATTCCCTGTCTCCCATGTAACAAACCATTCTAACCCAGCGTTTCGTATATAAGTAAGAGCATGTCCGTTTATCACAAATCTTTCCCATAAGGACGGCGTTCGCGATTCTTTTCTTATTATTGTATCATAATAGCTCAAACACAATGCTGGCAAGAGATCTCATATCAACCGTCGTCCCAATTCTGCATCCCCTGGATCCAGGTTCGAGAGCCCTGCGACTGATGAATGAATATCATCTGACGCAGCTGCCACTCGTGTTGGAGAATAAATATCTGGCACTGGTAGAAGAAGATGATATACTGGACCTGGAAGATCCGGAAATTGCTTTGGAAAACATGGAATACAACGGCCCTAAACCCGCTGTTGCTGAAAACGCTCACTTCTTTGAAGCCGTGCGTCTTTTTCATGAAATGAAGCTCGCAGTGCTTCCCGTTATCAGCCATGAAAAGGAATATATCGGCGTACTCACCAAAGACAGTTTACTGACAGCCCTCGCACAATATAACGGTGTGAAGGAACATGGCGGTATTCTGGCCCTGGACATTGATCCGCGTGATTATAGCCTGAGTGAAATAGCACGTATTGCAGAGTCCAATGATGTGACACTGCTCAGCGTGAATACTATCACCTTTCCTTCCGGCCGTCTGGAAGTATTACTGAAGACCAACCGTCAGGAACTCCACGGCCTGGTGGCTACTTTTGAAAGATTTAACTACATTATTAAGTATACCATTACTGAAGAACAGGAAGAAGATCTGCTGAAGAAAAACTACGATCTGCTGATGAATTATATCAGTATGTAATTGTACAACCATGCTCAGTAAAAGCGAAACGCATAACGGATCTGCCGGTATGCGTTTCGCTTTTTGTACAGTGTTACTGTGTTGAAAAGACAGGTTTGTTTCGAAAGGTGCAGATCTACCAATGTCTTCTGTTGATCAACGTAATCGTCTACATACCTGCGCATGTGTCTGACAATGTATTACATGATTGATGCGGACGTATATACACCCGCGTTAATGTCACTTATGGTAACAGGTGAGAATGATCCGCTATTTAAGCAGTTCAAACGCTGAGGTCAGGTTATGTTCTCCGGACATTTTCATCTTTGTGTAAGTTGGCAGGGTAAAAAAGGCTATTTTTACGCCTAACCATGGTGAGGTATTCCTGCTTAACCCATGGTCCACCTAAGATCAGATTATGCATATTGCTATTTACAGCCGGGGATTTGTAAAAGAAGACCTGCCCATTATTCAGTTACTGCTGGATGAGCTGGTGCGGGAGGAAATGGAGACTGTTATTTACCAACCTTTCTGCGAGTCACTGGCGCCGTATATCCGCTTCAGTAAAACACCTGACACATTCTGTTGCGCAGAAGATCTGCATGGCAAGGCGGACATACTGGTCAGCCTGGGAGGAGACGGGACGCTGCTGGACACTGTTTGTTATGTAAGGGATACAAATGTACCTGTATTAGGTATCAATTTCGGCCGTCTGGGTTTTCTGGCCAGTATCGGCAAGGATGCCATCAATGCAGCGGTGCAGGCATTGAAGCAGCGTACCTATGTGGTAGACCGTCGTTCATTGCTGCACCTGGACTCCAATATCGGCCTGTTCGGTGATGTGCCCTATGCGCTGAATGACTTTACCATTCACAAGAAAGATACCTCCGCAATGATCAAGATCCATACTTACCTGAATGGTGAGTTTCTGAATACCTACTGGTCAGATGGATTGATCGTGGCGACACCTACGGGGTCGACGGGGTATTCCCTGAGCTGCGGCGGACCGGTCGTATTTCCGGATGCGGGTAGTTTTGTGATCACGCCGGTGGCCCCACATAATCTGAACGTGAGACCGGTCATCGTTCCCGACAATCATGTGATATCGTTTGAGGTAGAGGGGCGTAGTGACCAGTTTTTATGTACCCTGGATTCACGGATGGAAATAATTGATAATACGGTCCAGCTGGCTATTAAAAAAGAAGATTTCAAGATCAGTCTTTTAAGACTGGATGATAGCAATTTTCTACATACATTGCGGAATAAGTTGTTGTGGGGAATAGACACGAGAAATAGATTAAAATAATTATATCTGTACAGGGGATTGCAAATAAGCACATTAGTATTTTTCATTACATTTGTTTGATTTATTTAATACCAAAAGCAGGGATAATCGCGTTTTAGGAATTATCGTCGCGTTAAGCAGTACCGATCTATGGGTAAACCTTACTTTTTCTTCAAGTGTTTCTTAAAGTCCGGCCTCGTAGCAGTAATATCCCTGTTCCTGACGCCCGCTTTCGCTCAGAACGAGCTGTCATATACCGGAGAACTGGGCCTTTCAGTAGGCGCAGCTCACTATTTTGGTGATCTCAATACCAAAGGTGCGCTCAATGCTGCAAAGCCGGCTATCGGTGTTTACTACCGGAAGTACATGAACGACTATATCGGTCTGCGTGTACATGGCCGTTTTATGCAACTGGGTTATTCTGATATCTACAATAAGAATGATTTTCAGCACAGACGTAATCTCAGCTTCAATACAGATGTATTTGAGCTGGGGGTACAGGGTGACTTTAACTTTTTCCGGTTTGAGCCGGGTTCTCAATACTACCGCTTTTCGCCCTATTTCACCGGCGGAGCATCTATCTTCTACTACAATCCTTACGCTTATCTGAATGGCGTGAAATACCGTCTGCAGCCTCTGCGTACCGAGGGGCAGGGTAGCGCCATGTATCCGGACCGGAAGCCTTACAGTCTGACGTCCCTGGCATTTCTGCTGGGAGGTGGCTTCAAGTACAACATATCCCGCAAGGTGAACCTTGGTCTGGAGGTATTGTACCGGTTTACGAATACGGACTACCTGGATGACGTAAGTACTACTTATGCCGGTCCGGCCGTATTTCCGCCTGACGCTCAGGGACATAGTACAACTGCTTACCTTTTACAGGACCGTTCCTATGCCACAGGAGACCGTATCGGGGTCGCCGGACGTCAGCGGGGTAACAGCCGTGACAAGGACCAGTTTGTTACTGCGGAGCTCACAATCAGCATTTTATTCACCTCTTACAGATGTAAATTCTGATTTCGCAGTCATGGTCAGGCTATTGGCAGTTCAATAATGCCAATTGGCCTATTTTGTTAAATTTTCATTACCAGTTTTTGGCGCAAAACAGCGGTCAGTAAAGGATTTCGCTGTTAAAACTACGTTAAAACCCCAGCCCCCCCTTTGCCGGGAAAGGCATAATTCTATTTTTGTATCTTTGCAAACTTTACTAAAAATCTGTATCGATATTATAATCCGCCGGAGATACTCATGAGTTTGAAGGATAAATTAGACTTGCAACGGTTACCACGACATATTGCCATCATTATGGATGGAAATGGCCGTTGGGCTAAAGAGCGTGGCCAGGACAGACTTTTCGGACACCATGAGGGCGTCGAAAGTGTTCGCAATATTACCGAGGCCTGTGCTGAATTAGGTATCGGGTATCTTACCTTGTATGCTTTTTCGACAGAAAACTGGGACCGCCCCGTTTACGAGGTAAACGGTATCATGGAATTACTCGTAAATACCATCCGCAATGAGGTAGCTACCCTCATGAAAAATAATATCAGGCTGCATGTGATTGGGGACATGAACATGCTGCCGGGTAACTGTAAAAACGAAATGGAGGAGGCTATGTCCATCACCAGCCAGAATACCGGGCTTAACCTGGTAATGGCGCTTAGTTACAGTGCCCGCTGGGAGATCGTGAATGCCGCGAAAAATATCGCCCAGGATGTAAAAGATGGTAAGCTCGCACCGGAGGCAGTAACCCCTGAGATGTGGCAGAAATATCTGTGTACTGCTACACTGCCAGATCCCGAACTGATGATCAGAACGAGCGGAGAATGCAGGATCAGTAACTTTCTACTATACCAGTTGGCCTATGCGGAGTTATACTTTACCGACACGCGTTGGCCGGATTTCCGCAAAGAACACCTTTACGAAGCCATCCTCAATTTTCAGAACAGAGAAAGGCGCTTTGGCAAAACAAGCGAACAAATACAGCAGAATGAAGAAATTATTTCCTAAGAGCCTACTGGCCATAGTATTATGTTGCAGTGCCGGCATCCGTGTGTCCGCCCAGATCAGGGACACCAGTGTTACGCCGGTTCCAACACCTGACCAGCAAGCGGCGGGATTGAATTTATCAGGTCCGTTACAGGCGCAGCCTTACGAAATTGCTGACATTACCATCGTAGGGACGCAATACCTCGATAAATCTCTGCTGATTTCCCTGTCAGGCCTCAATGTCGGTGATAAAGTGGTTTATCCCGGCGGTGACCAGTTCGCAAAGGCCATCCAGAGTCTCTGGGGCCAGCGTTTGTTTGCCAACGTTGCTATTTATGTTACCAAAATAGAAGACGGTAAGATCTGGCTGGAAATAGAACTCCAGGAACGTCCCCGTCTGAATAACTTCGTTTTCAGAGGCGTAAAAAAGTCTGAAACAGAAGAACTGATAAAAAAAGCCGGTCTGCGTAAAGGATCCGTTGTAACCGAGAGCATGAAGCAAAATGCAATCGGCGTGATCTCCAAACACTACGGCGATAAAGGCTTCCGCAATGCGACCGTTAATATTACCGAAAGAACAGATACCTCCCAGGTAAATGCTTCTGACCTGGTAATTACCGTAGTAAAGGGTGGTAAAGCAAAAGTGAATGATATCCAGATCGTTGGTAACGACAATATTGACGATACAAGGGTGAAGAAAAAAATGAAAGGTACCAAAGAGCGTACCCGCTTCACTTTATACCCGGATATCGAGTCGGTATATGAAGATTCAACCGAATTGCAGGACAACTACTGGAAAACCTTCGGTTTCCTGTATCCTTCCCGCACCATGGAAGAACTGGATCCTTATTTCCGCTTCAAATTATTCTCTTCCGCCAAGTTCAATGAGAACAAATACGCAGAAGATAAAGAGAAAGTAATCGCTTATTATAACACACAGGGTTACCGTGACGCTGTGCTGGTGAGAGATACTACCTACCGTGCGCACAATGGTGGTGTAAACGTAGCCATGCAGATCAGTGAGGGTAAGAAATATTACTTCGGTAACATTACCTGGAAAGGTAATAGCCGTTATAATGACTCCCTGCTGACCCGTGTACTCGGTATCAGAAAAGGTGATACCTACAACCAGGAACTGCTCCAGAAACGCTTATTGTCTTCTGAAGGTGGCGACATCGGTGGTATGTACATGGACTTCGGTTACCTGTTCTTCCGTGCTGACCCTGTAGAGGTAGCCATCCATGGCGATACCATCGACTATGAGATCCGTATCTCTGAAGGTCCGCAGGCAACCATCAAAGAAGTACGTATTGCCGGTAACGAAAAAACCAACGAACACGTAATCCGTCGTGAGTTGCGTACCCTGCCTGGTGAGAAATTCAGCCGTACTGACCTGATCCGTTCCAACCGTGAGATCGCGAACCTCGGTTTCTTCAACCCTGAGAAGATCGGTATGGACCCTGTACCGAACATCCAGGATGGTACCGTGGATATTAACTATACCGTAGAAGAGAAAGCGAATGACCAGCTGGAATTATCTGCCGGCTGGGGTGGTTACATCGGTCTGACCGGTACTTTGGGTGTAACCTTCAACAACTTCTCCCTGCGTAACATCTTAAGAAAAGAAACATGGGATCCATTACCAAGTGGTGACGGTCAGAAATTATCTGTACGTGTATCATCCAACGGTAAAGCCTATCGCTCCTATAACTTCTCATTCACAGAGCCATGGTTAGGTGGTAAAAAGCGTAACCAGTTCTCTGTCAGCTTCTATAGCAGCTACCAGAACCCGAACGCTTATTCTGCTTATATATATGGTAGCACCCTGTCAAACAATGCTTACTTCAAGGTATTGGGTGGTTCCGTATCCCTGGGTAAACAGCTGAAATGGCCGGATGACTTCTTCACGCTGATCTATTCCCTGAACTATCAGCAGTATAAACTGAAGAACTATAACTACTTCAATATTCCTGGTTTCTCCAGCGGTACTTCCAATAACGTCAACGTGAAACTGACCCTCGCCCGTTCATCTGTTAACCAGCAGATCTATCCGAGCAGTGGTTCCAACTTCCTGTTGTCCGGACAGTTCACGCCGCCTTACTCCTTATTTAACCCTAACAGGGATTACAAACTGGAGTCTATTCAGGATCAGTTCAACCTGATTGAGTACCAGAAGTATCGTTTCAATGCGGAGTGGTACGTACCATTGAGCAGACCTAAAGGTTCCGATAACAAAGTGTTCGTAATGAAGGTTGCTGCTAAATTCGGTTACATCGGCCGCTACAACAACCGTACAACATTGTCTCCATTTGGTCGTTTTGAACTGGGTGGTGACGGTCTGAGTAACTTCGCGATCTATGACCGTGATATCATCTCTCAGAGAGGTTATCCGGTATACTATACTTCCGATCCAAGGATGAACTCAGAAACCGGACAACCAACAGGTTACGAAGGTTTCACTGTGTTCAACAAATACATAATGGAGTTACGTTATCCGTTCAGTCTGAACCCGAGCTCTACCATCTTTGGTCTGGCGTTCCTGGAAGCAGCCAACGGTTACCGCGACGTAAAAGACTACAATCCGTTCAGATTACGCCGTTCCGCAGGTCTCGGTATGCGTTTCTACCTGCCGATGTTTGGTCTGCTTGGATTTGACTATGGTATCGGTTTCGACCGTCTGCAGTCCGGCAATGGTCTGAAAGATGCTGCCAAGTTCACCTTCATGCTGGGCTTCGAACCGGAATAATAGGTATGCCGGCTGGCATAAAAAACGCGCAGGCGTTGATATTCAGTCAGTCGTATGAGGGCGAAAGTGCAGTATAATGGACCTAAAGTGGTAGTGCGGAATGATGTTAGAATAAATTTTAAATTATATATTGCAATTTCGAACCCTGGTATCAATTTGGCAGGTAATTTGAAAACGACAAGTATGAAAAAAATATCCCTCATAGCCGCCGTTCTGTTCTGTTGCACATTTACGGCCTTTGCACAGCGTTACTGCGTGATAGACACAAAGTACATCCTGGAAAATGTGCCTGACTATAAAGAGGCGCAGGGCAAACTTGATGCTGTGGCAGAACAATGGCAGAAAGAAATAGACGCTAAATTCCTGGAAGTAGATAAGATGTATAAGTCTTATCAGGCAGAACAGGTAATGCTGACAGAAGAGCTGAAACATAAAAGAGAGGAAGAAATAATAGCAAAGGAGAAAGAAGCAAAAGATCTGCAAAAGAAGCGCTTCGGATATGAAGGAGATCTTTTCAAGAAACGTGAGGAACTGGTAAAGCCTATTCAGGATAAAGTTTACAACGCCGTTCAGAAACTGGCCGCGCAGAGGATGTATGACTTCATACTGGATAAATCGGGAGGCGTGACTGTTATCTTCTCTGACCCTAAACTGGATAAGAGCGACGACATTCTGCGTTCCCTGGGTATAAAGAAAGACGCACCGGCTACAGGCGAGTAATCGTATAAACCATTTTATAACCTTTGTATTAGTATTAAAAGTTTTTTAAACACAGACAACATCATGAAGAAGTATGTAATTATTGCTTTCGTGGCAGTTTCAGGATTGTTCAGCGTAAATGCAATGGCTCAGTCCAAGGTTGGACATATTAACGCTCAAGCTCTGATCGAGGCTATGCCGGAGGCACAGACTGCACAGAAAACACTGCAGCAGTTTGCAGAGGAGCTGGATAAAGATGGTAAAGGGCTGATCGATGAGTACCAGAAGAAACTGGCTGAATTCGATAAATCTGCAGCTACTATGACTGATAACATGAAGGAGATCAAAACTAAAGAGATCCAGACTGCTCAGAAAAATATACAGGACTACCAGGAATCAGCTCAGCAGAAAATCGAGCAGAAACGTGGTGAAATCCTGAAACCAATCTACGATAAAGCACGTAAAGCAATCGAAGATGTAGCTAAAGAAAAAGGTTACGGTTACGTAATCGACAGCTCTGTAGGCGTTCTGCTGGTATCTCCTGCAGGTGATGACCTGGCTCCGGCTGTTAAAACCAAACTGGGTATCAAATAATTCGCTATAAGCAGTTATTAACTTTTATAGCTGCCCTGGAGTCACTCCGGGGCAGTTTTTTTTAGAAAACACTTTACTATTTAAGAATTTTCCCTACCTTTGCCTTCCGTTTTAAAAACAGGATTCCGCAATCCGGGATAGTGTTTAGTATAGTACAGGTAAAAACAAAATATTAAAATGAAACGTACTTTTCAACCGCATAACAGACGCAGAAAGAGCGTTCATGGTTTTAGAAAGAGAATGGAAACTGCTAACGGCCGTAAAGTATTAGCTTCCCGTAGAGCTAAAGGACGTAAGAAATTAACAGTTTCTGACGAGCGGAAGCTGAAATAAGAACCGCTGTTTAACTGTGTAGCTGAGAAGCTCACAGGTTTTGAGGCTGGTTCACGATAGAACAGAATGTATCGCTATAGGTTGATAAATCGAACTTGCCATAAAAACTTATTCTTTTAACAAGGAAGAAAGGTTAAAAAGCAGAAAACTCATTGAAACGCTTTTTCGCGAAGGAAAAGCGTTTTCTGTTTTTCCCTACCGCATAGTATATATGCTGGTGGATCAACCTCTCAGTAAATATCCCGTACAGGTCGGCTTTAGCGCCTCTACGAAACGGTTCCCCCATGCCGTTGACCGTAACCGGGTAAAACGCCTTACGCGTGAATGCTGGCGCCTGCAAAAGCAGGAATTCTATAACACCTTGCAGCAACAGTCCCGTCAGCTGCTCGTTTTCTTTATCTATACAGATAAGAAAATAGCTCCCTACGCCACCCTGCACCATAAAATTTCGGTAATTTTAAAGAAGCTGGAAAAAGAAGTGGTGCAATAATGAAAGTCTTTCGATACTTAAGTTACCCGTTTATATGGCTTATCAGGATCTACCAATGGGGTCTCTCCCCGCTGCTGGGTGCTAACAAGTGCCGCTATACCCCCACCTGCTCCCAATACGGTGTGGAAGCCCTGCAAAAACATGGGCTGTTCAAAGGCGGCTACCTGACCATTAAACGCATATTGTCCTGCAACCCCTGGGGGGGCCATGGACACGATCCCGTACCTTAGGCCGGAAAGCACCCAGTTATTAGGATAGATCCCAATGTTTTAACAGTTTATGTTTAATAGATTGACTAATTTTCACAACAGAAGCTTTTTCTCTGTAACAGACTAACTGAAAGAACCTATGCGTGCATTTTTTCGCAGAAATAGAAGAATGATGCTGGTATTGGTGCTGCTGGTAGCCGGCGGTATGAGTATCATGGCTTATAATGAGAAGGATAAGTACTTCGAAATAGCCAAGAACCTGGATATATTCGCCGCTTTTTACCGCGAACTCAATACCTACTACGTAGATGAACTGCCTCCCGAAAAACTCATGCATAAAGGCATTGACGCCATGCTGGAAGAGACAGACCCATATACTGACTTTATACCGGAAGAAAATCTGGACGAACTGAAATTCATGGCCACCGGTAAATACGGTGGAGTAGGGGTCTCCGTCAATACAGACAGCGAACGCACTGTGATCACCGACGTCTACGAAGGTGGTCCTATGGATAAAGCAGGCGTGAAACCTGGTGATATCATCCTCTCACTCGATGGAAAGGATATCAAGGGAATGGACCAGGAAGAGATCAGCCGTATGCTGAAAGGTGCTCCGGGTTCTTCACTGGATATGGTCACCAAACATCCTGTTACCGGTGCTCAGAACAACAGAAGGATCAATCGTGAAGAGATCAATGTAAAAGCAGTCAGCTTCTCTGGTATCACCAACCGCGATATCGGTTATATCAGAATGACGCAGTTCACCGAAAACAGCGGCGAACTCGTACAGGGCGCTTTCGCAGAACTTAAAAAGCAATATCCTTCCATGAAGGGCCTGATCCTGGACCTCAGAGGTAACCCGGGTGGTTTACTGGATGAAGCAGTAGTGGTAGCCAACATCTTCGTGGATAAGAATAAAACGATCGTTAGTACAAAAGGAAAAGTAAAGAGCTGGGACAGAGAATATAAAACCGAGACATCCGCATTCGATGCGCATATCCCCCTGGTTGTACTGACCAACCGCTCCTCAGCTTCCGCTTCAGAAATCGTGGCAGGCGCTATTCAGGACCTCGACAGAGGCGTAATTGTCGGTCAGCGTTCCTTTGGTAAGGGATTGGTGCAAACCACGCGTCCGCTGCCTTATAATGCGAAACTGAAAGTAACGACCGCCAAATACTACACCCCAAGCGGCCGCTGTATCCAGGCAATTGACTATTCCCACAGAAACAGCGATGGAGAAGTGGAATATGTCGCAGATTCCGTGCGTAAATCCTTTAATACAGTAGCAGGCCGTAAAGTAAGAGATGGCGGTGGTATAGAACCGGATGACGCAGTAGAACCAACCCTGCTCAGCCAGGTAGCGATCACCCTGCTGCGTAAACAATACATCTTCGACTTCGCTACACAGTATTACTATAGTCACCCGAAAATTGCAGCTGCCAATACCTTCGAACTCAGTGAAGACGATTTCGCAGATTTTCTGAAATATCTCGATGGCAGAAACTATAGCTACAAAACCCGTAGTGAAGAAGCCCTGGAATCCTTTCAGGCTACTGCCAGAAAAGAGAAATACTACGATGCAGTAGCAAAAGAGTTTGAAGCATTGCAGGTGAAAATGAAACATGATAAGAAACAGGACCTGCTGAAGAATAAAACAGAGATCAAACGTCTGCTGGAAGAAGAGATCGCCAGCCGCTACTATATGCAGCGCGGACGTATTGAAAAATCACTGTCCAGTGATAATGAGGTCAATGAGGCAATCACCGTACTGCATTCGCCGGAACGTTATCAGCAATTACTGAAATAATACCTTCTTTTAAAAGGATAAAAGTCCATAGGCAGGCGGCTTTCGCACCTGTTTATGGACTTTTCTTTTTCAGGCAGCGGAGGGAAAAATTATGATTTCCGGCATTTTAATTTTAAATTATGCTTCTCTTCTCTACACACGTTATTAAAAACCAAAATAAAGAACCGCATGCCTGAAAATGCTAATAACAACTCTCGCAGGGGATTTATCACCAAAGTGGCGAAAGGAGTAGTGGGCGCCTCTTTATTGCCCAACATCATCACAGCAGCCGACAGAAAACGTAACCTCGAATCACTGTCGCGTGCAAACGAAAAGTATAGTGCCAATGACCAGATCCAGATCGCGCTGATCGGAGCCGGTGGTATGGGTACCGCGGATACAAATACCGCTATTACCGTACCGGGGGCTAAACTCATTGCCGCCTGTGATCTGTACGATGGCCGTCTTGCCGATGCCAGAAAGAAATGGGGCAACGACATCTTTACCACCCGTGATTATCGCGAGATACTGGAGCGTAAAGATGTAGATGCGGTGATCATTGCAACGCCCGATTTCTGGCACAAAGACATCTCTGTTGCTGCGATGAATAAAGGCAAATCCGTCTATTGTGAAAAACCCATGGTACACGACATTTCTGAAGGACCTGCTGTAGTAGAGGCACAACAGAAGAACAGCAAAGTGGTATACCAGGTAGGTAGTCAGGGGATGAGTTCTCTCGGTAATGAAAAAGCCAGACAATTGCTGAAAGACGGCGCTATCGGAAAACTCAATTATGCAGAAGGATTCTGGGCACGTATGTCTCCCTTCGGCGCCTGGCAGTACCCTATTCCTGCTGATGCTTCTACGAAAACCGTCGACTGGACCACTTATCTGAAAAACGCCCCCAAAAGAGATTTCGATCCCTTACGTTTCTTCCGCTGGCGTAATTACAGGGATTATGGTACCGGCGTATCCGGCGACCTGTTTGTACACCTGTTCTCCAGTCTGCATTTTGTAACCGGTTCTATCGGACCAGAAAAAGTAATGGCGACCGGTGGTCTTCGTTACTGGAAAGATGGCCGTGAAGTGCCTGATGTGATGCTCGGTATGTTTGACTATCCTGAAACAGAAGTACATCCTGCATTTAACCTTTCCCTGCGTGTAAACTTTGTGGATGGTACCGGTGGTACCAACTATCTGCGAATGGTGGGCAGCGAAGGTTCCATGACGGTAGAATGGGATAAAGTGACCCTGTATCGCAACAAGACATATGCAGCGACTGACGATCCTTTACTGCAAAGCAAAAAGGATGTGGATCATGGCAAGCAGTATGTATATGACCGTAAAGAAATGCTGCCGCCGGATAAGCTGGAATATGTAGCAGAAGAAGGCTATAAAGGCGCGCATTTTGATCACTTCTATAATCTGTTCAATGCAATGCGTACAGGTGGTAAAGTAAGCGAAGATGCCCTGTTTGGCTACCGCGCAGCGGCGCCTGCATTACTTTGTAACGATAGTTACTTCAATAACCGTATTATTCAATGGGATCCTAAAGCCCTGAAATCGATAAACAAATAAACCAAAGATCATGATGAAATTATTTGTTCCGGCATTATCAGTAATGGCCATCAGCCTGGCAGCATGCGGCGGTGGTTCAAATTCCACGTCGAATGACAGTACTACCGTTACAGCCGATACATCTGCAGCGCAGGCGCCTGTAACAGATGCAGCAGATAACCTGCTGTCAGATACAGAAAAATCAGAAGGATGGACATTGTTGTTCAACGGCCAGAATCTCGATGGCTGGCATATTTATAAAGGCAAACAGTCCAATAGCTGGACAGCCGATAACGGTACCCTGCACTGCCTGGGAAGCGAAAAAGACAAGAGTGATAAACGTGCAGATCTGACTTCCGACAGTACCTACGAGAACTTTGAGTTCCGTACCGACTGGAAGATCGCACCAAAAGGTAACAGCGGGATTATCTATCTGGCTTCAGAAGACCAGGAATCAGCTTATCTGAGCGGTCCTGAGTATCAGCTGATCGATGATGAGAACTTCCCTGAAAAACTGGAAGACTGGCAGAAAACCGGCGCTAACTACGCAATGGGTGCTCCGCTGGTAGCTGCGGCTAAACCAGTTGGGGAGTGGAACCATACCCGTATTGTTGTGAATAAGGGACATGTGGAGCACTGGCTGAATGGTCAGAAGACCGCTGACTATCAGATCGGTTCTCCTGAATGGAAGAAAGCCAGAAAAGAAGGTAAATGGAAAGATGCCAAAGCTTACGGTGAAACAAAGAAAGGTCATATCGACCTGCAGGATCACGGAAGCGAAGTATGGTTCAGAAATGTAAAGATCAAACAACTGTAGATAATAAGGGGACTTGTCAGTATCAACGCTCCCTTTGCATCGCTTAAAGGATTGCCTGATCACACCAGGCACCAGAACGGAAAAGAGGCTGCCTCAAAATATTGAGCAGCCTCTTTTCTTTATTGGAAAGCCGTTAAAATTATTTAGCAGCTTCGTAGTTCTTAGCTACTTCGCTCCAGTTAACCACGCTCCAGAAAGCTTTCAGGTATTCCGGACGACGGTTCTGATATTTCAGGTAGTAAGCGTGTTCCCAAACGTCGATACCCAGAACTGGTGTGCCTTTTACTTCAGCAACGTCCATCAGTGGGTTGTCCTGGTTTGGAGTGGAAGTGATTTCCAGTTTACCGTCTTTTACGATCAGCCATGCCCAACCGGAACCGAAACGGGTAGCACCAGCGTTAGCGAATTTCTCTTTGAATTCTTCGAAAGAACCGAAAGTGCTCTTGATAGCATCTGCCAGTGCGCCTGTAGGTTCACCACCTGCATTAGGGCCGATCACTTTCCAGAAGAAGCTGTGGTTCCAGTGACCACCACCGTTGTTTCTTACAGCAGGGCTGATCTTACCAGCGCTTGCTACCAGCTCTTCCAGGGATTTATTTTCATTTTCAGTACCGGCAATCGCTTTGTTCAGGTTGTCTACATATGCCTGATGGTGCTTACCGTGGTGAATTTCCATTGTCAGTTTATCAATATGCGGTTCCAGTGCGTCGTGTGCGTACGGTAAGCTCGGAAGTGTAAATGCCATAACTTAATGTTTTTATTGTGTTAATGAATATGTATCTCAAAAAGAGTTTCCAAATTTACTGCCTAATATCATAAATATCAAACAAGGCTGTGCCTGGCGATATAATTAGAACTAGGTGGTTTCGCCCAATTCGCATACCAATTATGTTGGATATATACTTTTTTATTTTATATTTACGTTAAGCGTTGTAACAAATTTTCGTGTTACATTCCTGTTCGTTTAAACTTGAAAGTTACAATACTAGACAATCCTGCGCTACGTAGGATCAGGTTTACTATGTCACTCCTGACCCCTTAAGTTTCAGCTATTGTTTGTATAAAACTTAATGTATGTTGACAGATTCGGACATGGGCCAGAGCTATTCCCTCAACGCCTTACAAAAGGAAAATGAACTGTTAAAGACCCGCATCCAGTCACTGGAAAGTCTTTTAGACCATTTCCCCGCTATGCTTTATACTCACCAGAACAATTCCAAAACGATCAACTGGTGTAACCGCTATATGGAAGATGTAACAGGATACACTTTAGCGGAAATGAATAGTCTGGGATTGGATTTCTTTAAAAAAGTCATGCATCCCGATGATTTTGAACTGGCTGTCATAGCCCAACAGTCGTTCAAAGAGAATAAGAATGTATTTGGGGGAGTGTTGCGGTTTCGTAAACGGGGCGCCGAAAACTGGCGCTGGCTGACAGGCATTGCTATTCCCTATAGCCGGGATGACGCAGGTGGTGTAAAAGAGGTGATCTGTGCATTTGTGGATATGACCATGGCCATGGATACCAATGACCAGCTGACTGAAGCCATGCTGGATGTCATGCGCCGGAAACATGAAGATCTCATCAGTAAACTCACCCCGCGTGAGAAAGATATTCTCAAACTCACTGTGAAAGGATTGAATAACAAAGAGATAGCTGCTGAGCTGAATCTAAGCCGTTATACCATAGAAACCCATCGTAAAAATATCCGGATCAAGTTGAAAGTCCGCAATACAACTGAATTAATCGCTTTAGCAAGAAAGGTTGGTTATCAATAAATTATGTAGTGTAAACAGTCTGTGGGCATAACAAATACGGGTAAAAATACCCAAGCTTGGGTATTTGATGCCAGGATAAAGTCGACTAATTTAGTGGCATTAGAAAAACAGATTTTTTAAACGTTAGAAAGACATCCGAAACCCCTATTGCTATGATTACAGATGAAAGTGCGTTGAGTATCTTGCAGCTTGACCGTTCAGCAACAGCAGAGGAGATAATGGCGAGATATGAAATGTTGAAATATCAATATAAAAAGATCAAGGACGAGACGGGCGATCTCAGAACCCGGCTTGCTTACCAGTTGAAGCAGATCGAACTTGACGACGTATACATTTACTTTACAAGGAAACAAAGAATATGACCTAAGCGAATTGAACATTCATTCGTTGTGTTTTTAACTCGGCTTTCGTCCGTTGTTTGTATCTTTTCTGAATCTTAACTTTCTCAGGTAAAGTCATTTCCATATTGTCGTCTTTTATCATACATTTATACTCATAAACTCCAAATTATGAGTATTGCTTACATTGTAATCGGCGTCATTATCCTGTTGATCCTACTTTCGAGTTTCGTAACCGTACAACAGGGTACAATAGGCGTTACTACTATCTTCGGAAAGTATAACCGTATACTGTTCCCTGGCCTGAACTTTAAAATTCCACTGGTTGAAAAGGTATTTAAACGCATCTCTATCCAGAACCGTTCGGTAGAACTGGAATTCCAGGCTATTACCGTTGACCAGGCCAATGTTTACTTCAAGGCTATGCTCCTCTATTCCGTATGGAATCAGGACGAAGAAACCATCAAAAACGTAGCATTTAAGTTTGTGGATGAACGTAGTTTCATGCAGGCACTGGTACGTACCATTGAAGGTTCTATCCGCGGTTTCGTGGCTACCAAACGTCAGTCAGAAGTACTGGGTCTGCGCCGCGATATTACTGAGCATGTAAAAGAACAGATTGACCAGACCCTGGAAGCCTGGGGCTTTCACTTACAGGATCTGCAGATGAACGATATCACCTTTGATGATGCGATCATGAAATCCATGGCGCAGGTAGTGGCTTCCAATAACCTGAAAGCTGCTGCTGAAAACGAAGGTCAGGCATTGCTGATCACCAAGACCAAAGCAGCTGAAGCGGATGGTAATGCGATTAAGATCGCAGCCGAAGCAGAACGTCAGGCGGCCCAGTTACGTGGTATGGGTGTGGCATTGTTCCGTGAAGAGGTGGCTAAAGGTATGACCATGGCGGCTAAAGAAATGCAGCAGGCTAACCTGGATACTTCCGTGATCCTGTTCTCTATGTGGACAGAAGCTATTAAACACTTCGCTGAAAATAGTAAGGGAAATGTGATCTTCCTGGATGGTTCTTCTGAAGGAATGGATCATACCATGCAGCAGATGATGGCGATGAACAAACTGATGGAAAAGAAGAACTAAACGTTATACATATTGCTGAAAGAAAAGCGGCGTTGTCTCTGGTGAGGCAACGCCGCTTTCATTTATTTTCTTCGCTGTTCGAAAAATGTCTTTACTAACTGTAAACTCTCTTCTTCACATGGCCCTTGCTCTACTTTCGTTTTGGGATGGAAAGGGGAGGTAGCGCCTGCTACTCTGCGATAACTGTTCTTCTCATCTTTTGCCGCGTATACGATGCGCCCGATCTTGCTCCAGTAAAGCGCTCCTGCACACATCAGGCAAGGCTCCAGCGTCACGTATAAAGTGGCGTCCATGAGATACTTGCTGCCCAGGTAATTGAAAGCGGCTGTCAGTGCCAGCATTTCTGCATGCGCCGTACAGTCGTTCAACATTTCTACCTGATTGCTGCCTTTACCAATGATCTTATCACTCAGTACCACTACAGCGCCAACAGGTACTTCTCCGGCATCAAATGCTTTCCGGGCTTCACGAAGCGCCTGCTGCATATAGTATTTATCATCCATGCTCCTCGTCTGCTTTATGATTCTGTAACCGGAGTTTGTGACTCGATCAGGGTGAGGAATTCATCTTCCGTCAGTATCCTGATCGTATTGATCTTTTTCGCTTTTTCCAGTTTGCTGCCGGCCTCTTCACCAACGATCAGGAAGTTCAGCTTGCTGCTTACACCGCTTAATATTTTACCGCCCTGTTGCTCTACCATCGCTTCTGCATCATTGCGTTTCAGCTTGTTCAGCGTACCGGTGAAAAGGAAGGTTTGTCCGTCGAGACTACCGCCGCCCTGATGATCTGCTTTGGTGCTTTTCAGATTAAGTCCCAGTGACTCTAATTCTTCCAGCATACGGATACTATCATCCAGGTGGAAGAACTGGTTGATACTACCGGCTACTTTCGGTCCGATATCTTCCAGTGCGAGTAACTGTTCTTCTGTCCAGTCTTTGAGGTCCAGCAGATGGTTAACAGCATTGGCGAGTGTCTTAGCCGTTGTTTCGCCTACATAGCGAATACCCAGACCGAATATCAGTCTGTGTAAAGGCTGCGTTTTTGACTGCTCAATGGCGCTTTGCAGATTGGTGAGTGATTTCTTACCAAAGCCTTCCAGCTTTTCCAGTTGGGCGAAGTCTATTTTATAAATACCCGGAATGTCTTTCATCAGTCCCAGGCCATAGAATTTACGTACGTTGCTCTCTCCCAGACTACGAATATCCATTGCGTCTTTGCTGACGAAGTGGATCATTCTTTCTACTACCTGTGCTTCACACATGAGGTTAATACAGCGCCATACGCTTTCACCTTCTGGTTTGAACAGTGGTTCATTACACACCGGACATTCCGTAGGGAATCTGATCTCTTCTTCCGTACCATCGCGCATATCCGCGAGTGATTTCACGATGTAGGGAATAACGTCACCTGCTCTTTCTACCAGCACGGTATCACCTATTTTCAGGTCCTTTTCTTTTACTACATCTTCATTGAATAATGAAATGGAACCAACCGTAACACCGCCAATAGGTACAGGATCGATTTTCGCAACAGGTGTAACGGAACCGGTACGACCTACCTGGAATTCAACCCTGCGCAGTTTACTGGTCGCCTGTCTGGCTTTGAATTTATAAGCCATTGCCCAGCGCGGGTGGTGGGTGGTCATGCCCAGTTTGTCCTGCAGGGCATAATCATTCACCTTGATCACCATACCATCTATTTCATAAGGCAGATTGTCTCTTTCCTTCTCAAATTCCAGTACATAATCAATCACTGCCTGGATACCTTTTACCACTTTCATTTCCTTGGCAGGAGAGCGGAAGCCAAGGGTGGCCAGCAGTTGCAGGGTATTACTGTGTGTTTTGATCTCCTGTGGCTCAGCTTTTCCATCATCCATCACGTGATAGCTCATGTGGTAGAGGAATGCTTCCAGTCCGCGTTTGGCTACTTCACGCGGATCCACCATACGGAGTGAACCTGAAGCGGCATTGCGCGGATTGGCCAGCGGAGGCAGGTTATCAGCTATACGCTGGTCATTATATGCTTTGAACGTATTCTTATTGATCAGCACTTCTCCTCTGATCTCTATGGATTGAATGCCATGCGCTGCGAAGTGTGCACTCAGCGGAATAGACCGTATCTGTTTGATATTAGCAGTAATATCTTCTCCGGATACGCCATCGCCGCGGGTAGCGCCACGTGTCAGCTTATCATTCTCATAAATCAGGGAAATACTGGCGCCATCAAACTTTGGTTCAATACAGTACTCGATCTCCGTCAGACCGCTGATCTCACGGGCCTTACGGTCCCAGTCGTTGAGATCATCCGCATTGTAGGAGTTTTCCAGACTTAACATCGGTACCAGATGCTGTACTGTGGGGAAATTCTTTGAAATACCCAGTGCAACGCGCTGAGTGGGGGAGTCGGCGCTGACTTTGTCCGGATTAGCGGTTTCCAGTTCTTTCAACCAGGCAAACAACTGATCGTATTCGTAATCACTTAAAACGGGGTCACTTTGCACATAATAACGCCAGTCGTTGTAAATAATAACCCGGCGCAGGTTCTCCAGCGTACTATCCAGGTCCTGGATAGTTTCTTTTTGCTGCAATTTTCCTAACAGGTCCTTTGCTAATTGAAGCAAAGTGATTTCTATTTCTTTCGTATACATATAAAAAATGCTATCAGAACGTAAAATACAAATACTTTGAAAGTAATGGTTAAAATCATTTAAATCGGCCACTGTGGCTCATTGGCTTATAATTTCGTATTTTTTACACTTATTATTTTTAAAAAAAAGATGTTAAAAATGTTTTTTATTAACAAAAATTTAATTAAGATTGTGTAACGAAACGAAAGTATCTGAAAGGCCAAAATTTAAATCTGAGTTTCTAAGGTAGCAATTGCCAATTTGAAGACCCGCTACGAAAGAAATTCAAATGAACGAAGAAATGTAGAGATTCAAACATATTGCTTTTATATTATTCCATGTTACGTAAAAACACGCTTTTATAAATTTCCATGTTAGTGCTTTTATGATTCTACGTTAGTGCTTTTATATAATTCTACGTTAATGCTTTTATGTAATTCCATGTTAGAATATTAGCTTTTATAAGTTCCACGTTTTATAGATTCCACGTAAAATATTATCTAATTCCACGTCAATGAAATCTAGCGATGTGCATTTTGCCTCGTGTAGATTTTCTTCCCCTGCATAAATTTTTTATGCAGGGGCATTTTATTTATAGGCGTTTTTATACCTGGAAAACAGGCTGCCACCCGCAAAAGAAACATTTCGAAATGAAATAGCAATGATAGGTGATACATAGCCTCCTCAGCCATAATCACTTGTCAGGTATACAAACAATTGTCCGTTCAGTGTATCTTCCTGTTAAAAATAACATTGCCTTGAATCCTTTATGGTGGCTGGTTCAGGGTTTATTTCTACCATTAAAGGCCCATTACGCCGCTATTACGCCGCTATTTCTTCGCTTATGAGCGAAGAAATAGCGGCGTAATAGCGGCGTAGTAAGGGTGTAGTACGAAGAAAAGGGCATTTATACGAAGAAAACAAGGCTTTTCACCGGTTTACGCCTACATATTTCTTCTGTACTGACCACCTACTTCATAAAGTGCATGTGTAATTTGTCCGAGAGAGCAATGTTTCACTGTTTCCATCAGTTCTTCAAACAGATTCCCATTGTTAATGGCTACCTGCTGGAGTTGTTGTAATGCAGCAGTGCTGCGGTGATGATGTCGCTGTTGGAAAGCCGTCAGGGTATTGATCTGGAATTCCTTTTCTTCCTGTGTAGACCGGATCACCTCTTCCGGAATAACTGTCGGAGAGCCTTTTTTATTCAGGAAAGTATTCACACCAACGATCGGATAATCACCGGTATGTTTGAGCGATTCGTAATGCAGGCTTTCTTCCTGGATCTTATTACGCTGATACATTCTTTCCATTGCACCCAATACACCGCCTCTTTCCGTGATCCGCTGGAATTCTGCCATCACGGCTTCTTCTACCAGGTCAGTCAGTTCTTCGATAAAAAAAGATCCCTGTGTAGGATTCTCATTTTTCGCAGTACCTAATTCCCGGTTGATGATCAGCTGGATAGCCATTGCCCTGCGCACGCTTTCTTCTGTAGGCGTGGTAATGGCCTCATCATAGGCGTTCGTATGTAATGAGTTACAGTTATCGTAAATGGCGTATAATGCCTGTAAGGTGGTACGGATATCGTTGAAGTCAATTTCCTGTGCATGCAGACTACGGCCGGAAGTCTGAATATGATATTTCAGTTTCTGCGAACGGTCATTGCCTTTGTATTTATACTTGATCGCTTTCGCCCATATCCGGCGGGCTACACGACCGATCACCGCATATTCAGGGTCCATTCCATTGCTGAAGAAGAACGAGAGATTAGGCGCAAAGTCATCGATATGCATACCGCGGCTCAGGTAATATTCCACATAGGTGAAACCATTCGCCAGTGTGAAAGCCAGCTGCGTGATAGGATTAGCGCCTGCTTCTGCAATGTGATAGCCGGAAATGCTGACAGAGTAGAAATTGCGCACTTTCTGACTGATGAAATATTCCTGTACATCACCCATCAGCTTTAGTGCAAATTCAGTGGAGAAAATACAGGTATTCTGTGCCTGATCTTCTTTCAGAATATCTGCCTGCACCGTACCCCGCGCAGTAGATAATGCATGCGCCTTTATCTTTTCATAGATCTCTTTATCCAGTACCTCATCACCGGAAATCCCTAACAGTTTTAATCCCAGACCGTCATTGCCGGCTGGCAGATCGCCATTGTAATGAGGTAATGGATTATCGCTGAACTTTGCTTTGATCAGTGCATTCACTTTATCAGTCAGCCCATTCGCAGCGATATATTTTTCACACTGCTGATCGATAGCCGCATTCATGAAGAAGGCCAGCAGTATCGGTGCCGGACCGTTAATGGTCATAGACACAGAGGTCTTCGGATCACAGAGATCGAAGCCACTATACAGTTTTTTGGCATCATCCACAGTAGCAATGCTGACACCTGAGTTACCTACTTTTCCGTAAATATCCGGCCGGTGTGCAGGATCTTCTCCATACAGGGTCACACTGTCAAATGCAGTGCTGAGACGCTTGGCCGGCTGATCCAGAGATACATAGTGAAAGCGTTTATTGGTACGTTCCGGTCCGCCTTCTCCGGCAAACATACGGGTAGGATCTTCGCCTTCCCTTTTCAGCGGAAATACACCTGCTGCATAAGGGAATTCTCCCGGCAGATTTTCAGTCAGCTGCCAGCGGAGAATATCGCCCCAGTCGTTATATCTCGGCAGACTGATTTTAGGTATAGCAGACTGTGAAAGGCTTTCGCTGTAAAGCGGCAGTTTGATCACTTTATCTCTGACCTGGAATTCGTAGAAAGGAGCCGTGTATTGTTTTTTCAGCGCCGGCCAGTTGTCCAGTAATTGCTGGCATTCCGGATGTAACTGTGTGCGCAGGTGAGCGGCAATATCTGCCATTGCCTGCTGCTGATCTTCATTCAGCAGAGAAGCGGCTCCCTGTAACTGATACAGACGCGTGGCGATATTGCATTGTTCGTCTACCCATTTCCCATAATCGTGGATGCTTTCATTGATCTCAGCCAGATAACGTACCCGTGCCGGCGGAATGATCTGCGATTTGGTAGTAGTGGCATCGGTTGTCTCGTGTGTAACATTACCGAAACGAACAGATTTTTTTTCATCGATCACTGCCAGCAATTTCTCAAAGAGCTGATTAATGCCATGGTCGTTGAACTGAGACGCGATGGTGCCGATCACCGGTAACTGGTCGTCGGTGGCGGTCCACAGGCTATGATTGCGTTTAAATTGCTTGCGTACATCATGCAGCGCGTCCAGTGCGCCTGCTTTATCAAACTTGTTGATAGCGATAACATCTGCATAATCCAGCATGTTGATCTTCTCCAGCTGAGAAGCAGCGCCATATTCAGGCGTCATCACATAGAGGGCTACATCGCAGTGATCTGTAATGGCGGTATCACTCTGGCCGATACCGGAAGTTTCCAGTATGATCAGATCAAAACCAGCGGTTTTACAGATATCGATCGCTTCCTGTACGTGTGCGCTGACGGCTTTATCACTTTCCCTGGTAGCGAGGGAGCGCATATAGGCGCGGGGATGGTGGATCGCATTCATACGGATACGGTCTCCCAGGAGGGCGCCACCGGTCTTTTTCTTGGAAGGGTCTACAGAAATGACGGCGATGGTCTGCTGATCAAAACTGCGGAGGAAGCGGCGCACGATCTCATCCGTCACACTGCTTTTACCCGCCCCACCGGTACCGGTAATACCTAAAACGACGCCAGCCCCTGTTTTCCGGGTGGGAAGCGTATCGGGCAACTGGTCATTTTCGGCTACGGTGATCGCCTGGGCAATCAGTTTGTCATTGCGGGAAGGCAGTTCCTGCAAATGGCCATTCAGCCCTTTGGTGGTGGTAAAATCGCATTGTCTGATCACATCTTCGATCATTCCTTCCAGTCCCATCTGACGGCCGTCGTCAGGAGAATAGAGCCGGGTAATACCGTATTGATGCAGTTCTGCTATTTCGGAAGGGAGGATGGTACCTCCGCCACCGCCAAATATTTTGATGTGACCGCATCCTTTTTCCCGGAGGAGGTCATACATGTACTTGAAAAATTCAAGGTGTCCACCCTGATAAGAAGTAATGGCAATACCCTGAGCATCTTCCTGGATGGCACAGTCCACAATTTCCGCTGCCGAACGATTGTGGCCCAGGTGGATCACTTCCGCGCCTTTTGCCTGCATAATGCGGCGCATAATGTTAATGGCTGCATCGTGTCCGTCAAAAAGAGAGGCTGCCGTTACGATACGGACCTTGTTTGATAGGTTGTCAGTCATATTGTTCTGGTGTTTGAACGTGGTTACGGCAAACGTGGAGCCGGTAAAGTCCGTAATTTACGAAAATCGTAACTGTGGAATATTGCCGTATTTTTTTATTTTCACCCCATTATTCACGTTTATGAGTTGCAGGTCGTAGAAACAAATGCAATCGTAATAGAAAAATCTATATCAGCAATGGTGGCAAGAAGAGATTTTATCAGAAACAGCAGTTTGCTGGCAGGCGCGGTAGCGCTGGGTTTCCCTAAGGCGGTATTCAGTAATCCGCTGGGTTATACTTCCCAACGTCCTCCGCTGGCACAACGTAAGTTTACCAGTCAGGCAGTGGAAAAGGCGATTACGAATATTAAAAAGGAGATCGCTGACCAGAAACTGGGCTGGATGTTTGAGAACTGTTTTCCGAACACCCTGGATACTACCGTACAGTTTAAGGTAGAAAATGGCCGTCCGGATACATTTGTACTGACCGGCGATATCCACGCAATGTGGCTGCGCGACTCCACCGCACAGGTTTGGCCTTATCTGTCTCTGATAAAAGAAGACGATAAACTGAAACAACTGATCGCGGGTGTGGTGAACAGGCAGACCAAATGCGTACTGATCGATCCGTATGCGAATGCCTTCAACGAAGGACCGACCGGTAGTGAGTGGGATTCCGATCTGACCGAAATGAAACCTGAGCTGCACGAGCGTAAATGGGAAATTGACTCCCTGTGTTATACCGTGCGTCTGGCTTATAACTACTGGAAAGTAAGTGGTGATGCAAGTGTACTGGATGATACTTATAAAAAAGCTGCTAAAACCATCGTGAAGACTTTCAAAGAGCAGCAGCGTAAAGAAGGTAAAGGTCCTTACAAATTCCAGCGTAAGACGCCGATCCAGTCAGATACTGCACCAAATGGCGGTTGGGGTGCACCAATGCAGCCGGTTGGACTGATCGTTTCCCTGTTCCGTCCTTCTGATGATGCGACTGTATTCCCGTTCCTGATCCCATCTAACATGTTTGCCGTAGTATCCCTGCGTCAGCTGAGCGAGATCAGCGAAGTGGTATTCAAAGACGCCGCTTTTGCAAAAGAGTGTACAGAACTGGCTGACGAGGTAGACAGAGCGATCAAGGCATATGCGATCGTAGAACATCCGCAGCTGGGTCATATGTATCCGCTGGAAGTGGATGGTTACGGTAACCGCCTGTTCCTGGATGATACCAACGTACCAAGTCTGCTGTCAATCCCTTATCTGGGTTATACCACAGCTGACGATCCGCTGTATCAGAACTCCCGTCACTTTGTATGGAGCACTTTCCATTGCTGGTTCTACAAAGGTAAATATGGTGATGGTGTAGGCAGTCCGCACACCGGTCCTGATTACATCTGGCCAATGAGTATCATCATGAAGGCGCTGACCAGCAGTAATCCGGATGAAATCGCTGAGTGTATCAAAACCCTGCGTAACACAGATGGCGATACCGGCTTTATCCATGAGTCTTATCACAAGGATGATCCAACGAAATACACCCGTAAATGGTTTGCATGGGCGAATACCCTGTTTGGTGAGCTGATCCTGAAAGTAAGCCAGGAATATCCGCAGCTGCTGAAAAAACAGTACGCGTAACTATTACTCAATAATATAGTCTTTCAAATTGCTCATCCTTCGCATTTATGCGGAGGATGAGTATTTTTGGACCTGTTTATAACAAAACTAATCCGTAACCCATGACGCCCCTGGCTATATACGAGCAACAGATTAATGATTATAAGGTAGAGATTTCGCAGGTACAGCGTCGTCTGAGTATACTTGGCTGGACAAGGCTGGCTTTTTTTGTAGCCGCATTGTACTGTGGGTATGCGTTTTTCAGCCGGCATTTTGATTATGCCTGGCTGGCGGCAGCGATCGTATTGCTGGGGGGATTTGTCGTGTTACTGATCCGCTATCTGTCCCAACAGGAAAAGCTCACATTGCTGAAGACCTTCCTGGAGCTGAATGAGAAAGAGTGGCAGCTGGCGGCTTCGGGGCAGTCAGGGTTTGATGATGGGTTACGCTTCGCGGATGAACAGCATCCGTATACCGGCGATCTGGATGTATTCGGACATGCCTCACTTTATGCCCATGTAAACCGTACAGGGACGCTGCTGGGTAGTAATGCGCTTGCGGATGCGCTGAAAACGCCTTTACAGGGTGTGGAGCAGATCGCACAAACGCAGGCAGTGATCAGGGAACTTGCCCCAAGATTTAAATTCAGACAGCTGTTTGCAGTACATGCAACGCTGACGAATGAGCAGCCGGAAGATGTGGCCGGATTGAAAAAATGGTTATCCCGGCCCCTGGAATTCCTGGATAAAAAATGGCTGAACATCGCACGCTGGCTGATGCCGGCATTGCTGGTAGTGGGAGCGGTCTTTTATTTTATAACAGACCAGTACTATCTCTTCACCTGCTTCTTTTGTGTAAACCTGGTCATACTGGGTATGAATGTGAAGAAGGTGAACGATCAGCATCAGCTGCTTTCCAATAAAGAAAAGACCTTTGGCCGGTTCGCCCTGCTGCTGCGGCTGGTCAATGCAGAAAGTGCCGGTAGTGCAGTACTGCTGAAAGAACAACAGGAAAAGGCAACGGCAGCCAATAATGCCCTGCATCAGTTGTCAGGGATCTGTAGTGCTATGGACCAGCGGCTGAATCAACTGGTAGGTGTTGCATTGAATGCCCTTGTATTGTATGACCTGCATTGTGTATTTGCCCTGGAGAAATGGAAGGAGCGTAACAAAGAAGAAGTACAGGGCTGGCTGGATGTGATCGCCCGGATGGAAGTCTGGAACAGCATGGCCACTTTTGCCTACAATCACCCAGGATATATTTACCCTGAGATCACGGACGAAAAGTCCCGTCTGATCGCGACTGGTATCGGCCATCCACTGATTCCGGCAGAAGAGTGTGTGAGAAATGGTATCACTATCGGCAACCCGCAGGAGTTCCTGATCATTACCGGGTCTAACATGAGCGGTAAGAGTACTTTCCTGCGCAGTGTGGGCAGTAACCTGCTGATGGGCATGTGTGGTATGCCGGTATGTGCAGAGAGTTTCAGCTGTAGTCCGATGCAGATCATGACCTCTATGCGTATCAAAGATTCTATTGCGAAGCATACCTCTTATTTCCAGGCGGAATTATTACGCCTGCAACAGATTGTGGAAGTATTGAAAGGAGGAGAGCGCGTATTTATTTTGCTGGATGAGATCCTGAAAGGGACTAATTCGGAAGATAAACTATCCGGCTCCCGCAGACTGATCGAGCATTTCCTGCAATATCATTGTCTGGGGATGATCGCTACGCATGACCTGGAACTGGGACACCTGGAGGAGACTTATCCGCAGCGGATCCGGAACTATTGTTTTGAAAGCACTATCAAGGATGACCAGCTTTTCTTTGATTACCGGATACGGGAGGGAGTGGCGCGTAATAAGAATGCGACCTTCCTGATGCAAAAGATGGAAATAATATGATTTGGGTGATAGCTAATTAATTTAGTATTTTTACTAAAAATATTAGCTGTATGACCTTGCCATTTCAGGAGGGGATACCTGAAAATCCCTACTATAAAGGACGTGGAGCCCAATTAAATCCGAAGAACAGATTCCTCCGGAATGAGTATGCGCAGGAACATGCGGAGGGTATTGATGAGTGGTGGCAGGCAGATGTGCCTACGCAGATCCTGGAAGAGCATGCAAAGACGCTTGTCAATAAGGTAGATAGTCCGGATGTGGGTATGTGGTATTCCATGAACCCTTATCAGGGCTGTGAGCATGGTTGTATCTATTGTTATGCACGCAATGCGCATCAGTTCTGGGGGATGAGTGCCGGACTGGATTTCGAGCGGAAGATTGTGGTAAAGCGGAATGCGCCTGAGTTATTGAAGAAATTCCTCGATAATAAAAGCTGGGTACCCAAGCCCATTTCCCTCTCAGGGAATACAGACTGTTATCAGCCGCTGGAACGTAAAATGTTTCTGACCCGGCAGCTCCTGTCGATCGCACTGGACTACAAGCAACCTATTGGTATTATCACAAAGAATTCGCTGGTATTGCGGGATAAGTACATCCTGCAGCAGATGGCACGCCATGATCTGGTATGTGTATACGTCTCTATTACTACAATGCAGGAAGATCTGCGCCAGAAGATGGAACCGCGTACAACTACGGCTGCACAGCGTTTCAAGATAGTGAAGGAACTGAGTGAGCTCGGGATTCCGGTAGGGGTGATGACAGCGCCGATGATACCGGGACTGAATGATCATGAAATGCCCGCATTACTGGAAGCAGCGGCTGCAAATGGTGCGAAGTTTGCAGGGTATACGGTCGTTCGGCTGAACGATGCGGTAAAGATCATCTTTAATGATTGGTTGTATAAGAACTTTCCCGACAGGGCCGACAAGGTGTGGCATCATATTGAGAGTATGCATGGCGGTAATGTGAACGATAGTGATTTCGGCAGGCGTATGAGAGGAGAGGGGAATATTGCTGATCTTATCAAGCAGCAGTTTAAGGTACATACAAAGCGACTGGGAATTAACCAGGAGCGTTTTGAGTTCAATACCTCCCTGTTTGAAAGGCCACAGGTGCAGCTGAAACTGTTCTGATTAATGTCTACCGGCAACAGGGTGACAAGCACGAAGTATATAATATATTGACAGGCATACTGATTTGAGGTATACATACCTGTTAACAATAAATTGATAAGGGCATCGAAAAAATTTATTAGGAAAAATGCGTAAATAAAAAAAATAAAAAATATCTTTGTGCAAGCAATAAATGAAATGAAACGCAATCCAAAATATACTATTTCGAAGATGTCCTGTAAGAAGAAGCAGGCCAGAAATAGGTTGCGGGTATGTTGCACCAATTGTTAACGAAATAAGTTATCAAATGATATAACAAAAGTCCCGCAGGAATTGCGGGACTTTTTGCTTTTGAAGAATCTAAATGATGATTGAGCAAGACAACTGTGTGATAACTGTTATGTATATACATCGCCTGGTAAAGCCGGCGATTACTGTACGAAAGGAAGGCTTCTCCTTAAGGAGGCCTAATGGGCGTGGTATGTAGCCAACATAGAACTTATCTATATGCTACCCGGCCCATTTGATGGAGCCGGGTTTTTTATTTTTATTATATCAATACTGTTATGTGCCACAAGGCGTACAGAAAGTGGAGCTGGTCAGGTGCATAACCCCAAATCGACAGATCATGAGAAACGTAATTCAATCAGTAAGAGAGGCATTGCTTACAAACTTCAGGGAGTTAGATACCTGGTTCGAAAAAGATTTCGACCTGTTACACTTTAAACCGGATACTAATCAGTGGAATATCCGGGAAGTGCTGGAGCATATCAGCCTGACCAACTATTTTTTGTTACTTATCATTAACAAGAGCACCCGCAGAGCGCTGGACCGCAGACATGCCGCCAGGTCTATCATTATTCCTTCCGATTATATGGAGAAGTTTGATAAGATAGATGTGATAGGCAGCCGTTCCTTTGAATGGGTAAGACCAGAGCATCTGGAACCAAGCGGATTGCAGGATATGAGAGATGTGAGAGCGCTGCTCAAACAACAGTTTGCACAGAGTATGTATAATCTTAGTTTACTGAAGAACGGAGAAGGCATGCTGGTACTCACCAACCTGTCTGTGAACCACCTGGGTAAACTGGATATCTACCAGTATATCTACTTCCTTACCAAACATATCGAACGTCATATCCGCCAGATGCAGCGGTTGGCTAAAGAATATGAAGGTACTGCAGAAGAAGAAGTACAAAGCGGCAGTATCCTGAATGCTGCTGATGAAGAAGCAGAAAGCATGCTATTAATATAATAAATAGGTCGACCTCTCTTCGTCTGTTGGTTTTGGAAGCCCTTTTGGAATACTATCATTACCGGTGACATAAAACGTCACCGGTATTTTATATCTGCGACGTATATACGAATATCATACAGCAGGAAATTTGTGTGTCAATGGTTATCAACGCATAAGCAGCAGGGATGGGCAGGTGAGCGGAAAGTATTTGCAGGTTGATAAGAAAAAAAGTGCAAAAAAATTGTTAAAGACCAAAATAACATCATATATTTGCACCATCATTAACGGATAAACTATTTAAAACATGCTCAATAAACAAATTCAAATGAACACAGCGCCAGCAGCCTCAGTAGGGGTTCGTGGCAACGGGTTCCGGGCATGTAATAGTTTTATATAGAGAAGATTAATTCGTATATATAACAAGCCCCGGGACAAGCACCCGGGGCTTTTTTTTTCAGCAAAACTGAATGAAAGGCGAACGGATAAAAAGACATAAGAACCACGGCCATTCAAAGGAATGGAGCATAGCATCAATGCAATTGATGCTAACAGGACCTGGTATGCAATAATGCAGTATATGCGTTGTCGTTATAACCCGGTCTGCTGTCAGCTGACCGGGTTTTTTTATGATATTTTGGATTGAGTAGGTACAATTAGTTAACGTAAAGCGGGGTATTCCTGCCCCGCTTCAATCAAATGACGATTATTCATCAACATAGTTTTGTTTCATCTTAATTTGCATTAACCCCCATGTTGTCATTGCCGGACGCCAGGAGCGTTCCGGTATATGATAACCCATTGAAACATGTACATTTGCAGACTTATTTGAAAAGCATGGAGAATATTTCACAGCAGCGGACGATTGGAGGATCCAGTATTTTTGGGAATGGTTTGCTAGAAAGCAGCCCTTTCTATCTGTATTACTTTAATGCAATTCCTAATGTCAGCTTCATTTATACAATAAACGGCGAAAAAGCCCTGGCCGCTTTTAAAAAGGCTTACGAAAAGGATATCATCAGGATATACAGCAGGGAGGAGATTGGTGACAAGGAAAAGGAATATAAACATGATATTGCCCTGGTCATTATGCCGAATGAATGTATGGTTGAATTCGGAGATGATTACTGCGAAATCCTGCATAATGGTAATGCGGCCGCCTTTATAGCGGAGGTCACCACCCTGGTACGCAAGCACCGCGTCCGGGAAAAGAGGAAGAAATTTGAGATCAACCTGATCTCTTTTGGCGAGCGCGGACTGAAGCTGAAGGCGATGGAATTTAAGCGGACGCAGCTTGATCTGGCCCTCTATTATGAAGATGACTTTAAGGCGATCGACGAGATGATCTATAAACGGTTGAATACCAACGATGATAAGGGTATTGTGCTGTTACACGGATTGCCTGGTACGGGTAAAACCACCTATCTGCGTTACCTGATAGGAAGGCTGAAGAAACGGGTTATGTTCCTGGCGCCTTCCGTGGCGGCTAATCTGATGCAGCCTGATTTTATCTCCCTTTTGATAGATAATCCGAACACCATCCTGGTTATTGAGGATGCGGAGAATATCATAATGGACAGAAAATCAACCGGTAATTCGTCCGTCTCCAATCTGCTTAACCTGTCTGATGGCTTACTGGCAGATTGTATGAACGTACAGATCGTATGCACTTTCAACAGCGACCTTTCACAGATAGACAGCGCCCTGTTACGTAAGGGCAGGCTGATCGCCAAATACGAGTTTGGCAAACTGTCCGTTCCGAAAGCACAGCAGCTTTCCGGAAAACAGGGCTTTAACACCAGTATTACACAACCTATGACGATTGCTGAGGTAATGAATCAGCATGAGCCCTCCTTTGAGAAAAAGGAGATACCAATCGGTTTTCGCGCCAGACTCTAATACCTGATACCAATTGCAGATGTGTGCTCCGGTGCGCATTTGTAATTGGTTTTCATTGTCTATAAAATTGATAGACTATTATCGGGGGAAATATTGTAATATTGTTTCGATTTCGCTCCGTTGGCCACCAAACAATAGAGAAAACCCGTAATCCGAAACTTTATTCGCGTGCATTTAAACCACATGGCATGGGCCGTTCCACTATTCCTGGGACTGATGGGTATTGAATATCTGGTGGCTAAGAAAACAGGAAAGAATTATTTCGGCTTCAGTAGTTCCGTCAGCAACATTAATGTAGGTATCGCCGAAAGGCTGCTGGATACCTTTACGGTAGGTATTTTCTATTTTATCTACGACTATCTGCACACTCATTTCGGGGTATTTAATATCCGCTCCAGCGTCCTGCTGTGGGTCGCCCTGCTTATTTTAACTGACTTTATCTGGTATTGGTATCACCGCTGGGCGCATGAAGTGAACGTACTCTGGGGTGCACACGTGGTCCACCATCAAAGTGAGGACTTTAACTATACGGTATCGGCGCGTATTACTGTATTCCAGGCATTTTTCAGGATGTGCTTCTGGTCGGTATTACCCGTTATCGGATTTCCTCCGGCCATGATTATCAGCGTACAGCTGCTGCATGGCATCTATCCGTTCTTTATACATACCCGAACGATCGGTAAACTGGGTTTCCTGGAGTACATCCTGGTTACGCCTTCCCACCACCGGGTGCATCATGCTTCCAACGAGAAGTACCTGGACAAGAATTATGGCGATGTGTTTATCATATGGGATAAACTGTTTGGCACCTTCGCGGAGGAGGAAGAAGAGCCGGAATATGGGCTAACCAAACCCCTGGACAGCCATAGTTTCCTGTGGCAACACTTTCATTTCCTGCTGGAAATAGCTTATACGCTGAAGCAAACCAGGGGATTCAGGGCCCGTTGGAAGGTAGTATTTGGTAAACCCGATAATATTGATCCTACGATACGTCCGAAGCTGGAGGAGCGTTACCTGTTCCGCAGTACGGCTGAGGCAGGGTCGCGTAAACTACAGCAGTATGTGGTCTGGCAGGTAGGGACCATATTGCTGGTGTTATTCCTCTTTTTATTGTTTGAGCACTATATACCTGCATTTGTACAGGTATGCGTCACCCTCGTCATATTCCTGACGCTGATCAATAGCGGCGCTATTATGGAACAGCGGCGCTGGGTATTTTTCCTGGAATATGCGCGGTTACTGGTAACGTTTGCTGCCCTGTTTTATATCTGGCCGCATCCGTTATTACTGTTGGTCTTTGCATTGGTGCAATTGCCATTTTTCCTCTACAGATCCAGCATAGAAAGACGTTACCTGCGAATGGTATATGGTACGCCGGCTTAATGACGTGGAATAGTCGTACAAAGCAGTTTACGGGCCAGGTGAATACGGCTTTTGATCGTACCCATTGGTTCGTGTAGCATTTCCGCAATTTCATGATACTTGAAGCCATCGCAGTACAATAGTAATGGTTTCTTAAAAGATAAAGGGAGCTTGTAAAGGGTTCCCTTTATTTCTTTTGTACGGAGCATGTTTTCTGCATTTACTTCGGCCAGGGTGTTGTTGGTAATGTTGGGCGTGATCTCGGCAGTAGTGGAGTGTTTGGCGGCGCGTCTGTATTCATTGATGAAAAGGTTGCGCATAATAGTATACAGCCATGCACGAATGTTACTGCCTTCGAGATATTTGTCCTTGTTTTTCAGTGCTTTATAAAGTGTCTCCTGGTAAAGGTCTTTGGCAGCTTCCGGGTCCTTGGTCAGTGCCATGGCAACAGGCTTCAGGAAATCTGCGTTTTCCAGTAAATGAACTTGGAATGTTGAAAAACTCATGGTTTGGGGGATGTTGTAGATTTTGGGATCGATGTACAGTTGTGTTGCGATGCCGGCCCGGCCGGCATTTATAATGATACAAACGTAGAAAATGCCTCAAATGGATTGAAAAACAGGGGAAAAATTATCAGGTAAAGACTAAACTGATCAATCTGCCTGGTTTTCACCTCCCTAATATTTGTATCTTATTTTTAATAGCTTTGCTCCCCGATACCATTTGGATGACTGTCAACTGTAGCATGATGAACCTCCCAGGTAGCAGCCGACAGCCTTATATACAAACTTGATTAAATGACGGAATTTGACTTTTTGATAGTCGGTAGTGGATTATTCGGGGCTGTATTTGCCCACGAGTGCAGGAAAGCCGGAAAGAAGGTGCTGGTAATAGACAGGCGTCAGCATAGCGGCGGAAACGTCTATTGTGAAAACGTCAATGGTATTAACGTCCATAAGTACGGTGCGCATATCTTTCATACCAATGACAAGCCGATATGGGATTATGTGAATTCCTTTGTCACGTTCAATAACTACGTCAATTCTCCATTGGCTGTATATAAGGACGAATTGTACAATCTTCCCTTCAACATGAATACCTTTCATCAGCTGTGGAAGGTGAAGACGCCCCAGGAGGCAAAGGCGAAAATTGCGGAACAGGTAGCGGCGCTGAATATCAGCGATCCGCAGAATCTGGAAGAGCAGGCTTTATCGCTGGTTGGGGTGGATATTTATGAAAAGCTGATCAGAGGGTATACCGAGAAGCAATGGGGACGGAAAGCCAGTGAGTTGCCCGCCTTTATTATCAAGCGATTACCATTGCGTTTTACCTATAACAACAACTACTTCAACGACAAATACCAGGGCATACCTATCGGTGGTTATAATCTATTGATAGAGCGCTTGCTGGAAGGTATTGAGGTAAGACTGAATACCGACTTCTTTTCAGCGCGGGAGGAATTGTCTGCACTGGCAAAAACAGTCGTATTTACCGGTCAGCTGGATGAGTTTTATAATTACCGTTTTGGGATGCTGGAGTACAGAAGTCTGCGCTTTGAGCACCAGGAGCTAGCGACAGACAATTACCAGGGGAATGCGGTGGTGAATTATACAGAAAGAGAGGTACCCTATACCCGTATTATAGAGCATAAGCATTTTGAATTTGGTCAGCAACCAACGACTGTGATTACCAAAGAATATCCGCAGGAATGGACGAAAGGGCTGGAGCCGTATTACCCTATCAATGATGATACAAATGCCGGTGTCTACAAGCAATATAAAGCACTGGCGGATAAGGAGACGGATGTTATTTTCGGCGGCCGGCTTGCTGAATACCGTTATTATGATATGCACCAGGTGGTAGGTTCAGCCCTGCATATGGTCAGACAACATTTGAAAACAAGCGAATAAAACCAACAAGGGTATATTTCCCTATGATCCAGATCTTCAATAATACCAGAATTTATGTAATGGCGCCGTCTTCCTTTTCTTCGGGAGGACCAGAACTCCTACACCAGCTTTGCCACAAGCTCGAAAAACAGGGCTATGATGCCGTTATCTACTATCATCCTCATGCCGAAAATCCTGTGCATCCCAACTTTGTCAAGTATAACTGCAAGTATGTGACACAGCTGGAAGATAAAAAGGAACACGTACTGGTGATGCCGGAGACCTTTTTCTTCATGGCCGGCCAGTTTAAACATATCCGCAAATGTGGTTGGTGGTTAAGCGTTGATAATCTTTTCAAGACAAAAGAAGCGCCTAAACATTATCGCTATATAAAGAAACTCGGACTGCATGGCATGTACAGGTGGGCGATCATGAACGGGCAGATTAAGGGTAAGTTTACCTATCACCTGGCACAGTCAGTATATGCGGTGGATTTTATCCGGAAATGGGGGATGGAAGCCGGCTATCTTTCGGATTACCTGAATGACAGCTTTTTACAGCAGTCCAGGGCTAATATTAACCAGGCTAAAAAGCCACAGGTACTGTATAATCCACTGAAGGGGCTGGCTTTTACACAAAAGATCATGGCCGCCATGCCGGATGTAAAATGGATCCCTATTCAGAAAATGACACCGGCGCAGGTAGGGGAGCTGCTGAATGAGTCAATGGTTTATATCGACTTCGGAGAACATCCGGGGAAAGACCGTTTTCCGAGGGAGGCTGCCATTTACAGGTGTTGTGTGATTACCGGCAAGAGGGGATCAGCCGCATTTCAGGAGGATGTACCTATCCCGGAGCAGTATAAGATCGCCGATACAGCGGAAAATATCCCTGCTATTGTCAACATGATAAATTCGTGTTTATCAGATTATACCGGGCATATTAAAGATTTTGAAAGCTACAGGGAGTGGATTTATGGAGAAGAGGCTGGCTTTGAAAAAGATATCAGCATGCTTTTCAACAGGAAATAATGAATTACAACATATTGTCAGACAAACGAAACAGGAAATATTCTCAGGAAGTTTCCTGTTTCGTTGTATTGGGGCGTCTGTGTCATAAGAAATGGTGAACGGCGACCATGGAAGCAGGTGAAATGGGTATATATCATATAGGTACTAATGCCTAACTATTGGTGCCTGATAATAAGTGTCTAAGATGTTTAGAGATAATTAGTTGGAAGGTCCGTCCGCAGTGACAATTATTTGGCTGGTTTCCATTCTATTAACGTTTGTAGGTTATTTTTAATAGATTTGCAGCGATTTTTTAAAAGATGTGCAGACTGGTTAGTGAAGAAATTTGTATGGCCCCTAAAAAATATCAGGTGGCCATAGATAATGCTTAATTACGCAATATGAAAGTTGTTATTCTTGCCGGGGGATTAGGGACAAGGTTGTCAGAAGAGACTTCTCTAAAACCTAAGCCAATGGTTGAAATCGGGGGAATGCCCATCCTATGGCACATTATGAAAATATACTCCGCACACGGATTTAATGACTTTGTCATTTGCCTGGGGTATAAAGGATATGTCATCAAGGAGTACTTTGCCAACTATTTTCTTCACAAATCAGATGTCACCATCGACCTCAAGAATAACTCAGTAAAAGTGCATGATTCTCAGGCAGAACCATGGACGATTACGCTTGTAGATACCGGTGTGGAGTCCATGACTGGTGGAAGGATAAAGCGTATTGCCGAGCATGTAGGGAATGAACCTTTCCTGTTAACATACGGGGACGGTGTAGGTGATGTGAATATCAGGGAGTTAGTAGAACTGCATAAGGCCAAAAAGAAGTTCTGCACAGTAACATCCGTACAGCCTTCCGGAAGGTTCGGCGCACTGAATATCGAAGATGACAGCAATGAGGTGGTTTCTTTCCTGGAGAAACCGAAGGGAGACGGTGCCTGGATCAATGGAGGTTTCTTCGTTTGTGAGCCTGCTGTATTTGACTATATTAAGGACGATGCTACCATCTGGGAAAAAGAGCCGCTGGAAAAGCTGGCGTCAGACGGACAGATGGTCGCATATAAGCATCATGGCTTCTGGAAACCAATGGATACGCTGAGAGATAAACAGGAACTGGAGAACGACTGGAATCATAAGACCGCTAAATGGAAAATCTGGTAGTTCATGAGTTTATTAAATGCATATAAAGGCCGGAAAGTCTTACTGACGGGTCATACAGGGTTTAAAGGCTCCTGGATGGCTATCTGGTTGAAAGAATTGGGAGCGGAAGTATATGGTTATTCCCTGGAACCGTATTCTTCATATGATAATTTTGTACGCTGTAATCTGCAGGATGAGATCGGTCACAAGATCGGAGATGTCCGGGACAGAGACGCGATGATAGCCTATTTCAACGCAGTACAGCCAGAAATCGTTTTTCACCTGGCAGCTCAGCCACTTGTCATTAAATCATATGAAGATCCGGCAGGAACGTTTGAAACGAACCTGATGGGTGTTGTTAACTTCTTTGATGCAGTAAGGCTCACGCCTTCTGTTAAAGTGGCGCTTAATATCACCAGCGACAAGTGTTACGACAATAAAGAATGGATATGGGGGTATCGTGAAACAGACCCTATGGGAGGAAAGGACCCTTATAGTGCGTCCAAGGGTTGTGCAGAGTTAATCACTTCTTCCTATATGCACTCTTTCTTTCAGAAAGAAGGAGCTGCACTGGTCGCTTCTGCGAGAGCTGGAAACGTGATTGGTGGTGGCGATTGGGCGGAAAACAGGATTGTACCGGACTTTTTCCGGGCAATCAGTGCGAAAGAAACGCTGAACGTCAGAAACCTTTATGCTACCAGACCATGGCAACATGTGCTGGAACCATTAAGCGGATATCTGACTTTGGCAGTAAAATTGCTTACTGAAGGCCGCCAATATTGTGGAGGCTGGAATTTTGGTCCGGACGGTATGACGAATTATTCAGTCAAAGACCTGCTGGACAAAGTTATCGATACCCATAAGGCCGGAGCATATGTGTCAACTGCCAGTCCTGATCAGCTACATGAGGCGATGCTGTTAAAGCTGGACATCTCAAAGGCGGTCAACTTCCTGAAATGGAAACCCGTACTGACATTTGAAGAAACGGTGGATTTTGTGGTAGATGGTTACAAAGCCGACATGTCTGAGACGAACAATGTGCTGAACAGTCGTCGTGAGCAGATTGCAGCATTTACCAAACTGGCTGCGGAACGTCAGATTCAGTGGGCCGTGCAAACAGAAGTATTGATATGAAAGTATTTATAGTAGGCGCTTCCGGATTGATCGGCTCACATTGTATGCAGCATTTTCAAGCTGCCGGAGCAGATGTTGTGGGAACGCATCGCAGTTTTGCAACGCCGTCTACGGTGTATTTTGATCCTGGAGATGATAGCAGCTGGGAGGTGTTAAAACAGTTCGCTCCTGACATCATCATTCATTGCGGTGCGATGACGAACGCGGATTATTGTGAAAGCAATGTGGCTGAAAGTGAAGAGCTGACCGTAGTATCTGTGAAAAAGTTATGTGATTATTGCCGTGAAAGTGGCTGTAAGTTCGTTTACATCTCAACAGATTACATTTTCGACGGACAAGCTGGTCCATACAGGGAGGATACCATACCTAACCCGCTAAATGTATACGGCAGGCATAAACTGGCGGCGGAGCAACTGGTACAGCAACTCGACGACTATCTGATTGCCAGGGTCACTAATGTGTATGGCGAAGAGCTGAGGAATAAAAACTTTATATCACGCCTGGTAGGCTGGTTGACCAGTGACGAGGAAAGAGAGGCAAATATACCATATGACCAGTTTGCAACGCCTTTGTATGCGGGTGATGTAGGTGGCATGTTGGTGTTGCTGATGAGAGATAAGAAACAGGGTGTGTATAACTTTGCATCTACAGACTATTTTAGCCGGTACCAACTGGCCAGAAAAGTTTGTTCTTATTTCCCGGAACATACCGGACTGACTTTGCACGCAATAAGTACTGCTGAGTTAAAACAGGCCGCCAACCGACCATTGAAAGGAGGACTGAATAATCAGAAATTCAGTCTGGAATATCCGGAATACCTATATACCAATATTGACAGTTATCTGCTTAAAATAAGACGGAATGGAGTATAAAAATATTGATCTGCAACTGAAAACACTTCTTAGTGAAAAGATTAAACCTAATATCAGTAAGCAAATCAGACCAGGACAGGATTATATTCCTGTAACCGGAAAAATTCTTGATGAAGAAGATCTGTTGGCTGGAGTGGATGCCGTAATGGACGGTTGGCTGACAACAGGACGGTATGGCGTACAATTCGAGCGTGAATTTGCGAGATGGTTTGGATCAAGATTTTCCTTACTTGTCAATTCCGGTTCTTCGGCTAACCTGGTTGCCTTTTATACACTCACTTCACCAAAACTTGGCGACAGGGCGATCAAACCGGGAGATGAAGTCATTACAGTGGCTGCCGGTTTCCCTACTACAGTTAACCCTATTGTGCAGTTTGGAGCCGTACCGGTATTCATAGATATAGATATTCCTACTTACAATATCAACACTTCCTTAATTGAAGACGCTATCACCGATCGTACCAAAGCAATTATGATTGCACATACGCTTGGTAATCCATTTAATCTGGACGAAGTACAGCGGATCGCTAAAAAATACAATTTATGGCTGGTAGAGGACGATTGTGATTCACTGGGTGCTACCTACAATGGTCGTAAAACAGGCACCTTTGGTGATATCGCAACTGTTTCATTTTACCCTGCTCATCATATCACCATGGGTGAAGGCGGTGCCGTTCTGATCAACAACACTTCGCTGAAAAAGATCGCGGAAAGTTTCCGTGACTGGGGTCGTGACTGCTGGTGTGAGCCTGGGAAGGATAATACCTGTGGTAAACGTTTTGACTGGCAGCTGGGAGAATTACCATGTGGCTATGACCATAAGTATACCTACTCTCATATCGGATTTAACCTGAAGGTGACTGATATGCAGGCGGCTATTGGTCTGAGTCAGTTGAAAAAAGCGGAGAAGTTTGTACAGAAACGTAAGGATAACTACAAGCTGTTATATGAACGACTGAAACAGTTTGAAGAACACTTTATTCTGCACGAAGCAACACCAAACAGTGAACCAAGCTGGTTTGGCTTTATGGTAACCGTACGTGAGGGCAGTGCGATCAATCGTAATGACCTGGTAAGGTTCCTTGAGGATAACAAGATCGGTACGAGATTGTTATTTGCAGGTAATCTGATCAAACAGCCAGCCTACAAGGATATTAACAAAAGAGTGGTAGGAGAATTAACCAATACAGATATAGTGATGGAACGTGCATTCTGGCTGGGAGTATGGCCAGGACTGGACGCTATCCATTACGATTATATCGCAGACACAATTAAGAAATATATCGCGGGTATACAGGCATAATTCCCTGCTGGTACTCATGTAAATATTTGAAGGTCCGGGGTCAGCAGAGGCAGGTACATCATTCGTACCTGCCTGGTCTGACTGCCGGATTATTTTAAAAGGGAGGCTTTCTAATCCGACTGGCAGCTGGCACAAAAGCAGAGCAGTTAAAATAATATCAGATAGATCAAATGTAGTAAGATGGTATGATCTGCTACTTAACCATTGTAAATAGCCGGTTAATATCCTTTCAGATGTAACATAAAGGGTATTAAATAGACTGATTTTCAATAAGTTAATATTTGTATGTTATTTTTAATAGATTTGCACCGGCTTTTTGTTGGAAGTGGTGTTATACATAAGCGGGCCTTTCGAATGATATTTTTTTAATCCAGATAGTTATCATCCAATAATTCATGTTCAGGAAAGTATTATTGTTACAGCTTTTATTGTTGGCCTTTGGCTATTGTCTGCATGCACAAATTCCTGCTGGTGCCCAGACGGTACAGGTAGATAATCTGACTGATGATCAGATCAGGCAGCTGGTGACCCAGATGAAGGAAAAGGGTGTGACTTTTAATCAGATAGATGAATATGCAGTACAGCGGGGAATATCTGATACAGAAGTAGGCAAGCTTAAACAACGCATACAGCAATTAAATCTGGACAGTGAACTGGGAGAAAGCGGCGGAAGCGGCGGAAGCGGAAAAATCACCGGTGATAATTCTGAAAGACGCTACTCCGGAGGACAGGATACTATCTACTACTGGAAAGATCAATACCAGCAAATTAAGAATAAGGAGGAATATGACAGGGAAATGCGGCGCCGGAAAGTATTTGGCGCAGAGTTGTTCAGTACCCAGAACCTGACTTTTGAACCCAACCTTAGAATACCAACCCCTCCCAATTATAGAATTGCCGCTGATGACGAGCTGTTGATAGATGTATATGGTTATTCCGAAGTACAACATTCACTGAAAGTTTCTCCGGAGGGATATGTCAGAATACCTTATCTGGGTCCCGTGTATGTAAACGGATTGACAATGGAGGAAGCACGTATCCGTATTACAAAACAGCTGGGCACTATTTACAGCGGTATAAAAACTGGTAATACCTCCGTGCAGGTATCATTAGGGAATATCAGAAGCATTAAAGTATTACTGATCGGAGAGGTTATGCGTCCCGGTACCTACACGATTCCATCACTTGCTACGGTAGTAAATGCGCTATATGTATCCGGAGGTCCTAATGAGAATGGGTCATTCCGTGCTATAGAGGTAGTACGAAATGGCAAGACCGTGGCAACATTCGATCTGTACGATTTCCTTTTACACGGAGACCTGTCAAATAATATCGTACTGCAGGACCAGGACATCGTGAAAGTGAATCCCTATAAAACAAGAGTGGAATTAACAGGTGCGGTGAAACATCCCGCTGTATTTGAAACAAAAAGTAAGGAAACCTTACAGGATGTGATTGATTTCGCTGGCGGATATACAGATAATTCATTCAGGGATATTGTGAGAGCATTGAGAATTACTGACAAACAAAGGCAGTTTGTGAATATATCAGGCGATTCTGTGGCCTCCTTCAGGTTAAAGTCAGGAGACAAATTTTACATTGATTCGATCACTGATCACTTTGAAAACAGAGTTATCATATCAGGTGCAATATTCCATCCTGGCAGCTATGGATTAGAAGAAGGGATGAGTGTTGCGGACCTTATTAAAAAAGCAGATGGTGTGCAGGAAGTGGCGGCTACCGCGAGGGGAATGATCAGAAGATTAAAGGATGATTTTACGCCGGCAACGATCAGTTTTAACGTACTGGACGAGATAAATGGAAAGAGCAAAACTTTATTAAAACGTGAAGACAGCGTTGTCATATTTTCCAAACTTGCATTAAGAGAACAATACGTTGTAAGAATCACCGGTGAGGTGAATCAGCCAGGTAATTATAGCTATGGTGAGGGCATGCAACTGGAAGATCTTGTGCTACTGGCAGGAGGCTTACGTGATGCGGCAAGCCTGAAACACCTGGAGATATCGCGTCGTATCCGTGGTGGCGGTGACTATGATTCCTCAGATATTCGTATGGCTATTACGCAGCAATTTGATGTCAATGCAGATCTCAGTTCTAATGCTGCTGCGGCAGGGTTCATTTTGCAGCCATTTGACGAGGTGATCGTAAGAAGAGCTCCTTCTTATAATCAGCAGTCGAATGTGCTGATAGATGGCGAAATAGCATATCCCGGTACTTATGCTATCAATACGAAACAGGAGCATATTTCGGATCTTGTAAAACGCGCAGGCGGCTTACGCCCGGAAGCATCCGCTGAAGGTGCCGTATTACTGAGAAGGACTTATATCAATGATCAGGACAGTGCATTACTTCGCAGTAAACTTGAAGTGTTTTTCAACAAAGCAAGGGATAGTGCAGATGTGGAAAGAACAAAAGCTACTGTTGAGCGTAATACACAGCTGGTAGGTATTCAGCTGGAAAAGATACTGGAACACCCGGGTTCTAAATATGATCTGTTACTGGAAGAGGGAGATGTCATCCGGGTACCTAAGAAGCTGCAAACTGTACAGCTTTTTGGGGAATTGTACTTCCCTAAGAAAGTAAGGTTTGATAAGGAAATAACATTCAGGTCCTATGTAAGGAGTGCAGGTGGCTTTACATCACAGGCATTGAAAAGGCGGAGCTATATTATTTATGCAAATGGAGAGGTGAAGAGTACCAGGAAATTGTTGTTCTTCAACAGTTATCCTAAAGTGAAGCCAGGAGCAGAGATCTATGTGCCATCCAAACCTGAAAGAAAGGGTATTACTGCTGCCGCTACTGTTGGTCTTGCCAGTGCATTTGCATCACTGGCGCTGGTGGTGGTCACTATCCTCAATTCGACTAAATAAAAGATCTCATAATTCCGACCTATTTAACGCAGCTGTTGTATGGAACAAGACAGAAAAGAGCCTACCGGCCCCAAAGATGAAATAACGTTACGCGACGCCGTATTGTTGATAAGAGGATGGTGCCGGTACCTGCTAAGTAAATGGATAATTATCGGGCTGTTTGTTATTGTTGGTGCCGTATTGGGAGCCCTTGTATCGTTTATGAGCAAACCTGCTTATGATGGCGCGCTTACATTCGTGCTGGAGGATGCCGGTGGCGGAGGTACACTGAATGCCTATGCCGGTATTGCCAGCCAGTTTGGAGTAGACCTTGGCGGTGGGGGAAGTGTTGGTGTATTGTCCGGAGAAAACATCATGGAATTCCTCGAATCAAGGCTTATCGTAGAAAAAGCGTTGCTATCCACGGCTGTACTTGATGGAAAAAAGATGACACTGGCGGAGATGTACATTGATATGTACAACCTGCGTGAAAAATGGAAAAAAAGCCCTGTTCTTGCATCCATACATTTTCCTGTTGAACAGAAAAGAGCATCCTTCAGTTTAAAGCAGGATAGTATTTTGTATGAGTTATGTCTCAGGGTTGTTAATAAAAATCTGGAAGTAGCAAAATCCGAGAAGAAGTCAGCCTTTATTACAGTTACGACGACCAGTGGTCAGCCGGTGTTTTCCAAATCATTTACCGAAGCGCTGGTACAGGAAGCAACTACCTTCTATGTAGATACAAAAACCAAGCGCTCCAAGGTGAACGTGGATAAGCTCCAGCTCACCGCAGATTCCATAGAATTGTTACTGAACAGAAAAACATATGCGTTGGCCGCCACACAGGATGCCAATATGAATCCGTTAAGACAGACAGCTAATGTAAATACTGAATTGCAGACCAGGGATAAGCTGGTATTGCAGACGATGTATACGGAAGTGATAAAGAACCTCGAGTTGAGTAAAATGTCTATGGCGCAGGAGACACCGATCGTGCAGGTCATCGATACACCCATCATGCCACTTAAGATGAAAAAGCTCGGTCTGATCATCGGTGTTATTGCCGGGATGTTTGCTGGTGGCGTATTGATTGTCGGAGTGCTGATCATCAGAAAAATATATCAGAACCTTGCGGCCTAAAGTAAGCCGATAAACAGGATTATATATGAAGAAGAATGTACTTGTTGTGGGTGAAGCAATGGACCTTTACAGAACGCAGGCATTTGTTAAATGTGTATTGGACAGATATCAACAATTTAACCTCACCTATATTGCCGTTCAGGCTCCCTTTAAACCGTCAAAAGGAATTATTGGAAAAGTAATTAACAAGGCGCAGAGAGTTATTGATAAAATATTCCGGGATGTGTTCCTTGCTTATCAGCTGATATTGGCCGATCTGGTTTATATCCCGGCGATGAGCGTGAATACCCGCGTACTTAAACTCGCTTTCTTAATGAAAAAAAAGGTCCTTGCTGAGTATTATATTTCGTTATATGATACGTACGTACTGGACCGGGGATTACTTAAGGAGACAGATCGCGCTGCTATCCGTTATAAAGCATATGATACGCTCCTGCAGAAGCATGCACACCTCATTTATCTGAATCCTGTGGAAGCTGCGAGGTATTCCGGTTTAAGCGGCTTAAAACTATCTGAATTAGAATACAGCATTATTCCGCTGATAGCAAGACAGCGTAATTTTGCGGAACTTGCATTTTATAAAGGGGCACAACCAACATTCAACATTGCCTGGTGGGGAACCTATATACCACTGCATGGACTTGACAAATTATTGCAGGTATGCCATCTCCTGAAAGAGCGTAAGGTTAACTTTCATTTTCACATTTTCGGTAACGACGAGGCCAGATCACTTCCACATGTAAATAACATCAGGGAATATGGTCTTGAAGATGTCGTAACCCTGAGAAATGATATCAGCTTCTCCAATAATCAGCTTGAACCTTTTCTGATCAAAAACTGCTCTCTTGCCATGGGAGCGTTTGGTGATTCTGAAAAAGCCCGTGCCGTTATTCTCAATAAAACAATCGAGGCTGTAGGGATGAAACTGCCGGTATTAACACAAACCTCACCTGCATTCCTGGATTATTTTGAAGAGGGAAAAAGCATGTTTATGTGTAAACCGGAAGTAGCAATTATCGCAGATAAGATCATTGAGATAATAGAGATGCAGGCGCAGGAAGTGATAAAGGTAACAGAGAACGCCTACACCATATTTGAACGTCATTTTTCTGAGAGAGCGGCTTATTCATCTTATAATATGCTGTTAAACCAATATCAGGGATGACATCGTTAAAGAAGCAATTCATATCAGGCGTAGTTTATACCGCTGCTGCAAAGTATGCGGGACTGATCATTCAGCTGGTAATCACCGGTGTATTATCCCGTCTGCTGACTCCTGACGATTTTGGTATTGTGGCCATCGCAACTGTCTTTATCACTTTTTTTAATTTACTAAGCGACTTTGGAATAGGGCCGGCAATTATACAGACCAAAGACCTTGAAGAGGAGGAAATAAGAGACATCTTTACGTTCTCCATTTACGTGGGATTGGGACTGGGCGTGTTTTTTTTCATCGCGGGAACATGGATAGCGGATATCTACAATAAGCCGGTACTTGTGACGATATGCCGTCTCTTATCAATAAATGTTTTTTTTGCGAGTATCAATATCGTTCCGAACGCCATGTTGCTACGTGAAAAAAAATTCAAATTCATTGCACTGCGTACACTGTTCATACAGGTTGTGTGTGGTGTTATTGGAATTGCAGCTGCGTTGAGCGGTATGAATTTGTACTCCCTGATCATCTACTCTATTTCCAGCGCGATAGCCTTGTTTGCGGTGAACTATTATCAGAACCCGCTTTTCAGGCATATTACTTTTAAATCCAGTTCGCTAAAGAAGATATATCATTACTCGATCTATCAGTTCTTTTTTAATTTCATTAATTACTTCTCAAGAAATCTTGATACGCTCTTTATAGGCCGTTTTCTTTCAACGGCTGTTCTCGGATACTATGATAAGGCCTACAGGTTGATGTTATTGCCGGTTGAGAATCTTACCCATGTATTATCCCCCGTGATACATCCTTTATTTTCGGACTTTCAGCATGACAAAAAGAAAATAGAGGAGGGGTATGGTAAAATCGTATTCTTCCTTGCTATGCTTGGATTCCCGGCATCTGCATACCTGCCTTTTGTATCCAGAGAATTAATTTATATCATATTCGGCAATCAGTGGGAAAATGCAGTACCTGTATTTCAGATCCTGTCCTGGAGTGTTGGTATTCAGATTGTGTTGTCAAGTTCAGGTTCGATCTTTCAGGCGGCTAACGGCACTAAAATGCTTTTTCTTTCGGGCTTTTTGTCTGCCATCGCAATGGTCGGTGGAATTTGTTATGGTGTTTTCGTTACGAAAACGAGTGAAGGGGTTGCGTATGGGCTTATAGTAGCTTTTGTGCTTAATTTTATACAGGCCTATCTGTTGCTGATCAGATTTGTATTGCATGGCTCACTGAGCCGTTTTCTGCGTGCGTTTATAAAGCCTTTGTTACTCTTCTTCCTGGTACTGATCTTTGAGTATGTGTTTTATAGAATGGCATTCTCTGCGCCGGTATTCCTGTCATTTATATTGAAAACATTTATTGCAGGATGTGCTGTTGTCACCGGAATCATTATTACCGGAGATTATAAACTGGTAATAGCTATTGTAAAAGGTTTTTTACAGTCACGGAAGTAACGTGACAGCTTGTTTTAAAAATGAATTTATGGGTAAGCTACTATATATATCTTTTGTTGATTACGGTAATAAGCTTGAGCTGGGAGTGATCAAGAAAATTGAAGGTCAGATCAAAGCATTTCAGGCAAAAGGAATGGAGGTGGTCCAGCTAAGGTTACTGAACGGGACCGTATTTATAGGAGAACATCCGTTGCTGAAAATCAACGGTAAGATGGATTTCTTTATAAAGCTACCACTACTGTTATTCCGTTTCTTTCAAAAAAGCAATGATATTTATAACCTGGTATATCTAAGAAAGACCTATATCACCCCGCTACACTTTTTTTGGATAAAACTGTTACATAAGAAGAGTAAGGCCTTATTGCTTGAAATTCCTACTTATCCGTATGAAGGTGAGATGACAGGAAATAAGCCCGCATTATTACTTGATACGATGGCTAATAAGCTCATCAAACCATATCTCACAGGAATGATCACTTCACAGTACTTCGATGAGATATGGGGCATGAAAACCATTAAGATCAGGAACGGATATGATTTTTCAGGTGTGAAAGCTTATCCCAGACAAAGACCCGCAGACACTTTGCGTTTTATCGCTGTAACAAACCTCCTTTTCTTTCATGGACTGGATAGGTTCATTCAGGCAATGCATCAGTATCGTACTACATATGGAGAGAAGGCGTTAAAAATTGAGTTTCATATCGTTGGGCAGGGAGAGGAAAAGGAAAATCTTGTTGCACTTATTGATCAGCTGGGAGTGGAAGGTGTTATATTCCATGGCCCAAGAACAGGGGCTGAGCTGGAAGCCCGTTATATGAATGCAGATATAGGTGTAGGATCGCTGGCGCTTTACAGGAAGAATGTGGCATATACATCAACACTCAAGACAATTGAATACTGTTATTACGGATTGCCATTTATTGCAGGTGCATGCGACAGGGAACTCAGCAAAGATCCGTTTGTAATGGAGGTAGGAAATAATGACAGTCCGATAGATCTTTATAAAGTGATAGAATGGTACGCTGGACTTACAATCAGTCAGCAGGATATTCAGGCAAGAGGAAAGGCACTGTACAGCTGGGATGATCAGGTAGAGAAGATTATTGATGCCGCCGGGGCAGGGGTATAATGATCGTAGTCATATAAAATAGGAGCATATGAATACATTAAAAGCAACACAGAGATTTGAGCTGGCAGCAGTTAACGTACGCACGTTGATTTGCCTGAATCTTGTGATCATTTCTTTTATGGATTCATTTGTCATGTGGAATGATCTTCTTCCCGGCAAGCTTTTTACATATGGATTGAAAGCCCTGAATATTCTTTCGCTGCTTTACCTCATGCAGCGCTCACGTCCTGACAAGTATGCCTGGGTATTGCTCTATTTACCACTTACCTGGTTTGTCATTGAAGAAGGATCTATCCCTGGTTCTATACAATACTTTTATTCTTCATCACTGCCTGTAGTATCCTTTCTTTTACTGAGAGATGATGAGCAGGTCTTTGTAGTGACCACGTATCTTAAAATAATTGCGGCCCTCTTCATTCCGGGAATAGTTATATATGTGCTGATAAATGTGGCGGCACTTCCTCATCTGACTTATCTCCGTGATGGTAAAAGGGTGTATGAGAATTACTTTTTCCTTTGTTACTCGCTGCCACATATTCATTTCCGTTTTTTTTCTGTGTTTGATGAACCTGGTGTGATAGGGACGCTTTCTGCGCTGGTAGTTTTTTATTACAAAGAACTGGTGAGCAGAAGAGTCTATATTTTATACATCATCTGCGGGATACTTTCCGTTTCACTGTTCTTTATAATTGTACTTTTCCCGATGTTATATTTTTCGAATATCCGATCTGTAACAGTGGCTAAAAGATGGAAGAAAGTGGCCAGATTTTCGATGGTGCTGGTGCTGATGTACTTCTCTTTCATTGTGGCTTTAAACTCCATGAAGGACAATCCGTTGATAAAAACAGCTGTCTATAATCGGTTTAAATGGGAAAACGGACTGATAGTAGGCATTATGAATAACAGAGATGATGTCCTGCCGGGCTTTGATGCTGCCTTCACGAACTTTAGCAACAGGGGAGGAAGTGCGTACTGGTTTGGAAGAGGGAAAGGAACGACAGTGGATATGTTTGGGGCATCAGCGCTTTCCTACAGGATCTCATTGTTTGAAAAAGGGGCATTGATAATGATCTATGTTGTTTTTCTGATGTTGCTCATGCATCCTGTAAGAAAGAATTTTCTGTTCAGTATCATCTCCGTACTCTTCATTTGTATGCTGCTGTACCAAAGGCCGTTTTTCTACAAGATCGATTACTTTACGCTGATATTTGTCGGCGTCAGATTTATACCATCATATGAACGTAAAAAAGAAAATAGTACATATTCTCCCCAACCTGTCTAAAGGGGGGGCTGAAAGGTTTACTGTAGATTTATGTAATGCGTTATCAGCAGACCGGGAGGCAGAGGTGCATCTGGTCTCTTTATATAAAAATCAATCAGGTTCGACATTCAGAGATGACATAGCCAATGGCGTCACCTACCACGAACTGGACAAAAAGAATGGATTTGATTTTGCGATAATAGGGCAATTATATAAACTTTTGAGAAAGATCAGACCAGACGTTGTACATACACATCTGAATGGTTTTGAGTATGCATTACCATACAAGTTAGTGTCTGGCAGGACCCGGTTCGTTCACACGCTTCATAGTGACGCCTTTAAGGAATGTGATATATCTTTTTTCAGAAAGGCAAGACGTGTTGCTTACCGCTTGAGATTAGTGCAACCTGTTACGATTTCCAGAGAGAGTGCGGAATCATTTAATGCATGTTATGGGCTGAAGAATGATGTGTTGATAGAGAATGGCCGCAAGGCTGCTGAAAAGACCAGCCAGTACGATCAGATTATAGCTCAATATAAAGGAGTGGAGAAAGGCACATTGCTGGTTTGTGTGGGAAGAATCACCAAAGAAAAGAATCAGGAACTGCTGATAGATGCAGTGAATAATCTTGCCGCTAAAGGTTTGTTCTCAGGGAAATTGTTAATCATTGGTGCTGTACAGGATGAGCAGGTGTATGCAAAGCTGCAACAAAAAGCCTCGGATTGTGTTGAATTCGTGGGAATGAAAAGTAATGTTGCAGACTATCTTTTTGCAGCAGATGCTTTTTGTATGTCCAGTATTTATGAAGGCATGCCATTGTCTATTATCGAAGCATTCTCTGTTGGTTGTGTGCCTGTGTCCACAGCGGTGGGAGGTATCAATGATATGATCACTCATGGTGTCACTGGTTTTTTAAGCAGGGATATGAGTGTCGCCGCATATGAGGAAGCATTGCTTGCCTGTTTACAGTCAGAGAATCTGCCTGGTATCCGTGAGGCATGTAAGAATGAATTTATTCAGAAATACCGTATCGAAGTTTGTGCGGCAAAATATAGTGCACTGTATGGCAAATGATCAGATAAAAATAATGCACCTGATAACTGGGTTAAATGCAGGTGGCGCAGAGAAAGTAGTATTGGATCTTTGTACAATACAGCAGGAGGAAGGAAGAAACCCGCTTGTTGTATCCATAACCGGGAACAAAAAGCTGGAACCCCTGTTTATAAAAAATGGCATTACACCCATTTATCTTTCTGCCGGGCGGAATCTGTTTTCACTAATAAAAGGGGTAAAGGATTTGAGTCGCATTGTGAGAAAGAATGGCATTAACATTCTGCACTGTCATTTATTCCACCCGCTTGTGTTTGCTTACCTGCTTAAATTTTTGAATCCTTCATTAAAAATTGTATTTACCTCGCATAGCTTTAACATAGGCTCACGGGTGCGGGAGTTTATCACATGGATCACTAAAGGACTGCGTGATGCAGACGTCGTATTTTCAGCAGGCATGAAAAGCCGCATGTATAAGCAGCATGCTACAGAGATCATTCCTAACGGTATAAATTTTGCAAGTTATGCTCAAAGCGGGCAGAAAAACCAGGTGTTTACATTTATCTGCATAGCAAGGCTCGACCGGGTGAAGAATCACATGATGCTGCTTGAGGCTGTCAGCATGTTGAGTAAAGACAGACCTTTTGAGATGTGGTTAGTCGGTGATGGTGAGTTAAGAGAGCAGGCAACGCAGTTTGCCGCTGAAAACGGGCTTGAAAAGCATGTTAAATTCCTTGGTTATCGCTCGGACATTCCTGACCTGTTGCGGCAGACACACTGTTTTATACTGCCGTCACTGTGGGAAGGATTGCCGATATCCATACTTGAAGCCTGTGCTGCATCCGTACCCGTGATCTCTACTTCGGTAGGTAGTATACCGGATTTTTTCTCAAAGGAAGAAATACTTTATACAGACACGACCGCTGAAAGCATCGCACAGAACATGGCTAAGATGATGGATCATTATGACGGATATGTTGAGTCAGCAGTAAAATTGCATGGGAAAGCCCATACACAGTTTGACCTGCACCTGATAGGTGAGAAATATATCGGATTATATCGTTCTTTGTTACAATAAAAAATCTGCATATGTCGAAAATCTGGATACTGTGTAGTTTTCTGAGCATGCTGTGCTCGTACACATTCGCTCAACGGACATCGCTTACTTATGAAAGCAGCAATGAGGATATCGTAAATCCTGAGAGGGGTTTTTACCGCACTTATTACGCTTATGCCAATAAGTACGAAGCGCTGAACGCACAGGAGCTATCCAGTCTGAGGAATGGCGTAGTTCCTTTTAAAGATTGTCCTTATAAGGTCAATATAAGCATTATTTTACGCTGTTTCTCTCTTGACGGTTTTCAGGACAAAGATCTGACGCAGCAACTACTCGATAATATCGATAATGATTTTGCCATAGCAAGAAAAGCGGGAATAAAGATGATTATCCGCTTTGGTTACAAGTTTGCCGCTACGCCTAATTACAAACCACCTTATGGAGACGCCCCCCTGGCAAGAGTGAAACAACATATTGCGCAGCTGCAGCCTATACTCAGAAAGAATGCTGACGTCATAGCTATTGCGCAACTGGGTTTTATTGGTTTGTGGGGAGAAGGGTATTATAGTGACTATTATGGCATACCTGGTACTTCAAGCACCGGACAGAATCTGCGTGACAGAGCTCAACTCCTGGATGCATTTTTGAAAGCGCTTCCAGCTCCGCTTATTGTACAGGTACGTCACCCGACATCTAAACAGGATTATCAGGCGCTTATCAAAAACAAAACGCTGGCTGCCAGGATCGGGTTTCACAATGACGCATTTCTGGGGCCTAACGATGATATGGGCACTTTTAAATCGCAGGACATGAGTGCCGGCGGCAGGGCTAGGAATTCCAGTGCCGTGCTGATGAGCTATGTACAAAGCGGTTCTGCCAACACGGCGATGGGAGGAGAATCTGCAGCATCCAATCCCCCTTATGATAAGTGCTCGGCACAGGGAGGACAGGCTGAAAACAGGCTGGCAATGGACCACTTTTCTTATCTGAACTCATCATACCACAGAACCGTGCTGACCGGCTGGGCACCTTGTATAGAAGATATTAAACGTAAGCTTGGCTATAGACTGGTGCTGGAAAGTGGAGCTTATTCAACCCGTACCAGGGCGAATGATACCTTTTCCATTGCCATCAGCATCACTAATGAAGGGTATGCAGCTCCTTTTAATTCCAAAAATGTATCTCTGATATTATACAACCAGGCGACAAAAAAAGCCTATTCAGCCTTATTACCGGTGGATGTACGCTCCTGGTCCCCCGGTACGCAATCACTGAACGCAGTATTCTCTCTGGGCAGCGGCGTACCGGAAGGAAAGTATGATTTATTACTGGGTGTGGCTGATAATAATGCATCTCTTGCGAAAAACCCCGATTTTGCTATTAAATTTGCCAATAAGGATGTCTGGAGGGACGATGTGATAGCAAATGACCTGCATTGTACGCTTACAGTTGCTGGTCAGAGAAGTGGCAGCGCAATTAAAACTACATCCGGAAAGAAAAAGGTGTTGATTATACAATAGTAGTTAAGTTTCAAATTATAATGACCGATAAGTTTAAGATTCTCTTTCTGATTACTAAAAGTGAAGTTGGTGGTGCACAGAAATATGTGAAGGAACAAATGGATATATGCAGGGATGCGGCACATGTCTATCTGGCTACGAATATGCCGGGCTGGCTGAGTGAGCAGACCGGAAGTTATGCCGCAGACATATTATTTGATAACCGTATTGAGAGTCGTCTTTCTCCAGGTTTTCTGATTGCACTGACTAAGTTTATCAAAAAGAATAAAATCGATCTTATTGTCTGTAACAGTGCAAATGGTGGCTTATATGGCAGATTGTCGGCACTCTGGTGTGGTATTCCGGCCATATATGTTTCACATGGCTGGTCATCTGTTTATAACGGGGGCAAACTAGCCTTTCTGCTAAATAGAATTGAAAAATGGCTGGCTTTTGTGCAGGGAAAAGTGTTATGTGTATCGGAAGCCGATTATAGGATCGCAAGAGAAAAAATAGGTATTGCTGAACACAGGTTGGTCTTGCTCAGAAATAATATATTTCCTGTGAAAACCAGTAAGCAGCCACTTACCTACGATGGGGGAAAACTCCGGTTACTGGCGCTGGCAAGGTTTGCCCATCCTAAAAGAATGGACCTGCTCCTGGATACTGCCAGTCAACTGGACTATATTGACGTGCATATCTTTGGGGATGGTCCGGAGTTTTCAGCCGTTCAGGCGGAGGTGAAGGCCAGGAACATTGACAATATTATCCTGCACGGAGAGGTCAAAAACTTCAACGACTTTAACAGCTACCATGCCTTTATCCTGCTTTCAGATAGTGAAGGATTACCAATGTCAGCACTGGAGGCTATCTCTGCAGGGATGCCATCGATATTGAGTAATGTAGGCGGTTGTAAAGAACTGGTGGAGAATGGAGATCTGCTGGTAGAAAACAATGTTGCATCCGTTACCAATGCTTTACAGTTGTTGAAAACAAGCTTTCCCTTATATCAACAGTCGATGAAACCCTTTTTCGATAAGAACTTTAATTTAGCAGAAAGAGCTGCTTTTTTTATAGATTTATACCGCTCGTTAATTAAGAAATAACACATAATCAATGATTTATCTAATTGGAGCTTCAGGCTTTATTGGAACTGTTCTTAGCAAGGAACTCAAACAGGAGAATGTCACCTTCAAAAATCTTGATAAGCAAAGTTCTGCTACCTATCCGGATACAACCGTCATCACAGATATTCGTAATAAAGAACAAATTACTGCGAATATAGGCCAGGGTAATGGAGACGATTGGGTTGTGCTGCTGGCTGCCGAGCATAGAGATGACGTTTCTCCAACCAGTCTGTATTATGATGTTAACGTAACGGGCACACAGAACGTGCTGGATGTCATGGAGGCAAAAGGGCTCAATAAGATCATCTTTACAAGTTCAGTGGCAATATATGGATTAGATAAAAACGATCCTTCCGAAGACCATCCGGCGGACCCGTTCAATCACTATGGTAAAAGTAAATGGGCCGCAGAGGAAGTATTGAGAGCATGGTATGAAAAGGATCCGGCAAACCGCTCACTTGTTATCATTCGTCCGACAGTAGTATTTGGCCCGGGTAACAGAGGGAATGTTTACAACCTCCTTAAACAGATCGCAACCGGCAAGTTTGTGATGATCGGAAAAGGTGAGAATAAAAAGTCAATGGCTTATGTAGACAATATCACCGGACTTATCAGATATGCCATAAAGAACGTTTCAGGTTATAACGTATTCAACTATGCGGATAAACCTGACCTGTCCATGAATGAGCTCGTGAAAGTAGCAGAAGAATCATTGAACAAAAAACTGCCAGGCATCCGGATACCTTATCCTGTAGGATATATGGCTGGTATTTCCTTTGACATCCTTTCTACAATCACACGTAAGAAGTTCCCTATAAGTGCTGTAAGGGTCAAGAAGTTCTGTGCCACTACTCAATTCTCAAATACAACAATCATAAAACATGGTTATAAACCGGCAGTTTCACTGAAAGAGGGACTTGCCAGGACACTGAGTGCTATTGTGGCCGACGATCGGCGTTAAACATAATATTAAAACGTAGACCCCATGAAGACAGCTTTAATAACTGGTATAACTGGCCAGGATGGAGCTTATCTTAGCGAATTGCTGCTAAACCAGGGATATGATGTCCATGGTATTAAGCGTCGGAGCTCATTGTTTAATACGGATCGTATCGACCATCTGTATCAGAATCCACAGGACCCTGACGTGAGGTTTAAACTGCATTACGGCGACTTGACAGATTCAACCAACCTGATTCGCATTATTCAGCAGGTGCAACCTGATGAAATATATAATCTGGGCGCCATGAGTCATGTGCAGGTGAGCTTTGAGACACCTGAATATACAGCGAATGCAGATGGTATCGGCACACTCAGGATACTGGAGGCAATCAGGTTGCTGGGACTTACACAGAAAACAAAGATCTATCAGGCGTCCACGTCTGAACTTTACGGACTGGTGCAGGAAGTGCCGCAATCAGAACAAACCCCTTTTTATCCACGTTCTCCTTATGCTGTTGCTAAGCTGTACGCTTACTGGATCACAGTTAACTACAGGGAGGCGTATAATATGTATGCCTGCAATGGGATCCTTTTTAATCATGAAAGTCCGCTGAGAGGGGAAACCTTCGTCACCCGTAAGATTACCCGTGGTGTCGCGCAGATCGCTTTAGGTATGCAGGATAAACTGTACATGGGTAATCTGAACGCACAACGCGACTGGGGCCACGCAAAGGACTATGTAGAAGCGATGTGGCTGATATTGCAGCAGGAAAAGGCAGAAGATTATGTTATTGCAACAGGTATCACTACACCGGTAAGAGATTTTATCAGAATGGCCTTTGCCGAGGCGGGTGTTGAAGTTGAATTCAGAGGAGCAGGCATAGATGAAAAAGGAATCGTGAAAAGTACAGCTGCACATATAACGGCCCTGACACCTGGTCAGGAAGTTGTCGCCATTGACCCGCGATATTTCAGACCTACGGAAGTGGACCTTTTAATTGGTGATCCGTCAAAAGCACAAACGAAACTGGGCTGGACACCAAAATATGACCTGCGTGCACTCGTAAGTGAAATGGTGGCGGCAGACCTTGAATTGTTCCGCAGAGAAAAGCTGTTGAAAGAGGCCGGGTTTAAAATCTTTAATCAATACGAATAAACGCTCATGGAGCAACAGGATAAGATTTATGTAGCAGGGCATAGAGGCATGGTCGGTTCTGCTATTGTCAGAAGATTACAGCAAGCGGGGTTTACAAATATTGTGACCCGTAGTTCTGCTGAACTGGATCTCCGTAATCAGGAGGCTACTGCTGCTTTCTTTGCTGCAGAGCGCCCGGCCTATGTTTTCCTGGCTGCCGCTAAAGTAGGTGGGATTGTTGCCAATAATACTTTCCGGGCTGAATTTATATATGAGAACATTATGATTCAAAATAATGTTATTCATCATGCCTATCTGAATGGCGTCAATAAACTCATGTTCCTGGGGTCGTCCTGCATATATCCCAAACTGGCGCCACAGCCACTTAAAGAGGATTATTTGCTGACTGGACTGCTTGAGCCGACAAATGAGCCTTATGCGATCGCCAAGATAGCCGGTATTAAGATGTGCGATGCTTACCGTGCCCAGTATGGATGCAACTTCGTATCTGTGATGCCGACAAATCTTTATGGGCCCAACGATAACTATGATCTTAAAAACTCCCACGTATTGCCAGCCCTGTTACGCAAGTTTCACGAGGCAAAGAAAAACAATGCGGAAGAGGTAGTGATATGGGGCACAGGCACCCCCCTGAGAGAATTTTTGCATGCCGATGATATGGCAGATGCCTGCTTCTTCCTGATGCAGCATTATAATGAAGATGGCCTGGTAAATATTGGAGTGGGAGAAGATATCAGTATCAAAGACCTGGCACTGCTGGTGAAGAAAATAACCGGCTATGAAGGTAACCTGTCATTTGATACAACTAAACCAGATGGTACTCCACGTAAGCTTATGGACGTAAGTAAGCTGCATAAACTTGGATGGAAAGCGAAAATCGGACTCGAGGAAGGTATTACTTCCGTATACGCAGCTGTTCGGGAAAACGTATTATAAGATTTCGTTTTCCACCCTTAGTCGAGCATATAGTGAGGGAAAAGTGTTCCTTTAGCGTGAAATATGCCATAAATCTGTAGTATTACAGAATAAAGTACTATTGTACCAACTCTAATCGCTTATATTTGTAGCAGGCAAGCAAATTATTCCTTATGTTCAAGAAATGTATTACCCCCGTGTTTGTTCTGGTTTGCTTAGGAATTTCATTGAGCTCTACCGTTCGCGCACAAAGTATCGGCCGTCAGTATTCTCTGGGATTTTATAAGTCCACTTCAGACAGTAATGGCTACCACTCTTCTCAAAGAGATTATTCAATTGAACCAACTTTTGATCTCCCCACCGGAGATACGACCCGTAAACAAAGCTGGTTATACCGGAAATTATTCAGAGAGCATTTGCTGGAAGTAAAAGGTGATGATTACAACTTTTATGGTAGCATCCTGCCCGATCTGATCGTAGGGCACAGCGGAGATAATGGAACCGTATGGGTGAATACCCGTGGTTTTGTTATCGGAGGTACCATCGGTAAGAACCTCACTTTCCGTTCTGAATTTTATGAAAACCAGGCAAAAATGCCTGCGTACCTGGATGCCTATGGACGTGAGAACAGGATTGTGCCGGGCCAGGGCGAATGGAAAGCCTATAAAGGTGATAAGTTTGACTATGCTTATGCTTCAGCCCTGATCAATTATAAAGCAGGCAAACACTTTGATTTCCAGTTGGGCTATGATAAGAATTTCATTGGTGACGGTTATCGTTCCATGCTCTTGTCTGACGCGGCTTTCAACTATCCTTTCCTGAAGATCATCGCAAACGTAGGTAAGGTGCAGTATACCACTATGTGGGCGCAGTTTATTGATATGCAATATCCCAAAGCCTCTTACGACAATGGATACCGTAAGAAGTGGGGCGTATTCAATTACCTGGACTGGAATATCAGCAAGAAGATCTCCATTGGCTTATTTGAAGCTGTGATCTGGCAGGATTCCGATTCCACCGGTAAACGCGGTTTTGATGCCAGCTATCTGAACCCAATTGTATTCCTGCGTCCTGTGGAGTTCTCCGTAGGTTCTCCGGATAACGCACTTTTGGGTCTGAATGCGAAATATGCTATCTCCAACAACAGTACCTTCTACGGTCAGTTTATCCTGGATGAGTTTAAACTGGACCAGATCACTGGTGGTAAAGGCTGGTGGGGTAATAAATTCGGTGGCCAGTTTGGTTTCCGTTCAAACGACCTGTTTAAAGTAAAAAACCTGAACTTCCTGACAGAGGTGAACGCAGCAAGGCCTTACACCTATTCTCAGCGTAGTACACTTAATAACTACGGGCATTATAACCAGCCACTGGCACACCCTATGGGAGCTAACTTCGTGGAGTGGGTGAATATTGCAGATTTCAGATATAAAAGGATCTTCCTGCGTGGACAGGTCACTGTTGCGAAATATGGACTTGATACTGCCGGTGTAAACTATGGTAAGGACATCAATAAGTCTTATTTCACCCGTACAGTAGATTATGGTAATCATATCGGTCAGGGTCTTAAGACTAATTTCCTGTATGTGCAGGGAACAGCAGCTTACCTGCTGAACCCGAAATATAACCTTCGTGTGGAAGCATCTGTGACTGCCAGGAAGGAAAGCAACAACAACTGGGATAAGAAAGAACTGATCTTCCAGTTTGGATTGAGAAGTGCTTTCCGTCAGCTGTACTACGATCTTTAGTTTGCTGAAAAAGCTATATAAGCCTCCCGGGATACCGGGAGGCTTTTTTTATTCCGGCTGTCAGGCGTGCCTACATTTTACTAACTTCGCGCCATGCATTACGTTACGGTTGAAGGACTCACGAAATCTTACGGCGCAGGGCCGCTTTTCAAGGATATTTCTTTTCACATTGAGGAAGGGGACAAGATTGCCCTGGTGGCTTTAAATGGCGCCGGTAAATCCACTTTATTACGCATTCTGTGCGGACAGGAGTCTCCTGATGCCGGAACAGTCTGGATACATAAAGATGTAACAGTGGTAATGCTGGAGCAGCAATCTGCTTTTGATCCACAGAAAACGATCTCTGCGAATATATTTTCTCAGTCAAACCCTGTTCTGGCCGCTATAAGAGACTATGAACTCCTGACAGATGACGAGGAGACAGAACCTGACCTGGACAAACTCACAGCTGCTATTGAGCGCATGGACGAACTGAATGCCTGGCATTTTGACTCCAAAGTGAAGCAGATCCTTGGTAAACTGAATATCCATCACCTGGATCAACGCATGGGTAGCCTGTCCGGTGGACAGCTGAAACGTGTCGCTTTGGCTAAAGTGCTGATTGACATCGGGTTCGAACATCGCCATACGCTCCTGATCATGGATGAACCTACCAACCACCTGGATATCAACATGATCGAGTGGCTGGAAAATTACCTGGATCAGGAAAATGTGACTTTGCTGCTGGTAACGCACGACCGTTATTTCCTGGACAGTGTATGTAATGAAGTCATGGAACTGGACCAGCAACAACTGTTCATTTATAAAGGAGACTACGAAAATTACCTGGAAAAGAAAGCTGCCCGTGAGGAAAGCGATCGCGCCAGTGTGGAAAAAGCCCGCAATACCTTCAGGAAAGAGCTGGAATGGATGCGTAAGCAACCCAAGGCCCGTACCACCAAGTCCAAGTCCAGAATTGACGCCTTTGAAGAAGTAAAGGAAAAGGCGAGCGTACGTCTGGAGAAACAGCAACTGGAGCTGAATGTGAAAATGAGCCGCCTGGGAGGAAAGATCATTGAACTGAAGAAAGTCTATAAGTCTTTCGGCGATCTGAAGATCATACAGGGGTTTGATTATACCTTTAAGAAAGGAGAAAGAGTGGGTGTTGTCGGTAAGAACGGTGTCGGAAAGTCCACTTTTCTGAATATGCTGCAGGGGCTTGAGGAACCGGATTCCGGTAAGATCAATACCGGGGAGACCGTGATCTTTGGTAATTACGACCAGCGTGGTCTTATTATTAAGGAAGATATGCGCGTCATCGAGTTTGTAAAGAACATTGCTGAGAACTTCCCACTGGCAGACGGTACCAAAGTAAGTGCAGCACAATTCCTGCAATTATTCCTGTTTACGCCTGAAAAACAATATACTTATATCTCCAAGCTGAGTGGTGGTGAGAAAAGAAGGCTACACCTGCTCAGTATTCTTTTCCGTAATCCGAACTTCCTGATACTCGATGAGCCGACCAATGACCTTGATCTGCCAACACTGAGTATCCTGGAAGACTTCCTATTGTCTTACCAGGGGTGCATTATCATTGTAACGCACGACAGGTATTTCATGGATAAACTGGTAGATCACCTTTTTGTGTTTGAAGGAGCAGGTGTGGTACGTGACTTTCCGGGCAACTACAGCCAGTACAGAGACTGGGAAAAGGAACAGAATGAAAAAGGCAAAGAAGAAAGCCGTAATGAGCCAAAGGTGGCTGCCCAGCCGGTAGTAGAAGCGCCGCAACCTGCTGCGCCTGCTAAGAAAATGTCTTTTAAGGAGAAACGTGAGCTGGAATTGCTGGAAAAGGAAATAGCCTCTCTGGAGGAAGAGAAAAAGAATATCGATGAGCAAATGGGAGCCGGTACGCTGCCTTACGAGCAACTGGAACCGCTGTCACGCCGCGTCGGAGAGATCATACAGTTACTGGATGATAAGGGGATGCGTTGGATGGAATTGAGTGAAATGGATTGATTATAAATGAATTATATAAAAAAGGGACGCTGTAATAGCGTCCCTTTTTATTTTTTGTCGTGTTAGTTCTCCTGCTTATCACGGATCTCAGAAGGTTTCAGATAGACCTTTTTACCCTTTTCGTCCACGTAGTATTTCCTGTCTTTTTTATCTATATAGACAGTCTGTCCCCCCGGACCTTCTTTTCCTTTATATGTTTTATCGGTAATCTTCATCGCTCCTTTTACAGCCACAGAAGCGGTTTTATTACCGATTTTCTTGGCAGTGCTGTCTACGCCCTGGGCCATGCTGGTATGGCTGGTAAGAAGGGCGGCAACTGTTACTGAAACAGCAACAAATCCGATGCGCAATGTTCTCGAGATCATAACAATAGATTTTAAAAGTTGTGTAAAGTCACTATGAATATTATTATTCAATTTTGATGCCAGCAACATCTTCCATATTTTTAGACTGCCACCATATGTATAGTATATTTTAATTTTAACGGTAAACGGTAATAGTTGGAGGAGATCTGGTATAAGAACCTTTCAGATCAGGAGCTCTGGAGCAGGCTGATAGATAGCGATGAAGGCGCACTGGCTTTCATTTACGATACATGGTTCACATCACTCTACAAGTATGGAATGAAAATACAGGCTGATAGCGGCCTGGTGAAGGATTGTATACACGATCTTTTTACTTCCCTATGGCATAGTCGTCAACAGCTCTCTGTGACCGACAGCATCAAATTCTACCTTTTTGCCAGCCTCAAGCGGAATATTGTCAAACATAGCAAGGCAGAAGGGCTTTTTAACCTGTTCCGGCAGCAGCCTGCCGCACAGGAATCACACATGCCTTCCTACGAGGAACGGCTGATCAATGAACAAACTAATAACGAGCGCAACCTTAAACTGGCGAAAGTGATCGATCAGTTACCAAAACGACAGAAGGAGATCCTGTACCTCCGTTATTATGAAGGGCTTTCTACACAGGAGACGGCCGAAATTATGTCACTGAGCGTTAATTCTACATATGTATTATTATCGAAAGCATTGAATTATCTCAAGAGCCACAGTGGTGAATTATTGACTTTATTGGTCATTTCGGGGTATCGACCCAAAGGTTTCTAAAGAAATTATAGTTTTTTTAAAAAAAAGTTGAAAAAGACGCTAAGATTTTTTGATTTCACTGCTTTATGTATTTAAAGCCTATCAGGAACAACGCTGATTATGGATTATAAAGATTACACAGTAAGGGAGTTTCTACATGATGGAATGTTTCGGAAATGGATCACAGATCCGGATCACGAAACAAATGCCTTTTGGGAAATCTGGCTGCGTGACAATCCTGATCGCCGCGTTACCGTAGAAGAGGCACGGGATGTATTGCTGATGATCGGACCGGAAGAGCATATACCTACTGCGGAAGACCAGGCGGAAGTCTGGAGCCGTGTTGCTTATTCCATCCAACAGGTACCTGAGAAAAGGCGGATTTTCGTCGCCTGGCGCTATGCAGCGGCATTTGCCGGTGTATTGGCGGTGACTGCTGCTTCCTGGTATTTCATGCATAAGAAAGAACCAGTCCTGGTCAGCTACATCACCCCCTATGGTGAAACCAGAAAGATCACGTTGCCAGATAGCTCTGTTGTAACACTGAACGCCAATTCAAAGCTCAGATTCAGCATGGGTAGCGATGGTAAACGTGAAGTATGGATAGATGGAGAAGGCTTTTTTACCGTTCTCCACGAAAGCCACAATGCACCATTTGCCGTACATACTTCCGATGTGGATGTACAGGTGATCGGAACAGCATTTAATGTCAGCACCAGACGTATTATGACACGTGTGGTACTTAATAGCGGCGCCGTAAAACTGAAGCTGAATGGCAAAGGACAACAGGACCTGAGCATGAAGCCCGGTGAAATGGTGACTTTTTCAACCAAAACTAATCAGTTGTCACGCCGGACGGTCAATCCGGCAGATTATAATGCATGGCTCGACAATATGTTTGTCTTCAATGAAGCAACTATTGCGGAAGTAGCCGAGGTATTAAACGAGAACTTAGGGATCAACATTAAGATAGAAGAGCAGGAACTACAGAAGGAGTTATTTACAGGTAGCATACCAATGTCAGATGTAGAAATATTTTTCAGAACACTGTCACGGTCCTTACATGTGGTTATCGAAAAGAAGGACAATCAAAACTACAGCATCAGGAGAAAAACAACCTAGTGAAGTTTAGTCGATAAAAATTCAACCTACCAACCTTAATCTATTGCTTATGCCTGGAAATTACTTTAGGTGTATAGGGGATCGTATTGCCCTGTTGTTACTGTTGCCAGCCATGGGGTATGCTGCTTCAGATAATGTACACTACCACCCGCAGCAGGAGTTGTATGCTGCGACCGCATTGAATCAGTCAAAGGGAAGACAAACCTTAAAAGATATCCTTGTCTCTCTGGAAGCGAAGTATAAGGTGCGTATTAACTATGTAGGTCAGTCGATTGGCAGTATCCGGACGGAGCCGCCTGCTGCCAAGGGAACATCTGTGAAATTTATCCAATACCTCAATCAGTTCCTGAAGCCACTTGGACTGGAAGCAGAGGAATCCGGTGCCAACATGTTTATCGTCTATAAACAGGAAGGTGCAGCTCCCGCTCCTAAACCGGCAGCGCCGGTTGAAAAAAAAGAAGCGCCAGAACAGGAAAAACAAGCCGTTATCAATATATCCGGTCTCGTAACGGATGATACAGGCGTTCCCTTACCGGGCGTAACAGTTGTTGTAAAAGGTACTTCCAACGGTGTACATACTGCTAACGATGGTAAATACGAACTGAAGAATGTACCTGAAAATGCGCATATCGTATTCAGCTTTATCGGTTTCAAAGCACAGGAAATCGTGCTGAAGGGGCAGCATAAACTGGATGTACGTTTAAAGACAGATGTACAGGCAGTAAAAGATGTGGTAGTAACAGGTTACTATGAGATCAAGAAAGAAAGCTTTACCGGTATCGCAACAGTACTTACTTCTGATGATATCAAGAAAGTAAATCCGCAGAATGTACTGAGCAGCTTGCAGGCATATGACCCTTCATTTAAGTTGGTTGAAAACAATTTACTGGGTTCCAATCCAAACAGAATTCCTAATATCAATGTAAGGGGTACTACTGCATTGCCAAGTGCGGATGTATCCAAACTGACGAGAAACAGTATGCTGACCGGTGTTACCAATCAGCCTACTTTTATCCTCGATGGTTATGAGGTGAATGTACAAACAGTGTTCGACCTGGATCCGAACAGGATCGCCTCTATGACCCTGCTTAAAGACGCAGCGGCAACAGCGATCTATGGTTCAAGAGCAGCGAACGGTGTTGTGGTAATCCGCACAAAGGCGCCAAAAGAAGGTAAGCTGGCAGTTAACTATGGTTATGAGATGACTGTGAATGCACCCGATCTATCCGATTATCATGTGCTGAATGCAGGGGAGAAACTGGAGTATGAGCGACTGGCAAAGCTGTATGAAGCAAATAATGTTGACGCACCGATCGAACTGGAACAGCAATATTATCAGAAAAAGAAAAACGTGCTCGCTGGTGTAAATACCTACTGGTTGTCACAACCGCTGCAGGTAGACCTCGGACACAAACACTCCTTATACCTGGAAGGTGGTACTCCTGTTGTAAAATATGGCCTGGATATGCGCTATCAGTCCAATAACGGTGTAATGAAAGGTTCTTACAGAAAGCGTTATGGCCTTGCCGCATCTCTGTCCTACAACGTGCAGAACAAAATACAGTTCAGAAACCAGATGTCAATCACGCAGGTGGATGGAAGAGAATCTCCTTACAGAGAGTTTTCCAACTATGTAAAAATGAACCCTTACTATCCAAAAACAGATTCAACCGGCAGACTGTTACGTGAAGTTGATAAATGGAGCTATCGTGGTGGCGCTAATGGCGGCGCTGTCACCGATGCGGTACTGAACCCTATGTATGAAGCGACCACTGGTAGTCTGGAGAAGAACCAGTACGTGGAATTCATGGATGCATTTTCCGGAGAGTGGACCATCAATCCTGCATTAAGATTAAGAGGTCAGATCTCCCTGACAAAGAGAAGATCTACAGCAGATAAATTTACTTCGCCATTCAGCAACGAATATTATAATGTAACAGGAGGCGATCTGAAAGATCGTGGTAAGTATACATTTGCCGATGAAGATTTCTGGCAGGCAGATGGTAGTCTGACACTGAGTTATGCAAAACAGATCAGGTCTAACTTCCTGAACATATCACTGGGTACAAATATTCAGGACAGAAGTAATGACAGTAAGTCTTTCGTTGCGCAGGGTTTCTCCAACGACAGATTCTCTCAGATCGAATTTGCCCGTACATATGAAAAAGATGGTTCTCCAGGTGGTGAGTATACACAGGACCGCCTGATCGGTTCTTTCCTCTATGTGAACTATTCTTATAAAAACAAGTTCCTGATGGACGGTACTGTACGTCTGGATGGCTCTTCAAAATTTGGTACTGATTCCCGCATGGCGACCTTCTGGTCTTATGGTCTGGGATGGAATGTACACAACGAAAAATTCATTCCACGTAAGGTTATTTCACAACTGACGCTGAGGGCTACAACAGGTCTGACGGGTGATGTATCCTTCCCGTCTTATTTATCTAATACCACTTATCAGTATTACAGCAACGACTGGTATTCTACAGGTGTAGGCGCGATCTTCAGAACGTATGGTAACTCTTCCCTGAGATGGCAGCGTACTAAAAACTATGATGCCGGTATGGAACTGGACCTCTTCAATGGCCGTTTCTATGTTGCTCCACGTTATTATTATAAACTTACGAAAGACCTGCTGGCGGATATCATCGTACCACCATCAACTGGTTTTACAGATTATAAAGCCAACCTGGGTGAAATGGTCAACCGTGGTTTTGAGATCAACGTCCGCAGCAATGTGCTGAGAGGTAAGAACTGGTCTTTCAACCTGTTTGCTAACCTGGTGACAAACAAAAACAAGATCACCAAGATCTCCAATGCGCTGAAGAGCTATAACGATAAAGTAGATGATAAACAGGAGAGTGATCCAAATCTGAATTCTGTTCCGCTGCTGCGTTTCCAGGAAGGACAATCCCTGAATACGATCTATGCCGTAAGATCAATGGGTATTGATCCGGAAAATGGTAAAGAGATATTTGTAAAGAAAGATGGTACCTACACACATACCTATAGTGTGAAAGATATGGTGCCGGTTGGTGATATGACCACCAAACTGGAAGGTACATTCGGTGGTAGCCTGTATTATGGCAACTGGGTGGCTGAGGTAAGATTCTATACAAAAGGTGGTGGTGATCTGTATAACCAGACACTGGTGGACCGTGTAGAAAATGCTGATCCAAGATATAATGTGGATAGCCGTGTACTGCAATCCAGGTGGAAACAGCCAGGTGACCATGCATTGTTTAAAGACATCGCAGATCAGGGTTCTACCCGTACTTCTTCCCGTTTTGTACAACGCGATAACGTCGTGGAATTAAAGTCTGTTTATCTGGCATACAACGTTCCGATGGCAGTGGCCAAACGTTACAGGATGAATAATCTGCGTTGTTCACTGAACATGAATGATGTGTGGAGAACATCCACTATAGATGCAGAAAGAGGTATCGATTATCCTTTTGCGAGAACATTCACCTTCTCATTATCTACTCAGTTCTAAAAAGCAGCAAGATGAAGAAATATTATACACTTATAATAGTGATGGCGACCGGTTTGATGTCCTGCAGTAAATGGCTGGATGTAACGCCGAAATCAGAGGTGTCGCAGGGGGCTTTATTCAGTACACAATCCGGTTTTGAAGAAGCGCTGAATGGTGTGTACAGCCGTTGTACACAGGAAGATAGTTATGGTAAGGAAATCACCTGTGGTTTTCTGGATGTGCTGGCGCAGAACTATGTTATCACCAGTCAGGACCCGCAGGCTTATAAACAGACTTCCATCTATAACTATGAGGAAGAAAACTTCATGAGAAGAAGAGATGCTGCCTGGATAGCATTGTATAATGGAATTGCCAACAGTAACCTGATCCTGCATCACATCAAAGGCCAGGAAAAGCTGTTTGCCGGTCAGGAGTATTCACTCATCAAAGGTGAAGCGCTGGCACTGAGAGCATACCTGCATTTTGATCTGTTGCGTATGTTCGGACCTTCTTATGTAAGTGATCCGAATGCATTGGCTATTCCATATGTAATGGATTTCTCCAAAAAGGTGACGCCTATGTCAAGTGTACGGCAGGTACTGGATTCTGCTATCCTGGACCTGACAGAAGCAAAGGCGCTGCTGAAAGTATCTGATCCGATCCTGAATGCCGGTTATAAAGTGGGTTATCCTGCGAAGGATTCCAGTACAGAGGAAACAGGTGCTTTGTTCCTGCAGAACCGTCGTCATCGCCTGAATTATTATGCTGTTTGCGGCGAGCTGGCGAGAGTATATCTCTATAAAGGTGATAAAGCGAATGCGCTGGCAAATGCCCTGGAGGTGATCAATTCAAATAAATTCCCCTGGACGCGCCAGAACGATTTCCTGAATCCGAATGATGAAAAGAAAGACCGCATTCTCTACAGGGAATTATTGTTCGCATGGTATGTACCTAATATGTCCGGCGCATTGAACAGCCGTTTCAGGAATGGTGAAAGTGCTTTGTTTGTCACCAGTTCAGAAGGACAGAATATGTATGAAACAGGTGGTGTTGGTGGAGATGACTTCCGCTACAAACAATGGTTCAGCGAGCAGAGTGGTGGCCTTGGTACCCGCTTGCAGCTTGAAAAATACTACCGTGACGGAGATGCGAACATACACTACCAGATGGCGCCAGCTATCCGTCTGAGTGAAATGTATTACATCGCGGCAGAGTGTACGTTTGATACGGATCCTGCAAAGGCATGGGATTACTTTAATGAAGTAAGACTTCACAGAGGTATCGGTACCCGTATTACGGAAGAACGTTCAAAAGATGTGTTCATGACGGAACTGGTAAAGGAAAGCCGTAAAGAGTTCTATGGTGAAGGCCAGATCTTCTACATGTATAAACGTCTTAACAGAGCAGTGACAGGGTTGGCGGGTATCCAGTATCCAGCTACGAATAAAATGTTCGTATTCCCTTTACCTGATGATGAAATCCAATTCGGTAACCGATAAAAACCTACGGCCAGATGAAAAAGATTTATTTATTCGGAGTGCTTTGCTGTATGGTCCTGTTTGCCTGCAAGAAAGACGAAACTCCTTTGTTTGATACAACAGAGAACGTTTATTTTGATTTTACACCTGATGATCCGGATGATAAGACAGACAGCCTGTTATATTCATTTGCTTATTTTCCTGACAAAGGAGAAGATACCATATATGTGCCTGTGAGAATTTCAGGTTTCCGTGTTGCGCATGAGCGGACATTTATCCTGGAAACAGTGGATAGCAGTACTACTGCAAAAGCTGGTCTGGATTTCAAGGCACTGGAGAAAGAATATGTTATGCCGTCTGATTCGGGTTTATGTCTGGTACCATTGATCCTCTACAATAAGGATACAGTGCTGAAGTCTAAAACCCTCACTATCGGTCTTACCCTGAAGGCGTCCAAAGACTTCGGTGTCACCTTCAAACTGCAGAATAAAGGTATTGTGAAGTTTTCCAACAGACTGGAGAAGCCAAACTGGTGGAATACCTGGGCGGGTGAACTGGGAGATTATTCCCGTGTGAAACATGAGCTTTTTATAAGGGTATCAGGCGCAACAGAGTTAGGTACGAATCTGCAGGATTTCAATACAATTCCTAAAGCCCTGTATCACACAAGGCGTTTTAAGACCTTCCTGCTGGATCCATTCAACTGGGTAACGCAGTTTGCCACGGAAGGTTATGTTATTACAAAAGAAGCAGACGGTTTTTACTATTTCTACAGTAGCAAAAATCCTGATAATAAGTACAAACTGGAGCTGAACCCGGACGATGGCCGATATTATTTCAGGGATGAAAATGGTAAACGTATCTAGGCAAAACTTACAACAATGAAGAAATCACTTTTTTATATACTTATTGCTGCTTTGCTTCCTTTTATATCATCTTGCTTCAAGGATAAAGGGAACTATGATTATGTAAAAGTTGATGAACCGGTTATCTCTAATCTGGATACAGCATATACTGTTTTAACAGGAGATAGTCTGATCATCGTACCGAAGATCGTACTGCCTGGTGGCAGAACCGATATGACTTGTCACTGGATGATACAGATTCCTTCAGAAGCCCGTTCAGATGATTATGATGGACCTGCACTGAGAATTCTGTACGGTCTTGGTTCCAACAGATACAGCTGTATGCTGACCGTAATGGACAACACAACCGGTATGAAGTATTTCTATAAATTCTTCATTAATGGTAAAACTGAGTTTACTTCAGGTACCCTGGTGCTCTCCGATGAAGGCGGACAGGCAAAGCTTTCCTTTGTTAAGCCAGATGGGTCAGTAAAACCTGATCTGTATCCGGCGATCAATGGTGAAAACCTGGGTACAAACCCTTTGCAGATCGTACCATTGCGTAACCAGTATTATCTGAATGTGACGCTTTCCTACTGGATCGTGTGTGCTGGTGGCACCAATCCTGCTGTGCAGATCAGCCCGGATGATCTGAAGCGTATGAAATACCTGAAAGAGAACTTTTACGATCCACCAGGGGATATACATCCGGCTTATTTTCAGAAGCTGCTGGATGGCACGACGACTGCTGTTATGAATGACAAACTGTACTTCGGAACAGTAGAAACAGCGCCGTTCGGTACTTATTATGGCTATTTCAGTAACCCGATCTCCGGTGATTATAACCTGGCAGGGGACCTTGTCTTCACCAGCAATGATAAAGGGGTATACTACCTGGGTTTTGATAAGGTGAAGAAACGTCTCATCCGTTTTGACCGTACGACATACTACGGCGTCAATTATACACAGGAGGACTCACTGTTCAATCCAAAAGACCTGAAGATGGACCTGCTCGACCTGGAGAAGATCACAGAAAACGATGTATACGCCTTCTGTGACAGTGTCGGACAGACCTATGAGCTGAAGTTCGGTGTGAACTTCCTGGAGGGAAATTCCCGCTTTAAAACTACCTACAAAAGGAAGTTCAAAGGCGACAGCCTGGTAACTGCACAAACCAAATGGCAATCCTCTGCTTTAGGCGTATTCTATTTTACCTCTCATGACAAGATCTATCGTTATAATCCGCTGAACCAGGAGATCAAACAACTGGATGCCAATTTCGACGGTAAAGACGTAACCATGATCAAAGTGATGGATGAGGTGAACAAGCTGATCGCAGGTACAGATGGAAGTTATTATACACTTGATATAAGCACCGGGAAAAATGGCAATATCCTTAATCAGACCCATGGTCTACCCGGAAAAGTAGTTGACGTTTTTATACGATGATAGCATCTAGCACTATCCTGAAGCCCTATTAACCAACCATTACAAAAAACGGAACGCCCCACGATTCAATCGTGGGGCGCTGTTTTTTCCGGAAGGAACAGATTATTTACAATCTCCTTTTACGAAGGGAGTTTCCTCATATTTCAGCTTCGTCAGGTCTTTTTCGAACACAGGTACACCCTGCTTGTCGAAAGAGGACGGAATCGCCTCTAATACCTGGTTATTTTCCAGCTTGAACACAACTGGCCTTACGCTGGTCTGACCCTCACTCATAAAGCGGTATTCTGCCTCAATGATGTTATTATTGATCGTACCAGTGATAGCACCCTGGTTTTTGTCTTTTTCAAAGATGCGGTATTCCAGCTGGCCGTTGATCACTTCATTGTCTGTTTCAAACTGCAGATAAGAGGTGTCTTTGCCGGAAATACGGGTAAAGCATTGAGGACCTGCTGCTACGATAGGGGCAGCCGGAGTGGCAGCACTGCTGTCATTACCTTCCGTTTGTACGGTATTAGTATTGGCGGATTGTTGACAACTAAACATGGTCAGTAAGGCTGCAGCTGCAAAATATAGTTTCATGTGACTGGTTTTTGCCTTATAGAACGAATAGTGTGCCAAGGAGTTACTTTACCGTATTAATTTATTTCCCCCAGAAACGGTCTTCCTGTTCCAGGTCGGCGGAGTAGATCTTCGCCTTGACAATTTTTCCCCCTGTAACGGTATAAACGTCAATGTTATCCACGTCGAGTCTGGCGCCCGCTGCCCCTTCGGCTGTCCATTGGATGAGGCAGGCCACACTGTTACCACTGACAGCGATATCCTTGATCTTCGTAAGTGCGAGGGTATTACTGGTATGGGCAAACATGCCACCTACCATCTGGAATACCTCGTTAATGTCCTTTTTAAAGCCGGAAAAGCGGTTGTCACCAGGTTGCTCCCATTCTACAGCAGGATCGAGTAAGGCTGCCAGTGTCTGATTGTCTCCCTGCTGTACGGCGGTCAGAAATTGTGTTACTATCTGTTTTGCCTGATTTTCCATGTTGTTTGTTTTTATTTGGATGATTGTATACTGCAAAACTATTCCTGATAAGCGGGGTGCTTATTATCTTTATGCGACAAACAATTACCATCTCGCGACAAGTTATGGAGAATATGCGCAGGCGTTTTGTACTGAATCTTATTGCGTATGCAGCTTTACGTGATGTACCGGCTACGCAGTTATGCCGGCTGGCTGGCATAGACCTGGCAGCGTTGCAGCGTACCGAAGGTGATACGATCAGTCACCAGCAGCTGAATAATCTGTGGCGGGAGGCCAGCGCGCTGGCAGATGATGTGCTGTTCGGACTGCATTTCGGAGAGTCCCTCCAACTGTCGGCGCTGGGGGTAGTCGGTGAAATTATCCGGACCAGCGAAACCGTCGGCCAGGCGGTGGAACAGGCAGCCGCATTGGCACACCTGCTGACGGACCTTTTTCGTGTTACGGTTGACCACAACGAATCTCACTTTATCATACGCTTTTTACCTTTGACAGAACGGACGGACCAGTTTGTATTCAGACAGACGCTCGAACTGTTTATGGTCTTTGTCGTACATGAACTGGACGGATTGTTATTACGTAAAGTAAAACCGGTAAGGGTACGCCTGCCTTACAGCGTAGAACAGGAAACAGAGTATACACGTGTGTTCCGCTGCGATATAGAGAGGAGTGCAGCAGAATATGCGCTGGTGTTTGACAACCACTATTGGATGGAACCACTGCTAAGCGCGAACTATGAAATACAACGTACATTGCTGCAGACCGTTGCTGCAAATAACAGCACAGCAGGCGATTCATTGAAAGAAAAGATCCATCAGTATCTGCTGACCAATGCCTATCTTGGCATCCGGTCACTGAGTGAGATCGCGGCCAATTTTAATGTCAGTCCAAGAACACTGCAACGTAAACTAAAAGAAGAAGGAATCAGCTACCAGGATGTGGCAGATGAAGTCAGGAAATCACTGGCCATACACTATCTTGAAGAAGGCGGCTATCCCGTCAAAACAATTTCCTATATGCTGGGGTACAATGAACTGAGCGCATTTACAAGAGCTTTTAAAAGATGGACAGGTAAGACGCCTGTCAGTTATCAGAAGAATTAAATAACAGGTCCTACTTACTATTATAACAACTACACTATGGAAGCTAACAAGCCGATTGGCTGGTATCTGAAAGAAGCAGACAAACGTATTACTGCTTTTCTGAATGATGAATTCGCAGATCTTTCTATCTCCCGTCATCACTGGATGATCATGCAGCAGATCGCAGAACAGGGAAGTATTATCACCTGGGAGTTTTTCCAGGAAATAAAATCGGCAGTCACTGTACAGCAATTCGGAGAGATCATACAATCAATGCTTGATCGTGGCTGGGTCACTGTTTCCGCGGAGGATAAATGCGTCTTCACTGCGGAGGGACAGGGGGCATATCAGCAGATAGGCATGATGCAACAGGAGCGGTCTGGCCGGATGTTGAACGGTATCACTGAAGCGGAATATAATCTGATGATCAGCGTATTGAACAGGATAATCGTGAATATAGGGTAACAGTACATACAACAGGTAAAAACTGTTTTGGCTGTAATTGATTAATCGATACTTTTGTCTGGTCCCGGAGGGACTTCTAATGTTAAAATAAAACAATATTAATATGGCAAAGTTACCCAAGTTTATGATTGCTGATGATCCTGTTACGGATCCTGACAATGAGTATATCTTCCACACAGAGCAACCCCGTTTCTTCGCTAAACGTGTTGATGAAGACGAGGAAAACGGTCATATTGATATCGTTGCTGAACTGGATAACGTGGATGAGTTCTTCAAGAACGATCCGGCTAAGAAAGAAGAGTTACTTGGTGAGCTGGAAGAATGGTACTATTCTTATCTTGAGTGGCTGGAAGAAGATGAGTTTGATGAAGAAGATGAAGAATAGTCTAACGATATTTTATGTAATAGTACAGAAAGTCAGCAATTTGCTGACTTTCTACGTTTAATACCCTTTCCCATGATAGCATTGAACTTATACCAGGTAGACGCATTCACCACAGCCGTTTTTGGCGGTAATCCCGCCTGTGTGATTCCCCTGGAAGAGTGGCTGCCGGATGAGCAGCTGTTGTTACTCGCGCGGGAGAATGCTGTGGCTGAGACCGCGTTTTTCATCCCACAGGAAGATGGCTTTGCATTACGCTGGTTTACGCCGGAAATAGAAATGGACCTCTGCGGGCATGCTACGCTGGCGTCCGCACATGTGATTAAGACCTTTCTCAATTATGATAAAGACAGTATCCTGTTCACTTCCGCCAGCGGGCCTTTAAAAGTGACTTTCAGCGGAGCGCGGTATGTATTGGATTTTCCTTCCAGAAAACCGGTATCCGCTACATTACCCGATGTGATCAGTCGTTCACTGAATAAGCAACCGCAGGCTGTACTGAAAGCGAGAGATTATGTACTGGTGTATGGTCACGAACAGGATATCCGGGATATACAGATAGACCGTCAGATCCTGGATCAGATCAATCTGGACCCGGGCGGTGTAATTGTTACGGCGCCAGGGGAGCAGTGTGATTTTGTATCCCGCTTTTTTACCCCGCAGGCGTCTATACTGGAAGATCCGGTGACAGGCTCTGCACATTGTTCGCTCATTCCTTACTGGAGCGAAAAACTGGGGAAAAAGGAGCTGAAGGCGCTGCAGTTGTCGGAGCGTATGGGGACTTTGTTCTGTACAGATAATGGAGAGCGGGTGCTGATAGCGGGAGATGCCCGCACCTATTCAGCCGGTCAATGCTGGATATAACGACCTGTTTTCTCATGCCTGTTAAGTATTGTTTTGCTGGTATTAGCTCCGGAGATAAATCAATGATTTTTTACAATTCCAGGTCCTGAGCGGTAGCTAGTTTTGTGGAAAATAAACGATGAAAATTCCAGTAATCCTGTCGGCTGTAATAGCAATGCCTTTATTATCAGCAGCACAGACATTAAAACAAAAGGAGCTTATCATGAATAACAAAGCAGTAGTTAGTAAAATGTATGAAACTGTCTTCAATAAAAGGGATATATCCAACGTATCTCTGTTCATTTCAGATGTTTATCCGGGTACATTCGGAGAACAATTGCAGCCATTAATAGCGGCTTTCCCGGACGCGCAATGGGTGGTCAAAGATATGGTTGCAGAAGGAGATAAAGTGGTTGTATTCCAGCAATTTCAGGGTACGCACAAAGGAACCTATCAGCACATTCCGGCTACAGGAAAATATGTGACCGGAGCAGGTATCGTGAAGTACGAACTGAAAGATGGAAAGATCATCAGCAGTGATGTATTGACTGACCGTCTGGGTTTTCTGCAGGCATTGGGTGCAGCGATTAATACTGATAGCAGTGGAACCCCTGTCATTAACAACAAATAAGTCATTATGTATTATCTGATCGCACTGATCGGATAGATGTCAAAAAGCCGGCCGGGAGGTGGCAGATAATAGAAGCCTTCTTTTGCCACTTTCCGGAATGCTGCATCATTTTGCTGATCGCTTACCTTATATAATGAATCCGCTTCATAGCGATAAATACCCTCTCCGTTTACGGATGGTTTTTTACTGGCAGAAACCGGTTTTTTATTTGCCTCATAAGTGATCTTTCTCTTGTTAAAACGCGCGTAAAACCACATCCCATCTTCAAAACTATTACTCAACGGATCGCTTGTTAAAGACAGGGTATATTGGACGATGGTGGAATCACTCAGAAAGCTTGCATTTCTGGCTAATGCATAATATTGCGTTTGCTCACCATTCCATTTTTCCAGAATGAGATTGTCGGGAATCTGGCACTGGTGTCCTTTGTGAATAGGAAAATTAGCTGCATATCCTACATGTGTATCCCGTATTATCAGTGTATCCAGGCGGTATTGGCCCCGGAGTTGTACCATGTCTTTTTTACTAAGGGGTGTCCAGCAGGGCGTATCCTGTGTTGTGCTGTCCGCGTTTCCCAGGGTAGCGCAGCCGGCAACCAGCAGCATGATGCATAAAGAAAGGAGGCTACATTTCATATGTTGGGGGATATCTGTGAATATACAATAAAGTATACAGGCATATGCTATAATTTTGCCGCGTATAAATCGTCTTTATGAAAATAGCATTAGCATCGCCTCCTTTCCCGAAGTCCTTGCAGGATGGACTGTTCTGGCTCGAAAAACTGGTAAAAGAAGCTGTCGCTGAAAGCGCTGCAATTATCTGTTTTCCGGAATCATATCTGCCTGGTTATCCGGGTATGGGATATGCACCGGAGGACCGCTCCAGGAAGTCATTATTGCACGCGTTGGCAAAGGTATGCGACATTGCTGCAGCACATGCTATTACGATCATTGTGCCTATGGATTGGTATATCGATGAGCAACTGGTCAATCTTGCCTTTGTTGTTTCGGAAAAAGGGGATGTATTGGGGTATCAGACGAAGAATCAACTCGACCCTACAGAAGATGAACTGTGGACCGCTGGTACTACCCGGAGTATTTTCGAGGTGAACGGCGTGAAGTTTGGTATTACAATCTGTCATGAAGGGTTCCGTTATCCTGAATCTGTCAGATGGGCGGCGCAACAGGATGCAAAGATCGTGTTCATGCCACATTTTGGTGGCAGTGAGACAGAAGGTGTGGAGTTGAAAGAATGGGGTGCGAAGGAAAATCCTTATTATGAAAAAGCAGTGATGCTCAGAGCGATGGAAAATACGGTCTATACAGCCAGTTCCAATTATGCGGCCCGCTATTCGCATGCAGCAACATCACTGGTGGCTCCTGACGGCTCCTGTGTCGCGCATGAAGCATATGGGAGAGTAGGTGTTATTGTGGGTGAGATCGATCCGGAAAAGGCCACCGGATTACTGGCAAAGCGATTTAAAAATGCGCTGTATCATTCCTGATAGTAAACGGGCTGAAAAGTGAACTGAACCGGGGCTGCATGCAATAAAAGTAATTTTGTAACTGTCAGTGCTCCCGGATAGGGTGTGGCTGTAGTTAGACTATAGTTATCCTGGGTTAGTGCTACGTTAAAAAGGCAGCACTAACCCAGGATAACTATAGTCAGGCTGCTTTTAGTCTTCTCTCGTAAAAATGATGACTTCTCCTGCATCAGGGTCACCCAGTGTAATGATAATATCATAGGGAGGTTTATTACCCATAAACCCGATACTGGTATATTGTTTATTGAAGTTTGTTAATCCGATCCCCCAGTGAGTTTCCACATTTGATCCGTTATCTACATTACCCACACTTTCGATATTCCATTTTCCTTTAGCTGAAATGTTTCCCGTGATGCGTTTTTTGGGACTGTTTACTTTCTCCGGGAAGACATCCGGGATATCACAGATCGCATAGGTGCCGTTTTTTCTTAATTCAATGTAACTCTCTTGTCCGGCTTTATTAACGGTATCCTGCGATATGGTTTGTTCACTGAATCTGTAAGTGCCGATGAGATCTTCAAAGTCAGGTTTATGTGTCGTGTACCTGTGGGCGTACGGATCATACTGACATGCTGAGTAGAGTAATAGTAAAACAATAAGAAACAGGGATTTGTTAAGTGTCATAAACGGGAATTGTCGTGTTGAAAATGGCTAACTGTGTGTCAAAGGTAAGAATTACCGTTTTGCCTGTATTAATTATGGATTTTTTTTAATCTGAGCATCCTGTATCAAACTGATACCTATGAAGCAGAAAGACGCATTTATACTCAGTATCCCTGATCGTTGTACGCAGCCCTGGAATGAAATGTTACCTGCTGAAGATGGTCGTTTTTGTCTGAGTTGTCAGAAGACGGTGACTGACTTTACGGAAATGACGGATGCAGAAATATTGGCTTATCTGAAGCGTAACAAAGGCAATAGTTGTGGTCGTTTTGATGCGACACAGCTGAACAGGGTATTACAAGCGCCTCCGGAGCCATCCCGGTCAATTTTCCCTGCTATGTTACTGGGGGCCATGTTAACAGCTATATTACCTGAACAGGTATATGGGAGCAACAAAACCCCTGTTGTTACGATGCAACCTTCTTTACGGATTGGAGGCGAAAAACGTATCGAGGGATGTATTATGGATGATGCAGGCAATGCTCTGGATGGGGTATCTGTTCGGATAAAAGATCATTCCAGTATCGGAGGTATTACAAATAGAGAGGGGCAATTTAGCTTTACGCTGCCGGAATCACTGCATAAAACCGATTCAATCACCCTCCAGATCAGCCGTCTGGGATATGATGCCCGGGAAGTGTTGGTCAATCCGGACCAGTTTTCCGGTGTACAGGTCAGTCTTAGCTTATCTATAATGGCGCTGCCTGAAGTGGTGATAGAAAGATCCGGATGGGCTACCCGTACCATCATCACCGGCGCATATGCTGGTTATGATGGTATGAATTATTGTAGAAATCCCCGCTGGCATTGGTGGCATAGACTGACACGGGTGTTCCGGAAAAATAAAAACAATTATTAGACAGAAAGGGAGAGGTCAATCCCGGCCGACTAAAAGGACGCTTGTTGTGTGGATGGTTCATGCGCCTTTTAGTCAGCATGTGGGTTGAAATGGGGATAAACAGTTGTGGATTTCAGTAATAAGTTTGGGGTACAATGATGAATACGGTGTACTTCCTCTATCAGGATGAGTGCACCTGGCTTTGTGAGAAGGAGTTAATTGATCTCGTCAAACAGTTGGATATCCGGCCGGAATAGTTTCGACAGGATAAAGAACGCAGAATTAGGGCAGGAAAGTGAAAAAGGGGCATCTACAAAGTGTCTACAATGCAATAATTATTGATTGTCAATTGATTCGGAAGTGACTTCTATCGGGTTTCCCAGCTTTTTGTTCAGTCTTGTCTTGGCTTGCCGCACACTGGCAGGGGCGATATTTAACAAAACAGCGATCTCTTTAGTGGAGAGATTGATGTGAAAATAGGCGCAAAGTCTTAACTCGTTATTGGTCAGTGAGGAATGTTTTGCTTTTAATGCCTCAAAAAAGCCGGGATGTACATTCTCAAAATGCAGGCGGAATTTATCCCATTCAGCATCCAGGTATTGATGTTCCTTTAAGGTGGACCTCATAATTTTTAGTTCAGGATGTTTCATATGAGGGTATAATGCGTCAATATCGGATAACTGTTTTTTAAGATCCTCCAGTAGTTTATTCTTCTGGTGAATATAAAGACTGTTACTTACCAGTTCGCGGTTGTTGGCATCCAGTTTTTGCTGTAAAAGCTCCGATCTTTCTTTTTCCTGTTGTATGGTCTGGTTAATATGTTCATTTTCTCTTTCTATTAACCAGTGTTTATGTTGATTTTGCAGAATATCAGCTTCCAGCTGGGCAACTTCCCGGTTCTTTACCTTGAGTTCTTCGTTAATAGTCCGGATCCTGGCGAACAGTGCTCCGGTAAATGTGACAATTTGCGAGAGGATGGCGATTTCCGGCAGGAGGGCGCCATTGTCCATATAGCTGGGCGTATTGTTAACAAGGAAGTAAATAGCTGTACAGGTACAAAATATGATAGGGAGTATATTCGCCAACAGAAAATGTCTGGCAGCTCTTATTTTTTTCCGGTATGCTGTAATAGAAGTAAACAGCACCATCAGGAAAATGACCAATACAGTAATATTATCGTAGAACAGTGTATAGCTGTCCAGATAATAAATGCCTGTTATCGTAATGATTGCCGGCAGCCAGCAGCATATGACGTATCCATAGCTCATATACCGGAGGATCTTATCATAGGCAGGAAGGAGCTCTTTGGTGCGCAGATAAGACCTGGTCAGTTGCAGAACACCTACCATTACAATAACAGCACCTATATGTAAAAAGAACGTGTTGATCGTGTAATCATATACACTCCCTTCTGCATTCAGGTAAAACCTGCGTACATCGAAAGGAAGCAGTACATTGAAGATGTGCTTGAAGGATGTGATAAATATGATCGCACCGACCTGCATGATCACATACCACAGATATGTCTGGTCTCTGAGTTGGAAATATACATATCCATTATAACCGGCAAAGGAGAGCAGCAACGAAACTGAAATGATCCAGGAGATCCAGGTCATTTTCTCCCGGCTGGCCGCAGATATTTCTTTCTCAAGATGGATAACAGGACGGATGTTATGACCGTATGCGGCCAGTTCGCCTGTGTTGATGCGGAAATACAGTATATGCGTCGTTTCGCTTTTAAATAAAAAAGGAATAACTCCTTTTTCTACCTGCCGGGATGAGAATGCAGCTGTTTCTCTGATCTCATTCCTCAGATAGTATAATGAATAATGTATCGGTAGTGACAGAGAGAGCAGGTATGCTTCATTATTAGGGTAGGGATTGCTGATCTCCAGTCTTAGCCAGTAGGCGTTTTTTCTTGTTGATAATGTGGTGAGTGGAGAGAAGTGCAGCGCCGTGTCTGTACTTACCTGTGTGATGCTGTAGCCTTTATCTTCCAGTACCTCATACTGCTGTATCAGCATATCCGCTTTGTTGGTAAGATGGTGTCCTGTTTTCGCACTTACGCCAGGCGCAAAGCAAAGTAGTATAGGAATTAAATAGCGGATAGTTTTAAATGGCATAATTACCTTGTTACGACGTACTTTCGCCGGGAAAGGTAGCCTATAAACTCCAGAAAAGAAAGTTAACTGATAATTAAGTACTTAGACAACCATAGAAGGGGCGGTCCCGAATAACTTTTTAAATGCGGTAAAGAAGTGGGAGTAATCATTAAAGCCAACCTCCATGTAAACATCCGTTGGTTTCATTTTCTTCTCTTTCAGTAGAACATGTGCTGCTTCCAGCTTTTTCTGTATCAGCCATTTGCCCGGAGTGGTGTGAAAGATCTTTTCGAAATCACGCTTAAACGTAGAGATGCTACGGCCTGTGAGATAGGCCATATGTTCCAGGTCTCCGCTGTATTGATAGTGCTCTTCCATAAACTCCTGCAGGTCTATTTTCCCTGGTTCGCTGAAGTCAAAGAGAAGACGTTTTAGTTCGGGATTGGCGTCCATAAATATCAGTACGGCTTCCTTTACTTTTGTTTTCAGCAGTTCTCCGGTGATCTGGTGGCTATGTTCCAGGTAGGGAAGTAATGAATCGATATAGTTTTTGAAAAGGTTATTGGGTCGTAGGGGGAGCACGTTGTCATAATGTTGACTGGACGCGATACTCCGCTCATATGGCGCTGATATTTCCATGAGCGTATTTTTGTCGATACAGATAGCGATTGAGCGGTATTCTTCCCCCTCATGTGGCAGCTTCACAAATTTGCTTAACCTGTTCCTTACGGCAAAACGGATATCACCGGCCTTAAAAGTCTGTGACTTATTACCATAATACGCGATCGAGGTGCCAGCCAGGATATATTCGATCACATGTTGCCTCACCAGTAATTCAGCGTCGACGGTCTTATGTGAAACGCAGGCATAGACAATCTGCGGTATGTTTGGATCTGTTGTAGCTGCCATGTTATAAATATACTTAAAAGAAAGTCAGGCCTTTTCAGACCTGACCTGTAGTATGATCAGCCTAAGAATATTTTTGACATTTCTGCGCGTGAAGTTTCAGCACCGACTTCCAGCCTTCTTTCATACATCCCTTTGGCATCAGCGCCTGCGGTGTAATGTACCTGGTCTTTTCCATCTGTTACGGCCTCATATACAACAGCCGCCACTTCTTCTGCGGTGGAACCGCTTGTGGTTGGATCCATCATACCTGTCACCACTTTCATGTATTGCTCAAGCGCTGTCTCATACGGAGCAGCTGTAGCCTGTGTTGCATTTGCGCCAAAAGCCGTGCGGATAAATCCGGGGGCGACTGTCTTCACGCTGATATTCCAGGGCGCCAGTTCATAGGTCATTCCTTCACTGAATGCCTCCAGTCCCCATTTAACAGCGTGATACAGGCTGGCAAAAGGGAATGTAACAAGACCGGCAATAGAGGTGATGTTGATGAACATACCACTTTTCTTTTCTCTGAAATGAGGAATGAATGCGTGCGTAATTCTGATCGCTCCCATCAGATTGGTATCTACCTGTTTGCTGATATCTTCGTCCGCAAAAGCCTCCAATGGTCCCATGGCGCCGTAGGCTGCATTGTTCAGTACGACGTCAACCGGGCCAGGGGCAATAGCTGCCGCTACCGTTGACTTGATCTGTTCCGGATTGGTGATATCCAGCGGGAGTACTGTTACGTTTTCTAATTCGCTGAAGTCGTTGCCTTTTCCGGTGTTACGCATAGTGGCAATAACATTCCATCCATGATTATGAAACAGCTGTACTGCTGCCTTTCCCAGACCGCTGGAGGTCCCTGTAATGAATATTGTTTTCATGATTTGCTTTCGTTTTGAATTGTGATACAAAGAAAGCACGAAGCGGAAGGATGGAGATTGTTGTGAGGTTCAAATGATATGGGTGAGAAGTTCAAAAGAAAACATGGGCACTATTCCCTCGTGAATTAGAAATACAGTATGAGGTGCAATAGAAACATTATAAATCCGAAAAATAAATTGTGTTACAAATTAACAATCAATGCAACTATAACATCAATTTGCCGACTAATAGTGCTGAATGTCATGTGAGTGTAAAATTATTTTAATTTGACAATAAGTAGTATAACTAAATGATTTATAAATTGTTTTTAATTAAAGATTAATGAATTTTAGAAAAATATTATCAGTTGTCTGGGTTTCCATTAAGCGTTCTGTAAGGGGGAAACTCTGGAAATGGCTATTAGGTGGTATTGGTTCACTCCAAACTTTCTTGTTATTTGGCAAGAATTTTTTAGGAGTTGAAGTGCCCAAATCTATAACATTGGGCATTGTAGGACTGTCAGTTATATATCTCATCCGTCTTGGTCTTATCTTTTTGGAAGAAGTTGGAAGATATTGGCATTTTGTAAATAGAGAATCAATATATGGGGATGCAATAATTACTTTAACAGATGTTTTTGCAAAAGTGAATGAGTTGCAGCGGAGAACAGATTTTTCTGATGCTGAATTTATGGCAGTTATGATTGAAACTTGTAACGGACTCAAATTTGTTTTTGATAAAAAAACAAAAAGTAAATGCTCTGTGTCTGTTAAGGTGCCCATCACGGGAAATGTTTGTGAAAACACAATTGTTCTGAATCTTTGCAGAGATTCAGAACATGCCACTATACGGGATACTTTGACTTATAATGAGATTAAACATACAATTATCGGCAATACCCCATTTCAAAAGATATTAAATGGGGTCATTACTGGAAATAGTAAAAAATTTGTTTATAAAAACGACAATATCAGGGCAAGTGAAGATTATGAAAATACAAGTCGTAGTGCCTACCCTGATGAACAATTGCCTTATAATAGCGAAATAGTCTATCCGTTAATACCGACAATATCTGTTAATAAATCAAATTATGACATGTTAGGGTTCCTTTGTATTGATTGTATAGACAAGGAGAAATTTGATGATAAATACGATGTCGCGATAATTAAATGTGCTTCTGATCGTCTTTATGATCTAATTGTGAAAAGAAATTATTTAAAATCTGTAAAACCAATTCAACATGAAGGCACAGCTGCTTGAAAAAAAACTTGGTTTGCAACAAGTTTCAAAGAATGATAATGCTCTTGTATTACAAAGGAATGTAGCCAAACATTCCTCTAAAAAGAGAGGGAAGAACATAAATCTTCAACAACAACCCAAACTTACTTTACACCTATTTGATCAACAGGATATTGAAAATTTGAGAGAGCTCGAAGTAGAAATTTCAAAGAAGTTCATCGCAAGAGGTAGTAAGTTTTTTTCTCCCTTACTTCATGCTATTAGTGATTTTCTAGTGAAATAATGTAGTTTTTAAATGCCCTATCTAGTCAAGCTGTCATGAATAACTGTAAAAACTCTGAAATAGTTTATAATCTTGTTGAGTGAATGAGAAAGGAATATTTTATTGAAAGCTTTTGCTTATATCCCATTTCTAACCCTTAAATAAAATTATGTGACAGAAAAGCAGATTAAAGACGCTGAACTACAGATTATTGAAAAACAAAGAGTTGTAGATTATGATATAAAAGAATTTACGCTCGAAATATTGGTTTCTAAGTATAATCATGGACTTGAAAATGATGAAAACGAAATATTCGTGCCAACATATCAGCGAAATTTTGTTTGGTCTCCTGAACGGCAGTCAAAATTTATAGAATCAATACTGCTTGGCCTACCAGTACCGTACATCTTTACTGCTGATATAGAGGATGGCAGATTAGAAATTGTAGATGGTTCTCAGAGAATAAGGACTTTAGATGCGTTTCTGAACAATCATCTAAAGTTAACTGATTTAGAGCTTCTCGATAAGTTAAATGGCATGGCATTTAAGGATTTACCTGCCGGAAGGCAGCGTAAAATAAAAAATTCCACCATACGAATGATTACTCTATCAGATAAGAGTGATGATGATATTAGATTCTTGTTATTTGAAAGAATTAATACAGGTTCGGATTTATTGAAGGATATGGAAAAGAGACGTGGGATATTCGGAGGTAAGTTTCTTGATTTTGTTCGGGAATGTGCGGAACATCCTTTATTTGTAAAGCATACAACTTTTACTCCGAATATAAAGAAGCGAGGAGAACCTGAAGAGTTAATACTTAGATTTTTTGCTTATTCTGACGAATATCAAAGTTTCACTTCTGGTGTTAACGACTTCCTTAACAGATATACTGTTAAAAGGAATAAGACTTTGGAAAAAACAAGATTAAAATCAGAATTTGAAAGGATGCTTCAGTTTGTTGATAAGCATCTTCCCAATGGGTTTAAGAGAAAAGAGGACTCAGCGAAAACGCCTAGAACTCGTTTTGAAGCTATTTCTGTTGGAATCAATTTGGCATTACGCCAAAATTCTAATATAAAGTCACCTAGTTTTAGCTTCCTAAACACTGTATCGTTCGAAGGCGAAGTTACAGGTGGTAGCCATAACTCTCCTAATAGAGTAAGAAGTAGAATTGAATTTGTTCGTGATAAACTCCTACGTACAAAATGACTACAATTTTTAATGATTTTGAAAGTCGAGTAAAAGAAGTAGAACTTTATTTTGGTTTGTTAGAAAGCATTACTGAGAAGAATGCTACGTTAAAGAAGCCCGGTTCAAATAGAACCAAGAGAATAGATGCTGATTTAATAAAAGTTCTTAAAGCAAATTGTTTTTTATTGCTTTACAATTTAATGGAATCATCGATTAGTCAATCTTTGCAGCATCTTAACGATAGAATTACTGATGAGAAAAAGAAATATGGAGAAGTTAAAAGAGAAATTAAGCAAATTTGGTTGCAACATAAATATCGCAATTTTAAGGAGAAGAGTTCAAAAACAATCTTTGATATACTAACTTCTATTGAAGAAGAGGTTATAAACTTATCGGGATTCAAGGGCGTCCCAATTTCGGGAAGTCTGGATGCTCGTAAAATTCGTGAAATTGCGGTTTTTTTCGGTTTTTCAGAGAAGGTACATCATACTGCTGGAGATGGAACGAAGTTATACCAAGTACGAGCTAATAGAAATCATCTCGCACATGGAGAGAAGTCTTTTTCAGAATGTGGAAGAACTTATACTTATCCAGAACTTAGAATAATAAAAAATCAGGTGATTAGGTTTATGAGACAGATATTGAAAAATATTCAACTTTATTTAGATGGTGGGTTATTTTTCAAATAAGTAGAATTGATACTAAGAAAATGATAGCAATCATAGACATAATAACCGCAAATGCAACATTAAATAGCATTTGCGGTTATTATTTTGTAGCCCGGACAAGAATCGAACTTGTATCTAAAGTTTAGGAAACTTCTATTCTATCCATTGAACTACCGGGCCATAGGGCAAAACCCTAAAGTGGAGTGCAAAAGTAAACGTTTTTTATATATTTCAAGCAAACCGCCTAAAAATTGCACACCACAACCACTTAATTATAAATTTTTTCAATTTGTTGCTCATACCGTTGGGCAATCACCTTCCGTTTCACTTTCAGGGTAGGAGAGAGTTCTCCGTTGGCGATTGTCCATTCCTGCGGCAGTAATTCGAACTTCTTGATCTGTTCGATATGGCTGAAGTACTGATTGTACTTTTCTACTACCTGTTTATAAAGCTGTTGAATATCAGTGTTTTGGAGTAATTCTTCATGACTGCCGGAACGGATGCCTTTTTTAGCAGCCCAGCTTTCCAGGTTAGGAAAAGAAGGTACCAGGAGTGCACCGGTAAATTTGCGGTTTTCACCAACAACCATGATCTGTTCAATAAAAGGAGATTCCTTGAACTTGTTTTCGATCGGTTGTGGCGCCACGAATTTACCGCCGGAGGTTTTGAAGAGTTCTTTTTTACGGTCGGTGATCTTAAGGAACTTGTTGTTCACGAGTACCCCGATATCGCCGGTATGGAACCAGCCATCGATGATGGATTCTTTGGTAAGATCAGGACGTTTATAATAACCGGGTGTAATGTTTGGTCCTTTACAACAGATCTCTCCGTCATCTGCGAGTTTTACCTCTACATTACTGATCAGCGGACCAACTGTACCGAACATGCGGTCTTTTTCGTCAACGCGGTTTACGCTGATCACCGGTGATGTTTCGGTCAGACCATATCCTTCCAGGATAGGAATATGAGCAGCGGTGAAGATCTTTAATAAGCGTACCTGACAAGGTGCAGAACCTACGACGATAGCGTCGATATTACCGCCCAGTGCATCCCGCCATTTTTGGAATACGAGTTTATTGGCAATGGACAGCTGGAAATTATACCACCAGCCCAATGATTTATTGATCTCATACTTTTTACCCAGTTCGACAGACCAGAAGAAGAGCGCACGTTTGATTCCTTTCAGCTCAAGTCCTTTTGCCATGATCTTTTCATATACCTTTTCCAGCAAACGGGGAACGGTCGTAAAGATGCTGGGTTTCACTTCACGCAGATTGTCTGCAATGGTATCCATGCTTTCAGCATAGTAAATAGGCACACCTGCGGTCAGGTATACGTAAGTGACCATGCGTTCAAACACGTGGTTGAGTGGTAGAAAGCTTAATGCCCTTGCTTCCAGACTAACCGGAAGATAAGGGATACAGGCGGTAACGTTACTCATGATATTATCATGTGTCAGCATTACACCTTTAGGCGTACCGGTGGTTCCGGATGTATAGATGATGGTGGCCAGCTGGTCTGGTTTTGTCGCTTCGCGGATAGCCGGTATACGATCCATGTCGGCCTGTGTGGCCATCTCCGGAATCTCCAGCCAGTGACGGGCACCTGCTATTTTATTGAATGAATAGATCTCTTTAAGCTGCGTCAGTTTATGACGGATAGGCTTGATCTTCTCTAGCATATCTTCTCCGCTGATGAACAGGATAGAAGCCCCTGAATCATTCAGGATAAACTCCATTTCGTGTTCACTTAAGGTTGGATAGAGGGGCGCGAGAATAGCGCCTGCCTGCTGACAGGCAAGGTCTGTTATCACCCATTCCGGACGGTTAGGAGAGATGATCGCAATTTTATCACAACCTTCAGGAGTTGCATCCCCTTTACCTATTCCCAGTTGTAGAAGCCCGGCGCTGAAACGCAATGATAGATCGGCTACTTCCTGTGTGCTGTATTTTCTCCAGACATTGTTTTCTTTTCCTACCAGCATGTCTGTTTTGGGGAAATTCTTTAGCTGGTGTTCGATTACATCAAATAATCTTCGTGGCTGCTGCTCCATGATCATAGATAGCTTTGGTGGTATGCGTTACGCCTGTTAAAAGTAGTGGAATTTATACGCCTCTGCGCTGCTTTTCTTCCTGCAGTTTTTCATATTCTTTTACAGCATCGCCAAATGGATCGCGATGCCATGCGTTAAAGTACTGGAATGCCAGTCCAAGTCCCCAGCCCAGTGCCGGCCATACAGGCCATGGTGTGCCACCATGTCCTGGTCCTTGTGTAACGAACCAGAGCACCCAGAAAAAGGCATTCATAATCAGATAAATGAGCAGAGAATTTCTGAAAGCTGCCCTTGATTTCGCAATCTTCCAGAGTCGTTCATCACGTTGCGTCGTTGTTTCCATATGTATTTGAGATTTTTAGAAAGGCTTGAATAAATATAATGTTTTTTATTGAATAGTACTGTAGGGGGAGAATACCTGGGGGGAGATGAAAAGGGGGTGTTAAAATTCACTGCCCAGCCTGTAACTGCTATGTTATTTCAGCACCAGCTGCTAATTTTGAAACAAGACCTGAAGGACAGACTACGTTACGCGATACAAGAAAATATCCCGTTATTCCACGAATCACACTTAAACTTATTGTTTGAACATTATTACGCTATTATATAAAGATTGTGTCTTAATGGTTATTTAATTGATGAAACCCAGAGCGTTTTATCTAATAATGCACTCACCAGTCTCTGGTGATAAAATTCCTTTTACCACAAGGGACCGGTGAGCTGGTTTTTTATTTTGTTTTGCCTGTACGATCTACGTTGGGCAGGAAACCTGTGAGCAATCCTATCAGCGGCAGATAGGCACATACATCAAATACATAAGCGATACTGGTGCTGTCAGCCAGTTTACCCAGTAAGGCAGACCCTATACCTCCCATGCCGAATGCCAGTCCGAAGAATAATCCGGCGATCATTCCTACTTTACCTGGTACCAGTTCCTGCGCATATACGAGTATGGCAGAAAATGCGGAGGACAGTATCACGCCAATGAAGACACTGAGCACAGATGTCCAGAGCAGGTTAGCGTGTGGTAATAACAGGGAGAATGGCGCTACACCAAGAATCGAAATCCATATTACATACTTTCTGCCGATACGGTCGCCTACAGGGCCACCGATAAAGGTACCTGCAGCAATAGCAAAAAGGAAGATGAACAGATAAACCTGTGCACTCTGTACAGAGATATGGAATTTATCAATGAGATAGAATGTATAATAACTGGTCATGCTGGCCATGTAGAAATACTTGGAAAAGATCAGCACCAGCAATATGCTCAGCGCAAATGTCACTTTCCCTTTTGATAACTGTACATGCTGCACATCGTCTGATCCTTTGGATTTACTACGGATGCGATGTGTGTTATTCCTGTACCAGGATGCGATATTCAGCATCACTACAATTGCCAGTAAGGCTGCCAGTGCAAACCAGCTGATACTGCCCTGGCCTTTCGGTACGATGATCATCGCTGCCAGCAGAGGACCGAGTGAACTACCCGCATTGCCACCTAGCTGGAAGAGCGACTGTGCCATGCCATGTTTACCACCTGAAGCCATATAGGCCAGTCTGGATGCTTCCGGATGGAAGATAGAAGAACCTACGCCTACCAGTGCAACGGATATGAGCACGAGGTAGAAATGGTGCGCCTGCGACAGACTGATAAGTCCGAGCAGGGTAAAGCCCATCCCGATTGCCAGGGAATAGGGTTGAGGACGCTTGTCCGTATACAGACCCACCAATGGTTGCAGTAATGAGGCCGTCAGCTGATAGGTCAGTGTGATCAGTCCGATCTGACTGAAAGTAAGTTTTAATGAGTCTTTTACAATAGGGTAGATCGCAGGGATCAGTGACTGTATCGTGTCATTGATCATATGCGAAAAACTCAGTGCCAGCAGTATAGAAAATACGGTATTGCTGGCTGCCTGCTGGGCCTGTGCTTTGGCTGTTTCCTGTAAAGTCTTTTCCATAGTGACTGTTTACTTTGTTGGCTCTTCGTTGTTATGTTGTGCAATGCGTTGCGCCCAGTGCCAGGCTTTCTGTGGGTCCTGTGCAATGATGCTGTTCAGCAGATTTTTATGTAGCTGCTGGGTTTCTCTGAAGGTTTCCGCGTTTTTGAATTGCGCGAGGAAGTGATTTTTCAGGTGATGAGCGACCGTTTTATACAGGTCCGTCAGAATACTGTTGTTGGAGGCTTCCGCAATGGATATATGAAAATTGATATCCGCCTCAATAGAAGCTGCTGTATCATCAATAGCGGCGGCTTCTTTTCGTTGCCGGAGCCAGGACTCCATCTTTTCCAGATCATCGGCCGTTCTGTTCAGCGCTGCTTTCTGGGCAATTTTCATTTCCAGGAGCAGGCGTACTTCATCCAGATCGTCGGCAGTGGCTCTTTTTAAGCGCTGGGGCAGTGGCTCTTCAATGCCTGTGCTGGCTTCCACAAAAGTACCCAGCCCCTGCTGTACACGGAGTACACCGCTATTGGCCAGGATGCGTACGGCTTCACGGATGGAGGAACGGCCTACGCCAAAAGTCTGCATAAGGGCTGGTTCCGTCGGCAGTTTTTCGCCCGGTTTATAAGTACCAAGGGAGATCTGTTCCTGTAAACGCTGGGCTACTTCGTCGGCTAGACTGTTTTTTCTGATCGTTGTCATAACTTAAGTCATCATATCATCTGATGATTCAAAGGTAAAAGAATCTCTTAATATCGGCACATCTTTTTTTATTTATCTTTGCGCCTCTTATAATGTAATAAGCGGTAAAACGTGCAACTTTGTAAGGGCTCTACTGATTTTTAAAACAAGATTCGCAAATGAAAGCATTTAATTTATTTATTCTATATCGTCTGCCATTAGGTATTCTCTTCCTGGTGGGTGGTGTTGCGCTGGGTATTACGATAGGATGGTGGGAAGCTACTATTCCTTTGCTGATAGCCGTAATATGCATTGTTACGCACTTTATGTTCGGACCAATGAGGCTGGTGCAGGAAGCTGTTGAAGCCGGAGATCTTGACAGGGCGATGGGAATGATGAATAAGATCGCTTTTCCTAAGCTGCTGTATAAACCTATCCGCTCCGTATACTACTTCATGCAGAGTAACATGGCGATGTACAATAAGGATCTGGACAAAGCGGAAGCTACTATCCGTCAGAGTATCGCGTCCGGCAGCCCGATGAAAGAATATGAAGGTATGCAGTACTTCCAGCTGGGTACCATCGCTTATCAGAAGAATGACCTGAAAGAGGCAGACCAGAACCTGAAAAAAGCGGTACGTATGGGACTGCCTGATAAGGAAAATACCGCTGCTGCATTACTGACCCTCGCATCTATCTGTATGAGCCGCCGTGACTTCAAAACTGCGAAAGATTACCTCCGCAGGGCTAAAGCACAGAAGGCTACTACTGGTCAAATAGTTAGTCAGATTAAAGAAATGGATAAGTACCTGTCCCGTATGCCAGGTTGATCAGCTGACCGAATTACAAAAAAGGCGTCCCTCCATTGGTGGGGCGCCTTTTTTATGCCCTTACTAATTCCAGTTATAGCAGTATATTTCCATATGTAATAACCAATTAAACCGTTATTTTTGTTTAAAACACGTTACTCCTATGTTCAGTTTTGACCAGATTCTGGCTATTACTTTCACGCTTTTCGCGGTAATTGATATTGTTGGTTCTATCCCAGTGCTGATTTCACTGAAAGAGAAGCTTGGCCATATTGACTCCGGAAAGGCGACTATCGCATCCGGTTTCCTGATGGTGCTTTTCCTGCTGGTAGGAGAACCTTTCCTCAATTTGCTGAGCGTAGATGTGCACTCCTTTGCAGTTGCAGGCTCGATCGTGATCTTTGTGATCGGGTTGGAGATGATCCTGGGTGTTGAGTTCTTCAAAAGTGAGAAAGACACAAAAACGGGTAGTCTGATCCCGATCGCGTTCCCCCTGATCGCGGGTTCGGGTACACTGACGACCATTATGTCATTGAAAGCCAACTATGAAGAAACCAATATCCTCGCGGGTATCTTGCTCAACCTGGTGATCATTTACGTGGTGCTTCGCTCCCTGAGCTGGATCGAACGTATGCTGGGTAAGGCGGGATTGATGGTCGTACGTAAATTCTTTGGTGTGATCCTGCTGGCGATCGCCGTGAAAATCTTCAAGACGAATCTCAATATGTGATCGAAAATAAGCGCAAACCGCTTTTGTAATTGATCTTTAAATACCTTAGTTTTGCCTTCCTTTCCTGGTGAACAGGATGGCTTTGGCCTCGTAGTACAATGGATAGTATAAGAGTTTCCGAAGCTCCAGATACAGGTTCGATTCCTGTCGAGGCTACTAAAAAGGCGATATAGCAATGTCCTGCTGTATCGCCTTTTTGTTTATAAACCCTTTACAGTCTTTAGAATTCAATTGTAGCTTTTGGGAATCCCTGGGTGATCTTCTTCTTATCCTCTTCACTGAACTTATTATACCGCAGATCCAGGTATTCCAGTGCTTTCAGCTCATAGATCGTTTCTGTCCAGTCGGTATCCATGTCGCCATCAAACAACAGCACATTGCCCTCATCAAGGCATTTGATAAGATCGTATTGGGATACATCAAACTGTTCTCTGATAACAGAAAGGAAGACAATTTTTGGAGTAATGGTTTTCACGATACAGGTAAATTTTTATTGACGGATATGCCGGCGATTATGGATGTTCCCGCATTTTGAAGAACATCTTAATACAAAACAGGAACTTCCGGAAAGAATTCCGTTTCTTCATTGCCAGCAGGTATTTCTTATAGGCGAAATACAGGCGCATACGATTGAAGTTGTGTATGAGAGAGTAGCTTTCGTATGTTTCAAGTAGTTCCCCAAAGACTTTCTTTTCCTTCGCAAATGCCGGTGGACAGTAATCACGGAAGGTCATCAGTCTGAATTTTGTGGCGTCGATTCTTTTTTTAGTCCCTGTATGTTTACTGGTGACATTGTTACCGTGCTGTCTCCATTTTACAAATGGTTTATCCAGGTATTTAATGGTACCGTGCAGGGTGGTAAAGAATCCCAGCCAGAGATCATGTGGCATATCCGGAAATGGCATAGCGGCATCGGCGATCTCTTTTTTCATAATCAGTGCATGCCCTGCTACACAGTTGTCAGTAGCAAAAACCAGGGGATTGTTGAAGTCCTGTATCTCCTTGAGATCAGAGTGATTCCAGCGTTTTTCCAGCTGGTCATTCACGATCTCAGAATCAGAAGTGATCATCGGGTAATCACCTATGGCAGCCATCAGTTCAGTTGTCTTTTCCGGCACCCACACATCATCCTGATCAGAAAAGGAAATATAGCTTCCTTTAGACAGGGTGACACCTTTCTCAAAATTCTTGATATACCCCAGGTTCACCTCATTTTCATATACATGTACATGAGGGTATTGACGGGCATATCTTTCCAGTATTTCGAAGGTATTATCAGTGCTGCGGTCATCTACAACAATGATCTCGGTATTGGGATACGTCTGCGCAATCAGCGAATCCATCTGTAACTCAATATATTTTGCTCCATTATAGGTAGCCACCACTATTGATACCAGCGGTTGCGCTGCTGCTTGGCTTGACATAGAAAATCTGCTATTAAAATATTAGCCCCGAAAGGCATGAGGGAGTAAAAATATTGATAATATTCATATTTACATAAAATCAGCTCAATGCTTTCGGCAGGGATTGCTTTAAAGCATAAGGCGCTGGTAACTTCCGTCACCAGCGCCTGTTACTATATCCGGCTTTACTATTTTTCCAGTACGCCTTTCAGTCTTGTCAGCCCTGTCTGCAGGTCGTCTCCGATCATTTTCTCAAAATCCATGAACAGCAGCATCAGATTAGAAGGATAGTCCATATGGCCATTAAAGCCCCATTTTACTTTGGTCTGAGTAGGGGATACCGCCTCCGTTGTCATATAAGCCTGTTCGGTAGATTCGAAGGGTTTATAGAAACGCAGTTCAAAATCGAGGCGTTCTCCTTCGGTGATCTTTTTGATCTCCTGTTCGCCTTTACCCACATCTTTTTTATCGCTGTCCCAGGCGGAAATGAAGCCCACCGTACCATCGGTGCCGGTATAGGTCTTTTTCATATCCGGGTCCATCATAGCCCATTTACTGTAGTCATTCTGATTTTTCAGCAGCTTGACATAGTCAAAAACCATCTGTTTGGGTTGGTTAATCACGATTTCCCGCTCAACAGCATAGTTTTTCTTTGTAAAGACCGCAATCAGCAGTAAAATGGCAATAACGGCGACAATTAACAGGAGGATCCTCTTTAAGACTTTCATGTAGTGTAGGTTTAAGTATCTGTTTACGTGAATGGTATATAGCTACCTGATTTGTAAAAACAATGCAACAGGGGAATTGTTTTCCGGTCTTACTCTTGCCAGTTCATACAGCTGATCATATAGTAAAACATGGCGCACACTGGCTCCCCCTTATATCTGGCAGGCTGAAATCCCTTCATTTGGAGAAATTCATCGCAGAGTTTTTCCTTCAGTTTATCCGGCATTCGGGTCTGAAAAAAGACGTCCGTAACCTTTCCCTGTCTATCAACAAGTAACTTAGCCCGTAAACTGTATAACAGGCATTCCGGATCTTCTCCACCCATGGAGCTGATAATGGGCATAATTTTCCTGCTGGAATGCTGCATCATGGTCTTTTCAAGACCGGGAAGGACTGGCATAATGTCAAACTGGTCATATACATGCGCACATTTTGACTGACAAAATGCGGCTTTTTGCACCCCTAATAGCACTAAACACGTGATTAATAATACTTTCATAGTCAGGAGATGGATCAAAATACGGCTTTCCCATTATCCACAACCGCTCACAAATCCATTTTTTTTCTCCAAATTACAGCCCTTTGGGGATTTAATATGAATAAAGACGATCTATATTGGTTAATATCCACCTCGCCAGCCATTCAAATGCTTCGCTTGCGCAATACGCAATGGATTTTACCCTTCCTATATGGTGTTTTTAAGGAGGAGAACCGGTTTTCTATATCAGAAGGCCAACTCACCCGTCTGCTTGCCGAAACGCTTGGCCAGCAGGATGATGGTACGGAAGACCTGGAAGAAGCAAAGATCAACTTTGGAGAGGATGAAGAAACCCGCGCCAGAAAGTATATCCTGAACTGGGTCCAGAAAAGGCTCCTGCAGGACCTGCCGGATGCCGAAGGGAATACCCAGTACCAGCTCAGTGCCTACACAGAGAAAGTGTTCCAGTGGATGCAAACCTTACAGCTGCGTCAGCACGTAGGGACAGAAAGCCGCTTTAAGCTGCTTTTTAATTCCCTGCGGGACATTGTGGAGAATACGGAAGATGACAGGGCTAAGAAACTGGAAATACTAAAGAACAAAAGATCGGAACTCGATAAAGAGATCAAAGCGCTCGAGTTGGGTATTGTACCTGACAGGTACAACAATGCCCAGGTGGAAGAACGCCTGGAATTGTTTACCCGGCTGTGTTATGAACTGATCAGCGACTTCCGTGAAGTGGAAGATAACTTCAAGGCTATTCACCGCACCATCGTAGAACAGCATACAAAAGCAGAACAAACCAAAGGCGCTATCATCGGTTTCGCCTTTGAAGCATATGATTCCCTACGGAACAGTAATCAGGGAAAGAGCTTCTATGCTTTCTGGGACTTCCTGATCTCCCGTGCAGGACAGGAAGAGTGGAGAGCGCTCACAGAGCAACTGGTACATACCGTTGAGGAAAGAAATATCAAAGCGGATGATCAGTTCCTGATGAACATCAAATCGATGTTGTTACAGCAGGGTAAAACGGTATACGATGCCAACGATAAGATGGCAGAAAAGCTCAGCCGTATTATTTCTGAAAAAGAAATAGCCCGTCACAGGCGTTTACGGAAGCAGATCAACAACATCAAGGAATTCGTCTTCGATCTGATCGAAGATCAGAATGTTGAAAGCGGTATTACGATTGACGACAGCGCGCAGATCCGCATGGTGATGGAAAAGAAGTTGTCTCTCGAACAGAAAAAATCAGCCGTAGAAGTTAAACAACCTGCCAATGCGACCGAACAGATCGCAGACGTAGAACGTTTCAGCCGAATGCTGAATACTTCTTTTATCAACAGAAAACAGCTTTGGGAGAAAGTGGAAACAGTGCTGAAAGATAAGCAGACAGCTACACTGAAAGAAGTACTGGAGCAGTCTCCGTTGGAATTTGGTCTGGCGGAAGTGATTAGTTACTATGACTTCCTCCGTGAAAAATCCAGCCGTGCATACATTGTAAAAAACACTACAGAACTGATTCCGCTGAATCCGGAGCAGACAAGATTTGTAGAGGTTCCATATCTATTATTTGGTAAATAACAGCACACACTATTATGAGCACAGCGAAAATACTACCTTATGCACCAGTAGTGGTAAAACTGTTGAAAGGCCCTGTAGAATATGTGGAGAAGGGCGCCTGGGAAAAACTCCTGCAATACAAAGTTGAACTCACCGGTTTCCTGCAACAACTGGGTCTGTACCTGGTGCTGGATGAACAGGATGGATTTGCTTTTGTAAAACATGCCTTGTCTGAAGATGATGAAGCTTATGTTAGCTGGGTACACCGCCGTTCTTTCAGCTACGAAGAAAGCATCATGCTGGTGTTGCTGCGTGAGATGATGGCCGAATTTGAGATCAGTGAGTCGGGGTCCCGCGAGCTGATAAAAAAACGCCGGGAAATCAAGGAATACGCAGAGTTGTTCTTCAAGGAAGGCGCCAGCCGTATCAAATTCCTCAAAGAAATAGACCGGTTGATCGATAAAGTAGAAGAAAGCGGATTTCTGCATCGTATAGAAAATCATGAAGTGCCTGATGAACAGAAGTTCAGGATCAGGAAAATTATCAAGGCAAAAGTAGACAGTGAAGCACTGGAAACTTTTCAGCAGCAGCTGAGCGAACTGGCCATTGGCAGTAGCGTGGAAGCTGAATAACATACCATAAAACTTTTTGTAAAGAACAATGCAGTTAAACGTTTTCAGTACTGATAATCATAAAAGTGGATTCCGATTACAATACCTCGAGGTATTGAACTGGGGTACATTTGATGAGCATATTCATAGTATTAAACCTAACGGGGAAACCAGTCTGCTGACAGGCGCCAATGGTAGTGGTAAAACCACCTTTATCGATGCCCTGCTGACACTGATGGTGCCTGAGAAAAGATATCGTTTCTATAACCAGAGTAGTGGTAGTGAAAAGAAAGGTGACAGAACGGAAGATTCTTATGTAATGGGCGGATACGGCATGGTCAATAACGAGGCCACCGGCGTAGCTAAAACCCTTTATTTAAGAGAGAATAAAGAAGATGCATACAGCATCCTGCTGGCCAACTTTGCCAATGAAGCAGATCAATATGTCACCTTGTTCCAGGTAAGGTATTTCGTTAACGGCGATATGCGTAAGATCTTCGGTGTTGCACACCGCGCTATGCATATAGCCGACGATTTCAGCCCCTTTGATATGGGAGGTGCCTGGAAACGCCGTATCGATCAGCTTTACAATAAAGGAGGTCGCAGACAGGTAGAATGGTTTGATGCTGCCAGCAAATATGCACAGCGTATGGTGGAGGCACTCGGTATGCAGAGCATACAGGCCGTGCAGCTGTTTAACCAGACCGTAGGTATCAAAGTGTTAGGTAACCTGGATGACTTCATCCGTACCAACATGCTGGAACCTCGTAATATGGAAGAACAATTCCAGGAGCTGAAGAAACACCTGACCACCCTGCTGGATGCACAGCGTAACATCGAGAAAGCAGAAGAGCAGATCCGTTTACTGGGGCCTATTAAAGAGCACCATGAGAACTTCTCCTCTTATCTGACTTCCATCATGCAACTGAAGCAGGAGCTCAATACAGCTACCATATGGAATAGCTTCACGCGTAATCAGTTGCTGACACAGGCACTCATCGATCGTCGTCATGAAGTAGATGCTTTGCATAAGAAGATCGAAGAGGCGAAGGTCAATATGACCGATCTCCTGGAACAGGAACGCGTGACGAAAAACCTGATGGAGCAGAATAAGGCCGGACAGCGTTTACAACAGCTCGAAAAGGATATTCAGGACCTGGAAAAGAAAAAGGCAGAAGCAGAAGAAAGCCTGAAGGAATTTGCTTCCTGGTGCGATACCCTGCATGTGAAAGAAGAAGAGATAAACGATGATGCTACCTATCAGCGTATCCTGAAAGAAGCTAACCGTGCAGCCCTGAAACTGGAAACAGAACAGCGTCTGAATGAAGAAGATGAGTACAGTGCAAAACGTGTAAAAGAACGTGCAGAGAGTGAAAAAGAGGGCCTTGAAAAAGAAATAGAATTACTGCATCAGTCCAGAAATAACATTCCTTCTCACCTGGTCGATCTGCGTAAAGAGATTTGCAGCAGTCTGAGAATCGATGTAGGCGAGATTCTCTTCGCCGGTGAACTGATACAGGTGAAATCAGAAGAGATTGAATGGCAGCCTGCACTGGAGAAACTGTTACACTCTTTCTCCCTGCGTTTACTGGTGCCGGAGAAACATTACAAAAAGGTCACTTCCTTTGTCAATAACAATAACCTGCGTACACGCCTGATTTATTATCAGATCAAGGAGTCTGCACTGACACTGTATCCGGAAGACGATACGGTATATCACAAACTGGACTTCCATCCTGATCATAAACTGAGTCCGTGGGTACAGCAGCAGATCATTCAGAATTTCAGTTACGTATGTGTGAACAGCGAGCGGGAATTGCAAAGGAATGACATGGCCATCACGGTAGAAGGTTTGATCAAAAACCGCGACAGGCATGAAAAGGATGACCGCGCACATAGTAATGATGCTTCCCGTTATGTGATGGGGTGGAACAATGAGCGGAAAAAAGATGCCCTCATTTCCAAAAGAAGCAAGCTGAATGAAGCGATCATTTCTTCCAATGAAATATTGCAGACCTGTAAGTCCAGATCCGCCCGTTTGCAGAAGCAATTCTATGCAGCAGGACGTTTGAAGGAACACAAAGGTTTTGATGAGATCAATATCGGTAAGCTACAGAAATCTATCCGTAAAGCACAGGATCAGATCGGCTCACTGACAGACGAAAACCAGGAACTGGATAGCCTGAAACAGCAGCTGCTGGATATAGAACGTCAGAAGGATGATAACCAGGAACTGCAGGCAATGCTGATCAGAAATGAAGCGCTGGAACAGCGTAACATTGAAGAGATGGAAGAAGAGCAGCAGGCGATGCAACATCTGTTGCAGCACGTTACAGAAGGCGATAAGGATGAACTGCTGAACTTCCAGCAACAGAACGGTCACCTGCTGGGTAACGTCACACTTGAGAATGTAGCTGCGATCTATAAAGCCCTGCGTGAGAATAAAGAACAGGACCTGCGACTGGCAGAAGACGCCCGTCATAAGGAAGAGGTGATGCTGAACAGAAGTATCAATCGTCTGAAGAATCCGCAGGCGGATATCCTGCAACGTTTCCCTGACTGGATATCTGATGTACATGTTTTATCTGATGATGCCGTAAATGCGACGGAGTATATCGAATGGCTGGATAAACTGACGAATGATAACCTGCCGGGATATAAAAAGGATTTCGAAAGCTATATCAACGTTACCATTACTTATAAGATCGGCGGGTTGAATGAAGAGATGGAAAAATGGGAACGTGATATCAGTAATACAATTCAGAAACTGAATGATTCCCTGGCGGGCATTAACTTCAACCGTCTGCCGGATACATACATACAGCTGGTAAAACGTCCGGTAGCTTCCGGTAGTGAGGCGCGTGAATTCAAGAGTCGTTTGCTGGATGCATTGCCACAGGCAGCTAACTGGCAACAGAGTACATTCGAAGAAAAAGCGCAGCATTTCCGTGAGCGGGTACAGCCACTGATCGCGGCACTGGATGAAAGTGAAGCATACCGCGCACGTGTACTGGATGCCCGTAACTGGTTTGAATTCTGGGCAGATGAACGTTTCCGTGAGACGAATGAATCCAAAAAGATCTATCGTCAGATGGGACAGTTGTCCGGTGGAGAGAAAGCGCAGCTGACCTATACGATCCTGTGTAGTGCGATCGCTTACCAGTTTGGTATTACCAGAGAGGGTAAGAATGCAAGAAGTCTGCGATTCATTGCGGTGGATGAAAGCTTCAGTAACCAGGATGAGGAGAAAGCAACGTATCTGATGGAACTGTGTAAACAGCTGCACCTGCAATTGCTGGTGGTGACGCCAAGTGATAAGATCCAGATCGTACAGAACTTTATTGCACATGTGCACCTGGTACAACGTGTGAATGGACGTCAGAGCGTACTGTATAATATGACGGTAAAAGAATTGCAGCATAAGATAGCGGACTCGGAAGTCCCTGTTTAAACTGACAATGATATTGTAATAAAAAGAAAGCGCTTCAGCCTGTTAGCTGAAGCGCTTTTGTATTAGTATGTGTGGGCTGACTAATAGCTCATTTCTACGATCTTCTCTACATCTGAAGGCGTCAGGTCCTTTCTTTCTCCGATACCATTCCAGCCCCTCTCTATGAATTTCTGAGAGATCGTCTGGGCGGTGCCTTTGAAATCACCGGTGTATTCAGACAGCCTGGTATTGATTTCCAGGGAGTGGAAGAAGTCTTCTGTTGCTTTGATACCCGCTTCCGCTTTTTCATCTGTAGTACCGCTGGTGATATTCCATACGCGCTCCGCATATTGCGCCAGCTTTTCCTTTTTACCGTTGAAATTGTAACGATAATGAGAAGGTGCTATGATGGCCAGTGTGCGTGCATGATCGATGCCAAATAGCGCGGTTAGTTCATGTCCCATGGCATGTACTGCCCAATCCGTAGGAACGCCTTTCTGGATCAGTCCATTCAGCGCCATGGTACAGCTCCACATGAAGTTGGCGGCTGCTTCATAGTCTGATGGATCTTTGACGATCTTCGGCGCCACTTCTACCAGGGTCTGCATGATACTTTCGGCGATTCTATCCTGTAGCAATGCACCGATAGGATAGGTCATGTATTGTTCCATGACATGTGTGAACGCGTCTGTGATACCGTTAGCGATCTGACGTTTAGGTACAGAAGCCACTACCTGTGGGTCTAGTACGGAGAACTGCGGAAATAATCCGGGTCCGCCCATGGAGAATTTCTCCTGTGTTTCATGACGACTGATCACAGCGCCTGAGTTCATCTCTGATGCGGTGGCAGGTAATGTCAGTACAGTGCCAAAGGGCAGGCCTTTCTTCGTCACAATCCTTTGGGAAAGGATCTCCCATGGATTATCCCCTTCGTATAATGCGGCAGAAGAGAGGAATTTTACACCGTCAATAACGGAGCCTCCGCCTACTGCCAGCATAAAGTCGATCTTTTCATCTTTGATCACCTTCAGTGCTTTCAGCAATACCTCATATTCCGGGTTAGCGGGAATGCCACCGAATTCCAGGACGTTGAATCCCTGTAAAGCCGATTTTACCTGATCATAAATACCATTCTGTTTAATACTGCCACCGCCATAAAGCATCAATAACTTTGCTCCGGCAGGAATTTCTTTTGCAAGGTTGGCAATCTGTCCTTTGCCAAACAAGATCTTTGTCGGGTTCCTGAATTCAAAATTTAGCATGTGGGTCTGTTTGTTAAAGTAAGTGTACTGCTCTTTTCTCTACGCAGCAAATGTAAATGGCAGCGTACTATGATTAACATGCTATTACAGTAAATAGTTTGATGCCCAATGTTAAAAAGTGGCTATCAGGCACACTCTTTACAAAGCGGAACGACCTGTGGCGTATCGGTTGACGGAGTCAATTATCGGCATCGGATGATTAAATGATAATAATTTTATTAATTGATTATCAAATTAATAAAATATTGACTTAATCAATTATATGGTAAATGGCGCTCAGTAAGTGTAGGCTGTTGTAAGGCTTAGTGTGAATAGATCAGGAAAGTCCTGCCTGTTTCAGAAACCAGTAAAACAGGAAGCTGGAATAGAAAAAAAACAATATGAAATTTACCCGTTTAGTCCATTTTTTAAAAGGATTGGTGGCTGTATATATACAACCCCATATGAAGATACTGATTGCTCCGAGCAACACATGTGTCAGTGACGCAGGATTGCTTGTTCGCAGTACCCCATAGAAAAAAGGGATTATACACGTTGGGAAAAACACGGATTCCCGGGTAAGCATGTCGGATATACCCCTGACTTTTTTTATTTCAATATGTTGCTTGAGCAGTTGTACCGCTTCCGTATAATTTTCCATGTTATAGGGAATGTCTATACTGGCACTTTTTTTCCGGCCTCTGATAATGATCTCTTTCTTCATATCAGATTGTTTGGCGGACGTGACATCCGTGTAAGGAATGCTGACAATGTCGTCGTCTGCATTTTTGCTGCTGATGCTGTCCTGATCTATGGTTATAGTAGCGGGCCCCCTGCGTTTTTTCTGATATAGATAGTCGTCGTATAATAGGACGGACCCTCCGGCTATTACAATTATGCAGGTCACGTAAATTTCTTCTAATTCTTTCAGGGTTGCAATACCGCTCAACAACTGTAACGATACCATAAATGCAATTATAAAAGTTGTGGCTCTGAGAAAGTTCAGGAGCAGATTCTTTTTTAGTGTTGGAATGGGGCGGGGCGCGATTTCGTAGATACTCATGGTAGATGGGTTAATTGCTTCCTGAATTTACTGCATTTTAGCAAAACTTTAAGGCAAACAGTTCTATCTTGTGTATGAAACAAGGAACAACAGTTATGATCAGAGCAATTAAGTTATACACAGGAGAAGACGGTCATTCGCATTTCACTATTGGTACTGTAACACATAGAGATGTGAAAGAAGCAGATTCTATTATGTTCAATGAAACGGCTCCCCGTTCTACCTATGACTGGCATCCTGCACCGACTACCCAATATGTCATTACCTTATCCGGTACACTGTTGTTTGAAATGTATAACGGAGAACAGTTTACACTAAGACCGGGAGATGTATTGATTGCCATGGATACACATGGTACAGGTCATAAATGGGAACTGATAGACGATCAGCCATGGAGACGTGTATATGTTACTTTCAAAGAAGGTGTTGATTTCAACTTCGTTCCTGACGCGCAATAATTAACGACGACTGAACAGACGGCGTAAGCGTGCGCGCAGACTTTTATCAGCATGATAAGGTTTACCGTTTTTGTCGATCAGCATTAAACCGGTGGTCGCTAATTCCTGTGTAACTATTATCAGTTCTTTTGAAAGTGATTTTTCATCCAGCTGTACAATGAGTTGCTGCGTCTGAGTTCCTACAGCCTGTATGATCAGTGTAATTTCCCCGGAAAATAGCGTTTTAGACAGCTGTAGCTGGAAGAGTCCATGTAGATCTGAGACGGTACCTATCTGCGTATCTTTCACACGTATAGTGGCATACATCAGTGTATCTTTTCTCCTTCCTTCTCCCAGGAATGTTCTGCCTTTTATAATGTAGGAGGAAGAATCATTGTCTGCCGCTACTGGATTTGTATGCTCATCAGGTGTAACAGTAAGCGGTAATTGCATCGTTAGATGCGTGTCTTTATCAGTTGCTTTCGACTGTTGACTAAACAACGCTAATAAGCTCGTAAATCCTGCGAAAATAGCAGCAGGTATAAATGCTTGCCGCGTCTGTGATAATGCCTGTATTGGCGTATTTAGCTGACCTGGAAGGAATCTTCCGCAATGGCTGCCTGGATGCTTTTTTAAGAAGTCGATTATTTGCTGATCATTCATCAGGGTAAAATCAGTCACTGTTTGCTGACAACTATTACAGAAGCGTCCTTTTTCTACCGGTGTCATCTCCTGCCATGATTCATGACAGGGAGAGGGAATGGATATTGTAATACCTTTTTTCATAAGTGGGTCTTTTAAGTGTTATGTCTGACGTCGCTGATATCCGGCTAAAAGAAATCAAGGTTCTTCTCTTGCAGTTTTTCTCTGCTGTGCACTGGCATAAGATGCCATGAAAGTCAATACAGCAATAAGCATCATAGCAGTATATGCTGTTTTGGGGGTGGTTGAAAATGCAGCTGATCGCATCAGAAATAGGTTTACTTAAAGTTACTACTAATGAAACAAAGAACCTATCTTATATTTTAGCCTTTGCCATACAGTAGACGGTCTCCAGGAATGAACTCCGCCCAATACTACTCCTTCAATATCAAATTGCTGTGGCACTAATGCAACAACTATATTTTGTTGCAGTTCAGGTGATGATATCGGCAAAATCTGTGTTTGGTAACCAATGGAAGAAATGATCAACAGGAGGTCTTCTCTTTTTATGTCTGTGGGTAGATGAAGCGTGAATGCTCCTGTAGTATCTGTAATGTTTTTTATCTTGCCACCTTTCAGGACAACCTCTATACCTGGTAATGGCTTATGATCAGCGGTAGTATCAACTACATGTCCCGAAACGACAATTGTTGTATCGCCCTTTGCAATGATATCTTCCTTTTCATTCAGCTGGACTGTTGCTATGGCTGCTGCTTTTGCACTCATCGCTGGTGCCGTCAATGTCAGTGCCGATATCATCGCCGCAATTTTCATCCATGGCGTATGCTTTTCAGTGGTATAGATTTCCCTGTTGAGCTGTGATACATGTAACCTGCCACATAGTTGTCCTTTTGAACGGTTCATCAGATTCGCTATTTCATGATCACTCATATTTGTAAAGTCAATCACTGACTTCTGACAGTGCTGACAGAACTTTCCTTTTTCATCAGGCGTCATATCCTGCCAGGATTCATGACAGGACTGCGGGATAGATAATGTAACCGGATTCTTCTTTCTCATAAAGGATAGTTTAAGAGAACAATTAATTCAGCATCATTTTTATTTTGTCGGATAAGCGCTGCCAGATAGATTTTTTCTGTAAAATGGCGTATTCTCCAAATATCATCCCCCTCGTCTCTAACCTGATACGCAGATTTTTATGCGGCCGTTTAACCTGCACTTCTTTCGTCTCAAATCCGACATACGTAATGATCAGTGTGACAGAAGCAGCACCCGGTTCTGGCAACCGAAGGTGAAAATGTCCGTCATTATCAGCGATGGTCCCGGTCCTTGTACCTTTTATCATTACCGTTGCACCTGCCACCGCTGTATTGTCATCATCTATGATAGTGCCATTGATCTCGCTGATCAGCTTAACTGGTTTTTCCTTTTTGTGGCTTGTATCTGCTGAAGGTTTTATGCCCTGTTCTGTCAATGGCGGATGCCCTGCTTTTGCTTCCGGCAGGAACAGATACAGTGCAGACAGCATGGCTGCGATAGAAATAAAAGGCTTCCTGTTGCCGGCAGGAGCTACGGTGACCCTGTTTAATTGTTCCGGCAGAAATCGTCCGCAGGTCTTTCCGGATACATTAGACATGTATTCTACCAGTTGTTGATCGCTCATCGCAGAGAAATCAATAACTACCTTCTGACAATGTTTACAGAACCGCCCTTTTTCATCAGGCGTCATCTGGTTCCAGTTCTCAGAACATGGTTTGGGTATGTGCAGTGTAAAAGGGGCTGTCTGTTTCATAAGTTTAGGATGCTGAAAAATACCGGAATCCATAAATAGACATAAAAAAAACCGGGTCTCCCCGGTTCCTGCATATTATTGAGTTACGTTATGTAAAAAGCGCTCTATCGCATAGGTGGATAGTTGTCCGCCGGGACCTTTTAGATTATAGTCAAAACCATGTGTGGCCCAGGGGAGTGAAAGAAAGAAATGCTTGATGCCATTGTCCGCCAGTTTCTTATTCAGACGGGTACTATGTTCATATGCTACCAATGCATCTTTTGCACCATGGATGATGAGGGTTGGAACGGCATGTTTATCTGCGAATTCGATCGGTGAACTGGCGGCATAATTGCCCGGTACCGCCCCGTAGGTACCACCCAGGTAGTTTTCCAGCACTTTACGGGAGTCCATTACCAGGGGATTGGCAGGAAGGGAGTAACCCCATACCATATCTGCCGGACCATAAAAGTCAACCACCGCTTTCAGACCGGGTATCTGTTGCCGGTAAGCTGCCAGCAGCGCTATTTGCGCGCCTGCAGAACGGCCTAACAGCACAAAATTGTCGGTATCTATCTGGAGTTCAGCAGCATTGGCCCGCAGGTAGTCCATGGCTGCATATACATCCTCAATAGGAGCGGGGCAGAGGAACGCCGGTGCCAGTCTGTAATTCATGGAAACGACATGATATCCGGCATGTGCCAGATAGCTGTTCAGTTCCGGTAACTGCCTGCTGTCTCCGCTGCTCCAGGAGCCGCCGTGTACGACGATCACACAGGGACGGAGTCCAGATTGCTGTGCAGGGTAGAAGTCCAGGGAAGAGGAGGCCAGATTGTCTGTACGGTAGGCATATGTCCTTGCTGCGACCTTTGGCTGGGGATAGTCGGTCAGCATCGTGATAAAGCTGAAGGGAGTCGTCCGGCCGGTTTCTTCCTCCTGCTCATCCAGGGCTTTGTCCATAGCAGCAGGGAGGTCTCTGGCAATGAAATAGGCCCTTATCACCGGCGATATATACAGCAGCAGGGCGGCGATCCCGATCAGGGTACCTGCCAGCTGAAACCTGCCGGGATATAGTCCTGTTACCAGGAGTACAAAGGTAATAGTGATAAAGACCCAGGCGAATTCAGCAACGCCGATGGCCAGCATCCACAGGTGATAGGTAGGCGCTCTGAAGACGGATAGCAAAGAAACCAGGAAAGCGATGATGATGAGAACTAAACGGACCATATTTACTTTTTGTGGAACATGTAATGTTCCTGCGGCATAAAGATATGAATGGAACCTGATATGATGATAAGCCATCCATCCCAAACTGCTTTGACATCTAAGGCAATAGCAGTAATTTGAGTTTATCGATAAAAACGTGTTGTATATGGCAGAAAGAAAAACCAATTCATCTAACTATCAGAACCAGTCTTACCTGGAAAGCAAATGTCCGCTGAACGAGCTGCTGTTTACAATGAGCAGACGCTGGACTACAGACGTCCTCTTTTGCATCGAGGAAGGGAATAACCGCTTTTCCGGTATCCGGGAAGAGCTGGCGTACATAACGGATCATATTCTGTCTGACAGACTGAAAACATTGGAGAAAACAGGACTGATCACCCGCCATCAGTTTCCGGGTATGCCGCCTAAGGTAACTTATGCGTTAACGGAGCATGGTGTGGAGTTATGTAATCTGCTGTCCAAACTGTGCGACTTCTCCAGTCTGATATACGAAGAGAAAGAAGAGAAAGCTGTCACCGCCTGAACATATTGTTCCACGTTATGAAGAAATATTGGTTTTAAGTAAGTTTTGTATCTTGGCTTACTAAATTCCCAACATGAGAAAAGTTAGCCTGTATCTGTGTCTTCTGCTGATCGCGGTTCTGCGTGTCAGTGCACAATCAAATGACAAACAAATGCAACGTCTGGCCGGCGTTGATAAGATCGTAGAAAAAATGTTGCATGACTGGCATGCCGCTGGCGTGGCTGTTGCTGTTGTGGAGAAAGATAAGGTGATCTATGCCAAAGGATTTGGCTATCGGGATTATGAGAAAAAACTACCTGTTACCCCCAACACCGTATTTGCGATCGGTTCCTGTTCCAAAGCATTTACTTCCGCCTTACTGGGTGTGCTGAGAGAAGAAGGGAAACTGGACTTCGAAACACCGGTCCGCAATTATCTGCCGGAGCTCGTCTTCTACAATGATGACATGAATGCACATATCACCCTGCGGGATATGATGAGCCATCGTACAGGTCTGTCCCGTTATGATTACTCCTGGTATTTGTTTGGCGCCCCTACAAGGGATTCCCTCTTATACCGTATTCGTTTTATGGAGCCGAATGAGCCATTGCGTTACAAATGGCAGTATAACAACTTTATGTTCATGGCACAGGGATCTGTTGCAGAGAAGCTGACCGGTAAAAGTTGGGAAGAAAACATGAAGCTCCGCTTCTTTGACAGTCTGGGTATGACGCACTCCTCAACAGGTATTGACGGTTTTAAAGTGGAAGATGCAGCAGTGGGATACGCTGTTACCAAAGACACTGCCATCACTAAGAAAGACTATAAAGATATCCAGATCATCGCTCCTGCAGGTAGTATCAACAGTAGTGTCAGTGATATGGCGCACTGGGTTTCTGCCTGGATCAACGGAGGAAAATATAACGGTAAGCAGGTAATACCTGCCGCCTATGTTGGTGAGGCACAAAGCGCACAAATGGCAATGGGAGGTGGACGACCAGGTAAAGACCAGCCGGAAGTACATGGCAGTGACTATGGTCTGGGATGGATGATCTCTTCTTACCGTGGACACTACCAGGTAGAACATGGTGGTAATATAGACGGATTTACCGCCAGCACCTGTTTCTATCCTTCCGATAGTATTGGGATTATCGTACTGGCTAATCAGAATGGTTCTCCGGTGCCTATGCTGGTCAGGAATCTCTTTTCTGACAAACTGCTCGGATTGAAATACTATGCCCTGTCAGATTCTATGCTGAAAAAGAGAGCAGCGCAACTGGCCATGGATAAAAAAGGTCAGGAAAGTAAGGATACAGCGAAAGTGAAGGGCGCAGGTGTGATCCGTAGTCTGAGCGAATATACAGGCGTTTATGTCAGTAAATCATTCGGTAGTTATGAGGTCGTTATTCAGAACGACTCTTTATTTGCTTTGATCCCGCAGGAAAAAAATTACCTGAAGCATGTGGCTTATGATATTTTCCAAACCTATCAGGTAGATAAATACACAGGCATTGATACTACCGCACCAGGTTCAAGGATCAAATTCAACGCAGATATGAACGGTGATATCAATGAATCCGAAATTGATCTGGGTGTAAAAGATGCTGTGCGTTTCAGCAGGAGCCCTAAGGTTGCACCGCTTACAAAGGCTGCATTAGAGAAATACCTCGGCGTCTATTCTTTTGGAGGAATGGAGGCAACGGTACACATAAAAGGAGAGGACCAGCTGATGATGAATGTGCCTGGACAGATGGACTTTACATTAGTACCTGTTGATAAAAACAAGTTCGCCTTAAAGGAAGTGAAGGGGTTTACAGTGGAATTCAGTCTGAATGAGAAGGGAGAGGTCGTGTCACTGACTTCTATACAGCCGAATGGCCGCTTCAAAGCAGAGAAAAAGAAGTAATCAGTTAGTAACGGATATACAATAAAAGGAGGCTGTCCGCCATATTGGTAGACAGCCTCCTTTTTTATGCTTCAACAGCGAATATATTATCTGGCGGCAGTAATTCTGAATTCAAGATTTACTGCTGTGTTGATCAGCTTATCCTGCATGGATTTATCGGCTCTGTAGGTCATGCCCCACAGCGTTCTGTCGATATTGAAATTGGCCATTGCCGTGACAGTACCATTTTCAAACCGGATAATAGCAGGGAAGGAGATATTCTTGGTGATATTCTTGATCGTCAGATTACCCTGTACAGTATAATTTGCGTTCTTCATCAATACCTCATTACCCACAGACGGCGTAAAGTCGCTAACGTTGGTAATCTCGAAAGTAGCTACCGGGAACTTTACCACATCAAAGAACAGCGGGCCTTTTAACTCATCTTCCAGTTTACGTTTCAGAGAAGTATCTGATTTGGACAGGTCGATATTCTCCAGGGAGTTCATACGGATAATGATATTACCACCGGTGATGGTAGTATCTTTTACCAATAACTTGCCTTCCTGCAGTGTAAAACGGCCGGTATGTTTGCCGGTAGGCTTGGTGCCTATCCAGCGTAATTCGCTGTTAGCAGTGTCTACCTGGTATGGGCTTCCTTTGCCCTCTTTTACCGGGTGAGCCTCTGTAATGGTTGCCTTGTCAGCTTTCGGGGCCTGTTCACAGGCTGCCAGCAAGGCGATCAGCATGATAGAAAGTATATATTTCATAAACAAATTATTCCGTCAGCTTCCGGCCACTTCCCGGTTTCCTACCCATACGAACCTGCGCAGGATGAATTCCGGGTTTGTGAAACTGGCATTTCCTGCAGGGTTGCCACCTGTCACATGAAAATCTGAAAATGCCGCATGCTGGTTTACCCAGATGAATCCGGTAAAGTTAAAGGATACCGGTGTAAATACCCCATTCATCTCTTCGGTGATCTTCTCTTTCATTTCGGGACTGGTGGTATAGGCCGCGCAGGTGATCGCACCATGTTGTTGCGCCATTTGCCGGGCCAGCTGTATGGATTCATTGGTATCCTTTGTTTTTATCAGCAACAAAACCGGGCCAAATAATTCCTGTTCGAAGATATGTTTGTCGTTGCTGCTGACTTCCAGGATGGAGGGTGTGCAACCACGGGCATGGGTAAACTCTTCATTGACCAGCGGTTGTCCTTCAAGGATAACTTTTGCACCCAGTTTGCCGGCATTATGTGCCCTTTCCAGGGTGTTTTCGTTCTGCAGCGCGCCAAGTGTGCCTGCACCCATTTTTGGGTTGTTTACGAGGCTTACAACCGCATCCTTAAATTTCTGTACCACTTCATCAAAGGATAGTTTACCGTTGCTGGTAGTGATGCCTTCTGCAGGGATAAAGAAATTCTGCGGAGCAGTACACATCTGTCCTGAATATAATGACACTGAGAAAGCCAGGTTCTGCATCACTGCATCGATATCTGCCACGCTGTCAATAATAACAGAGTTGACACCTGCTTTTTCAGTGAATACGGTCTTGTTTTTTAATGATTCCACATAGTTGCCAAAGGTGCTGCCGCCGGTATAGTCGATCAGCTGAATACCGGGATGCTCGCACAGGGTTTTGGTAATAAGGGCTGTGGAAGTATCTGCAGCCAGCTGACAAAGCGCGGGACTAAAGCCTTTTTCCTGTAATACCTGCTGTATAGCGGCTACTACGATGGCAATCGGCAGGATCGCTTTCGGATGTGGTTTTACAATCACCGGATTGCCTGTTACCAGATCGGCATAAATGCCTGGTAATGAGTTCCATACCGGGAAGGTGGAACAACCTATCACCAGACCTACTCCTTTGGGAATGGCCCGGAAGTTCTTTTTCAGCTGAAGGGATGTTTTGCCCATTGGCTTTTCCCACATCAGGGATGCCGGATAACGGTTGCCTTCATGATAGCCCATGGCAATTGCTTCAAGTGCTCTGTCGTTGGCATGCGGACCGGAAGCCTGAAAGCTCATCATAAAGCTCTGTCCGGTGGTATGCATGGTGGCGTAGGCAATGTCGAAGAAGCGTTCTTTTACTGCTTCCAGTGTTTCCACAAGGATGTCGGCACGCACGTCTACAGTGGTGTTACGCCATTGCGGAGCTGCAGCGATAGCACGGTGTACCAGTTCATCGGGAGAGAAGATCGGGTAAGTGATGCCCAGCGCCTCCTGGGTATATGGAGACACTTCTTCTCCTGCCCAGGAAGTTTCTCCTGTTTGCAGTAACTGCTTAAAGGGCTGTTGCAGCAGTGCTTTATAGCGGGTTTCTCCCTGCTCTGCTGCATTTTCACCATAGGCTTTAGGGTGTTCCGGGTACTGTGAATAAAAAGCCCGTTCATGATTCGCCTTTACGGCGTTCTCAATTGTGTTTTGGTGTTTGATGTTAAACATATGTGGAATTTGAGAATTGATTACCTGATTGGCTCAATCACCTCACCTCACCATCGTAAACTTGTTGTCGTTGTAATATTCATCCGCTCTTAACTTCAGTGGGTGATTACGCTGATATTGTAAAAAAGTATCGTATTCTGTTTTGTGCATGGTTGTCCAGGCTCTGTATGCCGGCTGATTGGCAACAGGACCAAACATCCACTGGTTATACGCTTCAAACAATCCCTGTTTCAGGAGGGAACGCTGATAGTCGAAAAGTGCATATGGAAAACGCAGACCGGAGAAACTGTACCAGTCCAGCAGGAAGCGGGTACGCAGCATAATGAGTGTTTCAGGATCTATACCAGCCATTACAACACTGATCTGTTTACCCATAGATGCTTTGAATGCCTGCGCAAAATCAGCCACTACTTTCTTCCTGTTCTTATTTTCGTTTTCGTCTTCGATCGCTTTGTTCAGCTGTGCCGGATCGTTGTATAAAGATTTATAGGCATCCAGCAACAGGGTTCTGACTTCAGCAGTACGGGCCGTATAACTTTCCAGGTTGACGAATATTTCCCCGTAAATGATCACCCACACGGGGTTATTCATATACACATATGCTTTAATGGCATTGTAATAGTTACTGGAGAAATTGGGCGCTTTCTCGATACCTTTCAGGTAACTTCCCATGCCGCCCTCAAACACTTTGAGGAACATGAGCAACTGTCCGTTATCGTTATACAGTTCCCCGCTTTCAGGGAATTTACGTAATGCTTTTTCGTACAGCTTTTGTGCTGATTTCCATTCCTGGCGTGACTGGTAGATGTTACCAGCGATCTGGAAGGTCTGCTCGTCTGCTTCTTTTTTACTGAGTATAGGCTCGATGATATTTTTAGCTTTACTCATATCACCCTGGAGGTAATATGCAAAGCCAAGCTGTTTTTTAAAGTCTATATTATCAGGTTCCTGTTGCAGCGCCTGGTTTAATACCAGGATAGCGTTGGAATAATCGCCATCACGTATAAATCCTGTCGCAGTTGTATATAATTCCTTAGCATCCTGTGCGGAAGCAGTTATTACAGAAGAAAATAATATAGCAGTAAATAAACCTGCTTTTAATAATGAAGCCCTCATATTCATGCCGATCAGACGTTTGCTGTAAAAATAAAGAAAAAATGTGCCAAACATTCAGTCCGGCAGCCCGAATGCCTATTTCGACACTGTTTCCTGTGTATTAGCACTATCAGTAAAAACAAACGCCCGCCGGACCGGCAGGCGTCTGAATAGTATGATGCAATAATTAAATCATCTGAGAGATAAGGCCATCTCGCAGTTTGGGTTCAAACCAGGTGCTTTTCGGAGGCATTACATTGCCGCTGTCAGCGATGTCAAACAACTGCTGGATAGTTACCGGGTACAGGGCGAAGGCTACTTTCGCGTCACCGCTGTCCACTCTTTTTACCAGTTCCTGTAATCCGCGGATACCGCCTACAAAATCAATACGTTTGTCGGTACGCTGATCTTTGATACCCAGTATTTTATCCAGTACATTATTGGACAGGATGGTCACATCCAGGATACCGATAGGATCAGTGGTGTAGGTACCTTCTTTGGCTACGAGGCGGTACCAGGTTCCTTCCAGGTACATGCTGAATTCATGCAGCATGGATGGCTGTTGTGGCAGGTGACCGATAGATTCTACGGTAAAATCGTATTCCAGACGGGAAAGCAGGGCTTCTTTGGTCAGACCGTTCAGATCTTTCACCAGGCGGTTGTAATCCAGGATCACCAGCTGGCTGGCAGGGAAAATTGTGGTCAGGAAGAAATTAGCCGGATCATCGGTGCCGATCATCTGTTTTTCTTCGAATTCTTTCTGTACGAGTGATGCAGATGCTGCGCGGTGGTGACCGTCAGCGATATAAGTGTGTGGCACTTTGCTGGAAAACAGCGATGTGATCTCGTTCACAGCGCCTTCTTCGTTCACTACCCAAACAGTATGCTGAATACCGTCAGCGGCTGTGAAGTCATAAGCAGGTGCATTTGCATGGATCCAATGATCGATCAGGGAGTTTACTTCCGGAACGTCGTTGTATGCCAGGAATACGTTTCCTGTTTGTGCACGGGTTGTTTTGATATTGTTGATACGGTCCAGTTCTTTATCAGGACGCGTAAATTCATGCTTTTTGATAATACCCATGTTATAATCGGATACAGAAGAAGCGCATACCAGACCTGTCTGGGTACGGCCATTCATGATCAGACGGTAGATATAATAACAAGGGGCATTGTCCTGGAACAGTGTACCTTCTTTGATAAATTTCTGCAGGTTTTCAGCAGCTTTATCATATACGGACTGACTGTACACATCGGTGCCTTCGGGAAGGTCAATTTCCGATTTGGAAACATGGTAAAACGAGTACTGGTTACCGGCAGCTTCTGCTTTTGCCTCTGCTGCGCTGAGCACATCGTAAGGGCGGGCAGCAACTTTTTCTGCAAGTTCCGGAGTAGGTCTTAATCCTCTGAAGGGTCTGATGATTGCCATGATAATAGATTGTTAGGCCGCAAAAGTAAATAATTAATTTTTCCCGTCTAAGCGATAGTCAATTAGGAATTAGGAATTAGGAATTACGAATTAGTATAACAACTGATTGAATATGCAATTAGTGCCGGCATTTTTAAATGGAATTGGTCCAAATAAAAATGACGCCTCAATAATGAAGCGTCATTCTCTTTATGACTTGAATAATATTCAGAATATTATCTATGCGACAGTCTGATCACAATAATTCCTAATTCGTAATTGATTAGGCTTTCTTCAGGCTGAAATACTTCATTGCCTCTACCAGTACTTCCACACTTTCATATGGCAGTGCGTTGTAAAGCGAAGCTCTGAAGCCGCCTACGAGACGGTGGCCTTTAATACCTACGATATCTTCTTTCTTGCAGAATTTGAGGAATTCTTCTTCCAGTTCAGGTTTGTCCATGATGAACGATACGTTCATACGGCTCCTGTCTTCTTTCTGAGCGGTACCACGGAACAGCGGATTCTGATCGATCTCGTTGTACAGCAGACCTGCTTTTTTCTCATTTTCTCTTTCCATAGCAGCAGCGCCTCCCTGTTCTTTTAACCAGCGGAGTGTGAGCATGGAAATGTAAATAGCAAATACGGGAGGGGTATTTAACATGGAACCGTTCTCAATATGATTACGGTAATCGAGGATCGTGGGGATCTTACGTGTTACTTTACCGAATGCGCTTTTGCGGACAATTACAAGTGTAGTGCCTGCTGCTCCCATGTTCTTCTGGGCGCCTGCGTAAATGAGTGTGAATTTGTTGAAATCCAGTGAACGGCTGAGTATATCACTACTCATGTCAGCGATCAACGGAACATCTGTCTCCGGCATTTTCTGCCACTGTGTACCATAAATGGTATTGTTAGTGGTGATATGCAGGTAGGTAGATTTTGGGGAGACGCTGAACTGTTTAGGAATGTGGTTGTAGCTGCTGTCTTTTGAACTGCCAGCTATATCCACGAAACCGTACTGTTTCGCTTCTTTTATTGCCTTATTGCTCCACACACCGGTATCAATATAAGATGCCGTGCCGTCGTTTTCGAGGAGGTTCAGCGGTATCTGCATGAATTGCGTTGTCGCACCTCCATGGAGATAGAGAACTTCGAAATCGTCTTCGAGTTGCATCAACTCTTTAACAAGATCCCGTGCTTCGTCCAATACAGCCTGAAACAATGGAGTTCTATGCCCTATTTCCAAAATAGACATTCCTGAACCTTCAAAGTCAATCAAAGCTTTACTGGCCTTGTACAGCACCTCATTCGGCAATATGGAAGGCCCTGCGTTAAAATTGTGCACCTTCATAGGTCGTTCTAAGTTAAATAAATTGTTTGCTTGTTCCACTTTGTTTGGTTTTGTCAGAGGAATGGAAAAAAAAGTATGGCATTTCACATTGATGCTGAACGCGTGTAGGATAAGGCTAAAAAGATAGTACTAACAAAGATAATTTATATTTTTTTAAAATCGAAATTAATTGGCAGCCTGTTTCAGGCTTCCTGCCGGCCTATCATACGTTCAGGTGTGGGATGAACGGGAGCTTGTGTGCTGACACCTTTTTTGAGATCATGTAGCATTGGCATTCCTGCATTAACCCAGGCAGTATACCAGTAGTTGGCTGTAGCTGAGATAGCGGCTCTCATTCTACGTTCTACCATGTCCCCTAATGCGCCATGATAGGCTTTCGCGTAAGCTGTTGCGTAATTTCGTATCAGTTTCCCGTTGCGTTTTTCATACGCAAATTTCCTGCCGGAAGAGAAACTTTCACTGACTGATTTTTCCTGCTGTAACACCGTATCTGCCGCTGCTGCGCTTTCCAGCACGATCTGCCAGGTGTATGTATTAATATCTTTTATATAGCATGCCTTTGCAGAGAAATAGTGAAAGGTCCTGTCAGCCATCAATTCGGGGATGCGGGATTCCCACAGTCCGTGTATTCCCTGCTGCCCCGTGAGCTGTCCGTTGTGATTGGAACAGGCATGTAACGGCACATGTGCATCGCCCGCATAGTGGCCAATGTCAGCGCTTAGCCGCATGATCCTGTCAGCATCTCTGTCTTTAAATGCCTGCGTCAAACGGGTGAGCATTTGTGTAAGATACCACGGTAAAATGCCATATGTCTGCAATGTATCCGCAGTATATTTCAGCAGGGCTTCCTGCCAGGATCTGGGTAGCTCCGCAAATGGCGCCTGTCCGTAATGATCTATGTCGATGTAATGCCGTGGCCCTTCTTCCGGAATGATATATCTTCTTTTATCTGCATCTGTCGCGTGTGTGGAGAGGTATTCAATATTAGGTTTATAGAATACCAGCATCTCCGGAGGAAGAGAAAATACCGCCAGACGGTTAATGCGCTGATGAGCGAAGAAGCCCCATCCGTAAACAGGAATAGCAATCAGGTGCAGGCAGAACGCCAGAAAGATATAGTGCATAAGCTTGGTTGGTTAACAGACAATTGTAATATTAAGATAAATAATCAGTTCGTGGAGCGGATAAGATGATGTAGTGATAAGGATTGGATAGTGCTTTAGTATTTGTTATCCTACGTTAATCCTACGTTCATGAACGTAGGATTAACGTAGGATAACAAATATCTAAACGGCATCTGACCGATGTCAGGATATGTTTACAGGAGGATAAAATCAGCGTACTTCTTTTTTGTCATGCTTGTCATGTGCTTCGATGTTGGTCACACCGCCACTTACAGCAAACTTCATGGCTTCACCGGCAGAAATGTTGGTCAGTGGTTTCACCTTGCCGACAGGCACCATGAATACTTTACCGGTAATGGCATAAGCATGCGGCACATATACAGCAGTATAACCTTCCAGTCCGAAGTTGGACACATCAGGCTGCGTGATAAATCCCATTTCCCATACATCCTCACCATAGACCTGTACCAGCACAGGATGATCGAATTTCTTTTTCTCACCGACAAATGCATCAAACACATCTTTTACAGACGTATAGATATACTTAATAAATGGTGTCCTTTCCAGCATGTGGTCAAACAATGCAAAGATGCGGCTCACAATAAAGGAGGAGCTCAGGTAACCCACTACGATCACCAGTAACAAAACCAGTACGAATCCAACGCCTTTGTAGCGCAGATACCTGAGTGGTGTTTCCAGTGGCAGAATTTCCTTTGGAATGATATTGTCAATAGTAACAAATACCCAGTACAGCGTCAGGGCGGTTACACCCATAGGCGCGAGTATCAGTAAACCCTGGAAGAAATACCTCAATATGCGGGCTGCCAGGACTTTAAGACGACTTTTAGGAGACATATAATTTAAATGCAAATACGTGAATGATCCGGGAATATCCAGGATAATGATATCTGACGGGGTCAAAGTTACATCGTTTATTTTATCCCCGGGGGATGTTATCCTGGCATACGTTTCACGATAGTGAACCCGATATGAATAACAGGTTGGTTTACATTTGACGCTATGTTCTTAGATAAGAGGGATAAACAATTGGGCTGATATGCTGCTGAGGTAGATTTGAATCCTGCCCCTGAAACTCTCTTGAGCGGCTTCTTAATAGTAAGCATAATATGAATGCCGGATAGATACCATGAGGTTATCTGGTCAGAAAGATGCCAGGCCCGAGAATAAGACGTGGACCTGATATGCTCGTAAGGTGGACTTGATCAACTCCTGAAACCCTCCTGACCAGCTCCCTGAATAGACATGATAAGGTGAAGACAGGAGTATATTGAACCTCCTATACTTAAATTCAGAACACTGTTAACAGGATAAGTATATTAAAATTATTTGCGTTGGAAACTTTTGTAGTTTAAAAAGTTTCCATAGTTTTGTCCCAGCATTGCAAATCAGTTAGAGACCACCAAAGAAACTATGAAGCCGGAAGGTAGTGAACGAACCATCACTATAAGGATTTGCAGAAGATAATACGAAACATACATACCGCAAAAAATGGAGATACAGGAACGTATTCTGGATACTGCATTCAGTTTGTTCTGCCAGTTCGGAACACGCTCAATCACAATGGACGATATCGCTCAGCGCATGGGTGTATCCAAAAAGACCCTGTATGCTCACTTTGCAGATAAAGACGAGCTGGTGATGCATGCCATCGCGCGGTATCTGCAACAACTGGATAAGGAATGTATTGAAAATCAGGAGAAAGCCGCAAACGCCATAGACGAACTGTTCCTTGTCATGAAACAGCTGGATATGAGCTTCCGTAACATGAACCCGATCATCCTGTTCGATCTGCAAAAGTTCCATACGAAAGCCTACCAGGTATTTCAGGATTATAAGAATAACAACCTGCAAAAAACCGTAAGACAGAATTTAGAAAGAGGCGTACGCGAAGGATTATATAGAAATGATTTTGATATCGAAATAATGACCCAGTACAGACTGGCTACTTCCATGCTATGTTTTCAGCCTGACATATTCCCCTACGGGAAATATGACATGAGCAAAGTACAGTGCATCCTCCTGGAACATTTCCTGTATGGACTCGTTTCTCAGGAAGGCTACAAACGTGTGGAAGAGAACAAACTACAACTATCGTAAAACCAATGACCTTTATGCAACTTGACAAAAAGCACGCAGGTTTGACAGGACTCCTGCTGCTGATGATCTTTCACTGTGCGATGGCCCAGCAGCCCGCAAAAGCGCCGCTGCAGGAAACTATCTCACTGTCTGCACAACAGGCGGTAGATTATGCACTTGCCAATCAGGCTTCCGTACGCTCGGCTAAACTGGATGAACTGATCCAGCTCGCCAAGAATAAAGAAGTAAGCGGTATGGCACTGCCTACGCTTGCCGGTTCAGGCACTTATCAGCATAACCCTATTGTACAGAAACAACTGATTGATGCGTCCAACTTTAGTGATACCGTTCCCAAAGGTACGCTGGTGCCTTTTTCCTTCGGTCTGAAGTTCAACGTGATCGGAGAAATTACCCTGAAACAGGTACTGTTCGACCCCAGTGTACTCGTGGCTTTACAGGCAAGAGAAACACTGGAACAACTGGCTTCCAAATCAGTAAAGAAATCAGAAGTAGATGTGAAAGTAGGCGTTTATAAAGCCTATTATAACGTGCTCTCCGCCCGCAGAGGTCTGGAGATTCTTGGTAATAACATCACCAACCTGGAGAAACTGCTGAACGAAACCAAAGAGACCTATAAAAACGGTCTGGTGGAAAAGCTGGATGTAGACAGGCTGGTCGTACAACTGACAAACCTCCGTACAGAAGAAACAAAGCTCCGCAACGTGACCGAAGTAGGTCTCGCGGCGCTCAAATATCAGATGGGAATGGCGATCCAACAGCCTATCCGGCTGACGGATACCTTGTCAACTGCTGAGATTAAATCTGCTATCGCTTCGGAACAATTTGACTATTCACAGCGTATAGAATATCAGTTGCTCCAGACGCAGAAGAAAGCATATGAATATGACCTCAAACGCTACCAGTTCCAGAAACTGCCGACCCTGTCATTGTTTGGTACCGGTGGTATGAGCCGAGCAAGTGATCAGTTCAACTACTTCAACCGTGAAACATGGTATGGCTATGTGTCCTATGGAGTGAACCTGTCGTTTACCATCTTTAGTGGTATGCAGCGCAGACGTAAGGAAGATCAGGCTTTCCTGCAGGTGAAAAAAGCAGAACTGACGCTGGAAAATACCAAGCTGGGTATCGATATGGAACAGGCGCAGTCTACTTCCAGCCTACGGAATAATATCCTGACACTGGAAGCACAGGAAAGTAACATGAAACTGGCAGAAGAAGTATACAATACCACACAGATCAAATATCGCGAAGGTGTTGGTTCCAGCCTGGAAATGAGTACTGCTGAAAATGAACTGCTCACTGCACAGAATAACTACTTTACTGCACTGTATAATGCAGCTGTGGCAAAAGTAGATTACCTGAAAGCATACGGAAAACTGTAAGCGAAAACTACAACTAACTATTAACTCTTTATTATATGTCCAAGATATATCGTCCCGCTCTGCTGATCGTTGCACTCATGGCTGCCTGTGGCAGCCCTTCGCCGGAGCAAAAACTGGCGGAGCTTAAAAAACAGGAAGCTACGCTGAAACAGCAGATCGCTGAACTGGAAAAACAAACGCAGAAAGGAGATACAACTGAACGTAAAAAGAAAGCCGTGATCGTTGCGGCAGTACAGGATACTGTATTTGAACATTACATCGATGTACAGGGTGCTGTGGATGCACGTGAGAACGTTAGTGTATCTGCTAAAATTCCCGGCATCGTTACAGCGATACATGTAAAAGAAGGACAGAACGTAAGCAAAGGACAGTCACTGGCACAGGTGGATGATCAGATCATGCGGGCGAATATGGCGGAACTGCATACACAACTGGACCTGGCGAATACCATGTTCCAGAAACAGCAGAACCTCTGGAATCAGAAGATCGGTTCTGAAGTACAATACCTGAATGCAAAAACACAGAAAGAATCACTGGAGAGAAAAATGGCTACCCTGCAGGATCAGATGTCACAGGCAAGGATCATTTCTCCTATCAATGGTACTGTTGATGCGGTGATCGTTAAACTGGGCGATAATGCAGCTCCTGGTAGTCCTGCGTTCCGTGTGGTGAACGGCAGCAATCTGCGCGTACTCGCGAATGTAGCAGAAGCTTATGCCAGCAAGGTGAAAACCGGCGATCAGGTAGTACTGGAATTCCCGGATATCGATAAGAACATCCGTACCAAAATCGGTTTTGCTTCAAAGGTGATCGATCCGACAAGCCGTACTATAAAATTAGAAGTGCCTTTACAGAATGATCCGGAACTGCGTCCAAACATGATCGCGAGAATGAAGATCATCGACTACGTTGCACAGAAAGCAATTGTAATACCGGTGAATATTATACAGTACTCATTAGGTAAACCTTACGTGATCATTGCACAGAATCAAAGTGGTAAGATGATAGCGAAAAGAAGAGAGATCGAAATGGGCCGCACCTATAATGATAAGGCAGAGATCACCGGCGGACTGCAGACAGGTGACAAGATCGTAACTATCGGTTACCAGGGATTGAATGATAATGACCTTATCCAGCTTTAATACTCTAAAACTGGTTTATGCAAGACAACCTGAATAAAGAATTTAAACCTACCAGCTGGTCCATTGATAATAAGGTGAGCATTTACGTGGCTACCTTTATCCTGGCCCTTGCAGGTATCATGTCCTATCAGAGCCTGCCGAAGGAACAGTTTCCGGAAGTAGTGTTCCCTCAGTTTTATATCAGCACCATTTACAGTGGGACTTCTCCGGAGGACATGGAGACGCTGGTGACGAAGCCTATAGAAAAGCAGTTGGGTGGTATCTCCGGTGTGAAGTCTATCAAGAGTACTTCCATGCAGGACTATTCTGCCATCACGATAGAATTTGATGCGAGTGAGAATATGGAAACCGCACGACAGGAAGTGCGTGAGAAAGTAGATGACGCGAAAAAAGACCTGCCTAACGACCTGACACAGGAGCCACAGATCATCAAGATAGACGTATCGCAGATACCTATCATGAACGTGAACCTGTCAGGTGATTTTGATCTGCAGTCACTGAAAAAGTATGCAGATGAGATGCAGGACCGTATCGAGGCATTGAATGAGATTACCCGTGTGGATATTGTCGGTGCACTGGAAAGAGAAATCCAGATCAACGTTGACAAATACAAAATGGACGCGGCGAAGATCACTTTTGATGATGTGGCCAATGCAATCGCCATGGAAAACCGTACCATCTCCGGAGGTCTGGTTTCTATGGATGGACAGAAGCGTACATTGAGTGTAAAAGGTGAATATAAAGATGCGAATAAAATACGCGACATCGTTGTGCGTGGTATGTCAGGCGCAACAGTGTACCTGAAAGATGTGGCAGAAGTTGTGGATGGATTTGAAGAACAGGAAAGTTATGCACGTCTGGATGGTAAGAACGTAATCACCCTCAACGTGATCAAGCAGAGTGGTAAAAACCTGATCGATGCATCAGATAAGATCCGTGTTATCATTGATGAAATGAAAGCGGATTATCTGCCTGCAGGACTGGATGTAACCATTACTGCCGATCAGTCTAACTCTACCCGTGTAACGCTGCATGACCTGATCAATACGATCATCATCGGTTTCTTACTGGTAACGCTGATCCTCATGTTCTTCATGGGTGCAGTGAACGCAATATTCGTGGCATTGTCTGTACCGATCTCCATGTTCATTGCATTCCTGCTGATGCCGATGTATGACTTCACCCTGAATATGATGGTGTTGTTCTCATTCCTGCTGGCATTAGGTATTGTGGTGGATGATGCGATTGTGGTGATAGAAAACGTGCATCGTATATTTTATGAAAGAAAAGACCTGGGTATTGTAAAGGCTGCGAAAGTGGCAGCAGGAGAAGTATTCCTGCCGGTATTCTCAGGTACGCTAACGGTATTGGCGCCATTCTTCCCACTGTTGTTCTGGCCTGGTATCATTGGTAGTTTCATGTTCTTCCTGCCGGTAACGCTGATCACTACACTGGGTGCATCACTGATCGTGGCGTATATAATCAACCCGGTGTTTGCGGTTGACTTTATGGACCGTCATGAGGGAGACAACCATCCGAAGCCAACGTTCAACAGGAGTATGATGATCCTGAGTATTGTGTTCGTGGTGGTAGCATTGATCGCATATTTAGCAGGTAGCAGAGGTGTAGGGAATTTCACCCTCTTCGCACTGGCGATGATCATGCTGGAGAGATTCTGGCTGGGTGGTGTAGCCCGCCGTTTCCAGACCAATACGTGGCCGCGTGTACAGGAACGTTATAGAAAGGTGCTGAAATGGTGCCTCGTTGGATGGCGTCCGGTATGGATCCTGATCAGCACTTTTGCATTGCTGGTATTCAGTATCATACTGACCGTTATTACCAGTCCGAAAGTCGTATTCTTCCCACAGGCAGATCCGAACTTCATCTATACATATATTGAATTGCCGATGGGTACGGATCAGAAATATACTGACTCCGTTACGCATATCATTGAAGGGAAAATTACAGCAGTAGTTGGTAGGAAGAATCCTATTGTAGAGTCTATCATCTCCAACGTTGCGGTAGGCGCCGGCGATCCTTCCCAGATGGATATGAGTGTGCAGCCGCACAAGGGCAAAGTGACAGTCGCATTCGTCGAGTTTGGTAAACGTGACGGACACTCTACGGTACAATACCTGGATAAGATCCGTAAGGCCGTAAGAGGTATTCCTGGTGTGGATATTACGGTGGAGCAGGAGCAGGGTGGTCCTCCGACAGGTAAACCGATCAACATCGAGATTTCCGGAGATGAATTTGAAGCGCTGACTGCTACGGCTGATAAAATGAAACGTTATCTGGATAGTCTGGAGATCGGAGGTGTGGAAGAACTGAAGTCAGACTTCCAGAGCAATAAGCCTGAGATCCTTGTAAACATTGACCGTGAAAGAGCAAACAGGGAAGGTATCAGTACTACAACCATAGGTATGGCGTTACGTACAGCCCTGTACGGACAGGAAGCTTCCAAGTTCCGTGATCCGGAAGATGACTATAAGATAATGGTACGTTTCCGTGAGGATCAGCGTAACAACATCAATACCCTGATGAACCTGAATATTGTGTACCGTGATATGAACATGAACGGGATGATCCGTCAGGTGCCATTATCAGCGGTAGCTACGATCAGGTATTCTAACACCTACGCAAGTATCAAACGTATTGATCAGAAGCGTGTTGTGACCTTATACTCAAACGTGTTGACAGGTTTTAACACGAATGAGGTGGTGCAGCAGATACAGACAGCGATACAGGACTTCCCGAAAACGCCGGGTATCAGTGTGAAAATGACAGGAGAGCAGGAAGATCAGCAGGAGACGTCTAACTTCCTGGGTATGGCGATGCTGGGTGCTTTTGGTCTGATTCTGATGATCATGGTGACACAGTTTAACTCGATTGGTCGTCCGCTGGTGATATTTATGGAAATATTATTCTCCATCATAGGGGTATTCCTCGGTTTTGCCATCTTTGGTATGGACATCTCTATTGTAATGACCGGTGTAGGTATTATGGCGCTGGCGGGTATCGTTGTACGTAATGGTATCGTACTGGTGGAATTTACCGACCTGCTGGTACAACAGAAGATGCCGGTATATGAGGCCGTGATTGAGGCGGGAAGAACCCGTATGACCCCGGTGTTACTGACGGCGATTGCGGCCATTCTGGGTCTGATACCGCTGGCAGTAGGATTTAACATTGACTTTGCCGGACTGTTCTCATCCTTTGAGCCTCATATCTTCTTCGGAGGTGATAACGTGGCCTTCTGGGGTCCGCTGGCCTGGACGATGGTATACGGACTGGTGTTTGCAACTTTCCTGACATTGATCCTGGTACCGGTGATGTATGCAATGAATAAACGTTCTATTGACGTACTGGACCGTTACGGCCTGGCAAGGAATCTTAAATATGTGCCTTTCCTGGTGTTGATACTGAAGCTCTTTATGAGCAGAGAGGAAGTACGGAAGATGCACGACCCGGCTTATATGTCGCCTAAGCCTTATAATTTCTTCCCGGGCGGGGAGGAGCATGAGGCGGAGGTAGCCGAAACACACACCAATCACACACATCATCAAGATAAGAAGATGCATGAAAGAGTTTAGTTCACACTATACAGTGTAACAGTTGTAGGTTTAACAGGTACCGCTTCGTTTCCACGAGGCGGTTTCTTTTTTTATACCTTAACAAATTTTAACAATTGACTGAGGCAGCAATTGCTTACATTTGACGCACAAGAGCCATTCTTGTTAACCTGATTAATATATCATACGCTATGCGACGCAACCATGAAATAGATTACCGTATCTATGGCGAAGAAATACAGATTGTCGAGATTGAGCTAGATCCACAGGAGACTGCAATTGCTGAGAGCGGCAGTTTTATGATGATGGATCAGGATATTCAGATGCAGACTATGTTCGGGGACGGTTCACAAGCTAATCAGGGACTTTTTGGCAAACTGGTATCAGCAGGCAAACGCATGCTGACCGGGGAGAGCCTTTTTATGACCGCTTTCACGAATGTGGGGCAGGGTAAGAAAAAGGTGAGTTTTGCTGCGCCTTATCCGGGTAAGATCCTTGCGATGGATCTGCAGCGGATGGGTGGCAAGGTGATCTGTCAGAAGGATGCGTTCCTTTGTGCAGCGAAAGGTGTTAGTATTGGGATTGAATGGCAGCGTAAGCTTGGAACCGGTATTTTTGGCGGTGAAGGCTTTATTATGGAGAAGCTGGAAGGGGATGGAATGGCCTTTGTGCATGCAGGGGGGATGGTTATCGAGAGGGACCTTTTACCTGGACAGGTATTAAAAATAGACACAGGTTGTGTGGTAGCATATACTTCAGGAGTACATTTTGACGTTGAATTTGTAAAAGGAATCAGAAATATGGTATTTGGTGGCGAAGGATTGTTTTTTGCCACTTTAAGAGGTCCTGGTAAAGTATGGATACAGTCCTTACCGATCAGCAGAATGGCCGCAAGACTGGTGTCTTATGGTACAGGTAAGCGTAAGGAAGAAGGTAGTATCCTGGGAGGGCTTGGTAATTTACTGGACGGAGATTGATATTAAGACACGTTATAGTGATTCCGTTTGCCCTGGGAGGCAGCAACAGTACTCATTTTTTTAAGTAGAGTACAGGTAAGGACGGAATCAGGTTAAGAGAAACCTGGAATTTTGATTTATGTTTGAATTATCAAGGAGATTTGCTGAAGAGCAAGACCAATCAGACCCATTAAAGACGTATAGAGAGCAATTTTATTTCCCGCAGAGAAATGGAAAAGATGCCATCTATTTTTGCGGAAATTCTCTGGGTTTACAGCCGAAGAACGTTAAGCCGGCAATAGAACAGGAACTGAATGACTGGAAACATCACGCGGTAGAAGGATACTGGAATGCAGAAAATCCGTGGCTTTATTATCAGCAATATTGTAGCAAACCACTCACAAAAATAGTTGGAGCCAGCCAGGAAGAGTTGACAGTGATGAATACGCTTACTGTAAATCTTCATCTTTTACTGATGAGTTTTTACCAACCTACCAAACAGCGCTTTAAAGTGCTGATGGAGGCGGGCGCTTTTCCGAGCGATCAGTATGCATTGGAGACACAGGTACGACTGCATGGCTATAATCCGGCTGAAGCTATAATAGAAGTGGCCCCCCGGCCCGGTGAGCAATTGATCAGGGAGGAAGATATTTTTGAGATTATTGAGCGGGAAAGTAGTAGCTTAGCAATAATATTATTGGGGGGAATAAACTATTATACCGGCCAATTGTTTAATATGCAGTCCATTACGGAAGCAGCCCATAGAGTTGGGGCTGTAGCCGGGTTCGACCTGGCACACGTAGTAGGAAACGTACCTTTGAATTTGCATGACTGGGAAGTAGATTTTGCCGTTTGGTGCTCATATAAATATTTAAATGGAGGCCCCGGCGCTGTAGGTGGAGCATTTATACACGAGAAACACGCCCTCGATACTAACCGGCAAAGACTAGGTGGCTGGTGGGGCAATGAAGAAAGTACCCGTTTTAAAATGGAGAAGGGTTTTAAACCCAAAAACCGTGCAGAAGGCTGGCAAATAAGCACGGCGCAGGTATTTAACATGGTAGCATTAAAAGCCTCACTGGAACTATTTGAGTCCGCCGGGATGGCAGCTTTAAGAGATAAGAGCATAAAACTCACCAATTATCTTGAATTCCTGTTAAAACATATAGAAAACATAAAATTTGAAATAATTACGCCAAAAAATTGTAAGGAACGCGGTGCTCAATTATCTTTGCTCTTTCATGAAAAAGGGAGAGAAATCCAACAAAAGATGACTGACGCCGGTATAATCGTCGACTGGCGGGAACCCGGAGTAATTCGTATTTCACCGGCGCCCTTATATAACTCATATGGAGACGTATTTCATTTTTATGAAATCATAGCTAATATTGATTCAAACGCTTAATTAAGTAAGATGACTTTTGAGAGAAACGAACGCCCCCGCAGGCCCTACTCTCCACCTGGTACAGAAAAAGACCAAGATCCCAATAAGGAGAGACCGGGCGGTTACTTCAAACCCGATTTTAATAACGAAAGGGAGGGCAGACCTAGAGAAGATAGGCCTTATAATTCTGATCGTGACAACGGTGGTTACAACCGTGGGGATCGTGATGGCGGCGGCGGTGGATATCGCCCACGCGATAATGGTGGATATGGCGACCGTGACGGCGGTGGTGGTGGCTACAACCGCGGTGGCGGTGGTGGTTATGATCGCGGCGGTGGCGGCGGTGGTTACGATCGCGGCGGTGGCGGCGGTGGTTACAATCGCGGCGGCGGCGGTGGTGGTTATGATCGCGGCGGTGGCGGCGGTGGTTACGATCGCGGCGGCGGTGGCGGAGGCTACAATCGCGGCGGTGGTGGCGGAGGCTTCAACCGTGGCGGTGGTGGTGGAATGCGTAAACCATTCCCACCAAAAGTGGACAACAAGATCTATTTTATCGCCTTACTCCCTACTGCTGAAGTAGGTAAGGAGATCATCAAAATAAAACAGGAATTTGCTGAGAAATATGGTCCGATGTATGCGCTGAAAGTACTGCCGCATATCACGCTCCAGGTACCTTTCACAGCTGATCCTGCACTGGAAAAAGCTTTCTGTGATGAACTGGCTGAATTCGCCAAAACACAGGCTCCGTTCGAGGTATCCCTCGATGGTTACGGCACCTTCCCGAATAAACAGAACCGCGTTCTGTTCATTAACGTAGAGAAGAGCGAAACTATGGGCGCCCTGCACAGACAGCTGATCAACTTCCTGCGTAAGGAATTTGGTTTCAGTACAATGCTGGCCCGTACCGGTTTCACTCCGCATGTAACAGTTGCTTTCAAAGACCTGGAAGATGCGCAGTTCGAAAAGGCATGGCCTGAATACGAAAACAAGGAATATAAAGCCACCTTCAAGGTGAATAACCTGTACTTCCTCCGTCATAACGGTAAATCCTGGGAAGTTTTGCAGAAATGCAAACTGGGAGGAGCCTGACAATAAAAAAGGTGGTCTGTCAAACAGACCACCTTTTTTTATTTATCACTGAGCATTGTTTTATTTACCCAGTCTGTACACACTTCCTTCTTTCGTCAGATTCACATTCGCACTTGCCGCAATTGTATTCAATACCTCTTCTAATGGCTGACCCGGTGTTACCCTGGTCCTGATCGTCAACTCCTGTACATTCTCGTCTGCCATGATCTTCACATCATATAAAGCCTCTACTTTTCTGATCACATGGCTGATCGGCTCATCATTAAACACCATAATATTGTCTTTCCATGCGATAAAATCATGGTTGGCAATAGCATCTTCCGCCAGCTGCTGATCTTTACCCACAGTTACTTTCCGGCCTTCCGTCAATACGACCTGTCTGGTCTGCTGTTCCTGTCCTGACACGGATACTTTTCCGCTCAGTACGAATACTTCTACTGGTTGTACAGTGTATGCCTTTACATCGAAAGTAGTGCCCAGTACCTGGGTCCTCGTCTGTGGTGTATACACAACAAAAGGATGCGCATCATCTTTTACTACATCAAAAAAAGCTTCGCCTTCCAGGTGTATCGCTCTTTCTCCGTCACTGAAATTCTTTGCGTAACGCAGGGTACTATTGTTATTGATGAATGCTTTCGAGCCGTCAGGCAATACAATAATATTGGTTTCATTTGCTGCCGTTTGTATGGTCATCTGCTCAGGCCCTTTCAGCATGAAATAGGCTGTTGCAGCGCCTCCCAGCAACAACACAGCGGCAGCGGCACGGATCAACCCGCGATAGCTGTTTACGTTTCTTACGATTGCCGTAGGTTGCTGTTGCGTACCATGCTGCAGTTTGCGGTTAAAGGATGCCCAGTTGGCATCAATATCCGGCACGATCTCATCCTCTTCGGCATTGCCGGTCAGATCCCATGTTTTACGCAATTCCTCATAATAGCGGCGGTTGGCGTCATCCTCCTCCAGCCAGCTTTGCAGGGTTGTCTGCTCGGCTTCACTCAAACTGCTTTCCAGCGAGCGCACGATCAACGATTCTATATGATCAAAGGTGTATGACATACATTAAAATTGTAAAAGTAAAGGATAAATAGCGCTGCCTGCCAGGAACAGAATGACTACCTGTAAATAATCCTGGAGGGATACCCGAAGTTTTTTAAGCGCTGTCATCATCTGGTTTTCGACGGTCTTGACAGATATATTCAGCGTAGTGGCGATCTCCCGGTAGGATAGTTCTTCATAACGACTGAGGATAAAGATCTCTCTGCATTTTTCGGGCAGTTTATCGATGGCCTGCTGTATATGCCGGGTAGTCTGATGAAGACTCTGACCGGCAGGAGCTGCCTGTACAGGTTCCATATATTCCTCCATAGGCATATGTACACCTCTGCGTTTATTTTTATCGATATAATCCAGTGCCATGTTGATAGCTGCTCTGTGCAAATATGCTTTAAAATATACCTGGTGGAGCTCGGCGCGCCGGTTCCAGATCTTAATGAACACATCCTGTGCAAGGTCTTCCGCGGTTGCATTGCTTTGTACAATGCGGTAGATGGTCTTGCAGACAAATGAAAAGTAGGTCCTGAAGAGCGCTTCCATAAAGGCATCTTCATTCTCCATTAGTAATTGTTGTAGTTCTGCATTTTCCGGCATAGTGCAAAAATAGGTTTTGTCCTTATTCCTGCTCACAAAAGTGCTGGCAGTACCTGAAAATGCTGTTATGTAACCAGCCTGCATGTGTGACGCTTTCGGTAATTTATAATTTGATTATTTTTCCTGATCCTTTTATATCTGATCTGATGGTGGCGGCGCCTTTGTACCTGACATCCCCGCTACCACGTATGCTTACATCCAGGGAATGGGATACACTGAGCGTATGATTACCTGATCCTTTTACGGAAAGGTTCGCATCCTGGCAGTTGAGGTCCAGTCCGCTGATATCTCCGCTGCCATTGATCTCACTGTAAAAGTTAGTGGCGCTGCCAAATAACTGTATGTTGCCACTACCATCGACAGTTGTTTCCAGTCTGTCGGTTACTATCCTGAAACGGGCATTACCGCTGCCATCCATTTTATAGGAAAAACGGTTGGTTTTGATAGTATCCAGGCTTTCTACGCTACCAGCGCCGGAAAAGGACACGCCATAATATTGGGTGGAGCTGACATAAATATCAATGTCTCTGGAGGTATGCAGTTTGACGCCGTTTTTAATACGCAGGTGCAGGGTACTGCCGCTGACATAGGTATCGATCGCTTTCATGACATTGTCATCTGCGGTTACTTCCACAGGACCATCTGTACCTTGCCTTAAATGCACCCGGAATGAGCCTTCAGCGACTACGTCTGAGAACGCAGGCACCTGTCTGGTTTCTGTAATGACAACGCCGGAGCCGGATATGACTTCCTTATTACAGGCAGTCAGGGCGATGCTGAAAAAGGCGAGTAAGAGTAGCTCCCAGCCAGCGGAGCTCCATTTGCCGCAAAAAATGCTTTTATAGTTCAGTGCTTTCATCTTTTAAGGGGACTTTGAACATTATAACGGCAAATGAGAGAAGTACCCCTAAACGGGCTCATTATGTACCAAAAAAAAGAGCCGGCCATACGGACGTATGGAACCGGCTTTTTGATTAACCCCTATGAAAACCAACTATTGCTCTTGTTTATTGTTCTAATTTGATTTCGCCCAGATCGGTCACTTTTCCTTCCTCTACTCTTACGTCATTCAGTGTCACATTTTTAAATGGTTGTTTTGCACTGATAATCACGGTGTAGTTACCGGTCTTCGCGCCCTGCACGTTGAATGTGCCGTCCAGCAGATCCGCTTTCAGTGTATCTGCGCCATAAATGGCCCAGGCTGTACTGGCTCCATCCAGCGGAGTTACTTTACCAGTGATGGACCCTCCTTCCATATTACGGAAAGAGAACGCTGCAATTGCTGAAACTGCAAGGGCGAATATGCTTACCTGAACTTTGTTCATATCGATTTGATTTAAGGTTATACAATAAAGTATGGCCTTGTGGTGTAAGCATATCTGCTGATGAAATCAATTAAAGAACTTCGTGTAGAAAAGATCAATTACCATGCCACCGGGCCAGTTACTGAAATATCGTGCGGGGTTTTAACATTCCTTTACAAAGGCTTTAACAATAGGGGATTAGGCCTTAACATAAACCTGTCAGCAGGTGAAAAATGGTCATGTCAATATGGAGAAAGGACACAACAAAATGGCGCATACTGCCAACAAAAAGCCCGCACATTGGTGCGGGCTTTTTGTACTATCTATCTATTTTAAAAAGATGTTATCTTCTGTTCAGTTTGGCGAGCAGGTTCAGAATTTCCAGATACAACCAAACCAGGGTCAGCAGCATACCAAAAGAGGCCAGCCACTCAACATATTTCGGAGCACGCTGTTGTGCGCCTTTCTCGATGAAATCAAAATCAATACAGAGGCGGAGGGAGGCTACTGCCACAACTACCAGAGAGAAGATGATACCGATCGGGCTGCCTTCATGCAGGAATGGAATGCGCACGTTGAACATGCTCAGGATCCAGGCTAATGCATAGAATATAGCGATACCGGCAACAGCCGTAAAAACGATCTGTTTGAACCTTTCGGTAACACGGATGATACGTGTTCTGTACAGGATCAGCATAGCGGCGAATACACCAAAGGTGAGACCGACTGCCTGGTATACGATACCATTATAAAGATTGTGGAACAGTACAGATAGTACGCCCAGTGTCAGCCCTTCGGCAAGTGCGTAAGCTGGTGCCAGGTATTGTGCCCACTCGTTTTTGAACATAATAATGAGGGTGATGATAATACCAGCGATCATACCGCCATAAAGGAAAGGAAGAGGATTCTGGTTTCTGCCCGGAACGCCCCATGCATAAACTGCTGCGGCTACTACCAATGCTAATAAGAAGGCCATTTTACCAATGGTGCCATTGATGGTCATGGTGCCTTCTGTGCTTTGAGAACCTGCTTTCTGAAGTGTTTTGTCACTCAGTATAGGGTTACTGCTGGATCCAAATAATGCCATGATAAAAAAGGTTTAGTCCCCACGAAATTACAATTTAAGGGAGAATTTCAGTCACTGATTACAGGTATTTATAATGTAAATAGCTAAGCACTTGTTGTACAATCCATATTTTCAGTGTACCGGAACCCTGGACCGGGACGTATTGCAACAGAAATAGCCGCCCCCCTGATCAATTTCCCAAATACATAAACAACGAAAGCAAAGCTGTCATAGCTTTGCGGTCCAGATCAGGCAGACTGTAAGTAGCGCACGTTGAGTGCCAGGTCGCATAATTACTTAAAGTTATGCGGCATAACATTAAACTATATAGCTCTCTTCGGAAAAGTCTATCGACTTTGTGTACTTTTGTCTTCCCTGACCTTGGCTGCCTGCTTTAATATATCGGAGGTTACTACCTGACGAATTATTAAATTTACAGCCTGAAAAACAAAGGATAGTTAAATAAGATATTCAATGTCAAATACTTCGGTTCAACAGATAGAAGATGTTGTGATAAAATTTGCCGGCGACAGTGGAGACGGTATGCAGTTGACTGGTACGCAGTTTTCCAATAATACGGCGCTGATCGGCAATGACCTGAGCACATTCCCGGATTTTCCGGCAGAAATACGCGCCCCGCAGGGTACCCTTGCAGGGGTGAGCGGCTTCCAGCTGCATTTTTCCTCTAACCGTATTTTCACCCCGGGCGATGCCTGTGATGTACTGGTAGCAATGAACGCTGCAGCGTTGAAAGCCAACCTGAAAAGCCTGAAAAAAGGGGGTATCATCATCGCCAATACAGATGGTTTTGATGCCAAGAACCTGCGTCTGGCTAACTACCCTGATGGTGTAAATCCGCTGGAGGATGGTTCATTGCAGTCTTATCAGCTGCACACCATGGACGTTACCAAAATGACCCGTGAAGCATTGAAAGAATCGAGCATGGGTATGAAGGAAAAAGACCGTGCAAAGAACATGTTTGTACTGGGTTTCCTTTATTGGTTGTACGACCGTAACATGGAAAGCACTGAGAACTTCCTGAATGAGAAATTCGGCAAGAAGCAGGAGATCCTCGATAGTAACCTGAAGGTACTGCATGCGGGCTATAACTTCGCAGAAACAGTAGAAGCATTCAGCACCCGTTTCCGTGTAGAGAAAGCGCGTATGGAACCGGGTACTTACCGCAGTATCACCGGTAACACTGCCCTGGCGTACGGTCTGATCGCCGCCAGCCAGAAAGCCAACCTGCCGTTGTTCCTGGGTACTTATCCTATTACACCGGCTTCCGACATCCTGCATGAACTGAGCCGTTATAAGAATTTTGGTATCCGTACATTCCAGGCGGAAGATGAGATAGCCGGTATCACTTCCGCAATAGGTGCTTCCTATGGTGGTCACATGGGTGTTACGACTACTTCCGGTCCGGGTATGGCACTTAAAGGTGAAGCAATGGGTCTGGCAGTAATGCTGGAAATTCCCCTGTTGATCATCAATATCCAGCGTGGTGGTCCATCAACAGGTCTGCCTACCAAAACAGAACAATCCGACCTTTTACAGGCTTATTATGGCCGTAATGGTGAGTGTCCGATGCCGATCGTATCTGCATCCACACCGTCTGACTGTTTCAGCGCAGTATTTGAGGCGTTCCGCATTTCAATTGCACATATGACGCCGGTGATCGTGCTGAGCGATGGTTATATTGCAAATGGTGCTGAACCATGGCGTTTCCCGCAGAGCAAAGATCTGCCTGCTATTCCTGTAACGTTCAAAAAAGGCCTGGAAGATCACGAAGAGCAGTTCCTGCCTTATCACCGTGATGAAAACCTCGTACGTCCATGGGCTGTGCCAGGTACGCCAGGTCTGGAGCACCGTATCGGTGGTCTGGAAAAACAGAACATTACCGGTAATGTGAGTTATGATCCGGAAAACCATGAGTTAATGGTGCGTATCCGTCAGGAGAAAGTGGACAAGATCGCTGATCATATTCCTCCGCAGACCATCGAACTCGGACCTGAAAAAGGGAAAGTACTGGTACTCGGATGGGGTTCTACCTACGGCGCCATTAAGAGTGCTGTACTGGAATTGCTGGCAGAGGGTCATGAAGTGGCACACGCACATATCAGATATCTGCGTCCATTCCCAAAAAATCTGGCAGAAATCCTGCACAGCTATGATAAGGTACTGATCCCTGAGATCAACAATGGTCAGCTGATCAAGATCATTCGTGAGCAGTTCCTGATCGATGCGGTCGGTTACAATAAAATAATGGGAGTGCCTATTACTAAAGGAGAACTGGTAATCAAGATCAAAGAGATGTTACAGCAGTAATGCGGTCATTTCTTTCATGATAATTATATGGAATCCTGCCTTTCGGGGCAGGATTTTTATTATATTTAATACTATATAACAAAACAGGCGACTGCACGTTTGCTATATAAGTAAGGAATACTACAACATAGCCAAAACCTTTATCATGAAAGGCGCCATCTGGTCTACACTGTTTATCTGCCTGTTTACATTAAACAGTGCATTGTTACACGCCCAAACGCACAATTACGAAATACGTTTCAGTAATCACGTTATTGGTAACGTGACTGCACATTGTAAAGTAAACGGCGCAGCCCGCAATATCTCTATCCAAAGTAAAGTGGACATGAAACTGCTGGCGAAATTCAATCTGGATATTTCCTGCGATTTCGACAATAACATTCTCGTCCGCTCCAAAGTGATCAAAAGCTCCGGAAAAGAGGGGGATGACAAAACTATCGTTACACAGCGGGAAGCGAAAAATTATTCTGTGGTGCTGAACGGACAGAAGTCCGTATTAAACACGGCGGAGATCATTCATTCCGTGGGCGAAATGTACTTCATAGAACCCCGGCAGATCACAAAGATCTTTTCTGAGACTTTAGGCATCTTTCTGACGCTTAACTCACTCGGTAATGGTTTGTATGAACTGCTGCTGCCGGAGGGCAAAAAAAACGTCTATAAATACGAAAAAGGTACCCTGGTACAGGTAGAGGTATCACAAACCCTGGGTAAGGCTTACATTATCAGGGTAAGCTGATGCTTCTGCACAGATGCTGCTAAAAAATATTGCATAAAAAAAGGGACTGAGAAGTCCCTTTTTCATTTACTTATATCGTGCGTTCAATGATCTGTCCTGTTTTCTTCTCTTTCAGGATGAGTTTCTTCGCGCCGAAGTGCGTCATCTCTTCTTTCACGAGATAGTGATCAGCGTCATAGTCTACCAGCGTCTGTGGTTTCGTTAAGCCCGTCTGACCACGCCAGATATCCAGTTTTACCGGTTCCCACTGTTTGCTGGCGGCGCTGCGGTAAGCAGCATCCAGTACCGCATTCACGACATATCCGTCATAGAATGTTTCCCTTGCCGGCTGATTGTTCTCAATCGCGTTAAACATATCGGCAAACATATGATTATAGCCCAGTTCATTCAGTTCATCACCTACCGGGAACAACCAGCCACTGTTACTTTCTGCCTTTTCAGCTACATAGTCAGCGCCTTTACCGGTGGTGAACATATCAAAGCCGGTACGCAGGAAGCTATTCAGCCAGATGGTACCTTCGGTGCCCATGACTTCATCACGGAGGTCAAGTCCGCCGCGGAATGTCCAGCTCACTTCAAACTGACCGATAGCGCCGTTTTCATATTTCACCAGACCGATGGCATGGTCTTCCGCATCGATGGGTTTTACCTGTGTATCGGCCCAGCACATTACTTCTACCGGTTTGATATCTTTTCCGATAAAGCTACGTGCGATCTCTACGCAATGGCATCCCAGGTCGAGGATACAACCACCGCCTGCCTGTTCTTTATCCCAGAACCATTCGCTGTGCGGTCCGGGATGTGTTTCCCTGGATTTAGCCCAGAGGATACGTCCCAAAGCGCCGTTTTTAACGCTATCCAGTGCTTTCAGGAATTTCGGTGTGTACACCAGGTCTTCGAGATAGCCGTTGAATATACCAGCTGCTTCCACCATTTCCAGCATACGTTTCGCTTCTTCTGCATTACGGCCCAGTGGCTTGGTACAGATCACTCCTTTCTTGTGTTTACAGCAGAGTGCAACTGCTGCTTCGTGCAGGTTATTTGGCAGGGAGATACAAACCACATTCACATCCGGATGTGCAATGGATGCTTCCATATCCGTAGTCCAGTGAGCAACATTGTAGTCTTCTGCAAATTTCTTCGCACTCTCTTCTCTGCGCGAATAAATACTGACAATCTTGTCCCGGCTTCTCTGTCCCTGTAAGGAGTCTGCATAGAAGCGGCCGATAAAGCCGGAACCTAACATGGAAATACGTTGCATAATTATCTGATTGAATTAAGTGATAACGATAGGGCTGAAATAAAAACTCCGCAGTAAAACACCAGATTACATAGGTAGTTCACTGCGGAGTGTGATATGTTGTACAGTACGTATTACGCCTGTTTAGCTTCAGATTTTTCGCGGAACAGCAGCAGGAACAACAGCATTACCACCAGTGCGATACCAGCAGGGATCAGCCAGATGCTGGTCCAGTTGTGTGCACCTTCGCCTGTTTTGAAAGCGCTTACGATAGGAGCAGAGATCAGGAATCCGATCATCATACCCACACCATAAGTAGCCAGTGTCACCATACCCTGTGCAGCGTTTTTGAAACGTTCGCCTGCCAGCTGATCGGTGTAGATCTGACCGGTTACGAAGAAGAAGTCATAACAGATACCATGCAGTACGATACCGCCGATCAGCATCCAGTAGTTGGAATCAACGTTACCATATGCAAACAGTACATAACGCAGTACCCATGACAGCATCGCCAGACCAAGCATTTTCTTCACGCCCAGGCGTTTGAAGAACAGCGGCATGATCATGATGAAGATGAACTCAGAGGCCTGACCCAGTGCCTGTTTACCTGCGGCAGCTTTCATACCGATCTCATTCAGGAATGGGTTGGTAAAGTTATAGTAGAAGGCCAGCGGAATACAGATCGCTACAGAAGACAGGAAGAACATCAGATAAGATTTGTTCTTCAGCAGTCGGATAGCATCCAGACCGAGTATTTCGCCAACAGAGATTTTCTGTCCTTTTTTAGCAGGAGGAGTATTAGGCAGGAAGAAGCTATAGACACCCAACAGCGCAGATGCAGCAGCAGCCATTTTAAAGGTGCCAGGCAGCATACCTTTTTCTTCCCATGCCAGGTACCCGATCGTGATACCAGCTACGATCCAGCCGGCAGTACCGAAACCACGGATCACAGGGAAATCCTTACTGGAATCTTTCATTTGTCCGAAGGATACGGAGTTCACCAGCGCCAGTGTAGGCATGAACAATACCATGTAGGTCAGGATCAGCGGGAAAAAGGTATCAAAGTTGGTGGCGCCTGCGCAGAACCAGAGCAGGACAGCACCCGCAATATGGATAACTCCCAGGATGATCTGTGCAGGGAAATAACGGTCAGCAATAATACCCACGATGAACGGTGCAATTACAGCGCCGATAGACTGGGTCAGATAGGCAAGACTCACCTCGGTTTCGCCTGCTGCCAGGTTTTTAAAAATGAAAGTTCCCATAGTAACGAACCAGGCTCCCCAAATGAAGAACTCCAGGAACATCATGAACGATAGTTGAAAGCGAGTACCTAATTTCATAACGATTTTTAGACTTTATGCGCTGTGATAAAACATTAACGGCAAAAGATAAGTAAAATATAAACGAATTTCCAAATTAGTAGTACGGATGGTTATGATTTACAGCAATTTTTTCGGCATGACACTGATATCGGAGCCTTCCGCCAGTAATGCGGATACCGGCGCCTGCTGTAACATCGGTACGAAAGCAGGTCCATATAGTGCTGATGTGTCACAACGATAACTGTAATCAATGATCCGGTGTGTGCGCCACTGTGGATGGCTGACCTGGTATTCTCCTGTACGGGCTGCGGCCATCTGCGTATACCCCCAGTAATGATCTGTAATAAATGCAGCCTCGCTATCGGGTGTGATCGGAAAGGCTTCTTTTTCAGCAGTCGCTTTTACAAAATTCCAGTCCTGTTTCACTTTCCATTCATAGCTAACCTGCAAGAGGTTATCAGGTGTGTGCTGCCATTGGTGGCGCATCGGGTGTGTGGCATATTTCTCTTTGTAGACCGTATTGGCGACAAAAGTGATCATATGTTTAGGAACGATCTCTTTCACGAATACGACGCCTCTTTTCCATATACCGTCTTCCTTGTAGCGTACATAAAAACGGAGATTGACCTCTTCAAAATCACGATGGAAAGGGAGGGAGAGTCCTTTTACGCGGGTATTTTGAAACAGGAAGCCTACCAGACTGACATACAGTGTATTGTTCCAGGTATCCAGTTCGGTATTATAAGGCACAAGTGGTTGCAGCACAGCGGGATCTGCCTCAAAGTTGATCATAAGGAGGTTACGCCAGGCTGCTGTCAGAAAGGGCTTTTCCATAGTAGTCAGTTAGTTTCCCCGGACGAGTGAGTGGTAATATTTACATACGGGTCTGAGTCCGCATTCTTCACATTTCGGGGAGCGGGCCACGCAGATATACCGGCCATGCAATATCAGCCAGTGGTGGGCGATATGCACTTTTTCCGTAGGAATATATTTAAGTAATTGCTTTTCTGTTTGCAGGGGAGTGGTGGCATTGGTCGTCAGACCGATACGTGCGGACACGCGGAAAACGTGTGTGTCAACAGCCATATTAGGCTGCTGGTGTACCACGGAAGTGATGACATTAGCCGTTTTACGGCCTACGCCTGGTAGTTTGACCAGTTGCTCGACGGTGGCAGGGATTTCTCCGTTAAAGTCTTCCACGACCATCTGGGCCATACCGATGAGGTGTTTGGTCTTATTGTTAGGATAGCTGATACTGCGGATCAGGGGAAACAGGTCATCAAATGTGGCGTGGCTGAGTGCCTCCACATCCGGATATGCCTGGAAGATAGCGGGGGTGGTCATATTGACACGTTTGTCGGTACATTGTGCCGACAGTATCACCGCTACCAGCAGTTGATAAGGATTGTCGTAAATGAGTTCTGTCTCCGCATTGGGAGCCTGTTCTTCGAAATACTTGAGTACGAAGGCAAAGCGCTCTTTCTTTGTCATATCTGTAAAGATAGGGCAAAGATCATATGCTGCAAATACACAGCATGTGTAGTGGTAGCGGGGCCTGTGTCCGTAATTATTTTTACGGGCGTGCGGCCAGTACCTTGATACTCATTAGGTTATTTCGAAGGCGTAGTTGCCTTTTTCGCATAGTCTGCGATAGCCTGTAATGTTTCTGGTCTGGGTGAGAAACGAATGGTATCGAGCGCTTTTCTGGTCTGATTAAGACACAGCTCCTCTTCACGGGATAATTCCGGGTCCTGATTAGTCATTGTCTTTAATTTATTGGCGCTATTAGTTACAGAATTTAAGGCAAAAAATGAGTGTGTAGAATTCCCCATGCAATATATTTTTAATACAATTGATTAGTTGCTAATATTATAACGGAGATTATGGATGAAGTATTGTCGGACTAAGTGAAATATTTCGAAACCAAAGATAACCAGCCTGCGCGAAACGGTGTACGGCAAAGGAATAAGTGGTAACGTGGGCCGGCATAGTTAGTTTTTCTCAGTGATAATGAACAGGTCTTCATTATCTCTTTTCATCAGGTATTTTTCACGTGCGAATTTCTCCAGCTTTTCGGGGCTGGACAGTAACTCCTGTTGTTCTTTTCTGGTCTTTTTGATCTCATCTATGAAGAAGGCTTTCTGGCCTTCCAGTTTATTTACTTCAGTCTGCAGTTCGTACTGGGAGAGGAAATTCTTGCTGTCGATGAATGCCAGCCATACAAAAAAGGCAGCTGCGGAAACGAAGTATTTGTTTCGCATGTAAGCTGGCAGTTTGATGGATTTTAAACCTGGCATAAAATAGTGTGACTAAGGACGATGTTAAAAAAAAGCCGGGTTTTGAAGTAAATCAAAACCCGGCGAATATGGACCACTAATTAAAATGTCGTCATCAAAGATCAGATCCCGAAATTCGACGTACGAGACTCAATCGAGCGTTGTTTCTTACTTCTTACCAAATTTAACGGATTTTCCCGGATAATATGCAACGTTGTCCAATTCTTCTTCGATACGGAGCAACTGGTTGTATTTAGCCATACGGTCAGTACGGGAAGCGGAACCGGTTTTGATCTGGCCACAGTTCAGTGCAACTGCCAGGTCAGCGATGGTAGTATCTTCAGTTTCGCCGGAACGGTGGCTCATGATAGAGGTAAAACCTGCTTTGTGCGCCATGTTCACTGCATCGATTGTTTCAGTTACAGTACCGATCTGGTTTACTTTGATCAGGATGCTGTTAGCGATGCTCTGGTCGATACCTGTTTTCAGACGTTTAACGTTAGTAACGAACAGGTCATCACCTACCAGCTGTACGGTAGCACCAACAGCTTCAGTCAGTTTTTTCCAGCCATCCCAGTCATCTTCAGCCATACCGTCTTCGATAGAAACGATTGGGTATTTTTTGCACCACTCAGCCCAGAAAGCAACCATTTCTTCGCTGCTGATCACTTTGCCGGAGCTTTTGTAGAATTTGTAAGTTTTATCAGCGTCATTGAACATTTCGCTGCTTGCTGCGTCCAGTGCGATAGCGATCTGCTCACCTGGTTTGTAACCAGCTGCTTCGATAGCTGCGATTACAGTTTCGATCGCTTCTTCGTTGCTCTGGATTTCAGGAGCGAAACCACCTTCGTCACCTACGTTAGTGCTGTAACCTTTCTTTTTCAGAACGGATTTCAGGTGATGGAACACCTCAACACCCCAGCGCAGACCTTCAGAGAAAGAAGATGCACCTACCGGAACGATCATGAATTCCTGGAAGTCGATTTTGTTATCAGCGTGCACACCACCATTGATGATGTTCATCAGCGGAATAGGCAGGGTTGTAGCGTTAACACCACCCAGGTAGCGGTACAGTGGCAGGTTAGCTTCGTCAGCAGCTGCTTTTGCAACGGCCATGCTCACAGCGAGGGTAGCGTTTGCACCCAGTTTACCTTTATTTTCAGTACCATCCAGCTCAATCAGGAATCTATCGATACCGGCCTGGTCTGTCACTTCCCATCCTACCAGTTCTTCTGCGATAATATCGTTCACGTTGTTTACTGCCTGGATAACACCTTTACCCATGTACACGGCTTTGTCATTATCACGCAGTTCAACTGCTTCGTGTTTACCAGTAGAAGCACCGGATGGAACGGCTGCACGGCCAAAGTGACCGTCTTCTGTGGTTACATCTACCTCTACAGTTGGATTGCCACGGCTATCAAGGATCTGCCTTGCATGGATTGATGAAATGGTACTCATTGTCGTTTAGTTGTTTTAATATGATAATGTGTAAGTTATCAGTTTCCCGGGTATATTGAGCATCCAGGGAACCCCCTACTTTGTCAATTCCCTGAAGATAGACTCCAGGCTTTGTGAATTGCTCTGCAAAGAAAGGATGTTCCGGTTACTTATCAAAGCAAATTGTAGCAGGTTTTTGCGCACATCTTCCAGATTGGCGGCAAATAGTTGCCAGGTACCGGCGTCCTGCTGTTTTACCCGTGTTACGCCTGGTATCTGCAACAGCTCGGCCTCTGTAGGAAGCGGTGCGCCGAAAGATACCTGGATATAACCATTTTGCTGGTCGCCTTGTTGCAGGTTCTGGAGGGAATCGTCCGCAATAATGTTGCCTTTGTTGATAATAATGACCCTGCTGCACATGGCTTCCACCTCCTGCATAATGTGTGTGCTGAGCATAATGGTCTTGGTTTTACCCAGTTCTATGATCAGGTCGCGCACATCTACCAGCTGGTTGGGATCGAAGCCGGAGGTCGGTTCATCCAGGATCAGCACTTCAGGATCGTGAATCAGTGCCTGGGCCAAACCAACACGCTGCTGGTAACCTTTGGACAACTGTCCGATCTTTTTTTTGCTTTCCGGCTGTAAGCCGGTCATAGCGATCACTTCGGAAATGCGTTTTTCCTTATTACTACCGAGTTTATGTACTTCAGCGATAAAGCTGAGGAACTCCCGGACGTACATGTCTTTATAGAGAGAATTGGCTTCCGGCAGGTAGCCGATACGCTGCCTGACTTCCATGGGATGCGTCACTACATCATAGCCGCATACGCTGGCATTACCGCCACTGGGGGGCAGGTAACCGGTGATCATCTTCATGGTAGTGCTCTTGCCGGCCCCGTTAGGACCCAGAAAACCCACTACTTCGCCTTTGTTCAGCGAGAAGGAAATATCATTGACTGCCCGTTGCTCTTCGTATACCTTGCTTAACTGTGTTACTGTGATTGACATTAGGTTTTCCACTTTGGCGGCCCTAAAGTATGAAAATCGAGTTAGAATAAAAACCGCTGATAATCGTCTACATGTTAAATAACTGTGTAAATGGGTGTTAAATGAGTCATACTACCGATTTAACTAAATATTTATGACTAAAATTGGCACGGAATATATAATTTTAAATATATTCACAAATTGTAACCTGATGCAGGGCAGCATGTTCTGATATATTCTGGTTATATTTATCACCTACATTGTATTGAATGCATGATCGCAACAGTTGTTAATCAATAATCACTATACATTTTAAACCCTGCAAACTTTAAGATTTCATGGCAATTAATTTATCGAAGGGACAAAAAATCGACATCGGGCTTTCCAAAATCAGCGTAGGTCTGGGTTGGAATCCAAATGAGGGGACGGGCAATGATTTTGATCTTGATGCATCCGCGTTTATGATTGATAATAACAGGTTAATTCCTGGAGAAGGTTACTTTGTATTCTACGGTAATACCACGTCACCGGACGACGCCCTGCTCCATACAGGTGATGATCCTACCGGTGGAAATAGTGCAGAAGGAGATGATGAAACCATCCGGGTAGATCTGTCCAAAGTAAATGCTGATATCAAAGAAATACTGTTTGTTGTCACCATCCATGATGCTGCTACACGCAGACAGAATTTCGGTCAGGTAAGAAACTCATATATCCGTATCGTTGATGATGCGAGTGGCGAGGAAATCGCTAAATATGAACTGGGTGAAGACTTCTCCGTAGAAACCGGTGTTGAATTCGGCCGCCTTTACCAGAGAGATGGCAAATGGCGCTTCGAGGCTTCCGGTATCGGATATAAAGAAGACCTGGCTTACTTCCTGGGCAAATACTACAAGGGACAAATCATCAAATAGTCTATTCTATCAACACACTATCGAAATAAAAATTTTATGGCAATTAATTTAGTTAAGGGACAAACCATTGACCTCCGCAAAAACGATAAAGGTGAAAGCTTTGATCTGTCAACAGTAACCATAGGTCTCGGTTGGGACGTACGTAAAAAAAGCGGTGGCTTTTTTGGCAAACTTTTAGGTGGTAAAGAAGAGGAATTTGACCTGGATGCTATCGCATTCCTGCTTGATAAAAATGGTAAAGTAGCTGACTTAGGCAAAACCGTACAGACAAACGACGGTCGTAACCTGAGCCTTTACCAGGGAGATGTGATCTTCTTTAACAGCCAGCGTCACCCGTCAGGCAATATCTGGCTGACAGGCGATAACCGTACCGGTGCAGGCGATGGTGATGATGAGCAGATCATCGTAAAACTGGATAGCCTGGACGCGAAATATGAGAAAATCCTTTTCGTAGTATCTATCTATCAGGGTCGTCAGCGTAACCAGCACTTCGGTGGTATCGAAAACGCTTTCATCCGTGCAGTAGACAACAGCGGAAAAGAGATCGCTAAATTTAACCTCTCCGGAGATGCATCATATACCAACATGTGCTCACTGGTATTTGCAGAAGTATACCGTAACAATGGTACCTGGAAATTCAGAGCACTGGGAGATCCTCAGCCAGCTGATAGCTTCGTGGAAATCCTGCGGAACTATGTTTATTAATTAACCCTTTCTATAAGAGTCATTCATGAGAAGATTACCGGTTTATTTAGTGTTGGATACCTCTGGCTCTATGAGCGGTGAGCCCATAGAAGCTGTGAAAAATGGTGTGCAGGTACTGATCTCTACCCTGAGACAGGATCCGTATGCCCTGGAAACTGCATTCCTCAGCCTGATCACTTTTGACAGTGATGCGCGCCAGCTGGTGCCACTTACAGATCTGTCCTCTTTCCAGATGCCTGAATTAAAGGCTTCAGGCGGTACCTCTCTGGGTTCTGCACTGCAACTGGTGGCTGACAGTATCAACAGGGAAGTAGCGAAATCTACGCCTGACGTAAAAGGTGACTGGAAACCGCTGGTTTTCCTGATGACAGATGGTATTCCAACCGATACGTGGCAGAACGGATTGAATGCCTTTCAGAATACCAAAATAGGTATTACAGTAGCCTGTGCCGCTGGCAATGGCGCTGATGTGAACCTGTTGAAGCAGATCACCAATACCGTTGTTTCACTCGATACGGCAGATGCCGCTACAATCAAAGCCTTCTTCAAATGGGTGTCTGCTTCCGTAAGCACCGGCAGCCAGAAAGTAGAAAGCGGCGATAAAGAAGTAGCCGGCCTGAATGAATTGCCACCACCTCCACCGGAAGTGAATATCGTCGTGTAACATGGGAAAAATCAGGCACGTATCTTTCGATCTGTGGATGACGCTGATCCGTTCGCATCCTTCCTTCAAAACGAAGCGTGCAGCCCTGTTCCGCTCTTTCTTTTCCCTGGAGGCATTTGCGCCGGAAAAGGTAGAAGCCGTATTCAGGGAAACAGATGTGCTCATCAACAACATGAACGAAATTACCGGACGTAATGTGCATACATTCGAAATGTATCTGTTATGTCTGCACCTGTTGGGAATAGATATTAAAAGTGTACACCCGGACAAACTGGAGGAATTCTACAGTTTGTCCGAGGCACTTTTCTTTCAGTATGCTCCATTGCATTTGTATGAGGACACAACAACGTTGTTAGCCGCTTTGCAGGAACAGGGCATTACAACCAACCTGCTGAGCAACACGGGATTTATTCAGGGTCGTACATTACGTAAACTAATGGCAGAATGGGGATGGGACGCCCTTTTTGCATTTCAGTTGTATTCAGATGAAACCGGCTATTCAAAACCGGATGCGCAAATGTTCAACCGGATGCTGGACAAAGCTGCTTCTCTGCATACAGACCTTTTATCCACGGAGGTATGGCATCTGGGTGATAACCAGCTTGCCGATGTTCAGGGTGCACAACGTTTGGGTATAACTGCAACACTGACTGACATTGTCCATAACCCCTTAAACAAGTTGTTAAATGAAAGATGTTTATGCCTTACATAACATTGTAGATGCTGCTCAATTCCCGTTTGATCCTGCAGCTTACAGCTGCTTCAAATTTGGGGACGGAGCTGTTGCGGAGGCATTCGGTACTGCACTGGCTACCGGTTTCATTGCTACTTACGAAGACAGGTTGTCAGAGAATGAACAGCTGGTCGTGTTACCCAGCCCATATACTACTATCCCCACCGCTTCCTATCATATGACCACAGCATTTGTAAAAATGCTGAACCGCCATTTGTGTATGAGGGGATACAACCCGGCAGAAACCGCCAAGATTCATCGCTATAAAACTTATAGCATTGATTACGGCGCGCTGGATATGGAAAGCAGGAAAGCACTGATCATCAATGACAGATACCATCTGGATAAGGAGTTCCTTGCTGGTAAAACACTGATCTTTACGGACGATATCCGTATAACGGGTAGCCATGAACTGATCATCCGGAATCTGCTGAAGAAATTCGGGCTGAGCAACGATGCTTATTACCTGTACTATGCACAGTTGCAGAACCAGGATATTCATCCCAACATAGAAAATAAGTTAAACTACTATAGTGTACATTCCCTGCAGAGTCTTGAAGCCGTAATCGGATCACCTTCCTTCTGCTTCAATACACGAGTGGTGAAATACATACTCAATGCGCCCTTCGCTGAGTATGAAAAATTGCTGATGAAACAAACGCATGCGTTCCTCCAGGAACTGGCGGATTGCTGCATTGGTAATAATTATCACCAGATGGAAGAGTACAGGAACAACGCAAACTTTTTATTTGATCATCTTCAAAAAATCATACCATCATGGCAATCAATCTGCAAAAAGGAGAAAGAGCCAATATTGAGTTACCAAAATTCACTATTGGCTTAGGATGGGATATTAATGAATCTCATACAGGCGGCGAATGCGACCTGGATGCTTCTGTATTTCTTTTAGGAGAAAACAGAAAGATCATATCAGATCCATACTTCGTGTTTTATAATAACCTGGAATCTCCTGATGGCGCTGTAAAACATTCCGGTGATAACCGTACCGGTGCTGGTGATGGCGATGATGAAACCATCCACGTAGACCTGTCTGTTATCAATCCTGCTGTAAAGGAGATCTGTGTGGTTGTTACCATCCATGAAGCAGCTGCACGTAAGCAGAACTTTGGTCAGATCCGTAATTCATTTATACGCATCTATGATGCTGCGAAAAATGTTGAGCTGGTGAAATATGAACTGGGAGAAGATTTCTCTATCGAGACTTCCGTTGAATTCGGCCGTATCTATAAACGCGAGAACCAATGGCGTTTTGAAGCGGTAGGTATCGGACAGAGCGGTGGACTGGAACAGTTCCTTTCAAAGTACGCCTGATTCAATTAAGAATTAAAAATGGATAATTGATATTTAAGAATTATCAGGTGATAATAGTCTGTATCTCTAAAGAATAGATTCATTATTCATCTGATAATTCCTGATCCTTCAGTAACAGCAACCCAATGCTTAATTTTTAATTCTTAATTTATAACTACTAATTACAGACCCGATATTATTATAAGAGTATGAGACGTCTTCCGGTATACCTGTTGCTTGACACTTCCGGCTCCATGCGCGGCGAACGTATTGAAGCTGTAAAAAACGGCCTGCAGGTATTGGTGTCAAAATTAAGACAGGACCCCTTTGCCCTGGAGTCAGTGTGGATCAGTATCATTACGTTTGATCGTGAAGTGAAACAGCTGCTGCCACTGACTGCTTTGGAGTCATTACAGTTACCTGAGATCACAACGCCCGAATCAGGCCCAACCAATATGGGCGCAGCGCTTGAAATGCTGTGTTCCAAACTGGATGCGGAAGTTGCAAAGGGTAGCGATACGCAGAAAGGCGACTGGCGCCCCTTACTTTTTTTAATGACGGATGGTAAGCCTTCCGACCTGGCGGCTTTCCGTGAAGTCGTTCCTAAAGTAAAAAGTAAAAATCTTGCTGCACTGGTGGCCTGTGCCGCCGGGGCAGAAGCACAGGACAGTTTCCTGAAAGAACTGACGGATAATGTTGTACACCTTGACACGGCAGATAGTTCAACGCTGATGTCCTTCTTTAAGTGGGTATCAGCATCTATCGGTACCGGCAATAAGAGTGTGGGTACGACAGAAGAAATACAACTGCCACCACCACCGGCGGAAGTACATGTGATTATCTAAACAAATATAGCAGCAATCGCTATATAACATAACCATGGCTCATGCAGGTACAGCCGGCATGACATTAAAGAACTATACCAATGTTTTTATTATATCTGATCGTTAATATCCTGATAGTAGGACTCTTCTTATATTCCAAACTGCTGCCTTATGAGGAGCGCTTAACCGGCTCCTATAAGCAGGCATTCAGCTTTTTCAAAAGTATCTTCAAACCCGTACTGAGCTTATTCAGTGGTATCAAACCGTTTCAGGTAGGTACAGGATTGTCTGTGGATATGACGCAGATCATCTTACTGATCATCCTGCTCGTACTTAATTATTTCTGTCTATGAGAAGGTTACCCATTTATTTTCTGATAGATGTCTCTGAGTCTATGGTAGGGGAACAAATTCAGTTTGTTGAGGAAGGACTTGCAGCGATCATAAAAGAGTTGAAATCCGATCCATATGCGCTGGAAACTGCATGGGTATCTATCATCGTTTTTGCCGGTCAGGCAAAAACAATAGTACCATTGCAGGAAGTGATCAGCTTCTATCCGCCGAAATTTCCAATTGGCGCAGGCACCTCCCTCAGTAATGGCCTGGGACACCTGATGTATGAAATGCGTAAGAATACTATACAGACCACCGCTACACAGAAAGGTGACTGGAAACCGATCGTATTCCTTTTCACAGATGGTACGCCTACAGACGACACAAGCGCTGCTGTTCGTGAATGGAAGCAGAACTGGCAGAATAAATCTAATCTGATAGCAATCTCCTTTGGAGAAGAAAATAACCTGAGTGCCCTGAAAGAACTTACAGAGACCGTATTATTGTTTAAAAATGCAACCCCACAGTCTTATAAGGAGTTCTTCAGATGGGTTACCGCTTCCATCAAATCCAGCAGCGTGAGCGTCAGCAATAACGGTTCAGGTATAGAACTGGCCAAGCTGAGCGATGGCGTGATAGAAAAGGTGGATGTTGATAAACTACCACCGGTGAAGCCCGGATTCGTAGATACAAACTACGCCATCTTCGCCGCCAAATGTCAGAACACAGGTAAGCCTTATCTCATCAAGTATAAGAAAGGATTACGTCCTGTAAATATCAGCGGACTCGATATGCAGTCAATGGGATACCGCCTCAACGGTGCATTTCCTGTAGATAATGTGTATTTTGAATTGTCTGCCGAAGGTGGGGTGCTCAACAGCAAGGTAAGCACTGATGAACTGGAAGGATTTCCTACCTGTCCATGCTGTGGTAATCAGTATGGTTTCAGTGTCTGTTCCTGTGGAAAGGTACATTGTGTAGGACAGGAAGAAGTAAGTACCTGTTCCTGGTGTGGTAAACAAGGCAAATACGGCTTTGGAGACGGACACCTGGATATTAACAGAACTCAGGGATAATGACGAAACACGATCAGTCTTTTATAGAATCATTGCTGAGGCATAAAGGCAATACTGTAAGGGAAAACCAGCAGGCATTGTTCGAGAAGTTTATACAGGAAGAACATATCCTTCAGGCCGTGCAGATGATTATAAAATCTCAAAACGATATAGTGGAATCCTGGAAAGAAAGATCAATGATCGACGATATCCTGCAGAAGCATATTACATTGCCCAATGGCAGGGTAAACAAAGCATACAATTTCACATTTGATCCTGCAGCATTGGGATTACAGGAAATGGGAGACTTTGACTGGAGCATACCACCGGAACTGGGTATTGCTTTCGATGAAGCGACCAATACGATTTCCGGTATACCAAAACAGCAGGGCGAATTTATTTTGTCACTGCTGTTCCGTTTGAAGCATCATCCGGCTGACAGAGCATTCTCCGAAAAGAAAATACATCTTGTTGTTAACCCGGACCCGAAATCATTGTGGCAGTATCTGCCTTCCGATAAGGAAGATAAATACTGGCAGCCTGACCAGGATGCAGTAACGTTGCCTTTTGGTGACCGCAAACTGGTGATTGCTTCAAAGAGAGGACGTAGTCATGCGCATGAAGGTAAATTCAGAGATGATAGCTTTGGATGCGATTTTAATACGGAGAAAGGATGGGGGATCATAACAGTAGCTGATGGTGCCGGTTCTGCGAAATACAGCCGTAAAGGGGCTAAGATAGCCTGTAATGCGGCCGTGACCAGTTTCCAGGAACTACTTGCCAGCGACAGGATCACTGTGCTGGAAGAAGCCCTTGCTGCTTATCTGGGTGATCCTAATGAAGACAACCAGAAAAAAGTGAGTGTACAGTTTATCGAGCAACTTGGTAAGCTGGCCTTTATCGCCCAGGGAAAGATCAAACAGGAAGCCCAGGACAACGGAGCGGAAGTGAAAGATTATGCCACGACCCTTATTTTTGCCCTGGTGAAAAAATATGCAGCTGGTTATGTGATCAGCTCCTTCTGGGTAGGAGATGGTGGTATCGGCATTTACCAGGACACTACAGGCGAGGCTTTTGTCATGGGTACGCCTGATAGTGGTGAATTTGCCGGACAGACACGTTTCCTGACGATGTCTGATATTTTCGCAAACGGTGCTTATGTGAACCGTATCCGCTTCAAAGTAGTACCTGATTTCACAGCATTACTGCTGATGACGGACGGTATTACTGATCCTAAGTTCCAGACGGACGCCAATCTTCAGAAAAATGAGGTCTGGCGTGAACTGTGGAAGGATCTGAACGGCACTAATGAAGATGGTGCGAAAGTAAACTTTGCCGGTTCACCCGCAGAGGTACAGGAATGCCTGCTTAGTTGGCTGGATTTCTGGTCTCCGGGCAATCATGACGATCGTACCATTGCTATTTTATACTGATAAGGGATTACATGAGCAACATTATCACAGTAACAGCGCAGGACGGGAAAACCTATCAATATGTTGATAACGGTGATCCTATGCAGGGAGGAATGAAGGACGTGTACTTTTCTCCGGATAAGTCATATGTCGTGGCATTCTTCCGGGATAAACAGGACTTCAATTCCAAAGAACGACTCAACAATATTGTCAACGTTTTCAGAGACAGGATCTTCAATCAGCCGGGAGGCGAATACTGGAAAGACCTGTTCTGCTGGCCAAATAATATTGTAGAACGTGATGGAAAGACCGGCATTATCGTGCCGGTGTATCAGCAGAAATTCTTCTTTACCACAGGATATAATGCCGGCGCCGCCCAGATGGTTTCCATCGCGGGAAAGGAAAAAGAAGGCCGCTGGTTTGCCTCTCCGCAGTTCAGGAGCCGTCAGTTCAAACTGCACCTGGACCCGAGCGAACTGGGGGACTGGTTCAAATTCTTCCTTATCAATATCAAGATCGCACGTGCGGTAAGACGTATGCATGCTGCCGGACTGGCGCATTCTGATCTTTCCTATAAGAACGTGCTGATAGATCCCCGTACAGGGAGTGCGACGATCATTGATATCGACGGACTGGTAGTACCAGGTAAATTTCCTCCTGACGTGATCGGTACGCCTGATTTCATCGCTCCGGAGGTAATGGCCACCAAGCATCTTCCAAAAGAAGATCCGGCCCGTAAACTGCCTAGTATTGCGACTGACAGGCATGCCCTGGCAGTCATGATCTATATGTACCTGCTGTATCGTCATCCGCTGCGTGGTGGAAAGATCCATGATACGGATGCGCAGAAGGACGAAGAACTGTCTATGGGCGCCAGGGCTCTCTTTATAGAACATCCTACAGATGCCTCCAACCGGCCGCGTCTGGATCAGGTAAAACCAACACATCTGCCCTGGGCAGACGTGAGTAAAGTGCCATATACCATTTGTGGCCCGTACCTGAAGGAACTGTTCGATAAGGCTTTCATCGATGGTCTGCATAATCCATCCCTGCGCCCTACGGCGGACGAGTGGGAGCAGGCGCTGATCAAAACGGTAGACCTGCTGCAACCTTGCCAGAATAAGAACTGTGACCAGAAGTGGTTCGTATTTGACAATACGACCAGTCCCTGCTGTCCACATTGTAATACACCCTATCGCGGACAATTACCTGTGCTTAATTTGTATTGGTCGAGAAAACCGGGTAGCTTTACGCCCGAAAATCACCGGTTAATGGTTTATCATAACCAGTATTTGTATCCCTGGCATGTGAATAGAAACATTTATCCGAACGAAAGACTAACAGATCAGCAGAAAAAACCGGTGGGATATTTTGTATTTCATAATAATAAGTGGCAACTTGTCAATCAAACGCTTACATCATTGAAAGACGTTACCGAAGGAAAAGATATTCCGGTGAATTCTATGGTGGAGCTAACAGACAATAAACAGCTGCTGCTGTCTCAGGAAGAAGGGGGACGGCTTGTTGTGGTACAACTCGTAAACAATTAGTCTATCAACGAAAAACAAGAAAATAACAAACAACTATGCAAATCGCTGAAATGTTCCAGCAGATCATGGATAACCCGATCCCGGCGTTACTGATCGTTGGAAACCTGATTATTATTGAAAGCCTCTTGTCGGTGGATAATGCGGCTGTACTGGCTACAATGGTAATGGACCTGCCTAAGGATCAACGTAACAGAGCCCTGAAATACGGTATTATAGGAGCTTACGTGTTCCGTGGTATCTGTCTGCTGTTTGCGTCTCTCCTCATTAAAGTATGGTGGCTGAAGCCGATCGGTGGTCTTTATCTCCTGTACCTGACCTTTGACTATTTTAAGAAGAAAGCGGAGAAATCCCGGGCTGAAAAAGCTGGTGTTGTAGAAGAGGAAGCTGAGGAAATTGACAAAAGCCAGAACTGGTTATATAAATCTACTATTGGCTGGATGGGTCAGTTCTGGGCTACAGTGGCACTGGTAGAAATTATGGACCTCGCGTTCTCTATTGATAACGTATTTGCAGCAGTTGCATTCAGCGATAATATCGTACTGATCTGGACCGGTGTATTTATCGGTATCCTGGCCATGCGTTTTGTAGCACAGGGTTTCGTACGCCTGATGGAAAAATATCCTTTCCTCGAAACAGCCGCATTCCTGGTAATCGGTGTACTGGGTATCAAACTGATGCTGGCTATTTACGAACATTTCTTCCCGGAAACAGCAGCTTCCAAATTCCTGGAAAGCCATGAGGCTGACTGGGCTACTTCTATCATCACAGTGTCTATCTTCCTGATTCCTATCATCACAAGTGCACTGTTCAACTACCCTAAAAAACATAAGGTAGAACCAAAAGCTGAATAGTATTTAACAGATACACCCAACAGCAACATATTAAAAAGGACCAGCCTATCGCTGGTCCTTTTGCTTTGATAACAAGTGCTCACCCGTTACTTAAGCAGAAATGTAGATAGTATGCGTCAGATCATACCCCCCTGTGGTTGTGTTGGCAGTCAGCGTTGCCAGTTCATTGTCCAGTGAATCCATAATAATATTGTCCTGCGCATTGGTCATAGAATTCTGTCCATGTGCACTGTATAATGAGGTCTTATAAACTGCTGTGTTGATGGCATCCGGGAAAGCGATCTGCGTGGTCAGTTTCAGCGAACTATCCACATAGATCTGTGCATGTATGTGTGTGACACGACCTGTATACCATCCCGGATAAACAGAGGTGAATTTTACTTGTCCGTTACTATCGCTATATTGTAAACCTCTGCAGAATACCAGTGCGCTGTTGTCCTGTGTACCCAGATAGCCGGTATTACTGTAACCGGAATAATACCCATCCTTATCACAATGCCAGATATCCACGCGCGCATTGTTAACCACATTACAACTGTCCTTCACATTACGCACAGTGATGGTAATGCTCAGCGGCAGTCCTGTTTTACCATCTGTAATATCCACACGTTGAATGGATGAACCTCTGCTTTTATACAGCGGATATGGTCCATCAGTTTCTGTATCTGTTACAGTACAGGAGCCCCCTTCCGTATCTGTGCCGGTAGTTGTATCAGTATCCGTACTGGTCGTATCGTTATCTTTTCCGCACGCGTTCAGCATTGGTACGATGGAAGCGAGGCCCAGTATACCCATCCCGTTTCTGAGAAAATCTTTTCTTTCCATTGTGAGTTGGTTTAGTCAGTGATATAACTGCGTTACCCAGGCAAATATTTCCCTATTACGGCACATGGCCATAAGATTGAGGTCAAGGGGGTATTTGTTGCGGTAAATGAGTTACTGCTGCCTGAACTGACTGAAGAAAGCAGTCTCATAGCTGGTGCTGACAGGGATTTCCTGCCCGGCAATATGAATGGTTTTATTGCGTACCTGCTCTACACGGTCGAGTGCAACAATGTAAGATCTGTGTACACGGATGAATGATTGTGGCGGGAGTTTTTCCAGCAGGGTTTTCATGGTCATTCTGACGATGAGCGGTGGCTGCTGCTGCAGGTGTATTTTCAGATAATCGTCCAGTCCTTCGATAAAGAGTATTTCATTGACTTGTACTCTTGTCAATCCATAATCTACCCTGAATATGAGGGGAGGTGTGGCTGATGGTTGCGTGTGCCGGGATTGTATGAGTTGCTGTGCTTTCTGTATGGCCTGTTGGAAACGTTCGAATGTAAAAGGCTTCAGCAGATAATCGACCGCATTCAGATTAAATCCTTCCACCGCATATTCTGCATGTGCAGTCGTAAAGATAACCATTGCTTCCTGTTGCAGGGAACGATAGAAATCCGTGCCTGTAACAGAAGGCATATTGATATCAAGAAAGAGCAGATCGACCGGATATTTCCCGATATGTTTTAATGCTTCTGCGGGTACATTGAACGTTTTCTGTAACTGTATACCCTCTGTTTTTGAACAGAAATTTTCAATGATTTTCAGCGCCGGTAATTCGTCATCTATGGCGATCGCTTGTATGGTCATGATAGTTGTAATGAGAGAGACACTTCAAAATAGTTTATTTCATCTTTGATCACCAGTGTATGACTGGCAGGATATAATAACTGCAGGCGTTTGCGTGTATTTTCCAGACCGATGCCGCCTTCTGTTTCCGGCAATTCTTTTATGTTCACCTTGTTATTAAACGCAGAAAAGTGCAGTTGATTTTCCAGTATGCTGACAGCTATTTTAATGTCTGTATTTTCAGCTGCGTTGACGCCGTGTTTGAAGGCATTTTCGACAAACGAGATCAGTATCAATGGGGCGATCAGCTGGCCGGTAGCCTGTCCTGTCACTGTAAACGATAAGGGAAGCTGATCGCCGAAACGCATTTTCTGTAATTCAATATAATTGCCTAAATAGTCGATCTCTCTGGATAGTGGGACCAGCTGGTGCCCGGCATCGCTGATCACATAACGCATCATCTGTGATAGCTTGACGACCGCCGTGCCTGTCTGATCTGATTTCTCGACGGCCAGCGAATAGATCGTATTCAGGATATTGAACAGAAAATGTGGATTGATCTGTGCTTTCAGATAAGATAACTCCGCGTTGAGTTTTTCTTTTTCTGTTTGTCGCCACCTGTCGGTAATGCGGAGTATCAGGGAAAAGAAAAATACGGCCAGAAAGAGGAAGACCTGGTGGCCGATATCCAGTAAGATAGAACGGGATACCATGTGATGATCTCGTTGGGGCATGGCGCCGGGATGCATACCGGGCGGAGGAGCATCGTTACCCTGGCGGCTCATTTCGTCAGCCTGCTCCATCGGAGAATGCTGCATCTCGTGTGGATGCCTGTCTGAAGGCATTGGCATGGGATTATTGGCCGGCCACTCATAACCTTCCCGGGGAGGACCACCTCTGAAGTCCACCAACATATTTGGTAATAATACAATTACAGTGAAAGAAACCAGGGAGATCAGAAAGAACGCCAGGTATTTCCGCCGGAAATAGTACTGTGGGATCAGTACAAAATAGTTGAAATAGAAGAACAGCAGGATGACCAGGTATACCAGGAAATCTTTCAGGGCAGGCGGGTATCTCCATAGGTCTGACAGGTTGCTGGCATCCGGAGAGAACACGATGGGGAGTGCCAGAAAGATCACGCAACCGGTAATATGTATAAGCACCTGACTAACTCTTCCTTTCATAATGAGGAGATTCTGGTTATTACAAATGTAGGCAATCATTTAAATCGCCTTATTTTTGCGTCATGATAAAACGAATATTCGGGTTATGCATCCTGGTGCCTCAGCTGTTACACGCTCAATTACCGGAAAAGAACTACCCTCAGGGGTATTTCCGCAATCCGCTGAACGTGCCTATCCAACTGGCGGGTAATTACGGAGAGCTTCGTCCCAACCATTTTCACGCGGGCATTGATATTAAGACCCAGCAACAGGAAAACCTGCCCGTATATGCAGCGGCAGATGGCTATGTCAGCAGGATCGGCGTTTCTCATACAGGGTATGGCAACATCGTCTACGTCACCCACCCGAACGGGTATACCACTACATATGGTCACCTGAACCGTTTTTTCCCGGCATTGGAGCAGTATGTAAAGCAACAGCAATATGCGGCAGAGAGCTGGGCTACTGACCTGAAGATCCCGGCAGACAAGTTCCCTGTTAAAAAGGGCGAATTCATTGCCTGGAGCGGTAATACCGGCGGTTCTGCTGGTCCGCATGTGCACTTTGAAGTAAGGGATACACATACGGAAAAGCCGCTGAACCCATTACTGTTCGGTTTCGATATTCCGGATACGAAAGCGCCTGAAGTGACCAGGATCGCGATCTATGACATGGACAGAAGTGTTTATGATCAGACACCCCTGATACTGCCGGTAAAGAAAGTAGACGGGGAATATGTCACCACCACACCTGTGATAAAGGTGAGGGCAGCCGTTGCTGGTATTGGCCTGAATGCGGTAGACCGTATGAGCAATGCGCCTAACAGTTATGGGATCTATGAAGTGGTGATGTTTGATAAGGATGTGCCTAATAGTGGCTTCCAGATCGATAATATCGGCTTTGATGAATCCAGGTATATCAACGCGCATGTGGACTACAAGCTTAAAAAAGGTGGTGGTCCGTGGATGCAGCTGTTATTCTCTGTGCCAGGCAATAAACTGGGTATCTATAAGGATGTGCAGGGAGACGGTACTATTGACCTGTCAGACGGCACGCCTCATCCGGTAAAGTTGCTGGTGAAGGATGCCTATGGCAATTCCACGACTGTCAAATTCTCTTTACAGCAGAGTGGAGAGGCAATAGAGCCTACCAAATGCGCTAACACGATGTTTGCGGAATCCAGGAATATCTTTGAAAACAACCAGGTGGAGTTTTCGCTGGATGAGGAGGCATTATATGACAGGATCTGCTTTAACTATGCAGAGATTCCGGCAGGAGAGAAGTCTAAATCAGTTTCTTCTATCTTCAGGCTGCATTCGGCATTAATACCGATACACGATTATTTTACCCTGCGTATTAAGCCTGACAGGGCGATCCCTGCGGCGGTGCAAAACAAGGTAGTGATGATCCGCGAGGGGCTGGGAGAGACGATTGTGGGTACCAAACTAGATAATGGCTGGTATACCGGGGAGTTCAGAGAGCTGGGTAACTTCCACCTGGAAGTAGATACAGTGATGCCTAAGATCACCTTACTGGGTGGTGTAAAGAGTGGTGCAAACCTGTCCAAGGCAGCCAGACTGTCTTTCACGATCAGCGATAACTCGGGTATCAAAGCCTATAAGGCAGAACTGGATGGCAAATGGCTGATGTTCTCCCGCAAAGGCAATACAATCACTTATACATTTGACGAGCATTGTAAGGCTGGCAAACACAGTTTACGTTTACTGGTGACTGACCTTGCCGGTAATACAAAAGAACAGACCATTACTTTTACAAGATAGAAAGCACGGAATAAAGAATGACACATTTGAAAGAAGGGGACAAGGCGCCCATATTCAAGGGCATTGACCAGGAAGGAAAACAGGTATCCCTGACAGATCTGAAAGGAAAGAAGGTGATCCTCTATTTTTATCCGAAAGATATGACGCCCGGTTGTACCGCCCAGGCATGTAACCTGAGAGACAATTATCAGGCTTTGCTAAAAAAGGGATTTGCAGTGGTAGGCGTCAGTACGGACAGTGAGAAAAGGCATCAGAAATTCACCGAGAAATATGACCTGCCTTTCCCATTACTGGCAGATGAGGATAGATCGATACATACACAGTATGGTGTGTGGGGAGAGAAGAAGTTTATGGGGCGTATTTTTGACGGCACACATCGTACGACTTTCCTGATCAATGAAAAGGGGGTGATAGATAAGATCATTATCAAGCCTGATACAAAGAATCATACAGAAGAGATCCTTGAGATCTGGCAATAGGCGAAAGCTGATAAACTACTGATAAATAAAAAAGCCCTCCTGGATCCAGGAGGGCTTTTTTGTATGCACTGTGTGCAGTACTATCTTTTCTGGCGTTGTTTTTTGAACAGCTGACCAGTTTTGAACTTGTTACCTTCAGGGCTACCCACACGGTCCATTGCACAACGGAAACCTACTGTGTTAGTTGCCATATCTTCCTGCATGTAGCGACGTGCACCTGGAGACAGCCAGTAAGCGCGGTCGTTCCAGCTACCACCTTTTACAACGTGAGATTTATCGTTGATCAGGGAAGTGATACCGTAACCGTATTCTACGTTAGACAGGGAGTCACCATCGAGGTAGTTGATAACATCACCTTTCTGGTAGTTCAGACGGTTAGCACTTTCTTCGTCGGTTACGTCACGCATTTTCAGGTGACCCAGGCTATCTTTTTCAGGCTCGCTTTCGCCGTTCATATAGGTAGTCTGGAATTTGTTACCACGGAAATAGTTGAAGTCATCACCGTCGATTGGGTTCAGCGGACGATAAACGTCCAGTACCCACTCGCTCACGTTACCTGACATATTATAGATACCGAAAGTGTTCGGGAAGAATGCAATTACAGGACCAGGGATAGATGCACGGTCATTCAGACCACCAGCCATACCCATGTTATCACCGGAACCACGTTTGAAGTTCGCCAGGAACTGACCCTGCCATGCACCACGGCGGATATCTCTCAAACCGCTGTTGTTGGTACCCCAGGAATAAACCTGTTTGTTCATGATTAACTCCTCACCACGTTTACCTTCTTTTTTAGAAGGGCCAGGGTTCTGACCGATGTAACCGAGTGCTGCGTATTCCCACTCAGCTTCTGTCGGGAGGCGGTAGTTTGGTAACATTACACCATCTTCGAACTGAGCAGTACGAGGAGAACCGTCTGCGTTTCTGAATTGTTCCTTGGTAGATTTTGACATTTTACCAGGGATACCTTCGTAAAGACCCGCAGTATATGCTTTGGTATCGAAGGTGTTGTCGTCAGACTGGTTTTTTGTATCATTCTGAGACAGCAGACCTTTATCGATCAGCATTTTTTCGTTCACACGGTTGGAACGCCATTTACAATAGTCAACGGCTTGTTTCCAGTTTACACCTACTACCGGATAATCGTTATAGGCCGGGTGACGGAAGTAGTACTCTACAAGTGGCTCGTTGTAAGCCAGTTCGCTACGCCATACCAGGGTATCCGGTAAAGCTTTGCGGTATACTTCAGGGAAGGACTCATCGTACATACGGCGTAACCAGAAGAGGTACTCGCGGTAGTGAACGTTGGCAACTTCCGTTTCATCGATGTAGAAGGAAGAAACAGTAATACGTCTTGGGATGTTATTCCAGTCAGCCATTACGTCCTGTTCAGTCGCTCCCATGGCGAAGGTACCGCCCTGCACGAAAACAAGACCCGGACCAGTCTGCTGGTCCTTATTTTTGGCCACACTGAAACCACCCATCTTAGGATCATTGTAATTCCAGCCAGTAGCAGTGGATTTCTCCTTTTTCTTGCCAAATGAACATGCGGACATTGACAGGATTATACTGGCGCCTAAGAGCATTGAGACAGAGGTTAATCTATGCATGCGATTCAGCTTTTTTATTTGATGTTATTGGTAAACGCAAATGTAGGATAATTTATTTTATAGTAAAAATAATTAATCTGTAAGCGTTCACCGGTTTTAAGTGTTTATGTTATTGATAATCAGTTGATAGTATTTCTGTGGGCGGACTGAACTACGTATTAAGTTAATCTTAACTGTAATCCCTGCCAATGGCTTTCTGGCGGCTGTCTGGTAGTAGGTGGCGTTGGTTTTATGATTCATAGATATATGGTTACTACATACATATCACTCCATTACTTCCTTTTTTGCGATCCCCCGGGTACGTAAATATACGAATTTCCTGTTCCGGTTGTCAGTCCCGATAATTCATCTTTTATTTCACTGGCTACAGGCAGCAACGACCGATAATAGAACGCTGCAATACCGCTACTTATTATACTCAGTGGAAATACTATGTCATAAAATGTCCCGCCTGTGTATCTTCACATGTTATAAAAAGCTGAAATACAATCAGGCTGTCCCATGCAGACATTTCGTGACAACTGTCCTATTGGCTGATTTCGCCCTATAAATATATTTTATAATTATTATGTTTGCGCAAATAACCACTATGAAGCTAACCGTCTTCTTCTGTTTATTACTTGCCTGTTACCTGCCGGTAGCAGGAGCTAACGGGAGAGGTGGTCCTTACGCTGCACATTCAGTGCTTTCCCAAGGGAGCTGGTATAAGCTCGGTGTAACCCGGGAAGGCATCTACAAAATAGATAAGTCTCTGCTGAACAGAATTGGTATCAGCGGGAGTCTCAGTGAAGTAAGATTATATGGTACGGGAGGACAAATGTTACCTGAGAGCAATGCTGTCAGCAGGCATGATGATTTGCCGGAGGTAGCGCTGCTGGAGCAGGGAGATGCATTGTTTTTCTATGCACCGGGTCCTCACAGCTGGCAATACCAGGGAGGAAATTTTACACGGAGCACGAACCTGTATACTGATACGGCCTGGTATTTCGTAACCATTGGAAAAGGTCCGGGAAAGAGAATCACGCAGGATCTGACCACACCTGCAGCCACTGTTACTGTCAACAGTTATGATTATCGCGTATGGCATGAAAGCGATAGCATCAATTTTCTGAGCAGTGGTAAACAATGGTGGGGTACTAACTTCAGTAGCGTAAAACCTTCTGTTGGTATCGCATTTCCAATGGAACAGACTCCTACGTCACTGAAGGTAGGACTGAGGGTAGCCGCCAGAGGCACCAGTACCAGCAGGTTTTCCATAAAGGTGGGGAATAGTGTCGCGGGCACGCTTAATTTGTCGCCCGTCAGTGGCAATATATTTGAATCATTTGCAGCGGTGGCCTCAGGCTATTACCCGGCTTCCTATGCAGGTGAGATGCTGCCGGTTGAACTCACATTCACACCGGGTGGTGGCGGTGCTCAGGGATGGCTGGACTACCTCAGTGTGCAGGCCAGGTGTCCCCTGAAAAAAGGAGGTCTGGATCAGCTGTTTTTCCGGGACGCAACATCCGTTGCGGCAGGACAGATTGCACAGTATCGTATCGGAGAAGCAAATAACGTTACGATCGTACTGGACGTGACATCGCCCCTCGCGCCGATAAGGGTTACAACGCAGCTGACAGGTACGACACTCACTTTCTCAAGAGAATGCAGCACATTACATGAATATGTGGCATTCGACGGAAAACAGGATCTGACGCTTATTAACGGTGGCGTAGTACCTAATCAGGACTTACACGACATAAGTGGCGCAGATATGCTGATAGTGACCACACCGTCCCTGCGGACAGCAGCTTCCAAACTGGCTGCATGGCATGGTACACATGACGGACTGGATGTACGCGTGGTAACAGTGAATGAGATCTATAATGAATTTGCTTCCGGTTCGCCGGATCCAACGGCCATCAGGGACTTTGTGAAGATGTGTCATGATCGTGGAGGGCTGCAATACCTGTTGTTGTTTGGAGATGCGTCCTACGACTATAAAAACAGGATAGCAGGTAATACGAACATGGTACCAACCTGGCAAAGTACTATTTCTACGGATCCTGTATATGCCTATCCTTCAGATGACTTCTATGGTTTTCTGGATGATATGGATGATATTAACGATAACGGAAGGGTAAATCTGCTCGATGTAGCGATAGGCAGGTTGCCGGTGCAACAGCCTTCACAGGCGGAAAGTGTAGTGAATAAGATCATCGGATATAATGTGCCGGCTAACTACGGTCGCTGGCAACAGCATATTACGATTGTGGCAGATGATGGCGATGATAATCTGCATCTTGCCGATGCGGAAAGTATGAGTCAGATAGTAAGTACGCAATGGCCGGCAGGCAATATCAGAAAGATATACCTGGATGCCTATCCGAAAATAGCGGATGCAGGTGGTAGCCGTTATCCTGCGGTCAACACGGCTATAGCAGAAGACTTTTTTGACGGGACGCTGATATGGAACTATACCGGCCATGGTAGCTATTCCCGGCTGGCAGAAGAGGTCATATTGGAAGAAAGTTCTTTGGATACCTGGAAAAATGCTGGCAGACTGCCGTTGTTTATCACTGCAACGTGCGATTTTGCACCCTTTGATAACCCGGCCTATGTTTCCCTGGGAGAAAAGTTGTTGCTGAAGGAACAGGGTGGTGGTATTGCATTGATGACCACTACAAGGACAGTATTCTCTGCTTCCAACAAGGTGATGAATGCCAATTATCTGGAAAAGCTGCTGACACCCCGTGAAGATGGTCGTATGCCCACATTGGGAGAAGCGGCCCTGATGGCTAAGAATAAGACATCTGCTACACTCATTGACATTCCGAATAACCGGAAGTTTCAGTTGCTGGGTGATCCTGCGCTGACGCTGGCGTTTCCGCAGTATCATGTAGTGACGGACTCTATCAACGGAAAGGCTGTCGGAGATATCCCTGATACGCTGAAAGCGATGGGGAATTATACGGTGAAAGGCCATCTGGAAGATGAGCAGGGCATACGGCAGGATAACTACAAGGGGACCCTTTACACGACTGTGTATGATAAACCTGTTCTGCAGTATACGCTTGGTAATGATGCAGGAAGTTCAAAGGCGGCTTATTATCAGCAGCAGAACATCTTATATCGTGGTCAGCAAAGCGTTCAGAATGGTCAGTTTTCCTGCTCATTCGTAGTGCCGGCAGATATCGATTATCAGTCAGGCGCGGGTGCACTGAGTTTCTATGCAGCCAACAGTACCATGGCGGCTGGTGGCGTCTACTCAGGTGTGCAGATAGGCGGTACGGCTGACGATATTGAACAAGATCAGTCAGGACCTGTTATTAAAGCATATCTGGACAATGAGTATTTTCGTAACGGAGGGTTGACTGGCGAGAATCCGGTGCTGCTGCTGCATCTGAAGGACGACCAGGGTATCAATACTTCCGGCTATGGGATAGGGCATGATCTGATTGCGACACTTGACAATGATGAAGGGCAGTATTACATACTGAATAACTTCTTCGAAGCCACAACGGACAGCTATCAGGAAGGCCATGTACGGTTTCCGCTGTACAATCTTACAGAAGGGCCGCATACAATGGCTATCAGGGCCTGGGATACACACAATAACTCAGGTAAGGCCACATTGCAGTTCCGGGTGATAAAGTCATCCGGGATGACGGTAGGAAAAGCCAGCTGTTATCCAAACCCGTTTCATGACCAGACACAGTTCACGTTTGAGCATAATCAACAGAACCAGGTACTGGATGTCATCGTGCGGATCTATACGATAACAGGGCAACAAATAAAAACTATGCGTCATACAATAAATGATGGTGGTAGCCGTTATGTAGGGGCATCCTGGGATGGAACGAACGATTCCAAAGCAAGGGTGCCGCCTGGAATGTATATATATAGTATTTTGGTAACAGCGAATGGTAAAACATCGATTTTAGGCGGAAAAGTATCTGTATTTTAACCTATGCATCAAAATGCAAAAACTAAATTCGCACGTCCCTTACCAGGCCCCTGTTATTGAACATATTGAATTTCGTACTATTTTTACAACTCGTTCTAAACACTATTGCATGTATAATTGCATGATCAGAAAGGTGACTATCAACCTTGTCTTTATTTGTTGCATCCTATTTTCTCTGTCGATGAGTGCTCAGATTGGATCTGGTCAGCTCGATGGTCGAACAAACACTATTAATACAGCTGTACCTTTCCTTCGTATTTCGCCGGATGCAAGGGCGGGCGCGATGGGTGATGCTGGTGTAGCTACCTCTCCGGATGCGAATTCCATGTACTGGAACCTCTCCAAGGTGGCGTTTGCAAAATCCCGCTCTAATATTTCTGTTACTTATACTCCCTGGTTGAAGGAACTGGTAAATGACGTATTCCTCGCTAATCTGTCAGGTTATTACCAGCTGGATGAAATGCAGACTGTTTCTGCTTCCTTACGTTATTTCTCATTAGGTACTATCAACTTTACTGATATTACCGGTATGCCAACATATGATTATCGTCCACGTGAATTTGCATTTGATGCGGGTTACGCACGTAAGTTATCTGATAACTTCTCTGTAGCCCTGGCCGGACGTTATATCTACTCCAATCTTGCCAGCGGCGATATCAATGGCCGTGTGATCAAGCCTGGAACTGCATTCGCAACTGACCTCTCTTTCTTCTATACAAAAGACTACGAAAAGTCTGATAACAGTGTAAATACCTGGAACGTAGGTCTGGCACTGACCAATATCGGTACCAAGATCTCCTATACAGAATCAGCTACCAATAAAGACTTCCTCCCTACCAACTTTGGTCTGGGTACTTCCTACGCATTCGGCCTGGACGAGACCAACAAACTGACGCTGGCGCTCGACCTGAATAAACTGATGGTGCCTACGCCTGATAGTTTAGGTCTTTATCGTCAGAAATCCACTATCTCCGGTATCTTCTCCTCTTTTGGTGATGCACCGGGTGGTTTTGGCGAAGAACTGAAAGAGTTTACGGTGTCTATGGGTGGTGAGTATGCTTTCCGTGATCAGTTCTTCGTACGTGCCGGTTATTTCTACGAAAACAAAGACAAGGGTAACCGTAAGTACGCTACCGCTGGTCTGGGTGTGAAATATAACATGTTCGGTCTCAACTTCTCCTATCTGGTACCTTCCGGTAATGGTATTCAGCGTAACCCGCTGTCCAATACCCTTCGCTTCTCCCTGGTATTCGACCTGGATCACCACGAAGAAGATAACAGCAACACCTGGTAATCGCTGGAACTGAAATAGTTAATGTTTTTTTAAAATATAAGAATCCTCCGGAAATCGCCGGAGGATTTTTAATTTGCGATAACTTTAGCTTTTAAAAGCTTATATTTCAAAGTTTATACATCTGTCATGACTAAATTGCGCATCGGGCTGGGGGTAGATTTTCACCAGTTAACAGAAGGAAGAGATTTCTGGCTGGGAGGAGTATTGGTACCACACCACAAGGGCGCTCTGGGACATAGTGATGCGGATGTGCTGTTACACGCCATTTGCGACGCTATGCTGGGAGCTGCCAGTCTCGGGGATATCGGTCTTCATTTCCCTGATACAGACAACACGTACAAGAACATTGATAGCAAAATACTGCTGAAACGTACACTGGAACTCATCAATGAGAAAGGTTACCAGGTGGTCAATATTGACAGCACATTGTGCCTGCAGGCGCCTAAGATCAAGCCTTATGTAGTACAGATGCAGGAAACCATTGCCGGTATCCTGAACATCTCAACAGAGGAGATCTCTATCAAAGCCACTACTACTGAGAAACTGGGCTTTGTAGGGCGTGAAGAAGGTGTGGTGGCATACGCGACCGTACTCCTGGAAAAGGCCTGATAACTTATCATCAATCAACCAATTGTCTGTAGTCTGCCGACTATGGACTATTTAAAATACCTTTGCATCAATGGCAGCTATTACAGTTAAAATCATCAATAAATCCGCAAATCCGCTGCCGGCCTATGCCACAGCAGAAGCGGCCGGGATGGACCTCAGGGCTAACCTGGAAACAGCTATTTCTTTGCAACCACTGGAGAGGATGCTCATTCCTACGGGTCTGTTTATGGAACTACCTACCGGCTATGAAGCCCAGATCAGGCCACGTAGCGGTCTGGCCATCAAGCAGGGTTTAACCCTCCTGAACACACCCGGCACAATTGATGCGGATTACAGAGGAGAGATCAAAGTTATTATGATCAACCTGTCAAACGAGCCACAGACAATTGCCCACGGTGAAAGGATCGCACAGATGGTTATCGCACCATTTGTACAGGCCCAGCTCGAAGCAGTAGAACTGCTGACAGAAACAGAACGTGGTGCCGGCGGTTTTGGCCACACCGGTAAATCTTAATAAATGTTCAGAACCCACAATAACGATAAAACCTTGCCCGTAATAAACAGTCTGCCGGCTTTCTGCAGACGCGTAAGCCGGTTGTCTTTGTTACTGGCAGGTTTTTGTTGTGTGTTGGGGACTGCCTGCCGCACCGGCAAATCCGTTGCCTCCCGTCAGTCTTCTTCCCGGACCGTACACGTTATCCGGGATTCATCCCTCTTGCAGCAAAGGGCTGACAGTCTTTTCTTCTCTGCGGAACGCTCCAAAATGCTGGGCGACTACCGTACTGCCATCACACAGTTTTCTGACTACCTGCGCCTGAAAAGGAACAATCCTACTGCCTATTACGAACTGGCCCGCCTCTTCATCGAGGTACGGAACCCGCAATATGCACTGGGCTTTGCCCGCAGGGCAGCCAATATGGATACTGCCAATAAATGGTTCCAGATAACACTGGCAGATGCGTTCGGTGTCAATGCACAGTTTGACAGTTCTGCAGCTGTATATGACCGTCTTTCCAGGAGATATCCCGAAAATGAAGAGTATATCTACAACAAGGGGATGTTCCTGTCAAAGGCAGATAAAACAGAAGCCGCACTCGTCGTATTTGATACGCTCGAAGCAAGGACAGGACTGGTAGAGGAACTGGCCTTCCAGAAGCAGCGCCTGTACCTTAAACTGAACAGGATAGATGATGCCGCAGCTGAAGTACAGAAGCTTATTAATCAGAACCCGGAGGAAGTCAGGTATTACCTGATACTCGGAGATATTTACAATTCCAACGATCGTGTAGAAGAAGCAACAGCTATTTATAATGAAGTGTTGACGCGTGATTCTACCAATCCGCGGGCATTGATAGCGCTGTCGGGCTATGCTAAGAAAGATGGGGATACAGTCCAGTACTGGAGGTATCTGACCCGTGCATTCACCAATCCTGACTACAGCATTGACGAGAAAGTAGCGTATGTGTATCCTTACCTGCAAATGCAGAAACTGGATACCAGCAAACTGAAAGAAGGCTTACAGTTGTCTCAGCTGGTGATCAATGCACATCCTGATGAAGCAAAGGCCTATGCATTGCAGGCGGATATGTTTTCTCAGGCCGGCATGCTGGATAGTGCGCTGATTGATTATAATAAGGCTGTTACACTGGATTCCACACGTTTTACCGTGTGGTACCAGCTGATGTGGCTTTACTCCCGTAAAGAGGACCCTGCTAATTTGCTGAAAGTGAGTTCAGTAGTATCTGAGCGTTTTCCAAAGGAATTTATGGGGCATTATTTCAAAGGGGTGGCTAACTTTTTGCTGCAAAATTATCCTGCATCCATAGATGCACTGAATATGGCCGTACAGAACGGAAATAATGGTGATAAAGGCACCCGGGCAGATGTATATTCACTGTTGGGAGATGCCTACCATGCTACTGGCCAACATCAGTTATCGGACAGTTGTTACGACAAATCGCTTGCGATCAGACCCAATGACGCGCTGGTACTGAATAACTTCAGTTATTATCTCTCGCTGAGAGGAGAGCAGCTGAACAAGGCAGAAAGTATGTCCAAACGCTCACTGGAACTGGAACCTGAGAGCGCGAATTTCATGGATACCTACGCATGGATCCTGTTCCGTTTGGCCCGTTATGAACAGGCTAAAGAATGGATGGAAAAGGCTTTACAGCACGAAGATGCACGCGAGAATCCAGGTATGCTGGAACATTATGGAGATATCCTGTTCAATCTCCATGAAGTAGATAAAGCGCTTGAATATTGGCAGCTGGCCAAACAAAAGGGCGCCAATTCGGTAGGGTTAGCCCGCAAAATTGCAGAAAAACGGTATATACTTGCAACCGAAAGGGAATAGGGAACTTCCCGGTGAAACAGGGAATGTATTGAATTAAAGATCATGATGAAGCAAACATTAGCACTGATAGTATTAGGTATTGTAAGCACGGGACTCTTTTCATGCAGGCATAGCCGCCAGATAGCAGGTACGTCTTTTCCGGTAACGGATACCACTCATCATCAGGCCTCAGCAGCAGACAGCGCATCCATTGCTGCTGCAAATACTTTTAATAAAGAAATGCTCGCAAAACTGCGGGGCAACTATATCAGTTTTAACACCTTCTCCGCCAAATTAAAGGTTGATTTCGAAACGGAAGCCAAACAGATGTCGGGCATTAACGCTAACATGCGTATGCAGAAAGACAGTATTATATGGATCTCCGTATCGGCGCCGATCATCGGAGAAGTAGCCAGGGCGATTATCACACCAGATAGTCTGAAAGCGATCGATAAGTTTCATAAAGTAGCATATCTCCGTGATATGAATAATGCAAAGGACCTGCTGAATATTCCTTTCGATTTCAAGACTTTACAGGACCTGATCATTGGTAATCCCATCTATCTCACAGACTCCGTATATCAGGTCGTAAAAACGCCATCCGTGATATCTTTCACCTGTGATAGTACCATGTTCACCAGCCTGTTCAATGTCTTTGCTGATGACTATGTACTGCAACAAAGCAAAGTGATGGATAAGGACAGTACACGCAGGCGTTCTATCGAACTCACTTATGGTGAATACAAATCATTAGATAAGGTTAAATTTGCTACCCTCAGGCGGGTTTTTGTGGAAGAGAAGAACTACACAAAGATCAATATGGAATTTAACAAAATAGATTTCGAACAGCCTTTAAGCTTTCCATTCACAATTCCCTCCGGTTATACAAGAGAGTAGGAATGTATTGGATTGTACCTGAAATTTGTAAATTGCTATTTTGCAGCTATCTTTAAAACCATCATGCTGAATCTGAAGAAGTTTTTCCCGTTTGTATTGATCTTAGGTTTATTACCGGCCTTGCTAAACGCACAGGCTCCCCAATTGTCGCGGGAAGAACTCGAGCATAGAAAAAAAGAGCTGCAACGTGAGATCGATGAAGCGAATGAAGCACTGAAGAATACCAAGAAGTCTACCCGTGAAAGCGTGAGCCAGTTAAGAGCCTTACGTGATAAAATCACTTTACGTACCCGTCTTATCAATAACATCAACGAAGAAATTAACTTCATCAATGGCGATATCAACTCTGCCTACAGGGACATTAAAACCCTGGAGAAGGACCTGGATACGCTGAAGTCACAATATGCACAGCTGGTCGTATATGCGTATAAAAACCGCAGCACTTATGACATGCTGAACTTCATCTTTTCTGCTGAGACTTTCAATGATGCGATCAAACGATATCAGTACCTGAAACAATACCGTGATTATCGTCGCAGACAAGCGGACAATATTCTGGAAACCAGGGTATTGCTGAGCAAGAAGATCGAAAGTCTGCAGGAACAGAAGGAAAAACGTTCCGGTACCCTGAAAACAGAACAGGAGCAGCGTACGATCCTTGAAACGGATAAGAAGGAGAAGGATAAGGTATTGACCAATCTGAAAGGGCGTGAGAAAGAGTTGATGACCGACATCACGAAGAACAAGAAAGATGCGCAGAAGGTACAGGCTGCTATTCAGGCGGTTATTCGTCGTGAGATAGAGATCGCCCGCAGACAGGCCGAAGAGGAAGCAGCTGCTAAGCGTAAAGCTGCTGCTGACGAGAAACGCAGAAAAGAAGAAGCGGCTAAAAAGGCTGCCGCCCTTGCTGCTGCGAATGCTGCCGCTGCAAAAGCTGCCGCCCAGGCCGCCCAGAATGCAAATAACAATAATGCAGTAGCTGCTAACGATAAACCTGATAAACCGGATCCTAAGCCAGTTGAACCTGCGCCGAAACCTCCGGTTGCTACACCTGCTCCGGAGCCTGAAAAACCTGTACGTACAGAGAACGTACTTGAAGCTACACCGGAAGCACTGGCATTGTCAGAAAGTTTCGAAAGCAATCGTGGTAAACTGCCATGGCCGGTAAGTTCCGGTCATATCATCGGTCACTTTGGCCGTCAGCAGCACGCGGTAATAGAAAGGATCACTGTAGAGAATGACGGTGTGATCATCGGAACCGGCAAAGGAGCACCTGTAAAGGCAATCTTCCAGGGTGAGGTGAGAACAGTAGCTGTGATTCCGGGTGGTGGTTCGCTGGTGATCATCAGACATGGTCAGTATTTTACCAACTATGCCCGTTTGCAGAGTGTAAACGTGAGAACGGGAGACAGGGTGAGCACAGGTCAGGTGATCGGTACAGCCGGTACCAATGAACTGGAGAACCTGGGAGAGGTAGAATTGCAGATCTACAGAGGTATACAGAAGCAGAACCCTGAGTTCTGGATCAGAAAGAAATAACTACATGAATAACATACTGAAAAGCCCCTGGATTAACTTCCAGGGGCTTTTTTATTGCGGCTGAATAAAAAAGCGGCAGTCAGTATACCCTGACCGCCGCTTTTATGTAAAAGGCTTAAAGACTTATTTATCAACAGATTCCAGTGCTCTGTTCATCACTTCTTCATACAGTGCCTCATATTGCGGGATGATATTGTCGATGTGGAAACGTTGTGCCTGTTCCAGCGCACCTTTACGCAACGCCGCCAGCAGTTTCTCATCTTCCAGCAGTTTAATGGCGTTTTCAGCCATGCTGTCAACATCTCCTACAGGGCTCAGGAAACCTGTTTTACCATGGATATTTACTTCCGGCAGACCACCTGCATTTGAAGAAATAACCGGTACTTCTGCCGCCATCGCTTCCAGTGCTGCCAGACCGAAGCTTTCGTAATCAGAAGGCAGTACAAAGAGGTCCGCAATAGACATTACATCTTCCAGCTGTTCCTGTTTACCTACAAAACGGATGTCACCGCACAGGTTCATCTCACGGCACATCGCCTCGATAGCAGGCCTGTCCGGACCATCACCTACCAGCAGCAGCTTGGAAGGGATCTTTTCTCTTACCTTCTGGAATACTTTTACCACATCAGGTACACGTTTCACCTTACGGAAGTTGGATACATGCAGGAGTATTTTTTCGCCGTTAGGCGCAATCGCATTTCTGAAGTGCATCAGTTCCGATGAGCGGCGTTTGAAGCGCTCAGTATCCACGAAGTTGTAAATGACCTCGATATCTTTCTCGATCTGGAATGATTTATAGGTCTCTTCGCGGAGGTTGTTGGATACAGCCGTAATAGCATCCGACTCGTTGATAGAGAAGGTGACTACCGGGGCATAGGTCTTATCTTTACCTACCAGGGTGATATCTGTACCATGGAGTGTTGTGATAAACGGTACAATACGGCCCTGCTTGCTCACGATCTGTTTTGCCAGGTAAGCTGTAGAGGCATGCGGAATGGCATAATGTACATGCAGCAGATCCAGCTGCTGATTCAATATGACATCAACCATTGTGCTGCTCAGTGCAGACTCGTAGGGTGGGAAATCAAATAGCGGGTAAGTAGGAACCTGCACCTCGTGATAATATATATTGGCATGAAAGGCATTAAGTCTCACAGGTTGCTGGTACGTGATAAAATGGACCATATGTCCCTTATCTGCCAGTGCCTTCCCCAGTTCTGTTGCCAGTACGCCACTACCCCCATAAGTAGGGTAACATACTATTCCAATTCGCATGTGTTGTTATTTAAAACTTTAAAACGCTAAACGTCAGTGCCAGACGTTTAGCATCGAAATGCAGAACGCTTCACGCAGAACACAGTTTTTACGTTAATTACAGACTACAAAATTATAACATTTTAATTAGCTACTCCCTGTAATTGGGATTAGCGGCATGTTAAGGTTGTCTTGTCCTATTAATGTATGAGGCACCCATTTGAATAACAGGCTTATTTAATTAGTTTTAGTCCTTTAAAATCGACTGTGTTTATGAGAAATTACCTGCTGCCGGCACTGTTGGCCATCGCCGTTCCGGTATGTGCACAACAGAAAGAGAATGATTCCCTGGCCTTAAGAAGCCTTGCTAATGAAGTGCTTACGCACAGTAAGGCATATGCCAATCTGAAAGAGCTTACCCAGCAGGTAGGCGGCCGTCTGGCTGGCTCGCCACAGATGGTGAAAGCGGAGAAATGGGGTGAAAAGGTACTGAAGGACGCCGGTGCCGATACGGTGTATCTGCAGGCCTGCCAGGTGCCTCATTGGGTGAGGGGCGCTAAGGAGGAAGTGCGTATTATTTCCCGCCGCCGCGACTTTATACCGCCTTTAAACGTACTGGCCCTGGGTAATTCCGTTGGTAGTGCGCCCGCAGGTATTACCGCTCCGGTAATTGAAGTCGCTTCTTTTGAAGACCTGGAGGCGAAAAAGGACGAGATCAAAGGCAAGATCGTTTTCTATAACTATCACTTCAAACCAGAGCTGATCCACACCTTCGAGTCTTATGGCGATGCAGTGAAATACCGTGGCCAGGGTGCCAGCCGTGCTGCCAAATATGGTGCAGTGGCAGTAGTCGTGCGTTCCATGACACATGGAGCGAACAACCTCCCGCATACCGGCGCCATGAAGTATGATGAAGCTTTCCCTAAGATTCCTGCTGTCGCGATCGGTCTGGAAGACGCAGATCTGCTGAGTAACCGCCTGAAAGGGGAATCCGACATGAAATTATATCTCCGTACCAGCTGTAAAATGCTGCCTGACACGACTGGCCATAACGTGATCGGAGAGATCCGCGGTACTGAACAGCCTAATCAGATCATCACCGTTGGTGGTCACCTGGACTCCTGGGATGTAAATGAAGGTGCACACGATGACGGTACCGGCTGTGTACAGTCTGTCGAACTGCTGCGTGCCTTCAAAGCCCTGGGCCTTAAACCAAAACATACCATCCGTGTTGTACTGTTTGCAAACGAAGAAAATGGTACCCGTGGCGGTAAGAAATATGCAGAAGTTGCAAAAGCAAAGGGAGAGCATCATATATTCGCACTGGAAAGTGATGCTGGTGGTTTTACCCCCCGTGGTTTCTCCCTGATGATGCCTGATGAAAAACGTGCAAAGATTGCATCCTGGGCGCCGCTGTTCCTGCCATATGATGTATACGATTTTACAGGTGTTGGCGGTGGCGTGGACGTAGGAGAACTGTACGAAGCGATCGGTACCCCAATGGGAGAACTGATGCCTGATTCCCAGCGTTATTTCGACCTGCATCATGCTGCGAACGATACCTTTGAAGCGGTGAACAAGAGAGAGCTGGAACTGGGTGCATTCAGCATGGCAGGCCTGATCTACCTGATCGATAAATATGGATTGTAATCCTTACCTGATCAAATAAACAATATGCGCAGATTTCTTTTTATGGTAGTCGGAGGTGTTCTCCTGATGCTGGTTTTCTTCTTCCTTTACAAATACTACTTTGTATTTGGACGTGGCGTGAAGGCCGGAGAGTTAAACCAGTTCATGGAGAAAGGGTATGTCTTCAAAACCTATGAAGGCCGCCTTATTCAGAGCGGATACCGCTCCAAACAACCCGGCAGCCTGCAATCCAATGAGTTCCAGTTTTCAGTGGCTGACGAGCGTATCGCACAACAGTTAATGACTGCAAGTGGTAAGTTTGTAGAAGTGCATTACAAGGAATACCTGGGCGCAGTGCCATGGAGAGGGTTTAGCAATTTTATTGTAGACAGCGTGATTACGGTGAGAGACGTCAATTATTAGAAATTAGGAATTAAAAATTAAGAATTAAGCCGTTTAGTACAGCTTACTATAAAGCAAGCGCCTGATCTGTCATCAGATCAGGCGCTTGCTTTATAGTAAAAAAGATATTAACCAGGTGGTAGGCTTTTATTGCAATTCTTAATTCTTAATTTTTAATTCTTAATTGAATTACTGCGCCAGCATTAGAAAGATCGCTGGTTTCTTATGCAGTTCCGGTAAAGCCTGTTTCCACGCTTTTACTGTTTTCGTGCGGATAAACTCTTCCGGTCCTGTAATATCAGCAGCCACACATATCTGCGTAGTGTCCTTACAGTTATCCAGTATGTCTTTGAGTAACTGGTTATTACGGTAAGGCGTTTCTATAAAGAGCTGCGTTTGTTGTTTCTTCTGTGACTGCATTTCCAGGTCACGGATCGCTTTGATCCTTTCAGGTGGTTTTACCGGCAGATAACCAACAAACTGAAAGTTCTGTCCATTCATGCCTGAAGCCATCAATGCCAGTAGCATTGAGTTAGGCCCTACCATGGGAATGACTGGTGCTTCTATCGCATGTGCTACCTGTACGACAAGATGTCCAGGATCAGCGATAGCCGGACAACCAGCTTCACTGATCACACCGATATCTTTGCCTGATAGCAGTATCTGTTTTGCCAGGGCAGTATCAGGAGGCTGATGTTCAGACATCAGCAGTAGCTGGAGCGCATCTATGTTGATGCTCTTATCAAGCGCCTTCAGATATCTTCTGGCTGTACGTTCATTCTCCACAAAGAATACACTGATCTGTTGTACCACGGGCGTTACATACGCAGGAATGGTATGCAGCGTGTCTGCACTGAGTACAGTGGGGATCAGGTATACCTTACCAGGTTGCGCCATGCAATAATCTTTTGTCGGATAAGTGAATAGTTGCGGCAATGACTGCATAGGAAGGAGCCATTACCCATCCCAGTACCGGAATGAACATCAGGATGTAAAACACCATACCGTTGCCGAGTGCAATACCTCTGTGTCCTTTGATGAAATTGATACTCTGTTTTGGACTCATTTGATGCCTTTCGCAGCTGTAATCAACCATGGAGAAACCATAGAAATAGCATTCGATAAAGAAGGCGAACAATGGTGTGATCCAGCCAACGATCGGTATGAATGAGAGTATGATCAGGAAGATCACGCAGATCGTCTGATACAGCATGTTACGCAGCGAGATAACAATACCTCTGCCCATGTCTTTGAGGAACTGCTGCATGCTGAATGGAAAATCGCGTCTCTCCAGTATAGCCTCCGTCTTTTCAGAGAGGTAGGCAAACAGGGGAGAACCCAGTATAAGAAAGAGATATTTGTAATAGGAAAAATATAACAGCAATATCATGATCCTGATGGAGAAGGCCAGTAGAATAAAAAAGAAACTGACCCAGCTGCTTTCAAGATCCTGTATCCAGATTTTAAGTGGAAGCAGGTTAAAAAGGTATTCAACAAACTCTCCGGAATATCCCCAGACAAAATAGCTGCCCGTCATAAATAGTATGCAGTAAAGGATACCAGGCACAAGTATCCACTTCCATAACCTGTGCTGCATAATAAACTGATGCGCCTTCCCATATGCCTGAATGGCGGCCAGTACTTCTCTGAATGAAAACAAAATCCTGGATTTTAGTGGTTAGTTATTCGCTATAAGCATTGATCCGGTTGTAAATAACTAAAAATCAGTGGAACAATGGTAAAAAATATAGACGGACAATAAAAAACCTGCCAGCTTATGCAACTGGCAGGTTCTTTTTAAATATCTTTTATCAGATCAGAACCTCGGACAGAGCGTTCTGTATTTGCTTCCTTCATTGCGTCTATGCACGTAGATAATGGAAAGCTCCATACCACCACGATAGTTAGATGCTGGTTTCAGCGTAGATACGTTTGTGTCGTAAGAAGCACCGATGGTGAAACCGTTGATCTCAAGACCAACATAAGGGTTGATCGCATCTTTCAAACGGTACCAGCTACCGAGGTAGAAGGTAGTCGGATTTTCATCGTCTCCGTTCAGGTTGAAACCGTAAGCGCCACCGAATGAGAACTCAGATGCAGTACTTTGTTTCATGTACAATGCACTGAAGTGGATACGGTTAGCACCATTCACCGGTACGGAACCACCACCATGCACCGTGTATCTGGAAGTCAGGCGGTTGTTGTTCTGCGCCATGAACGTTTCAGTCGGCTGTGTGATGTGATAGTAAGACGCACCAACATAGATATTGGAAGATTCGCCTACGAGACCATTATACAGGATACCGATATTCGGATCGAAGTAGGAGATGGTTGGATTGACGAAAGATTCACCGCTTGGGATAGCCGGGTTGTAACCGTTATTGTCGATCTGGTTTTCGAATACCAGTTTCGTCTGGTCCAGGCGTTTTTGTACTAACGTTCCCTGTAAACCAACTGCCAGGGTATGGTTACCTTCCGGGTCCAATCCTTTATGGTAGGCTGTACTAAAACTTAAATATGTAGAGGTCAGTGCACCACCGCCCGTTCTGTCATACATTGCCATTATACCAACACCCCAGATGTCAGTGTAATTCAGCACATTCTTCAGAATGCCGAAGTCCACCGCTGCGGTTCCGGTAGTAAATGGAGTTGAAATACTTCTCCACTGTGAACGATAGTTCCCTGAGACACGAAAATCACCTGAAAACAGGCCCGTCATTGCCGGATTAAGTGTGAGTGGCGAAGCAAAGAACTGCGAAAAATGCGGGTCCTGCGCCCTGGCCGGGTTCATCAGATAAAGGGCAATTGTGAAAAACAGCAACACTTTTTTCATAAAAAAATACTTATAAGTATAGGGTTTTCTCATGGTTCCATGTGAAGGTACACAATGCTACTCATATTCCAAATTAAAAATATATAACATTGTGTTAGAGAAATCCCTAAAGTGTTATAAATGAATGCTTAAACAGTCTTGTTTTTATTTGGTTGAATACTCAATTTTTTTGAAATTGATCCATTCTCACGGTTTATAGGTCTTACTGCTGTAGCTTGTTTCCAAATGCGAGGTCTCCGGCATCTCCAAGTCCCGGAACAATGTAACCTTTGGCCGTTAGTTCGTCGTCAATATCACCGGCCCAGATGCTCAGATTACTGTCAGCGTGTCTTTGTACATACTCAATTCCTACAGTACAGGCGATGGCAACTACGAGGTGGATATGCTTTGGTTTACCCAGGCTCTGCAGGTGTTCGATGGTTTTTACCAGGGAAGCGCCGGTTGCGAGCATAGGATCTGAAAGGATAACTACCTGGCCATCAATGGACGGGCTAGATACGTATTCAAGGCTGATATCGAATGTGCCGTCGTGTTTATGCTTACGGTAAGCAGAAATGAAGGCATGATCAGCTTTATCAAAGTAGTGCAGCAAACCCTGGTGTAATGCAAGGCCTGCTCTCAGGATAGTAGCGAGAACGGGTTGTTGTTTTAATACCCGGCAGTTAGCGATACCAAGAGGCGTCTGTATTTCTTTCTCCTCGTATTCCAATGTTTTACTGATCTCATAAGCGGCGATTTCGCCCACTCTTTCCATATTGCGTCTGAAACGCATACGGTCTGTCTGGATTTCAGCGCTTCTTATCTCACTCAGCCATTCTCCTACTAACGAATTGGTACTACTTAGATTCACTATCATGAATGCAAAATACCAAAATTTTCAAAGTCCGGCAGGCTAAATAACAATAATGCAACGAAAATGTGGTTCAGGGTCTTAAAGCCCTGAACCACCCGGGAAAAACAAGGAAGAAAGGCCGGCTAAAACGAACTATTTAGTGCCATGATTGTTACTGATTAATTGCGCTTTTTTTACCAATTGAATGAATTCTGCCCGATAGCCTTCTTCGTCCGTCCCACGGGCGTTTCCAGCTAATTTCAGTACCTGCTCATAGCTGGCGTTCCCCTTGTGTTCGGAGTTACGCAGCAGTAGTCCGAAGTCTGCAACAGCAGTGGCCATACGGAAATCTTCCGGAGCGGCGCTGATATCCTGCTGTTTCCAGCGCAGTACCTGGGAAATCAGCTGGCTGCTGCTGTCAGCAGGGTTTTTATACCGCAGTTTTACAGTTAGCACTTCCGTGTTATTACCGGGCACAGGCTGTTGCTGCTGGTACTTCAATGGGTCAACCGCCGGCTGACCAGTCTTTACGCCTACTGGTACAATTTCGTACAGGGCTGTCACGGTATGGCCTGCACCCATATCACCGGCATCTTTTTTATCATCATTAAAGTCTTCGTTATTTAATAACCTGTTTTCATAACCTACCAGCCTGTACGATTGTACATATTTAGGGTTGAATTCCACCTGCAGCTTTACATCCTTCGCAATGGTGAACAGGGTGCCGCCAAACTCGGTGGCAAAGGTGCGGCGTGCCTCTTCGAAGTTATCGATATAGGCATAGTTACCATTTCCTTTATCTGCCAGCAGTTCCAGCTTGTTATCTTTATAATTCCCCATACCAAAGCCTAATACGGAAAGGAATATACCTTTTTCACGTTCTTTTTCGATGATGCGTTGCAGTTCGCCATCGCTGGACGGACCAACGTTAAAGTCACCATCTGTCGCAATGATCACGCGGTTGTTACCATTTTTCAGCAGGTATTCAGTAGCTGTTTTGTAGGCCAGTTGTACACCTTCTCCGCCAGCAGTGGAGCCTCCGGCTTCCAGTTTGTCCAGCGCATCGAGTATGACTGTTTTATGTTCACCGGAAGTAGACGGTAATACCAGTCCTGCAGCGCCGGCATATACTACAATCGCAACTCTGTCAACAGGTCTTAACTGATTCACCAGTAACCTGAAGGCCTGCTTTACCAACGGCAGTTTATTCGCATCACTCATAGAGCCGGATACATCGAGCAGGAACACCAGGTTGGAAGGAGGTAGGTTGTCTTTTGCGACATCTTTCCCTTTTAATGCAATGCGTACCAGCTGATGCGCAGTATTCCAGGGACACACGGCCATATCGGTCCGTATTGCTACCGGCACATTATCTGTTGGATTACTGTATTTATAATCGAAATAGTTGATCATTTCCTCTACTCTCACAGCGTCTACCGGTGGCATATTGCCTTCATTCAGAAAACGGCGGACGTTGGAATAAGAGGCCCTGTCAACGTCAATAGAGAAGGTGCTGAGCGGATCACTGGATACGGTGTGAAAGCTGTTCTCATTGACAGGACTATAGTCTTCTGTATTGTCTTGTGCCCGTCGTGTATACCCGATACTGGCCTGCGATCTTGATCCATAAAGTACATTAACGGTGCTCTTTGTGTGATTAGCCGGAATAGGTGAACTGGCTACCGTTTGCGGCGCCTGGTACATCATCATAGACCTTTCCACTACAACTTCCTCCAGACTTGTATTATCTGGTTTCAGCTGAATATTAAATGTTGATTTGGCCAGTGCTTTTCTGAGTGTAAAAACTTTGGTTTTATACCCAATGTACATCACATCCACTATGGTTGTGGTGTCTATCATCATCTCAAAGCGGCCATCTGCATCAGTTATTGTGCCCCATCTGCCACCTTTCCCATGTACGCTGATCGTCACGCCGGCAAGCGGATCTTTGTTGTCAGCGTCGGTGACGCGGCCTTTTATTTTAACAGATTTAAGTTTAGGGGAGGGTGCGGTGATCGATTGTGCAAATCCTTCATGAGGTATATCTGCTATGCCGAAAGCCATAAAGCTCAGGAGCAGAAGAGTGAGATGTTTTTGCATGGCGCATTGTTTTGAGTCCGCATTTAAGATGCAGGACTACCCCCTGATTCCATAAAACCCGAAAAAAAATTATGAAAGCGGCACATTATTTACTTTTGCACAAATTTTACCGCATGGTTTATAATGTAATTGGTGTAACGTCAGGTACTTCGCTGGCAGGAATGGACCTGGTTTTTGTGGCATTGACAGAAGTACGTGGAAAATGGACTTACGAAATAAAGGCGGCAGAACGCCTGGTATATACCTCCGAATGGGAGGAAAAACTACGTGCTGCGGCAGACCTGTCTGCCCGGGATTACCTGTTGCTCCATGCTGAATATGGCCATTTTACCGGCCATGCCATCAATCAGTTTATTACGCAACATGAACTGGACCATAAAGTACATTTTATTGCTGCACACGGACATACCGTATTCCATGTACCTGGACAGAAAATGACCGCTCAGCTGGGAGATGGCGCTGCTATTGCTGCCGTTACCGGTCTTTCGGTGATCAGTGACCTGCGTGCCATGGACGTTGCTTTAGGTGGAAAAGGGGCGCCAATACTGCCAATAGCAGAACAACTGCTGTTCCCTGATTACCGTTTCCGGGTGAATCTGGGAGAAAATGCCGCTATCGCCGCGGAACAGGATGGTCAGCTGATCGCATGGGACGTTTGCCCGGCTAATTATGTGCTGGATACCCTGGCGGGAATGCTGGGCCGTGCAGTTGACGAAGAAGGTAAACTGGCTGCTGGCGGTGTTACCGATCAGAAACTGCTGGATGCACTGAATGGTCTTGCTTTCTATAATGAGAAATATCCGAAGACACTGGCTGCTAAATTCGGAACCGGTACTATTCTGCCGATGATCCAGCAGCATCAGCTGTCAACACAGGGAAAACTGAATACCTATACCCATCATATCGCTGCACAGATTGCGGCCGCTGTACAACAACTTGCGCCGCAGGAAGAAGGCGCAGCACAGACGCTCTTACTGACAGGTGGTGGTACACGGAATACTTACCTGGTTGAGACAATACAACAGGCTTTACAAACACATAATATTACTGTAACTGTTCAGGAAGAACCATTCAGAAATGCCCTCATGATCGCATTACTGGGCGCATTACGCTGGAGACAGGAACCGAATGCGCTGGCAGCTGTAACAGGTGCTGAAAAAGATAGTGTAGGCGGGGCTTTGTGGGCAGTATAATAAACAAATTGCAGGTATATGTGAACATATACCTGCAATTACAATCATATGCTATAAAACAGCTGCTGTAAAGCTGAAATGATCTCCATCAAACAGTCCCTTATCGCTCAGTTTCAGATGCGGAATAACCAGCAGCGCCATGAATGATAATGTCATAAAAGGCGCATCCAGTTTACTCCCCAGCGCTTTGGCTGCTTTGTCCAGCTGACTATATTGTGCCGCTACTTCATAACCATCCAGGTTGCTCATCAATCCTGCAACAGGCAAAGGCAATACATTTGCTTCACCATTGCTGACCACACTCACACCTCCCTTATGTGCAATAACGGCATTTACCGCCTGTGCAATGCTTTCATCATCGACACCTACTACAATGATATTATGACTGTCATGTGCAACAGATGAGGCAATAGCACCCTGTTTAAAACCAAAGTTCCTGATAAAGCCCAATGCCACAGGAGCTTCCTGGTAACGGTTCACAACAGCGAGTTTCAGTATATCTTTTTCTGTTGAAGAGAATAACTGATTGTCTACTAAAGGCAGTGTCTCTGTAAAACTGTTTGTGATCAGTTGTCCGTCGAGTGCTTCTATTACCTTCACTTCCGCAGTGATACCGTCGGCGGTGATACGAAAATCGCCTGTTGATTTCGGTGTGCAGGAAAAGTTGTTGATCACTGGTGCAATCACAGAAGGGATCAGTGTTTCCCCGTTTTGTGCTACCAGCTGACCATTGATATAAGTTGCTTTGATGTTGAATGTGTCAGGATGATCTGCAATGATAAAATCAGCAGGATCACCTACGCGCAACAATCCGGCAGGTATCCTGTAATGTAATACAGGGTTCACACAGGCAGCACGCAGTACTTTAAACAGATCGATCTTTAATGCCAGTGCTCTTCTTACCAGCGCATCGATATGTCCTTCCACAAGGTTATCCGGATGTTTATCATCGCTGCAGAACATGATCTTTTCAGGATGATCATGTAACAGGGGGATGAGTGCGTCGAAGTTACGCGCGGCACTGCCTTCCCTGATCAGGATATGCATACCGTATTGTAGTTTGTCAAGCGCTTCTGCTGCAGTAAAACATTCGTGGTCGGTACTGATGCCGGCGGCGATATATTTTTTTGCGTCTTCACCACGCAGACCAGGTGCATGTCCATCAACAGGTTTACCGATACGTTTTGCTGCCGCGATCTTCGCCATTACATCCGGCTGTTCGTGCAGTACGCCGGGAAAGTTCATCATCTCTGTGAGATAAAGTACTTCAGGTTTTTGCAGCAATGCTTCCACATCAGCCACAGTCACTTCTGCGCCTGCTGTTTCGAAGATCGTTGCAGGTACGCAGGAAGGCGCACCAAAACAGAATTTAAAGGGAACGGTCTTCCCGTTTTCCAGCATGTATTCCACGCCCTGTACGCCCAGTACATTCGCTATCTCATGCGGATCTGAAACAGTGGCTACGGTGCCATGTACAACAGCCAGTCTGGCAAATTGTGAAGGTGTCAGCATAGAGCTTTCCACATGCACGTGTGCATCTACAAAACCAGGCAGCAGATACTGTTCATATGTCGCCGCGTCTTCTGTAATACTGGCAATACGGCCGTTTTCAACGGTAACGGTAGCAGGATAGATCTTCTGTTGCAGGATATCTATCAGGTTACCGGATATCTGAAATGAGGTGGACATTCCCGGTTGGTTTTATGATGAATAATTTTGCAGCATTTTTTTAGCTTCTGCTGAGAGCTTTTCTGCCAGTGCTGCAGGTTGCATCACTTTCACGTTTGCTCCATAACTCAGGAGCAGCATCTGTAGTTCATGATTGATCACGACATTGATAGAAATGCGGCATTCCTTGTCATTGTCTTTCTCCACCAGCTGTGAAGGATGGATCGGTTGTGATTTAATGTATTTACCCTGTAATGGAGTAAATGCCAATAGCACTTTCTCCGGTTCACCCTGTGGAACCGTTACACCAATGGCATGCTGATAATAGCTGGCGTCATCGAAGTTCTTTTCATCGAATGTTTTGTTGGTCGGCCATATGTCTACGATCCTGTCCAGTGCAAATGTCAGCAGGGTACCGCCTTTTGCTTTCTGACTTTTACCGATCAGGTAAAAGCGGTACTGGTACTCACGCAGGTGATAAGGCTCTACCCAGTGTTCCTTCGGCTCATTCCTGTCAAAACTCTGATAGGCGATACGTATTACTTCCCTGCCTTTGATCGCATCTACGATGAAGGGAATATGTGCCGCGCCTTTGTACTGTGTGGTACGGGCAAATTTGATCAGCCCTTTGTGTTCAAGTACTTCCCTGTTCTTTTTCAGGCTGGTCGCTATTTTGAGTATAGCGTCCTCAAACTGTACAATGACAGGGAGACTACGGAATTGCTCCAGTATACCGATGGCGATTTCCAGCCCCTGGAGATCAGCTTCATCTATGGGCAGACTATTGATAGAGTATGTTTCGTCAGTATAACGATAAGTGCCTGTACTGCGATCGTACAGGATAGGCGCCTTATAGTTCAGTTCGGGGTCATGGCGCATGTCCTGAATATCTTTCTGGATCGTACGTACGGAAATGGTGGTGTCCATTTTCCCGGATACGAACTCAATCAGATCCTCCAGGGTGGGTTTTCTCAAACGCTTGTTGCGTAAACGCTCGTCTATCCAGCGATAACGCGAAACAGCATCCTTGTTTTTAGGCATGCATGGAAATATTTAGAGGATAAAAATAGTTAAAATTCGCTACGCAAATTCTCTGCGTTTTGCACCGGTATCTTTGTATCGTTATCAACAACTAATCGGTTATGAAACAGACAAATACCGCTACTGTTAGTACCTCCGAAGCAATATCAGTTGGCCAGATCATCCTGGATGATACCAATTATTTAACCTTCTGGGGGCACATCAAAAAAGATGATACCTGGCAGCGTTGTGACTTCATCACAACCTACGAAGTGTTAAATACCATGTTACGCTATGTGCAGGACAGAAGTGATGCAGTGCAGATGATCATCGTACAGAAGCTGGAAAACATGGAGCAAATCCCCGATATGATCGATCTGGAGATGGAGCTGGGAAAAGCAGTGTTGTTTAATAACATGTATTTCAGGTTAGCCCGCCCCGGAAACCGTGAGAACGGCAACTGGGTTGAATATACAGCAGGAGAATGCTACTATATAGAGCAGGTGACCCCATTACCTTCTGCCAGCGTACCCCATTACGTCAGAAAAATAGACCATTGTATGGAGATGCTCCACAAGAGCTATGAACTGTACCTCGGGTATATTGAACTGGAATTTGATGAAGATGCAGCACGTAAAAAATCCGATCTGGCAGACGATCTTAAGTTTACCCTGGCATACTATGCCTGGAAAGAAAGGACCTTATAAACTCGTACCCCATACTATCCCCGTGAACCCCTGAAAGAACCCTGAAAAACCCTGATAACCCCGAAAAAGCGACCCGGTTACCCCTAACGGTGTTGTGTTGCGCTTCCAGGTAAGCGTTATCCCTAATACCTTTTGCGTCCAGTTGTTTGTCTTAACTCCGCCCTGCCTGTTCTTCAGGCAGGGAATTTTTTTTTGAAAAATCATTGTAAAGTCTATAATATTTGTAGGAAAATCCTATTTTTGAATACTCTAAAAACAAGAGAACTTATGGGCTTAAGATTAGGAGATACTGCACCGAACTTTCAGGCTAAGACTTCACAGGGTGATATTGATTTTTATGAGTTCCTGGGAGACAGCTGGGGAGTATTATTTTCACATCCGGCTGACTACACACCGGTATGTACTACCGAATTAGGTAAAACAGCACAGCTGAAAGACGATTTCGCAAAGCGTAATGTAAAAGTACTGGCGCTGAGCGTAGATCCGCTGGAAAAACACCTGGGCTGGATCAACGATATCAACGAAACACAGAACACAGATGTTCAGTTTCCTATTATCGCTGATGAAGACAGGAAAGTTTCCGATCTTTATGATATGATTCATCCGAATGCGTCAGAAACCTTTACAGTAAGGTCTCTGTTCATCATCGGACCAGATAAGAAAGTAAAACTGATGATCACTTATCCGGCTTCTACCGGCAGAAACTTCCATGAGATTCTGCGTGTGATCGACTCTCTGCAGCTGACTGCTAACTATAGCGTAGCAACTCCTGCAAACTGGGTTGATGGTGAAGACGTTATCGTGACCCCTGCGGTGAAAACCGAAGATATTCCGGGCCGCTTCCCGAAAGGTCACAAGATCATCAAACCTTACCTGAGAACAACACCTCAGCCGAACAAATAAGGCAGAAGGCTGTTAACAAGTAAGCAAATTGATAAACTTGTTCGTTTAAAACCTGCACCGTATGTGTGTCAGGTTTTTATTCATAAGATTTTTTAATGGTTGGTTTTTGATTTTTACGAAACGGGGATTTCTCCCCGTTTTTTCTTTTTATACCAGTCTGTAAAGGCGGTACCAGGCAACACAGATGCCCGGTACCGCCTTTAATATTGAGAGGAAGTCTTATAGGTAATACCGTTGTTATGAGGTTGTAATGGACATGAGGTGGACTTGATGCGTACCTGTCAGATACTTAGCAGGGTAGGTGAGGGCATAAAAAAAGGCGGTCTCTTGTCGAAACCGCCTGTATATCAATAGTCTGTATGCTCTTTTATAAAACCAGCTCTGTGCTTCTGCCACTGTTTTTACGCAGCTGCGTCACAACGGCCTGAATATCTTTTGGCAGTGGTGCTTCAATCACGTTCTCTTCTCCCTGCTGATCTTTGAATTGCAACTGCCATGCATGCAGTCCCAGTCTGCTCAACAGCGGACGTTCTTCTTCTACTCGTTTACCCAGTTTATAGTTCTTCTTGATAGCAGACAGATAAACCGGCGAAGCAGTGCCATATAGCTCGTCTACAGCGATCGGATGGCCCAGATGCTTCATATGTACACGGATCTGGTGGGTACGGCCTGTATGGATCTGTAATTGCACCAGACTGTAGAGACCAAAAGCTTCCAGTACCTGGTAGTCAGTCAGGGCGTTTTTACCCTTTCTGTTGGTCACCATTCTGCCCTTGATGGTCGGATGTTCCATGATTGCTTCATCCACGCTACCAGTTTCCGGGTGTAATTGTCCGTTTACCAGGCCTTTATAGAATTTCTTCACGTTACGGCCTTCAAACAGCTGCGAATAATATTTGTGTGCTACCTCATTTTTTGCAAACAGGATCACGCCACTGGTGTCTTTATCCAGGCGGTGTACAGTAAAGATCTCGCCGTAATGCTTTCTCAGCAATCCCTGGAGGGAATCCAGCTGGTTGTCATGTCTGTCCGGAATCGTCAGCATGCCTGCAGGTTTGTTTAAAATAACAAAGTCTGCTGTTTCTTTTATAATGATGTCGTTAATGCGCATAGTTTACTTAAAGTGCTTCAGAAGGATGATCTCTTTTTCTGTCAGGAAACGCCATTTACCGCGATTGATGTTTTTCTTGGTAAGACCGGCGTAAGTAACACGGTCCAGTTTTTCCACTTCATACTCCAGGTGTTCGAAAATGCGGCGTACGATGCGGTTTTTACCACTGTGAATTTCAATACCAACCTGTGTTTTATCACCTGCTTCCACATATCCGAGTGCATCTACATTGGCCACACCATCTTCCAGGGTCACACCCTGCAGAATGTTTTCAAAGTGCGCTTTGGTTAATGGTTTATTCAGTCCTACGTGATAGATCTTTTTGATATTGTGCTTCGGATGCGCCAGTTTCTGTGCCAGTTCGCCGTCATTGGTCAGCAGCAGCAGACCAGATGTATTACGGTCAAGACGGCCTACCGGATATACGCGCTGTTCTTCTGTGGTTGCGTCCTGGATCAGTTCCATGACTGTTTTACGGCCTTCCGGATCATCAGTGGTAGTGATGTAGCCTTTTGGTTTGTTCAACAGAATGTATACCAGGTTTTTCTGGATGTTGATCTTTCTGTTATTGATCGCTACTTCGTCTTTTGCAGTTACCTTGAACGCCGGCTCGGTAATGAGTTCGCCGTTTACGGTCACTTTTCCTTCCTTCACAAAATCAACTGCTTTTCTGCGGGAGCAAAGTCCTGAGTGTGCGATGTATTTATTCAGGGGCATTTCGCCGGGTGCATTACCGGATTCTTCGTTCCTGGATGATTTTTTGCCATAGGAGTCGTCTTCATGACGTGCCCTTCTGGTAGCCAGTTTACGATCCTGTTTACCGGCAAAACGTTCATTGGCGGTATCAAAGTATTTTTTACGGTTAAATCCGCTTGGTGTAGGACGTTCGTCTCTGCTGGTGCGTTTGCCGGGTTTTTTATCGTCAGCACCATGGAAAGCGCTGTCGTCGTCCTGTTGTGGTTTCGGTTTGAAAGGCGTTCTGCCGCTTGCGGTTTTACGTACCGGCTCTATGCGGCGTCTGCGGCCATTTTCATCTCTTTCCGGACGTTTGGAAGCTGGTTTTTCAGCGCCATCTTTACGGAATCCACGAGGACCTTTATGTTCGCCGTCATTCTCTTTACGTTCGGTACGGAAAGGGCGGTCATTCTTTTTGAAGTCTCCGCGGTCTTTATTATTGTCATCTTTACGCGCCGGACGGAAAGGACGTTCACTTCTTTTAAAATCTCCACGTTCCTTGTTATCATCTTCTTTGCGTGCCGGACGGAAAGGGCGATCGTTCTCTTTACGTTCGGTGCGGAAAGGACGGTCATTCTTTTTGAAATCTCCACGCTCCTTATTATTGTCGTCTTTACGTGCCGGACGGAAAGGACGTTCACCTCTTTTGGATTCTTCGCGGCTATCACCACGTGAAGGGCGTTCACTTCTCTTGTCGCCACGACCTGGCTTCTCATCATCACCTCTTTTGCGGTCAGTGTTGCCAAAGCGTTGACCACCTTTATTGGAACTGCTGCTTTTATTTTCCTTGAAAGGGGAAAATCCTTTCTTAGCAGGTGTATTTTTTCTCATCTGTTTGTTTTTGAAATTGTATGCAGGAAACTGATCAACCTTTATTAGCCAACTGACCACAGGCCGCATCGATGTCTTTACCACGACTACGACGAAGACGGGCATTTACCCTGTTTTTGGACAGGTATTCCATGAATGCCTCGGCAACGTCCTCATCCGGCTTCATGAAGCGGGCGTTGGAAATTGGGTTGTACTCAATAATGTTGACCAGATCTGCAGGTACCTGGCGGTATATGCGGATCAGCTCATCGGCATCTTTCAAGGAGTCGTTAAAGTCCTTAAAAAGAATATATTCGAAGGAGATCTGGTTCTGTGTTTCTTTATAGAAGTAGTTCAATGCTTCGATCAGTACCTTGAGGTTGTTGGTATCATTGATCGGCATGATCTGGCTGCGTTTTTCGTCATTGGCAGCATGCAGGGATAATGCGAGGTTGAATTTAACCTTATCGTCTCCCAGCTGACGGATCATTTTGGCTACGCCGGCGGTAGATACGGTGATACGTCTTGGGGACATACCGAGACCATCCGGAGAAGTGATACGCTCGATGGACTGCAATACGTTCTTATAGTTCAGGAGCGGTTCTCCCATACCCATATACACGATATTGCTGAGCTTTTTGCCATATGCTTCCATTGCCTGCTGGTTCAGGAGGGCCACTTCATCGTAAATTTCGTCGAAGTCCAGGTTACGCTTACGGTCCATATAACCGGTTGCGCAGAACTTGCAGCTCAGGCTGCAACCCACCTGGGAAGATACGCAGGCGGTCTGACGGGTGTCAGTAGGGATCAATACCCCTTCTACCATATGCCCGTCATGCAGCCGGAAACGGCTCTTGATCGTGCCGTCATCGCTGTGCTGGGTAGTATCTGTCGTGATTGCCGGAAGACTGAAATGTTCTTCCAGTTTACTGCGTAAGTCTTTGGAAATGTTGGTCATAGCTTCGAAGCTGGAAGCGTGTTTCAGCCACAGCCACTCATACACCTGTTTGGCGCGGAAAGGCTTTTCCTCTATAGACCCAAAGTATTTCTGTAATTCCGGTAAGCTGAGGTGCCGGATATTTGTTTTGCCCGATTTCATTCCTGACCTTTAATTGAGATAATGTCTGCCTTACGGCAGTCGGTAGTAAGCGGCAAAGGTACGACATTTTATCCACGCACCATCAGGAAACGGGTAGATCCTCTACAGATAAGGGTTCCCGGCTAATATTCGGCTATTTCTCCGTTGTATATCGCTATTATACCGCTATTACGCCGCTATCCCTTCGCTCATGAGCGGAGGGATAGCGGCGTAATAGCGGCGTAGTAAGGGTTTAATCGAAGAAACAGGCCATTTTAGCGTAGAAAACAGCCCCTGTATTGGTATTACCCCCGATTCCACTACATTTACAACCTTTATTAACCAAAGCAATCCATCCAAGCAATGCAAGCTGCTTATATAGTAGACGCGGTCCGCACCCCAATAGGCCGTTATGGTGGGGTTCTGAGTACGATCCGGCCAGACGATATGCTGGCTCACCTGATCAAAGCCATTCTTGAACGCAATCCGACATTAGATCCTGCTGGTATTGAAGATGTTATAGCCGGCGCTACCAACCAGGCCGGTGAAGATAACCGGGATGTGGCCCGTATGGCTGCCTTACTGGCCGGACTGCCGGTGACGGTACCAGGTAATACGGTTAATCGCCTCTGTGCCTCGGGTATGCAGGCTATCATGGATGCAGCAAGGGCCATTATGTGCGGAGATGGAGATGTGTATCTCGCCGGAGGAGTGGAAAGTATGACCCGCGCTCCTTTAGTGATGCCAAAGGCAGACGGCGCCTTCAGCCGTAAAACAGAAATCTATGACTCTACCATAGGCTGGCGCTTTACCAATAAGAAGCTGGCAGACATGTATCATCCCTATTCCATGGGCGAAACGGCAGAGAATGTCGCCCGTCAGTGGAATATCAGCAGGGAGGAACAGGACTTATTTGCTTATCAGAGCCAGCTGAAGTATAAAACTGCCTATGACGCCGGCAAATGGGCAGCAGAGATCATCCCGATAGCGATCACCCCTAACAAACAGGGACAGGTGATCATCAGCGATGACGAACCACCAAGGGAAACATCCCTGGATAAGCTGGCAGGCCTAAAACCTGCTTTTGCCAAAGAAGGGAGTGTCACTGCAGGTAATTCCGCCGGTATCAACGATGGTGCTGCCTGTGTGCTGGTAGTGTCTGAACAGGCATTGAAACAATATAACCTGAAACCACTCATGCAGATAAAGGCCATGGCGGTGGCAGGGGTAGATCCTTCGATTATGGGCATCGGTCCGGTACCTGCTTCACAGAAAGCATTACACCGGGCAGGGCTCACAGTAGATCAGCTTGATCTGATCGAATTGAATGAGGCATTTGCGGTGCAGGCCCTGGCTTGTATCCGTGACCTCGGACTGGATACTTCGAAGATCAATGTGAACGGAGGCTCTATTGCCATCGGGCATCCGCTGGGATGTACGGGCGCGCGGATTGCAGCTACACTGTTGCATGAATTCAAACGCAGGCCACAGGCCAAGTATGGACTGACCACCATGTGTGTGGGAGTGGGACAGGGTGCTGCGATGATTTACGAGAACCTGGTATAGGAAAATAAAGAACGGGCGGTCGGAGTCTCCCGGCCGCCCGTTGATGGCAAGCAAAAAAGGATTACAAACAAATCTGTTTCTCCGTCATCATCTTCCGGAGATTTATCAGGCCATATCTCATACGGCCCAATGCGGTATTGATACTCACCTGGGTGAGATCGGCAATTTCTTTGAAACTCAGGTCTGCGTAATGGCGGAGGATGATCACCTCGCGCTGTTCTTCCGGCAGCAGGTCGAGCATACGTCTTACACGATCGTGGCTCTGTGCCGTGATCATTTTTTCTTCTGCACTGCTCTCGCTGAAATTCAATACGTTGAAAATATCTTTGTCGTCGCTGGTCTTGATGATAGGAGTACGCTTGATCTTACGGAAGTGATCCACACACAGGTTATGTGCAATACGCATCGCCCAGGGGAGGAATTTTCCTTTTTCCGTATAGCGTTCAGCTCTGATAGTATCTATGATCTTTATAAAGGTATCCTGGAAAATGTCTTCTGCCAGGAAAGCGTCTTTCACAAGTAATACGATAGAGGTATAGAGCTTATCTTTGTGTCTGTGCACTAATTCTTCCAATGCCGAAGCGTGACCCTTTTTGAAGAGGGTAATTAGCTGCTCATCACTTAGTTTGTACATTATTTGCATAAACTTCTACAATAGCGGGTTTATAATAAAAATAGGACTTGTGACAGTCGTAGGAAAAATGTGTAGAGTTTATGCTATAATAGGTAGTTTTAGTGGTTATAAATCTGAACCTGAGAAGACGTTCAGGTTTCATCTAATGCAAATATAAAGTAATAGTTCAATAAAACAATCCCTCATTTGTGCAATTTTCCTGTCATTTAATATAGCCACAACCCCACGGAATTGACCGGCCCTTGCAGGTTTCGCCTGTAACGCGTTCAGGTAGAATGGAATGCTGCCGGAATGGTTTACTTTCAGTATTTTTACATCCATTATGGCTACTAAAGTGAAGAAAACGGAAACAATAACTGAAGCTCAGTCAGTTAGTACGCAAGATCAGATTTTCATTAAGGGCGCACGCGTTCACAACCTCAAAAATGTTAGCGTAGGCATTCCAAGAAGCAAGCTGGTAGTGGTAACCGGAGTCTCCGGTTCAGGCAAGTCTTCACTGACCATGGACACATTGTATGCTGAAGGTCAGCGCCGCTATGCGGAGAGCCTCAGCGCTTATGCCCGTCAGTTCCTTATGCGCATGAACAAACCTGATGTTGATTACATCAAGGGGATTTGTCCTGCCATCGCCATCGAGCAAAAAGTGATCACCCGTACACCACGTTCTACCGTGGGCTCTATGACGGAGATATATGACTACCTCCGCCTCTTTTTTGCCCGTATCGGCAAAACATACTCTCCTGTATCCGGTCAGCTCGTAAAGAAACACGAGGTGAGCGATGTGGTGGATTATATCAAAAAATTGCCCGCCGGGTCGAAGATACAATTGCTGGTTACCTTCCGCCGTCACGAAAAACGCGACGTGAAGGAAGAATTGCAGATCCTGATGCAGAAAGGTTTTTCCCGGCTGTATGTAAAGGAAAAAGGCAATGGTTCCCTGCTGCGTATCGAAGAACTGCTGGACGAAAAGAAACCAACGCTCCCCAAAGAGGCTTACCTGCTGGTAGACCGTCTGGTGGCAAAGGAATTTGAAGAAGATGACCTGCACCGTATTGGTGACAGTGTGCAGACTTCATTTTACGAAAGCGAGGGCGACTGTCTGGTAGAGGTAAATGGCGCGGAGATGAAACATTTCTCCAACCGTTTTGAACTCGATGGCATGCAGTTCGAAGAACCAGTCCCCAACCTGTTCTCTTTCAACAATCCTTATGGTGCTTGTCCGGTGTGTGAAGGTTTTGGCCATGTGCTGGGTATCGATGCCGACCTGGTCATTCCTGACAAACGCCTGAGTGTATATGAAAACGCCATCGCTCCCTGGAGAGGTGAGAAGATGGGCGAATACAAGGAAGCGCTGATAAAAGCCTCCCGTAAGTTCAATTTCCCGATCCACAAACCGATCGTTGATCTTACGGATGAGCAGTACCAGTTGCTCTGGACAGGTAACGAGCATTTCTACGGACTGAACGAGTTTTTCAAAATGGTGGAGCAGAACCTGTACAAAGTACAGTACCGTGTGCTGCAATCCCGCTACCGTGGCCGGACTGGTTGTCCGGAATGCGGAGGAGGCCGCCTGAGAAAAGAAGCGCTATACATCAAAATAGCAGGCGCTAACATCGCGCAACTGGTAGATATGCCGGTAAGCAACCTCTACGAATGGTTCCAGCAACTACAGCTGTCAGAATATGATCAGCAGGTAGCAAAGAGAATACTCGTGGAAATTGATCACCGTCTGAAGACATTACTTGATGTAGGTCTCGGTTATCTTACCCTGAACCGTGTGGCCAACACGTTAAGTGGTGGTGAAAGTCAGCGTATTCAGCTGACCCGCTCGCTGGGTAGCAATCTGACCAATTCCATGTACATACTCGATGAACCAAGTATCGGTCTGCATGCACGCGATACGCATCGCCTCATTGGTGTACTGAAGGAACTGCGTGACCTGGGTAACACCGTTGTCGTAGTAGAACACGATGAGATGATGATGGAAGAAGCCGACTATATCATCGATATGGGACCACTGGCCAGTCACCTGGGTGGTGAGGTGATCTTCGCAGGTAATTACCAGGAAATCCTGAAAGACAGTAAAAGTCTGACAGGTAGATACCTCAGCGGACAGCTGAGCATCGAGCCGCCGATTAAACTCCGTAAATGGAAAAAGGCGATTTCTCTCGAAGGTTGTCGTCAGCATAACCTGAAAAATATCGACGTAGATTTTCCTTTACAGGTACTGACTGTTGTGAGCGGTGTGAGCGGATCAGGTAAGACCACACTGGTAAAACAGATCCTCTATCCGGCCCTCATGAAACTAAAAGGTGAATTTGCAGATCGCGTAGGTCAGCACCGTGCATTGAAAGGCGCCGTGGATGATATCACACAGATCGAAATGGTGGACCAGAATCCGATCGGTAAATCATCCCGTTCTAACCCGGTTACTTATATCAAAGCATATGACGAAATCCGTGATCTGTATGCGAAGCAGCAGCTGAGCAAAATGCGCGGATTCCAGCCAAAACATTTCTCTTTCAACGTAGATGGCGGCCGTTGCGACGCCTGCAAGGGAGAAGGAGAAGTAATTGTGGAAATGCAGTTCCTGGCAGACGTACACCTGCAATGTGAAACCTGCGGTGGCCGTCGTTTCAAGGAAGAAGTACTGGAAGTGACCTATAAAGGCAAAAACATCTACGACGTACTTGAGATGAGCGTAGAAGAGTCGCTGGAGTTCTTCAAAGATGAAAAAGACGTGTGTAACAAGATCCGTCCGCTGAGCGATGTGGGCCTGGGTTATGTGAAACTCGGTCAGAGCAGTGATACACTGAGCGGTGGCGAAGCACAGCGTGTGAAACTGGCTTCCTTCCTCGGTAAAGGAAAAGCACAGGGACATATCCTGTTCATCTTTGATGAACCGACCACCGGTCTCCACTTCCATGACATCAAGAAACTATTGGCTTCCTTTAATGCTCTGATCGATCAGGGACACAGCGTACTGGTAATTGAACACAACATCGACGTGATCCGCAGCGCTGACTGGGTAATTGACCTGGGCCCTGAGGGAGGCGCCGGTGGCGGACAGTTATTGTATGCGGGATTGCCGGAGGGGCTGAAGGATGTGAAGGAGAGTTATACGGGGAAATACCTGTAAATAATTAGGAAATTTGGAATTAACAATTAGGAATTAATTCTGTAATTGATTGATTAGTAATTAAGTGTATCGATGCTGAAAATGGCATTGAGATAAAATAAAAAAGCTGCGGAGATGATCTCGCAGCTTTTTTATTTTATGGAAGTACATTGGGACAGGCCCAATTCCTAATTGATAATTCCTAATTCGTAATTGAATTTATCTGAGTCTGTCCAGTGACTTAATCAGCTTCTCATCCTTGAAAATGCCTCTTGCCGCCAGCAGCAAAAAGATAAATATCAGGACTGGCAGGAAAGCGCCTGGCAGATAAGTGGCAGTAGTGATCAGTTTGCCCTGAGCCTGGAGCTCATTAGCACTATCCTGTACTTTGAAGTATTGGAGGGCAATGGCTGCTAAAGACAGCAGAATATTCAGTATGGTCAGTCTGAACTGTAATTTGCGGTTTTTGAACAGGAAAATACAGAACAGGGCCAATCCTACTACCAGCATCAGCACCAGAAACACTATAAAGCTCGACTGTGCATTGAAATATCTGATCGATCCGTCGTTAAGGGTAGCTTTCCAGATATTCAGGAACCAGGTACCGATACCGGCCGCAGCCGCTAATAAAAGGTAAAGACTTTGAATGCGTTGTATCATGTTTGTCAGGGAGATTTACCGGGTAAAAATAAGTAAATATTGTGAACCTACTCTTTCGTGGTACTCACTGTTCCTCCAATACTTCGTATATTGCACGCCCAAGAACAATCTTTTATTGAAATGGCAAGAAAACAGAACAAGCAGGATGCACTGGATTACCATGCATTGGGGCGGCCTGGAAAAATTGAAGTAATACCTACAAAGAACACCAAGACACAATGGGACCTTTCACTGGCTTACTCTCCCGGAGTAGCAGAGCCATGTAAGGAGATCGCCAAAGACGTAGAGAATGTGTACAAATATACCGCCAAAGGGAATCTGGTTGCGGTGATCAGTAATGGTACGGCAGTACTTGGTCTGGGCGATATTGGTCCGGAAGCGGGTAAACCGGTAATGGAAGGTAAAGCCGTATTGTTCAAAATCTTTGCAGATATCGATGTATTTGACATTGAACTGAACACCAAGAACGTGGACGAGTTTGTACAGGTTGTGAAAGCGATGGAACCAACTTTCGGTGGTATCAACCTGGAAGATATCAAAAGTCCGGAGTGCTTTGCCATAGAAGAGCGTCTGAAAAAGGAACTGAGAATTCCGATCATGCACGATGATCAGCATGGTACCGCCATCATTTCCAGTGCAGCCCTGCTGAACGCCCTGGAACTGGTGAAAAAAGACATTAACAAGGTTAATATCGTTATAAATGGCGCTGGTGCAGCTGCCATGGCCTGTGTGAAACTGTATGTATCACTGGGCGCGAATAAAGAAAATATCATCATGTTTGACAAGGATGGCGTGATCAATACTTCCCGTCCTAATTTGTCAGATATGCACAAACAGTTCGCTACAACTTCAACTGTAACTGAACTGGCGGAAGCGCTGAAAGGTGCGGACGTATTTGTTGGTCTGTCAGTTGGTAACGTTGTTACCCCTAACATGATCAAGAGCATGGCGGATAATCCGATCGTGTTTGCAATGGCCAATCCGGATCCGGAGATCGCTTATGATCTGGCTGTTGCATCCCGTCCTGATGTCATCATGTGTACCGGTCGTTCAGATCATCCTAACCAGGTGAATAACGTACTGGGTTTCCCTTATATCTTCCGTGGAGCGCTGGACGTACGTGCTACCCAGATCAACGAAGAGATGAAACTGGCAGCAGTACATGCGCTGGCAGAGCTGGCGAAAGAATCCGTACCGGATATCGTGAACCTCGCTTACAATGAAAGAAACCTGTTTTTCGGTCCGAGATATATCATTCCAAAACCACTGGATCCGCGTTTGCTGAGCCACGTAGCTCCTGCGGTAGCGAAAGCAGCGATGGACAGCGGTGTAGCGCAGCAGCCTATTACAGACTGGGACGCTTATGTAGAAGTACTGAACAAACGTCTGGGCCTGGATAACCAGTTGTTCCGCGTGATCGGTACCAAAGCCCGTCAGGACCCACGTAAGGTTGTATTCGCGGAAGCGGATAACCTGAAAGTACTGAAAGCTTCACAGGTAGTAAGGGAAGAGGGGATCGCGTATCCTATCCTGTTGGGTAATGAACTGCGTATCCGTAATCTGGCAGCAGAAAACGGTATCGAACTGGATGACACAGTGATCATCGATCCGAAGAGCGATGAAATGAGTGAAAAACGTCATCATTTTGGTGAACTGTTCTTCAAAAAACGCCAACGTAAAGGATTTAACCAGTACGAAGCGAAGAAAGTAATGCGTGAGCGTAACTACTTTGGTTGTATGCTGGTTGAAACAGGAGAAGCGGATGCGCTGATCTCTGGTCTGACACGTAACTACCCTGATACTATTCGTCCGGCGTTACATGTGATCGGTATGGAGCCGAATGCAAAACGTGTGGCCGGTATGTATATCATCAATACAAAACGCGGTCCGCTGTTTCTGGGAGACACTACGGTGAACTTCAACCCTACTGCGGAAGAACTGGCGGAAATCACCCTGCTGGTGGCAAATGAAGTGAGACAGTTCAACATCACGCCACGTATCGCGATGCTGTCTTATTCCAGCTTTGGTTCCAGTGGTACAGCGGAAGCGCAGCTGGTGGCAAAAGCGCGTGATATTGTAAAACAGAAAGATCCAACCCTGATCGTGGATGGTGAGATCCAGGCGGCGATGGCCTTTAACCAGGAGATCCTGAAGGATAGTTATCCTTTCAGCGAATTGCTGGGACAGGAGGTTAACACGCTGATCTTCCCGAATCTGGCGGCAGGTAATATCGCATATAACCTTCTCCAGGAAGTAGCGGGCTTCGATGCTATCGGTCCGGTATTGTTAGGTATGAAGAAACCTGTGCATATTCTTCAGCTGGGCAGCACTGTTCGTTCTATTGTGAACATGGTGAATATTGCGGTTGTGGATGCGCAGCATAAGTGTTGCGACGGGAAGAAGTAAGAGATTAATTAAGAATTAAAAATTAATAATTAAGAATTTTTGCGTCAATATCCTGAAGATGAATCAATAACGGTATTGATTTATTAACTTAATAAAAAGTTAGGGAATCTGGTATTATCGTAAGTCCACCAATTCTTAATTCTTAATTTTTAATTCTTAATTCTTTTGCAGCATATATCAAAAAAGAAGGCCTTTTTCCCCCTGAATCCTTCCTTCAGAGGTTATCTTAAACTATACGAACGGGAGGTAAAACTACCTGTCTCTTATGAGGAGATGCGTTATTTTGATAACAGCATTCCGGTATACGATAAGGATGGAAAAGACACCCTGTGGGAGTCTGTTTTTTATCCGCAGAGTATGCATCAGCAGTTACATGCAGGCCTGAAGAGAATTTATTCTATTATGAAAGCGGGAGGTGATTTCACTGCGGAGGAACACCTGGAAGTGGAGCGTATTGATTTCTGCACCTTTGGTAATTCTCATCCATTCCGTATCAGGATACGCAACACATACAATGATGTGTATGACTACTTCTATGTAAAGGTGGCGGATGCTTCCCGTATTTACGGACTGGAGCTGGAACACATCTTATCTCCTTATGTGATCAATTTTATTGTTGATGGAAATACGCTGATTGAAGAGCATATTGCCGGCGTACCGGGAGATCAGTTCATTCTGCAATATATGAACCGGCCGGAGTTTAACCCTAAGCGTATTGCCAAGGAATTCGTCAAATTTAATGAGCGTTGTTTTGTACGTCTGCTGGGAGATATGCGTTCCTACAATTTCGTATTTGATATTACCCAGGACTTTGACGATGTACAGTTCCGTATCCGGGCGATCGATTTTGACCAGCAGTTCTATGAGGGTAAGCGTACCTTATATATGCCGCAGTTTTTCAAGGAGAACAGGGTGTTTGTGGAACTGGCGATGAAACACCTGAATGCGGAAGTGGTAAAGCAGTACCAACAGGAGGAACGTTCTGTTATTGCCCGGAGGATCAAGACCCAACGGCATCGCATAAAGGACCTGAGAGACGTGATCATGACCGATCGGGTCTCCTTTCCCGAAAAAATAAGTCAGCTGGGACATGAACTGGCACAGTACTACGAGGATCCTGTCTTTTCACGTTGTAAGACAATGGGTGAGATCATTGAACGTAGTCTGAAGCGCCTGCTGGTGAAAAGTCTTAAATAGCCGGAACCCGCCGGGGGCTATGTAGTCCCAACTATTTTTCCCTATCTTTGGCCAGTTATGGAATTTAGATTCTTTCATCATTTCGGAAGCTACCTGCTTATGCTCAAGGGCATGTTTTCCCGTCCGGAAAATATGCGTATGTTCTGGAAGGAGTTTATGCGCCAATGTGTGGATATCGGTATCGGATCATTAGGGATTGTACTGATTATTTCGATGTTCATGGGAGGGGTAACCACCCTGCAGATTGCTTATCAGCTGGTAAGCCCTGTTATCCCCAGATCAACGATTGCACAAATTGTAAGAGATACCATCATACTTGAATTTGCCCCCACACTGACCTGTATCGTACTGGCGGGTGTGGTAGGTTCCAAGATCGCCTCTGAACTGGGGAATATGCGTGTATCTGAACAGATTGACGCGCAGGAGATCATGGGTATCAACACCAAAGGATACCTGATCATGCCTAAGATCCTGGCTGCTATCATTATGATACCCTGTCTCATTGCCATTGCCGGTTTTCTGGGTATCTGGGGTGGTCAGAAGGCGGGAGAGCTGGGAGGGATCCTTTCAGCGGAACAATACTGGCAGGGACTCAGACAGGACTTCAGGGCCTATAATATATTTTTCGCCCTCTTTAAGGCCTTCGTATTTGCCTTTATTATTGCCAGTGTACCCTCGTACTATGGTTATCATGTGCAGGGGGGAGCGTTAGAGATCGGTAAAGCCAGTACCAGTGCGGTAGTGGTGACCTGTGTCCTTATATTATTCATGGATTACCTGCTGGCAGCACTCCTGTTATAAAGAAAATCGCCCATTACAGACGGAAAGAAAGGCATTATTCAGCGTTTTGTAGTTCGGTTCCTAATTCGTAATTATTTATGATTGAATTGGTTAATATTAAGAAGGGCTTTGGTGATAAGGTCATTTTGCCGGATGTTACTGCCACAATGGAGACCGGGAAAGTGAACCTGATCATTGGTAGCAGTGGCAGTGGAAAGACGGTAATGATGAAATGTATGGTGGGACTGATGCCGGTGGATGAAGGTAAAATACTCTACGATGGCAGGGATTTTACCAATATGAGTGAGCATGAGAAGAAGGAGGTCCGCCAGCAGATCGGTATGCTGTTCCAGGGATCGGCCCTGTTTGACAGTATGACAGTAGAAGAAAACGTAATGTTTCCCCTGGAAATGTTCGGAAAAGGCAGCCATAAAGACAAAAGAAACCGTGTCATGGAGTGTCTGGAAAGGGTGCAACTGAAAGATGCGGCAAAAAAGTATCCTGCGGAGATCAGTGGTGGTATGAAGAAAAGGGTGGGTATCGCAAGGGCTATTGTATTGAATCCCAAATACTTATTCTGCGATGAGCCCAATTCAGGCCTGGACCCGCAAACCTCCCTGCTGATAGATAAGCTGATCAAAGATTTAACACTGGAGTACAACATTACGACGGTGATCAATACCCACGATATGAACACCGTAATGGAAAGCGGTGACCATATCGTATATATGTATAAAGGGCGCAAACAGTGGGAAGGAAGTAATAAAGACATCATTTTCAGTAAAGATGAGAAGCTGAATGACTTTATCTTTGCATCCGACTTCCTTCGCGAGGCGAAAGAAATGCGGCAGATGGAAATGTTCCAGAGTCAGGATTGGCGGAATAAGTTAAAAAAAGATTGATTTGGAAATTGGCATTAGGACTTTAATTTTGCCGATATCTATTATAAAACAATAAACCAAGCGCGATGAGTGTTTTAGTTAATAAGAATAGCAAAGTGATTGTACAGGGCTTTACCGGTACAGAGGGCACTTTCCATGCCACACAGATGATCGAATACGGTACGCAGGTAGTAGGTGGCGTTACGCCAGGCAAAGGCGGCAGTAAACACCTGGATCGTCCGGTTTTTAACACCGTAGACGATGCAGTAAAAGCAACAGGCGCTGATGTTTCTATCATTTTCGTTCCACCAGGCTTCGCTGCAGACGCCATCATGGAAGCTGCAGAAGCTGGTATCGCACTGATCGTTTGTATCACTGAAGGTATTCCTGTACAGGACATGATCAGAGCTAAAAACTTCCTGGTTGGCCGTAACAGCCGCCTGATCGGACCTAACTGCCCTGGTGTAATCACTGCAGAAGAGGCTAAAGTAGGTATCATGCCTGGTTTTATTTTCAAGAAAGGTAACATCGGTATCGTATCTAAATCCGGTACTTTAACATATGAAGCTGCTGATCAGGTAGTTAAAGCTGGTCTGGGTGTATCTACCGCTATCGGTATCGGTGGAGACCCAATCATCGGTACGCCAACCAAAGATGCGGTTGAACTGCTGATGAACGATCCGGAAACTGTTGGTATCATCATGATCGGTGAGATCGGTGGTAGCATGGAAGCTGACGCTGCAAAATGGATCAAAGAAAACGGTACTAAACCGGTAGTTGGTTTCATCGCTGGTCAGACTGCGCCTCCAGGCCGTCGTATGGGCCACGCTGGTGCGATCATCGGTGGTGCTGACGATACAGCAGCTGCTAAGATGAAGATCATGGCAGAATGTGGTGTTCACGTAGTAGAAAGCCCTGCTAACATTGGTAAAACAATGGCAGAAGTACTGAAAGCTGTTAAAGCATAATAATCAATAGATTATGTAATATTAATCCTCCCTCGGTTTAATCCGTGGGAGGATTTTTTTTTCGCCCCGGCATATTTTTATTGACTTTTACAACGGAACCCTGTGGAATAGGAGCAAAAATTGCATCCTGTTCCGGAGACAAACTGAATATCAAATGCTATCCCACATGCGTTTAATCGGAATTGCTTTTATTTTATTAATCCTAAGCTGTACAACCGCCATGGCACAGTTCAATTATGACTCGCACTGGAAGAAGGTAAAAGAGTTAAATGACAAGAATCTATTCAAATCGGCCCTGCAGGAACTGGACGCCATTGCTGAAAATGCCTCAAAACAACAGCATGAATCCCAGTTACTTAAAACGTACATCTACAGGATCAGGTATGTTGCTGAAGTAGAAGACGGTATCCCCGAAAATGGACAGGTGGCCCGCTGGAAAACCCAGTCGTTTTCCCTTGCCTCCCGCGCCATACTGAAAAGTATACAGGCAGAATCCCTGCTGAGATACCTGCAGAATAACAGGTATGAACTGTACAACCGCACCGACGTACAGGGCGATACCTCCATGGATGTATCCACCTGGAGCGAAGCCCGTCTGCATCGTGAGATAGCTGCAGCATATGCGGCTTCCCTCAAAGATGTGGAAGTACTGAAAAAGACAGATATCAGCAAGTACAGCGATATCGTAAAAGAAGGTGTCGGCGATACCCGCAAACTGCGGCCTACCCTGTATGACCTGCTCGCACACCGTGCACTGGAGTATTACAAATCTGGAGAAAGCCTGGTGACCAGTCCGGAGAATCAATTCGAAGTGACTGACCCCGCTGCATTTGCTCCGGCGGCCGTTTTCATGCAACATGCATTCATTACGACCGATACCGTTTCCCTCCAATATAAAGCGCTCCTGTTGTTACAGGACCTGATGCGCCTGCATGCGAAAGAAAAAACATCGCTGCTGAACCTGGACCTGGAAAGAACAGCATATGTCAACCAGGTGTCTGTAATGCCTGAAAAAGATGCAGCCTATCTGGCTTTGCTGAAGTCACAGGAACAGGCCTATGCCGGTGAAAAAGAAGTAACGCAGGTACTCGCGCAACTGGCAAGCTATTACTATACACAAAGTAATCAGAAGGATGCTGTCAACATAGATGGAATGACCGCATCCGAAGCGTCTAAAAAAGCGAAGGAATTATGTGAGAAAGGCGTAAAACTGGCGCCGGGATCAGTTGGTAGCGCCAGCTGTGGCGATCTGCTGGCAAGCATCAACCGTAAACTGCTGCAACTGCAAACAGAACTGGTGAATCTCCCGGATCAACCTTTCCGTACACTGGTAACCTATCGTAACACAGATAAGATCTATCTGAGAGCAGTGCGTATTGATGAAGATTTCCGCGCCTCTCTGCGTGCAGCACAGAACGACTATCGTGATACGACAAACCGTTACTGGCGACTGATGCTGGAAAGACAACCTGTTAAATCCTGGGAGCAGGGGTTGACAGGGGCAGATGATTACCGTTCACATTCCGCAGAGATCAAAATAGATGCATTGCCTTTAGGAATGTATATGATCGTGGCAAGTGTGAAGAAAGAATTCTCCCTGAAGGAAAATCTGCTGGCAGTACAGTTTGTACATGTTTCCAATATCAGTTACGTATTGCGTGAGTATAACGAAAGTGATATCACCAACAAGTATTATGCACTGCATCGTCAGACAGGGCAGCCATTACCTGGTACCACACTGAAAATATGGTCACAGAAAAATACGGGGAATAAAGAAAAAATGACCCTGTCTCAGACTTACACCGCAGGCAAAGACGGCTCAATGGATGTGAAGTGGGAAAACAACCGTGAGAATGTAAGACTGGAATGGACCAATGGAAGTGATGACCTGTTTATCGACGAACACAAATACGTATACAGTTATAAATACCAGCAGGAGTCAGATGAAATGAAGGACAAACATAGCAGCTTCCTGTTTACCGACAGGGCTATTTATCGTCCGGGACAAACGCTGTATTTCAAAGGGATCGCATTAGCCAGAAAAGAGAAAGGCAGTCGTGTGGTAACCGATCTGCATACTACTGTACAGTTGTATGATGTGAACGGAGAACTGGTGGACAGTATCAAAGTAACTACCGGTGAATTCGGTACTTACGCTGGTAAATTCACTCTCCCGATGGGCCGTCTGAATGGTGAGTTCCATATTCAGGAAATTGGCGGAGAAGGATATACCACCTTTAATGTAGAGGAATACAAACGTCCTAAATTCTATGTAGAATTTGAGCCGGTACGTGGCACTTATCGCGTGAATGATTCCGTAAAAGTAACAGCAAAAGCACTGGCTTACGCCGGTAATAATATTGATGGTGCAAAGGTAGAGTACAGAGTAGTGAGAAGGGCGCGTTTCCCCTATCCATGGATGATGTGGAGAATGCCTTATCAGAGTGCTTCCCGTGAGATCGCACATGGCGAAGCAAAGACAGGTGCAGATGGTACGTTCAATGTGTCATTTGCTGCATTACCTGATCTGAAAATACCAGCATCCCTGAAACCGATCTTCACTTATGAAGTATCTGCAACCGTAACAGATCTCAACGGAGAAACACACAGCGGAGAGCAGACAGTGAATGCAGGTTATCAGGCATTGGAAGTAAAGATCAATCTGGCAGACAGGGTACAGGCAAAAGACCTGGATTCAGTAAGCATCGTTACACAGAACCTGAATGGCAATTTCGAATCAGCGAATGTAGCAGTAACTGTTAGTCCGGTGAAACCAGCTGCACGTCTGCTGAGAAGCAGATTCTGGGATAAACCTGATCAGTTCATCATCCCGCAGGCGGAATACGAAAAACTGTTCCCGCATGATATCTACAGAGATGAGAATGAACAGGAAAGCTGGGCAAGAGAAAATGCCATACTGACACAATCCGCTACTACCAGTGCACAGTCAAGAGTAGCATTAGGTAAGCAGAAATTGGCTGCTGGCTGGTACGAACTGAAAGTAAGTACAAAAGATAAATACGGTGAAGAAGTAACACAGAAGCAGGTCTTTGAAGTGATAGATCTGGAGGCGAAGAAACCATCCTATCCTGTGTATGTGTGGAAATACAGCGATATTAAAAGTATCGAACCAGGAGAAAAAAGACAACTGCGTATCGGTTCATCTGCAAAAGATGTACATGTATTACAGTTGTCACAACATCCTGACAAGAAAGAACTGTTCAGCAGTTTTGATATCAATGGCAGCATTGAAAACAAAGACTACACTGCACTGGAAAGTGACAGAGGTAATGTCGTGTTCCAGTATGCATTTGTAAAAGATAACAGGCTGTATACAGTTGCAGAAACAGTGAGCGTGCCATGGACAAACAAGGATCTGGATATCACGATCGCTTCACATCGCGATAAACTGCAACCAGGTGAGAAAGAGAAATGGCAGGTGACCATAAAAGGGTACAAAGGTGAAAAGGTAGCAGCAGAAATGCTGGCGTCTATGTATGATGCATCACTGGACGAATTCCGTATGCAGAGCTGGACAGCCCCATCATTGAATCCTTATCTGGATGCTTACAGATACTGGACAGGCGATAACTTTAAGGCCACGTATTCCATGCAACGCGATGATATCAGAGAGAAAGCAAGACCATTTGCTACACCATTCTCTTATGATGATATTGATTGGTTTGACTGGTATCTGTCAGGTGCGTATGTGCTGTTGCAGGATAAAAATGCGACACAGCAGGAAATAAGTATTGTAGGGTACGAGCAGGAGAGAAGAAGAATGATGATGAAGAGGAGTTTAACGCTTGCTGGTGGAATGAGAGCGGAAGCTGCTATGGCAGTACCTGCTCCGGCAGCCCCGGCGAAAGAGATGGAAATAGCAGGTAATGGATATTTGGCTGCCGATCAGGCGGCTGTAGCACCGGGAGCACTTAATGAATCTGTAGTAGTTGGGGATGGAACAAAAGCTGTTAAAGAAGCAGAGGCAGCGAAAGTCCAACCACGTAAAAATTTCAACGAAACCGCCTTCTTCCTGCCTGATCTGCGTACAGATAAAGATGGTAATATCACGTTCGAATTCACTGTTCCGGAAGCATTAACACGCTGGAAATTCTTATCACTTGCGCATACAAAAGATGCTGCCTTTGGTACTGCTGAAACGAGCATCGTTACACAGAAACCACTGATGGTACAGCCAAATGCACCGCGTTTCATGCGTGAAGGAGATAAGATCGAATTCTCTGCGAAGATCAGCAACCTGGCTGATAGCACCTTACACGGTGAAGCAAGACTGGAACTGCTGGATGCGACGACTATGCAACCGGTAGATGGCTGGTTCCAGAATATCTTCCCTACACAACATTTCACTGTTGAGAAAGGACAAAGTACTGCTGTAAACTTCCCGGTACAGATACCGTTCAACTTCAATAGTTCACTGGTATATCGTGTAGTAGCACTGGCAGGTAAATACAGCGATGGTGAGGAAAATGCATTACCGGTACTGACCAATACCATGCTGGTAACAGAAACATTGCCGCTCTCTATGCGCGGTGATGGTACCCGCAATTTCACCATGCCTAAGCTGCTGAAAAGCGGAGAGTCTGAGACTTTACAACAGCATGCCTTTACTTTGGAGTTTACTTCAAATCCTGCATGGTATGCCGTACAGGCACTGCCTTACCTGATGGAGTATCCTTATGAATGTTCTGAACAGATCTTCAACAGATATTATGCAAACACACTCGCAACGCATATCGCGAATGCAATACCTGGTGTAAAAAGTATGTTTGAAAAATGGCGTACAACTGACACCTCTGCATTGCAGAGTAACCTGCAGAAAAATGAAGAACTGAAATCAGTATTGCTGCAGGAAACACCATGGGTGCTGGAAGCGAAAAATGAAGCAGAACAGAAGAAACGTATCGCATTGCTGTTTGATCTGCAACGTATGAGCAGCGAGCAACACAGAGCGATCGAACAGTTAAAGGAACGTCAGCTGAGTAGTGGCGCATTCCCATGGTTCAATGGTATGTGGGAAGACCGTTATATCACACAGTATATCCTTGCCGGTTTAGGCCGTCTGCGTGAAGTAGGCGCACTGGGAGAGAAAGAGCTGGAAGACGCAGATGATATCCTTTCAAAAGGTATCCACTATGCAGATAAAACGACTGATGATACCTATCACAGACTGAAACAGCTGAAGGTAGATATGAACGCACAGCAGATCGGTTATATCGAAACACATTATCTGTATACGCGTAGTTTGCTGAAAGGTCAGCAAGAGCTTCCTGCTGAATTCAGAGAGTCTTATCAGTATTATATCACACAGGCGAAGAAATACTGGACGAAACTGGGTATCTATCAGCAGGCAATGCTGGCATTTGTATTCAACAGAAGCGGAGACAATAAAACAGCAACGGATATTGTTCGTTCCCTGAAAGAACGCGCTATCAATAATCCTGAAACAGGTATGACCTGGAAGGAACTGCGTGGTGGTTACTGGTGGTATGAAGCACCAGTTGAAACACAGTCTATGCTGATCGCTGCCTTCAAAGAAGTAGGCAACGATTCGGTTGCTATCGGTGATATGAAAACCTGGTTGCTGAAAAACAAACAGACCAATAGCTGGAATACGACGAAAGCAACAGCAGACGCTTGTTATGCGATGTTGCTCGGTGGTGGCAACTGGCTGGAAGCAACACCGGAGGTAACGATCAAAGCGGGTAATACTACTGTCAGCAGTGCAACTGAAAAGACAGAAGCAGGAACCGGATACTTCAAAAAGCAGCTGAATACAACTGAGGTGAAACCTGCTATGGGTAACATCGCAGTAACCGTGAAAGGCAGTAAAGGACAGCCTTCATGGGGCGCCGCTTACTGGCAGTATTTTGAGCAGCTGGATAAGATCACCGGTGCTGAAACACCGCTGAAACTGGAGAAGCAGTTGTTCATTGAAAAGAATACTGCGAACGGTCCGGTGCTGACAGCCATTGAAGACGGTAATAGCCTGAAAGTGGGCAACAAAGTAAAGGTGCGTGTGGTAATGCGTGTTGACCGTGACATGGAATACGTACACCTGAAAGATATGCGCGCTGCCTGCTTTGAACCTGAAAATGTGATCAGTGACAGTAAATGGCAGAATGGAGTGAGTTATTATGAAAGCACGAAAGATGCAAGTACTAATTTCTTCTTTAGCAGTCTGCCGAAAGGTACCTATGTGTTTGAATACACCCTGTTTGTAACACACCAGGGTAACTTCAGCAATGGTATCAGCACTGCACAGTGTATGTATGCGCCTGAGTTCAGCGCACACAGCGAAGGTATCAGAGTGAAAGTGACCGAATAGAACATACCTTTGTTCAGATAAGAAGAGCGGATGGGCAACCATCCGCTCTTTTTTTTGAAACCGGACATATTTGTACCGAAACCGGACAATAGATGGTTTCTAATATATTGATATTCAGTTATAATTTGCGTGGCATTCTTTTGGGGCCTTTCCTGCCAGGTGTCATATAAAAACGAGCCATATGTTCAAAAGTTACCTGAAAGCCACATTGCGCAGCCTCTGGAAAAACAAAACCTTCAGCTTCCTGAATATATTCGGACTGGCTATTGGTATTGCATGCGCCGGCGTCATTTTCCTCTGGGTAGAAGATGAGCTGAATTATGACAATGTGCATCTCAAAAAGGATAGTCTGTATGAGGTAATGACCAATGCCGATTATGCCGGTGACATCCGCACCTTTGGCTCTACACCGGGATTGGCTGGTCCGGCTATCCGTGAAGAGATACCGGGCATTGTGAACAGTTGCCGGATGACGGATTTCTCCCCCTCTTTCCTTTTTAATACCGGTGATAAACCCGTATATGCAAGTGGCAGATATGTAGATGCCGCTTTCTTTTCTATGTTCACTATTCCTTTTACGGAGGGAAATCCGGCTACTGCTTTTAAAGAACCTTATTCCATTGTTGTTTCACAACAGGCGGCCAGGAAAATCTTTGGCGATGATAAGAATGTTGTAGGAAAGAGAGTGAAAGTGGACAATAAACAGGAATTTCTGGTAAGTGGTGTAATGAAAGATCAACCGGAAAATAGTTCCTTTCGTCTTGAATGGGTGGCATCATTTGATCTCTTTTTTCAGCAGAATAAAGTCTCCTTGTCAGTATGGGCTAATAGCTCCCCTTTGACGTTCGTTGAATTAGGTCCGAATGCAGACGTTGCGGCAATCGATAAACAACTTTATTCCTTTATACAACGAAAATCGGATGGCGCCAGCAACCGTCTGTTTCTCTTCAATATGAATGACTGGCGGCTGCATGGCAATTTTGAAAATGGTAAACCCGCAGGCGGGCGTATCACCTATGTCAGGATGTTCTCCTTGTTGGCCTGGATCATTCTGCTGATAGCCTGTATTAATTTTATGAATCTTGCTACGGCCCGTAGTGAAAAACGTGCAAGAGAAGTAGGAGTGCGTAAGGTGATGGGCGCCGATAAGAAAGGGCTTGTCATGCAGTTCATCGGTGAGGCGATCCTGATGGCGGCCATCGGTTGTATGTTGGCAGTATTGCTGCTGGCGCTTGTATTACCCCTTGCTGGTCCATTAGTAGGTAAGACGCTTGATATCGGACTTAACAATCCTGTGCATCTGATAGCGTTGCTTGCAGTGACGTTGTTATGCGGATTGATCGCTGGCAGTTACCCGGCATTATATCTTTCATCTTTCAATCCGGTAAGTGTATTAAAAGGAATGAACCTGAAGGTGGGCGGCGCCGGCTTTATCAGGAGGGGATTGGTCGTATTACAGTTCTCTGTGTCTATCATTTTAACCATTTGTACAGTTGTGATCTATCAGCAGATACACCATGTGAAAAGTCGAGATATTGGTTTTCAGAAAGAACGTCTGATCAGTATAGATCTGAAGGGGAATATCCTGAACAATTATACTGCTGTCAGACAGGAATTGTTAGGGACGGGTGTAGTGGAGAATGTTGGTCTGTCAGATCATCCTACATTGTATGATGGTAATAATACCAGTTCGCTTACCTGGCAGGGAAAGCCTGAAAACAGTGAACTGATTGTATCAACGAGACAAGCCAGCCCGGGATTTTTTAATACGATGGGCATGCAGCTGATAGAGGGAAAGGATTTTAATGAAGGCAGTACGGATAAACTGTCTGTTGTGATCACTGCTTCTCTGGCAAAGAAAATGGGAACGGGCAGCGCTGTTGGCAAAACGATAGAAATGCCAATGGATAATGCACCATCTATGTTTCTGACGGTGATAGGTGTGGTGAAAGATTATGTGTATGGCAACATGTATGGGACTTCCGATCCGGTATTGTTTTACAATATGCCCGGGGCGGCCAATGTAATGTACCTGCGTCTGAAGGCTTCGGTAACGCCGGAAAAAGCCATTGCTGCTATCGGAAAGGTCATTTCGACTGCTAATCCGGCTTATCCGTTTGAATATACGTTCGTAGATGACCAGTTCAATAACATGTTCCAGTCAGAAATGCTGGTGAACAGGTTATCCCGCGTATTTGCGATACTGGCACTGATCATTTCCTGTCTTGGATTATTTGGCCTGGCAGCCTATACTGCTGAGCGCAGAACAAGAGAGATCGGTATCAGAAAAGTGTTGGGCGCCAGCGTTACCGGGATCACAACCTTATTGTCCGGAGAGTTCCTGAAACTGGTACTTATCTCCTGTGTGGTGGCATTTCCTTTTGCCTGGTGGGCAATGTCGGTCTGGTTACAGCAATACGCCTACCGCGTTGCAATACAGTGGTGGGTGTTCCTACTGGCGGGGATGGCGGCTGTGGCGATCTCTTTGCTGACAATCAGTTTCCAGTCGGTGAAGGCGGCACTGATGAATCCTGTGAAGAGTCTCCGGGCGGAATAGCCGGAAAGGGTTGTATTTTGCAGCCCAAATGAAGGTAGATTTTCTGATCATAGGACAAGGCATTGCCGGTACTGTACTGAGTTATACGCTGATGCAGGCGGGACAGTCAGTGCTGGTCATGGATGAGTATAAACCCAATAGTGCGTCACGCGTAGCGGCTGGAGTAGTAAACCCCGTATCCGGCCGTCGTTTTACAGTAGCCTGGGAGTATGATGCGATATATCCGGTAGCGGTAAAGGTTTATCGCGAACTGGAAGCCCTGCTGGGTATTACTGTTTTCAAAGAAAGAGATATTTATAATGTGCTGCCATCCGAACAGCTGAAACAGGCGTTTATGGAGCGGACGGCAGGATTGTCCTATATGGAGGATCCTTCGGAAGAACGGATCGCCCATTACGAACAATGGCTGGATCAGCCTTTTGGTGCTGCGATTGTGAAAGGAGGGACGGTCATCCTCAGTAAACTGTTACCCGCCTGGCGTGATTATCTGAAAGCCCATAACAGTCTGCTGGAAGAAAGAATGGAGCTTTTCAGGCTGGAAGTAAGTGCCACCGGTGTCACCTATGGCGATATCAGTGCCCGATACCTGATCTTCTGCGAAGGGGCGGCTATTGTCAATAATCCCTGGTTTAACTACATCCCGTTTCTGCTGAACAAAGGCGAGGTACTGAATGTAAAAGTCCCTGGTTTTTCCACACCCGATATTGTCAAAAGAAGTGTTTCGCTGGTACCCCAGGAAGAAGAGACCTACTGGGTGGGATCGACGTTTGCCTGGGACTTCCCGGATGAAGCGCCTACAGCTGATAAGCGGGAATACCTGGAAAAAGGACTACAGCAGTTACTGAAGGTGCCTTATGAAGTAGTGGATCACGTGGCAGCGGTACGTCCCTCTGGTACAGACCGCCGTCCGATGATGGGATTACATCCGGAATCGCCGGTTTTGGGTATATTTAACGGCCTTGGTACCAAAGGTTCATCCCTGGCGCCAGCTATGGCAGCGGAATTTGCAGCACATATCCTTCAAAAAGAGCCGCTGCGGGCGGATACAGACATTAAACGCTTTTTTAACAGGTATAAGGGTTAGAAATGCTGGCGGCAAACTGTATCTTTGCCCACCGTTTGGGCCTCGACCCCCCGGAAAACAAAAAGTTGAACTTTATAATATAATTATATGTACAGAACGCACACTTGCGGCGAACTACGACTCGAGCATCAGGGCACACAGGTATCGTTGTCTGGCTGGATTCAGACAATCAGGAAATTCGGAAGTATCACATTTGTCGATCTGCGCGACCGTTATGGTATTACGCAGCTGCTGTTCGGAGAGTCTTTCAATGATCAGCTGGACGCACAGCCGCTGGGCCGTGAGTTCGTTTTACAGGCAAAAGGTACTGTAACTGAGCGTTCTAATAAAAACCCAAACATTCCTACGGGTGATATTGAGATCACAATTAGTGAGTTTACTATATTAAATGCGGCTAAAACGCCTCCTTTCACTGTACAGGATGATACTGATGGAGGAGATGAGCTGCGTATGAAATACCGTTATCTTGACCTGCGTCGTAACATCGTAAAGCAGAACCTTGAACTGCGTTACCGTGTGAACAGATCTGCGCGTAACTATCTGGACAGCAGAGGTTTCATGGATATTGAAACCCCTTTCCTGATCAAGTCTACACCAGAAGGTGCACGCGATTTCGTGGTACCAAGCCGTATGAACCCTAATGAGTTCTATGCTTTGCCACAGTCTCCGCAGACCTTCAAGCAGCTGCTGATGGTGAGTGGTTATGACAGATACTATCAGATCGTAAAATGTTTCCGTGACGAGGATTTACGTGCTGACCGTCAGCCGGAGTTCACACAGATCGACTGTGAAATGAGCTTTGTTGACCAGGAAGATATCCTGAACAACTTTGAGAACATGATGAAACACATCTTCATGGAGATCAAGGGTATCAGCTTTGAGGGTGCTTTCCCGCGTATGACATGGGATGATGCAATGGAGTTCTATGGTAATGACAAGCCGGATATCCGTTTTGACATGAAGCTGGTAAACATGAACGATACTGCCAAGGGCGCTAACTTCAAAGTATTTGACGATGCGGAACTGGTAGTAGCGATCTGTGCAAAAGGTTGCGCTGAGTATACCCGTAAACAGCTGGATGAACTGACTGAGTGGGTAAAACGGCCTCAGATCGGCATGAGTGGTCTGATTTATGCGAGATATAATGCAGATGGAACAATAAAAAGTTCTGTAGATAAGTTCTTTGATGAAGAGAAACTGAAGGGCTGGGCAGCAAAATGCCAGGCAGAACCAGGTGACCTGATCCTGGTACTGGCGGGCAAAGAAGAACGCACCCGTAAGGCGATGAGTGAATTACGTCTGGAAATGGGCGAACGTCTGGGACTGAGAGACAAGAATGTATTTAAGCCACTGTGGGTGATCGATTTCCCGCTGTTTGAATATGCTGAAGAGGAAAACCGCTGGGTAGCCCGTCACCATCCATTTACATCTCCTAAACCGGAGCATATCGAATGGATGAATGACCTGTCCAAATATGCAGACATCAAGGCAAATGCATATGATATCGTGCTGAACGGTACAGAAGTGGGAGGTGGCTCCATCCGTATATTCCAGCGTGATCTGCAGGAAAAAATGTTTGCAGCGCTGGGTATGAGTCCTGAGGAAGCAAACCATAAATTCGGCTTCCTGCTGGGAGCATTTGAATATGGTGCACCGCCACACGGAGGTATCGCCTTCGGCTTTGACCGCCTGTGCTCGCTGCTGGGTGGAAGTGAAACAATACGTGACTTTATAGCATTCCCTAAGAATAATTCCGGCCGCGACGTGATGCTGGACGCGCCTAGCGCGATTGATCAGGCTCAGCTGAATGAGCTTAAGATCAGCCTGGTGAAATAGACTGGCATGGAATTTGACTAAGTGGGTGGCACAAAGAACTGAATCCCCCTTGATGCTGATAAAACGGTGTTAAGGGGGATTGGTGCTAACTAAAGAGTAGCCCCTAAACGACAGGAATTTAATTTAGAACAGATTATTAAATTTTAACAAGTTATAGTCATATTGTACAAATATTTCAACTATATTGCCAAAACAAAAAACAATTCTGCCATGACATCTAAGAAAATGTTCAGCAGGGGATGGTTTTGTGCAATGCTGGGTATACTTTTGCTGATAGGCAATTCGGCTTTTTCACAACGTTCGGTAACTAACTACGTGAAGAAGTACAAGCCTACAGCTGTCCGTATTATGAATGAAACGGGTATACCGGCAAGTGTGATAATGGGAGTGGCTATGCTTGAGTCGGGGATGGGGACCAGTAAGAATGCAAAATACCTGCACAACCATTTTGGGATTGTCGGACGTAACACCCTTCACAAACAGAAAGGAGTGGCCTACCGCTCCAGATACAAAGAGTTCGCCAGCGCAGAGGCATCGTTTGATTACTTTGCGAATATGGTGAAGAAAAAGAAGTGGTTCTCTTCACTGAAAGGAAACACTGAATACAAACTCTGGCTCAAACACATGAACCATGCAGGATATTCGTCCGCAGGACATGAATGGGTAAAAAGAGTTACAAGCATGATCAGTCGCTATAAATTGTACAAACTGGATGAGCAAATGGCATACACGGGGAGTTAATTTATAGTTTGTAGTTTTTATACGAACAAATCAGATTCAGCAGCTATGTCCGGCAATAATAAATCTGCCTATCCTTTCTACATTACCGCGGGGACTTTAGTGTGTTTAGTGGCTTTGTCACTTATCAACAACCAATTCTCTATCCTGGATTTTACAACCCGTCCCCTGGACCTGTTGGCCGACGTTAGAAAGGATGCCCCTGTACCCCCTTCAGAAGATATTGATACTACCGCTTATGCTACAGTACCCGTTACCGGTACTACTGATACGGCTGTAACTGTAACAGAAGATTCGACTGCTATGGCAGCCGCAGCTGCTATTCCTGATCCCGATCACCTGCATAACTTTGCTACCTATACGGGCATCCTGAACTATCACCCACCAGTTGGAAGTGATAGCGCTGTTACGGCAGGCCTTGAGCATTTCCTCGTGGCCCTGGATGACCTGAAAGCTAAAAAAAGAAAGAAGGTACGTATCGCTTACTTTGGTGATTCCATGATCGAGGGAGACCTGATCACAGAAGACCTGAGAGATAGTCTGCAAAGACTGTTTGGCGGACAAGGCGTTGGCTTCGTGCCGGTCACTTCAGTCGTAGCCGGTTTCAGAACAACGATCACGCATACTTTCTCTAAAGACTGGAAAGATTACAGCTATAAACAATTGCCACCAGCAGCTCTGCCACTGGGTATTTCCGGACACACTTTTATGCCCGGAGAAGGCAGCTGGATCAAATATCAGTCTGTGAAGAAACGCGGTCTGAGCAAATTTGAACAGGTGAGCGTGCTGTATGGACCTTCCTCTTCCGGTAATATTTCCGTAAATAATAAAGCATATGCATTATCCGGTCATCAGGCAGTGAACAGACTGTCCCTGCATGTGGATTCTGCTAATTCAAAACAGGTGACCATCAAATGGGCCGGCGGTAGTGCTGCGCCATTGTATGGCGTTTGCTTTGAAGGAGATACCGGTGTTTATGTGGACAACTACTCTTTCCGCGGTATCAGCGGTATTGAGTTGGGTAAACTGTCCGGTAAACTGTTACAGCAGATGCAGTCAGAACATCCTTATGATCTGATCGTCCTGCACTATGGGGCTAACGTATTGTGGAAACCAGAGCTGACCGATTATTCCTGGTACGGCAATCCAATGAAAAAGGTGCTGGATTCACTGCGTAATGACCTGCCAAATGCTTCTTTCCTCGTAATAAGTACAGCCGATAAATCATACAAGAAAAGTGGAAATTATGTAACTGCACCAGGTGTGACTGCGTTGCTCAAAGTACAGCATGAGCTGGCGAAGGGACACGGCGCTGCCTACTGGAACCTGTATGCTGCAATGGGTGGACACAACTCCATGATCCGTTGGGTAGAAGGCGACACGGTGCTGGCTAATAAGGACTACACGCATTTTAACCGACAGGGAGCGGCCAGAGTAGGGGCGCTGCTGTATAAAGCGATGATGGATGAATATAAGCAGCTGGAACGCCAGTAAGAAAGGAATTATCAGTCTATTTACAGGAGTGTTGACTACCATCAGCAGCGTTGTTGCGGGGCAGAGCAATACTATTGCCCAGGATACGGCGCTTTACCGTTTCTTCAAGGCACTGCATCATGCTGATAGCAACGTTGTATCTGTTCTTCACCTGGGAGATTCCCATATACAGGCAGGCTTCTTTCCTTTTACGACTGCTTTTTTCCTGCAACAGGATTTTGGAAGCGCAGGCCGGGGATGGGTATTCCCCTATAATCTGGCCAATACAAATGGTCCTTCAGACTACCGCTGGAACAGTACCGGCAAGTGGGATGTAGACAGGATCATTGACAGGAATAAGTCTACCGATATACTGGGACCGGGCGCTATTGTGCTCACTTCCAGAAATGAAGCGCCGGCACTGGCCTACAATGGCCGGGAAGACGATGAAAAAATGGATAACAATATCCGTCAGGCAGAACTGTTCTATGATGCGGGTGCAAACGATGCGCCGGTTACGATACCTGGTGCAGGTGTAGATATATCGGCTACGCCGTTTGAAGGCGCCGGTACCACCCTGAGAAAGGCTTCTGTTACCTTTCCCGATGCGGTACAATCCTTCCAGGTAAGGTGGGATCGTCAGAATACACAGCCTTTCCGCTTTTATGGCGCCTTGCTCCAGAATGGCCATAATGGCGTGCTGTATAGCGCCGTAGGGATTAACGGGGCCATGTTTCAGCATTACAACGATAATAATAACACCCTCATTTCCGAAATGGAGGTGATGCAGCCGCAACTGGTTGTTATTTCCCTCGGTACCAACGAAGCCTATGGTGCATTGAACGCACAGGCATTCCGTACACAGATGGATGACGCCGTGAAAATGATCCGGAAGTATCAGCCGAATGCCTGTATCGTGATGACGACCCCTCCTGAGTGTAAGCGGGTGAGTAAAAAGGCATTCCGGAAGAAAGTGGGGAAAAAATATAAGACGTATTACCGTATCGCATATTACCCGAACCCTTATATAGCAGTTGTTACACAGCAAATGATGAGCTATTGCCGGGAAAACGGACTGGCCTGCTGGAATTTTAATGCTGTCAATAAAATGATGGTAAAAGCCTTTGCAGGAGGTTGGTCTGGCGATCATATCCACTTTAACGCCCGAGGATATCAGTTGCAGGGTAAATTGCTGTACGAGGCATTGCGGAACAGCTACGACAAATATTTAAAAGTAGAAAAGACTCATAAAAATATCGCTGAATGATCGATGTAAATAAGCTGCTGGATATCCTACTCTACCATAAAGATGATCCGTTACTATTAAACAGCGCTTTTTTCCTGTATTACTTTTTCGCTTTTTTACTCTGTTACCTTGCGGTAGCCAGGAGTAAAGAGGGAAGAGTTGCTGTATTTACCCTCTTTTCACTTTATTTCTTTTACAAAGCCTGCGGCATGTTTGTAGGCCTTGTGATCCTTTCGGCAATCGTAGACTTTAATCTGTCGCGGTGGATCTACCAGTCGGAAGACGACCGCCGGCGAAAGGGCCTGCTGATACTGAGTATCGTGCTGAACCTCGGCCTGTTATTTTATTTCAAATACACCGACTTCTTTATTGGTATCATCAACCAGGTATCTAACGGGGATATTCCACTCCTGAAACTGATGCTGCCGATCGGTATTTCCTTCTATACATTTGAGAACCTCAGTTATACGGTGGACGTATACAGAAAGGAGTTCAAGCCGGTTGACAATTTCATGGATTATCTCTTCTTCCTGTCATTCTTCCCTAAACTGATGATGGGACCGATCGTAAGGGCGCATGACTTTATTCCGCAGATCTCGAAACCATATGAGCTGAATTCAGAAGATATCGGAAAGGGCATGTACCTGATCATAGCTGGTCTGTTCAAGAAAATGGTGATCTCCGACTTTATCTATCAGAACTTTGTGCAATATATTTTCGATGATCCGTCCAGGCATACCGGTCTGGAATGTCTGTTAGGTGTTTATGGTTATGCCCTGATCATCTATTGTGACTTTTCAGGGTATTCTGATATTGCTATTGGTATTGCCCGCTGGACCGGCTTTAAGATCCCGCCAAACTTTGATTCTCCTTACCAGAGTTCCAATATTACAGAGTTCTGGCGCCGCTGGCATATCTCCCTGTCTTCGTGGCTGAGAGACTATCTGTACATCCCGCTGGGAGGTAACCGTAAAGGGAAGGTTCGTCAGTACGTCAACCTGGGATTAACTATGCTGATCGGGGGCTTCTGGCACGGTGCAAACTGGAATTTTATCTTCTGGGGAGCCATGCACGGTGGCGCACTGGCGATAGACAAGGTACGCCTGGACTGGTTGAAGAAACGCGGTGGTGGTGCTACTGGTTGGTTGGGAAATGTGCTGAAAGTAGGTGGTATCATTGTTACTTTCCATTTTGTCTGCTTCTGCTGGGTATTTTTCAAAGCAAGCACTTTCCAGGATGCCTGGAACCTGTTACACCAGGTAGCGTTTGATTTTCAGCCTGAAGTGTGGCTGGAGCTCTATAATGGTTATACCGCGGTATTCTGGGTGATGTTGCTGGGCTTTGTCCTGCACTTCCTGCCTAAACGCACAGAGATCTTTACGGAAGAGTCACTGTCAAAGGTGCCTGTGATAGCAAATGTGGCGATTATGGTGCTCTTCTTCTGGATATTGATCCAGGTGAAGTCATCCGAGACCATGATGCCTATTTATCTGCAGTTCTAAAGATAACGCCCCTGGGCGCAAAGAGATAGAAGGGCTATCCGCTAAAGGCGGATAGCCCTTTTTATTTGGAAGAATCATACAACTGAAGAGCTTTTTGGTTTGTTAAGTTTTTGTTATGAGATTCTTTTTCCGTTGCTTTGCGCAAATTTTCCTGAATGCGACTAAAACATATGGCAATCATTTGCTTGCCTTTGTTATGCTCCGGGATTGCCCGGGGCCAGTTTCTGATGGACATGATCGATACGACCACCAGCGTGGGTAAAGGCATGTTCTCACTTTATCAGAAGTATGACGCTGTGCGTTTTAGTGGCTATATCCAGCCACAGTTTCAGTATGCCACACATAAGGGGATCAATAGCTATGCCGCAGGGAATTTTCCCGATGAGGTAGATAACAGGTTTTCCTTACGCCGTGGGCGTTTCCGCCTGGATTATGCCCGTTATGATGACGATCATATGCCTGTGGTGCAATTTGCCTTCCAGTTTGACGGTACAGAAAGAGGGGTATTTATCCGTGACTTCTTTGGCCGTATTTTCGAGAATAAATGGGACGTCTTTTCCCTGACGGCGGGTATGTTTGCCCGTCCGATCAGTTATGAAGTGAACCTGTCGTCAGGCGATCGTGAGACCCCCGAACGTGGTCGTATGTCGCAGATCCTGATGCGTACGGAGCGTGATATAGGTGCCATGGTGAGTTTTGAACCCCGTCGACCTAACCATCCCCTGAAGTTTATGAAGATAGATGTTGGTCTGTTCAACGGACAGGGTCTCACGGCGACCAGCGACTTTGACAGCCATAAGGACATCATTACCCGCTGGGCCGTTAAGCCAATAAAACTGAACAGCCGTAACTGGCGTTTATCAGGTGCGGTTTCCATGTTGTATGGCGGGATGGAGCAGTTTACCAGGAATATTTACAAAACCGGTATGCAATCCGGCAAGCCGGCGTACTACGTTGACTCAACAGCAAGCAACATGGGTAAGATCGCTCCAAGACATTACTATGGAGCTGATCTGCAACTACGTATCCCGAACGGCAAGGGAAAGGGTGCTACGGAGTTCCGCCTGGAATACCTGCGTGGTACACAGACGGCAACCGCTGCTACTTCAGAGACGCCGGGAACTATTCCAGCCAGTGGAGGTATAAACTCACCATTGTATATCCGTAAGTTTGATGGTGCTTACCTGTATTATATGCAAAACCTTGGTAATCCGAGAGATCTGATAGTGATAAAATACGATTGGTATGATCCTAACAAGCAGGCAAAAGGAAAAGAGATCGGTGCCACCGGTAGTGGGATGTCAGCTGCGGATATCCGTTACAATACCCTTGGACTGGGATATGTACATTATTTCAACCCTAACATGAAGGTGATGTTGTATTATGACATTGTGAAGAATGAAGGGACATCACTGGAGGAATATACAGACGACCTGCCGGATAATGTGTTTACCTGCAGACTGCAATACCGTTTCTAAAGCTTATTCTCCTGATTCCAGTGTGAAGCCGAAAGTAGAACCTATTTCAGGTTTACTGCGGATGTTGATGGTCTGGCCGTGCGCTTCAATGATATGTTTCACGATGGCCAGGCCAAGACCTGTACCTCCGATATCACGGCTACGGGCTCTGTCGGTACGGTAGAAGCGTTCAAATACACGTGGGAGGTGTTCTTCCGCAATACCAATACCATCATCTGATATTTCCATCAGCACACGTTTGTCATCCATTACATAGATGCTGGCGACGGTATGGCCATCAGTACGGCCGTATTTGATGGAGTTGTCTACGAGGTTGATCAGTACCTGTCTTACCTTTTCCTTATCGGCCAGTACGTGTATGGGTGCTTCACAGCCTTTCTTCACGTTGAATTTGATGCCTTTGGTGTTGGCTTTGAGAGACAGGGTATCGAATACGTCCTTGATCAGGTCCTGGATAACGAAGTTCTCCGCGTTAATGGTCATTTCACCACTTTCCAGTTTGGATATTTCGTCCAGGTCGTCAATCAGACGGCAAAGTCTGTCGATATTTTTAGTAGCGTTCTTGAGGAACAGCTTATTTACATTCGGATCTTCCAGCGCGCCATCCAGCAGGGTGTGGATATACCCCTGTACGGCGAAGATCGGCGTCTTCAGCTCGTGACTCAGGTTGAGCAGAAATTCTTTACGGAATTCCTCGTTACGGCGAAGGTTGTCAAGTTCCTCTTTTTTCTGGCTGGCCCATTTCTCTACATCTTCACTTACCTCTTCGATCGTTTTCAGGGGCAGGATATTCTTGTTGAAGAATTCTTCCCTTTTGGATGCTTTGGTCTGGTAAATGAATTTGTAAATGAGTTTTATTTTCCTGTAAATGAAGTTCTGTAACGTATACAGATACAGGTAATAAGAGACGAGGAACGTCAGTAAAAATGCTATCAGGATGATTTTCCACGGAGCGCTGATTAGCACAGTCCCCAGCGTAATGATCACTGAAAGTATAAGGGCAGTAAAACCTGCCAGTTTTTGCGGAGAAAGATTTTTGGCTTTAAACATACTCCAAAGTGAGTAATTGCTATAATAGCGGGAAATTAAACCAAATTTTTCACTTGACATAACACACAAGACTGGATACGCAATACCCGTTGCGTATCGCCGTTACGAATAATGGTGGTTAAATGGTAGAGATCTGAGTGGTGGCTTACATTTCGAATTTGTAACCAACTCCCTTAACAGTGGTGATAAGGTCGATACCTATTTTCTGGCGTATTTTACGGATATGCACATCGATAGTACGGTCGCCTACGATCACTTCTGTACCCCATACCTGATTGAGGATCTCATTGCGGAGGAATACACGACCGGGTTTTGAGGCCAGTAACTGCAGCAGTTCGAATTCTTTCTTTGCCAGGATGATTTCCTGACCCTTGTATGTTACGGTGAATTTTTCGCGGTCGATGATCAGATCACCCAACTGTACCTGTGTATCTTCAGGTTTGTGCAGACGGCGGAAAAGCGCGTTGATACGGCTTACCAGCAATTTTGGTTTGATAGGTTTTGCGATGTAGTCATCCGCACCCATATTCAGACCATCAATTTCTGATTTTTCATCATTCAGGGCTGTCAGGAACAGCACCATTGTATCTTTAAACTCAGGAAGCTTTCTTATCTCCCGACAGGTATCGATACCGTTTTTGTTTGGCATCATGATATCAAGCATGATAAGGTCGGGGCGGAATACTTTCGCTTTCTGTACAGCCTCACTGCCATCCTTTGCTGTAATGGTATCATATCCTGCTGACTTCAGATTATAGCTGATAATTTCCAGAATGTCGATTTCATCGTCCACCACCAATATTTTACCTGCAACCGCTTGGTCTATCATATACTTTGACTTTTTAAAGACGACACAAAATTATAACGCCGGCTTTGCTATTAATGAAAAATTAACATTATCTAATTGTTAATTCGATCACAATGTAGAACAGTACAGGGATACAAGTCATGCAAAAGTACAGCATTTCAGGCTGCCTTTGCACATGGTATAATAGTATTATTAAACAGGTTTTTCATTCGTATGTTTATGGTTATTACCATTTCCTGCGATTTTTTTCAGTGCCTGGTTCACCTCATTCAGCATTTCCAGCTGTGTTTGCTGTATTTCCATCATGTCCTGTTGCTGATGAAGGATCAGGTGATCGATCTTTTCATGGAGGATCCTTACTTCCAGTTCGGACTTAAGGTTGATCATATAGTCATTTTTCGACCTTTGCCGGTCTTTTTCCTCCTGTCTGTTCTGGCTCATCATGATCACAGGGGCCTGTAGCGCGGCAAGACAGGACAGAATGAGGTTCAGCAGAATAAAAGGGTAGGGGTCAAAACCCTTGTTGGCCAGCCAGTAAATGTTGCCCGCGATCCAGAGCAGAATGAATGCCAGAAAGGAGATGATGAAGGTCCAGCTGCCGCCGAATGAAGCGATCTTATCGGCTACCCGCTGTCCGAATGAGAAAGTCGCCGGATTTTCCCCGTCATCCAGCTTATCGGTCAGCGTCTGCTGCTCTTTCAGCTTGTCCAGCACCATTTTTTCCATCTCTGTCAATGCGCCGATTTCCTTTGAGAACAGGTGTTCCAGGTACTTTTGCCGGTACTCATTTATTTCGGAGACAGCGAGGTGAGATTTGCCGGTGATCTGAGGGTGATCTTTCTGTAAAAGTTCCAGGACATTCTTGCTGACGGCGCGGCAATGTACCTTTTCGGAAGCGGGGTATGATTTCCCGGATAGATCACTGATAAACGTTTGCATGTGACACTCACTGTTTTGGATGCTCAAAAATACGCCTAAAAGCCCGGAAATGCGGCGCTGTAGTATTTTGGTCGTAAATTTGCTATACTAGCTTGATAAAGTAAGAGTAAAGCCTATTTACATTAATGAAAAAATTTATAACTGTTATCTTATTGCTGGTTGCCCTGCAGGTGACCCTGGTGCATGCTCAGACGACTCAGAAAATTGATATACCTATCGGACGAATTGGTTTCCATGATAATATCGATAAAGAACAGGCTGCCGCACTGAAATTTGACGGAAAGGCGGATGACCTGGTACGTGTTTCGGATGATCAGACGATCAATCTGCAGGTGACAGATGCGCTTATTAAACAGATCGACGACATGCAGACCCAGATTGAACTGGATTCTGCCCTGGATCACCGTCTGAAGATCAAATACCTGTCAGGCCTCTATGTAATGATCCACGATTATAACACCAAACGTGCCTATACCCGGATCGCTCCGGAAGAAGCACCCGTTATGGTGACAGCTTATCGTGAGATGATGAAGGCTGACATAAAGGGCCAGAGTATATTACCTTACGTATACCCGCTGTCCTTTGACGCAGGTGAACGTATGATAGAGCCATTCAAGGATAACCCGGGTTATAAGGACGCCCGCGGGGTGTTATTTGCAAAATTTGCTTTTAATAATCTCGAAACGGTGATGTCCCAGATAGGTAACTACCTGGAATATCCGGCTACTGACTCTGTCATCGCAGCCGTAGCCAGGAAGTATCCGAACCAGGTGCTGACTTACGCTACTTCTTATACACCGGTGGCTACCGCCATTAAAAGGAATCCTGATCCGATCGTACAGCTCATCGTACAGATAGGTAATTCCGGTAATTCTACCCTGATCCTGCCGTTTATCGACGAACTGATGGCAGGAACAACAACTGTTGAAAAGCTTTCTGCGATAGCAGAAAATGAAGATAAATACTTCAGACAACTGGTGAAAAGCGCCATTGTACTGCAGCACAGAAAAAACAGCGGCGAAAACATTATTGGTCTGAAAGCCATGCTGGAAAATATGCAGGCACGCTCCCTGCGTTACATCCGCGAAATGAACGACCTGCATGAGGAGCCTGCAAATGTGCGTTTCAGAATTGTAAAGGACTTTACACCGGAAGAACTGTACTACCTGATTGTGAACGGTCAGGAAGAACTGTATACTTCCAGTTATACCAACCATAACAACGCCGGTTTATACGACCAGATGATGGCCCGTATGAAACCTCCGCGCGGAGATAGTCTGCTGATGCTGGTGGAATTTGACAGGTTCAAAAAATTCATCGCCATGGCAGCTGGTTTCAATACGCTTGACAACTTCCTGAAGTCAATGGCGCCGGAGAATGCAAACTACCTCATGAAGAAGTATGTAAGCAGTCTCGAAAAAACAGAAGACCTGGAAGATGCAGTGGATGTGGCCAACTCATTCGGCAGTATCCGTGATCAGAAGCTACTGGCTTTCCTGCGAGAAGAAGTGCAGAAAAACTATACGTTCGTATCCCGTAAGAAAGACAGAAGAGGTACCGTGATCTATGAACTGCTGGGGAGTCTTTTTGATACAGAGAACAATAGTGGCAGCGATTCTACCAAAGCAAGCCAGATGGCTGCCAAACTGCAATTGCCACCGATCAACTTCGTGACTTATAACGCGTTACTGAGCGATAGCGGCCGTGTATACCAGCAGGTATTCTTTTATGGAGATAAAGACGGTCATGATTCATACGTAAGCTTTATGGGTAACTTCCCGGCCAGCGAATGGAAGATCAGCAAGAACAAGTACTGGACCACCATCCAGTCTACGAAAGGCAAGCCGATCACCATCTACGCCAACCTGCCGCTGGAAGAACCGGAAGATAAAACAGCGATCGAAAAGCTGAGCGAATACCTGGATGAAAATGATATTCATCCGACCGTATTCATCCACCGTGGTCATAGTTATCACGTGAATACGACACTGGATAATCTGCAGAGTTCTGCGAAGATCGTCGTACTGGGTTCCTGTGGTGGTTACCACAACCTGGCGATCGTATTGCAGAAATCGCCTGAAGCGCATATCATTTCTTCTAAACAGGTGGGTACGCGTTTCGTGAATGAACCGATCATCCGCACTCTGGACGAGACGATCCGTGCCGGTAAGAATGTTGACTGGGTACAGATGTGGGCTGCATTAGGAAAACGCTTTGCAGGTGATGCCCGCAATAAAGAGCTGTTCAGTGACTATGTGCCTCCGCACAAAAACCTGGGCGCTATTTTTATCAAGGCCTACAAACAGATCATGAAGGAAGACAAGTAAAGGAATTATGAAATAAAGAAAAAGCCCTCCGGCAATGTTGCCGGAGGGCTTTTTCTTTATACTTTTGTACGGTGGAAAATACAGCGGTCAAGAAGGTTTTTGATATTAGCTTATTAAGGAGGATATTCACTTATGCAGTTCCATACAGGCGCTCGTTCTATCTTTCGATGTTCCTGACGGTATTACTTGCCGTTATATCGCCCATGCGGCCGTACCTGATACAGCTAACAGTTGATAAATATATTGCGGGTCAGCTGATGCAGATGCTGATCTACATCACTATCGTACAGGTCATTCTCCTGTTACTGGAAACGGTGATGCGTTTCTATTTCTCCTATCTCACAAACTGGTTGGGGCAGTCGGTTGTAAAAGACCTCCGTGTGGCGGTGTACAGAAAGATCGTACACCTGAACCTGGGCTTTTTTGACAAGACGCCTATTGGTACACTGACGACCCGTACCATCAACGATATTGAGGCAATTAACGATGTTTTCTCAGAAGGTCTGATCTCCATTATTGCTGATATGCTGATGATTGTCGCTATCCTGGTGGTGATGTTTATCGAAGACTGGCGCTTAACACTGATAAGTCTTTCTCCTTTCCCGATACTGATCATTGCAACCTACATTTTCAAGGAAAGTGTCAATAAGTCTTTTCACCGGGTAAGGAATGCTGTATCAGCATTAAATGCCTTTGTGCAGGAGCACCTGACAGGCGTAGTGATCGTACAGGCTTTCACTGGTGAAAAACGGGAATATGCCCGCTTCCGCCAGATCAACAAAGAACACCGTACTGCCAATATTGACGCCATCTTCGCCTATTCTGTATTCTTCCCGGTAGTGGAAATAATACTGGCCATTTCTCTTGGTCTGATGGTATGGTGGGGCGCTAATAAAGTACTGAACTATGAGGTGACACAGGGTGTGATGATCGCATTTATCATGTACCTGAATATGTTGTTCCGCCCGCTGCGTATGCTCGCGGATAAGTTCAATACCCTGCAGATGGGAATGGTGGCCAGTGAACGCGTATTCCGTATCATGGACAGCGATGATCATATTACCGATAGTGGTACTAAAGATGCCGCCGGTATGAAAGGTGCGATCACCTTTGATCATGTGTATTTTGCCTATAAAGATGCCGAATATGTGCTGAAAGACATTGACTTCAGCGCTAATCCGGGAGATACGATCGCTATAGTAGGACATACCGGCTCCGGTAAAACAACCATTATCAGCATCCTGAACCGCCTTTATGAAATACAGAAAGGACGTATACTGCTGGATGGTACAGATATTAAGGACTTTACCCTGAAAGCATTGCGCAGTAAGATAGGTGTGGTGTTGCAGGACGTGTTCCTGTTTGCCGGGTCAGTGTATGAAAATATAACGCTGCGTAACCCGGCTATCAGCAGGGAACAGGTAGAGCAGGCCGCTCAACTGATAGGATTGCATGACTTCATTTTGCAGTTACCGGGCGGCTATGACTACCAGGTGATGGAAAGAGGCAGCACCCTGTCCCTGGGACAGCGGCAGCTGATCTCATTTGTACGCGCATTGCTGTACGACCCGTCCATCCTTATACTGGACGAGGCTACCTCCTCCGTAGATACAGAGTCCGAAATACTGATCCAGCGTGCTATTGACAAGCTGATCTCCGACAGGACCTCTATCATCATCGCACATAGATTATCCACTATCAGTAAAGCGAGCAAGATCATTGTGCTGGACAAAGGGGAGATCCGCGAAATGGGTACCCATGAAGAGCTGCTGAAACTCGAAGGATTCTACTATAAGCTGCACAGCATGCAGTTCAAACAGACAGGGGTATCAGCGTAAGGTGATACAGACACATTATGTCTGCCTGTAATAAGTTGTTAATCAGGAGAGGAACTGATAAAATACCCCGTGACAACATAAAGCCGGAAGCGTTCCCGAAAGATGGATAAATCCTACAGCCCGGTTGTAGCCGCTGAGCAGAAATATGTTTCATTTAAGTAAATAATTCAATATGTTATGCGCGAGAGGGGCCGTCGAAAGCGGTCCCTCTTTAGTTGTATATATTTTTTGGAATCGCTACCTTTTTGATAATAAAACTGCTATCTTTGCGCAAAATTTCAGAAAGCGGTGATTTCCTACACTCTGTCCAAATATAGACTGGTAGCCCTTATTCTTGCATTTTGCATAAGCGGTTTTAGCACGTTTGCGAATACTTCAGAAGCTCATGAGGAGCCTAAGAAGGGTTTTGACGCCAAAGAGGTACTTCTTGGCCACGTTAAGGATGCCCATGACTGGCACCTTTTCAGCCTTGGAGAGTCACATGTGACTTTACCTCTGCCCGTTATAATCTACAGTAAAGAGAAAGGCATTAGTAGCTTTTCTTCCTCAGCGTTCCATCATGGCCATGCGTCTCATGAAGGTTACCGCCTTGTAAACAAGCATTACCGTGAGGAGAAAGGTCTGGAAGAGGCAAAGTATCCTGACGAGCGCATCATTGCAGTAGATGCAAATGATAATCCGACAGGAGCTGAGATCTACGATCTGTCTATCACAAAGAACATCACTTCCATGATCATTGCAGCGATCCTGCTGATCTGGCTGATGATCTCCGTAGCGAAAGCTTATACAACAAGAGGTTCCAAGAAAGCGCCTAAGGGTATGCAGAGTCTGTTGGAGCCGGTGATCATCTTCATCCGTGATGAAGTGGTGAAACCAAACATTCCGGGTATCAACGCAGAACGTTATACGCCATTCATTCTGACCTTCTTCTTCTTTATATTAATTAATAACCTGCTGGGTCTGTTACCAGGATCTGCTAACGTAACCGGTAATATTGCTGTGACATTCGCCCTGGCGCTGATCAGCTTTATTGCAACAATGGTTAGTGCTAATAAGCATTTCTGGTCTCACATACTGAACCCACCGGTTCCGGGTTGGGTTAAACCGATCCTGGTGCCTGTAGAGATCATCGGTATCTTCACTAAGCCGGTGTCTCTGATGATCCGACTGTTTGCCAACATCCTGGCGGGTCACATCATTATCCTGAGCATCATCTCCCTGGTATTCATCTTTGGTTCCATCAACAAGGCGGCTGGTTACGGTTTCTTACCGATCACTGTGCTGTTCAACATCGTAATGATGATGCTGGAAGTGCTGGTTGCTTTCATCCAGGCGTTCATCTTCGCTAACCTGACGGCTGTATTTATCGGCCAGGGTATGGAAGTAGCTCACCACGATGATCATCATGCAGGTGACAAGCACCATTAATATATTTCATTAGGACAAATTAGTAATCAAACATAAATACACATTCATTATGGCAATTTTAACTGTTTTATTGCAGGCTGCTCCTGAAGCTGCTGCTGCTGCTGCTGCTTCAGCAGGTCTGGCTAAAGCTGGTGGTGCTATCGGTGCTGGTATCGCTGCTATCGCAGCTGGTATCGGTGTAGGTAACATCGGTAAGAGCGCGCTGGAGTCAATCGCTCGTCAGCCAGAAGCTGCGAACGATATCCGTGCAAACATGATCCTGGCTGCGGCGCTGGTAGAGGGTGTTGCCCTGTTCGGCGTTATCGCTGGTCTGTTGGCAGTAGTGCTGTAAGGCTAAACTTATTACTGCATCTGGCGCACAGGGCAAAGGATGCAGTAATCTTCACTTTAAGGATGTGTATCCTGATTGCTTATAAAACAACTTGCGAACAAATTAAATATTCATACTCATGGATCTGTTACAGCCCGCGTTAGGCTTGTTTTTCATTTCATTAATCATATTCGTAATAGTATTCCTTATCCTGAAGAAATTCGCGTGGAAACCAATCCTCTCTACGCTGAAAGAAAGGGAAACATCTATCTCTGATGCGATCGCATCTGCTGAGAGAGTAAAGGAAGAAATGGCTCAGATGAAAGCTGAACATGAGCACGTACTGGCAGAGGCAAAAGCTGAGAGAAGCAAGATTCTGAAAGAGGCAAAAGATGCTAAAGATCAGATCCTCAGCGAAGCTAAAACTCAGGCTCAGGCTGAAGCTAAGAAAATCATCAGCGAAGCTTATACTGCTATCGACAACCAGAAAATGGCTGCGCTGACCGATGTGAAAAACCAGGTAGGTAAACTGGTAATTGAAGTAGCTGAGAAGGTGTTACGCAAAGAGCTGGCTGATAAAACAGCTCAGGAAAGCTACATCAAAGAACTGGCAGGAGAAATCAAATTAAACTAAAGCGATAGGCTGAAAGGCGAAAGCTACAGGAAATTGATGACATGATTGTCCTTTTCCTGTAGCTTTCAGCTTGAAAGGCCAAAAGATATATAATATGCAGAATCCCCGTTTAGCATCCCGCTACGCAAAATCTCTGGTAGATCTGTCCTCTGAAAAAGGACAGCTGGAAGCTGTACAAGCTGACATGCAGTTCCTGCAACAGCTGGCCAAAACCAATCCGGATGTAGTAGCTCTGCTGAAAAGTCCGATTGTGAAGCCTGATAAGAAACAGCAGATCCTTGCCGCTATCTTCGAAGGTAAACTGAACACTATCTCAGCTGCCTTTATCAGGTTGCTGGTAGCGAAAGGAAGGGAAGGTAACCTGCCTGAAATCGCACAGGAATTCGGTAAACAGTATGATATCCTGAAAAATATCAGTAAGGTGAAGATCACCACAGCCGTGCCCGTAGACGCAGCTGTACTCGATATGATCAAAGCTAAAGTACAGGCCGGCACTGATAAAAAGGTGTCGCTGGAAGCTTCAGTAAACCCTGATCTGATCGGTGGCTTCGTACTGGAGTCAAATAACAATTTGTACGATTCTTCAGTATTGCGTGACCTGAACGATATCAAAAAGCAATTTGCTGAGAACATTTACGTTCACAATATCAGATAATACAATTAACAGCAGCCGCTGCGTACACGCAAAGCTGTTGTCGTTATATTCATTCTCTTAACGACTATTTTTAAAAAGTATACATTATGGTGGAGATAAAACCTGATGAAATTTCGGCGATATTACGCCAGCAACTAAGCAACTTCAATGCTGCTGCTGACCTGGAGGAGGTTGGTACTGTATTGCAGGTCGGAGACGGTATCGCTCGTATCTATGGATTAAACAACGTTGGTTACGGTGAACTGGTTGAGTTCGAGAATGGCGTAAAAGCTATCGCACTGAACCTGGAAGAAGACAACGTAGGTGTGGTATTGATGGGTGAGTCCGGAGAGATTAAAGAAGGTTTTAAAGTACGCCGCACCGGCCAGATCGCATCCATTAAAGTGGGTGAAGGTATGGTTGGTCGTGTTGTAAATACACTGGGTGCTCCTATCGATGGTAAAGGCCCAATCACTGGCGAACTGTATGAAATGCCACTGGAACGTAAAGCTCCCGGCGTTTTGTTCCGTGAACCAGTAAAAGAACCACTGCAGACAGGTATCAAAGCGATCGATGCGATGATCCCGGTTGGTCGTGGTCAGCGTGAACTGGTGATCGGTGACCGTCAGACTGGTAAAACCGCGATCTGTATCGACACTATCATCAACCAGAAAGAATTCTTCGACGCTGGTAAACCAGTATATTGTATCTATGTAGCAATAGGTCAGAAAGCTTCTACCATCGCAGGCGTAATGAGAACCCTGCAGGAAGCTGGCGCTATGGCTTACACTACGATCGTTGCAGCTTCTGCATCCGAACCTGCTCCTCTGCAGTTCTATGCTCCATTCGCTGGTGCTGCCATCGGTGAGTTCTTCCGTGATACCGGTCGTCCTGCACTGATCGTTTATGATGATCTGTCCAAACAGGCGGTTGCTTACCGTGAGGTATCCCTGCTGCTGCGTCGTCCTCCTGGTCGTGAAGCTTATCCAGGTGACGTATTCTACCTGCACTCCCGTTTGCTGGAACGTGCGGCAAAAGTGATCAGCAAGGATGAAATCGCTCAACAGATGAATGACCTGCCAGAGTCTATCAGACACATGGTAAAAGGTGGTGGTTCCCTGACAGCATTGCCTATCATCGAAACACAGGCTGGTGACGTATCTGCTTACATCCCAACTAACGTAATCTCCATCACTGACGGTCAGATCTTCCTGGAATCAAACCTGTTCAACGCAGGTATCCGTCCGGCGATCAACGTAGGTATCTCCGTAAGCCGCGTAGGTGGTAACGCACAGATCAAATCCATGAAGAAAGTATCTGGTACCCTGAAACTGGACCAGGCACAGTATCGTGAGATGGAAGCGTTCTCCAAATTCGGTGGTGACCTGGATGCTGCTACCAAAGCAGTACTCGATAAAGGTGCACGTAACGTGGAAATCCTGAAACAGGCACAGTTCTCTCCATACGCTGTGGAAAAACAGGTAGCAATGATCTATCTGGGTACACAGGGTCTGTTGCGTGACGTTCCTGTTAAGAATGTAAAAGCATTCGAAGAAGCGTTCCTGAACGAAATGGAAGTACGTCTGCCTGAAGTACTGGGTGAATTCAAGAAGGGTAACCTGCCTGATGATGGTATCAAACGCATGGTGACGCTGGCTAACGAACTGAAACCAAGATTCGCTTAATCAGCATACATCTTTTTATCAAGCCCGCCGGTTTTACCGGTGGGCTTTTTTATTTCCCTATCTTTACGCGCTATTCCTACCGACAATTCCCCTGTTTTCACCGATATTATTCCCTCTCTTTGCCTTTTATGGATTGAAAAGAGACGGCAGCCCAGGTAGTTTTGTTAAAAATTCACACTCCCCCATGAAACACTTAAACCTGATTCTGTTAACAATGCTCTTGCCGGTCTGTATGATGGGACAGCAACGGATCTCCGGTAAGATCACTGATAGCAAAAAGCGCCCGTTACAAGGGGTAAACGTCTCTATTAAAGACTCTTACGACGGGGCTACCAGCGCAGCAGACGGTTCATACTCATTTACCACCGACGCAAAAGGAACGCAATATATCACCGCCACCCTGCTCGGATTTACCAGCCAGGAACAGAAGATCTTTATTACCGGTCCGCAGGAGATCAACATTGTCATGAGAAATAATGTAAATGACCTGAAAGTAGTCACCATCAGCGCAGGTAGCTTCGAAGCCAGCGATGAAGGTAAAACCACCGTCCTGAAACCACTGGACATAGTGACCACTGCCGGCGCCGGTGCAGATATCGTAAATGCACTGAAAACATTACCAGGTACCCAGCAGACGAATGACAGAGAAGGTCTGTTTGTACGTGGTGGTACCGGTTATGAAACACAGACCTTTATCGACGGTATGATGGTGCGTAACCCATTCTTCTCAGGATTGCCTGACCAACCAGGAAGGGGCCGTTTTTCTCCTTTTCTGTTTAAGGGTACTACCTTCAGCAGCGGTGGTTATTCTGCCCAGTACGGCCAGGGATTATCCTCTGCACTGATCCTGGAATCGACTGACCTGCCACAACGCTCTTCCTATACACTGGGTGCTTCCGTGATCGGTGTGAGCGGCGGATTGGAAGAACTGATGAAAGACAAGAAAGGATCATACGGTGTGGAAGCTGACTATACCAACCTCGGACCTTACCTGGGTGTGGTAAAACCTAAATACGCTTTCAGCAAAGACCCGGAGATCATTGGTACCTCCGCCAACTTCCGCAGAAAAACCTCTTCTACCGGTATGATCAAATTCTATGGCTACTATAACCAGACCAATATGGGGACCATCCGTCCCAGCCTGGAATATCCCGGTTTTGATGAACTCTTTGAACTGAAAAATAAGAACGTCTATACTAACCTGACCTATAAGGAAAGCCTGGGTCATGACTGGAAACTGAATGCCGGTTTCTCTTTCAGCTCCAACTCGGACGATCTGAACCTGGATACGCTGAAGAAATCAAATCCTTTACACGGTAAAAACGTGTCACAGCTGACCCAGACACGCCTGGTGCTGACAAAGGGGCTCGGACAATATTCTGTGCTCCGTTTTGGAGGAGAATATCAATATGGTGTCGAGAAATCAAATTTCGGTGGATGGCAGGCCAATTATGTAGATAACTACACCGCAGGATTCGTAGAAAGTGATATCTATTTCACACCAAGACTGCTGGGTAGGGTAGGTGGAAGAGCGGAATATACCTCCATACTGGCGAAAGCTAATTTCGCACCCCGTGCATCGCTGGCTTACAGACTGACAGGTAACAGTCAGGTGTCACTGGCCTATGGTGACTTCTACCAGAAACCTGAGCAGCAGTACCTGCGCTTTAAAAATGACCTGGGATTCACAAAGGCAACGCACTATATCGCCAGCTATCAGCTCGTAGCAAAAAACTATACGCTGCGTGTGGAAGCCTTCTACAAAAAGTATCATGACCTGGTTAAAACCGGTATCGATACCAGTACAACAGGTACAGGTTATGCCAAAGGTATTGAGGTGTTCTGGCGCGATAAAAAGACCTTTAAGAATACCGATTACTGGATCTCCTATTCTTACCTGGATACCAAACGTAACTACCTGAATTATCCGTTTGAAGTACAGCCTGATTTTGCTGCAAAGCATACAGTAAGCGTGGTATACAAATATTATATCCCGGCTATTACGACCAATCTGGGGGTGACTTACAGCTTTTCCACCGGCAGACCATATTACAATCCGAACCTGCCGGAAAGCAAGTTTATGTCAGAAAAAACGATGACGTATAATTCTGTCGGACTCAGTGCCAGTTATCTGACCTCTATCCGTAAAGCGTTCACCATCTTCGTACTGTCCGTATCCAATGCGCCTAATATCAAACAGGTATATGGTTACCGCTATTCAACAGATAAACTGCGCAGACAGGAGATCGTTCCGAATATGCCACGATTCATCTATATCGGTATGTTCATGAACTTCGGTATCGACAGAAGACAGGATGTGATCAACAACATGTAGCCCATTCTAAAACCACTATATAAACACTTTAAACACTTTTAAACCACTTACAATGAAGCGTATTTTATTTTCCATTTGTCTGTTAGTTGGCCTGGCATCTGCCTCCATGGCACAGAGCGCGCAATATGAGGGCGCAATGACCAAACAGGTAGCGATGCTGGATGATTCCACCAACTTTACCCCTGACAGATTACTTGAAATTGCCAATACATTTGAGCGTATCGGTGCTGCTGAAAAATCACAATGGCTGCCATTCTATTATGCAGGTTATTGTTATGTGATGAGCACATTTATGCAGAAAGACAATGATAAAGTGGACGACCTGGCAGATAAAGCAGCGGTAAACATCGAACAGGCAGAAGCTATCAGCCCTAAGAACGATGAGATCAACTGTATTAAATCACTGATCGCTACTTCCCGTATCCGTGTAGACCCGATGAACAGAGGGATGAAATATGGTATGGAATCCGCCAATCTCCTGGTGCAGGCTAACCAGATCAATCAGGAGAATCCGAGAGTATACATGCTACAGGGCCAGTCTTTATTCTATACACCAGAGCAGTTCGGTGGTAGCAAAACAGAAGCAAAGAAGAAGTTTGAAGTAGCATTACAGAAATTCAGTTCCTTCAAACCAGCCAGCAGCATCGCACCACACTGGGGTGAGGCGTATACAAAAGGTCTGATTGCCCAGATCAAATAGCATTAAACATTAAGATTTTTGCCTTTTTAAGGTCCGGACGATATCATAAGTCCGGGCCTTTTTTTATTGCATCAACAGTCTGTTAACCGCTACAGCCTGCAAGGCGATGTCAGTGCGCCGTAGTAACTTTAAAAAGCACGTTAACAAACTAGCCCTGTCATCTGTTAACCTTGAAAATGTAAATTCCATGAAAACTGGTGTGAACAAGCTGAGCGTGGCTTCCACTTCAGCGTTGGTATTGACCTATGTCAAAAGTTTGTATGAAGAAGGCCTTGGAAAAGCGTATCTGTCCCACATTGATTTTAGCCAGGTAAAAGGTTTGGCGGATGAACTGAGCAGGATCACGCCATTATTCAGAGAGGCTTTACTGATCAGAAAAAGAATTATCCGGCAGATCATCAGACAACTGATGACACAACATCCGCGCCCGCAGATCTGTATCCTGGCCGCCGGACTGGACCCGCTTGGTTTGCAGATCACAGAGTATTTCCCTGATCGCGATCTGAGTATTTATGAGGTGGATAGTTCCAATATGCGGGAAAAGCAGGAGATCTATGCAGCCATCGCTTTCTCTGATGACAGACTCCATACATTACAGGCGGATATCAATAATACCGCTCAGCTGATGCGTACACTGGTGGATGCCGGATATGATCCGCAGCAACCGGCGCTTATCATTTTTGAGGGTATTATGCATTATATCTCTGAAGAACAGTTCCTGAGCATTATGCGCAATTTTACCAGCAGCACCAAACAGAATGCAGTGATCATGGATTATATGGAATATGCGGAAGGCCTGCCGGTAGGTTCGGTATCCAAAGCCACAGAGATGCTCGATACGATGGAAAGTTATATCGGTAGTCGTTTACAGCAGTTTAGCCGGAAGAAGATCCTGAACCTGTTATCCCTGCTGGATGCCGATCTGATTGAAGTGTATGATATGCAGGCGGCAGAACTGGCCCTGAATGGGCAGAACCGGGTGTATAAGGGCGAGCGGAAAGGCATGCTGGAAATTATATCCTTTCATATATAGATATGATAATAAAGAGAAAGGGAGTCTACCACTATGGTGGACTCCCTTTCTCTTTGTATTTACAGGCGTTCCTATTCGGAAGCCAGTTCTATTTTCTTCAGCGGATTGCGGGTGTTTTCCGCATATGTTTCTCTCTTTTCCAGGATATCCAGACAGGTGAAAATAGCCTGACGGAAAGAGTTATGATCAGCCAGGTTCTTACCAGCGATGTCGAATGCAGTACCATGATCAGGAGAGGTACGTACGATCGGAAGACCGGCGGTATAGTTGATACCATTTCCGGTAGCCAGTGATTTGAAAGGGATCAGTCCCTGGTCGTGGTACATGGCCAGTACGCCGTCAAACTGCTCGTGCATATTGCGGGCGAAGAAGGCGTCAGCACTGTAAGGACCAAAACACAGCAGACCATTGTTCTTTGCGTGTTTGATAGCAGGGATAATCTCTGTGATCTCTTCCTGACCGATCAGGCCATCATCACCGGCATGTGGGTTGAGGCCCAGTACGGCGATACGCGGACTATCGATACCGAAGTCCCTGATCAGACTATCTTCCATCATCTGGAGTTTCGCCAGGATGTTATCCTTTTTCACATATTTGGAGATCTCTGCTACAGGTACGTGTTCGGTTAGCAGGCCCACTCTCATGTTGTCGGCTGTCATGAACATCAGTACATCTTTAGCGTCAAATGCATCACGCAGGTAAGGTGTATGACCTGTGTAGTTGAACTGTTCGCCCTGGATATTCTTTTTGTGAATAGGAGCGGTGATCAGTCCCTCGATATGCCCTTCCTTGAGGCATTCGATGGCTACTGCCAGGGAGCGGGCGGCGTATTTACCGCCTATTTCGTTCAGTACACCGGGGGTGATCTGTACTTCTTCTTCCCAGCAGTTGAAGACGTTCACCTGTTTGTGGTTCAGGCGGGCGAATTCTTTTACGCTCTGGTAGTTGAAGTTGTTTTCGTTCATCAGCTTCCTGTAGAAGTTGATGGTTTTATTGGAAGCAAATATCACCGGCGTGCAGAACTCAAGCATTCTGGCGTCAGCAAAGGTTTTGATGATAAGCTCTGTGCCTATGCTGTTGATATCGCCAACTGTAATGCCGATAACCGGTTTATTTGTATGGGTGTTGCTACTCATGTTAATTGGAGAATAATGGGCAAATATAAGAATATTAGCCGGGAGCTGTACAGGCATACCCGCTCTATCTTGCAGCTTTGCTGCTAAGTTTTCCTTAATTTTGCGGGCTAATCATGTATACACTCAAAAAATCGCTGGGACAGCATTTCCTGAAGGATGAGAACATCTGCAGGAAGATTGTGGAAGCATTACCGGTAAATCCCGGGCAGCAGATAGTGGAAGTCGGCCCCGGAGCGGGCGCCATCACCAAATACCTGCTACAGATACCGGATGTTCACTTCAAGGCTGTAGAGCTGGACACTGAAAAGGTGCAGTACCTGGAAAAGACATATCCCGCTATTCAAGGCAAGATCATCAATGAAAGTATTCTCGACACCCCTGTTCCTTACCAGGGCGAGTTCAATGTGATCGGCAATTTCCCTTACAACATTTCTTCACAGATCATGTTCCGCGTACTGGAATGGCGCCAGCAGGTACCTTCCGTAGTAGGTATGTTCCAGAAGGAAGTGGCCCTGCGTATTGCGGCTACGAAAGGGAAGGAGTATGGTATTCTGAGTGTGCTGACACAGGCGTTTTACAAGGTGGAATACCTGTTTGAGGTGCATGAGAACTGTTTTAATCCGCCGCCGAAGGTAAAATCCGCTGTTATCAGACTGGACAGACTGGAGACGTCATATGATATCGCCAGTGAACGTAAGTTCTTTGTGTTGGTAAAAACGGCTTTCGGACAGCGGCGCAAGCAGTTGCGTAATCCGTTAAAGGGTTTATTTGCTAAAGAAGTTTTGCAGGACAGCATTTTCAACAAAAGAGCAGAAGAGTTGAGTGTGGCTGATTTTGCAGCATTATCCCATAAGATGTTATGAGCAGGAAAGTACTGATCACCGCCAAGGTGCATAATTATTTGATTCACAAGCTGGAAGAGAAAGGTTTCGAAGTTAATTACCAGCCGTCTATTACATATGATGAAGTGGTGGCAGCCATCCCGGAATGTACCGGAATGATTGTGACAACCAGGATCAAAGTGGATAAAGGGATGCTGGACCGCGCCGGGCAACTGGAGTGGATCGGCAGACTGGGGAGCGGTATGGAACTGATAGATGTACACTATGCGGAAGGCAAGGGCGTCCGTTGTGTAAGTAGTCCGGAGGGCAACAGGGATACGGTAGGAGAGCAGGCAGTGGGTATGTTGCTGGTGCTGATGAACAATATTCTGAAGAGCAACCTGGAGTTGCGTGAAGGGATATGGGAACGCGATGGCAACAGGGCGACCGAGCTGGGAGGCAGAACGGTAGGTATTATTGGTTATGGTAATACCGGTGGTGCTTTTGCCCGTAAACTGAAAGGTTTTGATGTGGAGATCCTGGCGTATGATAAGTACAAGACCGGATTCAGCGACGAATATGTCAAGGAGGCTACAATGGAAGAGCTGTTTGAAAAAGCAGATGTGGTGAGTGTACACCTGCCCTTGACGGACGAAACGCATCATCTGGCTAATGCGGCATTCTTTGCATCCTTCAAAAAGCCGATCCGTTTCATCAATGCGGCGCGGGGAAAGATCGTAAATACACCTGACATTGTTGCAGCTTTAGAAGCAGGGACAATTGCAGGCGCTTGTCTGGATGTACTGGAAAATGAAAAACTCGCTACGTACAGTGCCGCAGAAAAGGCACAGTTCGAAAAACTGCTGCATATGCCGAATGTCGTAATGACGCCGCATATTGGAGGTTATTCACATGAGGCCAGTATCAAAATGGCAAGGATCGTACTGGAAAAATTACACATTATTTAGTGGGTTAATCACCTGTCTCGTCTATTATAAATACCGTATATATGACAATATTTATGTCATGAAATCGGCGAGGTGATGTAAAAAATATTATATTTGCGGTATACCAATATTGCAACGCTTCCGTGCGAACGGAGGCGTTGATTTTTTTTCTTTATTCTAAAACATAACGTTATGTCTGGTATAAACTACGTTACCAAAGAGACCCTTGACCAGATGCGTGAGGAACTCAGTTTCCTGAAAACCAAGGGCCGCGCAGAAATAGCCAGGGCCATTGCAGAAGCAAGGGAAAAAGGTGACCTCAAAGAAAATGCTGAATATGATGCTGCAAAAGAAGCCCAGGGTATGCACGAAGCAAAAGTGGCCATACTGGAGAGTGCTATTGCAACAGCAAGAATAGTGGAAGCAGAGTCTATTGATACCTCTAAAGTATCCATATTGTGTAAAGTAACTATTACAAATATGGCTAATAAGAAGACGTTTACCTACCAGCTGGTTTCAGAGAAGGAAGCTGATCTGAAACTGAATAAGATTTCTGTAACTTCTCCTATTGGTAAGGGATTGTTGGGAAAGGCTGTAGGAGAGATCGCTGATGTACATGCTCCTAATGGCAGTATGAAGTTCAAGATCGAGAACATCACTATATAATTAAGCGTTTTTGAATAAAAAGCCCGCTCTTGTTTCCAGGCAAGGGCGGGCTTTTTTTTATAACTTTATGCGGATTAAAACAAAACTCATGTCTGTTTTCACAAAGATCATCAAAGGCGAAATACCCAGTTATAAGATAGCCGAGAACGATAGTTTTTATGCATTTCTGGACATCTTTCCTTTAGTAAAAGGTCATACGCTGATAGTACCTAAAGTAGAGATAGATAAGTTTTTTGATGTAACGGATGATCTGCTGGGCGAGTGGTTGCTGTTTGCGAAACCTATTGCACAATCGATAGAGCGTAACTTTCCCTGCAATCGTGTAGGTATGAGCGTTGTAGGGCTGGAAGTGCCTCATGCGCACATGCATCTGATACCTATCAACACGGCGGATGATATGAATTTTGCGCGGCCCAAGCTGAAATTAACGGAGGAAGAATTCAAGGCTGTACAGCAGCAGATTATAGCTGGCCTGGAACGTTAAAACGGAACCCTACCCCATGAAGGGTTTCTAATTTGACAGAAGGATCGGACTTAAAATGTTTCCTGAGTTTGGTGATAAACACATCCATGCTGCGGCCGAGGAAATAATCATCCTTGCCCCATACGTGAAATAATATCTCTTCCCGTTTGAGTGTCTTATTGGCGTTATCGCACAGATACTTCAACAGGTCGGCTTCTTTTTGTGTAAGTGTACTTGATACCTCTCCGTTTTTTTCACGGAGAATAAGATCATTATAGTCAAAGGTGAGTTTGCCTATATTGTATTGTGTGCGCTTTTCTGACGTGCTGTGAGCGGCTTTACTCCTTTTCAGGAATACTTCTATTCGCAGCAGGAGCTCCTGCATGCTGAAAGGTTTGGTTATGTAATCATCTGCGCCGGTCTTGAAGCCTTTGATCTTATCCTCATCCAGCGCTTTCGAGGTCAGAAAGAGTATGGGAATGAAGTCATTTTTTCTACGGATCTGTTCTGCCAGTGTAAAGCCGTCTTTCTTCGGCATAACAACATCCAGTAAACATATGTCAAAGGTCCGCGACTGGAATTGCTCCCAGGCCATCTGGCCGTCTGTGCTATGTACCACGTCGTAGCCCGCTTCTTCCAGTCGTTTCTTTGTTACCGCACCAACATTCTGATCATCTTCCACCAATAGGATTCTTGCTTTCATAGCTTGTGATGCTGATTATATAAATACCATATTCATGGTGTAAAGCCCCGAGTACCTTACAGGGGCCTCTATGAAGATTTTACTTCAAAGTAAATACAATTTATCAACTTCTGGAAAAACGTCAGCGTTAAACCTGGAATTATCTGTCATACAAAATATTATCCTACAATCCTTTCGGGGTTTTTTTGAAGGAACTGTTCCCATCCTTTGGCTTTACGTGTATCCGGTATTACGCTTGATTCCTGGAAGAAATGACAGACCGCTACTGCGAGCGCATCGGAAGCATCCAGGAATTCAGGACGTTCATTGAAATGTAATATTCTTTGTAACATCTGCCAAATCTGTTCCTTATCGGCATTACCATTGCCGGTAATAGACTGTTTGACTTTTTTTGGAGAGTATTCCGTTACCGGTACTCCTGCCTGCATAGCAGTTGCTATCGCTACGCCCTGAGCGCGGCCCAGCTTTAACATACTTTGCACGTTCTTACCAAAGAAAGGAGCTTCAATTGCGCAGGAAACCGGTTTGTGCTCGCGTATCAGTTCATGTACACGCGCGTGTATCAGTTGTAGCCTTTCGTAGTGGTCTTTATGACGGGACAGCTTGAGTACGTTCATTTCCAGCAGGCTGGCCTTCGATCCTTCCACAAGTATCAGTCCGTAACCCATCACAAGCGTACCGGGGTCAATGCCCAGAATTATTTTTGACTTGTTTGCCAACCACAGTTTATTTTTGCCAAAATCTTGATGTCTGAACAAAAATACCAAAATAATTCTCAATTACCTGCTGGGAGCAGTGCTTTTTACGTGGTTAGCCTATTCCATCTATACACAATTGCTGCATCAGCCTAATCTGAAGGCTTCTTTATGGCAGATGATGGCCACCCTGAAGGAGAAAGGTGCACTCACCGTAGCGCTGGTACTCATTGGCATGTTGCTGAACTGGGGCCTGGAAGCCCGTAAATGGCAGCTGCTGGTCAGGCCGTTACAACATATATCGTTTCTTCGCGCTTTCAGCGCCGTGTTGTCTGGTGTCTCCTTTTCCATCAATACCCCTAACCGTATCGGTGAGTACGGAGGACGGGTATTATACCTCCGGAACAACCGTAGTAAACTGAAAGCAATCGCCGCTACCATGGTAGGTAGCTTCAGTCAGCTGATCGTCACTATTATTTTTGGGTTAACTGGCCTTTGCTACTATATCAACAAATTCCCGCTGGTAAAGGGAAGCGGCTATTTCGCCCCGCACTTCTGGGAGAAAATCCTGTTAGGATTGCTAATAGTAATTTGCGCCTTGGTCATATTGTTATATTTTCGGTTACAGATCATCCTGGCAATATTTGAAAAGATCCCATTGTTGAGAAAAGCCCGGGTATTTGTACAGATCATTGTTCGTTACTCAGCCGGTGACCTAGAACATTTACTCCTGCTTTCAGCCATCAGATACGTGGTCTTCTCGGCACAGTATTTGATTTTGCTTGACACATTGGGCGTTGAGATGCTCTGGTGGCAAGGTTTTTTGATGAATGCTGTTGTTTATCTTGTAATGGCCCTGGTACCTACTATCGCTATTGCGGAACTTGGACTCAGAGGGAAGGTCAGCCTGTACTTTATGGGATTACTGAGTACAAATAGTCCGGGAATTATCGCTGCCACTGTATGCATCTGGGTAATCAACCTGGTTTTGCCAGCCATCTTAGGAAGTGTGTTGTTGCTCGGAATAAAGATTTTTAAGGAAAAATAGCTTTCATCAAAATGAGGTTCCTTCTACTATTATTCGTTTGTCTGGCCACTATTTGCCCTGTATCAGCCCAGAATCAGAATGAATTCTGCGGACTTACCAATACCAGCTTCCGGGCAGGCGAAACTATCACGTTCAAGGTGTATTACAACCTGGGAAAACTCTTCGTAGGAGCCGGAGAAGCTACATTTACCTGTAACCTGGAGAAACTGAACGGAAAGGACGTATACCACATCTCCGGAGATGGTAAAACATTCCGCACCTATGACTGGTTCTTTAAAGTAAGGGATAAATACGAAAGCTTTGTAGACACCGCCTCCCTGCAACCCCTGCGCTTTATCAGAAATGTGAACGAAGGCGGTTATAAGATATACCAGAACGTTACCTTCAATCATGCTGATAATACCGCTGTCAGTAACGAATCTACCCTGAAGATCCCTAAGTGTACACAGGACGTGATCAGTGCCATCTATTACGCCCGTAACATCAACTTCGATAAGTATAAACCAGGTGACAAGATCTACTTCAATATGTACCTGGACGAAAAGTTATACAATATCTATATCCGTTATATCGGTAAGGAAACCGTCTCCACCAGGTTTGGTAAGTTCCGCGCCATCAAATTTGCTCCCCTGCTTATCCAGGGTACCATGTTTGAAGGTGGTGAGAAAATGCTGGTGTGGGTGAGCGATGACGGGAATAAAGTACCGCTCCGCGTAGATAGCCCCATCTCTGTAGGCAGTATCAAGGTAGATATGGTCGAATACAAAAACCTCCGCTATAACTTTACATCCCTGATCAGTAAATAAGCCCCTCCCTGACGCCTGTCATCCTCTTTTTACCTAATTTTAACGTTCTGTATGCAATGGCCTGCCATTTGCGGACTATAATAATACCTATATTTGTTTGCACATTAATACTTTATTGAATATGGAAGAGCGTAAACCAAAAATATTGCTGGCGGAAGATGATACCAACCTGGGTATGGTACTGAAGAATTATCTCGAACTGAATGACTACGACGTAGAACTGTGCCGTGATGGTATACTCGCGCTGGCAGCCTTCAGACGTGAGAAATTTGATATCTGCCTGCTCGATATCATGATGCCTAATATGGATGGTTTTAAACTGGCAGAAGAGATCCGTGACGTTGATCCGGACATTCCTTTGTTCTTCCTGTCTGCCAAAACAATGAAAGAAGATGTGATCCATGGCTATAAACTGGGCGCTGATGATTATATCACCAAACCTTTTGACAGTGAACTTTTACTGCTCAAGATCAAAGCGATCCTCAAACGTAACCAGGAACTGAACAGCAAAGAAGAAGAACAGCACGAGTTCCGCATTGGCCGCTATGCATTCAATGCACGCCTGCGTACACTCACCAGAGACGGCGACTCACACACTTTATCTCCTAAGGAGAATGAACTGCTGCGTATGCTGTGCGAACATAAAAATGACCTGCTGCCAAGAGAGCTGGCCCTGAAAAAGATCTGGGGCAGCGATACTTATTTCAACGGCCGTAGCATGGACGTTTATATCGCGAAACTGCGTAAATACCTGAAGGAAGACCCGGATATCGAGATCGTTAATATCCACGGTAATGGTTTCCGCCTGGTAGTAAAGGACTGATCATATTACGATAGTATAATGGGAAAGCTCCCGGCGAACGAGGTTTTATAACTCCACGCCGGGAGTTTTTTGTTTGTAGCAAAGCATATCAGAGATGTAATGAAACTTTTACTAATAGAAGATGAACCGTCGGTCGTCTCATTTATACGACGCTATCTTGCAGAAGCCGGCTATGACGTCAGTGTTGCACTGGATGGCGTGTCGGGACTGCAGATGGCCACCGAAAATAATTTTCAGCTGATCATCCTTGATGTCATGCTGCCGGGTATGAACGGTATTGCCGTGTGTAAGGCGTTGCGGCAACAGCAACTGAGCACACCTATCCTGATGCTGACTGCATTGGGATCTACAGAAAATGTAGTCACAGGTCTTGACAGTGGCGCAGATGACTATCTGGTAAAACCGTTCAAACAGGCAGAATTACTCGCCCGTATCCGCTCCCTGTTGCGTCGTAACAATGATACGGCTGCTGCCATTCCGGCTGTAACGCAGACCAACGGTAACGTGCTTAAAGTAGCCGATCTGGAACTCGACCTCAATACCAAAAGCGCCAGCAGATATGGACAGACCATTGTGCTGACCGCCACCGAATACCGGCTGCTGGAATATATGATGCGCAACCCCAAAAGAGTACTGTCCAGGATGGAAATACTGGAGAACGTCTGGGGCGTTGACTTCAACATGAATACCAAAGTAGTGGACGTATATGTCAATTACCTGCGTAAAAAAGTAAACCGTAAAGACCAGCCGGCACTGATACAGACAGTGGTCGGCATGGGTTATATGCTTAAAGAAGAAGAATGACGATACGTAATAAGATCATGGGCCTTTTCACCGGTCTGACTGTTTCTATCATACTCATGATGGTCGCATTTGCCTATTTTCTTATTAACAGACAGTCCTTCGACGACTTCTACAAACGCCTTGAAATCAGGGCGTATATCGCCGCCAGGGCCAGACTCACACAGGATGAGGGAAACAGTGCGGCCTATGCAGAGATCAGGAATGAACACCTGGAACGCCTGCCGCATGAAAGGGAATACTTCATCCGGCTGGATACAACCGGTAAACCGCCACATTATCCGGAACTGTCGCCCCTGCGCAACACCTTCTATGACAAGGTAAAAGCCTCGGGTAAAGCTACCTACCGCTTCAGGGATACTTTCTTTCAGGGGGTATTGTTTGAGAATGAATCCGGCCGTTATATCGTTATTGTTTCCGCCAGCAACGTATATGGGCAGGAGTTTATGACCGAACTGAGGAGAACGCTGCTCATCTGCCTGATCATCGCTGCCATCGTGATCGTAACAACAGGTTTGTTCTTCTCCCGTTACATCCTGCAACCAGTCAGACTGATCACCTCCCGTGTAAAGGATATCAGGGCACATAACCTGCACCTGCGCCTCGATACACCGGATAGTGATGATGAAATGAGTGAACTGGCCATGACCTTCAATAATATGCTGGACCGTCTGGAAACAGCTTTTGAAACCCAGAATAACTTTGTCAGTAATGCCTCCCATGAACTGGGTACACCCCTTACCGCTATCATCGGAGAAGCAGAACTGGCGCTCAATAAACAACGCTCCGAACTACAATATCAGCAGTCCATCTCTGTTATCCTGAAAGAAGCAGAAAGACTGGAACATATCACAAAGAGTCTGTTAAGTCTCGCCCAGACCGGATTTACCGATAAAAAACAGCGACTGGAGCATATCCGTACGGATGAGCTCATATTCACCGTAAAAGAGACAATTGACCGTATCAATCCTGATAACCAGGTAGAAATAGACTATTCCATGCTACCGGAAGAAGAAGATAAACTGGTTATACTTGGTGATCCCCAGCTCTTACAGCTGGCATTGAGCAATATTGTGCAGAATGCCTGCAAATACTCAGATAACCGCCCCGCATCTATAGCCCTGGCTGCTACCGATCACGACAATATCATTATTATTAAAGATAATGGTATCGGTATCCCTACCCAGGACCTGCCCTTTATATATGATCCTTTCTTCCGCGCTTCTAACACCAGCGGTTATAAAGGGTATGGAATTGGTTTACCGCTGGCGCGGAATATCGTGCGTCTCCATGGTGGAAATATCATTGTAAACAGCCACCAGAACCAGGGAACGGAGATCCGCATTACCATTCCTACGTATATTCCTTCCAGGTGATTCTTACCGTTTTCTTACCACTTTTTGATGGCTTTCTTACCTAACGCCGTTTTTCTTACAACATTTTTACCGCTTTTTTAAACAGCTTTTATCTGTTACTTACCTGTTGCTAACCTCGTGCTGGTAGCTTTGTGTTAAAATAATTACCAATGAAGCACGTATTGATTCCAACGGATTTTTCTATCAGGTCTCTGCGCGTAGTACACGGTGTGGTTGAGCGCTTTGGAGGTGAACCGTTAAACATAGTTCTGATGCACGCAATAGAAATGCCTACATCGATCATGGATCTGATGATGCTCTCCAGAAGATCATCTCACCAGGATCTGATCACGGCAGATTATAAAGATGCATGTGAGATCATAAAAAACAAATATGCCTCTGTTATTCAATCCATGAAAACAGAGTTCCTGATAGGTAATGGCAAAGGAATATTCAGAAATTTCCTGCTGTATCACAACATAGATGTGATCGCATGTGCCGCAAAAGAAGAATTCCGCAAAGCAGGTCCTAATAGTTACAATCCTGCTGAGCTGATCCGGAAAAGCAAATATCCTGTACATCAGGTACCACTGGCGCCAAGAAAAGAGAAGTTCCTGGTATCTGCAATGTCTGAGCTATTTGAAGCATAGACCATTTAAAACCGTTACCGATGTTATTGAAGAAAAATATCCCGTTACAATACGTTTTCGGGAAAATCAAATACGAGGTTCTGCTTGTAGCGGTATATACGTTAATCATAGTAATACTGCATGACAGGTTTAACCTGAAGCACATGGCAATTCCATTGTCTGTGCCGATGATCATGGGTACTGTAATATCTCTGTTGCTCGCCTTCCGTTCCAACCAGGCGTATGACCGCTGGTGGGAAGCAAGAACAATATGGGGTGCGATAGTAAATGATTCAAGATCTTTTACCCGACAGGTGCTGTCCTTTATTGACGACTCTGCCTATGAATCCGAGGAAATCAATCATTTCCGGGAAAGAATGGTACGCAGACAGATAGCATGGTGTTATGCGCTTAGTCAGTCACTGAGAGGACTGGATGGAAAAGAAGGTCTGGAAAAACATATCTCTAAAAGAGAGGTCGCCTACGTATCAAGATTTGCGAACATTCCAATGGCATTGCTCGATCTGCATGCAAGGGATCTGAACTATGCCCTGAAAAAAGGCTGGGTCAATGAATTCCAGCAGGTAACGCTCGACCAGACATTAAGCCGTCTGTGTGATGCAATGGGTAAATGTGAGCGTATTAAAAACACCGTGTTCCCGGCTACGTACAGCTTGTATATTCATTTTGCAATGAACTTTTTCATACTGCTGTTACCGTTCGCACTGATAGAGTATTTCGGTCTGATTGAAGTACCATTGGTAGTAGCCATCGCGGCATCTTTCCTGCTGATAGAAAAGATGGCCATTCATCTGCAGGATCCGTTTGACAACAAACCAACGGATACGCCGATGACAACAATTTCGAGAAACATTGAACGTGATCTTAAGCAATTGCTAAACGATCATCATTTGCCGGAAACGACGCAAAATGTTGATCATAAGTTCTACGTGATGTAAAAATTATAGCTGTACAACCTACACTTACTCTGTTGGAGGAGGGATAGCGTTCTGGCGTATTTGAATCGCAGACTAAATCAAAGAATCAGGAAGGGGAGAATTATTGCGCCAGACGCGGTCCTAACATGGATATAGAGTGTTATATGGAGGAAACAAGTAAGGGAGCTTTTGCTCCCTTAAGTTTTTTATACCCTTTTGCAGATCATGTGATCAGAATAATAAGCCTGGTCCGCTTCCGCCTCTCGGCGCCTTACCAAGATGTATGTAAGCTTTCTCTGTTACTTCCCTGCCTCTTGGTGTACGTTTGATAAAACCTTCCTGTATAAGGAACGGTTCGTACACTTCTTCCAGCGTACCTGCTTCTTCACCTACCGCTGTGGCGATGGTTGTAATACCCACAGGGCCACCTTTAAAGTTTTCGATGATAACCTGCAGAATACGGTTGTCCATTTCGTCCAGTCCGTATTCATCTACATTCAGGGCTTTCAGACTGAATTGCGCAATTTCCAGATCGATGGTGCCATTACCCACTACCTGTGCAAAGTCACGTACACGTCTGAGCAGGCCGTTTGCAATACGTGGGGTACCACGGGAACGGCGGGCTATTTCAAGTGCAGCCTCCGAAGTGATCTTTGTATGTAGTATATCAGCAGCTCTCCAGATGATCTTCTGGAGGGTGGCTGCACTATAATATTCCAGTCTTGATTTGATCCCAAAACGGGACAGGAGAGGAGCCGTCAGCAAACCCGAACGCGTAGTGGCGCCGATCAGTGTGAACGGATGCAGGGTGATCTGTATGGAACGGGCACTGGGTCCTGTATCGATCATGATGTCAATACGGTAGTCTTCCATGGCGGAATAGAGGTATTCTTCCACCACAGTACTGAGCCGGTGTATTTCATCGATGAAGAGCACGTCTTTATCTTCCAGGTTAGTGAGCAGTCCTGCGAGATCGCCGGGTTTTTCTATAACAGGTCCGGAGGTCTCTTTGATGTTCACACCCATCTCATTGGCCACAATGCGGGACAGGGTTGTTTTACCCAGGCCGGGAGGTCCGTGGAACAGGATATGATCCAGCGCTTCTCCTCTCATCTTGGCTGCCTTGATAAATATTTTCAGGTTCTCGATGATCTGGTCCTGCCCGGAGAAATCTACGATCTCCCGGGGCCGGATACTATTCTCAAATTCCTTTTCTGCCGCACTCTGGCGGTGTTCATCTGGTCTTATCGGATTAGACATATCGGGGTGAAAGTTACCAAAAATATTAGCTGTCCCCATACTCCCGGTACCGCTTTGTTTGCTATATTGTATATATTGAACCCAAAATCAACCGTAACCCGGAAAGGTCACAACATGAGAAAACACTTTATAACATTACCTGCACTATGCCTGGCCGCCCTGTTTGCACAGGGACAGCAAATAAAGAAATCGGAGGTGAAACGTATCCTGTCAACTTTGGCGGCTGACGATATGCAAGGCCGCGAAACATTTAAGCCAGGTGCGGAGAAAGCCGCTGTATTCCTGGAAAAAGAGTTCGCTGACGCCGGATTACAACCGTTGAAAGGAGATAATGACTTCAGACAGTCCTTTTTCCAGTATGATACCAAACCTGTACGCCAGGACCTGATCCTGAACGGACAACCGGTATCCAGCAGCCGTGCTTTTATTGCCGGTGTGGAAACCAGTATCAAATGGACGCAGGATACAAAACTGGAAGTGGCAACGATTGGCGCTGCGGATAATTTTGACAGCAAAGTAAGAGAACTGAGACGTAGCAGTACACAACCGACGCTCGTATGGGTTGATAATGCGCACAGTGAGAAATTCGGACTGTACTACAAAGGGTTACAGGAACATGGCGCCCCTAAAATGGACAGTGCCGTGACAGTAGCGTTTATACTGAAGAATGCAGGTGATGGAGACATTGACAGCTGGTCACTGGAAGCTAAACAGGAAGTAACCCGTTTACCACTCTGCAATATCGCAGGGATGATCCAGGGAAGTGGCAAACCAGATGAATATGTGATCTTCTCTGGTCACTATGACCATATAGGTATCCTGCCGCCGGTGGAACAGGACAGCATTGCAAATGGTGCAGATGATGATGCAAGTGGTGTAACCGCGGTATTGTTACTGGCTAAATATTTCAAGGCACATCCGCCGGTACGTAGCATTCTGTTTGTAGCGTTTACAGGAGAAGAGATCGGAGGATACGGTTCCCGCTATTTTTCCCGTCAACTGGATCCTGAAACAGTGGTAGCGATGTTCAACATCGAAATGATCGGTAAGGAGTCTAAATTCGGCAAAAACAGTGCTTTTATCACCGGATATGAGCGCTCCAGTTTTGGTGAGATTCTGGCTAAGAATCTGGCTTCCTCCAAATTCCGTTTCCACCCGGATCCATATCCGGAACAACAGTTGTTTTATCGTTCAGATAATGCCACCCTGGCAAGACTGGGCGTTCCTGCACATACTATTTCCACTACACAGATCGATAAAGACACGCTCTATCATAGCGTAAACGATGAAATGGAAAGCATGGACCTGGACAATATTACCAGCATTATCCAGGCGATTGCTACCAGTGCGACCTCTATCGTAGACGGTAAGGATACTCCCAGCCGTATTGACAAAGCGACTGTCGGCAACCGCAGATAGTGCCTATGGCATGAGTTGGAGGATCAGGTCAGGATTGGGACAGTTAGCGAGATATTTTTCTCTTTCACTGTAGCGGCACACACCGGGATAATCCCCCTGATTCCCCTGCATATCAGTGATGATCTGGAAATGCAGGTGAGGAGGCCAGTGACCGTTTTCAGGGATCTCTCCGAAGTGAGCGATCAGTTGTCCGGCGGCCACTCTCATCCCTTCATGCAGCCCTTCCAGGTCTTTGAGTGAAAGGTGACCATATAGCGTGTGGAAGGTATGTCCTTCCAGCTGATGCTGCAGGATGATGGTTGCACCATAATCACCGTGTACATCGTTGAAACGGAAGCTGTGTACAGTGCCATCCGTGGGGGCGAAGACATAGGTGCCGGCTGGTCCCCAGATATCGATCCCCAGGTGCAGGCGGCGGGGTTCTTCCCCTGTAGAGAAATGCGCGCTGCGGGCATAGATCGTGCGGTGTTCCGCATAACCGCCAATACCAAAGGTACAGTCATGGTCTTCCAGCAGCTGATCGACATAAGCGGTGAACCGCTCTGTATTATCAAGTATTTCAGGTGTAATGGATGTATTCCGGTCGGTGAAGTCCATCAGCAGTAATCTGTCGGTTTCCGGATCGAGCAATACTACGGGCTGAAAAGGTTGATAACGCACTAATATCTGGTCTAACATTCAAAATGATTGAGACGGGAAAAATACGTAAATTCCCAGTAAATAAAGGGTCATCCGATACCCTGAGTATAGTTATCCTACGCTCGTGCTGCGATAGAAACGGCGCATTAACGGAGCGTAACTATAGTCAAAGTATAGACAAACCGATATCAGCTAACAGGCATAAAAAAGGAGCGCTCCATCTTTTGATGGAGCGCTCCTTTTTTATATTTCAGACAGCATTAGACAACCAGGTTGATCATCCTACCTTTTACGATCACGATCTTCTTAACTGGTTTACCATCAATCCATTTCTGGACAGCTTCGTTTTCCAGTACTTCTTTCTCGATAGCAGCATTGTCAGCATCCAGCGGGAAGCTCAGTTCGGTACGTGTTTTACCGTTAACAGCTATCGGATAGGTAAATGCGCTTTCTTTCGTGTATTTCTCATCAAATACCGGATATGGTGCATCCAGGATGCTGGTAGTATTACCCAGCTGGTGCCACAGTTCCTCTGCGATGTGCGGTGCATAAGGCGCCAGTAATACCAGCACAGCTTCCAGCACACTACGTTTATTACATTTCAGGCTGCTCAGCTCATTCACACAGATCATGAACTGGCTGACAGCTGTATTGTAAGAGAAGTTCTCGGTATCTGCATCGATCTTCTGAATGGTCTTATGCAGGACCTTCAGTTCTTCCGGAGTAGCCGCATCGTTGTTGACGATAATGCCTTTCTGCTCGTCAGCGAAGAGACGCCACAGTTTCTTCAGGAAGCGGTGTACACCTTCGATACCTTTGGTATCCCATGGTTTGGATTGTTCTACCGGACCAAGGAACATTTCGTACATACGGAAGGTATCTGCACCAAATTTCTCTACTACGTCGTCTGGGTTTACTGTGTTGTACTTCCCTTTACTCATTTTTTCAAGGACTACACCACAGATATATTTACCGTCTTCCAGAATGAATTCCGCGTCTTTATTGGCTGGACGCCAGTTTTTGAATGCCTCAATATCCAGTTCCAGACCGTCTACGATATTTACGTCAGTATGCAGTTCGTCTGTTTCGTACTGATCTTTCAGACCATGAGAAACATAGGTATTTGTACCACGCACACGATATACCATGCGGGAACTACCACCGATCATACCCTGGTTGATCAGCTTTTTATAAGGCTCCTGGAAGCCGATATAACCGAGGTCATACAGGGCTTTGGTCCACATACGGGAGTACAGCAGGTGACCAACGGCGTGCTCTGTACCACCAACATATACATCTACCTGGTTCCAGTAGTCAGTAGCTGCGCGGTCAGCAAATACTTCAGTATTTTTTGGATCTGCATAACGCAGGAAGTACCAGCTGCTACCTGCATAGCCAGGCATGGTGTTGGTTTCTCTCTTTGTGCCTGCATCTACGTTTACCCAGTCAGTGATATTGGCCAGCGGACCTTCACCTTCTTCGCCTGGTTTGTAGTTTTCTACGTGCGGCAGGGTAAGCGGTAATTCTTTTTCATCCAGCGCGTAAGGCGTACCTTCTTTAAACACGATAGGGAATGGCTCACCCCAGTAACGCTGGCGGCTGAAGCCGGAATCTCTCATCTTGTAGTTGATCTGGCGTTTACCTATACCCAGTGCTTCTATTTTATCGATCACGACATCCATGGCGTCCCGCATGTTCATCCCATCCAGGAAATCACTGTTTTGCAGGGTCGCATCTTTGGTCGCATTGGCGTCTTCACCGTTGAAGGCGTCGCCAATGATATTGGTAATGTGGATATCGAAGTGTTTGGCGAAGTTGAAGTCGCGCTGGTCGCCACAAGGTACGGCCATGATAGCACCGGTACCGTAGCCTGCCAGTACGTATTCAGAGATCCACACAGGGATGCGCTGTCCGTTGAATGGATTGAGCACATAGGCGCCGGTGAAGCAACCAGTGATCTGTTTTACCTCAGCCATACGCTCTCTTTCGGAGCGGCTCTGTACATAGTCCAGGTATTTCTCTACATCTTCTTTTTTATCAGCAGTTGTAATGAGGGATACGAGGTCATGCTCAGGTGCCAGTACCATAAAGTCCACACCAAAGATGGTATCAGGACGTGTGGTATATACGGTCACACCGGCATTTTCCATACCATCTATCTGGAAGGTGATCTCAGCACCCTGGCTCTTACCGATCCAGTTACGCTGCATTTCCTTCATCGCGTCGCTGAAGGATACGGTATCCAGTCCTTCCAGGAGGCGGTTTGCATATTCGGTGATACGCAGGAACCACTGTCTCATTTTCTTTTTGACAACAGGGAATCCGCCACGCTCGCTGACACCGTTGATCACCTCATCGTTCGCCAGTACAGTACCCAATGCTGCGCACCAGTTTACTTCTGCGAAGGCGAGGTAAGCCAGGCGGTAGTGCATGAGTATTTCACGCTGACGTACTTCGGAGAACTGTTTCCATTCCTCAGCAGTGAATTTGATATAACGGTCACCGGGACATTCGTGGGCCGCATTACCAGACTGTTCGAAGATGCTGATCAGTGTGGAGATCCTTTCTGCTTTCTGCAAAGAGCGGTTGAACCAGCTGTCAAACAGTTGCAGGAAGATCCACTGTGTCCATTTATAATAACCCGGGTCGCTGGTTTTTACCTCGCGTTCCCAGTCGAAGGAGAATCCGATGTTGTCCAGCTGCCTGCGGAAGGAAGCCAGGTTATTGGCAGTGGTCACTGCCGGATGCTGACCGGTTTCCAGTGCATATTGCTCTGCCGGCAGACCAAAGGCGTCCCAACCCATTGGGTGGAGCACGTTAAAGCCTTTTAGTCTTTTATAACGCGCATATATATCCGATGAAATATATCCAAGTGGGTGTCCCACATGGAGTCCCGCTCCCGAAGGGTAGGGGAACATGTCCAGTACGTAACATTTGGGTTTGGGGCTATTGTTGCTGACCTGATAGGCTTTCGTTTCTACCCAGCGTGCCTGCCACTTTTTCTCAATCGCCCTGAAATTGTATTCCATATAATTAAATAATAATCTGTCTGTTCTGTCCATGAGTCTATTCAAGCTGCTCATGTATCAGCTTAAAATAACGTTAAAGGATGACAAAAGTAAACATAACTCCTAATTTTTGTTATTTTCGCCAATAAACGGCAGATTAATGGCGCAGCAACCCGGTAAATCATCATCAAAAAAATCCAAACCTTCCTATCTGTACTCTATTATTGGGGTAGCTCTTGTCCTTTTCCTGTTGGGAACATTGGGACTGATCGTTATTCATGCCAATAAACTGAGTGAATTCTTTAAGGAAAGTATTGAGATACAGGTGATTCTAAGGGATAACGTGAAAGAGGACCAGGCCATTGCACTGCGTGATTCTATTGCTTCCCGTCCTTACGTGAAGTCTATTGAATACGTTTCCAAGGAGATGGCTGCCGACCGTTTCAAGAAAGAATTCGGTGAGGATTTCATCACCCTCTTACAATATAACCCTTTGTACGCAAGTATCAATATCAAAGGTAATGCGCCATACGTGAACCCTGACAGCCTTCGTATCATTGAGGCCAATCTGTCACAACAGAGCATTGTAAGAGAAATCTCTTATCAGCGCGGGCTGGTAAGCAAACTGAATGAAAACGTTCGTAAGATCGGACTGGTGATCCTCGGCATTTGCGTGCTGCTGGCACTGGTAGTGATCGTACTGATTGACAATACAATACGTCTGGCGATGTTCAGCAACCGTTTCCTGATCAAAACCATGCAGATGGTAGGAGCGACCCGCTGGTTCATTGCCAAACCATTCGATATCCGCAGTATCATCAATGGCGCTATCAGTGCCCTGATGGCAATCGCTGGACTGATCGGTATTGTTTATTTTGCAGACCAGCTGCTGCCGGAACTGGCAGGTATGAGGGACTATTTCATGATGGCCGTGCTTTTTATCGGGATGATCATTATAGGGATCTTTATCTCCCTGGTGAGTACACACCGTTCGGTAATGAAATACCTGCGTCTGAAGCTGGATGACCTTTATTAAACTGATAATTACACCATACTACAGATATGAGTAAAGCAACTAAGACAATCAATGTCGAGAAAACAGGCGTAGACGTCCGTGCTGTTTTTCCAAAAGAAAACTACAAGATCATGATCGCCGGCCTGGCAGTGGTAGTAGTAGGCTTCCTGTTAATGATGGGTGGCAACAGCGATGATCCTAATACCTTCAAACCTGAAGAAGTATACAGCTTCCGCCGTATCACACTGGCTCCTATCGTAATTTTACTGGGACTGGTGGTAGAGATCTACGCGATCATGCGCAGACCTAAATAAGCAGTAAAAAGATATGATTTTCATATGGCGATGACCAGTTCATCGCCTTTTTTTTGGATAAACAAGCAACCTCAGAAATTAAAACCCGTTAATTGTCATGGAACTCTGGCAGGCCATCATTATTGCAATTGTGGAAGGATTAACCGAATTTTTACCTGTATCATCTACAGGACATATGGTAATCACCAGTGCATTGTTAAAGCTCAACAAAGACGAATTTACCAAGCTGTTCGAAGTCTGTATCCAGTTAGGCGCTATCCTGGCGGTAGTGGTACTTTACTGGAAGAAATTCCTGGTATTTGATAAGAACCGGGTGAACTTTTATATCAAACTGGTAGTGGCAGTATTGCCTGCATTGATCGTAGGTTATCTGTTTGCCGATAAAATTGACGCCCTGCTGGAAAGTCCGCTGGTTGTTGGTATTACATTACTCGTAGGCGGTGTCATACTGCTGTTTGTGGACAACTGGTTTACCAGCCCAGCTACCAAAAAGATCGAAAAGGATGAAGATATCAGTCTGTTTAAGGCCTTGCGTATTGGTTTCTGGCAATGTGTAGCCATGATACCAGGTGTAAGCCGCAGCGCGGCTACCATCATAGGAGGTATGCAGCAAAAGCTGACCCGCAACGTGGCAGCTGAATTTTCCTTCTTTCTCGCTGTACCAACCATGGCGGCTGCCACCGGTTACAAATTGCTGAAAGGACGTGAATTGCTGATGTCCAATACCGACAATCTGAAAATTCTACTGATCGGCAATGTTGTAGCATTTGTTGTAGCCATGATAGCGATCAAATTTTTTATCACTGCGCTGCAAAAATATGGCTTCAGAGTATGGGGCTACTACCGTATCGTGGTAGGTATTGCTATCCTTGTGGCTATTGGCCTGGGATATAAATTATCTGTGTAATCTTAACTTTCCATATGAGGCCCCGTCTGCACCTGACGGGGCTTTTTGTTTCTTTATTTATTTTTATGAGAATTATTACCCTGTATCTGTGCTGTATGGCATTAGCATGTGTTGCTGTTGCCCAGCGGAATTATGTCCCGGCCACTATCATTACTTCGCAGAATGACTCCCTGAAGGGATTTGTTGACTTCCGTGACTGGTTTATGCCACCAAAGGAAATTACCTTTAAACAGAGTTTATCTGATGCTACTGAACAGCATTTTGGCCCCGGAAATATCAACGGCTTCAGGATCGGAGAGCCGGACATTGAATATGTTGTACGTAAAGTAAGTATAGATGTTACAAAGGAAGACTATTCCAGCGATAAGGAAGCATGGGAACGTACTATACAGGATACGATCGTGTTTCTGAGAAAACTGGTAGGCGGTACTTATAATCTCTACGAATACGCTGACGTGCATGCAAGAGTGCACTATATTGTCGATGGGAAAAACACGCCTGTTCAGGAACTGGAAAAAGTATCGGCATTCGTGAGGCGTTCAAATATGGAGGGGATGTATACTGATAACCGCTACCAGAAACAGTTAGCCACCTTATTTGCAGATAACCCCGCGATAGCACATAAAGCAGAAAATGTAACTTATCACGAAAAGAACCTGGTTAAGCTGTTTGTCGCATATAACAGCGCAAAAGATCCGTCTACAGTAACGACGGCGGAGGTGAAGAATAAGATCAAATACCCTGTATCTTTTGGTTTAATGGCTGGGATATCTTTTAACTCCTACGATTTCAGAGGGGATGCTTTCAGACTGGATGGTCCTGCAAAATCGAACAGCAGTCCTGTAGGTGGTATCTGGCTGAATGTTCCTTTTGGAAGAGTTGCGCGTAACTTTTCCGCTGATATAGAAGTGATATATAAGCAGTCCAGGACCAGTTCAGTTACTAAAAAAGGAGATTTCAGCAGATTTGATTTTCGTTATCTGCAACTGAATACATTGGTCAGATATACTTATCCTACCAAAACAGGTATCAAACCGTATATTAATGCGGGACTCGGAAATGGAATGGCCATAAAAATTGCGCAGAATGACTTTGCCTACGCATCCAGACCTGACGAATGGCAGGTTAATATTGCCGGTGCCCGCAAATACGAGCAGTCCCTTGTGGGTGGTATTGGTGTTATAATATATAGACTGGGTGTTGAGGTCCGCTACAATAGTGGTAACGGCTTTTCTCCTTATGTAGGAGGAAAGACTGCCTTCAACAGTTTACAAGTACTGGCGAAATTGAGTTTTTAACCCTTTACTGCCAGCAGCAGTTCCAGATCTGTATACTTTAGTTTGAATTTTTCGCTGAGATGATAGTTGGTCAACGCGCCTTTGTACAGATAGATACCATTACGTACACCGCGTTTGATCCATACCAGGTTTTCAAAGCCACCATCATCTGCAGCCTCCAGCAGCAGGGGCATCAGCACATTGCTGATCGCTTCTGATGCTGTACGGGCAAATCCGGATGGGATGTTAGGTACGCAGTAGTGCACGACGTCGTATTTCTTAAATACAGGATTTTCGTGGCTGGTGATCTCAGAGGTTTCGAAACAACCACCACGGTCTATACTGACGTCAACGATTACAGAGCCGGCCTTCATATTGCTGACCATTGCTTCTGTTACGACAATAGGTGTACGGCCATTCTGCGAAGAGAGTGCGCCTACAGCTACATCCGCATTACGAAGTTGTTCTGCCAGCACTTTCGGTTGCATCACAGAAGTGAATATACGTACGCCGATGTTATTTTGGAGGCGTTTCAGCTTGTAGATATTATTGTCGAATACCTTTACGGATGCACCGAGGGCCATCGCTGTTCTGGCAGCAAATTCACCTACGATACCTGCTCCGATAATCACCACCTTGGTAGGAGGGATGCCCGTTACGCCACCCAGTAAAATACCCTTTCCCTTATTGCTGTTACTGAGATACTGACCTGCCAGCAGCATGACAGCGCCTCCGGCAATTTCACTCATCGCTCTCACAATCGGATAAGTACCCGCATCGTCTTTCAGGTTCTCGAAAGAAAGCAGGGTAATCCTTTTTTCCATCATCTTCTGTACCTGCTCAATTTTGAGTGCGGCAAGATGAATAGGAGAAATAACGATCTGGTGGGGACGCAGCAGCTCTATTTCCTCATCATTGAGAGGGGCGGATTTTACGATAATCTCTGCCTTGAAGACCTCTTTTTTGTCATATAGGATTTCAGCGCCTGCTTCTGAGTAATCGGTATCATAGAAATGGGAACCGTCGCCTGCTTTATGTTCAACCACGATATGGTGACCATTATTAGCCAGGATACTTACCGCATCCGGTGTTAATGCAATACGGTTTTCCTGGAAGGAGTTTTCTTTTGGTATGCCAATAAATAAACGGGAATTTTTTTGAGGAATATCCAGCGTTTCTTCCAGCGGTGAATATGTAAAGCCAGCACTCACAACAGGTTTTTGCCTTTGCTCCATATGATTATCAAGATTGGTCCGGGTGATTTTTTCCGAGTATCCAAAGATACGTCATTTGTTCAAAGCATTATCCGGCGCGTAAAAGCCTTTTTTTATCCGGTAACACTGATAACTGCAGCCGGATCGTATCCGGAGGCAGCAGGTCGTTAATGATATCAGGCCATTCCACAAAACTGATCGCATGATCGCGGTATATGGTGTCTTCTACGCCTGCAGCGATGGCTTCTTCCTCGTCCTTGAGACGATAGAGATCGAGGTGAAAAATGCTGTACTGCCGGCCATCTTCCCTGAAAGCATATTCATTGATAATGGAAAAAGTGGGACTGGCAGTTGCGTCCTCCACACCTCTGGCGGCGCACAATGCTTTTATAAACGTGGTTTTGCCTGCTCCCATCGGGCCTTCCAGGGTAAATATATGTTGCCCCTTGTAATGTTGCCAGAAGCTTTCAGCCGTGGCAGGCAGATCTTCCTGAGAAAATGTCCATTCCATGGAGTAAATTTAGCTAATTACTATGTCATTGGTTGCTACCCAGTTGCATTAAAAATCCCGGTACCCGGAACGGATTGATAATCTGTATGATAAGCCCGTATGCCGATACTCCGTTGCATTAATATTTTATTCGCGTAAAACGGTGCATGGTACCTTTGTAATGGTATTTTGATATTAATATTTATTCAGTAGAACATGGAAACGATCAGTTGTAAAGTAAGGGGTATGCATTGCACCAATTGCGCGCAATCGGTGTCTAAATACCTTGAACATAAAGGCATGCAGGACGTAAATGTGAGCTTCGCCACAGAAGAATTGAGCTTTACCCTCCCGGAAGGCATCGCATCCGCTACTGAAGTACTGAATGGGGTCAGCCAGATGGGCTATCAGATCATACTGCCCGACCAGCCTCTGCCTAAAACAGCATTTCTAAATACCCTGAGCTTTAAATTTATTTTCTGCGCCATATTTACCGCCCCATTGTTACTGCATATGTGGGTACACTGGGCGTGGTTGCATAACCCATATGTACAGCTGGCTTTATCCACACCGGTATATCTGGTAGGTTTATGGCACTTTGGGCGTAGCGCATGGCGTTCCCTGGTCAACAAACTGGCCAATATGGATGTACTGATCACATTGGGGGCTACTGCTGCCTATGGATACAGCCTCGCAGGTACTTTACTGCATCTTGGCAGTGAGTATATGTTCTATGAAACAACAGCTGCGATCATCACACTCGTTTTTCTGGGTAATCTGCTGGAAGAACGTTCCGTGAAACAAACGACTACCGCGATTGCGGATCTGGCACGTATGCAGGTGACCACAGCCCGGTTGATCACCGATCACGGGAATCATGAACATATTCATATCGTCGATAACCAGACCCTGAAACCTGGAGATAAGGTATTAGTCAATACAGGTGACAAAATCCCTATGGATGGTACTATTTACTGGGGCAACGGGCATATCAACGAGTCCATGATCACCGGAGAGAGTACGCCCGTATCCAAAAAGGAAAAGGATAAGGTCATCGGTGGTACCATCATGGAAGATGGTAGCGTCAAAATGTTCATTACCGCAACAGGAAAGGATACCGTATTATCCTATATCATAGAACTGGTAAAACAGGCCCAGGGGAGCAAACCCAATATGCAAAGACTGGCAGACAGGATCAGCGGTATTTTTGTGCCCCTGGTGCTGGGTATTTCCATTGCCACTTTCCTTGGATGGCTGCTTTTCAGTCAGGTGACTACCGGAGAGGCGATTATGAAGAGCATCGCTGTACTGGTCATTGCCTGTCCCTGTGCAATGGGACTGGCTACACCGGCAGCTGTGATGGTGGGCCTGGGACGTGCTGCGAATAACGGTATTCTGATCAAAGGGGCCAATACACTGGAAGCTTTTAAGGATATTAAATATGTAGTCCTGGATAAAACGGGTACCCTCACGACCGGGAAATTACAGATAGGTAAGTACCACTTTGAAGGCATGACCGAACAGGAGTTCAAAGCCACTGTTTATAGTCTGGAGAAATATTCCTCCCACCCGATTGCCCGTTCTCTTTCCGGTCAGTGGAAAGGACAGGGAGAGGCCGGATTATTACAGGTCAGAGAGATCAAAGGCCGCGGTATGCAGGCAAAAGATACACAGGGCAATGAGTGGCAGCTGGGTTCCTATACAATGGCGGAACAGGCTACCAAAGATGATAATCATAACATTTATCTGCTGAAAAACGGGCAACTGGCAGGCTGGATCGACTTTACGGATGAGATCAGACCAGATGCCGCCCGGATGGTGCAGCTGTTGCAGCACAGGGGGATCAAAACGGTGTTGCTGAGCGGAGATACAGAAAGAAAGTGCCGGGAACTGGCTGCACAGGTAGGGATCACGGAAGTATTTGCCGGACAAACACCTGAACAGAAGCTACAAAAGATAGATGCCCTGATGAAAGAAGCTGCCGTAGCGATGGTGGGTGACGGTATCAATGACGCTCCTGCCCTGGCAAGAGCCAGTATTGGTATCTCCCTGAGTGATGCCACACATGTGGCCATGCAGAGCGCCAATGTGATCCTGCTGAATAACCGCCTGTCATCACTGCCACTGGCCCTGGGACTGGGACGGCATACTTACCTGACAATCAAACAGAACCTTTTCTGGGCATTTATCTATAATATCATTGCTATTCCTTTCGCCGCATTTGGCGTATTAAGCCCTATTTCGGGCGCCGGTGTAATGGCCCTGTCAGATATCGTCCTGGCAGTGAACTCAGTCAGATTACGCTATAAAAAGGTGGTCTGAGTATTGCATCCTGTAGGAGCAGATTCTTTATTTTTACACCTGCTCAGATATGCTCAATCCATCCGACATACTCAAGAAGTTCTGGGGATACGAACAATTCCGTCCTTTACAGGAAGATATCATACAATCGATCATCAACGGAAAAGATACCCTTGCATTGCTGCCTACGGGTGGAGGTAAGTCCATTTGCTTCCAGGTACCGGCCCTGATGAAACCAGGCCTGTGTCTGGTCGTGACCCCGCTGATCGCGTTGATGAAAGACCAGGTAGCGAATCTGCAAAAGCGGAATATACCCGCTGCTGCGATCTATGCCGGTATGTATTATCAGGATGTGGAACGACTCCTGGAAGAAGCCCGCAGAGGAAAGTACAAGTTCCTGTATGTTTCTCCGGAGCGCTTGCAGAGTAAGCGGTTCCTGGAGTATTGTGACGGGATGCCGGTGAACCTGCTGGCTATTGATGAAGCACACTGTATTTCACAGTGGGGCTATGATTTTCGACCTGCCTATCTGGAAATAGCGGCTATCAGGGAGTATTTTCCAGGAGTGCGTGTACTGGCACTTACCGCATCTGCAACTCCTGAAGTACAGCAGGATATCTGTGAAAAGCTGCTCATGAAAAGGGCGGTAATATTTACTAAAAGCTTTGCCCGCGCTAATCTTTCCTATAGTGTTATTGAAGAGGATAATAAACCTGAAAAGCTGAAGCACATCCTGCAAAGGGTACCTGGTAGCGCCATCGTCTATTGTCGTAACCGGAAGCGTACCCGGGAGATTGCTGATATGCTGGAACAGGAGGGGATTTCTGCAACCTACTATCACGCAGGACTGACCGGAGAGGAGCGTACTGCACGACAGGAGTTATGGATTAACGGCCGTATACGGGTGATCGCCTGTACCAATGCTTTCGGTATGGGGATCGATAAGCCGGATGTACGGGTGGTGGTGCATTATGATGCGACCGATGCACTGGAAGCCTACTATCAGGAAGCTGGCCGCGCAGGCAGAGATGAAAAGAAAGCTTATGCCGTACTCCTGTATCAGCAGCAGGAACTGAATGAAATGGTGCAGGCCATGCAGTTACAGTTTCCCGAAATATCTGAGATCCGTGAAGTGTACCAAAGTCTGGTCAACTACCTGCAGGTGGCAGTGGGCAGTGCGGAAGGAGTATACTATGATTTTGATATCAATGATTTTGTCAGAAGATTTAATCTCAATATCACGATTGCCTATAGCGCCCTACGTATACTGGAGCAGGAAGGGATACTACAGTTAAGTGAAAGTGTATTTATGCCTTCACGGATAGAGTTTGTGATCAGTAAGCAGACGCTGTACGATTTTACAGATATGCAACCTGACTTCGAACCCATCACCCAGACATTGCTGCGTACCTATGAAGGTATTTTCGATACACCTGTGCCGGTGTATGAAAAACAGCTTGCACGTATTTTAAGAAAACCTGAACCACAGATAGTACAGTGGTTACAACAACTGCATCAGCGGCGGATCATTCAGTATAATCAGCGTAAGGAAGAACCACAGCTGTGCTTTTCGCAGGAACGTGTATCTGCACAACATCTGCAGATAGATGCCGGAAAGATAAAAGAGCGTATGAAGGCATATAAAGCCCGGCTGGATGCCATGATGGGTTATGTAGAGAACAGGGATATCTGTCGTACGCAATTGCTGGTAAGGTATTTCGGTGAGAGAAATTCAGCGGAATGCGGTACCTGTGATGTGTGTATTGAGAAGAAGAAAAGACCATTGGAAGCAAAGGCAGGCGCCACAATCGCCAGTCAGCTGATCGCGCAGTTAGGGAGTGAGCCGGAGGAATGGAGTGTAGTGAGGAACAGACTCTCATCTATTGAAGAAGATGCATTGCTGGAAGTGATGCAGTTCCTGATCCTGGAAGAGAAAGCAGGCAGAGACGCTGATGGGAAAGTTTATCTCAGATAAGATGATTTGTATAAAAGCGAAAGCCGTACGCCTGAGGCGTACGGCTTTCGCTTTTATACAAAATGATTGTGTTACAGTTTAACGATACTACCGGTTTTGCTGCTTTCAAAAGCGGCTTCAATGACACGGATCACATTGACTGCGTCAGTAGGCTGAACCGGTACAGGTGCACCATTTGCAATAGCTGCATACATACCATCGAAGTATTCGAGGTAATTACCTTTTGGCGAAGGCAGGTATTTTCTGATCACTTCTCCGTCTTTCTCTGTGTGTATCAGGCCCCATTCATGAATGCCTTCTATACCCCATCCTGGTGCGCCAGGCATGAGTCCCTGTTGCAGCATGGTTTCCTGCGTATCGGCTTTTGTTTTGATGAAAGAACCTTTACGGCCATGGAACTGATAGGATGGAATTGGTTCTCTGGTGATATAGCTGCATTTTAAACGAACACGCAGTTTATCATAGAAGAAGACCAGTTCGAAGTAATCGTCCACCAGGGACTCTTTACGGATGATACGGATATCAGCCCAGATACCGTCAGGCATACCGAACAGTTGCAGCCCCTGATCTACCAGGTGAGAGCCAAGGTCATACAGACCGCCGGTTCCCGGTAATGCCGCTTCTTTATGTTTCTTGTAACTGAGTTCTTCGCGGTAGCGGTCATAGTGGATTTCAGCTTCCAGTATATCACCCAGATCGCCGCTGCTGATGACCTGTTGTACGATCTTGAAATCGCTGTCAAAACGTCTGTTATGATAAACGCTCAGTAAAAGACCTTTGCTTTTAGCCAGTTCCACCAGTTCCTGTCCTTCTTTGGATGCAACGGTGAACGGTTTTTCTACAATCACATGTTTGCCTGCATTCAGCGCAGCTTTGGTATACTCGTAGTGTGTATAGTTAGGCGTGTTTACAACGATCAGTTCCAGGCTGTCATCCTGGAGCATTTCTTCTACACTCTTGTACACCTTTACATCAGGATATCTTTCCTGAGCCATGTGTTTACTTCTTTCCACTACAGCCGTGAATGCAAATCCGGGATGTACATGAATAAATGGTGCGTGAAAAACGTGGCCTGACATGCCATAGGCGCATATGCCGGTTTTGATAATTTTTTCCATGTAATCTTTAGTTTGATCTATTGAGGCAATAAGATAATGAATCTTAAGAAAATGATATCAATAAAATGTATGACAGGCAGGAATGGGAGGGGGGAATACAATAAAAAAAGCCTGGCAGAAAGACGTTTGTTACGCTGCTGCCAGGCAATAAGGTGATTGTAGCAAGGCTTAGTTCTGTACCGTTCCTGTCAGATGTAATTCTTTTTCCTGGTCAATGCCTTTGATCTTTACCCAGATGGTTTTGTTTTGTTGTCCAACCGAGTTGGCAGAATAAGTAGTGGTTACTTTTCCTGTTTTACCTGGCAGTACGGGTTCTTTCGTCCATGTAGGAGCGGTGCATCCGCAGCTGGTACGTACATTTTCAATCAGCACCGGTTGTTTTTCCACATTGGTAAACTCAAAATTGACAGTAACGGGTTTGTTAAAAGCAGTGGTACCGAAGTCAACATTTTCCTTTTTGAATTTTACTTTGCTGTCTGCAGGGTGTTCCGTAGCGGTAGAGGTGTTTGTCTGGGCTTGGGTGCATAAGAAAAAGAGGCTGACAAAAAGGGTTAAAGCTAATTTCTTCATGTTATACTTTTGAGGGTTATAGATAAAGTAAATTTAAAGAAAATGTGGTAAACGCTATAAAGGATTTATTTTAGCTATCCGAAGCCCTTTTTAAACCCTGAAATATGTTACCGATACAACAATTGACTGCCGCCGGATTTGGCGCTTACCGTACATCAGTTAACCAGCAGGAACACCATGAAGCCCTTCTTGCTGCTATATATGCCGGATGTAATCTGCTTGATACCGCAGGTAATTATCTGAATGGCGCTTCTGAAAGACTTATAGGAGAGGTCCTGTCAGCGCATCAGCTCAGAGAGAAGGTTTTTATTGTGACGAAAGCAGGTTATATACAAGGGGAAAGCCTGCCCCTGCTGGATACTGTAGACAATAGACTACTGGAAGATGAAGTGATTACCTTTTCTGAAAGGATGAAATATTCTGTCCATCCGGTATACCTGGAATTACAGTTGCAGCTTTCCTTACAGCGCATGCAGACTGATTATGTGGATACATTTCTATTACATAATCCTGAGCATTATTTCCGGCAAACGAATGTGACATTGAGTAAAGATGAGTATTACGATCGTATCAGAAAAGCATTTTTATGGATGGAAACACAGGTTGATAAAGGTGTGATAAGATACTATGGTATTAGTTCCAATACTTTCCCTTTTGATACGGCAGCAGATGATACTACAGATCTTGACAGACTGTTGGATATCGCGCGCAGTATCCGGTCTGAACATCATTTTAAATTCATACAGTTTCCTTTTAATCTGCTTGAGCAACAGGCGCTTGCGCCACATCATAACGGACGAAGTATTATAGCTGCTGCAAAGGAAAATGATATCATCACCATTGCAAACAGACCATTGAGTAGTCAACAGGGAAATGAGATTATCAGGTTTGCCTCTTATGAGAAAGAGGCCGCAAAATTGCAGGAGGAAAAAGATTTGTTGCTGGTAGAAAAGGCGATAACGTTAATACAACAACGAATGATCAGGAATGGGCTTGAAGAAGATGTGTTGTCTTTGCCGGTTGTTAAAATTATTCATGAGCGATGGATGAGTATTGGTACCCCAGATGCGGTGGAGCAGGTGTTTCAGACACATTTGTATCCACTACTCAGAACTTTGTATGATAATAATATTCCGGTTACGCACAAACGCATATACGAAAAACTCAAACAGTTGTGTAAAGATTACTCACGAAAAGAACTCACGTTGAAGGCTGCTGCATGGAGAGATAAATTTGTCCAAAATGGCTTTTTACCAGCTAATGATAAACGAAAAATTTCTGAGCTCGCTTGTGAATATTGTCTGAAATCCGGTATGGATCACGTTTTGGTAGGAATGACAAAGAAAGCTTATGTAAAGTCTATTGAGCGTTTGTTCTCAATGCGTGACTAAATTTTTTTGGAGGATTGGAAAATGTTACTAAATTCGTTTTGAAGATTAAAGAAAGGAAGTAAGAAGTGTTGCCCAATAAATTAAGACCCATAACATAACATCCACAACACTATGTTACCCCTCAATATCACGCGGAGACCGGATCACTCAACAGATTTTATTGATGATCTCAAGCTGCAGGATAAGCTGGAAGAACTTGCGCAAACAATAAAAATACTGGTATATAAGGAGGACGAAAATATCATATCCCTACTGGACATCAATGATGATGATATCTTTCTGGAACCCCTGTTATTTGCCTGGTTTAATAACGCGACAGCTCCCAACCGTCCTTCACTGGAACAGATCCTGTTTGGATACATTTCTGAAGAACAGCGACCAAATTCGTTTACAGCGACATTTGACCCGCATGGGATAGCTTATCTGCCTAAGATGGGAAGCATTTGCCTTACCGGTGCAACCCAGATAGAAACAGCGCAGGTGCGCTACAGAGGAGGAACTGCCTTCGAAGTAAGACATGGTGATATACCGCTGACACATACTTTTGTGCCACTGCAGATGGTTGGTGATTTTGAATTACTACCATTCAATCATCCACTGTTTTACAAGTATTTTGTCCCTGTACGTGAAGACGCTGTTGTAGATGCATCAGCGATCGATACCTACAACATCAGCGTGTTACAGCGCGATAACCTGGAACGTGCCCTGAAGCTCATTGAAGTACATTGTCCTGCCTTTTACAGGTTGTCCTGTATGACCAACCGCAAGATAGTGATCTTTAACAGTGAACCCGTTAACAGCTTTGCTACGAAAGAATTACAGGGGACTGTGTTCCTGAATGCAAATGCGAACAGCAGCATCGCTTTTTTTCTGGATGATTTGATACACCAATGGTCACACAATATGCTCAACGCTTACATGTTCAATATGGACGAGTATTTTGTGATCAATCCTGAACTGAAATTATTATCAGATTATTCAGGGATAACAGCTGACAAAAGAAATATCTACGACGCTTTCCATGGAATATTTACCGTGGCACAACGTGTGAAATGTTTTGATGTGTTGTTTCGGTTAAAGGATGCATTCTCCAGAGAGGAACGCCATGAACTGATAGCCCGATACTGTGACCAGAGCCGGAGATACAAGACCGGTATGCAACAGGTTGTTTTTTCAGAAGTCTATACCGATGCAGGAGAAAATCTCTATACAGCCCTGCATGAAGGTATCGGGCATACACTGGAAAACATCCGGCATATACTGGATCGTGCGGACTTCTCCAATCAGGTTTCCAGGTTTAGTTATCCTAAATTTTGTCTCTTAAATGATTACTCAATAACCAGCGAATAACCAATAGATCCTGTTCCGATTTGCTTTTAAATGAAAACCTATGATGAGCGCTTGTAAAAAGACAGCGTCACTGTTAGTATTGTCTGTACTCATTCACCTGCAGGTGTTAGCCCAGGTACAGATAAGAGGAACAGTGAAGGAGGATAGTACGCAGTTACCTATCGCATATGCAAAAATTACTGTGTTGAATCTACCCGATTCGGCAATAGTTGCCAGTGCCGAAAGTGATGCTGCAGGTGGCTATGAAATCAGACACCTGAAGAAGGGAATCTATGTGCTGAAAGCAGTATTGATCGGTTACAGGGAAGCGGCGACGCCATTGAATCTCACAGGTGCTGACAACAGTGCCATAGAACAGTCACTGGTGTTGAAAAGAGATCCCCGCCTGTTAAAGGAAGTGACCGTCGTATCGCGGAAGCCACTGATAGAATATAAGATAGATAAGATCGTACTGAATGTAGAGAAGAGTATCCTGACAAACGGAAACTCGGTGTGGGACCTGCTGGGAAAATCACCCGGTGTTGAAACCAGTGGAAGTGCAGTATCTATCCTGGGTACTACAGGCGCTGTAGTACTGATAAATGGTAAGTCAACTTATCTGCGCGGAGAACAGTTGAGCAACATGCTGAGAGGTATGGCCGCTGATCAGGTAAGCCAGATAGAGATCATCAAACATCCTTCTGCCCGCTATGAAGCCGGACAGGGCGTTGGTGTGGTCAATATCAGAACAGTCAGGAACCAGGCGGAGGGCATGAATGGAACAGCGTCTTTCACGTATGGACAGGGAAAGTATGATAAGTATAGTCCCGCGTTGAACCTGAACTATAAAGTAGGAAAGCTGAATGCTTATGTGAATTATTCCTTCATGAGCATCAAAGATTATCAGCGGCAGCCATCTTATGTTGATTACGCAGATCAGGCCGTACCGGTTTACTTCGATCAGCAGCAATACGCACGTACAACAAACAGATCGCATACCCTGATAGGTGGGCTGGATTATACCATCAATGCGAAACATACGATAGGTTTTCAGGTCAATGCCCAGCGGGTGCGCAGGAAGAGCGGGTACGACAATGATACCTATATCTGGAGTAAAGGCAATATAGATTCTATTGTACATACCAATAGCGCCATCAGATATCCTTCAGGTGTGCAGTTGTATAACTTGTACTATAATCTGACAATGGGTACGAAAGGCTCCCTGAGTGTAAATGCAGACTATGCACGCTACAATGCCGAAAACGGACAGGATTATTTCTTTTCCTATTTCAATCCGAATATGGAGGAACGCAAGCCTTCTGCTTACTTCAGGAATGATGCTCCTGTAAAGCTGAATGTAAAGGGACTTACCGTAGACTTTACAAGAAAGCTGAAGAACGATTATACCCTTGAACTGGGTGCCAAGAGCACCTGGATGGAGAATAACAGTGATCTCGTTTACGCAGAGTTGCAAGGTGATAAATACCGGGTGGATACTTCGCAGTTGAATAAGTTTGACTATACAGAAAATGTCAATGCCGCCTATTTTAACCTGGAAAAAGCTTTTATGAAATGGACGGTAAAGGCTGGTACGCGTGTGGAACAGACCATTGCAAAAGGCAGTGTGCTAAGACAAAGCGACATCGTAGACAGAAATTACTTCAGGGTATTCCCTTCTGTGTTCGCACAGTATGTGGTCAATAAAAGCCATGAGTTTAATTTTTCCTACACGACGAGCTTTGAGCGGCCGAACTATAGCTATCTGAGTCCGCTGGCCATAAGGAGAGATCCAAATGCCTATTCAACGGGTAACCCTTTCCTGAAGCCTTCTTATACCAATACACTGGAACTGGCTTATATATTCAGAAAGAAATATCGTGTGGCGATCGAGATAGATAATATCAGAGACAGGATTGAGCAGTCAGTACAACAGCATTATGATACGCAGTCATTGCAGAATATCATTGCAAATATTGATCACTGCTATTACTACCGTATATACTTTATTATTCCTGTCACGATCACGAAATGGTGGCAGAGTAATATCACCTGGAATAATTACCTGATACAGTATAAGACGCCTTATCTGAATGGTACTTATAACATCACCAAACCGGTATTCTATATCAACGCTAATAATACATTCCCTATATCTAAGAGTCTGACAGCAGAGATGACAGCTTATTACAGAACGCCATCGCTGAATGGTCTGTATGAAGTAGGCACACGTTTCTTTGTGGATGCTGCTATCCGTAAAACATTCTCTGCAAAATTTGCAGCTGTATTAAGTGTAACGGATATATTCTATACCAACAGGTGGCAGTGGGACATCAACTACCTGGACCAGCACTCCGGATATAAGACCTATACCGACTCAAGGGTTGTTAAACTGAACCTCAGTTATAAGTTTGGCAACAGTAAACTGAGAACTGCCAAAAGACATACCATCGGTATTGGCAGTGAAAGGGACAGAATGAGATAATTGTTATTTACAATACAAGGGTTTTACAGAGGAAGCCGAAAATCTGAAACAGAGTAGGCGTTAACCAAATAAACGTTCATTGTATGAAAATGGGTAAAAACAGCTCCAAAGCTAACGAAACAAAGAAAAAACTGACCATCGAAGAGCTGAAAGCAGCTGCACAGTCAGTGAAAGCAGAAGATGCACTGGCAAAAATCGTAGGTGGTACACTCGCATCCTGCCACACTACGCTGGAAACAGCATCTGCGCTGTAATCTAAAAAACGTAAGAGTGTAAACAAGGGCAGTAGCAATACTGCTCTTGTCTTTTTCCCTTCACTATTAACCCCGCAAGATGGATAACGAATTAACAACGTTCCATGCCGGTGATACGATCGTTGCCGCCAATGCAGGATGGACCTTCTCCGGTAAAACTGTGGCTGCCTTTGATACACACGCTCCCAAGTCGATCCCACTATATCATGAAGGACATGACCTCATTGTAAAATTGTCGGATTTCTTTTTGTCGGATGATTCAGTATGTTATGAAATAGGCTGCTCAACAGCCGAACTTACAAAACAGTTAGCCATTAACTGTAAAGACAAGGATGTTGAAATCATAGGTGTAGACAGGGAAGCTGATATGATCAGTGCTGCAAAGGAGAAGTGCAGCGCATATCCGCAGGTGTCTTTTATTCACGATGATATCCTCGATATTGACCTGAAGAAAAGCGACCTGATCATCCTGTACTATACACTGCAATTTATAAAGCCAAAAGTGCGGCAACTGGTGGTGGACAAAATATATAATGCACTCAACTGGGGCGGCGCCCTGATCATGTTCGAAAAGGTACGGGCGAATGATGCACGGTTCCAGGATATTGCGACCAGCCTCTATACAGAGTTTAAACTGGCACAGGGCTTTACTGCCGGAGAGATCCTGGCAAAAAGCAGAAGTCTGAAAGGCGTACTGGAACCTTTTTCTACTACAGGCAACAAGGACCTGTTAACAAGAGCCGGTTTCGTAGATATCCTGTCTGTGATGAAATATGTTTGTTTTGAGGGTTTTCTTGCTATAAAATAATTCAGATGATTACATATACTGACATTGCTGCCGATCAGATGATCTGTCTGCAATGCGGATCACCTCTTATAAAAGAGGAAACATACAGTTGTGCCGTATGTCATAAAGACTATCAACACCTGCATGGAGTGCCATTGTTTGTGAGCAACGAAGAAGAATATATTGCCGGTATGGCAAAACAATATGCAGATTTTGCCCAGCAGAAAGAAAGAGAGCTGGGCGAACTGGAACAGGCTTTTGAAAACAGACCCTACAGACAGATCTACTGGCAGCAGTTGAGAAAAGCGCTGTCCGGTAATAATGAACTGATAGGCACACTGGTCAATATGCTGTGTGAACGGGTGAGTCCTGCTGCATTACTCAGGACGAAGTCTTCTCCGGTATCAGCGGCGGTGCTGAAAGATTTTCAATACCTGAAGCGGGACTGGTGCTGGCTGGAGGAAGGTGAACTACAGCTTTCCGAGATCCTGGGACCACTGGAAGAAGTGATCAGTGAAGCTATCAGCGACCGGGAGAACATCCTTGTAGCAGGTGCGGGAGTTGGACGTATTGCTGTAGAACTTTGCGGCTATTTTGAAAAGGTCTATGCAACAGATCTGTCCTTTTCCATGCTCTGGTTCTTTCAGCAGTTGCTGAAAGGCGCGAGTATCAATTTTCATGAAATCAACTACACTAATATATTACAGGATACTTATGTAGCCAGGGAACTGACAGCCACTTATCATCCGCCTTTCAGCGGATATACACTGCCTGGGGTGAATGATAAGCTGTTCTGCTACATTTCAGATATCCTGCATTCTCCTCATAAAGATGGTAGTATCTCGGCTTTCTGTTCCGCCTATTTCACGGATGTACTGGCCCTGAAGTTATTACTGCCTGAAGTGAAAAGGCTCCTGAAACCGGGAGGTGTATTTATTCATCTCGGACCGCTTGGATACGGTTTTGAAGACGTCAGCGAGAAACTGGCGGCTAATGAGATCAGGGCTGCTTTTATACGGGCCGGCTTTGAAGTGGTACGGGAAGAAGTGATCAGGTGTAATCACCTGGAATCGGAATTGTCTATGCAGACTGTTACGCTGAAAAACTGGCTGGTGGTGTTTCGGAAGAAAGAGTATGTACAGCAGCCGATAGTGGATACGACCATATTCGGCGTTTCTGAAGGTATCAGATATGAAGTAAGGGGCCGTCTGGAAGAAGATATTCCGATGGATCAGATCATGATCCGTAAGGCTGACGGAGAAGCGGTTATCATCGCCGAACTGGCGTTTGATATATTGCGTTTTCTGGCTACGCCACAGACATTTGAATCATTGATCTCACACCTGGATACCTGTTATGAGATCGAAGCGCCTTCCATGATAGCAGATGTATTGCTGCACCTTGAATCACTGAAAGTGATCAACAGGATCTAATTATCTTAAACCATTATCAGTTGATCAGATTTTCCTCATTTCCGTTCTTCAGGCAGCTGGATCAGATGGACTGCGGAGCAGCCTGTCTGAAGATGATCTGTGCTTTTTACAAAAAGAATTATTCCATTCAGCAGCTACGTGAAATGTCAGGTATCACCAGACAGGGCGTATCTGTGCTGGGGCTTTGTGATGCAGCAGAACAGATCGGGATGAAAACCCTGGCGCTGAATATCAGTTTTGAGTCACTGGTGAATGATGTACCGCTGCCCTGTATCGTACACTGGCGGCAACGCCATTTTGTAGTGGTGTATAAAACGGATGATAAGCATATATGGGTGGCAGATCCTGCTTTTGGCAAGGTAAAATACACCCACGCGAAATTCCTGGAAGGCTGGTTATACAACAGGAAGATTAAGAAAGAAGAAGAGCAGGAGGGATTTGCATTGTTTTTAGAGCCTTCTGCGGAGTTTTATAATAAAGAAGGACAAGGAGCAGGGAGACCCCTTGATCTTCGATTTTTGCTGCCTTATTTACGCTCACATAAGCAGATCCTCTATCAGGTAATGATCGGGGTGCTGATCCTTTCTTTTATACAGGTTGTTTTCCCTTTTCTGACAAAGGCATTGGTCGATAAGGGCATCAGGTTTAATAACCTCAACTTTGTATACCTGATCCTGGCCGGACAACTGATATTATTCCTGTCACAAACAGGAGCCGAGATAGTACGTCGCTGGCTGTTGCTGTACATGAGCAAGCGGGTAAATATCGCCATCGTATCAGATTTCCTGGTCAAGATGATGAAACTGCCGATCGCTTTTTTTGACTCCAAGATGATCACCGATCTTATTCAGCGTATAGAAGATCAAAAGCAGATAGATACCTTCTTATCCAATACATCACTCAGTGTATTGTTTTCTCTGATCAACATATTGTTGTTCGGAACGGTCCTATGTGTGTTCAGTTTTCCTTTGTTCCTGACCTTTCTGGCCGGCAGTGTATTGTATTTCACCTGGATCATGCTGTTTGTAAAAAAACGGGCAGTCCTGAGTTATAAAAGAAGGGATGAGTCAGTGGAGAACAGGAGTAGTATTCTTGAGATCATGCATGGTATCCAGGAGGTGAAACTGAATAATAGTGAACGCCGCCGCAGATGGGAATGGGAGTCGGTACAGAACAGGGTGTATAATACAGCGGTGAAGGAATTACGCCTGGAGCAATTGCAGGTGGTGGGCGGTAACTTCCTGTTGCAGCTCATGAATATCATTATCACTTTCGTGGCTGCCTGGTCAGTCATCGAAGGGAGGATCACACTGGGGGGGATGCTGGCAACGCAATACATCATCGGACAATTAGCCACACCCCTGAATAGTTTTGTGGCATTCATCCACGGCGCGGCAGAAGCCCGTATCAGTATAGAGAGGATAGGAGAAGTCCTGAATGTGGAAGAGGAAGATAAGCAGAAAAGCATTTTCGATGTGTCTGATGAAACCGATGACCTGGTACTGGACAATGTATCCTTCCGTTATGGGAGCGCCAGTTCCCGGCTGGTACTAAAGAATATCAGTCTGACGATCCCCCGGGGAAAGGTAACGGCTATCGTAGGTACCAGTGGCAGTGGAAAGACAACCCTGATGAAATTACTGCTGAAGTTCTATGATCCATCTTCTGGTAGTATCAATCTGGGAGACAAGTCACTGGAAGCACTGGACAGCCGTCACTGGCGTAGTAACTGTGGCGTGGTGATGCAGGACGGATTCATTTTTGCAGATACTGTTCTGCGCAATATCACAGAGTCGGATAACGATTATACCATCGACAAGGAAAGGCTGCAACAGGCGGTGCATGTAGCAAACATAGAAGATATGATCGAGCAATTGCCATCCGGTTATCATACCAACCTGAGTCATGGCGGCATTGCTTTAAGCGGTGGTGAATACCAAAGGGTATTGATCGCACGAGCTGTCTATAAAGGTCCGGCTTTCCTGTTCTTCGACGAGGCTACCAGTTCGCTGGACGCTAATAATGAGAAGGTGATCATGGAGAATCTGCAGGAGTTCTTCAGAGGCAGGACGGTTGTGATCATTGCGCATCGTTTAAGCACCGTAAAGCATGCAGATAAGATCATTGTACTGGATAAAGGAGAGATCATAGAAGAAGGGGATCATACGGAGCTGGTCGCCCTGAAACAGCATTACTTCAAACTTGTAAAGAATCAACTGGAACTGGGAAAATGATGAAGCGGTATAAAGCAATTGACGAGGTGCCTGAGAAAGGCGATTTTGTACTTGAAGTACAGAAGGATAAACCTCACTGGTTACTGCGTTATGGTAACCTGCTCATCCTGATATTCCTGGCAGCAGGGATATGCTTATTCATGTATTGGAAAGACCGGATATAAAAAAAGCCGGCACATGGCCGGCATGTCTCATTATTTTGACGCTGATCAGAACCAGCTACTACTTTTTTTGCTGCTTTTGCCACCAAGACCAAGAGCGCCCAGCAGACTGCGGGTGATGATATTGGCGGCAGTACGTCCTACCTGTCTGGCAGCAGAGCTGGTCAGTACAGTTTCCAATACACTTTTTTCTTCTTTCTGTTTGCCTCCCTTTGCAGCAGGCTTTTCCTGCTTTTCTTCTGCCGTTTTTTCGGCTGCTTCCTGTAGTTTGGCAGTTAGTATCTCGTACGCACTTTCATTGTCTATTTCGCGGTTATATTTCTTCACCAGCTTAGATGCAGTTACCAATGTATCCGCCTCGGCGTCGGTCAGCACGTCCATACGGGAGCGCGGAGATACCAGCATCGTCGCGGCAAGTGGTGTAGGCTGCCCTTTTTCATTCAGACAGGTAAAGAGGGCTTCCCCTATACCGATCTGCGTCAGCAGGTCATCCGTTTTATAGAATTCAGAGAGTGGGTAGTTTTCAGCTGTCTGTTTAATCGCCTTTCTGTCATTCGCAGTAAACGCGCGCAGCGCATGTTGTACTTTCATACCCAGTTGTCCCAGTACGGAAGGAGGTACATCCATAGGGTTCTGTGTACAGAAGAATATACCTACGCCTTTGGAGCGGATCAGTTTAATGATGGTTTCGATCTGTTGAAGAAGAGCGGTACTGGCTTCCTGGAAGATCAGGTGTGCTTCATCGATGAACATCACCAGCTTAGGTTTCTCCAGATCGCCTTCTTCCGGCAGGGTCGCATAAAGTTCGGCCAGCAGACTTAACATGAAGGTAGAGAAGAGCTTTGGACGGTCCTGGATATCGGCTACTCTCACGATGGAGATCACTCCACGGCCATCATCACTGATATGCATCAGGTCGTCCACTTCAAAGGAGGCTTCTCCAAAGAAACGATCAGCACCCTGCTGTTCCAGTCCGATCACCTTACGGAGAATGGTGCCGGCAGAAGTGGTGGATATTTTACCATAGTCTTTCTCCATTTCTGCTTTACCCTCATCACTGACATACTGCAATACTTTTTTGAAGTCTTTCAGGTCAAGCAGGGGGAGTTTGGTATCATCGCAATACTTGAAGATCATGGAGACCAGACCTTCCTGCGTATCGTTCAGTTCGAGGATCTTGGAGAGTAATACGGGGCCGAATTCACTTACGGTCGCACGCAGGCGGGCGCCTTTTTCATCACTGAGGGAGAGCAGTTCCACGGGGTAGGCAGAAGGAGACCAGCTACCGCCTATTTTCTGGTAACGCTCTTCAATTTTTGCATTGCTGGTGCCGGCGGCAGCTACACCACTCAGGTCACCTTTGATGTCCATCAGCAGGACAGGAACGCTTGCGTCACTAAGGGCCTCGGCTATGACCTGCAGGGTTTTTGTTTTACCGGTACCAGTGGCGCCGGCAATAAGACCGTGTCTGTTGAGTGTTTTCAGGGGTATGAATACATCTGCGCCAGTTACCACTTCGCCATCCAGTATGGCGCATCCAAGCTTAACGTGTTCACCCTTAAAGGAATAACCATTGCGGATATATTCCAGAAATGCTTCTTTCGTTGCCATGGTGTGCAAATTTTTACTGAAGATAAAGAAAAGCGATTTCGGACAATAGGGCTACACAAAAAAATTACGAATGCCTGGTGAGACAAAGTTTACACTTTGTCCGCACCTGACATTCGTAATAGCTAACGGTGTTTAATTCCCGTTACAGATCTTCTTCGCGTTCCAGCAGCAGAATAGCGCCCTGTGGAACGATATAGTATTTTTCGCCCTGGTAAGATACCTCGGTAGAACCACTTAACAGGAAGATGGCGAGGTCGCCTTCTTTTGCCTGTAGCGGAATATATTTCACTTTCTCTTCTTCCGGTTTCCACGCTTCATCTTCTTCAGAAGGAAGTGGTAGCGCATATCCGGGACCTGTTTTGATCACATATCCCTGTTGTACCTTTTCCTTTTCCTGCATACCTGGAGGAAGGTATAAGCCGCTGTCAGTGCGTTCATTCTGAGTGGTCAGTTTGATCAGCACCCGGTCTCCTACAACAATTAGCTTCTTCAATTTATTGTCTTGCGTCAAATGTATAGCCATGATAATATAACCTCCGGTAATGGTATTGCAAAATGTGTGCAGCAGGGACACATGGTGCCAATATGGCACTACTTATACATCAGATAGTCTGAATGTATCTGCTACACGGATGCCTTTGTCGGTCATCTGCACAGTGCAACACTCTGTTACAGGATCGTGTTCAAAAAACAGAATATATTTATTCTCGACGGCCTCCTGGAGGAAATTTTTTTTCTCCTGAAGGGTTGTCATCGGGAACATATCGTAAGACATGATATAAGGGATGGGAATATGTCCTTTGCTGGGTAACAGATCGGCCATATACAGGATCGTTTTATCCTTGTACTGAATCTGTGGCAGCATCATGGAATCAGTATGACCATGTACAAAACGGACATTAAAATCATTGCTGAAAGGAATGCCTTCTTCTCTGGGAATAAATTTCAGCTGACCACTTTCCTGGATAGGGAGGATGTTCTCCTTCAGGAAAGAGGCTTTTTCACGTTCATTTGGTTTGGTCGCCCATTGCCAGTGTTCCTCATTGCTCCAGTAGGCTGCATTTTTAAATGCAGGTACCAGTTGATCACCCTGTCTTTCTATACAACCTCCGCAATGATCAAAATGCAGATGTGTCAGAAATACGTCTGTAATGTCATTGCGGCTGAAACCATGTTTTGCCAGTGAACTGTCGATCGAGTCGTTACCATGCAGGTAATAGTGGCTGAAGAACTTCTCATCCTGTTTATTACCGATACCGGTGTCTATCAGGATCAGGCGGTCGCCGTCCTCAATAAGCAGACTACGCATGGCCCAGGAGCACATATTGTTTTCATCCGCCGGATTCAGCTTATTCCAGATACTTTTAGGCACAACGCCAAACATAGCGCCACCATCCAGTTTAAAATTGCCTGTCTCTATTGTATATAACTTCATGGTGTTGTCAGTTGATTGCCTGCTGAAGTTCGTGAATTTCAGCTTTTTGCAGCAAGGCTTTTTTGTTTTTTCTGTGCTGAAAACAGCCAGATCAATCCGATCACAAAGAAAACGATGAGTGCCAGTACGGAGTTACGCATACTGCCGGTCAGTTCGTGGATGTAACCAAAGGTGGTCAGGCCGACAGTAATGGATAATTTCTCCACTACGTCATAATAGCTAAAGAAGGAGGTGGTATCCTCTGTTTCCGGCATCAGCTTCGCATAAGTAGAGCGGCTGAGGGATTGTACACCACCCATCACCAGACCTACGGCAACGGCCAGCATATAGAAATCGTTAGCGGTCTGCATACGGTAGCCGGCCAGACAGATACCGATCCATAATACGATCACGACCATCAGTACGGGGAGGTTACCAAATCTACCGGAAAGCTTAGCCATACCCCAGGCCCCCAGTATTGCTACCACCTGAATCGCGACAACTGCTACGATCAGGTTGGTGGAAGGCAGGTGTAATTCCTGGCTGCCAAAGATAGTAGCGGCCATCATTACGGTCTGGACACCCATGCTGTAAAAGAAGAAGCCACGCAGGAAGTTTTTCAGTACAGGCATGGTCTTTACCTGTGCATATACTTTCTTGAGCTCATTAAAACCTTCAGTCAATGCACCTGCTTTATGTTCCTGGATGGTACCCTTAGATGCAGGCAGACGCAGGAAGGTGATCTGGGCAAAGCCGATCCACCATATACCGGTGAGCAGGAAAGTCAGTCGTACAGCGTCTCCGTCACTGAGACCAAATGGTTTTACTGCTACCAGCACAAACCCGATCAGCTGTAAGATCACGCTACCGATATATCCCATGGCGAAACCTTTGGCACTGATACGGTCACGGTCCTCGACAGCTGCCAGTTCAGGCAGGTAGGAGTTATAGAATACCAGTCCGCCGCAATAGCCAAGCGTTGCGAGGATAAAGAAGATGACGCCATATTCTACATTACCGCCCCGGAAATTGTACAGGGCAATACAGCTTAATCCACCCAGCCAGGTGAACAGCATCAGATATCTTTTCTTATTACCTCTCGTATCGGCGATAGAGGAGAGGATAGGTGACAGCAAAGCGGCCAGTATAAATGCAGCAGCCATTGCATAGTCATAGAGTGCAGAGTTGACAAAGTATTTACCAAAGAAGGAGACATTGTCGCCTGTTTCAGCAGAATGCGTTGCTGAGGTAAAGTAAATAGGGAAAAAAGTGGTGGTAATTACCAGGTTGTACACTGAGTTCGCCCAGTCATACATCGCCCAGCCATTGATTACTTTTTTACTGGCAGTTTGCATATTGAGTAAGTAAGTTAATGATCAAATATAAGAAACAAGACATAAGCAGCAGCTATCGGGGCTGCTACCTGAGGGGGGAGCTTATTTATAATCCTGTATTCTGATCTGGTTGGGACACATGAAGTATTCCTGTTCATCATTGGAACTGACAATGATCATGCGGTCGCCGCTATAGTCCGTGATCAGTTGCTGATAAAGCCGGATACCTGCGGCATCCAGGTTGGTACAGGGTTCATCCAGCAGCAATACGGGTACGTCAGAGAAAATGGTCAGTGCCAGTTTCAGACGCTGTTTCATGCCGGATGAGAAGTTGCGGACCTGTTTATGCATGGATTTCTCCAGGCCTACAACGGCCACAGCATCAGCGGGAGTAATATTGGGAATGAAGTTTTTGAACTGCAGGTGGAATTGCAGGCTTTCTGCGAGTGTAAATTCTTCCACCAGTTCAAGATAGGGAGCAGCGATGGCACAATGCCGGAAAAACTGATCATGACTGAGCAGTTCTTCCGGTGTGCTATAGGTAACGGTGCCTTCATTCTGGTGAAGGTGACCGCTTATAACCTGTAATAGAGTAGATTTTCCCGAGCCATTGGGACCCAGTATGGCATATCGTCCGCCCTGTTCGAAGGTAGCGGATACACGACGGAAGATCCAGTCGTAGTTAAAGCGTTTGCCTGTCTGGTCGAGCGTTATTTTCATTCGTCGCCGGCTAGTGACGTATAACCTTTCATAATGCCCCGGCCGGATTCACGGATGAAGGAAAGTATTTCGTCTCTTTCGTCAGTGGCAGGATATTCTGCTTCGATGATACTGATCGCTTTTGACAGCTTGTATCCTTTCACGAATATCACACGGTATATGTCAAGGATGTGATTGATCTTTTCGAGCGAGAAACCTCTTCTTTTGAGACCGATAGAGTTTACACCTACGTAAGACAGCGGTTCACGGGCTGCTTTTACGAAAGGCGGTACGTCTTTTCTCACCAGGGAGCCACCTGTAACAAAGGCATGATCGCCAATTTTACAGAATTGCTGTACGGCTACCATGCCTGCAAGCACCACGTAGTCGCCCACGGTGATATGACCTGCCAGGGTAGTGCTGTTGGAGAATACGCAGCTGTTACCAACTTCGCAGTCGTGAGCAATATGGCTATAGGCCATGATCAGGCAATTCTTGCCGATAACGGTTTTCCATTTGTCTTTGGTTCCCCGGTTAATGGTTACATACTCTCTGATGGTGGTGTTGTCTCCGATTTCAGTTGTAGTGTCTTCGCCAGCAAATTTGAGGTCTTGCGGGATAGCGGAAATTACAGACCCGGGGAAGATACGGCAGTTCTTGCCGATCCTTGCGCCTTCCATAATGGTGACGTTAGAACCGATCCAGGTGCCTTCACCGATTTCAACATTTTTGTGAATAACGGTAAACGGATCGATTTTCACGTTTGGCGCCACCTTAGCGTCCGGGTGAATGTAAGTAAGCGGATGGATCATTGCTATGGTTTAGCTTTCTCTTGTTTTAATGATTTGAGCGGTCAGGTCACCTTCAGTAACTACCTTGTTACCTACAAATACGGTTCCTCTCATTTCCACTATACCTCTTCTGATAGGACTCAGTAATTCCATCTTCAGGATCATGGTATCTCCCGGAACTACTTTCTGTTTGAACTTACAGTTGTCTATCTTAATAAAGTAGGTATCGTAATTATGAGGGTCCGGAACAGTGCTGAGTGCAAGAATGCCACCACATTGTGCCAGTGCTTCCACCTGGAGGACACCCGGCATTACCGGATTACTCGGGAAGTGGCCCTGGAAGAATGGCTCGTTGAACGTAACGTTCTTGATACCTACCACCTGCGTATCAGTAAGATCGATGATCTTGTCCACCAGCAGCATCGGAAAACGGTGCGGCAGTGTTCTTTCGATACGTGGTACATCGAAAACAGCTGGTTTATTAGGATCGTAAACAGGCATATCCTTGATATGCTTGTTCTTCTTGATATATTGCTTGATCTTACGGGCAAACTCAACGTTGGAAGCGTGTCCGGGACGGTTTGCGATGATATGCGCCCTGATCGGAACGCCTACAAGTGCCAGGTCACCCACGATGTCCAGCAGTTTGTGACGTGCCGGTTCGTTCGGGTAGTGCAACTGAATATTATTCAGGATACCTTCCCGCTGTGCTACGCTGATATGTTCACGGTTGAACACTTTTGCCAGGTGGCCCAGTTGTTCTTCACTTACCGCTTTATCTACGATTACGATGGCGTTGTTGATATCGCCGCCTTTGATCAGGTTATTGGATATCAGGTATTCCAGTTCGTGCAGGAACACAAAGGTGCGACATTGCGCTACTTCCTGTTTGAAGTCCTGCAGGCTGTTGAGATTAGCATGCTGAGTACCTAATATCGGCGAGTTGAAATCGATCATACAGGTGATGCGATAGTCAACGGCTGGTAATGCCACCATTTCCACGTTCTTTTTATCGTCGTAGAAGCTGATGTTGGTATCAATTGTATACCATATTTTTTTTGCATCCTGTTCTGCAATGCCTGCTTCTTCTATTTTCTGGATAAAAGGGTAGGAACTACCATCCATAATAGGAATCTCAGGACCATCGATCTCGATGTGTACGTTGTCTACTCCGGTACCAACCAGCGCAGCCATAATGTGTTCTATAGTACTTACGCGGGCGCCATTGTGTTCGAGCGTCGTGCTGCGGGATGTATCCACAACATAATCTACATCGGCTTTCACTACAGGTTGCCCTGCCAGATCCACACGTTGAAACTTAATACCATAACCGGGATTAGCCGGCTTCAGAGTCATATTTACATGGGCTCCTGTGTGTAAACCAACACCCGATATTGTAACTGGGTCTTTAATCGTGTGTTGATTAGACGACTGTTGATTATCCATATTTTGCTATAACTGTTTGTCCTACTTAATCATCAAACACCTTCCCGCACGGAAAGCAGTTGTTTTACCATGTCTTCCAATTCCTTCACACGTTTTTCCAGATCGGGCAAATTTCTAAAAATTGCCTGACTTTTTAAGGAGCTTTTATAATCAAAAGCAGGAGATCCCATCAGGGCTGAATTCGGTTCTGCAATAGATTTAGACAGGCCGCTCTGTGCATTGATCTTGGTGCCATCAGCCAGCTGGATATGTCCAACCAGACCAACCTGACCACCAATTACACAGTTCTTACCAATTTTAGTACTACCGGAAATACCAGTCTGTGCCGCGATCACTGTATTGGTATCTACATCTACGTTGTGCGCGATCTGGATCAGGTTGTCCAGTTTTACGCCCTGACGGATGATGGTAGACCCCATGGTTGCACGGTCAATAGTGGTATTGGCGCCGATCTCAACATCATCATGAATGATGACATTACCGATCTGTGGTACTTTTTTATAGGTACCGTCCGGCTGCGGTGCGAAACCAAAACCATCGCCTCCTATCACACAACCGGCATGCAGTATTACACGGCTACCCAGTACACAGTTCTCGTACACCTTTACACCCGGGAAGAGGGTAGAGTCATCCTGTACGATCACATTATCTCCCAGGTATACGCCAGGGTAGATCTTCACATTGTTACCGAGCACGACATTCTCACCCAGGTAGGCAAAAGCACCAATGAAAACGTTCTGTCCGGTCTTTACAGACGCAGGAATATGAGACGGCTGTTGAATACCCGTCTTATTACTCATGATCTGCTTATATTTTTCAAGTAAAAGGGCGAAGGCGCTGTAGGCGTCTTTTACCCTGATAAGCGTCGATTTTACAGGTTTTTCCGTTACAAGGCTCTCATTCACTATCAGTATGGAGGCATTGGTCGTATAGATAAACTCTTCGTACTTAGGATTGGCGATAAAGCTGAGCATCCCTTCACCCGCCTCTTCGATCTTGGCGATGTTGCTCACTTTTACGTCTGGGTTGCCTTCCAGCTTACCATCCAACATGGTAGCCAATTGTAATGCGCTAAACTGCATAGTTATTAATTAATAATGTTATCCGAATCTGACCAGCTATCAAAACACTCTGTTCCGCCTATCGTATTTTTTTTATTCTTAATTGATAATTAGCCATTCATCAGATTTTTGGATGACAAATGTAGAATTTTTTTACGGGTATAGCCAGCGTATGACTAATCAGTGGGTTGTCAATGGAGGAAATGTCTTTTACAGTGCCGTCTTTAAAAAGAATATTAATCTTCTCGTTGTTCATATTATATGTACTGAGGCAGGCAGTTCCGGTAAAAACAAAATAATCCAGGTCAGCGCCACTGATGCCATATTCCCGCTGTACCTTTTGTTTCAGCAGCTGGATACTTTCCATGTCAAATGCCTCACTGTTCAGGATGCATTTGAATAAATTCCTGTCAATGAGCCATTTACATAACAAAGAGAGCACTTTGTCGGGATGCTGCGTCCAGACTTTGATGGCGCCCATGATGTCATAATCGTCCAGCAGGCAGAACTGCTGCAGACAGGACGGTTCCTGCTCAAAATTGGCCGCGGTTATATTATGGTATAGAAAATACTGCAAAGCCGGCGAAGCAAAGAGAGAAACTCCCTGTAAAGCCAGTTCTTTGGCCCTGCGCAAGATCTTAACCAGCAGATTCTCTGCACTTAGTACTGTTTTGTGCAGGTATACCTGCCAGTACATCAGCCTCCTCGCTATAATGAACTTCTCTATCGAATAGATCCCTTTTTCCTCCACCATGAGCTCTCCACGGTGGACCGTCAGCATCTTTATAATCCTGTCGTAGCTGATCACCCCCTCAGAAACACCCGTATAAAAGCTATCCCTGTTGAGGTAGTCCATCCTGTCCACATCCAGCTGACTGGATACCAGCTGGTGCAAAAACGTCTTATGGTACCGGCCGTTGAATATCTCTATCGTCAGCGTCAGTGCCCCGTCCATTTCCCTGTTCAGCTCCTCCATCAGCCACTGGCTGATCTCTTCGTGCGATACGCCTTCAATAATGCCATTCTCCAGTGCATGTGAATACGGTCCATGACCTATATCATGCAAAAGTATGGCCATCTTTGCAGCAACCTCTTCTTCTTCTGTGATATCCACTCCCTTCCCCTTTAGTTCAGAAAGCGCACAACACATCAGATGATAGGCCCCCATACTGTGATGGAAACGGGTATGCATTGCGCCCGGATAAACCAGATGCGCCAGCGCCATCTGATGGATCCTGCGCAGGCGCTGATAATAAGGATGGGAAATCAATGTAAAGATCAGTGGATGGTCGATCGTAATGAAACCATATACCGGATCGTTTACAATTTTACGCTTGCGTTCTGCCATTGACCGTTCTCCTTTAGCTAGACAAAGCTACGTTAAGGAATTATTATCTGTAACTTTTTCTAATGTATAGACGCACGAGGGAAGTCTTTCCCCTATCTTACCCACTATTTTAACTATTTTTATGATCGAAATTATTAATATTTGACGACAGCTTACGGAACATGTTGTTTTTTAACAATTTATTGTGTCCCCTGAAAGGCGGAGGAACGGTTTTTGACCAAATGAAATGTTAACTTGAGTACGATAGTTGTCAGCGCCAACTATTCTTTACCTTACTATAAATACCTTACTTGAATGAGTCAAATAAATATACTTTGGGTAGATGATGAGATAGAATCACTTAAATCGCAGATCATGTTTCTGGAAACAAAGGGCTACAAGGTGTCAGCACTCACTAATGGGTATGACGCGCTCGAGTTCCTGAAGGAGCAGGTCGTTGATGTGGTTCTCCTGGATGAGTCTATGCCGGGTATAACCGGGTTGGAAACGTTGGGCAAGATCAAAGAGATCGATCAGCAGATCCCGGTGGTAATGATCACCAAGAATGAGGCAGAGAATGTAATGGACGAAGCGATTGGTTCACAGATCACGGATTACCTGATCAAACCGGTGAACCCCAATCAGGTGCTCCTGTCCCTCAAAAAGATCATCGACAACAAACGCCTGGTGGCTGAAAAGACCACCATCGCTTACCAGCAGGAGTTCCGTAGCCTGTTTATGGCACTCAACTCCAACCCTGACTACAATGAATGGATGGATATTTATAAGAAACTGGTATACTGGGAGATGGAAATGGGTAAAACCAACAGTCCCGAAATGCTGGAAGTACTGAATACCCAGAAAGCGGAAGCCAATACGGAGTTTGCCAAATTTATCAGCCGTAACTACGCCAGCTGGGTAAGTCCAAAGGCCAAAGAAGCGCCTGTTATGTCGCATACGCTGTTCCGGGATAAGATCGTGCCCGCTCTCGATAGCGAAGTCGCCAATTTTGTCATTATAATAGATAACCTGCGCCTGGACCAGTGGAAGGCCATTCTGCCGATCTTCCTGGAATCGTTCCGTTTAGTGCATGAAGATACTTTTTACAGTATCCTGCCTACCTCCACCCAGTACAGCCGTAACGCCATTTTCGCAGGTATGCTGCCGGTAGATATCGAAAGCCGTTTCCCGCAGGAATGGAAAAATGATGATGAGGAAGGAGGGAAGAACTTGTATGAAGAACACTTCCTGGCCGATCAGTTGCGCCGCCTGAAGATGGATCCCCGGTTTTCCTACACCAAGGTGACCACCCATAACGACGGACAGCACCTGGTGAACAATATTCACAACCTGATGGCCTATCCGTTGAATGTCATTGTATACAATTTCGTGGATATGCTCAGTCATGCACGTACCGAAATGGAAGTGCTGAAGGAACTGGCTGCAGATGAAATGTCTTACCGCTCTATTACTGCCAGCTGGTTTGAACATTCTCCATTGCACCAGGCCCTGAAAAAACTCTCTGAAAAGAAGATAAACCTTATTATAGCAACCGACCATGGTAACGTACGCGTAAAAACGCCGATCAAAGTGATTGGAGACAAGCAGACAACGACCAATCTCCGTTACAAGCATGGCCGTAACCTCAACTATGAGGCAAAGGAAGTACTGGCGTTCAGAGATCCGAAGGAAGCCGGATTGCCAAGGCCGAACGTGAATTCCTCTTATATTTTCGCGAAAGAAGACGGCTATCTCTGCTATCCTAACAACTATAACTACTTCGTTAATTTCTACCGGAATACTTTCCAGCATGGCGGTATTTCACTGGAAGAAGTGATCGTACCCGTGGCCAGACTGGTGAGTAAATAGGAGCTCCCGGCTTTTTCCTTATTTTTGTTGAATGAATTTTAAAGTCACGCCCAATAACCTGACCCGCCTCGAAAAAATATTTGGAGAGGCTAAGTATGAGTTGCGTTTTGAAAAAGGAACGTTCAACTCAGGCTATTGTGTACTTGAGCACAAGAAGGTGGTTGTAGTTAACAAATTCCTGAACCTGGAAGGTCGTATCAATACCCTCCTTGATATCCTTGGTGGCATGGAACTGGATGAAACGATGCTGTCGCCAGAGTCCCTGAAACTGTACAAACAGGTACTGGAAAACAGGAATGCGCCGGAAGCGGAAGACAACGCCGAAGAAAAATCACCTTCACCCGAACAACCTTCAGAAAATTGAAAGTAACCTTTTTAGGCACAGGTACATCACAGGGCGTACCTGTAATCGCCTGTGGCTGTCAGGTCTGTACCTCCTCCAACTCAAAGGACAAGCGTCTTCGCAGCAGCATCCTGATCAGTGATACGCCCGCTGGCAATATTGTGGTAGATACCACACCGGATTTCCGTTATCAGATGCTCAGAGCCGGTGTAAAACACCTGGAAGCTGTGCTGATCACCCATTCACATAAGGACCATATAGCGGGGATGGACGACATCCGCGCTTTCAATTATTTCCAGCAGCGGGCCATTGATATCTATGCGACAGAATTCAGTCAGCAGGTGATCCGCAATGAGTTTTCCTATGCTTTTGCAGAACAGAAATATCCCGGTATTCCGGAACTGAACCTGCGTACACTGACCAGCGCATCTTTTAATGTTAACGGACTGGATATCACTCCCATCAATGTAATGCATCACCGCATGCCGGTGATGGGATTCCGTTTTAACGATTTTACCTACATCACTGACGCCAACTTTATAGCTGAAGAGGAAAAAAAGAAGATCATCGGCTCCAAAGTGCTGGTGTTGAACACCCTCAGAAAAGAAAAACATATCTCCCACTTTACGCTTGACGAAGGCATCGAACTTGCCAGAGAACTGGGCGTTCCTCAGGTTTATTTTACACATATCAGTCATCAGCTGGGATTACATGAAGAGGTATCTGCAGAGCTGCCGCATGGTATGGCGCTCGCCTATGACGGCCTGGAAGTGATCCTGTAACTTTCTGCCGGCAATGGCCGTTTTACAGGAAATCCCCCTTCTATGCGATCTGTATCTGTTTCACTGTCATTAACAGGGCTGTTCCTGTTTCTCCAGGCCTGTGATAAAAATGACGATCAGTCCGCATCAGAACAGGGATTAAGAAGAGCAGGGCTTTATACTTCCTGTGTGACCGTTGCTGTACAGGGACTTAACAGCAATACAGGCGCCACATGGACCAATTGTCATGATCAGCAAACCAATGAACACGCACTCAATGTGATATTGAGTGATGGATGGTGCTTCTTTGGGAGCAGCAACGATACGTATTACCGACAACTGACTAAAATATCCCTTACATGAAACCTTTATCTGCGATGATACTGCTGAGCGGCCTGCTGATGGTATCGGCCGGCTGCAGTAAAAATGATACTCCCGCTAATAATATCCTTCAGACAGGATTGAGAGGCAAGATCATCTATTCTTCCTGCGCTACGACCGTTGTACAGGTGCTGAATAAAGATATCGGCACGGATTGGACCAACTGTCACGATCAACAAACGTTCGAACATGCGATCGGTGTAAATATCATTAACAGGAACGGCATAGCGGCGGAAGCAGAATTTAACTTTAATATCGTTCAGAAAGAGCCAGAGATGAAATGTGATATGGGGGACTGTGGCCCCATCAACTATGAGACGATTGTGATCACCGGCAATTAACCTCAAAATTTTATCTATATGCGATCAACCCCTTTTTTGTTATGTGCTGTCATCTTATGTCTGCTCTTCACCGGATGCCGTAAGGATGATGATCAATATTATAAAGGCGTCGTTGTATACCAGTCCTGCACAACAACCGTTGTGGCAGTTACTAACCGTGACTATGGCGTCGCCTGGACCAACTGTCACAACGGAGCACGTTATGAACATGTTTTTGAAGCACACGTTGCCGGTACTGCTGCGCTGGGAGAAGGCCTGCGTCCCGGTGACAAGATCAGGTTTGAACTGGCGCCCAGAGAAACATTTGCGCATTGCAAGGTAATGGATTGTGTGCCGGCGCTCACGGCATCTATTATTCTCAGGTGAGTTTAACTTCGTATTAACCAATTCCGGTTGTTTATGCGATAACTTGCCCTGCTTTAAAACCGTTAACCCATGAAGCAGGCGTTATGGAAAGCCTATTGCAGCTTTTCAGCAAAAGAACGGCAGGGAATTTTATTACTGTTATTAGTAACAGTTGTCTGTGCAGGAACGCCTGCTTTGTGGGAGTATTGTATGCCACCGGCAGCCCTGACTGCAGACAGCACTTTGCTGGCTGAGGTCAGGGCATTCCGCTCTTCGCAGTCTGTTACACCAGTTAGAGGAAGTGATAGCAGCAAACATCAGCAGCGATTTTACTTTGATCCGAATACAATTGATGCTGCAGGATGGTCTGCGCTGGGTGTACCGGAACGCACTATCCGTACAATCGCGCACTACAGGGAAAAGGGAGGACAATTCCGCCGTAAGGAAGACCTGCTGCGGATCTATGGATTAACGCCCGCACTCGCTGATGCGTTATTGCCATACGTACGTATTGCAGCTATGGTGGTGGCTAAAGACACCGGTCATCCTTCAGTAACCGCCTTTTCCGCCAGACTACCTTACAAAGGAGTAAAGCGCCTGCCGGAACTGGATATCAATACCGCTGATTCAGTGCAATGGGAAGCACTCCCGGGCATCGGACCAGTGCTGGCTGCACGCATTGTGAAATTCAGGGATAAGCTGGGCGGATTCTATGCTGTCGCGCAGATAGGCGAGACTTTCGGATTGCCAGACAGTACATTTAATAAAATTCAACCGTACCTGAGATTGTCTACGGTTTCACTAAAAAAACTGGACCTCAATCAGACGGATGAGAAATCTTTGGCACAACATCCATACATCCGCTATAAACTGGCGCGGTTAATCGTACTGTATCGCAGTAACCACGGGGTTTTCAGGCGACCGGAAGATCTTCTTGGCATACCATTGGTAGATGATAGTATTTATCGTAAAATTGAACATTACATCAAAACAGAAAATTCCCCATTATGAACTTTGAGCCCACTGAAATGCAGCAGCAGATTACACAGGTGATTCGCGATTTTGGAAAGACACATATGCAACCCTATATCCTCGAATGGGATGAGAATCAATCTTTTCCTGTTCAGTTATTCAAACAGTTGGGAGAACTGGGGCTAATGGGCGTACTCGTACCTGAAAAATATGGTGGCAGCGGTCTGGGATACCTGGAGTATGTCACCGTGATCAGCGAGATCTCAAAGATCTGTGGCGCTATCGGATTGAGCGTGGCCGCACATAATTCACTCTGTACCGGTCATATCCTGCAATTCGGATCAGAGGAGCAGAAACAGCGTTATCTGCCAAAACTTGCCAGTGCCGAATGGATAGGCGCCTGGGGGCTGACAGAACCCAATACTGGTTCTGACGCCATGAACATGAAATGCGTCGCACGCCGGGAAGGAGATGAGTGGGTACTCAATGGTACCAAATGCTGGATCACACATGGTAAAAGTGGTGATGTGGCAGTCGTGATTGCGCGAACAGGAGATGTCAGGGATAGCCATGGAATGAGCGCCTTTGTGGTGGAGAGAGGTACACCGGGTTTCAGTGGTGGTAAAAAGGAAAATAAACTGGGTATGCGGGCTTCCGAGACCGCAGAAATGATCTTTGACAATTGTCGTATACCGGCAGCCAACATGCTGGGTAATGAAGGAGATGGTTTTATTCAGTCTATGAAAGTACTGGACGGCGGACGTATCTCTATCGCCGCACTTTCTCTTGGTATCGCTAAAGGTGCTTATGAAGCTGCGCTGAAATATGCACAGGAAAGACACCAGTTTGATAAACCAATTGCCAGTTTCCAGGGGATCTCTTTCAAACTGGCGGATATGGCCACAGAGATCATGGCGGCAGAATTACTGACCATGCAGGCGGCAGATGGTAAAACAAGAGGAGCGAAGGTGACACAGCACGCCGCTATGGCTAAATATTACGCTTCAGAGGTAGCCGTAAAGACGGCAAATGATGCCGTACAGATCTTCGGCGGATACGGTTATACAAAGGACTTCCCTGTGGAGAAATTCTACCGCGACGCTAAGCTTTGTACCATCGGTGAAGGGACTTCTGAAATACAGAAGCTGGTGATTGCCCGCGAAGCATTAAAATAATATGAACAAATTCGTATAAAGTGGTCACACCGTCGGGAGTTTCCCGGCGGTTTTTTTATGTGTTTACGCGGCCATATTGGATTCCATTTCATGCTATTTCTTGTATGAAAGAAAGAAATAGTTATCAATTTCAAAGACTGGGGTATAAGGCCTATACTCTCTTCACACCTTTTCTTATCTTCATCTGACTAAATTAACTATGTCATGAGCTTTGAAGAACAATTACACCAAATGTTCCCTACAGCTGACGCAATTCCGGCCGAATACAGGCTGGAGAAGGAAGTACATCAGCGGGAATACCTTTCAGGTGGTGAGATGAAACCATGGAATGGCGATGTGCATACAGTGTTATCTCCGATCTGTATTCAGACAGCCAACGGACTGGAGAGAAAAGTGATCGGTTCCTATCCTTTATGTGGCCCGGAAGAAGCGATGGCCGCACTGGATGCCGCAGTACTCGCTTATAATGATGGCCGTGGAGAATGGCCGACAATGCCGGTTCCGGAACGTATTGTCTGTATGGAGAAATTCACGGGCAGGATGATCGAAAAGAAAGCGGAGATCGTTCAACTCATTATGTGGGAGATCGGTAAATCCTATGCCGATTCCGTTAAAGAGTTTGACCGTACTATCGAATATATCAACACGACCATAGACGCACTCAAAGACCTGGACCGCAACTCCAGCCGTTTTGAAATTGAACAGGGTATTATCGCCCAGATCAGGCGTTCTCCATTGGGTGTTGTGCTTTGTATGGGCCCATTCAACTATCCGCTGAATGAAACCTTTACCACACTGATCCCTGCATTGATCATGGGTAATACAATATTGTTCAAACCTCCGAAACACGGTACTTTATTACACTATCCACTGCTGGAAGCTTTTGCGAGCTGTTTCCCGAAAGGTGTAGTTAATACCATCTATGGTCGTGGAAACGTCATTATCGGTCCGCTGATGGAAACCGGTAAGATCAATGTGCTGACATTGATCGGTAGCAGCAGGGTGGCTAATCAGCTGAAGAAAATGCACCCGAAAGTAAACCGTCTGAGAGCGATCCTCGGACTGGATGCTAAAAATGCAGCTATTATCACTGATAAGGCAGACCTTGACCTCGCTGTACAGGAAACAGTACTGGGTTCATTGTCATTCAACGGACAACGTTGTACAGCGCTGAAGATCGTATTTGTACACAGCAAGGTGGCAGATGTGTTCCTACAGAAGCTGAGTGCCGCTATCAGCCAATTGAAAGTTGGTATGCCATGGGAAAAAGGCGTGTTCCTGACCCCATTGCCGGAACCGCAGAAACCGGCTTATCTGAAGGAATGTATTGATGACGCAATTGCTAATGGTGCAAAGATCATGAATGAAAACGGAGGCGCATCCTACGAATCATTCGTGTATCCGGCGGTGTTATATCCGGTAAACAATAAAATGAAATTATACAGAGAGGAACAGTTTGGTCCCGTGATTCCTGTATTGCCATTTGATGATATCGAAACACCGATCGAATACCTGATCGAATCAGATCATGGTCAGCAGGTGAGTCTGTTCTCCAATGATGCAGACGAACTGGCTTCGCTGATAGATCCGCTGGTGAATCAGGTGAGCCGTGTGAATATCAACTGTCAGTGTCAGCGTGGTCCCGACGTATATCCGTTCACAGGACGTAAGGATTCCGCAGAAGGTACACTGAGTGTTCCGGATGCATTGCGTGCATTTTCGATTCGTTCAATGGTTGCCACAAAACAATCAGAAATGAACAAAAATTTGCTCAATCGTATCGTAAATGATCAGACTTCAAACTTTTTATCAACAAAATATATATTCTGATCAAAATATTATTGAAGGGTAAAATACTTGTTACAACACTATGAAATAGTTGTTTAACTATATTTTAAAATTATAATGTGAAGATTATCGTTATCTTTTTTTGCAAAAAAATGACTGTTAGTGGCTTAGGGTGATGGAATTGTGGATTAAGAACGTTAAATTTGGGTTAATTCATCACTCTTTACCATTTATCAACCTTCAACAAAAAGAAAGACAATCGAAACATTTTTACGCAACCCACAAGAAAAGCATCCGCTTCAACAAAGCGGATGTTTTTTTGTCCTGCGAAGAATGTATAAACGATCGCTCTAACTGTTAGTGAGTCCCGGGTATGTGATCGACTACCGGACGAAAAGGAAAAAGGCCGATCTGTCTCAGACAGATCGGCCTTTTATTATCCTTTCACTCCTGGCTTAGTGCTCCAGGAAATCATTTTCTTTACTTTCATCGGTTGTGCCACTGGTGCCTGCTCTTTTTTCAATATCGGCAAACCATTTTTCTACAGTACCTGATAGAAATACGGGCACTTTCCCCCTTACATACTCTTTCAGTATTTCGAAAGTTTTCACTGCCTGCTCATTGGAGAGTCCGGCTTTTTCCTGAAGTTCTTTTAAGAGGTCCATATCGTATTGCTTTGAGTTTAAAGGTAGGAGAAAATGCAGTAAGTATGAATTATATTCTATTTTTGCCGGAGCAATCCCCTATACCTATGAGCAGAATACCTGTTGGAATCCGCCATTTTACCAGGCGTGCCCTATCCAAAGAAGAGGCAGGATGCATTGATGCAATGCCTGGCGCGTTGCAACTTGAATATATCCAGTATTACTTTCACCTCTGTCAGATACCGGTGATACCGACGAAGGCCGGCTGGTATGCACGTAATAAAGAGAATACGATTGAGAAATTGCCGGAGGATATTGCCGCGCAGCTGAATGCCATCTATCATCCCCGTGTTTCTCTCTGGGCCTGTCTGGGACCATTGATGCTGATCATCGTAGTGGCACTCGCTTTCCTGGTCAAAGGACTGGCTGCGTACTACACAGAAACGCCTATCCTATGACGTATTACAGAAGACGTGTCATTTACAAACCTCACTATAATATTCCCTGCCTAATAAGACCATACCTATGTTATTCATTTTTGGCACCAATTCCTATGTCAGGAAAACGATCTATCCTTCCGAATTAAAGATGGATGTACCGGCTGATATCAGCCGCTTTGAGTATGTACAACATTACATGCATCTCTTTTATCTTCCTGTTATGCCGGTGGACGCGGGATGGGTTGCCCGTAGTAAGGAAAATAAGAGAAAAGCATATAAAGTGAATCCGCTGTTGGAAGAAGCGCTCTGGAAGTTGTATGAACCCGGTGCGCCGTTGATATCTTTCCTGTTACCGGGACTGCTGTTAATTGGTTTGCTGGTCTTCTTTGGCGTCAATATGATAAGGACAGAGGTGGAGAGCTTTAGCGGTAACAGTGAGCAGACAGATTGGGATAATACCGCCGGTATCAGGTCACAACTTAATCACGCTGTTGTAAATGACTATCTCAGGTTTGGTAAAAAAGCCTTTGGCGAACGGGAGCGGCCAGTTTATGCGAAAGTATTATCTGTGAAAGATTCAGCCCTGTTTTTACAGGTGGCAGATACTGCAAAAGGTCAGTTTTATCATGGGGAAAGCCTGTTTGAAATGTTTGATGATAATATACCCACTATTCAGGCTGAATGGGTCAGTATTGATCTGCTTGGAAGAATTACCCTAAGGAACCAGGATACGGTCTTATTTGGGCTTAGAAACCTATCTCTGAAGGAGGTTGGGCATATAGAAGACAAGCGGACTTTTGGCGTACGTAAAGTAAACAGTTATGGTGAGCAGGATGAACTGGTTATGGAGCATTCAGGAAAGAACATCAGCATTACTGCTGTAAAAAACCTCGAAGGGAAGATTGAACCGGCTGATAAGCGCATGCATGCTCCTTATGAATTACCTACGCTGTTTTCATTGAAGTACCATATTCACCAGACAGATAGCACCGCCAGATTTAAGGTGACGCTGAAGGATATAAAAGGACGTTATTCCTATTATACGGTTACTGTGAGAAGTGATGAAGAGCAACTGATGATCGTGCGTGATAGTTTATAGAAATAAAAAAGGCGCTCGCTGTTAACGAACGCCTTTTATTTCCCTGTAGTATTAGTATAATAAGTTTGTTAAGCGACTTTCAGCTGTACGAGGGTGGATTTGTCCAGTCTTTCTTCTGCGTAAGCCCTTGTCAGTACAAAGGTGCTTTCATTGGAAGAAGGGAGGTTAAACATCGCATCACTCAGTACCACTTCACAGATGGAGCGGAGACCACGCGCGCCGAGTTTATATTCCATTGCTTTTTCAACGATGTAACCAACTGCGTCATCTTCGATCACCAGGTCAATACCTTCTACTTTGAACAGTTTCTTGTATTGTCTCACCAGTGCATTTTTCGGCTCGGTCAGGATGGCTTTCAGCGCTTCGTGATCGAGTGAATTCAGGTAAGTCACAACCGGCAGACGACCCAGGAGTTCTGGAATCAGGCCGAAGGCCTTGAGATCCTGAGAGTTGATGTAGCGAAGGATGTGCTTTTTGTTCTCTTCTTCTCTGTCAGTGTTAACAGTGAAGCCGATACTGTGTGTCTGCACCCTGCGGCTGATGATCTTGTCAACGCCGTCGAATGCGCCACCGCATATGAACAGGATATTCTGTGTATTTACTTTGATGAGTTTCTGCTCAGGGTGTTTACGACCGCCCTGTGGTGGTACGAGTGCTTCGGTACCTTCCAGCAGTTTGAGGAGACCCTGTTGTACACCTTCACCGCTTACGTCGCGGGTGATGGAAGGGTTATCGCTTTTACGCGCGATCTTATCGATCTCATCGATATATACGATACCACGTTCAGCAGCCTCGACATCGTAGTTACATACCTGTAACAGACGGGTCAGGATGCTTTCTACGTCTTCACCTACGTAACCTGCTTCCGTGAACACGGTCGCATCTACGATGGTAAAAGGTACATTGAGCAGACGGGCGATAGATTTAGCCAGCAGGGTTTTACCCGTACCGGTTTCTCCTACCATGATGATATTGGATTTCTCGATCTCCACATCGTCATCACCAACCTGTTGGTTGAGACGTTTGTAGTGGTTATAAACGGCAACGGCCAGTATTTTTTTCGCGTCGTCCTGTCCAATTACATATTCATCCAGGAATTTCTTGATCTCTACCGGCTTCGCCACTTTTGGTACAAAGTGGGAAGGCGCTTTCTTGCCTTGTTGCTGAAACAGCTCCTGTTCTATGATTTCCTGCGCGTTTGCCACACAGTTCTCACAGATATGACCCTCAGCACCAGCAATCAGTATCTGCACTTCATCTTTTGAACGGTTGCAAAATGAGCAACGGATTTTGGACTCTTTCATAGCTTACAAAGGTACGTTAAAAGGGGAATTTAGATAGAAAAAGGGTGCTGAAAAGTTCATTTTCGCACCCTTTTTCATGTAGCTTTTTCCGTAATCTATTATTGCGGAGTGTTGTTTTCCTGCTGTTTTCTTGGATTTCTGGTGAGTACGTCATCGATGATGCCGTATTCTTTTGCTTCATCAGCAGTCATCCAATAGTCACGATCTGAGTCTTTTTCGACTTTCTTCACTGGCTGACCACAATGGGTAGCGATGATTTCGTTCAGCTCTTTTTTCAGCTTAACGAACTCACGTGCAGTGATTTCGATGTCGGAAGTCTGACCTTCCGCACCACCATGAGGCTGGTGAATCATAACCCTGGCGTGTTTCAGCGCAGTACGCTTACCTTTTGTACCAGCTACCAGCAGTACAGCGCCGAAAGAAGCGGCCATACCAGTACAGATAGTTGCTACATCAGGAGCGATGATCTGCATCGTGTCATATATACCTAAACCTGCATAAACGCTACCACCGGGGCTGTTGATATACATCTGTATATCACGGGTACGGTCAGTAGATTCCAGGAACAGTAACTGAGCAGTAATGATATTCGCTACGTAGTCATTTACAGGGTCTCCCATGAAAATGATACGATCCATCATCAAACGGGAAAACACGTCCATGATTGCCATATTCATCGGGCGTTCCTCGATGATGTTTGGCGTCAGGGCATTGATCTGATGACGGGTATAGCTATCTACTACCAGGCTGCTGATCCCTCTATGCTGGATGGCATATTTCCTGAATTCGTTATTAATGTTCATGATGGTGATGTTTATTAGGTAATTTAGCAAATTCTTCGGCTGTTACTTCCTCATCCTTCACATTTACCTTATTTTCTGCCCAATCAAACAATTTCTGGGTCACCATTTCGCGGTAGGTCTGGTCCACGAATTTCTCATCCTGCAGCAGACGCTCCAGGTAGCTGTCCAGCCAGTCAGCGCCATCGGTAGCAGCAGCGCCACCAAAATAGCCCATAACTTTCTGTTTAGCAGCTTCTTTCACCTCGTCGAAAGAAACGTCCAGCTGATTTTCGCGGATCAGTTTATCGCTGATGAGTGTCCAGCGTAACTGATGATCAAAACCTGGATATTCTTTGTCAGCTTCTTCAGCGGTTTTTGGTTTTTCACCGCCGGTCTGCAGCCAACGTTTCAGAAAATCCTTAGGCAGCTCAATAGGCGTCTCGTGAACCAGCACTTCGAACAGGTCGTTGTGCAGGCGGTTGCGGCTTTCGGCATCCCAGGATTTTTCTATTTCTGATTGCAGTTTTTCGCGGAAGGCTGCTTCAGTAGTGATTTCTTCAGCATTGAATACTTCTTTGAAAAACTCTTCGTTCAGTTCTCTTTTTTCTATTAATTCTACCTTGGTAATAGTCAGTTTGTAGTATTTCGCAGAGATATCTTCGTGCAGACCCAGTACATCGTGCTGGAACCACACCAGTTTATCTGCATCGATCGCAGCAGAAGCCAGCACTACAATGCTATCTTCTTTTTTCTTACCCTGCAGTTCTTTCTGAGTAGCAGCAGAGAAATTCTTTACGAGGAAAGAAACTTCTTTCTGCAGACCACCCTCTACAGCAGTACCCTGGGCGTCTGTTTCAACAACATTCAGGCCGAGTACATTATTTTCAGAGGAAATCGCTTCAACTTCTTCAGATTTACCACCTCTTAACTGCAGGCGCTCAATCTCTTCGTTCAGCATTTCCGGGGTAGCCTTGATCTTGTAACGGGTCAGGGTAGTCTTTCCGGACTCAAGTGGAGTCACTTCGAAAGCTGGTTTCAGACCGATTTCGAAATCGAAGTTGTATTCAGATGGGCTATTGATATCGAAATTTTTCGCTTCTTTGTCCAGGGACAGTGGCTGTGCAAATATTTCCACTTTCTCATTCTGGAGATATCCCATCAACTCTTTTTCCACGGTTTTCAGTACTTCATCTGAGAAAATGGCCTGACCATGCATCTTTTTTACCATGCCTACAGGTACCATTCCTTTACGGAATCCTGGTATATTGGCGGTTTTGCTGAGTTGCTTTACTGCTTTGTCAAAATTGGGAAGATAATCTTCCTGGCTCACTTTCACAGTGATCTTATCATTCAATAAACCGATGTTTTCTCTGGTAACGGTTGCCATAATAGTTTAAATGTTCTTGTATGAAGCAATAATAATTCCTTGTTTGTATTTTCTGCCATGAAGTCACAAAGGCACGAAGGAATGGCAGCTATGTGGGAGTTACTTGGTGACTTAGCGCCTTAATGGCAATTTTCAGAAGCCGGTTGCCGGATAAAAAAAACGCTTAATGCTGAGGCAGTCTCTGCGTTAAGCGGTCAGCATCTTGCATTAAGCGTCAAAAAAAGTGCGGGTGATAGGACTCGAACCTACATGCCGTGAAGCACCAGATCCTAAGTCTGGCGTGTCTACCAATTTCACCACACCCGCATTTAAATATTTATAAGAACTATTTCCCCCGTAAGAAATACTGGGAAAAGGACTGCGAAGGTATGTTTTTTTATGAATAAAAAAAATCAGACCCAACAGAATTTTTAAGTCACTGTCAGTCCTTCTACAACGGGTCTTAACAGATGGGCCAGCCGCTCCGAAAAAGTCCGTGTATAACGGTTGTCAGGGTCCAGGGTCGGGTCAAGGATCGTAATATGCATCCCCTTGAAATACCCCGAGTTAACTAATGGCGTCAGGGTTTCCTCCAGTTCCAGGTAGGAGAGACCGCCCTCCTCCGGACTATCCACACAAGGCATGACATCATTGTCCAGTACATCCACATCCAGGTGGATCCAGAACCCGTCCAGCCCCGTATGCCCCATCATCGTCAGGAATTCCGTCGTTATGGCATGTATCCCGCGTGCCCGGATAGATGGCAGGTCATAATAATGGACCTGGCTGTCCCGGATGATCTGTACATATTCCTCGTCCAGCTCCCGGTTGCCATAAGCATAAATGTGCTGCTCCATTATATATGGACGCAATGAGTGAATATCACACAACTTGGGATGCCCGTTGCCGGATACGATCGCCAGTCCCATACCTGCGGCTCCGGCAGTGCCGGAATGGAAAGGGAGCATATAATCATGATGTCCATCCATTGAAAACAGACCATAGCTGCCACCGGTACACTTCAACCCCAGGGCAGTACCTATCAGGATACTGCAGTCGCCACCAATAACAATAGGGATAATATCTTTCTGAACCGCTTCGCAAACCCTTTCTGCCAGCAACTGGCTATAGGCACAGATAGCATCGGCATTCCGGATCTGACTGTCCGGGTCTATGTCCATCGTATAAGGTGGAGCAGGAACATTGATAACATGGGTAATACCAGCTTCGCTGGCAAAGCCATTCCGGCGTAGTGCTTCCGGAAGAAAACGCACACCGGGTTCCACACCTGGACCAGGTTCCTTCAAACCCAGGTTAGACGGGGCCTCAATGATCATGAAATTACGCATCGGTACACGGTTTTGTGTCGTTTAACGTGGTCATAACAGTTGTGTACCGAAGATAAGCGCTTTCACAGAAACGCCGGACGCAGTGGCCGCTTTAAATTTTCTGTAACGCCATTTCTACTGCTGCACTGCCCGCTGCTTTCGCCTTATTTCTGAAGAAAAGCAGGATGTTGACAGTAATAATGGCACTGCAACCCAGACATACTGCCGGCCAGTGGCCAACATTCCAGAGGAACAACCCCATAGCGGAACCTGTTGCACCTCCTATAAATGTAGATGTCATGAAGACCGTATTGAAACGGTTTCTGGCTTCCGGAAGAATTGAATATATAATGGTCTGGTTCGTTACCTGCACCGCCTGATGGCCTACATCGAGGATGATGATACCTGCCAGGAGCAGGAAAATGCCGCTACCGGTAAAGTAAAAGCCGATAAAGCTCAGTAACTCACATACCAGTCCTATAATAATATTGTTACGGGGATCGCGTCCGTCACTGATCTTTCCTACCAGTGGTGCAGCCAGTGCACCCGCGGCCCCTGCCAGTCCGAACAGTCCTATCTCAAAGCTCTTATATCCAAAAGGGGCTGCAGAGAGGAATAATACCATGGTTACCCAGAAGGCGCTCAGCACAGCAAAAGAGAGTGCATTGGTAACAGCTGCCTGTCTTAATAATGGTTGTGTCATGGCATAATGGGCGACAGACTTCATCAACTGCCCATAATTACCATTGAAGGATGACCGGCTCACCGGAAAACGGAGCCGCATCAGTACCATCAGCACAGCACAAACACCGGCTGCGATGTAATACATGGCTCTCCAGCCGTATAATGAGCCGATTGCACCACTAAGACTGCGGGAAGCCAGTATGCCTACCAGCAAACCGGCCATAATGACGCCGATCGTACTGCCACGTTTATGATCTGCTGCCAGGGTTGCGCCCAATGGCAGGATTAGCTGCGGTATAATACTGCAGACCCCGATCAATACGCTCGCTATCTGTAGAATGATGAAATTTTGTGCGGTAGCCGCCATCAGCAGGGCGACAATAGCAGCGCCTGTCCCGAAAAGTATCTGTTTACGGCGTTCAAGGATATCTCCCAGGGGTACCAGTAACAGCAGGCCCATGGCATAACCGATCTGTGTCAGATAGGTCACCCTTCCTGCGATACTTTCATGTAATCCCCATTCTTTGGCCATTAATACGATCAGCGGCTGGCAGTAGTAGATGTTGGCAACGATTAATCCCGCGCAGGCCGCCATAAATGCTGTATCTCCCTTTCCTAAGTGTTTCTGTTCCATTCCCTGAGATTTCTGATAAAGGCGCAAAGTTACGACAATTACCGGAAGCCCTCCAGTAATGCAACAGCTCCTTTTGCGAGAATAGACGAACCGAAAGGAATACAAGCCTCATTAAAGATGACCTTCGGATGGTGCAGATAATAGTCCGGAGAAGCCGGGTCCTGCGCCCCTAGCAAATAAAACATAGAGGGCACCTTACGGGAATAATAACAGAAATCTTCCCCTGCCAGTAACGGCACTTTCTCTAGTGTATTGGCCTCGCCAAATACGTCGGTCAGACTGCCCAGCAGCTGCCGGTGCACATCTTTATTGTTGAGTACACTGGGTATAGTAAAATAAAGATCAAATATGATCTCCGTCTGATGAATAAGTTGCAGGCCGTCAATGATCTGCTGCAGATGTGTCACCACACCATTGTAAATATCCAGGTTCAGGGCACGGATGGTACCTTCCAGTACGACTTTGTCAGCAATCACATTAGGGGCAACGCCACCGTTGATCTTGGTAAATGACAGTACAGCGGTTTCCATCGGAGGGGTTTGTCTGGATACGATGGCCTGGGCGGATTGTACCAGTTGCGATGCAATCAATACGGCATCTATTCCCAGCTGTGGAGAAGCGCCGGCATGGGCTGCCTTTCCTCTTACCTCGATCGTGAAGAACCCGGTACATGCGAGTGCCGGACCAAGGGCATAGGATATTTGTCCGACCGGTAAAGACGGATCTACATGTAATCCCAGTGCCGCCTGTACATCATCGAGATGACCTGCTTCCACAAATTTCCGGGCGCCGCTTTTCTTTTCCGGATCATTGGCGGGTCCTTCTTCAGAAGGCTGAAAAAGGAATTTGATGGAACCACTGAAATCCATGTCTTTCAGTAAGGCAGCAGCGCCAATCAGCATGGCGGTATGAATATCATGTCCGCAGGCATGCATTTTCCCACTTACCGAAGAGGAAAATGGTAGTCCGGTCTCTTCCTGCATAGGAAGGGCGTCCATATCTGCACGGATAGCTACACAGGGACCTTGTCCGCGTGTCAGTGTGGCGATAACGCCTGTGCCGGCAACATTTGAAATATAATCTATTCCCAGTCTGTCTAATTCCTGTTGTACAAGGCGGGATGTATTTTCTTCTTCGTACCCTAATTCAGGTTGTGTGTGAATCTGTCTCCTGATCTGAATAAGCCTGTCCGTTAGTTGTGCGTCCATCTATGCAGCATTTTCCGTCAAGTTAAGTGGTTTTTCCGAAATTCTCTCGGAGAACAACGATAACGCTTGCGGAATACAGCTGTGAAATAATTAGCGCCCCGATACCCGCTGCTGATACTGATTTCTTTAATGCTAAGGGATGTTTGCGCCAGCAAAGAAGCGGCTTTTTTCATGCGCAGGTGCTCTATATAGCCTCTGGGTGATACGCTGAGCAGTTCTTTAAAAGCTCTTTCAAAAGTGTTGATGTGCATGCCAGCCTGCTTGCTCAGTTCAGAAATACTGAGATGATGGTGATAGTGCTCCTGAATATACACACAGATCTGCCGCAGCTTTTGTGCCTGGTCACTGTTTTGCAGGTATTTGGGCGTAAGGGCACTGAAGTAAAGGGTCAGCAGCTCATGAAGCCTCGTATCAATATATGGCTTCAGTGCTTCAGCTGCAGCTGGCGATTGCCGCATTTCCAGCAATACTTTAAGATCGGAAACTTCCATACGGATAGCAGGCAACATAGAGGCACGGCGGGCCTGCCGCTGTTGCAGCTGAAAGATCTCTTCAAAAGAAGGATGATGGGCAATGAATTGCCGCAGGAAAGCGGGAGAGAAAGAGATACATATCATCTCATAATAACCGGGTCGCAGGTCCGCTGTGTTGTCAGAATGATCAGGAATGTAATAGATACCAAATTCCTTTTCTATCAGCATTAGTTTGCCCTTTCCCTGCAGGCGGCAGGAAATATTGCCCTGCAGGATGCAATACATCGCCAGCATTGGTTGTGCAACGGAAGGGCGCAGTCTTACTTTTTCTTTCACGAAACAGTGCTGCCAGCTGATTACCCAGTCGGGCTCGCTGATCTGTTGTGTGATGTAACTGCCAAAGGGTGCTTCTGCATACGTTGTTTCAGTGGCTTGTGCGATCCGGTATTGCTGATATCTTTCCGGCAGGCTCTCTGATGTCCGGACATGTGGCTGCATCGCTTCGGGGATGCCGAAATGCAGTGCCGGGGGATATAAGCTGGAGGTCATGTTCAGGCATTTAACCGGTGACTGTAATAAATTCTGGTTGTAATAATTTTGGCTACTTCCCAAATGTATGTCCCGGTACTGCGATGAAACTTCAGATGAATTGGCTGCTAAATATACTTCAGCCACCACTGGCTGTGCGTTTTCCGGTATTCCCGGAACCATTTACATGGCTTATAAAGTATCGCAACAACTGCCATCCATATCAGATATACTACCGGTAATGAATAACCGAAATCTGCCGGACGGAATAAGAAAGGGATATTCGGATCAACAATATCCTTTGTGGTGTAACCGCTCAGGAAGAAGGCAGCCACTAACAGCAAGTGTAACAGATAGAAATGAAGTACATAATAGAAGAAGGGTACACTGCCATACACTTTTGCAATTTCCTGCCAGCGCCCTTTTACTTTTTCCAGTGCTGCCAGGGCCAGTAATGCCGGTCCCAGTGTCATACAATGAAAGTCCAGTGAAGGGGGATATTTACTGACATCAATAAACTCGAGTAAAGTATCAAATCCGTTTTTCTGTGCCTCCCATGGCGTAGGATTACCATACCTGTTGATAGCTCTCAATACAATGAACAACAGGATAGCAGCACTGCCTGTCATCAGCAGAAAACGCCTGCGCGTTTCCGCAGGGATATTGCTTTTGAAATAGTAACCTGCACAATAACCAAGCAGCATGGCGCTGGTCCATGGTAATACCGCATAGAACGCGAATATGAAACGATTACCTCCAATAGGGATCACAGTGCCGAATGAAGTAAAGAATAGTTTCCAGAGATTGCCCGGCAGATTGAAATAGTCCAGGATATTATGTCCGAAGAAGAGTACCAGTCCTGTTATCAGTATCACTTTAAAGGAAGTCCGCATCAGTAGTCCAAGTATCACCATACTCAGACCGATCGCCCAGATCACCTGTAAAATAAAGACATTGTAAAGCGGATTGAAGGTAAGTCCGAGTGTGACGATCACCAACTCAGCAATGATCAGCCATAATCCTCTTTTTAAAAGAAATGTACTCGCTTCCACCGGTGTTTTTCTTTGAGAAGATAAGTAAGCTGACATACCAGACAGAAATACAAATGTCGGTGCGCAATAATGCGTGATCCATCGTGTGAAGAATAACCAGGGAGTCGTCGTATCAACATCCAGGGGATCAGCAGTCATCGCTGTATTGTGGAAGAAATCGCGGGTATGATCAAGCGCCATGATGATCATTACAATGCCACGCAGAATATCTATAGATGCAATACGGGGAGTGGATGACTGCATATGCTACGTTATTTACAGGTATGGTTGATACTATTGTGAATATAACGATGTTTGGGCAGCACAGCAATAACTTTCCGCGAATTTGATTTAAATTAGAGGACACTCCAAAAATCCACCATTGTCATGACTACACAAGAAATCGCTAACCGCCTCGTTGAGCTCTGTAAAAAAGGCGACTTCGAAGCTGCACAAAAGGAACTGTTTGCTAAAGATGCTGTCAGCATAGAGCCATATGCAACACCTGAATTCGAAAAGGAAACCAAAGGTCTTGATAAGATCTTTGAGAAAGGACAAAAGTTTATGTCTATGACAGAAGCGATGCATGGTGTTGAACTCTCTGCACCATTGATCGCCGGTTCTTCATTTGCCGTTGTCCTCAAAATGGATATGACCATGAAGGGACAGGACAGGATGAACATGGAAGAGTTGTGCGTATACGAAGTGAAGGATGGAAAGATCATTTCCGAGCAATTCTACATGTGACGAAGATGTATTATCTTTTCGGGAGAGAACTATCAGCGGATAATGAAAGGGCAGAAAAAGCATCAGACGATCAACAATACGTTTTTGCAGGAGGACAGCATCGGGCTGGAAATATTTACCATGGAGGAACTCCACGAACAGCACTATGAGTTGTTGTCCCAGCCACTGAGAACAAATAATTACCAGGTACTGATATTTTTTACCGCCATTGCACATCATGCGATAGATTTCTCTCCCGTTACCATTCGTCCATACACTACTTTTTTTGTAGGTAAGGGCAGTGTACATACCTTCGATCCCGACGCCCGCTATGAGGGCATCGTTATTAATTTTACGGAAGATTTCGTTTGCCGGGATGAGCATGATCTGGTGCTGTTACATCAACATCCTCTGTTCAGCGGCAGCGGACAAATAGATCTCCAGGATATTGCAACCTACAAGGTATTGATAGAAACGATGATGGCTGAATTACGTAAACCCAAAGATGAATTCAGCAGAATGTACCTCAGAAATCTGTTGCAGAATTTTCTGGTCCTTTCCGGTAGAGAATATACTGCTACCAATGCATTCAATCATATAAAAGGGCCCGATATACAGTACGTACAACGCTATACCGTTCTGATAGAAAAGCATTATAAGACAATGAAGACCGTCGCCGGATATGCGGAACTCATGCGTATCACAGAGAAGCGGTTGAATCAGGCAACAGGTAATGTGAGCGGTAAATCACCAAAACAACTGATAGATGATCATGTATTGATCGCAGCCAAACGTTTGCTCGCTTTTACAATTATGACCGTAAAGGAAATTGGTTTTGAGCTGGGCTTTTCACAAACAACGCATTTCATCAAATACTTCACTAAACATACCGGTGTTAGTCCCGCCAGTTTCCGGCAACAACAATCCATCTAGGACCAGATAGATAGCAGAAAGGAGCAAATACGCCTTTCCAGCGCCTGCTGCAAAGCTGAATTTTGTCGTCTAAATTTAGCTGCTATGCCAAAGATAAAAATGGCCCGGAAGTCTACTGCTGTTGATATGACGGCCATGTGTGACGTTGTGTTTCTGTTGCTTAACTTCTTTATTATGACCACCAGTTTCAAGCCGGATGAACCGGTGGCAATCGTTACGCCATCTTCCATCAACACAAAGCTCCTCCCTGATTCCGATGTCATACTGGTGAGTATAGATAAGTCCGGACGCGTATTTTTTGAGATGGATGGACAACCCAAAAGAAAACAACTAATTGAAGATATTAACACACAGTTTAAGCTGGGTCTGTCTGAAAAGGAGATAAATGCCTACATATTGGGGGCAAGTGTGGGCACTGATCTGCACCATCTGAAAGAATATCTTGGTCTGAAAACTTCCGACAGACGCAAGTATGCAGGTGAGACCGGTATACCAGTCGATACCGCGAATAATGAGCTGGCTGTCTGGATAGAATATGCGCAATCCGCGCAGGGAGCGAGTCTGAAAGCATTGAAGTATTGTATCAAGGCTGATAATGCGACACCTTATCCAAAGGTCAAAAGCGTAATGGAAACTTTTAAGGAGAAGAATATCCAGCACCTGAATCTGGTGACGAGTCTGGAGGCAGCACCTGTAGGAACTGCTGCAGCGGAGGATTAGTAAACATTGCAACTAAAAAAGGGGCTGCATCTTTATGTAGCCCCTTTTTGTTACCAGCCCCTTGAATTAGAGCCTGACTCAATACAGTGAAGACAATATCTCTCAAATTCTTCCCCGAATTTGTCCTGATACACACTGTAGCCAATAAAGCCGATCTCTCCGGAAGAGACATTCATAGTGGCCACAGCCGGATTTTCATCCACCATGTCATAATATTGTTCACCCATGCCGACGATGAAGCACCTTCGGTGCAGGAAGCCGTCATCTGTACCGCCAATGCGTTCATGGATCTCTTCACGGTCAATATGGAAGAGCTTTTCTTCCATGACGTGATTAAATTTCGTTAATTCCCGTTCATCCAGATAAATAAGCTGTTGCTGGATATGGTCTGTAATTTCTGTGGAAACAATGTTTCCAAGATACCTGATTAAGGAGGGATCATTGGTCGTAAGCGCTGTTTTTCTCAAATTATATAAATCTCTATCTGTTGTCCACGCCGTTTCAATGATTTCCCAGAATCTTGTTGCGTTCATAAAGACAGATTTTTGTATGTCGTGGAATAAGTGCCGGGTTAGAACTAATGTACATTTGCGTAGGCACCCTTACTATAACACGTAAAGCGGTGCAAAGTTCATCCCATATTTTAGAAGTATACCTGTGATTTTGCTAATTTGTCAGTTCCTGGATAATAACACCTCTAAACAGCATATTATTTTATGAAACATCTATTTTTTCTTGCCGCCCTACTTTCCCTGGGGGTGACCATGCAGGCGCAGCAAACCCAGAAACCGCCATTACACGGACGTCACTGGATGGCTGTGACAGGTAAACCATTGGCTGCCACAGCAGGTTCCATGATCTTCCAGAAAGGGGGGAACGCCGTAGACGCCGCGTGCGCGATGCTGGCTGCTACCTGTACCATGTGGGACGTATTAAGCTGGGGAGGAGAGACACAGGCGCTTATTTTCAATCCGAAAACAAAGAAAGTCATTGCCATCAACGCTCTGGGCGTTGCGCCTACAGGTGCGACACCGGAATTTTTCAAGGGCAAGGGCTATAGTTTCCCGCCGGAATATGGTCCTCTGGCAGCAGTGACGCCTGGTACACCGGGTGGTCTTTGCTATATGCTGGCAGAATACGGCACCCTTAGCCTGAAAGAGGTACTGGCGCCTGCTATGGAAATGGCTGCTGGTTATCCGATTGAAGCCCAGACGGCCAACAGCATGGAGAGAGCTAAAGACCGTCTGAAACAATGGCCTTACAGCAAAGCTGTTTTCCTGACCCATCCGGGCGAAAAAAGGGAAGCGCCGGAAGCAGGAGAGATCTTCGTACAAAAGGAGCTGCTGGCTACACTGACCAAAATGGTTGAAGCAGAACAGGAGGCACTGAAAAAGAAGAAATCCCGTAAGGAGGCGATCATGGCTGCTTATGACAGATTCTATAAAGGAGATATCGCGAAGGAATTTGTGCGTGGCTGTCAGGAACAGGGTGGTCTGATCACAGAACAGGACCTGGCCCGCTGGAAACCAATCGAGGAAGAGCCACTGCATGTCAACTATAAAGGGATCGAAGTATATAAACTCCAGTCCTGGACACAGGGACCGATGTTGCTGCAAAGCCTGAATATCCTGGAGAACTTTGACCTGAAGGGAATGGGTTATAACTCTCCGCAATATATCCATACGCTGTATCAGACGATGAACCTGACTTTTGCGGACAGGGATTTCTATTACGGCGATCCTTATTTCATGCCTAAAACACCGATCAACGGATTATTGAGTAAAGCCTATGCAAAAGAAAGGGCAAAAATGATCAACCCTGATCACAATGATCCGAACCCATTACCGGGCGATCCTTATCCTTTTGAAGGTAAAAGCAATCCTTATCTGCAATTGATGCAGCAACACCAGGCACTGACGGATACTGCTGCGGAGAAGAAACCAGCTGGTTTTGTACCGAAACATGATGCTGCCGGCATCCTTAATACGCCTGCTTCTGAAGAAATGTATGCGGCAAATGATGTTGACAGTGCTTATATGGATCGCTTATGGAGAGGTACGACCAGTGTGGAAGCAGCGGACAAAGATGGCTGGGTGGTATCGATCACGCCAAGTGGCGGATGGACGCCTGCCTGTATTGCCGGACACACAGGCGTTGGTATGAGTCAGCGTTTACAGAGTTTTGTGCTTGATAGTGCTTTATGCCCTTTTAATGTCATTGCTCCCGGCAAACGTCCACGTGTGACCTTGACGCCTTCCATGGCGCTGAAAGACGGCAAACCATATCTTTCTTTCGCAGTACAGGGCGGTGATACACAGGACCAGAACCTGCTGCAGTTTTTCCTGAATATGGTGGAATTTGGTATGACGGTACAGCAGGCGACAGAAGCTGCGAATATCAATACCAATCAGCTCTGGCTGTCCCTGGGTGGAACTTCTGTTAAAGAGCGTATGCCGCATCCGGGCAGTATTCTGCTGAACAATAATACACCGGAAGCTACCAGGACGATATTGAAGAAGATGGGTTATACAACAAGTTACAGTGAACGTACAAGTGGTCCGGTGAATGCGATATTCCTGGATACTGCACATGGCTCTTTATGGGGTGGTAGCAGTAATCATGGAGAAGATTATGGTATTGGCTGGTAATACAGCTACGCTTATATTATAAAAAAGGGCAGTCACGCTATTCGCGGACTGCCCTTTTTGTATAGGATAGAAAACAAGAGTTAGTTAAACAGGTATCTGATACCGAACTGCATCTGCCAGCGGGAAATGATCGCTGTATTGTTTGCAAAGCTGTTGGTCTGGTGTACCTGGTTGCCTGGATCTGCGTAAGGGAAGGAGAACAGTGGTGTAGTACCATCTGCCGCCAGACCTTCAAATTTCAGCGGGTTGGTTACTGTCGCTGCTTTTACGATACCCCAGTTTTTGTTTAGCAGGTTGCCCACGTTAATGATATCCAGGGATAAGCGCAGTGTGTGACGCGTCTTACCAGTCTTCATAGAGATATCTTCTGTAACGTTTACGTCAGCTTTCTTGAAGAATGGCAGTGTAACAGCGTTTGCTTTTGCAACCTCTCCACGGTGTGAAGACAGGTAACCGCTCTGGTTAATGAAGTTATTCAGCTGTGTCCAGGTCTGCGCTGCAGTTCTTGGGTCAGCAGCTGTACCGGTGGTAGAACCTGTGTGTGTGGTGGCATTGTAAGAACCAACGTTGATCAGGTTGATGTCTTTATCGTTTTTAGGGATGTACATCAGGTCATTGTTGAAGCCATCACCATTCAGGTCACCATTGTAGGTATAAGAAGTAACACCAGCAGGTGCTGCTTCATAGATCAGACCAAATGAGGTAGAGAAGTATTTAGCATAAGATACTTTGTAAGATGCCATTGCGATAATGCGGTTAGGCAGTCTGTAGGAAGCATACGCAAGGTTCTCACCGTTCGGATCTGTACTTACACCACGTGCACTCCACAGGGAAGAAGCGGTGCTACCTGTTTCAGCAGCATTGCGTGCATCACCATGTGTATAAGCAACGCTTACATACAGGTTTTTGTAAGTTTTCTGGATACGACCAGTAACGTTGTAAGAGTAACCCTTGTTAGTGTTGCTCATCAGGATCGCGTTACCGATGTTAGGATTATCCAGGCCGGTACCTGCATAATAATACTTGTTGCTGTTGGCAACAGATGTCAGGTAACGGTCTCTGTGATCGCCACCATTGCTAAGTGCAAACCCGTTTGTTTCATTCAGGTTGATGTTCTGGAAGTATACAGCGTTGATATCTTTTGAATAAGTACCTTCTACTGTGAATACCCAGTCACCTGGCAGTTTTTTATCAACCGCTATACTTGATTTCAGTACAGATGGATATTTGAAATTTTTGTCGGTCAGCGCTACTGCATAGTTTTTATTGGCAGACAGCTCAGCAGGAATATACTTGGTAGGATCTGCATCAAATGCTAAACCGCTTTTGGTGAAGGAACCCCACTGAACCCCGTTGTTGCTCGCCTGGTTGCTGATCCATACAAATGGAGGAGGACCAGAGAAGATACCTAAACCACCTCTAACCTGTAAGGATTTATCATCCAGGATGTTCCAGTTAAAGCCAATACGCGGAGAGATCAGCAGTGCATTGCCCGGAGCTTTTCCGATATCGTAGCTTTTGCCGTCTTTGAATTTGAGTGCGTTGAACTGTGGGTTGTCTTCGAAATCCTGTTTGTAGATAGTCATATCGAGACGCAGACCATAGGTCAGGGTGAACTTGTCAGAAGCTCTCCATTTGTCCTGTGCGAAGAAGCCTAATTCAGTTGAACCTGCATAAGCCCATGGGAAAGAACCATCAGGTAATGCAGAGTATTGCAGATAGTAGCTCTTTGCATTCAGGTCGCCGTTCTTTGCGCTGTTATAGAAATCGGTCAGGCTGGCGAACTGGTAAGCACCCTGGTAACCAGGAGCAAATGCGTTCTTATACTTCCTGTAATAGTCCTGTGTACCAACAGTGATCTCGTGCGCACCTTTGTAGAAGGTGAAGATATCAGAGATCTGGAATACGTCGGTATTCAGTACGTTATTGTAGGTGTAAGGCTCATAACCGAAAGTAGTGTAGATGTTACCGTTGTTCAGGATATCCACCAGCGGGAACGTGCTGGAGTTGGAGTGAGAAGAACGGAAATCGCGGAGTGCGGTATAACCAACCTGGAATTTATTGGAAGATGAATTACCAAAACGGCTGTTCAGTTCCGCAATAAAGATGTTGAAGTTGTTATTGATCACATAACCGCTACCATAGAATGGCATTGAGTTAAAACCTGGCTGACCACCTGTAACGCCTGCGGGTCTGCTGGTACTTGCAAACTGGTCAGAGAATGATTTCAGTCGGTTGTATTTCAGTGTCAGTGTATGGTTGCTATTGATGTTCCAGTCTACTTTCGCAGTGATCTTGTCACTGTTTGTTTTGAAAGAGTAACCGGAGTAAGCACCTGGATCATAGCCATAGTTAGTTTTCAGGAAATTAGCCAGGGCAGCCAGTGTATCAGCGTTTGCGTTGGAAACACCACCACCGTTGCTTGGTGCATTGCCAGCGCTGGAAGGTGTCCAGCTGGTAGCAGGCGTTGTCTGACGGGAAGACTCAGCGTTCACGAAGAAGAACACTTTGTTCTTAACGATGTAACCACCCAGTGACGCACCACGGATGTTGAAAGAGAGGTCAGTTTTAGGAACAACTGCGTTCTCTACTTTGTAACCCTGTGTGCCTTCATTTTTGAAGTAGGTGTAAACCGTTCCTCTGAAAGTGTTGGAACCGCTCTTTGTTACGGTGTTGACACCTGCGCCGGAGAATCCACCCTGACGTACGTCATAAGGCGCAACGTTCACCTGGATCTGATCGATCGCGTCCAGAGAGATCGGCTGTGCACCTGCCTGACCACCGAGTGTACCTGACAGACCGAAGGAGTTGTTGAAGTTCGCACCATCCACAGTAAAGTTGTTATACTGGTTGCTGCGACCACCAAAACTTTGTCCGCCGGCAGTGCTCACAGAAGTTGGTTCCAGTTTGGTGAAGTCCTGTGCTGACCTGTTAATGGTAGGCAGCTTTTCCAGCTGGTCACGACTGATGATCTCCTGTGCGCCTGTACGGCCGTTATTAAATGTTTTGTCCTGTTTACCTGATTTGATCACAACTTCACTCAGTTGTTTTGTGTCAGGTACGATGTTGAAGTCACCGGAATACTCCTGTCCCAGGGAGAGGGTAACGTTCTCGATCTTTTGATCTTTGTATCCGATGTAGGATACAGAAATGGTGTACGGTCCTCCGACGCGGACGTTTGGTACGTTATAACGTCCATCCTTACGGGTGGTCGTCATGTACTTTGTGCCGGTGGGATTGTGTAGTGCGATAACGACAGCTCCGGGAACCCCCGTTTGCCCATCTTTCACCTGCCCGTGGATCTCGGAGGTAGTCTCCTGGGCAAGTAGTAGCATAGGTAAGCTGATCAGCCCGAGGATGGCTGACAGGCATTTTTTTAATAGCATGTACTAATTGGATTTAAAGTTCGAAATACTCAAAAAAAACTCACATAACGGCAGTAGTTATGTTAACAAATTATTTAGATTTTGATTGACAGATTTACGATTACGATATGCTCCCTGAAGTGAATAAGCGCGGAAGATAAGTTGACCGGCAACGTTCCCGGAAAATAATCTGCCGGATCAGGAAGTCTGTCGCTGAAATGGGTGTTATTGGACGACGAATTTCTCGAAAACCACTCATTTCAGCAGTGAGTATACCTGTCTGTAATGTAGCAGGAGCAAGACTTTCGGGTGATTCGTTTTAAGTTGTTTTTAAGCCTTGTTTAAGCTGATTTTAAGGTCAGCTATTTGTGTGTGTTTCCGGTAACGGAGTCGGGTGTATTTTACAGATCGCTTTTGGCTGTATTTTCATTTTTTGCCTTCATCCAGAGGTATAACGGAATGCCTGTCATTTGTAAAAGGAATCCGTAAAAGATGGTTTTTTGTCCGGCGCTGGCAATTGCCCAGAATACATATCCAAAGGAAATAGTAAAGAGTAGTATACATTGTACCCATTCACTGCGTGTCAGTTGTTTACTCGTACGTAATACAAAGTAAGATGCTGTTGAAAACAGATAAGGTATTAATACAGAGAGAGTAGAGAGTAGTACAAGAAATTTAAACTGGTCTACCAGCCCCTTGTTGTAGTTCATGATCATAAATACAGAGATCAGTATGCTGCTGAAGAACATACCTACATAAGGCACACCTTTCTTATTCTCCCTGCCAAATATGCGCGGAAAAAGGTTGTCTTTTGCGATCGCGTAGGGCAACTGTCCCTGGATCAGGATCCATCCATTTAAAGCCCCAAATGCCGCAATAGCGACACCTGCGCTTACCAGGAAACGGGCGCCGGGTCCCCACATGATCACCGCGGCATCTGCAAAAGGCGTCAGACTGTTTTGTAACTGTGCGGGTGGAATGATACCCATTACACTTACTGTTCCCAGTACATATACAATTGTAACAATGATCAGCCCCAGCATCGTCGCACGGGGAATGGTCCGCTGTGGGTTGGCTACCTTATCTGCCGGTACTGTAGCTGACTCAATGCCCACAAAGGCAAACATGGTGAAGGTCACCGTCTGTGAAATGACTTCAAAAAGTGACATGTTGCTGTTATTGAAAGGAGGGAAGTTGTCGAACCGGATGAAGAACAATCCACAGAAAGCAACCGCGATCAGCGGTATCAGTTTGAGGATAGTCGTGATCAGCTGTACCCTGCCCGATACCCTTACGCCGGCATTGTTGATCCAGGTCAGCAGCCAGATAGAAGCCAGTCCGGTTGACGCCGCCGCCAGTGTACTGGTAGATAACAACGGTATAAAAGTACTCAGTGCGCTTACAAAGCCCACGGTAATCGCCGCATTCGCACAAGCCACCGCAATGTAATACCCCCAGGCAATAGAAAAGCCCATATAATCACCAAAGCCCCTCCGGGTATAAGCGTATGGTCCGCCGGTAACATTAGGAACGATCCGGCTCAGATTACTAAAGACCTTTACCAGGAAAAAACAGCCGATCGCAGAAATCACCCATCCCAGCAGACTGACGCTGCCAAAGGAAGATAAGGCGGCTGGCGCCAGGAATATACCAGCGCCGATCATGTTACCGACGATCAGAGAGGTGCTGGTTAATAACCCCAGTTTGTTCTTTTCTGTGTGAGCTGTTTTTTCGGGCATATAGAGTCGTATTGGCGGCAAAAATAGGTTTTGAGGCAGAAATTGGAATTATTATAGGGAATATTTGCTGATTTCAGGAAAAATTATACATTTGCACACCATTCAGCAGGGGAATTAGCTCAGTTGGCTAGAGCGCTTGCATGGCATGCAAGAGGTCACCGGTTCGACTCCGGTATTCTCCACAGATTAAAAATCAGGCTTTTAGATCAACATCTGAAAGCCTGATTTTTTTTAGCATCAACAGCCCCATTACTTCTTTTCATGATCATCAGGCACTCTTATCTGCAAGGTTATCTCTCTTCCATCAACCATTGCTGATGTACATCTCCGTTGTAACCTTTTTCCGGTAGTCAGCCGGAGTGATGCCTGTGTTGTTCTTGAAGAACTGGCTAAAGCCTGGTTGGGCCGTAAAGCCTATAGCAAAAGCGATATGTTCAAGTGTCCAGTCAGTTCGTTTCAGTAATATTTTGCTTTCTTCTAAAAGACGATTCCTGATATGCGCGCTCACAGTTTCGCCGGTATATTTCTTCGACAAAGCATTCAGATAATTAGGATGGATCGCTAATCGTGCTGCAAATTCATGTGCAGATTTTAGCTTAACGGGATTATCGTAGCTAAGCCCAGCAGTCTCATGCTCCAGTAGTTGGAAAAAATCGTATACATGTCTGAACTCGTTGCTAAGCGTAGTCGAATCGGGCTGGATACCGGAACGTGTGCCGGCAACAATAATAAGCTGTATATAAGCCTGTAATGTATCTCCCGACTGTGGCCCCGGAAGTGCAGCTTCCTTATGCATTTTATTGAATAATTCATTTACCTGTTCAACATCATCCGGCGGTAGTGATATTACGCTTTTCGAATTATCGTTAAACAATCTGTATTTATTCATAATAAACGATAACGCCGGATGATCGTCCAGGAAAGATTTCCTGAATAAACAAATATGGCCGGTCGATTCCTTACCCGTGTTTTCCCAGGAAATGATCTCATGAGGATTTACGAAAGCTATTGATGGCTGTTTGATCTTGTACTCATTGAGTCCAAGTGTAAATAAACCGGAGCCGGAGTTGAAGAAAATAATCTGGTAAAAGCTGCGCCTGTTGGGTTTTAAATTTTTAATACAGCTGTTGTTTTCCCGGTTATACACCTGAATGTCTCTTCCCTCATTATCGAACTCTCCGCTTACGAACATTTCATTGATGTCAGCAAGCTGAATAATTGAATTGTTGTGCGAATTTGAATGTGACATAATGTAAAGTTAATCAGTTCCTTATTTTGGTCCGTTACCAGACTGTCAAATTACGTGTGTTGTTTTCATCTTTGAAAATCGTATAAAGCCCTTTGATATGGCTATTTCAAACCATTGCTTCCGTTCGGAAATTTGTCTGGTAATTAATAACAACATGTTATGTTCATATTAGATAAATTTCATTGGCGGTATGCCACAAAGAAATTCGATCCTGCCAGACGTATTCCTGAACGTCAGCTGCATCTGTTAACAGAAGCCATTCGCTTAGCTCCTTCATCTTATGGGCTACAGCATTATCGCCTGCTGGTCATAACGGATGAAACGATACGTCAGCAACTCGCTTCAGCTGCCTGGAATCAGCCGCAGTTGCTGGAGGCTTCTCATGTATTGCTATTTGCTGCTGAAACGCGGATCGACGAGACCTTTGTGAAGGACAATATTGATCTGATGGCTACTACCCGTGGTGTGGAACGTGAGACCCTGGCCGGTTGGGAATCTATGATTATGGATGGGATCAGGCTGAGATCCCACGGTGAGGTGATGTTGAACTGGGCGCAAAAGCAAGCTTATATCGGTCTGGGCGTAGCAGTAAGTGTTGCCGCTGAGATGGGGATAGACAGTTGTCCGATGGAAGGATTTGATGTAAAGGAATTCGACAGGATCCTGCATCTTGGTGAGGAAAATCTGACAGCGACGGTACTGCTGCCAGTGGGGTACCGGGCTGCTGATGACATGTATGTTCAGCTCCCTAAAGTCAGAAGACCTGAAGCGCAGTTTTTAATTTACCATTGAGCTGAAATATGCAATGCGATTTGACATAATAACACACGCCTGTTTAGTATAGGCGTGTGTTATTATAAATGTTTATCAATGGAACAATATACTGAAACCCAATCAATGCCCTGCCGTTTCAACCAGATGCGTCTTCCGTTGCGACTCTTTTACAAAAATCAGCACCAAAGGCACGCTCACTAAAAACAAATAGCCTACCCATAAAAATACATCCATATAGGAAAGTAAGGTGGATTGTCGCTGCACTGTATTTTCTAAGACAGCATATGCATTTTGTTTGGCAGTTAAAAAGTCATATCCCCGTTGTTGAAAACGGGCAATCAGTTGCGACAGCCGCTGCTGCACGGTCGGATCATCTGCATTTAAATGGCTGATGAGTGTCACACGATGTTGTTGAGATTCCCGTGCGATAAAGGTCGAGATCAGCGCGACACCAAATGCGCCACCGAGTTGACGGAGCATACCGGTAAGCGCTGCGCCTTGTGCAATCTCTTTTCCTTCCAGTGTTGAAAGAGACATATTGGTTACCGGTACATACAGCAAACCTAGACCAAGTCCCCTGACGAATAACACCGCATATAAATTAGAACTTCCTGTTTGCAGGGTCAGCAAATGATAAGACCAGTACCCATAGATAAAAAAGGTGATCATGCCTGCAACGATCAGGTATTTGGAGGAAACACCACGCTGAATAAGCCGAGATACGATTACCACTACAACCGCCACAAACAGCGTTCCTGGCAGGAGTAATATGCCTGACTGGAAGGCGCTCCATCCTAGAAGGCTCTGAGTATATAAAGGAAGCACGAATGTCGTACCGAATAAGCCGAAACCTATTAAAAATGTAAGGATCGCTCCAATTCTTAAATTGGTATTTCTAAGTACACGTAATTCCACGACCGGATAACGGTAATTTAATTGCCGCCAGATGAAGCAGATAATACCAAATACGGCTGCCACGGTCAGTATGATAATGAGTTTGCTACTAAACCAGTCGTCTTCCTGGCCTTTTTCGAGTACATATTGCAGGGAGGATACACCAACGGTCAGCAATATAATACCCAGCCAGTCCACTTCGCTGGCGGGCCGTTTTTGTTCGTAACGCGGACTCCTGACATATTGAAGGGACAATACGGTTGCGATAATACCAATTGGCACATTGATGTAAAAGATCAGCGGCCATGAGTAATGATCTATTAGGTAGCCGCCCAGAGTTGGTCCGATGGTAGGTCCGATAATGAGGCCCAATGTATAGATACCCTGCGCAACGGCTCTTTTTTCAGATGGCCAGCTTTCAGCTATGATCGTTTGTGACGTTACCAGTAAGGCGCCGCCACCCAATCCCTGGATGAAACGGTATAGCATGATTTGCCAGATATTGGTCGCACTGCCGCATAAGACGGAACAAATGGTGAAAACGAGAATGGATACAGCGAAGTAATTCCGCCGTCCAAATTGCTGGGAAAGCCAGCTGGTCATAGGCACGATAATCACATTTGCCAGTGAATAAGCCGTGATGACCCATCCAATTTCGTTGACCGTCGCGCCTAAGTTTCCGCGAAGGTCATTGAGTGCTACATTGACGATGGTAGTATCGATCAGCTCAAGCATTGCGCACACCACTGCCACGACGGTAATGATGATCCGCCTGGATCCATATTCAATTAGTGAATTTTCAGTAGTTTCCATTGTAAGATATATAGTACTAAGGAGAGAACATTCCTTCACCGCCAGATGATATCAGTATCCGGCGGTAAGTAGCTTTGCATCAAAGGTCCGGGGAAATGCAGGGTTATTTTTTCACTTAAGTTAAATCCGGGGGTATTTTCATTGAAAAGAAATAGTAACCTTTGTTAGATAGATGCCGTTTAGATATTTATTATCCTACGTTAATCCTACGTTCAGGAACGTAAGATTAACGTAGGATAACAAATATCTAAACGGAAATTTTAGCCGGATGTAAGCCCCAAAATCAGTATTTCCCGCATACCTTTTCCCTGGTTTTTTTGTAAATTTGTAGTGTAATCAGTGGTTAATCCTGTTCCCTGGGTAAGTGTTCTTACCAGTTTCTTTTAAGCTTGTTTAACATCATTTGGTAGTGCAATATCTCAATGTGCATGGAGGGCGATTTGTGCTTTCTTGTGGCGGTGATATGTCGCTATGGGTTTGAGAAGGGCTATCGGGCTGACGCCCTCCGCCGGGATTGCTATTGGGCGTTGTCAGGCGTGGTTGGCTTTGGGGGATTATTAAACCTTTGTCAAGCGTATGAGGCCTGGCGAAGGGCTAAGGCCCGACAGCTCCTTCTCAAACCCGCCGCATCAATTGTGCGCTGTGGTGGATGAGGAGTGTTTGAAACTTACTGTGAGGCCTTGTTTAGCTGTATAGTTTGTGTGTATCAGGTATATTATTTAGACACTTATTATCTGATATATTATTGTTTGTCTCTTTGGTGTTTGGCTTGTGGACAGGGTATTGAGAGGAGATAAGCATATGTTCTTTGAAATATGGACTATCTAATTGACTATCATTAAATAATATGCAGCTTGGGGGACGGGGTGCTGATGCAGATTTGTGTCAGATCCGTATCAAGTCCACCTTTACTCCGGTATAAGTGGCAGACCAGTGTATTATAGATGGGGAAAAGCTATATTTGAGTATGGTTGTTGATGCATTCAATGAGTGTGCATCCTAAAACTGATCAAATGAGCTATCGTCAATTTAAACCTCATCCTGCGCTGGCTGATTACATCGATGCCTATTGGATCGTTGAAGGTCACCAGGCACAGTATATCCAATCAGGTATACTGCCGGATGGTTGTGTTGATCTGATACTTAATCTGAAGGATGATTACCGGTCAAAGAGTGGAGAATTGGCAATGGGGGCAGGGAAGGCGTATCTTGTAGGGACGATGACGACTTACAGGACGTCGTTTGTTAATCCGGATAATAAACTGGTTGGGATTCGTTTCAAACCTGCCGGTTTCTCTACATTTTATCGCTTTGCGGCGCTGAGCGAAATAACGGATGAGACTATCGAGTTTGAGGCAGCACTGTCCCCTGATCTGCATAAAACAGCACAACATTTTTTAGCTTATCTCAACCGCTTCTTTCTGGAGCGTTTGCAGCCGCCTAAACATAGTCTTGGCGAAATTATAAAAGACATTGAGCGCTCGAAAGGACAGGTTGCGATACCAGCGCTTGCTTCAAGAAATCATATTACAACACGGCAACTGGAAAGGAATTTCCAGCGTTACATTGGCGTCAGTCCGAAGGAGTTTACGAATATCGTACGCTTTCGTTTTGCGCTTTCGCAGATAAAGCACAACAAACAGGAAGAAAGCCTCCTGTCTATTGCATTGAACTGTGGTTACTATGATCATGCACATCTGACAAATGATATCAAAAAGTACACTGGTGTGGCTCCTACTGTGATCTGATTTTGTCGTTTTTTTACAAACAGGTTTGCTGTCGGCGGACTACCTTTACCTGCATAATTTATCATCTGTAAAAAATAAAAAGATGGCACAGAAAATACTGGGACTGAGAACGACCATATACAAAGTGGCGGACGTAAATCAGGCAAAAGAATGGTACACAAAAGCATTTGAAGTAGCTCCTTATTTTGATCAGCCCTTTCATGTAGGATTTGAAGTAGGCGGTTATGAGCTGGGCTTACAGCCTGAAGAGGCGCCGGTAAAAGAGAAGTCAGAAAATGTACTGACCTACTGGGGCGTAAATGATATCCACGCAGAATATAACAGATTCATTGCATTAGGGGCAACCGAACATGAAGCACCGACAGAAGTGGGAGATGGTATTGTGGTAGCTACTGTAAAAGATCCATGGGGAAATATTGTCGGACTGATCTATAATCCGCATTTCAAGATAAGCTCCTGATCGTATCACGATAAGAACAGTTCTTTTCTGTCTGTTACGTCATGGCGTCGGCGTTATGATTGTTGTGCTAAATGTAATATCTTTCCCAAAAGATCAAAGCGATCGCTGCTATTGTAGCCAAAATCTAAACGCCATTTTAAAACTTACCTATGTCACAACACCTGAGACATGAAAAGAACTGTCTTAACTGTGGAGCAACCGTAGAAGACAGGTATTGTAGTCACTGCGGACAGGAGAATATCGTTGTTAAAGAGTCTTTCGGACACCTTTTCAGACATTTCTTTGAAGACGTTACACATTACGATTCCAAGTTTTTCATCACCATAAAAGACCTGGCGTTTAAGCCGGGATTCCTTACGAAGGAATATCTTTCCGGCCGGAGGGCCAGTTATCTGCATCCCATCCGGATGTATGTATTCATTTCCTTTCTGTATTTCCTGGCCGCATTTACCTTTAAACATTCCAGTCATAAACTGGAATCAATAACGAAAGAAAGGACCGCAATGGCGGCAAAAAAAGAAGTGGCGGATAGTCTGCTTCAGATATCGCAGGAAACGGGCAATAAGACGCCTGTAGATAGCATTAAATCAGCAGCATTGGCAAGTGCTGTCAGCAGGTTGCAACTGGATACGATTCATGCGAAGGAGACTGAATTCAATGTGATCGGGAACATCGATTATAAACTCCTGAAAGAATATCATGAAACGCAGATGGCATTGCCAATAGAGAAAAGAGATAAGGGAATAAAACCATGGTTATATGGCCGCTGGTTTGCCAGTATTGAAGAGTACGGGGAAGCAGCGGTAGAGCTGCTGATTGAAAAGACGCAGCACGCGATCCCGAAACTGATGTTCCTGTTGCTGCCATTGTTTGCCTTGATCCTAAAACTGTTCTACGACAAAAAGAAATACTATTATGGAGATCACGCGATCTTTTCGCTGCATTTCCATTCCGCTGCGTTTCTCCTGTTTTTCGTCATCGCGGTATTGAATAAAGTAGTACCGGCATTTGCGAGTTTTCTCTCTTCGCTGGAACTGTTCGTGCTGATCGCATATATGACAATAGCATTGAGAAATGCTTATCAGCAATCCCTTTTTGTATCGCTGGTAAAAGCGATCGGATTGAGTGTTATCTATGGCCTCTTTATCGCAGCTGGTTTTGCGATCATCGCATTAAGTGCCCTGATAATGTAATAAGTAAGATCATAAACGCCGGTAATCGGGTCATACAAAAGGGTGTATCAAAATTACTTTGATACACCCTTTTTATCATTGTGTAGTAGTGCAACCTGTTTAATGAAATCGCGCTGTCAATCAGGGATTGGAAGGACAACCCTGCGCCGTTCTAACCGTTTTATAGGGGACTTCAGAACCATCACTCCATACATAGCTGTAAGAGCAAACATAACCCCTTGGTGCTTCTGTCACATTCGTCAATTCTATTTGTGCCGTTTCACAAACACCATTTATATATCTCTGATCTACACGGTCACAGGAACCATAAAGTGATTGCAGTGCAATGACGTCATTGGTATTGAATGAGCGGTTGAGTCCGAAAGATGTACAGGCCAGCATGAAGCTATTAGGGTCTTCTGATGTTGGGGTACCAGGAATGTGTACGGCGCCGATACCTGCTTCACCTTCATTTGGATTCGTACTGTAATTACAGCTGTAATTACGGTTGAAATAATCGGTGTGGCGGAATCCGATACAGTGACCTACTTCGTGTTGAATAACGGAAGCGAGGTACAGCATGTCAGGACTGCTGCCGTATGCCTGTGGATGTGTATTCAGTGTAACGGAGTTGTATGGATTACCACCAGATGGGAATCCGGAGCTACCCAAAAGAATGCTTCCATCAGGATTTGGCGCCTGATAGAAAGTCGTGATGCTGATGTTTGCACCACTGCTGACACGCTGGAAAGAGATTTTCAGTCCAAGTGCATTATAACGGGCAATCGCTTCATCAAGCGCAGTAGTGAACACAGTGGGTAATCCGGCCGCTACTGAAATGGAGATCACTCTTGGTGTGCCTGTTACCAGTGCATACGTGTGATATTGCTCGCTTTCAGCAATGCGGAGGATGGGGGAATTGGGTTTTGTATCCAGGTAATCATATCTCAGGAAGATATCGCCTTCCACGATATAACCGCTGTCTACATCCTGTACATTGTAAGTGCTAAAACCAGCACGGGCGATCTTGTCAAGATCATCAGAGGGAATTGAAGATGTGGGTGTGATCTTGTTTTCCTGTTTACAGTTTGTCAGGAAGCAGCCTAATAACAGGAGGCATGCAAGGGCCATTCGAATGGGTTTCATCGATTTAGATTTTAAATGAGGAAATGTGAGTTAACAGTCGGTATGTTGGGAATACCAGGCTGAGAGTTTTGAAAATAAGGTGCTCAATATAACGAGGCGAATAAACAGATGATGGGCTTAAACGCTGGCATAAGGAGACTGACGATGCACTACTACTTTTATACGGTTGACAAATTAATGGCTATTGTTGCTTCTATTCAAATATAACGAAAATTCCGGCAGGATTTTGAAGGAAATATATGACTGGAATCAGAATACCCTGTACGTGTGTACAGGGTATTTATATAGCAGCTTTTTTTAGTCTGTAGAGTTGTTGTGGTTGGGCTTACTGATCTCTGAATATATCCATGATCGCATTTTTCAACTCACTTGCCAGCAATGGTTTCTTCAGCAGTTTGAACACCATCGGATTGGCATATGTACGGCTGAGGTCACCATAATCAAGCGAAGAGGAAACCATGATCACATGACACTGTGACTTGATCTTGGCAGGATAACTATAAAATGCTTCCAGGAATTCAAAGCCATCCATCTCCGGCATCTGTATGTCAAGCAGCAATACAGTAGGAGGGATGCGTGGCAGAGAAATATTGGAAGACAGGAATTCGAGCGCCTTGTTTGCGTTGTTAAAAGCAAGCACAGTCCTGCTGATCTGTTGCAGGGTTATTAAACGTTCATGCAGCAGCAGATCCACTTCATTGTCGTCGATCAGTATAACACGTAAATCAGGAATCGAAATCATTTCTGTTGGGAATGCTTATTTCAAATAGGGTACCTTCTCCATACTTTGACTCAACGTTAATAGTACCGCCAATTTTATTCAGCGCTTCTTTCACGATATACAATCCAATACCACTGCCTGGCTTGTTGTTGTTTTTGGAGCGGAAGAACATTTTGAAAATGTTGTTCAGATGTTCGCTCAGTATACCGATGCCATTGTCTTCAATGGACAGGGTTGCTTTATGCGGTTCTACTTTTACGGACAGATTCACCTGCGGATGACTTTCGTCCGGTTTCTGGTATTTCACCGCATTAGAGATCAGGTTATTCAGAATAACACTGATACGGAAAGTATCGCCTTTGAAATCTACCGGCTGATCCACATTTACTTCGAACTGTATCGCGTTATTCTGGTGACGGAAGGACGCAATACACTCGTGGATCAGGTTTTCGAAGTTGATCTTCTCATACTCTACATCCAGTCGGGAATTACGGTAGTATTCAATGATCTTCTGGATAAATCCGTCCAGTTTCAGGATACATACCTCGATCATATTGAGATAGCCATTCGGATCGGTTACCGAATTATCCAGTCTGCTCAGATTGATAATACCCAGTACGGACATCAGTGGCGAGCGAAGGTCATGGGAGGTGGAATAGATAAAGCGGTTTAATTCGTCGTTGATCTTTTCCAGCTCAAGGATCTTTTCTTTCAGCTGACGGCGTGTATTGTAAATTTCAAAAGCGTTGTTGATCGTACGGTGTAGTTCTATCTCATCCCATGGTTTTTTGATATAGGAGAAGATATGACCTTTGTTGATGGCGTCTATGATGTCTTCCACATCTGTATAACCTGTCAGGAGAATACGCATAGGATCCGGCAGGGTATCCTTTATTTCATTAAAGAATTCAACCCCTGTCGATACCGGCATCTTCTGGTCCGCTATGATAATATGGACGTCAATGCTTTTAAGTAGTTGTTTGCCTTCCTGGGCGGAATTGGCAGTGTAAATTTCATAACTTCTGCGGAATCCGGCTTTAAAAGCATTGAGGTTATGAATTTCATCATCAATGTACAAAATCCTGATACGGTTGTCTTTCATCCATTTTGGTTTTGCCGCAGGTTCAATTTGTCATTGATTACATGGATTTGCCTGCGTGGGTATACTAAGACGCCTGAGCGGTTACGCTCATGGGTAAATATATAATAAATTCTGCACCTTTATCAGGAGCGGTGATCACCTCGATACGTCCGTTGTGTTTTTCGATAATACTGAATACAATGGAAAGACCTAATCCTGTACCTTCTCCCACATCTTTCGTGGTAAAGAAAGGATCAAAGATCTTTTCTTTTACCTGCTCTGTCATTCCGGGGCCGGTGTCTTTTATACTGATGAGGGCAAGGCCGTTATCTTCCCAGGTAGTGATCGTTACCACTTCTTCACGGTCCTGGTTATTTGTCTTAATAGCGTTAAATGCATTGGTCAGAATGTTCATAAACACCTGGTTGATCTTGCCGGCATAACACTCTATTTTGGGTAAAGAACCATAGTCCTTTATTACTTTGACATTTGTTGGGATACTGTTTTTCAGCAATACCAGTGTGCTGTCGATTCCTTCGTGCAGATCCACTGATTTAACATCACTTTCATCCAGTCTACTGAAGGTACGTAATCCGCGGACAATTTCCGAGGTCCTGGAGGCGCCGTCTTCAATCCCTTTGATCAGTGAGGAGATCTCTTCGTGAATATAATCAATATCGATCTGTTGTTTAAAGGCGGCAATATCTTTCAGTGCTCCCTGGATATCCGTGGTGTTTGGCAAGGCATCGTACTTATCCAGCAATGATCTGATATCCTGGATATCCAGTTTAAGCGGCTTTATATTAGAAGTGACAAAATTGATCGGATTATTTATTTCATGGGCAATACCTGCTGTCAACTGACCGAGGGATGCCATTTTTTCTCTTTCCACCAGCTGGGTCTGGGCTTCTTTCAGGTTCTTCAGTGCTACGTTCAGCTCCTCATTGGAGGTCTGCAGTTCTTCCGTACGCTGGGTTACCTTTTCTTCCAGGATGATATTCTGTTCTTTCACCAGGCGCTCATTTTCCTGAGAGGCATGGAGTGCTTCTGCTTTGAAAAGGTTGATCTTATAAGCCAGTGCAAAGGAGAGCAGGAGGGCTTCCATACCGGAACCGATCTGCAATGCGTAATAGGTGAACTCATTGTAAGGTAGTACATTGGCGTTTCTCAGCACAAATACCAGCACGCTAAGCAGGAATATAGACCATGCCAGCAGGAAGAAACGCGCGGAACTATAGCCCTTCATGCTCATTCGTAGCGATATATAGAACACGCTTACAGCAGCAGCTCCCACCACTATCTGTACCCATATCTGGGCAATGATGTACTCGTTCATGAGTGCCGGAATGAAACAGCCTACGTATAATAACAGCAGGATGTTGATCAGGCGGTGACCCTTTTTATAATGCTGTTTCGTCAGCAGGAACTGCTGAATGAAGACGAGCGCGGTCAGTCCGTTGAGTATGGGCACCAGTACGGTGGCGTGCTGGGCCATCCAAGGACTGTTGGAATAAAGGAAGCGGAACGAGTATCCCTGTAAGGTAGCCTGTGTAAGGGCTACAAACACGTTATAAGACACGTAGGTCAGGTAACTGTTGTCTTTCGTAGAGAGATACAGGAAAAGGTTATAAAACGACATCGCCAGCATAACACCGATGTATAAACCGAATATCAGATCGCGGTAATCGTTCTTTTCGGATACCTGGTCCCGTGTGCCGATGAACATGGGCAGTTGTACCTGTTCGCCGGCAATCACCCGCAGATAATACTGCCGGGAGGTGTTTGCGGCGATATATAAAGGGAAAATATAGTTCTGGTGGTCAACCGGACGGTTATGGTAACTGGTAAATTCGCCCAGTCGCGTACTGTCGTAACTCCCGTCAGGACGTAGTGCAAAAAGCGTGATATCGTCTATGGTAGGGTATTCCACCTCCAGCATGATCTCACGGAGATCAGACTCGTTAGTAACGGTAAAGCGTACCCAATGTGTGTGGGAAGTGATCTGCAGATTAGGTACATTTTCTCCCGGAACATTGAATGTCTGTTTGCTGACAGCATTGATATCCAGTGAATTGGTCTTGTCAGTGTATATTTCAAGGTATTTGCCGATCCGGGTCAGGGGCATATTGTTGCGGTATACAATAGGGGATGCCGCCTGCATTTGCTGGTAACCTAAGATAGCAAGTAGCCATAGAGCGATAAATCGGAACATGCGTTAAATTTATAGAAAATTCATCGTTCGCTCTTCACATCTGAAAATTGTAAGTTGGGAATTTCGAGGTTATAACTTACTTCATAAGAACCTTTGGGACCAACTTCGGTCTTCGTCTGTACCAGGTTTTCCCTCAGGTCATAAATCAGTTCTCTCTCTTTGGGGTCGGCATATTCCAGCTTTTTAACGTCATTGATGAGCATTGCTGTGGCAATGAAGTCGTCCTTGGGATAGAAGAAGGTGCCTTTATCACCCAGGGATTCATCAATCACAAAGCCTACCCGTTTGCCAATGCGGGTGGTGATCGGAGCGCATAATACATGGAAATTGTCTATCGGCAGCTGGGCTGCAAGTACAACGCCCGCACGGGCCAGTACCTGACTTCCGATGCCCATACCGGCTACTTCCTTTGAGTTCCACATGGCGCATATCTCAGCACTGCCTGGCCGGATGGCGTCGTATATTTTCGCATCATATTTACCGATGGCAGTTTCGATAGGTAAGGGCAGCACGCCGTCAGCAAGCTGTACGCGTGCACCACCGTACGTTTTGGTACGGGTCTCGTCTTCTACAATAATTACAATGCTGTTGTCATGGTGCATCCAATCGGCGCTGCCTGAGGTGATCTTGGCAATGCCGAAATAGATTTCCAACAGCCGTAAATGGCCATTGTAAAAGCGAAGGCAGGCTTCCGGATCATCTGGCGCCTTAAAAGCCCTTACTGTAATCATGATATTGCATGTGGGTACTCTTTAATAAGGATCAGTTCGGGGGATGAGCGGACGTCTCATTTGGCTTCGATTGCAAAATGAGATGCGGCCGCTCATTCCTGCATTATTAGACAAGAATTTGTTCAAAATCTACATAATACCTGCCTGAGCTTTTGAAATGGTCAAGCAGTATCCTTCTGCAGGTATCGGTTACTACGGCACCGCCCAGCACCACGGAAGATGCCAGCTGAGGCCAGGTAGTAATCGTTTTTCCAATCTGGCCTAAAGAGTGTTTCATCCTTTCGGACATATCATCCAGGGCGACCATAGGGCGGAATATGGGTAGTTTCTCTGCATCCGTCAATCCGCGCAGGCTTTTCAGATCTAAGTCGGGTATGAATCCATGAAGTAAAGGTCGGTCGGGTTCCAGGTCAAAACGTTCCACATCAACCAGGCCTCTGTCATTGGTATCCATTACTACGGGGATACCGAGGGCTTTGGCCTTCATCCTACTCAATATTTTTATATCTATACCGTCACATTCTTCTACCAGGATATCGAGATTCCCATCTTTAGTGAAAAAGTCGTCCAGGTTTTCTTCAGTGGCGCCATCTTTATAGATGACAACCTTAATGAATGGGTCCAGTTCGGCGATCTCGCGTGCTGCGATCACTACCTTATATGTTTGTATGCTGTGAATACCGGTACGGATCCTGTTCATATTCGTCAGCTCAACTTTATCAAAATCGGCCAGTCGCAATTCTCCACATACCCGTTCCATCGTAAGCGTCAGTGCTATGGATTGTCCAACGGAAAGGCCAATAATGCCTATCTTCTTACTGCTGAGCAGGGCTATCTCGTCTTCAGTGATCTTTTCCCTGTTACGGCTGGTGCGGAGTTCAATAAAATCCTTTTCATCTACGATATGTACCACACGGTGTGACCAGGGGTAATAAACCCATACGCCAAAAGCGTGGAGCGGTGTAGTACCAACATATTCCCTGATCTTTTGTTCAGATTCTTCCTCCGTGAGTCGTTTGGTAGGATTGCGGATCTTCATCAACTCCCTTAACTGAGAGTATATTTCGTCATATACCCGGATATGCGGATTCTTTGCCAGTAAAGCCAGTAAATCGACATATTGTTCTTCGTGCTGCAATCGATAAAATACTGGTGTGTAATTATCTGGCTCGGTCCGTTGCTGATTGATATAATGCTCTAGTTCTGTCATTTTGCCTGGCATAAAATTTTATGAACAATGATGGCAATTTCTAAATGGTATATGTTAAATATGGTCAATTAGTGTTGTTTGTAAAGTGGCATGGTAAGGGCCCTGGTGACAAAGGCAAGCTCGTTAGTTCTCTATATATGTTACATATTCACTATGTAGTCTGGGATAAATTGTTGTTTAGTTAATCAAAAAGAAAAAGTTAAAGTTTCACATGAAAGCGTATGGTAAAATAACAATTAATTTCAAAAGATTGCGAAATGTTGCGGTTATTTTAGTGAGAATCCGCGTTTTATTACCAACTGTTTGATGACCGGCGATACTTATGCAATAAATTTATCTAATATTGGTGCAGAATTTGCTGCCCTTGCAGATATATTTCCAGTTCTTTATTATCATAATTTAATGCCTTAACATATGAACAAGAGAGAATTTATTAAGCTGGCAGGCCTGGCAGGCGTAGCAGCTCTCGGCAACCCATCTGGTATAATGGCAGCTGCTCCTGCAGCCCGTAAAGGAGCGTCCGTATTCAACGGCAATGTAAAAGCTCCTTTTGAGGTACCGCCTTTACCGTATGGCTATGATGCCCTTGAGCCGCACATCGATAAAGCTACAATGGAGATTCATCACGATAAGCACCATGGCGCCTATGTTAAGAACCTGAATGATGCTGTGAAAGGATCGGCTTTCGAAAGCCTTACACTTGAGCAGATCCTGGCAAAAGTGAAACCTGAAGATAAAGCAGTGCGCAACAATGCAGGCGGTCACTTTAACCACTCCCTCTTCTGGACATTGTTGTCTCCGCAGAAGACAACGCCTTCAGATAAACTGAAAGCCGCTATCAACGAAACATTCACCTCATGGGAGAAATTCCAGGAAATCTTCAATACAGCCGCTAAAGGCGTATTTGGTTCAGGATGGGCATGGCTGATCGTTACGCCTGGTAAGAAGTTGTCCGTTATATCCACACCTAATCAGGACAACCCGCTGATGGATAACATCGTGAAAGAACGTGGTACGCCTATCCTTGCACTCGATGTATGGGAACACGCTTATTACCTGAAATATCATAACGTTCGTGCTGACTATGTTACCGCTTTCTGGAATGTAGTGAACTGGGCGGAAGTAGATAAATTATACACAGCAGCTACTAAGTAGTAGTGACTGATGACAATAATAAAAAAGGAAAGGAGAGGCCAAACACCTCTCCTTTCCTTTTTTATTATCAGTGCTTATTTTCTTTTGAAAAACACAAACCCATTTTTTTCTCCCACGATCTCCAGATTCGGGTCTGTCCTGAACGGTGTACTATCCGTTGTTCTGCATACAAACCAGGTGGGTTTATCAACCTGTCCGCTCAGCAGCCAGTCCGTGTTATAATAGTTCTGATTAACCGGCGGCAGTTTCTTTGTATAAAACAGGTGCGCATAACTATGATACATCAGTACCTGTACATAATCATCCTTCCCCTCAAATGTCTTGAAAAAGTCGATCGCAGCGCCTTGTGAGTAACGCTCTATTTTAGGTGTAAAATGGACAATCGTGATCTGTATTGCCAGCATGGTGCTGAAGAATATACACAGCAGACCTGCCTGCATCTTTTTCTGAAACAGGAGTACTGCACCAATAATGATCATCAGCATATAGCCGGCGCCGTAAGCCGATTCCCAGATTGACCAGGGTACCTGCGCCTGCAGATTGGCCTGTGCGAAACGATCGTGTATATGTGGAATGATCACATCTTTGTAGACACCTACCAGTGGCAGTAAGGTAATGGCGAGACCGATCAGCAAACCGATCAGCATCATCAGTACAATATTCCAGGCATGCAGTTGCAGCTTGTTTTCCGAAATACGGTACAGCTGCCATGCAGCCAGGAAACTAAGCGGGAAATAACACAGAGAGGAATAGTGTACGATCTTCGTCTCCACAATAGAAAACAGGATCAGTACTACCCAGAATAATACCCACATCCAGATCTTGAAGTCTTTGATCTCTGTTGAATGAGAGCCGGTATAGATAGATTTTCCCTTACGTCCCCTGATATAGGTGAACAGTAACAGACTGGCAGGGAAACAGCCGATCAGCAGCACAATCCAGTGGTAGAAGAAAGAACCACCATGGCCCGCGTCTTTTGTTGTAAAGAGTCTTATCTGATAAGTAATGAACTCCTGCACAAACCAGAAGCCGTGTGCGATGATCTCATAACCGAACCAGAGTGCGGTCGTAAGCACGGATGCCAGTATAATGAGTCCCAGTTGTGCCAGACCAATCCCTGTTTTACCTTTTTTATACAGCCAGTAAAAGGCAAAAGTAAGGATGCTTATGAGGATGGCTACCGGACCTTTTGTGAGTACGGCCAGTCCCAGGAATATACCACTCAGGATAGCAAACCTGGAAGGTTTGCCGCTGAAGGCAGTGCGATAAGCGCAATAGATCGCAAGAAATATAAAGAAATTGAAAGTCGGGTCAATAATACCTGATTTGAAATAGAAGTGAGGCAGCCAGGAACCAGCGTACGCCAGTGCCCACCAGAGTCCCAGTTTCTCGTCAGCAAGTTTCTTACCAATGCCAAACAGGGTCACCAGCGTGGCAATACCGATCATGGCATTAGGAAAGCGGGCTGCAAATTCATTTACCCCAAAGAGCTGCATACTGATGGCCTGCAGCCATATGAACAGCGGAGGCTTTTCCCAGAAGGGCTTAAAATCGATCTGTACTCTAGAGTAGTCATGGCTTACAATCATCTCCCTTGCAGCTTCTGCAAAATTGATCTCGTCCCAGTCAAACAGGTGCACAGCACCCAGGAAGGGTACGAAAAGAGCAGCAGCAACAATGGCAATCAACAGGTACTTCATAATTCAGGCAATCAATAAAAATAATCTAATCAGGTAAGACTGACAACCGGTTCGCTGACCGCTTCCGGCGAAGCCTTTATTCTACTCTGGAACAGTGTGTACACTACCAGACTGCTTGTTGTTCCAATGATACTACCTGTATATACATCTACGAAGAAATGCTGTGCCAGGTAGATCCTTGAATGGGCAGCCAGCAATGCCAGTGTTATGAACGCGAATCCGGCCATTTTATTCCTGCATATCAGTGTTAAAAATGTAAACAGCGCGAAAGCAGTCGTCGTATGTCCGGATGGGAAACTGCAGGAACCGTGTACAGTCACCCATTTCACAGTGTGTACGAGTGTGCCTGCATCTGCAAAATACAACGTAGGTCTTGGTTCATTGTAATAATGTTTGGCGATCTGCACGATGATGGTGGTCAGCAGTAATACAGTACCAGCAGCAAAGAACAGCTTGTATTTCCTGTATACAAGAATAATCGCCAGCATAACAGCAAAGGCAATACCATCTCCGATGTAGGTCATACCTGATACAATAACATCTGCCCATGGAGCATGTGCACGGTTGATAGCGAGGAATAGATCATCATGCGTGAAATAAGCCTGCAGCAGTGCGCCCGCAACGATCCATAGGAGGAAAGGCAAAAAGAAAGGGGCATTTTTGCCCAGCAGCGTAGGTAGTGTTTTCATAGTAATAGGTGGTGACCCGCCGTTAAGCTTAGCAGGTGCACAAGGATCTTTACACTGTTTCGTTCTTTATAGCAGACACAGGTTTATCCTGCCGGGCACTTGCTGAGTGCCCGTTAACGGTGTAAACATCTTGAAGCTGGGAGCTAGTGGCTTATGGCTGTCAAGTTGTAGGTTTTGGATTATTTTTTCTAAAGAGCTTTTTGATATTATTGAAGCTCCTGAAATAAAACTCTTTGTTGAACAGATTTGAATCGTTCAACGCTTTATAGATCAGGAACATTGCAATAGGTATAAGGACAATGTTGGAGAGCCACATTCCACTCCAGGTGGCCATTACATCTTTTCTGGCCATCTTCTCTCCAACCATGAAAAATATATTGAAGATCACAAAGAACACAACGGCAAAGATCAGTGGTGTACCAAGACCTCCCTTTCTGATAATGGAGCCGAGCGGAGCACCGATCAGGAACATTACGATACAGGAGAAGGCCAGGGTAAATTTACGCTGCCATTCTACCTTGTGCAACAGCAGGGTGCCGTGTTTATCACCAAACTCGCGGGCAGGTCCTTCCAGGTTATTCTGTCCGTCGCGGATGTTCTGTTCTGTTCTTTCCAGTGTATATCTGAGTGACTTTTCAGGAATAATGTCTTTAAAGTTCGTGACCGCCAGTGCAGGCGCTTTTGCCAGCCAACCTGTATCCTGCCACTTGTAGAATGCATAGCGCGTAGTGACATATGCATTTACTGTACGGGAGAATAGTGCCTCCTGTTTATACAGGGAGTCGATCGCTTTGTCCAGTTGTCTGACATTCAGCATCTGCTGATTGGAGGCAAAAAGACCCATATCAAGGCGGCTGAAAGCGAAAGAGCTAAGGTCAAATGCTTTTTTGTATTCACGGAATCCCAGGCGGATCAGTTCACCAGGTGTGGTAGAACTACGGTTGTTACGTTCTTCATAGCGCCAGCCTTTCTCCAGTACGAAATACAGAAAGCGTTTGTCAGCAGAAAGCAGCATAGTGCCTTTCTCTGCCAGAATTACTTTATCACCGCCACCTGGTGTATGATCGATGATCATTACCTGGTGGATGGTTTTATTATCTTTTTCCTTTTCTGCTACCTTGATGGTATAGTCAGGAATATCGGTATAGAAAACACCGGCTTTGATGTTGAAAGCGGGTTTTGAATTTGTAATATCATACAGCAGCGACTTTGCACGCAGGTTTGCTACGGGCATGGCATAGTTGTTAAACAGGAATGCCAGTATCGCGATCACTGTACACACTGCCAGTAAGGGACGCATGAAGCGTGTCAGCGAAATCCCGGAGGACTTCAGTGCGACCAGTTCAAAGCTTTCTCCCAGGTTACCGAAGGTCATGATAGAAGAAAGTAATACAGCCAGTGGCAGGGCAAGAGATACCAGGTTGGCGCTGGTATAAGTGATCAGCTCGATAATAACCGGTGTGTCCAGTCCTTTACCTACGAGGTCATCGATATATTTCCACAGAAACTGCATCACCAACACGAATAGTGTTACAAAGAAAGTAGCCACGAATGGCCCCATGAATGTTTTGATGAGCAGTTTATCCAGTTTTTTCACTTACGGCGTAGTTTGTTTCGAGACTTTTAAATATTGTTTTAGTGGCTTGCTGTACGGCAAGTACGGGAACAAATTTAAAGCATACAAATTTAATATGATTTATGGAGTTTGGGGGAGGGGAGTATTAAAATTACCGTTAAATTTCTGGTAATGAATGTGAGCGGGTAAATTTACGGGATGGAGACCGTTTCACTTACGCCGGCAGAGCAGGCATTGGTTGTCAATGCTGACTGGATCTATCTGAAAAACAGTGTTTTAGAAAAAGTAATGACCCTGATGGGACAGTTGCACCTGGCATTACAGGAGGCGCCTGTTACCAATACGTTTCCTTTCCCGGAAGGCGTCTTACGGGCGGGGGCGAAAATATCGAGAGGGGAGCGCTACAGGGAATTACCCTATATCATCCTGGATTATCCCCGTCTGTTCAGTAAAGACAACATATTTGCGTTCCGCACCATGTTCTGGTGGGGACATTATTTCATTGCTACCCTGCACCTGGCGGGGGAGGAGAAGGAAAAATATGGTCATGTTATTGCTTCAGCCTGGCGGCAGCTGGCTGAGCAACAGTTTCAGGTGTATCTTCAGGAAGATCCCTGGCAGCATGATTTTGAAAATGGGAATTACAAATTAATATCAGCTTTGTCGGAACTGGAATTTAAGCAGCTACTTGACCGACGTTCTTTTATTAAACTTGCTAAACCTTACAGTTTTGAAGAATGGGGAAAGCTCGTTCCGGAGATAGTAAGAGATTATGCTCTTCTGCTTCGGGGGCTGACCAGTACTACTGGTTGATCAGTGTTGGCTGGTTTAGTTGCCTATTCTGTGGAAGAGGTCTTTCACCTGGTAATCCCACAGCTGGCTCTGATCAGCTATTTCTTTCTTTTCTGCAAAATCTCTGACAATCAGGATTGTTTCATTGGTCACTTCGGAAATCTGTATGCGGAATTCAAAGAATTCTTCTTTGGGCGCATGTTTCCAATGTAAACGGATAAATTCATCTTCTTCCTGCTCCAGTACTTCTGCTTCTTCCGTGGAACCGTTCCATGAAAAGGAGAAGACACTGTCCCGGTAATCTACTTTATCTGCGAACCACTCCTGCAAACCTGCGGGGGTGGAAAGGAATTCGTATAAGATACTGGGTGAGCACCGTACCGGATATTCCAACTCATATTGCACTTTCTTAGACATCGCTCAAGTAATTAGTAAATCAATAGCATCTGGCTGCAATTATAGAAAAATATTTATTCTGTCAAAATTATTTTGCATTTTTTTTTAATAATTGCCCAAATTCTTTTACACTTTATAAATAACAATTCTATTATAAAAAATATAAATACATTAGCAATCCACACTAATTGTTTTCACAGCTTTTTGCCGGGAAGCCCTATGATAAAGGTCCCGATATTAAGTTATGAATGGTGAAACGTTTTTGCTTGAAAATGGTTTAACAAGTAATTATTTTTTTTGGGAGCTATCTAAAAAAACTTATTTTTGTCTGGCATTCATCAAATAGGGTAACATTTTATTAACCTGTAACTGTTCCGATTCTTTATGTCAATGCGCCAACTCAAAATCACGAAATCCATCACCAATAGGGAGTCCCAATCCCTGGAGAAATACTTGCAGGAAATTGGGAAAGTGGATTTAATTACACCGGAGGAAGAGGTGAACCTTGCTATACGCATAAAGCAGGGGGACCAGAGAGCTCTTGAGAAACTGACGAAAGCAAACCTCCGTTTTGTGGTGTCTGTTGCCAAACAGTATCAGAATCAGGGATTATCGCTCAGTGATCTGATCAATGAGGGAAATCTGGGCCTGATCAAAGCAGCACAGCGTTTTGATGAGACCCGCGGTTTTAAGTTCATTTCCTACGCCGTATGGTGGATCCGTCAGTCGATCCTTCAGGCACTGGCAGAACAGAGCCGTATTGTAAGACTGCCGCTTAACAAAGTGGGGCTTAGTAACAAGATCAGCAAGGCTTACTCTCAGCTGGAACAGGAATTTGAAAGAGAGCCGTCTCCTGACGAACTCGCTACCATCCTTGAGATCAATACGGAAGAAGTAGAAGCTACTTTAGGCGTTGCCGCCCGTCACGTATCTATGGATGCACCGTTTATCGATGGTGAAGACAACTCCCTGCTGGATGTACTGGCCAATCCGAATGCTGTAAACGCAGACGAAGAACTGGATCACCACGATTCCCTGCGTCGCGAAATAGAACGTTCTTTATCTACACTCACTGACAGACAGAAAGATGTGATCATCCTTTACTTTGGTATCGCGGTTGAGCATCCGATGTCCCTCGAAGATATCGGTGAGAAATTTGGTCTGACCCGCGAACGTGTTCGCCAGATCAAGGATAAAGCAATCACTAAACTGCGTACCACTTCTCGCAGCAAACTGCTGAGAAATTACCTGGGAAGTTGATTATCATTGTCCGGACAGGTAATACAATCACTTAGAAATTAATTGTTTTACATAATTGAAAAGGTGAATATCTGCCGGATATTCACCTTTTTTTGTTATTTATAGCTGCTTACTGGTTTGCATGCTACTTTATATTATTTTTGCAACCCTTGCAGCTGTAAAGTCCCCTAACCGGGATGAGCAGCGAATAGCTCACAGCTAAAAATTAAACAAGATCACAGATGTTCGAATCATTATCAGAGCGGCTCGACTCGGCGTTTAAACAACTGAAAGGTGAAGGCCGTATCAGTGAAATCAATGTGGCCTCTACGGTGAAAGAAATTCGCCGTGCGCTGGTGGATGCTGACGTAAACTATAAAATTGCGAAAGACTTTACCGACCGCGTAAGAGAAAAGGCCCTGGGTGAAAAGGTAATTACTGCCATTTCTCCCGGACAGCTGATGGTGAAGATCGTTAAAGACGAGCTGACTGAACTGATGGGTGGCAGCGAAGCGGAACTGGATATCAAATCCAATCCGTCTATCATCCTGATCGCAGGTTTGCAGGGTTCCGGTAAAACCACCTTCTCTGGTAAACTGGCTAACTTCCTGAAAACCAAAAAAGGGAAGAAACCACTTCTGGTAGCAGCAGATATTTACCGTCCGGCGGCGATTGACCAGCTGAAAGTGCTGGGTGAGCAGATCGGCGTAGAGGTGTATAGCGAGCCGGAGAACAAAGACGCAGTGAAGATCGCACAGAACGCGATCGCACACGCGAAACAGAATAATAACAACATTATTATCATAGATACCGCTGGTCGTCTCGCTGTAGATGAGGTGATGATGACCGAGGTAGCGAATGTAAAAGCAGCTGTAAAGCCAAATGAGATCCTCTTTGTAGTGGATTCCATGACCGGTCAGGATGCTGTGAATACTGCCAAAGCGTTTAACGAACGCCTCGACTTCAGCGGTGTGGTACTGACCAAACTGGACGGTGATACACGTGGTGGTGCGGCGCTGACGATCAAATACACGGTAGAAAAGCCGATCAAGTTCGTGAGCATGGGCGAAAAGCTCGACACGCTGGACGTATTCTACCCTGAACGTATGGCGCAGCGTATCCTGGGGATGGGTGATATCACCACCCTCGTGGAACGTGCACAGGCACAGTTCGATGAAGAACAGGCGAAAAAACTGGAGAAGAAGATCCGTCAGAACCAGTTCGATTTCGAAGATTTCCGCGAACAGCTGCAGCAGATCAAGAAAATGGGTAACCTGAAAGACCTCATGGCGATGATCCCGGGGGTAGGTAAGGCCATTAAGGATATAGACATCAGCGACGACGCATTTAAAGGCATTGAAGCCATGATCGGTTCCATGACGCCATATGAGCGTAACAACCCGGATAGCATTGATGGTAGCCGCCGTAAGCGTATTGCTAAGGGCTCCGGTAAAGATATCCAGGATGTGAACCAGTTCATGAAGCAATTTGACCAGATGCGTCAGATGATGAAGATGATGAACAAATTCGGAGGAGCAGGTGGTAAAGGCTTAAGAGCTTTAGGCAGATAGTTTGAAAAAAAAATCCACAACCTGTGGATTTTTAACATAAAATATTTTGAACTATTCGTTTTAAAGAATACCTTTGCTGCCCCAATTAAATACTTTTTCATAACTCGCAAAAAAATAACTCGAATTATTTATGCCAGTAAAAATCAGACTGCAACGTCATGGCGCTAAGAAGAGACCTTTTTATTTTATAGTAGTAGCCGATGCTCGCGCGCCAAGAGATGGTAAATTCATCCAGAAGATCGGTACTTACAATCCACTGACTGTGCCTGCTTCTATCAACATCGATACAGACAAAGCACTGCGTTGGTTACAGAAAGGTGCTCAGCCTACAGATACAGTAAGAAGAATTCTGTCTTTCAAAGGTGTTCTCTACCTGAAACACTTACTGAGAGGTGTGAAACTGGGTCTGTTCGATGAGCCTACAGCTTTCACCAAATTCGAACAATGGCAGGCTGAACACGAGCAGAAAGTTGCTGCACGTCGTGACAGTCACAAGAAAGCAAGAGTTTCGACTCCAATCGTGAGAAGAGTAGAAGATACTCCGGCTCAGCCAGAAGGAGGCGAAGCATAATCTAGCTTTTGAATAAATATTGAAAGGGAAATATTTGTACGCAAATATTTCCCTTTTTCTTAGCCGGAAGGGCATCGTATTATGAATAATTACTTCAGCATAGGAAAACTGGTATCCGTATTTGGTTTACAGGGGGAATTCATTCTCAAACATAGTCTGGGAAAAAGAACAGCCCTGCAGGGAGTGGATGCGATCTTCCTGGAAGAGCGTAAAAACAGTTTTATCCCCTATTTCATAGAGAAAGCCAGCGTGAAAGACCATGAACACATGTTCGTCAAGCTGGAAGGGATAGATACCAAGGAAGACGCCCGCAGACTGGTACAAACGCCTGTATACCTGCTGGAGGATGATTTCAAAAAGCAGACGTCCGCATCAGCTCCGCTTTCAATGCTGGGCTTTATGGTGAAAGACAAGCAGCAGGGAGAACTAGGTGTTATCGAAGAAGTAATTGAAATGCCCATGCAGGTGCTGGTTAAAGTAATGTACAGGGAGAAAGAAGCACTGTTGCCACTGAATGAGCAATCGCTCATAAAAGTGGATAAAAAACAGCAGATCGTGCACGTCGACCTTCCCGATGGCTTACTGGACCTTTACCTGGAATAGCAGGACATTTATTATTCACTGTGACCTGTACTGACAGGTTGGATGGAGCATAAAACATGAGAATAGATATCATTACCGTACAACCGGGATTACTGGAAGGGCCTTTTTCACACTCTATACTGAAAAGAGCCCAGACAAAAGGACTCCTGGAAGTGCATACCCACAATCTGCGGGATTATTCCAATCTGAAGCACAAACAGGTAGATGACTACCAGTTTGGCGGCGGCGCAGGCATGGTAATGATGCTGGAACCTGTTGTAAATGCCATCGAGACCTTACAGGCAAAGGTGCAGTATGATGAGATCATCTATCTGACACCTGACGGGGAAACCCTGAATCAGAAGATGGCAAACCAGCTGTCTCTGAAAGGGAACCTCCTGATGCTCTGCGGTCACTATAAGGGTATCGATGAACGTATCCGCACTCACTTCGTGACAAAGGAGATCTCCATCGGAGATTATGTCCTGTCAGGAGGAGAACTGGCAGCCGCTGTGCTGGTAGATGCGATCGGCAGACTGATACCCGGCGTACTGAATGATGAAACGTCCGCATTGCTGGACTCCTTTCAGGATAATCTGCTCGCACCGCCTGTATATACCCGCCCGGAAGAATTCAGGGGCTGGAAGGTACCGGATGTGCTGATGAGCGGTGATCACAAGAAGATCGATAACTGGAGACATGATCAGGCGCTGGAGCGCACAAAGACACGTCGTCCGGATCTGTTATAAATTTTGGTTGATTGTCAACCATTTGGGAAATTATTATTTAATAAACGGGGTTCTTATTTGGAAGTTGTGTATTTCTAAACTACCTTTGCACTCCGATAAATATTTGAAAGATGAACGCTATTTCTTTTGTTCACGAGCAACTGTCAGGTAAGAAATCATACCCGAAGTTTAAAGCCGGTGATAACGTCACTGTAAACTATAAAATTGTTGAAGGTAGCAAGGAAAGAATCCAGTCCTTCAAAGGTGATGTATTGAAAATCCAGGGTACTGGTGCTACTGTTACTTTTACAGTAAGAAAGATTTCTGATGGAGTAGGTGTAGAAAGGATTTTCCCTTTGCTGTCTCCACACATCGACGGAATCGTGCTGAATAAGGTTGGTAAAGTTAGAAGGGCTAGACTGTTCTACCTGCGCGAACGTGCTGGTAAAGCTGCCCGTATCAAAGAGAAAAGGGTTTAGTATAAATACAGGGAAATTAGTGATAACGGGGACCGTTTGGCTCCCCGTTTTTTTCATGTCTATAGGGACCAGACGCGGCAATAAGCAATGCTCTTAAAATAGTATTAAAACTTTGCCAGCCAATCTACCCGAGGATAATTCCCGAATATATTTACCTATCTTTGTTTGCTTAACGTTTAAAACTGAGAAAATGACTGCCGCTTTTAAATCACCGTTTTTATTATTTCAGGAATTAGGTATGACAGAATTACTCTTGATCGCTCTGGTTGTATTACTGCTGTTTGGTGGTAAGAAAATCCCTGAACTGATGCGTGGCCTTGGTAAAGGTATCCGTGAGTTCAACGATGCGAAGAACAACGTGCGTAAAGAGATCGAAGACGGTATGAAAGATCAGCCGGCTACGACTGACCACAAGAATGCCTAATTAGTCCTGCTAAAGGAATCAGGTTTTTCTTTTTATTTGATTCAGACGTGAATAGGGGAGTAGTATGCCTGTGAAGGGAGATGCAGTAAAACACTGTATGAATTGCTATATACCATATGCCAACTGAAAACCTTTTCAGTAGCAGTTTTTCAAGTTTGACTTTACATTATTTTTTAAGCAATTAACTGGTTTGGCTTTGTCTGAATACAGCAGTATATCGGCTTTTCATGAAGCATTATACGCCGGCAGAACAACCTGTACGGAGATGGTACGGTATTACCTTGACCGTATCGGACAGACAAAACACCTGAATGCTTACCTGGAAGTTTTTGAAGAGGAAGCCCTTGCGAAAGCGCATGCACTGGATACCCGTATAAAGAACGGAGAGTCTGTGGGAGCGCTTGCGGGCATTGTGATAGGCATTAAGGATGTTATCTGTTATAAAGGACATAAAGTAAGCGCTGCTTCTCGCATACTGGAGGGATTTACTTCACTGTATTCTGCTACGGCAGTCGAAAGACTCCTGGCAGAAGACGCCATTATTATTGGTAATCTCAATTGTGACGAGTTTGCAATGGGATCCACAAATGAGAACTCCGCTTATGGTCCGGTGTTGAACGCACTGGACAATTCCCGTGTACCGGGAGGGTCCTCCGGAGGGTCAGCAGTAGCTGTGCAGGCAGATCTTTGTATGGTCAGCCTTGGTAGTGATACCGGCGGTTCTGTGAGACAACCTGCTGATTTCTGTGGTATTGTAGGATTAAAACCAACTTATGGCAGGATTTCCCGCTATGGGTTAATTGCATATGCCTCTTCGTTCGATCAGATCGGGATTTTTGGCAGGAATATTGCAGATGTGGCAAGGGTGCTGCAGTTTATTGCAGGGCCCGACGGGTATGATAGTACGGCTTCAAATGAAGAAGTACCTGATTACCAGATCGTACACAATAAATCCTGGAAAATAGCGTATTTAAAGGATGCGTTGTTTCACCCCGGCCTGGATGAGGAAATGAAGGAAGGCTATACCCGCTTTTTTGAAGAGTTAGAAGCTGCAGGTGATACTGTTACAGCAGCTGATTTCGCTTACCTTGATTATGTAGTGCCCGCATATTATGTGTTGACCACTGCAGAAGCTTCCTCTAACCTTTCACGGTTTGATGGAGTTAAATACGGACACAGAACTTCATTAAATAATCTTGAACTTGCTGACTTTTACAAGAAAAGTCGGTCAGAAGGTTTTGGAAAAGAAGTAAAACGGCGTATCTTACTTGGGACTTTTGTACTTAGTGCAGGTTATTACGATGCCTACTTTGCTAAAGCTCAACAAGTTAGACGAATGGTGGTGGATAAATTGGATGAAATTTTATCTGAATATGATGCCATCGTAATGCCAACTGTACCATCTACAGCATTTAAGATTGGAGAAAAAACAAATGATCCGATAGCCATGTACCTGGCCGATATTTATACGGTACTGGCAAATCTGGCAGGGGTTCCGGCAATTTCCGTACCTTTGCAGCGGCATTCAAATGGGATGCCATACGGTGTACAGATCATCACAAAGCAATTTAGCGAAGCAAACCTGTTAAGCATTGCGGAACACGCTATGCAGTTAAGACAGGTTACTCCTGTTTAAAATAAATATGTGTATGAGGAAAATCTTTTTACTACTGCTGTTGCCATCGCTGGGTGCAGTGCAAATGAGAGCGATTGGTGGCAATAGTGTACCTAAAGAGATGGTTACTCCATATGGGGGACCGGATACTACGGTACTGAACCACAAAGTACGTCTGCCTAAGGACACTATAGTCGTGCCTTCCGCAACGTCACAGGCTGTGCGTAAAAATGCGCAAAGCCTTCCGTCCAGCATCAGCAGCCCGAAGGTCTATGAACAGATCAACAACAACATTGTAGCTGGATACATCAATAACTTTGCCAGCAGGTATAGCCAACACCTGCAGGTAATGGTGTCCAGAGGGCAACCTTACTTCGTAATGGTGGAGAAAATCTTCAGAGAACACGGGATTCCCGAGGAAATGAAGTATCTCGCCGTAATCGAATCTTCCTTTAATACCAACGCACGTTCCCGTGTAGGTGCAGTGGGTGCCTGGCAGTTTATGTCCGGTACTGCGCGTATCTTCGGTCTCAGTGTGGGTAAAAAAGTGGACGAAAGAAAAGACTTCTATAAGTCTACGGTAGCTGCTGCCAAATTCCTGAACGAACTGTACAATCAGTTCGGTGACTGGTTACTCGTGGTAGCTGCTTATAACTGCGGTCCTGGTGGCGTACAACGTGCCATGAACGCAAGCGGTCGCAGCGACTTCTGGGGTATGCAATACTTCCTGCCAGCTGAATCCCGCAATCACGTTTACAAATTCATCGCTACCGGTTACATCCTCGACAGGTTTAATAACTTCTTCGGTGTAGGTAACGATATGAGTACAGTTGTTGCTGCTCCGGCTCCTACTGCCGCAGCATATACTACAACTGAACTTTCAGAAGAAGAAATGTTCAACACAGTTGAATTCAATATCTCCGGCAAATACCGCCTGGATGCTATTGCTAAGAAACTGAATATGGAACTTTCCGATCTGGAACACCTCAATCCTGATTTCGCTAAAATGATGTCAGGACCTGAAAATAGCTACGACCTGAGAATTCCGAAAGAGAAAATGAAGGAATTCCAGACAGAGAAAGAGGAAATACTGAAGGAATCATTACAGATGATGCTGGATGACAAAGCAACCACCTTCGATAAATCCCGCTTCCCTGCTCCGGTAAAAGTAGCTGCTCCAGCTGAGGCGAAAGCAAAGAAACCAGTGACCACTAGTACAACAGCGAAAACCTCCAAAACTTCAAAATCTTCTGCTAAAGCGAAAGCAACAGCAAAAGGAAAGGCAAAAACGCCAACCGCGAAAAAGAAGACAGTTGCCAGGAAAACAACTGCTAAAAAACCGGTAACAGCGAAGAAGCCAACTTTGAAGAAAACAACGCTGCATTAATCATACTGAACTAATACAAGAGGCCTGATCATCGATCAGGCCTTTCTGTTTTTATAATCGGTTGTGTTTGGAAAGGAAGAATTAGGAATAGCTTTTCGAATCAACCTGTATTGGACTAAATGCACCTGCACATGACAGGCATCCAGATCCTACAGTACAACTTATTGGCAATGTTCTCCTGCTACATTGTTGCCATCTCCGGATGAGCTATCAATCATCTCTATTTTGATATGTTCTGTTCATTTTAAGAGAGTGCTAGAATAAGACAAGCCTATCAGTGTCTACCAGCCGTTGAATACAAGGTATAAGCGGGCAAGAGATGTGCTGCACACCATTACTATCAATAGTGAATTGAAGATAGGCGATGGCTTCATCGTATTGCAGCTCCTGGAAGTATTGCCGTCGGACTCAATCAGCACAATTGCATATTGCCATAAAAGCAAAACGCTGCGAAGATGATCCCCGCAGCGTTTTGCTTTTATAGAGCAGCGTTTTAAACCGCCTAATTCTTAATTCCTAATTGAAATTAGCCTATCTGGCTCGCCTGTAATCTGCTCTCTTCCACTTTCTTCACCACATCAAGCAACGGACCCGTCATAAATGTGGTCGCCAGGGCCATCAGTACCAGCATCGCAAACACCTCCGGAGAAAGGATCCCCAGGTCATAACCGATGTTTAACACCACCAGTTCCATCAATCCCCTGGTGTTCATCAGCGCACCAATACCAAGAGAGTCCATCCAGGATTGTCCCATTAATTTGGCAGTAAGCGCACTTCCTCCCAGTTTGCCGCCCACAGCTACCAGCATGATCAGACCAAACACTGCCCAGAGATTGCCCTGACCCAGTAAGCCGATCTGTGTACGCAGTCCGGTGAACACAAAGAAGATAGGCAGTAATAACAATACACTCACATCTTCCAGTTTATCAGTCAGCAGTTTCTGTACTGATACTTCTGATGGCATGATCACACCTGCCAGGAAGGCGCCAAATAATGCATGTATGCCTATTACCTCCGCAGCCCATGCGGAAAATAGTAAGGTCATAAACGCGAGGGCAACAATTGATTTCTCTTTATGTTGCTCCTGAAAACGTGTTATTTTTTTAGCTAACCAGGGTTTCAATATATATAGCATGAACCCGACGAAGATCAGTGATAACACCAGGGTTAAAACAGCAGTCCATAATGTAACTGCCTTCACGATCGCTATAACAACTGCCAGGATACACCATGCCGTAACATCATCTGCAGCAGCGCAGGTAATAGCCAGCAGTCCCAGTGGCGTACTGCTCAGTTTTCTCTCCTGTACAATACGCGCTAAAACTGGGAACGCAGTAATGCTCATCGCAATACCCATAAATAACGCAAAAGACAGGAAGCTTACATTTGCAGGTGCAAAGCGGGCATACATATGATAGGCTAATCCTACACCCAGGAAGAAAGGAAATACAATGCTCGCATGACTGATCATCACGGCATCGTGTGCTTTGTTCTTCATCTTGTCTGTGTCCAGTTCCATACCCACCACAAACATGAAGAAGGCAAGACCTATCTGACTCAAAAACTGCAGATTTTTAAAACCTTCTGCTGGAAAAATAAACGCACTTCCTGATGGCCATAAGGTACCAAGCAGGGACGGCCCGAGGCAAATACCAGCTACAATTTCTCCCACTACTGAAGGTTGTCCGATCTTATTTGCCAGCCAGCCAAATATCCTTGCAGTGATCAATATCAGGATAATCTGTAACAGTAATAAAGCTAAAGGATGATGCACATTTTGCACCATGGAATTCCAGACGCTCTCCGCTGTAGAAGTCGTACTAGTGGTGTGTGCAGATGCAGGAGCCGCAGCAGCAGCCACAGTACTGGCAGGGGTACTGCCGTCGGTCGTTAAATGGCTGCCCTTATTGATGATAAACCAGATAAGACATCCGAAAAAGCCGATAATCAGCGGGTAAAACAACATTCTCTTATTCATATAGTATCGGTTTAATTGGACGAAAGATAATAATAATACCTGTGAGCCTCACATTAATGTGGTATTAAATTACATTGAAGATTGATCATATATGGCTTCAGCTTGCAGCAGGTTATGTATCTTGTCAGCATTATGGATACCAGGAGAGACTTTATCAAAAAAGCCGCATTACTATCAGGCGGCGCAGGTCTGGCAGGTGTATTGCCAGCTTCCATTCAGAGAGCCATGGCCATCAATCCGGCTGCAGGTACTACCTTCCTTGATGCGGAACATGTTGTACTGCTCATGCAGGAAAACCGCTCGTTCGATCATAGTCTGGGTACCCTGCGTGGTGTACGTGGATTCAATGATCCACGCGCTATCACACAGCCTGATAAAAATCTGGTATGGCTCCAGTCCAATGCGAAAGGAGAAACCTATGCTCCCTTCCGCCTCGATATCAAAGATTCAAAGGTCACCTGGATGAGTTCTCTGCCGCACTCATGGGAGAACCAGGTTGATGCCCGCAATAATGGTAAATATGACAAATGGCTGGATGTAAAACAGTCCGGCAATAAAGAATACGCCAACCTGCCACTCACCATGGGTTATTTCACCCGTGAAGACATTCCTTTTTATTACGCCCTGGCTGACGCGTTCACTGTCTGCGACCAGAACTTCTGTTCTTCGCTGACAGGTACCACGCCAAACAGACTTTATTTCTGGACAGGTACCATCCGCGAAAAACAAAGTCCTGATGCGGCGCCTAACGTACGTAACTCAGAAGTGGATTATGGTGTTCCTGCCAGCTGGACCACCTTCCCTGAACGGCTGGAAGAAAACGGTATCAGCTGGAAAGTATACCAGAATGAACTGAGCGTAGGTGTTGGTTTCACAGGTGAAGAAGACTCCTGGCTGGCTAACTTCACCGACAACCCGCTTGAATTCTTTGCGCAATACAGACCGGAATTTTCGGTTGCACACTATAAACATGTACAACGCAGCATAGAGAAACAGAAAGCGGCTATTACAGCCCTGGAAGATAAATTAAAGACACTCTCTGGTACACAGGCAGATGTTGCTCAGAAAGAGCTGCAGGAGAAACGGGAACTGTTACGCAAATTGCAGGAACATGAGGAGAAATGGCGTCCTGAGAAATTTGAACTGCTGTCCGAACGGGAAAAGAACATCCACAGAAAAGCATTCACCACCAACGAAAAAGACCCCGATTACCATCAGCTGAGCACCTTACAGTATCACGATGGTAACACCGAACGTACGATGCAGGTGCCTAAAGGCGATGTATTATACCAGTTCCGGGAAGATGTAAAGAATGGTCAGTTGCCCGCTGTTTCCTGGATCGTCTCTCCTGAAAACTTCTCCGATCACCCTGGTGCACCATGGTATGGCGCATGGTATGTGGCAGAAGTAATGGATATCCTTACACAGAATCCGGAAGTCTGGAAGAAGACCATCTTTATCCTGGCTTACGATGAAAACGATGGTGATTTCGACCACGTACCTCCATTTGTACCTCCTCATGGTCCGGGTACTGGTCTGGTATCTGAAGGTATCGACACCAGCGTAGAGTATGTCACACGCGAACAGGAACTCCGTAAAAATGGTATGCAGGAAGAAGACGTGAGAGAAAGCCCTATTGGTCTGGGCTATCGTGTACCGCTGATTATCGCCTCTCCATGGAGCCGCGGTGGTATGGTCTGCTCCGAAGTATTTGACCATACTTCTACCTTGCAGTTCCTCGAGCGCTTCCTGCATCACAAGACAGGCAAAAATATCGTTGAAAGTAATATCTCCGAATGGCGTCGTACGATCTGTGGTGACCTCAGTTCTGTATTCACGCCTTATAACGGGGAGAAAATACCGCTCCCTTCTTTTGGGGATAAAGACACCTTTATCGAGAGTATTCACAAAGCGCAATTCAAAGATGTGCCTTCAGGGTTCAAAAAACTGACGGCTGCGGAGATTGCTGCAATTAATAAAAACCCGGCCACAGCGCCTTATATGGCGAAACAGGAGGAAGGTATAAGACCTGCCTGTGCATTGCCTTATGAAATGTATGTGGATGGTCAGCTGAGTAAAGGCGGTTTTGAAATATCCTTCAAAGCAGGTAATGAACTGGCAGGGAAAGCCGCCGCTGGTGTACCATTCAATGTGTATGCGCCAGGTAAATACCTTTCCGGTGATAATAGCACCTTTGAAACAGTCAGAACATGGGCCTATGCAGTGAAAGCAGGCGACAGACTGGCGGATCACTGGCCATTGCAATCATTTGAAAACGGTATTTATCATCTGTGTGTCTACGGACCAAACGGCTTCTTCCGTGAATTTGCCGGTAATGACAAAGCGCCGCAACTGGAAGTATGGTGTGACTATGAACGTAAAGGAAAGGCCTTTACCGGCAATGTTTCCCTGCAATTGAATAATCACCATACGCAGGCACTGACGGTTGAAGTTATCGACCATGCGTATGGCAAACCAGCACAGAAAAAGACGCTGGCTGCCAGAAGCAAAACAGCTATTGTACTGGATCTGCAAAAGAGTCATTCCTGGTACGATTTCAGCGTACGTATCACCGGACAATCATCCTTTGAAAGAAGGTATGCCGGTCGTGTGGAGAATGGTAAAGCCGGCTTCAGCGATCCAGCAATGGGCCGTGTGAAAGGATAGGGCTATATTTAACGCTGAAAATGTAAATACATCAGAGATATGGAATCAATAAAAGGAAAAAACGCACTCGTAACAGGTGCAGGAAAAGGAATCGGGAAGGCAGTTGCTAAACAGCTGGCCGCAGAAGGAGTGAACCTGGCATTGCTGGCGCGTACAGAGAAAGATCTGCAGGCAGTAGCGGAAGAACTGAAGGGCACAGGTGTAAAGGTAGTATATGCTACCGCAGATGTGGCCGAGAGGAAAGAGGTAGAAGCAGCAATTGAAAAGATGACAGCTGAACTGGGTAGCATCGATATTCTGATCAATAACGCCGGTATCGGAAAATTTGGAAAGTTCCTGGAACTGGAACCAGAAGAATGGGAGCAGGTAGTTAAGGTAAACCTTTTTGGTGCTTATTATGTTGTACGTTCAGTACTGCCTGGTATGTTATCCCGTCAGACAGGTGATATCGTTAATATCTCCTCTACAGCGGGTCAGAAAGGGGCCCCGGTAACCAGCGCTTACAGTGCATCTAAATTCGGACTGATCGGTATGTCAGAGTCGCTGATGCAGGAAGTGCGTAAGTCGAATATCAGGGTGACCACTTTGACGCCAAGCACTATTGCAACAGATATGGCAATAGATCTTAAGCTGACTGATGGTAATCCGGAAAAAGTGATGCAGGCAGAAGATTTTGCCGAGCTCATCGTGATGCAGCTGAAGCTAAACAGACGTACCTTTGTAAAAGAAGCGGGCTTATGGTCTACCAACCCGTGATTTAATCTTATCATATTGTTTAAGGAAAAAGGCCGCTCAATACATTTGAGCGGCCTTTCTCTTATAACTGATTTCTTTGCTTACAGTGCCTGCAATAACTGTATCTGGTACGCTACTGCCTGTGACTTCATTTTCCGTAATATCAACGGCCATTGCAGCGTAAGGAACGGCTGAAACAGACCAGAGATCTCGTTCATAAAATAGATATCCGCATCAGCGATATCTTTGGGATGATTGCCGGACAGAACCCTTGAAAACATAGCCAGCAGACCATTTGTTGCTTTATCGCTACTGGCTGCTGTGAACCACACTTTTTCCTTGATATAGACAGCACGTACCCAGATATCAGAGATCCAGCCCTGTACCTGGTAGTGTTCATGTTTGTACTTGTCTTCCATCAAAGGCAATGATTTTGCAATATTATCTATGTATTGCTGGCGGCTTTCTTCATCTTCGAGGTGCATTACATCCTCAATCAGTTTATCCTGTACTTCATTTATTGACATAGACGCTCTTTTAAAGGTGACAATATGAATTTACGCAGATATGCTGGTTGATAGTGAATCAAAAACGGAAAATCTTTCCAAATGCACTGAAACTTATTTTACCGGCGTGAAAAATTCTTCCGGGATCTCATTTCTAAGAAAAGCCGATAAGGGTTCTACCAGCTGCCCGGGATTGATACTACCCTCAAATTCATTGCTATAAATGACAGTTTCATTTCTATAGTCCCGCGGACGATTGGGGTAAAATTCCAATGCCACGCGCATCCTTGTTTTGATACTGCCTTCATACACCGGGCAGGCTATCTGCCAGTATTGCTGAGGCCCAAGTATGACATCATATGCGCTATTGCCACAGCTTATACCATCCATTGAAAGTTCAATGTTATTCCACTTGTTATCAGGTGTCAGTACCTCTATATGCATCCGCATTGTATTGTCCATTGACGAGAAAGGCACCTTCCGGTGGGTGGTATTGGCTATATAAACCTTGAATCCGTTCTTTCTTCCGTTAATAATGCTTTTGGATGTAGTGTCTGCTATTATGCTGATCTTATTGGCAGGGAACCGCTTGTCTGACGGGTGGATAGTCAGCGGATAATTGTCATGTTTTTTCATTGTGCGGCCGGGCACTGGCAATGCATCGACCCGATAGTAGTTGTGGCCTTTGTAAGCAGTATTAACACTGTAAATGGAAGTGGTGTCCTGCGTCTGCCAGACTATTTTCCCTGAAAAATCCATATATACCTCTCTTTGTCCGATAGAGCATGCTATTAAACTGTCTTCTTCGTAAACACGCTCAATACGGTTGATAATGGCAGGTATGATATAGTGTCCGTCTTTCCGGGATATGCCATAAATGCTGTATCTATCAGGACCCGTTTCGCTGAAAATGAAGATGTCGCCAATCAGACCAGGGCTTTCTATTTTTTTAAATTTGGGTTGTACAATGAATACGCCATTCGAATCTATGATCCCGACACCGCTATCGACAGATACAACGGCCGTTCCATTCGTTGATCTCCCTTCATATTGCTCTACCCCATTAAATAAACGATCAGAAACGGGCTGCCCGTTTTTATCAATCATCTGGTATTTCCAGCCACCCACGCGTTCATGAGCGATGACAGCTCTGTTACACCAGAAATCACGTGCTACTATGATATCGTCCGGCAGGTAAATAATGGCGCCTGTCGTATCCATATAGGCATGATCATTATGTTGGGGGCCTGACATACTATTCGGGTTCAGACCTACCTTCATCAGGCCATCATGAAAATCGCCGTAAAAGATCCGCGTGTTCAACACTGCTTTATCTTTCAGGAAAACCTGCCGGAATGTAGAATCAAATAAGCCTATCTGCTCTCTGCCATCCTTCACCATTTCCACAATAAAATGGCCACTATTTGGGAAGTCATATATGCGGGTGTATGTGTATGGTAACCTTATCTTTTGTCCTGATGTATCTATCAAAGATTCCAAGGTATCATTCATATGTTTAGCCAGTGCATACCCATTCCTGAAATTACGGATATAGGTGTATTTCATTTCCGTGAGCCGCTTACCCTGCCTGTCGATAATGCCATATAGTCCCTTCAGTGTTCTGGCAACAGCCCGGTTGCTATAAAAAGGTGCGACGTCTGTATAGATGAGATCAAACGCTTTATTACCACTCTTATCGATATAAAATGGTTTGCCTTTTTCGTATACTTTAGCGACCCCGTTTTTGAAGTTTTCTGCCCGGTCAAAACGTGCAGGTATTACAAAGTGGCCGGTAGTATCAATATATCCAAAAGTACCTCCTTCTCTTACAGCTGCCAGTCCTTCCAGAAAGTTACGTGCGTCATAGAAACGGGGAGGAATGATCATCTTTCCCTGCCTGTCGATATATCCATATTTTGCCCCTTCCTGTACCAGGAACAGCCGCCTGCTTTGTGCAGATAACTGATGCCCTGATATGATCAGTATTAGCAGGAAAGTATAAATAATGCGCTTCCTGTGATTCATTGATGTTTTGTTGGTCAGTTGAGTCATAAAGTAACAGATGGCATACTGCCCAAAAAGTTGTTACGCCGCGGAGTAACGCGGCGTAACAACTTTGTTCATATTTCTATTTTATAGATCGAATGTTCATTTACCCGTAACAGGTATGGCTATATTTATTCTTCCAGTTTCTTTGCAACCTTATTGATCAGTTTCAGTTTGTCAACGATCACTAACAGGACGAACGCGCCACATATTACGCCCACAGCTGCAAACACCAGGTAGGTAAAGTAATGTATTGTCCACTCCAGTGCTACCCTCACCCTATGTATAAAACTGATAGGTTTCTTTTCGGTCGCACCTTCATATAATGATACACGTACGGTACAGAATTCATTCTCTGTATCAAAATTGCCCAGTTCAACACCGAGGTCCTGCAACTTGCCTTCTGTCTCCAGAATTTTATCATGCAAGGCCACCAGGTCGGTAATAGGGCCGGGTTTTGACTTTAATTCGTTCAGTGATTCCAGTGTTTTCAGTAGAGAGGCTTTCTGTGCATTCAGCTGACGGTATTCATTGGTTTTATCCACCTTGGTGATCTCAGTAGACCTGATCACGCCTATTTTCTGGATCGCCAGATAGAAGGAATCAAAGACTTCCGGATTAACCCCGATCATCAGGTGGAGCTCACGACCACCTTTCAGACCTAAAGCCTGCTCGTACTGTACGATCGCTTTGAAGGACTCCGTTTGCTGGGAGAGTTGTTTGGCATCGTCTTCAAAATGAGAAGACTTTGTACGGATGGAAGCCGTCTTTTCATACTTCTGACTGGGAGCAGCAGCAGGGGCTGACATATCCGGTTGAGACATGGATTGGCTACTCTTGTATTGCACCTTTTCGGATGCATAGTTCTTTCTCAGATTGCTGATATTCTCAAAGAAGTCAACACTATAGTCATTGGTCTGCCGGGTGTCAGTAGCTACGTATCCATAAATGAATCTGAAAACAAACAGTACAGCAAAGATCAGGGTCGCCCAACGCACCAGTCCCCAGATGCGGGCCTTAAAACTTTTAATCATATAGGGTAAAAATTGAGTATGTAATTTAGGTAATTGTTGGGTACGATAATCGTATATTTAGTATATGCTTTCCGATCTGAAATCCCGCAGAGTAGCCGTTGTTGGTTACAACCGTATCCCTTTCGCAAGGCAGAATACTTTTTATGCCGATAAAGGGAATCAGGCCATGATGACAGCCGCTTTAAACGGTCTGATAGATCGTTATCACCTGAGCGGTATGCTTTTAGGTGAAGTTGCTGGTGGCGCCGTCATCAAACATAGCCGGGAAATCAATCTGATGCGGGAATGCGTCTTAGGTTCCTCTCTCGATCACGCTACCGCTGCCTGTGATATCCAGCAGGCCTGTAACACGGGTGTTGCTGCTTCTCTTTATATCGCACACAAGATCGCGCTTGGTCAGATAGAAGCCGGTATTGCCGGTGGTGTAGACTCTGCCAGCGATGTACCCCTTGTTTTCAGTGAGGGATTACGTAGCAGCCTTCTGGCAGTGCGCCGGGCACAGACGCTCGGGCAGCGTATCCAGGCATTCTCCCGGATCAGGTGGAAAGACCTGAAACCGGTAGCGCCGATGAATATGGAACCCCGCACAGGACTGTCCATGGGAGGCCATACTGAGATCACTGCTAAATATTACCAGATCTCCCGTGAGGACCAGGACCGGTATTCACTGGAAAGTCATCAGAAAATGGCCGCCGCCTATGACAGTGGCTTCTTTAATGACATGCTGACGCCATTCGCAGGACTGGACCGGGATAACATCCTCAGAAGAGATACCAGCCTGGAAAAACTCGCCAGACTCAAACCCGCTTTCGATAAAACCAGTGGTTCGCTTACCGCCGGTAATTCCTCCCCATTAACGGATGGCGCTTCCTGTATATTGCTGGCCAGTGAAGATTGGGCAAGACAACAGGGATTACCCGTACTAGCCTATATCACCTTCGCAGCAACTGCCGCGATAGACTATCTCCAAAGTCCGCATAACCTGCTCCTGGCACCCGTACATGCATCTGTAAAGATGCTCGAACAGGCAGGACTCACTTTACAGGATTTCGATTACTACGAAATCCATGAAGCTTTTGCCGCACAGGTACTGGCATTATTGAAAATATGGGAACAACCCGGCCTGATGAAACAGTTCGGTTATGACAAAGCATTGGGCAGTATTGATCATAGCAAATTGAATGTACATGGGAGTAGTCTCGCTGCCGGACATCCATTCGCAGCTACCGGTGCCCGTGTCATCGCTACCATGGCAAAGCTGCTGCATGAAAAAGGATCAGGCAGGGGATTGGTGTCTGTCTGCGCTGCCGGCGGACAAGGCGTTACCCTGATCATGGAAAAATGATCAGGCCTTCTCTACTTCCAGCTCAAATCCTTTATTCAGGATCAGTTTACCTTCCGTATCACCCGCAGCACCTGGTAGTTTCCAGCCCTTGATCTTACCGGTCTTTCCTTTAGCCAGCAGATCGGCAATCTGTTTGTCGGTGAGTTTCTTGCCAAAGACTTCAAATGGCACTTTAAAGCCGCATACATTAAAGTTCGCGCAGCCGTAAGCGGTATTTCCTTTCCTGAGAGGGTGTGCCTTGCATTTAGGGCATTGTTGCTCCGCTATAACAACGGCTTTCTTTGGCTCTTTAGATTTAGCCTCTTTTTTGGGTTTCTCTTCTTTTTCCTTTTCTTTTTCTTCCGGTTGATCAGGCCTTACGGTGATCACTTTATAGTTGGAGGTCTTTACTTCGATCGTCAGGTCAATTACCATCTGGATCAACTCCTGTTTAAAGGTCTCCATGGCATATTCTCCCTTCTCTATCTGACGCAGTTTACCTTCCCAGATACCGGTCAGCTCAGGGCTTTTCAGCAGTTCTGTCTGAATGGTATCAATGAGGTCGATCCCGGTCTGTGTCGCGAAAATATTCTTCTTACGTTTCTCAATATATTTCCGGCGGAAGAGGGTTTCAATGATATTCGCACGGGTAGACGGACGTCCGATACCGTTATCTTTCAATAACTCACGCATCTCCTCATCATCTACCTGTTTACCAGCCGTTTCCATGGCACGTAGTAAGGTCGCTTCTGTGAATGCTTTCGGTGGAGTGGTCTTACCCTGATGAATTCTGGGTGTATGCGGACCGCTTTCACCGACCTCAAATACCGGCAGGATCTTCTCCTCTTCCTCGCCTTCTTTTTTAGGCGTCACATCATTGGCATATACTTCCTTCCAGCCCGGCTCCAGTATCTGTTTACCGGTGACTTTAAATTCCACCTGACCTACTTTACCAAGGATGGTTGTATTGGAGATCTTACACTCCGGATAGAAGGCCGCAATAAAACGTCTGGCTACCAGGTCATAAATGCGCTTCTCTTCCATACCAAGATTGGATGGATAGATCCCGGTAGGGATGATAGCATGGTGATCTGTCACCTTTTTATCATCGAAAACAGTCTTGAGCTTTGGAATCGGATTGGCCAGTATAGGAGCCGTAAGTGCCGCATAAGGCGTCAGGTCCTGCATGATACCTGCGATTTTCGGATGCAGGTCTTCAGAGAGGTAAGTGGTATCCACCCTTGGGTAGGTCACCAGCTTTTTTTCATACAGGTTCTGAATGTATTTCAGGGTATCGTCGGCGGAATAGGCGTATTTCTTATTGGCTTCCACCTGTAAGGCGGTGAGGTCAAACAGCTTGGGATTGCCCTCTTTTCCTTCTTTTTTCTCAAAGGAAGTCACTTCGAAAGGATGCTCTTTCAGATAAGCCAGCCCTTTTTCTGCCCGGTCGAGCACCTTGATACGGTCGATGGTAGCGGTAAACTCCACTTCCCGGTATACCGTTTTCAACTCCCAGTATTCTTCAGAAACGAAGGCGTTGATCTCTTTCTGCCGGGCTACGATCATCGCCAGGGTAGGAGTCTGTACCCTCCCGATGGAGAGTACAGTCTTTCCCATAGCAAATTTCTTGGTGAACAGCCGGGTGGCATTCATGCCCAGTAACCAGTCGCCTATCGCTCTGGCACTACCCGCTGCATACAGATTGTTATATTGGTCTGCGTCTTTAAGTTTCTGGAATCCTTCGCGGATGGCCTGTTCTGTCAGTGAAGAGATCCACAGCCTTTTTACAGGCGCGGTGCACTGTGCTTTGAGCAGTACCCATCGCTGGATAAGCTCCCCTTCCTGGCCGGCATCCCCACAGTTGATCACTTCTTCACTGTGTTGTACCAGCTGCTCGATGACCTTGAACTGCTTTTGGACGCCCGAGTTGTCTATGAGTTTGATGCCAAAACTGCTGGGGATCATGGGGAGATCTTCCAGTCGCCAGAACTTCCATTGTTCCGTATAGTCATGTGGCTCTTTCAGCGTACAGAAATGCCCGAAGGTCCAGGTCACCTGGTACCCGTTGCCTTCGTAATATCCATCCTTACGTTCTTTAGCGCCAATGACTTCGGCAATGTCTCTGGCTACACTTGGTTTTTCAGCAATACAAACCTTCATAGTCAATTAAAACAGGGAAGCAAATGTCGTATAAATACCTAAGAAGCTACTTAACTTCTGACAGGTATTTATGCACAAAGCTGATCGCCATCGATCCTTCCCCGACTGCTGCGGCCACCCTGTTCATTGCCTGTGCACGAACATCTCCTGCTGCAAAAATGCCGGGACAACTGGTTTCCAGCAGGTAAGGATCACGGTCCTGTTTCCATATCCGCCTGAATGCCTCACAGTTATGCAGATCGCCACCTGTTTTGATAAAGCCTTTTTCATCTTTGATGATATCCAGGGCGATCCAGTCCGTGAATGGTTTGGCCCCGATAAAGATATACAGGGCGTCGGCATGCACTTCCTGCTGCTCTTTGGTATCTATATTACAAAGGATCAGCTGGCCCAGGCGGTCGCTGCCTTTTGCTTCCGCAATCTCTGTTTTTGGATGCAGGGTAATATTGGGTACGCCGGAGATCTGTTCTATCAGGTAAGCTGACATGGTACTACTCAGGTCTTCCCGGCGAATAATGATATGTACGTTTTTGGCAAACTTGGAAAGGTACATAGCGGCTTGTCCGGCGGAGTTGCCGCCGCCCACAATGTAAACTTCCATACCGGTACAGGCAGAAGCTTCTGTCATGGCTGCGCCGTAATAAACGCCTGCGCCGGTGAAATCAGGTACGCCCTTGGTTTCCAGCTGACGGTAATCAACGCCGGTGGTGATGATCACCGCACGGGTATTGATCTCCGTACCATCTTCCAGGATCACCTTCTTATAACCATCTTTCTGTTTGATATCTTTTACAGACTGTGGGGTAATAAACTCCGTTCCCAGTCGTGTAGCCTGTGCAATAGCGCGTCGGGTCAGTTCTGAACCGCTCAGGCCACTTGGGAAGCCCAGGTAGTTCTCAATACGGGAACTGGTACCCGCCTGTCCGCCGGGAGCACGTCTTTCGATCAGCAGCGTTTTCAGGCCTTCGGATGCGCCATATACACCTGCTGCGAGTCCCGCAGGACCAGCACCGATGATTACCACATCGTATACATCCAGTTTTACCTGTGGGTTCAGACCTACTTTATGCGCAATATCAATGATGGATGGGTTGGAAAGGAAAGTACCGTCTTCAAAGAAAACCAGCGGTACATCTTTCTGACTCAGGTTGTTCAGGTTCATTAATTTACCTGCTTCCTCCGAACTCTGTACATCCAGCCATTGGTAGGGGATAAGGTTACCTGCCAGGAAATCTTTCACAGAATGTGACTTTGGCGAGAACTGATACCCCACCACTTTAATGCCCCTGAAGTCTGGTTTGTATACGCTCTGCCAGTTCTCCAGCAGGTCATCCAGTACCGGATACAGGCGCTCTTCCGGCGGACTCCATGGTTTCACCAGGTAATAATCCAGCTGTACAGAATTGATCGCCTTGATCGCCGCATCTGTATCAGAATAAGCGGTCAGTAACACCCGACGCGCATCCGGATAATATTCCATGGCTCTTTCAAGGAAATCCACGCCTTCCATTTCAGGCATACGCTGATCTGAAATGAACATCGCCACGGTTTCCCCTTTATTTCTGAGCTCCAGTAAAGACTCCAGTGCTTCACTGATAACGGTTGTGCTGATGATCCTGTATTGCTCACGGTACTGACTTTTCAGGTCTCTCACAAGTGCACGTAATACCTGTGGATCATCGTCAATACAGAGAATATATGGTAAGTTCTGATTCATATTAATACTATTAATCGTCCTCTAATTCTGGCATGCAATGCTGCAAAAATCCTGCAAACTCCTCACTCCCCACAAATCTCCTTCACAATCTCTCTCACGTCCCCTTCACAATATCCTCCACATCTCTTCCACAATCTCCGCTGCATTTCAATTCTTAATTCTTAATTCTTAATTCCTAATTGAGTTTCTATCCCAATATCGGCAGCGACACGATAAACTTCGTTTCTCCCGGCCTCGACTCCGCTTTCAGATAACCCTTATGCTGCCGTACGATCTGTGATACGATATCCAGTCCGAGACCGGTGCCCTTACCTGGTTCTTTTGTTGTAAAGAAAGGGTCAAAAACACGCTCCAGGACATGCTCAGGAATACCCGGACCATCATCCGTAATGATGACTTTCAGACAATCCTTGTCCCGTTCTGTTTTAATAAACAGCTTTCCTTTTTTGTTCACTTCCATCGCATCAAGTGCGTTGTCGATGATATTTGTCCACACCTGATTTAGTTCTCCGATCAAAGCACGCAGCGGTGGCAGATTGGTATCATAATCTTCCACAAGCTCAATATTTCCCTTACGGATCTTGTATTGGAGGATAGAGATAGTGGTACGGATACCATCGTGAATATTGGTCAGTTGTTTATCATAACCCTGGTCCATGTGGGTGAATGACTTTACAGATCCCACCAGATCAGCAATACGCTTGGACGCTTCTTCAATGTCTGAAACGATCTTCTCTGTGATCAGGTTATTGTTGATCCAGTTGAATATCGGGGAGACGTCTTTTTCAACCAGTCGCTGCCTGAACTGATCGAGATGCTCTAATGTAAAACCAAATTCTACAAAGTTTTCCGCCAGTTCTGCACTGTTTTCCACATCGAGATCATCCAGCCAGTCGGTCAGTTCGTCTTCCAGCTGGGAGCGTTGTACGAGTGTCAGTTGTGACTTGTGGATATTATGTTGTGAAAGGATTTCAAACATTTTCTCTTTCACCAGATTGATAGATGCTTCGTCCATGCGTATTTCCATGATCTTTTTAAAGAACTCCGGCTGTAACTGCAGGTGTTTTTTCATGGAATGAGCGCCGCGTACAACAGCTGCCGCCGGGTTATTCAGCTCATGTGCCAGTCCGGCAGAAAGCTTACCCAATGCCATCATTTTTTCGCTCTGGCGGATGAAGGAGGTATAATCACGTACCCGGTTGGTCATGATATGTACCAGTGCCTGTGTTATTTCAAAATGATTCCTGATCATGGGTTCTATCTTGTCCATGGGCAGGGTGTATAAAACGATGTCGTCTATTGCTTCACCGGCTACGGAGGAGGTCATGCCACGGGAGAAGGGCAGATAGCCCAGTATACGTCCGGGTTCTGCGATCATGAGTTCCCGCAATTCGTTATTCTGCATCTGGCATATCTTAATTCTGCCGGATAACAGCACATGTGTACCGATCATTGCATCGCCTACATTAAAAGCATATGAGCCTGCCGCTAACTCTCTGCGTTCGGAATTATCAATGAACCATTGCAGCTGATTATCGGGAACGCCTGTGAGCGATTCAATGGAGCGCATCCACTCAACGGTAATATTAGTCATGGAAGGATGATTATTGGGCAGAAAGGTACTTATAATTCGGCTAGGTTTTCACTGTTATCATTGTACAGATACTGGTAAAAGTAGGATAATTCGAAGGAGGCTGACAATCAGAGCAACAAACAAAAGATAGTATAAGAATAGTCCTTGTATAGTTACTCTCCGTTAATGCTACGTTATAAGTGCAGCACTAACGGAGAGTAACTATACAGGGACTATAGCAGAAAGCTGGTAGCCTTACTATTTTAAGGCATTTTTCAGCTCGTTTGCGGCATATCTTAACGCTGATTGTACCGCTGGTACGTCAGCCAATGGGTTGAGCAGTCCGTAGTCATGTATCATGCCCTGAATTCTTACAAGTGTAACTGGTACGCCTGCTTCATCCATCTTGCGGGCATATGCTTCTCCTTCGTCACGCAGTACGTCATTTTCAGCTGTTTGTACCAGGGTTGGAGGCAAGCCTTTCAGCTCATCCAGCGTGGCCTGTAAAGGGGCTGCATAGATCTCTTTACGCTGGGATTTAGGGATGTAGTTATCCCAGAACCAGATCATCATATTCTTTGTCAGGAAACGGGACGTAGCATACTGGTTATAGGATCCGGTTTCAAAGTTGGCATCGGCTACCGGCCAGAACAACAGCTGAAATTTCAGCTCAGGACCTTTCTTGTTTTTCGCCATTAATGCGGTCGCAGCGGTCAGATTACCCCCGGCGCTGTTACCTGCTACTGCCAGTCTTTTACCATCAAGATTGACTTCGGCGCCATGGGCAGCCACCCATTTGGTAGCAGCATAGGCTTCGTTGAGCGCTACCGGGTATTTTGCTTCCGGAGAACGGGTATATTCTACGAATACGGCTGCAACGCCTGAATACACGACCAGATCTCTCACAAAACGCTGGTGTGTAGGGAAGTCGCCTAATACCCAGCCACCGCCATGGAAAAACATAAATGCGGGTAATGTGCCTGTTACGCCGGATGGACGTACGATAAAGAGTTTTACCTGCAGTCCGTCTTCCGTAATGGTCTTTTCGGTTACATCAACGCCGGAAAGGTCCACTTTTACGGAAGATTGTGCGCCTTCCAGCACCTTACGTGCATCAGTAGCTGCCATTTGTTCCATGGGTTTACCACCGCCGCTGTTCAGTACATTCAGGAATGCTTTTGTACGGGTTTCGATCGCAGGATCTTTTGCCGGGTCCAGTACTTTGGTCTGTGCATCCGCATTATTCACCACGCTTGCAGCTGCTACAGCTCCCGCTGCCAGTATGTTTTTCATTGATTGCTTTGTCATTTATTGTCGTTTATGATGTTTAGATAATATCGGGTGTATACAAAGCTATCATATGACTGTGCGGGCATCAATGGCGGAATAGTGTGCTCAGTTGTACATTTAAGGTTAACTGTTGTTGTCTGTAATGATCAGGAAATAATAGTTGGTTGTGTATCTTTTCTTAAATAACATTATCTGCCACAAGTTCGCTGGACAGGCCTTTTTTAAAGCTGGTAAAGTTCATACCGGAATTATTCTTGAAATATTTACTAAAGTGCGAATGATCGTCAAAGCCCAGCAGATAAGCGATTTCTTTCATGCTGACATTTGAATGTAAGGCTTGTCTTTTCGCTTCCATGATGATGTGTTGCTGTATATGCGAACTGGCGGGCATGCCGGTTATTTTCTTGACGATACGGTTCAGGTGATTGGCTGTTACACAAAGTTCGCTGGCATAATCAGCGACAAACTTCATGGTTCTGAATTGCACCTTTACCAGGGAGATGAACCGCTGTACGAGCTCTATCTCTTTTGATTGTACCAGTTCATTGACCCTGATTTGTTGCCGGCGGGAGAAATAGATCACCAGTATATTCAGCAGGCCGGCGAGTACTTCCGATCGTAGCAGATAATGGTTGATGTATTCTTTGGACATCTTTGTCATCAGGTCTTCGATCTCCAGTTGCATATCCTCATCTGCGGATATAACCGACAATCCAACACCGTAGATCTGTGTGTCCAGCCAGGTCGTACCCATGGTGTAGGTGGCCCAGCGATAGAGGAAGTCCTGCGAAAAGGAGATGTAGTACCCTTTGGGATTTTGCTGAAAACAGCAATGCCTGACCTGCCCCGGCGTCAGACAATAGATCATGTTGTTGCCAAAAGGATGCTGAAGGGCGTCAATAGAAATACAGCCGTTTCCTTCCTGCATCCAGACGATCTCGAAGTATTGCAGCCTTTCCTGTAATCCATCCAGCAAAGGATGGTCATTGCTGATCGTTTCCAGTCTGTTGATCTCAAAGTGTGTGGTCTTCTCGGGTCTGCTCTGTTTTCGGGAACTTTGGGTCTCTGGCAATACCTCTGTACTTGTGTCGTATAGGATCTTACTGCTCATAATGTAGTGGTTTCAGTTCGCGATATAATATGCTAATCTGATGCCACGGAGTAAGTGTTTGATTTTTATGTGTTTAGAAGGGGTTTCTCTTTTCTTTGCTGTTCATATATCGTTAATTATTCACCGGATTATTGGTATTTCAGGAGTTACGAACACATAAAGAATGCCCTATAAAGGATCTTCCGGAGTTATTCGTATTTCGATAATTCTTTGGTTAATTGTTTATATATGAACAATCATACTCGATCAGTTGTCTTATTAAGTGTTTATCAGCCAATTGCTTACAGGCATGGCATGCAGCTTGACCATATATCCTGTAAGTTTGCCGTATATGTTTACCACCCCGGCGAAAACCACAACTTTAACATGCATCGATCAAAATCAGCCAAACAGGAAGCGGAAAAGGTAGCATCCACCGTCTCCACGGAGAACGACATTGAACTGACCCGGCTACTATTATCCCTCGCAATGGATATTGCCAGGGTAAGGGCAAAAAGCGACCTGATGAACCTGGTGAAAGAACGTTTCAGCAGCTTTTTCTCTTTCAGTCACTGTACTATTTCTGTGCCTTCCGGCAGGCCACAGCATTACAAAGCCTTTATGCTGGATACCAGTTCGCTGATAAAAGAACACACACAATACCAGGAACTGGTGACTGCCGACTGGCCAATAGGTGTTGCCTGGATGGTAACCGCTATTGATAAAGGAGCACCTTTTATCTGTCACCTGGCGAAAATGAAAGCTGCCGGTGAACTGACCGACAATATGCAGATCGTGTATGATGCCGGTGTGGCAGAAACATTGAACTGCGGACTGATATTCGAAAATGAGGTGATCGGCGTATTGTCGTTTTTCTCGAAGACCGCTGATAATTTTCAGCCGGAGATATTCCCGGTCGTAAAAGCGATTTCCAGCCATATCTCGCTGGCGGTAGCCAATATCATGGCAAGAGAGGAGATAGAGCAAAAGATCAGGGAAAGAGAGGCTTTATTAACGATCAGTGATGCTATTGGCCGCTTAAAAGACCGTGCAGGATTACTGGGACTTATTAACACTCAGCTAAAAAAGCTTTTCCGTTTTACCTATAGTCTGGTTATAAAACTCAGTGAAGATGAACAGTCCTGCGCCGCGTTTCTATTGGACCCGGATTCCACCAGTCGCTCGCATCCTGATTATGAAATGATCACCTCCCGCTGGTATCCGGTAAATGATGGTATGATCAGCCGTATACTGGCTGCGAATATACCGGTGGTCATCGATATAGAAAAAGAAGCCACCGGAGCGAATGCCACCGATTATATGATCATGCAGTTCAACGCCGGACTAAGAGAATGTGTGGGTGTCACGCTACGTGACAATGATCAACGGCCAATGGGTATGATCCTGTTTTATGCAGAGGGGAAAGGCTGGTTTAACACCAATGTACAGAACCTGATCCATGCGGTGTCTTTCCACCTGGCCACAGCGATGGTGAATATCAATCACCATGAATATATTCAGGCCAGGGAAGCAGAGAACGAAATGCTGCTGTCTATCAGCCACTCTATTGCCAGCATTTCTGATAAGAGTAAACTGGTGCCTACTATTAAAAAGATCCTGCAAACGCGTCTGAATTTCTCTGATATCGCTATCGTGCAATACAACGTGGCAAAGGGACTGTATAAAGTGATCCTGGAAGATTGTGAGAAAGCCAACCAGCACCAGGATTTTGAAGGAATTGCTTTCCGAGAATATCCCCTACAGGATGGTTTACATAACCGGGTCATGGCATCAGACAGTGCCGTATTGTTGTCTGTAGCAGAATTACAGCAGGTTGGGGGCATACACTTCGACTTTCTCGCAGAAGCAGGTATCAATGAAATTGCCGGTGTGCGTCTGATGCATAACAATGAAGTCTTCGGAGGCATGACATTGCTCGCGGAAAATGTCAATTCTTTTTCTGCGGATGATATGCGGCTGATAGAAAGGTTCTCCTATCACCTTTCAGGACTGGTGGCCAATATGCTGGCCAATGAAGCCATCCAGCAACGGGACAGGGAAAAGGAGATCCTGTTGTCATTCAGTGCTGACATAGGAAGGACCAGAGGCGCTGAGGCCCTGATCGCTGTTATGCGGCAACGCCTGAAAAGTATCTTTCATTTCAATGATATCACTGTCGGCATCTTCAATGCCGAAAAGACGGCTTTCAGGGTGATGGTGGCCGATGTGGAAGAACGCCGTACTTCTCATCCGGAATTCAAAGAGATCGCCTTTGCAGAGTATCCGATCGCTGACGGTATTCATGATATGCTGCTGCATTCTGAGAAACCAGAGCTCTTTTATATCGAAAATCTGTTGATGAAAAACCCTGGCAGACATCCCGGGATACAGTTCATCTTCGAAAGAGGAATCAAAGAAATTGCCGGTGTAAAGCTGGTGAATCAGAATGAAGACATTGGTTTTATTACCATGTTATCCGAAGAAAGAAATTCCTTCCGCCACAGAGATCTGCATCTCCTGAAAGGCATCTCCGACCAGGTAGCCGTAGCAGTAGCGAATATACTGGCAGATGAAAAGATCGGTCAGCAGCTGAAAGAGATCAACGGATATAAGGAAAAACTGGAAGAAGAAAAGTTATACCTGCAACAGGAGATCAGCAGTGTATATACCCATACAGATATTATCGGAGCAGGACCTGAAATGCAGCGTGTATTCCATATGCTGTCACAGGTCTCCTTTGCACAAAGCACCGTGTTGATACTGGGAGAAACAGGTACCGGTAAGGAGCTGATTGCGCGGGCGATTCATAACGGTTCACCCCGTAAGAATAAACTGATGGTAAAGGTCAACTGTGCGGCATTACCGGCTAATCTGATAGAAAGTGAGTTGTTCGGCCATGAACGGGGTAGTTTCACCGGAGCAATAGAAAGGAGGATCGGAAAATTCGAACTGGCCAACCACGGTACGCTCTTCCTGGATGAAATAGGAGAGATGCCGCTGGACCTGCAGGTAAAACTCCTGCGTGCCATTCAGGAAAGAGAGATAGAACGTATCGGTGGAAAAAGCACGATCAAAACGGATGTGAGGATCATTGCTGCTACCAACCGTAATCTACAGAAAGAAGTCGCGGAAGGACGTTTTCGTAGTGACCTGTATTATCGCCTGAACGTATTCCCGATCGTATTGCCGCCTTTACGGGACCGCAAGGAAGACATATCGCTGCTGGCTGCACATTTTATAGAACGCTTTGCCAGAAGTGCCGGTCGTCGGAATATCAGACTGTCCAGTACAGCCATGAAACAACTGACAGCCTACAACTGGCCGGGTAATGTACGGGAACTGGAACACGTGCTGGAGAGAAGCATCTTACTGACACAGGGGAATATTATCCGGGAAATCCATCTGTCCTCTCAGCCGAAGTCTGAAACGAAAATCCGCCAGGAAGAAGATTTCAGCCGCACCCTGGATGAAATGGAACGGGAGTACATACTGGGTGTGCTGAACAAGTGTAAGGGAAAAGTATTCGGCCCTGGCGGCGCAGCAGAGATCCTGGGATTGCACGTCTCTACCCTGAATCACCGCATCAAAAAGCTGGGCATCCAGAAAGAACATACCTATTTTCTGAAGAAACCATAAAAGACAAGGCCCCGCAACAGACGAACAGGCATTGGCTCATAAGACTGTATTAGCATCACTACGAAGGAAACAACGCATGACAGAAAAAATACTGATCGTCGAAGACATTTTTATTGAAGCAAACAACCTCCAGATGATCATGGAGCGCGCAGGCTACACAGTAAGCGGCATTGCTGCTTCTGCGGAGATTGCTTTGCAGATGATTGGGCAGGAAAGACCTGATTTTGTACTGATAGATATCTATCTGAAAGGCAAACTGACGGGTATAGACCTGGCGAAGCTGCTACGGCAACAGCATATTGCTTTTATCTATCTCTCTGCCTATTCTACCAAACAGATCCTGGATGAAGCCAAAGCGACTTTCCCCTATGGTTTTCTGGTAAAACCTTTCCGGGAAAGGGAAGTGCTGATCACGCTGGAAATAGCGCGTTACCTGCATGCCAATAGTCTGGAGGTGGTGATGCGGAACCTTGATACAAAAGAAAGAGAGATACAACCAATACTCCGCCGTTATGGCATCATAGGAGAAAGTCAGCGTTTGCAACAAACGATGCAGCATCTGTCAGTAGTAGCACCTTCTGACACATCAGTGCTTATTACCGGAGAAAGCGGTACCGGCAAAGAGAAGATGGCCGACCTGATACATCACCTGTCGGGTAGGGCATCCAAACCCCTGATAAAGGTTAATTGTGCTGCTATGCCGGCAGAGTTGATAGAATCTCTCCTGTTTGGGCATGAAAAAGGAGCGTTCTCCGGTGCAGTAGAAAGGCGCATCGGTAAATTTGAGCAGGCCAATGGCGGTACGATCTTTCTGGATGAAATAGGAGAAATGCCGGTGGATATGCAGGTTAAGCTGCTGCGTGTGCTCCAGGAAAGGGAAATCGAGCGTATCGGCGCGATGCGCTCACAAAAAGTAGACGTCAGGATTATTTCAGCCACCAGCAGGAATCTGGAAAAGGAAGTAGCTGATGGCCGCTTCCGGATGGATTTCTACTATCGGTTGAATGTATTTCCCCTGCATCTGCCGCCCCTGAGAGAAAGGCGGGAAGATATCCCTGCGCTGGTAGATTATTTCCTGGAGATGCACTGCCGCAATCTGGGACGTCCGCTGGTTTCAGTCATGCAAAGGGTGATGGATACCCTGATTATGTACTCCTGGCCGGGGAATATCCGGGAGCTGGAACACCTGATCGAACGGGCAGTATTGTTGTGTGACGGGACGGTGATCACCCAGGTTGCCCTGCCGGAAAAGATTGAATATGTGCCTGTTGTACAGGATGAAAGGGTCAAAACCATGCAGGAAAACGAAAGAGAACATATTATCGACGTACTGAGACGCTGCAAGGGGAAGATCTTTGGTAAGGGGGGAGCGGCAGAGCTGCTGTCAATGAATGTTTCCACCCTGAATTACCGGATCAGAAAACTGGGTATCAATAAGGATGAATTGCGTATGCCCGGTTAAAATATACAGATGAATCACCTGATTTTACATTGATACAGCTCCGGCGCTAAGCTAGCTTTGGAAGACCTTAAATTATCAACCGCTATGGAAAAGATCAAATCCAAAACCATTGTATTCATCACCGGAGCATATGTAAGTAACCGCTGTTGGGACGACTGGAACCGCTATTTTCAGAGCCAGGGCTATACTGCAGTTGCTCCCGCCTGGCCGCAGAAAGAAGGTGATCCTGCCGCTCTTCGTGACCGTCAGCCCAATATGGCACTGGCAGCAGTCGATCTGTCACAGGTGCTGAACAGCTACATCAGCGTTATTAAAAAGTTGCCTGAAAAGCCTATTCTGATCGGACACTCATTTGGCGGAATGATAACACAGGTCCTGCTGAATAAAGGCTATGGCGCTGCAGGGGTGGCCATACACGCAGTACCACCTAAAGGCGTTTTCCCCTACGAGATCAATTTCCTCAAATCCAATACTGCTGCTTTAGGCTTCTTTTCTACGATCAATACCACTTACCTGATGCCGTTCAAAACATGGCAGTTCGCCTTTACCAATGGAATGTCACTGGCAGAGCAGCAAACCAGCTACGATCAGCTGACCATCCCGGAATCGAGAAGGGCTATCAGAGGCGCTTTGAGTAATGAGGCAAAGGTGGACTTTAAAAAGCCACAGGGCCCTTTACTGATACTGGCAGGCTCGGAAGATCAGTGTATCCCGCCGGGCTTATGCGAGCGGGTGTACGCACGCTACAACAATACATCTGTAGTCGATTTCAAACTGAAAAAGCGTAACCACTATGTATTGGGGCTGCCCACCTGGAAAGAAGATGCGGACGAGATCCTGCAATGGATAACACAGCATTGATAGATATTTAAAGTGACCCGATCCATGAAACGATATGCGAAAGCCATATGGCATGGTTCCGGGAAAGATGGCAGAGGACATATGACTACACAAAGTGAAGCACTTGATAAGCATGTCTATTCTTTCAGCAGCCGGTTTACCAGCGAGGGAGGCACCAATCCTGAAGAATTGCTGGCTGCTGCGCATGCAGGCTGTTTTACCATGAAGCTGAGCTTTGTACTGGATGAAGCGGGCTACTTTCCTGAAGCGTTGGAAACCACCGCCTACGTAAACTTTGAAAATGGCGTTATTACGGCATCCCGGTTAGTCGTGGTAGGAAAGGTGTGGGGAATGAACCCGGACGATTTTGAGGTCTGTGTCCGGGAAGCTAAAAGGAACTGTCCGGTGAGTATGGCACTGAATATTATGATTACAACAGAAGCTAGTCTGCAAAACTGGTGAGGCGGTAGCCGTTCGGCGTCTGGCGGACGGCTACCGCTGTTTTACGCCGTTTCAAAAATGTTATTCCCCTCTTTCTTGAATGTAGAAAAACACATACCGCTTGAATTCTTGAAGTATTTACTGAAGTGCGCCGTATTGTCAAACCCCAGTGAATAGGCGATTTCCTTCATGCTTTCATTGGAATAAATAGCCTTTCGTTTGGCCTCCAGAATGATCCTGTTACGGATGTAATGACTGGCAGGGTATCCGAGGATACTCTTGACTGCTTCATTGAGGTAATTAGGTGAGATCCGGAGGCGCGAGGCATACTGAGTCACCAGTTTCAGGTCCCGGAACTTACTATCTACCAGCATACTGAATTCCCTTACCAGTTTTGATTTTCCTGATAAATTAGTAGTCCTGAAAGAACCTAGCTGGCGGGATACATACAACAGAATAATGTCAAGATAACGTTGAATGATGGGCATACTGGATGCCTGCTGATGGTCGTACTCCTTAGAGATCTGCGCCATGACGGTGCGGAAGTTATGGGCAAAGGGCTCTTCTGCCTCCATTACCGGACAAACAGCCAGCAGATGCACCAGATTGCCTACCCAAGTCATTTCCCAACCATTCATGTTGTTTCTGGGGTCCACATCCGCCAGGAAGATTTGTAGTCCCTGACAGGGGATGGAAGGATGTAATTTCCATTGCTGTCCGGGTTGTACGCAGATGAGCACATTGTTGCTGATGGCGTATCGTTTCTGGTCAATCTGGCAGTTTCCTGCACCTTTTTCCACCCAGATGATCTCAAAACCGTTTGTTTTGCCGGCAGCCTGGACAGGATGGCTGGCAGCCGTTGTGGTTTGTTCAAATTTTGTGATAGTCAAGGATGTCAAAGAAGCGTCGTTGGTCATAAAATAGTATTTAATGATTCCAGAACACATGTCTGCAGGGGCACAGTTCTCCCACCCCGAACTCACTGTGGCCATGATGTTGTGGTCGTTAATATTAGGATAATGCTAAGCTGGCAACGGGGGACGTATTCTTATCTTAACAGCATATCGGAACAAATGTTCGGTTCTGGCTTCCAGTAAATAGGACTATCTTCTTTTAGTAAGGTACAGACATAACGGTACAATGCGATAGTCGCCATCATACCCCTATGCCATTAAAAAATAATTGTGATCACCTAGATTTTTGGCACCCAGCCTTTTTCATACTCTCTTTTCCAGAGTCTGGCGGCTTCCGGATTATTGAGAATGTGTCCGTTGGACGGGTCTGTATGCAGGATAGTGCCGGTCCGTTGTGCGATATTACCCAGAAGCGGCAGTAAGGTACTACGATAGGCAACATTGATCTCCGCGTTGAGGGTGGCGTTTCCACGGATGCTTTCCAGGAAGTTATTGATATGGATAGCGTCATAGTATTCACCCGCCGGACTCACCACATTGGTGGCTTTTTGGTCGCTGGGAGTGGCCTGTTTGACTTCTTTGACCGTTTTTCCCTGGTTATCGATGATCTTATAGCTGTCATTACCGGGAACATACAGGGTACCGTTTTCTCCGAATATGGCGAAACCACGGTCACTGCCTTCTACTTTGTAATTGCTGCAGCTTCTGCCTTCCCAGGAAATGGCTTTACCTCCCTCGAATTCGAAATTCAGGGTCTGTGTATCCGGCGTTTCCCAGTCATCTTTCGGATAGGCATAGCGGCCACCGGCAGAAGTGACTTTTGTCGGGAATTCCAGCTCCATGAACCAGCGGAGGCAGTCCAGTTCGTGAGTGGCATTATTACAGGTTTCAGAAGTACCCCAATGCCAGCGCCAGTGCCAGTCATAGTGTACGATATTATCCAGGTAATCCCGGCGGGGAGCAGGTCCTTGCCAGAGGTCCCAGTTGAGGGTATCCGGCACAGGCACTTTTTTACCGGTACCAATAGGCTTACGGTTATTCAGATACCAGCTTTTGCCATAGTAGATCTTTCCCAATACCTGTTGTTCCTTTATTTCCCGGAAGGCCTGTTGCATGTTGGGCCAGGAGCGACGCTGACTGCCCATCTGTACCAGGCGGTTGAATTTCTTAGCGGCAGCTACGAGCATTTCCCCTTCAGCCGGATTGTGGGCGCAGGGTTTTTCCACATAGACGTGTTTACCGGCAGCAGTCGCCATAATAGCGGCAGGAGCATGCCAGTGGTCAGGTGTAGCTACGAACAGGGCATCCAGGTCCTTCTTTTCCAGCAGTTGCCGGATATCTTTGATAACGGTTGGTTTCTTCTCCTGTGCTCCGGAAATGGCCTTGAGCCCCCTGGCAATAGCGCCATCTTCCACATCACATACATAGCCGATTTCTGCTCCGGGAAGCTTCGCAGCGCATTGTGCCAGCCAGTTTCCCCTGGAGTTAACACCCATGACACCTAATACCAGTTTGTTGCTGGGCGCATTTTTACCGAATACGGGGAAGTTGAGTATCGTCAGACCAGCTCCCAGGCCGGCCAGGCCGCCTGTTTTAATAAAGTCTCTTCTTTCCATAACGTTGAACCTGTTTTCTGTTTAAAATGGATTTTATGATAGGTGATCTAATGTATAAAAATTTAAATGAGAGCGGGACATTTTTTGATGAAAGGGGAGATGGGAAAATCATTTAAAATCCATTAACAACAGTGACGCGGAATAATCTTTAAATTCAGCTATCAATCAGGATCATCCCGTAATCAATCTGGTTGGGCACAATCATTCCACTAAGAGGACAAACCTATACTACTAATCAACCATAAATGACAATTATGCCCAGGTATTTTCTCAGCGTATTTTTTCTGTTCTGCACGTGCGTTGTCTTTGCGCAAAACAAGCCTGTATTCAAAGCGGATACCTTTCGGCTTAGCGGTAATATGCAAGGGATGAATACGGCCGGTCTTACGCTGAAGATCGTCTATAATATGCCTTATGGGCGTCAGGAACAAACAGTAGTGACGCTGGATAGTACCGGGCATTTCAAGGCAGCTATCCTCTTATTCAATCCGCAGGAATTGATGTTGTTCATAGAAGAAGATGCCATGATCATGCTGTATGGGCTGCCGGGCAAGCGCCTTTCTTTCACACTGTCCGCAAAAGATATCAAAAGGATAAAAAGTATGGAGGACATGACCGCTTTTCATGTTAACCAGCAGGTGATCGCTTTTTCCGGTGATGTAGCACGTATTAACAGGGACTATCATGACTATATGTATCGGCTGAATAAAGTGGTCAGTCCAATGTCGAATTATGTGGAAAGGGCGCAACCGGTCGAAGAATATCTTAAGTGGAGAGTACGAAAAATGAATGAACAACTCGATAGCCTGCAACAATTAAGGAAGCAGCTGCACCCCTTGTTCTATACACGTACATTCCATTTTATCCGCTATAATGCCGGTGCTGACGTTCTTGCCTACTGGCTGGAGAAGGATAAACAGGAGCGTGATATGCCGGTATCTTATCAGCAGTTTATTGCTACGCTGCCTGTCAATAATGATGAAGCGGTACAGACGGCTGAATACTATGAGTTTATCAACAATTACCTGGTATATCTTCAGGTGAAAGGAGGGGAGGGGCAAGGTGTTCACAAGCTGTCTTACATCGCGCAGCAGGTGCCTAAAGGAACCGGACAGAATCTGCTGCTGGATAATGAGTCACAGGATAGTATACACCGCGGATTGCCGTTGCATCCGGCTACCTTGCGCTATCTCAGTCAGTTACCAGGCAATGGTCCGCTGGCGAAACAGCTGTCCGTCCTCAATAGTGATCTGACCCGTTCCATGAGTAATGCCATGCCGGATAAGGCGACACTCCTTGCTGCCAGTGCCGATACAAGCTCAGATATCCTGCAACAGCTGGGAGTGCAATATAAAGGGAAGGTAGTGTATGTGGACTTCTGGGGTACCTGGTGTTTGCCTTGTCTGGAGGAGATGAAAGTGGTGCCGGAAGTGAAAAAGGTGTTCGAAGGACAACCAGTCGTATTCCTTTATCTCGCTGTACATTCGGATCAGGATGCCTGGGAAAAAATGATCAGGAAGGAACAGATACAGGGCGAACATTACCGTTTAACAGATAAGGAGTTTGATCGCCTGAATAAAAGGATCAGTGTCACAAGTTTTCCGAGATATCTGCTGATAGATAAGAATGGAACTATTACGCATGTCAATGCACCGAGGCCAAGTGATGTAAAGGCATTGGCCTCGGCGATTAATGGCTTACTGAATTAGAAACGGGTGATAACAGACCTATCCTGCCATGAATGTGGTAAGGAAGGTCAGTTGTCCGTTGATGACCCTGAATTCATACCTGTAGCTATATTCGCCGCCATCTTCTCCCTCTACCGTCGAATGCCCGCTTACGATCAGGGATAAATTACCTGTGGCGGATTCATATTCTGCCGCCATCTGATAGAAATGCTGACTATCATCTGCTATCTCAGGTGTTTGCGTTTGTCCTTTTTCAAACAGCTCGCTAGTCTTCAGTTTCAGGAAAGATGTAATGAATCTTTTGTGAAAGATCTGGTCAAAATAAAGGATAAACAACTTCTCCGTCAGTGGTGCATCTTTTTCGGCTAATGCAGACAGTTTCCGATCAGTCTCAGCATCATTACCACCCATGCATACATACCAGAATCCGCTTCCTGGTGCAGTAGGAAATTTAAAGAATTGTTTGGCTTTATCTTTATCCCGCTGGTATACAGCGCTTCTGAATTCTTTTAGCTGGTCTATCCATGTTGTGGTTTGGGCGTTAGCGGTAATAGCAAACAACAATAATAACAGGAAAGGGATTACTTTTTTCATTCTTGGTAGGGATTGTGGGGCAAATGTAAGCGGATAATAGCCTACTATTTCTGCATTCTTTGCATTGGCATATTGAATTGCATCTCAGCTGCAAAAAAAAATGAATGATATTTTATCGTCTAAGGCAGAGCTCTCCATACAAGTGCGCAAAATTGTATGAATTCCAGTTAGTTGTGGCTGTTCGGAAGGGTATTGTGCATAGTAGGGAATGCTTTCGCTAAAGGTTGTAACTGTGAATGTTAATTAAATGGAAATGGAAAATATTTGGGATACATGTAAAAATAGGTTATAAATTCGCTTGTCCTGTTGACAATGTAGGTGTCACCAGGTGGCTGTAATTATTAAATTATAAACGAAAAAATTGTGGTAATCGTCAATAGTTTCGCAGAGTATCAAGCATTCGAGGGCAAAGAAATCGGGGTTTCTCAGTGGCATACAATCGATCAGGCTCAGATCAATAAATTTGCAGATGCAACCCTGGATCATCAATGGATCCATTGTGATGAGGAAAAGGCTAAAAATGAAGGACCTTTCAAATCAACCATTGCGCATGGTTATCTGACTTTGTCATTAATTCCTTATCTGTGGAAGCAAATTGCAGATATCCGCAATGTTAAAATGGAAATTAATTACGGCATAGAACAATTTAAGTTTGGCCAGGCAGTGCTTGTGAACGACGAGGTGCAGCTGAGTGCTAAACTGAAATCTATCGTTGATTTAAGAGGAGTTACAAAAGTGGTGATTGCAGCGACCCTCAATATTAAGGGGAAGACAAAACCGGCTTATACAGGTGATGTAGTGTTTTTATATCATTTCTAAGATATGTGAACCATTTATAAGTAAAGGCGCCCCAGTATTACTGAAGCGCCTTTTGCTTATGATGTGTACTGTTTCGTTTATGCCGCTTTAGACTATAACTGACGTGTCGTGTTGGCTATAGCGGAGTTGTCATTGCTTATTTAGTGGATTAGTGTATAGTGACCAGTAATAGTAAAGCCGTCTCAATTGTATTGAGACGGCTTTACTTATTTAAAGAAGTGATGAGCGTAGTTAGTTAGCCTTTGCCTGGATAGGGATTGTTTCACTTAACAGGTTATTGGCACTATCAATTTTTTTCTTGAAAGAAGAGCTTTTAGATGGTGCCTTTTTAAGAAAGGTTGCAGGGGCTTTCTTTTTGACTGGAATCAAAAGAGGACTTATTTCTACTCCTTTTTTTATAATTCCTTTGCCAATACTATCGAATTCATACTGCGTAGCAGTTATGCTGTTTCTTTTATACGGCTTGGTGTTCACATTGATGTTTTTGGGACTGAGAAGAGTAGTACTGATATCAACAATGGAAGGATGGAATCATCCTGATATGCACATTCACAAAGACATAAAAAAAGCAAAGAGGTTGCTCGTTTCTGAGCAACCTCTTTTTCCCTTGGTACCGCGTACGGGAGTCGAACCCGTCATTCCTCCGTGAAAGGGAGGCGTCTTAGCCGATTGACCAACGCGGCGTGTCGCGTTTGGGATTGCAAAGGTAGGCAAAAACTTCAATCCACAAAATCTTTTTTAAAATATTTTCAAAAAGGTCAGAAAATATCACCTTTGTACAACTATGGGAAAATTAAACATACTTATAGCAGAAAACGATGCAGATGGTAAAGTACTGATCCAGGAATCCTTTGCAGATACCGGTCTATTCAACGTCTTAGCCATCGCAGAAGACGGCCGGATCCTTAAAACGATCATGGAAGAATCAGATATCCTGTTCCCGGATGTAATTCTCTCCGCTGCAGGACATGGGTATGATATCCTGTACTATCTGAAAACCAGTGATGCATTCAGGGAAATCCCTGTCGTAACCTTTTCCGCCTCTGAAACAGGTAATGACGAGAAAAAGTGCGCTCAGATGGGAGCACTGAAACACTTCATTAAGCCTGATAACGCCCCCGGCTATCAGAAAATGGCAAAAGAACTGTACGACCTCCTGCTCGGAGAATAAAATTCGTCTGAAACATGATATTGAAAGGCATGACCACCGGTCGTGCCTTTTTTATTGCCTTTATAAGGTCTGGTAAGTTGTTATAAATCATATGCTTCCCGTAGATAAGCCGTAGATAACCCATAGATAATCCGTACCTATAAGAATGGTTCATCTACAGCTTATATACGGGTTATCTATGGCTTATCTATGAATTACCTTCAGGATTAATTGCTGGTATCATGACCGCTCTCAGGGCAACAATTGAGAAAGTTGTGTAATTTGGCCCCTCCGCAACTACAACAAACAACTAATTATGAATAGGAAACAGCTGTTTCTGCTCCTGCTTGCACTATTTGTCTTTCGCGTGATTTATGGATTATGCTCGGAATTCTGGTTTGCCGATGAACTACAGATCTATCTGATCGGACTGAAGTCATATACCACCGGTACCTGGCCAACCTACGGTCCGGATGTGGTGTATACCAATACCCAGATCCCCGGTGCACTTCAGGGATTGCTGGTAAGTATCGGCTTCTATATCGCTAAACTGCCGGAAATGCCGGCCATTGTACTGAACGTTTTCTCTTTTGCCAGCCTTTCCCTGCTGGCTTACTATATCACCCGTCGTATCAAGGGGGTACCTGCCTGGATTATCTGGGTACTCTGTATGACCACTCCCTGGACCCTGTACTATAGTACCAGGGTGGTAAACCCATCATATGCGATTGCGCTGGCCATTCCTTTCTTTATTTGCCTTTTGGAGGTATTACCTATCACAAAAGATAAATTCATCGCTCCATGGGTCTCTTTTGGCGTAATGGGGCTGGTCACTACATTAATCATGCAGCTACATATGTCCTGGATCCTCCTGTTGCCATATGCAGGAATAGGTTTCCTGTTTTATCTGCGCACAGAAGGGTTTAAGAAAACAGCGTTATGCCTTATTCCCTATATCGGCGGACTGCTCATCGGAACGCTCACCCTGATACCGACCTGGTTACATCCGGATCCGCAGGCGGGTAATGTGGGCGCTAACATTGTATTTAACTGGAAAAATATAGGCAATGCCGTGACCATCCTGACAAGGTACTGGTCGTTTGCCGCATTCGAAATCCCTTATGTAGTGGGTAATTCAGAGGAGAAATGGCAACTGCTGAAAGAGCAAATGTGGATCGCGCCGTTTTTCCTGTTCCTCCTGCTGGTTGGATTTGCACAGGTCGGCATATTTATCCTGTCTTACTTTGTTAAAACCGATAATGAAGAATGGAAGAAAATGAGATGGCTGAATCTCTTCACCTATCTGCTGGTATTTGCCAGCTTCTTCTTTTCTATCAAAGGCCCGTCTTCGCATACCTTTTGTATGCTGCTGCCGTTGCCAATGATCTATTCATTCTATTGCTATGAATGGCTGATCGCAAAGAAAGGATTTGTACTGAAGTTGCTGAAGATCATTGTCATCAGTGGGGTGTTATTCCACGTCGGACTGGGCGTCTTCAACTATCAGCACAGATCGCTGTACAAAGACAGGGCAAAAGTGGTGAAAGCGTTAGATGAAATGAATTATAAAGTGCTGGGTACCAGACGATCCGATGATCTCGGATACGGTTACTGAGCCGGCTGGTCTTTATAACTGTACACAGTATAAGGATAGATCTTTTTGGCAGTATACCTGGCCACTGTACTGGCGATCAGTACCGGCACAGCAAGAATGAAGCCGCCGGATAAACGGCAGGCGAGTGAAGTAGAAGTCAGTGGTGCATGTATACTGCCACTTAATACAGCAGCAATACCCATGATGATGAAATTGGCTACGATCAGCTGACTATTGAAATAGTGATTGCAGACGGTCGCCAGCAATAACCCCAATAAGGCGCCTATCACAATGCTTGGTGCAAATACACCTCCATCTCCACCTGCACCCAGGGTTACAGAGGAAATAATTGGCTTCAGTAATACGATTGCCAGCAGGGTAATACCAAAAGGAATGGTAAATGCCTCATGCTGAGAACGACCGATCATTTCAGTAACAGCGCTATAGCTATCTCCGAATAAAGCCGGCAGGATGAATATGCCTAATCCGATAATAGCCGCACCGGCAATAATACGGGTAGAGTCTTTTTTCATTGTACCGAAACGGTGTTTAATGCCAATCACCGTCCGGGTAAAGAATACAGAAACGATACCGGCAATCACACTCAATCCGATAATATAAGGGATCGCTCTCACCTGCCAGTGAGTAATGCTGAGTTTTAAGAAAGGCTCTTCATGCAGGAGCTGCAGTAAACCCCATGCTGTAAGTACAGCTGAGATACTGCTGAGCAGAATAGTTTTGGTCACCTTGCGGGCTATGACTTCAACAGCAAACAGTAAACCCACCAGCGGACTACCAAACAGTGCCGTCAGACCACCCGCTACACCCGCACAGATCAGTTCTGTTTTATACCTGTTGGCAATAGAAGCTTTTTGTCTGGTCATAGCCCCGATGGTCGCAGTAGACACAACCGTAGAAACCTCTACACCGGTTGAACCACCGAAGATAACTGTCAGAAAACCATTGATAAAGTGAGAAGGTATTTTATAGCTGGGTAATTCGTTGCGGCGGGTGTCCAGGGTCAGGTAGATCTCCTTGATACCCTTGTTCGGCTTCTTCCGGAACGCATATTTCCTGAGCACATGTATCAATACCAGACCGATCAGTGGAAATATGAGAAAAAGATAGGATGAAGCTGAAATCGTCTTAAAGAAATGCTCTTCGTAATGTTCAGTAATATGCTTCAGTACGCTTGCCAGGAGAGCTGATAACAAACCCGCCATAACAGAAGCAGCGAAAAGTTTTACATAGTTGAACTGAATAATCTTCTTACGCATAGCATTCCCTGTTTTTGACGCTGCAAAGTTAGGGCATGAAAAACAAATGGAGCGTCTCTTTTGAAGACGCTCCATTAAAATGTGCTTAAATACGCTTATTTGAAGATCACTCCGAAGAAGGCACGCATGTCATTCCAGGAAGCGGTGTCAGCAGCAGCATTGTATTCAATAGGCATGTTGAATTTCTTGCCGTTAGCGGTAGACGCCGGGTTGGTAAATGCATGGGTAGCACCCGCATATTCCTTAAATGTATAAGGAATGCTCAGGGAATCCAGTTGTTTTTTGAAAGTAGCCACATCCTGTGCTGGTACAAAAGGATCTGCTCCTCCGTGACATACCAGGATCTGCGCTTTTGTCAGTCCTTTCTGTGGAGGGACAGTTTGCAGACCACCATGGAAGCTTACTACGCCATTCACCGGAAGACCCAGTTTAGCTGCGTTCAGTACCATAGAACCACCAAAGCAGTAACCGATCGCAGCAATGCGGGTAGTATCCGCCTGTGGGAAGGTTTTTGCTTTAGCCAGTGCTGCCTGCAGTCTGCCAAAGCCCAGCTGAGGATTCATATAGAATGGTGTAGCAAATGCTTTTGCCTGGTCAGGGTTCTCAGCATGTTTGCCATTACCATAAAAGTCGATAGCAATAGCCAGGTAACCCAGTTCAGCCAGTTGTTTAGCACGGCCTTTTTCATAATCGTTCAGTCCCCACCATTCTGGCGCGATCAGCACGATCGGCTTTTTCACAGTCGTATCGCTACTGAATGCCACTACGCTGTTGAGCGTTACAGTATCTACCTGAATCGTAACAGCTTCTTCAGTAATAGTCGGTTTGGTGACAGTGCTGTCAGCAGTGTGTTCAGAACCAGCCTGCGGATTGTTACAGGCAGCCATGCAGCATGCAATTACTGCAGGTGCGATCATTGTTGTAATGTTGAATCTCATGTGATAGTATTTGAGTATTTGTGTTTTATATGGAAAAAACGGCGCAAAGTTAATGACTAATACTGATAGGGCCGCTTACTGCTTATTTAAATAGGTACTGCTCTCTCAACACAACTAAAATTAACATAGGATTGTATAATTTCAAGACATGGAACAAGGATTTAACACTGCAATGGCAAACAGACTGCTGAGTGAAGCGGGCATCTCGTCCGCAGCACTATTACAGTTATTGCCGGTAGCGGCTTATATGTGTGATGCGGATGGCGGCATTATATGTTATAATGCACGCGCTGTAAAATTGTGGGGAAGAGCACCGTCTCCAGGTGAAACCATATTCCATGACAGTACCGTAATCGCTGCCGTATTAGAGGAAGGATTACCCCTGAATGACTGGCAATCAACGATTAGTCATGCTGATGATACTTCGGTGATCGTCAGGGGGAATATCGCTCCGCTGAAAGACCGGGATGGCGTCGTGATCGGATTGATACATTGTTTTGAAGAAGTGGCCGTCACCATTGTCCCTGGTACGGAAGTACGTGCCGGTCACCTTGCCGAACTGAATGAACAGTTGCAGCAAAGCGAGGAGAGATATTATAGGATGATAGAAGAGGTGGAAGATTACGCCATCCTTTCTATGGATAAGGCGGGAATCATTCAGAACTGGAACAAAGGTGCTGAAAAGATCAAAGGATACCACGAATCTGAGATCGTCGGGCGGCATTTTAGTGTGTTCTATCTACCGGAAGACCGTAAACGACAGTTACCTGAGCAATTGATCGCGGAAGCAATGGGAACCGGAAAAGCGGCTCACGAAGGGTGGCGGATGCGTAAGGACGGGACACGTTTCTGGGGTAGCATCGTGATAACAGCATTACATGATGCGGACAATCAGGTGATCGGTTTTTCAAAAGTCACCCGTGACCTCACAGAAAGAAAACTGGCGGAAGATAGGATCAGACAATATGCCAGTGACCTGGAATTTCAGAACAGGGAACTGGAACAATTTGCCTATGCCGCCGCACACGATATGAAAGAGCCGCTCCGGAAAGTGCAGTTTTATAATAACTATATCAATGACAATGCTGCAGATGTATTGCCGGAAAAAGCAAGGGAATACCTGAACCGTTCTATCAATGCAGCTTCCCGGATGCAGGGGCTGATAGACGACCTGCTGACGTATTCACAGGCTTCCTCCTTTTCGAAAGAATCCGAAGAAGTAGATCTGAATACCATTGTAGACGAAGTATTACAGGCTCACCAGCCTACTATAGACAAGTTAAAGGCAGTCATTCAGGTGGACCTGTTGCCGTTTATGCGTGTCATTCCGTTTCAGTTCAGCCAGTTATTTGATAACCTGATCAGCAATGCGCTCAAATACCATCACCCTGAACGTCATCCCCATATCAATATTACCATTACGAAAACCCAGTTACCTGCGGAAGAGAGTCTTGCCAATAGTACGGCCCTGAATGGGTATAAGATATCTGTAGCGGATAATGGGATTGGTTTTGAACCTGGTCATGCAGAGAAGATCTTTGATGTATTCCAGCGCTTACATACCCTGCCGGATATTGCTGGTACAGGTATCGGACTGGCCATCTGTAAAAAGATCGTGCTGAATCATCGCGGACAGATCAAAGCACATGGTATACCCGGAACCGGCGCGACCTTTGAAATTTATATTCCCTGTGAATAAAAACTAGTCTTTGCTGATATCCAGCATCTTGCGGGCCATGTTGTACAGGTCTTCCGTTTTGGTTGGTTTTACAAAATAGAGATCTGCACCATTGTCCAAACAATGCCGTACATGGTCGGCCTGGTTGGAGGTGCTCCACACCACCTTGGGGATCGGTTGTAATTGCGGGATACTGGCAATCTTCTCCAGGATTTCTACTGCATTGAAGATCGGCATTTTATAATCCAGGATAAGCAATGATGGCAAACAATTATCCGGACAATTGACCAGGTAGTCAATTGCCTGCTGTCCATTCATGACAGAGTAGATATTTGCAGCCGGGTCCTGTTTTAAAATTGCGTCTTTCAGGATTTCCTGGTCCTCCGGATCATCATCTGCTAAAAAAATAATTTTAGCCTTGCCAGCCATAATTCAAGATATGATTTGAACTTTCGTTTTACAGCGCTTAAGTTATGTAATCTTTCTAATAAAATTCTACTCCGGGCAGACCAACCCTGGTAGTATTACTAACTATGCACTTAAATGGCCGGTTGGGTAGAGACCCGTATGTAGGCTCTTTTCGCTGCATAAAGTGCCTGTATGATCCGACGGGGATTTTTCCATTCAAACAGGCGGATGATCCAGATGGTAAATCTGATCAGTTTACCGGCAGGTTGTAATAATCCAACTGCCAGTTTCCGGATACTGGCATCCCTTGCTGCAATACAGGCGGTATAATCAGCACCTTTTTTCTCTGAAAGCTCTTCTGCAAAACGCCAGGCGCCGTCACGGGCATTGGTAAGACTGAATTGTATCAGGATGGATTCGTTATTGCCGGCATTCAGACCAAGCAGTGAGAGGAAAGGGGAGATGCGGTTGATCTCTGTCAGTACTTCTCCTGTCAGAGAGCCCAGGATATCGTTAATGGTATTGAAATCTCTCCGGATAAGCCGGATGTCCTGCTCTCCGGTTGTTTCTACAGCAGCAATACCGAGATCCAGGTTGATATGGGCATTCATACCCAGCAGCAGATGTTGTAAAACCAATACAGCAGATTTCTCGGCGCCTTCAAATGCGACCAGCCAGGAACCGGTAGGCGTCTGACCATTCTTATACTGGCGAACAGCTTCAATGTAACGGTTGGCAAATGTGACATCCAGTTTCTCCATCCTGGGGCCATCTTCAAATTCATTATTGAGGATGCCTTCCTGTACCCTGACGGTTACTTTGTGATAGAGGGCGGCAAAGACACCAAGCCTGCTATTGGTATCTGCGGAGGTGGTAATAATGTCTTCCAGTTGCCGGATGACTTCATTAATAGTGTGGGCGGCCATAATGTGGTGTTTTGGGGTAAACTTTGCTGGCCGTAAATCTAACTTAATTTAATAAGAAAAGGGTTAACCAGAAGGTGGAAACCTTCCAGGCGTAACCCTCTCCATTACAAAACTTAAAACACTTACGCTGCCGTAAATGTGAATGAGTGTATAATGATTTCTACTTCCTGGTTATTGGACGGTGCACTACCCTGGAACAACCAGAGGTTCATGTGTACCGGCAGGGATAATGTGCTCACATTGTATCCTGCAGGTGTTGTCCATGGGAAGAAGGAATTTGCTTCAACAAGGTTGTGTCCATGGTAACCTTTGTAGGCTACGGACGTCGCAGTCCTGGTGAACTTATACGAAGTGTAGGTGCCATTCAGGGCCAGCTCATAAGTCTGGGATACGTTACCTGAACCAGTAGCAGGATACACTGTATAGTTATAATTAGGCCATGCGTTATTTCCCCAGCGGGCAAATTCGATGTCTACTTCATGATGACCATCATCACCGGATTTGTAATTGAACAGACCCAGTACGATGTTTCTATCCAGTTTGTCTACAGCGCCTTCTACTTTCCATACGTAGGAGCCATAGCCGAAAGACTGGGTAGTTGTTACTTCAGCGCAAAGCCATCTGCCGGTGGCAGGGTCTTTTCTAATTTTCAGGTGCAGGTGACCATCGCTGTCCACCCATACGTTGCTGGAGGCGCTGCTCCAATAGTTGGGACCTGGGCCTGAAGTACCAGCTTCATTTCTTACTTCCCAGGTATATCCGCTGAAACTGATATAGGTAGCTTCTGCGGAAGGTTTTCGGTCACCGGTTTTGCCCGGATCTGTACCAGTCGTGGATGCCGCGTCTTTGGCGCAGCTGCTGAAGATAGCCAGGATAGCGATCAGCATTGTGAACTTGTGCATTACTAATGGTTTATTTTAAGGAAAAATGAGGGTTTTGATAATATGACAATCAGAGAAACGGTATACTTTGATGTGACCGGAAGAAATTTTTTTAAATAGATGGTTGGGGCAATAAAAAAAGGCCCTCCGGGGCGGAGGACCTTTCTATGATCAATAAGCTTATTTTTTGAGTTTCTGGAGATTAAACCACTTTTCTGTTTCAGCTCTTGTTTCGTCCGGGATAAGTCCCAGGAGTGTATTGTGTAGCCAGCGGAGATTTCTTGTTTTCAGGAAAGCTTCCAGTTTCTGACTGGCTTCCAGGAAAACGGCATGTACGGTACATACTCCGGTATCACTCCCATTTGTCCCGCCGATCACACAGCCGGAACGTACATCATGGCATTCGAAGAGAGAAACCCTGCCTTCTACCGCCACGGCTATATCCCAGAATGAGATTTCCTCTGCCGGTCTGGCCAGGACATATCCTCCTTTCACCCCCAAAGCTGAGCGTACAAGTCCTCCTTTCTGTAAACGGGTAAAGATCTTTGCGAGATAACTTTCTGAGATATTCTGAAATGTAGCCATATCCGCAATCGTCATGGCATTATCCTTAGAGACATCCACCAGATAATACATTGAGTGAATCGCGTATTCAACACCTTTTCCCAGTAATGGCATACAATTTTAAGCTGGTTATCCCCCAAAGATAGCTAAAAAGCAGGATCTGCAGGGATTGCAGCCGCAACGTTTGCCTCAGGATCAGGAGAGGGGACGATCCATACAGTGTTAATTTCTGTTTTAATTTGCTTACCTGCGGCTTCGCTGGCTTCCATCTTTCGCTCAAATCCCCTGGTGAATAAGGCCTTCTCTGGTCCAAGGTCCACGCAGGTCACATAGGAGGATTGTACATATGGGAGTTTCTCCCCGCCAAAGAGGTCGGCTACTGCATTGTGACCTGACCATTTGCCCTGGAACAGGGAATACTGACAGGACATTAGTGCATGATTGACACCATCTGGCTTAGAGAGAGCTGCATCGCCCGTTACCATGATATTGCTGTAACCCGGTAATTTGAAATATTCATCGACAGCGAGTCTGTTCATATTGTCTTTGTCGCCGTTGAAGAAAGCATGCAGCGGACTGGCTTCCAGACCGGCTGTCCATACTATAGTACTAGCAGGGATCTGTTCTCCGTTAGCCAGATAAACCACGTTTTCTTCAATCCTTACAGGAAGCGTACCCAGGCGTAATTCAATATTTTGATTCAGCAGTACTTCATTAATATAGGTCCGGGCTTCCGGAGAATAGGCGCCGCCTATATTGCCTCCGCGATCGATCAATACCACCCTCATCTGCCGGTCAGCATATTTATTAACAATATCCTGTACACCCGTCACGATCTCCAGTCCGGTCAATCCGCCTCCAACTACTACTACTGTATCGTCGCCCTTTTCTTTAAAACCACTGGTTGCCAGTTGGGCAATATGTGTATGTAACTGTGTAGCGCCCTGAAAATCATCAATATGATGGATTGTTTCTGCACCCGGGAAATCAGGACGTTTTAATCTGCTGCCAGCTGCAACGATCAGATAATCATAAGTTAAGGTAGTCTGCTGGTCGTTTTGTTCCAGGGTCAGGCTATGTTGTGCCGGTTGGATGTCCGTCACCAGGCCGGTCAGCAATGATACGCCCAGCGGCTCCAGTAATGGCAGGATGTTCGTCCGTACGGTGTCAAGATGCGCTTCATACAACCTGGGACGGTTGGTCAGGTAGTTGTCCTTATTGATGACAGTGATCTTCAGTTCTGCGGTTTTTCCCATTTCCCGGCTCTGTCTTACAGCGCTCATAGCACTCCAGAACCCTGAGAAACCACCACCTATAATAATGAGATGCTTCATAAAAGATTTAATTTAGATAATTCGGATACATGTTGTCGCAAATATAGTTTTGTTTGGAATAAAACAGGAAATTATTTTTGTAAATAGGTGTCAAAAAGGGGGGGTATCAGGTCATAATAAATGGGAAAAAATATTGTATTTGATTGTCAGACAGTGCTTTATATGGTTGCTTGCTCCTTTGCCGGAAAAACCCTTATATTTGGGTATCATGAAAGCAAAAATTAGCAAAAAGGGTACTGCCTTCTTAAAGAGTACACAGGCTTCTAATGCATTAATTGCAGCTGTTGTGAATAATTTTAAACAATTATCCAATGGTGTTGCTATTCCTTTTCATGTTGCCATCAATGATGGAAGATCTCAGCGTGACCTCGAAGTAAGGGTGCGCAAAGTGACTTCTATGTAACCCGATATCCATATTTAGCCATATCTGCCTCAAAAATGAATTTAGCATTAGGTGCTTTTATCCTTACTCTATTATTTCTTCCTGCGATATCCTTCAGACTGGCTGTAAACCGCCTCGAAAATCTGAAAGGGCTTTTATCTGCTTTATCGATCACTGACTCTATCTGGGTATTTACAGTTGTACCGATATTCATTCATATCATTATCCTGTTGTGCTTCTGCCTGTTCAATGTAACGGTGAAGTTTGACCTGATACTGAACATTATTTACTCCAACTCCAGATTTACCCTGAACAATGCCATATTGGGCCCGGATATCATCAAATTTCTGGGATATAACCTGCTGGCGATCTTTCTCGGTGGCGTACTGGGATTTATGATCAATAAACTGGAAATGCGCTGGAAGCTTGTGTCCCGTTTATTTGGCCTGGGTAATGAATGGTATGAAGCGTTTGAAGGAGATATCCTGAATATATCCGGAGAACAAAGTAATGTATCCAACATTGACCTGGTATACCTGGATGTACTGGCCAATACAAAGGAAGCCAGTATCCTGTATTCAGGTATCCTCGTGAAATATTACTATAAACCTAAGTCTACCGAACTGGATTATATCGTGCTGCAACGTGCCGTGAAAAGAGATCTGCGAAAGGAGTTCAGATCAGATAAACCGCATGTGGAAGCGGGAAAGGCCAGCTTTTACGATCAGCATACGGGCGACTCCATGCCTGTGAAGGGAGATTACCTGATCATCCCGATGAAAGAAGTGCTGAACATCAATATTACCTACCTGTATTTTGATATTCCTGAAGACGCGATTGATCAGCTGGCGGAATAGTCAGTTGTCATACCTGTAACCTGCTCAGGGTTTCCCTGCTGACGCCCAGATAGGCAGCTATCATTGCTTTGGGTACACGCTGGAATAAAGTGGGGTACTGATTTAATAACTGTTGATACCTGGACTGCGCGTCATTCTTCAGTAAGGCCATGACCCTGTTTTGCATACTGATAAAGCCGGAAGTGACTTTCAGCCGGCAGAAACGTTCATATTGATGTATCTCATCACACAGCCTTTTCCGGTCATCATAAGACATATATAACAGTTCAACATCTTCCAGACATTGGATAATAAAGGAAGAGGGCGCACCGGTATGCATGGCCTGATAATCTGATACCCACCAGTTTTCCATCGAGAATTGCAGGATATGCTCCTTGCCGTTATCGTCCACCAGATAGGTTTTTAATAAGCCTTTCAGTACAAAATATTCATGATTGACAGGGTCGCCCTGATGAAGAATGATAGCGTGTTTTTTAAACCGTTTCTCTTTAAAGCAGGAAACTATGCGCTCATATTCGGCATCAGTCAGATCAGCTAATTCCGCAAAATGTTTTCTCAGCGCCGGGTACATAAGTTCAGTTGAACGCAAAGGTGAATGATTTGATGTGACCTACATCACATCAAATCTGTGATACAGGTCCTTGTCGCAAGGTAGCACCTAAATGTAGCTTTGTGAAAAAATAAATATATGAAGGCGAAGATAAAATATGTCTCAGCATTAATGGCCCTGATCTCCTTACTGGCATTGCATACAACAAGTGTATTCGCGCAGCAGAAAAAGAAAGTGCTCATCGTAGTGACTTCCTTTTCCGTATTGAAAGATGGTACTAAAATGGGCCTCTGGCTGGAAGAGTTTACTACTCCCTATTACCTGTTAAAAGAACACAATATCGAACTGACGATTGCTTCTCCTGATGGCGGCAAAGCACCCATCGATCCGAGAAGTACATTACCTGATTTTCTGACTCCCTCTGCAAAACAATTCCTGGTCGATGCGCAGGCACAGGCGGTCCTGAACAATACGGTAAAACTGAGTGCGGTTAAGGCGAAAGACTATGATGCGGTATTCTATCCCGGTGGACATGCCCCTATGTGGGACCTGCCTGAAAACGCGAAATCCATAGCCCTTATCCAGGCATTTATCGAACAACAAAAGCCTGTTGCCTTTGTTTGTCATGGTCCGGCTGCGTTAAAAAATATCAAGACAAAAAGCGGTGCTTACTTCATCAATGGTAAAACGGTTACCGGTTATTCCAACAATGAAGAACAGACCGGTCAGACGACTAACGTGATACCTTTCTCCCTGGAGGATATGCTGAAAGAACGTGGCGCTAAATATGAGAAAAGTGAAACGCCATGGGGGCCATTTGCGGTACAGGATGGTCTGCTGATCACAGGACAGAATCCTGCTTCTGCTGAACCGACTGCACAGAAATTACTGGCTGCATTAGCTGCGAAGTAAATTGTTGATCCGGGATGCATCGTGCATTCCGGATTAATTCTTTTGGTATTTATGACATGTGCCGGTTAATAAAAATACAGGTACGGCGAAGGTGTATAGTGATAAAGAGAATTGTTTAGATTTACACCGCTTTGAATATCGAAACACTACTCAACTATCTATTGCAGCTACCCGTAGGGTATGTCTGGCTCATTTTCCTGGTGGAAAACGCGCTGATCACCTGTAGCGTCTTACTAATAGGCAGTTTCTTCTATAAAGGCCCTTATACGTCAAAAGAATGGGCCATCTGCATTATTACCAATATCATCAATACTATTGTCACTTATGCCGGGTTCTGGCTCTGGAAACATGGAATTGTCAGGATTGCAATGGGTGTCACCTGGAGTATCCTGCTGGATTTTCTGTTGTTATTTATGGCAATGGACCTGCTGATGTACGTTTTTCATATTGCTATACACAAAACCTTCCTGTATAAAGCGGTACACCACCTGCATCACGAGGCAGTCGATCCGAAGCCAATAGACCTGTTTGTATTACATCCTGTTGAAACATTCGGTTTTGGCAGTTTGTGGCTATTGTTGCTTGTAGTATATCCATTCAATATCTATGCTATTGTGATCTATCTGACGATCAATGTCATCTTCGGACTGGCAGGGCATCTGGGGATAGAACCTGTGCCTGAAAAGATCCTGCGCTTACCGCTGATTAAATACCTGGGTACTTCTACTTTTCATCACAATCATCACCAGGATATACAACACAATTTTGGCTTCTACACGAGTATATGGGACCGCTTGTTTAAGACCTATAAATAAGAGACTGGTACCACAACTTATGAAATGATATTGAAGGAGACCAGCACAATTGTCACACTTACGCAGATCAACGCAACCAGGAATACATAATCCGCCATCTTTTCCATCCGTTCGCTGTTACGGCTACCTTCTGCGCGCATAGAAAGGAAAGAAAGAAAACAGCTGGCCATCAGGAGCAATGCTGCAATGCCGGTACTGTCATCGATCAGTGTACTATGATTGAAGTGCATGACTTTGATGGAGGTCAGCACAATTAAACAAAAGCCCAGCAGGTTGGTGGACGTATTGAGGATGTGTGGTGATTTGCTGCCGTTTGTCATAATACTGGATTACTGAAGTGAAAAGTACATAAAACCCCATTCCTACAGCCAGATCATGAAAATTATAAGGAATTTTTAAGACCTTCTGCTGGTTGTGGATAGTATTGTACTGTCTGGTTTACCCTTTCTTTTGCGTATCTTCGGATACTTATAATTTGTAATTCCCAAGGAAACCCCGGAAGTTCTTTCTCAATGTTCACTTATTAACACCAAAAAACTTAAAGAATGAAAAAGGCTATCTACTGGCTTGCGTTTAGCACCACCTTTCTAATCATGCATCATTCTTTCGCACAAAGCCGCATTGATATCGGTATCAAGGCGGGCCTCAGTATACCCAATCTTACCTCTGGTGATGGAGATAATCCTATCAGCAGTGGGTATGGTTCCCGTTTAGGCCCTGATGCAGCTATACACGTTGAATTCCATATTTCTAAACAGTTCTCTATTCAGCCGCAGCTGGAATACTCTTCACAGGGAGGTAAAAAAGACGGTGATCAGGCATTTACTGTACCACCGGAAATGGAAGCCTTATTCCCGCCGGGACAGGTTCCACAATATCTGTATGCTAATTATAAAAGCGAGGCGAAGTTTAATTACCTGATGGTGCCAATACTCGCTAAGTATCGTTTCCCGATAAATGCCCGCTGGAATGTCTACGTCGCGGCAGGGCCTTTTGCCAGCTTCTTATTATCTGCAAAGAATAAAACTACTGGTTCCAGTCCGGTGTACCTGGATAAGGGACATCAGCAGCCGCTACCCGGAGGGGCTCAGTCATTTGATAATACGGAGAATATAAAGGATGACCTGCGGGGTTTTAATGCGGGCATCAGCGGTCATGTAGGCGTAGCCTGTTCTGTAGGAAAAGGGAGTGTGTTTATTGAAGGGGGCGGTAACTATGGATTCATCGACATTCAGAAAGATAAAATGAACGGCGCTAATAAAACCGGTGCTGCTGTGGTCGTAATAGGATATGCGTTTAGTTTGTAAATACCCTTTATCGCTTTACATACAAAGAGGCCGCCCTGTTTCGGACGGCCTCTTTGTATGTAAGAAGGAATGCATATCAGCGGGGATTCTTCCTTCTGTATGCAAATATCTTAGTAAGTGATACCAGTACACTGATCAGCATCAGTCCGATCATAAACAGAAACGTCGATTTATCCATCCCCAGGAGGAATACGATCATAATTGCCACAGGAAGCAATAACATGCCATATCCTCTCCAGCCAAACAAGCGTTGAAAGAGAGATACCATAACGCCCCAGATCAGGCTATAAAATGCGCAGCTGGTTAGTAATGACAGGATGGCCTGACCGTCTTTTACCGGAGTCATGAACTGATAGAACAGCATGACCCACGCGGCCACCAGTATGATATATAAAAGAATATAAGGAACGCTCTTCATTGAATTTGTAATAAACTATCTGTAAAAATAATAAAAAGGAGGAATCTGCATAGTTAATGACTTGCGGATAGGAGTTTGTTCTTTTCTTTGGTAAATGTATCAAAGAATGCCAGGATCGTCTCTTTTTCATAACCGTCCTTTGTACTGAAAATTTGCTTTACCTTATTGTTTTCAATGATTTCGATCCTGGAAAACCATATTTGGTGGCTGGTATATTTGCTTTTCATCTCTATATCATAAAAGTCCCGAAGTACCATTATGGTATCTGTCATTGTGAATCGCCGGGTTTGTCTGATGAAGTACTTAATGTAGGTGACTTCCAGTTGAGGGCCATCAATACGCAATGATCTGGTATAGGTACGTCTGAAGCGGACTATTAGGATGATCAGAAATAGCAGGATGAGTAATATCCATGCATCTCCACGGATAAAAACGCTCAATATAGGCAGCAACAGGGAGTAGCCACCTAATTCAAAGAAGAAGAGCCATGCATACGTTTTCTGACTGATTATTTCCATAGATAAAGAGTATAGCTGGTAAGGGATATCTGCTAATATACTGTAAAAATGGCTGTAGTCTGATTGCTTATGGCATGTCTATGGAAACGGATACAGGGAGTAAATGATTTATTTGTGTAAATTGGTGTTCGAGGTTTAACCACAACATATTCCCTCATGCAACAAGAAAAAAAGGGCGCCAACGTTACTAAAGAGCCTTCCCGTGCCGTAGCCGATAACAATTCATCAGGACTGTCAATGCCGGCAGTTAATCCGTTTCAAAAGAAAACGGCCGTTTCATTACCTGAAAGAGAAGAAAATATTACAGACGGAATTGTACAGCAGGTATCGCTTGCCGGTTCGCAGCCTGTTGTGCAGCGTACCGTGGCAGATGCGCTCAGGTACTATAGACTGGTGACGGGAGCAAAGGCCAGAAGTGAGAAGGATGTGGATTTTGATCTGATGAGCCCTGGTGAGTATCGTTGGTACATGCGAAAGCGCAATGAGCCTTCTAAAGGAGGTAAGGTAATACATAACAGAAAGAAGAAAGATGAAAAGAAAAAGCGGGTGAAACCTCAACAGGAACCTGAGAGAAACGTGAAGAGAAAAAGATCTCCCTCTATGGAAGAAAAGCCGCCAGCTAAGAAAAAACAGGTGCCTGAAGATACCAGCGAAATTGGTGTAGTGACCTGGAATATCGCTCATTTTGGAGCAGGCCAGAACTCTCTCGCATTCAACAAAAAGAAAGTCGCTGAAGTTGTTGATATGTTTAAGCAAAACGCCTGGCTGGATATCATGGTGCTACAGGAGGTGAATAATATAGATTTGTTTGAAAAATTGATGACGGGTCAGGGTTTGCGTCTGGTAGAGGGGACCGAATCAATGGCTGTGTTGCGAAAGACGGGTGGGATCGGACAGCGGGAGGACTATCCCATGGTCGTAAGAGAGAAGAGCGATTGGAAACTAACTGGCTCTGCTTCTTTTTATCCGGAAGGTGGTGATGGTATATGGGTAGATCATAATACAGAAGAGGAACCCCAGATTAATATAAAGGAAATAAAGCCATCATTTACACCCAAAATCACTACTTCCGAAGGGGAAGCATACAGGGACTTGACAGATGAACAGCGTAAAGAAGGGCTTTCGGATGAATGGAGGCGCTTTTATGAAAAATATGAAAATATTCCCGGAGGAAAAGAAAAGATCTATGTTGATCAGGGCTTATATGAAAAGCATAATCAGGGCGGAGGTACAAAGGCTGAAAAAGAGTATAAGAAGCTTATTAATAATCATAGTAAGTTTGACGTTTGGCGTGACCGGGGATGGAACGGTGATTTGATCGATCTCATAGCAAAAGCAAATAAAAATGTGGCCAAATATCTTGAGTATGTCAATTGGCTCATGAGAGAACACAAGATGGAAGAGTTTGAAGAACTAATGCCCGGAGGAGACAAGATCACGGACGCATACTACAGACTGTTACAGAAATGGATAAATAGTTTTTTGGTATGGTTGGACAATGTGAATGGAGACAACAGATTTTCAAAAGATATAGAACAGCTGGAATCTCATCTTCATAATGTGACGACAATGGTGGAGATTGAAAAACAGGAAAACAATACGTATCGCCCGATACGCCGGTATACAGTTAGTAGTGCGATTAAAGAAGTAAACATCGCGATGAACGTAGTGCACACTTCGCCAAGTGATGAAGGGAAGTCAGGAGAAGCGAAGAAAAGGAAAACAGTTTTCAGCCAGATATCACCCGCGTTGAAAGACATGGCCAGACGTGGAAACTCAAATGAAATGATGATCGGTGATCTGTATATCAACCCGAGTGATCTTGTTGAAGATAAGAAAACGGCAGCAACTGCTTTTGAGGAAATAGGTGTAAAGATCGGTGGGGATACGACGGCGGCTACCAACAGATGGTCGGGTAAAGGAAAAGAAAAATACAACCAGGCAGATATTATCCTTGTCAATAATAATGCTGAAGTGCAGGAGGGAGGAATCGTCAAACGAGGGACGGGGGGACTGGAATCTTTGGATGAAGATCATAAAGAAACAAATCAGTGGACAACGAATGTAGATGAGAATAAAAAGTCATTTAGTGACCATGCACCTGTGGGAATCAGACTGCATGCTAAAAAGAACCAAAGTGTAGCATTCACAGAACCACCAGTTACAGATCTCATAAAAGAAGTGAAGGAGAAGCCATTCTGGAAAGAACTGGATCAACCGAAATATACGTTTCTCTGATGCCCGGTGTAACTTTTATACTTATAGCACCGTTGTACCAGAAAACCTATATTGTTTATGAAACTCAATGTTTACCCAGTTATCCTCATGTTAATCGCCTCGCTGTTGATATCGTGTAAGAAAGACATGGAGTTTGGAGACGATTATTCTAAAAGCGAAAAAGCCTGGAACAGCTTTAAAGCTTATTCGGACAATTCTTACCGCTATATGGTCGCTACCGGTAGCTGGACAGGTACGGCTTCTGAAACCATCATTACTGTGCAGAAAGGACGTGTCACAGGACGTTCGTATGTGCAGAAGGAAAGAGTATCGGGCACAGCAGAGCTGGTGACCCGTACACAATGGGAAGAAGGAACAGACAGTCTGGGCACGCATACAGCCGGCGCCGGATTGTTCACGCTGGATGATATCTATGGCAGCGCAAAGAACGATTGGTTAAAAAAGCGGGATAATGCAAAGACGTATTTTGAGGCAAATAACCAAGGGATGATTTCCAGTTGCGGATATGTAGAAGATGGATGCGCGGATGACTGTTTCAGGGGGATCAGTATCGGATTTATTGAGAAGTTATAACAGCATATCTCTGAATATAAGAAAAGCAGCCTGAGGGCTGCTTTTTTGTTTTATAGAGGGCTTTATTATATCATTGCGATAGCACAATAATTTCACAATAGATATGGCATTATTTGATGAGCAGATACAAAGGATAAAAGATAAACTTTCCCTGGCCCGGAATGTTGATAAAGGCCTGACTGTAATGGGCGCCCAAAATCATAAATACCAGTTACACGATCCTGTGACTGCAGATGAGATCTCTCAACTGGAAGAACAATATGGTATTCATTTTCCTGACTGTTATAAAGCGTTTCTCCTACAGATTGGAAATGGTGGTGTTGGGTTTGAAGATTCGGCAGCCGGACCTTATTACGGTATTTATCCATTGGGGAGAAATATAAACGAGCTCATTGGTGATAAAGCAGCAGCGTATCTGAGGCGTGATTGTGCTATTTATCCGGGAATGTCAGCGGAATACTGGCAATCGTTAAATGCGCGTATTGATGGTAATGATGATCTCCCTGACGAGGAATACTATAAAGAGCTGGGTAAAATATGGGGCGGCGTGATACCTATCGGGTCTCAGGGTTGCACCTATATGCATGCACTTATCATAAATGGTGCAAATAGCGGACGTGTTGTGAATATATGTACAGATGGACCAAAGCCACAATTCACTTTTGAGGTCAATTTCCTGGATTGGTACGAACGCTGGCTGGATGAAATTATCTCCGGACAACTACTACAGGATGATGTCCACTGGTTTGGCTATGCAATAGGAGGTCCTGATGCAGCGATAATCCGCCTGTTCCTGGACACTGATAGTATCCAGCAAAAGCAGGAGTGTTTAAAGGGTATTTTATGCAAACACAAACTGGATACCGAGACAATAAAACTTGTTGAAGAACAATTGTTAAATGGCAGCAATGAGTTTAAAACGGAACTGTTGCAGATACTTACCAAATTTGATTACGAAAGCGCAAAACCCTATCTGATTGAACTGGCTCAAACGGATATCGGAGGTGTTTGCAGTCTGATTCGCTGGTATGCAAAAAATGCAAGTGCAGAATGGATTCCGCTCATCCGTAAATATATCGGCCATGTTGATGATGAAGAGAAATTCAGATTTTGTGCTTATCTCCTGGCTGATGCAGGCGCCGATTTTGGCGACCTGATTGTTCCATTTACCGAGAGAGAGAATGAAGAAATGCAGGTAACCGCCTTCTATACACTAGGTAAACTAAAAAACAAAAGCGACTTTTTAGACGCCTTTATAAAGGGGTTGAGTGCTTCCTCCAACAGGGTTATTCATAGCACGTTACAGGCGCTTTCGGATGTACACGATACAAGGCTATTGCCACATTATAAAAGAATTGCTGAGCAGTTTCCGGAGGAAAAGGATTATATCTTGTCAAATCTGAATTACAGGTTAAAAGAGTACGGATTGAACAATAAGACAATTCTGCTGAAAGAAGACTTTGAGCATTAAGACTATTAATACCAACTTTCAACAAATAAAGCTGTCACTACTGACAGCTTTATTTGTTGAAAGGAACCTGTTTATGATGTTATTACTGCACCAGACCGTTCAGTTCTTTCATATCATCAGCTGTCAGTTCGATAGCCGCAGATTTGATATTCTCTTCCAGGTGAGCCACACTGGAAGTACCAGGGATCAACAGAATATTATCTGCACGATGTAATAACCAGGCCAGTGCCAGCTGATGCATGGTTACCTGTTTACGGGTGGCTATTGCCTGGAGTTTTTCTTCCAGCTGTACTATACCGCCGCCTATCGGGAACCACGGAATAAAGGCGATATTCTCCGATATACAGTATTCCAGTACAGACTCCCATTGACGATCCAGCACACTATAGCGGTTCTGCACAGACACCACTTTGAAATGTTTTTGAGCGAGCTTAATATCCTCAACAGAAACTTCTGATAGTCCCAGGTGCTTTATTTTGCCTTGTTGCTGAGCTTTTGCCAGGAAGTCAAAGCTGATCTCTGCCGGTACTTTAGGATCGATGCGGTGCAGTTGATAAAGCGCTATCTGTTCCAGTTTAAGTCTGCGCAGACTGCCGTCAAGTGCATCCTGTAAGTGTTGTGGACTGGCGTCGTTGTTAATATCTCCCCATGGGCCAAAGCGTACGAGGCCTCCTTTTGTACCAATGATGACGTTTTCCTTATAAGGATGTAAGGCGTCGGCTATTAATTGTTCAGAAGTAAATGGACCGTATTGGTCGGCAGTATCAATGAAGTTGACACCTAATTCAACAGCTCGTTGTAAAACGTCTATTGAGTTCTGCGGATTTTCAGGCATGCCCCAGATCTTTGGTCCGGTAATGCGCATGGCTCCGTAGCCCATCCGATTGATTGTTATATCGCCACCTAATAAAAAGGTCGGTTTAAAACCTGATGATGTCTCCATACCATTAATTTTATGGAGACAAAGCTAGGGCGACCAGCATTCCCGGCCGAAGACTTTTCAAAGTACTATTTATACTTTTCAAAGTTTTTCCGATAATCAGAAGGAGTAACACCGGCGTACTTCTTAAAAAACCGGTTGAAATAGCTCTGGTATTCGAAGCCAAGGCCTGCTGCAATGTCCGCCAGGGTATATTCTGTGTAGCTCAGCAATGATTTTGCCTCAGCAAACAGCCGCTCGCTGATGTGCATAGTGGTAGATTTCCCCGTGGCTTTCTGTACGGCCATATTTAAGTGGTTAACATGTACTGCGATACGGTCAGCATAATCAGACGCCTTTTTAAGGGCGATTGGCTGTAAAGGCATATCTACGGGGAACTGATGATTTAGCAGACGGATAAATTCTGCAGCGACGCGTGGAGTGCCGTTTTCCGCTGTATCTGGGGTGTGCCGCATCTTAATGGCCTCATGGAAGATCAGGCTGAGATGGCTACGGAACAGCTCATCTTTATCAGCATAATCCATGTCGGCATCAGCACGCATCCGGATAAATAAGCTATTTAAGAACTGTTGGGTAACTGCGTCAGGGAAGTAAACGGGAGACTCCTGTGTAGTAAACAGGCGATCCATCAGACCGGAGAGTTGTGCGCTGGCGCGGATGAATTCATCGTTAAACACACAGAAATACCCCTCGGCAGGAATGATCCTTTCCGGGACCGTCCATTTATAGGGTACAATCGGGTTGACCAGTACGAGCGCTGGTTTGTCGACATAAATATCTGGTATTGAGCCATAACGAAGACTGCAGGGAGATCCCTCCGTCATAAGACTGATCTTATAAAAATCTCTGCGGTTATAGGAATCCAGGGTACACATACCCTCATTGATACCGGCTACCCTGAATTGCCCCTTCGCCCTTTTCATCGTTATTGCTGCCATTCTTCAAATTTATACAATTCAAAGAATCTGCGTCCCGATTTTTGCATGTTGTTATATTGGCTACCTGAGGGTGGTAACTTAGTCATACCTCTCCCCGTTGAGTAAATTAAACTGCTAAGGATTCGTTAAATTCATATCAACTTTTAACTTAAGTTAAAATGCAGGGGCATCCAGTTACTGAAATTTGGATACTTTGCCTGATACCTGTGAATGTATCAGGAGCCATTTATATCCTTTAATATGACGATCATGACTGATAACAACGAGATCCTGGCACAGCATCTAAAGAATTTCGCGGCCTTAACAGAAAAAGACATCGCAGAGAGCGAGACATTCTGGAAAACGCGAAAGATCAATAAGGGCGACTTTTTTAACATGCAGAGTATGGTCTGCAATGATCTCGGATTAGTCGTAAAAGGCATTTTCCGAATTTACTACCATGATCCTAAAACAGAAACAGATAAGAATATCTTCTTTTTCTCTGAGAATCAGTTTGTCGTTTCCTTCAGAAGTTTTATCTCTCAAAATCCTTGCTGGTACTATATAGAGGCGATGGAAGATGCGGAGATTATCTTTATCTCCTACAGAGATCTTCACAGCCTTTATGCAAAGAATACCAACTGGCTGCATTTCGGAAAACTGCTGGCAGAATTGTTCTTTGCCTATGCACAAACCCGGGCGGAAGAATTCATGTTCTTCTCCCATGAAGAGCGATACCTGCGCTTGCTGGAGGAGCATCCGAATATCATCGAACGGATACCTGCATACCATATTTCGTCTTTTCTGGGCATCACGAATCCTTCATTAAGCCGGATCAGAAAGCGCGTAAAACGATAGGCAGGTATAGTCAAAGTTCAACAGTATTGGTCAATCCATTTTTCACTTAAGTTAAAATGGAAGATTTGAATCATGCACAGTAATTAGTGTTTGATAAGCTCGATCAAAATGGCTAAAAACGTCAGTGAAAGTAAAAATGTAAGCATCCCTAATAAATAGGCTGTTAATGCTTTTACATAGCTGGCGACTTTATTTGGGTCAAAGAATTGCCCGATCGCCCATGTAACATATAATACCGATAAGGGCCCTGAAATCTTCATCATGCTTGATTGGGTCAGTCCTTCGACCAATGCGAAGACTGCAAAGATCAGCATACCGATTCCCATTACAAAACATAACAAGATCAGTATCTCAAAGAAGTTATAATCATACTTTTTAAAAAAGAGCCTGGTCCAGAAAGAAATGCCTAGCCCCATTATGATATTTGAATAACCATAGTGATGTTGCACCCATTCGAAAATTGATTTCATGGCACCTTGTTCCGTTCCTTGTTCCGTTGGGTGATATGATATATACTGGTTTTCGATATGAAACGCGTTATTGATCAGTGTATAGATGAGTGAGGTGATAATGATGAATATGATTGGTTTTACCAATCTGCTCCTGTTTTCAACAATAAAGCCTTTTACATTTTTCCCAGGTCTTACTAACAATTCTTTGATGGTATAAAATATTCCCTTTTCAAAATGCAGGACATGCCAGATTTCATGTAAGATATAGTCTTTATCAACTCTTTTAAGTTGCATCGGCTGACCACAATTGCCACAGAATTTATTGTCGACTGTGATATTGCAGTTTTTGCAGGTCACTGTATTGGTGTGCATAGTGGTATAGTTTATTAGGTAGAAGCGTTTATTATATTTTGGTTGTTGAAAAAGATATTTCTGCAAAACTCAGTAGATTAACATTTGCAGCGGCTACACTTTAGTGTAGAATTGCTGATATATCAATTGTTGCCGTAAGCGCCTGATCCTGCTGGCGCCCCTGACCCTCGGGAAATTAGTGTTAACTTTAACTATAAACCCCCGATATGTTAAAACGGACGCGACAAAGGAAATATCTCATTAAAAGATGCCTTAAAGTGAGACGTCGCCTGCGAACTTTTGCCAGCTCCGGAGAACAACAGGAATTACACAAGCTACGTGTAGAACTGAAAAAATTAAAAGCCTTTATAAAATTGGTGACGCTGTATCGTGGAAACAAGCAGCTTGCTGTACAGCTACGTTCCATCAGGCTGGTATTTCATCATGCAGGAGTCATCAGAGAGGCGGATCTTAATCTGCAAATGATGCAACAGTTTCATATCAACCGGCCAGCTGTTAAAGATAAAGCAGGACGTATCCTTCAGCAGGAGCCAGGGAAATTCCGTTCTCATGTGACGCATTATGATCATCTCATAAAGGATCTGGTGAGATCTCTGCTGAGATTGATACGTCCTTTACGGGATAGGAAACTGAAACGATGGATAGACAAACAGGTGGAAAAGATCGCTGTTATTGTAACAGGGACACCGACGGATCAGTTGCATACAGCCCGAAAGCGGATCAAGCATCTTGGCTATATTTATGAGATCTGTCCTAAGCACCTGAGGAATAAACTAGCGTTAAATGCGGATTATCTTGATCAGTTGCAGGATGTGATCGGGGAGTGGCATGATATGGATGTAGCGATCAGATTGCTGGATGCGCATAATGGGAGAAATCAGGCAGGGCTTGATAAATTGCGTAAGCAGCGGGAGCAGGAAGAGAAAGAGATTTTGAAGAAGGGAAAGCATTTTGAGGAGAAGGTGTTGAATTGATTGGCCTGTTGTACTAATACAACAGGCCAGGCAATATTATTTCCAGCTAATTGCAAGGTCTTTAAATTCCAGGTCTATCGTCTTTAATGTCTCGCCCGTATAATAGGCGACTGATACCAATTTGAATATTTTTACAGCCGGTAATACTTTACTGAATTTGACTACAGTTTTTATAGGCGTGTCCGTATAAATTTTATTTATTATTGACGCACTACCTATCTTAATATCGAGAAATTCATATTCATTCCCTTCCATATCAATGGCGACAGCTTTACTAAAGTGAAAGTCCCGATTCACATCGTGATTTACCAATGTTAGTATGACTGAAGCCGTCTGTTCTTTTGCGGCGCCTTCCACTTTAAGAAGATTAAAGTCGATTTTGGAAGAAGTGATTGTCTTTGTTGGTGTACTGATCTTTAATGCATTTTTCAAATATTCATTTTCCTTTTTCAGGTCATCGCAGCTTGCTTGTGCATTGGTAGATTGATAGGTGAATAAAAAGCTCAATAATAATAAAATCGGGGAAATGAATCTGGTCATGAATGATATATTTTAGGGTTACGAAATAGCGATACTTGAGTAGTGGAAATTATACCTACTGTGATACTTTATGGTAGATAAATTTCGCTCCCTTCTTTGAGGTGATTTCAATCGTTTTGTTCTTTTCGTCAATGGTCATTATTTTGACCTCACCGGAAAAAGGATCTGTTATTCTGAGCGTCATGTCACTGGTCTGAAGTGTTGCAGTTCTTATGTCTTTGGAGCCATGATTATTCCAAACGCCTGCTTTTTTATTTACCGGCCGTTCAGGATCATCTTCCTTGGCAGCGGACCATGTTGCTATCGTTTGTACATCAAATTTGTCATCGGCAGTTGGCCTGATTTCCATAGTGTCTTTAAAATAGTCAAATTCGTTTTCGCCTTCATAAGCATAAAGTCCGGCAATGTCTTTATGTGAAGGGGAGCAATTTGTCATACTTAACACCGATAATAAACTGATAATAATGAATGGGCCTTTTGATGGTTTCATAAGCAATTATTTAGTTGATAAAGCTGAATATGGTCGTGAATATTAGTATGGGTTAATCAAACCAGTATTAAGATAAGAAAAAATAGGGGATTGGATAATGTATGTCTTAAAAAAGCTGCACAATAGACAATCATCAGGGCAATCTCCATTTCCCTGAATTACCTGGAGTACATTTTTCCCGCCTGCTGCTCAGAACACTTATATAACATTTATTCTTCCGATTCCTCCGTTGATGCCGCTTTAAAGCGATGCCCGCTTTAGCTGGTTATTTGCCCGTTTCCCGCTGATTGTTCCATCAAACCCTGATGATTGCGGCTTCATTTGCAGCATAAATCTGACAAATGAATTTTTACCAGAAGCACTTTACTTCCTCCGCCGAAAATCTTCCGCGCTCCCGTAATACTTGCGCTGCAATCTTACCAAACGCTCACGTATGAATAGCTACGATGTTATTGTAATCGGAAGTGGTTTTGGAGGCTCGATGGCTGCTAAGCCGCTTGTTGATGCCGGAATGAAAGTGCTCATGTTAGAGCGCGGTGACTGGGTAAAGCGCAGTGTCGAAGAAAACTGGGGGCCAAAAGGCTCCATTGATCTTTCTCCTTTTTACGATAAATCTTCCCAGTTGCATGTACCCGTTGGTGGTAATAAGCCAACTATGGGCTTGTATTCGTGCGTAGGCGGGCCATCGGCTTTTTATGGTGGTGTATCTTTTCGTTTTCGTGAGGCTGACTTTGAAAAGAATGAGCAGATCGAGGGAAAGGACGCGCAGGGCTGGCCCATTAAATATGACGACCTGGAAAGCTATTATACGCAGGCCGAGGGTATATTGAATATATCGGGCGAAACGGATACTGATCCAACTGAACCACGCCGTAGTGCACCACTGCCGCAACATGCACCTGCTTTGGCCAATATATCCCGAAAGGTAAAATCAAGCGCGCAAAAATTAGGACTGCACCCTTTTCAGTTGCCGTTAGCTATTAATTACGAAGATAGCAGTCGCCAGACCTGCCTTAGCTGCAAAACCTGCGATACTTTTGCCTGTGCAGTAAGTGCGAAGAATGACCTGGCTACCATCCTTATCCCTCAGCTTATGGCAAAGGGTATGGAGCTAAGGCACAATATGGTGGTTACCAGATTAAACGTACTGGGCCGCCGTATTGTAAGCATAGAATGCGTATCGAAAACGACAAAACAGCAGCACATATTTAAGGCCGGTAAAATTATACTGGCTGCTGGTGCATTAGGTTCACCGCATATCCTGTTATCATCTGGTCTGCAGCACTACAATCCTGGTGGTGATGTAGTGGGTCGTTACCTGATGCGGCATTTAAATGCCATCATATTTGGCATTTTCCCTGGCGTTGCCGATAAGGAAGGACGTTTTCATAAACAGCTGGCTATATTGGATTATTATTTTGGTCATCCTAAAGCCCCTGAGTTTAATAAAATAGGCAGTTTACAGCAAATGCCGACCCCTCCGGGCAGTGTAGTTGAAAATGAGTTAAAGAATGTATTAGGGAAAATACTTAGTCCGGCGGTAAAGCTGTTAAGTGGCTTGCTGGCCATAGTTGAAGACCAGCCGCAATACAATAACGCGTTAACTATTGATCCCGCTTTTCCCGATGAATTTGGATTACCCCGTGTTGTTATCAACCACAGCTATAGCGAGAGAGACAACGCCGCAATGAAAATTTTAACCGAAGAGGGTAAAAAGATCATGAAAGGGGCGGGGGCATTAACCCATTATATACATAAGATCCGCACGTTTTCACATGCGGTGGGTACGGTACGTATGGGTTTGAACGAAAAGACATCTGCCCTTGACGAAAATTGCCGTTTCAGGGGAATTGATAATTTATATGTTACCGATGGTAGCGTAATGCCAACATCAGCGGCACTGAACCCAAGCCTTACAATTGCCGCAAATGCACTACGGGTGGGCGAACTTATCACCAGATTAAATTGACAGTTTATGTCGACCTATAAAAAAGTAGAAGGCCAGATACGAATCGTTTTTCTGGGCTGCGGGGCAATAGCTGCTAAACATGCCAGAAGGCTCCACGGTTTGCTCCACGGTTTTGCAGGTATAGAGCTGTATTTTGCCAGCCGTACCGAAAGCAAGGCCAGGGAATATGCTGATAAATACAAGGGCAAGGGTTTTTTTTCTTCATATACGGCGGCCATCCAATCGCCAGTTGTATCCGTAGTCTTCATTTGTACTCCACCGGATAGCCACCTGGCATTATCCATAGAAGCAATGACTGCAGGTAAACATGTGATATGTGAAAAACCATCGTTTTTCCGTTCAACAGATTTTGATATCATTGATAAGCTTCGCCAGGAAAAAGGAGTTCAGCTGTTTGTCGCCGAAAACTATTTTTATAAACCGGCGCTAAGAAAGCTGCGTGAAGTTTTGGCTATGAATCTGATAGGTGATATTAAGTTCCTTTTCTTTAATGCCACAAAAAGCCAGAAAATAACAGATTGGCGTGCCGATGTTGATACAGCAGGAGGGGCTTTATTCGAGGGAGGTATTCACTGGATCAACTATATATCAAACCTGGGTTTAACCGTAGCATCTGTAACGGGGTTTCTGCCGTCAAATACCGGTAAGCCCGAACGCAGTATGCAGGTGGTGGCTAAATATGCAGAAGGACCTATTGGCACATTGCTTTATTCATGGGAAGTAAATGCCTTGTTCAAAGGCTTACGCAATTCCCGTATTTTCGGTAGTAAAGGGTCTGTAAAATTTGAATCTAACGGTTTATACATATTTGTCCGCGGTGAAAAATGGAAGCTGATATTCCCTGGTATTGCAGATATCGGTGGGGCAAACGCCATGCTTATCGATTTTATAAATGCCCTGCGAACCGGTGAAGATGCTGCTTTTAGTCTGCAAATGGCGAGACGCGATGTTGCGCTAATTGAGCAGGCTTATCAAACGAGCGGCATATTACTACCAGACAATTGCAAATAAGCATGCTGTTAACAACCCAGGAGAGGCGAATAATACTTATTATTATCCATGATTGCTATCGTGAATTTTTAGGGTATGGGTTTTAAGTAGATTCAATACTACAAATGCGCCTATCAGTGCAGGGAAAAAGAGCAGAAAGGATCGCTGTAATAATGTAAAGACCGGCAATATAGAAGTAGGGACAATCTGCGAAAACAAGACTGCAATACCAGCTTCGGCAAATCCACTCCCGCCAGGGCTTGGTGCGAAATAGATCATAAACTGGATAAGGATCTGAATGCTGATAACCTGTAAAATATCGGCATGAATACCCAGACCCAGTAATATGACATACTGCATGCAATATTTATTTAGATAAAGCAGGGTGGTCATCAACAGACTCAAAGGAAACAGCAGGGGATGATGCTGTAATAATTTTTTACAAATTTGTTGGTAATTAAGAATGTTAGTATAAGATGTGTTGGCCCATTTTGTTACGCGATCTTTCTTTGCAGGCCAGATCCGGCTATACATCGCGGTGATTTTAAGCAAAGCGGATCCAATCCATAGCGGCTTCCAGAAAGCAAGCATGAAAACAACCCCAAAAGTGAAAAATACCGAGAAGCCATATTTGAGTAAAATCGTTATAAGGCCGCTTTCCAGCTGATTATTCATTGCCCATGTAGCTAATAAGCCTGCCAGCGGCATAAAGAGCAGTGTGGCTCCCATGTTAATCAGACTGACAATAAATCCATCCAGTACTTTCACGCCATAGCGGTTGTATACATATAACTGACCAGGGCCTGCACCACTATGAAATGGCGTTATTGCACCCATAAACATATTAGCAACATTGGACTTAAAGCTTACCCAGTGTGATACGCCCGGTGTAAGTTTTTGTATAAAAATATGGTTACGCCAGCTGCCCAGCATCAGGTCAATAAAGACCATCCCGAAGCACAATAGGATATATTTGAATTTAATGCTGCTGAGCGCTATGATGGTATCACCGGTATGTGAATAAAAAAATACAACAGCTCCTGATGCTATGGTTAACAGGCCGAGCCACATAGCTCCTTTAAGGATCACGCTTTTATTAAAAAGCTGTTTATTTGAGTTTTCAGTTGCTGTTGGTGCCTGAGTTCTTGTTGCTGCTATCTCAACTTTTTCTTCTAACAACATATATGTCTTAGTTTATTCAGCCATTGGGATGGCCCGGGAAATAATTGCTCTTTGTGATGCAAATAAAGCAGCAGTCATCAGGGTTTGAAGAGGAAATGAGCGGGAAACGGGCAAATAACCGGCTAAAGCGGGCATAATAAGATCAACGGTCAGCCGCTCTATCGCACAACCGACCTACGCATACCTCAGAGGAAAAACGGCAACCATACTTTCGTATCGTTGCCGTCATCTCTGGTACAGGGAAGGTAACAGATGTTAAGCTATTTTATAGTTGATTTTTTAATGGCGTTCTGTCTATTAATGTAACTGTTTCAATCTTTGTGCGGCATTTGTATTCGCACTATCCAATGACAAAGATGTCTTAAATGCTTTTTTTGCAAGATCGTTTTGTGACGTAAACATATAAGCTTCACCCAGACTATCAAATAAGTTAGCTGATCCGGGGTATAGCTTTGTAGCAAGTTCAAGTACCCTCACGCCATTTTGGATATTCTTACTGTTAAATAATAATTGCAATCCGAGATTATTCAATTGCCATTCCTTTGGTTTAAATGAAGGATGGTGGATGAGCACTGAATCGTAGAGTGCTGAGAGCCCGGCATACTGCACGCCGGCAGCCATTTTATTAAAATCCTCGAAGTTAAGTGCTTCCTTTTTGGGTGCTTTGTGTCTATAGGAGATCAATCCTTCAGGTATGCCGTTAGCGGTAGGGCTATTGTTGATAAATGTCAGGGCTTTTTTGTCGCCTTTTAGATAAGCATCCAGGAACTGCAGTGCATAGATGGATACCCAACGATAAGAGGTCATGATCTCCCGATCACTTTTGTCCTGTCTTGGATCACGGGATTGAAACAGTACCCCTAATGTACTAAAGTAGCTGTGAGTCATGTCATGACACTTAAGGCTGTAGGCTTCACTATAGACCAGGTCATCATAAAAAACAAAAGCATCATTCAGGGAGGCATCCAGTTTATCTTCGGCCAATACTGAGGCAGGTATATCTTTCTGAGCAAGGTGCAGGAAAGGTACATTTACCCGTTCTATATCAGCATAGGCTGACTTTTTAAGGACAGGATACTGGTAGCGTATCGTACCATCGAGGCTAACGATCGCTTTGATAGCAGTGTTTTGCATTTGACTCAGCACATTAGACAATCCTCCAAAACTGAATCCCATTGTAGCTATTTTTTCTCGGTCGACGAAGGGATATCTCCCACATCTTCCGATCAGGAATTCAATATCCCTTGCCTGGGTCTCCATATCTTTTTCTGTACCTGCTTCCATCTGACGTGTTTCTGTGCCGCGACTAGGACTGGATATCACTACATATCCCTGACTGGCCAGGTACTCACAAAGCACAAAGTTCTCAATAGAGGATGCCTGAAAGCTGGGAGCATAAATAACAACCGGGAATGTTTGCGGAGCAGGGGGGAGGTTGCGGTATGCTTTGCAATTTTCTGTTAAGTGTGATCGATTGTCTGGTGTATTGGAATAGGAGAACCAGTCTAATATTCTATCGTCCGGTAAGTTTTCCCATTCTTCCTCTTCTTTGAAAATCTGCATGTAGTTGAGTACGTTCATTGGGGACTGGTTTGTGGCAGTTCGTTTAGCGGGGTACCATATACTAACTGTTATTGGTCTTGGCATGGATGTATTGTTCCAGTCTCCCATACGCTTATAGGTACGGGTACTGTCATCAGCTACTTCATGTTTAAAACCTACCGGCCAGAGGCCATAGTTAAGATTGATCATTTTCAGGGAGACCTGTGCATGGGATACCAAACCAAGAAGAAGAGCTGCTGCAGACAGAAAGATAACACGTGTGTGAATTGTTAGTTTCATACTAACAAAATACGTTTTTACCGGGGTTCTATGTGAGTGAAAACAAAAAAGGCTGCTCGATTGAGCAACCTTTTCTTTGGTACCGCGTACGGGAGTCGAACCCGTCATTCCTCCGTGAAAGGGAGGCGTCTTAGCCGATTGACCAACGCGGCTAATTTTTTAGCCCCTAACACATGATCACCATGTTTAGAGGACTGCAAAGGTAAGCGGTATTTTCATATTTCCAAAAAAAAGTTGCTTAACTTAAATTTATATTGCTTTATCCCGCTATAGCTTGTAAATTCGCTACTCAATTTTTTTCAATCTCAACAAACTCAGTGTAAAATGGGAACTACTCTTAAAATCGGTATTAATGGTTTCGGTCGTATTGGCCGCTTAGTATACCGTCAGATCTACAAGATGCCAGGCATAGACGTGGTAGCTATTAATGACCTTACAAGTCCCGCTGTATTAGCTCATCTGTTGAAGTACGATTCTGCACAGGGTCGTTTCGATTCAGAAGTTAAGCATTCTGATAACGCCATCACCGTTGACGGTAATGAGGTAAAAATATACGCACAGAGAGATCCTTCACAAATTCCCTGGAAAGAGCACGGTATTGATGTGGTAATTGAATCTACAGGTTTCTTTGCAGATAAAGATAAAGCAGCCGCTCACCTGACCGCAGGTGCTAAAAGAGTAGTAATCTCTGCTCCTGCTACAGGCGACCTGAAAACAGTAGTTTTCAACGTAAACCATGATATCCTGGACGGTAGCGAAACTATCATCTCCTGCGCTTCATGTACTACTAACTGTCTGGCGCCAATGGCGAAAGTACTGGATGATACCTTCGGTATCGAACTGGGTACTATGACCACCATCCACGCTTACACCAACGACCAGAACACCCTGGACGCTCCGCATCCAAAAGGTGACCTGCGCCGTGCTCGTGCCGCTGCAGCTAACATCGTTCCAAACAGCACCGGTGCTGCTAAAGCAATCGGTCTGGTACTGCCTTCCCTGAAAGGTAAACTGGATGGTAACGCACAGCGTGTTCCAACTATCACTGGTTCCCTGACTGAACTGGTTTCCGTTCTGAAGAAGAAAGTAACCGCTGAAGAAATAAACGCTGCAATGAAAGCTGCTGCTAACGAATCTTTCGGTTATACTGAAGATGAAATCGTAAGCACTGACATCGTTGGTATCAACTACGGTTCACTGTATGATGCTACCCAGACGAAAGTTATCACTGTTGGCGATAAACAACTGGTGAAAACTGTATCCTGGTACGATAACGAAATGAGCTATGTTTCTCAGCTCGTTCGTACAGTGAAATACTTCGCTGGTCTGATCAACAAATAAGCTATAAACGCTATATCTGTAAATGGTGAATGGTAAATGGACTCACAGAGACCATTCACTGTTCACCATTTACCTTTTATTCTCGGTATACTTCTCCACTTTTAAATAATTGCATAATGAGTCAATTCTCCGACTTTAACTTTAGTGGCCATAAAGCTGTGGTGCGCGTAGATTTCAACGTGCCCCTCAATGATAAATTTGAAATTACGGATGATACCCGTATGACCGCCGCTGTGCCAACCATCAAAAAAATACTGAAAGATGGCGGTAGCGTAATCCTGATGTCTCATCTGGGCCGCCCGAAAGATGGTCCTACCGACAAATACTCTCTGAAACACCTGGTATACCACCTGGTAAAATTACTGGATGGAACTACCGTGAAATTCGCGGAAGATTGTATCGGTCCCGTAGCAGAAACAGCAGCTGCTAACCTGCAGCCAGGAGAAGTGCTCCTGCTCGAAAACCTGCGCTTCCATAAAGAAGAAGAAAAAGGTGATAAAGCATTTGCTGAAAAATTAGCTAAACTGGGTGACGTATACGTGAACGATGCCTTCGGTACCGCTCACCGTGCACACGCTTCTACAGCGGTGATCGCTGAATTCTATGCTGCTGACAAACGTATGTTCGGTCTGCTGATGGAAGCTGAAGTAAGCAATGGTGAAAAAGTACTGAGCGGTTCAGGAACGCCATTTACCGCTATCCTGGGTGGCGCTAAAGTGAGCGACAAGATCCTGATCATCGAAAACCTGATGGAAAAAGCAAATAACATCATCATCGGTGGTGGTATGGCTTACACTTTCCTGAAAGCACTCGGTAAAGAGATCGGTAGCTCCCTCTGCGAAAATGATAAACTGGACCTGGCACTCGAACTGCTGGCTAAAGCCAAAGCAAAAGGCGTTCAGCTGATCCTGCCTGTTGACTCAGTAGCTGCTGACAAGTTTGCCGCTGATGCCAATACCCAGATCGTTAGCAATGACAATATCCCAGCTGGTTGGATGGGTCTGGATATCGGAGAGAAATCCGTTGCCCTGTTCAGCGAAACGATCCAGCAGTCTAAAACCATCCTCTGGAATGGTCCAATGGGCGTTTTTGAAATGAAAGCTTTCCAGAACGGTACCAAAGCTGTTGCTGATGCTATCGTACTGGCTACTGCACAGGGGGCATTCTCCCTCGTAGGTGGTGGTGACTCCGTAGCTGCAGTAAACCAGTTCGGTCTGGCTGAAAAAGTAAGCTACGTATCTACCGGTGGTGGTGCACTGCTGGAATTCTTCGAAGGTAAAACCCTTCCAGGTATCGCTGCTATCAAAGGCTAAGCGATCCCCGCACACTATATTAAAAGACGCTTGGCGTTGCATACTTCCCGTATGCAGCGTTAAGCGTTTTTTTGTATCTTGACTGTATGAGTAAACTGTTTCGCCATCTCTATTTCCAGGTTATTGTAGCTATCTTCCTTGGTATTATCACTGGTGCCCTATTCCCTTCTGCCGCTGCTACCGGTAAAATGATGAGCGAGGTTTTTATTAATCTGATCAAAATGCTCATCGCCCCGATCATCTTCCTGACCATCGTACTCGGTATCGCCCGTATGGGAGATATGAAGAAGGTGGGCCGCGTAGGTGGGAAAGCGCTGTTGTATTTTGAATTAGTGACCACACTCGCTATCGTCATCGGATTGATAGTGGCCAATCTCCTGCAGCCAGGTACAGGGATGACACCCAGGAACGTAAATGCTGACCAGGTGGCGAAATACCAGGAACAGGCCACCCATTTCAGCTGGTCAGAGTTTCTCATGCATATCGTACCCTCCAACGTGGTCGATTCCTTTGCCAAAGGTGATATCATTCAGGTACTGGTATTCGCGATCCTCTTCGGTTACGGACTGACTAAAATGAAAAGTTTTGGAGACTCCCTGCTGCTGACCTTCGAAAAACTGTCAGAAGTCTTCTTCAACATACTCAGGTTTATCATGAAGCTGGCCCCCATCGGCGCCTTTGGAGGAATGGTCTTCACCGTTGGTAGTTTCGGACTGAGCGCTTTGTATCCCATGCTGAAACTGATGGGATGCGTCTACCTGACCATGTTCCTGTTCATCTTTGTCATACTGGGACTGATCGCCTTTAAATATAAATTCAGTCTCTGGAAATACCTGGTGTTCATCCGGAATGAACTCCTGATCGTACTGGGTACTTCTTCCTCAGAATCAGCATTGCCGGGTTTAATGGAAAAACTGGAACGCCTCGGATGCGCCAGACAGGTAGTAGGACTCGTCGTACCTGCCGGCTATTCCTTCAACCTGGACGGTACCAGTATCTATCTTTCTATGGCAATGATATTTCTGGCTCAGGTTTCTAAAGTACCTTTAGATCTCTGGCAGCAGCTGACGATCATTGGCATTTTGATGATTACCTCAAAAGGAGCCGCCGGTATTACCGGCAGCGGATTCATCGTACTGACATCCACCCTGACAGCTATAAAAGTGATACCCCTCGAAGGGCTCGGTATCCTGATAGGAGTGGATCGCTTTATGTCTGAAGCACGTGCCATCACAAACCTTATCGGAAATGGCGTTGCGACGATTGTTATGGCAAAAAGCGAAGATGCATTTGACATGGAAAAATATATGGCAGCTACCGGTAAGAAGCAAACAACCATTTAACGCCTTCACCACTTGACGAAGCTGTACTTATCGAAATATCTGTGTGTTGCAGCCATATTGCTCTGGCTGATGATATGGCCTTGTGCACAGGGCCGCGCACAGGGATCTTCCTATACATTCTCTCACCTTGACAGAACCGACGGACTGGCCAGCAACCACGTGTCAGCTATCATGCAGGATAGTAAAGGCTTTATCTGGATCGCCAGTACCGCCCTGCAACGGTATGACGGGATCAACCTGGTCACCATCGCCAGCTTTGATAAAGTACCGGGTTCTATCTATTACGATGATATCTGCCTTTGTGAAGACAATCAGGGTCGTATCTGGATGGGCGCCCCTGATAATATCCGCTATTACGATCCGGCAACCGCCACCGTCTCCGTATTAAAGATCGATATCCCGCCTTCTATACATGGCAGCCTTAGTTGCAGCCGTATCATACAGGATCACGCTGGTGTAATATGGGCTACCACACAGGAAGGATTATTGCAATACGATGATGTGCATAACCGCTTTGTAAAACCAGCCAATATTCCCGAAACGATCAGACGGGACCTGTACAGCACCATTGTCGAAGATAAAAAAGGTAACCTCTGGATCAGCGGTCGCAGAGGTGTCTATAAATTCGATCCCTCCCGCAAACACCTTTATCATTCAGAAAATAATCCTGAACATGATCCGCTGCTCGCTATCAGAACCAGCGTGAAACGTTTTTATATCGATCGCCAGCAACGCATATGGGTAGCTGCCAGGGGAGGAGATTCCCTGTATCAGTACTATCCGGATACCCGGGAACTGCACGCCTTCTCCTTTTCCATGCCCTTCTCAAACGGTAATATGGTTACGGATATCATTGCAGATCGTGATCTGAATATCTGGGTAGCCACAGAAAATGGCGGTATTTTCCGCTTTAATGAACGTGCGGGTAAGTTTGATATCAATATCCGGGCAAATAATGAAGATGACCAGGACCTGCACTATGATTTTGAGGTGAACTGTTTCCTGAGCGACCGTAATGGCCGTTTATGGGTCGGTACCGATCTGGGAGTGAATATCCTGAGTATACCGGACAATTCCTTCCGGATCATGGATCACCGTACTGTCTTCAAAGGCTCAGAAGACCGTCTGCCCAAAACAGAAGTGACCGGTCTTTTCCAGGATAGCCATGGGAATATCTATGCCGGTTACTGGGGGAGAGGCTTTTGCTGGCTGAATCCTTCACTGGAATTATTAGGGCAATACCAGCATGATGCGAAGAGTCCTGCCTATCAACTGCCGGAAGAACGCAGTCTTGTATGGAGTTTTGCAGAAATGAAGAATGGATCAGTACTGATCGGACAGGAAAACGGGAACCTTTCCATATTTGATCCAAATAAAGGGAAGTTCCTGAAGCATTACCAGCCCGCCGTATTCGGTGACCAGACCCTGATGACCATGCTGCCGGAAGGGGATACCTCCGTATGGATCGGTTTATACAAACGGGGACTCGTACGCTGGGATACCCGTACAGATGCTTTTATCGCCTATCCTGCTTTGCTGGAATACGTCAACCGGCCTATCACGATTATGGACATCGCGCGACGCTCTGACTCCCTGTTGTGGATTTCCACCAGCGACGCAGGACTGATCCGCTTTAATACCCATAACGGTAAGGTGAGCGCCTCTAAACTATTTCTTCACGATAAACTGACTGTCAGTAATATTACCTGTATAGAATTCCTGGATGATAGTACGCTGATCGCCGGAACAGATCACGGCCTCTGGGTGTACAATACATTCAGTAATGTAGCCCGTCCGCTGATGATCAACGGGGCCCTGTTTGACGAATGGGTATTAAACCTGCAGGTAAATGGCTCGGTAGGTACCTGGTTTAGTACCCAGTACGGATTTTATTATTTCAATAAACAACAGGGATCCATTGAGACATTTGTACAGAGCGGCGATATCATAGACAATAACAGGAAAGTACGCAGGACAGTCAGCATGCTACGTGACGGCCGGTTAATGGTCGGTGCTTCTGACCATTTTGTCATCTTTGATCCGGCTGCCTTACAGGTAGCGCCACCACCACCTGATGTGACGATCCTTGGTTTCCGGGCCATGGACAGTGTGATCCATATAGGCGTGGAGAGAGGTAAGTATGCACCGGTCACATTGACACACCGGCAGAACTTCATCAGTATAGAATTTAAAAGTCTGCTGTATCACCACGAACCGGTAGGGTATCTGTACCAGCTGGAAGGAGTAGATGAGGAATGGGTAAAAGCAGGTGGTCTGCTGGTAGCAAGATATACCAATCTGCCGCCAGGCAGTTATCTGTTCAAAGTGCGTAGCGTGGACCCCGCAGGTACATTCTCATCTGGTGTTACGACGATCACTGTGAATATCTTACCAGCCTTCTGGCAAACGGCCCTGTTCAGAATATGCTGTGTATTACTGATTATAGTACTGATCTACGTCTACTTCAAATTACGCGTAAATGCGGTGAAGAAGGAAGCCCGCAGACGAACGGCTATTCAGCAGCAGATCGCCCAGCTGGAGATGAAGGCACTTCGTGCACAGATGAACCCTCACTTTATTTTTAATGCACTGAATTCTATCCAGACATTTATGATGAAGCGGGAAACAGAACAGGCATTGTCTTATCTGGGACGTTTCGCACGGTTGATCAGGAATGTACTGGATAATTCACAGTTGAACAGTATCCCTATTTCCAATGAACTCCGCATGATGGAAAACTACCTGGAACTGGAAAAACTGCGTTTTGGTGATCAGTTCAGTTATAATATTACGGTGGATGATGAACTGGATCCCGACTTTACGGATATCCCTACTATGATCCTGCAGCCTTTTGTAGAGAATGCGATCTGGCATGGATTGTTACATAAAAAGGAAGATGGTCACCTGTCCATTGCTTTCCATCAGCAGAACGGAAGTCTGTTATGTGTGATAGAAGATAACGGTGTAGGGAGGGAGAGAGCAGTCGCACAACGTCAGCAGGGAAATGAACATCATTCCCGTGGATTACAGATCACCAGGGACAGGCTGGCCTTATACAACAGACGTTTCAACCTGGATGCGACCTTTGATATAGAAGATTTATATGATGATGCGGGACAACCACGCGGTACACGTGTCAATGTCTGGTTCCCGCTGAGTGAAGTATAAAAAAACTCCGTCAGGTATACCTGACGGAGTTGATATGAATGATTGTCTGTAGTAGAACACGTTACCAGTTTCCGCTGGCGCCGCCGCCACCGCCGTCACCACCACCGAAGTCAAAGCCACCGCCGTCACTGTCTCCGCCACCCCAGCCTCCGGAGCTACCACCGCCGCCAAAGCCACCAAAACCTCCTAATCCACCTATAGGACCGATCCATCCACCTGAGCCTCTTCTGCTGATAGTAGTGCCGCCACCACCACCGCCGCCACGATTTCTCATAACAAGCAGAATGATGATGATAACAAAAACTCCCATGAATAAGGCATTTCTGTTATTACTACGGCCCGGCTTTTTAGGGTCCGCTCTGAACTCACCTGCTGCCGCCTTGATCAGTTTATCGGTCGCCTCATCAAGGCCACGATAGAATTGCCCCTTTTTGAAATTAGGCTCAATTGCTTCGTCTATAATGCGATTGGCAATAGCATCCGGAATAACGCCCTCCATACCATAACCGGTCTCTATACGGACTTTTCTGTCATCGATGGCGGCAAGTATAACGATACCATTGTTTTTTCCTTTCGTACCGATACCCCATTCACGAAGTATCTTAATGGCTACTTCGCTGCTTTCGTAGTCACCGATGGTTTTCATGGTGACGATCACGATCTGTGAAGAGGTACTGTCATTATAGGCGCGGAGTTTCTGCTCCAGCATGTCGGATTCATTGCCTAACAATACGCCTGCAAAATCATTGACTGCCCGGGGAGGGTTAGGTCTTGGCGGAATATTCTGCGCCTGAACGTTCCATCCGGTGATCAATAATAGCAACAGCCATAACCAGCATAATTTCCTCATCATATTAAATTTTACAGTGTGACAGGTGAAAGCCTTTTGCTTATCTGCCGATCACTATATCGTCTGGTAATTCATTTTCATCATCCCCCTCAAAAGGAAAATGTTGGCAAAGCGATTCGCCTATTTCCCTGATACATGCTTCTATACCCGCAACATATTGGTTCCTGGTGAAGTAGCTGACCAGTAGTTCCGCCTCTTTTACCCAGAAGGAGGAGCCTACTTTTTCGTGTATGCCTCTGTCGCCCAGAATAGCAAACTGCCGGTCTTTCAAAGCAATGTACAGGATAACGCCATTTCTGCGTTTGGTTTTTTCCATGCCGAGCTGCCGGAATACTTCCTTTGCCCGTTCCATGGGACTGACATATTTACAACGGCTTTCCACATATAATCTGATCTCCCCACTCGTGAGTCTTTCCGAATCACGTATAGCCTGCACCAGTTGTTGCTTTTCAGCTTCCGTTAGAAGTTCTTTCTTACTGAATGGGAATATGCTCATGCCGGTTGTTTTTAGAATTGCACTTTTGGAGCATTCTCAGCACCTGGCTGTGCTTCGAAGTATGGTCTCTGCTGGAAACCGCCAAAACCTGCAATGATGTTGTTAGGGAATGTACGGATCGCACTGTTGTATACTCTTGCCTGATCGTTGAAGTCTTTACGGGCAACAGCGATACGGTTTTCAGTACCTTCTATCTGCGCCTGCAGATCTTTGAAGTTCTGATTAGCCTGCAGGGTAGGGTAGCTTTCAGACACTGCCAGTAATCTGCCCAGCGCAGCGCTCAGCTGACCCTGTGCAGCCTGGAACTGCTGAACTTTTTCAGGAGTGAGGTCTTCAGCTCTTACCTGGATAGACGTAGCTTTCGCACGTGCTTCTATCACCTGTGTAAGTGTTTCTTTCTCGAAATTTGCAGCACCTTTTACTGTAGCAACAAGGTTCGGGATCAGGTCTGTTCTGCGTTGATACTGGCTTTGTACAGTACCCCAGGAAGTTTTTACAGACTCGTCGAGATTCACGATCTTATTGTACTTGGATACACCACAGCCGCCTAATATTACAACAACAGCTATGATAATTACGATTACGAGTGTGCTTTTTTTCATCTTATAAAAATTTAAGTTTAAACCAGGTTGTTTTTAGTTTTAAAATGCAACAGTACCATATCACTTTGGTTTGTCGTAACTTAGGAATGCGGTTTGGGGGCATCCAATCGAACCTCCATGAACAGTCTGGATAGTAATAGCAAACATAGGAGCTTTTTTTTAATCTGCAAGGGTATTGAGAAATACGATAAAACGGTATTATTTCACTTTCACAGAAAAGATAATAGCATTGTCAAAAAAATCAGGCCCCGTATGTCCGTTTCTCTATAATTTTACTGGTATTTCACGATAGCAAGGGTACGGAACAGCTTGTATTTTAAGATCTTATCCATAAATAGGTTAGTATAAACGCTTGTTTTTCAGTGTCTATCTTTCATTCGTTTGTAACGCTTTTATTTTTAATTATTTGAATCTAAGGTTGCGTCAATGAGTGCACAACACATCCATATCCTGTATATTGATGACGAGGTACATAATTTAAATGCTTTTAAGGCATCTTTCCGTAGACTATATACAGTATTTACGGCTACTTCGGCTGAAGAAGCGGAGGAGATACTTGCCAGAGAAGACATACAGATCATCATTTCAGATCAGCGGATGCCTAAAATTACAGGTATTGAGTTTTTTGAATCAATCCTCGGCAAATATCCGGAGCCGATCCGGATGTTGCTGACAGGCTACGCTGACATCAATGCCGTTATCGACGCCATTAACAAGGGACAGGTGTATAAATATTTCTCCAAACCCTGGAATGACGATGAATTACGGCAGAACATTGATAAGGCATATGAAGTATATGCCCTTCGAAAAGAGAATAAGGAGTTGACAGCAAAATTGCTGGATGTGAATGAGAAGCTTGAATTTCTGCTCCGGCAGAAGCTGATTTCTTAATTTTCAGCCCGGCTATCCTTTGGGTTTACTAATGTGAACAGTGCCGTCATAGATCTTATACTCCAGCCCTTTTTCCCAGCAAAGTTCATTCAGGAAGTCAGAGACAGGTTTTTCCTTGTCAAGATCCCCGGAGAAGTGGATGTCGGAAATGCCGGCAGCAGCAAAGGCAACCTTCAGTCCAAACCAGCGCTTCAGCACAGGAATAACTTCTTCCAGCGGCTTGTTGTGAAAGCGGAAAATACCATCCCGCCAGCCAAGGGTAACGTTCTCGTCAAAACGTTTTACTTTAAAACGCTCACCTGGTCTGTAAATAGCCTCGTACCCCGGCTTTAATGTTACGTCCAGACTATCGCCTACATCAGTTACCACAGTGCCTGTAACCAGTGAAGTTGTGATGGTATTGCCATCATACGAATTCACGTTGAATGCCGTACCCAATGCGATGACGGAGGTGGTACCCGTGTGCACAATAAAAGGCTGCTTTGGATTGTGTGCAACGGTGAAATAAGCCTCTCCTTCAAGGTATACTTCCCTGGTCTTACCAGGAAAGATGAAAGGGAATCGCAGTGTAGAACTGGCATTCAGGTGTACTTCCGTACCATCGGATAACTCAATGCGGTAATCCATTTTAGGTGGTACGGTCAATGTATTCCATTCAATGGTACTGCTTTGGTAAATGGTGTCGTGCGTAACCCGTTTTAATGGAATGGCTGCAATACTGTCACCATGTACTACGCCTGCCACAGGAACGGGTTCGGTAGCCGCATTTGTATTAATATTGACAGTCGTATCTGCCGGCAGGGTATAATTAATAGCTGCTGTTTTGCGTACCGGAGATTGTTTTGGTGTACGATGTGCCACTACCGCGCGGTTAACTGCGGACGGCGCCTGTATTTTATAATAATGTTCAAACGCATACCAGCTGCCTGCGCATGCAGTGAGGGTTAGCAATACTGCCGCTGCTGCGCTGTTACGTTTGATAAAACGGAATATTCTGACGTGTACCGGCTGAGGTGAAAGGATAGCGGCAATCTGACACCAGTCATGCTCCACACGCAGATCATCAAGGAATGCACTGTCAGTATAGAGTATCGCCTGTTCCTGTTCATGCCAGCATTTACGAACCTGCTCATCGGTTTGCATGACCTTTTGCAGCAACTGATCTTCCACTTCACTTAATTCGCCAAGTTGCTTACGCAGAAGTAATGTGTATATATACTCTTGGTCGTATTTCATTGTAGTAATGAGAAGATGATTGAGGGTGATAAAGTTGTGTGTTTAATGTCGTCGGGTTTACGAATCTAAAAGAACAGCCAGTTGATTGGTTAACGCCTGGGGTACAAGTGCGGGTCCTGTTTTACACGGCGGGCAGGCAGCTGTCGTTGCTGCGGGCTGCTGCAGTTGCAGGCATCGCTCATATAAAAGCTGATAGAAAAATCCTCCGGGAGAATGCGTGATCTTCCTGTAGGAGCGCTCCTGCCATACTTCTATAAATAACTGCTGCACGACCTCTTTTCCGCGTTCTACATTTCCCAACATCTGGCAGGCTTTGAGACAGAGTGGCTTGTAGTATCTCATAAAGAAGTATTGATAAGCCTCAAGTCTGTTATCCTTCTTAAGCGCGGATAACATCGTGATGTCCTCGCTGGTTTGCATACGAATGGTAATTGGTTGTAGTGTGTACCGGTTTCGGCTGGTAATTTCGCCTAAAAGAACAAGAATTTAGTTAATAGGCTGTTAACGGCTCAAAAACGGGCAGCTGAAACAGACAAATCAATATTTCCGACTTTCCCTTAAATTGCACCTTTCTAAAAGTTTAATTTACTGGAACATGCAAGTTTGGAAAGATTATCAGGTACAGAATAAAGATCGTTTCCTGGAAGAACTGCTGGAACTGCTGCGCATTCCCTCTGTTAGTGCTGATTCCCGCTTTAACCCGGATGTAAAGAACTGCGCTGAAGCTGTAAAACTGCGTTTGCAGGAAGCAGGTGCTGAAAAAGTGGAAGTGTGCCCTACTGCTGGCCATCCGATCGTATACGGTGAAAAGATCATCGATCCGAAACTGCCTACGGTACTGGTATATGGTCACTATGACGTACAACCGGCCGATCCGCTGGAACTGTGGGACAGTGGTCCGTTTGAGCCTGTGATCAAAGACGAAAAGATCTATGCACGTGGCAGCGCCGACGATAAAGGTCAGTTCTACATGCATGTCAAAGCGTTCGAAACCATGTCCAAAACCAACACCCTGCCCTGCAACATCAAATTCATGATCGAAGGGGAAGAGGAAGTAGGTTCTGCCAACCTGGGTATTTTCATCAAAGAGAATAAAGAAAGACTGAAAGCAGACGTCGTGCTCATCTCCGATACTGCTATGATCAGCCTCGAAAACCCATCCCTGGATACCGGCTTACGCGGCCTGTCATATATGGAAGTAGCCGTGACCGGTCCTAACCGTGACCTGCACAGCGGCGTGTACGGTGGTGCTGTAGCTAATCCGGCTACCATCCTGTGCAAAATGATCGCTTCCATGCACGACGAAAACAACCACATCACCATCCCCGGCTTCTATGATAAAGTACAGGATCTCAGCCAGGCAGAACGTGACGCACTGAATGCAGCTCCCTTCGATGAAGCGGAATACAAAGCTGACCTGGGTGTAGACGAACTCTGGGGTGAAAAAGGTTATTCTACCATCGAGCGTACCGGTATCCGTCCTACCCTGGAGGTAAACGGTATCTGGGGTGGATACACCGGTGAAGGTTCCAAAACCGTACTGCCATCCAAGGCATTCGCCAAGATCTCCATGCGCCTCGTGCCTAACCAGGACTGGGTCGAGATCTCCCAGCTGTTCCAGGCTCACTTCGAAAAGATCGCGCCTAAGAGCGTAAAAGTAAAGGTAACCACCCACCACGGTGGCAGCCCTTACGTAACGCCGACAGATCATATCGCTTTCAAAGCTGCCAGCGATGCCATCCAGGCTACCTTTGGTAAAGCGCCAATCCCAATGCGTGGCGGCGGAAGTATTCCGATCGTAGCGCTGTTCGAAAAAGAACTGGGTCTCAAAACTATCCTCATGGGCTTTGGTCTGGATAGTGACAACTTACACTCGCCAAATGAAAAATACGGTCTGGCTAACTTCTATAAGGGTATCGAAACCATCCCTTATTTCCACAAATACTTTGCGGAACTGAGCAAATAGCCTTATCGTACTATTTTAATAAATTTGAAGGCCGGCGTGTGACATACATGCCGGCCTTATATATTATAGTCAATAAGATGAAAGAAGTAGAAAAAGTAAGGCTCGATAAATATCTCTGGTCCATCAGGATCTTCAAATCCCGTTCCCTGGCTTCTGCCGGTTGCGAATCAGGTAGAGTGAAAATGAACGGGGTAACCGTAAAAGCGTCCAGAAACGTGGCGCTGAACGATGTTTATGAGGTCAGGACCGAAGGCCGTAAATGGGTGATCCAGGTGACCGCCCTGCTGGCCAACCGTGTACAATACACAGAAGCGATCAAGTTCTATAACGACATCACCCCCGAGGAAGATAAAGCACAGGAACGGCAGGCCTCTGTATTCCAGACGGGTAAACGTCCCAGCAAGATCGGTCGTCCGACCAAAAAGGAACGCCGTGAACTGGACGATTTCATGGGAGGAGAGGAAGATCTCTAAAAATATCCGTTTTTCAGTAGTAAATTCGCATGCTTTTCTGGCGGCCTTTGCAAAAAATCAGCCGCCTGCATGTAAATTTTGTAAATCATTATCCATAGATGTCTAAGCAAAGCGATCTTCTCTCTGCCGAATACCTTGTAAAACTGGCTGAGGAATTTGGAACTCCGGTATATATTTATCATGCTGAAAAAATAAAGATCCAGTACGAAAAGCTGCAAACGGCTTTCCAGAAGACGGATGCTCGCTTTTTCTATGCCTGTAAAGCGCTTACCAATATCAATATCCTGAAGTATATCAATTCCCTGGGTTGCGGGCTCGACACCGTGTCCATCCAGGAAGTACATCTGGGTCTGAAAGCCGGTTTCGCTCCTAACAATATCATTTTCACCCCTAACTGCGTAGACCTCGATGAGATCATCGCTGCAAAAGAACTGGGTGTTAATATCAATATCGACAATATTTCCATCCTGGAACAGTTCGGTAACCGCTTCGGCGATTCCTACCCGATCTGTATCCGCCTGAACCCGCATATCATGGCAGGTGGAAACTATAAAATATCTACCGGTCACGTTGACAGCAAGTTCGGTATCTCCATCCACCAGCTGCGTCACATCGAACGTATCGTAAAGAGTACCAAACTGAAAGTGACCGGTCTGCACATGCACACAGGTTCCGAGATCAAAGACGTAGACGTGTTCCTGCGTGGTGTAGAGATCATGTTCGAACAGGCCGTACACTTCCCTGATCTGGAATTTATCGACCTGGGCAGCGGTTTCAAAGTAGCCTACCAGGCTGGCGATCCGGAAACAGATATTAACCTGCTGGGTAGAAAACTGTCCGACGCCTTCAATAAATTCGCCGCTACCTACAAACGTCCTTTGCAGGTATGGTTTGAACCAGGTAAATTCCTGGTAAGTCAGTGCGGATACTTCGTGGTAAAGGCAAACGTGATCAAACAGACCACCGCCACCGTATTCGTAGGGGTGAACTCAGGCTTTAACCACCTGATCAGACCAATGTTCTACGACGCGTTCCACCTCATCAAAAACATCTCTAATCCGAAAGGAACCGAGCGGATCTATACCATCGTAGGGAATATCTGCGAAACAGATACCTTCGGATGGGATCGTAAACTGAATGAAGTGAAAGAAGGAGATTTCCTGGTATTTTACAATGCCGGCGCCTATGGCTTCGAAATGTCCTCCAACTTTAACTCCCGCCTGAAACCTGCCGAAGTGCTGGTAAAAGACGGTAAGGCACAGCTGATCCGTAAGCGGGATACCCTGGAAGATCTGCTGCGTAACCAGATCGAGTTATAGTAGCTAAATACTTAATACTTAAAATATTAATGCAGATTTGTATAAGCAAATCTGCATTTTTTTTGAAGGGTTGTAAGCAGTTTTAACATAAATTTGCAAAATCATTTTACCAATGCCTCCTGCTTTTACCTGCCACTGTATATACTGATAGTAGACACACAATATTTTATTATCCCATTCGTCTGTTATAGTATAAGTATACGATGAGTATTTTTTACATATTTTGATTATGAAAGTTTTATCAGCTAACTCCGAGGTGTTCAGGGAAGAGGAAGTATTGATAGACAGCCATATCTCATTCGGTCCTTACGTTAAGTTTCTGAAAGAGAAGGCTGCCAGGAAATCGGACGCGCGCGCTGCCTATTATCAGCAGATAGTCAGTCAGTTTGAAGGTAACCCCGCGTTGCTCGGCCCCATAGCAGGCGCAGATGATCTCGCCTCCTATCAGGAATACGTGGATCTTGTTATTTCGACTATTTTCCCTGTCACTGTTGACATGGATAAAGATATCTATGGTATCGGTGTACCAAACAAGTTTGCCATCTTCTACTATTCCGAACTGTTCAGAAAACTGTTTGCCGCCAATGGTGACAAACTGGTCGCTGTGCCGGAAGGTATGTCCGTAGAGAAAGTGAAGAAAGACAAACTGGAATGGTTATACAAACTGATACTTGAAAAGGTATATGACTTCCCGGTAGATTACCGCAACGAAATTATCCATCACGTCACATTGCCGGATAGTAATGGTCTGAAGAAATATATCAAACTCCAGATCGATGCCCGCTTCGTAGACGTGATTGTGAAAGGAGAAGTGCCAAAACTCTCCTACGACAACGTTTGCCGTACCAAGTTCTCACTGGAAGCCCTTCAGGAAATGTTGCCCCTGCGCAACTTCGCCCTGGAAGGTTTCGTGATCTGGACCATACAGGACGTTACCAAAGATGAAGTGCAGAACAGTATGAAAAATCTCATACTCGATATGCACGATGGTAACGAACAGCAGACTTACCGCCGGATGGAAGAAGAGGTTGAATCACTCATGCAGGAGAAAGATACCAGCGTGCATATCGTGCCGATCCCTAAGATCAATGGCCGCTATGTACTGGAATGTGATCTCTGCGAAAGTGGTGTGATGCTTGGCGTTATCAACAACGGAAAACAACAGCAACAGTTATTTCAGCAATTGCTGGATCATCTCACCCGTCAGAAGGAACCATTATTCATTCCTGATGTAACAGAAGCCACTTTACTGGCTTACCCCTTCCTGCGCTATCTGCCGCTGAAAGGGATCAGAAGTTATGTAATGGCGCCCGTATGGCACGAAGGTCAGTTGCTCGGTATTGTCGAATTAGCGTCCTCCGAACCAAACAGGATCACCGCAGAAACAATGGGCAGAGCAATGCCTGCTTACCCACTGCTGATCATGCTGCTGACAAGAGGTGTCGACATACTGAATAACCGCATCATACAGGTTATAAAAGAACAGTTCACTGCCCTGCAACCCGCCGTAGAATGGAAGTTCACCGACGCTGCATGGCATTATCTCCATACGCCGAAAGAAGAACGTAAAGACATCGGTAATATCGCCTTTGAAGATGTGTATCCTTTATATGGCGCAGTGGATATCCGTAACTCTTCTACAGAACGTAGCAATGCGATTCATGAAGACCTGCGTGAACAGCTGCTGCTGATCAAAGAAACACTGGAACATATCGGTAATGCCATCTATCTGCCATTGCTGGAAGAACTGAAGTTCAAAAACGATGAACTGATCACTGGTATCACCAGTGGGATGCTCTCAGAAGATGAACTGAAGACGAACAACTATCTGGATGAAGAGATCGGCCCGTTGTTCCGTCACCTGCATGAAAGTCATCCTGAACTGCAGCCGGTACTGGAACGTTACTTCTCCCTCGTAGATACAACAGAAGGACATATCCTGCACCACCGTCAGGAATATGAGGACAGTCTTGCCGGTATCAACGCCGAGATCAATAAATACCTGGATAAAGAGAAAGAAAATATTCAGCACTCATTCCCGTGTTACTTTGAAAAGTACCGTACAGATGGTGTTGAATACAATATCTATATTGGCCAGTCTATCGCACATAACCGTAAGTTTGACTTACTCTATCTGCGTAACCTCCGCCTCTGGCAGATCTCTTCCATGGCCGAGATCGCGAAAATGACGAACAAACTGAAAGATACGCTGAAAGTGCCTTTACAGACAACACAGCTGATACTGGCGCACAGCAATCCGATCGATATCAGTTTCCGTCAGGACGAACGCCGCTTCGATGTGGAAGGCGCTTATAATATCCGTTACGAGATCATGAAAAAACGGATAGATAAAGTGCATATCCGTCAGACAGGTAAACGCCTGACCCAACCGGGTACTATTTCTATTGTATACGCTTATGCAAAGGAAATGGAAGAATACCTGAAGTATATCACCTTCCTCCAGAATAAAGGGGTATTATCACCTGAAGTAGAAATGCTGGATCTGGAAGATTTACAAGGGGTTAGCGGACTGCGGGCATTACGCGTGAAAGTGAATATGGACTAATTGAGCATGTAGTTTCTATAAAGCTTAGATGCCGTTTTGATATTTGTTATCCTACGTTAATCCTACGTTCAAAGACGTAAGATTAACGTAGGATAACAAATATCAAAACGGCATCTGACTTTATATCAATCCGGATATCAGAACCTGAATCCGAATGTTATATAAGGTAATATACCTTCTTCGGAACGACCTACCACCGCAGACAATACCACCAGATTAGCAGGGGTAAAGTAGATACCTCCACCATAACCATCATGCCATGCACTGGATTTCTGGCTCTGGTACCATACGCGACCTACGTCATTGAACGCGATCAGACCAACACTGGCAGGGAACAGATAAGAACGGAAATCAAATAATTTGATGCGTAACTCTATGTTATTGTATACGGAAGTATTACCGGTGAAACGGGCGTTACGATAACCTCTCAGATTCTGCACACCACCCAGGGTTGTCGCCTGGAAGTATTCATAATCTCCCCATATCTTATTCACACCGAAACGGGTTACCAATACCACGCTGGTTGGTACATGGAAATTAGTATAAAGACTTAAGTCACTCTGTACCTGTACGTAGTTCCGTTTTTGTGCATTCAATCCCTGATTGCCATATACGGAGGTTGTCCAGCTGATACCCCTGGTTGGGATCAATGCGTTGTCACGGGTATCTATTCTTAAACCTAAGCGTAAACCGGCATATGTTTTAGATTGGAATACAGAGAGGGAATCCAGTCCGTTTTTCGGGAAGTCAGAAGTGATACGGCCAACTGTTTCATCCTTGTCCAGCGTATAGTAGGTGAAGGATGGGCCATAAAACAGCGATACGTTCTGCGACAGTTTGGTATTCAGTAAAGGCTCCACATTATACAGGCTGAAACGGGTGCGGTAATAACGGATACCCAGTGACTTATCAAAGTCAGATTCGTTGCCGAAACCGAAGAAGTTCACGGTATTGTTAGGCGCTTTTACATTTGCAGCGATGGTCAGATCAGAGTTGCCGATCGCATCGGTGAATTCACCAAAGTAGCGGAACTGCCATGCATTGGTACCCAGGGAGTGTCCTGCCAGTAAGGTATGTCTGGTAGCAAACGGACGTTTGCGGAAGCCCTGTGTGGTATATTGGAAACCTGCTCCCAGCGACAATCCATCATCCTGGTTAAAGGCAGCGGAAGCCAGTGGCATCAGCTTATCATACTGATAACGGAAGAAGGTGCGCTCGTAACGGATGTTGTCAGGATTGGATGACAGGATACGTCTGTCATTACCATGCATATCAAAACTATCCTTTCTGTTGGCCAGGTCATAGATACGGATGCGTTTCCCTGCATGACTGCCGGTGCTGTCCACATAAGTATCGATATTCCTGCCTCCGATGATACGTATCTTTATAGGAGAGCCGTTATCACCTTTTACAACATATTTGTCCTCACCACCCAGACCAAAGATCCTGATCTCACGGGTGTCTTTCGGATCAAACAGACGGTGATAGATGGTCTGTTCCAGTTCTCCCTTTTTATTGATCTTGGTAACTGCGACGTCTATTTTTCCTTCCGGCTGGCGCTCGATGGTGAACAGCTCATCTTTTTTGGTACCTACTATTTCCACATGTCTGGAAATGAAGCTGTAGAACTGGAGCGCTTCTTTTTCCAGTATGTCGCGACGTGCTTTCAGGGTGGTGTACACACGTTCACCTATCTGTGATTTGATATTATCGGGGAACTGGTTTACCGCAGTCCTGATAACAGTATCCGTCATACGCAGTACGAAAGCATGGGAAATGTCTTTCCATTCCTGTTCACTCAATTCGTTCATGAAAGAACGATCAAAAGGTTGCGCCGTAGGGTTCTGTCCTTCGATATATCTGATCTTCGGACGGAATCCCTGGATATTAGGCAAAGCCCATTTCCTGGAAGCGACACGCGGCAAAAAGCCTTCATTCACAAAGAATGCCTGGTCGCGGTCACGGGGAATCGGGAAGTATACCTGTGTTTTTGCTTTTTTACTTTTTTCTGCTCCCCATCTCCACTGGTCGTCATGACGGTCCCAGTCAGCCATCAGCCAGTCCAGCAGACGTGCATTCAGCACAGCTGCCTGGTTAACGGTGTTATCGTTATCGCCCTGTATCTGTTCAAGCAGCTTCGGTGTATTCAGGGTTTTACCCTTTACATCCGGCTCTCTTTCTTCGAAGAGATACACGTCATCTCCATATGTATTGGCATAGAAACCCAGTACGGTATCTTTTGGCAGATATACAAATCTCGGATTAGTGTGATGAACCCCTGCCGCATCCGCTAATGTACCAACAGCCATAGGAGCGTAAGGGTTGGCCGCAGAGATCTGGTCCTGTACGACGTCTTTGGCGATCGTTTCCCTTAATGCTTCGGGTACCGCTTTCGCGGGATATTTCTTCAGCGAGCGGAGTACCCATTCAGTACCTTTTTTATCTTCCAGTCGCAGGGACATGGTCTGCATACCACCACCACGTTTCAGGATCTTCATACCGCCCTGTTCCTTATTCAGGTCCAGTACCGGGAAGTCCATCGGCGTAGCCCATACATTACGGTAGTTACGGCCCATCAGCCAGTAATGGAAACCGGTTTTGTTGATATACTGCGAATCTGCCGCCATGGAGATAGTTGGTGGTAACTGACTGGCAGAAGGACTTGCGTTGGCAAGGGTGCTGGAACGAACGTCCTGTAAGCTGAACAGTTGTTGTGCATAGGAAGGACCATCCGTCTTATCGACAGTATAATATTTCACTTGTACACGGCCGCTTTTGGAGATTTCCAGTACCGTATAACCGTTCTCATTGCTGGCATATAAAGACTTGCTGCCTTTCTTTACACGATTTTCTTTCGCACCTGAGCCACTCACGACATAGAAGTTCTGATCATCGTTGATGAGCTGCAGGGTATGATCATGGCCGGATACGAAGATAGCCGGGCCATGTGGTTTGATCGCTGCTTCAATACCCCTTATCATTGACTGATAGGTCGGATTGGGAATATCTTCCGGCGTACCAAATACACCACGTGTGATGGGGTAGATAGAGCCAATCAGCGGTAAGGGGATGTACAGGTTCTTTTTCAGATCGGTGAAAGGGAAGATATGTTGTTTGATGGTATAGTAACCACCATGTACGCTATAGCTTCTGAAAGGATGGTGTGCAGCGAATATGATCAGTTTATTCCTGTTACGGCTCACGATATCGCTGACTTCAGCCAGTACCTCTTCCCGGGTCTTTGTGTCACAGGAAGACTCGGAACCTGGTTTCTGATAAGGGAACAGCCACCACTCGGTATCCATAATGATGAGGGTGGTATTATTATCAAGATGTACCTCTTCCGGACCCGGACAACCGTCCTTCGGCAGGAAGTTGACATTCGGGAGTTGTAAGGAATCTATATACAGTTGCTGGTTGATCACTGTCTGCCATCCGTCTGGTTTTGACCGTTTCCAGTCATGGTTACCAGGGATAAAGATGGCCTGAGTGGCCGTATTTTTCACCAGGCCTACCTGGTAGTCAAGTATTTGTCTGGCCTCATCATATCTTGCGGCGCCTGCATCGGGTAAGCCGAGCGGGTATACGTTATCGCCCAGGAACAATACGGTATTTCTGGCATCCTGGAGGTTGATGCGCTGTTTTACTGCATCGATAACAGGGTTATGACCGTCTTTATGCAGCTCCCCGGCATCGCCGATCAGGATCACTCTGCGTGCGAGACTGTCATCTGTCATCTGCGCCTGAGATAGCAATGGCAGGAATAGAAGGGGTAAAAGGTGTCTTGCTTTTGGTAAAATGCTAATCATCGTGATGAGTTGTACTTAAATTTCAGAATATTGGCCTGCGCCTCGTCTACCGCTTCGTTAGATATGTACATGTCGCCATTGGCAGTGAAGGAGATCCCTTCAGGCTGCGCGAATCTGCGGTGTCGTAGATTATAAGCCTCCTGTACTTTGCCGTCAAGGTCAGTGATGACCAGCATACGGTTGACCGCAGATACGATGTACAGGCGATTTTCAATGGGATGAACGGCGGCTCCTGAAGGCTTGAAATGCCCTACCTCTCCACCGGTGAGTCTTGCAATCTCAGCTACATTGATACGGAATGCAGGTGTGGTGTCATACTCCATGGTGTTCAGCTGGAACCGGTAAGCGGAAGTGAAACCCTCTCTCTTGTCTTCTTCACAGGCTTTGCAGATAGCTACCAGGCTGTTGTTTCTTGCATCAAAATAGAGGCTTTCAAATTCCCTTTTGCCGGGGATGGATAGTTTGTAGTGTGTAGCGTCGGCGGTGTCAGTAAACATGCCATGCACCTGGTACAGATGCCCGTTACTCTTTAATACAAACCAGTCGTTACCTGTAGTCGCGAGATCTTCGTAGTCGCCGCTTTTGTCAAACTTGGAAGTTGGGTAAGGCTTTTCGGTGTCCAGGTCGATAGAGTAGATCTTGCCCTCCTCGTCATTGATCGCCATGATATGGTGTTCATCCGGAGCGAGTACAATCCCTGAAATTTCCTGCATGGATTGCCTTACACGGTAACGGGTAGGTTCTGCAAGATTATAACCCTTTGGAGAGCTATATTGTTTATCTTCCTGATTGAAAGCGTTACAGGAAAGGAACAGAAAAAAGAACGCAATATATCTTACTTGCATAGATGAGTGGTTAATATTCAATGCAAAAACACAACGGACTGGATATCCGCTGTATTTTGTATTGCTTATTTGCAGAATAAAATTAACTTAAAAATGCAGTAACTTGCTGATCTCAGTTTTGCTTTTTTAACTAAGGCTTATGCACACAGGATTAATCATAGAAGCAGCAGAAACATATGTTGCAAAGCAATACCAGGAACATCCTCACCCTAACCTGGTCTATCATAATTTAGAACATACAAAGCTGGTAGTTGCAGCAGCACAGCAGATTGCAGCGCATTACCGGCTGGCAGATAATGACCTGCTGATCGTATGTGTGGCCTGCTGGTTTCATGACCTTGGCTACCTGATGGGAGAAACGAAAATGCACGAGGAGAAGGGGGCCGAGATGGCGAGAGCGTTCTTAAATGTACAACAGATTCCAGAAGATGTACAACAACAGGTGACCGGCTGTATTATGGCTACCAAAATGCCACAACATCCGCAGAACCTGCTGGAAGAGATCGTATGTGATGCAGACCTTTTCCACCTCGGTACAAAGGAGTTCAGAGACAGGTCCCGTCTGCTCAGACAGGAAATGGAACTGTCCAGCGGCACGGAGATACCGGGCGCTGTATGGAATGCCGGTTCGCTGCGTCTCCAGGAATCACATCACTATTTTACGGCCTATTGTAAGGCGTTATTACAACAACAAAAAGACGAGAACATCGCCAAATTGAAAAGTAAACTCGAAAAACAGGAAGAAAAGGCACACAAGAAAGATAAGGCGGCAAAACATGCAGCCGAAGACGCGCCGGTAGAAGCAGCAGTTGCTGTAGTCGTGCCAGATGCCACCGTCACAACCGCGGAGGAAAAGAAAAAAGACAAGAAAAAGGACAAAGAGAAAGAACCGAAGCCGGGAAGAGGAGTAGAAACCATGTTTCGTACTACCTCTACCAATCATATCCGCCTCAGTTCCATGGCCGACAGCAAAGCACACATCATGATCTCGGTGAACTCTATCATCATCTCTGTGATCCTGGGCGTGTTGTTCAGAAGATTGGAAGATTACCCTAATCTGATTATCCCTGCCTTCATCTTCCTGATGACCGGCGTACTGACCATCATCTTCTCCGTGCTGGCCACCCGTCCTAATATCAACGTAGGTAAATTCACCAAAGCTGATATTGACAGTAAAAAGACCAACCTGCTGTTCTTCGGCAACTTCCATAAGATGTCTCTGGATGAGTACACCTGGGGGATGACCGAGATGATGAAAGATAACGAATACGTATATGGCAGCATGATCCAGGATATCTATCACCTGGGGGTAGTGCTTGGCAAAAAATACAAACAGCTGCGTATTGCCTATAACATCTTTATGTTCGGGCTGATCATCTCCGTGGGAGCGTTCCTGATAGCAGCATTATTTTTTCCGGTGAAGAACTAAGCATGAGTAACAAGACGATTTCTATGAATGTACCGTTATATGACCGTGACCTGAGCTGGTTGTCGTTCAACTACCGCGTACTGTGTATGGCAAGAGATGAGAAAGTGCCTTTGTACGAACGGATCAAGTTCCTCTCTATCTTCTCCTCTAACCTCGATGAATTCTTTAGGGTACGTATGCCGGCTGTACTGGCTGTGAATAAAGTACTGGATAATAATCCGGCTGCCGCCGGAGAGGAGATCATTTCTCCGGATACCCTGCCCGCTATACAGGCAGAGATCAACAGGCAGCTGGGTGTGTTCGGCCAGACGCTGACCGGACAGCTGTTACCCGCCCTTGGGAGTTACAACATACATCTTTATTACAACGAACCTATCCATACACAACATCATGAGCACCTGCGGGAATATTTCCTGACACGGGTACTCAGCTTCCTGCAACCGCTCTGGTTGCGTAAAAAGAAGCCGGAAGAAGTATTTCTGGAAAATAACCAGTTATACCTCGTGGTGTCTGTGACAGAAGATAGCGCTCCTGATATGCAGCAGTATGCACTGGTAAATATCCCAAGTGCATTTATGCCCCGTTTTATTGAGCTGCCGGCCCTGGACAATGTCTATTACATTGCCATGCTGGATGATGTGATCAGGGATAATATCGGCTTCCTCTTCCCGGGTTATACTGTGAACGGCTGCTATAGTATCAAGATCACCAGGGATGCAGAGACGGATATGAATGAGCTGGCCAACGATATTCTTGAACAGGTAGAGACCATGATCGTAAAACGTGAACTGGGTATCCCTACCCGTTTCCTGTTTGACGCGGCCATGCCGCTCGCCCTGCGGAAACTGCTGGCTGTTTACTTCCATATACTGCCGGAAGAGATGGTAGAGGGCGGCAGGTACCATAACCTGAAGGACCTGGCCGATCTGCCGATGCCCGTAAAGTCTCCGGCATTTGCATATCCTAAACAGTCCTCCCTGCCGGAATCCTCACTGGAAAGTACACCCCGGTTGCTGGAGGAAGTCATGAAGCGGGATATTCTCCTGCATGCGCCTTACCAGCGTTATGACTATATTCTGCGCTTCTTCAATGAAGCAGCTGTCGATCCATCCGTACAGGAAATTTATATCACCCTTTATCGTATCGCTTCCAGTTCCCAGATAGCCAATGCACTGATCAGTGCTGCGCATAACGGGAAACAGGTAACGGTCTTTGTGGAGCTGAAAGCCCGTTTTGACGAGGCAAACAATATCCGCTGGGCAAAGAAAATGAAGGCGGCGGGCGTAAAGATCATTTATAGCATCCCCGGACTGAAAGTACACGCGAAGATCGCGCTGGTGAAACGCCGTCGCGGATACCAGTGGGATTATGCCGGTCTGATGGCTACAGGTAACTTCAATGAAAGTACGGCCCGTTTCTATACAGACCATGTACTCATGACCGCTCACCCGGGTATGACCCAGGAACTGGAGCTGCTGTTCCTGTACCTGCAGGCAAGAGAGCAACCGGCGAAGTACAGCTATCTGACCTTTAATCACCTGCTGGTAGCGCAGTTTAACATGATGGCCCGTTTCAAACAGCTCATCAACCGGGAAATTGAAAATGCCCGTGCCGGTAAGCCTGCTAAGATCACCATTAAACTGAACAACCTCCAGGAAAAGGAAATGATCGGAAGCCTGTATGCTGCCAGTCAGGAAGGCGTAGAGATCGATCTGATCGTACGCAGCATCTGCTGCCTGGTACCCGATCAGCCGGAAAGCAGTAATATAAGGGTACGCCGTATCGTGGACCGCTACCTGGAACATGCCAGGGTCTTTATTTTCCATAATGACGGCAACGAAGAGGTCTATATGGGTTCGGCCGACTGGATGAACCGTAACCTCCACAGGCGTATCGAAGTGGTCTTCCCGATCTATGATCCGGCATTACAGCAGCAATTGAAGGAAATTATCCGTTTGCAGCTGGCTGATAATACCAATGCGGTCAGATTGGATGAGAACATACGTAATATTGAAATAGAACCGGCAGAAGGCGCCCCGCTTGTCAACGCGCAGGCATCCATCTACCAGTATGTACAATCACTGTAAAACAACCTATCCGGCTTATGAAAAAATATCTGTGGCTCCCTGTTGTATTAATGCTGCTGAGTGCAGGCGTGATACATGCACAGGAAAAGCAACACCTGGACCTTGAACATATCTATAATCCTGCTGCCGATGCGGCCGCCGATCTGGCAAAGGCACAACAACAGGCAGCAGCGCAGAATAAGCATATCCTGATAGAAGTCGGCGGTAACTGGTGTATCTGGTGTAAACGCTTCTATAAGATGCTGCACGAGGATTCCACCCTGTTATCCCAGGCAGAGAATAACTATGTGATCTATTACCTGAACTATAGCAAGGAAAACAAAAACCTGCCCCTGCTGCAGAAGCTGGGATATCCACAGCGTTTTGGTTTCCCGGTACTTTTAGTACTCGATGCTAAAGGCAATCGCCTGCATACGCAGAATACCGGCTTACTGGAGGATGCAGATGGTTATGATAAGAAGAAAGTCGCGGATATGCTGAAGCAATGGTCGCCACAGGCACTGAATCCTGCTTTTTATACCAATCAATAAGTCCTTTATGGAGCACACCCCTTTTCCACCAGCTGCCCGGGCGTTTATGCGTTTTGCCGGACAGCCGTTCAGGTTCTCGCTGTATCTGTTCTGGAAACTACCCATTGCCTGGTTATCAGGCGTCCGTCTGAAACAGCTGACGGAAACGGGGTGTGTGACCGTTATACCCTTCAGGTGGTTATCCCAGAACCCCTTTCGCTCTACCTACTTTGCCTGTCTGGGCATGGCAGCTGAAATGAGCACCGGTTTGCCAGCCATGATGTATGTCAGAGGTGCAGCTCCCAAACGCGTATCTATGCTGGTGACTGGTATGCAGGCCAGCTTTATGAAAAAAGCGACCGGCAATACCTGGTTTACCTTTGAGGAAGGAAACATCCTCAGAGATGCGATCGCACGTACAGCCGCCAGTGGTGAACCGGAAACAGTCACCGTTAACAGCATCGGCAGAAGCCACGATGGCACAGTAATTGCCTCGTTTGCTATTACCTGGTCCTTCAGGGGCAAGGCTTGAGTACATATACCATTACAGTTCATTCTTCAATATCACCACATGAAAATTGCATTCCACGGCGCCGCACGTACGGTTACCGGATCAAAGCACCTCATATCTCTTACGAATGGCAAAAAGATCTTACTGGACTGCGGTATGTTCCAGGGTATGGGCAGAGAGACGGACGCGATGAATGAAGAATTCGGATTTGACGCTGCTGCCGTAACCCATATGATCCTCTCACATGCGCATATAGACCACTCCGGGTTGATTCCTCTGCTGGTAAAAAGAGGTTTTAAAGGGACTATTTACTGTACGCCTGCTACAAAAGACCTGACGGAGATCCTGCTCCTGGACTCTGCAAAGATCCAGGAAGATGATACAAAGTTTACCAATAAGAAATTACGTAAGGAAGGCAAACCGGAGATCGCACCCTTGTATACTATCGATGATGCGAAGAAAAGTATCAATGCGCTGAAAAAAGTGAACTATAATACCTGGTTTCAGGTGGATGATGATGTGGAGGTATTCTTTACAGATGCAGGGCATATCATTGGGAGCGCAGCCGTACACCTGCGCATAACAGAGAGCGGTAAGACCTCACAGATCACATTCAGTGGCGATATCGGTCGTTATAATGATGCCATACTCCGCTCTCCGGATGTATTCCCACAGGCAGACTATATTCTGATGGAATCGACCTACGGCAGTACCCTGCATGCAGAAGCGGCTCCGTCAGACGATCTCCTGATCAAATATATACATGATACCTGTAAGGTGAAAAAGGGAAAGCTGATCATACCGGCTTTCAGCGTTGGCCGTACACAGGAACTATTATATGCCCTTAACAGGGCGGAACTGGATGGCAAATTACCAAAGGTGGACATCTTTGTGGATAGTCCGCTGTCCAGAGAGGCAACCGACGTGGTAAGACACCATCCGGAGACCTTTAACAAGACCGTAAAGAAATTACTGGAGCGGGATGATGATCCGTTTGATTTCCCGGGTCTGCATTATATCAGTACCGGAGATGAGTCTAAGGCGCTGAACTTCCGGGAAGCACCCTGTGTGATTATCTCTGCATCAGGCATGGCGGAAGCGGGTAGGGTAAAACACCATATCGCCAATAATATCAATGACAGCAGAAATACCATCCTGATCGTTGGTTATTGCGAGCCGCAGTCACTGGGTGGCCGTCTGATGAGAGGCGCGAAGGAGGTATCTATTTATGGTACCCGTTATGAAGTAAGGGCAGATGTGGGGGTGATCCGTTCGATGAGTGCACATGGCGACTATGAAGACCTGAGTCAGTGGTTGTCTTGCCAGGACCCGAGAGAAGTAAAGAAATTATTCCTGGTACATGGTGAATATGAGGTACAGACTATTTTCCGTAACTGGTTGCTGAAGAAAGGTTTTCAGGATATTGAGATCCCTGAACGGCATTCGGAAGTAGGATTGGGCTAATAGCTTAAAGGCATAAAAAAAAGCGTCTGCTGGTTGGCAGACGCTTTTTTTTATGATTATTGCTTAGTTCTTTAACTCGGTGGCTACTTTCTTCATAAACTCACTTTGCTTCAGCAAAGCTGTCTTCTTATCAGGTGTAGCAAGCGCCGCTTTTTCTTCTTTGTTTCTGGCGATAGGCTGCAGAATACTTACCAGGTAGTTGTTGACCATCTTGTTATTGAACATGAGGGCCATCTTTTTGATGTCTTCCACACCCTGCAGTACCTGATCGGTATTATCTACAATGCTGAGGATAGAAAGGTACTGGATCGCAGCTTCCAGTTTATCCTGTCCGCTGGTTTCATTAAAGGTCTTCGCAAAGAAAGCAACATCGCTTTCGTTACCTTTCTGTGCATATATGGTAGTGATCGCGTTACTCAGCGCACCTTTGGAATCAGCTTCCATCTGTTTTGCCAGGGTATAGGCCTTGTCGAGGTTTAATACACCCAGACTTTCCAGGGCAGCACCGGCAGCAGCATAAGAGCGGTCTTTTACAGCAGCTTCAAATACAGACATCAGCGCAGGATCTTTCAGAGAACCCAGTTGACCCAGGGCAGCTGCACGTACCGTTGAATTATCATCTTTCTTTGCCAGTTCCTGTAAAGTAGCGAAAGCAGCTTCTTTCACCACAGGATCAGTAAGTTTCAGACCACCGATAGCCATTGCACGCAGACCATAGAATTTATCTTTCAGGGCAGCTATGACAACTTTCAGCGCGGCAGGGTTGGTGCTCTGCTCTTTCAGACAGGCCTCGATCGCTTCACGACGGTCCTGGAATTCCGGCGCGTGTGCATACTGGAAGATATAACTGTTGATATCTCTGTGTTCTTTTCTTTCCGCCAGCAGTACTTTATCACCGTCAAAGTTTACCAGATCAGGTTTGGTAGCGCAAGGCAGGGTGAAAGTGCTGGTTTTATCGAAGATAGTCACCTGGTGACGTACTTTCTTACCACCTGCGTAGATATCGATAGCTACTGGTAGCTGGAAGAGTTTATTGCCTTCCTGTTGCTGTTCTACAGTAACAGTGACAGTCTTATTAGCTTCATTAAAGGTGGACTTGATATCCAGGACAGGGTAACCCTGACCATAATACCATTGGTTAAAGAACCAGTTCAGGTCCTGACCGCTTACTTCTTCAAAAGCCAGGCGGAGCTGGTGAGCTTCAGCTGATTTGAAGGCGTTTGTTTTCAGGTAGAGGTTCAGCGATTTGAAGAAAGCACTGTCACCTACTACATTACGCAGCATGTGCAGGATACGGCCACCTTTCTGGTAGCTGATCGCGTCAAACATGTCTTCTTTGTCATGGTAATGGAAACGTACCAGGTCTCTGTCGCCGGAGTACTGGGCAAATTTCTCATAGCTCTGCATGGCTTTATAGGCATGATCATCTGCAGCGTCCTTACCATATTTATAAGCCATCCAGAGGTATTCGCTGTAGTCGGCGAAAGACTCATTCAGGGTCAGGTTACTCCAGGACTCGGCAGTCACCAGGTCACCAAACCAGTGGTGGAACAGTTCGTGGGCAACTACCGCTTCATTATAATTGTTGTTGTCCAGGAGCTCCCTGTCAGTTTTCTGCAGGAAATCTCCGTGGATGGTAGCGGTGGTATTTTCCATCGCGCCGGAAACATAGTCTCTTACCACTACCTGGGAGTATTTCGCCCATGGATAGTCATAACCCAGGAGGTTAGAGTAGAAGGTCATCATTTCCGGTGTGTTACCGAAGATGGCTTTTGCATAAGGGGCATATGCCTTTTCCACATAGTAATTCACCTCTTTACCTTTCCACTGGTCTTTAATGATGGCGAAGTCGCCTACTGCCATCATGAACAGGTAAGGAGAGTGGGGGAGGTCCATTTTCCAGTTATCGGTACGGGTACCGTCAGGGTTGTTTTTCTGACTAACCAGTTTACCGTTGGAAAGGGTAGCGTATTTTTTATCAACTGTGATGCTGATTTCTTCAGTTGTCTTCTGATAGGTACGGTCTATCGTAGGGAACCAGGCGGAGCTGGATTCTGTTTCGCCCTGTGTCCAGATCTGTACCGGTTTATTGGCGATCGCGCTGTCAGGGTTGATAAAATACAGCCCTTTAGCGTCGGTGATAGCGGAGCTGCCTTCAGATTTTACTTCTTCAGGACGGGCTATATAATCTATATAGACAACAAATGACTCTGTTCTCTGGTAAGGTTTATCCAATGCGATGTGCAGCTGTAAGCTGTCATAGGTGAATTTCAGCGGTACGTTCTTACCAGCTTTTACGATAGCCACCTGCTTGATATCCATTGCTTTAGCATCAAGGGTAAGGGAGTCGGTGGTGTAAAAGTGAGGCTTCAGCGTAAGCCAGGCTTTACCCAATAGGTATCTTTTAGCATAATCGAAACGAACATCCAGTTTAGTGTGCGTCAGGTCATGCACTTTTGTAGCGGTGGCGCGGTAGATTTTGAGGGCGGGATCTTCCTGTTGTGAAGGGGCCTGTTGAGCAGCGGCTGGCGTATAATAAATTATACCGGTAAGACCTGCTAACAGTACACTTTTAAGCGTGTGCTTCAAAGGTTTGAACATGATTATTAACTGTTTTAAGCCACGAATTAACAGGATTTATCACAAATAATTGTTATTCGGGCTGTTAATATTAAACAAATCATGATAATTGGCTATTATTCGGGATCATTCGCAAAGCCCCCGCCCGGTAAGTGTTTAAAAATGTTATTTTTGTTCCGATACAGCTAAAACCATGTTATGATAAAAGCTATTGTGAATGGCGATCTGTCGTTTAAGGTCGCAACAGACAAGTATGCAGTTACCTGTGATGAGCAGCCGGTGAATTGGTCGGAGATATCATTACCAGGTGGTAATCATAGTGTTATATTGAATGGGAAGAGTTATATAGCACAGGTGGCTAAGATAGACCGGGATACAAAAACGGTTACTATTATAATAGATCAGCAGGAATACGAGGTAGCCATAGAGGAGCCGATCGATCAGTTGCTGGCTGAGATGGGGATGAAAGATGCGTTGAGCCGCAAGGTGAATGACCTGAAGGCGCCTATGCCGGGATTGGTGTTGAAAGTACTGGTAGAACCAGGACAAGCGATAAAAAAAGGCGATCCGGTATTGATACTGGAAGCAATGAAGATGGAGAATGTGTTTAAAGCCGTGGCAGATGCGGTGGTAAAAGAAGTAAAAGTAAAAGAGCGCACGGCGGTGGAGAAAGGAGAGGTACTGGTTATCTTGGAATAGATTTTGTAATTATTAAATCAATATAAAGCGATCAGGAATGACGGACTCGTCCGTCATTCGTAGTTATTTAAGTAATGTGTATGCTGCAATTTTTAAAGAGATCTTTTTTCACACTGTTCTTCCTTGGGATGGCATTACATATGTCAGCGCAGGATCAGCAGTATTTTGTATATATACAAAGTGAAAGATCCCAGCCTTTTTATGTAAGATATGATGGTAAGTTGCTCCCGTCTTCAGACAGGGGGTATCTCATACTTTCCAAAATGCCTGCCGGTACAGCTTCTCTGCGTATTGGTCTGGCGAAGAGTGATGCACCTGAGCGTGAGTATCAGGTACGTATTGCCGGTCCTGCCGATCAGGGATTTCTGTTGAAACAGGATGGTGACAGGGGGTATGCCCTTTTCAATCTGCAGACCTTTGCAGTAACCAGGCCATCAACAGGTAAGCCAAAGGAAGCTGTGGCGGCTACGGAAGCACCTGCACAGGAAGCGCCGGTAGCGTCTGAACAGACACCTCCACCAGCTCCGGTAGCAGAAGTGGCAGTAACAACGCCGGCACCTGAGATGACACCGGCGCCTAAGACAGCAGCAGCAGATTCCCCATTGGTACCAGCGCCGCCGGTACCGGTTGTTTCTGATGAGGAGAAGAACCAGCAAATGATGGCTTCTCTGAAGAAAGAGCTTGATTCTACTTTCCCTTCAAAATCAGGAGTGACAGTCGGACCAGGTACCCGTCCGGTAAATCCTGTAACGCCTCCTCCGGTGAAACAGACCAATAAATTCTCCCAGGCACTGGATAGAGTGGTAAGTGATGATCGTCCGGATGAGATAGAACCTGAACAACCTAAAGCTCCTGTAACGGCAGCAGCTCCTGTAGATAGTGCTAAAAAGATAGTACCAGCCGAAGTGGTAACAGAAGTGCCGAAGAAGAAGCGGAAAAGACGTGAGCGTGAGCCGCTGACAGAGGAAGAACAACAACTGGCCAGTGCGATACTGGCGGAAGAGAATAAGGGAGGTGCAACAGAGCCGGCAAGTGTTCCACCGGCAACGGCAGATGCAACACCAACGCCAGCACCGGCGGCTGTACAGGATACGCCGGCAGCTGTTCCTGCAAGTGAACCTGTCCGGGCTACAATGCCACCAGCAGAGCCGGTGAAAGAGGACGCTGCTTCAAAGAAAGATAAGAAGTCACGTAAGAAGAAAGCAGATGATCCTGCATTTATAGACTTTATGGATACCGGCGGTCATCAGGCGCCACCAGCAGGTACACCGGTTCCGACAGCAACGACCGAAACACCTGCGCCTCAACCTGTGACAATTCCGGCAGAAGATCCGGCAGCAGCAGGTAGTAAAAAGAAAAAGCGTAGTAAGATTGCTGAAAAGATCGATACAATAGATACATCAGAGCGTCCTAATAATGTAGTGAGTGATCCGACCGGATATGAAGTAAGCGATCTGTCTATTGATCATCCGAAAGAAAGTAAAAAGGATAAAAAGAAGAAAAAAGACGCCGAAGAAGCGACACCAGTTGTAGCAGCTCCTGTAGCTGAACCGGTGACTGATACGAAGTCTTCTTCTGCGCTGAAAATGATCAATTCTGATTGTGGGAAGGTGATGGATGATGAGACGTTCAGGAAAGTACTGAAGAAATTTGCAGCATCCAAAGATGACGACGCAATGATAGAATCGTTTCGTAAGCAGACAAAGGGCTATTGCCTGGAGTCTTCTCAGATCAGGACCATGGTACAGTTAATGAGTACCGATGATTCCAAGTATCGCTTACTGGATCAGGCTTATCCGAAGGCGTATCATTCAGACGAGTTTCCGGGAATGGAGAATCTGCTGTCTGATAAATATTACAGAGGACGTTTCAAAGCGATGTTACACAAATAATAAGCTAACTAGCGAATAGAGAGGTCACAGGGTTGTATAAAAGCAACTTTGTGACCTTTTTGTTTTTGCGCCTTACCTTCGCGTTTCGCAACTAGTAAATATGAGATACTTTATAGAAGTAGCATACAGGGGTACCAGCTTTGGTGGTTTTCAGGTCCAGGATAATGTGGAGACGGTGCAGTCGGTCGTTGATCATGCCATCAGTACATTAATGAGAGGAGCTATTGTAACGACAGGTTCCAGTCGTACAGATGCCGGTGTACATGCGAAGCAGAACTTCCTGCATTTTGATATGGAGCAGCCACTGCATCCGCAATTCCTTTATAAGGTGAATGCGATACTGCCACCCGACGTAGTAGCGCGTAATCTGTATCGCGTAGCTGATGATGCGCATTCAAGGTTTGCCGCATTGAGCCGTTCCTATGAGTATACCTTGTATATGGAGAAAGACCCGTTTATGCGGGACAGGGGGTATTTCTTCCCGTATACGCTGCATCCGGAGCTGTTGCATGAAGCGGCGGGCGTATTGAGGGAGTACGAGAACTTCATGACGTTCTCAAAGCGGAATACGCAGGTGAAGACATACAACTGTAATATCATGTCGTCGGAGTGGGAAGTGGGAGAGGACCGTATTGTATATAGAGTAACAGCGAATCGTTTTTTAAGAGGGATGGTAAGGGGAATGGTAGGTACGATGTTGAGAGTGGGACGTGGGAAACTGACGATGGATGGGTTCAGGCAGGCGATAGAAAGCCGTAATTGTGTAAATGCTGATTTCGCGGTACCACCGCAGGGATTGTTTTTGATGAAGGTCGCTTATCCGGAGGGGATGTTAGCGGATAGGGTGCAATAAAAAATATTGCACCTAATTACTTGATAATTAGCATATTAACATAATCGTCACAGTTGTCTTTCAAAAAAGATTTGGTAGTGAACAGAAAACTCCTACCTTTGCATCCCGTTTCGATAGAACGAGACGCGAAAAAAGCTCTTCCCAAGTACGAATTTTCTCTCTTTTTTGAATAGGTATCAATCGCCCAAAGTGGCAGTGGTATTGAGTTTTGAAAGATCATTGCTAAAATGATCGCTAAAAATAAATCTTCAAAAAAGATTTGGTAGAAATGAAAAAGTGACTATCTTTGCAACCCCAACGCAAACGACGCGAAACGGAAGCAAAGAAAAAGCTCTTCAAATAAGTACAGATGTCAGGCGGTAAGCGCCACACGGATCGGATCCGGGACATTAACAAACGTTAGACAAACGGTTTAACGGAAGTTCTTTGAAAGAATGGAAACAACAGCAAATTTTAACAGGTAATGTTCAGCGAAAACATTAGATAAATGACGTCTAATTTCGA
>NZ_FOUX01000009.1 GCF_900114995.1 Chitinophaga sp. YR627
GGTAGGAGGTGGTCCGGGTGATTTTCTTTTCATGTAGGTAATTTAATTAGTTCTTATTTATCTCCAACATGTAAAGTCAATTCTGAATCAATACAATTTACAGCGCCTTAAAAGGAACAGTAAAGGCTGGCTTAAAATACTGATCACCTGACCCTGGAATAAGAGCCGGTTCCTACCCCGTGAATTTTGCTTAAATTGCTGTCTGAATTTTTAGCGCCATTGATTTCACAGAATACCATACAACAGATACTCAGCCGGATTGACATAGTGGAGATAGTAGGCAATTTCGTGAAACTGAAAAAGCGCGGCGCCAACTATCTGGGACTTTGTCCGTTCCATAATGAGAAGAGTCCTTCCTTCACTGTTACTCCCAGCAAGGAGATATTCAAGTGTTTTGGTTGCGGACAGAGCGGGAATGCCATCAAGTTCATCATGGAACATGAGAAATATTCTTATGTGGAAGCACTGCGCTGGCTGGCGCAGAAATATGATGTTCCGATTGAGGAGACAGAGGTAAGTCCGGAGGTCAGACAGCAGCAGCTGATGGCAGACAGCCTCTACATCATCAATAATTTCGCCCGCGAATACTTTTCCAATACCCTTTTCAATACAGAAGAAGGCCAGAATGTTGGTCTGAGTTACTTTGAAGAACGCGGTTTTACACAGGAGACCATCCGTAAGTTCCAGCTGGGTTACAGTCTGAATACCTGGGATGCGTTTACAAAAACGGCGCTTGCCAAAGGCTATAATCTCGAGTATCTCCAGAAAACGGGGTTGGTCACCGTCAGGAACGAGCAACCCGGTGATAACTACCGCGGCCGTGTGATCTTCCCGATCCATAACCAGAGCGGAAAGGTATTGGGATTTGGCGCCCGTATCCTCGTTAAAAACGACCGTGCACCGAAGTATGTCAACTCTCCTGAAAACGAGATCTATGTAAAAAACCGGGTACTGTATGGTACCTACTTTGCCCGGCATGCGATTGACAAACTGAATGAGTGTCTGCTCGTAGAAGGTTACACAGACGTTGTCTCCCTGCATCAGGCAGGTATTGAGAACGTGGTAGCTTCCAGCGGCACTTCCCTTACGCAGCACCAGCTCAGACTCATTAAGAAATATACCAACAACCTGACCATCCTCTTTGACGGGGATAATGCGGGCGTCAAAGCTGCATTGAGAGGGCTTGATATGGCCATCGAGGAAGGGTTGAACGTAAAGCTCGTTTTAATCCCTGATAAAGAGGACCCGGACAGTTACGTACAAAAGATAGGTGCAGATGCTTTTCGTGAGTTTATTGCCAATAACAGGCAGGATTTCGTGCTGTTCAAGCTGCAGATCTCCATGCAGGACGCAGGCAATGACAGCAGCCGTAAATCACAGCTGGTAAATGATATCGCAGAGACCATTTCCAAGATCGATAAAACGGAGGACTTCACCAGACAACAGGATTACATCCGTCAGTGCAGTCAGTTACTGAAGATCGATGAGCAGGGGCTTATTAACCTGGTCAATAAATTCATCCGCGAGCGTTTCCAAAAGAAAGAGCAACAGTTCAACCGGGAAAACAATAATAATAACACTGCCGCTCCTGGCATGGATGACGATCTGTCTCCGGAGGCCATTGCTGCCATGGAGGCGATGGAAAATGGCGGAGAACCAGCGGTTAACTTCTTCAATCCGGATGAAAAGCAGGAAAGAGAGTTAGTGAAGATACTTCTACGTTTTGGCGACAAACCTTTCAGCGAAGAAGATCAGAGTACGGTGGCGGATTACATTTTCCACCTGCCCTATGATTTTGAATCGCTGGCAGACAATGAAATGGTGAAGCGCATACTGCGGGAATACAAGGTGATGTATGATCAGGATAGTCTGCCGGATAAGAAATGGTTCCTTTATCACAGTGACCAGGACGTGGCCACACTGGTAGTGGCGATCATGGAAGATAAGGAAGCAGAGCTCAGTGCTGCCTGGAAAGATAAGTTTGAGATCGATACGGTATATGGTGATAATGCTTATCTGAAAGATACGATCTCTACTACGAATTATCTGATCTTAAGAAAGATCCGTAAGATGATCATGGAAAATCAGCAGGAGATGGAACGATCAACAATATTTGAAGACCAGATCAAGTGTATCGAGATGCACAAACACCTGAAAGTGCTGGAAAACGAACTGACACAGGGACTGGGAACGGTTATTTTCAGATAATCTTTTCCGGCTGATATCATAAAAGCGAATGGCCTGACTGTAACAGTCAGGCCATTCGCTTTTATGATAGTACGTTTAGTGTTCTCTTTCCCACACCTGGAAGTTCAGCGCATATGCATGTTTTTCATCTTTTTCATGCCTTTCATCTTTTACCAGTTTCCATCCTGTCGGATCGAATTCCGGGAAATAAGTATCTCCTTCTACAGTAGCATGTACACGTGTCAGGTATACTCTGTCTACCAGGGACAGTGCCATTTTGAAAATCTCTCCGCCACCGGTCACAAAGATCTCTTCTGTACCAAAAGTTTTAGCCTTTTCGATACCTGCTTCCAGGGAAGGCACGATGTGCAGTCCTTCAGCAGCATAGTCTTTCTGACGGGTGATCATGATATTTGGTCTTCCTGGCAATACTCTTCCCAGTTCTTCGAAAGACTTACGGCCCATTACGATAGGTTTCCCCATTGTTGTATCCTTAAAGTATTTCATATCAACCGGTAAATGCCAGGGCAGGTGATTATTGATCCCTATTACATTATTTTCAGAAGCCGCAACGATTATAGAAAGTGTCAAGCAGTAAACATTTAAAATTAATAAAGTGATATTTCCGGTCCTCTTATATGGCTACAGGCGCCTTTATATGAGGGTGATGCTGATAATTCAGCAGCTCAAAGTCTTCAAATTTGAAGCCGAATATATCTTTTACTGCCGGATTGATCTTCAGGGTAGGCAGTTCAAATGGCTGGCGGCTGAGTTGCAGTTTCGCCTGTTCCATATGATTGCTGTATAGATGTACGTCTCCGAAAGTATGTACAAAATCGCCTGGTTCCAGGTCACATACCTGCGCCATCATCATAGTAAGGATCGCGTAGGAAGCGATATTGAAAGGTACGCCAAGGAATACATCTGCGCTACGCTGATACAGCTGACAGCTCAGACGGCCATCTGCTACGTAGAACTGAAACAGACAGTGGCAGGGACTCAGCGCCATATCCGGCAGGTCGCCTACGTTCCAGGCATTTACAATGATTCTGCGGGAATCAGGGTTATTTTTGATCGTTTTTACTGCGTCAGTGATCTGATCGATCACTCTGCCGTCTTTGGTTTCCCAGCTACGCCATTGTTTACCATAAACTGGTCCCAGGTCTCCATTTTCATCCGCCCATTCGTCCCAGATGCTCACACCATGATCTTTCAGGTATTTGATATTGGTATCACCGTTCAGAAACCATAATAATTCATATATGATAGATTTCAGGTGCACCTTCTTGGTGGTGACCATGGGGAAGCCTTCCTGTAAGTTGAATCTGAGCTGGGCGCCAAAGCAGCTGGTAGTACCTGTACCGGTACGGTCTGTTTTCACACTGCCTTGATCTATAATATGTTGGAGTAGTTTAAGGTATTGTTCCATGGGACAAAGTAACGAAATTTTACTTTCCCTATTTTACGCGGACATATTTGATTGAACAAAAGTCGAGACAAAATCCGCTGGTCAGGACTAAAGTATCTTTTGTCAGCCGGTTAATGAAAAAACTACCAGTCTGGTCCTGCTGAGCGGCTTTAGAAAGGGATAATACGGTGTCCCCGGCCGGATTGCTGTAAGTCACGATTTCCAGCTTGTAGGTGTCATAGATCATCTTGGGGGAGACAAATAAGCCATTAGAAGAAAAAGCAATATTGATCTTTTCCGTAGCGGGCGCCCATCCATTGGACGTCAGGAAAGACACTGATTCCCAATCGCCCTGTAGATTAGCGACCGTTTTAGGCTGGGAAACATAGTCTCCCGGAGGATTATTTTTGTCTTTTTTACAGGCAGCAAAAATCAGCGTAATGGCAGTGGCCATATACAGTACAACATTTTTCATAACATTTATATTTACTTCATTATTAAGGGAATCCGATAGTTGATGGCGAAATTATGTCCCCGCGCTTCGTGTGCTTTGCCACAACAGGGCAATGATCCTGGTTGAAATAAAAAAGCGTTTCACAACAGTTGTGTATACTGTCATGAAACGCTCTTCATATTGAAAAGTTACAACGTCTGATAAAATTCCTAAATACCTCTACGTTTTCTTTCCTTGCGGATAAGGCCTAATTCGCGGCCTACCTGGCCGGAGATAGAGGTATTTTCCTGCGCACGGCGGAGCAGGTATGGCATCACGTCTTTTACTGGCCCATAAGGCAGGTATTTAGACACATGATAACCGGCATGCGCCAGGTTAAAGGTGATATTGTCGCTCATACCCAGCAGCTGGGAGAAGTTAACATGCGGATGATTGTGTGGCAGTTCCTGCTGGTGTAGGAGACCAGCTGCCAGCATGCTGCTTTTTTCGTTGTGTGTACCGACAAACACAGCCAGCTTATCAAGACGCTCCATACAGAACGTCACAGCGGCATTGTAGTCACGGTCAGTTGCTTCTTTATCTGGCTGGATCGGAGAAGGATAACCCATCTCTTCGGCGCGTTTACGTTCTTTTTCCATATAAGCGCCCCTTACCAGTTTAGCCCCCAGCAGGTAGCCCTGTTGTGCTGCTTTCTCAAAAGAGCGTTTCAGGAAGGCCAGTCTGTCGTGACGGTACATCTGGAAAGTATTGTATACAATGACATCTGTTTTATTAAACTGGGCCATTAGTTCGTCTGTCAGGTCATCTACCGGTTGCTGGATCCAGGACTCTTCCGCATCGATCAGCAGACCCACCTTATGCTTAGCGGCAGTCGCTGCGATCGTCTGGATACGCTGGCGCACCCTTGCGTACTCGGCCGCCTCTTCAGGCGTCAGGGTTTCGTTGGCATGCAGCTTTTCCAGCAGACTAAAGCGGGCAAAGCCGGTCACTTTAATAGCGATAAAAGGAATGTTAGGATTACCTGCGGCATATTCGATCGCGCGAACGAACTCAGGTACTGCATGATCGTAGTTTTCCTCTCCTTCCATGGCTTCAACACCATAATCCAGCGCTACGCCAACGTGGAATTTACCCAGTAAGCTAGCTGTGGCAGCAGCTTCCTGGAGGTTTTCGCCTCCGCAGAACTGGCTGAAGATGGTATTACGGATCAGCCCCTTAATAGGCAATCCGATTTTCAGGGCAAACGGCGTAACCGCTGCTCCTACCTTCACCAGCCAGGGCTTACCTATATTGCTAAACAGGAAGTCAGCTTTTTTTAATGCTTTGTCTGTCTTTGATTCAAAAGCTATGGCGGTATTCTCGAATGATAATGATAGCTGCTTTTCCATGGGCCGCAAAGTTATCGTACAGCGGGATTTCAGCAAAAACGATCTGGCAACTATAACAATTCGATTACAATCGTTTTGAAAACATCTAATGAAAATCTCCCTTTCTTAAATAAATCATCCAGGAAATTACCCTTATTTAAACCCAATAAAGCTACCTTCCTATATTTTTTTCTTTAATTTTATATCTTCATCAAAATCAGTATTCCCAGTGCCTTCCAATCAGCAGCATTCTTTAACCCGCCGGGGAGCGGGCCTTTTCGTACTTATTATACTTTGTTCAGGGGCGTTTCTGTCTGCCTGTAAACAAGGGAAAAAACCGGTTTTAGGTGGATTTCAGGAAGCAGGGGTACAATATACCACTTATGAGGGCGCCATCGGAGAACGCAAAAAAGTGACTTTACCGGGGGGTATAAACGTTATTCTGAACAGTCACTCCCGACTGCTCGTACCACCGGATTTCCCGACCACCCATACCCTTTTACTGGATGGGGAGGCTTATTTTGATACGACCGCATTCCCATTGAGCGTCAAGACCAATATCCTCGTAATGACAGCAAAGACACCGGCAGCTTTTAAGATCCGTTGTTTTGAAGCGCAACAGGGGGCAACGGCTTATGTTTTAAAAGGAGAAGTGGAAGTCAGGAAGTCATACTATTCCAAAACGGATACCCTGCCTGAGTTGTTAGCTACAGGAAATATGGTGCTGGCAAACAAAGAGATCGATCTTATGGAAAAAGAGACCTACCACCCCGTAGATATGGAAACCTGGTTACAGGATAAGCTGGTGTTCCATGACGAGCCGTTTATGAATGCGGTTAGGAAACTGGAGGAATGGTATAGTACAGAGATCTATGTGGATGGTGATCCTTCGCATGCGGGTGGTGTGAATGGTGAGTTTCAGGGAATGTCTCTGAAGAGTGTGCTGGAGAAGATGAAAGAGACGGCGAAGTTTAGTTTTGATGTGAAGAAGAATAAAGTGATGATCGAGTTTTAAGGTTTAGTGCCGTGATAGGTAAAATGCATGCTTTGATATAGGTTATCTGAAATTTTTCTTCTTAGATAACCGGGGTATCAAAGCATGCATTTTTCTTTTTGCAGAGATTACGGAGCACTGAATTCAGCAGACCTCATGTCAGGAATACCAGGTATTGCCTATGATTGCCATTCAGGTCCATATTTCTTTAAAGAAAAGTGCTTTTGAATAATCTTGCCTATTCGGATCGATCATGTGGACTGAGAGGGGAGACCATCAACCATTCTCTGTTTATGAAGCAAGCGATTCCGGTTCTTTTTTGCAAGTTCAATTAAATCTGACGGGATAGGACACCTTGCAAGATTAGCTTCGGCTTGCGCCAATTTCTTTTTGAAAAAAGGAGCATCTCTATAGTCTTGCATATTATAATCTATGGTGAATCCATATTTACTATATATATCAAGCCTTCTCTCCATTGATGTAACTGTTTCCATAATTTTTTTCAGATATAGTTATAATATCAAAACTCCGAAAATAAGGTCTGCGAACCCGGCAGACCGATACAGATTTAACGTATTGTCTTGCGGTTTTTCAGATATTCTACAAATCCTTCGGTATTCCCCACTTTGCAAGACTGGCTTGCGCATGAGCTTTTTTCTTTACAAAAACCGGATCATCGGAATAGTCTCTCATGTTATAATCGATCGTGAACATACTCTTTTGACGAGTGCGTTCTTGTTTATTTAAGTCAATTGTCCTCATATTTTCACAGTTAGTTATGTCTTAAAAAAAGACCTCATAGAATAGCATCTCCATTCGGATTAATGAGATTTCTGGATTGACGAAGATGCGCATGACGCCTTGAATATTCCACAAAATCTTCGGGAATACCACACCTTGCAAGAGTAGCTTCTGCTTTTGCTGTTTTCCTTTTGAAAACCGGATCGTCAGAATAATCTCTCATGTTATAATCAATTGCAAATTTAGATTTAGGAAAAACATAGTTTCCCATTTCTTCTGATGTAATAGCTTCCATGTTACTTTTTTAAAATAGTTATAGTAATAAGATTTTAACTGGACCATCAATGTCATTTTCTCCTCGCTAGTATAGCCTCGTAATTTCTGTTATGCTGAAACGATTCCCATTCATCATTAATTTTTCCTTTTACTGAGAAAAAACTTGTAATCATTTCCCAGTTAGAATTTATTGTCATCTGATATAAACGTGTTCGCGCAGCTGTACTTCCTTCTCCATAGACAAAACAACCTGGATTCTTATTGGTAAAATCCATAATGCTATCAGCAACCGTGGACAATACTTTGTTCTTGTCATTATTATTCGTTACCTGTCGATCACATTTTCTTGCGGCACGCTCATCCCAATCTCCAAAACAGAGATTGTATCCTACTACGTCATTCCCATTTTTTATATATTGGTAATCGATAACCTTCTTTATACTGCCCTTGGGTCCTTCGCTATAAAACTCATACAGGCCGGTGGTCGGATTAACTGAACAATGGTATGCATCTAAATTCATGACTGCAAAATAATGCATGCAACATCACGTTTGCACTGCCGTGCAAACATGCATAAAAGTGAACAGAAAAACCATTATTTGAAAAAAAGTGAACAAACTGGCAAATCACGCAATCACGTCCATAAACGAGCCATAGCAAAGCATTTGACAAACAAACTACTCCCCTCTTCCAAAGGCAAACATCGCATGCACCTTATCTTTCTTCCCCTGAATAATATCCGCTAATATCTTCGCAGCAATCTGGCTGAACGTAATACCATTGCCACCAAAACCCAACGCAAAAAAAGTACGCGGCATACCAGGATAATTGCCAATAAAGGGAAGTCCGTCGGCAGTAGTAATAAACGTACCTGTCCATTTAAACGCAGGTATAAAAGGTATATGCGGGAACTTCTTTTCAAAATCGCTTTTAAGCGCGGCTGCTTTTTTATGGATCAGTTTATCACGACGGGCGGGGTTATAAAATTCTTCATCACGTCCACCGATAAGCAGACGTCTATCCATAGTAGGACGCATATACAGATAAGGATCTTTGGTTTCCCATATCAGACAGTCATTATACCAGCAGGATTCTTCGCCTGCTACACTTTCACTTACGACTGCATAGGTAGACCGTAATTCAATCAATGGTTCTTTGATGTATTGTGAGGCCTCATATCCGGTAGCGATGACCAGATACTTTGCTTTGATATGATATCCTTCTGATGTGGTTGCGGTAACGCCAGTACGTGTGTGACTGATACCTGTGACACTCGTTTTATCAAAAACTTCCATCCCCTTACCGATATTATACTGATGTAACGAATGGGTCAGCATATAAGCATCTGTCTGTGCAGCAACAGCTGAATAAATCGCGCCTGGTGCATCAAATCCCATGTTCGTTCTGATCATTCCGGCATCCCAGTAATCCACCTCGAATCCGGCTGCCTTTCGTGCAGCAAACTCTTTCCGGATCAATGCAAGGTCTTTCTTGTAAGAAGCGACAAAGAGACTTTGTTTACGATCAAACCAGGGGGCTTTTATTTTCTTACAGATCTTCTCCAGCGCAGTAATCGAGTCGTAACAAAGCTGATAGGCAGTAACCGCATTCTTCTCCCCTATTTTCTCTGATAATTCTGTCAAAGGGACATCAATCTCATATTGCAACAGGGAAGTGCTTGCACAGGTACTTCCCAGCCCGATAGTGCGCGCATCGACAACCGTGGCAGGTATACCAGCTTCCGTCAGATAAAAGGCGGCTAATGCACCTGAAATGCCTCCACCTATTATCAACACGTCCGTGTGAAGATCACGGTTCAGACGGGGGTAATTAAACGGCAGACCATATCTGACCAATGAATAAGGATAACCGGATTGAAGGTCCAAGGGGAACAAGTTTAGTTAACAGAGAACCGGCAATTATTGTACCTCAGGGCTTCGGGCTAAAATAAAAACGGAGGCATATCGATACGACATACCTCCGTTTCCCAAATTCATCTCAGGCGTCAGCTGATTTCTGCGCCTACTTTCTTCAGCAACTCCAGCGTCTTGCGAACACCTTCCTCTTCAGAGAGTTTGCTGCCTTCATACTCGATTCCGATATGACCTGTATAACCGGCGTCCTTCACTATTTTAAGCATCTTGCGATAGTCTGTTTCGATACAGTTACCATCTGCATCAAAGTCATGCGTTTTAGCGCTTACTCCTTTTGCAAAAGGCATCAATTCTGTTACACCTTCGTAACGATCATACTCTTCCAGGCATTTTGTAGCTGCCCAGCCCTGTGGCGTATTATCCACAGGTTTGGTACGATTCAGGCAAAAGTTACCAAAATCGGGTAGGGTACCGCAATTTGGCATATTCACCTGTTTCATGACGTTAGATAACCATTTACCGTTGGAGGAGCTGCCTCCATGGTTTTCCACGATCACACTGATATTGTGCGTATTGGCAAAGCCGGATAATTTAGCCAGCGACTCAATTACCGCTTTGGATACATCATCTGGTTTGCCTTCTCCCGCTGCGTTTACGCGGATAGCATGACAACCCAGGAATTCAGCTGCTTCTACCCATTTGTAGTGATTTTCCACAGCCTTCGTCCTTTTCTTCACGTCCAGATCCCCCATCTCACCTTCTCCATCGATCATAATGAGTACACTGCGTACGCCATTGTCGCTGCAACGTTTCTTAAGATCTGCCAGGTATGCCTTGTCAGTTGCCTTGTCTTTAAAGAACTGATTCACATACTCAACTGCCTCGATACCAAAGTCATTCTTTGCTTTGGCCGGGAAGTCAAGGTGATTCAGTTTACCGGAAAATAAAGCGTCATGAAAAGACCATTCTGCCAGAGAGATCTTAAAGAACAGTTCCTTCGCCGCGGCAGCGCCAGAGGTTCCTGCTACGTTGGTACTGTCTTTGCTTTCCTTTGTAGAAGAGCCGTTGTTGCAGGCGGCCAGGACAGAGGGCAAAAGGCCTGCTCCCATTGTATACAATGCCATTTGCCTGAGAAATTCCCTACGGTGTTTAGGATTGTTCATATACGTGGTTTTGTATAACAAAATACAATTTATGGGTCAAAGTGAGTAACCTAATAAAAAAAACCGTAAAAAATTACCTTAAAAGAATAGTTTTTTCACATTTTGTGATTATCTTGATAGCCACTTAACTTGTAATTCCCGTTTGTCTTTATGTAATATTCCACTCAAATAATGTGCAACGCATTGTTTACAGCACATTATACGTGATAAACTAAAGCCGTTCCGTTTCCAGCGGGACGGCTTTGTCATTCAGGTCCACTTTCACCGGTGGATGCCTGTGCCACCAGGATGCCAGCAGAGAACCAGTCACATTCATCAGCGGACCAAAGACAGCCGGCGCCAGTCCGACAGTGGCGATCTTACCCATGTTCTTAGCAATGGCTGTTGCCAGTCCGCCGTTCTGCATCCCCACCTCTATCGCGATCGTACGGCAATCCTGTTCATTCATTCTGATCAATCTGCATAACCAATAGCCCAGCGCATACCCTGACAGGTTGTGTATCAGTGAAGATACTATCAGCAATACACCGACATCCAGCAGACTCTCCCGTCCTTTAGCCGTAATAATGACAATTATAAAAGCAATCGCCGACATTGAGATCTTCGGCATGATGTTGTCCAGCCATTTCAGCTTACCGCTAAGGAAATGATTAAACACCAAACCTGCTGCCACCGGCAATATCACGATCTTGCAGATATCCCACATCATTGCTGTAACACTGATATCCACATAACTACCCGCCAGCCAGCGCATCAGAAAAGGCGTCACAAAAGGCGCCAGCATAGTGGACACGGCTGTCAGGGTCACTGATAAGGCCAGATTGGCTTTCGCCAGATAAGAGATCACATTCGAAGCCATCCCACAGGGTACAGTGCCTATCAGCACCACACCTGCGGCTATCTCCGGCGGAAACTTAAACAGATGCGCCAGGAACCAGCCTACAAAAGGCATAATGGTGAAATGACAGACCACACCGGTAAATACGCCCATCGGCATTTTAATAACACCATAAAAATCACGTAGGCTCATGGCCGTTCCCATACCGAACATGATGATCTGTATCAGCGGCGTGATCAGCTTCGACAGGTCAAAGCCGCCCACAGTCAGAAAATATTGAGGATAATACATAGCGGTTGTCACTGCTGCGAATATGGTCAGCGTATATACAAAACCGCGTGTCTGTTCACGTCTGGAGCAGATAATCGCCAGCACGATCCAGAACGCAATGACGAAAGGCCCGGCAAAGGGAAGTATTGTACTCATAAGTGGAAACATTAATCAATCATAATTATTAATCAGACTACCAGGTTCGCTTCTCCAGCATTTTGTCAAGCTCCTGACGGGTCATAGGTTTTAGTCCCTGTTGTTTGTGCTGCCATTCCAGGAAGGCCTGCCGGATAGCATCCGGCCAGTTATTATCGAGCTCACCGGGTGTATATCTACCTGCCTTAAGCATCTCAAAACTGAACTTATCTTTTACCTGGATAAAGGCGGCTATCCCAATCACCTTTTCTGCAAGATGTGCAGGTACAAACACCACCCCTTCACTGGAAGTTAAAACAAGATCACCGGGTAGTACCACCGCACGACCGATACGCACAGGTACATTCAACCCTGACAACATCACATTCTTCAGAAAAGAAGGGTCCCAATCCCTGACCAGCGCATTGAATCCCTCAATTTCTTTCAGGCCCTCGAGGTCTCTTGCAGCAGCATCGAATACCACCCCATTACCGGATCGCGCATAGATGGCGTTACCCAATGTAGAACCTATAAGAGTGCCTTCCGCAATTTTACCAAAACCATCGGCCACGTAAACATCACCTTTGCTCAACTGCTGTATGGGCCAGGAATTACTATTGCCCTTAAAACCTTTCTGTTGCCCTCTCTCCTTCACATGTGCTTCCACATCGGGACGTGCAGGAATAAACATCGCTGTGACGGCTCGCCCTACAATCGGTTTGTTGTCATAGATCATCTTCCATCCTCCATCAAACTGACAGTAATAGCCCTCTCCTTCCAATATGGTCCATACATCGTCCAGACTCACGGTACGTGCCTGTTCTATGATGGCATCAGGTATTTTGGGTCTGCCGTCAGGGAAACGTTCTCCTTTCCATTCAGCAGTCAGGAATACTAATTCCTCCTTTGGGATCGTTTGTGCACGCAGACAAAATGGGAGCAGCAATAATGGGAGGAAGTGGAATAATTTCATTCAATCGGGAATTAGGATTTAAGAATTGGGAACTGATAGCAGGGTATCCGACTATTCAGTTCCGTATCGTTATTTGTGTTGCGCAGCAAGTCCGTTGAGATCATAGACGATCTTACCGGCACGAACGGTTAATTCACACAATAATTTACTGTCGCCTTCCATACGGGTATTCGCATCTGTGAAACCGAATTTACCATTTTCCACGCGGAGCAGGGCAATATCAGCAACCGTGTTTACCGACAAACTACCCAGTTCTTCATGATGGATCACCTTTGCTGCTTCTGATGTTGTCGCCTTTACCAGTTCAGGTACTGACATCCCCATGTTCAGGAATTTAGACATCACATTCAGCAGGTCTTTCATATCGCCATTCATGCTACCGGTGTGGATATCCGTGCTGATCGTGTTGGGAAAGAATCCTGCTTTTAAAGCAGGTACTGCCTGTGAATAACTGAAGCTGGTGCCACCATGTCCGACGTCGAATATGATACCCTTTTTACGGGCTTCAAATACAAACGGACGGAGTTTACCATTATCGTCCACAATCGACATACGACCCTTTACTTTTGCATAGGCATGAGTAAAAATATCGCCGGGACGCAGGTGTTGCATAAAGAGTTCTTCCAGTGACAATGGCGGATTACTTCCACCGAAATCGATCATTACAGGCGTTCCTGTCACTTTACCTGCTTCAACTGCACGATCTACCGGCGCCCACTCAGCACCTTCATAATGGGCTACCTTTACGCCTACCACCCACTGTTTATAACGACGTATCGTCAGGGCCGTCATCTTACCATCCATATCGGAGAGATCCTGTTCATAAGGACCGCCCTGCATACCTCCGCCTACAATGTTGATAAATGCCAGTACACGGGTTTTAGAATGCATGATGGTCTGATTCAGGAACTGTTCAAAATTCCGCCAGCCGGAACTACCTGCATCTACTACCGTGGTAACGCCGCAACGAAAGGTAAACCCATCCGGCGCGATCGCATCGTAACTGTTATTAAGATAGCGGTTAGGGGTAGTACCGATAAAGTTATGTGTGTGAATATCTATGAGACCAGGCGTAACATATAATCCTTTTGCGTCGATCACATTCTTCGCGGCAGCAACATCAATATTCGCAGCTACCTTTGCAATCGTATCATTTAACAATGCAATATCCATCACTGCATCAATACCATTTTTCGGATCAAGAACATGCCCGCCTTTGATCAGCAAGGTGTATTGCTGTGCGTGAGCATTGACAAATAAAAGGCTCCCTGATACCAGGAGTACCAGGTATTGGATAATGCGCTTCATCTAATTACTTTTTAATGTTGAGACCTGAGTGGAGAGTGGTTTCCGTATATACTCACCGTGAAAGAATACAAGCTTAAAAACAGGGCAGAGCCGGTAACTTCGAGCTTAACATTACCAGCCCTGCTTGATCCTGTAGGTGACTAAACACACCATTTATCAACCATGCGCTTCTGACAGTGCTTTTTCTGTCAGGACTTTTTTTAGTTGTGTTGCTACGATCTTTTCCTGTCCTGGCACCAGCATCCAGGTTGTCACATTGAAAGTATGCTGGTTTGCGCCATCGGCTACTTCTATAGAAGGATTGCCACTGCGCAGTTTTTCCCTGACCTCTGCGGCGGTTGCCGGGATTTTCTTAGGGTCCCAGGAGATATGTAATGTCGGAATATGATTCGCTACCGGTGGCACTACTACTTTGGTTTCCACGCCGGATACAGACTTTACCGCATCGCTGATCAGTTTGATCTGCGCTTCCCACATCTTCCACTCTTTGTCATGATCTGTACCGAGATAGGTTTCCAGTGCCACGAGCATACCCAGGATCTCCTCCTTATTTACCTTCAATCCCCTTCCGACTGTATTACCACGCGGTGGTGCACTGAGTCTGCCTGCTTCAATGTATTTCTTTCTGCCCAGGAGCAGACCTGCACTCTGCGGTCCTCTGATCCCTTTACCACCGGAGAAACATACCAGGTCATAACCCATAGCGGTATATTTGAACAGGTTTTCCACAGGAGGTACATCTGCCGCACAATCGATCATGGTTGGGATACCATGTGCCTGTGCGATCTTCAGATATTCTTCCACCTGTATCTTACCGTCAAAGTTGTTAGCATTCAGGAAATACATCAGCGCTGTCTTATCACTGATCGTCTTCTCCAGTTCTTCCTTTGTTTCGATGTAGATCACTTTCAGACCTACATTCTTCAAAGCATGTGCATAGGCGATGTCATGCGCTTTCTGCATGATCACTTCTGTCTTCATACCCGTACCTTCCAGGAAAGGCAGTTGCGCTACCTTCTTTTCATCCATGCCTGTCAGGACGCCTGCCGCGCCCAGTGTCATTGCTGCTGCTGCCCCCGAAGTAACCGTTGCATATTCACAACGGAGCAGTTTAGCGATACGCTGTCCCACTTTATCCTGCAATTCATCCAGCAGCACATATTCTTTGGATGCGTAGTTGATAGCGCTCATCACTTCATCCCGCATAAGGGAACCTGTCATGAATGTATATGTACCGGCCGCATTGATAAATGTGCGGATACCCAGTTCTTTGAAATAGTCTTTTGCACCGGCTGCCGCTTCTGCTGATCCGTCAGTTAAGGGCAATAGTTTAGCGCTGCCTGCAAATGCACCGAATACGGGTATTGCAGACATATTTTTCAATAAGTCTCTGCGTTTCATATGTAAAAAGAAAAGAGTAAAGAAAAGCGTTCCTTTAGAGAGTAGCGATGCAATCCATCTCTACGAGAGAATCGCCCGGCACACCACCATAAACAGCTACCGTAGTGCGTACAGGAGGGTTGCTACCGAAACGCCCTTTATATACTTCGTTCATTGCTTTGTAGTCATTCAGATCGTGCAGGAACACGCTTACTTTCAGGACCTTGTTCATGGAAGAACCTGCCTTGATCAGCACTTTCTCCATTTCTTTCAGTACGTGGTCTGTATGCGCCTTGATATCGCCTTCAAAGTGAGCGCCGATACCTGCTACGAATACCATGTTGCCATGTACTCTGAAGCTGGAGAATAACGGTACATCCTGGTCATATACAATTTCGCCCTGTGGCGTACTATCAGGTAATGCCGGAGCGGCTGCTTTTGCGATTGCGTTGATACCTGTTATACCAGCCAGTGTGGCTGCCATCTTCTTTAATACGGATCTTCTCTGGTTTTGCATGATTTCGGTATTAGTTATTTTTATCCCACCATACGCGGGTTGTCATAAGATTCGCTCCCTGACGGCCGATTGCCTCGGCCAGACTTGCACTGTTCACACTTTCTTCAGAAGGTGGATACAGCAAACGACGTGGAATAGTACCACCGGTTGTATTACCAGCTACATTCACCGGTGTCAGTGCAGGATAACCGGTACGACGCCAGTTAGCATGTATCTCCTGCTCATCCAGGAATAAGGCCACCCATTTCTCCTGACCGATCATTGCCTTCATCGCTTCTGTACTACCTGTCAGCGGATGTGCTGCCTGATAGGCTGTAATTCTTTCTGGTGCTATCACGCCTCCGCTTCCAAACAATGCCCAGTTACGCATAGAAGCGCCGATCGCATTTGAGAAAGCAGTAGCAGCATTTCCTTCCCACCATCCTGCTACAGCGGCTTCTGCCAGCAGCAGATTTACCTCGGCAGCACTCATGATGATAAACGGTGCATTATATTGTAAAATAGTAGCCGGATTAGGTTCTGAATAACTGGTAAAATCAGCAGGTTTATTCAACAAACCATTTGGCATCCCTTTCTGTAAAGCGGAACTGGTATCTGCCTTACCTGCATTCCATACGATGGCTATTACATTCAGACGGGGATCTTTATTTGTCTTCAGTACATCGATGAAAGTCTGTGCCAGTTTACCACCTTCTGTATTGCTGTTACCATTCGCTACCGCGTAGTCATTAGACAACATGCTGGCAGCTGCCGGATTACGGTTGATCGCCTGAGAGCCATCTACATATTTCATCGTAGCGATATCTGCATCTGTTGTGATCACACCGCCGTCAATCGCTTTCTTCACCCATGTCTGTGCTATAGCAGGAGATTTCCTGGAGATACGCATACCCAGACGTAACATCAGGGAGTAAGCAAATTTCTTCCATCTTGTCACATCACCGGAATAGATAAAGTCACCTGCACCGAAAGTCGCTGTCGCCGGATCAAGCTTTGCGGCTGCTTCATCCAGTTCTTTCAGCATATCGTTATAGATCGCTTCCTGTGTGTCATATGCCGGTGTGAAATCATTTTCAGTATATCCCTTTACTGCTGCGGAATAAGGGATATCTCCGTACAGGTCAGTAAGACGGTGCATGATATACACACGGAAGATACGTGCGATCGCATGTTTATTCACATCCGCAGGCACATCAGGGTTCAGTGCGTTGATGGTAGTACCGATTTCATTCACCGCAGTTGTATACCCGGTTGTAAAATAGTCGTATGGATAAGTACCCTGCTGGAAATAATATTTATCACCGATACCCGGTACATCTTTATAAGTCGCAAAATGCTGCATAGAGCCACCACAGGCCAGTACATCTGTAGCGAAGTAGCTGTTACCAAAAGCATCCAGTAAAGCCTTGCTGAACATATATTCAGGCTGTACGGTAGTAGATGCATCCGGGTTGATGTTCATTTCTTCGAATCCTTTATCACAGGACTGAAAGGTCAGCATGGAAGCGACTGCTGTATATATGAGAAAGTTAAAGCGCATTTTCATCCGTAGTAGTTTTAAGAGATTAGAATTTCACCATCAGGTTAGCACCAAAGCTTCTTGTACGAGGCATACCAAATGCTTCGAAACCCTGTGCGTTGCCGTTTGTATAGCTGGATTCCGGATCGAAGTTGTCGGTCTTCTTGTAAAGGATCAGCAGGTTACGTGCTACGAAAGACAGGGAAGCACTCTGTACGATTTTGAGTTTCGCTACCGGGATCTGATAGCTGAATACCACCTGACGTAATTTCACAAAGCTGCCATCATACAGGAAGTGATCAGTGTAATTCTTGGTGTTATCGTAGTAGAGACGCAGATTGGCTACCGGAATCGTGTTATGATATTCATTTCCTTTTTCATCCACGCCATTCAGTTCGATACCGTTCTCTCTGCCTACCAGTGTTTTCTTGTGCAGACCGAAACGGGTAGCATATACATCTGTACCGGAGAATACCTTGTTACCAAACTTACCGTCTACCAGGATGTCGAGGGACAGACGTTTGTAGTTAAAAGTATTGCTCAAACCCATTGTCAGTGGCGGTACGCCTCTTCCTAATGCTTTCAGTTCACTCTTCTGCTCATAACCGGAAGTACTGTTATAAACAATCTGTCCTTTTTCATTCTGTACAGTGGTGTAACCCATGATGATACCATAAGGTTGTCCTACTGTATTGTGTACAAATGCCCAGCTACCCACGCTCGTTGCCATTTGCAGGGTGTTCAGACCTGCAGCCAGCTGTTCTACTTTGCTCTCATTGTAAGCCATGTTATAGCTCACGTTCCAGGAGAAGTCTTTACGCTTGATCGGCGTACCTGTCAGGAGTAATTCAATACCTCTGTTAGAAAGCTTACCTACGTTCAGTAAGGCATTGTTATAACCAGAGGCGGTAGAGATCGCAGTGCTTACGATATCGTCTGTTGTCTGTTTTTTGTAGTACGTCAGGTCAATGCCCAATCTGTTATTCAGAAACTGCGCTTCACCACCCACTTCATATGTTGTAGAGGTCAATGGTTTCAGGGTGGAGTTGGTTACCAGGTTCACCGCATTTGACTGCGTTACCTGCTGTACCGGACGGCCCAGGTGACCACCCTGTAACATGGTATATGTCTGATTCAGGATGTAAGGGTCCGGCGTTGCACCACCTACCTGTGCCCATGAAGCACGCAGTTTTGCAAAGCTGATCGCCTTCGGCATCTTCACCGCATCAGAGAGAATAAAGCTACCACCTACTGAAGGATAAAGAATGCTGTTGCTCAGTGGACTCAGTGTGGAGAACCAGTCCTGACGGGCAGTAACATTCAGGAAGAAGATAGATTTGTAATCAAGATCCAGGGAACCAAACACTGAGTTGGTCGCTACTTTACCTCTTGTTGGTGTAGTCGTAGAGGTGGTCAGGTTGGTAGAGCTGTAGAAGAACGGAATGATGAACTGTGTACCTGCGATAGCCGTCTGATTGGTGTTAAAACGACGGGCGTTAGCACCCAGTAAAGCATTCACACCAATGTTACCTGCAATCTTGGTATTGTAACCTGCGGTCACCATGGAGTTGGTCTCTGCTACAGAATTTCTCAGTTCACTGTATTCACCTGCCGCACCGGTTGTGTATACGGTACCGGTTGGAATGATACCGATGTAGTTGTAGTCAAAAAAGTCACGGCTCACTGTTCCTTTTACATAAAGATTTTTCAGCAGATCGTATTTAACGCTGGCCTGACCGATAAAACGGTTTTTGGTATCGTTGTTTTTAAATCTGTTGACAACAAAATAAGGGTTGGAAGCGTAGGCTGTTTCGTTCCACTGGATCTCACGACCGGTTTCATCATAACCCGGATCCATCCAGCGTACATCAACCGTGTTGGCGACCATATACACGCCCCAGTTGGGGTTACCGGTGGCATCCCCGGAACTGGGACGGTTGGTTGCATTCTCAACATTATATTGCGCTATAGCTTCTATGCTCAGTTTTTTACCCAGGAAAGCATTCAGGTTCAGGTTCGCAATTTTTTTGTCGAACTTTGAATTGGGGATGATGGCTTTACTGTTAGTATTTGAGAGGGAGAAGCGGAAATTTACTGCTTCACTGCCACCGTTGAATGCTACTGTATTTGTAAAGGTAGATCCGGTACGGTAGAAGTTTTTGATATTATCTTTCTGTGGTGTATAAGGATGCATTTTTCCATCAAACGCGATATACTCTGTGCCATCCATTTTAGTACCCCATGAGCGGCGGCCGTAAGTGATCGCTTCTGCCTGTGAAGTTGGCTTCAGACCTTTATCCCCCTGACCATACTCATACTGCCACTCAGGCAATACAGCTGGTGCTTCCAGTGTCATGGTTGTATTGTAGTCAACACCGATCCCTTTACGTGCACGGCCTTTTTTAGTAGTGATCACGATCACACCATTTGCAGCACGGGAACCATACAGTGCGGCAGCAGAACCACCTTTCAGTACACTGATCGTTTCGATGTCATCCGGGTTGATACCACCGATACCATCACCTCTGTCCACGTTCTGTCCGCCACCACCGGTAGTAGGAGCACCACCTGGTGTAGTATTATCGATCGGCATACCATTTACCACATACAGCGGCTGGTTATTACTACCCAGTGAGCTGTTACCACGGATGATCACACGACTGGAACCACCTGGACCACTGGCCAGACTGGTTGCATTCACACCCGGGATCTTTCCGCTTAATGCATTGGCAACGTTCACTTCACGTGCCTGTGTGAATTCACTACCTTTTACTTCAGATACCGCATATACCAGGGCTTTCTTTTCCTTTCTGATACCCAATGCAGTAACAACTACTTCGGATAATGATTCGTTGGATTCTGCCAGACTGATAGCCAGTGGCGCATCCGCATCAGTTACATTTACTTCTTTTTTGGAAAAACCCATGGAACTGATCACCAGCACAAACGGCGGAGTAGCGCCTTTAAGGTTCAGTTCGAAGCTACCATCAGGACCGGCCATTGCAGCCACGTTTGAATTACCTTTCAGCACGATGCTTGCACCTGGTACAGGCGAACCATCAGGACCCGTTACTTTACCTTTCAGTTTATCAGCCATCAGACTGTTCACATTAAGGATAGTGGATACTGTAGGTGTATATATAGAATATTGTGTTTTATTTACACGCATATAAGCAAGCGCAAAATCAGACAGCAGCAGACGTAAAGCTGCTTCAGTCTCCATGCTTTCTGCCTTTTCCATTAGTTCTGCTGATATAAGTTTCCCATCCAGTAATCCCTCTTTATAAGCGATACGGACATTTTGAAATTTCTTTAGCTTGATTAAAGCTTCTTTAAGGGACACAGTGGCAGATACGTGTTTTACAGGGATCTTATCAGACTGCCTCATGGCATACATCGAGGGCGTCTGTGCGCTGACAGATATGGCAATACCTGGCAGCAGGGCACAAGAGAGCAGCCCCAAAACGAGATTTTGGTTCAAAATGTTCATAGTTTTTTTTTACGTGTCCTAGTATTCCCGCGTTAAGCGTGTGTTTTTCACACCGTTTACTTTCCTGAAGCGATGATTAATTCCTTCTCTGAAGGCTGTTCAATTCTGACGTTGAGCGTAGTAGTAATTACAGTCAATAGTTCTTCAACATTAGCTACGTTAATATCTCCCTCTATCTTTAGCTTTTTGATGGATTGTTCACTGACCTTTACAGTGTAACCGTAATTATCCTGTAATGTCTCTATTATTTCTCCTAAAGTGGCATCGGTAAACGTCAGTGGTACCTGTATCCAACGTTTGATCGATTCTGGTTTGTTTATTTTTTTGGTTAGCAATAAATGATTGTCTGCATACTCTATGTAATCTCCAGGCAACATGACCACTGCTTTGGGTGCAGCCGGTCCTTCTTTGAACCCTACCTGAATCTTACCTGTTACCAATCCTACTTTTGTTTTTCCGTGGCGGCTTCTTACATTAAATGAAGTACCCAGTACTTCGATGGTCAGTCCGTTGCTGTGTACCAGAAAACGCTGACCGGGCCTTACATTGGTGGTATCCCTGTTCAGGTGTTTGACATCGAAGAAAGCTTCTCCTTCTATCCATACTTCTCTGGGAGCGATCGTATCCCATTTTTCCTGAAAGGAGATAGAAGAGGTGGCGTTCAATGTCACTACTGAATGGTCGGGCAGGGTGATCGTTCTTTTCTCGCCGTATCCTGTTGCGATCATCTCCATGTGCGGCCTGTTCAGCTTACTGTAGATCAGATATCCGCCGGCAGTGGCTATCAAAGCGATAGCAGCTGCTCTTACCCATACATTCATTCTGCGGAAGATACCCGGACGACGGGATTCTTCTGCTGCAATGGTAGCAGTGATCCGGTCCAGCAAATGCGCTTTGTTGTCCTTGTTTTCCCAGATCTCCTGCGAACGGTAGGTACGGATCACATTGACTGCAAAATTGAAATTATCAGCAGCTGAAGGGTACTGTACAGGGAATTCGCTCCAGAACTGTGCTACAAGAACGTCCTGCTCTTTGCCTGACACCCATTTAATGAAGGCATCATCATCCAGGAAATTCTCCAGTGTATACGTCGTATATTTTTCATTGTTCATCACGATATCCCCTATTTACTACTATTAGACATGACATGGTTGAAATTATCCCTCGGTTACCGGAATTTTTTTAGAAAAATTTCCAAAGAGGAATATCATAATACTTAGGAAGGTCAGGAAGCGTTTATCTGACACTTTATGAAGGTTGTCGAGGGCCTTGTATAATAATTTATATGTGGAGCTCATATTGATGTCCATAATGACGGATATTTCCTCATAGGACATGCCTTCATAAAAACGGAGAAAGATGATTTCCTGCTGACGGGCAGGCAGTGTATTGACAAGTGCGATGACCTGATTTCTGAGTTCCTGTTCTTCCTGGCGGAAAGAGGCATCAGGTATAAAGTTGACAGCAAAAGTTCCCTGTCCGGATGCATTATCCAGTTCTACAAATTTAGACAGGGATTGTATTTTACGAAACAATGTAGAGCGTAACGCTTTATACAGGTAATTCTTCACGGAGGCCGGATTGCCCAGCCGTGCGCGGGTAGTCCATAGTCTTACAAAAAGATCATGTACCACATCCTGGATCAGATCCGCATCCTGCGTAAATTTGCGGCCGTAATTGTTCAACAATTCATAAAATTCACCGTAGAGCGCAGTAAAGGCGTCCCAATCTCCCTGTTTAAACGCATTCCACCATAACACGTGACTCTCCGATTGCATTGGCAGTTAGTTTATCAAGACGATTCCTAATAATACAAAAAAAATACCGCCCGGTGATAACATTTTCGTTCGCGTCAGATTTTTACGATTATATTTCTTTTATACATGATCCATACTGGTATGAACATCAGGATCACCAATGTGATCGCGGCTGCAAGGGATGCATTGAATGGAGATAAGAAACTGCCATATGTGCGGAACATGCCACCTGACATACCTTTAAATATCATAGGAATGGCGCCGGATAAAACATAGGCTGTGATCGCATTACGACCAAAGGCTACAAAAGGTGGTGTGATACGCTTGTATTGCTGCACATCAATGAGCCAGTAAGAAAGCGCGAGACCCATAGCGGCCAGTCCGCCGGTATACAAAACAAAAGAACTTGTCCATAATGATTTATTGATCGGGAAAAAGCCATCCCATATCAATCCCGCTATCACTGACAGAAAACCTGCTGCAAATAACCAGGACACCTTCTCCGCATCTGCAACATCTTTTCTGCGTAACCAGTCGCCGGTCATAATACCTAACAATCCTGTGGATATCGCAGGCAGTGTACTAAGCAATCCTTCAGGGTCCCAGGTACGGGCCTGTTTCCAGAGATGCTGCTCACCCAGTACTGTTCTGTCTATCCAGGCAGCAAGATTGGTTTCCGCTTCCAGATTAGCCGGACCATATCCGGGTACCGGTACCACTGTCATCAGCAGCCAGTAGATCACCAGAAACGAAAAACAAAGCCATATACGGGTCTTTGCGCCCGTTTTTAAGTACAATAAGGAGATAACAAGGAAAACGATAGAAATGCGCTGTAATACGCCTAAAATCCTCAGATTGCGGAAGTCAAAAGAGGGGATCAGACGAAAAGCGAGTCCGATAGCAAAAAGTATCGCCGCACGGCGGATGATATGAATGATCAGTGAGGTATGTCCGCTGACATCAGCTTTTCTGCTGCTCAGCGCAAAAGTGACCGATACCCCGACCATAAAAAGGAAGAAGGGAAAGACCAGGTCTGTAGGTGTACAACCATTCCATTTTGAATGTTCCAGTGGCGGATAGACATACGACCAGCTTCCCGGATTATTTACCAATATCATGGCAGCAACAGTTAATCCGCGGAAGAAGTCGAGCGAAAGGAGCCTTTGTTTCATTGACGTGACGATTTAATGCTGGTTGCCTGTTAAGATAGCAGAATAAATTTTATCACAAAAGCTCCTTCTACTGATTTTCTCTGAATGCGATAAAGGCTTCCCTTCCGTAATGGTCTGCCTTGCGGGTTGTTTCAGGCAGACGGTATGTTACACACATCTTCAGTACAAGGGCTGTAGCTGTCTCCAGAGAGACTTTATGACCGGTGGAAATGAATACAGGATTGATCCCTTCCTGTGTTCTGAGGGCATTACCAATATGCTCACCATTGTCTTCCGCCAGTAAAGGACTGACAGCGCCTCTTTCAGCAGCCAGCTCCTCATACTTTCCAAACAAACGGGTTTTACCACATCCCAGTGTAGGGACATCCAGCAGTACGCCCATGTGACAGGCGAGTCCGAAGCGGCGGGGATGCGCGATTCCCTGTCCGTCGCAGATAATGACGTCAGGCCGGTGTTGTAGTTTCTTCCAGGCCTCCAGCAATACCGGCATTTCCCGGAAAGAAAACAAACCGGGGATATAAGGGAAAGTAACCTGCATACAATGCGTAGCCACTTCCACGACTTCCAGTGTGTTAAAATCAAGTATGACAAAAGCACCTGCAATCAGGTCGCTTTCCTTATCATACTCTACATCAACACCTGCAATGAGCTTTATTTCAGCAGGCAGCTCGTCTTTCCTGATCACCCTGGACCGTAAGTCTTCCTGTAATTGTATCGCTTCCTGTTCTGTAAGTATCGTGTTCATGATAAATTTCCTTTACTTCCTAAACGCGTCACAGCTGAGCGCTGTAACTTTTGAGTCCGCCAGTGCGTTTAACTGACAATTGCAACCCCGTGATCAATCAACCAGACTAAACGAAAATGAAACGTATTATTGCTATTTGTACCCTAATATCAGCATTTGCCTGCTCAAAAGAGCATAACAGGATTTTTAAAGGGATCATAACTGAATCGGACAATTGCTGCTCTTCAATGGAAGGCGGCAGAATTTACAAGGTGAATATCATTGGATCGGACAGTACCGTCACAACGGTATTACCGACAGCATACCAACCCGGAGATGCCATTGCATTTACCATGCACACAAATGATACACCTCCGGCAATATTGTGTCTTGCGATCTGTACAATGCCCCAACTTGTAAAGCTATCGGATGTGACAAGAGTAGAGTAACAAACCGTTATTTCTTAATAACGCCATCAAACTTTAATACTTTATTCAGCTCTTCCCTGATCAACTGGGAAAAGGAGGGTTTAAAAACATCAGCTTTACCCGCATCCAGTACATAAACAGCAGGATCGTCTTCCTGTGACGCACAATCGAAGAAATAAGAGGAAAGCCCCTGCCACTGGCCAAAAAAGAAGTGACTGTCTTTGATTACAAAGGCTGTGGAGCCAGTGTCTGTCAATGATTTGACAGCATCTTTCCTGTTCTGCGCCAGATAAGATACTTCACTTGAATAATTTCTCAGAATACGTCCCTTTTTCTTTCCGAATATGGTGATGAATTCCACGTAGGCTAAGGGAAGCTTTACATTATACTGTAACTCAATCGCTTTGATCTCTTCTGCATTAACTCCCTGAGGATCACCCAGGTGCTTTGGATATTGCTGTAAAAAATCCAGGTACTTTGCCATGTGATAGTCTGATAATAAAACATAATATTAATTATTTTTTCCATGAAACGTGGGAATTTTTCCACGACCTGTTGCGCCTGGTATAAGATCGTGTTTGCGGATGATAGAATTGACTATCGCTGATGTAGAGGGGATATCGTTGTATACGGGTTAGATTGCACCTGGATGAGGTCCGGCACTGAAACAGATGACAATCATCAATGGAGAAAAAGAAGTGAGGGAAAATATAAAGCTGGGTCAAATAATGGAAGAAAGGCCATTCGTACTGTCCCTATCCCAAAATAGATGCCAGAATGTAGTACAATCTACACACAATTATCCTGAAGCACCACATGAGTGCGACGCACACACGCCTCTAATTATTAGTGTTCAATGCATTAAGCAGCGCGCTCAGATCTTATCAACATTCGCTGATTTAGTGGACTGGGCGCATTATTGCTATCAATGATCAATACGCAAAAACAACTGCTCTCTTTCTGGCATCAGGTTGCCCTTCAGCCTGTTTATACTCACTGACTACGAAACTGGTATGATTTTACGCGCAATTAATTAAGCGTTCACCATTTAAACCAGACAGGATGAAAAAGACTACCAGGGATGTTGCCGTTATCGCGGGAGTAAGTGTCATCGCCGGATCACGTGCGACCTTAGCACCGGCATTACTGTTTCCGGAAAATAAAGTACTGACCATGATGGCTGCCGGTGAGGCTTATGTGGATAAACTACCGGGTATTGGTGACAGAATAGCTCCCTCAGGGTTGGTAGCCCGAAGCATTTCAGGGGCTTTTACCGGTGCTGTGGTGAGTAAACGCAGACAGAAGAATATGTGGCTGGGAGCGCTTGTGGGTGCTGCTGCTGCCTGCGCCGGGGCTTATGTAACGTACTATGCCCGCAAGAAAATCGGACAGATCACCCGTACGCCCGACCCCATCGTCGGACTGATCGAAGACGTCACGATGATCTGCCTTGGAAGCATATTACTGGACGACGACCGAATATAGACTATGTATAAACCTAAGGCCGTCCACCTCTGGCGGACGGCCTTCGCTTGTCTGATAGTGTCCATTGTTCTGTTCGTATAAACCACGTTTCGCTGCCATCTCTTTGGCGGGTACCGGATATTAGCGTCGCAGTATGGACACCGGGGTAAATACGCAAAAGCAATTTAGATAGCAGAGAATTTTGTTATCAATCAGACAACTAAATATCAGGAAGAGAGACAGCAACATGATGCGACAGGCAACATAATAAGATGCATTCGTGTAACAGTTATCGTGTGTAATCAAACAGGCATTAAAAAGGCTTTATCCTTCAATGATCCTTCATTCATAAACGAAAGATCGACGTAGGATAAAGCCTCTCTGATAAACTTTATAAACAGTGATTATCTTCTCTCATCAAAGATACCGAATTCTGCGATCGCAGGAGCATCTTTGAACTCGTCGATGAGGATACGTACTTTACCACCCCATATTCTGTTGAAACGGTGGATTCTCACACGACCGCCGCCTTCACCTTGTGTAATTGGTTTCCATACACCGTTTTCATTGTATTCCAGGCGGTATTTTTTGATATTGCTGCCGTCTTCAACGATGGTGATCATATTGAAGCTTTTGTCTTTATCAAAAATGATCTCATACCATGGCTGTTTTACAACCGGATTAGACTGCCAGCTGCTGCCGAAACGGTCATCATTACCAAAGTCCATGATATTCATATCATTGCTCCAGCTGGAATTGCTACGCTGGAATTTGGCAATATTAGAAGAAATGATCGGCGCTTCTGCTGGTGTCAGAGCCGGCATAGCACCTGTGTTTTTCCAGCGCTTTCCTACTTCTTCCAGTGCCTTTACAGCGTTAGGATCGATCAGACCATCACGGTTTGGCGCTACGTTCAGGATGAAGTTACACCATGCTTTGTTCAGCGGTACCAGGATCTCATCCACCAGTTTTGCCGGATCTTTTACAGGGGTAGCCGGGAAATCAGATTTCCAGAACCATGCGCTGTTGATTGGCAGACAGGATAATGCAGGCAGTTTGTTCGCTTCTTTGGAGATGTGCTGACCTGCACCCTGCTCGTAAGATTTGATATCGGTGTAAAACAGGGCCTCTGTCGGATATTTTGCCGCGTTGAGGTCCATCACCAGACAATTAGGCTGCAGGGTCTTAATGAGGCGGTAAACCTCCTCAAATGGCACTTCATCATAAGAGATCCTGGACCATGGAGCATCCCATCCATCGATGATGAGTGCACTGATCTCGCCGTAGTTGGTCAGGAGTTCGGTCAGCTGTGCTTTCACCATATCGATGTGCTGACGGGTAATATCATGCGGACGCAGTTTGTGGTGGGTATCCAGGATAGAGTAATACAGCATTACTTTCAGTCCTTTGGCCCTGAATGCGTTCACATATTCCCTTACAACGTCTTTCTTGTAAGGACTGTTCATCACATTGTAATCTGTCGTCTTGGTATCCCAGATACAGAAACCACTGTGATGTTTGGTGGTCAGACAGCCATAGCTCATATTAGCTGCTTTTGCGGTGGCTGCCCATTGGTTACAATCCAGCTTTTTAGGATTGAACAGGGATACCGGTGCTTCCGGATCAGGCCAGTCCTGATCAGCGAACGTTGGGATGTTAAAGTGAATAAACATACCAAAACGCAGATCAACAAATTCCTGCTGTAATGTTGCGAGTGGCTTTGCGGTTGATTTCACCTGCGCCTTTACCATTGCCGGCATTGCCAATAGCATGCACAATGCAAGACGCAAAAAGAATACATTCTTCATAATGTCTGAATACGATTTTTAGATTTTGAGACCCGAGAGTTCGTGGATAAATAAAATTTCTACGGCTACTAAAATAGAACAATCAGATTAGGCTTTTCAGCTATGAGAAGACAATATAATGAATTGCGAATTTCCCATTAGTTGATGTCTTTTAACAATTTAACAGGAATATACATGAGTGCGTAGCAAAAAGTGGCATGGTGTTGGATTTATGGGCAATAAAGAGAACAACAGCAAGAGTCATTAAAAACAAACACAATTTATATGAAACTTAGATTCATAGCACTATCATTATCCCTTCCAATTTTCTTATTTTCCTGCGTGAGCACGAAGAAGTTTAAAGCTTCTGAAGCGAAGTACGCGGAACTATCATCGCAGTATGCAAGCTTACAGGGTAAACTGGAAGATTGCCAGCGCAGTCTGCGTGATACCGCATCTGCTTTTGAGCGCAGCAGAAACGTAAGTGAAGAAAGAGTGGAAGGACTCAAACAAAATAACAGCACCTTACTTAATCAGTTGAAAGACCTTTCTGTGATCAGTAATTCACAGGCAGAAAGTATCAAAAAATCACTGGATAACATTGGTGCCAAAGATGCTTACATACAGGACCTGCAGTCTGCGATTGCACGTAAAGACTCCCTGAACATGGCACTGGTAATGAACCTGAAAGGTGCTATTGGTAACCTGGATGATAAGGATATCAACATCAAAGTGGAAAAAGGCGTAGTGTATATTGATATCTCTGATAAGATGTTGTTTGAAAGCGGTAGTTATGATGTAACACCAAAAGCGAAGGAAGTACTCGGTAAAGTGGCTAAAGTACTGTTAAACCAGCCTGATATCGAATTCATGGTAGAAGGTCATACCGACAGCAATCCTTATAAGAAAGGGGTATTACTGGACAACTGGGATCTGAGTGTGAAAAGAGCAACTGCTGTAACCAGGGTATTACAGAATGACTATGCTATTCCTCCGGCTCATATCACTGCTGCGGGTAGAAGCGAATATCTGCCAATCGCCAGCAATGATACACCTGAAGGTCGCGCGACTAACCGTCGTACACGTATCGTGATCCTTCCTCAGCTGGATCAGTTCTTCAAACTGCTGGAGAAAAAACAATAATCATCCATTTCATTATAGCAAGAAAGAGCGTCTCTCTAGCGGGGGACGCTTTTTTGTGTCAGATAGTAACTGACATCGCAGTACGGGTGTCTGTATCCAGTATCAGGATACCTTCACTGGTAGCATCCAGCTGCTCCAGGACAGCCCCGGTACTATCCCATACAGCAGACTTGCCGGCACACAGAAAACCGTCTGATTCTCCTACTGCATTAGATAATAAGACCATCATATCGTATTCACTGCCTATTCTGGACAAACGGGCAATGGCATTTTCAATACCCCCGGTCGATTTTACAGAACTGGCCAGGTAAAACTGTGCACCACATTTGTAAGCGTCCTCTACATGTTGAGGAACGGATAGCTCGTAACAGATGGCCAGTGCCACATCTCCGTCTTCTCCCAGCAGACTGAGACTGCTTTCTCCGCTGACGAAATAGGGGTCTTCATCTGCATGCAGGTATTTTTTTGCATATACGTTCCGGCTTTCCTGCGGCTGGAACAGCACCATACTGATGGTAATGCCAGTAGGCGTTTTCAGGGGTACTCCTACCCCGATGGTAATTGCTTTTTCATCACTGATATCCTGAAAGACATTCAGTCTTTCGTCATGCAGCTCTGTGGCCAGTTCTTTTGCCAGGGTGGGTTCATAACCTGTGATAGATAATTCGGGGAAGATGATAGTATCTGCGCCATTGGATACCGCAAGATCGATGATCTTTTTGTGATTTTCGATATTACTCAGGATGTCCCCTTTTACCGCTCTTGCCTGCGCTACGCAAAGTTTCATAGTCTAGTGAGTTTTTAAATGGACGCCTAAAAGATTAAATACTAATCTAATCAATAAATGGCGATCAGGAAGCATAAAATTTTAAAGAATATACTCCAAATAATCCGAAATTTGGCCAGGAATGCATGTTCAATTCTCCGTAAATAGCCGACGATGGAAGTACAACATCTTTTAGATACGAATGAGGCCCGTTTGAAGGCTGTGATTGAGGCAACCCCGGAATGTATCAAAATTGTCGCCCAGGACGGGACAGTACAGTTTATGAATAAGGCTGGTCTGTGCATGATAGATGCCACTGAAGCCCAAACTGTTGAAGGGTGCTGTGTATTTGATATCATCGCCGCTGAATACAGGGAACGCTGGATCGAAAACCATAACAGGGTATGCAACGGGGAAAGCCTGAACTGGGAATTTGATCTGATCAGCCTGAACGGTACCAGGCGTCACATGGAGACACACGCTGTTCCCATGCCCAATGGAGATGGCACATTTTCACAACTCGCTGTTACCCGTGATGTTACGGAAAGAAAACGGTCAGAGCAGACCTTAAAAAGACATGACATTATCCTCAGGGGACAGAAATATGCATTAGAACAGGCCGTACACGGCAAACCCATCAAAGAGGTACTGGAAACGCTGGTAAAAACAGTGGAAGAGCAATCCAACGGTTCTCTGATGGCCTCCATTTTGCTGATAGATCCGGAAGGCAAGCGGATGTTGCACGGTGCATCGCCCAGCTTACCAGCCAGTTATAACGAAGCAGTCAATGGCGTAGAGATCGGCCCGGCTGTAGGCTCCTGCGGAACCGCTGCCTTCACAGGCGAAGAAATTACCGTAGAGGACATCTCCAATGATCCCTTATGGGCAAATTATAAAGAGCTGGCCTTATCACATGGTCTGCGTGCCTGTTGGTCTATACCGATCCTTTCTTCACAGCAACGACCACTTGCTACATTTGCACTGTATTATGGAACAGAACAAACGCCTGCTCCGGAAGACAGGGAAGCAGTGGAACTGCTAAGGAGAACTGCCGGTATCGTGATAGAATGGTACAGGGAGATATCAGAACGTAAGGCATTAATGGCGCAACTGGAGACCCGTGTCAGCGAACGCACCAATGAGCTCAATAACGTAAATGCTGCCTTACAGAGCTCCAATGATACCCTGGAACAGTTTGCACACGTAGCCAGTCATGATCTGAAAGAACCGGTCAGAAAGATCAAGATATTCACATCGAGACTGGAGGATGAAACAGGGCATTTACTGAATGAGCGGGGCAAGACCTACCTGCATAAGATACAGTCTTCCGCGGAGCGTATGTCCACTATGATAGAAGGAGTACTCAACTACTCCGTGCAGAATGGCGCCCATAAGATCAATGAAAAGATAGACCTGAATATCATTATAGAAGAGATCAGAAATGACCTGGAAGTCCTGATACAGCAGAAACATGCGGTCGTGAAGGCCGGTCCGCTACCGGTCATAGAAGGCGATCGTATACTGATACATCAGTTATTCTACAACCTGCTGAACAATTCACTGAAATTCACTACTGAGGAGGAGCAGCCTGTTATCACCATCGAAGCAACGCCGGTGCTGCAACACAAGGAGGCTTATTATAACATCATCATTACGGACAATGGTATTGGCTTTGATCAGCAGCAAAGCGAAAAGATCTTCGATACATTCACCCGGTTAAATTCAAAGGATAAATACGACGGTACTGGTCTCGGACTGGCCTTATGTAAGAAGATCGTACAACGCCATCATGGTACCATTGCGGCGACCAGCGAGAATGGGAAAGGCGCTGCTTTCAGTCTGGTATTGCCGGTCGTACAACCTGCATCAGCCGATCTGCAACCCGTATAAAAAAGCGGTCCGGAATAGCATAAAGCCATTCCGGACCGGGTATAATACATTGGTTTATTATCCTTTACTCTGTGGATTGGCAGTCGCCAATACCACTTTTGCACCGATTTCACGGGCTACTTCCATCACTTTCACTACATCTTCCACCGGCACTGTTTTCTCTGCGTTGATAACAATGGTCGGATCCACTGTTTCACGTCCGAGTGCAGGGACCAGCATCTGTTTCAGGCTTTCGAAAGGCACTTTGTTGGTTCCTACGAAGAATTCCCTTTTATCATTGATGCTGACTACCACCGTCTGTTTAGCTTTCGTATTGCTCTTTGCTTTCGGCAATGTCAGCTTGATCACATTCGGATTGGCCAGGGTTGATACGATCAGGAAGAACAGCAACAGAATGAACAGGATATCATTCAGTGCGCCGTTGTGCAGCTCCACATGCCGCTTGTTTCTTCTATTGCGTAAGTTCATATTTTACAATTACAGATGATCGATGATTTATCTTGTTGGTTCCTGCAAAATATCAATGAACTCTGCTGAAGCGCCTTCCATTTTATTGATCACCTTATCGATCTGTGCATTCAGGAAGCTGTAACCGATATAGGCTACCAGACCAATGATCAGACCTGTAGCGGAAGTGATCATCTTTACGTAGATACCACCAGCGATCGTACCCAGGGTGATATCGGAGGTGATGGAGATGTTAAAGAAGGTCTGGATCATACCTGCGATCGTACCCAGGAACCCGAACATTGGTGCGATACCTGCGATGATGGACAGGATCACCAGGTTCTTTTCCATCTTATAGATTTCCAGTTTACCTACGTTCTCCATGGATTTCTCGATACTTTCGATCGGTTTACCTATACGCTGTACCCCTTTGTCGATCATGCGTGCTATAGGACTATTGGTATTTTTTGACAAAGAGCGGGCAGCGGAGATATTGCCATTGGAGATATGATCCCTGATCATTGGCATAAAGTTATCTTCCAGCTTACCTGCTTTGGAGATAGTCAGATATCTTTCCACGAAAGCGAAAACAGCGATCACGGAAAGGATACCCAGAGGTATCATCAGTACCCCACCTTTTGCCAGCAGATCCATTAATCTGATTTGCTGATCGGCAACTGCCGCAGTAGCCGCTGTGGCAACGGTGTCTGCCTTTGGCTGTAATAGAGAATCCTGTAATAATGTAACGAGTCCTAAGAGCATGAATAAATTTTTAACCTTGCAAAAGTATATATTTCAAATGCAACAAGGGAGGAAGATACCAATAATATGGTAAACATTTAACGTATGTTCCGGCAAAATATTGCCAATCAATGAACTAATTAGCTACGTTCTTCCCAAACCTGAGCCAGATGGACGATAGTTTGCACGGCTTTTTCCATATCCTGAATACTCACATACTCATTTTTGCTGTGCAGCGCCATCTCTCCGGTGAAGATATTCGGACAGGGTAAACCCATAAAAGAGAGCCTGGAACCATCTGTACCACCACGGATGATCAGTCTTAAGGGTTCTACCCCGGCACGACGGATGGCTTCTTCTGCATTAGCTGTTACTTCCGGATGGAGGTCCAGCACTTCTCTCATATTACGATATTGCTGTGTAACGGTCAGGGTTGCGCTGGCCTGTGGATAACGGGCCATCACTGTGTTCATAATATTACGCAGGAAGGCGGCATGGTCATCCAGTTTAGCCGTTACGAAATCACGCAGTATAAAATCGATCTCTGCCTGCTCTACGATACCGTGTATCCTTACCGGATGAATAAAGCCCTGACGGTCTTCCGTTGTTTCAGGAGACAGGCTGTCTTTCGGAAGCGCATCCACGATCTCACTCGCTATTTTAATGGCACTCACCAGTTTATCTTTAGCCGTACCCGGATGTACGCTGACACCGTTTATAACGATCTTAGCGCCATCAGCAGAAAAGCTTTCGTTCTCCAGAGAACCACGTTCACCCCCATCCAGCGTATAGCCGAACTGCGCCCCCAGGCGTTGCATATCCAGTTTTTCCACACCACGTCCTACCTCTTCATCCGGTGTGAACAGGATACGGATGTCCCCATGCTTAATTTCAGGATGCGCCAGCAGGAATTGTGCAGCATCCATAATCTCAGCTACACCGGCTTTATCATCGGCGCCCAACAGCGTAGTTCCGCTCGCGGTAATAATATCATCTCCTTTTTTGGATACCAGGTAAGGATGCTCCGCAGCCCTGATCACAGTGCCTTCTTCTGGTAAAGCAATATCCCCTCCATCATACTGGCGGTGAACGATCGGTTTTACATCTTTACCGCTGCAATCGCTGGAGGTATCCATGTGAGAACAGAAACAGATAACAGGTACCTGTTTATCCGTATTACCAGGGATGGTGGCAAACACATACCCATGTTCATCCATGACAGCATCTTTGATCCCCATTGCCAGCAATTCGCTGACCAGCAGGCGACCAAGGTCTTTTTGCTTTTCCGTGGAAGGGAAGGTCTTACTGAGTGGATCTGATTGTGTATCTATCTGTACATAGCGCATAAAGCGCTCAGTTACCGTGTATTTATAATTATTGAACATATTGCAAACGTAAGGAATTTCGGATTCCGGCAAATAAGTACTGTCCGTTTTCTATATCCCACAGAAAAAATCACTGTTTAAGTGGTGTTCCAGACTCCAAACAGGACATTCATCTACCTAAAGAGAAATTAAAGAACAAAACACCAAATAAAAATAATTTACAATTATTTTGTTCCACCGCACTAAGTTTGCACAGAAAATAAATAAGGTTACTTATATTTGTTGTGGAACTTAAATGCCACTCAAAACTGTTTGCGGTGTCCTTCCGGTAAAAAAGAAGGAATTAAAAAGGAACCGTGTGTAAATCACGGGCTGACGCGCAACTGTAAGTAACCTCCCGGGTTATGACCGGCATATGTCCATTGTCCAGGTACATCTGCAGATGTACAGACGAGAAGGACGGTCATAACTGTTACAAGCCAGGATACTTGCCTCAGACAGATTGATGTATGCTTTCGCGAAATATGAAGCAGCCATCAGGTTATCAGTGCCGGTACTATACTGTTGACATCCCGTCAGCAAATTGCCGCCTGTTCCTGTCCTTCTCATTTCCGCATCGCATACCTGCAGTAAGTCTCCTATTATTTCACTCCTTTAAAACATGCAAGTATGCAAACCAACATTCTTGGCTATCCGCGTATTGGTAGCAACCGGGAATTGAAGAAGGCAAATGAAGCCTATTGGACCGGAAAGATCTCCCTTGAAAAATTACAGCTTACCGCCAGACAGTTACGCCGACAGAACTGGGAGACATTACATCAGGCAGGAATTGACCTGATCCCTTCAAATGATTTCTCTTATTACGATCAGATACTCGATATGTGTATCATGACCGGTGCTATACCTGCCCGCTTCAGGGCTTTAAAGGAAAGTCTCGTTACACCGAGCAGTCCGGAACTCTACTTTGCGATGGCCCGTGGTTATCAGAAAAACGGATTTGATGCAACGGCCATGGAAATGACCAAGTGGTTTGATACCAACTATCACTACCTGGTACCAGAGTTTGACGCTTCACAGGAATTCAGTCTGTTGTATAATAAGCCGCTGGAAGAATTCAAAGAAGCACAAGCCATCGGTATCCATACAAAACCTGTCCTGGCAGGTCCTGTCAGCTTCCTGCTGCTGGGAAAGATAAAAGAGGAATCTTTACAGCTGCCTGCTTTGCTGGATAAACTCTTACCTGTGTACATCCAGGTATTACAGTCGCTTCACCAGGCTGGCGCTACCTGGGTACAGATCGATGAACCAACCCTTGTACTGGATCTGACACCAGCACAACAGGAGCTATTCCTCCAGGCATATACACAGATCAGAAAAGCGGTTCCTGCCCTGAAATTACTCCTGACCACCTACTTTGGCGGGTTACAGGATAACACAGCCCTGACCACACAACTGCCAGTAGATGCATTGCATATAGACCTGGTAAGAGCACCTGAACAACTGGATACAGTGCTGGCAGCCTTACGTGAAAATGTACAGCTTTCTGTAGGTGTTGTGAATGGCCGTAACATCTGGAAAAACAATTACGATACCTCTCTCCTGCTGATCAAAAAAGCAGTTGCAGTACTTGGTGAAGAACGTGTACTGATAGGCACTTCCTGCTCACTGTTGCATACACCTTATGACCTTGAACTGGAAACAGACGAAGCGGTACTTACACCACAGATTAAAAACTGGATGGCCTTTGCAAAACAGAAGGTCTATGAAGTGATCGCACTGAAAGATATTCTGAATGGTAACAATGAATTACTGCAGGCAAACCAGCGTACAATGCAGGAAAAAGCAACAGCTGCTATCATCCACAAACCGGCTGTTAAGGCCCGTCTGGCGGCACTGACGCCTGCTGATGCAGAACGTAAAAACGTATTCACTACCCGTCAGAAAGCACAGGAAGAAGTGTTACAATTGCCGCTGTTCCCAACAACGACAATCGGCTCTTTTCCGCAAACAGAAGATATCAGAAAACTACGTGCAGACCTCAAAAAAGGCGATATCACAAAAGAAGGATACGATACTGCCATTCGCAAAGCCATACAGGATTCCGTACAGTTGCAGGAAAGTCTGCGCATAGATGTATTGGTACATGGTGAGTTTGAACGTAATGACATGGTGGAATACTTTGGAGAGCAACTGGAAGGATTTGTGTTCACTAAAAACGGCTGGGTACAAAGCTATGGTTCACGGTGTGTAAAACCACCCGTGATATATGGCGATGTGCAACGTAATACACCGATGACCGTTGAATGGAGCAGTTATGCACAATCACTGACAGACAAACCGATGAAAGGAATGCTGACCGGCCCTGTAACTATTTTACAATGGTCTTTTGTGAGAGATGATCAGCCTCGTTCTGAAACCACACTACAGATAGCGCTGGCTATCCGAGATGAAGTGGTAGATCTGGAAAAGGCGGGCATCCGTGTAATACAGGTGGACGAACCTGCTATCAGAGAAGGGCTTCCGTTACGTCAGGCAGACTGGCAGTCATACCTGGACTGGGCGGTAAAAGCCTTCCGCGTATCTGTTTCCGGCGTGGAAGATGCCACACAGATCCATACGCACATGTGTTATTCAGAGTTCAATGATATTATCAGCAATATTGCTGCGATGGATGCAGATGTGATCACGATAGAAACATCGCGTTCACAGATGGAATTACTGGAAGTATTCTCCACTTTCCATTATCCATATGAGATCGGACCAGGCGTATATGATATCCACTCACCACGCGTACCTACGGTAGCCGAAATGACAGAACTGCTGGAAAAAGCGATACAGTTGTTACCGGCACGGAATATATGGGTGAATCCGGACTGCGGACTTAAAACCCGCAAATGGCCGGAAACGGAGCAGGCATTGCGCAACATGGTGGCTGCTGCCCGCAATATGCGTGTAGCAGTGCAGGCAACGGCATAACCATTCCCTGATAACCACTTATCCGCTATTCAAACAGGCAAAGTGCAGCAGGACGTCCTGCTGCACTTTCGTGCTATCTGCAAAATGCACATAGCCAGTACTTTAGCAAACTCTTCCTGTTTACTAGATTATGATTCGTAACTTTATCATATGGCTTGTCATGAAACCATTACCTGTCCACGCTGCAATGCAGCTTTTGAGTGCCGCGTAGGTTCTATCCTTCGCTGCCAGTGCCAGCAGGTAACGCTGACTGAAGAAGAGCGGGCCTTTATTGGTGAAGCTTACTCCGGATGTTTATGTGCCGGATGTTTGAATGACATGAAAAAGAGTTACAGGCAAACCCGCTTTAAAGAACGCCTGCTGCAATTATTCTCCCTGCGGTTTAAACGATAAATTAGTTGAACAACAATATGGCATACGAAAAACAGATAGCCGACTCCGTTACACGGATATTCAAAGCAGTCTTCCCGAACACAGTGAACCATTATGATACTTTATTTGGCGGCACAGCAATGCAGCTCATGGATGAAGCAGCATTTATTACAGCTACCCGTTTCAGCCGTATGCGTATGGTCACCGTGTCAAGTGACAAAATAGATTTTAAAATGGCGATCCCGCATGGTACTATCATCGAACTGGTGGGAACAGTTGTACATGTAGGTACTACCAGTCTGAAAGTAGAGGTAGATATTTTCGTGGAGCAGATGTACAATACACACCGGGAAAAGGCGATTTCAGGCTCTTTTACGTTCGTTGCGATCGATGATCAGAAACGTCCGACCAGGATCGTACTTACACATGAGTAATGTGATATTACAGCATGACATTTAAAGCAGAAGGCTGATTACCCTGTTGGATAATCAGCCTTCTGCTTTAATAATTTAACTTCCCTTGTCTGAACGACTACTTGATCTCAACCAGTTCGATATCGAAGATCAGCGCTTCACCAGCCAGTGGATGGTTAGCATCCAGTGTAATGGAAGTATCGCCGATAGCAGCAACCTTTACAGGGAATACCTGGCCCTGTGGGTTACTCATCTGCAGATCCATACCTACCTGTGGGTTCAGATCAGCCGGAATGTTTTCCTTTGGAAACTCCATGATCAACTCATCATTCTTAGGACCATATGCTTCTTCAACAGGAATATTCAAGGTTCTTTTTTCACCAATAGTCATGTCAACAACACCATTGTCGAAGCCTTTAATAACCATACCGGCGCCAACCTTAAATTCAAGCGGATCCCTACCTTCGGATGAGTCAAAAGTTGTTCCGTTGGTCAGGCGGCCATGATAATGCACACGCACCGTATCTCCGTTTTTAACTGCTTGCATAATAATTTAATTAAAAGTGTTATTGGATAATTACCGCAAGGTAAAGAAATTAGTGAATAGATATTCAATTTAGCAATATTCCACTAAACTACCAATCCTTAATATCTTGCCTGATTTAAACTATTTTTACGGCATGTACAAGGTCGTCATTACGCTTTTTTGTTGCCTGGTATTTACGGCAGCCGCCCAGGCGCAGGTCCTTACAGGCGCTGACAGAACAGAAGGATACCTGCCTCTACTAAGAGGCAAAAGAGTTGCACTACTGGTTAATCAGACTGCCATGATAGGCCATACACATCTCGTTGATTCATTACTGAAACTGCATGTGCATATACAGAAAATATTCAGCCCTGAACATGGCTTCAGAGGTAATGCAGATGCGGGTGAAAAAGTGGGGAACAGTACAGACCCCAGCACCGGACTGACCATCGTATCCTTATATGGCAGGCACCGTAAGGCAGATGCCGCCGACCTTCAGGATGTTGATATACTGCTTTTCGACATTCAGGATGTAGGTACGCGCTTTTATACTTATATCTCCTCATTGCAGGAGTTCATGGAATCTGCTGCTGAGAATAATAAACCGCTCATTGTACTGGACCGGCCCAACCCTAACGGACATTACGTAGACGGGCCCGTACTGGAAGATACCAGCCTGCGCTCTTTCGTAGGCATGCAAGCTATTCCCATTGTACATGGTATGACCGTAGGAGAATATGCATATATGCTCAATGGAGAAAAATGGCTCAAAAACGGCGTGGAATGCAAACTGACCGTCATTCCATGCAAGGGGTACGATGATCATACCTTCTATCAGCTACCTGTAAAGCCATCACCTAATCTGCCCAATATGGCAGCGATTTATCTCTACCCTTCCACGTGTCTGTTTGAAGGTACGGTGTTGAGTCTGGGCAGGGGTACCGATCTTCCTTTTCAGGTATTTGGTCACCCGTCTTTCCCGAAAGACCTGTACAAATTTACACCCCGCAGTACACCAGGGGCCAAGGAACCACCACTGAAAAATGTGACCTGCTACGGGTATAATCTCACCGGCACACCGGAAGCTGTAAGGGCTGAAATGGACAACAAACTTCAGTTGAAATGGTTATTACAGGCATATGATCTGTACCCGGAGAAGGAAAATTTCTTTACGCCATTTTTCAATAAACTTGCAGGTAATACTACCTTGCAAAGACAAATAAAACAGGGCCTCAGTGAAGCGGAAATACGCGATACCTGGGAACCTGCACTGACACAATTTAAAACCATCAGGAAGAAATACTTATTATATGCAGAGTGAGTTAAAGGACCAACAAAATATGAGGATCATCTTTATGGGCACCCCTGATTTCGCAGTGGCTTCACTCGACATACTGGTGCAAAACGGCTATAACGTGGTGGCTGTGATCACAGCGCCTGATAAACCTGCCGGAAGAGGCTTACAATTGCAGCAAAGTGCTGTTAAACAATATGCAGTGTCTAAGAACATTCCGGTATTGCAACCGGAGAAACTGAAGAACCCGGATTTCCTGGCTGAATTAAAGGCTTTAAAGGCCGATCTGCAGGTAGTGGTGGCCTTCCGTATGCTCCCGGAAGTGGTATGGGATATGCCGCCTCTGGGCACGATCAACGTACATGCTTCGCTGTTGCCTAATTACAGGGGGGCTGCGCCTATCAACTGGGCAATCATCAACGGAGAGAAAGAATCTGGTGTGACCACCTTCAAACTTCAACATGAAATCGACACGGGTGATATCCTGTTCAGTCAGTCAGTAGTGATCAGAGATGATGAAACTGCCGGCGAACTCCATGACGACCTGATGGCTACAGGCGCCGGACTGCTATTAAAAACAGTGCAGGCACTGGGCTCCGGTACAGCTACCGGTACGCCACAGGCACATATCAGGGCAGAGGAGATCAAACATGCACCCAAGATCTTCAAAGAAGACTGTCAGATAAAATGGGAACAGCCGGTTGAGCAGATCTACAATCTCGTACGTGGTATGAGTCCCTACCCTACCGCCTGGACCCTGCTTGCCGGAAAGAGTGTGAAGATATTCAAAGCTACCAGGGAACATGCACAACCTGCTGTTGCTCCGGGCGAAGCGATCAGCGATAATAAGACCTATCTGAAAATAGCAGCACCAGACGGCTACCTTTCCTTACAGGAGATACAGATGGAAGGCAAAAAGCGGATGGATATAGAGGCTTTCTTAAGAGGATACAAAGTCAGTTAGGAATTGGTCAATCAGGAATTATAATGCAGCGAAGATTGAAATTGAGATTAAATTAGTTGAAGCATATAAACGATAAAGGCGTCCAGGGATACTGGACGCCTTTATCGTTTATATGCTTAGAGAGTGATCAGACGAGTATTCTCTCTGAGGCACCTGTCTGTTTCATTCTTAATTAACTATTCTTCGTAATTCAGCTGACAGTAGAATTTCGCCTCATTTGTACCCAGTGCTTCCAGTGCGGAATCACTCAGTTTAATGATCAGGCCTTCATTCTGCTTGATCTGCGGAATTGCTTCCAGTACTTTTGCGTAGATGAACTTACCATTCAGCGGGTTGGTCACTTTAATGATCGTACCTCTTGGTGCTGTATTGTGCAATGCATAATATTTACCAGGGCTTGCGTTGCTTTTGAACCATCCACCAGGACCTTTTTCAGAAGTCACGCTCTTACCGTTGCTTGTCTGCTGGTTATACAGTTGCTCGAAAGAAGAGCCTGCACTGCTTGCTGGCGCTGGTTTTGTAGCACCGGTATTAGTAGCAGGAGCTGGTGTTGGCGTCGTAGCTGGCGTTTCTGGTGGCGCCTGCTGATCTGGTTTTGTTACCGGAGGAGCTGGCGTTGTACCTGCCGCAGGCGTAGTCGCTACCGGCGTTGTTGGCGCTGGTGTGGACGGCGTTGGCGTTGGCGTCGTAGCTGGCGGCGTGCTTGCCGGATGGGTAGCAGGAGGAGGTGTGGTAGACGGATTGCTGGCTACCGGTGCAGAAGCTGGAATACCAGTTCCTTTCAGATAACCCACGATCACGAAACCATCCTTCTGTAAACCATCACCGGTCATATTATTCCAGCGACGGATATTATCCAGTGATACTTTGTTATGGTTTACACTAAGACGATACAGTGTTTCTTTTTCTTCTACCTTATGATACACAGGCGTGCCACCTGCATCTGTTTTCTGTGAAAAATTGGTGCTGTTTAAGGGGATCTTTACAGACTGTCCAAGCTGCAAACCCTGTTCAGCTGAGATATTGTTTTCGCCTGCAATCTCTTTCGGAGACAAACTGTAGGACCTGCCCAGACTGTAAAGGGTTTCTCCTTTCTTTACAGTGTGCAGTACATACAGATCGGGAGAGGTACCCTGTACCTGGACCCTGTCCTGTGCCTGTACTCCACCGGCAACACATAATACAAGTCCCGCAATTGTCATGAACGTTTTTACCATTACTACGCTGTTTATACCTTTCAGGTAACTAAATTAAAAATTTTTGCCTACACTTCTTTCAGAATACGGAGTTCTTTAGGATAGTAATTGTTGATACGGTTAGGTAATATTTTCGCCCATCCGAGCGCCATCCCTTCATACTTCATCAGTGCCCAGCCTTTCACATCTGTAGTTACCTCAGGGTCTTCTTTTCTCAGATAGCGTAAAGACTGCTCACGGGTCAACGTCACTTGTGGGATTGTGTCCCTGGTCATATTGCTCATTGCCAGCTGATGATCAGGAATCAGTTCTTTCGCTGCCAGCTGGCCCGCTTTTACGCCAGCTTTCCGCAAATATAAGTGCTGTTGTAGTAAAGAAACAACAGACGCCATATTTTCCGGAAATATTAATACCTCTCCCTGATGATCCATCATAAAGAGGTTGTCCGTATTTTTCAACCATTGTGCGACCTTCTCCTGATCTTTTTTAGCAACCGGCGTAACGCTATCCCGTTGTTTCTTAGCGGAATACTCATCTCCGGAAGTCTTACGGAAACAGGTGATAAAGAAGCCTTCACCTTTTACTTTGTCAGGGTAAAAACGGTATCCTTCTGCCTGTTGCGGTCCTGCTGTGGTCTTCACAATATGCCAGTCTTCACTGACTGGTATCGCAATATTCTCTACTGAAAAGTTATCCTGTATCCATTCCATGATCTCTTCGTCTTCCTGACGGGAATAAGAGCAGGTGGCATAGATCAGTATCCCATTCTCTTTTAACGTATTCCATACGTCCGCAAGTATGCGCTGCTGACGCTGACTGCACAACATCACATTTTCCGGGGACCACTCTTCTACTGCTTCCGGCTCACGTCTGAAAAGTCCTGAACCAGAGCAGGGTGCATCCACCACCATCACATCAAAGTATCCGGGCAGTCTGCCGAAATCACGCGGATCATTGTTGGTAACGATCACATTTGCAGCGCCCCATTTACTGATATTATCCCCTAAAAGCGCGGCCCTGCTTTTGATCACCTCATTGGATACCAGCACACTGTCGGTACTGATCAGCGATTGCAGCAGGGTTGATTTACCACCCGGGGCTGCACAGAGATCCAGTACTTTCAACGGTGCTTCCAGGTCACATACCTGACGCATTACCTGTTCTACGAACATGGAAGAAGCTTCCTGTACGTAATAAGCGCCTGCATGGAAAAAAGGATCAAAGGTAAAAGACGGTCTTACTGGCAGATAGTATCCATACTGTGACCATGGAACCCGGCTGACGGTTGTTTCTGTCAGTGATTGCAGTACCTTTTGTACGGCCTGTTCATCCTGTAATTTGTTCGGATTTATCCTGAGAGAAGTGATTTTTTCGCCTGCCTCATGTATACGCAAAAAGGCTGCCAAATCCATACCTGGCAGTCCTGATAGTGTGTCTGTAAATTTTTTTGGTAAGAAATCCAACCCCTTATTTTTGCAGCAAAATACTGAAAAAACGGGGCATAGCAGTCAGATGGCCTTTTATAGGCTGTTTACAATCTCTGCCACCAGCTGCTGTAGTACCTGTTTGGCATCTCCAAACAGCATAGAAGTTTTAGGTTGGAAAAAGAGGTCATTCTCGATACCGGCATATCCCGGTTTCATACTGCGTTTATTGACAATCACGCTTCTGGCGTTTTCTACTTCCAGTATCGGCATGCCATAGATCGGACTGGAAGGGTCGCTTTTTGCGGCCGGATTTACCACATCATTGGCCCCTAATATCAGCACTACATCCGTTGTATTAAACTGTCCGTTAGCCTGTTCCATCTCCAGCAGTTTGTCATACGACACATCTGCTTCAGCCAGCAACACGTTCATATGTCCCGGCATACGACCTGCTACCGGATGGATCGCATATCTTACTTCCACGCCCCTTGCCTCCAGCAATGTTTCCAGTTCATGACAGGCATGTTGTGCCTGTGCTACTGCCAGTCCATACCCCGGTACGATCATCACTTTATGCGCATAGGCCATCACTACGGCTGTATCTGACAGTCCGATCTCCTTGTAGGCGCCCTGTTCGCGGGTAATGCTTCCTGCTTTTGTACCGCCAAATGCGCCGATCAGCACATTCTTCAGCGAGCGGTTCATGGCTTTACACATCAGGATGGTCAGGATAGTACCTGCCGAACCTACCAGGATACCACCGGTCAGCATCACCGGATTATTATACAGAAAGCCACCACAGGCAGCTGCCACACCGGTAAATGAATTCAACAGGGATATCACCACCGGCATATCTGCTCCGCCAATAGGCAGTACGAAAAACACGCCGTAGATCAGCGACAGTACCAGCACTGCTGCAAACAATACCACTGTGGCGGAGGGCAATGTAACGGCCACGAATATGGTCAGCAGTACGATCACCGCCAGTACTGACAGGTTGAGAATATGCTGTCCCTGGAAAGAAATATCCCTGATACGTCCGTTCAGCTTCCCCCATGCAATAACAGAACCTGCAAATGACACAGCACCGATGATCATTCCTGAGAATATGATCCCCAGCTGTCCGCGTACATCCGGTATATCCGCCAGTGTACCCGCCATATGTTCAAATTCCACGATGGAGATCAGTGCCGCACAGGCGCCTCCCATGCCATTGAACAGACTGACCATTTCAGGCATGGCGGTCATTTTCACTCTTCTTGCGGAAACAAGACCGATCACCCCTCCGACTGCAAGTCCTGTAATAATCCAGCCGTAATTATGTAATCCTTGTCCGTTATGCCTGTAAAGGAAAATCGTTCCGAGTATAGCAAGCGCCATTCCTCCCGCAGCAATAGCATTGCCTTTCCTGGCTGTAGCGGGATTACTCAGCATCTTTAATCCGACAATAAATGTGACAGAGCCTATCAGATAGATCAGCGATAACATAGTGCGATGATTAGGTACAACTATTTGGTCTTTTTCGATTTGAACATCTCAAGCATTCTGTCAGTTACGACAAAGCCGCCAACTACGTTTATTGTTCCCAGTATCACCGCCAGAAATCCCAGTATCAGCGCCAGGTAATTTTCATCACTGGCCTGTCCCATTACGATGATAGCGCCGATGATCACAACACCGTGAATTGCATTGGCGCCACTCATGAGTGGGGTATGTAATACGGATGGTACGCGTGAGATGACTTCCACGCCAAGGAAGATGGAAAGAATAACAATGTAGGTCAGCTCAAGATGTTGTTCTAAAAAAGAAAAAACAGCTTCCATGATGGGGAATATTGATGTCAGGTAATAACAGATATTTTACAGCTTGACGCCTTCGGCCTGCTTCAGCCTTTCATTGGTAATAGCACCACTATGGGTGATACAGGCGCCCTGCACAATGTCATCTGAAAAGTTTAGTACGAGGTCTCCGTTCTTTATCAGTAACTGCAAAAAATTATACACATTTTTTGCGTACAGTTTACTTGCATCTGACGGCATAGAGGAAGGGAGGTTGGAATCACCAATGATCGTAACACCCTGGTGTATGACCGTCCTGTTGTTCTCAGTAAGGGACGTATTCCCGCCCGTAGCAGCCGCTAGATCTACGATCACCGAACCCTGTTTCATTCTCTCCAGCATGGCTGTCGGGATCAGTAAGGGAGCCTTCCGGCCGGGGATCTGGGCAGTCGTGATCACGATATCTGCTTTAGCGATACTTTCCGCGATCTTATCCTGCTGTCGTTGTCTATAATCAACGCTTTGTTCCACTGCATATCCACCTGCGGCGGATGCATCGGCAGCGCCATCTACCTCTATAAACCTGGCCCCAAGGCTCATCACTTCTTCTTTCACGGCGGGTCTTGTATCAAATACTTCCACTACCGCACCCAGTCGCCTGGCAGTTGCAATGGCCTGTAAGCCGGCTACGCCTGCTCCGAGTATCAGCACTTTTGCAGGTGCAATACTACCTGCTGCGGTCATAAACATCGGGAAATAACGGCTATAACTGGTCGCTGCAACCAATACAGCCTTATAACCGGCAATATTGGCCTGTGAACTCAGTACATCCATACTTTGTGCCCTGGTAGTGCGGGGTACACTATCAAGACTGAAGGCAGTCAACTGTTTGTCAGCCCATTGCTGCATCAGTGCTGTATTATACAAAGGCTGATAAATACCGGCCAGCACCTTCCCTGCCGGGATCATCTTCCAGGACGACTCTTCTGGGATCTGTATGCTGAGGATAATATCTGCCTGTTGCAGGATCTCTCCGGCAGGTTTGATCTTGGCGCCTGCCTGTATATAAGATTCATCGGGGTAAAATGCCCGGGTTCCGGCATCTGGTTCAATCCAAACCGTTACTCCTTGTTTTTCTAACTGCTTAACTATCTCCGGCACTAAAGAAACCCTGTTTTCTCCTGGCTGTTCTTTAAGGACGCCTGCAATCATCTAGTGGAATTTATGATCTGAATTTACGGTAGTTTTTCTAAATATAAGGTATCACAACAAGTTGAACAAAAAACTCTCCGGCTCAGCAGGAAAGGCTTGGCAGGATATTGGTGTGCATATCATCAGAAGACAGTCCAGAATCAGGCTGAGCTTGTTTTTGAAAATCTAAACTTACATGTTATGCCAAAAGATCAAAACGGAAAATTTACCCCGATAAAAGGGAAGCCTTCCGGTAATGGAAAGGAGGGATTAGGTTTAAGAAAGTCCATTTCACCTGATGAGCTGGAAACAGACCTTGAAATGACAGACAAATATACTATGGGGCCGGATGAACTGCAACCGGCAGTCAACGTGCGCCATCCCAACAGGGATACTGTAAAAAGAGCTGTACAACAGCAAAACGGACGGAATACCATTACGGAGAATTCAGGCCGGAATATGGCAGATATGACCACTACAGAAGCACAGGAACTACCCGGCAGAATGGACAAAAGTATCTTTGCAGAACTGGCAGCTGAACAGGGGCGTACCTGCCTCACTATCTATATGCCTGCACATGCGTCAGGACACGAGGTAAATGAACAGCAGGACATGAAAATGTTCAAGAATATGTTGCAGCAGGCCCAGAAATTACTGGAAGAAAAAGAAGGCTCTTCTATGGCTTTACAGCAGATGCTGAACCCGGGATATGAACTCCTCAAAAATGAAACATTCTGGCGGAATCAACAGGATGGTCTGGCCTGTTTTATCACAGCAGATTCCTTCCGTTATATGCGTCTTCCGATGAATATACAACAGCAGGTATACTGTAACCATTCATTTATGTTAACGCCATTACTGCCGGTATTAACGAATAATGAACAGTTTTATGTGCTTACATTCAGCAAGCACAACGCAAAGCTGTTCCTGGCAGATGCATTTGGTATGAAAGAAGTACCTGTAGAAGGAATGCCGGATGGTATGGACGATGTTATACACTTTGAAGAAAAAGGCGACCAGCAGTTATTCCGTACGGGAAGCGCGGGTGGTGGTCACGGCGCCAGTTATCACGGTATGAATTCGAATCCGGACCACAAAACAGATATCGCAAATTATCTTGAAGAAGTGGATAAAACCATGTGGAAAGAAGTGCTGCATAACAAGCACATTCCATTGATCATGGCTGCAGTCGATTATCTCCAGCCTATTTTCAGAAAGGTGACCCGCTATCAGCATGTAGCTGATGAAGCGCTTACTGGAAATTTTGAACATGAGAAAGTGACAAAAATTTACAGGCAGGCCAGAGAGAAAATGCAGCCATTTTTTGAAAGGCGTAAAGAGCAGGCTTTAGATAAATACAACAACGGATCAGCCGGAGCATTGACAGCATCCATTCCGGATGATGTCATACCTGCTACCTATTATGGTCAGGTAGACTGCTTATTTGTTGAAAAGAATGCACAACTATGGGGTACCTTCGATGAGAAAGAAAACAGGGTGATTATACACGAAGCGCAACAACCCCAGGACGAATGCCTGCTAAATAACGCCATCACCCAAACCATTCTCCACAATGGCGATGTGTTCATTCTGGAGAAAGATAAAATGCCAGCTGAGAGCAGTATAGCTGCTTCATTGCGCTATGCATAAAATAGAAGACTGACCAGCTATTCCTGGTCAGTCTTTCCTTTTTTATTCTCCTTCAGCAGGCGGTGCTGCCTGTTTAATTTTCAGTTGAAAAGTACGGGCATTAGCCGCATTATCCGGTTTCGCAGATAATGTTACGCTCTCCTTGTCTTTCAATGCATCCGGTAATGTATAATTGAAACTGATACTATCCGGCTTTCTTTCCGGATTATCCACAGGCGTATTTTCTATAGTAATACTGATATTACCTTCATTTAGTTTCTCACCTGTCAATGTGATCAGTGCAGGTTTACCTGCCTCCAGCGGATCAGCTGTCACACCGGTTATTTTAGGCGCTCCATTTGTCAACTGGTCAGGTCTTTCTTCCTTCGGATTTGTACGGAATAATACATCAAAAATCTCCTTCAGCTTTAATGTTGCCCTGTCTGTGAATAATCCTGACAAGAGCGATATCGTCATCAGACCATAAATATTGATGTTCGAACTGTCGTCACTCATATTCAGAAATCCTCCCCTGAACACAAAGTAAATCGCAATGGCCAGTGCGGCTGCTGTGAATGGTTTGACAACATACCAGAGCACCCAACTCTTCCGGAATTTTCCGGCGCCGATGAAAGTGGTGAATGAGGTCGATATGTGGATCATATTCCCGAGAAATCCTGCCACACCTACCAACAGCAGCAATAGTGTGTTAATATGTATCAGATCATCTTCACTTCCCTTATAATATACCTTCCGGCCATCTAACCTGATAAAGAGAGAATCATCTGTTGTCGCTGGCAGAGACGCAACTTTGACAACATCAGTTGCCGCTTTTGTAGCAGCCGTATCCGTTTTGGTTCTATCTACCTTCGCAGTATCAATGACTGTATTTACAACCTGTTTTTGTAAATGGGCAGTATCAATGATTGAATCAACCAGGCGTACATGAAACCATTTATTGATATACAGTGAGGTGGTGTTGTCCTTCGGACCTGGTATCCTGTCCGGCCAGTGTGCGATCAGATAGATAGCGCTGAAGAATGTAAAAAAGATGATCAGTAAACCGGCCAGCCATTTCCCGGTGGACGTAATTTCATTGCCATCATTATCCTTGTAGGGAGGAGGTTGCGGGACAGTAGTCTTCATTTCAGCCATAAAAGATGAATTAAAATAGTTGTGAAATATTGCCTGAGCAGGCGTTACGGCATTATGTCTTTATGTGCTCATTTTGTATATGGATATCAACACGACAAATGAAGTATATGGGGTTTGGGGTCTGATTTATTTATACTACAAGTTAACAAAAAACGGGGATAATAAAAAATGAGGGATGCCTTTCAGCATCCCTGTGATATCGGCTATTCAAATAGTTCCTGTTCGTTTGTATAATACGTTTTCCGGCCATTCAGTTCCTGTTGCTCAATAACAGCTCCCGTCGGACTATGCGTCTTTTTAGGCTGGTGTATTTTCATAAAATCACGTATCTCACCTGCAATGATATCCGGGTGTTCTTTGCGGATCTGTTTTTCTGCTTCCTTCAGCACCTCATGAATAGCAGTATGCAGGGCTTTAACCTTTGGTGCAGGGATCTTGCTGGCAATAGAAAAAGGCGAAATACCGGCCTCCCAGAATATCTCATCTGCATAGGCATTACCGATGCCTCTGACGATATGCTGATCGAGCAATATTTTCTTGACAGCTGTCTTTTTCTTCGCCAGTTGCTCCTTCAGAAACTCCACTGTGAATTCTTTGGATAATGCATCAGGCGCTCCCGCGACTTCGGGATTCAGCGAAGGCACTGCTGCCTTCTGAAAATCCGTCAATGCAAGTCCTTTCCCTCCTTCAAATAACAACTCAATGATCGTATGCTTATTGGTATTCTCTTCTTCGAAGTAATACAGCTTCCCATGCAGCATCAGGTGCATGCCCAGCACGGCGTCATTTTTAAACTGGAAACGCAGCTCCTTCCCTTCCCTGTACACGCGTTCAAGTGTCTCTCCTTCCAGGGCTTTCTTAAAAGCCGCAGGCGTGTCTTTTGCTTTTTTAGTATTCTCCAGTTTAACAGCCTTCAATTTTTTGCCGGATAAAGCTTTATCGAGGTTGTGACTGAATACCTGCAGATCTGGTAATTCGGGCATATGACTGATTTATTTGGAGGATGATTGCATCATTGCGGCGCTGGCGGTGTTGAACAAACTTCAATATAGCGATCTTTAGCAATACCCTTTCGCGGCCTGTATGATAGCAGGTACTGCTACGCCTGTCACGTAGTTACCTGCCAATCTGATGCCAGGATAACGTTGTTCAAAGAAGCGGATCTGCTGTCTGGTCTGTGCATAACCTACATTCAATTGTGGGATTGCCCTGTTCCATTCACTGAAACGTTGCATTTCAGGAGGCGTTGTCAGCCCCAGCAGCTCCATCAGTTCTTTTACGACGGTCTGCTGCAGCTTTTCCGGTCCCAGCTGGTCAAACAGTTGCTCCTGTCTTGCGCCACCTACAAACACGGTAAACAGTACCTTACCGGTGGGTACACGGGATGGAAATATAGCACTGTTACAGATAGCGCCCAGGAAGTGTTTGCCTGCTGCATGCGGCACCAGGAATCCAAAACCTGCCGGTGCTTTCTGCTGGGCTTCCTGTCCGAATCCCAGGTGTAATACGCCCATACGGGGATAAGGCACCTCGCTGAGATGTGCGGCGAGAGACGCATCAAGGCCCTGTATTGCAACAGCTGTGCTATACGCAGGTGTAGTGAAGATCACACGGGATGTGTTCAGCATGGCAGTGTTACCACCCTCTGTATATTGTACGATATAGTCGTCTGCCCCACGGGTAACGCCCGTTATGGCACAATTGAATCTTATCTTACCAGTGAGCAGGGATTGTAATTTATTGGTCAGTGTTGCATTACCGCCTTTAAAGGCGATGATCTTACGGCCACCCATTGCGCCCTTATTCTTCATCAGTCCCTGCGTAACACTACCGTATTTCTTTTCCCACTGTGGCAGCATCGGGAGTACTTCCCCTACTGACATCAGATCAGGATTACCTGCATAGATACCAGAGAGCACGGGTTCAAACAGGTATTCATTGATCTCCTTTCCAAAACGGCGGGTCACAAAAGAGGAGACCGTTTCTTCTCCTTCCGGAGTAGCCGCTTTGCGAAATCTTTCAGTAAAAAGCCGCCATTTGGCGCCGCCACTGATATAGTCGGATTGCAGTATCTTAAACGGATGTGGAGATACGGCATGTAGTTTATTATTTCTGACCAGAAAGCGGTTCTTGCTGGCAGCCGCGGCTTCCAGCACCTCGTCCTGCAAACCCAGTTGATCGATATAGGCCATGAACTCAGGAGACGCTGCCAGGGAATTCGGTCCGGCATCCAGTTCATAGCCGTCAATATATAATGATCTTACAACGCCTCCTGCATAGGAAGAGGCTTCCATAATTTCATAGGGAATGCCTTGCTGCTGTAATTCGTAGGCAATACTTAGTCCGGCAATACCGGCGCCGGCAATGATAACGGGTTGTGTTTGCATGGTTGCGGATATTGGTCATAACTGGTCAGGACATCGCTGTCATCCATTTTACCACTGCCCCCACCCATAGCGGATGTACATTCAGACAAGGTATCATGGTAAAGCTGTCGCCACCACTATTGATAAAGGTATGCTTACCTTCCACTGCAATTTCTTCCAGCGTTTCAAGACAGTCCGACACAAACGCAGGACATGCCACCAGCAAACGCTTCACTCCTTTCTTCGGCAATTCCTCCAGCGTAGCAGCTGTATAAGGTTTCAGCCATTCTTCCCTGCCCAGGCGGGACTGGAAGGTAACGCTCCACTTCTCTCTCGGTATTTTCAGTTTCTCTGCTACCAGTTCGGAGGTAATAAATACCTGATGACGGTAACAGAACTCATGAGCAGGAGAACCAACATGGCAGCAGTCTTCTACCTGCAGACAGTGTTTCCCTGTAATATCTCCTTTTCGTATGTGCCTCTCAGGTACACCATGATAGCTGAACAACAGGTGATCAAAGTCCTGTGAGACATATGGACGCATACTCTCTGCCAGCGCATTGATATAATCAGGCTCGCTATAGTAGGGAGGTACGATATTCAAAGTAAATGGATACTTCTTTTTCTTATGTACAGCCTTTGCGTGCTCTACAGCCGTCTCATAGGAAGACATAGCATAGTGCGGATATAAAGGCAACAGGATCACTTCTTTCAGATTGGGATTCTGTTTAAGTAACTTGTCATATGCCTCTTCCTGCGAAGGATTACCGTAACGCATAGAGATTTCCACTGGCATCTGCAGATCATGCTGTACAGCATTCTGCAATTGCTTTGTCAGTGCGATCAGCGGAGACCCCTCTTCCCACCAGATGGATTTATAAGCCTCTGCTGACTTAGGCGCACGCCTTGGTACTATAATACCTTTGATCAGCATTAAACGGAACAGATACGGATAATCAATTACCCGTTTATCCATTAAAAACTCATTGAGATAACGCTTAACATCCGGTACTGCCGTAGAATCCGGCGAACCCAGGTTCATCAGAATAATTCCTTTATCAGATTTAGCTTCCATCCTTATACTTAAAATTGTTGCAAATGTAATGGCTTATCCGGCCTGCAAATGTCATACAATTGTTGAAATAATTTAATTATTAACTATAATGTAATAGATAACGTATATCAGTATGTAAACTGACAAAAGTCATTTTTATGCATGTCATTCTACCAGCAGTAGAAATGACACACTAATGACAGCCTCCTGCCCTTTCTTGCAGTCTATGCAAGTATTTTTGCACCCGGAAGCTTATAAGAACAAAATGCAGGGTAGTCATTCAAAAGATATAGCCCATTTTCATATCGTTGGTATCAACTATAAGAAAACAGATGCTGCTATAAGAGGATCGTTTGCTATTAACCAGGTACAATATCAGCACTTACTCGAAAGTGCAAAGTCCCTAGACCTGGATGATATTTTTGTACTCTCAACATGCAACAGAACTGAGATCTATGGTTTTGCCAATGATCCACAGCAACTGGTGGAGCTGGTGTGCAATGAAACCGATGGTGATTGCAACCTTTTCAGCCAGTTATCTTATGTGAAAACGGGAGAAGAAGCCATTAAACACCTTTATCAGGTAGGCACAGGACTGGACTCACAGATCCTCGGGGATTATGAGATCATCGGTCAGATACGCAATGCAACGAAATTTTCCAAAGTAAATGGTTGTTTCGGCGGATTCCAGGAAAGACTGGTGAACAGTGTATTACAGGTATCCAAGCTTATCAAGAATGAAACAGGTCTCAGCTCTGGTACCGTTTCTGTGGCATTTGCCGCAGTTCGCCTGCTGGAACATAAAGTACCTGATATTCATCAGAAAAAGATATTGTTGGTAGGCGTGGGTAAGATTGGCCGTAATACCTGCAAGAACATGATGGATTATCTTGGCGTGACCAACGTAACACTGGTGAACCGTACTACCGCTGTAGCACAGGAATTTGCCAGTCAACACGGTCTGCGCTATGCGCCATATGAAAATCTTGCAGAAGAATTACAGGCCGCAGATATTATTCTCGTAGCCTCTAATGCACCGGAACCAAACGTACTGGCAGCACATTTCCAGCAGCCTTCCCGCAAACTCATCATTGATCTTTCCATTCCATTCAACGTAGCGCCTGAAGTGAGCGACCTGTCGCACATTGAGCTCGTGAATGTGGATGAACTGTCTAAAATACAGGATGAGACATTGCAGATGCGCTTACAGGAAGTGCCAAAAGCACTGTCTATCATCGAGGAGCACATGAACGAGTTCCTCTACTGGTACAAAATGCGTAAACACGCGGTCGTACTGAAAGCCGTAAAAGATAAGCTGACAGAGATCCATGCAAAGGAGATACAGCAGCAGAAGAACGGTAGCCAGTACAACCTGGAAGATATTGAAGCAGTATCTTCCCGCATCATCCAGAAGATGATCAACCTGATGGCGGGTAAAGTACGCCGCGAAACAGATAAAAGTGACCAATATATCGCCATGATCAATGATATCTTTGAGACCGGCGTTAACCAGGAATAATTCATGAACAGAGAAATAAAGATAGGTACAAGGGACAGCCAGCTCGCACTGTGGCAGGCAAATAAAGTAAAAGGCCTGCTGGAAGCACAGGGTTACAGTACGGTACTGGTACCTATCAAAAGCGAGGGAGATATCGACCTCGTTACTCCACTTTACGAAATAGGCGTACAGGGCATCTTCACCAAGAGCCTGGATATCGCGCTCCTCAACGGCCGTATCGATATTGCCGTTCACTCTCTCAAAGACGTTCCGACGCAACTGCCTAAAAATATTATTCAGGCCGCTGTCCTGGAAAGAGGTCCTGTAAAAGACCTGCTGGTATACCGTGAGGATACCGCCTTCCTCGATCAGCCGGAATATATCGCAAATATTGCTACCAGCAGCGTACGCCGTAAAGCACAATGGCTGCGCAAATATCCGAAGCATCAGCTGCACAACCTGCGTGGGAATGTAAATACCCGTCTGCAGAAGCTGGCTGCTGAAAACTGGGACGGCGCTATCTTCGCCGCTGCCGGACTGGAAAGAATAGGCGTACGCCCTGCTACTTCCATAGAACTGGACTGGATGCTGCCTGCTCCCGCGCAGGGCGCCGTGGTAGCTGTATGCCGTGAAGATGATGATTTCTGCAGACAGGCATGCGCACCATTCAATGACCTGGCTACAGCGCTTTGTACCCGTGTAGAACGCGATTTCCTGCGTACACTCATGGGTGGCTGTACTACGCCGATCAGCGCATATGCGACGATCAGCAATGAAACCGTACACTTCAGCGGTGAACTGTGCAGCCTGGATGGACAACAGCTCTTTACCATCACGGAACAGCTCCCCTTACAGGATGCAGGCGTGATCGGCAGAAGCGCTGCAGAAAAGATCCTTGCACAGGGAGGAGATAAAATTGTTGCTGAAATAAAGCATGCCATCAAATAAAAGATATCGCATATTAAGCACCAGAGCTGTGGACCCGGAACTGGTCAGCAGTGCTGCGGAACAATCTGTCGATATCATCCCGCAGACCTTCATCAGTACCAGACCATTGGTGACTGACAGTCTGCTGCAACAGGTACAACAACTGCTAAAGGAAAAGGCGACGGTCGTTTTCACCAGTGTGAATGCGGTCAACTCCATACAAAACCTGTATTCCCGGATCTTCCCGGCAGGTACAGTCACGGAACAGGTCAATATACCCGGATGGAATGTATATTGCCTGGAAGGCGCTACAAAGGAAGCCATTTCCCGTACAGCCATTCCGAACAATATTACCGGCACAGCAGCCAATGCAGCCATGCTGGCGCAGATCATTGTCAGGAATGAAGAGAAAGGTCCGCTGGTATTCTTCTGCGGAGACAGACGCAGGGACGAACTGCCGGATATACTACGGCAACGGAACATCGGCCTGAATGAAGTGATCGTATACGAGACAACGGAAACGCCGGCCGTCACCGGAGAAACATATGACGGTATCTTCTTTCTCAGTCCCAGCGCTGTACAAAGCTTCTTCTCCGTCAACCACCTGAAGCAGCATACCGTATGTTTTTCAATAGGTCCGACCACAGCAGCCGCACTGGAACAACATACCAACAATAAAATTATTATCAGCACCGGTCAGCGTATGACTGATATGGTGCAGACAGCAATATTCTATTTTAACAACATCAACTGATACGAATGAGCGCCTTAAAGAATGACCTTTTACTGAGAGCTTTACGCGGAGAAACAACAGAACGTGTTCCTGTGTGGATGATGCGCCAGGCTGGCCGTTACCTGCCTGACTACATCAAACTGCGCGAGAAATACTCCTTCTTTGAACGCTGCATGAACCCTGAACTGGCTACGGAGATCACTGTGATGCCCGTACACCAGGTAGGTGTGGATGCTGCCATCATCTTCTCGGATATCCTCGTAGTGCCACAGGCAATGGGCATGGAAGTACAGCTGATCGAAAAGATCGGTCCTGTATTGCCAGATCCGGTAAAAGGTGCAGCTGATCTTCAGAAACTCTGCGTTCCTGATGTAAAGGACACCCTCAATTACGTATTTGAAGCACTGGCTTTAACAAAGAAAACACTGGATGGCGCTGTTCCATTGATCGGTTTTGCCGGTGCTCCATGGACCCTGCTCTGCTACATGGTACAGGGTAAAGGTTCCAAAACCTTTGACGCTGCCAAAGCATTTTGCTATCAGCAGCCGGAAGTAGCGCATCAGCTGCTCCAGATGATCACTGATACAACGATCGCTTACCTGAAAGAACAGGTAAAAGCAGGTGCTGACTGTTTACAACTGTTCGATTCATGGGGTGGTTTGCTCAGTCCACAGGACTTCGAGAATTTCTCTCTTCAATATATGCGTCAGATCGTGGCTGCACTGAAAGATGTGTGCCCGGTTACTGTATTCGCAAAAGGTGCCTGGTTTGCGCTGGAAGAAATGGCTGCCACCGGCGCTAACTGTCTGGGTGTTGACTGGGCTATCCAGCCTGCCCGTGCAAGACAGTTCGCTGGCAATAATGTCACGCTCCAGGGTAACTTCGATCCTGCCAAATTACTGGCTCCGATTCCTGAGATCAAAAAATCAGTAAAAGAAATGCTGACCGGCTTTGGTAAGCATCGCTACATTGCGAACCTCGGCCATGGTATCCTGCCAAATGTGCCGGTTGACCACGCAAGAGCATTTATCGATACTGTAAAGGAATTCTAAAGGAAGCCAGTTATGAACATTAAAGACAACTTTATTTCCCTCATCCATCGCCTGCAGGATGAAATCTGCACAGCGCTGGAAAATATAGATGGTAAAGCCAGTTTCCGTGAAGACCGCTGGGAACGCCCCGGTGGCGGAGGTGGTAAATCACGTGTGATCGCTGACGGCAATGTATTCGAGAAAGGGGGTGTGAATACCTCTGTTGTACATGGAGAACTGCCTGAACTGATGGCTAAACAGTTTGGCGTAGGCCAGGCCCAGTTTATGGCCTGTGGGATCTCCCTGGTCATTCACCCGGTCAATCCTTTCGTACCGACTGTACACGCTAATTTCCGCTATTTTGAACTGTATGATGATAATGGTACGCTGAAAGACTCGTGGTTTGGCGGAGGTGCTGACCTGACACCCTACTACCTGGATGAACAGGATGGTATCCATTTCCACCAGACCTTCAAAAACGCCTGCGATCCTTTTGGTACGGAGTTATACCCGATGTTCAAAAAGCATTGTGACGAGTACTTTATCAACAAACACCGGAACAATGAAGCCCGCGGTATCGGCGGGATCTTCTATGACTATCAGCGTCCCGGTGAAAAGATGGATGCAGCACAACTGTTCAACTTTGCCAAAGCCAATGGTGAAGCTTTTATACAGGCCTATCTGCCCATCGTAGAGAAGACCAAAGACATTCCATATACAGACGCACATAAAGACTGGCAGGAATACAGACGCGGACGCTATGTAGAGTTCAACCTGATCCATGACAGAGGTACTTTGTTTGGTCTGAAAACCAACGGCCGTACGGAATCCATACTTATGAGCCTTCCGCCGAGAGCACGCTGGGAATATGATTACCACCCTGCTGAAGGCAGTCCGGAAGCACAACTGGTGGAATTCCTGAAACCCAGAGAGTGGGCCGTTTAAACACAACAAAAACACATTTTTATGATACGCAGAAACAGGATATTGAGAACATCTCCCGCCATCCGTGCGATGGTTGCGGAAACGATACTGACGCCCAGCGATTTTATTGCACCGTTGTTCATTGTGGAAGGAGAAAATGTGAAAGAAGAAATTTCTTCTATGCCCGGCTATTTCCGCTATTCGCTGGATCTGACCGTGAAAGAAGTGAAAGAGCTCTGGAGCATGGGTATCAAAAGTGTACTGCTCTTCATCAAATGCGCAGATGAACTGAAAGATAATAAAGGCACCGAGGCGGTTAATCCGCAAGGTCTGATGCAACGCGCTATCAGAGCGATCAAGGATGCTGTTCCTGAAATAGTGGTGATGACTGACGTAGCGCTGGACCCTTATTCTTCCTTTGGTCACGATGGTATCGTGGAGAACGGAGAGATCGTGAATGACGCTACTGTAGAGGTCCTGTCCCGCATGAGCCTCAGCCATGCAGAAGCAGGTGCTGATTTTGTAGCGCCAAGCGATAAAATGGACGGCCGTATCCTTTCCATCCGTAGTATGCTGGAGCAGCATAACTTCCATAAAGTGGGTATCATGGCGTACAGTGCGAAATACGCTTCCTGTCTGTATGGTCCTTTCCGCGATGCACTGGATTCTGCTCCGGGCTTCGGTGATAAAAAGACCTACCAGCTGGATTATGCCAACTCTACCCAGGCACTGAAGGAAACCCTGATGGATGTACAGGAAGGCGCTGATATTGTGATGGTAAAACCAGCACTGTATTATCTGGATGTGATTAAGAAGATCAAAGACGAGGTAAATGTACCGGTAAGCGCTTACCATGTAAGCGGAGAATATGCTATGATCAAGGCAGCTGCAAAAATGGGCTGGCTGAATGAAGAAAAAGCTATTATTGAGGCCCTGACCAGTATCAAACGTGCAGGTGCCGATCTGATCGCTACCTATTTCGCAAAAGACGCGGTGCGATTATTGTAATCCGGTACACATGCTTTTCAGTTAAAAATATTTATCACTACCATGTACACGCAAAGCAAAGCATTATTCGAAAAAGCAAAACAGGTTATTCCCGGTGGAGTGAACTCCCCTGTCCGCGCCTTCAAAGGCGTAGGTGGCTCTCCTATCTTCATGAAAAGCGCTAAAGGCGCTTATATGTATGATGTGGACGGGAACCGTTACATTGACTATATCAATTCCTGGGGGCCGATGATCATGGGACATGCCTATGAACCGGTAGTGAAGGCGATTCAGGAATACGCCACTTATTCCACCTCTTTCGGTGCACCTACAGAACTGGAGATTAAGATCGCAGAACTGATCATCAGCATGGTACCGAATATTGAGCAGGTGAGAATGGTGAATTCAGGTACGGAAGCCTGTATGTCAGCACTGAGGCTGGCCAGAGGTTACACCGGCCGTAATAAATTTATCAAGTTCGATGGTAACTATCATGGTCACGCAGATCCATTCCTGGTAAGTGCCGGTAGTGGCGTAGCGACCCTGGACATACAATCTGTACCGGGTGTTACGCAGACAGTAGCCAACGATACGCTTACCGCTCCTTACAATAATTTACCGGCTGTGGAAAAGCTGATAGCAGAAAATCCTGACCAGATAGCAGCTATTATAGTAGAGCCTGTTGCCGGTAACATGGGTTGCATCCTGCCACAGGAAGGCTTCCTGCAGGGTTTGCGTAATCTCTGCGACGCCAATAATATCCTGCTGATCTTCGATGAAGTGATGACAGGTTTCAGATTAGCGCGCGGCGGTGCACAGGAACTGTTCGGTATTAAAGCAGATTTGGTTACCTTTGGTAAGATAATTGGCGCAGGTATGCCGGTAGGCGCCTTCGCAGGAAGTAAAGAGATCATGGAACATATAGCCCCTGCAGGAAAAATTTATCAGGCAGGAACATTGAGTGGTAATCCGATTGCCATGATTGCAGGCTATACATTGTTGCAGACGTTAAACGAAAATCCGGATATTTACCGGCAGCTGGCTGAAAAAGCCGCTTATCTCGCCGGGGGATTACAATCTGTACTAAGTGCAGCAGGGATTGTACACCAGGTCAACAATCTCGGATCTATGATGAGTGTTCATTTTGCAGAGTATCCTATTATCAATTTTGAGGCTGCTTCAGGCGCCAACAATGAGTTGTTCAAACGCTTCTTTCATGCTATGCTGGAACGTGGTATATACCTTCCGCCGTCCGCATTTGAAAGCTGGTTCCTCAGCTCAGCCCTGACAACAGAAGATTTAGACGCGACCGTAGACGCTGCCCGTTCAGCGATACAGTCTATACATAGTTAACAATTCAAATCCTGTGCAGAGTGGAAAAACGCCCCGATCATGTGTCGGGGCGTTTTATTTTTATCAATAGCTTATTTCTTATGGGAGAATAACCAGGGCAGCAGATTCGGTTCTGCAAATGCATTGTCCCAGCTGTTATGTCCAACACCCGGATACTCCGTATACTTTACATCCGCTTTGAGTTTCTTCAGGGCCTCATAATAATTCTTTGATCCAAAAGTAGGTACAACATTATCTTCAGCTCCGTGGAAGATCCACATGGGTACTTTTTTGAATTTCACTGCGTTATCCACATTACCAATACCGCAGATCGGGAAAGCAGCCGCCCACATACCCGGATAACGGGCCAGTATATCATATGTTCCTATCCCACCAAGTGATAATCCACCCAGATATAACTTCCGGCTGTCTACCCTTCCTGCTTTTACCAGACTGTCCGTCAGTAATTTCACCAGCAGTCCCGGTGTCGCTTCTACATCCGTTCCGTCAGAAAAAGAGCGTTCAATCGCCTTTCCGGTTGCATCACGTTTTACCTTCATATTAGCCCACATAGAATCCGGCGGACATTGCGGGAAGATTACAAAGGCAGGAAACTGCTGACGCAGCGAGTCTTTCAGAAAAAGACTGCCACCATGCAGAAGCTGCGCGGCATTATCAGTTCCTCTCTCTCCGGAGCCATGCAGAAACATCACCAGCGGATAGGCTTTCTGTGATTCATAATTCAATGGTTTCAGCATGCGATAGCGCAAAGTGTCCCCGTTGTGTACAAAAGTTTCATAACTGAATGCACTGTAGTCGGGGGTAGTCTGAGCCATAGAAGAGAGATAGGTGAACAATAAGAGCGCAAGGGCACGGAATGTTTTCATAAATGGAAGTATTTGGAATTAAATTAAGCATTAAGCACCGAAATATCGCAGTGATTGGTGTGGATGGCAAAAGAAAAAGGGAGAAGGCTGCTGTTAGCTGTAGCCCTCTCCCTTCTGAAAGTATTTATCTGTTTGTACTGCGTACTTAATTGAACTAATACTTTAATATAAAATGCTGTTTGATCTTCATCTCCGGTTTGAAAAATACCAGTCCGATAAAGAACAGATCAATGGTAAAAGTCACCCTTGGATGCTGCTGAATGGTGTGCCATGCACTTTCCATATCCGGCGTCCAGTGAATATCATCAAATATAAACAGGGAATCGTCGTGTACTTTTTCCAGGCACTGTTCGAAGTAGGCCAGGGTTGGTGCAGAACGATGGTTACCATCTATATAGACATAGTCCAGTCTGGGCATTTCTTTCAGCAAAGCAGGCAAAACAGTGTCGAAATTACCCGTATGCTGTTTAATATTACTGATCTGCAGGGAGGCAAAGTTTTTAGCTGCACGGGCGGCGATATTCGGACAACCTTCAATAGTATGTACGGTGGCACCGGGTGCTGCCTTGGCCATGTAGGAAGTGGACATCCCCATAGATGTACCTAATTCAAGCAGGTATTCCGGCTGGAAGTACTGTATCAGGCGATAGAACAACTGACCAAATTTAGCCGGTTTAGCGGCATGGCGGGTAATATCGCTTACTTTACGCTCACGACCGGCATTAGTGAGTGAACCGGCACCCAGGTCAGTCACCTGTAATGTTTCCGTACTGGCCAGCAGGGATTTTCTCATTTGTTCTATTTCACGGAATACAGGCGGTTTCTTCCTGTCGCGTAACACCTTCTCTACCAGGTCAAATACAAATGGAGAATGTACATCATGACGGTTGCCTGCGGTAAAGTAATAATGCAGGTACTTTTTAGCTAATTCCCACTGGAGGCCCAAATTAAACAGTTTAATCAGTTATATATTTTCGCTTTGATCCACCCCCACCGATGCAGGCAATGCTGCATACTGACCCTCAATACTCCGAATCCGTAGATACTGCTGCGTTTGAAATTAATACTTGAGGCTTCCTCAAAGTATTTGGTGGGGCAAGTTACTTCACCTATTTCATAACCTTTCATAAAAATCTGAGATAACATCTCATTATCAAAGATGAAATCATCATCATTGGCCATGTAATCGATGTTTTTCAGTACTTCTCCCGAAAATGCGCGGTATCCCGTGTGATATTCACTGAGCTTTTGTCCGATCAGCAGATTCTGGGCCAATGTCAGGAAGCGGTTTGCCACATACTTATAGACAGGCATGCCTCCTCTGAGTGCACCATTGCCCAGGATACGTGAACCAAGCACGACCGGGTACACATCATTGGCAATAATACTACTCATGGCAATAATCAGTTTAGGAGTATACTGATAATCCGGGTGTAACATGATCACAATGTCTGCTCCCAGTTCACGGGCCTTGTTATAACAGGATTTCTGGTTTCCTCCATAACCTTTGTTGTTGTCATGGCGTACGATGTGTCTGATACCCAATTGCTTTCCTACAGCAACTGTTCCATCCTTACTGGCATCATCCACCAATACGACTTCATCAACAATGTCAAAAGGAATTTCGTTGTAGGTTTTCTCTAGTGTCAAAGCGGCGTTGTAGGCAGGCAATACGACCACTATCTTTTTACTATTTATCATGAAAGTGGGTAAATTTGCGACCAAAGTTAACAAAGTAGTTGAAAGACTGCGGGTTTCAACTTATCATAAATTGTTATCTTTGTGTAAACACGTTTTTTGGCACCATATTTTCATGGATTGTTAAAGAAACGCTAATTAAACATAGCATGCAGAAACAATTACAGGTCGCAACTAAAAGCGGACATCCTTTCGTCGGCTTTGTGGACAATGTGTATCCTGGTGTGAATGTTATGTTTTTGTCAAATCAGTCTAAAGATCACGCATTTTAATTCTATGAGATATCTGACACTACTACTGATTTTAATTTCAAGTTTCCATTATGCGAAGGCACAGGAACCGGAAAAACCAAAACCACCTACAACCACAGACGCTGAACTCAGAAATGTGGTGATGCCTCAGGTAAGGACACAAGACACGACCATCCGCCGGATAATGGAGGAGTTGCAGCGTATTAACGACAGCGACAAACAGAATTCCAATGCTATTCAGGGATTACTGCAGGGCCGTGAGATTGACAACATTACCAAATATGAACTGATCAGGAATAATATCGTATTCGCCAGCGAAACATATTATCTGCTGAATAAAAAGATCATTGACCTGAAGTCACGTACCACTACCAACAACCTCGACGTATTCATCACTTCACTGAACAACCCTGAAAGTAAAGAACTGGGTTTCTCTCTGAGTGATCGTATCGTTGAACTGGTAGAGAAAGTGGTACTGAAAGGTAAAGCGGATAAAAACGAAAAGAATGGCAAGATCGTGGAGTCTACTAAATCCATTATCGCCAGCCCGATCTTCCAGAGCTTTACTTCCCTGACTCCTCCCCTGGCCATCGCTAACTCTGTGATGAACTTCCTGCACAGCATCAGCGTGAACAACAAGGAGATCAATCAGAACACACTGAAAGAGTTCGAAAAAGAACTGAACAAATATGTAGTGTACTATACTGCATTGAACGATGCGAATCAGAAATTCGAGTATGGTCTGAACTTCAACAAAGATCAGCTGAACTTACTGCAGGACAACCTGTATGATCATATCATGTTCACCGCCAGTGCACTGAAGTTCCAGCTGCCACAGCGTGGTAACAAGTCTATCGGAGAAACACTGAATGACTTCTTCTTCGACTTTAAAAGAGACAAGGTAGTTACCTACTTCAATGACCTGGAAACAAAGTACACGAAAGGCAGAAAGATCGATTACGAAGCATTGCTGCGTGAGAATCCAAACCTGAAAGAAGTGAATAACCAGCTGGAAGACCTCGTACTGCAGACCAAACGTTTTGAGAACCTGTACAACGAGTATTTCACCCTGCTGGATTCTTACTATGGTAAAGTGAACAGCTCCCTGAAAATTGCACAGGATAACGGTCTGGCGGATAAAAACACCATCGATACCAAACAGGCAGAGTTCCGTAACCTGAAAGATGAAGCCGTAAAAGAAATACAGGCTTCCATCAACATTAAGGAACTGTATAACAACACTGACAAGATCAAATACAGATACAGAATATTCTAGTTAAGGCGACTTAACAGTTACGAATGACGGATTACGAATGATCAGGATCAGCCCTGACGCTATTTGTAATCCGTCATTTTTTTATGCATACAGGCGTAATCTTGCAGGGATCATCCCTGTGACAGATCACTGATCGTCATAAATCGTAATTGATAATTCGTAATTTTACCGCATGACCACAGTTCAACTAGAATATATCGTTGCGGTTGATACCTACCGAAGCTTCGTGCTGGCAGCCGAAAAATGCTTCGTTACACAACCCACACTCAGTATGCAGATCCAGAAACTGGAAGACGAGCTGGGGGTCAAGATCTTCGACAGGAGCAAACTGCCGGTGATCCCTACTGAGATAGGCGTGGAAATTGTCACCCAGGCGCGTATCATCCTGAAAGAAAACGGGAAGATCAAAGAGATCATCGGAGAACATAAAAAGGAAGTACAGGGCATTCTGCGTGTAGGCATCATCCCTACGCTGGCGCCATACCTCCTGCCACGTATCCTGACGGGTTTCATGAAAAAATATCCGAAGGTAAAACTGGAGATCTGGGAATATCCGACAGAGCAGATCATACAGCAGCTCAAACAGGAACAGCTGGATTGCGGTTTGCTGGCTACGCCGCTGCATAACCCGAACCTGGAGGAACAGCCTTTATTCTATGAGTCATTCGTGGTATATGCTGCCAAGAATAACAGCCTGTTTGAAAGGAAGTATATCAAACCGGAAGATATAGATGTAAAGGAAGTATGGTTACTGAATGAAGGGCACTGTATGCGTAACCAGGTGCTGAACATCTGCCGGGATAAATTTACCATGGGAGAATACAAAAACCTGGAATATAATACCGGTAGTGTAGAGACGCTGAAAAGAATGGTGGACCTGAACGCAGGATATACCATTTTGCCGGAGTTGTCCCTGCAGGATATGTCAGCCCGCCAGATGAATATGGTGCGTTATTTTAAGGCTCCTGAGCCGGTGAGAGAGATCAGTATCGTTACACACCGTTTCTTTATTAAACAGGCCTTAATAGCGGCCTTTAAGAAGGAAATACTGGCACATGTGCCGGATAAGATGAAGGTCCAGAAAAACAAACAGGTGGTGGACATTGCACTGGAGAAATAAACAGCTGAAATATAAAAGAAAAAGCATCCGCCTCAGGTGGATGCTTTTTCTTTTCAGTATGTTGGACCGGTCTTACTTGATCGGTGTATAATACTTCATTGCTTCAGGCATAAGGCGCTGTAATTCAGCCACACGACGTTCATCGCTTGGGTGCGTGCTGGTTATTTCAGGTGGTTTGTTACTGCCACCCTGCGCAGCCATACGTTGCCAGAAAGGAATCGCTTCCTGTGGATTGTAACCCGCCATTGCCATGAAGATCACACCAAGGTGGTCAGCTTCCAGCTCATTTTTACGGGAATATGCCAGCATACCCAGGTTACCGCCTACACCAAAAGACTGCAGGAAGATATTCTGTGCTGCCGGGTTACGGTTCAGGGCTACGGAACCAGCTACCTGGATACCCTGTGCCACTACCTGCTGGCTCATACGCTCGTTACCATGACGCGCGATAGCGTGCGCAATTTCATGTCCCATTACGCAGGCAAGCGCCGTTTCATTCTGTGTAACCGGCAACAAACCGGTATACACTACTACTTTACCACCCGGCATACACCAGGCGTTCACTTCCTTACTATCTACCAGGTTGAATTCCCATTTGTAGTTGGCAATCGAAGCGCCTGCGCCATTATCGTTCATGTATTTGGTAACGGCATTCGCGATACGCTGACCTACTCTTCTTACCATTTCAGCATCCTTACTGGTGGTTGCTGCTACTGTTTTATTCTGGGAAAGAAAACTCTGATATTCCTGGAGGGCCATAGATTGCATGGTGCTTTCAGGGATCAGGTTTAACTGGCTGCGGCCAGTAATAGGTACTTTGGCGCATGCTGTGATCAGCGCCAGGCCCGTACCGAGAAGAAGGAATTTCTTTTGCATCTGAAATGTTTGTTTTTGACAGGTATTGCACCGTCCAAAGTGTGCTACTAACAGCTATTAAAGCAGTTTTTGATTATCACTTATACAGCATGTAAATACCCTATAACGTAACAATCAAAAACTGCGGAAAGTTAATTATTAATCTCATTCAGTGCAATAGATATGCCAGAAAGGGATGCGGCATACCGTGTGTAGCGGAGCTTATTTTTTGTCTCTCCTGTTCCGGAATAAAGGAACTTTGCTCTCATTACCGTTGATAAGACGGAAAATGTTTTTCTGGTGTGTCAGTACTACCATCAGTGCGACAGCGATGGCAAAAATGCGGTAGAATACTTCTGGCTCGTTAAAGATGTACAGGATCAGGATCGGGAACGCAACACTGGCGGAAATAGAGCTCAGGGATACATATCTTGTCAGGGAAAGGCTCAGCAGAAATACGCCCACGCAGCAGAGTGCTACCAGCGGCTGAATAGCCAGTACCAGACCAAACAGGGTAGCGATACCTTTACCACCACGGAAGTTTGCCCAGATAGGAAAAATGTGTCCCAGCACTGCTGCCAGTCCGAGGCCGATCTGAAAGTTCACCAGCTGTGTGGTTACCTCTGTCAGGTGCTCAGGATTCTGATAGTAGCCAACGAGATAAGCCAGACGCACGGCCATTACTCCTTTGAGCATATCTACCAGCATCACAAAAGAACCCGCCTTTGGTCCCAGTACACGGAAGGTATTGGTAGCACCGGCATTACCGCTGCCATACTCCCGTATGTCCATACCAAAAACGCCTTTACTCACCCATACCGCGGTGGGTACAGAACCGATCAGATAAGCACAAAATAGTAACAATAATTCTGTCATACAACAAGTTAGGTTTTGCTAAGATAGTAAAATTCGTTCGTTAAAATTAAGAAAACATTAAGAATTTTATTAACACGAAAATTGTATAGTTTTCAGAATAATATTAATTAATTTATCTAGAAGGCGCCCCAACTATCGTGCTAATAATTTCATTGCCAGCCAATTGTCCTTTTCAAGCTGAGTTTCCAGCACCAGTGCGTGCTGCCTCGCCGCTTCCAGGATAGCAGTCTCGTCTTCTTTCAGGATACCACTGAGTAATAAAATCCCGTCTCTTACCAGCAGACGGCGCATATCAGCCATAAATTCCAGTAAAATATTACGGTTGATGTTGGCAAGCACCACATTATAACTGTTTCTGATATTCTTCAGACTGTCTGCCTGCCAGACCTTCACCGGTAATGCATTATTACTGGCAATATTCTCCTTTGTGTTTTCCACAGACCATTCGTCTATATCGATCGCATCGATCACAGATGCCCCCATCTTACAGGCCAGGATCGCCAGGATACCAGTACCCGTACCAAAGTCAAACACCTGCTTTCCTCTGAAATCAATATCCTGCATCAGCTTGATCACAGAATAAGTAGTGGCATGATGTCCTGTGCCGAATGACATCTTCGGCGTGATCATTATTTCATACTGTGGCTGCGGATCAAATGGCTCATGAAAAGCCGCCCTGATGCCACAGAAATCATCTACCTGTACCGGTTGGAAATTACTCTCCCATACAGCGTTCCAGTTAGTCTGTTCGATGCGTTCTTTCGTATACGTTAAGCCGAAACCTGTTGTGAGCTCGTTTGTATCTGCTTCGTTAAAATCTTCTTCAGGTATATAAGCAACCAGGATATTACCCGGCTGTTCCTCAAAACCTTCATAACCCTTTTCTGCTAACACTGCTACCAGTATATCTTTCAATTCTTCGGTACAGGTCAGGGTGATTGCGATATGTGCCATAGCAACAAAGATATAGAAACTAACTGCATGATACATAGCATACTGACATGAAACCAGCCCCCATCCCTGTTATTCTAATGTTAATTTGGCCATTTTCAGGGATATAGATACATAAAGTAAGTTTATTATATTTGTGAAATACTTAATGAAACCATACTCATATGAAAACCTTGTTTTTAACAGTGACAATGCTGGTTGCAGCCTTCGCCAGCCAGGCTCAGGAGATCATCAAGTTGTACCCGGATGATACGATGAAAGATTCCATCGTCTATCAGAACAAAACCAGCATCCTTGTTATCAATCGTGTAGATCTTGTTAACTACATGAAAGGCATGGACAGTTTATTACAGAAACAATGCTATAGTGATAACAGCATGTTCCGTAATATACAGTTCAGTCACCTGACAGCACAGGAACTGGAATCTCATTTCACCACCGCACAGGCTTTCCTGGCTGATTCCAATCACACAAACCTGGAGTATAATACCGATAAGTTTGTGCAGTTCTGGACAGAAGATGAGAACATTCTGCTGCCTTATATTGAGGACATGTTATCCAACCTCTTACAGGATGGACGTATTAAAGTAATCGACAGAAGTACACAGAAATCAGTTCCGCAGTATACTATCTTCTGGGAAGATGTAGCCGGAAAAGGTTTCAAGATCTATAAATTACCTACCGGTAAGATCATTTTCAAAGAAAGTAATCACTATATCGAACAGTACGCCGGAACAGGCGCCGGGAGATAATATTCATCACCTGGATAGATAGCCGATAGTCAACATAAAAGGCCGGAACAACAGTTGTTCCGGCCTTTTGTGCATTTATGCGTAACATATTTTTTTTCAGATCTCAGAGTATTCCGCAGGGTATAGGAAAATGATCTCCGACCTGCTCACATTATGTGCGTACTCCGGTTTTGCCAGCAATGTTTTCCATTGTGCATCGCTGCTGAAAGCTTTCCAGTGTTCATCTCTTGATGCCTTATTATCAAAGGTGGTCAGGTACATGAGATTAGGCATACGGCTGCCGCTCAGTACATCCGCATAGAATACCGCGTTAAAACCCAGTCTTTTGAAGATCCCTACTTCATCTCCACTGTTAAACATATCGACCTTATTACGGTATAATTTATCCGACGGACTTTCATAACTCCGTAATTCGTATATACGTTCACTTCTGGCGCCTGTCAATGCAGGTAAAGCCATCTTCGGCATACCTGGAAATGCCTGCAGGATCAGGGTTTCCTGACGTACGAATGCAGGCTGGTCCCATGCGGCATCAATGAAGTCTTTTCCCGCAGCTACATAAGCACTGTTCTGCAATAAGGTAGCCGGCATGTGTAACAGGGTTTCTGCGGAGTTACCCGGGAAGAATACATAGATCCTGCGGTCAGCCGCCGTATCATTTCCTACCGGTTTAAATACGCCTACCTGTGCAGCTCCTGCCTTGTGTAAAGCAGGCATCAGTGCATCTTTCAGATAAGCGTCCATACGCGCTTCCTGTGCGGCATCTTTCAGATGATAAATCAGTATGCTGTAATATTCTTTTTTCGGAGGTGCAGGCTTTGCTGCCTGTGATAAAGCGGGCAGCAGTAAAAGCAGCAGACCGAAAGCCATGGCATGAAAGGCATTCAACGATATACGTGTTGTTTTCACCTGTGTGGAAGTTTTAGTGACCTGAAAATTGTGTACAAATACGGCAGTAATATACGACTTATCAACACCGGATGCCAGGAAAGCTATCTGCTCACAAATAAAATAGCCATAAAAAAACAGCCGCCCTGTTGTTATACAGAGCGGCTGCTATATGTTGTAGTCTGTTTAAAAGACTATTCTTCGTCGAACATTGGTTCCTGTGGAGTTTCTGGTTCTGCCGGAGGAGTGAAACGTTGACCACGGTCTCCGCCTCTGTCACCACGGTCACCACTATCACGTGGACCACGACGATCACCACGGTCACCACCGCGATCTCCGCCACGATCATTACGATCACCACGGAAAGGAGGGCGGCCACCACGATCACCGCGATCGCCTCTGTCACCTCTATCTCCTCTGTCACCGCGATCGCCTCTGTCGCCACGGTCACCTTCAGGTCTTTCTACATAACCTTCTGGTTTTGGCATCAGTACACGACGGCTCAGTTTGAACTTACCGGTCTTAGGATCAGTACCTACCAGTTTCACTTTTACCTTTTCACCTTCGGTCAGTACACCTTCCATTGTTTCCAGACGTTTCCAGGAAACTTCGGAGATATGCAGCAAACCTTGTTTACCAGGCAGGAACTCAACGAATGCACCGTAAGGCATTACTGACTTAACAGTTGATTCATAAGTTTCACCGATCTCAGGCACGGCTACGATACCTTTGATCCACTCGAGCGCTTTCATCAGCCCTTCTTTCTGTGCGGAGAAGATGCTTACTTCACCGGTTTCACCAACTTCTTCGATGTTGATGTTAGTACCGGTTTCACGCTGAATTTCCTGAATTACTTTACCACCTGGTCCGATCACAGCACCGATGAATTCGCGGTCGATGATCAGTTTCTCCATACGTGGAGCATGTGGTTTTGGTTCCGGACGTGCAGCTGGCATAGCAGTGTACATTGCGTCAATGATGTGGAGACGGCCATTACGTGCCTGCTCCAGTGCTTTACGCATTACATCCATGCTAAGGCCATCTACCTTGATATCCATCTGGATACCGCAGATACCGTCACGGGTACCGGTTACTTTGAAGTCCATATCACCCAGGTGATCTTCATCACCGAGGATATCGGTCAGTACAGCCCATTTACCATCGCTGGCACGGGAGATCAGACCCATTGCCACACCGGAAACGTGTTTAGGCAAAGGAACACCTGCGTCCATCAGCGCCAGGGAACCAGCACATACGGTAGCCATAGAAGAGGAACCGTTAGACTCAAGGATATCAGATACTACACGTACGGTATAAGCGTATTCGCTTCCTGGCATCATCTGCTTCAGGGAACGCATAGCCAGGTTACCATGACCTACCTCACGACGGCCTGGACCGCGCATTGGCTTTACTTCACCTGTAGAGAACGGAGGGAAGTTATAGTGGAGTATGAACTTAGTATATTTTGAAGTCGCTGCGCTTTCGATCAGCAGTTCATCATCCGGCGTACCCAGGGTCACTGTGGTCAGGGACTGGGTTTCACCACGTGTGAACAGTGCAGAACCGTGTGGAGAAGGCAGGATATCTGTTTCCATGTTCAGTGGACGAACCTGGTCCAGGCTACGACCGTCCAGACGAACGGACTGATCCAGGATCATGTTACGGATCACTTCCTTTTCCAGGCTATGGAAATATTTACCTACCAGTGGAGCGTCTTCTTCAGGCAGCTCACCCAGGTGTTCTACCAGCTCTTCGCTGATCTTATCGAAAGCATCTGAACGATCATGTTTTGCAGATGCAGATTTTGCTACGGCGAGGATACGCTCCTGAGCGAATGCAGCAATTTTTGCTTTCAGTTCCTCATTTGCATATGGCTTTTCGAATTCGCGTTTGCCACCTACGCCAGCTTTTGCACGGAGTTCTTCCTGTGCTTTCACCTGTACGCGGATAGCTTCGTGTGCAACTTCGATAGCTTTGATAATATCTTCCTCACTGCACTCCTTACTTTCACCTTCCACCATCATGATGTTCTTTTCAGTAGCACCAATGATGAAGTCCATGTCTGCTTTTTCCAGCGGAGTACGGTTCGGATTTATAACTAATTGTCCGTCGATGCGGGCAACTCTAACTTCAGAGATAATTTCCTGAATAGGCACGTCAGAAACGGCCAGTGCAGCAGAAGCAGCAAGGCAGGCCAGTGCATCCGGCATCACTTCCGGATCGGAAGAGATGAGGGTAACCAGTACCTGTACTTCGCAGAAATAGTCATCAGGGAACAGTGGGCGCAGTGCGCGGTCGATCAAACGTGAATTCAGTACTTCGTAATCGGACAGTTTACCCTCGCGTTTAAAGAATGAACCGGGGATACGTCCTGCAGAAGCAAATTTTTCCTGGTAATCAACAGTAAGGGGGAAGAAAGATTGTCCGGGTTTTGGAGTTTTTGCTGCAACAACCGTAGCCAACAGGATACAGTTGCCCAGACGAACCGTAACGGCACCATCTGCCTGGCGGGCTAACTTACCAGTTTCAATGGTCACGATCCGGCCATCTCCTATATCGAAAGTAACTGAGATAGGTGTCAGATTCATAAAAAGAGAAGATTAAAATGGTATACCTAAAAAAAAACTATTCCCAACCTTATAAGTTGGGAATAGCGCTATAAAAAAGTTACTACTATTTTCTGAGACCTAATTTCTCAAGCAGTGCACGGTAGCCTGTGAGGTTAGTTTTAGAAAGGTAGGAAAGCAAACGCTTTCTCTGGCCTACCATTTTCATCAAACCACGGTGTGTAGAAAAGTCTTTTTTGTTTTCTTTCAGGTGACTGGAAATGCTGTTGATACGCTCAGTCAGCAGGGCGATTTGCGCTTCTACAGAGCCGGTATTTTTCTCGCTTCCACCAAATTCTTTAAAAATATTGGCTTTCTTTTCAACAGTTAAGTAAGACATCTTTAATAAATAATAAAATGATAAAGGTTTATTTAGTCGCTATTTTTCCGGGGCAAAGGTAAATCAAATATTGTGAATTAACAATTTCATAAAAATTTTACCTTAAAAGACAAGTCCTTCCTGTTTTTATATCCGGTGACCCCTGCTTCTCAAGGCCAAAGTAGATTGATAATCAAACTAATAAGAACTCCTCTTTACCCCTTTATATATTTAATAAGAAAAAAGCCGTGGTCGTTATACAAAGGTAACACTTGCGTGGTCAGTTACCTTGCCATTTTCTGTACGTAATACCCTGGAAGGGAATTTCTGTAATAATATATAGTCATGTGTAGCCATTACAACAGCAGCTCCTTCTTCCCTGCTGATCCTGAACAGCAACTGCATGATGCCGTCAGAAGTCTCAGGGTCCAGGTTACCGGTTGGCTCATCCGCAAGGATCAGTTTAGGAGAATTGAGCATCGCACGGGCAATGTCCACACGCTGCTGCTCACCACCACTCAGCTCATAAGGCATTTTAAAACCTTTTGTATTCAATCCCACTTTATCCAGCACATCATTGATCTTTTCTTCCATCTTTTTATTGTCAGTCCAACCCGTTGCCTTCAAAGCAAATTTCAGATTGTCCTGTACCGTCCTGTCCGTCAGTAACTGAAAATCCTGGAATACCACCCCCAGATTACGACGCAGATAAGGCACTTTCTTCCAGTCCATCTTTTTCAGATCAAAACCCACTACCTGGCCGGCACCCTCTTTCAGCGACAGATCACCGTAAAGCGTTTTCAGCAGACTGGATTTACCGGTTCCCGTACGGCCTATCAGGTATACAAATTCTCCTTTGTTCACCGTAATATTCACGTCAGCAAGGATCAGGGAAGTTCCCTGGTAGATATTCACATTGGATAATTGTATAATCGGTTGTTCTGTCATTTCTGCCGTATGGGTTTAGTCAAAACAAAAATAGCTATTTATAACATATAATCCGGTGAGTATACCAGGTTCTTTCTTACTACGCCCCTATTTGTTATTGTACAGATGCCGCTTTGATATGTAACATCCTTCGTTAATCCTTCGTTCATGGAATGAAGGATTAACGAAGGATGTTAAATATCAAACCAATATCAGACTATAAATAAGCCCTGCAAATAGCGTTTTTTTTCATTAACTAAAAAAATAGTTTGTAAACTAAAAAACTAGTTATACCTTAGGTGCAGTAATAAATGCTACCGATATGACAGCTGTTAAAACACTCACCAAAGCTGAGGAACAGGTAATGCAGGCCCTCTGGAAAGCAGGGCCAGCCTTTGTAAAAGACCTGATAGACCTTATGCCGGAACCCAAACCGCATTATAATACGGTATCCACGTTAATAAAAATTTTACAGGAGAAAGGTTTTGTAGATTATAAAGCCTTCGGCAAATCCTACCAGTACTTTGCCCTGATCAGTAAAGACGAATATAGCCGTAACACCATGCAGCATTTTGTAAAAGGGTACTTCTCCGGCTCATTCAGAGACATGGTCTCCTTTTTCGTAAAAGAGAAAGATCTCAGTGTTAACGAACTGGAGCAACTGCTCCAACAAATCAAAAACGCTAAAAAAGAACAACCATGAATGCTTTCCTTCCCTACGTTATTAAAATGCTCCTCTGTTCGGGCATCCTATACGGCTACTACGCCTTCGTACTGAAAAACAACTCCTTCCACCGCTGGAACAGGGCCTTTATTCTACTGGCTGTCATTGCTTCTCTGCTGATACCCACGCTGCAGTTCTCGATGAACACGACTCCTGCACCGTCCCAGCAGTTAGATATGATCGTTGTTTGTGGATATGTAGCTCAAAATATGCAGAAAGCCGGACTGGATTTCACCTCCTGGATACCAGCAGGCATCTACCTGTTCATTACATTACTATTATTGACCAATATCGCCCGTAACTGGCTCATGGTCAAAAGACTGGTACGTAACGGACAAAAAACATCCTTTGATGGTTATCAGGTGATCCGTCATCCACAGGTAAAATCCACTTTTTCTTTCTTCGGAGATATATTCTGGGCGGAAGAAGTCACAAAGGAAAGTCCGGAAGGCCGTCAGATACTGAAACACGAACTGGAACACGTACGTGGCGGTCATACGGGAGAAAAGCTGTTCCTACAGCTGGTATGTGCCGTATGCTGGTTCAATCCTTTCTTCTATCTGCTGAAAAAAGAACTGGCTATGGTGCATGAATTCCTGGCTGATAAAGCAGCTACGGAAGATAGTGAGGCTGAAGATTATGCCCGCACACTCCTCCAGGCTACCCTGCAAACCAGGCTGCCGATCATGATCAACACTTTCGGACAGGCGCCTGTCAAACGTCGTATACTCATGTTGTTTACCCAGCGTTCAAGTTATTCACTGATGAAAAGGATCATTGTTATTCCACTCATACTGGGACTGGGCTTTGTCATCGGTTGCCAGCGTGACCTGGATCTGAACGCAAAAAATATTGTCGATGCAACAAAAGCAGTTGCTATCGCTCCGGCAGATAATCAGGTATATACATTTGTCAGTGATCCTCCTACTTACCCTGGTGGAATGGAAGCACTGTCAAAATACCTGGGCAGCAATATGAGATATCCACTGAAAGCACAGCAACATGGTACAACTGGTACCATCTTCGTCAGCTTCGTCATAGATCCGGAAGGAAATGTGCGCAACGCAAAAACAGTCGGCCAGGTGCATGGTGACGGATTGGAAGAGGAGGCCATCCGTGTGGTATCTGCCATGCCAAAATGGAATCCTGGTAAGCAGGAAGGTCAGGCGGTATCTGTCGCTTTCAACCTGCCTATCAAATTTGTACTTATGGACTAAATTTCACTTTATACAACTAAAGTAAAAAAAAAACGGCCTGTCCTTCTGGACGGGCCGCTTCTTTATATAACAGGAGCTGCTATTAATTATAAATAAACTCACCTTTCTCACTGCGTACAGTCACCTGTTTTACAGCAGCAGGTTCTACACGGCCCACGATCTGCGCTTCAATATTAAAGCGCTGGCTGATCTTAATGATGTCTGCCGCGATCTCTTCAGGTACATAGAGTTCCATACGATGGCCCATGTTGAATACCTGGTACATCTCTTTCCATCCGGTGCCTGACTGTTCCTGGATCAGCTGGAACAATGGCGGGATCGGGAACAGGTTATCCTTGATCACATGCAGGTTGTCAATGAAGTGCAGCACTTTTGTCTGCGCACCACCACTACAATGCACCATACCGTGTATGCGGGAGCGATAGGCTTCCAGGATCTTTTTGATCACCGGTGCATAGGTACGTGTTGGCGACAATACCAGACGACCAGCATCTATCTGACCAAAGCCCGGAACGTCAATCTTATCTGTCAGGGCTTTTTTACCACTGAATACCAGATCAGCAGGGATGCCCGGATCGAAGCTTTCCGGATATTTACCGGCCACCTGTTTATTAAAAACGTCGTGACGTGCAGAGGTCAGCCCATTGCTGCCCATACCGCCGTTGTAAGATTTCTCGTAAGATGCCTGTCCGTAGGAAGCCAGTCCCACAATCACATCACCCGCCTGAATCGTATGGTTAGAGATCACTTCGGATCTTTTCATACGACAGGTAACAGTTGAATCCACGATAATGGTACGCACCAGGTCACCCACATCCGCGGTTTCGCCACCGGTAGAGTGAATGCTGATACCATGGTTACGCAGTTCTTCCAGGATTTCCTCTGTACCGTTGATGATCGCTGCGATCACTTCACCCGGGATCAGCTGTTTGTTACGGCCGATAGTGGAAGAGAGCAGGATATTTTCGGTAGCGCCCACACAAAGCAGGTCATCAATATTCATGATGATAGCATCCTGGGCAATGCCTCTCCATACGTCCAGGTTACCTGTTTCTTTCCAGTAAGTATAAGCCAGGGAGGATTTGGTGCCGGCTCCGTCAGCATGCATGATATTGCAATATTCTTCCTGTCCGCCCAGGATATCGGGCACTATTTTACAGAAAGCCTTCGGAAACAGTCCCTTGTCAATATGCTTAATAGCATTGTGCACATCCTCTTTTCCAGCTGAAACGCCGCGCTGCGCGTAGATATTCTGATCCACCAGATAATTTTATAAATGAACAATCTGCTGCAAAAGTAACTGATTAGCCACTTATCTGATATCTAAATGTTGTAATTTGCATAGGATTTTGATCGTTTACAGGCATTTTATGCGGATACACAGGGACCTCACCCATTTGCCAGCTTTGAGGCGGGCGGTTATTACTATCGGAACTTTCGACGGCGTACACAGCGGCCATCGTTATATTATACAGCAATTACAGGAAACAGCAGCCGCCTGTGACGGGGAGACTGTGATCATCACTTTCGATCCGCATCCGCGGGAAGTACTGCAACCTGGCGGTCCTCCCGTAAAACTGCTGACGACCCTCGATGAAAAGATTGAACTGCTGTCAAAAGAAGGGATAGACCACCTGGTGATCGTTCCTTTTACCCGCGCATTCTCCGAACTCTCTGCCCAGGCTTATCTGGAAGAATTTCTGATCGAGAAGTTCAACCCGCATACCATCATCATCGGCTACGACCACCGTTTCGGACACAACCGCGAAGGCGGACTCGAACTGCTGGAAGCGGAGCAGAACAGATATGGCTTTCAGCTGGTGGAAATACCCCAGCAGGTGGTACATGACCTGGCAGTCAGCTCTACCAAGATCCGTAAAAGCCTGCAGGAAGGGAATATCCAGCTGGCCAACGAATTACTGGGTTACCCCTATTTCGTGGAAGGAACCGTGATACATGGCGATAAGATGGGCCGTCAACTGGGCTTTCCTACAGCTAATATAGAAGTGTCTGATGTCCGTAAACTCATACCGGTAGAAGGTATTTATGCCATCAGGGTATATCTGGACAGGCAAAGTAATCCACTCAACGGGGTAATGAGTATAGGTACCCGTCCGACCTTTAACGGCGCCGACCTCCGGGTAGAGGCGCATATCTTTGATTTCAGTCAGGAGATATATGACAAGGTGATAAGGGTGGAGCTGATCAGCTATATCAGGGCTAACCAGAAATTTGACAATATTGATGCACTGGTCGCCCAGATGCACAAGGATAGCCAGGAAGCCAGGACAGTGCTGGCATCCTGATCAATACATCAGCTTATATACTAATTCCTTCATCAGTTCACCATCTTCTACCCCGCTGTCATTGATACCAATGCTGCGGAGGTTATAGGTATGCAGTAGCAGAATGGCCTTTTCTGTGCCTTCCAGACCGTATTGACGCGCGGCGCTGACATAGTCCTTGACAAAGAAAGGATGGACGCCTATAGCGGCTGCAATCTCCTTTTCTCCGCCTTTTACGCCAAACACCATACTCATTTTACTAAAGAAGTTATATAGCGCAGGCAATACCATCTGGATCGGACCGGCTTTGGGATTGGCCGCGAAATAACCAATGATGCGCATTACTTTGGAGATATCTTTTTGTCCAAGGGCATTCTGGAGTTCAAACACATTATATTCCTTACTGATACCAACGTATTTCTCGATATCATTCTCGTCTATTTTCTTATCGGGCGCGAGGTTGACCAGCAGTTTCTCTATCTCATTGGCCATCCTGGACAGGTCATTACCGATATGATCCACCAGCAGGATGCCTGCTTTCTGTGAAATAGCCCTTCCCAGACTGCTGACAAAGGCATCTACCCATGCAGGCAGCTGGTTGTCGTACATCTTCCTGGTGCTCAGCAAAACGCCCTTTTCCTTGATCAGTTTAGCCATCTTGCTGCGTCCATCGATCTTACCCTGCTTATGTGCCACCACGAAAACGGTGGAACCCAGCGGATTGTCGATATAGGCCTCCAGTTTCAGGATATCTTTCATTGACTGGGCCTCTTTCAGTACCACAACCTGTCTTTCGGCAAACATCGGATAACGGCGGCAGGCGTTGATCACCGTGCTCCAGTCCGTGTCTTTACCATAAAGCACCGTCAGATTGAACCCTTTTTCCGCTTCATCCAGCAGATGATGCTCCGCATAATTGCTGACCTGGTCGATGAAGAAATCTTCTTCTCCTTCCAGCCAGTACAGGGGGCGGAACTTCTTTTGCTTCCAGTCTTTTATAATATCCTGATATTCCATGCTTTGTTATTTTGTATATACCACGTCTTCTGTTTCCAGCAGGGGCACTCCCTTGAAACGCATCAGCAGCTGCCCTACTGCTACCACATCTTTCTGGCAATAAGTGGCGATCCTATCCAGGTCATGATCCTGCCAGTACACCCTGCCTACCATACTACCATCAATATCGTCTTTTGGCGTTGGAATACCCATTATTGCTGTCAGCAGTTTCAGGGATGTATAGTTCTTAAAATCTCCGAACCGCCATAACTGCATGGTATCCAGCATGGGTAGCTCCCAGGGTTTGAAACCATGTATCTGCAAAGGCAGCGGCAAAGATAGCTGATGAATAACAGATCGCCTGCAAATAAAAGGAATATCAAATTCTTTGATATTGTGGCCTGCAAACTGGAATCGTGGAAACTTCGTATGGAATTTATTTACTAATTCTAAAAAACTGTTTAATAAAACTTTTTCATCGTCACCGTAGAAGGATTTTATACGTAGCTGATAACGACCGTTTTCCACATAATAGAACCCCACAGAAATACAGACAATTTTGCCGAATTCGGCATAGATCCCGGCCCGCTCTGCGTATGCTTCTGTTGCGTCCCCTGATTCTGGCAAAGTTTTTGCAATTTTGTCCGTCCAGAGCGACTGCATATTGTCAGGTAAATTATCAAAAGTCGCTACAGCTGGAGTTGTCTCAATATCAAGCAACAATAACTGGTCTAAAGATATATTCGGTAACACTTTTTGTACGGTTTATATTTTTTTATAATAAAGTATTTTTAACAATTACATTTGCATAACAAGATTTAACCATATAACAATTAACTATAAAACACAAAAACGACTATGACTGAGAACACTTTTAACAAGCCTGCGGCAGGATCCCCTGGACCTGAAAAACCTAGAAGCCGTAATGGTCTGATATATGGTATTTTGATTGCAGCATTGGCCGGTACCTGGATCTATATGTTGTATGACAAAAATAAAACTACCGATCAAATTGCTCAACAGGCAACACAGATAGATTCCATCTCTACTTCAAGAGATGCCTTACAACAGGAATATAACGCTGCAAATGCACGTCTGGATGATCTGATCTCCCAGAACAGCCGCATGGATAGCCTTGTAAAAACAAAAGATAAGGAAATTGCGGACATGAAATCCCGTATTCAGGGTATCCTGTCCAATAAAAACGCAACTGCGAAAGAACTGGCTGAAGCCCGTCGCCTGATCGAAACCCTGAAAGGGAACATTGAAGGCTATACGGAAACAATCGAACGCCTGGAAGGTGAGAAAATCGTTCTGACCGGCGAACGCGATAATGCCCGTAAAGAAAGAGATGTAGTAACCACTCAGAGAGATAGCCTTGACAAAAAGGTAAACCTGGGTTCCGTATTACACGCATCCAACATTCACCTGCTGCCGATCAATCTGAAAAAGAACGGCAAAGAAGTAGAAACGACCAAGGCTAAACGTGCTGATATGATGCGCGTAACTTTTGACCTGGACGAAAACAGGATCGCTCCAACCGGCGATAAAGAACTGTACGTTTCTATCACTTCTCCTGATGGTTCTCCACTGGCTGTAGAAGCACTGGGTTCCGGCAGATTTACACTCGAAGATGGCACTGAAAAATTATACACTGCCAAAAAAACTGTAAACTATGCTACCGGTCAGAAACAGACAGTATCTATGGACTGGAAACAGAATTCAGATTTCAAACCAGGCGACTACGCTGTTGAGATCTATCACGATGGTTATAAAATTGGTTCCGGTAAAGTAACGCTGAAAAAAGGCGGACTTTTCTAATAGTCACTTCTGATATATACGTCCCGGATGCCATGTTCCTTTACGGAAACAGACATCCGGGATTTTTTTTGCCTGTTTATGAGGACTCCTTAGCAAACACAACCTTTAGTCTCCTATTTTTCAAAATTTGTTAACAATTAGTTATTGCCACTCATTCATATATAAAATCATAATTAATTATTGTTTATTTGCATCCGATTGTATCATGTGAAAACCGGGGATTACATCAGCTTGCATACAATGTTGCCCCTAATGTTATTATAAGGTTGTTAGAATACTAACTGCGCAAAATCAGGTATTTATGGCGGAAAACACTAAACAGGTGTATGTTGTTGACGACGATGAAATATTCCATTTCATTCTGAAAAAGTTGTTCGAACAGCAGGACGATCAACTCAAGGTGACATCCTTCCTATGTGCGGAAGATGCGCTGGCCCGTTTACAACAGCCTGATAACCAACGCCTGCCATCCCTGATCATCCTGGATATGAACATGCAGCGTATGAACGGCTGGGACTTCATAGAAGCCTATCGTGATATCAAATCCAGTCTGAGCGAACAGATCCCTATCATTATGTGTTCTTCTTCTATCGATATGCGCGATATGCAGAAAGTGAAACGTACACCAGAGCTGAAAGCTTACATCACCAAGCCCCTGGATTCGGTAAAAATGCAGCAGATCAAAGATTATTTGTCTTAACTTTTATATATACCGGGAGCCCTTCTCCCGAATAAGAAACGGTTACAATGGAGTGATTCCGCTGTAACCGTTTTTTTGTGGATAACTTATCATATTATCTGAAAAAGAAAGGGTTACAAAAGACTATTCATCCTTTGTAACCCTTTCTTTTTATAAATTATTACGCTTTCGGAATCGCTGATCAGGAAATCGCTACTCTTTCGCCATACATTTCTTCTCTCAGTGCTTTCACCCTGTCATCTGCCAGATACTCGTCAAAGCTCATCAGTCTGTCGATGATACCTTTAGGAGTGATCTCGATGATACGGTTAGCTACTGACTGCATGAAGGTATGGTCATGGGTAGTGAACAATACGATACCCTTGAAGTTCATCATACTTTCGTTGAAAGACTGGATAGATTCCAGGTCAAGGTGGTTGGTTGGTTCGTCCAGCACCACGACGTTAGGATCCTGCAGCATCATACGGCTGGTCATACAACGTACTTTCTCACCACCGCTCAATACGCTGGTTTTCTTCATGATCTCATCACCGCTGAACAGCATTTTACCCAGGAAGCCACGCAGGAACGGCTCATCCACGTCTGTAACGTGTGGTGGCACAAACTGGCGTAACCAGTCCATCAGGTTCAGGGATGGATCTTTAAAGAATTCGGCGTTATCATTTGGCAGGTAAGCGGAAGTCACGGTAGTACCCCATTCGTATTTACCGCCATCAGCCTGCTGTTCGCCGTTGATGATTTCGAAGAAGGTGGTCAGAGCCAGGTGTTCCTTGGCCAGGAATGCGATCTTGTCACCTTTGTTCACGGTGAAAGTTACATTGCTGAACAGGGTATTACCTTCGATGGATTTCGACAGTTTTTCCACATTCAGGATCTGGTTACCCACTTCACGCTGTTGCTTGAAGATGATACCAGGATATTTACGATTGGAAGGCTGGATATCTTCGATAACCAGTTTTTCCAGGGCCTTTTTACGGGAAGTCGCCTGTTTACTTTTGGAAGCGTTGGCACTGAATCGGGCAATGAAGTCCATCAGGTCCTTACGTTTATCTTCCATTTTCTTGTTCTTATCGGCGATCTGACGGGCCATCAGCTGAGAAGACTCATACCAGAAGCTATAGTTACCGGAGAAGATCTGGATCTTAGCGCGGTCAACGTCAGCCACGTGGGTACAAACAGCATCCAGGAAGTGACGGTCGTGCGATACTACGATCACAATGTTCTCATAATCAGCCAGGAAGTTCTCCAACCAACCGATCGTTTCAACGTCAAGGTGGTTGGTAGGCTCATCCAGCAGCAGTATATCAGGGTTACCGAACAGGGCCTGCGCCAGGAGCACACGCACTTTCAGGTTACCACTCAGGTCCTTCATCAGGAGACTTTGTACATCTTCTTTTACGCCCAGGTCGCCCAGCAGTACGCCTGCATCACTTTCTGCAGTGTATCCGCCCATTTCGCCGTACTCTGCTTCGAGCTCGCCGGCACGCATACCATCCTCTTCGGTAAAATCAGCCTTGGCATAGATCGCATCTCTTTCGTGAGCGATTTCCCAGAGCTTTTTGTTACCCATCAGTACTGTGTTCAGTACCGTAACCTCATCAAATTCGAAGTGGTTCTGTTTCAGAACACTCATACGTTCACCCGGAGTGATCTCAACGGTACCTTTGGTAGCGTCGATCTCGCCGGACAATATCTTGAGAAAAGTGGATTTACCGGCTCCGTTAGCGCCTATCACGCCATAACAGTTACCTTTGGTGAAATTGAGGTTAACTTCATCAAACAACACCCTTTTTCCGAAAGAAAGCGATACGTTTTTAACACTGATCATGCTGGCTAAAGAAATTTAAGGCGCAAAGTTACTAAATGTTCCGGGTTTTCCTGTTTTGTGGTTTATTCTTTGTAATAATCTCTCTATGGACGTTTATATGCAACAGGTCAATAAGGACCTCAGAACATGGCAGAAGGCCATGCAGCGCGGCATCAGCCTGCCGGGCAGACTCTCCCGCGGGGTCCAGAAAAAGATCAATAAGGTCATTCCCGAGAAAGTACACCGTGCCCTGACCACCGCCATCAAACAGATGACCAGGGGAGTGATCTCAGGCGCCGGCTTTACCAGTCCGGCGCCGGTCTACGAAAATGACCTGGCCATCCGGGAAAGCAGGGTACGTTCCCGGATCGGATTCTACAAAACGACCGCCGCCACCGAAGGAGCCCTGACCGGCGCAGGTGGTATTCTCCTCGGACTGGCCGATTTCCCCCTCTTCCTGACCATCAAAATGAAAATGCTGTTTGACCTGGCTGCCCTTTACGGATACAACACGGATGACTATAAAGAACGCTTCTTCATCCTCCACATCTTCTTCATCACCTTTTCCACACAGGACTTCCGGAATAAACTCTACCCCGTCATCGCAGACTGGGATAATTACAGCCGGGACCTCCCGGAAGATATCAACGCATTTGACTGGCGTAACTTCCAGCAGCAATACCGGGACTACCTGGATATCGCTAAACTCCTGCAACTGATGCCGGTGATCGGCGCAGCAGTAGGTGCATATGTGAACCACCGGTTAACTGACAAACTGGGTCAGAGCGCCATGAATGCCTACCGGCTACGACTATTGAAACAGTTATGACCGCTTTACTTATCTTTACCTTCCTATCAGGAAATATTATACGAATCGAATAACCTTAACTTAAACTGCATACGTCATGACCAGTTACGACGAAATCTTCGAGAATAACCGTCTCTGGGTAGCCAATAAGACTGCCGGAGACAAGGCTTTTTTTGAAAAGCTGGCAAAGGAACAGAATCCCGAATATCTCTACATTGGTTGCAGCGACAGCCGCGTGCCAACCAACGAGATCCTGGGCCTGGATGCCGGAGAAGTATTTGTACACCGCAACATCGCCAACCTTGTCAACAGCGTTGACCTGAACGTGATGTCAGTGATCAACTACGCTGTACGCCATCTCGCCGTAAAACACATCGTTGTCTGTGGTCACTACAACTGCGGAGGCGTAAAAGCCGCTATGCAGTCAGCCGACCTGGGTCTTCTGAACCCATGGCTCCGCAACATCCGTGACGTATACCGCCTGCACCGCCAGGAACTGGACGCGATCGAAGAGCCAAACGCCCGCTTTAACAGACTGGTAGAACTGAACGTACAGGAGCAGTGTATCAACGTGATCAAAACAGCCGCTGTACAGCAATCCTATGTTGGTAAAGGATTTCCTGTCGTACATGGCTGGGTATACGACCTGTATACCGGTAACCTGATCGATCTCAAAATTGACTTTGAAGGTATCCTGCACAACATCCAGGAAATCTATGACCTGACCGGTCAGGGCCTCATGAAGAAAAAGGATGATCAATGACAGGACCTATCGGTGTGTTTGATTCAGGTTACGGCGGACTGACCGTACTCAAAGAGATTGTGGCCACATTGCCGCAATACGACTATATCTATTTCGGTGACAATGCCCGTGCACCCTATGGTAACCGTGGCTTTGATACCATTCATACGTATACGCTGCAATGTGTACAGCACCTGTTCGACATGGGTTGTCCACTGGTCATTCTCGCATGTAACACGGCTTCTGCACGTGCCCTGCGCACGATCCAGCAGAAAGACCTGCCGCGTATCGCACCCGATCGCCGGGTACTGGGTGTGATCAGACCTACCACAGAAATGGTCGGTACCCTCACCCAAAGCGGTGAAGTAGGTATTCTTGCCACAAAAGGAACAGTCGCTTCCGAGTCCTACCCGATAGAGATCAATAAGTTCTTCCCACATGTGAAAGTCCACCAGCTGGCCTGTCCGATGTGGGTACCCATCATAGAAAACGGAGAAGCCGATAATGAAGGTGCTGATTACTTTGTTAAAAAGTACCTGGACCAGATCCTGACCGACGCACCGGATATCGATACGCTGGTACTGGCCTGCACCCACTACCCTATTCTCACTAAGAAGATCAGACAATTCCTGCCGGGAGGCATTACCCTGCTCTCACAGGGTAAGATCGTGGCGCACGGTCTGAAAGACTATCTCCATCGTCATCCTGAGATGGAAGTACGGCTTAGCAAGAACGGGGGAAGGAAATACTTCACTACAGATGATCCGGTGATCTTTGAGAAGCAGACGGAGATCTTTCTGGGAGAGACGGTCAAAACAGAATACATTGCGCCTTAGCACCTTATAACTAAAAGAGCGTCCACCTTTGGTGAGACGCTCTTTCTTATAATTCCTGATTCGTAATCGAATTTATTTTCCTTCCAGATCCAACAGGAACGCATATTGTAATGCAACATCTTCCAGTGCCTTAAAACGACCGGAAGCGCCACCATGACCGGCTTCCATATTGGTATGCATCAGCAGCATATGGTTGTCTGTTTTCAGTTCACGCAGTTTAGCCACCCATTTCGCAGGCTCCCAATACTGTACCTGTGAATCATGCAGCCCGGTAGTCACCAGCATGTTCGGATAGGCCTGTGCCTTTACATTATCGTAAGGAGAATAAGCTTTCATATAGTCGTAATAATCCTTTTTCTTCGGATTACCCCACTCGTCAAACTCACCTGTTGTCAAAGGAATACTCTCATCCAGCATCGTGGTGATCACGTCTACAAAAGGAACAGCTGCGATGACGCCATTCCATAGACCCGGACGCATATTCACGATAGCCCCCATCAATAAACCACCGGCGCTACCGCCCATCGCGTAAAGATGTGAACTGTCTGTATAATGCGCTTTCACCAGGTATTCGGCACAATCAATGAAGTCGTTAAACGTGTTCATTTTCTTAAACAGTTTACCGTCTTCATACCATTGTCTGCCCATTTCCTCACCACCTCTGATATGTGCGATCGCGTAAGCAAAACCTCTGTCCAGCAGACTTAAACGGTTGCTGTTGAATCCCGGCTCTATGCTATAACCATAGGACCCGTATCCATACAACAACAGCGGCATCTTACCATTCTTCTCAAATCCTTTTTTATACACCAGTGATACCGGTACTTTGACGCCATCTCTCGCAGTAACATACAAGCGTTCTGTTACGTAGTTTTTGGGATCATAACCACCCAGTACTTCCTGTCTTTTACGCAGCTCTGTTTTCTTTGTATCCATGTCATAGTCGTAGGTAGATACCGGCGTTTGCATGGAGGTGTAAGAATAACGGAGTGTCTTTGTATCAAATTCAGGATTGATCGAAATGGAGGCTACATAAGCTGGTTCTTCAAATTGTAAATAGTGGTCTTCTTTTGTCTGTGAGTTGATCACCCGCAGTTGTGTCAGACCGTTCTTACGTTCGCTGAGCACCATATGATGACGGAACAGTTCAATACCCTGTAACAGCACATCGGCACGATGTGCAATGACCTCTTTCCAGTTTTCACGGGCCGTCTTTTCCAGTCCGCATTCCATCAGTCTGAAGTTCACTGCATCCCAGTTGGTCACCACATAGAATTTATCATCCTGATGATCGATCTCATACAGGTGATCACGTTTACGCGGTTCAAAAACACGGAAGGCGCCGTCAGGTTTGGAAGCATCGAGGATACGGTATTCCGTTGATACAGTACTGCTGCTCTCTATCATAATGAACTTACCTGATTTGGAGCGTTGCACTTCCACATAGAAAGTTTCATCTTTCTCGTTGAAGATCTCTTTATCGGCATGTACATCTGTTCCTGTTACATGGCGCATAACGCGTTCTTCCCTGAGTGTAACCGGGTTTTTAACGGTATAGAAAAAGGTCTTGTTATCGCTTGCCCAGGCGGCGCTGCCGGATGTTTCCGGAATAGCATCTGCCAGTACTTCGCCTGTCTGCAGGTTCCTGATATAGATCGTGTATTGACGACGGCTTACCGTGTCTACGCCATAAGCCAGCCACTGTGCATCCGGGCTGACGGATATAGCGCCTACCTGGTAGTACTGATGGCCTGCGGCCAGTACATTCACGTTGAGGATGATTTCTTCCGAGGCCTCCAGACTGCCTTTTTTACGACAATAGATCGGATATTCCTTTCCTGTTTCGTAGCGGCTGTAATAGTAGTAACCGTTCTTCAGATAAGGCACGCTGGCATCTGTCTCCATAATACGGCCCCGCATCTCTTCGTACAACTTCTTTCTCAGCTCTTTATGCGGTTCCATGATGGTATCGAGATAGTTATTCTCCGCTGTCAGATAACTGATGACTTTGGGGTCATTCCGGTCGTTCATCCAGTAGTATTTATCTACCCTGGTATCTCCGTGAATGGTCATTGTCGTATCTATCTGTTCCGCTACCGGCGGCTTTATCGTTTTAATTTCGGCTGACATACTTTTCTTATTTTCCTTACAGGCAAACAGGCCCATGCCTGACAACATCATGATAAATGCAGCGGCTTTCCTCATAGGTGATAAATTGAGGCTACGAATGTAATACATATACTGTTACACAATTCTCATTTTTTGTGCATCCCAGTGTACCACTTTCTTACTGAAATAGCTTTCATTGGTAACCAGTGCAGGCCCTGCTGCACGTAAGCCAAAGGTCGCATCTTCCACTACCGCTTTGCCCGTCCGCATAGACTCAAAAAAGTTGATAAAATGGTCTTTACGGGAATCATAGCCCTGCGGAGCCGCATAGGCATTTTCAGAGCGCTGGGCAGGTTTACGCAGGTCAGCCGGGTATTTCTCGTTGTATTGTTTCACGTAAGCGTCCTGGGTGCTCTTTGTAAAGGTATTCCAGGTATCCCATCCACCATAGCCAGGCGCCTGGGACAGCTTATGTTTTTTGATCTTAAAATCATCCCAGCCCAGTTCCAGTACGCCCTCTGTACCGATAAATCGGGTGAATTCTCCTCCCCCGCCGCCATCGGCAAAGTTTACACGTAATGTCATCTGGAAAGCCGGGTGTGTTTTTGTCTCCGGATAATCGAAGATCGCCACTACTACATCCGGTACGTCACGTCCGTCCTTCCACTGTACCAGGTTACCACTGGCATAGATACGCTCAGGGCCCAGAGAACCGGTAATGAAATGCAGACCGGAAATAAGGTGTACAAACAGATCGCCCGGAATCCCGGTGCCATACGCTTTATAATTGCGCCAGCGGAAAAAGCGTACAGGATCGAAGGGTATTTTGGCGGTATCTTTCAGGAAGGTGTCAAAATCTATGTTAGCGGGCGTGGCATCCGGTGGGATGGAGTACTGCCAGGCGCCTAATGCGTCATGACGGTCCATTCGGGCTTCCACAACGTTCAGCTGACCTATTTCTCCGGCCTCATAGCGCTTCTTTGCTTCCAGGAGGGCTATACTGCTCACCCGCTGGCTACCTACCTGAAAAACGGCCTTTGTGCGCTGTTGTGTGGCAATCACCTTATGCCCTTCTTCGATTTGCTGGACCATCGGCTTTTCGCAGTACACGGCTTTTCCTTTTTCCATGGCATCGATGGAGATCGTATCATGCCAGTGGTCAGGTGTGGCGACGATCACAGCGTCGATATCTTTCCTGTTGAGCAGTTCACGGTAGTCACGGGTCGTGAAAATATCTTTCCCATAAACTTCCTTCACCTTATCAAGATGCCCGGTATAGAGGTCGGCGGCAGCTACAAATTCGACACCGGGTACTTTGAGGGCGGTTTCCACGTCCCCGAAGCCCATAATGCCCATACCAATGCATCCGATGCGGATCTTGTCGTTGGCGGAGATGCGGGTGCCGGGTTTCAGCAGATGTACCTGCTCTTTCCCGAAAGCGGCCAATGAACCGGCGCCCAGCAAGGCGGCTGTACCTCCGAGGTCACGGAGGAATTTTCTCCTGGAGTTGTCTGTCATAACGTAAAATTTGAGTGCTGAAGGGTTTTAACATAAACAATATACAAAAAAAATCCCCCTCGTTAAGAACGAAGGGGATCATGGTATTCACCAATACAATCTTGACAACTACTATTTTTCGTATGTGAGACCAGCGGCAATGTACTCGCGGTTCAGACGTGCAATATTTGTCAGGGAAATTTCTTTTGGACATTCTGCCTCACAAGCGCCGGTGTTGGTACAGCTACCAAAACCTTCCTTATCCATCTGAGCGATCATATTCAGCGCTCTTGATTTCTTTTCAGGCTGACCCTGCGGCAGCAATGCCAGCTGTGATACTTTCGCAGAAACGAACAGCATCGCAGAAGAGTTTTTACAAGCTGCAACGCAGGCGCCACAACCGATACAGGCTGCTGCTGCAAATGCTGCGTCAGCGTCATCTTTCGGAACCAGAATGTTATTAGCATCCTGTGCGTTACCTGTATTTACAGACACATAACCACCAGCTTCGATGATACGGTCAAAAGCACCTCTGTCAACCGTCAGGTCTTTCACTACAGGGAAAGAACCGGATCTCCATGGCTCAACAGTGATGGTATCGCCATCTTTGAACGCACGCATATGCAGCTGACAGGTAGTAGTACCAGCCCATGGACCGTGTGCACGGCCATTAATGTGCATGGAACAAGCTCCGCAGATACCTTCACGACAGTCGTGGTCAAATGCAACAGGCTCTTTGCCTTCATTGATCAGACGCTCATTCAGCACGTCAAACATTTCGAGGAATGACATTTCGGAAGAAACACCAGGTACCTGGTAGCTTTCAAATTGTCCCTGCGCGTTTGTATTTTTCTGTCTCCACACTTTAAGTGTGAGATTCATGTTATAATGTTCCATATCTATTGGACTATTACTGTTGTGAATATTATTTATAGCTACGTTGAGTCGGTTTACATTCTACAAACTCAAGTGGCTCTTTATGCAGCTCAAACTGGCTAGGTCCTTTGTATTCCCATGCAGCTACGTAAGAGAAGTTGTCGTCATCACGTTTTGCTTCACCATCTTCTGTCTGAGATTCTTCACGGAAGTGACCTCCGCAGGATTCGCGACGGTTTAATGCATCAACGCACATCAGTTCTCCCAGTTCCAGGAAGTCAGCCACACGGCCTGCTTTCTCCAGTTCAGGGTTAAACTCATTAGCATCACCAGGGATACGTACATCTTTCCAGAACTCTGCACGCAACTGCTGAATTTCAACGATTGCTTCTTTCAGGCCCTGTTCGTTACGCGCCATACCGCATTTATCCCACATGATCTTACCCAGTTTCTTGTGGAAGTGGTCTACGGATTTGGTACCCTTGATATTCATCAGCTGATTGATCGTATCCTGTACATTCTTCTCTGCTTCAGCAAAGGCAGGATGGTCAGTCGGGATAGCTTTCGTTCTGATATCATCTGCCAGGTAGTTACCCAGTGTGTAAGGAATAACGAAGTAACCATCGGCCAGACCCTGCATCAGTGCGGAAGCACCCAGACGGTTAGCACCGTGGTCGGAGAAGTTAGCTTCACCCAGTGCGTACAGACCAGTGATGGAAGTCATCAGTTCATAATCCACCCAAAGGCCACCCATGGTGTAGTGTACCGCAGGATAGATACGCATTGGCAATTCGTATGGGTTCTCACCGGTGATCTTCGCGTACATATCGAAGAGGTTACCGTATTTCTCAGCAACTACTTCTTTACCCAGCTTAGTTATTTCAGCGGCAGAAGCATTGTGCATCTGACGTTTATTCGCTTCAATTTTACCGTAACGCTCGATCGCAGCAGCGTAGTCGAGGTATACCGCCTGTTTGGAGCTACCTACACCATAACCGGCATCACATCTTTCTTTCGCAGCACGGGAAGCCACGTCACGTGGTACCAGGTTACCGAAAGCAGGATATCTTCTTTCCAGGTAGTAGTCTCTTTCCTCTTCAGGAATATCGGCAGGTTTACGGTTGTCGTTCTGTTTTTTAGGCACCCATATACGACCATCGTTACGCAGTGACTCGGACATCAGGGTCAGTTTGGACTGATGATCTCCGGAAACAGGGATACAGGTCGGGTGGATCTGTGTGTAACAAGGGTTACCGAAGAAAGCACCTTTACGGGTAGCTTTCCAGGCAGCAGTTACGTTAGATCCCATTGCGTTTGTGGACAGGTAGAACACGTTACCATAACCACCTGTACACAGCAGTACAGCGTGACCGAAGTGACGTTCCAGTTTACCGGTGATCAGATCACGGGCAATGATACCACGTGCCTTACCATCGATCGTTACCACTTCCAGCATTTCGTGACGGTTGTACATGGTCACGTTACCTAAAGCTACCTGGCGCTCCAGCGCGGAGTATGCGCCTAACAGCAGCTGCTGACCGGTCTGACCGGCAGCATAGAAGGTACGCTGTACCTGGGTACCACCGAAAGAGCGGTTGCTCAGTAATCCACCATATTCGCGGGCGAAAGGAACACCTTGTGCCACGCACTGGTCGATGATATTGCCACTCACTTCTGCCAGACGATGCACGTTCGCTTCGCGGGCACGGTAGTCGCCACCTTTTACAGTATCATAAAACAGACGGAACACGGAGTCACCGTCGTTCTGGTAATTCTTTGCAGCGTTGATACCACCCTGCGCAGCAATACTGTGCGCACGGCGTGGGCTATCCTGAAAACAGAAAGCTTTCACTTTATAGCCTAACTCTCCCAGAGACGCAGCGGCAGAAGCCCCTGCCAGACCGGTACCCACTATGATCACTTCCATGTTGCGCTTGTTAGCCGGGTTTACCAGCTTACAATGCCCCTTATAATCTTCCCATTTCTTGTCTAATGAACCGGCAGGAATTTTTGAGTCCAACATATATCCTTACTTTACTGAATTGATTTGAAATAGATAACTACGGGAATAATGGCGAAGCCAAGAGGAATAAGGATCCCGAATATCCAAACACCTACGAAATTGATCAGTCCATTGTATTTAACATGGTTCAGACCAAACGTCTGGAACGCGGATTTGAAACCATGTACCAGGTGGAAAGAAAGTCCGATCATACCGATCACATAAATGATCACGATCCAGAGTTCTCTGAAAGCAACCTGTACGGCGAGGTACATGTTTTTCAGCTCTTCACCGCCATAGCTAACCGGCTCCAGCTCTCCATAGTGCATTCTGTACCAGAAATCTTTCAGGTGAATGATGATGAAGATCAGCAGGATGCTACCCATGATAGCCATCTGACGGCTGAACCAGGAAGATGTCTGGTTGCCCGGATTGACAGCATATTTAACGGGACGTGCTGCTCTGTTACGGAAAGTCAGTTGAAGCGCAAGAATAGCGTGGACAAGAATAACAATTTTCAAACCCCAGGCGATGAACTGGATCAGGGCGTTGTGGCTCATGAAAGCGGCATAGACGTTAAATGCTTCGCCCCCATCGTTTTTGAGTAATGCCAGATTACCAGCCAGGTGCACGATTACAAAACTACACAGGAACAGGCCGGTAGCACCCACTAATAATTTTTTACCGATAGAGGTATTAAAGAACTGTGACCACTTCATAAGTTAAATTCTAAGCTTCCTTAAAGATGATATGATAATAATTCGAATATATCGCGCAAATTTAGCGCAGGAAAAATTAAAACCAAATGATATTTCTCAGTTTTTGGTTTCCAATTGAGGGCCAGCTGATTGTTTCTGCCGGCATCAGCTTATGCAGCTGCTGACAATCCACCAGCGCTAACCTGACAGTTAGCACCCATTCGTTTCTCATACATGGAAATTAAACAAAGAAGGCTACCCTTTGTTCGGGCGCCTATTCAAGCCGACGCATCATTGTATTGTCGACAAGGGTATAAAGATGTTGTGGCTGGTAAGTACGCCATTTTTCGACTTCCAGCAGGTGAACGTAATTATCCAGGTGTGCTTTCACAAACTCCTGTTTCGTCTGCTCCGGCATATTAAGGGATACGATCCATCCACCATCGTCACGGATATCATCCCACCACTCCTCATAATAACAGTCGTCTGAAGAGTGGAAGTTCATCACATTCTCCGTGATCAGTATAAATTTGTTGATTTTGCTTGCTATCATCACGTCTATCACATCACGTTTGAGGGTCATGATGTCATTTTCGATCGCGTCATTCCATTCTCCCAGCACCTCAATAATGGCATAGTTGAACTGATAGTCTGCAAACAGCACCTTTATGTACAGGGTCCGTGAACCAAACTCATCCCACTGGGGATGTACATAATAATTATATACAGTATTGCTATAAGTGAACTCACTGTACTCCCTTCCGTAAAAAGGAGATAACTCATCTTCCTCTGCTGTATACAGGTGCCGCCAGTTATAAAAAGGTTCTATATCGTGCATGTCACTCTAACTCTAAAATGTTCGTTTCTACAAATTTCGGCGGAAAATTTAAAAAATAGAAACGCTTCATTTCTGGAAAAATTCGTAACTATATATAGTCTTCGATCGCCTTTCTGACACTGCCGGCCTTCAGCAACAGGGCTTTTGCCTTTTCATAGTCAGTCAGCGATAATTTCTCCATCAGCATCTTCACGCCTCTATCTACCAGCTTATCATTGCTCAGCTGCATATTCACCATCTTGTTATCTTCTACCCTGCCCAGCTGGATCATCACCGCCGTAGAGATCATATTCAGTACCAGCTTCTGTGCGGTACCACTTTTCATACGGGTACTACCGGTAATAAACTCCGGTCCTACCACAACCTCTACCGGATAATCCGCGGCAGCTGACAAAGGCGCCTCCGGGTTACAGCAGATGCTACCGGTGATCACGCCATTCTCCCGGCACTTATTCAGCGCACCGATCACATAAGGGGTCGTACCACTGGCAGCGATGCCCACTACTACGTCTTTGGAGGTGATATCATGTGCCTGCAGGTCTTTCCAGCCCTGCTCCCTGTCATCCTCTGCAAACTCCACCGCCCGGCGGATAGCGGTATCTCCTCCGGCGATCAGTCCGACCACCAGCCCATGAGGTACGCCAAAAGTAGGAGGACACTCGGACGCATCCACAATGCCTAAACGTCCGCTGGTACCTGCACCGAGGTAAAACAGACGTCCGCCGGCCAGCATTTTATCCGCAATGACGGTCACCAGCTTTTCTATCTGGGGCTGCGCCTTTGCGATAGCCTGGGGTACAGTATTATCTTCCTGATTAATGTTGCTGAGGATCTCCTGCACACTCATTTTCTCCAGGTGACGGTAGTTCGACGTCTGCTCTGTTATTCTCTGAAAAGACATTGGTAGTTAATTTGATTATTGATGATATGCCATCAGTCCGTCCATAGGACTGCGCAATATCCGGCCCATCTGCAACTCATACAGTTCACACAGTTCATTCAGGATGTCCTGGAAATGCCAGGCAATACTTCCGGTAAAGTGCAGGGGGTGTGTCCAGCTTTCGGTGTACTTGTAAATATGGCTAAAGAAGAATTCGTTTAAACTGTCTTCCAGGATGTTCTCTACAATGAAATGGCCCCTGTTCTCGCCCAGGAACTGCGCAAAACTGGCCAGGTAACGGTTTGGCAGCGGTCTGCGATATACGTTTTCCAGTATTTCCTCATGGTTGGTATTATACTGGGCGTCGAAACGCGCCTTCAGTTCTTCGTCAAAGGAGTTATAGAGGTAGTACTGCAGGAGCTTTTTACCCAGGTACGCGCCACTTCCCTCATCTCCCAGTACATAACCCAGTCCGGGATTATTCTTTTGAATAGTTTTCCCATCAAAATAGCAGGAATTAGACCCTGTACCCAGTATACTGGCAATACCCGGCTCCTTTCCACACAAACCTCTGGCAGCCCCCATCAGATCATGGTTCACTTCTATGGCCGCAACAGGCCATACCGCTTTCAGTGCAGATTCCACGATCTCGACACTCTTACGCTGCAGACAACCCGTTCCATAATAATGGACCTCGTCTATCTGCACATCGGGGGGCAACTGTGGCAGTAACTCTTTCTCCAGCAACTCTTTGATCTGTGCTGCATTCAGAAAATACGGGCTGATACCGGTTGTCCTGTAACGGCCGGTCTCTCTGGCCCCCAGCAGGCACCATTCTGCCTTGGTAGATCCACTATCTGCAATTAGCTGTACTTTCATGACACTTCCGTTGAAGGTTGAGCTTTAATATACTATTTTTGCCACAAGTTAAATAAATAGCGACAAGATACAAGCTTAGCTTTTCGCTGTTTTCAATACATGATTATGTCGAACAGGAAACTGAATGTTTTTTTACCTCTCTTATTTGCAATAGTACTGGCACTGGGAATGTATCTGGGGCACAAAATGCCAGGTGCTAATACAGGGGCGCAGACCCTATTATTCACCCGACCAAGCCGGGCTCCGCTCCAGGAAGTCATGGATCTGCTGAAAATAAAATACGTAGATACCTTAAAGGTAGACGACCTCCAGGAGGAAGCCATCCAGGGACTGCTCAGCCACCTGGACCCGCACTCCATCTACATACCACCCTCCAATCTGCAAACTGTGAATGAAGACCTGGAAGGCCATTTCTCCGGTATCGGTGTGGAATTCAATATCATCGCAGACACGGTGAACGTCGTATCTGTCGTTTCCGGCGGTCCGTCAGAAACAGCAGGCGTACAAACCGGCGACAAGATCATTAAGGTGAACGATTCCCTGGTTGCGGGCAACAACATTTCCGGCGACAAGATCAGGAAACTGTTACGTGGTCCGAAAAACTCAAAAGTGATCGTTACTATGTTACGCCAGCAGAAAATAACACCTATTCAGATCATCCGCGGCGATATCCCGTTATATAGCATCGATGCTTCTTATATGGTCTCACCGGAAATCGGCTACATCAAGATCAATAAGTTCGCCGGTACCACCTACCAGGAGTTCATGGATGCCATGCGCAAGCTGACCAAGGCAGGTATGACCAAACTGGTGATCGACCTGCGTCAGAATCCGGGCGGTTACCTGGATGCGGCCACCCGTATCGCAGACGAACTGCTGGACGATAACAAACTGATCGTATATACAAAAGGGAAGAGTTATCCCCGTTCAGACTACCGTTGTGAAAAACCCGGTCTGTTTGAAAAAGGCGGATTGACCATCCTGACAGACGAAGGTTCTGCCAGTGCCAGTGAGATCCTCGCAGGTGCTATACAGGAATGGGACCGTGGTACTATTATCGGTCGCCGTACCTTTGGTAAAGGCCTCGTACAGGAACAGTTTGACCTGAGCAACGGAGGTGCATTACGCCTGACCGTAGCACGCTACTACCTCAACTCTGGCAGAAGCATCCAGAAATCTTACGCAGATGGCCGAGAAGCCTATGACGATGATATCATGAACCGCTTCAACCACGGTGAATTTGTCAGCAGCGACAGCATCCACCAGCTGGATACTATTCAGTTCAAAACTGCCAGTGGCCGTGTTGTATACGGCGGAGGCGGTATCACTCCGGATGTCTTCATTCCGTTTGACACCAGCCGCTTCTCCAATGTGCTGACCAGCATGTATTCCCGCAGTACATTCAGCAATTTCACCTACCAGTATTTCAACAGCCATAAAGACGAGTTCAAACGCTACAAAGATGCTACTGACTTCAGTAACCAGTTCCAGGTATCCAATGAACTGTACAATGCCTATAAAGCATTCGCTGTAAAGGATAGTATCCGTGGTGTCGAATCTATCAAACCGCACGATGAAAATGAGATCAGAACACGTCTGAAAGCATTACTGGCCAGACAGATGTGGAGTTATGCAGGTTTCTATGAGTCGCTGAATAAGGATGATGAGATGATGAAAAAAGCGATACAGGTACTTAATAAGAAATAAACATTAAAAGTTGTAAACTGATCGCTGCCGCGCAGGATCGGTGCTTACAACTTCTTAAGTCACATAAAAGAAACAGGGCGTATGCTAATAGCGTACGCCCTGTTTCTTTTATGATAATCATTTATTATTCAATATATTATAACCGTAGTTTCCAGTAGTATTTCAATCTCCGGGTAAGCACTTATTTCCAATTCTGCTCCATGGCTGTTTTTAATCAGGAAAGGCTTACATCCCTCTCTTCCCTCCCCAACTCATCTCTTATAAATTTACCCGATCTGGCGCCCGTCGATCTTCAACACATTACAACCCCTCATTACAATCCCGACCGCCTGTCCCCTACCTGTCCAAAAAGAAAAACCGCCTCGTTTGCACGAGACGGCCAATAAATTAATTCTACAAAACAGGATTAGTGTTTTGCTTCTGCAGCAGGAGCAGCAGTAGTATCAGCAGCTGGAGTAGCAGCAGAATCTACAGTTGTAGCAGCAGAATCAACTGGAGCAGCAGCAACTGTATCAGCAGCTGGAGCAGTAGCAGTAGAATCAGCAGAAGTAGTAGATGCACCGCTGTTGCAAGCTACGAAGAACATACCGGCAGCAACTGCGAAGAAGAATAATTTTTTCATGCTTAGTTTGTTTTAAAAGATGCGCAAAGGTATAGTTATTTTTAGTTATGGAACAATACCTCTACGAAAATTTACTTTTATTTCTTTCTGAAAAACAGTTTCAAAGGAACGCCTTCAAAATCAAAATTGCTACGTAGCTGATTTTCAAGGTAGTTACGATATGGCTGTTTTACGTCATCCGGCAGGTTACAGAAGAACGCGAAAGCCGGTGTAAATGTCGGCAGCTGCGTTACATACTTGATTTTGATCGGAATACCTCTTACTACCGGTGGGTGGAAAGATTCGATCGCCTTCAGCATCACTTCGTTCAGTTTTGAGGTCTGTACCTTACGTTTACGGTTATCGTATACACGTAAAGCCTCTTCGATCGCCTTGAAAATACGCTGCTTTTCCACAACGGAGGTGAATATCACCGGTACGTCGCTGAATGGAGCCAGACGTCCTTTCAGGTCTTTCTCATAATCCCTGGCAGAGTTGGTGCTCTTATCGTCGATCAGGTCCCATTTATTGACCAGTACTACCAGGCCTTTACCTTTACGGCCGGCCAGACTGAAAATGCTGAGATCCTGTGCAGTAACACCTTTGGTCGCATCCAGCAGCAGCAGACACACATCTGCTTCATCCATTGCTTTGATCGCACGGATAACGGAATAGAACTCCAGGTCTTCCTGTACTTTATTTTTACGGCGTAAACCCGCAGTATCGATCAGTACGAAGTCTTTCTGGAACATTTTGTAGTGCGTGTGGATGGTATCGCGGGTGGTACCCGGAATATCAGACACGATGTTCCTTTCTTCACCGATCAGGGCGTTCAGCAGGGATGATTTACCTACATTCGGCTGACCGATGATCGCGATCTTAGGCAATGCTTCCGCAGCTTCGATCGCTTCTCTTGTTTCATCATCTTCCGGGATCTGTCCGACAATTTCATCCAGCAGTTCACCACTGCCGCTACCACTCATGGAAGACATGAAAAATACTTTCTCAAAGCCCAGGCTATAGAATTCCGTCGCTTCCAGCTGACGGGTAGCATTATCTACTTTGTTCACCACGAGGACCACCGGTTTGGAGGAGCGACGCAGAATATTTGCCATCTCTTCATCCAGGTCGGTAATACCTGTCGCCACATCACACATGAACAGCAGGAGGTTAGCTTCCTCCATGGCTATTTTCACCTGTTTGCGTATCTCACGCTCGAATACATCTTCACTTCTGGATACAAAACCACCGGTATCAATCACGTTGAACGATTTCCCGCTCCAGTCCGCCACACCGTATTGTCTGTCACGCGTAACACCGCTCACGTCATCCACGATGGCTTTACGCTGTTCCAGCAAACGGTTGAAAAGCGTAGATTTCCCTACGTTTGGACGACCGACGATTGCTACTGTAAATCCTGCCATAACTAAATAAAATTAATAACCGTATTCCTTTAAATAAATATCATTATCCCGCCACTTGCCTCTTACTTTCACAAACAGTTCAAGGAACACTTTCTGACCCACAAATTTCTCGATATCCTGACGGGCCAGTGTACCGATCTTTTTAATGGAAGATCCTTTGTCCCCCAGGATGATCGCTTTCTGCGTTTCACGCGTCACGATGATATCCGCTGAAATTTTGATCAGCGTATTCTTTTCCTGGAACTGTGTTACAGCTACTGCTGTGTGATAAGGGATCTCTTCGTCAAAGAGCTGGAATATTTTTTCCCGGACGATCTCGCCTACGAAGAAGCGTGTAGACTTGTCTGTTAAAGTATCTTCCGGATAGAAAGGCTCGCTTTCGGGGAGCATGCTTACAATGCTCTGCAGCAATGCCGGCACACCTTTGCCCTGCATCGCTGATATCAGCACCACTTTCTCTGCCTTGCCCCACTCCTCGCACTTTTTCACCAATACTTCCAGCTCCTCTTTCATCAGCAGATCGGACTTATTAAGTACGAGTATGCTGCGGGCTTTCAGTTTCAGTGATGCAAACAGGGAGAGATTTTCTTCCAGATTATCCTTCACGTCCATGATCAGCATGGCCACGTCGGCATCTTCCAGGGCAGACTTAACAGCACCCATCATTTTTTCGTGCAAACGGTACCGGGGATCAATAATACCGGGGGTATCAGAGAATACGATCTGATATTCCGGTGTTGTCACCACACCCGTAATACGATGTCTTGTTGTTTGCACCTTCGGTGATACAATAGCAAGCTTTTCGCCCACCAGAGCGTTCATCAGGGTACTTTTCCCTGCATTGGCCTTACCGAAGATATTTACAAAACCCGCTTTATGCATGCACTACTAATTTCCTGAACTTCCTGAAATAAAAAAAGCCGAATCAGATTCGGCTTTTTTGTTAGTAGCGAGGAGAGGATTCGAACCCCTGACCTTCGGGTTATGAGCCCGACGAGCTACCTCTGCTCTACCTCGCAATGAGGTTGCAAAGATAGAATTAAATTCATTTCTGCCAAATCTTTTTTAGAAAAAAACCTTATCACATGCCGTAAACAGCGAAATAAAACGTATCTTCAATATACTGTAATCCTTTACCACAAAGGATTACAGCACATGCTAGCGATCCTGAATATTACCCAAAATAAAATCTCCATATCATTCATTTCAGTCAAAAACACGCTGGTTAAGCCCGCTTATGATATACAGCATATCTCATACATGTCTATCAGGAACGTATATACTTTGGCGCCAATCTCATCAAAAAATAGTCAGACTGCTGTCAGAGGGTAGTTGAAACGCACAAAATACACACTTCATAACAAACTGAATAACAGATAGATGTACTGATCAAGTCCACCTCATGTCCACCTCTGCTCCGCCTGCCATTCGGGTTTACCGCTCCCCTGCGACCTCCTTCAGTCTGGTAAACGTTTCCTATCCTGGTGTGATCACGTTATTTTCTCTTTCCACAAAGACATAACAGTAATAGTAATAAAGCCTAAGAAATCGTCATTCTATCTGATAGATATCTTCGGGCACAGCATCTATGCTCCCGGCATCTATCTTATCCACAGCCATGAAAGATGATAACCCGGCTATAGTAATAGCAGCAACCTGCACAACGGCAATCATGTTCAGATGTACCGAAATCGCAATGGGTATCTATTCCTTCACTCCTATTTCACATTTTCCCGGAGATACAACTAATTACTTCCACCAAAGTAAAAAGGCTGTCCGCCTCCGACGGAACAGCCTGTAATATCTGTGGTGCCTTTCATCTCCTAAAACGGCAGATCATCCGCCGGATCTTCATTCACCATTACGATCTCCTCCACCTCATTCTCCCGCTTACCTCCATCACGGCGGCTGGTCAGTAACTGCAACTGCAACACCTTTAGCCGCAACACAGACACATTTTCTCCCTGGCCATTCACATAGTTGTCTGGCGCAGGATTCCCTTCAACGAACACCCGGGTGCCCGTTCTCAGATAAGGGCCCAGCTTCTCTTTATTCCAGAGAGAACAATCCACCCAGGTCGTTCTTTCCTGCAACTGACCGTCCCGCGCCTTAAAACGCTCCGTATGCGCCACGCGAAAGCCTAAAACAGTATGACCATTTACATGCCGCTGAACTGCATCATGTCCCAGATGCCCGATTAATTGTAGCTTAATCATTACAGATTCTAATTATGGTTAACAATAAAAAATGTTCAGGGAGTATTCAATTCTGAAGAGACATGTAGATAAATGGAAATTATACTATTTCTGTCATTATGAAAAATATTTTCACTTTTTAACGACGACAGCTATAACTTTGTTCCTGGAAACAGGAGTGCGCAATCTCGCGCAATTAAATATCACAACTCCCGGTTTCACCTCGGGGTGCCTTACTATCAGGCTGAGATCAGACCCGTTGAACCTGACCAGGTAATGCTGTTTAGGAAAGGTAAGCGAACAATCTCTTCCTTACCCATTTGTTAAGTTGAAAGCTACAGATTGTAAGCTATTAAACCGTCATAGTCCATGAGACAATTTTTATTCCTTTTGCTGCTCTGCAGCTTAAGTACTGTGCACGCGCAAACTGTGCTGACCGGAGTCGTTACCAACAAATCCAACGGAAAACCGCTGGAAGGTGTTTCCGTAAGTATCCCCTCCACCAACGCTGGTATGCATACCAACGCCAATGGTCAATACCGCTTCACTATTCCATCCAAAGGCCAGTACACCCTACAGGTGAGCTACCTCGGATTCAAACCGTTTACCACGATCATCAATGCTACGGGTAATACTATTCAGACAGATTTTTCGCTGGAAGAAACCGGTCTTTTCGTAAAACCTGTTGAGATCTCCAGTCTGCGTGTGGGAGAACATTCTCCTTTCACTCAATCCACCCTGACCGCAGAAGAGATCAAGAAACAAAACCTCGGTCAGGACCTACCCCTGCTGCTGAATCAGCTGCCAGGTGTAGTAACCAACTCCGATGCAGGTACAGGTATCGGTTATACCGGCATCCGTGTCAGAGGCTCCGATATCACGCGTATCAACGTTACTGCCAACGGTATTCCTATCAATGATGCGGAATCTCAGGGTACTTTCTTCGTGAACATGCCCGACTTCGCCTCTTCTGTCAGCAGTATCCAGTTACAACGTGGTGTAGGTACATCTACCAATGGCGCCGGTGCTTTCGGTGCTTCACTCAATCTCAGCACCAACGACTTCAGAGATAAAGCCTACGCGGAAGTCAATAGTAGTGTCGGCTCTTACAACTCCTGGAAGAACACTGTAAAAGTAGGCTCCGGATTGATCAGCAACCACTTCACCATCGATGCAAGATTATCAAAGATCTCTTCTGATGGTTATATGGATCGCGCCTCTTCTGACCTGAAATCTTTCTATACTTCTGCTGCCTATATTTCGAAGAATACTGCTATCCGGCTGAACGTATTTTCCGGCAAGGAAAAAACTTACCAGGCATGGAACGGCGTACCTTTCGATTCATTGAAGACGCACCGTACCTATAACTCCGCTGGTCAGCGCGCTGATGGTACTTACTACGATAATGAGACAGACAACTACCAGCAGGACCATTACCAGTTATTCCTCAACCAGTCACTGAGCAGCAAACTCGACTTCAACGTCGCGGCGCATTACACCCGTGGCAGAGGTTATTATGAGCAGTACCGCGAACAGGAAGCCTTTGCTGATTACGGCATCCCGGAACCTGTTATTAATGGTGCTCCCGTAACACACACTGATCTTATCAGACAACTCTGGCTGGACAACCATTTCTACGGTGGCATCTTCTCTGTCAACTATAAAGGCGACAAACTGAACTGGAGCCTGGGTGGCGGATGGAACCGCTATGAAGGTGGCCACTATGGTAAGATCATCTGGGCGCAATACCCGATCGCGAAAGACTACAGATATTACGACAACGACGCCTTCAAACGCGACCTGAACGTATACTGGAAAGGGCAGTATAAGATCACTTCCGCTTTCCGTCTGTTTGCCGATCTGCAATACCGCACCGTACAATACAACATCGATGGATTTGATAAAAATCCTTCCCTGATACAACATAACGCTTATAACTTCTTCAATCCGAAAGCTGGTATCTCTTATACGCTGAACGATCGTCAGGAAGTATACGCATCCTTTGCTGTGGGCAACAAAGAACCTAACCGCGATGACTTCGAAGCAGGCGTGAACAACACACCTAAACACGAAACTCTGCGTGATGTAGAAGCTGGTTATACTTACCGCACCGGTAATATCGTATTGCAGGCAAATGCCTACTATATGAACTATAAAAATCAGCTGGTACAAACCGGTAAACTGAATGATGTAGGCGCTTATACCCGCACCAACATCCCCAAAAGTTACCGCGCCGGTATCGAATTGCAGGGTAGTACCCGCCTGGGTCGTCTGTTTACCCTTTCTGCGAATGCAGCTTTCAGCCGCAACAAGGTGCAGAACTTCCAGTACTTCATCGACAATTTTGACACCGGAGCACAGGATACGGTTGTCTACAAAAGCACCAATATCGCTTTCTCTCCTTCTTTCGTAGGCGGTTATACCCTGTCTGCAAGACCGGTAAAAAACCTGGAAGTAAGTCTGATCGGCAAATATGTCAGCAGACAGTACCTCGACAACTCAGAAGTGAAAGAACGCAGCCTGGACGGTTATTACACCAATGACCTGCGCTTCAGTTACATCATCCCGCAACCACTCTTTAAAGAACTGGGTATTCAGTTCATGCTGAACAATATCTGGAATAAGAAGTATTCACCTAACGGATGGACCTACGCATTTAAAGAGGAAGGGGTCGAAAAATCATCTAACGGATATTATCCGATGGCTGGCACCAATTTCTTTGCCGGCATCAATATAGCCTTCTAAATTAGCCTTAAACAGGAAAAGGGCTGTCACTTCAGATGGGGTGACAGCCCTTTTTATTTCAATCACATAGTATATATTTTTACTATATTGCATTAGAAATCATACCTATACCTAGAATGAAAAAACGTCTCCTATTATTCCTGTACACTTTATTTATCGTACTAAATACCCACGCCCAGTCCAGGGTATTCAAACAGGTGGGCAGTGGCATTTCCACTTCTCTGCACAGCATTGTGCAGGATGGCAGTCTTGTGGGTTATCTCACATTCACAGAACTGGAAAAAGCCAGTAAGGATTCCTTCAACTACGCGATCACGATCATGGACGAAAACCTGAACGATATCGGAAAAGTGAAGTTCCGTCAGCAGAAACTGATCCTGCGGGATGTAGCATTTGAACAGGACATCCTCTGTCTCGCATACATCAAAAGCGACGTGCTGGATATCACACCCAAACATAGGATCTCATACAAACAGGCTGCAAAGAAAGGCTATGTATCTTTCTTCGCACAGTTCATCAACCTGCAGGGAGAGATCACAAAAACATTTGAAAAGAAAGCAGATGTAGATATCTACGTAGCACTGAAAGAATATGATGCGGGCATCCGTCCTTTCAAAGAAGATATACAGCTGAAAAATATCGCCAATGTAGGTTTCGCAGCCTTTTACGGAGATAAGTCCAAAAAGCCTTTACTCACCTTCAATGCAGCAGGCGAAAAGATCAGTGAAAGACAGGTAAAGGAAGTAGCTGCCAGTTATTATCTGCACACAGCAGGTGATGATATCTACCTGCTGACACAAAAAGCAGATATGGAAGCCCGCAGTGGTTATACCCTGTTCGGCTACAGTGGTACAGCAAACTCTCCTACACTGAAGCTACCATTGAAAGATAAAAAACAGCGTATGCTGGATATCCTCGGTTTCGGTAACGATCCTGTTACGGGTAAACTGTTCATCTCCGGCACCGTTGGCAGTAAAACCTGGAATAACGGTATGAACAATGTATACGGTCTCTATAATGGTGAAATTCAGGGTATCTATAAAATGGATATCAACGCTGCACACAAAGAAGATGTAAAAACCATGTATTCCTGCTGGGCAGACAGTACCGGTAAAGATATCAGCAAGAAAGGCTACATCAACAGCGCCCATGGTCATATCGTGCCTCGTCCTTCTTTCAGAGACTTTGATGGCAACACCTATTTCCTGGGAAGCCGTCTGACAGCAAAGAAAAACAAAGGCGCTATCATCGCCGGCCTGGTCATGTCGCCACTGCTGATCCCTTATTACGTCATGCAGGCAACTGGCGCCTTCGGTTCCTATTCTTTTGATGATGTATTACTGATGCAAATGGATAAAAGCGGCAAGATCAGTTACGTGGACAGCATCGGTACTGATCTTTATAAACAAAAGAACTCCGCACCGATATTCAAATCTGATGATAACTGCAGCTTCTATTCTTTAACCAATCCGGACACCAAAACTTCGTTCCTGATCGTAAAAGGTGAAAAAGACATTACCATCTACAATGTACACGACAAAAAGATCGTACGTAAAATAGCCAAGAACAATAATACCGTGAAAACAAACATCTATCCTGCAAAGGATGGTCACATCATTGTTTCAGAGTATGATGAAAAGGAGAAATCCACCAGGTTATCCATCGAAGCCATTTAATAAATACTATTATAAACGAAGCGGCCTGAAAGTGTGATACTTTCAGGCCGCTTCGTTTATAATAACATATTCCTTTTATCGCTTAGCTTAACAGCTTTTCTACTGCTGCGGCTACCTTTCCGAAAGGAAATCCTTTAATCACTTCATCCATCATCCTGCTCACTTCTTCATTGCCCGGATTACCAATGCTGCCTTCATGTGTATGCTGCACGGTATGCTCAGGCGCAAAATTGCCTTTCTCGATATCCAGTCCTACCTGTTTGTACGCTTCGCGGAAGGGCACGCCTTCCAGTACCAGACGGTTTACCACTTCCACACTGAACAGATAACGGTATTTATCATCAGCCAGGATATTCTCTTTAATACGGATATTTTCCAGCATCAGCCCCGCCATTTTCAGACAGTCCTTCAGCACGCCAAAAGCAGGGAAGAGATTTTCCTTCAGCAATTGCAGGTCACGGTGGTAACCGCTTGGCAGGTTCGTGATCATCATAGCAATTTCATTCGGCAGCGCCTGCAGTTTATTACCATGAGAGCGGATCAGTTCCCACACATCCGGATTCTTCTTGTGCGGCATAATGCTGGAACCAGTGGTCAGCTCATCAGGGAAACTGATGAAACCAAAGTTCTGGTTCATGAACAGACAGGCATCCATCGACATTTTCGCCAGTGTGGATGCAATACCCGCCAGTGCAAATGAAACGATCTTTTCTGTCTTACCACGTCCCATCTGTGCATACACCACATTGTAGTTCAGGTCATCAAAACCCAGGAGCTGTGTGGTCATCGTACGGTTCAGCGGGAAAGAAGAACCATAACCAGCCGCAGAACCCAGCGGGTTTTTATTCACTACTTTATAGGCACTCTGTAATACGGTCAGGTCATCTACCAGGCTTTCTGCATAAGCGCCAAACCATAATCCGAAGGAAGACGGCATAGCGATCTGCAGGTGTGTATATCCTGGTATCAGCTGATCTTTATACTGAATGCTTTTCTGTTGTAACAGGTCAAACAGTGTTTTCACCTCTCCTACCAATACTTCCAGTTCATGACGGAGGAACAGTTTCAGGTCCACCAGCACCTGGTCGTTGCGGGAACGGCCGCTGTGGATCTTCTTACCAACTTCTCCCAGTCTGCGGGTGAGCAGCAATTCCACCTGTGAATGGATATCTTCCACCCCATCTTCCAGTACAAAATTGCCTTCCTGTATCTCTTTGTATATCTGCTTTAATTCCTGCTGGAGAATAGCCAGTTCTTCTGCTGTCAGCAGACCAATACTTTCCAGCATGGTGGTATGTGCCAGTGAACCCAGCACATCGAATGGCGCGAGATAAGCGTCCATTTCACGGTCTTTTCCTACTGTGAACCTGTCCACTTCTGCCAGTGCAGTTTTATCTTTTTGCCATATTTTCATATCTACAAGATTTCTTCGAGTAATTTAATATAACTATCAATACCCTGACGTACTTCATCAAGGTAAATGTATTCATCCGCCGTATGTGAACGGGCTGAATCTCCAGGTCCCATTTTAATGGATGTTCCTGGTATCAGTGCCTGATCGGATGTGGTTGGCGAACCATAAGTTGTTTTGCCATGACGCAGTCCTGCCTGTACAAACGGATGCTCCTGTGGAATACCCGAAGGACGCATACGCAGGGAACGCGGCTTCACGTCACACTGTACGTTAGCGCGGATGATCTCCAGCACTTCTTCCAGTGTATACTGTTCAGTCACACGTACATCCACTACAAAGGTACAATCAGCCGGTACGACGTTATGTGCTTTATTGGAAGTATTGATCACTGTCACACTCATCTTAACAGGTCCCAGTGTATCAGATACTTTTGGAAAACGGAAAGTACGGAACCATTCAAGATCGGGCATTGCTTTATACAACGCATTCTCTCCTTCATCACGCGCAGCATGACCAGCTTTACCGGTTACGGTACAATCCAGCACCATCAGTCCTTTTTCAGCAGTGGCCAATTGTGTCTGCGTAGGTTCTCCTACAATAGCAAATTCAATGGCAGGCAGCTGTGAAAGGATACTTTCAATACCATTCACACCGCTGATCTCTTCTTCTGCGGTAGCAGTCAGTACAATGTTGTAAGCCATATCGCTACGTTCGTAGAAATGCAGGAAAGTGGCGATCAGACTAACCAGGCATCCGCCGGCGTCATTACTGCCAAGGCCATACAGTTTACCATCAACTACATCAGGAGAAAAAGGGTCGCGTGTGTATTGCGGGTTAGGCTTAACGGTATCGTGGTGAGAATTGAATACAATTACGGGCTTTGCAGGATCAAAGTGCTTATTCTTTGCCCAGATATTATTCAGATGCTGCTGATAAGGAATATTCCTTTCTTTGAGAAAATCAGCGATCAGTTGTGCAGTCCCCTGTTCTTCCCTGCTCAGGGAAGGAATAGAGATCAGCCCTTTTAATAATGTTACTGCATCATCATACAGTTCTTGGTTCCACATAGGTTTAGCGTATTAAGGTACCCGCTACTGTGTCTGTGGTGTTGCTCTGTACGTCATCTGCGTGACCTATCAGCACTTCTGCCACACCACTTTCAATAGCTGCGAAAGCATTTTCCAGTTTAGGCAGGATTCCGTCTGTCAGTACGTTATCAGCTTTGAGTTCTTCGTAGATCACACGGTCGATCAGATTAATGACCGCATTATCATCATTGGCATCGTGCAGTACGCCTTTCTTTTCGAAGCAGTAGATCAGTCTTACGCTATATGTTTCAGATAATGCTATTGCAAGAGAAGAAGCGATGGTATCTGCATTGGTATTCAGGATCTGTCCTTTGCCATCGTGTGTCAGTGGTGCAAACACAGGTGTCAGACCAGCCTCCAGCAATGCTTTCAGTGGAGCCGCCTGTACATCTTCCGTTTTCACATCTCCGACAAATCCGAAGTCAATCTCTTTCACCGGGCGTTTTACCGCGGGAATGATATTAGCGTCTGCGCCGGTCAGACCGATCGCATTACAGCCATTCGCCTGCAATTTAGCCACCAGCTGTTTGTTGACCAGTCCTCCGTATACCATTGTCACCACGTCAATAGTGGCAGCATCCGTGATACGGCGACCGTTCACGTACTTTGATTCTATGCCCAGCTGATCACCCATGCGGGTGGCAATTTTACCACCCCCATGGATCAGTATTTTCTTTCCTTCAATGGAAGCGAATTTCTGTAGAAATGCTTCCAGCAGGTTTGGATTATCGATGACGTTACCGCCTACTTTTATTACAAACAGATCGATCATACGATATTACATGTTACCTTTTAAGATCTCGCTCAATACAGCCTGTGCAGCCCATACACGGTTAGCCGCTTCAGGGATCACGATAGACTGCGGGCCATCCAGCACTTCGTCAGCAATCACTACATTCCTTCTTACAGGCAGGCAGTGCATTACTTTCGCCTGATTGGTGCCTTTCAGCTTATCGTTGGTCACCATCCAGTTGCTGTCAGTGCAGGTGATCTTACCGTAATCTTTGTAAGATGACCAGTTTTTCACATACACAAAATCAGCGCCTTCCAGGGCTTTCTCCTGGTTGTATTCGATCTGCGCATTACCGGAGAACTTCGGATCCAGCTCATATCCTTCCGGATGCGTGATCACGAAATCTGCTTCACCCCAGCCATTGATCCATTGTGCAAAGGAGTTTGGAACTGCCTGTGGCAATGGTTTTACGTGCGGCGCCCATGTCATTACCACTTTCGGTCTGCGTGGCTGCTGCCATTGCTCCTTAATGGTGATCACATCTGTTAAGCTCTGCAAAGGATGCAGGGTAGCGCTCTCCAGACTTACTACAGGTACGCCTGCGTATTTGATGAACTGGTTGATATATTTTTCTTTGTAATCGGCTTCTTTGTCTTTCAGGCCCGGAAAAGTACGGATCGCCATGATGTCGAAGTACTGGCCCATTACGGCTGCCGCTTCTTTCACGTGCTCTGATGTATTTCCGTTCATGATAGCGCCATCATTCATTTCCAGCTGCCAGCCTTCCTTATCGATATTGAATACCACTACTTCCATACCCAGGTTCTTCGCTGCCACCTGCGTACTCAATCGTGTTCGCAGACTGGGATTCAGGAAGATCATCCCCAGTGTTTTGTTCTCACCTAATTTTCTGTCTTTGAAAGGCTGTTTTTTATAGTCCAGTGCGATATCCACTAAACGCGGGACACTTGGAACATCATCTACGGAAATAAATTGTTTCATTTTTTAGTATGGCTCTGATGATGATTGATGTTAGTTTTTACCTACTTCCTGTTTGAATGCTGTCAGGAACTGATCTGCGTGCTCCATGGTCAGTGCCAGGGAAGGCAGCAGTCTGATTACGTTTGGCTTTGCTTCTCCGGTAAATATCCTGTGCTTAAACAACAATTCTTTTCTCACATGGTTCAGCTCTTCCGGCAGCTCAATACCGATCATCAGGCCTCTTCCTCTTACTTCTTTTACCTGCGGGAATGTCTTCAGCTGTTCGATCAGGTAACCGCCTACTTTTGCAGCGTTCTCTATCAGGTTATCCTGTTCGATCACTTCCAGTACTGCCAGTGCAGCGGCACATGCCAGGTGATTACCACCAAAAGTGGTACCCAGCAGACCGTAAGATGCCTGGATGTGTGGAGCGATGATGATACCACCAATAGGGAAACCATTACCCATACCTTTCGCCATGGTGTAGATATCTGCATTTACGCCGGCGAAATCATGAGAATAGAATTTACCGCTTCTGCCATAACCACACTGTACGCTATCTGCAATAAACACTGCGTTATGCGCATCACACAGACTTCTGATCTTTTGCAGGAAAGAAGCGCTTGCTACCTGGATACCGCCTACACCCTGAATACCTTCGATGATAACAGAAGATACTTCGTATTGTTTAAAGGCCGCTTCCAGTGCAGCTTCATCCTGCCATGGCAGAAATACCACGTTATCAGTTTCATTCACAGGCGCTACGATCTTCGGATTGTCGGTCGCTGCTACTGCCAGTGAAGTTCTGCCGTGGAAAGATTTTTTGAATGCAATTACTTTCTTCTTGCCGTTATGGAAAGAAGCCAGTTTCAGTGCATTCTCATTTGCTTCAGCACCTGAGTTACAGAGAAACAGCTGGTAATCTTCCTTACCGGAGATCTTACCCAGTTTCGCTGCCAGTTCCTGCTGCAAAGGTATTTTGATAGAGTTGGAATAGAATCCTACTTTCTGTAACTGATCTGTTAATCTCTTTACGTAGTGCGGATGTGTATGACCGATGGAGATCACGGCATGACCACCGTACAGGTCAAGATATTGGTTGCCTTTATCGTCCCATACATTGGAACCGGCAGCCTTTTCTATAGTGATATCGTTGATGGGATATACGTCAAATAATTGCATGGTAGCTCAGATTGTTTTCCCGTTTGTGACGGGAGGATTGTAAAAAATTGGCACTTGATCGGGCATAGTTAAAATACGATCGACTTCAGCCTCAGACCTGCAGTTTCATCAAATCCGAACATAAGGTTCATATTCTGGACCGCTTGTCCGGATGCACCTTTCAGCAGATTATCCTCGATGGAATGGATCACCAGTTTGTTACCCACTTTTTCAAGCTGGATCAAACATTTGTTGGTGTTTACGATCTGCTTCAGGTCGATCTGCTTATCACTTACATGTGTAAATGGATGGCCTGCGTAGTAGTCTTTATACAGCTGCTGCGCTTCTTCAAGCGATAAATCGCTCTGCAGGTAAGAGGTGACCCAGATACCTCTTGGAAAATCTCCGCGAACCGGTACGAAGTTGACATCTCCGGTAAAGGAAGGCTGCAACAGCTGCAGGCTTCGTCGTATTTCTTTCAGATGCTGATGGCTCAGTACTTTGTAGGTAGAGATATTATTGGCTCTCCAGGTAAAATGTGAAGTCGCCTGTAAACTCTGTCCTGCACCAGTGGATCCTGTGATACCAGTGGTATGTACTTCCTGCAGCAAACCCGCTTTGGCCAGTGGCAACAATCCTAACTGGATACCTGTTGCAAAACAACCAGGGTTGGCAATATTATTTGCAGTAATGATCTTTTCACGTTGCATTTCGGGAAGACCATATACAAACTCGCGGCCTTTTACCGTCTCTCCCAGCCTGAAATCCTGGCTGAGATCGATGATCTTTACAGACGCTGCGATATCTGTCGCTTCCACGAATTTCTTTGCTTCTCCATGACCCAGACAAAGGAACAAAACATCGATATCGTTGCTTACTTCTCCTGTGAAGGTCATTTCAGTTTCCCCCAGCAGGTCGGCATGTACTGCGTACAGGGGATTGCCGGCGTTACTCCGGCTATGTACATAAGAGATCTCTACGTTGGGATGATTCAATAAAAGACGGATCATTTCTCCACCGCCATAACCAGCGCCACCTATGATCCCTGCTTTTATCTTCTTGTCATTTGCCATTTTCATCTGTTTTACGCCGCCGGCTATTTGCCCTTGACACTTTCTGCAATCTGATGCCAGATCATCGTCTGGTTACCGAATATCTTGCTGAAACCTCTCACATCTTCACCGCTCCAGCCACTGTTCATTTCACCGTATTTACCGAATTTGCTGCTCATCAGATCAAATTCAGATTTGATACCTGTTACCTGGAAGCGATAAGGCTGTAAGGTCACAAATACTTCACCGGTTACATGTCCCTGGCTATTCTGCAGGAATGCTTCGATATCACGCATGATCGGGTCCATTACCTGACCTTCATGCAGCCAGTTACCGTAAAACTGAGACAACTGGTCTTTCCAGGTCAGCTGCCATTTTGTGAGCACGTGTTTCTCCAGTGCGTGGTGCGCTTTGATGATAATAACAGGCGCTGCTGCCTCAAAACCTACGCGGCCTTTGATACCGATGATAGTATCTCCTACGTGGATGTCACGACCAATAGCATATGCACCGGCGATCTCCTGCAGGTGCTGGATCGCTTCTGACGGATGAGAGAAGGTCTTACCATTCACACCGGTCAGCTCACCTTTTACAAACTGCAGAGATACTTTTTCGGTACCTTCTTTAGTCAGCTGTGTTGGCCATGCTTCTTCAGGCAGGAAGCCATCGGAGGTCAGTGTTTCTTTACCGCCCACAGATGTACCCCAGATACCTTTATTAATAGAATAAGCTGCTTTCGCGAAATTCATCTCCACACCCTTCGCTTTCAGGTATTCGATCTCTTCTTCACGGCTCAGTTTCAGGTCGCGGATCGGTGTAATGATCTCTACACCAGGAATCATGATGTGGAAGATCATATCGAAACGTACCTGGTCGTTACCAGCACCGGTGCTACCATGTGCAACGGCGTCAGCACCAACTGCTTTCACATGCTCTGCAATCGCCAGGGCCTGTGTAACGCGCTCTGCGCTTACGCTGAGTGGGTAGGTATTATTCTTCAGCACATTACCAAATACCAGGTATTTGATCGCACTATCATAATAGGAGCGTATTGCATCTACGGTCTTGTGACTCTTTACTCCCAGGCTATATGCACGTCGTTCAATTTCCTGCAGTTCTTCCGCAGAAAAACCACCGGTATTAACGATTACTGAATGCACTTCATACCCTTTGTCATCTGTCAGGTATTTTACGCAATAGGAAGTATCAAGTCCTCCGCTAAATCCAAGTACTACTTTTTTCATTTATGATAAGATTGTGCTCTTCCACCACACTATCGTATGGGTGACGCGTTATAATAAAAAAGTGATCGTTTACAATATATTGAACAGAAAGAAACGCTTTCTGCTGGATGGCGCTCCGCCACCACTGATGCTGTCTTTACCGCTTTTCAGCAGGACAAATCTTTTAAAGCGCAGCCATCTTTCGAACAGCTTGAAATTCTCCTTGAACTTCCTTGCTTTCTTCGCGTGCTTGATCTCACCATTAGCTGCCACCAGGATCTGCGGCTGAGCAGCGCCTACAGCATCCGTCTGGATATGCAGGGCAGCTTTTTTCAGCGCTTCTCTTTCGGCCTCTTCTTTCGCCTTCTCCACAGGATCGTACAGCATAGCCGTACACAGACAGTTCTTGCGGTTCTTGCTTGTCAGCACTTCAAAGTTGACACAGCTGCGGCAGCCCTTCCAGAACTCCTCATCGTCTGTCAGCTCAGAATAGGTCACTGGCTCATAGCCCAGTTCGGAGTTGATCTTCATTACCGCAAGACCGGTAGTCAGACCAAATATTTTCGCTTCCGGATACTTCTCTCTGGACAATTCAAATACACGGTGTTTGATAGCTTTTGCCACACCATGTCCTCTGAATGCAGGGTTGACGATAAGTCCTGAGTTGGCCACAAATTTCTCATGTCCCCAGGCCTCTATATAGCAGAAGCCTACCCATTCGCCTTTATCTGTTAATGCTATAACAGCCTTACCCTCCTCCATCTTCAGTTGTACATACTCGGGAGAACGTTTGGCAATACCTGTTCCACGCGCTTTTGCGGAAGCCTCCATCTCATCTGTGATGGTTTTGCCATAATGCTTATCGTCAGTGGTCGCAACCCTGACAATGATATTCGGATTTTCCAATTTTGTCAATTGAAAACGTAAATCAATAAATTAATACCTGGAATCCATTACTGGATAGAAATAACACCTGCTGTGACTGAGAGTTGTCACGAGGTTGCGATAGCGTGCATTATGTAAGCGGACGCTATCAAATACGAGGTCGTCGGGAAAGATATCTAAAGACATTGAACCCAATAGAGTATTCTCCCTCTCTCAGAGAAGGATGATATGCAGAAAGTGTATGGGCCGCAAAGTTTTCCAACTTCAGTTCAGCATTAAATTGTTAAAAACTGTCTTTATTTTAAATCAAACGCAAAGTTATAATATTATTTTTTCTTAGCGGACAAAAAATTCAAGACGGAAAGTTAAATTATCAAATAGGTAGTTGCAAATTACGGGCCAACATAGATTATTTATACTCATATAAAACGGATGTCCCCGCCATTCTGGCGGGGACATCCTGAAAATCAATTATTTACTCATCTGGTGATCACTCCTAGCTCTGCCACACTGGCCCAATGCTCATTTTCATTGGCAGGCGCAATTGCCACAAGCCGGATAAATCGTCCTTTTGCCGGAATGTTAAATTTAACTGTCTGCGTCACCGGATTGTTGGCAATGTTCGCAAAGTTACCATGTGCCACCGGCTGCCCCCAGTTTTCCCCATCCTCACTTACATAGAACTCATAGCCATAAATAGTACCGGAACGTACTGTCTGGTGTCTTGGCGTATACACAAACCCTTTCAGGACCAGCGACTCATTCATATCTATCTGGATCTCATGCGGATATTTTGACGCATCCGGCTGGTAGTTCGTCATCCAGAAGGAATTCGGATTACCATCGATCGCTCTCTCCGGATCCGCACCATCCGCCTGACCATCTGTATATACCACTTTCCACTTAGCCGGCGCTATATCATAACTGGCAGTCACCGTCGTACTGGCTACCTTCCCTTTCTCCAGGAATGACTTCGCCCTGATCACACCGCCCTTCGGCAGGGAGATCAGACCGGTATATTTAGGTGATTTGAAAGTTGGCTCCTTGCCATCCAGGGTATAATGCAGTTCAGGGTCAGGAGAAGAACAGGTAATGCTCACATCGCCGTTCTTGTTACGGTTAATAATAGGTACCGCCAGTAAACCCGGCGCTTTGTATAACTGCACCTCACTGATCACCGGACAAGCCAGTGCATCCTGTATCTTAATTCGCACCTGCGTGGTCGTCACATCCGGGAAAGACAGAATACGCTTATGCCCGATCGTTGTCGCAGTCGTTACTTCCTTAAACTCCCCTTTTTCCAGTATTTCCACACTGAATGCCTTCACACGCTGGCCCAGCGGAATATACTCCTGCATTACCAGCCGGTTGAAGGTCACCGCCTTCGGGAAGGTCAAGGTGATCGTTCCCTGCAATGCATTATCCGGCGTAGCCCAGTACGTATCATTCTTACCATCGATCAGATTACGCACATTCACATGTGCATTTCCTTTACGGGTTTCTGTAGCTGTCACTTTCGCTTTCAGCGCCAGGTTCGTCTTAAAGCTCTCTTCACGCATTTTCCTGAACTCCATCAGACGGATTGAATCCGCCGAATAGATCAGCCCTCTCCGGTCAACCGGCACATTCAGCAACATATTGCCGTTGCGGCCAACAGAACCGTAGTAGATATCCAGCAACTGCTGTACGCTTTTTACTTTATCATTGGTAGACGGACTATAAAACCATCCCGGACGGATAGACACGTCACATTCTGAAGGCACCCATTTCTCACCGTTCATATTCCCTTCATTCAGTACAGACTGTGCCGGCGCGCCTTTGCCTGGTGTAAAACCAGTCACATTCAGCGTAGACCAGCTCGTAGTACCTGCTATACCATCTTCATTACCTACCCAGCGGCAACCTGGTCCCACATCACTGAAAATAACCGCATTGGGCTGGTTTTTATATACAGTACTGTGGAAAAGCGGCCAGTCATATACCGGCTTCTTGCCATTCGGACCTTCACCATTCGCGCCGTCAAACCACTGTTCAAACACAGGGCCATAGCTGCTCAGCACTTCATTTAATGTATTTGAGAAAACCTGGTTGTACTCCGGCGTACCGTAAGCAGGGTGATTGCGGTCCCATGGAGACAGATATACACCAAACTTCAGCCCGTATTCCTTACAGGCAGCAGATAATTCTTTCAGAATATCCCCCTTACCGTCTTTCCAGGCACTCTCCCTGACAGTATGCGTGCTGTATTTACTTGGCCACAGACAGAAACCATCGTGGTGCTTGGCAGTGATAATGATCGCTTTCATACCGGCGAGTTTCGCGGTGCGCGCCCACTGACGGGCATCCAGCTGGGAAGGGTTGAAAACCTTGGGATCTTCATCGCCATGTCCCCATTCGTTGTCTGTAAAAGTGTTCGGACCAAGGTGGATAAACATGTAGTATTCCATATCCTGCCACTCCACCTGTGATTTGGATGGCAGCGCCCCGTACGGAGCAATGTCCTGCGCATGAGCAGTGGCCAGCGTGCTGCAAAGCCCGGCCATTAATAAGAACTTTTTCATCTCAAATGTTTGACCTTTCGTGGAACCGGACCTAATGCCGGACACAATCAGTGGTATAAGACCTGTTATTTAGTTTCGTAAGACCTGCTGTTTCTGTAAGACCTGTTTATGCACACTTTCCGCAGTATCCAACTAAAATAATGTTTAATAAAGGGAATAGTATATACCATGAGAAAATTGATGAAGGGAAAGTCAAAATAAAATAGAAGTTCCACAACAATTTCTCTATTTTTAGTCACCAGCTACAAATACACCAGCAGTCTTCTTTTAGCAAGAGCTAAAACCAAACAACGCATGAAAAAGCAGCAATTTCACAGGAGAAACTTTCTCAAAACCACTGTGGCCGCAGGTGTAGGATTAACCCTCCTCAATACGCCTGCCCGCCTCTTCGCAGACATCAAAAAGGAAAAAGTAAGAGTAGGATTGATCGGTGTAGGCGCCCGCGGACAAGGGCATCTTGACCTGTGCCTCCATCGGGACGATGTAGATGTTGTGGCCATCTGCGATCCGGACACACAATGGGCTATTCCGAAATCCCGTGAACTGATCACTAAGGCCTATGGCGCTAAAAAGAAAGTAGCGGAATACAGCAACGGACCTGAAGATTTCCACAATCTCCTGAAACGGGATGATATCGACGCTGTTATCATCGCCACGCCATGGGAATGGCACACCATCCAGGCCATTGCAGCCATGAAAGCAGGTAAAACGCCTGCCGTAGAGGTTTGTGGCGCATCAGATATCCAGGAATGCTGGAACCTGGTGAACACCAGCGAAGATACCGGCATCCCCGTGTTCGGTATGGAAAATGTATGCTATCGCCGGGATGTCATGGCCGTACTCAATATGGTGAGACAAGGCCTTTTCGGCGAACTCACACACCTGCAGGGAGGCTATCAGCATGACCTGCGCAAAGTAAAATTCAACAATGGAAAACAGCTCTATGGCGGTGGTGTAGAATTTGGCGAAAAAGCCATGTCAGAAGCCAAATGGCGCACGAACCACAGTGTGCATCGTAACGGTGACCTCTATCCCACACATGGTCTGGGTCCCGTAGCCAATATGATCAACATCAACCGTGGAAACAGACTGCTGTCGCTGACATCCGTAGCCACCAAATCCAGGGGATTACATAAATACGTTGTGGATAACGGTGGAGAAAATCACCCGAACGCAAAAGTGGAATTCAAACTGGGTGATATCGTGACCACACTACTCCGTACCAACAACGGAGAAACCATCATGCTTTCGCATGATACCAACTCTCCCCGCCCCTACTCGCTTAACTTCCGCGTACAGGGCACCAATGGCCTGTGGATGGACGATTTCGACTCCATCTATGTGGAAGGTAAAAGCCCTTATGACGAATGGGAAAAAGCAGGCAGCGATAAAGATCCGAACAGTTATATGGGTAAATATGACCATCCGCTGTGGAAACGCTATACCAGCAGTGCTGCGGGCGCAGGACACGGAGGGATGGACTGGTTTGTGATCAATTCATTTATCGAAAGCGTGAAAAGAGGCGCACCTTATGCGCTGGACGTATATGACCTGGCTACCTGGTATGCGATCACACCGCTGAGTGAACAGTCCGTGGCCGAAGGAGGGAACGTGCAGTATATACCGGACTTTACAAGAGGAAGGTGGATGAACCGAAAACCGATATTTGCGCTGGACGACCAGTACTAAATAAAAAGGCCCGCTATCCGGCGGGCCTTTTTTTATGATCAGTCTGATTATCTTTTACCAACTTTATGTCCTGCCAGTGCATAGTACAGGATGTACAGGTAACCAGGTATCATACAATACAGGAAGGCATGTCTGAAGTCCATTCCCTGTACATAAATGAAGCTCTCCGGATTGTACAGACGGGAGAAGATCTGCGGCAGTACGCCACCACCAACGATACCCATGATCAGGAACGCAGAACCCAGTTTGGTAAAGCTACCCAGCTTTTCAATCGCGAGCGGGAAGATAGCAGGCCACATCAGGGAATTCGCCAGACCCAGTAATGCGATAAAAGTAACCGCTACATAGCCACTGGTCATAAATGCACACGCCGTGAACAGTATACCAAGGATTGCGCAGATCCGTAAACTCATATCCTGAGAAAGATATTTAGGAATCGTGATGATACCCACCACATAACCTACCAGCATCGCTGCCAGGGTAAATGTGGTGAAATATTTAGTTTTGTCAAGGCTCATTCCCAGCTCACGGCCATAAGTACCGATAACGTCACCGGCCATTACTTCCACCCCCACATACATGAAGATACACAGCGCCCCCAGCAACAGGTAAGGATATTGGAAAATACTGCTCCTGCTGTCTGTAACGGTTTTACCCTCATTATCCACAGATTTGTTATCTGTATCGATCTCCGGCAGGGAAGAACGATTGATCGCTACTGCCAGTCCGACCAGGATCACGGCCAGTACGATATAAGGAAGGATTACCCTGGAAGCCAGGTTGTCCAGCAGACCGCTTTTAACCACCGCATCGGTAGTAGCCTTGATCTTCGTTTCCAGTACTTCGGCGTCTTTGAGGACGATGGAAGCCAGGATCAGCGGACTTATCGTACCTGCGATCTTATTACAGATCCCCATGATACTGATACGTTTAGCCGCACTTTCAATAGGTCCGATAATGCTCACATATGGGTTGGAAGCTGTTTGTAACAGGGACATACCCATACCCTGTATGAAAAGGCCGGTCAGGAAAAGGCCGAAATTACGTGTGTTAGCGGCCGGAATGAATATCAGGCAACCCGCTGCGATGATCACAAGGCTGTACGCCATACCGTTTTTAAATCCGGTCTTCTTGATGATAAAGGAAGAAGGGATCGCCAGGAAGAAATATCCCAGGTAAGAAGCAAATGTCACCAGCAAAGCTTCCGCAATGGTCAGCTGACAGGATAACTGCAGAAACGGGATCAGTGTGGCATTTACCCACGTGATGAAACCCAGCATGAAATAGAGAACCCCCAGAATAAGGAGCGATTGTACATAGCTGGCCTGTTTTGGCGCAGCAAGCGTAGTTGCGGTGTTAGACATTGTTTCCCCTGTTTTACAAATAATTAAATGATTCTGATTGATCTTTGCGAACTTATGTACTTATTTCTGCATTTCATAGTTAAATACGCCGAAATAGCACTTTTGAGTAGATATAAGTTAATTTCCCATCTTAAAAGGCGTAAATAGTACACTTTTAAACTTTCGCCAACGCATTTTAATCAACTTCTATTTAAAATAAATAGAAATTTTACAACATATTAGCTAAAACGTTTTTGCTTCAGGAAAATAGGCATATTTATTTTGAAAATTTAGGAATTCTCGAAAAATAATTTATACATTTATCGCGCAAAAATTACAGTAATTTAACACGTTTATGGCTCAACAAACAAAGCAAAGTACACATCCATCTTTCTTTGTACTGATACTTGTATTTTTTTTCTGGGGCTTCGTGGCTGCTTCAAACAGCATCTTCATCCCCTTTTGTAAGGCGCATTTCCACCTTGGACAACTGGAATCTCAATTAATTGATTTCTCTTTCTATGGCGCTTACTTTATCGGCTCGCTGTTGCTGTATCTCTTCTCAGCACTGCGGGGCGTAGACATCTTAAACAAGATCGGTTACCAGAAAGGTATCATTTACGGCCTGCTCATATCGGTAGTAGGTGCAATCGCGTTAATCGCCGCAGTGAACATCGGTAACAAAATGGCTGATTCCACTGCCGCGTTCTATCTTATTCTGGGTGCTTTCTTTATTGTTGCGCTGGGCTTTTCTCTGCAGCAGACTGCAGCTAACCCCTTTGCCATCTTATTAGGCGATCCGGCTAAAGGTACTCACCGTCTTAACCTGGCGGGAGGTATCAACTCCTTTGGTACCACTATCGGACCACTGGTTGTAAGTATTCTTCTTTTTGGTTCTGCGAAAGATGCTTCCGTGTCTGCTGACACTGACATCAGCAAGATCAATACGCTCTACATCCTGTTGATCGTACTGTTCCTTGTTGCCGCAGCCATCTTCTGGTTCTCTAAAATGCCTAAAGGCACTTCTGATGAACCATTTGAACAATCTCCGCGTGCAAGTAAATCCCTGAGCGCTATCACCGGCATGTTCGTCCTGATCATGGTGGGTCTCGTACTCAATGCGATCAAAACTTCCATCGGCGTTGACGAATCAACTGACCTGGGCCTGCCTTTCTTCCTGATCGGTATCGTAGGTATCCTCGCAATTCTCTTCTATTCCCTGAACAGCGCACGCAAGGATGGTAATGGCTGGGGAGCTATGAGATATCCACAGCTCATCATGGGTATGATCGCCATCTTCGTGTATGTTGGTGTGGAAGTAACCATCGCCAGCAACATGGGCGCCCTGCTGAAACATCCGGGCTTCCTCACACTGGAAGGTTTATCAGAATCCCAGATCGACCCTTATGTATCCCTCTTCTGGGGTAGTATGATGGTAGGTCGCTGGACAGGTGCTATCACCGTATTCAATGTATCCAGGACCGGTCGCCAGATCCTGTCTGTGATCGTGCCATTCGTTGCTTATGGCGTAGTACTGACAGCAAATCACCTGAAAGGTACAGATGTAAGTGTACTGTATCCTTATGCAGGTGTACTGGTCGTTCAGATCATCGGCTTCTTCGCCGGTCAGGACAAACCAGCTAAAACACTCATGATCTTCGCACTGCTTGGTATCATGGCAATGGTGATAGGTCTCTTCACTACCGGTGAAGTAGCGATCTTCTCCTTCGTTGCGGGCGGTCTGTTCTGCTCCGTAATGTGGTCCTGTATCTTCGCACTGGCTATCGCTGGTCTGGGCAAATACACCAGTCAGGGTTCTTCCTTCCTGGTACTGATGATCCTCGGTGGTTCACTCGTTCCTCCGGTTCAGGGTGGTCTGGCAGATATACCTTCTATCGGTATCCATTATTCTTACATTATTCCGGTTGTATGCTTCGCATACCTGGCATTCTTTGCATTCAGAGTTAAAAACATATTAAAATCACAGGGAATAGATTATGAGTCAGCAATTAGCGGTGGGCATTGATATTGGAGGAACCAATACAAAGTTTGGCATAGTAGATCGCAGAGGTAATATTCTGTGTGATGGTCGTATGCTAACGAACCAACACGAAGACGTTCATGGCTTCCTGGATGAGTTGCACGAGCACCTCTCCGTATTGATCGCACAGGTAGGTGGCATTGAAAACATCAGAGGTATCGGTGTAGGTGCACCAAATGGTAACTTTTATACCGGTAACATTGAATATGCTCCAAACCTCCGCTGGAAAGGTGTTATACCTTTGGCAAAATTGCTGGGTGAAAAGTTTGGCGTACCGGCTATCCTCACCAATGACGCTAACGCAGCGGCACTCGGTGAGTTCCAGTACGGTGCTGCAAGAAGCATGAGAGATTTCATCGTTATCACCCTGGGTACAGGCGTAGGTAGCGGTATCGTTGCCAACGGTCAGCTGATCTATGGTCACGATGGCTTCGCCGGTGAACTCGGTCACTGTATCGTTATCCCTGGTGGCAGATATCATCCTGGTACAGGCGCACATGGTTCCCTGGAAGCATATGCTTCCGCAACAGGCGTAACCAACACTGCCCTGGAATTCCTGGCTAACCGTCCGGATACTCAGAGCATCCTGCGTGATCATCCGAAAGAAGAGATCAATTCCAAAGTGATATATGAAGCTGCAATGAAAGGCGATCCGCTGGCAGTAGAAGTATACGAATTCACCGGTAAAATACTGGGTGAGGCCCTGGCCAACTTCGTAATGTTCTCCAGCCCTGAAGCGATCATCCTGTTCGGCGGTCTCACAAAAGCTGGCGACATGATCATGAAACCTGTACGCGAGCATATGGAGAAAAACCTGTTGCCTATCTTCCAGAACAAGGTGAAACTGGTCTTCTCCGAACTGAAAGAAAGTGATGCGGCTATCCTCGGCGCCAGTGCACTGGCCTGGGAAATGAAAGATTAAACTTTCGACCGGTTTTCCGGTATCATAAATAAAGAATTATGCAAGATCGCAGACATTTCTTAAAAGCAGCGGCCCTGAGTGCCGCTGCTTTATCTTTAGATGGTATTACATCTGAGAAAGCACAGGCAGCTGCTGCCTCAAAGGGTAAAGTGACCAAACCAATCGTTGTCTCTACATGGGACTTCGGCCGCGCCGCCAACGACGCTGCATGGGAGGTACTGAAAAAAGGTGGTCGCGCACTCGACGCCGTTGAAGCTGGGGTAAGAGTACCGGAAGCTGACCCTAACAACCATACCGTAGGATACAGCGGGTTTCCTGACCGAGATGGTCGTGTGACCCTCGACGCCTGCATTATGGATGAACTGGGCAACTGTGGCTCTGTAGCCGCGCTGGAACACGTGACACACGCTATCTCCGTAGCCCGTGCTGTAATGGAAAAAACACCGCATGTAATGCTGGTGGGTGATGGTGCACTCCAGTTTGCCCTCGCCAATGGTTTCAAAAAAGAAAACCTGCTCACACCGGAATCAGAAAAAGCATGGCGCGAATGGCTGAAAAAGTCAGAATACAAGCCGATCATGAACATAGAGAACTCCTCTTATGGTCCTGACAAGGCTACGACCTTCAACCCGCTCAAACTGCCAGGTAACGTCTATAACCACGATACTATCGGTATGGTGGCACTGGATGCCAACGGTAACCTGTCCGGCGCCTGCACTACCAGCGGTATGGCCTTCAAACTGCATGGCCGCGTAGGCGACTCTCCGATCATCGGAGCAGGTCTCTATGTGGACAATGAAGTAGGCGCTGCTACCTCCACTGGTGTTGGTGAAGAAGTGATCCGCGTCGTAGGCAGCTTCCTCGTTGTAGAACTGATGCGTCAGGGCTACTCTCCTGAAGCAGCCTGCAAAGAAGCAGTAACGCGTATCGTGAAGAAGAATAAAGACAGAGCTAAAGGCTTACAGGTAGGTTTCCTCGCCATCAATAAAAAAGGCGAACACGGTGCTTATTGTCTGCAGAAAGGATTTAATTACGCTGTGAAGTCTGAAAAGGAAAGCAACGTCCTGATCGATGGTAAGCACTATTTCTAAGTATAAGAATGGAGAAAAAGATCACGCTTGAGATCTGTGCCGGTTCGGTCGCTTCCTGCATCGCTGCAGAAGAAGGCGGCGCACACCGTATTGAGTTATGCGACAATCTGCTGGAAGGTGGTACCACCCCCAGCTATGCAACGATTGCCCTGGCACGTGAGAAAGTAAAAATAGACATCTACCCTATCATCCGCCCCCGTGGTGGTGATTTCCTGTACGATGACCTCGAATTCACCCTCATGCAGAAAGACATTAAACTCTGCAAATCCCTCGGGTGTAATGGTGTGGTGATCGGACTACTGACCGCCGACGGTAAAGTGGATAAAGTACGTACCAAAGCCCTGGTCGATCTGGCCTGGCCCATGGGTGTTACCTTCCACCGCGCCTTCGATATGACAGAAGACCCGATGCAGGCGCTGGAAGATATCATCGAAACAGGTTGTGAACGTATCCTGACCTCCGGTCAGCGGAATACAGCGGTAGAAGGGATCCCTTTACTGAAAACACTGGTAGAAAAGTCAGCAGGGCGTATCGCTATTCTCGTAGGCTCCGGCGTACGGGCGCATAACATCGCCGAACTGGTAAAAGAAACAGGCGCTGTAGAATATCATACAACCGCCAAAGCATATGAAGAAAGCGGTATGGTGTACCGCAATCCGAATGTCAGCATGGGCGGTATTCCCGGTGTACCTGAATACGGCATTTCAAAAACACAGGTAAGCGAAGTGAAAAAGATCCTGGCCCTGGCTACTGAAGCCGCAGGAAACTAAACATTATGCTGCTGTTATAAAAGCAAAAAGGGGCGTCTGCTAAATAGCTGACGCCCTTTTTCGTATCGGTTTAGATTTGCTGTTAAGCTATTACAGATCGTTCTGAATGATGTTACCATTCGCATTGATCTCGTCCTGCGGGAACAGGAATTCCCAGCGAACATCACCTGCAGGTACCTGCATCAGACCATTCGTCAATGTAGTCGTATGGTTGCTGCCGGTTCTGTCAAGCGCCTGATTCATACGTTTCAGATCATATAAACGGAAACCTTCACCCCACAGTTCGATACGGCGGTGTCTCAGGATCTCCTGCAACAGCGCATCGCCTGTGTTTGTACTCTTTGTATAGTTCGGATCCCGGTTCACCATCAGTGTGTACAGCGCATCAGCTGCACCTGCATTGTCATTCAGACGCGCTTTTGCTTCTGCTTCTATCAGGTACATCTCCGCTGCACGCATCATCGGTACGTCACCAATGCTGCTGCTGGTTGCTGTCAGGAACTTCTTGTTGATATAAGCCGGGCTGATACCACCTGATGGAACAGGCACATTCTTACCATCCGGGCTGAACACCAGTCTGCGTACATCTGTAGCTGACATTGTTTCGTACAGTGTGCTATTGATCGCTTTAGGATTTGTTCTGATAGCGCTGGAGTTGAAGTTTGCAGAGATGAACGCAAAGAAGGAATAGAAGTAAGTGGTCTGCTCAGATATCTGGTGACTACCCCACATCCACTCTGCATTGTTATAATCATTGAAACCTTTCACATAATCAGCATTGGACATCAGCGCTACGCCTGCTCTCGCTTCAGCTGCAAATTTTGCTGCCGTAGCCCAGTCCTGCTGTGTCAACGCGATACGTGCTTTGAAACCTTTTGCTACTGCTTCGCTGATGTGTGACCTGTTATCACCATTATAACCAACCAGACCTGTGAGCGCTGCATCGATATCTTTGTTGATCTGTGTATATACCTGTGCAACAGTAGATCTTGGCAGTGGCTCAACCGTGTTGGTCAGTACCAGTGGTACACCTAGCTGACTGTTATTACCGTTTGCGTCAAAGCGTTTGCCATACATCTGCACCAGGTTCCAGTAAGACCATGCACGGTAGGCAAATGCCTGTCCTTTGATGATAGCTTTCTCCGCCGGATCAGCATCTACCGCATCGATATTGTCGATGATCATGTTTGCGTTCGCAATGATCTTGTAGTAGAAATAGTAAGTGTATTTCAGGAAAGTCGCAGAAGTGGTACGGTGTGTCACCCACTGATACTGTGAGTTGAACCAACCGTTACCTGCTGCTGTCATTACCAGGTCATCACCCAGCATATCATTGTTGATCATGATGCTACCCTGGCCGCCCTGGTCCTGGCTATCATACTGGATATACAGAGAACGGTGAATACCATTGATAGCAGACCATGCACCGGCAATATTGCTGAATACAGCACCGGAAGGATAAGCATCAGTAGGATTTGTATCGAGATAATCTTTGCTGCAGGAACTGAAAATTAATACCGGTACAGCTATGAGTATATATAATAATTTCTTAGTCATCTTTCTTTCTGTTTTTAGAGTCCAACATTAATACCTACTGTTACAACGCGGGCAGGAGAATACACGTTAGAAGTAACGCCAGTGAATGCCTGTGATACGTTCATACCCTTACGCGCTGTTTTCAGATACAGGTTCTCACCACTTGCAAAGATGTTTGCATTGCTGATACGCATAGCAGATGTCCATGCTTTAGGCAGGGTGTAACCGAGGCTTACTCTTCTCAGGTTCACATAAGAAGCACTTGTCAGCCAACGGTCAGAAGTACCACCGTTGATATTGGCGGTATTGCTGAACTGCATTTTTGGTACATCAGTAACATCACCTGCTTTCTGCCAGCGTTTCAGTGCGTCTACATGCAGCGCAGAACCATAAGTACCACCGTGCATCAGACCCATGTAAGTCTGGTCATATACTTTACCACCGATCTGGTAGCTCACTACGAAAGACAACTCGAAGTTTTTATAATTAAAGGTATTTGTGATACCACCATATACATCAGGAATTGCAGAACCTGAATAATGATAACGTGCGTTGCTGATCAGGATAGTAGCAGTATCACCGTTTTTAGTTACGCGGGTATTCCTGTTGTTAGGATTGATAGTCGTGTTCTGTGCTCTGTACAGTGCCGCACCATCTTCCGGATCTACCCCCAGGTATTCTCTCAGCCAGAAATCGTACTGAGACTGTCCAACCATCAGCTTTTTAGTACCAGTGATGATCTCTTTCTGTGGTTGCTCAGTGATCTTGTTTTTGTAGGTAGTCGCATTCAGGTTGATATTCCATTTGAAATCTTTATTGCGTACCACATCAACACCTATCTGCAATTCGAAACCTTTGTTCCACATCGTACCGATGTTTTTGCTTTCGTATTTCAGACCGCTGGAAACCGGCGCAGGCACGCGGAATAACAGGTTACCGGACTCACGGTGGAAATATTCGATGCTACCGGACACTCTTTCTTTCAGGAAGGAAAAGTCTACGCCCACATCAAAAGTTTTGTTCTGTTCCCAACGCAGGGTGCTGGCGATGGAACGTTGTAAAACGCCCGGCTCACTCGCATTCGCATAAGGATCATATAAAGCCTGCCATGCATAGTAAATAGCATTTGAGTTTTCATCCAGTAACGCATCGTTACCCACTACACCATAGGAAGCACGTGCTTTCAACAGGTCTATCCAGCTGATGTCTCTCATGAAGTTCTCTTTGTTCACTGCCCATGCAGCACCTACAGAGTAGAAACTACCCCAGCGGAGTGACTGGGAGAAACGGCTGGTACCATCACGACGGTAAGAAGCAGAAGCAAAGTATTTCTCATCGTAGTTATAAGTCGCACGGGTGAAATAACCTTCAGTGCGGTATTTATCAGTACGGGAGCTCAGAGAGTTAGTAGTAGTGAAGTTGTCCAGTTCTGTAGAAGCACCATCAACGATCACCATCTGTCTTGCACCATAGAGATAGTTGTAGGTACGATCAAAATTCTCATGACCTAACAGTACATCTATATTATGTAAACCAAAAGAACGGTTGTAATTGAGCAACTGGTTGAAAGTAAAACCGGTTGTCATACGGCTGGTACGGCTTGCACGACCTGCCGGAGCACCATCACCTACAGTTGTGTTGTCGAAAGTACCTACCAGGTCATTGGTTACGTCCACACCGATATTGGTAGTGAATTTGAAATCACGAAGGAATTTCACTTCACCGAATGTTCTTGCTGATAACGCGTTACGTTTGAAGCTATTGTCATTCAGTTCGGTTTCCTGGATAATATGACGGCCTGCGTTTGCACCTGCTGGTCTTGCTACCTGACCACCCAGTGAACCATCACCCAGATCATAAATAGATTGACCATTTCTGTCCAGTACCAGTGCACCTGTTGTTGCATCATGTGCGTGGATAGGATAGATAGGACCCATATTCCTTGTGAAGTTGAACGGGTTGATATATGCAGAGCTATTATCAATAGTACTTGCCTGGTTTGATTTAGTGAATGTACCATTCACATTCAGACCGGTTTTGAACCAGGTTGTTGGATTCGCATTTACATTGATACGGCCGTTGATCCTTTCGAAATCTGATTTCATCACGAAACCTTTCTCTTTCAGATAACCAAGGGAGATGAAGTAGTCGTTCTTATCGGAACCACCGTTGAAACTAACACCATAATCACCACGGCTACCATCACGCTGAATAGCTTTCGTCCAGTCCAGATCGTCTGCATACAGCAGCTTTGCATCCGGGTTCAAAGTACCATCTGTACGTACGATATCATTATTGGCAACGTTGAAAGGATTGTATCCCAGACGTGCTTTGATGTTGGTTGTAGCGCCCTGGTTAGCCTGCTCCAGCGTAGTGGCGCCGGTGAACAGGGTATTTCTGTAAGACTCCCACATCAGCGGATAATACTGAAAGGCATCTACACGCTCATATTCAGGGATTGCGCGGGAAGTAACACCCTGCATTGCTCTCACCGATACGTGGTTACTACCGCGTTTACCTTTTTTGGTGGTGATCATTACCACGCCATTCGCAGCACGTGCACCATACAAAGCAGAAGCAGAAGCATCTTTCAGCAGAGACATGCTTTCGATATCATCTGTGCTCAGGGAAGAGATATTACCTTCAAAAGGCACACCATCTACTACATACAGCGGATCGCTGGATGCGTTGATGGAACCCACACCGCGGATACGGATGCTTGGACCGGCACCTGGCTGACCACTACCGGAGTTCACCTGGATACCGGCAGCCGCACCTTCCAGTGCATTAAATACGTTGGAAATAGGACGGGTTTGCAGTGCTTTGGAATCGATCTGGGCAAGCGAACCGGTAAATGTTTTACGGTTAGCAGTACCATAGGCGATCACCACCACTTCATTCAGACCTTTGGTGTCTATCTGCATGGTCACGTTCAGTGACGTACGGCCATTTACAGCGACTTCCTGATCGATGTGACCAATATAGCTGAATACTAATGTTGCGGTGGAAGGCGCTTCAATAGTGTACTCACCTTTCATATCGGTAACAGTACCCTTGCCGCCTTTGGCGATCCTTACACTTACACCTACGAGCGGCGTACCTGCGGGATCAGTAACACGACCTCTCACATTGATGTCGGCGATCACTTCACTTTTAGGAGCGATGCCCACCAGTTTGTCAGACATTACACGAAAGGTAAGACCAGTGCTGTTCAGCGCCACGGCCAGTACCTGTTCAACAGTCTTATCTGTTACACTTACCGTCACCTTTGTATCAGCAGCGATCATATCATTGCTGTACACAAAGCGATAATCGCTTTGCTTCTCAATGATTTTAAGCAATTTAGCCAGCTTTACATCTTCCAGATTCAGCGTAAACTTATTCTGTGAGAAAACACTGGCAGACACCTGCATGCAGGTTACGAGCGTCAGCAAAAAGGCCAGTTTCATCAATAGAATTGCTTTTAGAAAAGACTTTGGTTTAGGTAAAAGAAGCAGATTAAGTCTGGTTTTTTCCATACTTTTAGATTGTTTAAGGTCAATAAAATGCATGGACAGGCTTCATCGCCAAATGAAACGTTCCTGTCATGCGCTGATCTTGGTTGAGAGGGGAATGTTGCCGCATCTCCCCTTTCTTTTTGTTTAATAGTTACTAATCAATAAGTTCAATAGTCTTGCTACATAAGTAAAGGCGTATTTATCGTTTTATTATAATCTTCTTTTTGTCAATACTGTAATGAAACGGAGATGTAAATCGTAGCGCTTCTAAAGTCTGTTCGACTGTTTCGTTAATGAATGTCCCGGTAAAGCGGCTCTCTGCCAACTGCTTCTCTTCAAAAATGATCTGCACATCATACCATCTTTCCATTTTGAGGGCAATGTCTTCGAAACGTTCGTTGTTAAACACAAGGCAGTTTTCTTTCCATGCTGTTTCTGCAACGAGGCTGTCAGTAGGATTGACGGTCACTTCTTCCAGCCGGTAAGGATCCTTGTCATGCATGTCCTGTATGCGGACTGCGGGCATTGTTTGCTGCTTTATTTCGTTCAGCAGTACGATTTTCTGATTTGGCGAAAGAATGACCTTTTTAGGAATATCCCCTTTAATAGTTACTTCGACTTTCCCCTGTATTAATGAGGTTTCTACTGTTTTATCCTCTTCATAAGCTCTTACGTTAAATGTGGTACCCAGTACCGTAATATCCATCTTTTTAGTGTGGATGATGAATGGCCTTTGTTCATCTTTTTTTACATCAAAAAAGGCCTCCCCTTCCAATATGACCTGTCTGCTGTCTTCCTGACCATAATCATAGGTCAGTTTACTGCTTACGTTGAGATAGACAGTGGATCCGTCAGGTAATGTCACTGTAGAACGTGACCCGTGCCTGGTAGTGATCTCGCTAACCAGCTCTTTATTTTCATGTTGTTTACGCTCACGCAGGCTCCATAATCCGCCAATAACAGTGATCAGGGAGGCGGCAGCTGCAAGCATACGCCATCTGTTGGCACGCATCCAGGATGGTTTTCCTGTTGCTTCCTTCAGTATGATCTGTGGCGCTGCTGCTACCGGAAAATCGGCAGGAAACAGTTCCTGCATGCGCTGCATATGTTTTTCCAGTGCAACTTCGGTATTTTCAGTGCCGTCAGGTGTATGCAGTTCCAGTTCTTTCATCAGAGATGCCTGATAACTCAGTTGTGCATCATCTTTCAGGATTTGTTCCAGTTCCCGCAGTTCATCTAATGTAGCCTCACCCGATATTTTTCTTCCCAGCAATATCCAGGTTCTGTCTTGACTCATAAACGTTTTTATGGGCTTTACATCTATTAAGACAGTGTTTTTTTGAGAATCTACTAATCGTTTTTAAAAAAAATTTAACGAAAATTAAACATTAGCGTTTTGGTAAATATAAGCGGAGAGATTCACTGATCTTTTTGCAGGCAATGGCCATCTGTACATCAATGGTGTTTACAGAGATTTCCAGGATACTTGCTACTTCTTTGTACTTCAGACCGTCTTCACGGATCAGTTTATAGATCATTTTACAGCGTGGTGGCAGGTTATTCACCGCATCGGCCATCTTGCGGGCCATTTCGCCTGAGATCAATAGTTGTTCGGGCGTATTATCAGCAACTGTCAGTTCTACGGACAGTTCATCGATACTGAAATGTTGTAACTGTTGCTGATTCAGATAGTTGAGTGCAGTATTACGTGTGGCCACATACAGATACACCTTCAGGTTGCTGACCTGTAAAAGGCGCTCCCTGTTCTTCCAGATGTTCATAAATACATCGGAAGCAATTTCCTCCGCCTGTTCATTAGAACGCACGATAGAGGAAGCAAACTGGCATAAAGGCTTATAAAACTGCCTGAACAGTTGCCTGTAAGCCTGCTCATCTCCGGTGGCTATTCTTCCGGCGAGTATTTGTATGGTGGCATGGTCAGATGTCTGCACTACTTCGGTTGATATTTTTTCTCTGCACGTTAAAAGTAGTTGAAAACACTTCAAAATCACAATAGTGATCCAACGGCCGAAAACATATAATTATAATCACAATAAGTTCTAACCTGTTCCGGTAAATCGTTGTGCTGCTGTTGGTGGCAGTGTAAAAGTGGTGTCCCGGTCCTAAAATGTATATCCGCAAGGGAGATATATGAGAACCAAAATATTGAATATTCCACTTATAAAAAAATCAGAAACATTAAAGTTTATAACATTATTAGCCATAAAACTTATAACTCCCCTTTTTGTGTTAAAATTCAAAAGCCTGATAATACACACTATGTGCAGCATCAGGCTTTTGAAATAAAATAAATATCGGAATATTACATACCCGCTTTAGTTACCCAAAGGGACCAGTCTTTATCAAACTTATACCACTCACCTTTAGGACCCTCCCATTTCCACTCAGGAACTTCGGCCCAGTTAGCGCCTTTATCTGCGCTCCACCACAATTTACCATCACCGATCTTCAGCCATTTCCCCTCTTTATCTGCCCACATGCCATTTTCTACGGCAGCCCACTTTTTACCATCAGTGCTCCACCATAATTTTGCATTCTTATCTAACTTATACCAGTAGGTTTTGTTATCCATCTTTCCTTCCCATACACCACCTTTTGCCTTCATCCATTCTTCTGCCACATAGTGATGTGCCACTGGTACTGGCGTACCGGCATTAGCTGAAAGATAAACAGTTGATAGCAAACAGATACTGGTCATTAATACTAACGACTTTTTCATAAACATGACTTTTTTAGAAGATAAATACCGGTACGTGACAACAAGGGCTTTTTTGTAGCGCTTCCGGCAGGATTGATTGAGGTTTTCTGCGGTCATGCCCTCTGTGACCGTTGTTTTTACTGCTTGCAGGTTAGAATGATCATCTGATATAATTAACGGGATATCAGTACTGATGGTTTTCTCACAATTATGAATATTATGTTAAGGGTACTCTGTACATTTATCGAAATTTCACGTTTCCTGCTTAAACAAACCCATAATCTTCTATGTGAATAGAGAGATTTTTTTTAATTTTCCGTCTCGTTTTTAAACCGCATCTAATCCAAAACATTAATCATGACGCTTAATCATCAGGAAATTGAACTGATCGACAGTTTCGAACAAATAGCCGTGGATATATATCCTACCGCTAAGGACGGTTCCAGAGCAGTTGCGCAGGAAATAGCAGCACTGATTAAGGAAAGGCAGGCAGCTAACAAACAGGTTGTGTTAGGCCTCGCTACGGGTTCAACCCCTAAATATCTTTATGCAGAACTGGTAAGGTTGCACAAAGAAGAAGGACTGAGCTTCAAAAACGTGTTGACTTTCAACCTGGACGAGTACTATCCGATCGAACCAGATGCACTTCAGAGCTATAACAGGTTCATGAAGGAGCAACTGTTCAATCACATCGACATTCCTGCAGGCAACTACTTCGTTCCGGATGGCACACTGCCAAAGGAAAAAGTAAAGGAATACACAGCTGAATACGAGCGCCGTATTGAAGCTGCCGGTGGTATTGATCTGCAGATCCTGGGTATCGGAACAAATGGCCATATCGGTTTCAACGAACCTGGTTCAACCCTGACTTCCCACACCCGTCTTGTAACACTGGATCATAACACCAGACAAGCGAACGCATTCGAGTTTTCAAATATCAGCCAGGTTCCTCGTCTGGCTATCACCATGGGGCTGAGCACCATCTTCAAAGCAAAACGTATCGTCCTGCTGGCGTGGGGTACCCACAAAGCTAAGATCGTACGCAGATCTGTTGAAGGTCACAGCTCTGACCAGGTGCCTGCATCTTTACTGCAACAACACCCTGACTGTAAATTCGTGATAGATGAACAGGCGGCTGAAGAGCTGACCCGTTACAAAGAGCCATGGCTGACCGGTGACTGCGAATGGACGCCTAAACTGCGTCGTAAAGCGGTAACCAACCTCGCCCTGAAACTCAACAAGCCGATCCTGATGCTGACAGACAGAGACTATAACGAAAACGGTCTGAACGACCTGATCGTACAATATGGTTCTGCTTATGAGCTGAATATCGAAGAGTTCAACGGTATCCGTGACACCATCACCGGATGGCCAGGTGGTAAACCAGGTACACAGCTGCCAAGCCACCCTGAACGTTCACAGCCTGAGAAAAAACGCGTACTCCTGTTCTCTCCGCACCCGGATGATGATATCATCTCCATGGGCGGTACCTTCATCCGCTTACATGAGCAGGGACATGATGTACACGTTGCTTACCAGACTTCCGGTAACATCGCTGTAACTGACGAATTCTTACTGCGTTACATCGACTTCGCAGTAGGTTTCGAAGGTATGTTCGACATCGACCGCAGCAAAAGCTCCCAGATCCTGGAAGATGCAAAAGCATTCCTCCGTGTGAAGAAGCCAAGCCAGAAAGATACGCCTGAAAACCGCGCTATCAAAGGTCTGATCCGTCGTGGTGAAGCAAAAGCTACCTGCCGTTACGTAGGTATCCCTGAAAGCAACATCCACTATCAGAACCTGCCTTTCTATGAAACAGGTACTATCGAGAAAAAACCAATGGGTGAAGAAGATATCCAGATGACGGTTGATCTGATCCGTGAAGTAAAACCTCACCAGATCTACTGCGCAGGTGACCTCGCTGACCCACATGGTACACACAAGGTATGTCTGGAAATCATCTTCGCTGCACTCGACAGACTGAAGCATGAAGATTTCATGAAAGACTGCTGGGTTTGGATGTATAAAGGTGCATGGCAGGAATGGAACATCCATGAAATCGAAATGGCTGTACCAATGAGCCCTGACCAGGTATTACAGAAACGTCTCGGTATCTTCATTCACCAGAGTCAGAAAGACGTCGTTCCTTTCCAGGGTAGCGATCTCCGTGAATTCTGGGAAAGAGCAGAAGACCGTAACGCTAATACCGCTAACCTGTACGACCAGTTAGGTTTACAGAAATATGCTGCCATGGAGGCATTCGCAAGATATCACTTCATGTAGGCTGCCAGCTTTATATAACATTTGCCCCCGTTCTTCATCAGTAAGAACGGGGGCTTTTTATTGCACACTTTTTGCTAGCTTTAAAGCATGACACTTGCTACTGCTATATCCATTGCTACTGAAGCCCACGCCGGCCAGCTCGACAAATACGGCGCTCCTTATATCGCACACGTTATGCGCGTCATGCAACAGGGCAAAACAGATGATGAAAGAATCGTCGGCGTCCTGCACGATGTAGTGGAAGATACCGCCTGGACCTTTGAACAGCTGACGGAAAAAGGACTCGCCCCACATCTCGTAGAGGCATTACGGTGTGTCACCAAACTCTCCGATGATGAAGACTACGATCACTTCATCAACCGCATCATTCCCAATCGCCTCGCCTGCCTGGTAAAGCTCAATGATCTTACTGATAACATGGACATCAGAAGAGTGCCTGCACTAACGGAAAAAGACATACCGCGTTTCAATAAGTACCTCAAAGCTTATAATAAAATTGCGGCGGTCATTTCCCGTAATTAAATATTTACTACATTTAGGAAATCTAAAATTTCGACCAATATCTGGCACGCTGGTAATGTAATGCTGTTGCTAAACCTGCTACGTTTGTAAATCTGCCACTCCTAATAAAAAAACAATATCCGTTATGAGTCTGGTTCCTGCCAGCAAGGCTGCCACCTACTTAGCCTTATTACGCGCCATTGAATCTAACCGTCCGGCCAGCAAGCGCCTGTTTGACGATCCTTATGCCAGGTTGTTCCTGTCTCCTGCTTTCAGACTGGTTGAAATGCTGTCCCGTATCTCATTCCTCAATGATTTTATCTCCTGGTTTATTGACAGAAACTGGACCGGTGCACTGACCTGCTGTTCCGCCCGTACACGACTCGTCGATGTAATGACCGTCAATACTATTCAGGATGAAGGCGTCAATCAGGTCATCGTTTTCGGCGCCGGATACGACTGCCGCTCGCTGCGCCTCCGGACGAAGAAAAGGGTACAGTTCGTAGAAATAGACCATCCCGATTTCCAGGCACAGAAACGGGACATCCTTTTTGAAACAAAAGCAGGCAGGGAAGCCACTGTCAACTACATTTCCGCCGATCTCCATACCCAGGATCTCGATCAGGTCATCCCGCAACTCTTCCAGAGAGGACATTATAAAACCATGTTCATCTGGGAAGGCGTTACCAACAGCCTCACCGCTCCTATCGCACCCAAGGTATTCGACTACTTCAAACGCTTCCGTCCCGGCACCATCATTATTTTCACCTACGTCGACAAAGAAATGCTGGAACATCCGGAGAAATTTACCGGGGCTGCCAGCGTAACCAGACTGCTGCAACGCAATAACGAGTTCTGGAACTTTGGTATCGATCCTGCCAGTATAAAGACATTCCTGGCCTCCTATAACATGGAACTGCTATATAATCTCGACGCTTCCGCCTACCGGAAAATGTATTACGGCGATGAGGCGGAAAACATGAAAGGATATGAGTTCTACAGGGTCGCCATGGCCCGCGTAACTGAACACGCCTGGTAATTATACCTGACGCTTTTCTGGTTTGTGTAAGCGCCTATATTTCATACAGACCGCTCCGGATTTCCTTTTTCAATGGCTATTTCTTCGGATAATACCGCCATTATACCGGTATTACGCCGCTATTTGTCCGCTCATGAGCGGACAAATAGCGGCGTAATGGTGGCGTAGTAAGGGTTTAATGGTAGAAATACGCCGGAAATACGAAGAAATTAACATTTCCCTGCAAACCGGCACACACCGGGATGCTAGTTATTCCGGGCATTCATTCGTAATTTTAACCATTATGCAGATTTACGATATATTAATAGTAGGGGCTGGTCCGATTGGCATCGCTTGCGGACTGGCGGCACAAAAGGCAGGATTGAGTTATGTTATTGCGGAAAAAGGATGTCTGACCAATTCCCTGTATAATTATCCCCTGTACATGACCTTCTTTTCCACCTCGGAAAAGCTGGAAATCGGCGGTATCCCTTTCGTTTCCATCAGCGCAAAACCTATCCGGCCGGAAGCACTGGAATACTACAGACGCGTCACCATTTCCAATCAGCTGAATGTACGTTTATTTGAGCCTGTAGACGGTATCACCCGCGAAGGGGAACTTTATCATATCAACACCGATAAGGCCGCCTATGTCGCTAAAAATGTCATTATTGCCACCGGCTTTTATGATATTCCCAATATGCTGCATGTACCGGGTGAACACCTCGCAAAAGTGAATCACTATTACAAAGACCCGCACTTCTACGCAGCCCAGAAAGTGGTAGTGATCGGGGCGAATAATTCCTCTGTGGATGCCGCCCTGGAAACCTGGCGGAAAGGTGCAGATGTAACGATGGTGATAAGAGAAGAAGGGATCGGAAAACGCGTGAAATACTGGGTAAAACCAGACATTGAAAACCGTATCGCAGAAGGTAGTATCAAAGCATATTACCATTCCAATATCAAGGCAATCAGGGAAAATGAAGTAGATATCCAGACGCCGGATGGTCTGATCACAATAGAAAATGATTTTGTGCTGGCGCTGACGGGGTATCAGCCTAACTTTAATTTCCTGGAAAAAGTAGGGATCACCTTATCCCGTGATGCAAAGAAACATCCTACCTATAATCCGGATACGATGGAAACAAACCTGCCCGGCGTTTATCTGGCAGGCGTAGTATGCGGCGGTATGGATACGCATGTGTGGTTCATCGAAAACTCCAGAGACCATGCAGATAAGATCATTGGACATATAGCAGGTAAGCTCCCTTAGGCGCTTACCTGTTTCAATTAAGAATGAAGAATTAATAATTAAGAATTGAGGTGCAGCGAAGTGGGTGTTATATAATGTTCACTTCTCTTTCCAGTGCAACACCGAATTTTTCTTCGACACTATCCAGCACACGCTGCGACAGACCATAGATCTCATTACCGGTCGCATCGCCATAGTTCACCAGTACCAATGCCTGACGGGCATGTACGCCTGCATCCCCTTCTCTGAAACCTTTCCATCCACACTGCTCTATCAGCCAGCCTGCCGCCAGTTTAAACTCACCGTTTGCTACCGGATAAGCTACGATATGCGGGAATGCTGCTTTTAATGCTGCATGCTTTTCAGCAGGTACCGTCGGATTCTTAAAGAAGCTGCCTGCATTACCGATCTTCGCAGGATCAGGTAATTTGGAACTGCGGATATTGATCACCGCCTGACTGATCGCCTGAATCGTCAGGTCCTGTACGCCCATATGCTTCAGTTCCTCTTCTATAGCGCCGTAACTGGTATTTAATTTCGGATGTTTAGACAAGCGATAGGTCACGGAAAGGATCCCAAACTGCCCTTTATACCGGCGTTTGAATACACTCTCCCGGTAACCGAAATGACAATCCTCATTGTTGAATTTTACGATGGCATGGTCCTGTATGTGATACGCTTCCAGTTCGTGAAAACAGTCTTTTATTTCCACACCATAAGCACCGATATTCTGCATCGGACTGGCCCCCACATTACCTGGGATCAGGGACAGATTCTCCAGTCCTGCGCGGTTGTTTTTTATACAATCCATCACAAAGCTATGCCAGGTCTCACCGGCACCGGCTTTCACATATACATAGTCTTCATCTTCTTCCACTACGCTGATGCCTTTCATCTCATTTTTGAGAATAATGCCATCAAAATTCTTTGTGAACAACACATTACTGCCGCCTCCCAGTATCATATGCTCCAATCCCTGCTGTGGTGGTGTTTTGAGCAGTTCTTCCAGTTCAGCAGCGTTGGAAAAAGACGCGAAAAAACGTGCCTGGGCAGCAATGCCAAATGTATTATAAGGCCGGAGCAAAACATTTTCGGATATGCGCATATGATCGTACAATTTAGGGTAAGGCTGCTATGCAGCGTTTATCAGGCGACAAATATAGTAAAAGGAGTGTCTCAGACACAATCCACATCCGGTACAATGACAACCGAACGGAACTGCTTTTCTGCCAGCAGTTTGATAAAATGTTCCTGGAGCAGCCTTTTGGTATCGGTAATGACCTTTGAATCGCGGGGCAGTTTGATCAGCATTTCCTGGAGGTAATTATTCCGTACACGGCCTACCAATGGTATGGCAGGACCAACCAGCCTTGGGCCTATATGCGGTCTTAACCAGTTGCCCAGTACCTGGGCAGCCTGTTCAACGGTTTGCTGGTTTTTATGCTTGAGTGTTATTTTCAGCAGGCGGGTAAAAGGCGGATAACCGAAGTTCTCTCTTTCCGCCACTTCTGCGGCATACATGGCCTTGTAATCATGCGTGGTCACGTAGCTCAGTACCGGGTGACGGGTATTACTGGCCTGTATGATGACCTTTCCTTTACCATGTTTCCTGCCCGCACGACCACTCACCTGTTCCATCAGCTGGAAAGCCCGTTCATTCACACGGAAATCAGGAAAACTCAGCAAGCTATCAGCACTCAGGATACCTACCAGGTTAACGTTATCAAAATCCAGTCCTTTCACCACCATCTGCGTCCCTACCAGGATGTCGATATCCCGTTGTTCCAGCAGCTGGATCATCTTATTATGACTGTCCTTATTACGCACAGCGTCCATATCCATACGTGCGATACGCGCTTTAGGGAACAGCTGTTGCAGATCGTCTTCGATCTTTTCTGTACCAAAGCTTTTCGGATTAAGCGTCTGACTGCCACAGGCCGCACAGGTCTGTGGATAAGGATAACGGGTACCACAATAGTGACAATGCAGTTTATCCTGGTTCTTATGATAGGTCAGTGATACGTCGCAGTTCTTACAGCTGGGAATCCATCCACAGGTAGCACACATCAGGAAAGGTGCATAACCACGTCTGTTCTGAAAGAGGATCACCTGATTGCCTGTCGCCACACTGTTGTTAATAGCGGCATTCAGTTGCGGTGTGAAGTTTTCCTGCATACTCTTCTCCGCACGTTCCTTCTTCACGTCAATAATGGAGATTTCAGGCATTTCCAGTCCGCCGAAACGTTCCGACAATTCCACCAGACCATATTTCCCCTGTTGGGCATTAAAATACGATTCCAGTGAAGGGGTGGCAGAACCTAACAGGACCTTCGCGCGAAACAAACCGGCATAATAAATCGCCGCATCTCTGGCGTGGTAACGGGGAGCAGGATCCTGCTGTTTATAGGAGGGATCATGTTCTTCATCCAGGATGATCAGACCCAGGTCCTGAAAAGGGAGCAACAAACTGGAACGGGCGCCGAGTAATATCTTCAGATCACCATTCTTTACCTTGTTCCAGATCTCTACTCTTTCATTATTATTAAAACGGGAGTGATAGATCCCGATCTTATTACCAAAATGTTTTTGCAGGCGACGTACAATCTGTGTTGTCAGGGCGATTTCCGGAAGCAGATAAAGCACCTGTTTACCAGCAGCCACATACTCTTCAATCAGTTTGACATAGAGTTGTGTTTTACCGCTGGAGGTAACGCCATGCAGTAAGGTCACCGGTTTAGCGGCAAAACTGTCACGTACTTCCGCCAGGGCTTTTTCCTGGGCAGGGCTCAGCTGAAAATCTATCTGGGCTTCCACCTTACCACCACCGGGTACACGGTCTACGACCCTTTTCTCTATCCAGAGGATGTTTTTATCTACCAGCCCTTTGAGCTGGGCGGTCGTAGCGCCTGATTTCTTTAATAATTCCGTCTGTAATACACTACCCTGTGTTTTGATCAGGTGCAGATACGCCAGGAGCAGTTCCATCTGCTTGGGCGCTTTAGCCAGTTCGTTGAACAGGGGCGCCAGCAGTTCTTCATCTTCGTACTGTGTGTGCAGTTGTACGTAGTTCTCCTTCTTCTCCTTATACACCTCTTTCAGTTCCTCATACACCAGCAGGACGTTCTTTTCTATCAGTTTTTTGATAGTGGAATAAACATTTGCTTTATCCAGGATGAGTTGTACTTCATCAACGCGCAGTTCCTTGCGGATATGCAGGGCTTCTGCTACCAGGTATTCATCATCATCGAGGTTGGAGAAGTCGTCGCCATAGGCGTCGTTAAAAAGCAGGAGTGTTTCACTGGCCAGTTTCAGATGGGCAGGCAGGGCAGCATTGAGCACCTCCCCTTCTGTACACATATAATATGAAGCGAGCCATTGCCAGAATGACAGCTGCGTAGGATATACGACAGGGTCTTTATCCAGCATATCCAGCAGGGGTTTAGTCCTGTAGTCGGCCGGGGCCTGTTCATGGATCGCTTTTACAATACCTGCATATTTCTTTTGTTTGCCCAGTTGTACGGCCACACGGCTGCCTACCTTCAGCGATTCCTCCATATGCGGAGGTACCGCGTAAGTATAATTTTTTGGCAGGGCCAATGGCAGTATGACGTCAGCAAATTTCATCCGGCAATTTATACAGTAGCCTTCAATTCTTGTTCCATAATGTTAAATACCCGCTGTTTAAGGGCTGGGAGGTCTTCCATTGTCAGTCCGGCGACAGGAACAGGTGGCAGATATACCACACGACAGCGGCCGGGGGTCAGACTGAACCCTTTGGCATGCAGACGTTTACCATTATCCAGGTACAGGACAGGCTGGATAGGTGTCTGTGTTTCAATGGCTATACGGAATGCGCCATTATGGAATGGCTGTAACGGTGATTCGGTTTCGTTGGTAGTACCTTCCGGGAATATCAGAATGGAAACGCCTTCTTTGATAACGGAGATCATTTCACGTACGCTGCGGGCACGGGCCTTGGCGTCGGAGCGGTCTACCATTACAACGGACTGACGGTAGATGTAACCGAAAGCCGGGATACGTTTCATTTCGATCTTACCCAGGGGACGGAAAGGAAGTCTCATCACCTGCACAGCGAGTGCGGCGTCCAGGTAGGAACGGTGATTGACAACATACAGGTATGGTGTTTTATCCTTTTTGTCATGTTTATAGATCCGCTTTACCATGATCCCTACGGCAGGGAACCAGGTATGAGACCAGAAGCGCAGAAAATAGAATATGATATTTCCCCCCTTGATCCTTCCCAGGAATGACGCCAGAAAGATTGGCGGGATAATAAGGAACATGATAACAAGGAACACGATTGCAGCGTATATCATATACACCACATGTAACGGCTTGAGCAATAACTTCATAATAATGCCAGTCTCTGTTTTAGTCTGATGCAAGCCGGAAAATTACAGTATACATATGGAAATACCTAATTACAACTGCAGGACCAATCCTTATCAAGGTCGATACAGGTAACTACGCTGGTGGTATCTTCGCAAGGTGCGAATACTACGCGGAGGTGCTGGCCTTCTTCAGAATAGCCTTCAAGTGCATAGGTGGGACATGGTTCGTCCTGGGGATTCGATTTTTCGGTATTGACACTGCCGGTTTCCAGGATCCCAACTACTTCGGCTTCCGTTACATGACGGCATTCCATACGGCATCTGGCATGCCGTGTGTACTTGAGTGGTGCATGACGGTTAAGTCCTGCAGGTGTCTTTTCGGTGATCTTCTTGTCCCTCTTGTCTGTTGTGGCGATACTTGTGTTATTGTGTGCGGTAACGCGCGGTTGACGCTGCGGTCCTTTCCACCATTGTTGTTGCCAGGCGAGCCATAACAACAGCGTTAATAACAACATAGGTATATACTTACCCTTAGATTTCATGGTCATGCTCTGTTACGAATACATTCAGCATTGCTCGTGCCGGACGGCAATCTAGTACAATTTTAGCAATATAACCAGTATAAAAAAAAGGTGCTACCTTTGCGATCCTTATGACAACAGGTAAAAAAGTAGCATTCCATACCCTCGGCTGTAAGCTGAACTTTTCAGAAACCTCCTCGCTGAGCAGGCTGCTGGAACAGGATGGTTTTGTGAAAACAGATTTCGAAGAGCAGGCGGATGTTTATGTGATCAATACCTGCTCTGTTACCGAAAACGCAGATAAGGAGTGCCGTCACCTGGTACGCCGTATCCAGCGGAGAGCGCCGGAGAGCATGATTGTGATCACCGGCTGTTATGCACAGCTGAAACCAAAAGAGATCGCTGAGATCGAAGGCGTTGACCTCGTACTGGGGGCCGCAGAGAAGTTCAATATTGTGGACCACCTGAAAACCCTTACCAAAGGTGACAGCGCAAAGATCTGCTCCTGCGACATCGAAGATGTCAATACATTCCATGCCTCCTACTCCGTAAACGACCGTACCCGCACCTTCCTGAAGGTACAGGACGGCTGTGACTATACCTGCACCTTCTGTACCATCCCGATGGCCAGAGGTAAAAGCCGTAGTGACAGTGTTGCCCGCGTAGTAGAACACGCCCATTCCCTGGCGGCTTCCGGCGTAAAAGAGATCGTGCTGACCGGTATCAACCTCGGCGATTTCGGAAAAGGCCTGGAAGGCGGCAAGAAAAGAGAAGAAACTTTCTTTGAACTGATACAGGAGCTGGACAAAGTGGAAGGTATCGAGCGGTACCGCATCTCCTCCATCGAACCCAACCTGCTGAGTAATGAGATCATCGAATTTGTGGCTAACAGCAAACGCTTCATGCCTCATTTCCATATTCCTTTACAGAGCGGCAGTAATGATATACTAGGGCTGATGCGCCGTCGTTACCGTCGTGAACTGTATGCAGAAAAGGTCGCGCTGATCAAACAGTTTATGCCACATTGCGCCATCGGCGTGGATGTCATTGTAGGCTTCCCGTCTGAATCAGAGGCGCATTTCCAGGAAACGTACGATTTCCTGCACGGACTGGATATCTCCTACCTGCACGTATTCACTTACTCAGAAAGAGCCAACACCGCCGCACTTGACATTACCCCTGTAGTGCCTGTGAACGTACGCAATGAGCGGAATAAAATGCTGCGTAACCTGAGCCATAAGAAACAACAGTACTTCAACGAACAACATGTCGGTGAAACCAGAAAGGTATTGTTTGAAAAACATGGCAAGGACGGTATGATGGAAGGATATACGGACAACTATATTAAAGTCACTACGCCTTACCGCCTGGAATGGACAAATCAGCTGATTGAATGGGAACTGAAGTAGTGTATTTTTGATAAACTCACACTGATAATGTTCCTGCAATAACAAAAAAGTTCTTAATTTATTATTTCAATAAAATCCTTTTCTGCAAAGGATTTGAGAGCATTCATACTTCATAGCCGATTCACTTTTTGATAATTATTCATTAAAAAAATTTGGCAGAATGAAAATACTTTCTACCTTTGCAATCCCATCAGACAAAAGGACTGGTGGTCACGAAGAAAAGAATGGGAGTTTAGCTCAGCTGGTTCAGAGCATCTGCCTTACAAGCAGAGGGTCGATGGTTCGAATCCGTCAACTCCCACTCAGTTACTTTTAAATTTCTTTTTCTTCAGGGAGTTTAGCTCAGCTGGTTCAGAGCATCTGCCTTACAAGCAGAGGGTCGATGGTTCGAATCCGTCAACTCCCACCCAGAAGCTTCATCAACAGGATGATGCTTTTTTTTTGACAAAAATGTTTCCGCTGTATGGCGGTCCTCTCAGGGAAACCTGATAGCGAAAAGATAAGGGAGTTTAGCTCAGCTGGTTCAGAGCATCTGCCTTACAAGCAGAGGGTCGATGGTTCGAATCCGTCAACTCCCACATAGAAAGCTTCATCGTTAGATGAGGCTTTTTTTTTGCCCCATCTTTTTCAATTAAGAATTAACTTGCACTGTTTTTAAAAACCGCCACCCAATGGGCCATACGCTTGCTGATAAAATTAAATCGGGACATTCAAGACTTGTTTTTTACAGCCTTACTCCTCCTAAAATAACTACCAACCAGGATAGGATCGCTGAAATAGCACAGGCACAGGCTGAACGCATCAGTGCTCTTGATATCGATGGACTGATCCTCTATGATATCCAGGATGAAGCTACCAGAACTGAACAGGAAAGAACATTCGCTTTTATACCGACTGTACTGCCGGAACAATATAGCAGGGATTATTTTCATCAGCTGAAAGTTCCCCGTATCATCTATAAAAGTATTGCCAATCTGAATGCTGCGCAGTTTCAGCAATGGTTAACTGACAACACAGATATACAGCACTCCGTGTTTGTAGGCGCTTCTTCTCAGCAACAGATCGAACAAACCAACTTCTCTCTGCTGGATGCTTACGCACTCAGACAACAATATGCACCTAGCCTGGTCATCGGAGGTGTAACCATCCCGGAACGCCATGCGAAGAAAGGAGATGAACACATCAGGCTTACCAGCAAGATGGAACAGGGTTGCAGCTTCTTTGTATCACAGTGCGTGTATAACGTGAATGATACCAAAGATGTACTGGCAGATTATTACTATCACTCCCGTGAAACCAGTCAGACACCTGCACCGATCGTCTTTACACTGGCCCCCTGTGGTTCACTGAAAACATTGCAGTTCATGGAATGGCTGGGCATCAAGGTGCCGAAATGGCTGTATAATGACCTCAAACATTCTAAAGACATCTTACAGGCCTCTATAGACACCTGTCTTAATGTAGCATCTGAACTCCTGGAATATGCTGATAAAAAGAACATGTCCATCGGCTTCAATATCGAAAGTATTTCGATCAAAAAAGACGAGATCAGCGCTTCTATCGATCTGCTGGACCAGGTACTCAAACTGAGTAAACAATCCTTTAAAATGGCACCGGAAAGGTCATTAGGAAAGGTGGTGGAAGAAGTGAGAATGCCACATTATTAATTAAGGATTAACATCAATAATCTTCAAATAAACCAAAAGAGGCGTCCGGCAAAATGGACGCCTCTTTTGATTTATAATGACTGCTACGATCTTCGCGGCATTCAATTCTTAATCCTTAATTTTTAATTCTTAATTTTCCTTTACCGCTTCCCTTTCAAGATCCTCCTCACTGCTTTACCCAGTTTATTCAGATTCGCCAGCTGCTCCTGAATAGGCGCCAGGGTAAGATCTTCCGGCTGTACACCGGCTTCAATATAATCGATCTCCTGTTGTTCCGGATAGATCAGCACAATGTTATGTGCCGGGAAATGGCGGCTCAGCCTTCCCGGCATACCATCCAGATAAGGACGATGAGACAACGTACCCTTACGGGCTGCCACTACCATTACCAGGTCATTCTTCGTGATATCTTTCGCCAGTAAAAGCAGTTCTTCGATATTGTCAAACTGTTTGAAGTTGATCTCTATGCTGAGTTTAAACTGTTGCAGATAAGCTTCTATGGCTTTCTGCGTATTCGTACTACAACAGATCATCAGCCTCGCTCCTATCTGCTTGCTGAGCAGGAAGACCTTCTGAATGTAATGCAGGAAGCCTATTTCATATTCTGCATTTTTGGGCATCACCAGCACCAGCTTTTTAGTCGCATTCAATGGATAATGGAAGTCGCATACATAGATCGTTTCCCTTACACTTTGTAATACGTTGTCCAGCGTCGTACCGAAGATCGAACCAAACAAACGTTCTGTCGTACTGTTATTCTTATCTGTCCAGCCCAGCACCACGTCTGTGATCATCAGTTCCTTTGCTGCTCTCGCAATACCATCCGATACGTTCAGGTCAATACGTGTCACCGCCTGTACCTTACTTTCTGTAGCACCTGCATACATCACAGCTGCTTCCATGATCTTGTTGGTCAGCGCTACTTTCTGTTTCGCCTCTTCATCATCCTGCACTACTGCCAAAGGATAAATGGGCGTATGCGTGTCCGGATCCTTGATCATCAGCGCAAAGTCCAGTAAAGGTTCCATATGTCCCTGCCGGGAGATCGGCACCAGTACTCTTTCCTGTGTATCTTCTGTGGCAGGTTTACGTTCTGCTTCTATGATCGCCAGTTTGCGGCCCGCGCTCTCTGTTACGAAAGAACCGGCCAGACAGGTAATCAGGATCAGCACGACGGTACCATTCAGTACATGTTCGTTGATGATCCCCATATTAAATCCGATCAGTATCACTGCAATCGTTGCGGCTGCATGCGAACTGCTCAGCCCAAATATTACATTCCGTTGTGTAGATGTATAACCAAAACTCAGTTGCGTAAAAAATGCCGCGAGGTATTTACTGACAAGCGCCATTGTGGTCAGCACACCGGCTATCAGTAAGGCTTCCGGTCCTTTGAGCAGTACACGCAGATCTACCAGCATCCCCACGCTGATCAGAAAGAAAGGAATGAATAATGCATTACCGGTGAACTCAATCCTGTTCATCAGCGGAGAGGTATGCGGAATCAGCTGATTCAATGCAAGTCCGGCGAGGAAGGCCCCGATAATCCCTTCCACACCTGCCAGTTCGGCCAGGAAAGCAGCCAGAAATACCAGCGCCAGCACAAAGATGAAGTGAGAGGTTTTATCGTCTTTGATCTTCTTGAAAAACCAGCGACCTATCATCGGAAATATCCAGAGAATGATGGTGGCAAAGACCACCAGTGACACCGACAGACGAATCCAGAACTGTGTGTTCAGATTACCGGCCGCAGCTCCTGTAATGATCGCCAGTATGACCAGTACGGCGGTATCTGTAATGATCGTACCTCCTACCGCTACCGTGACCGCTTCATTTTTAGTGATACCCAGCCGGCTTGCCAATGGATAAGCTACCAGCGTATGGGTGGCAAACATACTGGAAACCAGCAGCGTAGCCATAAAATTAAAGTGCAGCACATACATGCAGATGACATATCCTAAAATGAGTGGGATGAAAAAGGTAAAGGCGCCAAATACCAGACTACGGTTCCGGTTTTTCCTGAACTCGGTCATGTCCAGCTCTAGTCCGGCGAGGAACATGATATACAACAGACCTGCCTTTCCAAACAGGTCAATACTACCTTTCTCGATGATCTTAAACCCATGATCTCCGATCGCCATACCTGCCAGGATCAGTCCGATGATACTGGGAATACGGAACTTACGGAGGATAATAGGAGCTAACAGGATGATAAATAACACCAGTGAAAAAATCGGAATAGGGTCTTTCAGCGGTAGCTTAATATCTATCAATAACTTAATGCCGTTCAATACATTCATAACCTAATTGCTAGTGTTTACAATAATAGTAATTCTCGCTCAATGCTCACTGATTATGTTAAATATGTGATTTTCATATTCATCTGTGCCGCGCTACACTAAAACATTCCTATTTAATTTAACGATTATTAAGCGTAGTTTTGTGGAAAGTTTTTACCGGATTATGAGCCAGCGTAATCAAACAGGCACGAAGATTCAAGAATGGGAAGACGTATTGGTAGCTGAAGACGAACAGTTTCCCTTCAGCCTTATCGTTTGGAATGATGAGGTTAATACATTTGACTGGGTGATACAGTCGCTGATCGAAGTATGTGACCATACTCAGGAACAGGCTGAACAATGCGCTCTGATCATTCACCACAACGGTAAGTATGCCGTGAAACAGGGCGAATTCACCCGCCTTCGCCCGATGTGCGAAGCTCTGCTGGACAGAGGCATCAGCGCTACCCTTGAAGAAGCGGTAGAAGGATAATGCCCATATTTGAGCTTTCAGAAGATTTGATTTTCCCGCCTGTCGATCTGGCTGAGCCGGATGGATTGCTGGCCTATGGCGGAGACTTATCCGCAGAACGCTTATTGCTTGCCTATAGTGAAGGCATCTTTCCCTGGTATGATGAACCACCTATCCTCTGGTGGAGTCCCGATCCAAGATTCGTATTATTTCCCGAAGATTTAAAGATATCCGCCAGCATGAAACAGGTGCTGAAGAAGGGCATATTCACTATTACGGTGAATAAGGATTTCCCTGCGGTCATTGCCGGCTGCAGAAAGGTACCCCGCCGCGGACAGGACGGTACCTGGATCACCCGTGATGTGGAAAAAGCCTATATCTCTTTACATAAAGCAGGTTATGCACATTCTGTAGAATGCTGGCAGAACGGTGAACTGGTAGGTGGATTCTATGGTATTCAGCTGGGAACCAGTTTCTTTGGTGAATCAATGTTCTCGCTCGTCAGCAATGCCTCCAAAGCAGCCTTTATCACCTTTGTGCAATATGCCGCCGGCAAAGGTATCACCCTGATCGATTGCCAGGTATATACCGACCACCTGGCCTCACTGGGAGCCGGTATGATACCAAGAGCAGAATTCCTCCGCATCATCAAAAAAGACCAATAAAAAACTCCGCCCTGTTGGTACAAAGCGGAGTCTGTTACTATACTGATCTGTACTTACTTTGCTTTTTTCTTCGCGTAACTTCCTTCAAAGAAACAACGCACGCCCCTGTAAGCGCCACAACCACCGATCTCTTTGATACTCACTCTACCGGCAGCAAACTGGAATGCGATACCGCAGTCAGTCTCCTTATCCTTGTATTCGCCTTTATTAGCGCCGGTAAAATGACCTGTACCGGATAATTCTCCTTTACAGCCTGTCTTATTAGAGAAAGAAATAAAGAACTGGAAAGATTTAGGATCATCGCCATCACGTACAGACACCAGGCTGTTTTCACCGCTTACATAATCACCAGAGAGTTTATGTGCCGCTTTCAGCGTGTCTATCGGATTGAATAACTGACCTGCTCCCGGATCACCGGTGGTATTGGTCATAATCAATGTCGTACTGCCATTGTCAGATACCCCAAAGAAATCTTCACGGGTGGATCTGTGGCCAGGTTCCAGTTCCCGCTCATTGGTCACTTTGATGACCTGACGGGTATCTATTGAGAAATAAAATACATCGCTTTTATCAGCCACTTTACCTGCCGGCAGGCGGTTCAGGTAATGACCTTTTTTATCCAGGAAGCATATATAAGCGGTAGTTGCTGTTTTACCCACTGCTTTTACCACAAAGTAATTCACAGCAGCGCCGTCAACAGCAGCCACCGGATAGAACTTAATAGTCGCTCCCTCCGGGAAATCAGATTTACCCAGGGTATCTGTCAGGAACTGTTTCAGTACTTCCGGAGAAATACCGGCAGTATCCGATTTTTTGTTCGCCAGCTCTTCCGGCATCAGTTTATAAGGCAGTTTAGCCTCTGCAAACAAGTGGCGGAAGTCTTCAAATGTGAAGTCATCCTTACCTGATTTGTTCTTTTTTGAGCCACATCCGGCCAGCAGACCGATAGTCAACAGCGCTAATACTAGCTTATTCATGCGTATATGCTTGTTTATTACGGCCGAAAAGTTAGAGAAAAAAATGATATGATCAAAATAAGGACCCCACCCGGAGCGTTGCGTTTGCATTTCTGGCAATAATTATTTAGATTTACCTAAACTTTATTTTAAGGAATGATGAATTTGACGATTGCTGAGGAGAACTACATTAAGTCGATTTATAAACTGGAGGAAGAAGGACAGGAAGCGGTCAGCACGAACGCCTTAGCTGGTGAACTGGAAACCAAGCCGGCATCTGTAACAGATATGGCGAAAAAACTGAAGGAAAAGAAGCTTATTTCCTACGAAAAATACCAGGGTATCAACCTGACCGCTGAAGGTAAAAAAGCGGCGCTGAATATCATCCGGAGGCATCGTCTCTGGGAATGTTTTCTGGTAGATAAATTATCATTCAGCTGGGAAGAGGTACATGAACTGGCGGAAGAACTGGAACATGTACGCAGCGAGAAACTGATCAACCGTCTCAGCGAATTCCTGGGAAATCCGCAGATAGATCCTCATGGCGATCCTATTCCTGATGCACAGGGTAAAATGGGTAAGCCCCGTCCGCAAACACCGCTTGATAAAGCCAGGGCCAAACGACTGGAAGTCGTGGCTGTTTCTGATAAATCAACCGCATTACTGGAGTTCCTGAATGCCAAAGGCATCCGCTTGGGCACACAACTGGACGTCATAGAACGTTACGAATTCGACAACTCTATCGAACTAAAAATACGAAACCAGCCTGCCTTCACCATCAGTGAACAGGTATCAAAAAATATAATGGTCAAACCGATATAACGCAGTCCGTAGCGGCCGCTTACAGCCCACCGGAACACATGGGACAGACTAAAAAATTCAACCTGCACTACCGGTATATCACCGGGTCACCGGCCAGCAGACTGCATAACAGCTAAAATATGAATCATCAGCACACTTCGTTAGGCGAAGTTCATCAAAGCGTAGATACTACCGTTCCCAGCACCAGCCGCTGGCGTAAACTGCTCTCTTTCTTCGGACCGGCATATCTTGTCAGCGTGGGTTATATGGACCCGGGCAACTGGGCGACCGATCTCGCGGGTGGCAGCCAGTATGGTTACACCCTGCTCTGGGTACTGCTTATGAGTAACCTCATGGCCCTGCTGCTGCAAACACTGAGCGCCCGTCTGGGTATCGTGAGAGGAAGAGACCTTGCACAGGCCAACCGTGAAACCTATCCTGCCGGCGTTAACTTTATACTTTATATACTGGCCGAAATCGCTATTGCCGCCACTGACCTGGCGGAAGTACTGGGTATGGCCATCGGTATACAACTGCTGACAGGTCTTCCATTGGAATGGGGCGTTAGCATCACCGTATTTGATACTTTCCTCCTGCTGGTTTTACAGCGTTATGGCATCCGGAAAATGGAAGCCTTCATTATCGCATTAGTGGCCATTGTAGGCATCTCTTTTCTTGTGGAACTGTTTATGGCCAAACCTGTATTAAGCGAGGTCGTAACGGGCTTTAAACCTATTATTCCTGACAATGCCGCCCTGTATATCGCTATCGGTATCATCGGTGCTACTGTCATGCCGCATAATCTCTACCTGCACTCTGCACTGGTACAGACCCGTAAGATCAAAAGAGATGAACAGGGTATACGGCAGGCTTTGAAACTGAACTTTATTGATAGTGCGGTGGCCCTGAATCTGGCCTTCTTTGTGAATGCCGCCATCCTGATACTTGCTGCAGCTGTCTTCTTCAAAACCGGCCGTACCGATGTTGCAGAAATACAGGATGCGCATCAGTTGCTGGAAGGTTTGCTGGGGAATAAATGGGCGCCTACCTTATTTGCGATTGCATTGATCGCTGCGGGACAAAGCTCCACCGTAACTGGTACCCTGGCTGGCCAGATCGTGATGGAAGGTTACCTGCGGCTGCGTATTAATCCCTGGCTGCGCCGTCTGCTGACACGCCTGCTGGCCATCGTGCCGGCCCTCCTGGTGATCCTGCTGGCGGGTCCTGAAAAGGTAGGCGAATTGCTGGTGTTCAGTCAGGTGCTGTTAAGTCTGCAGTTAGGCTTTGCCATCATCCCGCTCATTCACTTTGTGAGCGATAAAAAGACAATGGGGACTTATGCAGTCAATACACCGGTAAAAATTATCAGCTGGATCATCACTGCTGTACTCGTATACCTCAATACCCGCATGGTGTTTACAGAAGCAGTAAAATATATCGGTGGCGATGGTAATATCCTGGTGGATATCCTGATTATTGCGGCCGGCATAGGCTTCCTGGTACTGATTGCGATCACAGTGGCCTATCCGCTGATCAGCCGTTATCAACAGAAAGCGTCTGCCCGTATTCATACAACACCTGACTTTTCACTGGGTGATATCCAGCCGCCTGTATACCAGCGCATCGCACTGGCGCTTGACTTCAGTAAGGATGATGAAAAGATCATTTCCAACGCGCTCGCACATGGTAATCCACAGACGGAATACCTGCTGATCCATATCGTGGAAAGTGCGTCTGCAAGATACCTGGGGAGAGAGTCTGATGACTTTGAAACAAGGAAGGACCAGGAGCAGATGGACGCTTACATCAATCTTTTACGCGCCAGAAATATACGCGCAAAAGGCTTACTGGGTTACCGTCACCGTGCGGAAGAGATCGTGCGTATCGTAAAAGAAGAAAAGGCCGATTTCCTGATCCTGGGCGGACATGGACATACCGGTATCAAGGACTGGATCTATGGTGAGACAACCAATCAGGTGCGACATAAGGTAAGAATACCGGTGCTCGTCGTACAATAAACAAATAGCATATTTATCTTTACAGATAATCAAGCCGTAGTTACTGACAAAATATTGTTAAGTAACTGCGGCTTTTCTTATTTACTTATCTGACTATAGTTACCCTTCGTTAGTCCTTCCTTTCCGAACGAAAGACTAATGTAGAAGAACTATAGTCTGACTACTTTCCGACCATTATTTCCCCAAAAAAGAAAGGGAAAGATCATTAAGATCCTTCCCTCGTCTCCTGAAAAAAGCAATATATCTTACAATCCCAGTGATGCTTTCAGTCTGGGATAACCTGTCTTACTAACCGGTACTTTCGCACCTGATTTCAATATAGCCAGATGATTTTCTTTTTCATATGGCTCGATACGCGTTACCTGATTTACATTCAGCATATAAGAGCGGTGTACGCGTGCAAACTGTTGCGGGTCCAGCGATTTCTCGAAGAACTGCATTGTTTTATTTTTAAGGAAGGTACCTTCCGGAGTAACGATCTTTACATAATCATCTGCCGCTTCAAGGTAGTGTATATCCTGTACGGGAATGATTTTGATCTTACCATTGATCTTTACCACGACCCTGTTGCTCTGCATCGGCGAAGCACCAGCTGTATCCAGTAAAGCGGCGGTCTGCTGCATTTCATCTGCTACACGGCGGTCCAGCCATTTGGAGACAGCTTTATCAAAACGTTCTTTTGAAAAAGGTTTCAGCAGATAGTCGATGGCATTCACTTCGAATGCGCGGATCGCATGTTCTTCAAAAGCAGTGGTGAATATAACCGCGGGCAATGATTCCACGAGTTCCAGCATTTCAAAGCCATTGATCTTTGGCATCTGTACATCGAGAAAAATGATATCGGGTTGTTGCTGTTGTATGGCTTTCAATCCTTCAAAACCATCTCCGCATTCCTGCATCAGTTGTATCTGAGAGAAGGACTGGAGATATTCTTTCACGATCTCACGCGCCAGGGGTTCATCATCAATTATTACTGCTTTTATCATATAGTTGCGGCACTTTAATCAGGGTGGTAAAAATGTTTCCGTTTTTGTTTGTTTCCAGCAGGTCCTGTCTTCCGAAGAGCAGGTACAATCTGCGCTGGATAGATGCGAGTCCGAAGCCAGTGCCGGCAGGCGCCTGCAATTCCGGATCGAATGGATTCTGCACCTGTATATGGAGCATATCGTCCGACTGCCATGCATTGATCGCAATCGTGATAGCGTCTGTTGTATCGTATAGTCCGTATTTGATGGCATTCTCCACAACAGGTTGCAGCAGCATAGGCGGCAGTTTAAATGTTGTGGCGCTGTCTTCGGCAGTGATGTCGGTGGACAGGCGGTGCCCAAAGCGGACCTTTTCTATGTCAAGATATAATTGCAGGTACTGCATTTCTTCCGGTAGCAGTATCCATTGCTGGTCTTCACGTTTCAGCGTACCACGCAGGAAATCACTCAGCTTCAGTACCATTTCTCTTGCCTGCTGCGGACGTAAGGCGATCAGTGCATTGATAGAGTTCAGACTGTTGAACAGGAAGTGCGGCTGTAACTGCTGTCTCAGTTTGAACAGCTCTGCTTCTCTTGCCATGCGTTCTATGGCTTCTTTACGGGCGAGTTCCTGTTCCTGTTCTGCCATATCATACCACATCAGTGTTTTCATCCCGATGAAGATGACGATCAGCCATCCCATAATAAATCTGATGGGGATTGCAAAGAATAACCAGTGCTGATAATAAGGGGTGGATCCAAACATTTCACCCATGATCCAGAAACAGCCGCCTGCCCACATAAAGGTCAGTACCGAACAGTAGATCAGCAGGAAGATATATTTACCTTTTGCCGGTCTGTAATGTGATAAGCTGAAACAAACGCCTACTCCTGTCAATGCCAGCGTTACGTTGTGGATAACACTGTCTGTCCATGCGATGCTATCGCTGATGTTGAACCAGCATATCAGCAGATAGGCCTGTACGACGGTCGCGACGTAGGTAGCCACTATTAAGGTCCATCTGAATGATTTATTTGCCAGTAGATGATTTGCCAAGGAGTACGGAATAAGAATGAAAAAATCAGGCGCGTTTATCGATCAGGCTGGGTCCTTTCAGGTGAGCGGCCTTCACCTGAAGCCAGGAAATATAAGCATTGGCATCTTCCGGTTCTTCGATGCGGGAATAGAGTTCCATACCATCGTCCAGAGCGGAAAGATTGTTTACTTCCGGTACGTTGATGAAACGCCATTCCACCATTTCCTGCCGCTGATTCTTAAAGGCGTATTGTTCCTGTACACCGATCTGGCAGGCACGTCTCCAGGCGTCTTCTCTTGTATCGGCACTGATCAGTCTTAACTGCTCGTCAAATTGAGGGGTATGATCACCATTACCGCTGATGATCTGGTAAACGATTTTAGCTACAAACCACTGCATAAAATCTATCATTAAAAAGGTGAAATAAAAGTTAGTCAGCCGTTGATTCAGACATAGTTTCTGATCTCCACTCCACCGAAGATGCAGGTACCTTTGAGTACGAAGATCTTTTCAGAGTTGCTGGCATTGGAGAGGAGTTCTACCGGGCGTTTATCGGTCACGCCCCCCATGATGATGGTATCCATTTCGATACGCACATCCCAGTTGGTGGGCAGGATGATTTCCACGCCGCCGAAGATACAGGTTACTTCAAACTCGACCCTGTCTTTAAAATCGGACTGGATGAGGTTATAGTCTGCTCCACCGAAGATAGCGGTGACATTGGCGCCTTTGAATTCTTTAGATACAACGGCCCTGTTTTCTCCACTGAATATGACATTGGATTCGATAAAATCTTCTGAGGAAGTCATTGGCGGCATGACACGCAGGTCTTTTTTCATGGAAGACTCCTGACGTTTGCCGAAGAGGATGGCCAGACCAACGATCACAAAGATGGCGGGCCATATGAAGCGGGTCAGGTCATAGCTGAGCATCAGGTAATCTTTGGCGAAGAAGACGATACCTACCAGCATTACGATCAGACCACCCCAGTTTTTAAACTTACTGGCTGCCAGGAGGATACCACCGATCACGATCAGCAGCAGCTGCCAGGAGAATACCCATTCAGGCATTGCGAGGTCAAGGCTTCTCAGAAAAAGAAACAGACCGATGAGTATAAAGATGAGGCCTTTGTTGATCCTGCTGCCTTCCCTGTTCTCGCTTTTGCGCTGGATGCGGCGAAGGCGTCTTTCTGCCTTACGTTGCTGTCTTTCACTTGTCCAGCTATCTCCTTTCGTATATTCCTGGTTGTCCATAGATGTTTAATGTTTACGATACAAACTTAGGAAGAGGGCGTGGGTTCCCGAAGCCTATTTAGGCAACAGGTTGGAGAGTTCCGGTGAAAGGCAGGAAAAAGCCGGTAAAAAAGATCATTGCAGGATGGTTCGCATTACACCGGCTAATTTACCGGCCCAGACAGCCATTCCCTTAGCAGAATAGTGTAATCCGTCGCTGGCTACCAGTCCGGGGTCATGTGGCGCTTTACGCGTATCTTCTGTAACATCCAGGTAATGCACCTTAAACTTTTTCGAAACGCTTTTGTTAACCGCATTAAAGGCGTCTATTTCAGCGGCAATCTGTTGCCTGTCACGCCCTTCTGCAAAAGGCACGGCGCCCCAGTCGGGAATAGAGAGTACCACGACCCTGTCTGAATGGTCAGCAGCGAAGTGGATAGCCTGTTTAAGCAGGCGGGTGAATTCGGTCTTGTATTCGGAGACGCTACGGCCACGGTACTGGTTATTGACCCCGATCAGGAGGGTGACGATGCTGAAGGTGTCGGTGACATTGGCCTCCGCGATAGCGGCTTCCAGCTCATCAGTAGTCCAGCCGGTTTTAGCGATGATACGCGGAGGAGCAAGGGAAACCCCCTGTGCTGCCAGCAGTGCGGCTGTCTGATTGGGAAAACGCTCGTTTTCCGGTACGCTTTCGCCAATAGTGTAGCTGTCGCCCAAAGCGAGATAAGTAAATTGGTTGATAGTAGTATCCTGGGAAGGATGATGACCCGGTGTCATAGGGATTTGCTCTTTTTTTGCTCCCAAAAATAAGAAAAAGAGCATTGAACATAGATAGTAGCCCATAAGATGTGTGTTATTCCGTACCTTTGCGCTCGATTATTATAAATTACGAAACTCGTAAAGAAACTGTTTTATGCCGGCAGAAAAAATATCAATGACCAATGGCCAGTTACAGGTGCCCAATGAACCGATTATTCCTTTTATTGAAGGTGACGGAATTGGACCCGATATCTGGCAGGCTAGTGTGCGTGTGTTTGACGCCGCTGTTGAAAAGGCCTACGGTGGAAAAAGAAAGATAGAATGGAAAGAAGTGCTGGCTGGAGAGAAAGCATTCCAGCAGACAGGTGAGTGGCTGCCAAAAGCGACACTGGAAGCATTCAAAGAATACCTGGTTTCCATCAAAGGACCTTTATCTACACCGGTAGGTGGCGGTATCCGTTCCCTGAACGTAGCAATGCGCCAGGAACTGGACCTGTATGCCTGTGTACGCCCTGTACGTTGGTTTGATAAAGTACCTTCTCCTGTAAAACATCCGGAAAAGGTAGACATGGTGATCTTCCGTGAGAACACAGAAGATATCTATGCCGGTATAGAATATATGTACGGAACACCGGAAGCTGAAAAGCTGCTGAACTTCCTGCAGAACGAAATGGGTGTTAAAAAGATCCGTTTCCCTGAAACTTCTTCCCTGGGTATCAAACCAGTGTCCAAAGAAGGTACGGAAAGACTGGTTCGTGCTGCATTGAAATATGCGATTGAGCAGAAACTGCCTTCCCTGACCCTGGTACACAAGGGTAATATCATGAAATTCACTGAAGGTGGCTTCAAAAACTGGGGCTACGAACTGGCAGCACGCGAGTTTGGTGAGCAGGTATATACCTGGGAACAGTGGGAAGCCACTAAAAAAGCAAGCGGCGAAGACGAAGCGAATAAAGAACTGAATGTAGCCATTGCACATAAAAAACTGATCGTAAAAGACGTTATCGCGGATAACTTCCTGCAGCAGATCCTGCTGGCGCCACAGGACTACTCCGTAGTAGCTACCCTGAACCTGAACGGTGACTATATCTCCGATGCACTTGCTGCTGCGGTAGGTGGTATTGGTATCGCTCCGGGCGCTAATATTAACTACCTGACCGGCCACGCTGTGTTCGAAGCAACCCACGGTACTGCACCACGCTTCGCTAACACCAATACTATGAACCCCAGCTCCGTTATACTGAGTGGTGTAATGATGCTGGAATACATGGGCTGGAAAGAAGCTGCCGATATCATTGTACACGGCCTCAGCACTGCGATTGCACGTAAACGTGTGACAGTCGATTTCTACAAGCTGATGGACGATGCTACCCTGGTGAAAACCAGCGAGTTTGCAGATGAAATCATCAAGCACCTGTAACCCTACCGGTTACGCAACATAGCTAGTTCCGCTTTTCAAAGCATTGGTTGACAGACAAATTCATTTTTTTGTAAAAGAAATGCTGTCTGCCCCCGCTTAGGAAAGCGGAACTTGTAAATTATGACCGGTTATCGTATATTTCACGATTATCACATGAACACTCGTATCTAATTAAAAATCAAAGTCGAAATGGCAGAAAAAATCAAAGTCGCCAACCCGGTGGTTGAACTGGATGGGGATGAAATGACACGAATCATCTGGAAATTCATTAAAGATAAACTGATCCTTCCTTACCTGGAAGTTGATATCAAATACTATGACCTTGGCATGGAACACCGTGACGCTACAAACGATCAGGTGACCATCGATGCAGCAAATGCGATCAGGGAAATCGGCGTTGGTATCAAGTGTGCCACTATCACTCCGGATGAAGAACGCGTAAAGGAATTCAACCTGAAACAGATGTGGAAATCTCCAAACGGCACTATCCGTAACATCCTGGACGGTACTGTATTCCGCGAGCCAATCGTAACCCAGAACGTACCACGTCTGGTGCCAAACTGGACTGCTCCTATCTGTATCGGTCGTCACGCTTTCGGTGACCAGTACCGTGCAACTGACTTCGTAACAAAAGGTAAAGGTAAACTGACCATCAAGTTCGAAGGCGAAAACGGAGAAGTGATCGAGCACGAAGTATTCAACTTCAAAGGCGACGGCGTTGCCCTGGCGATGTACAACACTGACGAGTCTATCAAAGGATTCGCACGTGCATGTTTCAACCAGGCACTGATGAAAAAATGGCCGCTGTACCTGAGCACCAAAAACACCATCCTGAAAAAATATGATGGTCGTTTCAAAGATATTTTCGAAGAAATTTACCAGAACGAATTCAAAGCTGCATTCCAGACAGCAGGCCTGACCTATGAGCACCGTCTGATCGATGACATGGTTGCGAGCGCACTGAAATGGAACGGTAACTTCGTATGGGCTTGTAAAAACTACGATGGCGACGTACAGTCTGATACCGTAGCACAAGGTTTCGGTTCACTGGGTCTGATGACCTCTACCCTGATCACTCCTGATGGTTCCGTAATGGAAGCTGAAGCAGCTCACGGTACTGTAACCCGTCACTACCGCGATCACCAGGCTGGTAAACCAACTTCCACTAACCCGATCGCTTCCATCTTCGCATGGACCCGCGGTCTGGAATTCCGTGGTCGTCTGGACAAAAACCAGGAACTGATCGACTTCTGTCATGCACTGGAAGCAGTTTGCGTTGAAGTAGTTGAAAGCGGCAAGATGACAAAAGATCTGGCTGTTTGTATTCACGGTAATAAAGTTGAGCACGGAAAACATTATCTTTATACAGAAGAGTTCCTCCAGGAACTGGATAATGCGCTGAAAGCAAAACTGAAAAAGTAAGTACACGTACGTAATACTGATATAAGCAAAGGGCCTTGCAATATGCAAGGCCCTTCTTTTTTACTTACGGTCCCTCCTATAGGCAATCCAGCCTGGATACTCCACCGCCAGCTTACTGACTTCATCCAGCTGCTTTAACTCTTCCGGCGTCAGTGTTACGTCTACTGCTCCCAGATTATCTTCCAGCTGAGACATCTTATTTGCTCCAATGATCACACTGCTCACTGCCGGCTGATGCAACAACCAGGCTAAGGACAGTTGTGCTACAGAAGTGCCTTTGTCTGCCGCCATTACATGCAGTACATCCAGAATATTGAATGCACGCTCTGTATCTACCGGAATAAAGGAGTGATGCTGATAACGGCCTGCTTCTGTCGTTTCTCCGTTTCGCTGGTATTTACCACTCAGCAATCCTGCACACAGCGGACTCCATACCATCAGACCTACGTTTTGGTCTGATAGTGCGGGTACTACGTCCCTTTCCAGTTCTCTTGTTGCAATGGAATAATGGGACTGCATAGAGATATAGCTATGCAAGCCATGTTTATCGGAGACTGCCAGCGCCTTCATCATGTACCAGGCCATATGATTGCTGCCGCCAATATACCTTACCTTACCACTGCTGATCAGATCATCCATCGCTCTCAATGTCTCTTCCAATGGTACCAGCGGGTCCCAGTTGTGTGTCTGATAAAGGTCGATATAGTCAGTCTGCAGACGTTTCAGACTGGCCTCTACCTGCTGCATAATGTGTTTACGGGATAGACCCTGATCATTCACACCTTTACCGGTAGGTGCACAGACCTTCGTAGCCAGCACCAGGTTATCCCTTTTCAGCCCCAGATTCCGGATAGCTTGTCCGGTTAGTTCCTCTGACCTTCCTTCCGCATATATATTGGCAGTATCTATAAAGTTGATCCCTGCATCTACCGCCCGCTTTATCTGTTCATCAACAGCTGGTTGTTCTAATGTGCCGACCATTTCATAAACGCCCTTTCCTTTTCCGCCGAAAGTCATGGTACCCAGACAGAGTGTGGAGACCATTAATCCGGAGTTGCCTAATACCTTGTATTTCATATGATATGATTAAAGTGATTGATGATGCAAAGGTATTTGGAGAAGGAATGGCAAAAGAGCCGGGGTCAAAGAAATAAGTACGAAATTCAAAGAATGAAAGAGCGCTATCCGTGGTGGAAGGAGTTCAGGGGTGAAGCAGTCTATTCAGTGAACAGATTTGCAATAGTAGTAGGTCTTTAAATCGCTTGTGAAAGTATTATGGAGGCTTGTTAGGAGGAGTAAATCTAAAAAGCGATGCTTACATCCACAGAAGCATATCACTGGCCGGACCTGTCTATAAGAAACTTATTCGCAGTAATAATTAAACACAATTAACTCAACCTGTCTGGTAATAGTAAGCAGTACATTACACACACATTGTGCAAACACACGTGCAAAGACCAATGGATGGTCAATGCCAACAAGGGGGCTTTATTCGCAGTAATAATTAAACACAATTAACTCAACCTGTCTGGTAACTAGTAAGCAGTACACTACACACACACATTGTGCAAACACACGTGCAAAGACCAATGGAAGGTCAGTGCCAACAAGGGGGCTTTATTCGCAGTAATAACTAATTACTTTCTCACACCAAGCGGTGTCGTTCCAACATTCTTCTTGAAGAAATTATTAAAGTGATTCGGATACTCAAATCCCAGGCTGTAGCCGATATCAGCGATACTCCAATCCGTATGCTTCAGCAATGCTTTTGCCTCATTCAACAGCCGGTCGGTAATATGGGTGGTCGTAGACTTTCCAGTCACTTCCCTGACCGCAAAATTGAGGTGATTCACATGTATAGATAAAGCAGCTGCGTAGTCGCCAGCTCTTCTAAGCGCAAGTGTACGCTGGGGAGATTCAATGGGGAACTGCCTTTCCAGTAGCTCAATAAACAGTGATGCGATCCGCTCATTGGCATTCCGGTGCCTGGCGCCATTGAGGGCGGGCTGCATCTTCATTGCCTCATGGGTAATGAGCTGAATATAGTTCCGGATGATATCGTACTTATACACATATTCTGACGCTGCTTCAGCGATCATTTTATCAAACAGTGCACGGAAGATGACCAGTTGCTCCTGATTGGGAAAGAAGACATTATCCCCTCCTACTCTGAACAGGGGTGATTCCTGTAAACTCTCAGCCCGCTCACCTGTCTTCAGGAACTGCTCCGTAAACACACACCAGTATCCACAACGGTTTTCATCTTCCGTTTCAAATGAATAAGGCACTAAAGGATTGGAAAATATGATCGCAGGCTGCTCCCTGCTGATATGCACGGTTCTGTCGGCAAAATGAAGTTTGCTTTCACCAATGATGATCCAGATCTTGAAATAATCTCTTCGGTGATAAGGCAGGGAGATCGGTGCACTCGATACCTCATAATAGGCCACATTCACATCCGGAGGTGTGTTATTATGAAAAACCGGCATTCCTGCCCTTACCTTTTCCGCCACTGAGAGATTATCAGACATCCCATAAAGGTACGAAAATCAAATATTCCTAGCGCTTCATCTGCTTCCGCAATATCCTGTCTTCTCCATAGATATCTTCGTGCAGTACCAGACGGCCATCGCGTCCTTCTGCTGTAAAGTACCGGAAATAGATAGGTACGGAATGCTGGATATCGATCTGTTTCTTATCGCCATTGGCCAGCCATCTGCGCATACTATCCCTCGGATGACGGGTATCATCTTTGGTCAGGTACATCGAAAGACTATCCCATTGCTGCACGCGTACACAGCCATGGCTGAGTGCACGGTAGGAATTGGCAAACAGTCCGCGGGCATTGGTATCGTGCAGATAAACGGCGTATTTATTCATGAAATTGAACTTCATGATACCGAGTGAGTTCTCGATACCGTCCATCTGGCGAAGTACATAAGGAAAGTAGTTCTTACTCATCCGACTCCATTTCACGCTATCCGGACTTACCGCATTACCATGGGAATCAATGATTTCCAGGTTCTTTTTTGCCAGGTAAGCGCGATCTCTCTGAATAGCCGGCAGCATTTCCTTGATGGTAATACTGAAAGGTACCCTCCAGTAAGGATACATCACGAAGTTGGTCATGCGGGAGTTCAGCAATGGTGTGCGGGTACGGGGCGCACCGACAATCACTTTGGAGGCCACCGCTACAGTGCCACTGTCTACCAGTTCCATACGGTAACCTGGTACATTTACAAGGATATAACGTTGCGGCAAAGTGTCGGGGAACTTACGCCAGCGGTCCATACTAAGGGCTACCTGTACTTCCCAGTCAGCAAAAGACTTGTTCATTGCCTGAACGGTCTTCTTGCCTGCCTGTCCGTCCTCATACATGTTAAACTCTTTCTGGAAAGCCCTGATCCCCTTTTTCAGGAGCGAGGTATCTGTACTGTGACCACCGGAAGTATCCAGGTGTCCGCTCTGTGCGAGTCGGTTGATCAGCAGCTGGCGATACCCTGGCGTATCTGTATAGGAAAGCGGTAAAGAATCCCACTTCATTTCGCTGTATTTGCCTTTGAAGTTGGTCCAGGCCGATTTCAATAACTGATAGCCCTGATGCTGCGGCTCCTGGGCCCGTAGTGTAGCACCGATAATATGCTGATGGAGTGCGGAGTTGAGGTAGTTGGCGAGCAGGGTGTCCGAATAAACAGAGTCCTTCCGCAATGTGATACTGTCCCGTGGGCCTGTACCAAAACGCAGGTGCGTAGCCATTTTCATAAAAGCGTCCGTCATCAGCAGGTCTACCTGCGCCCAGAGTGTTGCATCTTTTTTGGCGCTTGCATCCTCATGGATACGCTTCATCGCCTGATCCAGGGCTACGCTGTGGTAATCAGCCGGCAGCAATCCTGATTCGTCTGCGTGCATCACATAATAATACATGGAGTCAGCCTGACCATCCAGCACGCCGTTAGACGACCATACCGGATTGTTGCTGGTCTGCTGATAGAAATAGTTCAGCGCCCCGCTGCGAAGCGCAGGTACACTATCCTCCATGACATCCTGGTTATCAGCAATATACTCAAGACGTTCTGTAATATTTTCCGGTATAACTTCACTTAACTGACGTATGTCACCTACAATTTCTCTGTCCCGGAGCACCCGCTTTCTATGGCAGGCAAACAATGAAAACAATACAACTACAAAAATTAGATTGTCCCTTAGAAAACTATACTTCATTGGCGTCAAAACAATGGGTTAAAGATATACAATGCTATATACAAAATCATAAAATATATTGTTTAACGTTAGCAATTGCCGCGCCAGATTCAGCAATAAAGAAAAAGGACAGGCTGGCGCCTGTCCTCCGGAAGAACAACAACTTTACTAAATAGATTGGAATAGTTATTTACAACAATTCTTCTTCACAAACAGTGACTGGAGCAATCGCAGGACTGTTATAACTGCCTTCTTCATTTTCGTTTTGTTGAAATATTGAAAATATTGTGCTCGAACCGTAATGTAAAGGTATTAAATACATTGCGAGACATATCACCAAATAATTCTGTACGGTAAGAAAAATCCAAACGGGTAGAGCTGTTGAAGATGAACTGAATCGCTGGAGCTACGTCCAGGTACTGGTTTCGGCTGACAGCGTCCGTATTTGCCTTCCCTAAAAATTCTACATAAATGTTCAGATTTGTCTGATCATAACTGCGATAACTACGGGGTAAAAGCAGGTAACCTGCTGAAAGACTGTAATTAACGGCGTTAGCGGATAAGTAATCCGGTAAGTTGTCCTTTGTATTATTCAGGAATCTGTTATATCCTACTGTAGCAGAAACAGCCAGTTTGTGAATCAGTTGTGTTGCGATGATACCACCGGAAACACCAGAAGCGCCTCCTTCCAGGTCTAGCTCCTGATTATCATAAGGCTTTACAGCACCTTCACGCATCACGGGCACGAAAGGATTATCAATCACTGAGCCCTTAACATAAGCGGCCATACGGAAATGCGACTGCACATCATCATTGGACAGGAAACGGTATTTGGCATAAACGCTTCCTCCTTCAAATCTGAGAGAAGGCTGCATCTGATTGGAAGCCAGTCCGACCACATGCACCATCAGCTTTTTAGAAATACCCCACATCAGCTCAGGTTCGATACGCATACCGGTTACCCCTTCATGTTCCATTTTAAAAAAACGGTTGGTTACACGGAATCCAAATGAATTAGCCGCCATATTGCTGGCTGGTTCCGTAGAAACGTACAACTCCTGTGCATGCAAAAATGCGGGCATAAGGAGGACGATAAAGAATAAACATCTTTTCATTTACAAGTATTGCGGGACAAAATGCCCAATGGATCAGATAGTAACGTGATAAATGCGTTCAGGAGCGGAATGACCTTCCATTTTGCAGCAGCTGGCCATAACGCCTGTCTGGTAACAAGGCATGGTCGTCTGTGTACTGAACTTTTTGAACTGTTTTGCAGAGACAAAGTCTTTGTCTATCACGGTTATCTGCTGATCGCCTGACAATACCTGATTTTTTGCATTGATGAAGTGGAAAGTTGCGCCCGCATATTTGATATGAGCGTCTTTTTCAACGGCTATCTTATCGAAAGAAGCTGTCAGTACCAGTTTCCCAACAGAAAAACCTGCATCTTCCACCTTCGCTTTTATCTCATCGATATTCACATTAGCGCCGGGTTTAAAAGACAGCAGGAAAGTGGTGTTGTTTAGATCTGTGTCGATCTTATCAACAAAAGGAAGTGTTTTAAGCGCTTCCATAGTGGCGCGTGAACACATGGCGCAGGTCAGTCCTGCGGCCTGTAATGACGCCTTTTTAAACTGTGCGGAAGCGGATGTCTGCAGGCCGATGGCCAGGAATATAATAGCAAATAATGATTTCATGATCTGTGATTTGTAATCGGATAAATAATAGTGATGGCTGCTATGAGCATAGCAGATACGTATCGGTTAATACGATGTACAAATCAGATCAGATAAGTGCAGAATTGAATATACAGGGGTATGGCTTTACAATCAGGGGGACCATGACTGTAGTAAGCGATGGTTGGCGTGTTACTGATAGCAGGAGCCGGTACGATTATGACCGGCAGACTAAGATCCTTCACAGCAGGCTCGGAACTTTGCTGTGTTTTGGCAATCTGGTGAGACGAAATAGCTGCTTTACAGAACTTCGCCTCTTCTCTGCAGCATTTACCCTTTTTACCAGGTTTGCCACATTTATTGCACAGATCATCTGCATGAGAAATCAAACCTACAGAAGCCAGTTTACCCATACAGTAATGCGCGTTCACCGTGAACCCACTGGTGAGCGTGATATACAGGAAAACTAGTAATATGGTAATAATTCTCTTCATGAATAACAGACGCAAAAATAGCAATTTCTGCCAGATTTGCTACATACCTGTGTTCTCTTCTATTTTGTCAGCTATCGCAAGTAATAATGACATGCTGGCCACCTTATTTGCCTCTGCCCGGATATGACCGTCCATATCGTGTTCAAAGATAACTTCCTGTCCGTTGACATTAACGCGGAAACGAGGGGAATGACCATTCAATGGTTTCACCATATACCTGTCTGTGTTATAAACTACTGTAAAGGCCTTCATGTTAAAATGCTTTATACAAACTTAAACAAAACGTGCGCCAGAAGGTTGCAGTCTGAAACAAATCTACCTGCTTAAGTAGTAGTAAAACGGTTTACTTAACAGAAATATAACAATATGATTTAAAACACTTTACAGCGTTAAATAATAACAATTACGGCCATTGGTTAATAACTGGTTAATTGATAAACCACCAGCGTAAACCCAGTCTGAATGTGAAGTTATTGTATGGGTAAGAAGGTCCGGCAAAGTTGTTTGTTGCGAAAAACGTATTCAGATTTTCACCCCTGATAAATGCCGACAGTGACTTGATACGGAAGTGTACAAATGCCGCCAGATCAGGCGCATAATATTTCACCCGTTGGGTAGTCTGATACACAAATTGGCCTATCACCGGAGAGTAATCATCGGCATAGTAGGAAGTGTTGTATTTCGCCTCGATACCGGTCATCAGGTTCAGGTTGTTAAACAGCTTATTCTCATATGCTAAACGGTGACGGGTCCAGATAGTGGGCACATTGATCCTGCCATCTCCATGTACCTGCTGGAAGGCGAACTCCGCATACCAGTTATAGTGTTTGTATCTGAAGTGCTTACTGAAAATGACCTGTAACAGGTTAAAGAGTGCAGGTGCCTGTGTGCTCTGATAATAGTTTTCGAAGTAAGTATAGTTCTCTATCAGGTAATAGTTCACTGCCAGGTTATACTTTAACTTCTTATTATCAGCTGCAAACTGCAACTGGGTAATGTTCTCTTTTCCAAGCCCACTGTTATACCAGCTGTCATAGGTACTGCTGAAATATTTATAGATGTACGATGCTTCACGGTTGGTATTACTGAAAAACAGATGCACATTTCCCAGTGTTTCATTCAGGTAACGACTCAGCATACCACTTACATTATAATCTCCGGAGTTGCGGCCTGCGAGATAAAACTCACCTTTGGCTGACAGGTCCCATTTCTGGTTACGCGTCTTGTTCCGGTATTCGCCGTGCAGCACCATGTTGCTGAAACTGATACTGGCGTCCAGAAAAGTACCACGTATACTCTCATAGCGGGCCCCGGCACTGATAAAGTGCCCCTGGTTGCCACGGATAGGGAATTGTATCAGGGATACATCATTGGAGATCGTACGCCATTCATGCAGGGCGCGGACAGTATCGCCGTTGAATGCCCATCCGTATTTTCTGGTATAGAAGGACGTGTCCGGCTGACCATCCAGGTAGGCCAGACTATTATTATCTATCCCAATCGTATACTGTACGCGGAAAAAAGGATCAAACTTATAATAGTCGGTGGTATCGTTCACATGCACAGTATCTCCTTTACCCCAGTCATACTGCTGCACAAACTTGAACCCGGACTGTTTATTGGTCGTCTTTACCGGCAAAGTAGTATTAAAGAGGCCTGAAGTGGTGGAAGCATAGTTACCCAGGTTCACGTCAATTGTCTTACGCTGACTATACCTTGGATTATCCAGGATGGAATCCCCTACGCGGAGACCACCATTCTCACCGTTATTGATCTTATTATAGAAATAGCTCAGGTAAGCATTGTAGCGCTTGTTTTTGCTGTTGAAACGGGCGGTCAACCGGTAAATATCGTGGTTGGTCGCCTGTGAGCGGAAATAACCAGGTGCGTATTTCTTATTGTATTCGAAGCCGAAGTTGAAACGGTCGGTACGGTTCTGTGTATGGAGTACGCCGATATTCTGTTCCTGCTGACTACCTACCAGGTACAGTAATTCAGAATAAGGCTTGGTCGTATTATAGATACGGGCATTCTGGTGATTAAACCCATATACGTCAAATGTATGGAAACCAGGATCGAAACCGGCCTTCATAAATGGCGTGAACAGGATATTACGGGCAGGTGCGCCACTGTTACCCATCATTACATAGCTGGCAGGTACATGCATGTAGGACGAGCTGAAGTCCGCTATGGAGGAATCCAGCCTGTAATCTGTTGGCTCCCCCAGCAGGCGGTAGGTGATCGTAATCGTATCCGGTTCATGCGTATGGGTACCGGTATCACGCTGTGCTGCGCCACCGCCGCCACCGCCCATATTACCGAAACGTTGAAACTGCGCCTTTACGCATTGCGCGGTCACCAGCAAACAACATATTAAAATAAATGACCTCATCCTGTGATATAATTTCCTGCTTCGAGCTTCTTAACTTATTGGTATTGATACATTTTGGATTGCCGGCACAAGGTCTTGTCTGTGAACGTTTGTTGCAGACGGACGTTTCCAGCTTACCCCCGGCATTCCCGCGGGCAGGGATGCAAGCTAATACAAGCAATTTATATAACCTTGATCAGCTCCCTGAAAATAAGGGTTAATTTCGGTTCAGCTGCATTGGCAGCCTCCAGTACTTCTTCGTGGGTGATCACATTTTCTTCTTCACGGATCCCGATATCAGTAATAACACTCATTGCAAAAACCTTCATGCCGCTATGGATCGCAACGATCACTTCCGGAACGGTGCTCATCCCTACAGCATCTCCACCGATGATGTGCATGTACATATATTCAGCCCTGGTTTCGAAGGTAGGACCCTGTACACCTACATAAACGCCGGTGTGTACCGGAATACTATTGGCAGCGGCAATTTCTTTTGCTTTGGCAATCAGCGCTTTGGAATATGGTTCGCTCATATCCGGGAAACGGGGACCCAGGGTATTGTTGTTGGGGCCACGCAGCGGATGCTCCGGCTGCAGATTAATATGATCGCGGATGATCATCAGATCTCCTACGTTAAATGCCTTGTTCATACCACCGGCAGCATTGGAAACCAGCAGTGTATGCACACCAAGGGCTTTCATTACCCGAACCGGGAAGGTCACCTGCTGCATAGACAGTCCTTCATAAAAATGGAAACGGCCGGCCATTGCCACTACAGGGCGGCCATTCATGTTACCCAGTATCAGGCGGCCTTTATGTCCTTCCACTGAAGAGGACGGAAAATGCGGGATCTGCTCATAAGGGATTTCAACGCTGTCATTGATATCACTGGTCAGGTTGCCCAGTCCACTACCTAAAATAATGCCCACTTCAGGGGTACCGGACCATGATTTACGGATAAATTCCGCAGCTGCAGCTATTTGTTGTAAGAGATCACTCATTGATTTAATGTCTTTAAAACAGGTTGCGCAAAGTTATTTTTAATTCACAAAACACTGAGGTTTTATATTTAAATCATAATGACCTATTTTAGCGCCAAATTTTTATCAGATGAACTTACATGAATACCAGGCTAAAGAACTGTTGAAGAAATATAACGTACCGGTACAGGAAGGGATTCCGGTAGATACCCCTGAAGCGGCAGCAGAAGCCTATAAGCAACTTAAAGTGCAATATGGCAACGAGTTTGCAGTCGTAAAGGCGCAGATACACGCCGGTGGACGTGGTAAAGGTACCATCCGTGGTAAAGAGCAGAGAGGTGTAGCTGTAGGTAAGAATGCGGAAGATGTGAAAACCATTGCCGGCAACATCCTGGGTGGCGTACTGGTTACCATCCAGACCGGAGAAGCCGGAAAATTAGTTAACAAGGTGCTGGTAGCACAGGACGTGTACTACCCTGGCCCTAACCCAATAAAAGAATTCTATCTGTCTATCCTGCTGGATCGTGCAAAAGGTCAGAACGTGATCATGTACTCTACAGAAGGTGGTATGGATATCGAAGAAGTTGCACACAACACTCCTGAAAAGATCTTCAAAGAGCTGGTGCAGCCAAACACTACCCTGCAGCCATTCCAGGCAAGGAAAATAGCGTTCAACTTCGGTCTGAGCGGTGAAGCTTTCAAAAACATGGTGAAATTCGTGACTAACCTGTACAACGCGTACGTAGGTCTGGACGCAGCTATGCTGGAAATCAACCCACTGTTCAAAACCAGCGACGAGAAGATCATCGCGGTTGACTGTAAGCTGAACCTGGATGACAACGCGCTGATGCGTCATGCTGACCTGGAAGCAATGCGTGACATCAACGAAGAAGATCCAACTGAAGTAGAAGCAGGTAAATTCAACCTGAACTACGTAAAACTGGATGGTAACGTAGGTTGTATGGTAAACGGCGCCGGTCTGGCAATGGCTACCATGGATATGATCAAACTGAGCGGTGGTGAGCCAGCTAACTTCCTGGACGTAGGAGGTACTGCAAACGCACAGACCGTAGAAGCAGGTTTCCGTATCATCCTGAAAGATCCTAAGGTAAAAGCGATCCTGATCAACATCTTCGGTGGTATCGTACGTTGCGACCGTGTTGCACAGGGTGTTATCGATGCTTACCAGTCTATCGGTGATATCAAAGTTCCAATCATCGTTCGTCTGCAGGGTACAAACGCAGAAGAAGCGAAAAAACTGATCGAAGAAAGTGGTCTGAAAGTACAATCAGCTATCCTCCTGAGCGAAGCTGCTGCACTGGTTAACAAAGCCGTGACTGCTTAATTATATTTTGTAGTGATTGACTAAAAAATAGAAAACAAAACCCCGGACAATGTCCGGGGTTTTGTTTTTTTATCACTTTATACGCCGCTTTGGTCACATTCCTATACCGGAGCTGAAAAAAGTCGTACCTTCATAATCCATCCTTCACTATATACCTGCGTTTCTGCGGGTGCATTTTTTTTTATATATACCAAACAAGTTCAATGATCATGAAGCGCTTCCGCGACTTTTTCCTGTTTTGTTCAGGAGTGCATGTGCCTATGCTGAAAAGAGCCCCATCTGAAACAAACAAATACGGCGGTATCGGGGCAACGATCTTTTTCACCGGATTACTGGCTGCTTTTTCCGGTGGGTATGCATTGTGGACTGTATTCAGTTCTCCCTGGGGTGCTGTTGTATTCGGCATCGTATGGGGACTGATGATCTTCAACCTGGACAGGTACATCGTTTCAGGTATGAAAAAGCGTAGCAGATTCCTCCAGGAATTCGGTATGGCCGTTCCCCGGCTGATACTGGCCATCCTCATTGCCGTGGTGATCTCCAAGCCACTGGAACTGAAAGTATTTGAAAAAGAGATCAACCAGGAACTCATCGTCATGGAGCAACAGGTGTTCAAAAACCAGGAAGACAAGGTAAAAGACCGCTTCCAGCAACAGGTCAACACACTGAATGTAGAAATTGCCCAGCTCAACGAGGGTATCCGTCAGCAGGCTACCAAGGTAGACACCCTGCAGCTCATTGCCCAGCAGGAAGCGGATGGTACTGGAGGTTCCCGTAAACAAAACCTCGGTCCTATCTACAAAGCGAAAAAAGCGGATGCTGACAGTGCGGCGGCCCTGTTACAGCGGGTTACGGCACAGAATGGCGCCCTGATCGCCCAGAAACGGCAGCAACTGGCAAGTATCGACTCTACCCGTCAGTCAACCGTCGGTACGCTGGACCGTAGTCACATTGATGGGCTGGCGTCCAGACTGGATGCACTGGGTCACCTGACTGACCGTAGTGAGCCCGTGAAATGGGCCAACTGGTTTATCATGCTGCTGTTCATTACTATCGAAACAGCGCCGGTATTCGTAAAACTGATCTCTCCCCGCGGACCGTATGACGATCTGCTGGAAGCACACGAACATGCTTATATCATTTTCCGTAAGGAAACGATAGAGAAAAGAGAACGCGAATACAATAAGCGTATGATGATAGGGCAAACGGCGGGTGTAAATGCGTAAATGGAGGTTTAAAGTAAGAAGGGATCTGCGGCTTCAGGGTGGCAGATCCTTTTTTATGCAGCGACCAGCTCTACTTCATAAACGGGACTGAAGAGATACATTCTTTTGGTAGCCACTTCTTCACAACGGTAACGTTTACGGATACGTTCTCCTTTCCGGAAAACGCGGCCATCTTTTGTACGAAACAACTGGTTGGTTTGTAACTGCTCTACCAGGAAATGATTTTCCTTCTGGCGGTCATAGCGTTTAAGTACCCGCATCAGGTCATCATCTGCACAGGAACTGGCAGCCGGATTACGGATACTCTGCCGGAGGGCAGCTTCCACATCGGCCGGCAGATAATCCTTTCCGACAAATTCCTTTAAAATATTGGAGAAATGCTGCTTCCATTCCTTCCCATGTGATGCAACGCTATTGGCATATTGCATAAATGTGGTAAGGTGTGAAATTTCGTGCAGCAACGTGATCAGAAAAGCATACCGGTTCAGATTACCATTAATACTGATACGATGACCACCCCTTCTATCGGGATGGCGGTAATCGCCCAGGATGCTTTGCCGTTCGCGTGTCACCGTTAAGTGGACCTTGTACTGGTTAAGGTAGGCCATCACCTGCCCGAAGGTTCCTTCAGGCAGATATGCAGCTAATGCATGTAAAGGAGCCTCCTGCTTCACGGATCGCTAACTGTTTTTTCTTTTGATAATTTTTTGCAGACTAAAGTTCTCTACTACCGCATATACGGCATAGAAGAACATCAGTATGAAGATAGTAAATTTGCTGGTATGCGGTCTGTTCGCTACGGCATATATAGTAATGCCGGCCAGACATAACATCATTCTGCTGATCATGGAGCCATATACACGAAGGAGGAAATCTCCGTTGTTCTCAGATCGTATTCCCTTGCGGCTCATGCTGTAGGTCATGGCGGAGAGGGCAGCTAAAGCCAGGTTGCCGATAAGAAGTGCCGTGTGGTGTACTCCATTGTCTAACAACCAGGCTTTTAAAAATAATAATACGCCATTCAAAATAATGAATAGGCTAATAACTCTAAAGTAGAACCTGTCACTCATTCCTGCTGGTATCTTTGATAATTTGCCGCAAAATTAAGACTAAAGCTAATAAAGACAAAATGATCAGAAAGAAAGGGAACGACCATCCTGTCCGCTGGTCAATTTTATAACCAGCAAATACCGCTATGCCTAATGTGGCCATCATCTGAAAAGCCAGCCCTGTGTACCGGATTATCAGCCTGTTATCTGGCTTCTTCTTCAGCTTTTTGCTCGACTTTTGATTCGGATTTTGTTGAGGTGACTGGTTTTCCATTTTTTTCTTTCTGATTTGCAGCTGCTACTTCCTCAGGCTCCATATAGCAACGACCGTTGAATTTCGCTGTTGGCTCCATCTCAAAATGTGCAGTGTACAGATCACCTTTCACCAACGCATTGCCTTTCAGGAAAAGCAGATCTTCCACTTTAATAATACCAGTTACTTTACCCAGAATGTCTGCACTCTGACATATCAGATCACCGGTAATTTCTCCTTCCGGACCTACTACAATTTTAGCTTTTGTTGATACGAGGCCGTTCACCTGACCGTCAATGCGAATATCTCCTTCGCTTACGATATCTCCCTGAATGGAAGTTCCAGCACCGATAATGTTTACGTTGGAAGAAGGCATTACTGATTTACTCTCGCTTCTTGCATTACGATTGTTGTTGCTAAACATAGGATTCTAGGTTTTTCAGCTTTTAGTTAGTGTGATGTAAGATAGTATTATTTATTAACATATTATTTCCGATTGACAATCACTTCTTTCAGAAGTTATTCACATCTTCCCTTAACGGTATACGGCCCCCTTTGCGTATCTGACCTTCTTATATATTTTGTCCCGCAATATTTTATGTGCCTGACCTGAAATAGTTAGTATGTACTGTTATCGACTTTCGGAACTTTAATAGTAGTTGTGTCCAGTTTGCTTGTGGAATAGTCTCCGCTGATAACCTTCTGAATATTGTCCAGGTATTTATCGCGGGCATTAATAGCAGCTTCCAGTGAATCTGTGCGCATTTTTAACCGGATGAATTCCCTCCGTTGCTTCAGGTCACCATATCCCGGGATATAATAACGCAACGGTGTAAATACAACGGTGGCGACCGTAATTGTCACCAGCAGCACAAATAAAGTACTTAAAGCAATATACACACTCATTCGTGATAATTTAAACGATGTCACCTCTTCGTAGGTATTGTCGTTCATAATTACCAGGCGGTATCGGTTACCGATCCGTCCCACATTTCTGCCCTTTTTATCACGCTTATTAGCCATATCCGCTATAAAACTGAATAATTTTTCTGATTATCAACCGGCTAAAGTTAAACATTTATATTATTTCGTATTTAAAAAATTGGATAGGACTCATTTTTAATCGTAATATGCACTTTTGACAGCCTCAAAAAAATAATCCTATCTTTAAAAAATAATTTCCTGACATATAAGTTATATAGGTAAGCCTATACACCCTGGCATCCATGAATTATTACAGATCAGTTCGCAATTTTCTATCATATACCTGTTTAGTAAGTCTGTTCTTGTGCTGTATTGAAATTAACAGGGTCAGCGCCCAGCGACGGGATACCACGGTTACAAATAACCAGTCCAGAAATAACAATAGCAGGGCCCCTCAGCGGACCATGCAAAAGCCGCTTGTTCCAAAAGTAGCGCAGCCGAAAGGTGAAAACAGACGTATTCCCGCAGAAATGCTGGCTGAACGCAGATGGACCATTAAACGGAAGCTGGTACAGAACATGCTGGCCAGGTATAACTATTTGTTCAATGCCCGCAAAAAACTGGCCCTCATCACCCACAACGTGAGCCGCCAGGGACAGGATAACTACAATTACCTGCTCCCCTTTTACCCTTACAGCCTGCAAAGTCTTGGCCTCAGCGTCGGTGACCTGGATACGGTCATCGAAAAAGCCTCCATCAACATACAGATACACGATCCCCGCAGTAAATGGATCGACGATAGCTATCTCCTTATCGGTCAGGCATATTTCTTCCAGGGAGAATGGGATAAAGCCAACCGTACCTTCCAGTTTATCAACACTACCTACGCACCTAAAAAGAAATCAGACTATAAAGCCGTAGTCGGTTCCAGCGAAAAAGACCAGCTGTCTATCGCTTCCCGCGAAAAGCGGAAACCGCCTTTCGGCTACTTCAAACATACCTACGCCCGTAACGACGCCTTCGTCTGGAGAGCTAAAACCCTCCTGGAAATGAAGGAGTTTGACGAAGCCCGTTCCATGATGAACATCCTGGAACAGGACCCCTACTTCCCTAAACGACTGGCTGGCGAAATGGCTGAAGTAAGAGCCTACGCCCTTTACAAACAGGAACGTTTTGCAGAAGTGATCAATCCCCTGCAGATTGCTGTAAAGTCCAAAGGCAACAAAGATGAGCGTGCGCGTATGTACTTTATTCTGGGTCAGCTGTACACCAACTACAGCAAACCGGATTCTGCTACCATGATGTTCCATAAGGTGATCAAACAGAAGCCCGACCCGATCATGGACTTCCAGGCGCGTATCCAGATCGCCAAACTGGACGCTACCCGTGAAGGTGGTTCACTGGATGAAAGCCTTGCCCGCCTGAAACGCATGGTCCGCAAAGAGAAATACTTCGAGTTCCGCGACGCGATCTACTATACAATGGCTAACCTCATATTGCCAAAAGATCAGGACCAGGCAATGGAATACCTGCGCCAGTCACTCAAGGTAGAGAGCAACAACACCATGCAGAAAGCGCTGTCTTTCAAAGGTGTAGCTGATATCTACTACGGACAGCGCCGCTATCGTCTGGCCCGGGACTACTACGACAGTACCGCCTCTGTAATGCCGCCTGAATTCACAGATTCCGCCATCGTCAATAAACGTAAACGCGTTCTCAGTGATGTAGCGACCCGTGTGGAAGCTATTCAGCGTGAGGATAGCCTGCAACGTATTGCCGCTATGCCGGAATCTGACAGGACGATCTTCCTGGAAAAGATGGCTGGTCAGATGCGTAAGGAAGCTGAAGAGAAAGCGAAAAAAGACAAGGAAAATGCAGAAAAAGGGATTGTTGATCCACAACAGATGGCCAACAATAACCCGCTCTCCAATATGATGAATAACAATAGCCCTGCCGCACCTAAAGCGGATGATAAGGGTGAATGGTATTTCTATAATAATGCTACCAAAGCAGCTGGTTTTTCAGAGTTTAAAAAACGCTGGGGAAACAGACCATTGGCGGATAACTGGCGCAGAAGCCAAACCGGTCCTGTTGCAGCCAACCAGCCTGTAACACTGGAAGACGAAAATGGCAATCCGGTTAGTGGTGCTGGTAAAACACCTGCCGACAGCACCAATGCCAAATCACTGGCCGCTGGTCTGCCACTTACACCAGACGACCTCCTGAAATCCAATATCATCGTAGAAGACGCCTATTATGACCTGGGTAAACTCTATAACGATCAGCTGGACAATACAGAACTCGCTATCGAAACTTACGATACCCTGCTGAACAGATATCCACAGCACCCGCATAAGCAGGAAGTGATCTATTCATTATATATCTGGCATACCAAGCTGGGACATACCGCTCTGGCAGCCAAGTATAAACAGAATGTAGTGACGCAGTTCGGCGACTCCAAATTTGCCAGCATTATCAAATATGGTGCGCTACAGGACATCAACGAAAGCAAAAAGAAAGAGATCTCCACATCATACGATTCCGTTTATGTGAATTACCTGCGGGGTAACCTGGAAGAAGCCTACAATATGAAAAAGGCGGCTGATTCCAGCTACGGACTGAACTTCATGCAGCCTAAATTCGACCTCCTGGAAGCCATGATCATCATGAAAATGGATACCTGTGAGTTTGGCCGTCAGGCAGTTGTGAATGTTATCAACAAGTATAAACAGGATGATGCAGTACAGGAAAAAGCCAAATCACTGCTGGAAGCACTGGATAACAGGGCAGCTCTCGTGGTGTACCTCGCCAGACTGGAAATAGAAAAAAGCCGGGATAATGGCAATGTGGTGGATGAAAACATATCTATCCAATACCCATGGCAGAAACCGGAGCCTAAATTTGAAACAGATAAGGTAAAAACAGCTGCTACTGACTCAGTCAAGGTGGATGCAAGCACCGCCAATGCAGCGCTGCAGGTAAAACCTTTGCCGGCGCCACTGAAACCTGTCACTATCTATAAACTGGACGCCAAGAACCCACATTTCGTCATCATGTATTTCCTGCGTACCAATAAAGCCGCTATAGAGGAAGCACTGACACAATTCACCCGGTATAACGCTGAGAAACACGGCGGAGAAAATATTCAGGTGGCCAACTTTGTGTTGACCCAGCAGGATGTCATGCTGATATTCAGGTTGTTCCCGAATGAAGACAAGGCACTGGACTACTATGATGAGATCAGGAGTGATGCTGAGAAGATCGTTCCGCGTATCCGTCCGTCCGATTACACCATGTTTATCATTTCCAGGGATAACTTTATCCAGATGAACAGTACGAAAGACGTGGAAGGCTACCGGAAATTCTTTAACGATACCTACATTACACAATAAGGGACAATAAGATAGAAAACATATTAATTCATTTGACAAGATAAATCAGCCTTTTAACATTAAAAGGGGGGCATCACTCGTTTTTTTTAATAGTTTTGCCCGCTATTACAAGCTATTGCATTTAAGGCCCGCAAATTGCTATAACAGGGTTAGATAATATCCCTGTGCAATGCTGGCCAGGCAAATCAAATATTTTAAGCAAGTATGAAAAAATCGGTTAAAATATTGTGGATCACAGTGTTATCAGTAACCGGATTATTCCTTTTACTGATACTGCTTGTTAACTTCCGCATTATTGGCAACATGCCATCCATGGAGACCCTGGAAAACCCACGGGCTGCCGTCGCATCTGAAGTAATCGCCGAAGATGGAACCATTCTCGGTAAATACTATCAGGTAGACAGGTCCAGTTCCGACTACAACGAAATTTCCAAAAATGTGCTCAACGCACTGATCGCCACTGAGGATGTACGCTTTTATGAGCATTCTGGTATCGACCCTTATGCTACTATTGCCATTCCATTTTACCTGGCAATCGGTAAGAAAAGAGGTTCCAGTACCATTACCCAGCAGTTGGCCCTGAACCTTCAGGCCGATAATACCGGTACATTACGTGCAAAAAACTTTATCGCCAGATCCTTCCAGAAAATGCAGGAATGGCTGATCGCGGTAAGACTGGAACGTAACTTCACCAAACAGGAGATCATTACCCTCTATCTGAATACAGTTCCTTTCGGGGATAACGTATATGGTATCGAAAATGGTGCACGTACCTTCTTCAGTAAAGATGCAGCACACCTGTCCATTGAAGAAGCGGCTACCCTGATCGCAATGCTGAAAGGTACCAATCTCTATAACCCACGCCGTAACCCGGTGCTGGCGTTGAACCGTCGTAATACGGTAATAGAGCTGATGCAGAAAAATGACTTTATCACTGCTCCTGAGGCAAATGCAGCTAAAAGCAAACCTATCGTATTAAGATACAACAAGATAGACCATAACAAAGGATTGGCACCTTACTTCAGGGAAGTACTGCGTGACGAGCTGAAAGTATGGTGTAAAGAGCATAAAAAAGCGGATGGTTCTGAATACAACCTGTACCGTGATGGTCTGAAGATCTATACGACCATCAATCCACGTATGCAGCTGTATGCAGAAGAAGCGGTAGACCACCATCTGAAAGATCTTCAGAAGGTATTTGCTACACAGGCCAATATCAAATCAGGCAGTGTGTGGAAAAACTGGCAGACTTACGTTGATCGTTATATGAAGGAGTCCGATCGTTACAAATCGATGAAAGAAGATGAAGCGACTGACGATCAGATCAAAAAAGCATTCAATACACCGACCAGGATGAAGGTATTTGCCTGGAAGAGCTTTACAGAACCTGAGCTGAATGAACTGGATACTATCATGACACCGATAGACTCTATCAAGTACATGAGGGCAATCCTTCAGGCAGGTTTCATGGCGCTTGATCCGGAAAGTGGAGAGATCAAAGCCTGGGTAGGCGGTCCTGACTTCCGTTATTTCAAAAATGACCACGTTGCCAAGACCCGCAGACAGGTAGGTTCTACTTTCAAACCATTCCTGTACACCTTCGCAATCATGAATGGTATGCAGCCAAGCACCATGCTGCCTAACGAACCGGTATCTTTCCCTAAATATAACTGGACACTGAGCCGCAATTCTGAAGGTAGTGTAGGCGGTAGCATCAGCATGGCAGGTGCACTGGCTAAATCACTGAACCTGGTATCGGCTTACCTGATCAAACAGTTAGGTCCGCAGGCAGTAGCTGACTTTGCGAAAAACAAGATCGGCTTCAGCGCAGATATCCCTCCCTACCCTTCCATTTCCCTGGGTACACCGGAAATCTCCCTGTTTGAAATGCTGCAGGCTTACACCATGTTCCCGGCACGTGGTATCATCACAAGACCTATCTACATCACCCGTATAGAAGACAGAAATGGTAACATCCTCCAGACCTTTGCACCGGAAAAACGCGAAGTGATCAGTGAGAATGAGTCTTACACCATGGTGAAAATGATGCAGGGCGTAACTGGTCCGGGTGGTACTTCTGCCCGTCTGCGTTTCCGCTATGGCATCCAGAGTGAAGTAGCTGGTAAAACCGGTACTACGAACGATAACACGGATGGCTGGTTCCTGGGCTTTACACCGCAATTACTGGCAGGCGCCTGGGTAGGTTGTGAAAACAACTTCCTGCACTTCAGTTCTACTGCGAATGGTCAGGGTGCGAATACCGGTCTGCCAATCTGGGCATATTTCTTCCAGAAGGTATATGCTGATAAAACATTGAAAATAGACGATAAGGCGACTTTCTCTATCCCTCAATCTATCAATAGTGAATTCTATCAGCCGTTTGAAGATAATGTGAAACCAGGGGCTGAAGCGGTAGATCAGGGTAATGGTGGTGCTGATGAATACCAATCCGGCTACGGCGAAGGCTACGATGTGAATAAGCTGGAAGCTGAGGCTGATAAAGAAGCGAAGAAACGCGAAGAAGAAAAGAAAGAAGGTAAGGAAAAACCAATTCCTTCTACTATGCCAAAAGCTACTTATCCACAGAAACCGCAACCATAACGGTAACGATATAAAAGCAAAAGGGTCTGCCATATGGCGGACCCTTTTGCTTTTATAGGAAATCTGTTATTTCTTATCCTCTACCTTCTTTTCGTTCTCTACATAGTGCAAAGCAGGATATTTCATGGCGTTGTTGATCAGCTGAATACCCAGGTTTAACACCAGTGCTTCTTCTTTTGCCTTCAGTTTTTCCACATCGTCGGTTGGTTTGTGGTAATCATCGTGCGGACCCGTATGCAGGAAGATCACCGGCACATCATTCATATAGAAGTTATGGTGATCGGAGGCGCCTTTACCGGAACCATCTGTGAAATAATGAATGCCCGGTTCCTGTGCTTCCTTGAATACAGCAGGCCATTCCTGTGCGGTACCATATCCACCGATACCCAGGCCTCTTTCTTCATTGTAACGACCGATCATGTCCATGTTCAGCATGAAATGCATGGTGTTCAACGGGATGGTCGGGTTAGCGGTAAAGTATTTAGAGCCCTGCAGACCTAATTCCTCGCCACCAAAGGAGATAAACAGGAAGTTAAAAGGTTCTTTCTGACCATTCTCCGTGAAATACCTCGCCATTTCCAGCAGACCAGCTACGCCGGACGCATTGTCATCAGCACCATTATGGATCTGGCCGATGGGATATTTACCATCAAACAGTCCGGCGGTACCCAGGTGATCATAGTGTGCGCCTATTACAATGGTCTTTGCAGCACCATTATCCAGGAATCCGATCACGTTACGGGTTGCGATACCATGGTGTTCTTTCCTGTCGAAAGTGAAATGCTGAAAATAGCTGTCCCCGTTACCCGGTTTCAGTCCGAGTGATTTAAACTGTTTAGCAACAAAATTACTTGCTTTAACGCCCCCCTTTTCGGCTGTACCACGACCTTTTAATTTCTCTGACGCCAGGTAGGTAACCGTTTTCTGAATACGGCTGGCGGATGGTTGGTAGTCCTGTGCGTAGGCACCGGCACAAACAGTTGTAGCTGTGAATAGAAACAATAAATACTTCATTAGGTATGATTATGCATGATTTCCTCAAAATACAGAAGGCTTCCTACGTGGGAAGCCTTCTGTTAATATACTATGTCAAATAGATGTGATACTATTGCTTTTTACGCTGTTGTATATCCTGTTGACGTTTTTGCATGTCTTTTTGTTTGTTCTGCATATCCTCCAGTTTCTCCTGCCATTTAGATTTGGAAGCAGGTTTCTTTTTATTCTCCTGGATCTGTGCATGGATCTTATCGTGGTTCACGAAGAACTTCTGGATCGCCCACTGTAAACCGATACTGATCACGTTGGACAGGAAGTAGTAGAAGGTCAGCGCCGAAGCCAGACGGTTGAAGATACCTAACAGCATGATCGGGAACACATACGGCATATATTTCATTACCGGATTGCTCTGATCAGCCATACCACGGTTATTGAATGCCAGCATCAAACTGGTGGCAGTCATCAGCAGGGTGAACAGGCTGACGTGGTTACCATAGAAAGGAATGGTAAATGGCAGGTTCAGGATAGAATCGTACGCAGAAAGGTCAGTTGCCCACAGGAAGCTTTCCTGTCTCAGTTCGATAGAGGATGGGAAGAAGCTATACATCGCAACCAGGATCGGCAACTGCATCAGGGCTGGTAAACAACCTCCGAGCGGGTTCACACCGGCGCTTCTGAATAATTTCATCTGTTCTACACCGAAGGACTGCTGGTCATCACCATATTTTGCCTTCAGGGCATCGATTTCCGGTTTCAGTACCTTCATTTTAGCCTGAGACACATAGCTCTGGTAAGTGAAAGGTGCTATCAGTAAACGGATAAAGATGGTCAGCAGGATGATGATCAGACCATAGTTACCAATAAATCCGCTCAGGAAGTTGAACACAGGGATAATGATCCATTTGTTCACATATTTTACGAAAGCGAAGATACCGGAACCCAGCGGGATGATACTTTCCAGGCCGTTATCGAAAGATTTTAAGGTCGAGTAGTGGTTAGGACCGTAGTAGATTTCAATCGGGAAGGTGAAATCATGTGCACGGTTATAAGGAATTTCCAGCGTAGTGAAGGTCTGTCCTACGATATTTGCACTTTCAGGCACTTTAGCATTCACCTCTGCACTGTTGAAATGTGCGTCTTTTCTGGCGATGAAAGTAGTATTGAAGAACTGCTGTTTTACGCTCACCCATTGTAACTGGTTGTCCCATTTCTCATGAGTCGTACGCTGTAAGGTAAAATAGTCATGTTTGCCATTCACATCACGGTAGTGTACCTGGTTGTTCTGGCGTTCGTTCTGCATATCTTTTTCCTGCTTATCATTTTCCGCATCCCACTGTAAGGACAGGGTTTTCTGATTAGAAGGCAGGACGTTTTCCAGTCCGATAGCGTGAATATCAAAATCTACTGCGTAACCGTCCTGTTTCAGGGTATATACATACTCCAGGTATTGTTCAGGATTGGAGGTAGGCAGACGGTAAGAGATGGACTGACTGCCATCTGCTAACTGCTGTACGGAACCACCGGTGAAATAAAGGTCTGCAGTGTTTAATTGCGTATTGTTATTAGCAGGAACCTGCAAGGAAATACGGTTGAAAGAGCTGTTTGCCAGCATCAGTGGTTTTCCTTCGAAATCCTTGAATTGTTTCAGTTGTACTAAAGTTGGCTGACCACCCTGGCTAGAGAAGGTAACTTTCAGCACTTTGTTTTCCAGAACGGCTGTCTGAACGGTACCATTGGCAGCGCCGGCGAAGGTGCCATATGCGCTTGCGAGCTTGCTGGAATCAGCAACGCCCCCGTTTACGTAGGCAGTAGTGTCAACCGGTTTAGGCTTATTTACGTTAGCTATAGAGTCCTGACGATCTTTTTCTCTTTTTGCAGCAGTCTGTTGTTTTTGGTTAAAGAAGATGTAACCAACGAACAACACGCCCAGCAACGCGAAGCCAATGACTGAGTTTCTGTCCATGAAATTCAATTAAAATTTAGGCAGCAAAGGTAAGTAAAAGCAACAAGCTTTCAGCCGTCAACAATAAAGTTAATGCCTTATTGTTGCTACTGAAAGCCTGTCAGTTATAAATAAATATTATTGGTGTGCGATCTTTTCTTCTGCAACTTTTGCCTTAATTGTCTTGTCCTCAGCGTACTGTTTAGCAGCAGCGATGAAATGAACGAATAAAGGTGCAGGCGCTTCTACGGTGCTTTTCAGCTCCGGATGGAACTGACAGCCTACGAAGAACGGATGTTCCGGCAGTTCAACCATCTCTACCAGACCACTTTCCGGGTTACGGCCGGAAGGTACCATACCCGCTTTTTCGAAATCGGCCAGGAACTGGCTATTGAATTCGTAGCGGTGACGGTGACGCTCGCTGATAGTCGTATTACTATAGATGGTAGCCGCTTTTGAACCAGGGATCAGTTCGCAGGTATAAGCGCCCAGACGCATAGTACCACCTTTCACAGTGATCTTCTTCTGCTCTTCCATGAGCCCGATCACCGCGTGTGAGGTATCTGGGTTCATTTCTGTAGAGTGAGCATCTGTCCAGCCGATCACGTTACGTGCATATTCTACAACAGCCATCTGCATACCAAGGCAGATACCGAAGAAAGGCAGGTTATTTTCACGTGCGTACTGAATAGCCACGATCTTACCCTCGATACCACGATGACCAAAACCAGGTGCTACCAGCAGCCCATCCAGGTTACGCAGCTTTTCAGCTACATTTTCCTGTGTAAGGAACTCAGAATGAATGTTCTGTACTACTACTTTACATTCGTTCATGGCACCGGCGTGAATAAAGGACTCCAGGATGGATTTGTAGGCATCCTGTAATTCTACGTATTTTCCGATCAGACCAATCGTTACTTTGGATTTTGGATATTTCAGTTTATCCAGGAATGCGCGCCATTTGGTCATATCCGGTTCCTTTTCGATAGGAATACCGAGTTTCTTCATACAGATCACATCCAGTTTCTCACGCAGCATTTCCAGTGGCACCTCATAGATGGTGCTCATGTCTGTTGCTTCAATCACCGCATCAGGCGTCACATTACAGAACAGCGCGATTTTCTTTTTCAGATCATTGTACATAGGCTCTTCCGTACGGCAAACGATCACATCCGGGTGTACGCCGTTTTCGCTCATCATCTTAACGGAGTGCTGTGTTGGCTTGGTTTTCAGCTCTTTAGCAGCACGCAGGTAAGGGATGAGGGTCAGGTGTACGACCAGGCAATCCTGCTCGTCCAGCTCCCACTGTAACTGACGAACCGCCTCTATATAAGGCAGGGATTCGATATCCCCAACGGTACCACCCAGCTCGGTAATCACGATATCGTGTTTACCATCTTTACCCAGCAGGAGGATACGACGTTTGATCTCGTCAGTGATGTGCGGTACTACCTGTACGGTTTTACCCAGGTAGGCGCCTTCACGTTCTTTATTGATAACAGTCTGATAGATACGACCTGTAGTCACGTTATTAGACTGTGATGTAGGCGTATTCAGGAAACGCTCATAGTGACCAAGGTCCAGGTCAGTTTCAGCGCCATCTTCAGTTACGAAACACTCACCGTGCTCGTAAGGGTTTAATGTTCCCGGATCCACATTGATATATGGATCAAATTTCTGAATTGTCACTCTAAAGCCACGCGCCTGCAATAATTTTGCCAGCGAGGCAGCTATGATTCCTTTACCCAACGAGGAAGTAACACCTCCCGTAACGAAGATATATTTTGCCATAAGATCTAAAAATTCTGTAGAATATACTTGACCTAAAGAGAAGTGCCGGACGACTTTTGATGTAACCAGTCAAGTAAAAATAACTTCCGAAGGTCATGCAAAGTTAAGACAAATTTAAAGTGCTCCCAAACAGCATTTTCACATTTCGTCCTTGCCATACATATAACAACTTAATTGCAAGATGGTTACAATGTTTTTTTAGCCTTATAAATTTATCCTTAAGGAATTCCTTGTAAGCTGCAGGCATTTATTGCGTCCGTCCGCAAACTTCTTGCTAATTTTGCGCCCGTAATAAATCAGCATATGACATTAACGCCCAAGCGTGCGCAGGACTCGGTGATCCAGATGACGGAACTGGTACTGCCCAATGACACCAACACTTTCGGTAACCTGATGGGTGGCCGCCTTATGTACTGGATGGACATAGCGGGTGCCCTTGCCACCATGAAACACTGTAGTGCTCCCGTGGTAACTGCCTCTGTAGATAACATTTCTTTTGAAACCCCTATTAAACTGGGCAACGTAGTACATATTGAAGCCAAGGTCAGCAGAGCTTTTTCCACTTCTATGGAAGTGCATCTGCGTGTATGGGGTGAAGACCCGGTACAGCAGTACCGTTATAAATCCAACGAAGCGTTCATGACTTTCGTCGCCCTGGACCCTAATGGTAAATCCAGAGCGGTGCCGCAGATCATTCCGGATACGGAAGAAGAAAAGCAGCTGTATGAGGGCGCTATGCGCAGACGCCAGCTGAGGCTGATCCTGAGTGGTAAGATGAAACCACAGGATGCGGAAGAACTGAGAGCGCTGTTTCTGTAATCAATCAAGAATTAGGAATTAAGAATTGAGTAATTAATGCTTTTCATGCATGATATTGTCTCAATTATCTTTTGTACGATACTATTAAGGGTGTCCGCCATAAGCGGGACACCCTTAATTTTTATAAATGACATTCGTTATTATTCTCCTGAGTTTCCCCAGCCACCTATTACCTGTTCTTCCGTCCTATCCCGCTAATTCCTAATTGTTAATTCCTAATTGAATCAACTCTCTCCCTCCCACTCCTCATAAAACTTCTCCAGAAATGTCTCCATAAACGCATGCCTTTCCTCCGCCAGCTGACGACCGGTTGCTGTATTCATCCTGTCTTTCAGCAATAGCAGCTTCTCATAAAAGTGATTGATCGTAGGGGCTGTGCTGTTTTTATACTGTTCTTTGGTCATGTGCAGATCCGGCTGAATACCAGGATCATAGATGGCCCGGTTTTTAAATCCGCCATAGTTAAAGGTCCTGGCGATGCCAATAGCTCCGATAGCGTCCAGACGGTCTGCATCCTGTACGACGCCCAGTTCAGGGGAATAGAACCCGCCGTTATTATGTCCGCCCTTAAATGAGATATGCACAATAATATCCACGACATGCTGGATGGTCGCTTCCGGCGCCCCTATTGATTCCAGGAATTCCCGGGCTTTACGGGGACCGATACTTTCATCGCCGCCATGGAATTTTGAATCGGCAATATCGTGCAGTAATGCACTGAGTTCCACAACAAGCATATCCACCTGTTCACCGGCCGCAATCTTACGCGCCGATTTCCAGACCCGGTAAATATGCCACCAGTCATGGCCGCCTTCGGCACCCGCCAGTTCTTTTCTCACGAATTGTTCGGTAGTGGTGATCAGGAGATCTGTTGCAGCTGCATCTTGACTCATAGGGCCAAATATACATCAGGGCTAACAATAACAAGAAAAACGAAGAAAAGGAGAAGTTGTTTCTCCCTCCCGGGATTCCGGCATGCAATTTTAGAATTGTCCAGGGACCTTGCTTCACTAAGATCTTCTCCGTTTTTCCTTTACAATAAGGGCGGGGAGAAAAATGTTGACCCCTTGGATAAGGGGACAATCGACATAATCGCAATTAAGCGGTATAGATTCTGGTTGATAAATCTGGTTGATCTGATTGATCCGATTGATATCTGGTTGATAAACTGGAAAGACCTTTTGCTGTCCCGGGAGAATACCTTAGCGAGGCCCCTTTTGGGCCTCGTGCCATAAGGTATATACTTCAGGGAAGCGGGAATATTTTTATGCTTGGCGCGGCTCAAGGCAGGGGACTTAGGGAATCGCCCCGCCTTTGACCGCTGATTGTTTGTTAAGTTGTGCCATACCCTTTTGGTACGTGGCCAGTTTTCAGCGTCCGGTGCTGTTGCTGGCCGGGAAATCATAGGATAGTACTAGTCCATTGGCTGGTTTTAAATCTTTTACTGTCTGATTTGAATTTGCGATGGAAATATGTTGCTTAACCGTAGTTCCCGTGTTATTATACCAAACCCTTTTTATGACAAGTCTGCCAAATCTGTTTCTTGAAGCTATCCTCATACCGCTGGAGATGATATATTATAAAAAATACAATTCGTTTTTTATTCGATTCAAATTTCGAAATAATACAATCATCTATCATGATTTCGATATAAAAGTAGGAATCATGATCGATATTTTAAAGCTATTTGCTCCAAAACACATATATATTTTTATTACTAATATTAAATATAAGTGCTTAAAAGAAGCTGAAACAGATTGAAAGGCCGTATTATTTTAACTGAAACAAATCAAATGCAATAACTATCATAACGATATGGCGGCTAAACCACATATAGAATTAAGTAAAATATGAGAAGGTGTAAGAGGGAGATGTTGGTTAATCTTTTCTGACCAGGACGTCTGTGATCCGGTTCAGTTGTTTTACTTTTTCGGTAAAATCACCTTTGATCCTGTCACGGATGACCTGTAATTTATCCAGTACATCGTTGATGGAAGAAGGGATCACTTCCTGTAATACCTCTTTGAGGCGTTTTGCTACGGTCGGGGATTTACCGTTAGTTGATATGGCTATTTTGAGTTGTCCTTTCTGTACAATGGAACCCAGGTAGAAATCACACAATTCCGGTGTATCTGCCACATTGATCAGCACCCGGCTGCTTTTGGCTTTCTCCCATACATACTGGTTCAGTTCACGGTCAGCGGTAGCGGCAATCGCCAGGTCTTTTCCAAGCATATCGCCACAGGAGAATGGCTTCCTGATCAGCTCCACGTTAGGCGCATCCTTCACTAATTCGATCAGTTCGGGCTGAAAATTGATCGCCACGACAGTAATATATGCTGATGGACAGTTTTCCAGCAGGGCATTTACCTTTTCGTGACCAATGTTTCCACCTCCGACTACCAGTACGTGCAACTGGTTCAACTTGAAAAATACCGGGAAAAGATGATTGTCTTCCATAATGATCCGATTACTGGTTACACAACGACGGACTACACTGCCTGGCGGCTGATGTAGTCCGTCATATGTAATATATTAAACTTAAACTGCAATTTTCAGTTGTTCTGCGATCTTTTCCTGTACTGTCTGGAAAGCTTCATGGAATCGTACCACTTCACCTACCACAATAATAGCCGGATTACGCAGATTGTCACGCAGGGCAATTTCCTGGAGATCGGCTACGTTTCCGATGCCGATCTTCTGATCAGGCATAGTACCGTTCTGAATAATGGCCGCGGGTACATTGCCTTTACCCTGTGCCACATATGCTGCTGAGATCTCATCCAGTTTGCCCATCCCCATGAGTACTACTACGGTAGTATCTGCCTGGACAGCATAAGCCAGGTCACGGGATAAGCTCCCACGCTGTGTGGTACCTGTCAGGACCCAGAATCCTTCACTCACGTTACGGGCGGTAACTGGTATTTTGTTGATGCCCGGAACAGAGATCGCGCTGGTGACACCTGGAATGACTTCTGTATCGATATTGAATTGCTGCGCAAAGGCCAGTTCTTCCTGTCCCCGGCCGAATACAAAAGAGTCCCCGCCTTTCAGACGAACCACACTACCATAGGTCAGTGCGTATTTCACGATCATGCGGTTGATCTCCTCCTGTGAGTACATATGCATACCTGCACGTTTACCTACAAAACGTTTCAGACAGTTGCAGGAAGCATGTTCCAGCAATTCATTGTTAGAAAGCGCATCATAGAGTATCACTCTGGCCTGTTGTATTGCCTTCAGACCTTTTACGGTGATCAGCTCCGGATCGCCGGGCCCCGCGCCTACCAGTGTCAGTTTCGGATGAATAGTCTGCATAGTGTACATTTAAGAGTTGATAACCGCAGTGAATTACTGTGCAGTAACTGCTGCTGCCTGATTTCTGAAAGCGTGTGCCTGTTTGTAGAAGTCTTCCGCCTGCTGATAGTATTCTTTTGCAAAGCTTTCAGAAGGTTCGTTCTGATTGATCTGCAATACCAGCGTCTTGAAACTACCATCCAGCGGCCATTTGCCTGTTTCTACAAAGTGTTTATCGAAGTCGTTGATGATACCGGTCTGGGTATTACAGCTTACGCCTTCACCCAGTAACAGTGCCTTCGCGGTCTGAACGAAAGTAGAGTAGGAATGATAGATACCATCCGCATACTGTTTTTCGTCCAGGGCTATTTTACCTGACTGCAGTTTTTCCTCGCCTTCAAACAGCAGGGTTGCTACCAGGTCAATTACCACGCTGGCGCATTCGCCCACACCAATAGCGGTTGCGAACTTATCGCCCTGACCCCAGTCTACGAAGTCTTCATCTTCCAGTGTACCCAGATCGGTCAATGGTTTCAGGAGGTCGTAGAAGTATTTTTCGCCCTGACGGTCGTAGTATTCGTTGAATTTCTCGTGTTGCTGTGCGTTAGCCTCGTAGTTCAGCAGCAGGGCACGCAGTACATCAGGACCACGTTTACTTGGTACTTTGATCACTTTATCTGCCACACGGCCCACGCCATCACCTACAATACCACCGCCCAGCAATACCTGGAGGGCTGGCAGTACCTTACCACCGCTTTTCAGGGAGGAACCGTGGAAACCAATGGAAGCGATACCGTGCTGTCCGCAGGAATTCATACAACCACTGATCTTGATCTTAATATCTTTATTATAAACCAGGTCCGGGAATTCTTCTGCGATTACCAGTTCCAGTGCAGTAGAGATACCGGTGCTGCTGGAGATGGCCAGGTTGCAGGTATCAGTACCAGGGCAGGCAGTGATATCTGCGATACTGTCGAAACCTGGTTCTGCGAAACCTGCTGCTTCCAGTACACTGAATACATAAGGCAGGTGTGCCGGCTGGATGTATTTGAGTAATAAACCCTGATTCGCAGTTACCCTTACATCATTGGCAACGGCTGGTCTGAGTGCTTCTACCAGCTGACGGGAGATCACTGAGCTAATGTTACCCAATGGTACACGTACATAGGCTGCATAGTAATCAGCCTGACGCTGACGGAAGGCGTTGGTCGCTTTCCAGGCCTCGTATTTCTTAGCATCCTTTACGGTATAGGCAGGCAAAGTAGCATCTGCTGCGGGTAATTCCGTCTCAGGCCATGCTGCTGCATCAATAGGGTAAGATTGCACCTTATTGGCAATACGTTCTTCTGCAACCAGTCTGGAAAACTCTTCAAAACCTAGTTTCTGTACCAGGAACTTCATACGTGCTTTATGACGGCTGGCTCTTTCACCATGACGGTCAAATACACGCAGTACGGATTCAATATATGGGATCAGCTGATCGGCTTCCAGGAATTCGTGTGCTACATGTGCCAGATAAGGCTGTGCACCAAGGCCACCACCTACCAGTACTTTGAAACCACGTACTTCTTCGCCGTTCACGATGCGTACTTTTGGAATAGCCCCCATGTCATGCATGAATGACCAAGCAGTATCTGCATCGCTGCTGGAAAATGACATTTTTATCTTACGACCCATATCCTGACAGATAGGATTACGCAGGAAGTAACGGAAGGTCGCATCAGCGTACGGCGTTACATCAAACGGCTCCTGCGGATCAATACCGGCTCTGTCAGAAGCTGTAATATTACGAACGGTGTTACCACATGCCTCACGGATAGTGATATCATCCAGGTCCAGTTTGCTCCATAATTCCGGTGTTCTGTCCAGGCTAACGAAGTGGATCTGAACGTCCTGACGGGTGGTCAGGTGGAGGTTTCCGGTTGAAAACTCATCAGACACATCAGAGATACGTTTCCACTGTTCCAGGGTCATTTTACCATAAGGTAATTTGATACGGATCATCTGTACACCAGGCTGACGCTGGCCATAAATACCCCTCGCCAGACGCAGGCTACGAAACTTTTCCTCAGGGATCTGTCCTTCACGGAATAAACGGATCTTCTTCTCCAGCTCTATAATATCTCTCTCAACGACAGGATTTTCCAGTTCTGTTCTGAAGCTTTGCATAAGTAATATTTTCTTGGTGGTAAATTATCAGAGATTAAAATGTTATTGTTCCTTATCAGATATAAAGTAAAAAGCCTCCGTGTAATATGACGGAGGCTTTGTATATTTTGTTTGATTCTTTTGATTGATCATTCGCCTTATACATCTGGGCCTCCGCAAAGCGCTTCCTATATTCCCCATTACTTTAGTAGACTATTACAAAGTTAGAAATATAGGCGAGAATACCAAAAGTATTTTAGGCCCCTGACATAGGAGATCCAGACCATGTGTCACCTTGCCTTCACACGTGAAATATGCCTGTATGGCGCGCTGTGTATAGGATAACAGCTCCGGCGTCGTGATAGGAGCCATAACCCCTGATTATAGCGGATAACTATTATTTATGCGCTGTAAGTCAATTACGAATCAGGAATTAGGAATTGAGGCTGACAGTGAATAAAGTCAACAACTCTTAACTCTTAATTCTTAATTACAGCATTTCAAATACCCTCCTCTTTAGTATAATCAGCCAGGCTGTCGTATCTTTGCGGCGCAGAAACAAATGAAAAGCACATGATAAACACGGTGATTTTTGATATGGACGGGTTGCTGATTGACTCTGAGCCACTTTGGGGCAGAGCCATGAGAGAAGTTTTCGCTACCGTAGGCGTTGACCTGACCATGGAACTGGCTAGTCATACTACCGGCCTTCGTACGGCTGAGGTGGTAGATTACTGGCATAACTACTTCAAATGGGAGGGTAAAAACAATGAGCAGGTAACCACCGAGATCATCGATGCGGTGATTGCCAAGATATTGGCTGAGGGTGAAGCGATGGAGGGACTGGAATACATCCTGGATTATTTCGCTAAAAAGAACTTCAAAATAGGACTGGCTTCTTCTTCTCCCCTGCGGCTGATCGAATCAGCGGTTGACCATATGGGTATCAGGGACCGTTTTCAGGTGATTTCCTCTGCGGAGTTTGAATCACATGGTAAACCGCACCCGGCAGTATATCTTACCTGTGCTAAAAAGCTGGGGAGTACGCCGCTGGAATGTGTGGCATTTGAAGATTCCGTAACGGGTATGACAGCTGCCAAGGCTGCCCGTATGAAGACGGTAGTTGTGCCGGAAGCACATAACCGCCAGAATAAGCGTTATGCGCTGGCGGATATACAGCTGAATTCCCTGCTGGATTTCAATGATGAAATTCTGAAGCAGCTGTAATTTGAAATTAAGAATTGACAATTAAGAATTAAGAATTGATACTTAATGACTTATTATTAATTAAGTATCGTCAAAAGTTATAAAAATAAAGTCCCGGTTGGCGATAGCTAACCGGGACTTCTATTTATAGTTACTGATACCAGACTGCTGTATCGCATCGTACTTTTACCGTCTACAGTCTCCCCTTTTCTCTATTTCCCACCTCTCTACCTGACATCTCTTATACTATCACCATCCTACGTTCATCCTAAGTTTGAATCGCAGCATTAAGGAAAGATAAGTATAGTCAAACTATAGTCAGACTATATCCACTAAATCCCAACCACCAGGCAACTCAACCTATTCCTTCTACTCATCCAACACTGATCTCCGAAGCAATCCTCCGCTGCATTCCAATTCTTAATTATTAATTCCTAATTCCTAATTAAAAAAAGAAGGGTGCTCCTTTCGGAACACTCTTCATGTATTTCAACAACCTAAAAAAGCTTATTCACCTTTTTTCTCGTCGCCTTCGTTCTGCTTCAGCTTCTCTCTCAGTTCAGCCAGTGCTCCCAGATCGCCCAGGGTAGCTTTTTCTACCTTGTTCTGGATAGTTTTCACAGCTTTACGAGTTTTGTCAGCTTCTTGCTTTCTTTCTTTGGCAACTGCTTCTTTCTCCTCATTTTTCGCTTGTTCCCACACTCTTGTATGAGATACCAGGATACGTTTTTCGCTACGATCGAATTCAATGATCATGAATTCTTTCACATCTTCAACGTTGATTGGTTTCTCATCTTCAGTGCGCAGGTGACGTGCAGGAGCGTATGCTTCCAGACCGTACTGCAGCTGAACTGTAGCACCTTTTTCGTCTTTCTTCACTACGGTACCTTCATGGATGGATCCAATCGGGAAGATAGTTTCGAAAGTGTTCCAAGGATCTTCTTCGATCTGTTTGTGACCCAGGGACAGTTTACGGTTATCTTTATCGATACCCAGAATAACTACCTCGATCTCGCTACCCACTTTAGTGTACTCACTTGGGTGGTTGAAGCGTTTGATCCAGCTCAGGTCAGAGATGTGGATCATACCACCGATACCAGTTTCCAGCTCAACGAATACGCCATAAGGAGTGATGTTCTTCACGATACCTTTGTGACGGCTATCCAGCGGGAATTTAGTTTCGATAGTAGCCCAAGGATCTTCTGTCAGTTGCTTGATAGACAGGCTCATCTTACGCTCTTCTTTGCTCAGTGTCACTACCACTGCTTCGTATTCTTCGCCTAATTTGAAGAATTCTTTAGCATTGATAGGAGTAGAAGCCCAGGAGATCTCAGATACGTGTACCAGACCTTCTACGCCAGGCAGAATTTCCAGGAATGCACCGTAATCTTCGATGTTCACTACCTTACCTTTTACGCGCGCACCTTCAGTGATGTGTGCAGGCAGGGTATCCCATGGGTGCGGAGTGAGTTGTTTGTAACCAAGGCTGATACGTTTTTTCTCGTCGTCGAAGTCCAGTACAACCACATTGATCTTCTGATCCATCTGGAGTACTTCGCTTGGATGAGAGATACGTCCCCAGCTGATGTCGGTGATGTACAGCAGACCATCCAGACCACCAAGGTCGATGAATGCGCCGAAATCGGTGATATTTTTGATAGTACCTTCCAGAACCTGGCCTTTTTCCAGTTTGGAGATAATATCCACTCTCTGCTGTTCGATATCGCTTTCGATAAGCGCTTTGTGAGAAACAACTGCGTTCCTGATGGCTTCGTTAACCTTAACCACCTTGAATTCCATTGTTTTGCCTACAAACTGGTCGTAGTCTGTAACAGGCTTAACATCGATCTGAGAACCTGGCAGGAATGTTTCCATACCATAAACGTCTACGATCAAGCCGCCTTTGGTTTTGCTGGTAACAGTACCAGTAACCACTTCGCCGGTTTTGTAAACTTCCACGATTTTTTCCCATGCACGCTGTTGACGAGCCTGTTTACGGCTCAGGTGCAGGTTACCATCACGGTCTTCTTTTTCAACAACCAGTACTTCAACTTCGTCTCCTACTTTCAGACCCTGCAGATCACGGAACTCGTTCAGTGAAATCAGACCGTCAGATTTGAAACCGATGTTGATCACTACGTCTGTTTTGGTTAAACCAACTACAGTACCAGTGAGCAGGCCGTTTTCTTCGATCACTTTGAAAGTGTTGTCGTACGTTTCATCGTACTTCGCTTTCTCTTCTTTGTTATAAGAAGATACATTACGTTTGTCTACGCTCCAGTCGAAATCATCGTGAGCTGTAGCCACAACTGGCGCATTTGTTGTCGCTGTTTCCTGAGCTGCTGCTGCAGGTGCCTGTTGTTCAGCGTTTTGTTCGTTAGAAATGTTGTTTTCTGCCAAAATTTGGTTCCTCCTTTTGTTAAATTCCCCCGGATTTTTAGGGCCCGGAAGTTTAAGTTGGACGGCAAAGATACTTAATATTCATAAAAAAATCATGATTTTTCACATGTTTAACGCATCTCCAACCTCTTCCATCTCAATGCTTCCTTAGCACCGTTCCGGCAAAAAAAATGTACTGTTAAATCGATATACGATTGCAGATTTTGTACTAATTTTCAAGTATGAACGGGACCTCATTCAGCGCTGATATTCGCTACTGGCTTAGACAGGGAAACACAATTAATCTTCTTCTTTTCTGGAATGTAATTGTTTTTCTCGTCGTGGGAATTGTGTACCTGATCGGCAAAATAGCTCCATCGACCGGTTTCATTTCCCTTTTTATTGCTGACAATCTCTCTATACACTCCAATGTGTTCGCTTTCCTTAGAAAGCCCTGGGGATTAGTCACTTACATGTTTACTCATTTCGAATTCCTGCATATTGTCTTTAATATGCTTAACCTGTACTGGTTCGGGAATATCTTCAGATCTTTCCTGGGAAACCAGCGTGTACTGCCGCTTTACCTTCTCGGCGGGATCGCTGGTGGTGTTGCCTATCTCCTGGTCTATAACCTGATATTTGGCGGCGCCAATGTTCCCATGATCGGCGCTTCGGCATCGGTGATGGCGATCCTGATCGCCTGTGCCACCAAATTGCCCAACTATGAGATCGGACTGCTCCTGATCGGTACTATCCGGTTAAAATGGCTGGCTATCATCGTGATCGTACTGGACCTGGTATCACTGACTCAGGGAAACATAGGCGGCATTACCGCACATATGGGTGGCGCGCTCTTTGGCTTTATCTATATCCAGCTCCTCAACAACGGTACAGACCTCGGACAACCACTGATCTGGCTCTTTAACAGACCAGTGCGTACAGCAGCTGCCAGACGCCGCTCTTTCAAACCCAAGAAGTCGCCGCTCAAAGTGGTGAAACCTGGTATGGAGGAAAATAAACAGCTCCGCCTGGACCAGCTCCTCGACAAGATCAACGACAATGGCATCGAAAGCCTTAGTCCTGAAGAAAGAGCCTGGTTAAAGAAAATGAGCCAGGAATAGCCGGCCCTGCCTGTCAGCCATTCAAAATATGTAACTTCGCCGCCAGATGAAAACATTTAACGTTCCTATTATATATCGCAGTCCGCTGATCACGGCGATCAAAAATCGCCGTAAGCAGCAGGACCGTATGAAAAAGGATTTTACGCCAACCGTACTGGATTTCGGTCCGTTGAAGATATTACTGGCCCGTCACTTCGGCTTCTGCTACGGAGTGGAAAATGCCATCGAGATCGCCTTTAAGACAGTAGAAGCCAATCCTGACAAAAGGATCTTCCTGCTCAGTGAAATGATCCACAATCCACATGTCAATAATGACCTGCTGGAAAAAGGGGTACAGTTTATCATGGACACTGCCGGTAAACAACTGGTGCCATGGGAATCACTGACATCTGAAGATATTGTGATCATCCCGGCTTTCGGCACCACGCTCGAAATAGAAGAGAAACTGAGTTCCCTGGGCATCGCTCCCCTGCAATACAATACGACCTGTCCTTTTGTGGAAAGAGTGTGGAACAAGGCAGAACAGATCGGTAAACAGTCCTACAGCGTCATTGTACACGGTAAACCTGGTCATGAGGAAACCCGTGCTACCTTCTCTCATAGCCGTAGCAATACACCGACTGTCGTTGTAAAAGATATAAAAGAGGCCCGGTTACTGGCAACCTTTATCACCGGAGAGAAAAACCCGGAAGAGTTCTATACCCTCTTTAAAGGACAATACTCCCCTGGTTTTGATGTGATCAATGACCTGCAACGCGTAGGTGTTGTGAACCAGACCACTATGCTGGCAACGGAAACACAGGCGATCGCTGACTATATCAAAAATGTGATCATGGACAGATATAGCCTCGATGCTTCGAATGTCAGTGAACGCTTTGCCGATACCCGGGATACCCTCTGTTACGCGACCAACGACAACCAGAGCGCTGTGACCGGTCTGCTGGAAGAATCTGCTGACCTGGCTATTGTTGTAGGCGGTTATAACAGTTCCAATACATCCCACCTGGTAGAACTCTGCGAAGTGAAACTGCCTACCTATTTCATCTCTTCTGAGGAGAAACTGGTAAGTGCCGAAGAGGTACATCACTGGGATTTCCATCACAAACAGGAATTACACAGCCGTGCTTTTCTGCCTGGCAAAGAGCAGGTAACCATTATGCTGACAAGTGGCGCCTCCTGCCCTGACGCGATGGTCGAAGCGGTGATCAGAAGACTCCTGTCCTTTTATAACCTGGAAGATAAAATGGAAGCAGTGGCGGCTACATTCGCAGAATAGCAACACGATATAAAATAGTATAAAAGCAAAAAAGACACCAGGCGGTGTCTTTTTTCTTTGGGGCTAATCAATGCTAGTAATGCAGAGAAAAAAAATTTTATATCGTAATAAGTTTAAACCTGAGTCAAAAGTAGTTTTTCAGACGTATGCCCGCAACAGAGAATTATTATCCGGTGGTCTATTTCCTGTAAGTGGCGTAAAACAGGTTAAATCTGGTTAGAACTGCATCGCCTTTTTCAGGAAATCGGCCTTCCTTCTGCGTGAAATTTCCACCTGTGTACCATCGCTCATCAGTGCAAACCCGCCCTCACCCTGTATATAAGATTGCATCTGCTGTAAGTTGATGAGGTGTGAATTATGTACCCTGAAAAAATCAACGTCAGTCAGCAGCTCCTCAAATTCCTTCAACGGTCTGGATACCATGAGGTTCTTTTTATCTGTAAAAAAGATCCGGGTATAGTTGCCGGTTGATTCGCAGCGTACTATATTCTGTACCGGCATAAAAACCAGTCCGTTAATGGTTGGGAGCGCTATTTTCTTGTGTGTCTGATGCAGTGTTTTCATATTCTGGAGGAACACTTCCAGTGGAGAAGTGGTCGTTTCCGGCTGACCATTACTGGCGTTACTGCTACGACGGGCGATACATTTCTGGATGGCATCCTGTAACTCTTTCACGCTGAAAGGTTTCAGTAAATAGTCCAGCGCATTGAACTTGATCGCTTTCAGGGCGTACTGTTCATAGGCTGTAGTGAATATTACATCAAAAGTGATCTTATCGAACATTTTCAGCAACTCAAAGCCATTCTGATGTGGCATTTCCACATCGAGGAACACCACATCCGGCTGTAATTCCGTTATCAGTTCCTTTGCTTCTTTTACACTATTCACGCCTCCCAGTACAGTCACTTCCGGACATTTCTTCTGAAGCATTGTCTGAAGAGCATCTATACAGTGTTGCTCATCATCAACGATGATTGCTTTAATTTCGCTCATGCTGTCTGTGTAGGTTTTTTAAAATATAAATTCCACCGGTAAGATGAGTGTCACCTTTGTACCTAATGCTTTACCTGTCTCATCTTCCAGGTCTATAATCGTCACATCTGCTTCTTTGGTATTGTTGATCTTCCTGATGAGGTCTATACGGCCCTCTGTTACTTTCATGCCCATTGAGCGATGGGTCTGTCCCTTTTTTTCCTTTATTTCTATTGCCTTTTTCCGTCCTATACCATTATCTGTTACCGTACAGGTCAGGGTTTTTCCTTTCAGTGTGACTTCTATATCCAACATGCCCCGGCCGGATTTATGTACCAGGCCATGCCAGATTGCATTCTCTACGTATGGTTGAATGATCATCGGTGGGATCATTACTTCTTCTTCGTTAATATCTTCTGCTACGATGATCTGGTATTCAAATACGTCATTACAGCGCAACTTCTCCAGGTCCAGGTACAGGCGTAATGATTCCAGTTCCTTATTCAAAGATATGAATGTGTACTGCGTATTATCAAGTATCATTCTCATTAAGCGGGAAAATTTCGTCAGATAGTCTGACGCTTCTTCCTGGTTATTACTCCAGATAAACCGGTGAATGGAGCTGAGAGAATTGAAAATGAAGTGAGGATTCATCTGTGCACGCAGGGAACGCAGCTCCAGTTGCAGGGTCTGTTTTTTAGTTTCCAGGTTTCTGTGCCGGATATAGAAGAAACCACCTACTCCCAGCATCAGTACAAATCCGGCCATTGACAGGGTATAGACTACATTCCGCCGGGTACGCAGTTCACTAATCTGTTTATCATGTTCCAGCAGCTTGATCTGGTTGTCTTTACGATCCACTTCATAGATCGCCTGTGTTTGAGCCCATGCCAGGGAAGACTTTTCATTGATCAGGCTATCCTTGTATACCAGCGACTTATCCAGCGCTTCCATGGAACGTTTGAAATCGCCTGAAGCCTTATAGTCGCCGGCCATTGCCTTGTATGCCTCCATCAGCAGGTATTTGAACCGCCAGATAAGGCTCAGGTTAATGGACTGCATGAAGTATTTCCGGGCTTCATCATGTTTACCCCGGAGGCTCCAGAGCTTTCCGATGTTCAGGTAACTTTCTGCGACATGCACCTTGTCATCCACATTTCCATTCACTTCCAGTGCCTTATTCAGGTATTCCAGGGCGAGGGCATAGTCTTTTTTCTCCTGGTAAACAGAGCCGAGGGAGTTGTAACAAATGGCCAGTCCGACGCTATTATCGAGTTGCTGATTGACAGCCAGTGATTTCTTATAATATTCAATAGCCAGGTCCAGTTTTTTCAGTCCCTGGTAAGCATAACCGATATTACCGAGGTTGATGGCTACGCCCAGGTTATTCTTACTTTGCCTTTCCAGTTCGAGGGCCTTTTCAAAGTGATTGATCGCTTCCGCGTATTTTTCGGTGGAGAGATGAATATTCCCGATGCTATTAATAGCGATACAGATATTACGGACGTCATTGATCTTTTCGGCCAGCTGTAACGCTCTGAAATGGTAGTCGAATGCTTTTTCCAGCTGATCGTCCATACGGCGGTAATCAACGCCGGTATTGTTCAGGGCAATACAAAGCCAGAGATCATTTCTTGCTTCTTCAGCGTATTTAACAGCTTTCTGATGATAATCGGCGGCGAGCAGATATTCCGATTTGTTTCTTTTGGAGGTGCCGGTTTCGTTGTATGCATTGAAGGCGCCACGCGCATATTTCATGCGCAGCGAAAGTGTAATTGCCTCCTGAAAAAAGGGGTTTTCTGTCCCACGTTTATCAAAGTACCGTCCCAGCGATCTGCCTTTATCGATCAACCAGTTTACTTTACCGGTATCACCGGGGAGCCGGCGGGCAGAATCGAGTGTGCGGAATACAAGCACGGAATCCTGTGCCTGAATATCATTCCCTTTTACCAACAATAGCAAGAAAAGTAGATAGAAATAGCCTTTAAACATGCATCAGCCGGGTAATACCACAAGTTAATTAAAAAAGCGAAAGGGCGAAAGAATTCGCCCCTTCTTCCTATTAACCGAATACACCTACTGAAAATATGGAGCAAAGGCAGGCATCCCTGCCCTGCACCACATTAAGTTTAATAAATATCAGCCCACAAAGCCACGATATATAAAATATAGTTTAGTAACGGTTAATAGCAACAGGTCTATGGATATAGTTATACTAAGATCTGTTGAGACCTTATACGACTTCTCTTGACCACGTTGGGTATAATATATTGTAAACGGCACACTGTTATGAACCGGTCAACACGATACAATAAAAATTGCAGGAAATTCGAGAGGATGTGGAAAATTACCGAAAGGGTTTCTCCCCGGTTATGACCGGGAACACAACAAATTTAAAAAGGATTTCTTAAAACTAAAAAATAATTTCAGGACTGCACCAAAGTAGCATCTTCAACCCACTGAATTACCAGTTTCAGCTGTTCATCCTGGCTTAGTTGGCTATTGTCCAGAATAATGGCATCTTCTGCTTTTCTGAGGGGGCTGATTTCCCGGTTGGTATCGATATAATCCCTGAGTTCCAGGTTTTCCTTTACCTCATGAATGCTGATATTTTTGTTTTTCGCATAGAGTTCCTTGAAACGGCGTTCTACGCGGATAGCTGCATCAGCGGTCATGAATATTTTCAGTTCTGCATCCGGGAATACGGTGGTACCGATATCCCTTCCGTCCATTACGATTCCTTTTTTAACGCCCATTTTCTGTTGCTGGGCCACTGCGAATTCGCGCACTTCTTTTACGGCGGCTACTTCGCTTACTTTTTCTGCTACGAGCATTTCCCGGATCATGTGCTCTACATTTTCCCCGTTGAGGGTAATTTCAGAGACCTGGGAGATCGGGTTGAATTCAAATTCCAGGTGGATGTCACGTAAAGCTTCCTTTACCGCATCATGATTTGTCCAATCCACCCGGTTCTGAATAAAATAAAGGGTGATAGCACGGTACATGGCGCCGCTGTCAATGTAGACGTAGTCCAGTTGCGCTGCCAGTTGCTTTGCCAGCGTACTCTTTCCACATGAAGAATAACCATCGATCGTGATAATAATCTTTTTCAAAACCCCTTTTATTAAATGCTGTATGAAGTAATAGACGGTGTAAAGTTAAAGGAAAAATGGAATATCATCAGCATCAATGGTCTATTACGACAACTTTGCAGACGTAAGCTTGTTTTCCGCTCTCTTTGTGCGTCAATACCAGGAAGTAGGTACCTGTAGGCATATCTCTGATATTCAACTCGCTCTGACCCACCATTTCCTGTTTGCGGATCTGCTGACCCCATGTATCGAATATCTGTACGATCAGCGGCGTCTTAATACCTTTGACAGTTACCTTGAACTGACCATAGTTCGGGTTCGGGAATACGGTCGCCTGAATCAATGGCCCTACTTCCCTTACGTCTGTATAGACATATTTTCCGGTAGCGGATACAGCTTTTATACGGTAATAGCTCCAGCCGTCGTAGTCATTGGTATCCTGGTAATAGTAATCCAGGCGGGTTGTGCTGTTGCCATTCGGCGCTTTGGTGGCCACGGTAGCGATCTTCTTAAATACCGTTTCATTATCCAGCATACGCTCGATCTCAAATACGGCATTGTTGGTCTCGCGGGTAGTAGCCCACACGATATCCACCAGTGAATAGCTGATCCGGTATGCATTGAAATGTATGAAATCAGCGGGGAGATAACTATAAGATAAGGATGCCAGTTTGGCGAAATAACTATTGTTTCCAATGCCGGCCATACCGCGGGAATGCATGGTAGCAGACTGACGCATAGGTTGTGTGGTCAGGGTACCGGGCCCCATATTGTCGTTAGCCGACTTACGCAATTCCCAGTTACCATCCAGGAATGCGCTGATATAACTGCCGGAACGGTTCAAACTATATTCAGCCGCTTCGTCAGCATCCATGTGTTGTAATGAAACGGCGGTCACGCCGGTACCATTTCCTTCCTGACCCAGGTTCCATGTTTTGAATACGACACTATCATACACTGTTCTACCTGCAATAGCCTGGGTGTAAACGCTGTCAAACACTCTTGCTTTAAAGTCTTCCGGACTTCCTTCATATCTCACACCGGCAGGTGCATAATTCGTAGCATTTGTCCCTACGGGGAATACTACCTGTCCGGCGGTACTGCTCAGTTTTGCACGATACAGAAATCCACCACCTGTTTCCGGTCCGGTAACAATAAAACGCTGATCACTGTAACCAGTGATCTTACCCGGATTATTCACACCTACCTGTAAGTTCCATCCATTCAGATAGACGTGACCGTTGGTAAGCTGTAAAGTATTTCTTACCTGCAGGTCATTCAGATCTGCGAGGATGATCCCGTTTGTATTGCTGACTTCCAGGTTGGGGAAGCTGGGGCCTGCTTTAGCGGCTACGTTATATCCGCCGGCAACGATCTGCTGGCCTTTATTACCGGCAAAACGGAAGGTACCGCCTGTACCATCTTTACCGGAAGTGCTTTCATCTGACAATAAAGCGGTATAACCATTTGTCCATTGCTTTCCGAGGAAATAAAGCACGGAGGCCGGACTAGAGCCCAGCGTTCCATCATTGGTCACATCGCCAAAGAAGGCAACGTTTCCAAAGCTCCATACTTTACCATCAGCAGGAATATAGGCAGCCTGCTGGGCATGTATGGTATTTATTGAGAGAACCAGAAAACATAATATGAGTAAATATCTCTTCATGCAGGTATTATGCTTTTAGTATCGCTTCCTGTGCTTTTAATAGTTATTGAACAAACGCTGTAACAATCCATCTGCTGTCGTCACCTGAATAAACGAGAGTAACCGTACCATTACCTGTAGTGGTAATATTATTATTACCATTATTGGTCAGTATCCTGTTGGCATTAGCGCCACCAGTGTCATTCGCAATCGTCATATTACGGCCAGTCGCGTTATAGATCGTAATTGTACGACCATCTGTTCCATTCGCAATACTATTAATCGTGAAATCATTATTTGTAGGGGCCGTTATTTTGATAAAAGTCACATTACCAAAATTGACGTTATTATTATTACCAGTGGATAATGTCGCAGTACCACTACCTACAACAACCGTGTTGAGCGTCATACCATCCAGTGATGTTCCTTTTGTAATGTCTCCATTGGAAGCAATTACCAGTGGTGTACCACTGCCAGAAGACAGGTTCGTAACACGTATAGCATCATTATTCGCGTTAATGTGCAGACGTTTTGCCGGTGTTGCGCCACCCAGGCCGATCCCCACATTACTATTCTGTAGTCTCATGATCTCCGTGAATGTAGGTCCGCTGTAGTTATAACTCTTAAATACAATCGGTTCATCACCATCATCCCCAATAATAAATTCAAAACCGCCATTATTAGCAGTACCGGTTGCACCAAATTCAAAATAGTCTGTCCCCGCAGAACAACCTTTCATACGGAAGTTACCATCTGCAGTTGTCCACATTTTCGGATTATAAAAACTTACAGTTGATGGAACCGCGAACTGTAACGCAGAGCGCATATATGTCACCATCTCGTTATTATCGTTGTAGTCAGGATAGGTGTCTGTCAGTCCTAATGTCTGCCTGCGACCAAATTCCAGCAGGGATGTATTATTGGATTTGATCACCATTTTATTATCATCGGTTGTACCGAGGAACTGTGTAGTAGCATCTACCGCACTGTTACCCGTGATCAGCCAGTTGCTCGCAGCAGCATTCTGTGTCACGATCACATCGCCATTGTTATTGATGGATAAAACCTTGCTATTATAAGGTTGAACGGTGGCGCTATTCAATGCTCTCAGACGCAGACCGGAAACACCGGTACCAGCTACAGTACCGCCTACGTCCAGTGTATTGCCTGGAGCGTTAACACCTACGCCCAGACGGTTATTGGTATTATCCCAGAAGAAGTTAGCGTTCTTTTGCGTTACCAGTCCGCCGGCACCTGCAAACAGGACAGAACCTGTTGTCATAGACTGGATAGATAAGTTATTGCCTATACTACCATTACCATTGATCCAAAAGTTGGCTGTCTGTGCACTTGCATTGTTATTCTGAATGTAGTTACCTGAACCAGCAGGAATATCAGCAGCCGCAAGATTGCCCCCTGTTGTAACACGCCCTTTGGCATCTACGGTCACTTTGGTATAAGTACCGGCAGTGACACCACTGTTAGCGAGTGTTACTGGGATGCTGGTTGTACCGCTACCCGTTGCGTCACCAGTTAAAGTGATCGTGGTAGAAGAAGCAGAAGGCGTATAATATTCAAAGCCGTTACCGCCACTGTTCACACGGATGGATTGTCCGGCGGAGCCGAAATAGTTCAGTCCCAGACCACCTCTTGCGATCGGGAATACACCATTGATGATCTTACTTGCATCAAGACCGGGAATATCGGTATCCTGCAATGTGGTACCATTGGTTACCCTACCTTTTGCATCGGTGGTTACTTTCGTATAGGTACCGGCGGTACCCACATTAACAAGGGAAGTATTTACAGAATAAAAGTTACCCGTAGCGGTCACATCACCATTGAAGTTGGGTGTGGAAGTCAGTGCCACATAATCATTTGACCATTCGATCCCACTGCCGTCAGCCTTTACCTTCATCACATCCTTAGCGGAACCGAGGTAATTGATACCGGTACCACCCTGTGCTACAGGCAATACACCACTGGTGATCTTGCCTGCATCTATATTAGGAATATCGTTTGCATCCAGTGCCCTGAAAGACGGTGCACCGTTTGACCATACCGGGGAAGCGAAAAACAGTCTTTGGTTCTGGTTATTAAATGTCGCGGTTAATGTACCGGATGTAGTAACCGGGCTATTGGTCACTGTGAATATGGAAGGCAGTGATAAGCCTACGGAGGTTACTGTACCAGATCCGCCACCGGTAGGTGCTTTTGGCATCCAGGTACTGGTTGCATTGTCCCAGGTCAGGACGTAGTTATTCGTTGGAGCAGTATTAGAAACATTTCGTCCCTGGAGCTGTGAGGCATTCCAGAGCGCAGTTGTATTTAAGGCTGAGATCACACCACCTGCGGTGATGCCGATACCCGTACCGGCACTGAATGCGGCTCTCGCCCTTGCATCAGTATAATACAGGTTTACAGACTCAGTAATATTGTTGGTGGTTAAGGTAACAGCAGGACCAGTTTGTCCGTTCACGGATGTAACACCGCTGGTTGTAGCGGTTTCGTCGATCAGTTTTCTCCAGATACCATTTTTTCTGACATAGAGGGTTTTGTCAGGAACATAGTAAATGATCATACCGTCAGGTGCAGCATTCAATGGAGCCACGCTATAATTACTTACGCGGGGCAATAAAAGTCCCTGTTTATCACTGTTCAGGTCTAACAATGCAGATTTCTCGATCACTGTAGGAGCGGATCCCAATTTTAGCTGCTGTGCGTGTGCCAGTACGGGAAGTAAGAAAGCACACAAGCTCAGGAGACCGCCGCGACAATTCAATATTTTCATAGGTCTTTATAGGTAGGTTACTGGAAATGCAGCATAACAATGAGTAACAGGAGCAGCGACAAGCTGCTCCTGTTAAATAAGATGCTTATTATTTTCTGATGATGTACCAGTTAACGCCATCAGTCTGTACTGTAATGAAAGTCCAGTCGTTGTAGATCATGTAATCAGCACCGCCTTCGATCGTACCAGCAGCTGGCTGGATCTTCACAGCGTTGTTGATATCACCTGTACCGATCTTTTTGATCGTGTATATACGACCAGCGATACCAGCAGCAGGAGCTGGCAGTGTGATAGTGAGTGCACCAGCTGTTGCGTCAGCCAGTACAGTATTATCAGTCTCGCTTAATGTATAAGATACCGCTGTTCTGTAAATTCTCATCTGTACAGAACCGTTCACTTCCAGTGTTGAGTTGGCAGGAGCGCTTGTACCTACAGCTACACCAGCAGCGAAGCTTTTATTACCGGCGAAGCTCTGGTTACCAGTTGATACCACACCTCGTTGAGCTGTCGTATGAGAAGCGTCTACAGCACTTGCGTTTGGCAGGTTGAACGACACATCGTTAGTAGTCGCCTGAATATCGAAGTTTGTACCAACGCTATCAGTTTTGAAATTCACGTTCACGTTATCAGTAGTACCTGTACCTGCTTTAATTGTGCGGATCGCTTTTGCGATAGCATCGAGGTCAAAAGGTCTTTTAGTCACTGTGCTACCTTCACGAACCAATACATCATAAGATGTAGCGGTAGCCGCGTTGGCTACTGTTGTCAGATCTAAAGTCCCATTGAGCGTAGTTGCGTTGGTTACTGCCAGTGTGTTGAGGGTAGTTCCACCAGTTACCGTCAGGTTGTTACCCAGGTTGGTAGCACCGGTTACTCCGAGTGTACCGCCTACTGTAGTTGCACCAGTCAGTGTAGAGGTACCAGTTACTGACAGATTATTACCCAGTGTAGTAGCACCGCTTACGTTGAGCGTGTTAGCTACAGTGGTTGCACCATTAAAGGTCTTATCGCCACCGAAAGTCTGTACACCGGTAGTTACGATACCCGCTTGTGCAGCGCCTGCGGCAACGAGTTCCAGTTTATAGCTGGCAGTAGCAGCATCATAAGTGATACGGCCACCTCTGTTTACTTCAGCAGCAGCAACAGTGGTGATGAAGTCAGCGATAGACATATTGTTACCGCTGGACAGTGCCTGTAATTTATCCCAGTCAGATTTTTTCAGGAAACCGTAGGTGGCGGTGGTAGATGGCGCCAGGATCGGTGCATTTACAGTTACCTCACCGGTTGCCACGTTTTCAGTCACGTTGAATGCTGCGTTTGCAGAGTCAGCGGTAGTTTTAATGTTGTTGAACAGGGTGTTGAAGGCTGTCTGCGGTAATGTTCTTTTAGCAACGACACCAGCAGCGCTCAGCATGATCACTTCCAGGGTGGTGTTATCTGCATTCACCGTGGAGAGTTTCACTTGTCTGTCAGCCTGTACGCCAATTGCTTCTACACCATTTGTACGGATAGACAGTGGCTGTGCGTCGGAAGTACCGATGTAATCAGTAGCAGCAGTACCTGCATTACCTTTCAGGCTCCAGTTAGCCAGTGCGTCAGCAGTGCTTGCGATTTTCACCCAGGCGCCTGCTTTTCTCATGTAGATACCTTCAGTAGTAGCACTACCGCTTGCCAGGTATACAACCATTCCATCTACGACATCAGTTCCGATGGCGGCGTCGATAGCGGTAAAGTTTGGAACTCTTGGCAGCAAGAGACCCTGCTTGGTACTATTCAGCTCGAGAATAGCTGATTTAGTGATCTGGGAGGGGTTGTCGCCAATCTTCATCTGAGCGTTGGCGGCGGTAGCTGCCAGCGTGATGCCACCAGCCAGAACGAGTGTACGGGAAGTGTTACGTATAACTGATTTCATAGTATAGGGATAGATAAATTTTATGTTTAATTAATTGTTCTGATGTAATTGCAAACGACCTCCACCATGATTAAATCATGCACATCTATCGGCTGATAGTTTATTCTTTTTAATAAACTACACAGACCAATTACCCGCGTTTGCCAGGCATTCAGTTTTTCAGTAAAAAATGTCAGGTTAAAAAAGGTAGTGGATGTGGTTATTGTTCACGTGTCTGTTTACGAAACGATTTATGCTGATGCCAAGTGAAACAACCTTAGCAGTATTGTATGGTGCAAATATCTAATATTATTAACAATCATGTTATGACATGAACGTATGATTTTGATTTATAAATAGGTTTTACATAGTATTGATTTTCATTTGTTTATTTTTTAAATATATGAGGAGCACTGATTACCATATCCCTGAATTCAGGGATATAGCAGTATGGTAACACTTTCATGTTATATTTAATACAAGTAGCAGATAGTCATATTAATATACGGTGGGTCATATAAATATCTGATAGCGGGAGCTGCTTATTGTTGGGAGTTAGGGGCGTTACTGCGGGTTGAGGTGGGACGTCGGGCTGACGCCCTTTTTCGAGGCGTGCTATTGGGCGGTGTTGTATTGGGCCTAGGGATGGTTGATTCCCCCCTTGTCAAGAGGGACACTGGTTGTTGGTAGTTTGGTTGAGGTGAGTTGGGTAGTGGCTGCGGGTTGAGGTGGGACGCCGGGCTGACGCCCTTTTTCGAGGCGTGCTATTGGGCGGTGTGGGGCGTATTGGGCGGTGGGATGGTTGATTAAATCCCTGTCAAGCGGGGCAGACTCTCAAAGGGCTAAGGCCCTTTGTCTCCACCTTAACCCCTCCGCTGACGTGACTGTCTCTTAGGTAGTAGTCGTATATGAGAACTGTCGATCTGTTTATCTAAACACTTATCTATTCCATATAGTCATCTAATCATCCATTTTCCCATCTCTTACTTTATCTGTCTGTCCATCTATCTAAACATTTATCGTTTCTATGTAATCACCTAATTATCTGTTTACCCATCTCCTACTTTATCTGCCAGTCCATCTATCTAAACACTTATCTATTCCATGTAATCACCTAATCATCCATTTACCCATCTCCTACTTTATCTGCCTCGTCCATCTATCTAAACACTTATCTTTTCCATGTAATTACCTAATTATCCATTTACCTATCTCCTACTTCATCTGTCTAGTTATTTATCTAAACACTTATCTATTCCGTGTAGTCACCTAAGCATCCATTTACTTTATCCGTTGGGTTATCACAAAGGGACATAAACAAAAAGATCCCGGACTATTCGTCCGGGATCTTTATCAAAACATTTCTATCAACTATGGCTTATTATGCCTCTGATTTTTCGGATTTGTTACTCTTTGAAGAGTTCTTTAAAGTGAAGATCAGTTTCTGATTCTCCTTGTCCAGGTCTGCAATGAGGACATCTCCGTTATGGATGTTCATATTCAGAATTTCCTCTGCCAGTGGGTCTTCCAGGTATTTCTGGATGGCTCTGTGCAGCGGACGGGCGCCGAACTGCTGATCGTAACCTTTCTCTGCCAGGAAGCCTTTGGCCTCTTCTGTCAGTTCCAGGCTGAAGCCCAGGTTCTGCAGGCGTTTCAGTACACTCTGCATAGTGATATCTATGATGGTATAGATATGTTCTTTGCTCAGAGAGTTGAATATGATCACATCATCGATACGGTTCAGGAACTCAGGAGAGAAGGTACGTTTCAGTGCTTTTTCAATTACTGATTTAGTATTGTCTTCTTCGTTGTTTGCTTTTGCGGAGGTTGTGAAACCAACGCCTGCACCGAAATCTTTCAGCTGACGTACACCGATGTTAGACGTCATGATGATGAGAGTGTTCTTGAAATCCACCTTACGACCCAGACCATCGGTCAGGATACCATCGTCCAGTACCTGTAACAGGATATTGTAGATGTCAGGGTGAGCTTTCTCGATCTCATCCAGGAGGATTACGGAGTAAGGTTTGCGGCGTACTTTTTCAGTCAGCTGACCACCTTCTTCATAACCAACGTATCCCGGAGGCGCACCAATCAGACGGCTTACGGAGAATTTCTCCATATATTCACTCATATCGATGCGGATGAGGCTATCTTCTGAGTCGAACATATAACGTGCGAGGGATTTTGCCAGCTCGGTCTTACCAACCCCGGTTGGACCCAGGAAGATGAAAGTACCGATTGGTTTCTTAGGATCTTTCAACCCTACCCTGTTACGCTGGATCGCCTTTGTAACTTTTGAGATGGCTTCGTCCTGACCAACCACAGCGCCTTTCAGGTCTTCACCCATACGACGGAGTTTTTCAGTTTCAGCCTGTACCATGCGTTTAACAGGGATACCTGTCATCATGCTTACTACTTCTGCGATAGCTTCTTCGTCGATCGGATAACGTTTGTGCTTCACTTCTTCTTCCCAGACGTTCTTCGCTTTTTCCAGATCTTCTCCGAGTTTCTTTTCTGTATCGCGTAATGCAGCAGCTTCTTCAAAACGCTGGCTCTTTACGACTTTATTCTTTTCCTGCTTGATGTCTTCGATCTGTTTTTCCAGGTCGAGGATATTTTGCGGAACATTGATATTTTTCAGGTGAACTCTTGCGCCTACTTCATCCAGTACGTCGATCGCCTTATCAGGTAACAGACGGTCTGTCATGTAACGGTCGCTGAGTTTTACACACGCTTCGATCGCATCCTGAGAATAGCTTACGTTATGGTATTCTTCGTAGCGTGGTTTGATGTTATTCAGGATCTGAATAGTCTCATCCACGGTTGGAGGTTCTACCATTACTTTCTGGAAACGACGGTCTAACGCGCCATCTTTCTCGATGTACATGCGGTACTCATCGAGGGTCGATGCACCGATGCACTGGAGTTCTCCACGAGCCAGGGCCGGTTTGAAGATGTTGGAAGCATCCAGGGAACCTGAAGCACCACCTGCACCTACAATGGTATGGATCTCGTCGATGAACAGGATCACATCACGGTTTTTCTCCAGTTCGTTCATGATGGCTTTCATCCTTTCTTCAAACTGTCCGCGATATTTTGTCCCTGCTACCAGCGCCGCCAGATCAAGGCTTACCACGCGTTTGTCAAACAGTACGCGGGACACTTTACGCTGTACGATACGCAGCGCGAGGCCTTCTACGATAGCTGTTTTACCAACACCCGGTTCCCCGATAAGGATCGGATTGTTCTTCTTACGGCGGGATAATATCTGCGATACACGCTCAATTTCCTGCTCGCGACCAACAATAGGGTCTAAGCTGCCACTCTCGGCCAGCTTGGTAATATCCCTGCCGAAATTATCGAGCACAGGGGTTTTGGACTTGGTATTGGTTTGTTTAGCCTTGGAGGCAAAGCTCTTACGCTCATCTTCAAACTCCTCTTCTCCAGGATCATCAAACTCTGCCTTAGGATCGGCTGATTTTACGAAGCCCAGTTCGTTTTTAAAAGTGTCGTAATCCACGTCAAACTGTTGTAAGATTTGTGTACAAACGTTTTCTTTATTCTTGAGGATTGAAAGCATTAAATGCTCGGTTTCCACGGTTGGGCTTTTGAGGGCTTTTGCCTCGAGCACGGTAACACGTATAACCTTTTCTGCCTGCCTTGTAAGCGGTAGACTGTTGATATTGGCAATATTTTTTCCTGTTTTATCTTTTACGGCCAACTCAACCTCTTTACGAAGTTCATAAAGGTCTACATTTAAGGCCTGCAGAATTTTAACAGCTGTCCCTTCCCCTTCTCGAATTATGCCTAGCAGCAGGTGCTCTGTGCCGATGAAATCATTTCCCAAGCGTAAAGCTTCCTCTCTGCTAAACGAAATGATCTCCTTTACTTGCGGTGAAAAATTCTGGTCCATTGTGAGAATATTAAATTATTAAAACCCTTACGGGGACTTGCTTATACAATATTAGCAAATAATTTTGATTTACCTTTACCCTAACACTTTAATAGTACAAGTGTACAATTGAGGGCTGTTAAGTAAGAAAGAAAGCTGTTATCTGGCAGGATTCCCGATTACTATTTACTAACTTATAAAAGAAAATCTTACTTATGGAATTCAAAATTGATACCAAAGAAAAAATCCTGATCGTACAGCCTCAAATTACGCAACTGGATGCTAATTTGTCAGCCGGGTTTACCAGGGAGGTATCAGAATTGCCAGGTCTGGATGGACGTAACCTTATACTGGACATGGCCTTAGTGGAAAAAGCCGATGCTGAAGGGATTAAAGCCATTTTAACAGTATATCACCAGCAGTATGACAGCGGACTATCCTGCGCGGTAACCGGCCTTAACAGCACTTTAACAAATGACCTTAAAAATGCCGATGAAACGGCGTATAACCTCGTCCCTACAATGTCTGAAGCCATTGACATGGTCATGATGGAAGACCTTGAAAGGGAATTATTGCAGGATGAGGAATAATTTTTTCCCTCCTCTCACATTGATGCCATATTTTTCCGGAATGTGGAATTCAATTCCATTTTCCGGAATAAATAAGGATTTTTGGTAAATATTTTTTTTCGTTCATGTTTGCAGTCACCATTTTAGGTAATAACTCAGCTCTTCCCACGTTAGAAAGACATCCGACGGCTCAGATAGTGACATGTAATGATCAGCTGATACTGGTGGATTGCGGAGAAGGCACACAATTACAGTTTGCGCGCTATAAGATCAGAAGGAGCCGCCTGAGATATATTTTCATCAGCCACCTTCACGGAGATCATTATTTCGGCCTTATCGGGCTTATAAACAGCCTTAGTCTGCTCGGACGGCAAGACCCCTTAACAGTGTTTGCCCCGCCCGAACTGGAGGCTATTTTACGGCTCCAGATGGAATGTTCCGGCACCATTCTGCAGTTTGAACTGCAGTTCGTACCATTGCTGGAAGAGAACCAGGGCGTTATCCTCGAAGATAAAGATCTGAAAGTCAGCTTCTTTCCTACCCAACACCGTATTCCCTGCTATGGATTTGTCTTTGAAATGCAGAAACGCAGGCGGAAGATCATTCCTGACCAGACCAAAGCGTATGAGATACCAGCCGCTTACTTCAGTAAATTACAGCAAGGCGCTGATTATCAACGTAAAGATGGTTTGCTCGTCAAAAATGACTGGGTGACCCTGGCGCCGCCCACGGGTAAGAAGTATGTTTATTACGCAGATACACGTTTTTCTGAGGACCTGATCCCTTTTGCCAAAGACGCCGACCTGGTATACCATGAGACCACCTATCTGCACAATCTGGCAGAAAGAGCGGCAGAAAGGTTCCATAGTACGACCATAGAAGCAGCCACACTGGCATTAAAGGCAAACGCCCACCGGCTCATTATAGGGCATTTCTCTTCGAAATATACCGATCTGACCCCATTTGAGGCAGAATGCCGGGAGGTATTCCCCAATTCCGATCTTGCACTGGAAGGCGTCAGTTATATCATCTGACCCCTCCACATACCACATAAAACACAGCGCCCCGTCCTGCCAGGCAGAACGGGGCGCTTTATTTCTACCGCTTCGCGGTTTACCTGTAGTTTTTGTTGAAAGCGGCGATACGGCTGTGTAAACCTTCGCTTACCGGCACTACCGGCAGGCGGAATACATTTTCGATCAATCCACCTTCTGCCATGAATGCTTTTACGCCGGCAGGGTTATTCTCTTCGAACATCAGGTCGAAGGAATCCTGCAGTTTATAATGCAATTCACGGGCTTTTACGTTATCGCTGGCCAGCGCAGCCTTCACCATGTCAGATACGTCCTTCGCGAAGTAGTTAGCTGCCACGGAGATCAGTCCGTCCATACCGGTTGCGATCTGAGGAAATGCCAGTGCATCGTCACCGCTGACAACCAGGAAATCCTTTGGTTTGTCCTTGATGATCTGCATACACTGTACCATGTCACCGCTGGCTTCTTTCATTGCCACGATGTTGGCTACCTCTTTCGCCAGGCGCAGGGTTGTCTGCGCTGTCATGTTACGACCTGTTCTGCCAGGTACGTTGTACAGGATGATCGGTTTGGGAGATGCTGCTGCAACGGCCTTATAGTGTTGGAACAATCCTTCCTGGCTGGGCTTACTGTAGTAGGGAGCAACGCTCAGTACAGCAGCAGCTTCATCCAGCGGACAGGTTTCGAGTCGCTTGACAACGTCGCGGGTATTGTAGTCACCAATGCCTACAACCACCGGTACACGTTTATTCACCTTTTCGAAGGTAAATTTCATAATGTCCAGCTTCTCTTCTGAGCTAAGTGTAGGAGTTTCTCCGGTCGTCCCCAGGGATACTACGTAGTCAACCCCGCCGGAAATCACATGATCAATCACTTTCTCCAAAGCATTCCAGTCGATGCTTTCGTCTTTTTTAAAGGGCGTAACCAGTGCCACACCGGTGCCTTTCAATTGTTCCATATTGAGTGTAGATTCCAGATAACAAATTCCAAATCGCCCTCTTTATCAATCGTAAAGAGGTGCAAAGATTATAATTTGGAATGGTATATAACGAAATATTTTTAGCGCTCTTCAAAAAAGCCCATGTTGCTGAACTTGTCGATACGCTGCTCGATACGGGTATCGGCGTCGATCTTTTTCAGTTCTGCCAGGGTATCCTTGATCTTCTTCTTGAGAATTTCCGCCATTTCGTCCGGATTCACATGGGCACCACCGAGCGGTTCCTTGATAACACCGTCCACCAGGCCAAAGCGGCTCATATGATCTGAAGTCAGCTTCAGCTCTTCGGCAGCTTTCTCTTTGAAATTCCAGCTACGCCAGAGGATCGTGGAGCAGTTTTCCGGAGAGATTACTGTATACCAGCTGTTTTCCAGCATCAGGATCCTGTCGCCAATACCGATACCCAGTGCACCGCCAGAAGCGCCTTCACCGATGATGATACAGATAACCGGCACCCGTAATTTCACCATTTCGAAAATATTACGGGCGATAGCTTCCCCTTGTCCGCGCTCTTCAGCTTCCAGACCAGGATAAGCACCAGGAGTATCTATCAGGGTAACAATAGGCTTGTTGAACTTTTCAGCCAGTTTCATGAGGCGAAGCGCCTTTCTGTAACCTTCCGGGTTGGCCATCCCAAAGTTGCGGATCTGACGCATTTTGGTATTTATCCCCTTCTGCTGACCAATGAACATGACAGTTTCACCATCGAGTTCGGCGAATCCACCGACCATGGCTTTATCGTCTTTCACATTCCTGTCGCCGTGCAGCTCCACGAAATTGGTACACATCTTCTCGATGTAGGCGAGGGTATAGGGCCTATCGGGATGCCTACTGAGCAGTACCTTCTGGTAACTGGTCAGGTGGTCGTACACTTCAAGGCGGGTATCAGCGATCTTCTGCTCATACTCCTTTACTGTAGCTGTAACGTCTACACCCGACTTTGCGCCATTCTCCTTCAGTTTTGCCAACTGATCATACAGGTCCTCAATAGGTTTCTCAAAATCCAGGAATTGCATATTTGTGTATAAAATTGGTTAAAGTACGCTGTAAAGATAAACGCTAAAATATTTTTTAAAAAAGATTTGCAAAATTGATTTGTTTGTTGCTATCTTTGCTGCCCCGAAAACAAGGGAAGGATCAGTAGTTCAGTTGGTTAGAATGCCGCCCTGTCACGGCGGAGGTCGCGGGTTCGAGTCCCGTCTGGTCCGCAAGCTTTAAGCCTTCAAGTCGAAAGATTTGGAGGCTTTTTTGTTTTACATAGTTGAGAATGAGGGAAGAGCGAGACCTTTACAGGTTTGAGAAAATTTGACCTCATCGCTAAATTTACCGTTTTTACTCAAACAATCTGTGAATCAATATTTCTAAGAAATAAACGTCCCTATAAGTTTCATTTCATCATAATCTATCGTCAATCAGTAAGTTCTCCAAAAATCCATCAGTAGCATAATATGCTACCGTCAGTGAGAAAAATCGTTTAAATAGAGGAGATTTTGCAGTTCATTCGTAGTGACAGCAGCTGACTACTTTTTAACTCCCTCTAAATTGTGCCTTTTTGCAACAAATGAATGCTATACCGCAAAACATATTTAAAAAACTATATATTTTCTCTAAAAGAATATAACTTTATATTCCGATTGTGGATTGTTCGTACTCAATTAGCAAAAAACTATTCTTGTACCTAAATGAAAGCTAAGTCTGGGATGTTATTAGCGGGGATGGTGTTATTGATGATAACATATTTAAGCTCCTATGCCTTGCCTGGTCCAACATTGAATAATAATCAACCCCAGAAACAACTGTATTATGCAGCGTTCTCTGAAATAAATCAAATGCTCTCCGGAGGAAAACCTCCTAATTTCAAAAAAGCGGTTTTCCTGATGGAAAATGCATATCTGAACGGAGCCTGGTCTTATGAACAGTTTAATACCAAAATATCCGAAATCGCAATAAAACTGCGGCAGATGATTGAGAAAAGACACCTGGAAAAGTTCCGTACTGCGGGCAACTGGGCTGCGTTCACCTATATGACGGATTCTATTCAAGAGAATAATTTTCGCCCCTTCACCTACGACTTTGATCACTTTCTGGATGATAAGGATCCCACTGTAGGATTTGTAACAAAGTTGTTACGAACTAATAAGGGGAACTGTAATTCATTACCCTTTCTTTATAAAATACTTGTAGAAGAATTAGGTACCTCAGGGTTTCTCGCATTGGCACCGATACATTGTTACATTAAACATAAAGATGAACAAGGTAAGTGGGTTAATCTTGAGATGACAAGTGGAAGCTTTGCAAGAGATGAGTGGATTATGCAGGAAACCGGGGTTACGGTAGAACAAATTAAGTCTGGCATCTATATGCAAGCTCTTACACTTAAAGAGTCAATAGCACTCGTTCTAAAAGAATTAGCTGTTAACTACCAGTTTCAATTTGGTATTGAAGATTTTGATCTGACCATTTGTAATACGGCATTACGCTACTTTCCTACATCAGTTAATTTACTGATGGTAAAATATGAGCATTACCGGTTGGCATTGCGACAAACTCAAAAACTGCAGAAAGATCAGGAAGTAGAAGCATATCAAATGCTTAAGACCATTGATGCCAGATTAATTGAATTGGGCTATAAATATTCATCAAAAGACGAGTATAATAACTGGATAAAGCAGAACAAACTAAGTAAGAAAACAACAATAACTGCAAATAAATAATCATCTACTAATGAATATTAATAAAAAGACTGTCTGGACCATTGCTATACTATTCATATTCAAAACCGGATATACGCAGATCAATAATCCATACGAACAGTTCGGATATACTATTAAGTCAAACTATGTGAGAACGAAAGATAATGCCGGTATATATGTTGCAAACAGGGATACAACAAATAGCAACCGGTCATTATTAATTGCAGCAAAAGATAGGAAAATCTATATGCTGGATAGTAAGGATAGTATAATCGGATATGTGAATGTTCCAGAAAATACATTGGCTAAATTTCTTTCCGTCGACCCGCTAACAAAAAAATATCCGGAACTGACTCCCTATCAGTTTGCTTCAAATAGTCCCATACAAGGAATTGATCTGGATGGTATGGAACTGTATGTTTCAACTAAAGGACAATTACTGGGTAGTTTTGGGAAGTCAACCTCATTGAGGATTGTAAGCGACATAAATGTTGCAAATCATATCAAATCAGTAGCCAGGGATCCTAGCATCAATCAAAATCCTCAGGAATTCGACTCCTATCATACATCTCTTACTGTATTACAAACTACAATTGACATGTTAAAGAAGACTGCGAGTGCAACAGTAGCAGAAGGATATGTTTCCGTCGTTAATGGAAATGAAGTAACACCAGGAATTTCTCAGCCTGCCAGGCTTCAGGGGGGCGTTATGGCAACTCCTGAAAATATCAATGAGTTTGTATATTCAAATAACAATGACGAAAAAAACCAGGAGATTACAATAATTCATTCCCATGCTATCGGGGCTTTTTTCTATAATACAACAACGCAAAAGTTTGATTTAGCCCCTTACCATTTCGAACTTTCAAAGTCCGCTAGTTTTAAAACAAGCGACGGTTCGATATATAATACAGGCAACATTGTGAGACCATCAGAAGATGATGTAAAACAACCTCTTGGTGGACAAAACTTCAACTGGGTACTTATTGGAAATTTAAAGCCGAACACATTAAACACCAGTACTAACACAGTTAGCCAAGGTAAGCCTGGAGCAATCTTTTACCAAAGGTCTATCGCCAACGCTCAAAGTTTTAGTTTGACTGAACGTCAACTTTCAACGCTGCGGAAAAATGCGCAAAGGTATATAAACGCGAAAGAAAAAGCCAACGCTTCAAATAATACAGATTCTCAATAATAATATCCAAATAAGTACATAAATCATGATAAAAAAATTGCTACTAATATGTACACTAACTTTCATATCAGTTGTAGTAGCGAAGGCCTTCAGTAGCACTATTAGCGATTCACGGCAAGTATATTTTTATATATGGGAGGCTCCTACAGAACTTAAAGTAAGAGTTCGTAAAATATGGCGGAATAAAGCAGATAGCCTGAGAGTTGCCCGTATTGATCTGATCTGTGAAAGTGATGACCATACTATTGATACAATACCATGCATCTATACCCGGAACAGCATATATTTTAACGCGATTGATACCATTCAGCACAAGTTGGTTAATATGTCATTATCATTTGAGGTCAAGCCGGAAAAGGGAAGTTCCGGACCCAATGAAAAATTGACGGTGCCATTTCTTGTCTTTTTTATGCATAGTTCAGCAACATCTCCTTTGTCTTTTGCATTCCAACGAAAGGAAGGTTCACATTTTGACGTCAACATGTCAAAAACAGATTACCCTTTTATCGCATTGTCTCAGAAAATAGAATCAGCATCTTTAGCGGAGTAATATCTCAGGTGAAGACTAAGAAAAATTGAGGTTAAATACACTAACGGACTGTAAAGGGGTTAATAACAGGAATTGCCACCTGTATTAACCCCTTATTATTACCTCAGCTTCTTTCGCAGCCAGGCACGTACCGGCTCATCAAATAGTTTCAAACTCGCATATGCGACCGCAATTGCCCCTAAGAAAGTTGCTAACGCATATGGCCAGGACGCTGCCATTGTTATTCCTTTATGGTCGCTTACCCATCCCACATAGAAATAAACAAGGGTATAATGGGTCATGTACAGCGGATAAGATATATCACCCAGTAATTTACAGATCTTATGTTCGCTGTTGCCTGTTACCGTTGCTCCGGCACCCATCAGCACTATTACGGGGAAAACCAGAATGATACATACTGCCTCATACAGCCCATTGAGCCACAAATGATCTGCCCCGCCAATACGTGGCATGAACAATATCGCCGCTACCAGCAAGGTGCACCAGAGAAAAGCATTTTTCACATGTATTGGTTTCCCTATCCTTGATAATAATAGGCCTGCAAAAAATGGATACATCATGCGCGTCATCCCTACCCGCACCTGTTCTAATGTTAATGTCCAGCCGCCTGTTACATCACCATTAGCATTGGTTACAGCAAAATGTACCAATGCTGCTGCTGCCAGACTCACCAGGATCGCCAAAGCCCAGTTGGGTAATTTTCTGATCCCTAATGCGTACAGTATATTGGCGATGTATTCAAAAAATAAAGACCACCCTACACTGTTCAACGGATGCATCTCCTGCCAGCCACGTATGTCCATGGACAATGGAACCGGCAACATGGTATAACCAATGAGCATCACCAGCAACATTTTCCATACGGGTACGGTATGGATCAATGGCCAGATGGTAGACTCCGTAAAATAGAAACCAATTGCACCCAATGTCATCCCCAGGATCACAAGAGGTTGCAGACGCTCAAAACGACGTCTTAAAAAGGTACCTACTGTAAGTTTGTCCCACCTGTCGTCGTATGCATAACCTATTACATAACCGGAGAGTAAAAAGAAAAAGTCCACCGCAAGATAGCCGTGGTTGATCCATTGTGTCAGGTGACTGGTAGCATGTGGTTCACAAAGATGGAACCATACAACGATGATCGCAGCCACACCACGTAATCCATCTAATACCTGGTAATGAGGTTTTGTAGGAAGGGCGTTGTTGTTCATTTAATTCGCTTGATTAGAATGAAATACAGCAACTATCAATTGTGTTAATTGATAGTTGCTGTACAGACCTGTATTTTTATGATATCGTATTAGTTAGTGTGTAATTTATCAGACAGGACTTTCATGTAGAATCCGCCTACAACACTTCTTGCTTTGAAGTTTTCACGGATACCTGTTTCAGAATCGTAAAAATCATTCAGCGGTACACGGGATGGCGTCTCCAATGCATGTATGTAAAGTGGTTTGATCAATGCTTCAAACTGCTCTTTTTCCGGCGCAAAGGTAGCTGTCCATACGATCCAGTCGTTTTTAGTATAGGATTTACGGCTGTCCAGTGGTATACCAAATTTGTTTCCTTTTGTGAGATAGTATTTCGTCTCCGTGTCATATACTTTTTGCGGGAACAGATTAAGGTCTAATACCTTGTCCCATATCAGATTGTATTTCTGGCTCCAGGTGTTTTTGTTGTCGAATGTGAGTGCATAGTGGTCTCCGGCATCAGCCATCTCTATCCATTTTGGCACCATGCTTTCAGCAATGGCACGGTACTTTTTGGCTGTTTCATGCTCTCCCAGTTGCTCTGCCATCTGTGCATAACATCCAATGGCAACGATTGCTTTAACAGATAAATTGGCATTACGCGCCAGGTGACCGGCAAAATCATCCGTACACAACTGTGTCTTAGGATCAAGTCCTTCCTTGGTAAGATAATCCACCCAGGTAGTCAGTGTTTGCCAATGTTTCTTAGCATAATCTGTATTTTTCTGCGCTTTAGTAATAGCAGCACATAAAATAATCATGTTACCTGATTCCTCGACAGGCATAGGTTCGCCGTAAGTCTGACCATTTGCCTTAGGATATGTTCCCAGGTCATGCGCAGCCCATGGATGCGGATACTTACCGGTCTCACTGAAGTGGAATATGCCTGTTAACATACCCTGCATCAGTTCCGGATTGTATATGAGATAAAGCGGCGCAGAAGGATATGTTACATCCACTGTGTTAATAAAACCACCACTATTATTCTCTTTTGACAACCACAATAATTCACCGTCCGGACTTTTCACCAGGGTGTGTGCAGCAATACTCTGACGATAAGCCAGTACACAGATGTGTGCATACTCTTCACCACCCGATTTCAATGCAGTAGCATATACTTCCTTGTCAAAGTCATTACATCTCTGCATGACAGTATTATATTCATTGTCTGCACTGATCAGCTGTCCTTCTATGGTTTCGTTGCCAGCAGCATTCCACCAGGGTCTTAAGTTGTCATTGAAGTACTGAACGGCATACACTTCATCGTAGCCCAGTTCAACAAAGCGCTCAACCTTATTACTGCCAACAGTACCAAATGGGAGAACTGTATTCAGCGATAATGATTTTCCTTCTGATGCGGATGACACAGTCACGCCTTTCTTAAAGGTCTCTATCGCATCAGCGCCCTTTGTGATGTATTGAACGGCACCTTTGTTTTTCTCAGCAGCTACATAAAAGTATCCCCAGTCAATACGCATATCATCTGCACCTTTTTGCAATACAGGCTGCTCTGTAGTACCTACTTTCAGAACAGACAGGTTGCCTGCATCATAACGTTTTGCCGCAACAGGTTGAGATGGCTGATAAACTGCGATATCAGATGATGCACTCATAAAGACCTTAACAGCATGTTGTTTTCCGTCGTTTGCTTTTACAGCATACGTAATATAGGATACCGGACGGGATAACAGCTTCAGATCATTCAGCAAAAGCGGTGACGTAAATTTGAGTTGCAGGTCAACATTACCGGCAGTAAACTCATAGGTAGTCTGCGTTGCGGCAATATCAACCTTTGTTTGTTGCGCAACCTGATTTTCACCCAACGCACTCTTTTGTTTATCTACCAAACCAAAGTCCAGGTAGCGGCCACCTGCACTATTCGCAAGATGAATGGCTATTGTGTTCTCACCATTTTTCAGCATGCTTTTATTAACCGGCAGATATTTGAAATTACTGGTCCAGCCAGTTGTTTCATAGATCTTGTTACCATTGAGAAATACTTCGACATTGTCATCATGATTAAGCTTTAACAACAAATCATTGATGCTGGCAATATTCTTCACTGTGAAAGTTCTTCTCACCCAGATATTGTCAGATTTCCATAATGTCTTTACATTTTTTTCATCATCACCAAATGGCGCCTGACCAGATTTCCAGCTGGCTGTTTTGAAATCGGGTGCAGTCCAGTTCGCATCAGGCTGCGTTTCTGTATAACTCACCTCATAAGGCGTCTCATCAGCTGCCGCCAATACCGTTTTATATTTTGTTACCTCTTTACCCAAAAAACGATACAACTTTCCATCTACACTGATCATTCCTAAAAGCGAATGATCGGCGCCTGTCCAGTGTGTCGTTGTCGAACTGTTCAGCTGATCCGTATTAGACCAGATACTAAAATTGGGATTGTGAGTAATAAGTGGATACGCAGGCGCTATCCTTTTTTGTGCCTGCATCTGACAAGTGTAAACTAAACACGCAAGTACGCTGAGACCTCTTAATCTGTTGAACTTAATCATCTTAGATTTTTGTAAATTTTGGAATTTTAGCGGGTTAAATTAGATAACCGGAATTTTTCAATTATGATTTCCGTGCCAAGATTAAAATAATTCAGGTCAATTTTGCATGTTTTTGCAATTTTCTGAGATATGGGAGTCTTAATGATTTTATTTTAGTGATATTAAAGGGGTGTTAGTAGAAATTTGTTTTGATAATATTATTTTGAGTATCTACTTGTTACCCCTACTGATAGTATAAGCTCTTGCCATCCAAACCTCAACAAACAAAAAAGGTGTCAATGATGACACCTCTTAAATTATATTGATTGAAACTTGTCAAGTACTTTTCACCCGGACCTTCGCAAGCCATTTCTTAGCATCTTCCAACTTCTCAGGAAACAAAACCCTATTCTTAAGTTTAAATGCCATAAGGACTAATAAATCAGCATCAGACGTACCCGACAGTTTTTTCATATCATGTAATTTCAAATTGTTGCTATTAGATATTCTTCAGATCCCATCACTTTTAAAAGTCAAAAATCTTCTCCAATGATATGACGTGTTTTCCTGCCGGAAGTACCCTTGGCGCCTTCGCCAATTTCTGCGCCAGTAAAGACGTCTCCAGTGGACGGAACTTCTTCATCAATCCCAGCCGATTCAGGAACTTCAGTATACCGCCGAATACATGCTCTCCTGACCTGTCTGTCTCCTTTCTTAACAACATGCCGGGTTTAAATATGATACACTGATCAAATGCCAGATTTTCAACACCCTCCTCCAGCTTACCTTTCATATTGGAATAAAAGACCTTACTCCTGGGCGAGGCCCCAAATGCAGACACTACTACCGCTTTAGGAACACCATTTCTCTTTGCTATCTCTGCAAACTTTAAAGGTATCTCATAATCGATATGCCACTGTTTTTCTTTTGAGCCTGCCGTTTTCAAAGTACTTCCCATACAGTTGAACCATACATCTCCCCTGATGGCATCCGCCACCTCTTCCAGTTTATCAAAATCTGTCATTATCTCGGTCAGTTTGGGATGACTGATCCCGCTGGAACGACGTACGAATATCACGACTGCTGTATAGGCAGGGTCCTGCAATAATACATGGGTAAGGTCTTTTCCGGTCGCTCCGGTAGCCCCGATGATCAGCGCTTTCATATTTCTGGTTTTCAAATTAACAACAAAATAAATATAACTCTTTTCAGTTTACCGGGAGGCAGGTGCGGCGCATTGCTGCTGACAAGGCTTAAAAACAAACACACCCAGGTAATGAAATAGCACGCCTGTTACCCAGGAAGCAGTACTCCATGCCGGCCATGGGTAAGTGGTATCGGTGAGATACCATGCCAGCCATACCAATGGGGTGACTAACAGAAAAACGAGGAAATGAATCCTGAAACCTTTCTTAGGATTGATAGCTGCAGCTGTATGTCTGGTATTGTGTTTCATAACTGTAGGTTTTATTGTTTGTGATGAATATGTTTGGTTGTTAGTCGGCAGAAACATTTGTCAGAATTATTTAAACTGTCTGCCTGATTGTTCTACTTTTTTCAGCCAGCTGTTGCGCAGCTTTTCGGTTGATTTTCTGATGAATCCGAAAGTAGAAAACCGGATAGGATCAAATCCTACATATCCGAAGACGATGGACTTAAGGATCTGGTATTGCGATGCGCGATAGATCAGGTAAAACCACCATTTGGGCGTATCCATTGTTACGAGTAAGCGCATGCTTTTGCCCTTCAGTAATTTTTCCGGAAAGACTTTGCCTGACTGGTGTTTGAATGCAAATCCGGGCAGTAATACCCTGTCAATAAACCCTTTAGCCAGGGCGGGCATAAAACCCCACCAGTTAGGGTAAGCCATCACAACATGGTCAGCCCATTGAATCTGTTGCTGTGCAGTGCGCAGGTCCTCTTCCAGCTGCATTGCTTCGCCTGTTTTATAACCGTCTGCAAGATTTACATCAAAATGCAGTTTTGATATGTAGATGGTCTGGGTATTAGCGCCGGCACTTTCCACACCTTTACGATAGGCATCAAGCAGCGCATTACAGAAAGAATTTTCTGAAGGATGACCGAGTATAAGTAAGATATTCTTTGCCATTGCAGTTTGTTTTAAGTTGATACTGCAAAGCTCCGGTATATGTGAAAGGGGGACCTGACGCAAATGCGTCAAAAACTATTTATGGGCTAATTTCTGGCGAATACGGGTAAGTGTCTGCCGCTCGATACCGAGATAGCTGGAAAGCTGGGATAATGAGACCCTGTTGAATAAGGGGGCATGGTGCTCCGCAAAATCAAGATAACGTTCTTCAGCGGTCTGAAAAACAAAGCTTTCTATACGCGCCTGTTGCCTTTTTAGGATCTCTTCTGCCACCAGCCGGCCATACCTCTCAAACTTTGGGTACTGCTGGTATATCCATTGCAGGTCTTCGAATGTCAGGCAGAGGAAGGTGGTCGGCTCCAGGCACTGGATCGTGTAACTGCTGGGTTGACGGGTGATAAACGCCGGGTAATGTGTTGCATAATCACCCTCCGCATAGAAACCAACATTGATCTCATTACCATTGAGGTCTACGAAAAACGACCGGATCAGGCCTTTGGTAACAAAGCCCAGCGCCTTCTGAACTTTACCTGATTGAATAAAAAGGTCTTTCTTATCCAGCTCCAGCAGGGTTAGTTTTGCGGCAAACTGAGCAAGTTCTTCATCAGTCAGGTCGGGGCAGAGCGCCCTGATCGAACGTACATATATTTCAGCGTCTGCCTGCATATCTGAATTGTTTTACCGGGTATAGAGATCTCTGTGAAAGTAAATATAACACTTAGCGGACTGTTGAAAAAGTAATCGCGCAACCCAACTGATCATTTAGGTGACAAATATCCTACTGATCCGGGCAATACCAGCCCTTTACCAGCCATATACATGGCGTGTATGTGGACTCGATCAGGTCATACCGCTCGCCGGGTAGCTGCCCTTTGTCTGACACTATCCCAATTCCCCCCACCGATGTAGATAAGATTAGCCAGCGTTAATAATTTCAAAACCTTTCCTTAACATTAAGTTCATCTGCCTTCTGTACTCTTGCCGCCTCAAACCTATATGCAAATATGAAATTCAAACACCTGTTACCATTTGCCATAATGGCTATCCTGGCGGCCTGTTCTAAAGATGACATGCCTGGTGAATCAATCGTTAATGAAGACGCTTCCACTTTCGCAGAAATTGGTACACTGGACATTGGTGAAGCTGGTGCAGCTGAGATCAGCGCTTATGATCCAACTACGAAAAGACTGTTTGTCGTGAATAACGGCGGCGTTAATAAGATCGATGTGATAGACCTGAGCGATCCCGCTAAAATGAAGGTGATCCACTCTATTCCAACCAACAGCGGCGCTGTAAACAGCGTATCTGTATTCGATGGGAAACTGGCTGCTGCTATTGAATCCCTGGACAAACAACAGCCTGGCAGAGTTACCGTTTACAATACCAATAGCTATGCAGAGATCAAGACAATCGCTACCGGTGCTTTACCAGACATGGTAACTTTCAGCCCGGATGGTAAATATATCCTGACTGCCAATGAAGGCGAACCTAGTGCAGATTACTCAAACGATCCGGTAGGTTCTGTTTCTGTGATCAGCGTGAGCGATAACTACAGTGTTGTAAACATTGACTTCAGCAGCTTCGCGTCTCAGCAGGCAGCGTTGCAACAGAAAGGTCTGCGCGTATTCGGTCCGAATGCCTCTTTTGCACAGGATATGGAACCGGAATATATCGCGGTATCACCAGATTCTAAAACTGCCTGGGTAACGCTGCAGGAAAACAACGCCATCGCGAAGATCGACCTGACTACTAAAACTGCCACCAACATCTTCCCACTGGGTTTCAAAGACTATAATCAGGATGCAAATGCGATCGACCCTTCTGATAAGGACAATACAATTGCTTTCGGTAAATGGCCGGTAAAAGGCATCTATATGCCAGACGCTATCGCTGTTTTACAGACAGATGGTGGTATTCCTTACCTGTTCACCGCAAACGAAGGTGATGTACGTGAATACACCGCTTTTGCAGAAGCAAGACGTATTAAAAGCCTTACGCTGGACGCAACTGCATTCCCTAATGCAGCTGACTTACAGAGCGATGCTAAACTGGGCCGTCTGAACGTAACATCTACCCTGGGTGATGTGAACGGTGATGGTATCTATGAATCCCTGTACTCCTTCGGTGCACGTTCTTTCAGCGTATGGAACGGTACCAGTGGTACACTGGTATATGACAGCAAAAACGAACTGGAAACAAAAGTAAATGCTGCTGGTTATTATGACGATAACCGTAGTGATGATAAAGGTGTAGAACCAGAAGGTATCACCCTCGGTAAAGTAGGTAACAAAAATATCGCTTTCGTTGGTATGGAAAGAGTAGATGCAGTTGCTGTATACGATGTAACCAAACCTGAAGCGCCATCCTTCCTGCAGCTCCTGAAATCAGGTGATGCTCCGGAAGGCGTACTGTTTGTATCAGCTGCGAATAGCCCTACCGGCAAAAGCCTGCTGATCGTGAGCAGCGAAGATGACGGCGTATTAAAAGTATATTCTCCGAAGACCTTATAATCGTCTCCTGTAACTGATAAGTAAAGGGCCATCTCAAAAATAAACTGAGATGGCCCTTTGCTTATTAATACAATAACTATTTCCGTACTGCTTCGCTTCCGCTAACAATCAGGAACCCCTTATATGTCTTCATGTTGGTCAATGCAAATCGGGGTGGCAGACCACTACCATAACGCTCCCAGCGTTGTTGTCCCTCAACCTTGCGGTAAACCCCATCCCACTGACCAGCAAAAACAGTTCCCTGACTGGCCACTACATTGAAAGTATAAAAGTCGTGCGGCATTCCCTGCTGTACACTCTTCCAGCTTGTACCACCATCAGTGGAGGCAAAGAGTTCATTATATGTCATCGCATACAGCGTATTTCCCACAGTACTTATGTTATGAAGAGAATGACCGGCTAATCCCTGTTGCCAGTCAGATCGCATTTTTGATGTAAAAAAAGCACCCTGATTGGTACCAATCCAGATATGAGCTCCATCAGCAGTAATCCCGTTCACCTGCATCGTATTGTTACCATACACCTGCACCCATTGTTTTTTATGTTCGTTATAGCTGAATAAACCAGCGTTCGTGCCTGCATATAATTTATTGTCAATTTCCACAAAGCGACGAATGGTCTGGCTTACCAATCCGGCATCAATATGTTGCCAGTGCTTCCCATTATCTTTTGAAGAAAAAACGCCTGCATGTTGTGTGCCCAGGTAAATAGCCTGCTTATGAAAGATCAGGGCTGCCGGATTGGCCGCCACAATATTTACCTGCATAGGAATCTCCTTCCAGCGATTTAACTTCTCATTAAAAAGATATACTCCATAATTCCGGACAGCAATAGCCACTATTCCCTCTCCGACAGCAATGGCCCCCAAGCCTATTTTCGCGTCAGCGGGTAATCCGTTGCTGGTGTTCTTCCAGCTGGCGCCATTATCCGAAGAAAAGAAAACGATCCCCCTGTTATCTGCTGCCGCAGGTTCCCGGACGGTGGATAAATGTGTTTCAGCAATAGTCCCGGAAGGGAAGTCCGGTGATACGTGCGTTACCCATTGTATGAGGCTTAACAGGGATGTGAGGGCTATTATTTTCATAACTAAGATTTCTGCTATGAATTTACTGAAATTCCGAGGCACTTCTTTCCTACTACGCATGTCCCCTCAACAGGTAAACACTTCAGGCCCAAGACAGTTTCTTTTGTAACTTTGCCCCCAAAGCAGGGAATATGTCGCAGGAACTGAATAAACGACCCGGAGAACTGATTATCAATCAGTCAGAAAAAGCCGGACTTAGTAAGGAACAACAGACCTTTAATAAACTCATACAGAAAATTGCCCAGCTACGGCAGGAGCTGAAAGATACCGCTGCCATCCTCGATAAGCAGCTGCAGCTTTATCTGAAGCAGATCTATCCACAGATGCAACAGGTGGTTGGTCTGCGGTCAGCCGTCGTCGTACTGATGAATGAGTTCATGACTATTTCCAAAGGACTCTCCGGACATGAGAAAGAAGCCCTTCGCCTGCTGATCATCAATCAGCTGCATGAGATATTCCGCTATCAGCAGGAAGAGCCGGAAGGCGAGTTACTGGAGATTTTCAATGCCCTGTCTGAAGTCACTTACCAGGACCTCACAGAACAATACCTTGCTAAACTGAGGGCCGCTACTGCTGCGAAAGAAAAGGAAGAAGAGACAGCTGAAACGACACTGCCGATGAAGACAACCGAACTGGAGCCAACAGGAAATGATAAACGTAAAACAAAACAGCAGCTACAGAAAGAAGAAAAAGAACGCCTGCTGGAAGAACTGCGCAGAAAAAATGTACACCATCTCTACAGACAACTGGCCAAAGTATTTCATCCCGATCTGGAACAGGATCCTGCCAGGATACAGTTAAAAGAAGAACTCATGAAGCAGCTGACCATCGCCCGGGAAAAGGGGGATCTGCTGACGATGCTGGAACTGGAACTGAACTGGATCCAGCAGGAAGACAGACATCCGGATCAGCTCACCAATGAAAAACTGCGCCTGTATAATACCACTTTACAGGAACAGGTGAAGGACCTGCAACAACAGATCAATAACCTGTTCAATCATCCCAGATATGCATTTTTACAGGGGTTTGCAAAAAATGTACAGGGCGTCCGGTTCATTGACTGGAAGACGGAAAAGAATAACCTCGACAATCTCGCACAGGGATTGAAAGAGATCATTGCGGGCCTGTCCATGGATACCAAGCATGCCCTGAAGGTGCTTAAAGGGGTATTAAAGTGGAATACCTAGTGCCAGCTATTCCTGCTGTGGTAAATGTTTTCTGATCTTTATCACCACACGTTTGGATGCAGGCATATTACTTTCATCCACTACATTATTGATTGAGACCAATACATTAGTTTCAGGAAAATAAGTGACCGTATCCTTTACAGGAATACTGTAAGGTACCACTATAAACAGGCGGGCAACTCGTTCTATGCCATCGTCATAATTAAAGAGATCTACTTTATCTCCTTCTGTGAAACCTGCCTTCTGCATATCAGCAGGATTCATGAAGATGACACGACGTTCATTTTTAATTCCCCTGTAACGGTCTTCCAGTCCGTAGATAGTTGTATTGAACTGATCATGCGTGCGCGTTGTAGCCATTGCATATTCATCATCGGCCAGTTGATTGAGAGGAACACTGGTCAATGAAAACGCCGCATGCGTATCTGAAGTAGTACTTTTAAAAACGCCTTCTCTAGGGCCATTTGGCAGATAGAAGCCATTGCGTTGTCTTACCTTGTTATTATAATCTTCAAACCCGGGTATACAGGCAGCGATGGCATCCCTGACAGCATCATAGTTATTTTCAAACAGGTCCCAGTCCACCACAGAACGTTTCCCAAGCGTCGCTTTTGCCATTCTGCATACAACATGTGTTTCATTCAGCAACTGATCTGACACCGGTGTCAGCATCCCTTTAGATGCCTGAACAACACCCATGGAGTTTTCCGTGCTGATAAACTGCGCCTCTCCATTTACCATATCTATATCACTACGGGAGAGCACCGGTAATATCAATGCTTCTTCGCCGTGTACCAGGTGGCCACGGTTTAGTTTTGTAGACACATATACACTCAGTTTCAGCTTTCTCATAGCAGCTGCAGTGAACGTCGTGTCCGGTGTAGCGGAGAGGAAATTACCACCCATGGCAAAGAAGACCTTCACTTTTTCTTCATGCATGGCTTTGATAGCTTTGACCACATCATATCCATGCTCGCGGGGCGGGTTGAAACCAAATACTGCCTGCAAACGGTCCAGCTGATCTTTATGTGGTTTCTCCATGATCATCATCGTACGGTTTCCCTGTACATTACTGTGACCACGTACCGGACAAACACCACCACCAGGTATACCGATACTGCCTTTTAACAGGAGCAGGTTCACAATCTCTTTCAGCATATCCACACCATTCTTCTGTTGTGTGAGTCCCATACCCCAGCAGATGATGATCCTTTTTTTATTCCGCAGCATCTCTGCTGCTGCCCTTATTTCACTAACCGGCACTGCGGACGCGGCGGCCAGTTCTTCCAGGCGGTAGGTTTTCAATTGTTCGATAAAGGCCTTATATCCGACTGTATTTTTAGCGATGAATCCATGATCAAAGACCTGTCCCGGCAGCTGTTCTTCTGCTTCATAGAGCAATAATTCAATGGCCTTCAGCAGGGCCATATCCCCGTTGATCTTTACCTGCAGGAACAGATCGGCCAGTTTAACCCCATGTCCCAGCACACCATTTGCCTGCTGCGGATTCCTGAATCCCATTAATCCGGCTTCCGGCAGTGGATTGATGGCAATGATCTTCGCACCCTTACGTTTACCTTTTTCAAGGGCGCTCATCATGCGCGGCGCATTGGTGCCTGGATTATGACCAATGATGATAATCACATCTGTATCGTAAAAGTCTTCCAGCTTTACAGACCCTTTGCCCAATCCAATGGATTCACTCAGGGCAACACCTGAGGTCTCATGACACATATTAGAGCAATCCGGCATATTGTTGGTGCCGAATTCCCTGACAAACAACTGGTATACAAAAGAGGCTTCATTGCTGGTACGGCCGGACGTGTAAAAGGCTGCTTCATTGGGAGAAGCCAATGCATTCAGGTGTGTCCCAATTTTTTTGAAGGCGTCTTCCCAGGAGATCGGCTGATAATAAGCCCCTCCCTTGGGCAGATACATTGGTTCGGCGAGACGGCCTTTTTTACCGATCTCATAGTCTGTGAGTTTTGCCAGATCAGCTACTGCGTTTTGTGCAAAAAAAGTAGCTGTCAATTTTTTCGTCGTTGCTTCTTCTGCAAGTGCCTTCGCGCCATTTTCACAATACTCACCAACCGGAGACCGATCATCATCCGGATCGGGCCATGCACAGCTGGGACAGTCAAAGCCACCCCGCTGATTCATTTTAAACAGGGCGATCATTCCTCTGATAGCAATGTGTTCTTCCCTCAGATCACTGAGTGCGGCCAATACGGCCGGGATGCCTGCTGCCCAGTGTTTGGCTTGCTTTACTTCCAGCTTTAATAATTTTACAGGATTCTCTGCTGATGGTATCTTTTGTTCCTCTCTCATGGCATTTTATTAATGATCCATTAGCAGAACAACTCAGCAGATGAGATAGTTCAGTCATCCACCCTTTTTACCGGTGCTGTAGTAAGGGCTTGCATCTTAGCAGATTATGGCGCATATTTGCGCCCAGGTCTCAATATTCCACAATTAAAAAGAAGTCATGCACGTAAACAGGACACAGGATCCTCATGTAATTACTAAACCACATTTCGAAATTCTAGACGGGCTAAGAGGGCTTGCGGCCATTGCAGTAGTCATTTTCCACTTTATGGAGATTGCCGTTCCCGACTATCACAACAGCTTCATTTCACATTCGTATCTCGCTGTCGATTTCTTTTTCTGTCTCTCCGGATTTGTCATCGCTTATGCCTACGACACTAAAATTGCGCAAATAGGTGTTGTTGAGTTTATGAAACTAAGGCTGATCCGCCTGCATCCGTTGGTAGTCATCGGCGCATTGATCGGGCTGATCGTATTTATATTCGATCCGTTCAGCAATCTCTATCAGACCTATGCCAGTAAAACGCTGCTGGTGTTTTTGTCTGCCAGTCTGATGATCCCCTATCCACTGGTAAAGGAGCGGTATTTTAATCTTTTCCATCTGAACCCTCCTACCTGGTCGTTGTTCTGGGAATACATCGCCAATATTTTTTATGCATTGGTGCTGGTGCGGATAAAGAATATTAAGATCCTCTGGGTACTGACTATCCTTGCAGCAGGTGCGCTATTCTACGCTTCCAAACAGGCGAATTTCCTCGCCGTGGGATGGGGTGGTGACAATGTCTCCGCTGGTGCTGCCAGGGTTGCTTATTCCTTCCTGGCCGGCATACTGGCTTATCGTTCCGGTAAGATCATCCGTTCCGAAATCGGATTTATGCTGATAGGGGCATTACTACTGGCTACCTTTATGATTCCTTTTTCGGAAAAGTATAACTGGTACCTCGATCCACTGGTGGTGATCTTCTTTTTCCCTTTTCTTGTGTTGCTGGGAGCAGGTGCGCAGACCAATCATTTCAGCCATAAGATCTGTAAGTTCTCCGGAGATATTTCCTACCCGCTGTATATGATCCACTATCCTTTCATCTGGCTGTTTATGAGTTATGTTGAGAAGTATAAGCCTTCATTACCAACCATGGTATGGATCATGATAGCCGGTACAGTACTATTGACAGCAATGGCTTATCTGGTGTTGCAATATATCGATACACCGATACGGAAATGGCTGAAGAACAGAAGAGCAGTACCTGCTGTTGCCGTGGTGGGCAAGCCTGCAAAAGTTGAGCATCAACATTCGTAAGCGACAGGTAAGATTTAAAAGAGAATGGTCCGCCAGATAGCGGACCATTCTCTTTTATAACAGTTTTATTGACCGTCTCTATCATTTTCTTTACCCGACTAAAACGCTTCATTCAAACCAAGGAAGAAGCCTTTTGCACCAAACTTACCCCAGGCATAGTCAAGACATAAATTCGTACGCGTTACTTTATTGAACAGGATACGTAATCCACCGCCACCGCCGGGTTGTAATACCTGGTATATCTTAGTGCCGGATTCATCGTTGGTTGTTTGCAGGTGAAAGAAAGCTACACCGCTGATTAAATTGTTTCGCAGTATCGGGAAACGGTATTCCATTTCAGCGTAGCTATACTGTGTGCCTTTAAAGTACCCAACGGTATATCCACGGCCGCTACGGAAATTCGGGTCTTTACCGGTACCAGGTAATTCAAGATAAGGTACATTACCTGCCAGCAGGAATGAGTTCCAGTTCCAGAATGCAAGGACATGTTCAGGATGTTGTTTTGACAGACTCACATATTTCCTGAAATCTGTGGAAAACTGCAATGCGTTTCTTGTACTCCCCAACCAGGTCTGGTTGGCCCTGAAACCCGCATCTAAGTAAACTCCTTTATAAGCCCTGTTCTGGTTATCACGGGTTGTATACTGCACATTGAAGAGCAGGCCGTTCGCCATATAGTGTGCCCTTTTGAAACCATGGCTGTCGCTGTAAATATTGTAGGGCGTCGGACTATTTGTGGAATCTCTCTCATCAATTTTCCTGCGGATATCAAAAGATACACCTCCGCCTAAAAAGAGCCCTTTGCTCACTTCTTTATAGACCTTTTCACGGAAGTTGTAAAACTGTGCGTGTAAGCCCCTTGGTTTACGGTCAGGGTTGTTCAGCACATGTTCCAGTTCCGTACCTTCCGTGGCCCTGCCAATACCCAGGCCATAGTCGGGTGTGACCGTCTTTGCTGCTACCAGGCTTCCCTGGAAGTTCCACTTGTTACCTGATGTATAGATATTATGGCTAATATAGAAGTAGATGATCCCTTTGGTGGTAATCGAAGCGGAGGTGGCCCCTACCGACATGAGGGTATTGGGGTCACTGCCGAATTTTTTACCGGCGACTGCCTTGATCCCTATCTGTGCCCCAATACTGGGATTTGCAGCCACATTTGGGATGACTATGACACCTGAGCGGGTTTTCCCCGACAGATCCGTTTTTTTGTTTAAAATACCCCTTAAAAGGTCACCCAGGTCATATTGTGATGACAGATCCTCTCCCTGTTTCACCGCTTTTACACGATCTGCGGTAGTAGAATCCGTTTTCAGGGTGTCAACGGGTGTGGGCGTTTGTCCGTAGGTCTGTCCATACAGACAAAGAAAAAAGGCGCATAACAAGGTTGTTATCCACCTGCGTTCGGGGCGCACCGGGCTGTTTGCTTTGCTGAGATGTAACAATACTAAATATGGTTTATGCTTATGAGTCGCTGTTCCTGGGATCAGGTTACAAATTTTAAACCAGGTTATACAGTGTATATCAGGGGAATATAATACACATCAATTCGGTGTTTTGTTATCGTGCAGGCAGGAAATGTCGGAAAATGATACGAGAGGGGCTATTCAGGACAAGTTGGTTAAACCATATAAACAGGGATGACTATTGACCAGATGCCGTTTCAATATTCATTATCCTACGTTAATCCTACGTTCCGGAACGTAAGATTAACGTAGGATAAGCCTTATCTAAACGGCATCTGTATGATCCTGAAATAGGTTTACACCTTAAAAAGTGTAAAACATGCAAAATTCAAACAATGAGGGACGTAAAGGGCGTCTAGGAATGCAATTTCAATATGAGCAGTCATTCATGAATAAAGTCGTAGCCGAATATATGGCTGGGGACCAAAGCATGAGCCAGGTGGCTGCTCGTTATAAGATTACAAAATCACAAGTAGC
>NZ_FOUX01000010.1 GCF_900114995.1 Chitinophaga sp. YR627
AGTCAGACTGTTACCTTCTGGATCCGTATCGTTAGTTAACACATTACCGGTGCCGGTCTGGTCTTCTATCACTGTCAATTGATCATCTACGGCTATTGGTACGTCATTAGCAGATGTTACGGTGATGCGCAGGATCGCGGTATCACACAGGCTTGGCGTACCATTGTCACACACCTGGTAAACCAGACTATCAAGGCCGCTGTAGTTAGCGTTTGGTGTGTAGGTGAAGCTACCGTCGGCGTTCAACACGATTGTTCCATTTATTGGAGCAGTTACTAGTGAAGCTGTCAATGCATCTCCTTCCGGATCAGTGTCATTGGTCAATACATTACCGGTGCCGGCTTGGTCTTCTATCACTGTCAGCTGATCATCTACTGCTATTGGTGCGTCATTAGCAGCAGTTACTGTGATACGCAGGATCGCGGTATCACACAGGCTTGGCGTGCCATTGTCACACACCTGGTAAACCAGACTATCAAGGCCGCTGTAGTTCGCGTTTGGTGTGTATGTGAAGCTACCGTCGGCGTTCAACACGATTGTTCCATTTATTGGAGCAGTTACCAGGCTGGCGGTCAGCGCGTCTCCTTCCGGATCGCTGTCGTTCGTCAGGACATTACCGGTGCCAGTCTGGTCTTCTATCACTGTCAATTGATCATCTACGGCTACTGGTGCATCGTTAGCCGCGGTAATAGTAAACCTCACAACTCCACTATCACAAAGACTTGGCACACCATTGTCACATACCTGGTAAACAAGGCTATCCAAACCATTATAGTTTGCATTTGGCGTATACGTGAAGCTTCCATCAGCATTCAGCACTATTGTACCGTTCACTGGAGCTGTTACCAGGCTTGCTGTCAGCGCATTACCTTCTACATCTGTATCATTGGTCAAAACATTGCCTGTGGCTGGTACATCCTCTGTTACAGTTACATTGTCGTCTACCGCTACTGGTGCATCATTCACCGCGTTAACAGTAAACCTCACAACTCCACTATCACAAAGACTTGGCACACCATTGTCACATACCTGGTATACAAGGCTATCAAGGCCGTTATAGTCGGCATTTGGTGTATAGGTGAAGCTGCCATCAGCATTCAGCACTATTGTACCGTTCACTGGGGCTGTTACCAGACTCGCCGTCAGACTGTTTCCTTCTGGATCTGTATCATTGGTCAAAACATTGCCAGTCGCTGGCACATCTTCTGTCACTGTCACATTATCGTCTACGGCCACTGGTGCATCATTCACCGCGTTCACCGTAAATCTGGCAACTCCACTATCACAAAGACTTGGTACGCCATTGTCACATACCTGGTAAACAAGGCTATCCAGGCCATTATAGTTTGCATTTGGAGTATAGGTGAAGCTACCATCAGCGTTCAGTACGATTGTACCGTTCACTGGAGCTGTTACCAGGCTTGCCGTCAGACTGTTACCTTCTGGATCGGTATCATTGCTCAATACATTACCAGTCGCTGGCACATCTTCTGTCACTGTCACATTATCATCTACTGCTACCGGTGCATCATTCACCGCATTCACAGTAAACCTTACCACCCCACTATCACAGAGACTCGGTACGCCATTGTCACATACCTGGTAAACAAGGCTATCCAGGCCATTGAAGTTTGCATTTGGCGTATACGTGAAGCTGCCATCAGCGTTCAGCACTATCGTTCCATTCACTGGTGCTGTTACCAATGACGCAGTCAACGTATTACCCTCTACATCAGTATCATTGGTCAAAACATTACCAGTCGCTGGTACATCTTCTGCCACTGTCACATTATCATCTACTGCCACCGGTGCATCATTTACTGCATTTATCGTAAACCTTACTACACCACTATCACAAAGACTTTGCACACCATTGTCACATACCTGGTAAACCAGACTATCCAGACCACTATAGTTTGTATTCGGTGTATACGTGAAGCTGCCGTCTGCATTAAGCACTATCGTACCATTCACTGGTGCTGTTACCAGACTTGCTGTCAGCGTATTACCCTCTACATCCGTATCATTGGTTAAGACGTTACCAGTCACTGGTACGTCTTCGGTTACAGTTACATTGTCGTCTACCGCTACAGGTGCATCGTTCACCGCACTCACCGTAAATCTTACAATAGCACTATCACAAAGGCTTGGTGTACCATTATCACATACCTGGTAAACAAGGCTATCCAGACCATTATAGTTTGCATTTGGCGTATACGTGAAGCTTCCATCAGCATTCAGCACTATTGTACCGTTCACTGGGGCTGTTACCAGCGATACCGTCAGAGTATTACCCTCTACATCCGTATCATTGGTCAAGACATTACCAGTCGCTGGTACGTCCTCTGTCACTGTCACATTATCATCCAAAGCTAAAGGCGCATCATTCACCGCGTTCACCGTAAATCTTACCACCCCACTATCACAAAGACTTGGCACACCATTATCACATACCTGGTAAACAAGGCTATCCAGACCATTATAGTTTGCATTTGGCGTATACGTGAAGCTGCCATCAGCATTCAGCACTATTGTACCGTTCACTGGGGCTGTTACCAGCGATGCCGTAAGCGTATTACCCTCTACATCCGTATCATTGGTCAAGACATTACCAGTCGCTGGTACGTCCTCTGTCACAGTTACATTGTCGTCTACAGCTACCGGCGCATCATTCACCACGTTCACCGTAAATCTCACAACTCCACTATCACAAAGACTTGGCACACCATTATCACATACCAGGTAAACAAGGCTATCAAGGCCGTTATAGTTTGCATTTGGCGTATACGTGAAGCTACCGTCAGCATTTAGTACGATTGTACCGTTCACTGGTGCTGTTACCAGACTCGCAGTCAGACTGTTTCCTTCTGGATCGGTATCATTGCTCAATACATTACCAGTCGCTGGTACATCTTCGGTTACTGTCACACTATCATCTACTGCTACTGGTGCATCATTCACCGCATTCACAGTAAACCTTGCCACCCCACTATCACAAAGACTCGGTACGCCATTGTCACATACCTGGTAAACAAGGCTATCCAGGCCATTGAAGTTTGCATTTGGCGTATACGTGAAGCTACCATCAGCATTCAGCACTATTGTACCGTTCACTGGAGCTGTTACCAGCGATGCCGTAAGCGTATTACCCTCTACATCCGTATCATTGGTTAAGACATTACCAGTCGCTGGTACGTCCTCTGTTACAGTTACATTGTCGTCTACAGCTACCGGCGCATCATTCACCACGTTCACCGTAAATCTCACAACTCCACTATCACAAAGACTTGGCACACCATTGTCACATACCTGGTAAACAAGGCTATCAAGGCCGTTATAGTTTGCATTTGGCGTATACGTGAAGCTTCCATCAGCATTCAGCACTATTGTACCGTTCAATGGAGCTGTTACCAGACTCGCAGTCAGACTGTTACCTTCTGGATCGGTATCATTGCTCAATACATTACCAGTCGCTGGCACATCTTCGGTTACTGTCACACTATCATCTACTGCTACTGGTGCATCATTCACCGCATTCACAGTAAACCTTACCACCC